>NZ_CP023439.1:2575283-5150567 GCF_002354895.1 Thauera sp. K11
TACCAGATGCGCTGCGGGCCGGGGCTCGCGAGTTCGCGCTCGAGATCCTCGGTGTCGGCCTCGATCTCGTCCAGGCCATAGACGCCGACCTCGAGGCCGCGCAGCGCCTTCTGGAAGGATTCCTGGAAGGTGCGCCCCATCGCCATGACCTCGCCCACCGACTTCATCTGGGTGGTCAGGCGATCGTTGGCGAGCGGGAACTTCTCGAAGGCGAAGCGCGGGATCTTGGTCACCACGTAGTCGATCGAAGGCTCGAACGAGGCCGGCGTGGCGCCGCCGGTGATGTCGTTCTTGAGTTCGTCGAGCGTGTAGCCCACCGCCAGCTTGGCGGCGACCTTGGCGATCGGGAAGCCGGTGGCCTTGGAGGCCAGCGCGGAAGAACGCGACACGCGCGGGTTCATCTCGATGACGATCATGCGGCCGTCGCGCGGATTGATGGCGAACTGGACGTTCGAACCGCCGGTATCGACCCCGATCTCGCGCAGCACCGCGATCGAGGCGTTGCGCATGATCTGGTATTCCTTGTCGGTCAGCGTCTGCGCCGGCGCGACGGTGATCGAGTCGCCGGTGTGCACGCCCATCGGGTCGAGGTTCTCGATCGAGCAGACGATGATGCAGTTGTCCGCCTTGTCGCGGACCACCTCCATCTCGTACTCCTTCCAGCCGAGCAGCGACTCCTCGATCAGCAGTTCGTTGGTCGGGCTGGCCTCGAGACCGCGCTTGCAGATCTCGTGGAACTCTTCCATGTTGTAGGCGATCCCGCCGCCGCTGCCGCCGAGCGTGAAGCTGGGACGGATGATGACCGGAAAGCCGATGCCGCCCTGCACCTGCAGCGCCTCTTCCATGCTGTGGGCGATGCCCGAGCGCGCCGAGCCCAGCCCGATCGTGGTCATCGCCTCCTTGAACTTCAGCCGGTCCTCGGCCTTGTCGATCGCCTCTTCCGAAGCGCCGATCAGTTCGACGCCGTACTTCTCGAGCACGCCGTTGTGGGCCAGATCGAGCGCACAGTTGAGCGCGGTCTGTCCGCCCATCGTCGGCAGCAGGGCGTCGGGGCGCTCCTTGGCGATGATGCGCTCGACCACCTGCCAGGTGATCGGCTCGATGTAGGTGACGTCGGCGGTGCCCGGGTCGGTCATGATGGTCGCCGGGTTCGAATTGACCAGGACGACCTTGTAGCCTTCCTCGCGCAGCGCCTTGCAAGCCTGGGCGCCGGAATAGTCGAACTCGCATGCCTGGCCGATGATGATCGGGCCGGCACCGATGATCAGGATGCTCTTTATGTCGGTACGTTTCGGCATCGTGTTGCCTCAGTGATTCCTCGACCCGGCGTCATGCGCCGGCATCGAAACGGTGACGGCGGGCGATGGGCCCGCCGGGGTGCCTGATTACCTGGCCGCTTCCATCAGGCGGACGAAGCGGTCGAACAGGTAGGCGACGTCGTGCGGACCCGGACTCGCTTCGGGGTGTCCCTGGAACGAGAACGCGGGGACGTCGGTACGGGCGAGGCCCTGGTTCGAGCCGTCGAACAGGGACTGGTGCGTCACCCGCAGATTGCCCGGCATGGTCGCCGGATCCACCGCGAAGCCGTGGTTCTGGCTGGTGATCAGCACTTGGCCGCTGTCCAGGTCCTTCACCGGGTGGTTGGCGCCGTGGTGGCCGAACTTCATCTTGACGGTCTTCGCACCGGAGGCCAGCGCCAGGAACTGGTGGCCGAGGCAGATGCCGAAGGTCGGCACCTTCGATTCGATGATCTCCCGCACCGCGTCGATGGCGTAGTCGCACGCCTCGGGGTCTCCCGGGCCATTGGACAGGAACACGCCATCCGGCTTCATCGCCAGCACGTCTTTTGCCGGCGTCTGCGCCGGCACCACCGTCAGCCGGCAGCCCCGTTCGGCCAGCATGCGCAGGATGTTGAACTTGACGCCGAAATCGTAGGCGACGACGTTGAAACGGGCCCGCTCCACCTTGCCGTAGCCTTTGCCCAGCACCCACTCGCTCTCGGTCCAGTCATAAGCCTGCGGTGCGCTGACGACCTTGGCCAGGTCCATGCCGGCCAGGCCGGGGAAGGCGCGCGCAGCGGCGACGGCGGCCTCCGCATCGAGCGGCGCGCCTTCGGCCGCGGTGACGATGCAACCCGCCTGCGCGCCCTTCTCACGCAACACGCGGGTGAGCTTGCGGGTGTCGAGGCCGGCGATGGCGACGACGTTCTCGGCGCGCAGGTAGGCGTCGAGACGCTGCTCCATGCGGAAGTTGGACGGCAGCAGCGGCAGATCGCGGATGACGAGCCCTGCGGCATGAACGCGGGTCGACTCGACGTCCTCGCGGTTGATGCCGGTATTGCCTATGTGCGGATAGGTCAAGGTCACGATCTGGCGCGAGTAGCTCGGGTCGGTCAGGATTTCCTGATAACCCGACATCGAGGTATTGAACACCACTTCGCCAACCGTGCTGCCGACCGCGCCGATGCCCTTGCCATGGAATACCGTCCCATCGGCGAGCGCAAGAAGGGCGGGCAGGGATGCAGTCACGAGAAACTCCTGGATTCAGCCTGGAAATCAAGGGCTGACAACCGATGCCGCCCTCGAAGCTTGCAAAAAAGCGGGACGAGCCCGTAGGCCGATCCCGCTGTCTAGATGTCGCGATTCTACGTTTTTCGGCCGTTCAAGGCAATGTGACGCCGCTGCCCCGCCGATACCGCAGGCCGCGTCGCCCCATGGCCGCGGAACCGGCCGGCCCGATCGTTCAGCGCAGGCCGAGGATGTCCTGCATGTCGAACAACCCGGGCGCACGCCCCGCCACGAAGCGCGCCGCCCTCAGCGAACCGAGCGCGTAGGGCATGCGGCTGCCGGACTTGTGCGTGATCTCGATGCGCTCGCCGATGCCGGCGAACAGCACGGTGTGGTCGCCCACGATGTCGCCGCCGCGGATGGTGGAGAAACCGATGGTCTCGGCCCTGCGCTCGCCGGTCACCCCTTCGCGGCCGTAGATCGCGCAGGCGTCGAGATCCCGCCCCAGCTCGCGCGCGACCACCTCGCCCATGCGCAGCGCCGTGCCGGACGGCGCGTCGACCTTGAAGCGGTGATGCGCCTCGATCACCTCGACGTCGTAGCCTTCGTCGAGGATGCGGGCAGCGACCTCGAGCAGCTTGAACACCGCATTGACGCCGACCGCCATGTTCGGTGCGAAGACCACCGGAATGTCGGTGGCGGCCTGTGCGATGGCCGCCTTGCCCGCCGCATCGAAGCCGGTGGTGCCGATCACCATCGCCTTGCCGAGTTCGCGGGCGATCGCGAGATGGGCGAGCGTGCCCTCCGGGCGGGTGAAGTCGATCACGCAATCGGCCGCGGCGATCGCCGCGCGGAGATCATCGACGATGGCAACGCCGCACGGCGCACCCAGCAGTTCGCCCGCATCGCGCCCGATGTAGGGCGTCCCGGGCCGGTCGAAGGCCGACGCGACGACGACGCCTTCGTCCTCGAGGGCGGCCTCGATCAGCATGCGGCCCATGCGGCCGGACGCGCCGGCGATGGCCAAACGGATAACCGTCATCTTGCAGTTCCTGGAGAGCCGGTGGACGGACGCGGAACGGACGCCCCGCACCGGCGGATGATCAATCTTGCGGCGTGGCCGGGACTTCGACGACGCGGCTGCGCTCGCCGCGCCCCGTCTCCGCCGCAGCCTGCGCATTGCCGGCCTGCACGTCGCCCTCGATGCGGTCGAGCCTGTCGTCGACGAAGAAGACGGAGATGACCCGCTGCTGCGCCTCGGCCTGCCCGGGCTTGAACCGATAGACGTAGTCCCAGCGATCGTTGCGGAAGACATCGACGACCAGCGGCGTGCCGAGGACGAAGCGCACCTGCTCGCGCGTCATGCCCTTTTTGAGCTGGGCGACCATGTCCTGGTCGACGTAGTTGCCCTGGCGAACGTCGATCTTGTAGGGATTGACCTTGCTCACGATTGTGTCGAAGGAGCAGCCGGCAAGCAGGCTTGCGGCGACGAGCGCCGGAAACAGGAGAGGACGCATGAAGAGGAGTCGGATGAAGGCGCCCGCTGGGGAGCGCAGGTTCTCATTGGGGGGTAAAAAATATAACATAGGGCAAGTCGGCCTTTCGCCGAACTTCGCGCATTCTCCGACTGCGCGTCACCTCGCCATCCGTATGGACAGCCATGTCAGAGAATTCCAAGAGCCTGAAGAGCATAGGCTTGAAGGCGACCTACCCACGCCTGAAGATCCTGGACCTGTTCCAGAGCGCGGAGCAGCGCCACCTCACCGCCGAAGACGTCTATCGCCTGCTGATCAGCGAGGGCATGGACATCGGGCTGGCGACGGTCTATCGCGTGCTGACCCAGTTCGAGCAGGCCGGATTGCTGGAGCGCCATTACTTCGAATCCGGCAAGGCGGTCTTCGAACTCAACCAGGGCAATCACCACGACCACCTCGTCTGCCTGCAATGCGGCAAGGTGGAAGAGTTCTACGACCCCGAGATCGAACAGCGCCAGAAACGCATTGCCGAAGAGCGCGGCTTCACCATCAAGGAGCACGCGCTGTATCTGTACGCCGACTGCGTCCGCAAGGACTGCCCCAACCGCGGCGGCGGCTCCTGACCCGCCCCGGCGCGCACGCCCCGTCGGCGAAGCCGCCTGCTACCGCGGCCCGCATCCAGCCCTTCAGCGCTGCCCCAGCATCTCCGCCGCGTGGTCGCGCGTGGTCGCGGTGATGTTCACGCCGCCCAGCATGCGCGCGATCTCCTCGATGCGCTCCTCGCTGGAAAGCGGCGTCACCTCGCTGAGCGTCTGCCCTCCCCGCTCCACCTTGGCGATCCGCCACTGCCAGTCGGCACACGCAGCGACCTGCGGCAGGTGGGTGACGCACAGAACCTGGCGCTCCCGTCCGAGACGGGCGAGCAGCTTGCCGACGATCTCCGCCACACGCCCGCCGATACCGACGTCCACCTCGTCGAAGATCAGCGTCGGCGTGGCCGAGTCGCGGCTCGTCATGACCTGGATGGCGAGGCCGATCCGCGACAGCTCCCCGCCGGAGGCGACCTTGGCCAGGCTGCGCAGTGCCTGACCCGGATTTGCCGCAACGCGGAATTCCACGATCTCCGCGCCATGCGCGGAGGGCTGGGAAGGTTCGAGCGCCACATCGAAGCGCCCCCCGGCCATCGCGAGCGTCTGCATCGCCTCGGTGATCTCCCTCGACAGCGCCTCGGCCGCGGGCCGGCGCAAGGCGGACAGGCTTGCCGCCGCGGCCCCGAATCGCCCGTACGCCTCGGCCTCGGCCTGCTCCAGTCTGGCCGGGTCCGAGCGCGCCTCCAGCGTGGCCAGGCGTTCGCGCCACTGGCTCATGAGTTCGGGCAGGGCTTCGGGCACCACGCGATACTTGCGCGCAGTATCCATCACCGTCGAGATGCGGCGTTCCACCTCGGCCAGCCGCTGCGGATCGAGATCGAGGCGCTCGCGGTAGCGCCGCAGCGCATGCAGCGCCTCGTCGGCCTGGATCGCGGCGGCCGACAGCAGTTCGCGCACGTCTGCCAGGCCGGGATCGATGTCGGCGAGTTCGGCGACGCGGCCATCGAGATGGCGCAGGATCGCGCAGACCGCGTAGTCGCCCTCGCCCAGGGCGGCCAGGGTTTCGTCGGCGCCTTCCATCAGCCCCGCCGCATGGGCGAGACGGCTGTGCTCAGCATTGAGTTCGTCCCACTCGCTGCCGTCGAAGGCGAGTTCCTCCAGCTCCTTCGATTGCCAGGCGAGCAGTTCGCGCTCGCGCGCCGAGTTTGCCGAGTCCGCCTCCGCCTCGCGCCTGAGGTTGGCGAGCGCCTGCCATTCGCGATGGCAGCGGGCGACTTCCGTCGCGATCGCGCGCGCACCGGCACAGGCATCGAGCAGTTCGCGCTGGGCCTCGGCGCGCAGGAGCGCATGGTGGGCATGCTGGCCGTGGATGTCGGCCAGCCACTCGCCCGCCGCCCGCAGTTGCGCGAGCGTCACCGCGGTACCGTTGATCCAGGCCCGGCTGCGCCCGCCGGCGTCGACCACCCGGCGCAGGATCACCGCCCCCTCCTCGGCCTCCAGCGCCTCATCGGCAAGCCAGGCGGCCAGTCCGCCCTGCTGCGGCAGATCGAACTCGGCGATGATGTCGGCGCGCTCCTGCCCGGCGCGCACGACCCCGGCCTCCGCGCGCCCCCCGAGAGCGAGCCCGAGCGCATCGAGCAGGATCGATTTGCCAGCGCCGGTTTCGCCGGTCAACGCGCCGAATCCTGCGGCGAAATCGAGTTCGAGGCGGTCGACGATGACGAAGTCGCGTATGGTGAGTCGTCGCAGCATGATGTGAGAAAACGAAGGCAGGACTGCAGCAGGATCCGCGCCCGCATCGGCGCGGACGGCGGGTTCAGTTGTGGCGCGGAGCAGCACTCCAGTGCAGCTTTTCGCGCAGCATGGCGTAGTAGCTGTAGCCGACCGGATGCAGCAGGCGCAAGGCGTGCGGCGAGCGGGTGACGCGCACGCAGTCGCCGGCACGCAGATCGAAGCGGGCCTGGCCGTCGAAATGCACGCGTGCATCGTGCGGCAGCAGCAGCGAGATCTCGATGCGGCTGCTGTCCGGCAACGTGACGGGACGTGCCGTCAGGGCATGCGGACAGAGCGGCACGAGCGCGATGCCGCCGACGCTCGGGTGCAGGATCGGACCGTTGGCCGACAGCGCGTAGGCAGTCGATCCGGTCGGGGTGGACAGGATCATGCCATCGGAGCGCTGCGTATAGACGTATTCGCCGTCGATCGCAAGGTCGAACTCGATCATGCGGCCGAGGTCGCCCTTGTTGACGACGACATCGTTCAGCGCGCGGGTCGAGAAGACGCGCACACCGCCACGCAGCACCTCGGCATCGAGCATGAAGCGGGACTCTTCGCCAAACCGCCCCTCGATGATCTCGGCAAGACACGCCAGTGCGTTCGAGCGCGAAATGTCGGTCAGGAAGCCCAACCGCCCGAGGTTGACCCCCACCAGCGGTACCGCGTGCTCGGCAAGGCGGCGGGCCGTGTTGAGCATGGTGCCGTCGCCGCCGACCACCACCGCGAGGTCCGCCTCGGCGCCGATCTGCTCGTAGGCCGCGATCGGGTAGTCTCCCGCACCGCCGATGGAACTTGCCGTACCCTGTTCCATCCATACGTTACGCCCTCGCGAACGCAGGAAACGTGCGATCTCGAGCACGGACTCGGCGACGTCCGGGCTCTGATATTTGCCGATCAGCGCGATGTTGTCGAAGTGCATGCTCATAGCCGCGGATTAAACCATATCCAGCCGACAAAACCGGAAGCCGACGGTCATCTCCCGCACTACCCGCCGCTTACCACGGCCGCCACACTTTCGTAGAATCCCGGCAACAGCCCCGACGCCCACATGAACACGCTCGACACCCGCTCCCAGATCCTGCTCAAGACCTTGATCGAACGCTACATCGCGGAAGGCCAGCCGGTGGGCTCCCGTGCGCTGTCGCGCTTCTCCGGCCTGGAACTGTCGCCGGCCACCGTGCGCAACGTCATGAGCGATCTGGAGGAAGCCGGTTTCATCGCCAGCCCCCACACTTCCGCCGGGCGCGTGCCCACGGCACGCGGCTACCGATTCTTCGTCGATGCGCTGCTCACCGTGCAGCCGCTCGAAAGCGCCCAGGTCCGCGAGCTCAAGGGCCAGTTGCAGCCCGACCAGCCTCAACGGCTGCTGAATTCGGCCTCGCACGTGCTGTCCGGCCTCACGCAGTTCGCCGGCGTCGTGGTGGCACCGCGCAAGGACGCGGTCCGCATCCGTCAGTTCGAGTTCATCAGCCTGTCCGAGACGCGCATCCTGCTGATCATCGTCACCACCGCGGGCGACGTGCAGAACCGCATCCTGCTGACGCGTCGTGCCTATATCGCTGCCGAACTCAGCAGCGCCGCTTCCTACCTGAACGAACATTTCGTCGGCCTTTCCTTCGATGAGATCAGGCACCGGCTGCGGGCCGAACTGCGGCAACTGCGCAGCGACATGACCGAACTGATGACGGCAACGGTGGACGCCGGCTCGGAAGCGGCCGAGGAAACCGCGACCAATTACGTGATCTCCGGCGAAACCAATCTGCTGGAGGTCGAGGACCTGTCGTCCAACATGTCGCGCCTGCGCGAACTCTTCAAGCTCTTCGACCAGAAGACCGGGCTGATGCAGTTGCTGGACCTGTCGAACCGCGCCGAAGGGGTCCAGATCTTCATCGGCGGCGAATCCGGCCTGGCGCCGCTGGATGGATGCAGCGTGATCACCGCGCCCTACGAAGTCGATGGACGGGTGGTGGGGTCGGTCGGCGTCATCGGCCCCACGCGCATGGCCTACGATCGCGTCATCCCCATCGTGGACATCACCGCCAGGCTGCTGTCCAGCGCGCTGTCGTCCAATCACTGACCGGAGCGCGCCGGCGCCCGCTCCGCTGCAAGAACCGAATCCAAGGACCCCCATGGCCCGCTACTGGAGCGAACCCGCCTACGAGCACGACGCGCGCGCGCGCATCGGCGTGCTGCTCGTGAACCTGGGCACGCCCGAAGCCCCTACCGCCCGCGCCCTGCGCCCCTACCTCAAGCAGTTCCTGTCGGACCCTCGCGTGGTGGAAATTCCGCGGGCGGCCTGGTGGCCGATCCTGAACGGCGTCATCCTGAACCTCCGGCCGGCGAAGTCGGCGGAAAAATACGCCAGCATCTGGACGAAAGAAGGCTCGCCGCTCAAGGTGCATACCGAGCGCCAGGCAAAGCTGCTCGCCGCCCGCCTCGCCGAAACCCGCCGCCCCGACCTGGAAGTCGCCTGGGCCATGCGTTACGGCGCGCCGTCGATTCCCGACATGCTGAACGCCCTGCGTGCCCGGGGCTGCACCCGCATCCTGGTGCTGCCGGCCTATCCGCAATACTCGTCGAGCACGACGGGCAGCGCCATCGACGAGGTGGCGCACTGCCTGCGCAACTGGCGCAACCTGCCCGAGATCCGCTACGTGCGCAGCTTCCACGACGATCCGGGGTACATCGCCGCAATCGCGCGGAACATCCGCGAACACTGGGCGCGCCACGGCACACCCGACAAGCTGGTGATGAGCTTCCACGGCATCCCGCGCCGCACCCTCGACCTGGGCGACCCCTATCACTGCGAATGCATGAAGACGGCGCGCCTCGTCTTCGACGCCCTGGAACTGCCGGCCGACCGCGCCGCGGTGACCTTCCAGTCGCGCTTCGGCAAGGCCGAGTGGCTGCAGCCCTACACCCAGCCCACACTCGAAGCACTGGCGAAAAGCGGAACCCGCCGCGTGGACGTGATCTGCCCGGGCTTCGTGTCGGACTGCCTGGAAACCCTGGAGGAAATCGCCATGGAATGCCGCGATGCCTTCCTCGCCCGGGGCGGCAAGACCTTCCACTACATCCCCTGCCTGAACGAACGCGACGACTGGATCTCCGCACTCGCGGACCTAGCCCGGCGCAACCTCGGCAACTGGCTGGAAGCACCGGCGGCGGATGCGGGCGAGATCGCGGCAAGCAGGCAGCGGGCACTCGCGCTGGGCGCCACGCGATAAACGCACGGAGCGTTCAGGCAGCCTGCCGCAGCCGATTGCGCGCGATGCGATGCCTGGGACGCCGGAACACCGGGAGCTGCCAAACGGCTCAGCCGTCCACCAGGCGCAAATCCAGGCTGCCCGTCGCCGTGTATTCACCCACTGCCGCGGCGGGCATGTGCTGCGACAGGGTGCGTGCAATGATTGCAAGCCGGCGCACGACGACCGTAGACACCTGGGTACGGAAACGCTCGACCACCTCGTCGCTGGCAAGCGCCAGCGCGGCCGGATTGATCTCCAGATAGGTCAGCGCTTCGAGCGAAACCACCGACAGCATGTGCCGATGCTCGATGCTGTCGATCCACGCCTGTTCGCCGAAGACCTCGCCTCGGCCGAGTTCGGCCACCTTGCGCCCGCCGACGGAAAGCTCCACGCGGCCATCGAGGACGATCGCAAAGCGCTGGTCGGCCTCGCCCTCGCGAACCAGGGCGATGTTCTTGTCCACCTGCCTCCACGAGCAGATACGCAGCACTTCCCAAAGCTCGACGTCCTCGAACTCGGTAAAGAACGCCAGCTTGCGCAGTTGGTTAAAGCGCTGGGTGTCCGGCGGGACGTAGCTGTCGTCGAGGATCTTGTAGCGCACGGCCGCCAGGTCCTTCGCAAACTCGGCGCCGTTCTTGTAGCGCGAATAGAGATCCTTCTCGAGCGCGCGGCGGATCACCGCATCCATCTGCTCCGGCACGTCCGGATTGAGCTGCGACACCGACGGCGGATCGGCGTTGATGATCTTGTAGATGAGCTGCGCCGGGTTGGTGCCGCGAAAAGGCAGCCGGCCGGTGAGAAGGTGGAACAGCACGACGCCGAGCGAATAGAGATCCGTCTTCTGGTTGAGGGGATATCCCTTGATCTGCTCGGGGCTCATGTAGGCCGGCGACCCCACCCCCATGATGAAGGTCGAATCCGTCTCCACCCGCTTGCTGACGTTCAGCGCGAGGCCGAAATCCGTGATCTTCACGTTGTCCTGGTCGTCGACGAGGATGTTCGCCGGCTTGATGTCGCGATGGACGATCCCCTGGCGATACGCGTGATCCAGGGCCATGCAGCACTTGAACACGATGCCGATCGTGCGGTGGATGGGCAGCAGATGCTCGAACGAGCAATGGCGCTCGAGGGAGGCACCCGGGAAATACTCCATCACCACGTAGGCTTGGCCGGGTTCGATCGACGCATCGTAGATCCGGATGATGTTCGGATGGTCCAGGCGCGTGGCCACCGCCTTCTCGGCCTTCAGCAGCTTGATCAGGCGCCGGTTCCACTTCGCCTCGTCCCGCACCTTGTCGTCGAAGCGGACGTGCTTCAGCGCCACCGGCCGAGGGTCGTCCGGGCCTTCGGCCAGATAGACCACTGCCGTCGCACCGCGCCCGATTTCGCGCAGGATCCGATACCGACCGATTTTCTCCGGCAATCCGTTCATGCCATCCACGCGGCGGACCGACAATGCCCGCGATCAAAAGTCGACGCCCCGATTCTGTCACGAACCCCGCCCGCCCGGCCATGCGAACGCGGTGCCGCCAGCCCCGCCCATGTTGTTCGCGCTTCCGCCGCCGTGCTTAAATCGCCGCACCCTTCCCGCCATTGCGCCCACGCGGAGAACCACGCTTGAACGAACCGGCCGACCTCCTGATCTACGCACGCTGGGTCATTCCCGTCGAACCCGCGCGGGCCGTGCTCCACCATCACGCCGTCGCGGTCCGCTTCGGCCGCATCGCCGCCGTGATGCCGAGCGACCTGGCCCGCCGCACGGTCGATGCCGCCCGCGTCGTCGAACTCCCCGAACACGCGCTGATCCCGGGGCTGGTCAACCTCCACACGCACGCCGCGATGAACCTTCTGCGCGGCATCGCCGACGATCTGCCGCTGATGCGCTGGCTGCAGGAGGCCATCTGGCCCGCCGAGAACAAACACGTTTCCCATTCCTTCGTTCGCGAAGGCACGCTGCTCGCAGCCGTCGAGATGCTGCGCGGCGGCATCACGACGTGCAGCGACATGTACTTCCATCCCGACGCGGCTGCGGAAGCCTTCGATCTGGCAGGCATGCGGGCACGGGTCGGCATCGTTCTGATCGACGTTCCCACGTCCTACGCGGCGGATGCGGACGACTACCTGCGCAAGGGCTTCGCCGCCCGCGACCACTGGAAGAACCACCCGCGGATCGGCTTCACCGTCGCGCCGCATGCGCCCTACACCGTCTCCGACGCCAATCTGCGGCGCGCCCAGACCCTCGCCCATGAACTCGATCTGCCGCTGCACATCCACATCCACGAATCCGAGGGCGAGATCCGCAACTCGCTGGCAGCCCACGGCATGCGCCCGCTGGCCCGGCTGGCGAAGCTCGGCGTCGTGGCGGACAACATGGTGGGCGTGCACGCCGTGCATCTCGACGCGCAGGAAATCGAACTGCTCGCCGGCCACGGCGCCAGCGTCGCCCACTGCCCGACCTCGAACATGAAGCTTGCCAGCGGCATCGCACCCGTCGCCCAGCTGCTCGCCGCGGGCGTCCGCGTCGGGCTGGGCACCGACGGCGCGGCCAGCAACAACCGGCTCGACCTGTTCCAGGAGATGCGGCACGCGGCCCTGCTCGCCAAGGTCGGCAGCAAGGACGCGACGGCCGTGCCGGCCCATGCCGCACTGCACATGGCCACGCTGGCCGGCGCCGAAGCACTGGGCCTGGGGGCGGAAGTCGGCTCCATCGTCCCCGGGAAACGGGCCGACCTCTGCGCGGTGGATCTTGGCGACGCTCTGATGCGGCCCTGCTTCGACCCCATTTCCCATCTCGTGCACGTCGCGGGCCGGGAGCATGTCTCGCACGTCTGGATAGACGGCGAAATCCGCGTGGCTGAAGGCGTTGCGCTGTTGCAAATAAGCGACAAAGAATTGCTCCGAATTGCGACGGTGTGGCAAACTAAGCTCGCTAATTGAACTGGATAAGTAAGTTCGACCTGACGTGGAGACGGCGATTCGTTGCTGTTTTCCTTCTCCAATGCAGTGGCAACTCCGGCGATTCGCCTTCAAAGAGGAAACCATGATCAAACAGACCAAGAAACAGATGCTCATGCTGGCCGCCATCGCTTCGATCGGCCTTACTGCTCCTGTCGCCTACGCTCAGCAGGTGAAGGACGTGGTGGTCGACAGCAAGGGCGAAATCCCGTACGTCATCGATGCCCGCAACGTCGTCGCCCGCAGCGGTACCGGCCTGTGCTGGCGCACCGGCTACTGGAGCCCGGCTGCCGCGTCGACCGCGATGGCTGGTCAGTTCCCGGCGGGTTGCGAATGCGACGGCGACATCGTTCCGAAGGACAAGTGCGTTGCGCCGGTCGCGGCTGCTGCCGCGCCGGCCGCCCCTGCCGCTGCGCCGAGGCCCACCGCCGACAAGATCAAGCTGTCCGCCGACGCCCTGTTCGACTTCGACAAGGCCGTCCTGAAGCCGGAAGGCAGGGCCAAGCTGGATGATCTGGCCGCCCAGTCCAAGCAGGTCAAGCTGGAAGTGATCCTCGCCGTCGGCCACACCGACCGCCTCGGTTCCGACGCCTACAACCAGAAGCTGTCCGAGCGCCGTGCCGCGGCCGTGAAGACCTACCTGGTTTCCAAGGGCGTGGAAGCGAACCGCGTCTATACCGAAGGCAAGGGCGAGAAGCAGCCCGTCACCGGTGCCAAGTGCGACAAGATCAAGAACCGCAAGGCTCTGATCGAGTGCCTGCAGCCGGATCGCCGCGTGGAAGTGGAAGTCATCGGCTCCAAGTAATCCGCAGCCCGATGTACGGAAAGCCCTGCCTCGGCGGGGCTTTTTGTTTTTGAGGCGACCGCCGAACCGCATACGCCCGCGACGGTCACACTGCCGTTCCCCAAAGGCTCCGATCCCGATGAACACGACCAATTCCGATCCGGCTGAAGTCCAGAAGTTCAGCGACCTCGCCCACCGCTGGTGGGACCCCGAATCCGAGTTCAAACCGCTGCACGAGATCAATCCGCTGCGTCTGGAGTGGATCGACAGCCGGGCGGCGCTCGCGGGAAAGACGGTGCTCGACGTCGGCTGCGGCGGCGGAATCCTGTCCGAGAGCATGGCGGCACGCGGCGCGGCGGTCACCGGCATCGACCTCTCCGAGAAGGCACTCGGGGTGGCTCGCCTGCATCTCTACGAGAGCGGGCTCAAGGTGGATTACCGGCACACCGGTGCGGAAGCCTTCGCGGCCGAGAATCCCGGCCGGTTCGACGTCGTCACCTGCATGGAAATGCTCGAACACGTGCCCGATCCGGCCAGTACGATCGCGGCCTGCGCCAGGCTGGCGAAACCGGACGGCCACGTCTTCTTCTCGACCATCAACCGCAATCTGAAGGCTTATGTCTTCGCGGTCATCGGCGCGGAATACGTGCTGAACCTGCTGCCGCGCGGCACGCACGAATACGCCAAGTTCCTGAAACCGTCCGAGCTGTCGCGCCATTGCCGCAATGCCGGGCTGGACATGCAGGGCATGAGCGGCCTGAGCTACAACCCGCTGACCAAGGTGTATTCCCTGGGCGACGATACGTCGGTCAATTACATGATCCATACGCGGCGTTCGGGCTGAACGCCGTTCGCGCCGGCCGTATCGATTCAATGCCGGTTCCGGAGATCGAACCGGGAAATGCCGCCCGGGCGTCGGGCGCAACCGATGACATCGAGCGCCGGCACGGGCCGCAGGACGGCACCGTTTTTCTCCGCCGATTCGAAACGGCCGGCCACTGCGGTCGTTTTTTACATTTTGTCGACATGCAGATCACCGCTCCGCCGCGGTGGCACGCAGCAGATCGAAAGAAGATGAACGCTCAGCATCCCGAGATCCGCCCGGATCAGTCGATCGAACTGCTCAAGCAGCTCCACATCCTGACGCGCGACGGCACGCTCAACCAGGACAGCCGGCGCAAGCTCAAGCAGGTCTATCACCTCTACCATTTCATCGAACCGCTACTGGCCGAAGCGCTCGCGGAACGGCCCGACATTCAGCTCGTGGACCACGGTGCGGGCAAGTCCTATCTCGGCTTCATCCTTTACGACCTGTTCTTCAAGTCGCAGGCGCCCCAGGGCTGCATCCACGGCATCGAGACGCGCGACGAACTGGTGATGAGCTCGCGCCGCCTGGCGGACAAGCTGGGCTTTCGCGGCATGCGCTTCCAGAATCTGACGGTGGCCGATTCCATCACCTCCGATCGCCTGCCGCAGCGCATCGACGTCGTCACCGCACTGCATGCGTGCGACACCGCCACGGACGACGCGATCCGCTTCGCGCTGAAGAAGCAGGCGCGCTTCATCGTGCTGGTACCGTGCTGCCAGGCCGAAGTCGCAGCGGTCCTGCGCAAGAACAAGGCACAGGCGCTCAGGAACAGCCTCACCGAACTGTGGCGCCATCCCATCCACACACGCGAATTCGGCAGCCACGCCACCAACGTGCTGCGCTGCGTGCAGCTCGAATCGCACGGCTACCAGGTCAGCGTCACCGAGCTGGTGGGCTGGGAACACTCGATGAAGAACGAGCTGATCATCGCCAGCTACAAGGACCTGCCGCGCCGGCGGCCTTCCGAGCGGCTGGCCGGGCTGCTGCACGAACTGGGGCTGGAAGAACTCGGCGAGCGCTTCTTCCCCGGCCAGCCGGCCACGGACACGCCGGCGAACTGAGGAAGTCCGCGGGGCCTGCCAGCATCGAAGACTCCGCCGGAACCGTCGTCCGCCGGTAGAGGCGGCCTCTCGCGCCGCTGGACCGCCAACTGGCGTCCAGCGGTGTTCCTCAGTTGGCGACCGCGGCTCTCAACGCCCGCAGCACCTTCTGCCCTGCGCGGCCGTCGGGCTGCAGGCCCAGTTCGGTCTGCACCGCCTTGAGCGCCTCGCGCGTACGCGCGCCGATCGCGCCGTCAGCCTCGCCGATGTCATGGCCGTGCCGGATCAGCAGCGTCTGGAGTTCGCGCCGCTCGGCGCGGGACAGGCCGGGATCGTCGGTCGGCCAGCCGGTGACGAACGGCCCGCCGCCGCGCAGGCGATCGGACAGGTGGGCGATGGCCAGCGCATAATTCTCCGCGGCGTTGTACGAATACAACGCGTCGAAATTGCGCGTGACGAGAAAGGCCGGCCCGCCTGCCCCCGCCGGCAACAGCAGCGCAGCCGCCGTCTCGCCGGGCGGCAGTCCGCTGCCATCGCTGCGCCGGACGCCGCGCGCAGCCCAGTCGCGCATCGGCTGCTTGTTGCGTCGCCCCGCCGACGAGGTATCGAAACCCGCGGGCAAGGCCACCTCGAAACCCCAGGGCAGATCGCCGCGCCAGCCCGCGCGCTTGAGGAAGTTGGCGGTGGAGGCCAGGGCATCGGGCACGCTGTCGACCAGGTCGCGCCGGCCGTCGCCGTCGAAGTCCACCGCCAGCCGCATGAAGGTCGACGGCATGAACTGCGTGTGCCCGAAGGCGCCCGCCCACGACCCGGTGAGGCGCTCGGGCGCCACGTGCCCTTCCTGGATGATCCTGAGCGTGGTGAAGAACTCGCCCCGGAAGTAGGACTGCCGGCGGCCGTAGCAAGACAGCGTCGACAGCGACGTGAGCAGCGGGCGCGTGCCGAAATTGCGGCCGAAGTTGCTCTCGACGCCCCACACCGCCACCACCGTCGCGCGATCGACGCCGTACTCGGCCTCGACCCGGCGCAGAACCTCGTCCCAGCGCGACAGCATCCCGCGCCCGTCCGCCACGCGCTCCTCATCGACCAGCGCGGCGAGGTAGTCCCAGATCGGCGTCACGAATTCGGGCTGGGCATCGAGAAAGCCGATCACCGCCATGTCCGGAGCGAGCATTGCCGTCTGTGCATCGAAGGTTGCGCCCGACACGCCTTTGGAGATCGCTTCGGGCCGCAGCCGAGCGAGGCAGGACGCGAACTCCTCGTCCGCCAAGGTGGCGGTACTGGCGGACAGCAACGGCAGCGAAATCGCGGCCAGAAAGCCGGCACGGGAGAAACGGCGGTTCCGGGGACGAGGCGCGCGATCCTGCGGCGCAGCCCGCAGACTGGGGGACGTATTCATGCCCGCATTTTACGCCAGCCGGGCGGACGGGACCGTAACCGCAGCGTAACACCGCCCTGTCAGTCTCGGCGCCCATGAAACGGGTGCTGATGGTCTCCGACGTCTATTTCCCGCGCGTCAACGGTGTTTCCACGTCGATCGCGACCTTTCGCCACGCCCTTCGCGCCTGCGGCATCGACGTGCGCCTGCTGGCGCCGGACTACGGCGAAGATGTGGATCAGCCAGCGGAACCCGGGGTCGTCCGCGTACCGGGACGCAGGGTTCCCCGCGATCCGGAAGACAGGCTGGCGTCCTGGCGACGCATGCGGGCCGCCGCCCTGCGCGAGGCCGCTTCATGCGACCTGGTACACATCCAGACGCCCTTCGTCGCCCACTACGCCGGCGTCGCCGCGGCCCGCAGGCTCAAGCTGCCGCTGCTGCTGAGCTACCACACCTTCTTCGAGGAATACCTGCACCACTACGCGCCCTTCCTGCCGCCGGGCCCGTTGCGTGCCCTCGCGCGCCGGGTGTCCCGCTCCCAGTGCAACACGGTCGATGGCGTGGTCGTACCGTCGACCGCCATGCGCGACCGCCTCGCCGCCTACGGGGTGTCCTCCGCGCTGCACGTACTGCCAACCGGCATTCCGATCGAGACTTTCGGGGCGGGGGACGGGCAACGTTTCCGCCGCGCATATGGCATTGCCGCAACGGCGCCGGTGGCGCTCTTCATCGGCCGCGTCGCGCACGAGAAGAACATCGGCTTCCTGATCGACGTCGCGGCCATCGCGGCAGCGGCCCTGCCCGGCTTCGTCCTCGTGGTTGCCGGCGAAGGGCCGGCGCTGGCCGAACTGGAAAGAGACGCCGCCCGGCGCGGCCTGGCATCCGCCGTCCGCTTCGTCGGCTACCTCGACCGCGGGCGGGAACTGCACGACTGCTACGCCGGGGCGGACGCCTTCGTGTTCGCTTCCCGCACCGAGACCCAGGGCCTGGTGCTGCTCGAAGCGATGGCTTCCGGCCTGCCGGTCGTCGCGCTCGCCGAGATGGGCACGAGGGACATCCTCACGCCGCACTCCGGCGCCATCGTCTCCACGGACGACAGGGACGCCTTCGCCAGCGAACTGATCGGGCTGCTGGCCTCCCCTTCGCGCCGCCAGGCGCTCTCCGCACAGGCCCTGCTCCACAGCAGGCAATGGGCGGACGGCATCATGGCGGAGAGACTTGCGGATCTGTATCGGCGCCTGACGAGCGGGACGGCCGCCGCGGCACCCCCCGGCGGCATCCGCTCTGGCACGGAACTCGGCGACGGCCACATGGAGTGAGGGGCCGTCCGGTACAGGCGCAAAAAAACAGGCCGGTCAGCTCACGCCACCGGCCTGTCTCTTGTATATGGTTGCGGGGACAGGATTCGAACCTGTGACCTTCGGGTTATGAGCCCGACGAGCTACCGAGCTGCTCCACCCCGCGTCGGAGAAGCGGAACTATATACACATCCGGACGGAACAGCAAGCTTTCCATTCCCGGAAGCACCTTCGCCCCGCACGAGACCCATCCCGACCAGGGCCATCCGCACCGCCCCGGGCGACCGCCTCGTTAGGGCAATCGCCGCCGGCTGGGTTATATTGCGTCGCAACAAACTTCGGCAAAAGGATCTGCTCATGCCTCGTCCGACTCCTTCCTTCGTGCGCCGCATCGGCCTCGCCTTCTCCGTCCTGTTCCAGCCCGAACTCGCCGCCAGGCTCCAGCAATTGCGCGATGGGGACCTGCCGGCCGGCCCGACGGCAGACCGACCTTCCGCCTCCGGCGCAGCACCCGCGGCAACGCCGGCGCTGCGCGAAAACCCGCCCGGCGCCGCGCTCCAACTGATCGGCCTGCTGCAGCGCGAAGCCCGCTTCGTCGATTTCGTGCAGGAGGACGTCGGCGCTTATTCCGACGCCGACATCGGCGCCGCCGCGCGGGTGGTGCATGAAGGCTGCCGCAAGGTGCTGCGCGAGCATTTCAGCATCGGGCCGGTGCGCTCCGAAGCCGAGGGCAGCCGCATCACCCTGGCCGAAGGTTTCGACGCCGCCGCCATCCGCCTGACCGGCAACGTCGTCGGCAAGGCCCCCTTCACCGGCAGCCTCAGCCACCGCGGCTGGCGCGTCACCGAAAGCCGCCTGCCGAAACTGGCCGAAGGCCATGACGCCAGCGTCGTCGCCCAGGCGGAGGTGGAGCTATGAGCGCCTCCGCGCGGCCGTCCGGAGGAGGCGCTCCCCCTCCCTCGGGGAGGTCGTCGCGCAGCGACGGGAGGGTCGTCATGAACGCCTCCGCGCAGCCGTCCGCAGGGGGTGATCTCCCTCTTTTGGAAAGGACGTCGTGCAGCGACGCGAGGGCAGTCCGGTGAGCACCGCCGGCAACGGCGCCCGCTACACGATCGGCATCGATCTCGGCACCACCCACTGCGCACTGTCCTTCGTGGACGTCGGCGCGAGCGACGGTGAAAAGGCCGTGCAGCAGGTCCTGCCCATCCCGCAGCTCACCGCTCCGGGCGCGGTCGAGGCGCTTTCGCTGCTGCCGTCCTTCCTCTACCTGCCGCACACCGACGAACTGGCCGAGGGCGACCTGCATCTGCCGTGGACCGCATCCCAGGACTACGCCGTCGGCGAGTTCGCCCGCGCGCGCGGGGCGGCGACGCCCATCCGCCTGGTGGCCAGTGCAAAGAGCTGGCTGTGCCACCCGGGCGTGGACCGCCGCGCCGCCATCCTGCCGGCCGAAGCGCCGGCCGAGGTCGCGCGCATCTCGCCGCTGGACGCCTCGATCCTCTACCTGTCCCACCTGCGCGACGCCTGGAATGCCGCACATCCGGATGCGCCTTTCGACGGGCAGGACGTCACCGTCACCATTCCGGCTTCCTTCGACCCCGCCGCACGCGAACTCACCGCCGAAGCCGCGCGAGCCGCGGGCTATCCGCCGACGACCCTGCTCGAAGAACCGCAGGCCGCCCTGTACAGCTGGATCCAGCGCAGCGGCAGCGACTGGCGCAAGGAAGTGAAGCCCGGCGACCTGATCTTGGTGGTCGACATCGGCGGCGGCACCACCGACCTGTCGCTGATCGCGGTGCTCGAGCGCGACGGCAACCTGGAGCTGCACCGCGTCGCCGTCGGCGATCACATCCTGCTGGGCGGCGACAACATGGATCTGGCGCTCGCCTACGGTGTCACGCGCAAGCTCGCGGCACAGGGCACGCGGCTCGATCCGTGGCAGACGCGCGCGCTGGCCCATGCCTGCCGCGGCGCCAAGGAAGCGCTGCTCGGCGACGCGGACATCGGCAGCGTGCCGGTGGTCGTGCCCAGCCGCGGCTCGAAGCTGATCGGCGGCTCCATCCGCACCGAAGTCACGCGCGAAGAACTCACCGCCAGCCTGCTCGACGGCTTCTTCCCGCAGGTGGCGGTCGGCGACCCGCCGATCAGCCGCGCACGCGGCGCGCTGACCCAGCTCGGCCTGCCCTATGCGCAGGATGCGGCGATCACCCGTCATCTCGCCGCCTTCCTGACCCGCCAGCTCGGCGCCACGGCTGAACTCGAAGGCTTTGCCGGCCGCTCCGGCGAGGGCGGCTTCCTGCATCCGACCGCGGTCCTGCTCAACGGCGGCGTGCTGAAGTCGGGCCTGATCGCCGATCGCGTGCTGGACGTGCTCAACGGCTGGCTGGCGGCGGACGGCGCCGCACCCGCCCGCCTGCTCGGCGGTGCGGATCTCGACCTCGCGGTGGCACGCGGCGCGGCCTACTACGGCTATGTGCGGCGCGGACGCGGGGTGCGCATCCGCGGCGGCACCGCGCGCGCCTATTACGTGGAGGTGGAGTCCTCGATGCCGGCGATCCCGGGCATGGAGCCGCCCCTCGAAGCCCTGTGCCTCGCCCCTTTTGGCATGGAAGAAGGCACCGAGGCTGCACTGTCCGAGCGCGAGTTCGGCCTCGTCGTCGGCGAACCGGTACGCTTTCGCTTCTTCGGCTCTTCGGTGAGGCGCCAGGACCAGGTCGGCGCCCTGCTCGACTTCTGGACCCCGGACGAGCTTCAGGAACTCGAGGAAATCGAACTCACCCTGCCGGCCGAGGGCCGCACGCCCGGCGACATCGTGCGCGTGCGCCTGCACGCCCGCGTGACCGAAACCGGCACGCTCGAACTCGAAGCCCTGCCGCCGGACGGCGGCGAGCGCTGGAAGGTGCAGTTCGACGTGCGCGGCGACGCCGGCGAACGGGGCTGACCCTCCCGACGTGACGCGCTACACCGTCGGCATCGACCTCGGCACCAGCAACACCGTGGTCGCCTTCGCGGCCGAAGGCGACGATCGCATCCGGTTGCTGCCGATCGAGCAGCTCGCAGGCCGCGGCGAAGTGGCGGCACGCACGCTGCTGCCCTCGGTGCGGTATCACCCGGCCGCCGGAGAACTCGACGACGCGGAGCTGGCGCTGCCCTGGCGGCACGAGACCGGCTTCGACCCGGTTCGGGCCGTCGTCGGCAGCTTCGCCCGCGAACTCGGCGCCCAGGTGCCCGGCCGCGCCGTGGCCAGCGCCAAGAGCTGGCTGTCGCACGCGGGCGTGGACCGCAGCGCGCCCATCCTGCCCTGGGGCGCAGGCGAGGACGTCCCCAAGGTATCGCCGGTGGTGGCCAGCGCGAGCTACCTCGCCCACGTGCGCGCAGCCTGGAACGCACGCCACCCCGATGCGCCGCTGGAGCGGCAGGACGTGGTGCTCACCGTGCCGGCCTCGTTCGACGAGGGCGCCCGCGCGCTCACGGTGGAAGCCGCCCGGCTGGCGGGCCTGCCCGCGCTGCGCCTGCTGGAAGAACCGCAGGCGGCCTTCCACGACTGGCTGTTCCGCCATCGCCACGGTCTCGCCTCCGAACTTGCGCAATCGCGGCTGGTGCTGGTCTGCGACGTGGGCGGCGGCACGACCGACCTCACGCTGATCCAGGTCGAACCCGCCCGCGACGGCGGAGCGCCGCGCCTGACCCGCATCGGCGTTGGCGACCACCTGATGCTGGGCGGCGACAACATGGACCTGGCGCTGGCCCATCTCGCCGAACGGCGCTTGACCGACGGCGGCGAGCGCCTGTCCGCAGCCCGCTTCTCCCAGCTCGTGCAGCGCTGCCGGGTGGCGAAGGAACGGTTGCTGGACGCCGATGCGCCGGAGCGCGCGACGGTGACGCTGCTCGGCGCCGGCGCCCGGCTGGTGGGTGCGGCGCGCTCGGTGGAGCTCGGCCGCGACGAAGTGGCGCGCCTGGTCGTCGACGGCTTCCTGCCCCTGGCCGGCCCGGACGACCTGCCGCAGCGCCGGCGCGCAGGCATCGTCGAGTTCGGCCTGCCGTACCCGGCCGACCCCGCGATCACCCGCCACCTCGCCGCCTTCCTGCACCGGCACGCCACCGCCGCGCGCACCGCGCTGAGCGATGCCGCACCGGCGGAAGGCGCGCTGCCCGTCCCCGACACCTTGCTGCTCAACGGCGGCGTGTTCCGCGCCGGTGCGCTGTCCGCGCGTATCGAGCACCTGCTCGCTCGATGGCGCGGCGCAGCGCTCCGCGTGCTGCACGACGACGACCCGGATGTCGCGGTGGCGCGCGGCGCCGTCGCCTTCGCCCTCGTACGTGCGGGCCGCACCAACCTCGGCCCCGGCATCGGCGGCGGCTCGGCACGCAGCCATTTCCTCGTGCTCGAGGACGAGCGCGGCGGCGCCAGTACCCTCTGCGTGCTGCCGCGCGGCACCGAATACGGCTGCGAGGTGGAATTGCCCGGGCGCAGCTTCGCACTGCGGCTGGGGCAGGCGGTGCACTTCCACCTCGTATCGTCCAGCAGCGACACGCCGCGCCAGGCCGGCGACCTCGTCGACCTGGCAGACGACGATTTCGTCCGCCTGCCGGCACTCGCCGCCCGCCTGCCTGCCACCGCCGAAGGTCGCCGCGAAGAAGTCGCGGTGCGGCTGGTTACGATGCTGACCGAGGTCGGCACGCTGGAAATGCACTGCGTCGGCATCGACGACGCGAGCCGCCGCTGGCAGCTCGCCTTCCAGTTGCGCAACGAGGCCGATGCCGACGACGGCGTCGCTGCGGCCACCGTGCCCCATCCTCGCCTGCACGACGCCCTGGGCCTGATCGACCGGGCCTTTGGCGCGCAGTCGCAGGATGTCGATCCGAAGGACGTGCGCCAGTTGCGCGCCCGCCTGGAACGCCTGCTCGGCCGCCGCGAGGACTGGGATCTCGCTCTGCTCCGTACCCTTTTCGACACCCTGCTCGAGCGCGCCCGCCGGCGCCGGCGTTCGGCAGAGCACGAGCGCATCTGGCTGAATCTCACCGGCTACTGCCTGCGCCCCGGACTCGGCGCCGCGCTCGACGACTGGCGCATCGGGCAGTTGTGGGCGCTGTTTCCGCAGGGCATCCAGTACGCCAACGAGGCGCGCAACTGGTGCGAATGGTGGACCCTGTGGCGCCGCTGCGCCGGCGGCCTGGCCGAAGCCGCGCAACTGCAAGTGCTGGAGGTACTGGCCGGCCACCTCGAACATGCCGGCAGCGGCAGGCATGCCCGCGACCCGGTGCAGGGCAGCTACGACGACATGGTGCGGCTGGCCGCGTCGCTGGAACGGGTGCCGGTGATGCACCGGATCGAAGTCGGCAAGTGGCTACTCGAGCGCCTGCGGCATCCGTCCGAGAAGGCCCACACTTGGTGGGCGGTCGGCCGCGTCGGCGCGCGCGCGCCCTTGTACGGCAGTGCGCACAACGTCGTGCCGCCGGACATCGCCGCCGAATGGCTGGCGGCGATCCTCGCGCTCGACTGGAAATCCGTCGAACCCGCCGCCTTTGCCGCCGCCCAGGTGGCACGCATGACCGGCGACCGCACGCGCGATCTGCCGCCGGCCGCGCGGGAGGAAATCGCGCGCCGGCTGGCAGCCGTCCGTGCCCCCCAAAGCTGGATTACCATGATGTGCGAAAGCGCCCAGCTCGACGCTGCCGACCAGGGCCGCAGCTTCGGCGAATCGCTGCCACCCGGGCTGAAGCTGATCTGAAGCGCTGAACCGCAAGACGCGCGCATGCCGCCTTGCCGTCCTCGTCGAACGACATCGAACAAGCAGGGAGACGGACATGATCAAGCACGAGGCTGGACCGAACACCCTGAGCCTGCTCGAAGCCGCCCGGCTGATGGCGGGCGGCGCCCTCTCCGAGCACGATGCCGAAGTCCTGCTGGCCAACGCCATCCAGCGCGGCGAACTGCATGCCAACATCAAGCGCTGGGCGACCGAGCAATGGGAGGGCCGGCAACTGCCGGGCAACCTCAACCGGCTCGAAACCTACGTCGAGCGGGAAGACTTCGACGCCTGGCGTACCCGCTCCGATCACTCCGCCCGGCCGGCCTGCTAGGCCGGACCCGCCGTCCGGGCGGTTCGCGGCCCGCCCCTCCAATGAAAAAGGCCAGTGCGGAAACTGGCCTTTTTCATTGGAGCACCGGTTCCGCATGTGTTCTTGGTGCCGGCAAGAGGAGTCGAACCCCCGACCTTCGCATTACAAGTGCGCTGCTCTACCAACTGAGCTATGCCGGCGGCGAGCGCGGATTATAGCGCAAGGCAATGCCACGGGCGCTCGCCTTGACCTTGCCGTCAATTACTGTATATTTAAACAGTCATTGGCAGCAGCGCCATTCAAGGAGACGACACCGTGGAACCGAAGATCAATCGCGTACTGATGGGCCTTGGCCTTCTGGCCGGCCTGCTGATCGGCGTGGGGCACAGCGGCGGTGCGATGGTGGTGGTCATCACCGCCGCCACGGCCGTGTGGCTGCTGCGTTCCGACGCGGAACGCAGCGACCGCCCGCGCTGATCCGCGGGCTCAGCCGTGGCGGCCGAACTTGTCCACCAGTTGCTTGAGCTTTTCGGTGTGGCGGCGCTCGGCCTCCTCGGCTTCTCGTTTCTCGCGCTGTTTGCGGGCGACGGACGCAAACCGCTCCTTCAGCGTGGCTGCGGCATGGGCGCGCTGTTCGTCGGTCACTTCGCCCGCCACGTTGCCGTCGAGATCGAATCGCTCCTTCGAACGCTCCACCGATTTCAGATAGCGCGTCGAAGCCGTGAACATGTGCAGCGCATTGCGCAGGCTCTTGCGGTCGAACTCCGGAAAGCGCTCGGCGATGCTCTTGTCGATGCGCAGCGCGAGCGGCCTGCAGTCACGAAAAGTCGGCGACGACGCCTCCAGGCGCTGCAGGATGGCGCGCGGCTCGAGGCGCTTGGCTTGCGGAGCGGCCTCGGCCGCCTGGTCGGTTGTGGTTTCGGTATTCATCTCTGGAAAAGGCCCGATGCGCGCGCAATCGGGCAGGCGTGCTTCACTCAAACGGATCGGCCGCCATTCTACCCTCCCCGGGCCATCCTCAAGCAGCCTGCGCAAGCCGGAAATTCCTGTACCCATCGTGGGGAAATCGCATCATCGGCGGCCGCGCCAAAACTATAATCCGGCGCTTGTATCGGCGTTCATCCAGCGCCCCAACCACACAAGCGGACAGCATGGCCACCCTCAGCAATCCCACGGAGATCGCCCGCGAAACCCTGCGCCAGCTCGCCATGCGCCGAGTCGCCCCGACGCCCGACAACTACAAGCGGCTGTATCACGAGATCGCCGGCACCCAGGCGGGCGAGGATGCATTTCCCGAGCAGTTCGTGCGCCAGCTCGTACGCCGCCTGCCGCGGGACACGGCCGAACGCCAGCGGCTGGGGCGCAATCTGGACCAGGCCATGGCGGCAGGCGATCCGCGTGCCGGCAATGAAGCGCTCGAGCGCTACCTTAGCAGCCTGCAGGGCGCCGAGACGCTCCCCTGGAACGATCTCATCGCCACCCTCGTGCGGCAGTGGGAAGCCCGCCAGGCCGGCTGGACGACCGCGCGCAAGCGCGAGGCGCTGGATCGCGTGCTGAACGCGAGCGATCCGGCCGCGCTGTTCCCCCGGCTCCAGGGACTCGTCAAGAGCTGGACGCAGGCGCCCGCCGACGGCGACCTGCCCCTCGCCATCGATGCCGGGATGGAGCCCCTCTCCGCTCAGGCCGCAAGCGGGTCGACGGCTGCTCCGCCATCGTCCCTGCGCACCGTGATCGGCGCGCGGCTGTCCGCGGCCCCGGCCGCGGGCGAACTCGTCGACAGTCTGCGGATGCTGCTCTCGCTCGCCTTCGAGGACGTGATTCCGGCCTTTCTCGGCAGCCATCCCGACCTCGCCGACGAGGCCGTCCGGCTGGCGGTGGCGGTGAAGCAGGCGAGCGATGCCGATGCACTGTCCGCCCTCAAGCGCCCGCTGCGCCGCTACGCAGAACGTCTGGAGAACGCTGCCGCCGACGACGCGGAGATTCGCACCGGCCTGCTCGACCTGCTTCGTCTGCTGCTGCGCAACATCGATGAACTGGTGATCGACGACAGTTGGTTGAGCGGCCAGATCGAAATGCTGCGCGAGATCGTCGACGCGCCGCCCACTCCGCGCACCCTCGACGCCGCGGAGCAGCAGTTGAAAGGGCTCATCTACAAGCAGGGCCGGCTCAAGCAGGACCTGATCGAAGCACAACGCTACCTGCGCGAGATGCTGGCGGGCTTCGTGGACCAGCTCGCGCACTTCGCCGAGAGCACCGGCAGCTACCATGACCGCATCGGCGGCTTCGCGCAGCGTATCGCCGAAACCCGGGACATCAACGCCATCGGGCCGCTGCTGGGCGAGGTCATGCATGAGACGCGCGCCATTCAGGAACAGGCGAGACAGTCGCGCGATGAACTCACCGCGGCACGCGAGCACGCCCGCAGCGCCGAACTGCGCATCACCCAGTTGCAACAGGAACTGGATGAAGCCAGCCGCCTGATGCGGCACGATCAGCTCACCGGCGCACTGAACCGCCGCGGCCTGGAAGAAATGGGCCAGAAGGAACGCGCCCGGGCCGACCGCCGCCGCGCGCCGTTGTCGGTCGCCCTGCTGGACATCGACAATTTCAAGCGCCTGAACGACAACTACGGACACCAGTCCGGCGACGAGGCGCTGGTCATGCTGGCCAGCACTGTGCGCAGATACCTGCGCCCGCAGGACACGCTCGCACGCCAGGGGGGAGAGGAATTCGTCATCCTGTTCCCCGATACCGACATCGATCAGGCGAACCTGGCCCTCGTGCGCCTGCAGCGCGAACTCACGCGCGAATTCTTCATGGCGAACAACGACAAGGTCGTCATCACCTTCAGCGCCGGCGTCACACCCTGGACTTCGGGCGAGGCGATGCAGGGCGCCCTGTCGCGCGCCGATGCGGCGATGTACCAGGCGAAGCAGGCGGGCCGGAATCGCGTGTTCGCCGTGCCGGCCCCGGCATAGCGGCGCCGGGCTGCTGGCGCGGCACCAGGCAGCGCGGGCCGTTGCCGATCAGGTCTGCGCGGCCCATCTGCTTCAGCGCCTCGCGCAGCAGCGGCCAGTTCTCCGGGTCGTGCCAGCGCAGGAAAGCCTTGTGCAGCTTGCGGATGCGGCCCGCGCGCGCAGTCTCCACCGCTTCCGAATCCGCCGACACCTTCTTCAGCGGGTTCTTGCGCGTGTGGTACATCGTCGTGGCGATCGCCATCGGCGTCGGCAGGAAAGTCTGCACCTGATCGAGGCGGAAATCGTGCCGCTTGAGCCACAGCGCGAGATTCAGCATGTCCTCGTCGGTCGTGCCCGGATGCGCGGCGATGAAGTACGGCACCAGATGCTGCTTCTTGCCCGCCTGCTTCGAGAACTTCTCGAACATCTCGGCAAAGGCCTCGTAGGCACCGATGCCCGGTTTCATCATCTTGGAGAGCGGCCCGTCCTCGGTATGCTCGGGCGCGATCTTGAGCAGGCCGCTGACGTGATGGGTGACCAGTTCCTTCACGTACTCCGGCGAGCGCACCGCGAGGTCGTAGCGCAGGCCGGAACCGATGGTGATGCGCTTCACGCCCGGTACCGCCCTCGCCTTGCGATAAAGCTCGACCAGCGACGAATGGTCGGTGTCCAGGTTCTCGCAGACGCCCGGATACACGCACGACAGCCGCCGGCAGTTCTCCTCGATCGCCTTGCTCTTGCAGGCCATGCGGTACATGTTCGCCGTCGGCCCGCCGAGGTCGGTGATGTGGCCCTTGAAGTCGGACTGCTTGTCGCGGATCTCCTCGATCTCGCGGATGATCGACGCGTGCGAGCGGCTCTGGATGATGCGGCCCTCGTGCTCGGTGATCGAGCAGAAGGTACAGCCGCCGAAGCAGCCGCGCATGATGTTGATCGAGAACTTGATCATGTCCCAGGCCGGGATGCGGGCATCGCCGTAGCCCGGGTGCGGCGCGCGCGCGTACGGCCGGCCGTAGACGAAATCCATCTCCGGCGTGGAAAGCGGCACCGGCGGCGGGTTCAGCCATACGTCGCGCGCACCCGGCCCCTCGCCGTGGCGCTGCACCAGGGCGCGCGCATTGCCGGGGTTGGACTCGAGATGGAACACGCGCGACGCATGGGCATACATCACCTCGTCTTCCCTCACCTGCTCGTAGGACGGCAGGCGGACGACCTGGTGCTCGCGGCGTGCGCGGCGCGCGGCGACCCGCTCGGCGGCGGGCACGATGCGCACCGGCTGCGCGCCGTCCTGCGCCTGCCGCGCCGGCGCCGGCTCCATCGCGTACGGGTCGGGATGCCGGTCGATGCGCCCGGGCCGATCGAGCGCCAGCGAATCGATCTCCTCCCATTCCGCGCCCGGCATCCAGCCCGGCTTCACCATGAAGGCGGTGCCGCGCAGGTCGCGGATCTGCCCGATCGGCTCGCCGGCCGCCAGGCGGTAGGTCAGCGCGACCAGCGCCCGTTCCGCGTTGCCGAACAGCAGGATGTCGGCCTTGGAGTCCGGCAGCACCGAGCGCCGCACCTTGTCCGACCAGTAGTCGTAATGCGCGATGCGCCGCAGGCTGGCCTCGATGCTGCCGATCACGATGTTGGCGTCGGGATGGGCCTCGCGTGCACGCTGCGCGTACACCGTCACCGCGCGGTCGGGGCGCCTGCCGGCCTCGGCGTCGGGGGTGTAGGCGTCGTCGGAGCGGATCTTGCGGTCCGACGTGTAGCGGTTGACCAGCGAATCCATGTTGCCGGCGGTGATGCCGAAATACAGCCGCGGCCTGCCCAGCGCACGGAAGGGCTCGGCCGACTGCCAGTCCGGCTGGCTGATGATGCCGACGCGAAAGCCGTGCGCCTCCAGCAGGCGGCCGACCAGCGCCATGCCGAAGCTCGGATGGTCGATATAGGCATCGCCGGTGACGAGGATCACGTCGCACGCATCCCAGCCCAGCGCGTCCATCTCGGCACGCGACATGGGCAGGAAGGGAGCGGTGCGGCGGCCGGAAGCGGCCCGCGCGACGATGCCGTCGGCCGCACTCCACCCGGCGGGAGAACTGGACTGTTTCATGATGAGCGCCATTGTATCGACCCGAGAGGCCCGTTCGCTGCAATTTGCCTGCGGCCGCCGGCCGCCGCGCCTGCCCCGGTTTGACACCGCCGGCCGCTTTGCGCGACATTTCCCGCCCTGCCGCAGGATTCCGCCATGCCCTCGTCCGCCCTCGCTCCCCCCAGTGCCCGGATGTCGCCGGGAGACGGCCGATGAGCCTGCCGCTGGTCCTGCTGCACGGCTGGGGCCTCACCCCCGCCGTCTGGCGACCCTTGGTGCAAGCCTTGCCGGCGATGCCGGATCTGCGGACGCCCGCGCTGCCCGGCCACGCCGGTGCCCCCGCCGCGCCGCCGGAACTCCATGCATGGTCGGATGCGCTGCTGCCGCAATTGCCCGACGGGACCGCCGTGCTGTGCGGCTGGTCGCTCGGCGGGCTGATCGCCCTCGATCTCGCCGCACGCCACCCCGAGCGGGTTGCGCGGCTGATCCTGATCGGCGCCACGCCGCGCTTCGTATCGGCGCCGCCCGCCGGCGCCGCCGACCCCTGGCCGCACGGGCTGGACGCGGCCGCCGCGCAGGATTTCGTCACGCGCTTCGGGCTCGACCCGACTGCCGCGATGCAGCGCTTCACCGCCCTGCAGGCGCTCGGCGACGGCCGCCGGCGCGCGGTCTCCGCGGCGCTCGCGGAGGCGCTGGACGATACCGGCCCCGAGAACACCAGCGCGCTGGCGGACGGCCTGCGGGTGCTCACCACAGCCGACCTCAGGCCGGCGGCCGCGCGCATCGGCCAGCCGGCGCTGCTGCTGCATGGCGACGGCGACGCGCTGATGCCAGTCGGCGCTGCGCAGTGGCTGGCCGGTTGCCTGCCCCGCGCGCAACTGCTGCGCTTTTCCGACTGCGGGCATGCGCCCTTCGTGTCGCGGCCGGCGGAATGCGCCGCCGCCATCGGACGGTTCGTCCTTGACTAGACGGCAGCACAAGCAGGCGGTGCGCAGCGCCTTCGACCGCGCCGCGGCCAGCTACGACGGCGCCGCGGCGGTGCAGCGCGAGATCTGCCACCGGCTCGCCGGCTTCGCCGCCACCGCGCCCTGCGGCGGCACGCCGCGCCGCGTGCTGGACGCGGGCTGCGGCACCGGCTACGGGCTAGGGCTGCTCGCCTCGCTGTGCCCGCAGGCGGAACTGTTCGCGCTCGACTTCGCGCCCGCAATGCTTGCGCGGCTGGCCAGCGGCCGGCCGGAAAAGACCACCCGCGGAACGGCCCCCGGCCTCGTCTGCGGCGATCTCGAAGCCCTGCCGCTGGCCGGCGGGACGATGGACGCCGTCTGGTCCAGCCTGGCGCTGCAATGGTGCGACCCCGCCCTCGCCCTGGGCGAGATCGCCCGCGTGCTGCGTCCCGGCGGCGTCGCCTGGCTCGCCACGCTCGGCCCCGCCACGCTGTGCGAACTGCGCGCAGCCTTCGCCGCGGTGGACGACGCCGAGCACGTGATCCGCTTCCATCCGCTCGAACGCTGGCGCGAAGAGGCCGCCAGGGCCGGCCTCGACGAGGCCGCCGCCGCCGCGCCGCGCGTCCATGCGCTTGCGCCCGACCTGCGCCGCCTGCTGCGCGACATCAAGGCCATCGGCGCGCACAGCGTCGGCGGCGGCCCGCGCCCCGCGCTGACACGCGCCCATTGGCGGCGGCTCGAAAGCCGCTACGAGGCGCACCGCCGGCCCGACGGTATGCTGCCGGCCACCTACGACCTGATCCTGCTCGCCCTGCGCAAGCGCTGAGGCTGCCTTTGCACCCAGCGATGGCACTCGCCGCGGCGTGCTAGACTCGCGCCGCTTTTCACGCTTTCGCTCCGATGCAGATCCAGCTTCTGATCCCCGGCCTGTTGTGGCCCACCGCCACGCTGCTCGGCCCGGCTTCCGGGCTGGCGCTCGACGGGCTGGCCGCCCTGCTCGGCCGCGGCAGGCGGCAGGTGCACGGCTTCGACCCCTACGACAGGCAGCTCGCCCGCCTCTTCGGGCTGGAAGCCGGGACGATGCCGACGGCCCTGCTGCGCCGCCTCGGCGAGCCCTGCGCATCGCCACCCGCGCCCGGCAGCCACTGGCTGTGCGCCGATCCGGTGAACCTGTCGTTCGCACGCGAGCACCTGCTGCTGCAGACCTTTCCCGAAGGCGAACTCGACGCCGCCGAAGCCGGCGAACTCGTCGCCGCGCTGAACGAAACCTTCACCGACATCGGCCGCTTCGAGGTATGCACGCCCACGCGCTGGTACCTGCGCCTCGACAAGCCGGCCCGCACCACCCTGTACCCGCTGGACGACGTCGTCGGCCGGCCGGTCAAGCACTTCCTGCCCGAGGGCGAGGAAGCCCGATCGTGGCAGCGCACGATGAACGAAGCGCAGATCGTGCTGCACAACCATGCGCGCAGCCGCGCACGCGAGGAAGCCGGCCTGCGCGCGGTCAACAGCGTATGGCTGTGGGGCGCGGGCGATGCCGGCCGCACGCCGGCGATCCGGGCCGCCCTGGTGCAGACCGACGATCCGCTCTGCGTGGGACTCGCCCGCGCGGCGGGCGTGCCGGCCGGCGCGCCGGACATCTCCACCGCCCTGCGGCAGGACACGCTGGTCGTGCTCGACACCCTGCGCAAGCCGGCCCAGCAACTGGACCTCGACGCCTGGCGCCGCGGCCTCGCCGCGCTCGAACGCGACTGGTTCGCACCGCTCGCAGAAGCCATCAGGCAAGGCCGGATGGGCAGCCTGCGCCTGCTCGCCCCGAGCGACCGCGGCACGCTGGACCTCGAGCTGCGCAGCGCGGACCGCTGGAAGTTCTGGCGCAAGCCTTACGCCTTCGAGGCCCTGCTGCAGTCCGTCGCCCCCGCGCCGATGGCCCTGCCCGACGCGCCGCCGCCCCCTCCGGACTCCGACCGATGACCCGCATCCAGCCCCGCGCCGTCCCGCAGCGCGCCTACGCCAGCCTTGCCGATGCCGGCATCCACCCGCTGCTCGCCCGCCTGTACGCCGCGCGCGGCATCGCCCGCGCCGACGAACTCGACACCGGCCTCAAGAACCTGCTGCCGCCCGAAGCATTGCGCGGCACGCACGAAGCCGCCGCACTGCTGGCCGACGCCATCGAGGCTGGCGCGCGCATGGTCATCGTCGCCGACTACGACTGCGACGGCGCCACCGCCTGCGCGGTGGGCATGCGCGCGCTGCGCGCCTTCGGCGCCGACGTGCATTACCTGGTGCCCGACCGCGTCACGCTGGGCTACGGCCTGACCCCGGCGATGGTGGAGATCGCCGCCCGGCTCGAACCCGAGGTGCTGATCACCGTGGACAACGGCATCGCCAGCGTCGAAGGCATTGCCGCCGCGCGCGCACACGGCATGGCCACCATCGTCACCGACCATCACCTGCCGGGCGACGTGCTGCCCGAGGCCGACGTCATCGTCAATCCCAACCAGCCCGGCTGCGACTTCCCGAGCAAGGCGCTGGCCGGCGTCGGCGCGATGTTCTACACCATGCTCGCGCTGCGCGCCGAACTGCGCGAGCGCGGTGCCTTCGCCGGCGGCAGGGAACCCAACCTCGCCGACCTGCTCGACCTCGTCGCGCTGGGCACCGTGGCCGACGTGGTGAAGCTCGACCGCAACAACCGCATCCTGGTCGCGCAGGGCCTCGCCCGCATGCGCGCCGGCCGCCTGCAGCCCGGCATCCGCGCGCTGTTCGCGGTGGCCGGCCGCGACCCGGCGCGCGCCAGCGCCACCGACCTCGGCTTCATGATCGGCCCGCGCCTGAACGCCGCCGGCCGCCTGTCGGACATGAGCCTGGGCATCGAATGCCTCATCACCGACGACGCCGGCCGCGCGCTCAACATCGCGCAGGAACTCGACAAGCTCAACCGCGAACGCCGCGCCATCGAAGCCGGCATGCAGGAAGACGCCCTGGCGCGGCTGGCCGGTTTCGACGCCGGCAACGCCGCCACCGTGTCGCTGTTCGAGCCCGACTGGCACCAGGGAGTGATCGGCATCGTCGCCGGCCGCATCAAGGAACGCCTGCACCGCCCGACCGTCGCCTTCGCACGTGCCGGCGACGGCGAACTGAAGGGCTCCGGCCGCTCGATTCCCGGCCTGCACCTGCGCGATGCGCTGGATCTCGTCACCAAGCGCCATCCGGAGCTGATCGCGCGTTTCGGCGGCCACGCGATGGCGGCCGGGCTCACGATCATGGAAAGCGACCTCGCCCGCTTCAAGGCCGCGTTCGAGGACGTGGTCGGCGAACTGCTGGAACCCGCCGACCGCGAACGCCGCATCGATACCGACGGCAGCCTGGAATCGGGCTACTTCGCGCTGGACGCGGTGCGCATGCTCGACGGCGAGATCTGGGGCCAGGGCTTTCCCGCCCCGTTGTTCGACGACGTCTTCCGCGTCGAGCGCCAGCGCCTGCTGAAGGAGCGTCACCTGAAGCTCGAGCTGTCGCGCAACGGCACCCGCTACGACGCCATCCGGTTCAACCACGCCGACGGCACCGCCGCGCAGATCCGTGCCGCCTATCGCCTGGGCGTCAACGAATACAACGGCGTCGCCAGCGTGCAGTTGATGCTGGAGCATTTCGAAACGGCCTGAGCCCCGGCCGCCTCCGCACTGTTGATTTCCGTGCACTTTTGGTGCAACGCCCCAAAACCGTGCATCGGATTTGTGCGGTCCGCAACACCCCCTCCATGCCCGTCGCCTGACCGCAGCCGCGGGGGCGGCGCCGATCCCCTGATCGTCCGCCGTATTCCCGCGCGCTCTTTGTGCACCGCAACAAGTCTGGCACGGCTGATGCTTTGACCTCGTCGACATCGAAGCAACGGCAGTTCGGCACCGGCCGCTTCCGGCGCCGGTCTGCGGTTGCGCGACAGCAGGGCTCGACCCATCACCATGCTAGGAGACGTTGCCATGAGCATCTTCAATGCCTACCAGGCCCGCTACGAAACGGCGCGCGAAGAGGAAATGTCGCTGCAGGACTACCTCGAACTCTGCCGCAGCGACCGCACCGCCTACGCCACCGCCGCCGAACGCATGTTGATGGCGATCGGCGAACCGGAACTCGTCGACACCCGGCTCGACCCGCGGCTGTCGCGCATCTTCTCCAACAAGGTGCTCAAGATCTACCCCGCCTTCCGCGACTTCTACGGCATGGAAGAGGTCATCGAGCACATCGTGTCCTACTTCCGCCACGCCGCGCAGGGGCTGGAGGAGAAGAAGCAGATCCTCTACCTGCTCGGGCCGGTGGGCGGCGGCAAGTCCTCGCTCGCCGAGAAGCTCAAGAGCCTGATCGAGAAGGTGCCCTTCTACGCGATCAAGGGCTCGCCGGTGAGCGAGTCGCCGCTGGGGCTGTTCGACGTCGCCGAGGACGGGCGCATCCTGGAGGAGGATTACGGCATCCCGCGCCGCTACCTCAACACCATCATGAGCCCGTGGGCGGTCAAGCGCCTGAACGAGTTCGGCGGCGACATCACGAGGTTCCGCGTGGTCAAGCTCACGCCCTCGGTGCTCAGGCAGACCGCGGTGGCCAAGACCGAGCCCGGCGACGAGAACAACCAGGACATCTCGTCGCTGGTGGGCAAGATCGACATCCGCAAGCTCGAGCAGTATTCGCAGGACGACCCCGACGCCTACAGCTACTCGGGCGGGCTGTGCCTGGCCAACCGCGGGCTGCTCGAGTTCGTCGAGATGTTCAAGGCGCCGATCAAGGTGCTGCACCCGCTGCTCACCGCCACGCAGGAGGGCAACTACAAGGGCACCGAGGGCTTCGGCGCGATCCCGTTCGACGGCATCGTGATGGCGCACTCGAACGAGTCCGAGTGGGCGGCGTTCAAGAACAACAAGAACAACGAAGCCTTTCTCGACCGCATCTACACCGTCAAGGTGCCCTACTGCCTGCGCGTGTCGGACGAGATCCGCATCTACGAGAAGCTGCTCGCCCACAGCTCGCTGTCGGAAGCGCCCTGCGCCCCGGACACGCTGAAGATGATGGCGCAGTTCTTCATCCTCTCGCGCCTGAAGGAACCGGAGAACTCCAGCATCTTCTCCAAGATGCGCGTCTATGACGGCGAGAACCTGAAGGACACCGACCCGAAGGCCAAGAGCTACCAGGAGTACCGCGACTACGCCGGCGTCGATGAGGGCATGACCGGGCTTTCCACCCGCTTCGCCTTCAAGGTGCTGTCCAAGGTGTTCAACTTCGACCACCGCGAGGTCGCCGCCAACCCGGTGCACCTGATGTACGTGCTCGAGCAGCAGATCGAGGCCGAGCAGTTCCCGCCCGAGGCGGAGGAACGCTACATCGCCGGCATCAAGGAATACCTGGCGCCGCGCTACGCGGAGTTCATCGGCAAGGAGATCCAGACCGCCTACCTCGAGAGCTACTCCGAATACGGCCAGAACATCTTCGACCGCTACGTCACCTACGCCGACTTCTGGATCCAGGACCAGGAATTCCGCGACCCCAACACCGGCGAGATCCTCGACCGCGCGGCGCTCAACGAGGAGCTGGAGAAGATCGAGAAGCCGGCGGGCATCAGCAACCCCAAGGACTTCCGCAACGAGGTGGTGAACTTCGTGCTGCGCGCGCGCGCCAAGCACGACGGCCGCAACCCGAGCTGGACCTCCTACGAAAAGCTGCGCGCGGTGATCGAGAAGAAGATGTTCTCCAACACCGAGGACCTCCTGCCGGTCATCAGCTTCAACGCCAAGGCCAGCGCCGACGAGCAGAAGAAGCACCAGGACTTCGTCAACCGCATGATCGAGAAGGGCTACACCGAGAAGCAGGTGCGCCTGCTGTGCGAGTGGTACCTGCGCGTGCGCAAGTCGTCGTAGGCGCGGCGACCGGCCGGCACCGCGGCGCACCCGGCGTGCGCCGCGGGCGGGGCCCGGCCACCGGAGCGGCCGTCCGGGCCCGACACCATCGAGGAGGCATCATGGCCCGCATCATCGATCGACGTTTCGACAGCAAGCACAAGAGCACCGTCAATCGCCAGCGCTTCATGCGCCGCTTCAAGCAGCAGATCCGCAAGGCGGTGTCGGAGGCGATCCATGGCCGTTCGATCCGCGACCTCGACAACGGCGAGAAGATCAGCATCCCCGCGCGCGACCTGTCCGAGCCCATCCTGCACCAGGGCCGCGGCGGCATCTGGGAGCAGGTCTTCAGCGGCAACGACCAGTTCTCCGCCGGCGACCTCATCCGGCGCCCGTCCGGCGGCGACGGTGGCGGAGGCGGCCAGGGCGAGGCCGGCAACGAGGGCGAACACGAGGATGCCTTCGTGTTCCAGCTCTCGCGCGAGGAGTTCCTCGACCTCTTCTTCGAGGACCTGGAACTGCCCCGGCTGATCCGCACGCAACTGGCCTGCATCACCGATCTCAAGACGCGGCGCGCCGGCTTCACCTCGGACGGGGTGCCCACCAACATCAACGTCGTGCGCTCCCTGCGCGGCGCGCTCGGCCGCCGCCTGGCGCTGGGTTCACCGTACAACGCGCGGCTGCGCGAACTGCAGCGCGAACTCGACGACGCGCTGGAAGAAGATGGCGAGGACGCCGCCGCGGTCGTCGCGCTGCGCGACCAGATCGGCCGCGTGCGCGCGAAGATCGACAACATCCCCTTCATCGACAGCTTCGACCTGCGCTACAACAACCGCATCCGGGTGCCGCAGCCGACCACCCAGGCGGTGATGTTCTGCCTGATGGACGTCTCCGGCTCGATGGATGAGAACCGCAAGGCCACTGCCAAGCGCTTCTTCATGCTGCTGCACCTCTTTCTGACGCGCACCTACGAGCACATCGAGGTCGTCTTCATCCGCCACCACACGGTGGCCCAGGAGACCGACGAGGACGAATTCTTCCACTCGCGCGAATCGGGCGGCACGGTGGTTTCCAGCGCGCTGGTGCTGATGCGCGACATCATCCGCGAGCGCTACGCCAACGGCCAGTGGAACATCTACGGCGCCCAGGCTTCCGACGGCGACAACTGGCAAAACGATTGCGCGGTCAGCCGCGACCTGCTCGCGCAGGACATCCTGCCCGCCTGCCAGTACTTCGCCTACATCGAGATCACCGACGCAGACGCGCAGAACCTGTGGCAGGAGTACGAGACCGTACGCGCCTCGCGCAGCAACTTCGCCATGCAGCGCATCCAGTCGCCGGCCGACATCTATCCGGTGTTCCGTGAACTGTTCAAGAAGAGCCTGTCATGAAACGCGCAACCCGAACCGCCCGCAAAGCCGCGCCCCTGCCCGCCACGTCGGAATGGACGTTCGACAGCATCGAGCAGTACCACGGCGAGATCGCCCGCGTAGCCAGGGACTACGGCCTGGACACCTACCCGGTGCAGATCGAGGTCATCACCGCCGAGCAGATGATGGACGCCTACGCCTCGGTCGGCATGCCGGTCAACTACCACCACTGGTCCTTCGGCAAGCACTTCCTCGCCACCGAGAAAGGCTACAGGCGCGGGCAGATGGGGCTGGCCTACGAGATCGTCATCAACTCCGACCCCTGCATCGCCTACCTGATGGAAGAGAACACGCTGACCATGCAGGGGCTGGTGATCGCCCACGCCGCCTACGGCCACAACAGCTTCTTCAAGGGCAACTACCTGTTCCGCACCTGGACCAACGCCGACGCCATCATCGACTACCTCGTGTTCGCGCGGAACTACATCAGCCAGTGCGAGGAGCGCTACGGCGAGGAAGAAGTCGAGATGCTGCTCGACTCCTGCCACGCCCTGATGAACCTGGGCGTCGACCGCTACAAGCGCCCCGGCAAGCTCTCGGTGGCGCAGGAGAAGCTGCGCCAGAAGGAGCGCGAGGACTACCTGCAGACGCAGGTCAACGACCTGTGGCGCACGCTGCCGTCGCACGAGACGCGCGATGACGCCCGCGCCCGGCACCCGCGCTTTCCGGCCGAGCCGGAGGAAAACCTGCTCTATTTCATCGAGAAGAACGCCCCGCTGCTCGAGCCCTGGCAGCGCGAGGTCGTGCGCATCGTGCGCAAGATCGCGCAGTACTTCTTCCCCCAGCGCCAGACCCAGGTCATGAACGAAGGCTGGGCCACCTTCTGGCATTACACCCTGCTCAACACCCTGTACGACGAAGGGCTGCTGGCCGACAGCTTCATGCTCGAGTTCCTGCAGTCGCACACCAACGTCGTCGCCCAGCCCCCCTACAACAGCCGCTGGTACAGCGGCATCAACCCCTACGCGCTGGGCTTTGCCATGTGGCGCGACATCCGCCGCATCTGCGAGGACCCCGACGACGAGGACCGCCGCTGGTTCCCCGAGATCGCCGGCTCCGACTGGCGCGAGACCTTCGATTTCGCCATGCGCAACTTCAAGGACGAGAGCTTCATCGCCCAGTACCTGTCGCCCAGGGTCATGCGCGAGTTCCGCTTCTTCGCCGTGCTCGACGACGACCGCGAAGACAAGCTCAAGGTGTCGGCCATCCACGACGATCCGGGCTTCCAGCGCGTGCGCCAGATCCTCTCCGAGCAGTACAACCTGGGCAACCGCGAGCCCAACATCCAGGTCTGGAACGTCGACCTGCGCGGCGACCGCTCGCTCACCCTGCGCCACCAGCAGCACCAGCGCCGCCCCCTGGGCGACACCACCGAAGAGGTCATGAAGCACATCGCCCGGCTGTGGGGATTCACCGTGCGCCTCGAAGCGGTGGACGAAGCAGGCGAATGCCGGCTGATCCACGAGACGCGCGCCGAGCGCCGAGCGCCAGGGACGGACGGCCGGACTCGAAGCGGCCCTTTCCTGAACGGGACTCTCCGCCCGGCGAACGGCACGGGACGCTGAAGCGCAGGCCGGTGCGATCCGGCCCGGCCTGCGCTCACCCCTCCCGCGCGCGGCCGTGCAACTGGCGGAACGCCGATGGCGCAGTGCCTTGCGCCTTTGTGAAGAAGCGAGAGAAGTACGACGGATCGCGGAAGCCGAGCGCATAGCTGATGCTGGCCACATCGAGATCCGAATAGGCGAGCAGGCGGCGCGCCTCCAGCAGCAGGCGGTCGTGAATCAGTTGCTGCGCGCTGCGCCCCGTCTTGCGGCGGCACGCGATATTGAGCTGCACGGTCGACACGCCGAGTTGGCCGGCATAGAAGCTCACCGGCCGCCGCTCGCGAAAATTGCGGTCGATCAGTTCGTGGAAGCGGTCCAGCCGCTGGGCGAAGCGCTCCTGCCCGACGTCCTGGCGCGCGCTGCCGCCCGCGCGTGCGAGCCAGACCAGCACGTGGGTCAGGATCGCCAGCATCACGCTGACGCGGCCCGGCCGGCTGCCCGTGTATTCCTCCCTGAGCCGGTGGAACAGTTGGCGCAGCAGCGCCAGCGACGCCGCCTCGTCGCCCAGCAGGTGTCGATGCGGGCTGCCGAGTTCGCCGTGCAGTTCGGGCGACGGCACCAGCAGTTCGCCCAGCAGGAACTGCGGCATGGTGACGATGTGGCCGACCACGTCCGGCGAGAACGAGTAGCCATGCACGCGCCGCGGCGGCATCGCCACGATGCACGGCGTCGGCAGCGCGCCGCTTTGCGTTTCCAGCGTCATGCCCGCCCCGCCGCTCTCCAGGAACAGGATCTGGAACAGGTTGTCGTGGCGGTGCGGCGTGATTTCCCAGTCGTACAGCGAGCTGCGCTCGACGATCGTCTCGTAGTGCATCGGCTCGGGCGCCGGCCAGAGTTCCGTTTCGCCGAACAGCTTGTAGGTGGGAATGCGGGAGGCGTCATCCACGGGCATCAACTCCGGGAACCGGCCCGGCCGGGGAGGAAGGTTTGCCACGTCACGGCCGAGGCGATGCAGCGGCTTTCGAAAACTACCATAAATCTCATTAATTCTTACATTCATCGATTTTGATTGTGTCCGTAAGCTTCGTTTCCGTCCCCCGCCCGCAAGACAGGGCGCGCGGGTCAAGGACAAGACCCCATCATTCCAGCGGAGACGAAAAATGGCGCACAAAACCCAGGTCGGCATCATCGGCGCAGGCCCGGCGGGCCTGCTGCTTTCGCACCTGCTCCACCTTCAGGGCATCGATTCCATCATCCTCGAGCAGCAGGCCCGCGAAGCCATCGAGGGAACCATCAAGGCAGGCGTGCTCGAATACCCGACCGTGCAACTGCTCAAGCAGCTCGGCGTCGGCGACCGCATGATGCGGGAGGGCTTCGAGCACCACGGCATCGAACTCGCCTTCGGCGGCAAGCGCCATCGCATCGACCTGCACGAACTCACCGGCGGCAAGTCGATCATGGTCTATCCGCAGCACGAGGTCATCACCGATCTGGTCGCCGCCGTGTTGGGGAACGGCACGACGATCGAGTTCGGCGTGGCCGATGTCGGCCTGCACGATGTAGACAGCGAACGGCCGTCGATCCGCTACACCAGGAACGGCGAGGCGCACGAGATCCAATGCGACTTCATCGCCGGCTGTGACGGTTTCCACGGCCCCTCGCGCCAAGCGATCCCGGCCGCCGTCCGCCGGGAGCACCTGAAGACCTACCCCTGCGGCTGGTTCGGCATCCTGTGCGAGGCACCGCCTTCCAGCGAGGAACTGATCTACGCCCAGAGCGACCGCGGCTTCGTGCTCGTCAGCACGCGCACGCCGACCGTCCAACGCATGTACTTCCAGTGCGACCCTGCCGACAGCGTGGACAACTGGTCCGACGATCGCATCTGGACGGAATTCCATGCGCGCACGGCTGGCAGCGATGGCTGGAAGCTGAAGGAAGGCCGCATCTTCCAGAAAGGCATCATCGCGATGCGCAGCTTCGTCTGCGAAACGATGCAGCACGGGCGGCTGTTTCTCGCCGGCGACTCGGCCCACATCGTGCCGCCCACCGGCGCCAAGGGCCTGAACCTGGCGGCGGGCGACGTCGTGCTGCTGAGCGGCGCGATCGCCGATTTCTACCGCGGGGCCTCGCGGGAAGCGCTCGCCGGCTACGGCGCCAGCGCGCTCAAGCGCATCTGGCGCGGCGAGCACTTCTCGTGGTTCATGACCACCATGCTGCACGACTTCGACGGCGAGGACACGATCACCCGCCGCTTCCGCCGCGCCCAGCTCGACTACGTGGTGAGTTCGCGCGCAGCCGCGGCCTCGCTGGCCGAGAACTACGTCGGGCTGCCGTTCGAAGGTCCCGCATGACAATCGCCGCCGCCCGGTGCGCCCCGAGCAAGAACCATGACCATCAACCCGCGCAAGCAGGCGGCACGCCCGGGACCGCCTTCGGGACGCGCGGCGTCGGCGTCGCCCACTGAACGGCGCGGCCCGCCGCGGCGGGCCATGCCGCCCGACCCTTCGCCCATCCTCCGCACCGGACGGCCATGCGCCGCCCGGGCATCCGCCAACAGGAGAACCCCATGCTGCCACCCCGAGTCAATGTCGACATCGTCCGCGAACGCATCGGCGCCTATGCCGACCAGGACCAGAGCGCGGAAGAACGCTTTGCGATCTACAAGGAACTCATCGGCTTCGTGCCGCCGCGCATCGAAGCCCGCATCAACGTCACCGGCGCACTCGACCCCACCCTGCTCGAAATGCAGGAAAAGATGCGCGCCCACGCGATGTACCCGGAGTGCTTCGACGTGAAGACGGCGCAACTGATGCTGTTCGGCATGCTGCTGATGGACCTCAACGACGCCGCGCCGCTGCACGGCATCGCCGCGCGCCGCGCCGGTGCGAGCTGGGAGGAAATGCAGGCGGTGGTGAGCCTGGCCTTCCTGTTCCGCGGCCTGTCCGCGGCCAACCGCGGCGCCGAGATCATCGCCAACATCGCCAAGCGCGAGGCCGACGACGAAGCGGCCAGGGCCAGCGCCTGAAGGGAGGTCGGATCATGAGCGGACTGATTGCGGCGGCGATTGCCGCCCACGTGCCGACGCTGGGCCTGTCCCGGAACACGCCCGACTACCAGCAGAACCTGGTGGATGCCGAACTGGAACTGGGCAAGGCGCTGCGCGCGCTCGGGCCCGACCTTTGGGTGGTCGTCTCCAGCCACTGGGTGGCGACCTTCGACTGGCCGGTCACCTGCCAGCCCAGGCACAAGGGCCATTGCGTCGCCGACGAAGCGCCCCAACTGATTCCGGGCAGCCCCTACGACCATGCGGGCGACCCCGCCTTCGCCGGCGCCCTGGTCGAAGCCTTCGGCGCCGCGGGGGTACCGTCGGTGCGCAACGAGTCCGAGCACTTCGCCTGGGACTACGGCACCTTCGTGCCGATGCAGTACCTCGATCCGCAGGCGGAAGTGCCGGTGGTCGTGCTGCCGTCGGTGCTGATGTCGGACATCGACGAATGCCTGCGGGCCGGTGCCGCCGTGCATGAAACGGCCCGGCGCCTGGGCCGGCGCGCGGTGCTCGTCGCCAGTTCGGCCCTGAGCCACGTGCTGGTGCGCGGCCGCGCCAACTGGCCGCTGCAGGAGCGGATCGCGGCCGACGAACGCTTCATCGGACGGCTGAAGGAAGGCCGCGTCGAAGAGGCGATCGCGGACTTCGGCGACTACGCCCGCTTCGTCGGCGCCGAGATGGGCGGCCGCCCGCTGGCGACGCTGCTGGGCGCCGTGCACGCGATGGCCGCCAACGGCACAAGGCTCGCCGCGCGCCAGTACGGCCAATACACGCAGTCCTCGGGCAGTGGCAACGCGGTGATGGCGATGGCCGACATCGACGTCCTCGCACGCCTCGGCTGACGTGCCCTTCGGGCGGGCGCCGCCGGCCCGGCGCCCGCCTTCCGTGCCAGGCCGCCGCGCAGGGCCGTTCCGTCCGGCCAGGCTGTCCGGCGCGGCGTCGGTCGCCATCCCGAGCCCGGCAGATCGGGCACCGCTCCGCGGCCGGCTGGTCTATACCAACCACGGAGAAGCGGTCGTTTCGAGGCCGGCCTGCAAACAGGCTCGTCCGCCCCGGCTGCGCCGTCCACCGGCCCGCGCGGTGTTTGCCCGCCCCGCGTATAATGCGCGGTTTCCCAGATTCAGCCGGAGCAGTTCCATGGACGCCGAACGCCTCAACGCCATCGCCGAAAGACTCGCCGATCTCACCGCCCGGGGTCGCGAACTACGGAGGTATCTTTGACTACGATGTGAAAGCATCGAAGCTCGAAGAGGTCAACCGCGCCCTGGAAGACCCGGCCGTCTGGAACGACGCCGAACGCGCGCAGGATCTGGGCAAGGAAAAGCGCCAGCTCGAGGACGTGGTGCTGACGCTGCAGACGATCGACACCCAGGCGCGCGACCTGAAGGATCTCTTCGACCTGGCCGAGGCCGAGAGCGACGACGATACCTTCGAGGCGGTCGAAGGCGACCTCGGCGGCCTGCAGGCCGAGGTGGAAAAGCTCGAGTTCCGCCGCATGTTCGCCAATCCGATGGACCCCAACAACTGCTTCATCGAGATCCAGGCCGGCGCCGGCGGCACCGAAGCGCAGGACTGGGCCGGCATGCTGGAACGCATGTACCTGCGCTACTGCGAGAAGAAAGGCTTCGGCGTCGAAGTGCTGGAAGAGACCGAGGGCGAAGTCGCCGGCCTGAAGAACTGCACGATCAAGGTCAGCGGCGAATACGCCTACGGCTACCTGCGAACGGAAACCGGCATCCACCGCCTGGTGCGCAAGAGCCCGTTCGACTCCAATGCGCGCCGCCACACCAGCTTCACCTCGGTGTTCGTGTTCCCGGAGGTGGACGACTCCATCGAGATCGACATCAACCCCGCCGACCTGCGCATCGACACCTTCCGCGCCTCCGGCGCCGGCGGCCAGCACATCAACAAGACCGACTCGGCGGTGCGCATCACCCACGTGCCGACCAACACCGTGGTGCAGTGCCAGAACGACCGTTCGCAGCACAAGAACAGGGCCGAGGCGATGTCGATGCTCAAGGCGCGGCTGTACGAACTCGAACTGCGCAAGCGCCAGGCCGAGCAGCAGAAGCTCGAAGACAGCAAGAGCGACATCGGCTGGGGCCACCAGATCCGCAGCTACGTGCTGGACCAGTCGCGCATCAAGGACCTGCGCACCAACCACGAAGTGGGCAACACGCAGGCGGTGCTGGACGGCGACCTCGACGACTTCATCGCCGCCAGCCTCAAGCAGGGCGTCTGACTCAGGACATCTGACTCAAGACATCGGACTCAAAACATCTGACGCAGGGCATCCGATTCCGCCGCGGGCCGGCCTGCCCGGCCACCGATCGCGCCGCCTTCCTGGCGGCGCTTTCCTTTTTGCCGCGCACCCTCAGCGCCGGGGCGGCGGCGGCGGGTAGTAGTACGGCGTTTCCGCCGGGGCCGATTCGCGGTAGCGGTAGGGAGAGGCGTAGCCGGGAATCTGGTTGCCCTTGGCGTACATGCACTGCTGGTACGCGATGTCGTAGCGGCGCTGGGCGTCGGCGCCGGCATATGCCGCCTGCGACGTGCCGCTCGCCGTCCCGGCCAGCAGGCCGACCCCGGCGCCGGTCGCGGCGCCGCGCTCTCCGCCCGCCAGCGCGCCGGCCGCCGCGCCGACCGCAGTCCCCACCGCGGCGCTGCCCACCGCGCTGCGGGCTTCGAGGTCGCCGCGCGCCAGGCCGATGGATTCTTCCGCGTAGCGGCGGCATTCCCGTTCTTCCACCACGAACAGGTCGAAGGGTTTGCCCGGCGCCGGCATCACCGCCACGCGCGGGCCGCTGGGGACGGCGGCACAGCCGGCGAGCAGCAGGGCCGGGAGGAGGACGTACGGCCGGATGTCGAGACGCTTCATCGTCGGGCTCCCGCTCATTCTTCACGCAGCCCGGGCGGCACGGCCGGCACGGTGCGCCAGCCCTCCGGGCAACGCTGCACATAGGGGTAGTACGCATCGGAACCGGGGCAGTAGTACCAGACCGGCGGCGAAGCCTGCGGCGCTGGCTGCACGATCGCAGGTTCCGGAACGCGCTGCTGGATCACCACCGGCGGATACGGATAGATCGGCCGCGGATAGAAGTACCAGGCTCCGGAGACGACCCACCACCAGCCCAGGTGGCCGCCGTGATCGCCATGGACCCAGCGGCCGCCGCGCCATTCGCGGTGGTCGAAATGGCGCGCGGCCGGGCGGTCGCCCGGGCGTCCGCGGAAGTCGCCCCGGTCGGCGTAGGCCGGCAGGATGCAGGCCGATGCGAGCGTGGCGATGCAGGCGAACCTGGCAAGGGAAGCCAGGCGTGGGAACGGGGTTTTCATGGCATCTTCTCCGGCATCCGGAAGACCGCCGGCGGCCCCGGCGAAGGACGCGGCCGGCACGGGAATCCGCTGAAATTCTCGCTCTTCGGCCCCCTTCGGCCCAACGTCCCCGGCGCTGAAGATTGTAAGGATCGGTAAGGTGCGCGGCTATAATGCCTGCCTTTGCGATGCGCTCCCGCGACCGCGATTTCCGCCCGCGACCGCAGGCCGGGAACAGGTCCTTCGCACCGATCCGGGCCGGCCGGCAAGACCGCGCCTTTCCGAAGCAGGCTGTTCTTGAACGACGACGCCACCCTCTACACCGAATTCCTCGCATCCGGCGTCGATGCCGACGAGGTGCCCGAACTGGCCGCGCTGAATGCCGCGCGCCCGCTGCTCGACGCCTTCATCACGCTGTTCCGCGGCACCGAGGCGGAGGTGCTGATGCGCTTGCTGGTACTGCGCGAGATCGGGCGCGAGGCCGAGGCGCCGCGCTGGTCGCCGGAGGCCCTGCGCGCCCGCTTCGCCTATCTCGACGCGGTGAAGCTGGAAACGGTGCTCAAGCGCCTGCGCGACAACGCGCTGCTCTCCATCGGCGAGGACGGCCAGTACCACCTGTCGGACATCGGCCGCAACGCGGTGGCGGCGATCGCGATGCTGCTGCGCTTCGGCGAGGAAGAAGATGCCGAACTCGGCTTTCTCACCGCCCAGCTCGCCGGCCTGCAGGCGGTGGGCGGCGTGACGGCCGAGTCGCTGGGCCATCTGCTGTCCAAGCTCAACGACCTCACCTGGCATTTCGAAGAGGCGATCGCCTCCGGCTCGGAATTCCGCATCCTCGACGCGCGCCGCCGCCTGTCGGCCAACGGCCGCTGGCTGGCGCGCGGCACCGATATCCTCGACAAGCTGCTGGCCGATCCCGAGGTCGATTTCGACATCGCCCGCGTCGCGCAGCGCATCGGCCTGGCGCAGTCGCGGCTGGCGCGGGCCGATGCCGCGTTCCAGCGCGCGCTGAACAAGATCGAGGCGCAGCGGGTCACGCTGGGCGGTTCGGGGATTTCGTCGTCGGACGTCGCGGCATGGCTGCGCAAGCTCGACGCCGCCGCCATCGGCACGCTGGCGGCGGATGCCCTCGCAATGGTGCCCGACCTGCCGCTGCTGGCCGGTGGCCACGAACTGCTCGACCGCGCCGAAACGGCGCTCGGCGACGCACGCCTGCGCGCCGAAGCCGACGCCGCGCTGCCGCCGCCCGACACCGCGCCGGCGGATGCGGTGCTGCAGACCGAGGATCTCGCGCTGCTGCAGCATTTCACCCACCGGCTCCAGGCCCTGCCCGCGGCGCGGCCGCTGCACGACGTCGTCGCCGGCGGCGGTTTCGCCCACGCCAGCTACCGCCTGTCGCTGCTCGCGCTGCTGGCCGACGGCGAGTCGGCCAGCCCGGTCGACGGCCCCATCGGCGCCTTCATGCGCCTGCCGCTGGACGTACGGTTCGGCGACGGGCTGGTCCCGGTGGGCGAGGACGAGATCGCCGCCATCAACGCCGGCGAAGTCGCGCCCCGCCCCCCCTTCCCCGCCTGAGCAAGCGCACATGGACCACGACATCAAGACCCTCACCGCGCGGCTGCTGGCGCAGCGCTGGCTGCCGCGCAGCGACCGCATGGTGCGCCGCGCGCTGGTCGACGAAGCCTTCCGCCTGGAACTGGATCGCCGCCTGGCGGAAGTCGGCATGCAGTTGCTGGACAACCCCTACGCCGCCCACGTCGGCGTCGCGCTGCAACCCGAGATGGCCGAGCCGGTGTTCGGCGCCGGCCGCGAATACGCCGCCAGCAACCTCGGCCTGGGGCGCGACGAGATCGCGCTGCTGGTGGTGATCTGGTCGCTGATCGTGCTGCCCAAGCGCGAGCGCCAGGTCACCCGCCGCGAACTGGCCGACGACGGCCAGGCCGACATGTTCGGCGGCGACAAGCCGGTGGCCCACGGCGACAGCGTGTCGGGCAGCCTGCAGGAAGCCTCGCTGGTGGCCGACTTCGGCCCGCGCCTGGGCGGCAAGACGAAGCTGACGATCGCGCTCGGCAAGCTCGCCCGGCTGGGCTTCATCGAGCGCCGCGGCGGCATCATCGGCGAGGGGCCGCTGCTCGACGTCGCGCTCGACTACCGGGTGATGGCCGACCGCATCATCCACGGCACGCTGGGCGAAGTGCTCGCCGCCGCCGGGCATCGCCTGCCGGACGCGGGCCCATCCGACGCCGACGAGCCCCTGCCCGACGACGAGACAGACGCCACCGCCTGAAAGCTCGACCGGGCCGCGGCGCCCGCCTCACCGGCCGCCGGCGGCACGCAGGAAGGCGAGCACCTCGCCCATCAGGTCGTTGATCGCGAGGTACCTGTCGATCGGCGCCGCCAGGATTTCGGCTTCGGACTGGACATGGGGCGCGGGCCGCAGCTCGGCGCGGCAGTGCTCGACGATCTGCTGCGCCGAGGCGGGCGTGGTCTCGAGATGGAACTGCAGCCCGATCACCGCCTTGCCGAACTGGAAAGCCTGGTTGTCGCAGGCGGCACTGCGCGCGAGGCGCACCGCGCCGTCCGGCAGGTCGAAGGTTTCGCCATGCCAGTGGAAGACCTCGACCGACGGCGGAAAGCCGAACAGCGCCGGATCGCCGTGCGCCACCGCCTCCACCGGAAACCAGCCGATCTCGCGCTCGCGGTTGGGGAACACCCGCGCGCCCAGCGCGCTGGCGATGAGCTGGGCGCCCAGGCACACGCCCAGCACCGGCCTGCCGCGGCGGATGATGTCGCCGACGAAGCGCGTCTCCTCGGCCAGCCAGGGGAATTCGGCTTCGTCGTTCACGCTCATCGGCCCGCCCATCACCACCAGCAGGTCGACCGTGGCCGGATCGGGCAGCGCCTCGCCGTCGTGGAACCGGGTGCAGCCGATGTCGCAGCCCGCCATCTCCAGCCAGGCGGCGATGCTGCCGGGGCCCTCGAAGGCGACGTGCTGCAGGATGTGTGCGTGCATGGGTCAGGCGTCCGTCGTGCTCGTTGCGGGGACGCGGAAGTGGAACACCGCATCGTCGTCCCAATGCTCAAGCAGGATGCGTTCCACGCGCTGCTGCCACAGCCGGCCGAAGAGGCGGCGCTCCCCGGCGTCCGCCTCGTTGCGGATGCAGCGCCCCATCAGCACCGGCATCTCGGCTGCCGCCGGCACGCGCGACAGGTCCCGCGGCATCGATCGCGGCGCCGGTGTCGATGCGCGTCAGGCGCAGCGTGAGCGGGATCTCGGCATCGAACTGCTGCAGCCCGCGCCGCACGAAATGCCCGCCGATGCCCTTGAAGCCGCCCTGCTGCGCCGCGCCGGTGACCAGCATCAGCACGCTGGCGATCACGCCGGTCACGCCGTGTTCCAGCGGTCCGGCGAAATCGACGCGGACGCCGCCGCGCTCGGGCAGTTCGCCGGGATAAAGCTGCGCCATCGAGCGGCAGGCCAGCACATAGGCCGAAGCCACCGTGGGGCAGGAATGCCCTGCGAGCCTGACGGCATCCTCGTAGCCGTACTCAAGCACGCCGCCCTCGGCGGCACCGAGGAATTCGGCGAGCGGGTCGCGCACGCGGATGCGCGGCACGCGGCAGAAGAATTCGGGAAAGTCCATGGTCCTGCCTCTCGGGCGTCGATGCACAGGCGCACAGTGTTCCCGAGCCCGCCATGCACGGCATTGATGCAGCTCATTTCGCGCCGTGCGCCGTTCCGGCGCAAGCCCCGGCGGCCGTGCTGCGGCGCTCATTTGCCGCGGACCGGAGCCGCCGGTACACTCCCGGCCTCGCATCCTGCCCCGCTGTCCGCAGCCGGGCCGCAGACGCAGCGCATGCGGAGCCCGCTCCGGTGCCGAAACCGCCCCGACACGCCCAGCCGAGCACCCGATGTTCCACATCAAGACCCTAGAACTCGTCCATTGGGACTTCTGGCGCCGCTTCTCGCTGCCGCTCGATGCCCAGATCATCACCATCGTCGGCCCCAACGGCTCGGGCAAGACCACGCTGCTGGACGCGCTGCGCACGCTGTTCGCGCTGCGCTGCTCCGGCAAGCGCGACTTCCGCCGCTACGTGCGCCGCGCCGACCGCAGCTTCGCGTGGATCAGGGCCATCGTCGCCAACGTGCCGGGCAGCACCGGCAGGCGGCCCTTCTTCCCCTGCCTGTCGGACGAGGTGACGCTCGCCTGCCGCATCCGCAAGGCCGGCGGCGACTGGATCCGCGACTACGCCATCGTCGACGGCAACCAGGACATCGAGGCGCTGGAGGCCACCAGCGACTGGATCGGCCTGCGCGACTACCAGAACCGGCTCGCCTGGGGCGGGCTGACGCCGGCCATCACCAAGGTGCTGGCGCTGGAACAGGGCGACACCGACAAGCTGTGCGAATACTCGCCCAAGGCGCTGCTCGAACTGGTGTTCGACGTCTTCGGCGACAAGGAGGTGCTGGACAACTACCAGGCCGCGCGCGAAGAACAGAAGAACGCCGAGCGCGAACTGGGCGAACTCGGCATCGATCTCGACCGGCTGAAGACGCAGGCCGAGGAAAAGAAGGCCGAGGCCAACCGCTTCCTCGAATGGAAGCAACTCGCCGACGAAGTGCAGGCGCTGGAAGCGGAAATCGTGCCGCGGCTGGAAACCGCCGAACTCGCGCACGAGATCGCCGCCGAGCGCGGCGAACTACTGCGGCTGGACCGCGAGCGCACCGAAAAACAGGCCGAGCAGCGCGAAGCCCGCGCACGGCTCGACAAGGTGCGTGCCGAGCAGGACGCCGCCGCCGCCGAGCGCAAGCGGCTGAAGCAGCACGACGGCGATGCCGAGCAGCGCCACCTCGCGACCCACGACCGCGTGCGCGACCTGGAAAAGCTGCTCGCCGAGCGCGACGCGCTGCGTGCCCAGCTCGCCGCCGAACATGGCGCCGATGCCGTCGCACTGGACAAGGAGCACGAGGAAGCCGACGCCGCCCTCGCCCGCCTGCGCGGCAAGGAACGCGAACTCGTCGCCGCCTTCGAGGAACGCACCGAAACGCTGCGCGCCGAACGCAACCGCAACGGCCCGCCGGGCGATGCCGAAGTCGCGCGCTTTCGCGTCAAGCTGAGCGCCGAGGGCATCGCCCACTGCAGCCTGGCCGAGATCGTCGAGGTCACCGACCCCGCCTGGCAGGCGGCGCTGGAAGCCATCCTGCGCACCTACCGCCACCTGGTCCTGCTCGAACGCGAAGCAGACCGCCACGCCGCCTGGGCGCTGGGCGAGCGCGAGCGCTTCCGCCACTTCATCGTGCCCGAGCGCGAACCCGCGCCGCCGCCGCGGCCGATGAGCCTGGCCGAGGTGGTGCAGTTTTCCGCACCGGTGCCGCGCTGGCTCGCGGACCTGCTCAACCGCATCCGCCGCGTCGAAGACGCCGGCGCCGCTCGCGACCTGCCGCGCGAGCAGGAATGGATCACCCGCGACGGCTACCACCGCGAGCGCCGCGGCGCCCGCCACCTCGGCCGGCCGCAGGAATTCTACTTCGGCGAACTCGCCCGCCAGTCGCGCATCGCCGCCCTGCAGGACGAGATCGGCGGCCTCGACAGACAGTTGCAAGCGCTGCGCCCAAAGCTGGACGAAGCCGCCGCGCGGGTCGCGTCGCTGCGCCAGCGCATGCTCGGCCTGCAGTCGGCGCAACTGCTGGCGGCCAGCGCCGAACGCTACGCGGCCGCCGAGGCGGAACTGCCGCAGGCACGCAAAGCCCTCACCGAGGCGATCGCCGACCGCGCCGAGACGCGCGGCGCGCTGGACGCGCTGAGCGAGAAGCTGAGCGGCATCCAGATCGAGGTCGACCGCCGCGCGCGCGAACAGAAGGCGATCGACCTGCGCCTGGCCGACATCGCGCGCGAGCACGGCCCGCGCCGCCGCGCGCAGGCCGAGCGCATCCTGAAACTGCGCCGCCGCCGGCGCGGCATGCCGGCGCACTGGCTGGACACCTCCGAACTCGCCCTGCTGGCCGAGCGCTACGGCGACGCGCGCGGCGCCCGCCTGCAGGCCGAGCGCCTGCGCCGCCACCTCGGCGAAGGCGAGTGGATCACCGACCCGGCGGTGCTCGTGGTGCGCGACCGGCTCGCCGCCGACGTGACGCTGCGCGAACGCGACTACCTCGACCGCCAGGGCTACTGCACCACCGCGCGCATCCACACCGACGCCGCGCGCGCCGCCTACATCGCCAAGCTGCGCGTCACCGTGCGCCAGTACGCCAGGAACCTGAAGGCGCTCGGCGAACTCGCCAACGTCGGCGTGGACTGCCCCACCCCGCACCTGGAAAACGACGACCTGTCGCTGGCCCAGGCCGGCCTGGAAGTGCGCTTCGACTTCGACCGCAAGGGCGCCGTCGGCCTCAACGACGGCGAAGCCTCCGGCGGCCAGCAGGTCATGAAGTCGCTGATCCTGCTGATCGGCCTGCTGATGGACGACGCCCGCCCCGGCGGCTTCGTCTTCATCGACGAACCCTTCGCGCACCTGGACGTCGCCAACATCGACCGCGTCGGCACCTTCCTGCGCGCCACCCGCGCGCAATACCTGATCACCACCCCGGTCACCCACAACGCCAACGTCTTCGCACCGGCACAGCTCACCCTAGTCACCCGCAAGAAACAACCCGGCGGCGACTGGGCACCGCCGATCGGGGTACTGCAGCGGGAGGTTTGAGGCGACGCGGCCTCAGCCCGCCCTGTCTACAGATTCTCCCACCCCAAGGAATGCGCCCCTGGACACTTCACTGCAAGCGCATCGGGCAGCCCCACTTCGCCACGCCCGATGTGAAGGCGCCGCATACTGGCAACCGATAGCCAATGGTGGAAGAAGTGTCGCGGCACAGGGTACGATTCGCTGCACCTGCTTTGCCCCCGCTACCGAGCCTTCTTCCGGCGGGCAAGCCCCTGGAGAATACGTGGCCCGATGCCGTGATACCAGCGTCCGGGTACCGGCAGCCCCATTTCCCGATATCCATACCACATGTGTCAGTTTCTTCAACCGGCGCTGAGCGCCATCCGTTCGTTGCAAGGAGATAAAAATGGCAGGCTGGTTCGAGCTGAGCAAGAGTACAGACGGTCAGTTTCGTTTCATTCTCAAGGCCGGCAATGCAGAAACGATACTCACAAGTGAACTTTACAAAGCCAGGGCTTCCGCGGAGAACGGCATAGCGTCAGTGCAGGCAAACTGCCAGTCGGAGGACCGATACGAGAAGAAGTCGGCGTCGAACGGCAAGCTCTATTTCAATCTGAAGGCTGCAAACAGCCAAGTGATCGGTACCAGCCAGATGTATGCCTCCGAGTCCACACGTGACGCGGGCATCTCCTCGGTCAAATCGAATGGCGTGAGCCAGGTGGTCAAGGACAATACATAACTGCTCCGGCAAGGGACGTCCTGCAGTAAGACTGTGAGACGTCCTCTCGGCACTCTCCTGGATCTTTCCGGGAGGCAGTAGGGGACTGGCTTTGTTCGATGCCTGTCTCGCAGGGAAAACGGCCTGTGTGCCATCGGGATCTGGTCACGCAGGCCGTTGTTTCAAGCCGCGCGCCCGCGAAGGACGCGACTCTGGCGCAGCAGGAAGACCCAGTCGGAGCAGTTGTTTCAATCCACGCGCCTACGAGAGGCGCGACTCAGGCAGCTAAATGCTACCGATCTGGCTTTTGTAGTTTCAATCCACGCGCCCACGAGAGGCGCGACATACGCTCGGCGCCGATCGCGAGTGGGTAGCGCTTGTTTCAATCCACGCGCCCACGAAAGGCGCGACCACCGGAAAGCGGACGCGCGTCGACCGCCCTCGTGATGTTTCAATCCACGCGCCCACGAAAGGCGCGACCCTACACCTGGCGCAAGGCCATGCCCGACTTCGCGGTTTCAATCCACGCGCCCACGAAAGGCGTGACTCCTGCGTGATCACATCGCCGGGCGCCGGCAAACCGTTTCAATCCACGCGCCCACGAAAGGCGCGACACCGCGCAGTCACAGGGCTGGGGATCGCGTGCTCGTTTCAATCCACGCGCCCACGAAAGGCGCGACGAACGCTTGCGCGGGCATCCCGACCACTGAGCTTGTTTCAATCCACGCGCCCACGAAAGGCGCGACGCGGCATGTCGTCCTCGCGCAACCGGCGTACCGGGTTTCAATCCACGCGCCCACGAAAGGCGCGACGAGGCCAGTTCGGTCGGCTTCTGCCAGTTGAACGCGTTTCAATCCACGCGCCCACGAAAGGCGCGACGAGTCTCATGCCTTGGCCTCCGCGAGATCCGCCTCGTTTCAATCCACGCGCCCACGAAAGGCGCGACATCGCGAGGGCCTGTCTCGTGTTGGGCGTGCGTACGTTTCAATCCACGCGCCCACGAAAGGCGCGACCTCATCGGCGCCCTCGCTGCAACGCCGCGACGCGGTTTCAATCCACGCGCCCACGAAAGGCGCGACGTGCCGCGACTGGGCGCGCAGCCGGCGCAGTAGTGCGTTTCAATCCACGCGCCCACGAAAGGCGCGACACGCTACCGCCGACGCCTCCGGTAGCAGGCAGGAGTTTCAATCCACGCGCCCACGAAAGGCGCGACATCGGGCCAGTGTCGGACGAAATGGGCGCCACGCTTGTTTCAATCCACGCGCCCACGAAAGGCGCGACGCGCCGTGTCGCTGATGTGCAGCGACCAGGCACAAGTTTCAATCCACGCGCCCACGAAAGGCGCGACCTTCGACATTCGTGGCTTTGGTACTCGCTGGCGTGTTTCAATCCACGCGCCCACGAAAGGCGCGACGTGGAACTTGAATGGGGATGCACGGTGCTCGCTGGGTTTCAATCCACGCGCCCACGAAAGGCGCGACCAGGTGTCGGCTTGCCGATTGCTCAGTGGAACTTCGTTTCAATCCACGCGCCCACGAAAGGCGCGACAAATGAATCCGGACGGTAGCATTGATAAGACTGAGGTTTCAATCCACGCGCCCACGAAAGGCGCGACCATAACCGTGTAGCCCTGCCGGTTGTCGCCCCGCTGGTTTCAATCCACGCGCCCACGAAAGGCGCGACGATGCCACCCTGCATCTGTACCCTGGCCCCGAGTCGTTTCAATCCACGCGCCCACGAAAGGCGCGACACGCCAGGTCGCCTTCGATCTTGGCCAGCTCATCGGTTTCAATCCACGCGCCCACGAAAGGCGCGACTCGAGCTGCTGGCTGCCCCAGTACCAGTCCTGCGCGTTTCAATCCACGCGCCCACGAAAGGCGCGACAATTTCCGTTCCCTCGTCGGCACCGATTACCGCAAGTTTCAATCCACGCGCCCACGAAAGGCGCGACGTTGAAACAGGACAGCAACTTCTAACCCGCGCTGGTTTCAATCCACGCGCCCACGAAAGGCGCGACTAGTCGCGCGGCCTGGCTTTTTTGAGTGGCAGCAAGTTTCAATCCACGCGCCCACGAAAGGCGCGACGCAGGCGGCGCAAGCCGAGGCGCACAAAGCCAAGGTTTCAATCCACGCGCCCACGAAAGGCGCGACTCGAGGGGGTGGCGGAGCGTCAGCCAATCGATCAGTTTCAATCCACGCGCCCACGAAAGGCGCGACCCGGAGGCAGCTTGCGCAAGAGTTCGATCAAGGGTTTCAATCCACGCGCCCACGAAAGGCGCGACCCCAGCACGCGAGGGCGCACGCCTAGTACTGACGGTTTCAATCCACGCGCCCACGAAAGGCGCGACCCGCAATTCCTCCCAACTGCCGACCGGCGACGCCAGTTTCAATCCACGCGCCCACGAAAGGCGCGACGTCGTCGAGCCGTCCGGATTGTTAGTGGTCGATGGTTTCAATCCACGCGCCCACGAAAGGCGCGACGCGTCCGAGGCAGTTCAGCACGCGGTCGCGGATGGTTTCAATCCACGCGCCCACGAAAGGCGCGACTGGGCAATCAGGTACGTGTCCCATCCAAGCTTGCGAGTTTCAATCCACGCGCCCACGAAAGGCGCGACCACCAACAGAGCGCAAGTGTTTCAAATGCAGATAGTTTCAATCCACGCGCCCACGAAAGGCGCGACGTTACGTTGAGGGGGTTTTGAAGGTGATCATGAGAACGTTTCAATCCACGCGCCCACGAAAGGCGCGACCGGCTCTTTTTCGATGGCGACTGGGCCGGTGGTTGGTTTCAATCCACGCGCCCACGAAAGGCGCGACTTCACGGCCTAAATCGGCCAACCAAATGGGATACTGTTTCAATCCACGCGCCCACGAAAGGCGCGACCCCAGTGACCAAATGATAGCGCAGTTTCAGGGGCAGTTTCAATCCACGCGCCCACGAAAGGCGCGACCGCATCATCAACACCTCCGTCGCGCCGGTGGTCAAGTTTCAATCCACGCGCCCACGAAAGGCGCGACTTGTGGCAGCGCGAAATGTTTCTCTGCGCTTGGGTTTCAATCCACGCGCCCACGAAAGGCGCGACCTGAGCCTCACCACCGCGCCGGCGTCGAGCATGAAGTTTCAATCCACGCGCCCACGAAAGGCGCGACGCACGCTGCTCGATCGCGCATACGTCCGGCTGTGGTTTCAATCCACGCGCCCACGAAAGGCGCGACGCCACTTCAATAGCTGGCGCCTCGGACGGGTCGGCGTTTCAATCCACGCGCCCACGAAAGGCGCGACGATCGACATCGGCCAACGCCATGCACCATGTCGAGTTTCAATCCACGCGCCCACGAAAGGCGCGACTGTTGCCGTTGGACTTGCTGCGTATGGGCATAAAAGTTTCAATCCACGCGCCCACGAAAGGCGCGACAATAGAACGACAGCGACACCGGCGCGCCTGCCGACGTTTCAATCCACGCGCCCACGAAAGGCGCGACGATTAGGATTAGGTCGAACGACTCGCGACCTTCTTGTTTCAATCCACGCGCCCACGAAAGGCGCGACTGAGCAGCTACGATCCACTCGATCTTCGCGGACAGGTTTCAATCCACGCGCCCACGAAAGGCGCGACGCAGGTCGGTCCCGATCCACTCGCCGTCGAGCGCGTTTCAATCCACGCGCCCACGAAAGGCGCGACTCGATCACCCATGCACGATCGCCGGCGCGCAGGAGTTTCAATCCACGCGCCCACGAAAGGCGCGACAGAGCAACAGATAACGCCAATCATATTGGCCAAAATGTTTCAATCCACGCGCCCACGAAAGGCGCGACCGCGACTTCCCCAGCCGCGTCACCACCGAACTCAAGTTTCAATCCACGCGCCCACGAAAGGCGCGACTCCTCGGGCGGATAGAACGACACCGCGATGCTGGTGTTTCAATCCACGCGCCCACGAAAGGCGCGACTCGACCGCATCACCGCGCGGGTCAATGGTGGCCAGTTTCAATCCACGCGCCCACGAAAGGCGCGACTCGTGGAGCTGGGCGGACCAGTACCAGACTTCCTTGTTTCAATCCACGCGCCCACGAAAGGCGCGACCAGTGCCTGCAGGATCAGGCTGGGGCGCGCATCCAGTTTCAATCCACGCGCCCACGAAAGGCGCGACAAGAGTTGAAGATTTCAGCTTGCACCGCCCCGGCGGTTTCAATCCACGCGCCCACGAAAGGCGCGACCCACCAGGATGCCGCCGTGCGCGTAGCAGCGCCCGTTTCAATCCACGCGCCCACGAAAGGCGCGACCGGACTGACGTCGCTGTACCTGCACGAGCGCCTCGCGTTTCAATCCACGCGCCCACGAAAGGCGCGACGCAGGTCCGCCACCCGGTAGCCGCCCGTGCGCTCGTTTCAATCCACGCGCCCACGAAAGGCGCGACTTCGACCGCATCACCGCGCGGGTCAATGGCGGCCAGTTTCAATCCACGCGCCCACGAAAGGCGCGACGGGTAGCGATGGCATTCATGGTAGTTACTCCAGTGTTTCAATCCACGCGCCCACGAAAGGCGCGACATATCGGCATGCGTGAATTGCTTGCGCTTCCGCTGTTTCAATCCACGCGCCCACGAAAGGCGCGACGACCAAATCGCAGCTTGCCGTGCTCGATAAGGTTGTTTCAATCCACGCGCCCACGAAAGGCGCGACGTCGTCCTCGCAACCGATTGAAGACAAAAAGGAAAATACCGCATTCCCGCGAACCGCGGGGAATCTCCTGCAAATGGAACCAGAGGGGACATGGAAAGGCGGGGGGAACTGCCTGCTCACGGGGCCCCGCGGCCTTTGCGAACCTCCCGTGGTCTGCCCGGCTGCTTGGGGTTCGCGCGTAGAGATGAGTCAGAGGATGAGGGGGCCATTCAGATCGAGGACAGGCTTTGCACCCACATGCTCGACCTTGTTCTGCCAATTCCGGCCGAGATAGTAGAAGCGCAGGCTATCGTGCTCGGGATCGATCAGTTCGCACAGCCTGCTCTTGAGAAAGGTCCACTGCGCAAGGTCGACTTCGATCTCGAAGACCGAGTACTGCACCCGCTGGCCATAGTCCCGGCAGGCTTTGGCCAAGCGGCGCAGGCGCTTCTCGCCGCCGGCGTCACGGGTACTCACATCGTAGCTGACGAGAACCATCATCGGCCTGCCCTACTTCCACAGAAACGGGGGATAAGCGTCGAGGTCACCGCGCAGATGGCGGGCCATCAATTGCGCCTGAACGACGGGAAACAGGCCGATTTCGATCTTTTCGTCGAGGAAGGCATGGCGCAGCGATTCGCGTTTGCGCTCCTGATAGGCGGTGAGCACGGTCTTGCGTGACTCTTCCTTCAGCAGCACTGCGCCGTTGTCCATGCGCATGAAATCGCGCGTCGAAACCTGCTTGCGATTGATCAGCGTCAGTGCCAGGCGGTCGGCGAGTACGGGACGGAACTCCTCGACCATGTCCAGTGCAAGGCTCGGGCGGCCGGGGCGGTCTCGATGCAGGAATCCCACCGCCGGGTCCAGGCCCACCGTTTCCAGGGCGGAGCGGCAGTCATGCGTGAGCAGCGTGTAGAGGAAGGAGAGCAGCGCGTTGGCCGCATCGGCGGGTGGGCGCCGGCTGCGCCCGCCAAAGCGCATGTCGGCGTCCGGCACGCGGATGAGATGGTCGAACACGCCAAAGTAGCTCTGCGCAGCCTCGCCCTCCAGGCCGCGCAACACGTCGATCGGGGCATCGGCAAGCAGGCGGTCGGCAATCCGCTTGAGCCGCTTGTCGGTATGCGCGAGTTCAGCCTGTGCCGGGTCGGGTAAATCGCTGCCGTAGTCGCGCAGTCCGCGCGACACCACTGCCCGCTGATTGTGCACCTTGCCGATCAACACGTTCCGCACGATAGCCGCGCAACGCGAAGGATCGTCGGTACGACGATACTGTTCCCGCCGCAACAGCACGTTGCCGGATACCGGCCCCTCGACCCGGGCAAGAAACCTGCCGTTGGGGCTCAGATAGCACACGCTGATGCCCTGCTCCGCGCAGTAGCCGAGCAACGGCGGCGACACCAGCACCCGCCCGAAGCACACCAGGCTTTCGAGCATGTGCGCCGGTAGTCTCGCCCGTACTTCGCCCTCGACTTCCATGACGAGGTTGGCGCCATCCTTGCGCAACCATGCGCCTTCCGTCGTCACGTATACGGTATTGAGCTGTCGCCGCATGGATCAGGGCTCCTCCGCGATCTGGCCGCGCAGCCACGCCTCGACGTCCTGCCCCTTGCCGAGCAGTTTCGGCTGGCACAGGTCGATGAGCGAACAGGCGTCGCAGCGTTCCGCCCGGTAGGTTGCGAGCGGGGTCCGGCCGGATCGGATCATCTCGCGCGTGATGCGTATCGTGTCGAGCGTGAGCAGGCGCAGGTCGTCGTCGAATGCGACGGCCTGACGCCGGCGCGTCTGGCCGTAGAACAGAGCCCCCTCTTCCACCCGGCAGCCGGACATGACCTCCAGGCACAGCGCCTGCGCGCACAACTGGACTTCATCGGCGCGGTGCGCCTTGGGGCGTCCGCGCTTGTATTCCACCGGACAGGGAATCTCCACCCCCTCTTCCTGACGGAACTCGACGACGTCTGCCACGCCGGAGATGCCCAGTTCGACGCTGGACAGCGGCATCGCCGTAATCGTGCGCACGCCGTGGCGCCGCTCGATCTGCGGCGTGTCGGCGCGGTCATGCAGCAGGCGGCCCTCGGCGGTCTGGCGATTCTCCGCCCACAGGCGCTCGACGTGGATCAGCGCGCACTGGCGCGGGCAGTAGAGATAGTGCTGCAGAGCGGAGATCGGCAGGAGGTCGTCTTCCATCGCCCGTTCTCCGCCGCTGCGCCTTACAGGTACTCGCGCACACTCACGCCCTGCGGCAGGGCTTCTGCGTCGATGCGTACCCGATAGTCGGCAAAGCTGCGCGCCGGGCCGTCATCCTCCGACTTCACACGCTCGACCTCGACGGTGTCGAACAGCACGTGCGCCGGCGCGTTGCCCATGGCGCTGTCGTGCTCGAACACGATCAGCTTGCGCGCCGCCATCTCGCCCCGCGCGGCGGAGCGGTCATGCTCGAACATGTTGATGAGCGCACGCCACAGCAGTCGCAGGTCGTCGTCGGAAAAGCCGCTGCGTTCGGCCAGCTTGGCGGAGACGAAGCCATGCGCGCGATACAGGCCGTAGGGCAGGATGTGCTTGCGCCCCATGGTGCGGTTGTCGCCGCTCTGCGCCTCGGCCTCCTTCTCGGTGGTGACCGCCATGCGGGTGATGGAGATTTCCAGCGGCAGCACCGGCTCGACCGAGGTGGCGAAGCCCAGTTGCACCGGGCCGCGCACCTGGCCGGCGTTGATGCCGGTGGTCATCACCGCGCCGAAGGTGCGCACGTCGAAGAAGTTGGCGCACATCCACGCGGTGATCTCCCGCGCCTTGGCCTCGTCCTTGGGCAGCTTCTTGTCCTCGGGCTTGATCTCCAGCGCATCGTAGGCCCGCTTGTGCTGGTTGTTGAGAATGGCCTTTTCCTGCATGTAGATGGCGTAGCCCGGGCCGCCTTCCTTGTCCAGGGTCACGAAGTTGCGGATCTTGCGCTTGAGGGCCACGTCGGTCACCAGGCCGCGGTTGGTTTCCGGGTCCAGGCGCGGCAGGTTGCCGGCATCCGGATCGCCGTTGGGGTTGCCGTTGGTGACGTCGAACAGGTAGACGAATTCGTAGCGATGGGCGATGGCCGTCATCAGATGGCTCCTTCGGTCTCGATTGCGGTGTGTTCGGCCGCGTCGCCGGCGGCGTCGCGCTTGGTGAAATGGGCTTGGGACTGGTGGTAGTAGCCGATGGCGAAACGGCCCTGGTCCTCGATCTTCAGGCTGCGCGGGAAACGATCCGGCAGACCTTCGACGATCTCGCGGATTTCCTTCTCCAGCGTCACCGCCTGGCCGGGCCGCTCCTTGCGCAGCTTGCCGAGGTGGTTCTGCGTGTTGCGCAGCAGCACCGGGAAAATGGCGGCCGGGGTCGCCGATGCGGCGCCGTAATAGCGGTCGCGGATGGTGGCGTTCACCTGCCCGCCCAGCGCGCTGCGTTGCGCATACTCCAGCACCGCGAACAGCCGCCCGAGCAGGTAGCCGGGCTGGGTGGATTGCTTGTTCAGACTCACAGGGATCTCCTCATCGGAAGTGCGGATGCCCAGGCGGCGCTCACGCGCCAGAACACCCTTGCAGATCGCGGCACGCATGCCGGAAAGATTGCCGTCGCTGCGGATGCGCATCACGGTGTTGGCGAGCAGGCTGCGCGGATACAAACCACCGCTGAGGATGGCGCGCATGGTTTCGCCGACCAGGTTGTCGAAGGCGTCGTCAACCTTCGGCTTCGCACCCTCGCGGTTGGGCACAGTCGCCCGCACCACGCTATAGGCGGTGGGCTCGACACGCCACGGCAGCGGTTCGATGCGCAAGTCCTGGGCGTGCTGTGCCAGCCGTTTGGCGAACACCTCCAGCGTGTCCACCTGCCAGTAGCGCACCGACAGCCGCGAGGCGTTCGGCGCCAGGCCGAGCACGTACATGCGGGTGCCGGGGGCAAGACCGGGGTCGAGTTCGGCCAGCGGCCTGCCTTTGCCCAGGCCGTCCAGCACCACGCGCAGACGTTCCGCCTCGCTGTCGTCGTCCGGCGGAACGAACAGGCTGGCGAGGAAGTTCTCCGCCGCCTGGGCATCCGCCTCACTGCCGGCGGCCTCGGCCCAGAACACCACCGTGGTGTCGCCCACCTGCAGGCGCTGGCGGTTGTCGGCGCTACGCCGCAGCAGGTAGTTGAGCACCGAGGTGTAGGCAAAGGCTGCCTGCTCCGACACCGGCGCATTGTCGCCCTGGCTCTTGCAGTAAGAGGTGAAAGCGTCGAGGTTGAAGGACACCAGCGAGGCGCCCGAACTCTGGGCGCCGTTCACCCCCCTAATGGCCTGGTGTAGCCGGGCGATGACAGCGGACTCGCCGCTCACCAGGCAGATCGCCTCGGCAGCCGCCCCGGCGCCCTCCTCCCCACTGCCCAGCAGACGGGCGCGCAGGGCCTGTGCGGCCTCGCGCTCGTGAAGGTGGCGATGCTCGTCGCCCAGGCGGAATACCAGGTTGGTGTCCAGCATGTCGGCGGAAAACAGGGGCGCCTGGAACTGCTCCGGCGACCAGCGCTGCAGGAAGGCCAGCAAGGCTTTCAGGCCCTCGTCCTTCTCACTCGCCAGCGCGTTTTCGTGCAGTTCCTTGAAAGCCTCATGTTCCTTGTCGGTACGCTTGCTGGTAGCGCTGACGCCGAGCACGTAGCTGGTCTTGTCCCATAGGAAGCACGGGGCGATATTGCTCGCACGCTTTGGTGGCTGCGGAACCTGTAGCACCCGCGGCTGCGGCTTCTTGCCGGTGGTGTCGCGGATGTCGTTGACCGCCAGCACCGCGCCATCGGCGGCGAGCACGATCTCGTAGCTGATCTTCTCCGGGCTGTAGCCATAGGGCGCGATGCCTTCGGCCCGCCGCTCGATCAACCGCTGGTAGTTGCGCACAAGCGCCTGCAGGATCATGCCTTCACCTCCCCGACCTGCCACGGCGGCACTTCGATGACGCCGCCCTGCATGCGGGCGCGGAAGAAGCGCGGCGTCATGCCATCGGAAAAATCGATGTCGTGCAGCATCCAGCCAAGATCCTTGTCCGCCTCCACGCCGGACTCCGGCAAGGGCGCCGGCGCACCGTCCTCCAGCAGTTCGAAGCTGGCGGGAAACTCGCGCACGCCCAGGCAGGGCGCATGGAAGCACTGTCCCTTGCGCGCACGACGATTGAAGATGTCCAGGTGCTTGCCGACGGAATCCTCCGGACCGGCACGGCCGGTGAGTTCGAAATGGGCCTCGATCAGATAGCGCACGTCGCGCAGCACGGTGGCAGCGCGCTGCTGGCGGTCCTCGTCCACATAGGTGGCGAGGCCGGCCGTGCTGCCCGCCTTCATCGCCTTCGCCACGCTGGCCGGCGACAGCTTGCCGCCGACCTCGTTGCGCCGGATGGACTCGAAGCGGATCGGCTTCAGCACATGGATGCGGTCGATATGCCAGCGGATCGCCGGCTTCCAGTGGATCGCCTCCAGGATGCCGCGCGCGGCCGAAGGCGTGATGACGTCATAGCTCACACGCTCGACCTTCATTTCCGGTCGTGTGAAGCAAGCACGTTCGCCCCAGACCAAGACCCTTACCCCAAAAGCCATCCCGCCTCCCCTTATGATTAGTCACCTCTCATAAAGAGGGGTGACTTTTCCCACTTACTCACATTGAACAACCTAAGTTTCAATCCACATCCGCACCAGTCTCTCGATCAGTCCGATCAAAGCAATGCCGATGACCAACCACGGCAGTAATGGCTGTCGGTGTCCTCGAAAGCTCAGCTCAAACTTGATATGCAGGTCCGGGCCAGACTCTTTTGGCTGTTTCACGACATAACCCCTGTCATGATCGTGAACCCAACTTAGCCTAGCTTTTTAGGTTGTTCAATGTCGAAATTTTCCTGCTACCACATCAGCGACTCACCTCTCAGAAACGCTGGATCTTCCCAGCTCAACCCGAAGCGCTCGTCGTACAGATCCATCACCGCCAGTTCCATGAACTGCTCACCCCAGCGCTCCGCCGCCACCGGCTGGATGGCGCCCGACTTGCGCAGCGCCTCGAAGCCCTGGCGCGGTAACTGCACCAGATAGGGCTGCAGACGGCGGGCGAGGCCGCCGCTCTTGTCGGCGAAGCGCAGTGCCCGCAGCGCCTCGCGTGCCTCGTCGTCGAAAGGCACGATCACCGGCATCTGCACCGACTCGATCATGCGGAAGCTCGCCGCCAGCGTTTCCATCGGCAGGCTGTCGGGACGGCTGCGCTGTAGCAATCCCAGCAGATCGCCGCCATCCAGCGCCGCACCGCCTTTCTGCCAGTACAACTCGCGGAAGTAAGCCTGAATCGCAGCGGGCGACAGCGGATCGTCCGCATGGCTGCGCAGCACGGTTGCCGCTGCCTGGGCGAACTGCTTGAGTTCAGGCGGCGGCGCCCAATCGGGATTGGCGGTAGAGAACACCAATACCTCGCTGGCCGCGGCATCCCGCCGCCCCTCCCGGTTGCAGCGGCCGGCGGCCTGGGCGATGGAGTCCAGCCCGGCCTCCGCGCGCAGCACCAAGGGGAAATCCACATCGACCCCGGCCTCGATCAAACTCGTGGAGACGAGCCGGCACGGCCGTCCCTGCTTCAGATCCGCCCGCACTCGGGCCAGCACTTCGCTGCGGTGGCGGGCGCACATCAGCGTCGTCAGGTGGCGTGCGCCGGGCAGGTCCGCCATGGACTGAAACACCGCACGCGCATGGCGGCGGTTATTCACGATGCACAACACCTGCTCGTGCGAACGCATGTGCGCGACCAGTGCCTCGTCGTCCAGCTCGCCCACATGCCTCACCCGCACCCGCTCCAGCTTGCGGAACAGCGTAGGCGGTTCGGGCGCGAGTTCGCGAACCTGCTCCAGCCCGCCGGCAAACTCGGGCGCCTGCAGCGCCGGCTGGGTGGCGGTGCACAGCACCACGCTGCTGCGGTAGTTGCGCGCCAGTTCGTCGATGGCGGCAACCGCCGGGCGCAGCAGTTTCAAAGGCAGGGTCTGGGCTTCATCCAGGATCACCACGCTGCCCGCGATGTTGTGCAGCTTGCGGCACTGTGACGGCCGGGCGGCGAACAGACTTTCGAAGAACTGCACCGCGGTGGTGACGACGACGGGTGCATCCCAGTTTTCCATCGCCAGCTTCAGCTTCTCCTGCGACTGGTAGCGCTCGGCATCGTCGCGGGACGACGGTGGCGGGACGAAGGCGCTGTGATGTTCCAGCACCGCAGCCTCCCCGAGTTCGCCCAGCGCCCGGCGGAACACCGCAGCGTTCTGCTCGACGATGCTGGTGAAGGGGATGACGAAGATCACCCGCCGCAGGCCATGGCGTATCGCGTGGTCCAGCGCGAACGCGAGCGAGGCCAGGGTCTTGCCGCCGCCGGTGGGCACCGTCAGCGAGAACAGACCGGGATCGCACGCGGCCTCGCTGCGCACGTGCGCCAGGATGTCCGCCCGGACGCGATTGACGTCGGAGTTCGCGGAAAAGGCGGCGAGGTGGGCGTCGAGGCGTTCCCGCAATGCTTCCAGCCGCGGCACTTCAACCGCGCGCAGTGCGCCGCGATTACCCGGTTCGCCGGGTTGCGCAACCCGGTCATAGAAGGCTTCGGTATCCAGGTAATCGGCGTCTACCAGACAGGAGAACAGCATGCGCACCAGGAAGGCGGCCTGGAACATCGGCCCGCCGCCGCCGGCCTTCCTGAACGGTAGTTCGCCCAGGTTCGGCGGCAGTTGGATCTCCTGCTGCCACTGCGGCGACAAGGGCGGCAGGCCTGCCCCGCGCAAACGCTCCTTCAGGGAAGTGCGCTCGCCGCTCTCGATACCGTTGGCCAACCCAGCGTGGTGACCGGCGATGGCGTAGGCGATCAGGTAGCCCAGTTGGCCATACTGCTGGAGCGCCACCATGGCGCCGCGCGTCGCATGATCCACCCGTACCGCTTCGCCGGCGATCCGCCGCTGGAAATCCTCGGTGTACTTGCCGATGTCGTGCAGCAATCCGGCCGGCACCGCCAGCCCGGCGGCGTTGAAGATCGATGCGAAACCCGCGGCCAGCTCGGCGACCTTGCGCAGATGTTCCGCGAGAGGCTGCCAGTCGGACCGGTCTTCCCGCTGCGTCGAATGCGCGAAAAACATGGAACTCCCCGTGGATAGCGCGATTCGGCCATCACCGGCATCTCGGCCGGGATGCGCTCCCGGCGCGTGCCTCGTCATTGCTGTCGAGCGCCATCACGGCATGCGACCCGTGCCGCGGCGACACTGCACCCTATGACTGCAGTATGTCACCCCGCCCGGGCCGATCGGCACTTCGTCATGACGGAAAAGCACGAATCCATCACGGTGACATGCGAAATGCCGCCTCGAGGATGCCCTCGTCCTGCGCCGGCAGGCGGGCTCGACGGGCAGCGACATCGGCCCGAAAGAAACGGAGGGATTGATCACGCCGGCGCGCCACGGCGGTCCGCAGTTGCCCGCCGACCGCCGCGTCGCAAGCTTTCGCCGCAGCGGACCGGCCGCGGCCGGACGGGCGTCAGCCCTCGAGCAGCGCTTCCACCGGCACGCCGATGCGCACGTTGCCCCAGTGGCGCCCGTCGACCACGATGGGCATGGCCATGTCGCACAGGATTTCGCCGGTGTCGCGCAGGTAGGTCTGCAGCAGCAGGGGTTCGGTGTTGTGCGCGGCGCGCAGTTCGGCGGGGGCCTCGAACTTGCGGCAGGTGCGGTTGCCGACGAGGTCGGTGTCGTGATCGCCGGTGAGCGGCCGCGAGAACCGGGTGTTGTGGGCCGACAGGTAGCCGTCGACATTCACGGCCACGGCAAACACCGCGCCCTGCGTGGCGGCAAGGCTTTCGTCTAAGGTGCGCTGGCAGCGGCGGGTGAATTCGTCGCCCCACGATACCTTGAACTTGGGCGGATTGGTCCCCGGCATCGGGCGGTACTGGCGGTCGAAGACGTCGATCCTGTCCCCGGCCATGGCCTCGAGCCCGGCCTGTACCTGATCGCGGAAGCGGCGGGTCTGCTCCACCGCCCTGTCGAAGGCGCCCTGGCCGGTCCTGAAGCGCGACACCAGTTCCTGCACCGCCTCCGTCGCCCGCGTGAGGTCGGCGGTGCGCTGCTCGCTGTCGTCCATGTGCCGCGCGACGGTGCTCGACAGTTCGTTGATCTCGACGACGTGGTCATGCACGCGGGCATTGGTCGCCGACAGCGACTCCATCGCGCAGGCGATCTGCGCCAACTGCGTGCTGGTGGCCTCGAATTCGCCCACCATGTGCTCGAACTGGCGCGCGGAGCGGTCGACCACTTCGCGCGTGTGCAGCACGTCGGCGTTGATGACCTCGTTCTCGCTGCGCGTCTCGGCGACCAGCCCCAGCATGCCGTTGATGTTGCCGACGATCTCCGCCGTCGCCTTGTTGACGCGTTCGGCGAGCTTGCGCACCTCGTCGGCGACCACCGCGAAGCCGCGGCCGGCCTCGCCTGCGCGCGCCGCCTCGATGGCGGCGTTGAGCGCGAGCAGGTTGGTCTGGTCGGCCACTTCGCGGATCAGCGAGGCGATCTGCTTCACGCTCTCGGAGCGCTGCGACAGGTCGTCCACCGTATGGTTGAACTGCAGCACCTTCTCGCTGACGGCGTTGATCTTGCCGGCGATGTCGCGCATCTCTTCCAGGGATTCGCGCGCGATGTTCAGGTTGGCGCTGGTCGATTCGGTGATGCGGTGCGCGCTCCCCGACACGTCGTTGATCGCCGCGGTCGACTCGGTGCTGGCCTCGAACACCCGCGCCGTCATGCGGCCCTGCTCGCGCGCATCCCGCGCCGACCCTTCCACCCGCACCTTCACCTGCACCGCCTCGCGGGCGATGCTGACGCTCATGTGCCGCACCTCGCCGATGATGTGGCGCATCTTGTCGGCGAAGCGGTTGTAGCCGGCGGCGAGTTCGCGCAGTTCGTCGTGGGTGGAGAGCGGCAGGTTGTGCGAGAAATCGCCTTCGCCGCGCGCGATCTCGTTGAAGATGCGGGTGATGACGCGTACCGGACGGACGATGAGATGCCGCAGGTAGAGGATCTGGCCGACGCAGAACAGCAGCGCGAACACCGTCAGCCCGACCAGCACGATCCAGCCGCCCTCGAGCGCATCGACGATGCGCCCCGCCACCTCCGGCGCCACCGCGCCCTCCCGCAGCAGGTCGGCGACCTCGCGCTTCTGCTGCCAATAGACGCCGAGATAGGCGAGGTTGACGACAAGCAGGAAAAGCAGGCTGAAGAGCTTTTTCGTCAGCGAGTTCCAGAAGGTTTTTTCCACAGCCTCGTACAACTGACTGAAGACGTTCATGGTTCCGAGTCCTGGTGGCGCGTCCGGCGACGCTGATCTGTCATCGGTCCGCCCGCGGCGTCCTTTAGGGCGTGGAGAAAAAATATGTGGTAGAGCGCATGCGCGTTTCAGCACGCCCTCCTCCATGCCGGCCGCCGCCGCTCCGCGGGACCGATGCGCGGGTGGATCGCCCTGCACCGCCCGCCAGGACCCGCGCAATTGCCCAGCCCCTTGCGGCCTGCCACAATTACGCCTTTGTCGCCGGCGGCAACGCCCGCGCCCACGATTTCCCATTCGAGCCGACAAGCACAACACCATGTCCGACCAGACGAACACCCCGCCGCAGGACGACAACCACCTGATCGCCGAACGCCGGGAAAAACTCGCCGCCTGGCGCGCCGCAGGCCGCGCCTACCCCAACGACTTCTCGCGCGAGAACACCGCCGGCAAGCTGGACGAGCTGTATGGCGACAAGGACGCCGAGGCGCTCGAGGCGACGCCGGTGGAGGTCAAGGTGGCCGGCCGCATCATGCTCAAGCGGGTGATGGGCAAGGCGAGCTTCATCACCGTCCAGGACCTGTCCGGCCGCATCCAGCTCTACGTGCAGCGCGACAGCGTGGGCGAGGACGTCTACACCGACTTCAAGACCTGGGACATCGGCGACATCGTCGGCTGCGTCGGCACCGTGTTCAAGACCAAGACGGGCGAACTCACCGTCAAGGCGACCGAGATCCGCCTGCTCACCAAGAGCCTGCGCCCGCTGCCCGACAAGTTCCACGGCCTCACCGACGTCGAGCAGAAGTACCGCCAGCGCTACGTCGACCTCATCATGAGCGAGCAGTCGCGCTTCACCTTCGTCGCGCGCAGCCGCATGGTGCAGTCGATCCGCAACTACATGACGAGCCACGGCTTCCTCGAGGTCGAGACGCCGATGATGCACCCCATCCCCGGCGGTGCCGCGGCCAAGCCCTTCATCACCCACCACAACGCGCTCGACATGGAGCTTTTCCTGCGCATCGCGCCGGAGCTGTACCTCAAGCGCCTGGTGGTGGGCGGCTTCGAGAAGGTATTCGAGGTCAACCGCAACTTCCGCAACGAAGGACTCTCGCCGCGCCACAACCCCGAATTCACCATGATGGAGTTCTACGAGGCGTACGCGAACTACCGCACGCTGATGGACTTCACCGAGGGCCTGATCCGCCACGCCGCGCGCGAGGCGCTGGGCGCCGAGAGCTTCGTCTACCAGGGCCGCGAACTCGACCTGTCCAAGCCCTTCCACCGCCTCACCATCGTCGAGGCGATCCGCAGGTACCACCCCGGCTTCACGCTCGAACAGCTCTCCGACGCCGCGTGGCTGAGGCAGAAGATCGCCGACTTCGGCGAGAAGGTGAAGCCGGGCGGCCTGGGCAGCCTGCAACTGCAGCTTTTCGAAGCCTGCGCCGAAGCCGAACTGTGGGAGCCGACCTTCATCATCGACTACCCGGTCGAAGTGTCGCCGCTGGCACGCGCCTCCGACACCAACCCCGAAATCACCGAGCGCTTCGAACTCTTCATCGTCGGCCGCGAGATCGCCAACGGCTTCTCCGAGCTGAACGACCCCGAAGACCAGGCCGCGCGTTTCCAGGCCCAGGTGCAGGCCAAGGAAGCCGGCGACGAGGAAGCGATGTACTACGACGCCGACTACATCCGCGCCCTCGAGTTCGGCCTGCCGCCGACCGGCGGCTGCGGCATCGGCATCGACCGTCTGGTGATGCTGCTGACCGACGCCCCGGCGATCCGCGACGTGATCCTGTTCCCGCAGATGCGCCCGGAATAAGCCGCCGCCGCACCGCATTCCCCTCCCCCGCAGGGCGAGGCCCGGGCGGGGTTTCTTTTTTCCGGCACCGCTGCGCGGCATGGCCGCGCCGGCCCGCCGGAAGCATCGCCGGACCGGAGCGTCTAAGATTCAAAGAGGGCGGTCCCTGCGCAAACCGGAGCGCCGCCGGCGGGCGGCGGCCAGGGGGAGGCGATGAAGCGGTTCGATCTGCAACACGTCACGACGGTATTCCCGCATGCCTTGCCGTTGCCGGTGAGTGCGGGAGCGGTCTTGTTCATGCTGTCGGCGATGCGTCCGCACGGCGGCTGGCTGCCGCTGGCGGTCTGCGTGCTGGCGGGCCTCGCGCTGTGGACCTTGCTCGAATACCTGCTGCATCGCTTCGTACTGCATGGCATCGAGCCGTTCCGCAGGTGGCATGCGCAGCATCACCACCGCCCCGACGAACCCATGCGCACGCCGCTGCTCTTCAGCGCCCTGCTGCTGATCGCCCTGGTCGCGATACCGATGCTCACGATCGGCGACCGGTGGCTGGCGACCGGCCTGGCGCTGGGCCTGCTCGCAGGACACGTCGCGCAGGAGATCACGCACCACGCGCTACACGCACGCCGCCACCCGGCCGGCCACTGGCTGGCGGCATGCATGCGCCAGCACCGGCTGCACCACTGCCGGTGCCCGTCGTGTGCCTACGGCACCATGACCACGTTCTGGGACCGCGCCTTCGGTACCGCTGTGCCGCCGGACCGCCGATATTGACACGCACCAGCCGGGCGCCGGACGAAATCGGGTGGCATCGACAGGCTGCCTTCGACCGGGAGCGCCCCGGCGTCACGCCGATCCGGTAGCCGCCCGCCGGACGAATCGATACGGGAATCGATGCGCGGCGTTGCCCGACGGCAGCATCGAGGGCCGGTCCGGCACCGATCCGGAGCGGTTTCCGTGTCCCTTGCCGCCGGCGCCGATGGTGCAAGGGGCACGCCGCCACGGACGCCTTATTTCTTCGGGCGCCCGGTCTTGATACGTTCGACGCGGCCGAGCACCTCGATGAACTGAGCGTCCCCGGTGCTGGCCAGCAATGCCAGGCCGGCTCTCACCAGTTCGCTCTTCTTCACTTCGGTGCCGTTGGCCAGCGCACGCTCCTTCAGCGTACCGAACAACGCATAGTCGGTCTCGGGAATGGTGAAGCTGTCGCGCACCAGCTTGGGCTTTGCCGGGGCGTGCTTCTTGGCCTTCGCAGCCTTGGCGGTCTCCGCGGGCGCGGCGGCCTCGGCCTTTGCCGCGGGAGCAGCCTGCGCGGCCGGCCTGGCTTCGGCCTTCTTGGTGGCCGCGGCAGGTTTCCCGGCTGCGGCCTTCGCCGCCGCAGGCGCTTTCGCCGGCCTGGCCTTCGGAGCCGCCTTCTTCGCGGGCTCCGCCTCGGCCTTCGCCGGGGCCGGAGCCGCGCTCTGCTGCTTCCCCTGGGCTTCGGCAGCGGGCTGGGCCTTGACCGGCGCGGCGGCTTCTTGTGCCTTCGCCTGGATTTCTGCCTTCGCGTTCACCTGGACTTCTTCTTTCGGCTTTGCCTGGACTTTCTCGCTCATGTGTTTCTCCGGAAGCGATTTGAGGTATAAACTGTATGAACAATTTATACTCTTATCGTCCATCGGGCAATCGAAATGCGCAAAATCATGGTCGCGAACCCCAAGGGAGGGAGTGGCAAATCGACGCTGGCCGTGCATCTCGCGAGCTGGTTCGCGAGAAACGACGAGATCGTCTATCTGGGAGACCTGGACCGGCAACAGTCGAGCCGGCACTGGCTGGCTGCCAGGCCCCGCCACCTCGCACCCATCCGCCACTGGGATCTTTCCTCCGAAGAGTTCGAGGCGCCGCCCAAGGATTGCAGCATCGCGATCCTCGACACGCCGGCAGGCTTGCACGGCAAGCGGCTCAAGAGTCCGCTGAACGAAGTGGACAAGGTCGTCGTGCCGGTTTCGCCCTCGCGCTTCGACATGCTCGCCAGCCGTGAATTCTTCGAGGAACTCGCGGAAACCAAGGCGGTGCGCAAGGACAAGGTCGACATCGGCATCGTCGGCATGCGGATCGATCCGCGAACCCACGCTTCCCGCCAACTGGTGGAGTTCCTGCAGCAGTTCGACCTGCCGCTCGTCACTTGCATACGGCAGGCTCAACGCTACGTGCATGCCGTCGAGACCAGCACGACGATGTTCGATGGAAACGGCTTCGACGCCGTCGAGCGGATTCAATGGAAACCGCTGCTCGATTGGCTGGTGCGCAGGCACTGAGCTTCGCACGCGCAGCCGGGCGCTCGTCCCCGCCTGTCGGCTGGGGCCCCGGCGGCGGCGCTAATCCTTCGCGGCCGACGCTGCCTTGGACTCCTCTGCCGCCGGGGCCGTCTTGATGTCCGGGCGGAACACCCAGTCCGAGTAGCGGGCCGCGCCGCCGGCCTCGGGGCCGAGTTCGGGAGGCAGGCCGTGCGTGCGGATCGGGCTTCCCTTGGCGCGGCTGTGCAGCCCGACGATGGCCTCGCCGGTGCGCACCAGCACCCAGTCCGGCTCGCCGGTGAAGGGGTCGCGCCACACGCGGCGCAGGTGGCGGACCGGCACCGGGAAACGCCGGTCTTCGATCAGTTCGTCGAGACTTTGCGGATGCTTGCGCGTACCCACGGGCGTTCTCGACTGATAGCGGCCGATGGCCTTCGCGATGTCGCTGGCCCGGTAGAGAAGCTCGATCTCGCGCTCCCGCTGCACGGCCTGCTGCCAGACGACGCCGATCTGCGCCGCACCGATGCCCAGCGCCACGACGAGGAACAGGACCAGCAGGTAGGTGAAGCCGCGTTGCCGCCTACCATTCCGCATAAGCGCTGCCATCACGCGCCAGCCCCTCGGCGCCGCTGTGCACATCGCGGATGCCGCCCGTTCCCGCGCCGGGCACCTCCTCGATTTCGGGCACGGCGACCCAGGTTTCGGCACTATCGGTGACCGGATCCTTCGGCACGTTGCGCAGGTAGCGGCGGTCGACCAGTTCGCCGAGTTCGTGCGGGAAACGTCCGGTATCGGCCTTGAACTTGTCGAGCGCATCGCGCATGACGCTCAGGGACTGGCGCAGGGCGGCTTCGCGCGAGCGGTCCAGGTGGTCGAAGTAGCGTGGCGCGGCAATCGACAGCAGCGTCGCGATGATCGCCATCACGACGAGGAGTTCGATCAGGGTGAAACCGCGCGCACGTGCCCCGCCCCGCCGCTTTCCACGGGTCGTCGAAATACGTTTCCCGGGCGCCGGCATCACCATTCCCGATATGGGACGCCGTCCAGGCCGGAGCCGGAGGCGAGCGAATAGACGTCGAACACGTCGGTCCCCTCCGTCGGCGCGTCGGGCGGGCTGGCGTAGCTGCGCTTGCCCCAGGTCGCTCCGGGGGGGGCGTCGCCCTGCGGATTCAGGGGATCGCGCGGAAGGCGGCGCAGGAAATAGATTCGCCCCCCCTGGGGCGAGGTGACGTCCGGCACGCCGTTGACCAGCACTTCCAGGTTGGGCGGGTAGCCGCTGACACCTTCCTTGCGCTCCATCTTCCCTTCGTCGTAGGCAGCCTTGTAGGCGTCGATCGCCGTGCGGATCTGGCGCAGCGCACTGCGCAGTTCGGTTTCCTTCGTGCGCCGGGCGCCGAGTTCCATCATCGGCGTGGCGACCGCCGCCAGGATGCCGACGATCGCGACGGTGACGACGAGTTCGATCAGCGTGAATCCCCGCGCGCGGTCGGGCCAGCAAAGGGTCGTGCTCATCAGTCGGACCGTTCGACGCGCTCGGGAGGCGGTGTGCCGTCCCCTGCGGGAGGCGCCGCGGCGGGCTCCGCAGCTGCAGCGCCGGGGGCCGCCGGCGCAACCGGCGTCACCTCTGCCGCGCCTTCCCGGGTTCCGGCGGGCGCCGCCTCCTGCGCGGGCGCTGCTTCCGGTGCCGGTGCGGCTTCCGCTGCGGGCGCCTCTTCCTGCACGGGCGCCTCGCGCACGGGCTCGCGGTTCCCCGCACCCGGCGGCGTCCGCGCACCGCCGTGCAGGCCGAGGCTGTTCGGGGCCGTCGGCCCGAGGCGCAACTGGCGCTTGCCCACCGAGCTTTCGGTGCCGGCGGGCTGGTCCGCGCGCGTCGTCGGCGGGGCGATCACGTTGCGCACGATGCGCGGCGTGATGAGCAGCACCACTTCGGTCTTGACGGCGCTGTCGCGCTGCGCCGAGAACAGCCTGCCCAGCCCGGGAATATCGCCGAGGCCCGGCAGGCGGCGCGCGCTCGAGCGTTCCTCGTCGCTGATCAGCCCGGCGAGCACCTGCGTTTCGCCGTCGGCCAGCCGCAGCGTGGTGGCGGCGCTGCGCGTGCCGATCTGGTAGGCGAGCGAACTCGACGGCCCCGGCACCTCCTTGACGATGCTGCTCACTTCGAGCGCCACCTTGATCACCACTTCGTCCTCCAGCGTGACGCTGGGCTCCACGTCGAGCTTGAGGCCGACGTCGAGATAGCTCACCGAGGCCGACACGCCGACGTTCGCCGTCGACGTGGTGGTGAACACCGGCAGCTTCTCGCCGATGTGGATCTTGGCCTTTTCTCGGTTCTTGACCCGGATGCGCGGGTTGGCCAGCAGGCTGGTGTCGCCGTCCTCGTTGCGCAGCTTCAGGATGGCGGCCGGGTTGCTCACGTAGGGGACCATCGAGCCGGTGTTGCGAAGGTTGACGACGCCCGCCGCGAGCGCCCCGCCCGGCGACGTGGTGGTCTGGGTGACGCCGTTGACGATGGTGGTGGTCGCCAGGCCGGACTGGATCAGCCCGTAGCCGACCTCGTTGGGGAACTCCACGCCGAGGTCGGAGAGCTTGTTGCGGCCGATCTCGAGCACCTCCACTTCGAGCATCACCTCCGGCTCGGCGATGTCCAGCGTCGCCAGCACGCGCTCGGCCAGCCGCACCGCCTCGGGCGTGTCCTTGATGGCGAGCATGTTGAGCTTCTCGTCGATGAACACGTCCTTCGTCTTCACCAGTTGCCGCACCATCGCCAGCGCCTGCTTGGCGTCCGCATTGGCGAGATAGAAGCTGCGCGTGACGAGGTCGAGGTACTCCTTCTGCTTGGCGGCATTGGCCGGATAGATCAGCACCGAATTGGTGTTGAGCAGCTTGCGCTCGAGCTGCTGGGTGGTGGTGATGAGTTTCAGCACCTCGTCCACCGAGCTGTTGCGCACGAACAGCGTCACCTTGGAATCCGCGCGCACGTCGCGGTCGAACACGAAGTTGAGGCCGCTGGCGCGCGCAAGAGCCTCGAACACGATGCGCAGGGGCGCCTCGCGGAATTCCAGCGTCACCGGCTTGGCCATCGCGCCGCCCAGCGCCTCCACCACCGGCGCGGCCTTCGCGTCGGCGCGCTCGTCCAGGGTGCGCAGCAACTGGCGCGCACGCGCATTGCTGGGCTGCTCGACGAGCACCGCGCGCACCGCGCGCTCGGCCGCGGCATCGTCCTTGCCGATCGCCGCTTCCGCCTCGTTGAGCCGCGCGGTGCGGCGGGCGTCGGCCGCGAGTTCCGCGGCGCCGATGCGCGCACGCGGACTCTCCGAATCGATCTGCAGCACCTCGGCGTACAGCCGCGCCGCCTCCTCGGTGCGTCCGGCCGCGCGCGCGCGGTCGGCGGCCGCAAGGCGCTCGCTCGCCAGCAGTTCGCGCTGGCGCAGGTAGTAGGCACGCAACTCATGGTTGCCCGGGTCCTTGGCCACCTCCCCCTTCAGCAGGATGAAGGCCGCGGTGCGATCGCCGTCGGCGAAGGCCGCGCGGCTGCGCTCGAGGGCGGGATTCGTCGCGCAGGCGGACAGCACCAGCAGCGAGACGGACAGGACGAGGCCGCGTAGCGGCGGGCAGGAACGAGACTTTTGGGTCATGAACGGGACAAGGAGAGGGACTGGCGCTGCTTGAGCGGCAGGTAGACGAATTCGATTCGGGCTTCGTCGATGCGCTCGACGCGGTAGCGGCCGGCGATCTCGTCGCCGCCGCGCAGCATCCGCAACTGATCGCCTTCCATCACCAGCGCACAACGCTTGCCGTCTTCGACGATCACGCCGATGTAGCGGAACGGCAGGGGCGGCGCCGCGGGTCGCGAGGGCGGTGGAGGCGGCGGAGGCGCCGCCCGGAAGCTGAGCGGCGCAACGAAGTTGGCGCCCTCTGCCGCCAGGGCCTGGCGGGCCGGCTCATCCGGCAGGCCGGGGAGCGCGATCGCAGGCGCGGCGACGCGTGTCGCGGCGGGTGCCGGAGCACCGCCCGCCCCGGCGGCGGCGGCGGCGCGACGGGACGAGGGCGGCGCGTTCGCGGGCTCGTCGCCCCCCTGCAGGGCTGCCCACAGCGTGGCCGCCAGCGTCAGGGCGAGCGCCGCGCCGAGGCGCCACTTGCGGGCCGTCATCGCCCGCCTCCGACGAAGATCGCCAGGCGGATCTCGGTCTCCAGCGTGTTCGCCTCGCCGCCCGCCCGCTTGATCGAAAGCCCTTCCAGCGCCAGTTCCGGCATATCGACCAGCACCGCACTCAACCATGCATGGATGTGCGGGAAGTCGCCGCGTACCGGCAAGGCCAGCACCACCCGCTTCAGGGGCGTGGCCGGTTCGGGCGTGATGCGGTAGTCGACGCGGCGGATCTCGACGCCCTGCGCCTGCGCCGCGGCGTAGAGCCGGCCGAGGCGCGCGGGCAGTTCCGCTTCGCCGGGGAAGCGCTGCGCGTAGAAGCGTTCGAGGCGGGCGCGGTCGCTGTCGATCCGGCCGGCGGCGGGATCGAGGGGCGCGCGCATCAGCCGGGCCCGCTCGTGCGCGATCCCGCGCCCTTCATCGTCGATGTAGCCGTCGGCCAGCAGGCCGCCCGCGAGGGCCGCCACGATCAGCCCGACGCCCACACCGCCGGCCCATCCCGCGCCGCGGGCGAGGCGCCGCAGCCGGCCCGACAGCGCGCGCACGGCATTCGCTCCGGCCATCCCGATCGCTGCCATCAGGCGCCTCCCCGGCTGCGCGCGGCGACGACGAAGCGCACGAAGTCCGCGCCGTCCTGCGCCGCCGCTTCGTGGCTCACGAGGTCGATGCCGGCGAGCACCGGCTCGTGCCGCATGCGGTCGAGCACCGCGAGCACCGCGTCGAGCGAGCGCGCCTCACCCGACAGGCGCAGGCCACCCGCCGCCGTGCGGCCGCTCGCGTCGCCCGCCCCGGCGCCGGCCGCCTGCACCTCCACCATCTCGACCTCGACCCAGGCCACGTCGCTGCCGCGCACGCGCGCAAGCGCCGCGAACACCGTGCTCCAGTCGGCATCCAGGCGGGCCGCGACGCGACGCGCGCCCTGCACCTCCTGCGCCGTGAGGGGCGGTTCGGGTGGTGCAGGCGGCGCGGGCGCCGGCTGCTGGCTGCGCAGCGCAGCGACGATCCGCGCGCGCTCGTCCAGCTCCGCGCGCGCCGACATGAAGCGCTCGAGTTCGATCCCCGCGCACAGCAGCCCGACAGCGAGCAGCGCCCAGCCAAGCCTGGTGGGTGCCCGCCGGATGGGTACGAAATCGAGTTCGATCCGTTCGGGAGCCTGGCTCGGGCGCGGCCAGGGAAGCCTGAAACCTCTCACGCCGCCCCCTCGCACACCTGCACGCTCCATCCCTCGGGCAACACCTGCGGCGCGGCGCCGAGCACGTGCAGCACCCCCGCGCCGGCGGCATCGCCGATGGTGGTCGCCAGCCCGGGCAGCATGCGGCCGAGCATCGCGCCGACGTCGCCGCCGGCGTTCGCGCTGCGAATGCGCCGCCACTGCCCGCCGGCCCACAGGCCGAGCGTCAGGCGCCCCTCGCGGCAGACGCCGAGCGCACCGCAGGCCCCCTTCCCGCCCACGTGCGAACCGGGCAGCAGGCGGTTGTACACCGTCACGAAGCTGCCCTGCATGGCGGTGATGCGCAGCCGCCGCTCCGCCGCGAGGCGCGCCACCGCATCCACCAGCGTCCGCGGGGCGGCGCAGGCCAGCGCCGTGTCGCCGCTCGCGCCGCGATCGACGCTGATCGCCCATTCCGGCCCGCCCACGCCGTGGACGCTGCGCATCCGTTCGGCCGCCCAGGCTTCGCGCTCGCTCCCGCCCTTGAGGCCCGCCGGCCACTCGATCACGATGTAGCGCAGCCAGGCATCGGCGAACTCGACCGCGAGTGCCCCCCGGCGTGCTTCCTCCGGCCAGCCCAGGCCCGCCAGCGCCGCCGCCGGCTCGCCCTCCACCGGCGCGGTCCGCTCGTCCCCGGCACGGGCGAGGCGCCAGGTGCGCTCGCCCAGGGTCAAGCGCCAGGGTTCAGCCGAGAAGCGTGACACGATTCAGCTCCTCCACCGTCGTATCCCCCGCGGCGACGAGATCCGTCACCGCCTCGCGCAGGCTGCGGAAGCCGCGCCGGCGGGCGGTTTCCTTCAGCACGCGGATGGGCGCGCGCGACAGGATCAGCTCGCGCACCTCGTCGTCGAGCACCAGCACCTCGGCCACCGCGCGCCGTCCCTTGTAGCCCGAACCGCGGCAGTGGCCACAGCCGGTGCCGGCGTGGAAGCGGAACCCCGACACGTCGCCCAGCTCGGAATCGGCGATCAGCTCCGCATCCGGCGTCACCGGCGCGCTGCACTGCGGGCAGTTGATGCGCACCAGGCGCTGCGCCACCACGCCGTTCAGCGCGGCGACGAGGTTGTAGGGGTCGATGCCCATGTGCATGAAGCGCCCGATCACGTCGAACACGTTGTTCGCATGGACGGTGGTGAACACCAGGTGGCCGGTCAGCGCCGCCTGCACCGCGATCTCGGCCGTCTCGCCGTCGCGGATCTCGCCCACCATGATCTTGTCCGGGTCGTGGCGCAGGATGGAACGCAGGCCGCGGGCGAAGCTGAGCCCCTTCCTCTCGTTGACCGGGATCTGCAGCACGCCGGCGAGCTGGTACTCGACCGGATCCTCGATCGTCACCACCTTCTCGAGCCCGCTGTTGGTCTCGCCCAGCGTCGCGTACAGCGTGGTGGTCTTGCCGCTGCCGGTGGGGCCGGTCACCAGCAGCATGCCGTAGGGCTCGCTCGCCAGCCGGCGCAGCACCGCGCGCGAAGCCCCGTCGAAGCCGAGCGACTCCAGCGTGAGCCCGCTCATCTCGGCGGAGAGGTGCTCCTTGTCGAGCACCCGCAGCACCGCGTCCTCGCCGTGGATGCTGGGCATGATGGAGACGCGGAAGTCGATCTCGCGCCCGCCCGCCTGCGCCTTGAAGCGGCCGTCCTGCGGCACGCGGCGCTCGGCGATGTCGAGTTCGGCCATCACCTTCAGGCGCGACACCACCTGCTCGGCCAGTTCCGCCCCGGCGGCCCCGCCCACCCGCGACAGCACGCCGTCGATGCGGTAGCGGATCACCAGCCCCGCCGGCACCGTTTCGAGGTGAATGTCGCTGGCGCCCTGCTTGAGCGCGTCGTACAGCGTGGAATTGACCAGCTTCACCACCGGGCTGGCGTCGGCGCTGATGCGCTTGAGCGACAGTTCCTCGACGAGTTCGCCGTCGTTCTCGTCCTCCCGCGCCATGTGCAGGCCGGCGGCGCGGCGCACCTCGTCTTCGTGCCGGGCCAGGCAGGCGGCAATGGTGTCGGCATCCGCCAGCGCCAGCGCGAAGCCCTCCGACAGCCGCGCGCTCAGGCCGTCGAGCAGGTCGTCGTCGAAGGGGTTCGAGACCACGACCAGGAGCGTGCCGTCGTCCTCGCGCAAGGCCACGCATTCGCGGCGCAGGGCCTGCTCGAAGGCGATGGCGCCGAAGTCCGGCACGAGCGCCATCAGCCGCGCATTGTCGATGGCCGGCAGCGAGCAGCTCGCGCCGAGCCGCGCCATCCGGACGGCCGGGTCCGGCTCCAGCCTGGCCAGCCCCTCGAGCAGCGCCACGCCGCCGCCGGCGGCGCCCGACAGTTCGGCGGCGGAAAACGGCGCGGGCGGGGGCGTGGCCTGCAACTGGCGCCGCAGCGCGTCCGGCGCGTTCATCCTATGCTCTCCGCCAACTGGAAGATGGGCAGGTACATCAGCACCACGATCAGGCCGATCGCACCGCCGATGAAGAGCATCAGCAGCGGGCCGAACAGGCGGGTCAGCCATTCGACCTGGCGCGCCGTGTCTTCCTCGTGGAATTCGGCGGCGCGGCTCAGCATGTCGCCCAGGTTGCCGGCGCGCTCGCCGACTTCGAGCATGCGCATCGCAACCGGCGTCGTCAGCCCGCCGGCCGCCAGGGTCGCGGCAAAGCCCTGCCCTTCCCGGATACGGGCGATGGCCCCGTCCAGGCTGGTGCGCAGCGTCTGCGTGAGCAGGCCCGAGACCATGGTCAGCGCGGTGGGCACCGGGATGCCGCCCGACAGCAGCATCCCCAGCGTGCGATAGAAGCGCGCCAACTGGAACACGCGCAGGCTCTCGCCGACCACCGGCATGCGCCACAGGGCCCGGCCGAACGCGGCGCGCACCCCGGGATGCCGCGACAGCGCGACCAGGCCCGCCACCGCGATCGCCAGCAGCATCGCGCCGCCTACCGCATGCGCCTCGATGAACTGCCCCCATTCGAGCAGCAGGCGGGACATCAGCGGAAGTTCGCCGTCCAGGTCTTCGTAGATGTGGGAGAAGCGCGGCACCACGTAGGCCATCAGGAACAGCACCACCAGCCCGCCGACCCCCAGCAGGAGGGCGGGATAGATCGCCGCGCTGACGAGCTTGCCCCGCAGGGTGTCGACCTGCTGCTGGTAGGCGATGTAGCGCTCGACGGCATGGTCGAGATCGCTGGTGCGCTCGGCGGCCCGGATCGTGGCGACGTAGAGTTCCGGAAAGGCCCCGCCCGCGCTGTCGAGTGCGCTCGACAGCGTGCGCCCCTCGCGCAGCGCGCCCAGCATGCCCTGCAGCACGGTGCGTATCGCCGGCCGGGTTTCCTTCTCTGCCAGGGCGGCGATCGCCTCGGCAAGCGCGATGCCGGCGCGCAGCAGCGCGAGCAGTTCCTGGTTGAACAGCAGCAGCGGGAACTTGCCCCGGTGCGCCGGCGCCACGCGTGCTTTCGACGCCAGCACCATCAGGCCGCGCGCGGCCACGATCGTGCGCATTTCCGCCTCGGACCCGGCATCGATGTCGAGGTCTACGACCAGCCGGTCCGCGCCGACGGCCCTGACGCTATAGCGCATCGGCCTACCAGTTGCTCACGTCGGCCGCCCCGCCCTCGCCGCCGGGCTGGCCGTCGGAGCCGAAGGAAAACAGGTCGAACTCGCCATGCTCGCCAGGCTGACGGTACTGGTAGGGCTTGCCCCAGGGATCGAGCGGCACCGCCTTCTTGAGGTAGGGACCCGCCCAGCGGGGGGTGTCCGTCGGCGCCGCCATCAGCGACTGCAGCCCCTGCTCGGTGGTCGGATAGCGGCCCACGTCGAGCCGGTACTGGTCCAGCGCCTTGCCGAACGCATCGATCTGCGCCTGCGCCACCTTGGTTTCCGACTTGCCGATCTGCGAGAAGAAGCGCGGCCCGACATAGCCGGCGAGCAGGCCGATGATGACCATCACGACCAGCAACTCGAGAAGGGTGAATCCGGCGTGAATCCTGCGGATGGCCGATGGCCGGGATGGATTGGGCTGCATGCGGGGCAAACGCCGATTGTGTGATCGAGGAACAAGAAGGCTAGATGCCGAATGTTGCATGGCGGTTAATGAAGGAAGACCATCCTCTCCGGGCGGCAGGACCACTCCCCAGGCGCTCCGCCTCCCCGCCGGGAACGGCATGGCGCAACGCGGTCCGGGCCGGAAACGGGCGCGCCACATGGCGGAACGCCTGCCCGACAGGGGTCCGCAATCGGCTTGTCACGGGCAGCCCCCATGCTCCCGCCACCGGGCCCCGGCCGAATGCCGCCGGGCCCGGCACCGCAAACCCGGAAGGACATGCATGCGCCTGTCGCTCGTTTCGCTCGCCCTGCTGCTCGCGTCGCTCCACTGCGCGGCAAACACCCTGTACGGTTTCGTCGATGAATCCGGCGTCGCGCACTTCAGCGACTTCAAGGTCGACGGCCGCTACAAGCGCCTGATGGGTTCCGAACCGTCCGCGCAACGGCCTTCGGCACGCGGAACCCGGCAGGCACCGCCGCCTCGCCTGCGGGCGCGGGTGGAAAGCATCGCCGGCGAACACGGCGTCGATCCCGCGCTCGCCATGGCGGTGGTCGAGGTCGAGAGCGCCTATCGGCCGGATGCGCGCTCGCCCAAGGGCGCGCTCGGCCTGATGCAGTTGATGCCGGCGACCGCGCAGCGCTACGGGGTGAGCGATCCGCTCGACCCGGACGACAACCTGCGCGGCGGCATCCGCTATCTGCGCGACCTGCTCGACCAGTTCGGCAGCACCGAGCTGGCGCTGGCGGCGTACAACGCCGGCGAGGGCGCCGTCATGCGCCACGGCTACGCCATTCCGCCCTACGCCGAAACACAGGCCTACGTGCCCAGGGTGCTGCAGCGCTACGGGTCCTTGCAGCGGAAGCCGTAGCGGGGCGCCACGCCCGTTCGCGGACGGCGGCGGGCACGATCCTATCCTGCGGCGGGGGGCAAGCCCGGCGGCGCATCGAGCACGCCGCCGCTGCCGACGTCCAGCCGTGGCCCGAGTCCACGCGCAAGAACCGCGCCTGCGGCCGTGCCGGCGAGAGGCATGCGGAGACCCGGCCCGCCCGCGGCGTCATGCCCGCCGGATCGCCGAGATGCGTTCAGCGGCCGGTTTCGGCACCGGGACCATCTGCCGCACGGCGTGCGTTCGACGCCATGTCGTGGTCCGCGATGCGATCGCCGTAGCGCTCCATGAGATTTTCGAGCCGCACACGACCGATGCCCAGCACGGGGTCGTTGGCGCTCAGAACATCGCCCACGCCCTTGTCCGCATAGAGCTTCAGGAGTTCGCGCGCGCTTCCGGCGAGTTCCGCGTTGTCCGCGGTACATTGGCCGAGTTGGCCGTCGACCTGCTTCAGGCGGCCCCGCTCGCCGGCCAGTTCGGACTGCAGCCGTTCGCCCTCGGCCCGGGCGGCGGCCAGTTCCGACGTCCGCGCCTCGAGCGACTTGCGCGTTTCCGCCAGGGTGCCGTCGAGCCGCGTCTTCTCGCTGCTGGCCTGCTCCAGCCGCGCCGCGAGCCCCCGCCGCGCCGCGCCTTCGCTGCCGACCTTCTCCTCCGCAGCGTCGCGTGCCGCCTGGGCTTCCTTCAACTGGCCCGCCAGCGAGTCGCGAGTGCGTTCGGCCTCGTCGAGCGCACGGGATACCTGCTGCAACTGCATGCGAAGACGGCGAATCTGTTCCTGGTCGCGAGAAGCCGAGCCGCTCTGGGCAAGCGCCGGGCACGCCAGCGCGATTCCCAATCCGACGGCGAGCAGTCTTGAAACGATCTTGGTCATCAGAAGCGCACCGACAGGTCCATCTGCAGCGTATCCACGCCGAACTTGTCGCCCGAGACCAGCGTCGGCGAATCGATGCTGTCCGCCGACATCCAGCGCAGGCCGATCGCGGTGTTCTGCTCGATGCCGTAGCTGAAGCCGAGGGTGTAGCCCTTCACGTTGGTGCCGCCGAGCCCGAAGTCGGAATCGGTGAAGGCATCCAGGACGGCATCGGAGCCGACGCGGCGGTAGGTGAGCGAAGCCTGCCAGTCGCCGAGTTGGCGGATGCTCGGCATGCCGACGGCGATCCGGTAGAGATAGGCGGTATCGCTGCCGTCGCTCAGGCGCACGCCGGTGCGGCGCTGGATCTCCTTGCGGTCGAACGCGGTGTTCTTGATGTACTCCGCGGACAGCATGACGTGTACGGGGTCGAAGCGTGCGATGTCGATAGCGGCCGTGAGGGCGAGCGGCTCGAAGCGCGACGCCAGGCCCCAGATCCAATTGCTGGAATCGAAGGGGTTGCCCGGCTGCTCGAGCCGGTTGTTCGTCGTGAAGAGCGTATTGCCCTTCGAGCGGAAACCGGACCCGTACTCGTACTGGCCGTAGCCCGGCAGCCTCTGCAGCATGAACTCGTCGAAGCGGCGATCCTCGCGCCCTTCGACGTTGTCGAACTTGTACTGTGCGGCGCCGAACTTCAGGCGAAGGTCGCGCCGGGCTTCCCAGTCGACGCCGACCTGCACCGCGCTCAGCGAGCGGGAGCCGTGCTCCTTGGGCGCATCGATGCGCAGCGGGAACCAGCCCGCCGTCAGGAAGGGCCTCAGCCGCCCGGAATCGAGCGAGGGTTTCAGCGTCGCGGCGAGGCCCTCGAAGTTGAGGTCCTCGTCCCAGATCAGGTCGGTGGACAGCCACGGGTTCGCGATGCGCCCGCCCGACACCGTCAGCCACTCGACCGGGTCGTAGCGGATGAAGGCGCGGTCCACGACGAAGGAATATTTGTTGAAGTTCTGGCCGAGCGTCTGGTTGGTCGACACGCGGTCGTTGGTGTTGCCGGTCGCGAGCCGGACCCCGGCGCTGACCGTGTCGGCGACCTGGGCGGTGAGGCCGAGCCGGGCGCGGACACGCCAGCGCTGCTGGTCCTCGTTCAGGCTGCCCAGCGCACGGCCTTCCGAGTCGGTCTCGGTGGCGGCGGCGTTCCGCGTCACATAGGGCGGGGAAGAGCCGTCCGCGATGCTCGGCCGGCCATTCCTGTCGATCGCCGCCATGTTGGCGCCGGCATAGTAGGCCGCCGGCGTGTTGTCGTCCGCGAACATGTCGGACTGGTAGCGGACGCGCACGTCGCCTTCCCACTGGATGCGGCTCACCCACTCCGGCAGCGAATTGGGCGCGGCCCAGCGTTCGTTGCGCGCCTGGGCGAGCACCTCCTGCTTGACCTGGTCGCGGATGTCGTTGCGCACGCTCTCGGGGATGTAGGGCACGCGCACGGTGGCGGGCCGCGCCGGATCGGCCGCCGCCTTCGCCACCTTGTCTGCGGCCTTCGCCTCGGCCTGCTTGATCAGGGCGTCGGCCTTGGCCCGGGTCAGCACCCCGGTCTCCACCAGCGCATCGATCAGGTCCAGGGTGGTCTGGCGCAGCAGCTCCATGGACTGGCGATCGTCGGCGGCCTGCGCCGGCAAGGCCAGCGCCACGGCGACGGCAAGGGTACAAGTCTTGATTTTCCACATGATGAAAAAAGTCCGCTCTGTTATCCGGTAACGCGGTTGGTGATCCTGACGGTGATCGGCTGCGGCAGATTCGCCGGCGGCGCCTCGGGCACCGGCGCCAGCGCGCCGAACGCCGCCCGGAGCGCATCGTCCACGCCGCTGCTGCCCGTGCTGTCGACGAGTTCCGCCTTGCGGATCGAGCCGTCGCCGCCCAGCCAGATGCGGACCAGCACCCGGTAGTCCAGCCGCTTGATCTCAGGCCGCCGCACCAGCGAGGTCTGGACGTGGCGCTGCAGCACGCTCGTGTAGAACGCGAACTGCATGCGGTTGCCGCCGGTGCCGGCGCCGATCTCGCCGCCCTTGTACTCGTTGAGCACGGTGCCCGCCGCGAAGGGGCTCGGCCCGTCGCCCGCCTGCCCTTCCATCTTCAGTTGCTCGGCCTGCTGCGGCTGCTCGACCTGCTTGGGCTGATCGATCTTGATTTCCTTCGGGCTTTCCTTCGGCTGCTCGCGCCTGGGCTCTTCCTTGGGCGGGGGCGGAGGCGGGGGCGGCGGAGTGTCGAGCACGGTGATCTTGGTCACCTGCCGGGCAGGCCCCCTTGCCTCGCCGCCCAGCCCCTGCACGATGAAGACCAGCGCCGCGACCGCGGCCGCCAGCAGCAGCGCGCCGCCGCCGATGCGCAGCCAGCGCCCCAGGGCCGACTGCTCGATGTCCTCCTCGGCCAGCCCGCTCATGTGCCGATCCGCGCGGTGACGAGCCCCACGCCCTCGATGGCGAGCTTGTTCACCAGGTCGACGACCTGGATCACCTTCGCGTATTGCGTGCGCGGATCGCCCTTGATCATCACCGAGATCTTCGGGTCGCGCGCCTTGGCCGCGGCGAGCTGGCTTTCGAGTTCGCCCAGGCTGACGCCGATGCCGTTGATCATCAGCGCGCCCTCGGGCGTCACCTGCACCACCTTCACCTCGTGCTGCTCGGTACTGGGCTTGTTGCTCGGCTTGGGCAGGTTCATCGTCAGGCCCTGCACCGACGCGGTGGTCATGAGGATGAACACCACCAACAGCACATAGGCCAGATCGAGCATCGGCGTGACGTTGATCGAGTCGTACGGCTTGTTGTCGGTATTGACGTTCATGCTCACTGCCCCCGCTTGGTGACGAGGCCGACCTCGGTGATGTCGAGCCGCTTGCACACCTCCAGCGCCTCCATCACCTTCTCGTACTGGGCTTCCGCGTCACCCTTCAGCACCACCGGCAGCGACGGGTTCTGCGCCTTGTATTGCGCCAGCCGCATCTCGAGCTGCTCCATGTCCACCGGGTAGGCATCGAGGAACACGTTGCCTTCGCGGGTGATCGTGATCGCCCGCGTCTGCGGCTTGGCCAGGCTGGCGGCGGCCTCGGTGCGCGGCACCTCGACCTTGATGCCCTGCACCGAAGCGGTGGTCATGATGATGAAGGTCACCAGCAGCACATAGGCGAGATCGAGCATCGGGGTGATGTTGATCTCGTCATAGGGCTGGTTGTCGTCCTTGACGTCAGCGGCCATGCCGTTCCCCGCCGCCGGCGTCAGGCGCCGTGGCTCTCGGCCACGCGGGTGATGAACTCATCGACGAAGATCTGCATGTCCGCCGAGATGTTCTTGATCCGCGAAGCGAGGTAGTTGTAGCCGAACAGCGCCGGAATCGCGACGCCCAGGCCGGCCACCGTCGCCAGCAGCGCCGCCGCGATGCCCGGTGCGATCGCATTCACGTTGACGTCGCCGGCGGCGGCGATGGCGGCGAAGGTGATCATCACGCCGACCACCGTGCCGAGCAGGCCGAGGAAGGGACCGCCGGAAATCGCGATGGTCAGCAGCACCATCTTCGCGTTGAGCTTGTGCGTTTCGCGCACCATGTCGGCATCCACCGCCGCCTTGATGGCGTCGATCGAGGCGCCGGTCAGGTTCACCCTGCCCTCGCCGTCGGCGCGGCGCCGGACTTCGCGCAGGCCGGCCTGGTACAGGCGGAACAGCGAGGAATGCGGATGGGAACCCTCGCGGTCGAGCGAGAGGAAATCGTGCGTGGCATCGCGGAAGCGCTTAAGGAAGCGACGGTTATCCTTGTCGACCACGCCCACCATGTGCGCCTTGGTGACCATCACCGCCGCCGCGATCACGAACATCACGCCGAGGATGACGATCACGACCCAGGCGTCCACCGTCAGGTTGTTGACCAGCACCCCGAGGTAGGAGCCATGCCCGTCGTCCGCCGCCGCAGCGTCGGCATCGCTCACCGTGATCAGCTTGCCTTCCGCCCCCTGGGCGGCCACCGCCAGCTTCACCCAGTCCGCCGGCCGCGCGGCACTGGCGAGCTGCACTTCGTCCACCAGGCCCACCAGGCCGTCGCCGATGGCGACCTCGGCCAGCACGTCCGGCAGCGCCGCCGCCCCGGCGGCGACCTGCGCGCCATCCACGTACAGCGTCGCCTGCCCGTCGCCGACCGTCACCGCGACGTGATGCCAGGCGTTCGGCGTCAGCGCGCCGCCGCTCACCGCCGCGCCCGTGCCCTGCAGCGCCAGCTTGCCCTGCTCGAGCGTGATCGCGACCGCGCCCTGGCGGTACAGCGTCGCCGGCGGCGCCACGTCGGCAAGCCGCAGCCAGGCCGAAAAACTGAAGCCGCCGCCCGCCGCCAGCTTGAGGGCCGGCGCGGCCGCCAGCGTCATCGGGCGGCCCTCGAACCGGCCGCTGGCCCCCAGCAGCCCGGCCTTTTCGACCGCCAGCGGCCCCTGGGCGTAGAACGCGTTGGCGCTCGCATCCTGCGGGCGCTCGTCGCCCTCGCGGAAGTGGAACACGGCGCTGGTGGCGGCATCGTAGGTCTCGCCCGCGCTATCGTCGGCCGGCGCACCGGGGTTGCCGAAGTAGGCGAAGATCTTCTGCCCGGCGGTCTTCGGCGCCACCTGCGGCAACCGCACCCAGGCCACCGCCAGCTCATTGACGCCGTCGTAGCGCTCGAGCTGGAACTTGAGCGGGGTCTTGTCGTCGCCCGCGATGAAACGCAGATCGCTACCGTCCGGCTTGGCCGCGAGGAAATCGAAATTGCCGCTGTGCAGGCGCACCGGCACGGTGACGCCGGACAGCGGCGACGCGATCTCCGCGCCGGTCGCCGACGTGTCGAGTTCGATCACCCGGCGTTCGGGCCAGGCATCGTCCCACGACGCCTGCACGGTCAGCGGCAATGCCGCGGCGAGAAGGAGGGAGGCTAGGAATTTCATCTCTTGTTGCAACGCAATGGAAGGCGCGAAGTATGTAAGGCGCGCGTTAAGGCGAGTCTGGCGGCGAAAGGCGGCGGATTAGTCCTAAAGGACCACTCCGCCGCCTTCATTTCTCAATGAAGGGATCAGCAGCCCCCGTCCGGCTTGCCCTTGTCGCACCGGTCGGAGTCCTTGCCGCCACTTCCGGCGGCCTCCCCGTCGCCCAAGGCGACGACCTCGACGGAAAGCAGCGACGACGCCTCGCGCTGGCCGTCGCGCTCGCCCAGCCCCTGCCCCGGCAAGGCCGCCGTCGTCTCCGACTGCGAAGTACTGGCGGCGGCGGGCACGGTCGCCGGGGCCGCCGGCGGCGGCGGGGCCGCGCTCGACGACAAGGTGCCGCCGACCGAGATGTTGTCCGCACCGATGATCTGCTGCGCGCCGATCTCCAGGTCGCCGCTCACGCGGATGCCAGCATCGCCGGCGTCCACCGCGCCGCGCGGGGCGAACAGGCGCACCGGCGCGTTGCGCACCGACGGGTCCTTCTTGAGCGTGGCAATACCGCCACCTGACACGCTGCCGGAAACGTCCAGCACGAAGCCGTCGCCCACCGGGCGCAGCGTCGGCGGCGGCGTGGCGGCGGCCGTCTTCGGCGAACTGCCGCCGTCGATGTCGGACTCGCTGCTCCACCCCTGGATCGCGCCGCCGTCCAGCGTGAAGATGCGCGACGGCCCCACCTCGATGCTGTCTTCGGCGATGAGGTTCACGTTCCCCTTGCCGATCGCCACCAGCCCGGTGCGTGTCGGATCTCCGGCCTCGCCGCCCGGCACACCGACGTTGATCGCCCCCAGCGGCGCCAGCAGCGCGATCGCCGAGGCGTGCTCCTGCTGGTCCGGTGCAAGATGCGCGGTGGCGAGCGAGTAGACGTTCTCGACGTCCTGCTCGGTCTTGATCTGGCTCATGAAGACCTCGATGTTGCCTTTGTCGCCGCTGCCGCTGCTGCTGCCGAAGGTCTTCCCAAGGATGGTATAGCCGGGCGCGTAGCCATCCGCCCCCTGCCCCAGCGCATCGCCCAGCCGGCCCGCATAGCGCACGCCGGCGAACAGGATCTCGTTCAGCACGGGCCGCTGCGTCTGGTAGAAGACGTTCTGTGCATCGCCCGGCAGTGCGGCAAAAGCCGCGCGCGCGGTATCGAGATCCATCGCCGCATCGCCGGATCGCGTGCGCATCGCGGCCAGCAGGGCGGCATCGTAGCGTTCGAACCAGAGTTGCAGGTCGGCGCGGCTGTCCGTGCGGCGTTCGGCGAGGGTTGAATTGGCCTCGTCCGCCAGGATGCGCGACAGATTCACCGGCTGGCCGGACGACTTCGTCAGGATCTCGATGATCGTCTGGTCGTAGAGATCCGTCCCCAGTTCGCTACCCGGGCGCGCCGCCTCCAGCAGCGCCGCGTAGTCGGCGCCGTTGGTGCCGGCCAGCACCTCGATCGCCGCCGCCTGCTGCGGCAGGTAGCCGTTCCGCGCATTGCCACGGGCGACGATGCCGAAGCTGTTGGCGAGGTCCACGTCGTCGCCCGCATCGATCTGCAGGCGGCCGGGGCCGTCGATCAGGAAGCCGACTACCGAGTTGTTCTGCAGTTCTCCCGTACCCGCATCGACCTTGGTATTGAAGCGCACGTCACCGCCGGCGCTCACCGACGACACTTGGTCGTTGGCGACGTGCCCGATCTCCATGCCGAAATCGACCACGTCCCCCGCCGCCGACACCTTCACCGGCAGCGCCGAGCGCAGGGCCGGCGTCACCCCGCCGGAAATATGATCCGGGCCGATGACATCGCCTCCGGCCGAGGCCACCACCACCTTGCCCGTGCCGCGCGCGGCCAGCAGCGAGGGAGAAATGCCGGCAAGGTCGAAATCGACCTGGTTCGAGTTGGTGCCTGGCCGCCAGGGACTGGGCAGCATCGCCGGATCGGAATTGCCCAGCGTCACCGTACCCTTGAAGACCACGTCCTTGCCGGCGAGGACCGACAGCGCGTTTGCCGCATTGGGCAGCAGCATGCCCTGCCCCATCTCCACCGCCCCTGCGGCGGCGGCCACCGCCAGCGCGACCGGACCGGCACTGAAGTCGCCGATCTTCACGTCGCCCAGCAGCGAAGCGGCATCGACCGCCGAGCGATCGCCGTAGGTGGAGAAGTAGATGCCGGTCCCGCTGCCTTCCAGCGTCGGATTGAAGATGCGCGACACGGTCAGGTCGCCGCCTGCCACGACCTTCGCGCGCGCATCGCCCAGGGCCAGCTCCACGCTCTGCTTGCCGTCGGAGCGCAGTTCCGCGTCGCCAAGCGCCGCGTAGACGGTAACGCCGCTGATCTCATCCCCCGCGCTCACGGCCAGACTGCCACCGCCGCGCACCTTCAGGTCCTGCGCATCCGGCACGTCGCCGGCCGCGCCCTCGACCCGGCCATTGGTCACGGTGACCAGCGCGAGGTTGCGCACGTCGTCGCCGGCCACGACGGTGAGATCGCCGCCGCCCAGCGTGCCGATGCCTTGCTTGAAGTCAGTCAACTTCGCGAACCAGGCCGGATTGGTCTGGTTGGGCGGCAGGCCACCGATCCTGCCGTCGTTCAGTCCGCCGATGCGGGTGAGCCAGCTCGTCACCGCCGGCGGCGCAGAACTCGAGTCCGACCTCACGCTACCGCCAGCGCGGATCGTGATGTCGCCGCCGTCGCGAGCGAAGGCATCGCGCGAACGCGTGTCCGCCGTGCTGTTGATGAACGCCATGCTGCCGACGTCGGCCACGCCCACCGTGTAGATGGCCGAACCGTTGCCCTTGAGTACCACGTCGTTGCGGGCGGCGATCTCGATGCCGGCCTCACCGCCGCGCAGCACCTTGCTGTTTGCGACCTCGACGCTGCCCTTCTGCCCCGTTTCAAACGGCTTGACCGCCAGCGGGTCGGCCGCCTCGCGGTCGGCCCCCGCCACCACCCTGATACCCCACGACGGCGTGCCGGCCGGCGCCGGCTCGCTCATCACCGCGACATAGCCCTGGGTCTGGGCATTGGTGGTCGAGCGGAAGGCCCGGGTCATGCCGGTCATGAGGTTGTTGTTGATCTTGACGTCGCCGTCCGCCTTCAGCGTCAGGCGACCCGCATTGCCGCCCGCGTGCCATACCGGGAGGGCGCCCGTGGCGAGCGAGGCAGTGTTCTGGAAGGCGGTGGAGGCATTGGTCACCGCCACGTCGCCAAAATCGACGTCCGCCGCGACCGTGATGTCGCCGCTCGATACCACCTGCAGGTCGTGGTTGACCGTCACGTTCGGCACGTCTGCCAGCCCGGTGTCGGCCAGGATCTTGTCGGCGTGGCCGATGAAGCGCCGCGCAGCCGCAAAGGCGCGATAGCGGCCGGTGGAAATGTTCCCCAGGTTTGCCACCTGGGTCGCCAGCGTAGTCGCTTGCGCAGTCGTCAGCGCACGGTCGTCGGCATAGGTCCTGATCGCAGCCTGGAGCGCAAGCGTAGGCGTGGCCGCGGCAGCGGCGGCCGCGCTTGCCTTGGCAGCGTAAAAGGACATGTCCACGAGGGTGCGGGCGTCCGCCGTACCGAGGAAGGACTGCGCCGCAGATCCCGCCTGATAGCCGTTCGCCGCCAGCACGCCGCCGGCGTTCGCGAGCACTGCGGCGGCGTCCAGTCCCGACTGCAGGGTGTCTGCCACGTTCGCCTGCACCAGGTCCACCACCGCCTGCGGCGTGCCCAGAGCGAGCAACCCGGCACCGATCACCGCCGCTACGCTCTCGCGCTGATTCTGGTTGGTGTCGGCAGCCGTCACACCGCGGAAGGCGGCGTCGATCGCCGCCATGGCGGCCGGGTAGAGGTCATCGTTGCCCGCCGCATCGCGCACCAGGTCGCCAGCGAACATGCCGAGGTAGGAACCGGCATCCGCCCGCGCCAGCGCACCGAAGTCGTCTCCGGCCACCGCGCCCAGCAAGTCGCGGCCGAACATCGCCACGGTCTCGTGCGCCACAGGGCGATTGGTCGCGGACAGGCCCGATACGGCGGCCACCGCCGCCAGCGCCAGATCGTATACGCCGCCAAGGTTGATCGTGGTGCCGCTGTTGTTCGTATCGCCGCTGGTGACCTGGCTCGCGCTGGTGCGCACATAGCCCTCCAACGCAACTTCCCGCGCGTCGAAGCTCACTGCCGATGCATCCATCCTGTCGATGGCGAGGCTCACGCCGTCGGCCCCCTGCGGTGCCGACAGCGTCACCACGCCGGCGCGCGCATGGTCGGAGCCGGCGTCAAAGCGGCCCGAGAGGATCGCAAGGCGCGCCGCCTCGCTGCTGCCCGCGGATGCGGACACGCCGAGGTCGATGCTGCCGCCCTCGCCCGCCGTCCCCTGGCCTTCGCCGCCGGGGCCCGTACCACGGGCCAGGAGGCTCGCGCCGTCCACCGTCAGGACGCCGCTGCCCGCGCGCTCGCCGGCATTGGCATACACACGGATATCGCCGCCCTTGTCGCCCGAAGCGTCGAGCACGCCCTGCAAGGTGATGCTGCCGTCGTCGGCCAACAGGTTGATGGAGCGGGCGGCGATGCGATCGGTGGCGGCCAGCAGCATGTCGCCGGCACGCACGCGGATCGTACGCTCGCGGCCGAATTCCGTCGTGCGCACGGCAAGGTTCGACAGCGCACCACCCGCCTCGGCGATGGTCCGCACATCCATCGTGAAGCGGCCCGCATCGCCGCCGTCCTCGGCGCTGCCCTTCAGGCTGCCGGCCACGCGCGCGCTGCCGCTGCTGGCCTCGATCGCCAGCGTGCCGGCATCCGCGCCGCCCGGCGCCGAGACGTCGACCTCGCCCTGCGCGCCCACCACCACGTCGCCGGCACCCGACTTCAGCTTCACCGTGCCGGCATCCACCGCATACGTCTCGCTGCCCATTGCCAGCAGCGTACCGGCCGCGGACACCCTTGCCGGCGCATCCGCCGTGCCGTCGATGACGACGTCGCCACTGCGCGCGGTCACGTCGATGCGGCCGGCGTGGGCCTCGACCCGGCCCGCGATCGTCACCTGCTCGCCTTCCAGCGTAAGGCTCGCGCCGATGCCGGCCGGCGTTGCGGGCGCGGCTGCGCCGCTGGCCAGCACCCGCAGGTCGCCACCGGCGCCGATCCCATGCCTGGCGCCGGTCTCGGCAGTGACGCGGCTGGCGATCACATCCAGATCGCCGCTGGCGAGGGTCTGCGACGAGCCCTCGCCGACGACCTGGCCGCGCGCGGCCAGTTCCACCCGCTGGCTGCCGGCCAGCACGAACGCCGCACCTTCGGCCGACGGTCCAAGCACGATCTCGTCCGCGCTCACCCGCAACAGGCTGCCCGCCGCATCGGCCGGCGCCGCGCCGGCCAGAGCACCGCCGGCGTTCTTCAGGGTGACGCGCCCGGCGGCGATGCTTTGCGTGCTTCCCGCGTTGTCGCGGCTGATGATGCCCGCGGCATCGACCACGAGTTCCCGCAGGCTCGCCGCCCCCAGGGCGGCGCTACCGTACAGGTCAAGCGTGGTGTAACTGCGTAGCGTGAGCCGATCGGCCACGGCCACCGCCGCGAGTTCGGCCGCGCCCAACGTCAGCCCATCGACGCCGGCCGGCACCGTGCCTGCCGCCACCGTCGAGGCGGCCAGTTCCACCGCGCCGCCCGGAGCGGTCAGGTCGAACTGGCTCAGCCCGCCGTCGCGGCCGCCCAGTTCGACGTTTCCGGTCGCATCCAGATTGAGGCTGCGCCCCGCCACGCGTGCGTTGCGTCCGATTTCCAGTCCCCCCTGGCCCGCTGCACGCGCCGGCGTGCTGCGCTCGACGGTGGCGCCGTCGCCAGCCGATACCCTCAGCAGGGCACCGTCGGCCTGGGCGCCGCTGCCCTCGATGCGATAGACCTGCTCGCCGGGGGTCGTCCCGCCCGCGGCGACCACGCCGCTGCCGTCCTCCAGGCGCAGGGATTCCCGCGCCGCCAGGATCAGTTCCGGCGCCACCAGGTCGGCGCCTCCGGCGGTATCCACCCGCACGCTGGCCGCGCCGCGCGAGGCGGCGTCGGTCTTCACCAGCCACACCACGTCCTTGCTCTCGCCGCCGGCATCGATCACCCGCTCGCGGGTCGCGCCCAGCAGGACGCTTTCGGCGTTCAGGCGCGCCAGCAGTTCGGGCGTCAGCACCACCTCGCCCGGCTGCGCCCGCGCGGCATCGTTGACCACCGCCAGCTTGTCGGCGGTCAGGTCCACCAGCGCCCCGCGTCCACCCGCGGCCGCGTTCGCCCGCACGATGCCCTCCAGCACGAAGGACTGGCCGGCCGCCACCGTCAGACGCCCTGCGTCGGCACTCGAACCGCCTTCGCGGAAGTGCTTGCTGGCCAGGGTTTCCAGGTATTCGGAGCGCAGGCGCACCTGCGCGCCGTTCCAGACCTCGACGCCGATGCTGCGGCTGTCGAAACTGTAGGCGCCCGCCTGCAGCGCGTCGCCCAGTTGCGCGCCGACCACCGTGGTGCCGTCGGCATGGCGGATCGCCGTGCCTGCGCTCAGGTCGGACACGCCGGAAGTCACACGGATCGCATACGCGCCCTCCATCAGGGCATAGCGCGCCGGCAGCAGCGTGTAGACGCCGGCGGGCAGGTCGCCCACCGGCGCCAGCAGGCGGATCACCCTGCCCGCCGGCACGCCCGCGGCCGCCGCGACGTCGGCCGAATAGGGCGCTCCGCCGGTCCCCAGCGCCGGCAGGATGGCATAGGTGCCGGGCTGGGCCAGGACGTCCGCCGAGCCGCCGCGGCCCGCGATGAATTCCCACGCCTTCAGGTCGCCGCCGCCCGACAGGTCGATGGTGGCGCCGTCCGCCACGGTGACGCGGTCGGCGTCGAGCTGCAGGCGCTTCTCCGGCGTGGCCAGTAGTGGCGCCAGCCCGCCGCCGGTGTTGAACACCCAGTCGCGGCCGGCCACCCGCGTCTCGCCATAGGGAAGGACCTGCCCTTCCGCGCTGAGCGAGGTCAGGCTGCCGGCGCCGAGCACCACCTCGCCACCGGGCACCGCCTGCGGCGCGCCGTCGGCGACGCGCGCGCCCGCGTCGGTGAAGCGGCCGCTGGCGATGCCGATGCGCCCGAACGGCGCCTTGATGCGGCCGGACTGCTCCAGGCGCGGCGCCACCAGGTCGAGGTCGCCGAGCGCACTGATCACCGGATGATCCGCGCCGACGGCCTCGACGCGCAGCACGCCGTCGGGGTTGTTGCGGATCTGCACGTCGAACTCGCTGCCGCTGGTCGGGTACACCACCGCCGCGCGCAGCGTCAGGTTGCCGTCGGTGGCGATCTGGCCGCGCAACGCATCGCCTTCGGCCAGGCCGGACAGGCGCAGGTCGCCGGCGCTGGACAATTCCGTCGCCGCGAAGCCGGTCATGGATACCCGCCCGCGCACTTCCATGTCGGCAGCGGACAGCGCCAGCCGCCCGCCGGTGTGGCCGGCCTTGGGCGCATAGGGCACGCTGCGCTCGCCCGGCAACGTGCTTTGCGTGAGCAGCAGGCTGGCGGCCGACAGGGCCACCCGGGCGGCGTTGTCGCCCAGCAGCGTCGGCGCTTCCAGCGTCAGCCGGCCCGGCAGCGAGAGCGTCAGATCCGAGGCGAAGACGAGGTAGTCGCTGCTGGCGAAGCTGGCATTCTGGAAGCCGCCCTGGGCCACCTTGTCCACGTCGAAGCGGCCCTTCCCGAGGTGGGTGGCCGAATCGATCTTCTGCCCCGCCGCGATCGCCGCGGCACCGCTGCCGCCGCCGCTGGCCAGTTCCAGGCGGCGTGCCGGGTTGAGATCGGCCGGCGCGGCAATGTCGTCCGAGCGGTCCCATTGCACCACGTCGGACTTGCTGGTCAGGCGCACCGCGAGGCTGCCGCCGGCCGACTCGCCGCCGCCCGAACGCGCGGACAGCGACCCGTCGACCATCATGCCCTCGCGCGCGGTCAGCGCGACGCTGCCGCCGGCGCTGGTCACCGTCTGCGCGCGCCGCACCGGCCCGGCGGTCGGCACGATGTCCAGCACCGCGGCCACGCCATCGGCCCTGAGCTGCGCGCCCTGCTGCAGCACCAGGTAGCCATAGTCGGCCTCGAGCGAGATCCTGCCGCCATCCAGCACACGCCCGGTGGCGAGGGTGGACGCCGGGTCCCGCACCACCGTCCCGGACACGTCGAGCACCGCATTGGCCCCGAGATGGACCTGCCCGCTCGTCGCCAGCGAGTCGTTGGGGCCGCCGGTGTCGCTGGCGCCCTGGTTGCCGATGGTGATGCTGCCGCCGGCCGCGCGCAGGGTGCCGTCCACCAGCACCTGCTGCTGACCCAGCAGCGTGATGCTGCCCCCCGGATCGACCTCCAGCACGGCATCGCGGCCGATCTTGAGCGCGCCGAAGCTGCTGTCGCCCAGCGCCCGTGCATCGAAGGTGAGCGAGGTCGCGCCGCGCACCGCCGGATCGATGTCCGCGAGCGTCGTGAATCCGGACAGCGCCGCGCCATAGCCCTGGGCCAGCGGCCGGTCGGAGACCAGCCGCGCCAGCGGGTCCGGCGCCACATGCACGCCGTCGGCTACGCTCACCCCGCCGTAGCCGCGCACCTCGAAACCGGCAAAGCCGCCGAGGCGGAAGAACTCGCTGCCCAGGGTCAACAGACCGCTTGCCGAAGTGTCCAGACGATTGCCCGACACCACGTCCACCGCCGAGGTTTTCAGCGTCAGGCTTCCGCCCCGTCCGCTCCGCAGCCCGTTCTGGGTTGCGGTGGCATAGGCGGAGAAGTCCGCCTCGGCGATGTCGAGGCGGCGCCGGATGGTGGAACCGTCGCCGAAGTCGCCGGTAGTGAGTTCGATGGCGCCGCCGTCACCGGCGTGGGTCTTGCCTCCCACCTCGCGCCAGGCACCGCCGGATACATCCACGCCGCCCCTCACCGTCAGGTCCCCGTCCGAGGCCAGCACCACGCGGCCGCCATCCACCACGACCGGACGCGGATCGGTCAGGCCGACTTGCTCGGCCGTGTCGTTGGTCCAGGCGCCGGCGGTGGACAGGACCGCTCCGTGGTCCACGAGGCCACTCACCCCCCCTCTCCCGTGTCGGTGGCATGCAGATCGATCTCGCCGCCGGGCAGCCAGAGCTTGCCGGCCACGTCGAAGGCGCTCGACTCCACCCGCAGGCGGGCACCCGGCAGGCCGGTGGCACTGACCTCGCGCGCGATCGAGAACGTGCCGCTGGCCTGCAGCAGCAGGTTGTCGAAACCCGCCGACGTCAGCAGCGACGAACGCAGGTAGGCGGTGTCGGGCGCGCGTGACGCCGGCGGCTCGGCCACCAGTGCGATGTTGCCGACCGCGGGCGACACCGCGTCGTCCAGCTTGGCCCGGATCTCGAGTTGCCCGCCCATCGGCCGCGACGATTCGCGCCAGGCGCGGCGTCCGACCTGGGTCAGGTAAGGCTTCTTGAGTTCGTTGCCGACGAATTCCTCGAGCTTGACCCTGTCCCGCTCGCGTTCCAGCAGTTGCGCCGCCAGCCTGTCGCCCAGATCGGACGCCGCGGCGTTGCCGCTCCAGTCGAACCAGCGTGCCCGCTCCTCGGGCGCGGTACGCTGGCCGCTGCCCGCCACCGTGGTGGCACGCAGTTCGCCATCCAGCCGCAGTGTGTCGGCGGTCAGGATCACGCGTCCGGCGTCGTGACCCACGACGCGGTCCGCCACCGCCTGCAGCATCGTCCGCGTGCGCCCGGAAAAGCGCATGTCCGCCGACGCGTCGGCCGCCTTCACCCAGGCGCCGGTGGCGGTCTCAAGATAGGTCACCGGCAGGCGGTGGTCGGTGCTGTCGCCCGCGATGCTGGCCTTGTAGACGATGCTGCCACCGGAGACGTCCAGCCGGGCGCCTTCGGCCACATTCACGCTCCCGGCGGACTGCAGCGAGATGTCGCCGCCCACGCTCGAAAGCTCGGCCACGCTGCGGGAGATGCCTGCGCGGTAGCCGGTGATGTCGGCGAGCGGTGTATCGCTGTCGGCGAAACCGGCCATCACGTCCACCCAGATCTTCTTGCCGTAGAGCGGCCGCCCGAAATCCGTGTCGCGCTGCAGCGGGGAGTCCTTCAGTTCGTCGCCGCGCAGTTCCACCTCGACGTGGTTGCGGTCGGCGGCCACTTCCACGCCGCGCAGGCCCGAAACGTCGATCACCGCATTGGCCGCGACGTTGATCGCCGCCGCTGCGTTGCTGGCGAAATCCCCGCTGTTGGCCGCATCGCCCTGCGCGGTGAAGTCGATCCTGCCTGCCGGCGCAACCACCCGCGCGCCGTTGCCGACGTCGATCGTCTTGCCGATGGCGCTGATCTCGGAACGGTTGAAGGGCGTATCGTCGCGCAGCACATCCTTGCCGTCGGTCTCGGGCATCACCGTCGTCGTGCTGCCCGCACCCAGCGCCACCGCGCCGGTGGCGTAGGCGCCGGTGAGGTTGGTGCCCACCACGGCGACCGCGGAATCCTTGGCCTGCAGGTAGATCGAGCCGTTCATCGTCACCGTGGTGGTGGCGCGCGCGCTGCCGAGCTGATTGACGTTGAGGCCGGCCAGCGTGATGTTGCCGCGCTCGGCGAGCAGGTCGCCGGCGGCGGCGTTGGTCACGGTCCCGCCGCCGTTCACTTCCACCAGCACGCCGCGCAGGCGGCTGTCGATGGAATCGGCCAGGTAGAGCTTTTCACCGGCGGCCAGAATGGTCTGCCCCTGCGGGGTCGAGATCTGGCCCGCATTGGTCACGTTGGGCGCCGCGATCAGCACGCGGCCGTTCTCGGCGGCGACGATGCGCGCGCCCGCCGCCACGTCGATGTCACCGGCCGTGCCGTCCTTCGCCAGCGCCGCCTCGCTGAACAGGAAGCGGGCGTCGTTCTTGCTGTAGCCGGACAGCGAGGACAGCGACTGCTCGATGAGCTTGTCGTTGAGCTTGAGCGTCGACGCCACGAGGCCGCCCACGTCCACCACCGAGCCCGCGCCGAACAGGATCCCGGCCTGGTTGAACAGGAACACCTGGCCGTTCGCCTTCAGGTTGCCGTAGATCTCGCTGCGCGGAGCGCCGGGCAGGACGATATTGAGCGCGCGCGACTGCCGCGTCGGCTGGTCGAAGCGCACCGTGTAGTCGCGGCCGATGTCGAAGTTCTGCCACTGCATCACCGCCGGGCGCGCATCGAGCTGGCGGATGACCATCGTGCGCGCGTTCTCCATCACCGGCGCCGCGACGTTGTTCGCCTGGCCCGGGCGGATGAAGGTCGCGGCCGGCGTCGGCAGGTCGCGGGCAAGCGCTGGCATCGCCACCGCGGCCAGCCCCGAAAGCAGCAGCGCCGCACCGCGCCGCGGACGGCGCCCGGTTCCCTGCGTGCTGCTCACATGTTCGGCCACCGGCACCCGGAAGCCCAGACGACGGCTCAACACCAGACGATAACGATCACGATTCATGCGCCACCTCGATCGGGCCGACGGCCCAGATGCCCCGCCTCATGCGGGGCTTCAACAATGCTTCGATCAAAACTCGTACTTCACGCGCAGCACGGCCCGGCCGTCGCCGTCGCGCGTGCGGTCCTCGGCCGGCGCGCCGGGCTGGAACACCGTTGCCCACAGCATTTCGCCCGAGAAGCCCCGCTTGTCGCCCAGCCGCAGCCCCAGGCCCGCGGACGCGAGGATCGACGACGCGCGCTGACCCTCGGCCGCGTCGCGCGTACGCAGCCGCGCCCAATCATAGAAGGCGACGCCGCTCAGCGGATAGCGCTCGGCGATGGTCAGCAGCGGCGGGGACTGCAGCTCCAGGCCGAGCCGCGTGCCGTCGTCGCCCTGCAGTTCCCCTTCGAGATAGCCGCGCACCGAATCCATGCCGCCGGCGGAGAACTGCTCGGTGTTGACGAGCGGGCCGTTGGCGCGCTGCAGTTCGGCGCGCCCCAGTGCCTGCCAGCCGCCGCCGAACGGCTGCCGGTATTCCAGGTCCGCGCGCCACAGGCTGAAGTTGGGCCGGGCACCCGGACGCCGGTTCTCGAACTGGTCCACCGGGTTGCCGGCGGAATCCCGCACCGTCCGCTCGTTGGGGCCGCGCGGCCCGAGCACGAAGCTGGCGCCGAACTTCCATTCGCCGCTGTCGCCCACGTATCCGCCCGAATACGCGGCGGACAGCGCCCAGTAGCGCAGCGGCTGACGCACGGTGAACGCCTGATCCAGCAGCACCGTCGTCTGCTCGTTGTTCTTGTAGTCCGCCCCCAGGCTCACGCTGTGGTACAGCCGGCCGGCCAGCGGCAGCGGCCGGATCCAGCGCAGCCCCATGGTGTCGCCGTCGCCCAGCGACTGGGTGTCGAACACGGTCGGCACGTCGCTGTTGGAGCGCACGAAATAGCCCGCCAGCACGGACTTCCCGAGCGGCATCGAATAGTTGATGCCCCACACCTCGACGTGGTTCGGGTCCGACGGTGCGACGAAATAGTTGAGGCCGATCGAATGACGGCGCTGCCACAGGTTGTCGTAGCGCACCGCCGCCTCGACGCGTCCGGTGTCGGTGTCCGCACCCTGCTTGTTGTTGATCTCGATGCTGCCGTGCAGTGGCGACGCGTCCTCCATCGCCAGTTCGATCTCCACCGAACCGGGACGGGCGCCCGGGCGCAGCAGCGGATTCACCCGCAGGTCGGGATTGCGTCCGAGGCGGGTCAGGTCTTCCTGAATCTCGTTGAAGTTGGGCACCTTGCCGGCGGCCATCGACGGCGTCGCCTCGCGCACCTTGCTGGGCAGCGTGTATTCGGCGCCGGTGAGCTTGTAGCGCTCGACACGGCCTTCGACCACCTGCAGCAGCACGACGCCTTCGTCTACCTTCTGGTTGGGCACTTCCACCGTCACCGTCAGGAATCCGGCATCGTGGTAGACCTTCTCCAGCGCCGCCCGCGCGGCGTCCACATCGCTCACCGCCCTGCCCGGCCCGAGGAAGGGCGTGACGGCGCGCTCCACCGTCTCGGCCGGCAGAGCGGTGTTGCCCTCGACCGCGAACTCGAGGATGTCCAGCCCACCACCCGCCTGGGCCATCGCCATCCCGGAAAACAGTCCCAACAACAGGCCGGCGAACAGCCGGCTCGGCTTCGAAACGCGCATGTATTCCTTCATCTCTGTTGGAAGTCCGTGGGCCTGGCCTTCCGACCCGCCTGCCCCTTCCGGCAGGCCACGCCCACGCTCTCCCGGCTGCCACGCCAATGTGACATCCGTCACCGTGTGTGCCCGCTACAAAAAAGAAAGCCGCGAGCCCGGGTAGGGCTCGCGGAGTTTCGCTGCGCGCCCGGCCGGGTCGGGCCGGGCGCTGAACCGTGTTGCTTAGAAGCGCTTCAGCGGGGCGCAGGTGTTGCCGCCGCGGCTGTACTTGTTGACCAGCGTCGGCTTGGTGACGTAGCTGTCGACCGTCGGCAGGGTCGCGTAGGCGTTCGGCACGGCGGTGAAGGTGCCGCCGTCGTTGCCGGTGTACTTCGTGGAACCGGCACGCTTCACGAACTCGTTGAAGAAGGCCAGCTTGGTGCCCGACAGCGCCGGGGCGCTGTCGCCCTGCACGTTGGTCACCGCCACGTTGCGGTACTGCATCGACAGTTCGACGACGAAGTCGTACTTGCCATCGACCAGGTTGGCCTTGCTCGGCGCGACGCCGGTGGCGCCGATGCTGGTGGTCTGGGTCGAGCCGTTGAAGCTGCCCGCGCCGTCCAGCGTGCGGAACGACCACTTGGTATTGGCGCCGCTGCTGGCGTAGGAGTCCAGCGACAGGATGCCGACCGCCTTGCCCGGGTTCGCCAGCTTGCTGAACTCGTACTTGTAGTACTCGCCGCCGGCCGACAGCACGGTGTGGTCAACCTTGTCGTTGGCGTTCGCCAGGCAGTTGCGCACGTCGCCGGAACCGGAGTTCTCGATCACCAGCAGTTGGCCCGGAACCAGCGACGGATCGACCACGTACGGATCGGCCTGCGTGCCGGAACCGCCGGTCAGCGCCTCGCCCAGACCACCGTCACCCAGCGTGGCCGGGGCGGTCTGACCCAGCGCGCCGTTCGCGCACGGGAAGTTGTTGAAGTAGGCGTTGTACGAGGTCTGGGTGCCCGAGCCGGAAACACGACGGCACACCAGCACGTTGTCCTGATCGGACAGCGAGGCGTCGACCTGCTTCCAGTTGTTGATCTTGCCCGACAGGATGGCGCCGTACAGAGCCTTCGAGAAATACACGCTGTTCGGCACGGCAGCGCTCGCCACCAGGCCCATCATGATCTGGTTGACCGGCACGTTGGTCAGCACGGCGCGCTCTTCGCTGGACAGCTCCGGCTGGTTGTTCTCGGTGTTCAGCGGCTCGCGGAACATGGCCGGCTCGACGTCGGCGATACCGAAGTCGACGATCAGGCCGCCGTTCAGCGCGGGATCTTCATGGTCGGCCAGGCCGGGGTCGATACCCTTGGTGTCGCAGCGGACGGGGGTCGTCGTGTCGTCGCACTTGCTGAAGTCGATGAACTCGATGCGCGCGCCGCGGGCAACCGGATCCACGCCCATCACCGAACCGCCCTGCGAACGCTTCTGGAACACGATCAGCGTGCCGTTGGCGATGCCGGGGATGCCGTTCGCAGCGCCCTTGAAGGCGCGGAAGTTGTTGTCGGCGCTACCGTCCGGGTTGCGGCCGCGGTACTCGGTCACACCGGTCATCAGCGAGCTGGCGATGTCGGCGAGGAAGTTGTCGGGGGCGGAAGCGCCGCCCATGGTGATCACGGTGTGGCCGGAGATGTTGACGGCGGTCGGGTAGGCGGCGTTGGCGGCGAAGGCGGCGCAAGCCAGCGAGCAGCCGAGGGCGATTTGCTTGAGCTTCATGGTAGTTCCTTGTCGGTTGAGATGCCCGCCCCGCGCTTCAAGAATGCGTGGAGGCGAGCCGATGCAGAGGAAGAGTCGAAGGGATCAGGCAGCGCGGCGGCGGCGGGCGATGGCACCGACCAGGCCCAGACCGGCGAGCAGCATCGCGTAGGTCTCGGGTTCCGGCACGGCGGCAGCGATCTGCAGATGCCACAGGCCGTCGTCGGCGAGGTAGGTGCGGGCCTGGATCTGCTGGCCGTCCTGCGTGAAGGCCTTGGCCGTCGGGGCAATGGTGGTCGAACCGTACAGGACGGCCATGTTCACCGCGCCACCGAGTTCGCCGGTGTTGTCCAGGCCGGCAACCGAGCCACCGAAGTTGTTGCCGTACAGCGCGCCATACGCGTCGCCATCGGCAGCGGTGGTGATCGCCCACCCGTCGGTGGCAACCGCGCTGGTAGCGGTTCCATTCGAGGTCATCTTCGTGCTGACCGAAGCCGCGTAGGTGTTGAACTTCGCGCCGATGTCATCGAAGTTTGCGAACGGACCGGCCGAACCCACCGGCGACTGGAGCGTCGTCAGCCAGCGGTCCGTACCAACGGAGTCGCCGAACGTGAGGTTGAACTGGATGCCAGCGGTGCCGGCCTGGCCGAGGAAATCGCTGAAGCTCGGCAGCGCCAGGTCGTAGATGATCCCGTTCGCCGGCTTCTGCAGCACTTCGATCGTCGCGGGGCCCGTCAGGTTGGCGTTGGTGTTGGTCACCAGGTTGTTCAGCAGCGTGTTGGTGCCGAACAGGGAGTCGAAACCGGCCTGGGCCAGATCGAAGGTGTAGGCGAAGCCGTTGCCGTAGGCGGTGAACACGCCTTCCGAGTTGCCGTTCGCGGCGGGAACGCCCGCGTTCTGGATGGCAGCGCTAGCGCCGGCCGAAGCCGCCATCGCCACCACGGCAGCGATCATCTTGATACGGAGAGACATCGTTGAAGCTCCTTGTTGAGAATTGGGTGCCAGGAAACTGGGTGCCGGAAACCGGAATCTTTCGAGGAGATCCCGCCTCCCCCATTCGGGAGTGACGCCACTTTGAGCGATGCGCATTACGCGGGTCGGCGCGCTGCATGTGGTCGGAATAGTCCGTTTGCCCTAGTCGCCCGCGCCGATGGGACCACGGCGCCACATAAGATAGGCGGGACACTTTTCAGGCGCGTGCAAGACCGGGCGCGCCGCACTAGTTCCTTCGGACTAAGCGCCGGCGGTGCGCGGAGGCCGGGAACGCCGCGGCAACGCGCGGAGAGCCGCGGCGGAAGCCGGGAGCGGGAAACGGAAAGGCGAGAAAAGGAGCAGCGAGGGAACGGCGAGCGGCCGAGCGGGCCTAGCGCCGCGCGTCGGCGACGCGCTCCAGCAGGCCGGACGACACGCCCCGCGCCACGGCTTGCGCGCGGTTGGAGACGTTGAGCTTGCGCAGGATGCGCTGGATGTGGTTCTTCACCGTGAGCGGGCTGATGTCGAGGATCTGGCCGATCTCGTGGTTGGTCTTGCCGTCGCGCACCCAGGCGAGCACCTCGATCTCGCGCTCGGACAGCACGCTCTCCTCGTTGCGCGGCTGGCGCTCCCTGGCCTCGCCCTCGCACATGCGGTGCAGGGCCATGTGCAGGTGCGGCATCAGCAGGCCGAGGAAGTACTGCTCGCGGTGCCCGGGCTGCGCCGGCAGGCCGAGGAAGGTGAAGAAGGAGCCCTGCTCGCCGCGCGCCTCGGGTGCTCCGTGGCACAGCAGATGGCCCACGCACTGCCGCGCCAGGGCCGGGTCGCGGATGTCGGCGCATGACATCGACACCGGCTTGCGGTCGCGCCGCAGCCACGCATCGATGAGGGGCATGACGAAACCGCGCTGGGAATCCGTCATCGCCGCATCGAACGCGGGATCGGTGACGTTGCGCGAGAACACGTCGTGCCGCACCGCGCGGGACTCCAGGTCGCCGTAGGTGCAGACCAGCGTTTCGTGCGGAATGAAGTACTGCAGGATGCCCTGCGCCCAAAGAAAGAACTGAAATCGCCTGGTCACGCGGATCGACGCATCGATCGTCATGAGCAGACGCTCCAGGTCATCTCCTTCCACGGCGACGGCTTGGTTCATCACTGGCAGGAAATGTTTCGAATCATGTACGGATTGTGCACACGCAATATGACAGGACCGGGAATGGGGCGGCGGCTCGGTTTCTTGCGCTCACCGGCGCATCGTCGGCGCCATGTTGGCGTACTGCGCGCCCGCCGCCATCAGCATCGCCATCGCGGCATCCTGCCCCTGGTGCATGGCCCAGTAGAGAGGCGACTGCAGGCGCCGGTCGGGCGTCTCCGGGTCCATGCCCTGGCCCAGCAGGAAGCCGATCACCTTTACGCTGCCGGAGGCGGCCGCCAATGTCAGCGCATGATGCCCTTCGCGATTGAGCCGCAGTGGGTCGGCACCGGCCGCCAGCAGCACCTCGGCAACGTCCACGCGGTCCAGCACCGCAGCCTCCATCAACGGCGTGTTGCCGTCTGCGCTGGTGCGCTCGATGTCCGCCCCTTCGCGCAGCAGCAGCCGCACCACCTGCAGGTGGCCGCGCAAGATGGCCGCACCCAGCGGCGTCAGCCCGTGCTCGCCGCGCACGTCCAGGCTCGCCCCTGCGGCCAGCAACTGGCGCACGACTTCGAGCTCCCCGGCTGCGGCCGCCAGCGGCAGCACCCGCGCACGCCGCATCTCGTCGGTAACGTTCGGGTTGGCACCCGCCTTGACGAGCTTCGCCACCTCGGCCCAGTCCGCCCGGCGGGCCGCTTCCAACAGGGCCAGGTCGTCAGCGTCCGGCGCGATCGGCAGCCAGTCGGAAGCGGTGCGCGAAATCTCCGCGAAGCGCTCCGGCGGCGTCAGGCGCTGCGCGACGCGCGGCCGTTCTGCCGGCTGGAAACCGGCGAACTCGGTCGGGACATCGAGCGCATGCGCGCAAACGGCGGGGAGCATGAGGACGACGAGGCAGGAAATGCGGAGGCAACGATAAGGCATGGAGGCGACTCGACCTGCAAACCGGAGAACCTTAGGCGTTCGGCGTGAACCCCGGATGGCACTTGTGTGAACGCTGGATATCGGCGCCTTAGTCCGATCGAACCATTGCTACGTTGAATTGCCTTGTGTGCGAGGGAATGGACGGAAGCGCCCCATGCAGGCCGCTGCACTTCCGCCCCGCCCTCGAACCGCCGACAAAAATGCCGGCAGGCGGTCTCCCCTGCCGGCAATTCCCCGTCGGAGAGGAGAGACGCGCTCAGTCGCGCATGCGGCGGCGCGCGATGGCGCCGATGATGCCCAGGCCCGCGAGCAGCATCGAGTAGGTTTCGGGTTCCGGCACCGGGGTCAGGATCAGGTTGCCGTCGGCGGCATACTTGAGGTCGCCGGCGCTCGCCACGTACTGCTCGCCTTGCACCGAGATGATCGGGTCCAGGAACGCGCTGTCGGTCGGGACGTTCAGCTTGAGGGTGAACACGCTGTTGCCGCCGTCGATCGTGTCCGGATCGAAGACCTCGCTATCGAACCCGGTCACGTGCAGTTGCAGGCCGCCGCCGCCGAACTTCTGGCCGCTGCCGAAGTTCACGTTCGAGCCGGCGCCGCCGATCACCACGCCTTCGAGGATCTTGACCCCGTTGCTGAAGCCGCTGTCGGTGCCGAAGTTGTAGTCCGGCGCCGTGTCCAGCCACAGCGCGAAGCTGCCGGACGTGACCGTGTAGGTCTGGCCGAAGGCGTTTTCCGACGTCAGCGTGCTGGCGAAGTTGGCCACCACGGTGATTTCGTACTCGCTGTTCAGCTTCGGATTGCTGACGAGCAGGTCATCCAACAGATGGTTGGTGACGAAGGACTGGTAGAAGGTGTTGGCCGTAGTGGCCGAGGTGAGTTTTTGCAGCAGGACACCGGCGGACGCGAAGTCGTAGGTGTTGAACGGTCCGACGACTTCGACGCCATAGTCGGCGGTGCCGACCCAGGTGGCCGAGGTGGCGGCAAGCGCCGGCGCGGTGGCGCCGGCAGAGGCCAGCGCGAGGACGAGGGCAAGTTTCTTCATGGCAGATCTCGGGCGTAGTTTCTCGGGCAAGGGGGGCGATCCAGGCCGCGTGTCGCATCGTTCGCCATCGCGGCACCTTCAATCTACTGACCGCCCGTTACCACAAGCCTCCGGTGTTGCAGCGCAGCGATGGTCCGATCGACCCATGGGACGTGACAATCACACTGCGCCCACATGGTCCGTTCGGCGCATCCCGGCCGCTGCGTCGGCGCCTGCCGGCAGCAGGCGGCGGTTGCCCGCACCGGGCTGCGTCAGCCAGCCGGGGCCGGCGAAGTTCGAGTAGCGGCGGCGCTTGACCGAGCTGACGTAGCGCCAGTCGGCACGGCAGGCATCGGGCGTGGCGGTGACCAGCATGAAGCCGCGATCGCCGGTGTTGGCGTACTTCAACGGACCGACGATCTGCGTCAGGCCGGCAGCGACCGCAGCCGGGTTCTCGGCCGGGAAGTAGGCTTCCAGGCCGGGCGAGGTCACGCCGGGCGTCGCGAACTCGACCCCGACCGGGATGCCGGTGTGGGTCAGCAGGTCGCTCGCCCATGCATTGTGGGTGTCGCCCGCCAGGACGACGAGGTTCTTGTCCAGCGACAGCGCGGTCCCCAGCACCAGCTCGCGCTCGGCGGCGTAGCCGTCCCAGGCATCGAGGTTGTACGGGATGGCCGGCTGCGCCAGGATGGCCTGCTCCTGCGGCGTCAGCGTCTGCGGCGCGGTCTGCGCCTTCGCCACCAGTGCGCTGTAGGCGGAGAAGCTCACCTGCCCCAGCACCAGCGGCGCGGGCACGTTCATGCGCCCCATCAGCACCTGCTGGCCGAGCACGCTCCAGGTCGCCGAGGAGGCGGCCAGTTCGTTCTGCAGCCATTGCAGTTGCTCGAAGCCCATCAGCGAACGCGACGGATCGGCCAGGTCGGCGGCGAAGCGCGCCGCGTCGAAGCCGGAGGCATCCATGTAGTTGGCGTAGCCAAGCTGCCGGTCGCGGCCGATCACGCGGGTGTCGAGCATGTGCAGGTCGAGCAGGTCGCCGAAGGCGAACGAGCGGTAGATGCGCTCCGGACGTTCCGCGTCGGGCAGCCGCGTCGGCAGCCATTCGTGGTAAGCCTGCAGCGCGGCGGCGCGGCGCGCGAAGAAGTCGCCCTCGCTGGCGTCGTCGTGGTTCTCGGCACCTTCGCGCCAGGTGTCGTTGGCCACCTCGTGGTCGTCCCACACGCAGATGAAGGGCATCGCCGCATGCACGGCCTGCAGGTCGGGGTCGCTGCGGTACTGCGCATAGCGCCGGCGGTAGTCCTCCAGCGCCAGCAGTTCGCCCGCCGGCTCCACTTCGCGCCTCAGCGCCGCCGCATCTTCCGAGGCGTAGCCGCCGCGGCCGTATTCGTAGATGTAGTCGCCCAGGTGCACCGCGGCATGGACGTCGTTCATCTTCGCCAGCTCGGCGTAGACGTGGAAGTAGCCCGCCGGATAGTTGGAGCACGACAGCACCGCGAGGCGGACCTGCGCCACCGCGCCCACCGGCAGCGTGCGGGTACAGCCGACCGGCGACACCCGGCCGTCGACCCGGAAGCGGTAGAAGTAGCGCGTGCCGGGCCGCAGGCCGTCCACGTCGACCTTCACCGTATAGTCCGATCCGGCCGACGCGAAGCTGCGCCCGCTGCGCAGCGGGCGATGGAAGCTGCGGTCCGCCGCCACTTCCCAGAACACCGGCAGGCGGCCGGGACGGCGCGGCGACACGCGGGTCCACAGGATGACCCGGTCGACCAGCGGATCACCGCTGGCCACGCCGTGGGCAAAGACCTCATCGGCACAGGACGCGCCGCCGCGCCCGGAAGCGCGCGCCAGCGGCGAGGCCGCCAGCATCCCCAGGCCCACCGTGCGAATGAAGGCACGGCGGCCGGACATCGTATCGCTCGACATGGAAAAGCTCCCCGAAATCGGATGCGGCGGCGCCGCGCTCAGGCACTCAGGCGGCGGCGCGCCATGAAGCCGATCAGGCCCAGTCCGGCCAGCAGCATCGCGTAGCTCTCGGGCTCGGGCACCGGCGCCAGGGCATAGAGCGAAGTCGTGTTGCTGTTCTCGTTGGCGATCGCCAGGTAGTACATGTTGTTGGCGGCGAAGCCCTTCAGCCCTTCGGGGGCGATGTCGCCGTCGGTGACGATCATGTCGATGAAGCTGGCCGTGGCCGGATCGGTCACGTCGTACACCGCCACCGCGCTCTTGGTGGTGCGCTCGAGGCCGATGAAGGCGAACGTGCGCCCGCCCATGGTCAGCAGTTCCACGCCCTCGGGCTCCACGCCCTTGTCGTCGCTGCGGCCGTCGTCGTAGATGCCGCGGGCGATCGCCTCGGCATCGAGCTGGTTGCCGCTGTCGAAGATGATGTTCCCCGCTTCGTCGCGGATCGAGAACGAGCGCGCGCCGAAGGTGACGAGGTTGCCGGCGGAGGAATCGACCGTCGAGATGTTCAGCCGCGCCAGTTCGGCCGGCGTGCCGGCGATGCCGGAAGCCGAGATGCGGGCCTTGTCCGCCTCGTCCTCGCGGGTGTCGCCCTCGTTGGCCATCACCAGGTAGGTGCGGCCGCCGGCCTCGTAGGCGGCGATGCCGTCGGGCTGGTAGAGGCCGCTCACCGGCACCGGCTGGAGCGCGATCGTGCCGGCGGGGCGGTCGGTGGCGTCGATGGCGTTGGCTGCGTTGTTGAAGTCCTTCACGCCCAGGCCGATCACCTGGGTGAAGCTGTTGGTGCGCAGGTCCAGCACGCCGATGGCGTTGGCTTCCTGCAGCGTCACGTAGGCCGTCGTGCCCGCCGCGTTGACCGCGATGTACTCCGGCTCGAAATCGACGCCGAGGGTCGCCTTGGTGCGGATGTGGCTGCCGCTGGTCGGCACGTTGTCGAAGCCGGCGGTGGCGACCACGCTGCGCGTGTTCATGTCGATGATGCTCACGCTGCCGACGGGATCGAAGGCGTGATAGGCGGTATCGACGCCCTCCACGAAGTTGGGCGTGCCCTCGTTGGCCACCAGCAGGCGCGAACCGTCCGGCGTGAAGGTCACCATGTCGGGCAGCGCGCCGACGGTGAAGGAATTGACCCCGGAGGCCAGCGAGCGGGTGACGGTGTCGAACAGCTTGACCGTGCCGGGCGAGCTGCGGTCGGCGCTCGACTCGAGCGCGAACGCGGCGATGCCGTTGTGGATGGCGACGCTGTTGATCGAGCCGTACTCGCGGGTGTCGATGTGCTGGATCAGGCTGCCGCTGGCGAAGTCGAGCACGTCGACGCCGCTCACGCCGGCGACCCACAGCGAGCTGGTGACGTCGTCGAAAGCGACGATCTCGGCCGCCTGGCCGGAATGCTGGAAGGTCCACACCTTGCCGAGGGCGGAAAGCGGGCCCGCATCAACGGCAGCATGGACGGGGAGCACGGAGGCAGCGAGCGCTGCGGCAAGCAGGGTCTTTTTCACGTCATTTTCCATTCGAACAAGGCCAGCGGGTGGCCGGGAATTCTTTCGTGTCGGGTGCAGGCGCAGCGCCGAGGCCGGACGAGTGTGCCCGGCGCAGGTTGCGGCCTTTGCGACTGCTTCGATGAAGAAAATGGTCCGAACGGCCTATCGGCCGTCCGGACCATTCGTGTCGCAGTTGCCTGGTGGTGAGGATCAGGCGGCGACGGCCTGCTTGCGGCGGCGGTTCATGAAGCCGATCAGACCCAGGCCGGCGAGCAGCATCGCGTAGGTCTCGGGCTCGGGCACGGCCAGCGCCATGTCGACCAGGCGGCCCTGGTAGTCGTACGGGTTCTCGACCCCGTAGCGCGAGGCGAGGATGCGCCCGCCGAGGCCGCCATCCGCTTCCGGCGTGGTGATGAAGTCCAGCAGCGCTTCCTGGTAGGTGACGGTATTGACCGCGTTGTCGAACTCCACGCCGGCCTCCGCGAAGGGATAACCGTCGCCGCCGCCGGCGAGGAAGTCGATGGTGGCGAGCGTCACCTTGCGCTCGGTATTGACCACGACGCCGTCCTTGACCAGCACGGTGCCGTCGTCGAGCACGATGTCGAGCACGCGCGCACCGGCCGCGGCGTTGGTGTCGTAGCGCACCTTCATGCCCGAGATCTGGCCGAACTGGCCGGCGGCGTTGCCGTTCGGCGAAGCGTTCGCCAGGGTGTGCTCCAGCACCTCCTTGAGCTGCGCGCCGCTGACGTTCTGCGCGGTCTTCACCAGGTTGGTGAAGGGCGCCACGTCGAAGGTGTCGCCCGCCGACACGTCGCCCTCGGAGATCGAGTCGCGGATGCCGCCGCCGTTCTGGATCGCGACGTCGGTCTTGCCCGAGAAGCGCAGTGCGTCGGCCATCAGGTTGCCGAGGTTGGTCTCGGAATTGCGCACGCCGACGACGAAGCTGCCCGGCGCGCCGGCCGCACCGCGGTTGCCGTTGAGGTTGACCTCGGAGGTGGCGATGATTTGCGCGTTCAGCCCCTCGATGAAGGTCTGCACCGGCTGCACGACCTGCGCGTTCAGCGTCGCGTCCGGCGTCACCGCATCGTCGCCAATACCGGCCACGCGCAGCATCGAGGCGCTATTGATCACCGGCACGCCGTTGGCGTCGCGCTGGACGAAACCGTTGTCGTCCAGGGTGACGTTGAGTTCGCCAAGATAGCGGTTGCCGAAGTTGGCGGTCACCACCAGGGCGGAATTGCCGTCCGCCATCTGAACCGCGACCGGATGGTTCTTGATCGACGCCGCCTCGGCGCCCGGGATCAGGATGTCGTCGGCCTCGGCCATCAGTTCGTGGCCGCCGCCGGAGATGATGATGTCCGCGCCCCGCAGTTGCGGCACGACGACGTTGATCTCGTTGGAGACGTTCTGCAGGTGGCTCATCAGCACCACCGTGTTGGCGCCCTGGGCGCGCAGCGCGTCGATCTGCGCCTGCACGATGCTGACGGTGGCCTGCAGGTTCTGCGCGGCCGTCGCCCCCGCGACGTTGCCGATCACGCCGACGTCGCCGGGCGAGGAAATCGTCGGCAGCAGCGGCGTCGTCAGGCCGACGATGCCGACCTTGTTGCCGCCGGTCGTGGTGGTGATCATCGACGGCGCCACCGTGCCCGCCGTCACCAGCGAACCGAAGGCGGAGGAGCTGCCGAAGTCGAGGTTGGACGACAGGTAGGTCGTGCCCGACACCTGCGCGAAACGCGCCGCGACGTCGGCGCCGAGGTCGAACTCGTGGTTGCCGAACACCGCGGCATCGAAGCCGATGTAGCGCATCGCGATGGCGTCGTAGAAGTCCTGGCCGCCATCGGCGAACGACGTCGCCAGGTTCTGCAGGCTCGCCGTCAGCCGCGGTCCCGGCAGGAAGGCGTCGCCCGCGTTGAGCGTCAGCACCGAATTGCCGGCCGCGTACGCATCGTTGCGCTGGGTGCCGATCAGCGACGCCAGCCGGTCGATACCGCCGTAGAACGACAGCGCCTGGCTGGCGTCGTCGCGCAGGTTGCCCTGGGCCGACAGCAGCCAGGATTCCTGGTCGCCCACGTGCAGGATGGTGAGGCCCTCGGCGGCAAGGGCGGACGCCGGCAAGGTGACGGCGAAGACAACCGCGGCGGCGAGGCGGTTGATGCGGAAGGAGCGAAGCAGCATGGGGAAGACTCCGAGGGACAGTGGAAACCTGTCGTGCACCTTAGCCACGTCTTGTTATACGACGCCGCGCGCGCGTTAGTCCGTCCGGCGGATTGCCCCGCCTGCCGGGGCTGCCCGCCGCATCACCAGAACTGCCAGTTGCCGGTCGCGATCACCCACAGGCCGAGCACGAGGTTGGTGGTCCCGTGCGCCAGCACCGCCAGCCACAGGCTGCCGCTGCGGCGGTACAGCCAGACGTAGGCGAGGCCGGCAAGCAGGCCGGCGAACCACAGCGTGTGTTCCACGCCGAAGACCAGCGAGCCGAGCAGCGCCGCGCGCAGGCTGATGGCGGCCGGCGCAAGGCTGCGGAAATCGTCGCGGTCGATCCAGCGCGTGATGAAACTGCGCCAGAAAAGCTCTTCCATCAGCGGCACCACCACCGCTGCGCCGAACACCCGCACCGCCAGCCAGCGCAGGTCGGGCGTGCCGTCCGCACCCGCCGGCGGCGGTTCGACGCTCATCCCCAGCGACAGCAGCGGCAGGTCGAGATTGACCCACGCGCCGAACACCGCCAGCCCCAGCGCCACGGCCATCGCCACCCCAGCCGCGGGCAGGCGCCGCCCGCCCGCCGCGCCGCGATGCAGTTCGGCGTAGTGCGGCCACAGCAACACCAGCGCCAGCCCGGTCAGGCCGATCTGCAGCGGATACCACGCGGCATGCAGGATCGACCCGGGGGCCGGCGCCAGCGCCTGGCCGAGCGCCAGCATCGCCATGTAGATCGCGAACGGCAGCGCACGCGCCACCCCCGCGCCGCGCGCGGACGCAAAAAAACCCGCCCCCGGAGGGGCGGGCAACCTGAAAAAGCCGATCTTCATCGAAGCGGCATTCCGCCCGTCAGGCGTTGTGCCCCGCGGAAAGGCGGCGGCGGGCCACGCCGGCCAGCAGGCCGAGGCCGGCCAGCAGCATGGCGTAGGTCTCGGGTTCCGGCACCGGCGCCTGCACGAACTGCAGCGAACCGAAGCCGGACAGGCCGACCGAGCTACTGTAGGCGGTATAGGCTTCGGACCGGTCCCCATAGCCCGCGATCAGCGAGAACCACGGCTCGCCGGACTCGACGCTGTAGCTGACCCCGAGGAACTGTCCGTCGTAATACACAGCTTCAGCCGGCGCCACCGCATCGGCCAGCGTGTAGGTCTGGCCGAGCAGCGTGATGGTGAACACATCCAGCGATGCCCATTCGTCGCCCGTGCCGGTCACGCCGGCATCGTCGAAGCTCAGGCTGCCGGAGTAGCTCTCGCCGATGTACTGGCCAAAATCGAAGCTGCCGGAAAAGTCCCAGTTCTGCTGCGCGGCCTGCGCCGGCGCCATCGAAGCCAGCATGCCAGCAGCCAGCGCGGTAAACAGTGCGTGTTTCATCTTCATCATCTTCTCCCTATTCCTGATTACAGACCCAGATCGCGTGCGGCGTCGATCTGCGCCGCGGTGACGCCGCGCAGCGTGACCAGTGCGCGCGCCGGCGCGGGACCGGTGCCATCGGCATCGATCTGCACGCTGACGCCGCCGCTCACATTGACCAGGCGGACATTGCCGGCCGCCCAGGCGCTGGCAGGTGCGATGCCCAGGCTGGCGAGCAGTTCGTCGAGCAAGAGGCGGTCGGTACCCGGCACGAAATCGGTGATCGTGTCGGTGCCATCGAGCACGCTGCGATAGACGAAGACATCGGCGCCGGCACCGCCGGTCAGCGTATCCGGACCCGCGCCGCCGGTGATCACGTCGTCGCCGGCGGTGCCGGTCAGCGTGTCGCGGCCGGCGGTACCTGCGATGGTCTTCACCAGCGACAGGCCGATCACCACCGGATCGTGATCCGAAGACCGGTAAGCCGTGGGCGCATACAGATCCTGCGGCTTGTACTCGGTGTTGTAGTCGATCACGGACGGTTCGTCGGTGTTGATGTGCCAGAGGGTCAAGCCGCTCACCCGCGCCGCCAGCGACTGCGTCGCGATCGCGTGGTCGAGCTGGCCGTTCTCGCCGTCGAAGGTGTAGCTGTAACGCAGCCCTTCGCTTTCCGACAGATCGACCAGACCCGCCCCGGTCAGCGCGTTGATCGGGTCTTCCTTGCCGTAGGCATTGAGATCGCCGATCACCAGCACGCCGGCGCCGGTGGACGTTTCCAGTTGCTTCACGAAGCCGTGCAGCGCATCGGCCTGCTGCACGCGCAGCGCGTTCCAGCAGCTCTGGCCGTCGCCCAGGTCGGCATTCGCGCCGGAGGCAGTGCCGCAGGACTTGGACTTGAAGTGGTTCACCACCACGCTGAACTTCTCGCCGTTGGCGGCGGCGAAGGTCTGCGCCAGCGGCGGCCGGTTGTGGACGGAGTCGGTGTCGCTCAGCGCGCCGCCGACCAGCGACACGCGCGACGGCTTGTAGATCATGGCGACGCGGATGGCATCGGTGCCGCTGCCACCGGCCGGGACTCCGACCGCAGCGTACAGCGCAGACCCGACCGCCTGGTTCAGCGCATTGACCAGATTCTGCACCGCAACCTGGCCGTTGTTCTCGATTTCCATCAGGCCGATGACGTCCGCATCGACGGCGCGCAGCGCGGCGACGATCTTGTCCCGCTGACGCGTGAATTCGACCGCGCTGTCGGCGCCGCGGCAGTCGCTGCGCGTGCCCGACGGATAGCAGGACGAGCCCGCCTGGTCGATGGTGGTGAAGTAGTTCAACACGTTGAAGCTGGCCACCTTCACGTTGCCGCCGACCGGCTCCGGCGCGGCCGTGCGCGGATGGCTGCGCTCGAACACCGGCGTCACCGTCGGGTGGATCTTGTAGTCGCGCAGCGCGTCGGCCGCGGTGTCCGTGGTGACCGGGCCATGGTCGATCACGCCGGTGATCGTCTGCACCGTGTCACCGCCGCGCAGCGTGTTGTTGGCGCCGATGAAGGGGATGGGATTCGGGTTCTGCGAGCTCGAACCGTCGTCCAGCAGGATGCGGCGGCGCGCGTTGTCGTCGCGCAGCGCGAGCACTTCGGCCGAGCCGGCAGGATAGCGGTTGGTCGGCACTTCCAGCGCGCCGCCGGCAGCCAGCGTCACCTGGCCGTAGCGACCGAGGAAATAGGTCTGCGACACGGTGAGCGGCGTCACGATGCGCACCAGCATGCCTTCGTAGCGCTCCAGATCGCCTTCGACCGCTTCCGGCAGCTCGATGTCGGTGGGCTGCGGCGGGTTGGTGACGCCCAGCACCTGCACCGTCGGCGACGTCAGTTCGGTCACCGTGTAGTACTCGGTGACGGTCGCCGTCACGCGCAGGCGCTGGCCGACCGTAGCCGACACCGACGGCGCATAGACGAAGATGCCGTCCGACGTGGTCACGTCACCGTCGCCGTCCTCGTCCTGCATGTAGAAGCCGGACAGGCCGGGGAACACCGCGCTCACCACGCCTTCGGTGGTGACCGTCTGGCCGGCGTACGGACTCACCGTGCCGCTGCCCTGGATGGCCGGAATACGGGTGATCCCCGCCGCCGCGCTGACCGTGACGTTCACCGTGCAATTGGCGGTCTGCGCGTCGTCGTTGGCGAACTGCAGGCCGATCGCGTAGTTGCCGACCGCGGTGCTCGCGGCCACGCTGAGCAGCGCCGACGCGCTGTCGCCGTCGGCCGCCGCCGGGGTCAGCGCGCCCAGCGTGATGCCGGTGGGCAGGCTGCTGGTCGCGCTCAGCCAATTGACGCGGCTGTCGGTATCGCTGGCCGACACGGTCACGCTGCCCGCCTCGCCCTGCGTCACGCCCAGCGCCGGGCAAACGGGAACGATGAGCCCGTTGAGGGTACCGCCGTCCAGCGTGTGGCTGCCGAGGCCGTCGAAGGTGTTCGTGGGGTAGCCCACCCATTCCACCGCCGGATCGAAGGCATCGTTCGGGTTGGTATCGCCCGTCGTCACCGTGGGCTTGCGGCGCAGCGTGTTGTCCGCGGTGCTGGTCAGGCCGGTGCCCCACTCGGTGCTCGGATTGGCGGCGATCTTGCCGATCGAATCCACTACCTGCCCGGCCTTCACCAGCACGACGGTATCGTTGCCGTTGAACCAGCTCGAACCTTCGATCTTCGCGGCCACCGCTTGCAGTTCAGCACTGGCGTTGGTGGGGACGATGACGTAGGTTGCACCCGGCGCGACGGTGCCGGTCAGGTTGATCGTCAACCCCACCGAGGTGTTGGCGTTGAAGTACATACGCAGCGCGTACTGGCCGGCGGCGAGGTCGATGTTCGCGCCGGTGCCGTTGAAGAGTTCGATCGCCTTGTTGTTGCCCGAACCTTCGACATACTCGGAGATCAGCAGATCGGTCGGAGCGGCGTGCGCAGCGCCCAGGGTGGCGCCGAGGAGGCCGGCGGTGAGCAACGCGCGGCTGAGCGCGCCGATTGCGGGAATCTTGCGAAACGACATCGGGTGGGTCTCCGGGAAAGGCATCGGGATGCAGGAAGGGCTGCAACGGGAGATGCCAAGCTACCGGGGACGGGTTACGCGGTTCCGTGCCGGCCTTGATCCGAACGGCTCAGCGGCGCGGAAGAACGGTGCCCCGGGCCGCGGCGCGGCCAGGGGCACCCGGGGCGTACAGCGCGGGACTTCTTAATTGCGCGACCTGCGGCGCGCGACGAAGCCGAGCATGCCCAGGCCCGCCAGCAGCATCGCGTAGGACTCGGGTTCCGGCACCGACGCGGCGAAGGTCAGGTCGTCGGCGACCAGGCCGATGCCGCCGAACGCGATCGAGCGGATGTCGGCCGTGGCACGGCTGATGCCGAAGAAGCGGCCGTCGTTGAAGCTCCCCGCGTCGGTATCGATCGTGATGAAGTGCGTCTCGAGGATGCGGCCGTTCGCACCGTAGGCGGCGATCAGGATCGGTCCGCCGTTGAAGCTGTTGAGGAAGGCCCCGGCAGCGCGCGTCAGCGCCGTGTCGAAGGTGAAATGCAGCAGGCCGAAACCGACGGAGTCCGGCGACCCGGTGCCGGCGAAGCGATCGCCGCCATCGTCGTACCAGATGCCATTGCTGCCGAGGTCGGCAATGGAGGCACCCAGCACCGATTCGGTCCCGGTGAAGGTCACGCCCGGCGCGACGGTGACCGGCCCGGTGGTGATCAGGCCGTCGAAATCGTCGAAGGTCGCGACGACGGCATGGCCGAACGACGAGGCGTCGTTCACGATCGCGGCCTGGGCGGGCACCGCCATGACAGCCGTCAGTGCGGCAGCGGCAAGAAGGGATTTGAAGTTCATGATGGTCCTGTACTGATGATGATGAGGTTGGGGTTGGGGTTGGGGTTGGGGATCTGGCGAGGAAAAGGGAGTCCGCCCCGCCGGCGGGTCAGGTGCCGATCACGCCGCCGTCGTCCTTGGTGACGACGACGACGCTCGAACGCGGTTTGGATGCCCCGGCCGCACTCGCGGTGGTCGGGCCGTTGATGCCACTGTCGGGCCAGGTGGAGTTGGCGGTGAAGCTGCCGCTCCAGTCCTCGCCCGGGTGCTGGATGCCGACGAACAGCGTGCGGCCGTCGGGGGTGGTGGTGATGCCGGTCACCTCGCAGTGGCGCGGCGAGGTCAGGAAGCGGCGCGTCTCGCCGGTCGCCGGGTCGGCGCACATCATCACGTTGCCGCCGATGTTGGCCCAGTCGCCCTGCGCATCGCCGGCCTGGTCGGTCTGGATCCACAGGCGGCCGTCGGCGTCGAACCACAGGCCGTCGGGCGCGCCGTAGTCGTCGCCGTTGATGTTGCCCTGCAGGTGCGGCTGCGGATTGAGGCTGTCGCCGCACTCGGCGAAGATGTCCCAGCCGAAGGTCAGGGCGCCGACGTCGCCGCCGGTGTCGCGCCAGCGGATGATGTGGCCGTAGCGGTTGTCGCGGCGCGGGTTGGCGGCATCGACCGGCGGACGGGCGCTGGCGGCGGTGGTGGTGCCGTCGGCGCCGTTCGACGACGCCGGCGTGGTGCCGCGGCGGTTGTTGTTGGTCAGGGTCAGATAGACCTCGCGGGTGGCCGGATGGGAGGCGACCCACTCGGGGCGGTCCATCATCGTGGCGCCGAGGCGGTCGGCCGCCTGGCGGCACTTGATCAGCACCTCGCCCTGGTTGGCGAAGCCGTTCTCCGGCGTCAGGCCGTTCTGGCCCCACACCAGCGGCAGCCAGCGGCCGGAACCGTCGGCCTCGAAGCGGGCGACGTAGAGCGTGCCGTGATCGAGGATGTCGCGGTTGGCCGCGCGGTTCTTCGGATCGAAGCGCTTGGACGAGACGAACTTGTAGACGTACTCGTTGCGCTCGTCGTCGCCCATGTAGACCGCGACCTTGTTGTCCGCCCCGACGACCACGCCAGCGCTCTCGTGCTTGAAGCGGCCCAGCGCGGTGCGCTTGACCGGCACGCTCTTCGGGTTCCACGGATCGATCTCGACCACCCAGCCGAAGCGGTTCTGCTCGTTCGGGTTGGCGCGCAGGTCGAAGCGCGCGTCGGCCTCGTGCCAGCGGTAGCCGAAGCCGGCGGCGGCCATGCCGTAGCGGCGCTCGTGGTCGGTCAGCGGCTGGGCGGCGAGCGCGTCGGCGGCGGCGCCGAAGTAGCCGTTGAAGTTCTCCTCACAGGTGAGGTAGGTCCCCCACGGCGTATGGCCGTTGGCACAGTTGTTCAGCGTGCCCAGCACGCGGGTGCCGGCCGGGTCGGCGGCGGTGCGCAGCAGCACGTGGCCGGCGGCCGGGCCGCCGACCTCGCACGGCGTCTTGCCGGTGATGCGGCGGTTGAAGGCCGACGGACGGCGCACCTGGAACGCGCCGTTGCTGTCCTGCACCTCCACCACGCTGATGCCGTGCGCGGCGAGCTGGGTGTCGACGCGATCGGGGGTCATCGCATCGGTGCCGTAGGTGGTGGTCGCGTGCACCAGGCCCGGATCGACGTACTCGTGGTTGGCCACCAGCAGGCCGCGGGTGTTGCCCACTCCGCCCACGCCCGTGCTCGGGAAGGGGAAGTAGTGCATGCCGTCGGTGTGCGCGCCGTAGGTGTGCAGTTGCACCGCCTCCGTCATCGGCAGGGCCGGGTCCCAGTGCGGGGCGCCGGTCAGCGAGTCGCCCCACGAGACCAGCACGCGCGCGGCGTAGCCCGGCGGCACGGTGATGGCGTCGGTCATCGGCGCGATGTTGGCGGCGACGGGACTGAAGCCGATGCCGCCGATCGGCGAAGGCGCGGCCTGCGCGAAATTGGTGAGACCGTCGGCGATCGCCGAGCCACCGAGCGCGGCGATCGTGGTGGCGCCGAAGGAACCCTTCAGGAAGCCGCGGCGCGAAAGTTTGCGCTGCTCGATCAGGTCGTTGATCGACGCATTGGCCGACGGGTTGATCGTTTCGTCGTTGTCGGGGTGGAAGGGGATGGACATCGGATCTCCTTTGAACTCGTTCATGCACCGCGAATATCCCGGACAGGTTCCATCCGGCGTTGCCGCGGACCCCCCTTATACGGGCGCATCATGTCTTCCTCCCTACGGCATTACCGCACGAACTTAGTCCGATCGGACCACAACATGTATTCCGAATGCATCAACAAAGGACTAATTCCCAGGTGCGGCACGGTAATCCGGGCCGTGGCATGCGCGCGACGACACATTGCCCTTCACGGGAAAAATTTCACGAAACAGCGACGATGAGCATCACCGCGGCATGGAATCGGCGACCAGCGCCGCGCGGTAGAATGCGTCCCCGAGATGCCGCAACACGACCTGGTTGCGACCGGGTTTGAGGGGGATGACGGGGCTCGCGGGGCGGTACGGACCGACCGCCGACGGCGCCCCGAAGAGCACCAGATGCCCCTTGGAGGGAGCGTTCAGCGTCACCCGCAAGGCGTCGTCGCCGAGCGCGGTGGCGATGGGCGCGAACGGCCGCGCGAGGGGGTCGCCGATGAACACGCCTTCCCCCGGCCAGGCCACGCTGCGCCAGTAGGCTTCCAGCGCGGTCGCGCCCGCCAGGTAGTGCGACATGGCGACGGCCGGCGCGGGAAACTTCTGCGGATGCGAGCAGGGTTCCACCACCGTCCCGTAGCTTGCCGAGGCGCCGGCGGCCAGCCAGGCGAGCGCGCTCATCTGGCTGCTCCCTTCCAGCACGCCGCCGAAAGAGGTCAGGTGGTCGGCCAGCGCCCCGGGCAGCAGCCGCGGGCGCCTGTCCTCGCCCGCCGCGCCGTCGATCTCGGCGACGCGCGGCGTGCCGGTGAAATAGAACATCGCGTCGCGGCGCCGGCCAATGCCTTCGCCTTCGATCACGCGCACCGGCAGGCGTTCGCCCAGCGCCTCGGCGGTGGCACCGAAGTACACGGCGCGCGTGTTCCGCGCCGGATCCCCGGTGCGCACGAGGTAGGCGGTGCCGACCGGGTGGGCACCCTCCGCCGCCGCGCCACGGTCGATCATGCGCCGCGCCTCGCCCGGCGAGGAGGCCGCCAGCAGCATCGCGGGCCGCACGCCGGTGTCGTCGTAGGGCGTCGCCGTCCACCGGTCGAACAGCGGATTCGGCCGTGTCGGCGCGCATTGCGAGGACGAACAGAAAGCCGGATCGAAGCCGAACGCGAAGGCGCTCGTCACCGACATGCAATCGACCCGCCACGGCCGCGTCCACGCCAGCGCGTAGGCTTGCACCGACGCCGGCAGCGCCGCCTCGACCTGCGCGCGGATGCGTTCGAATTCGGCACGCGGCAGGTTGGGGCCGGGCTCGAAGGCGACGCGGACGATGTTCCGCTCCGGAATCTTCCGCACGGCGGCGTAGTAGCGCCCGACCTCGACCGAATACGGGTCCTGCTGGTTGATCACCAGCGCGAGCTCACCCGCGCCCAGCGCGCCCTGCGAAAAGCTCAGGTGTGGCGCGGCGGGCGCCGAACGGACCGGCCCGGCAGCCAGCGCGAGCAGCAGCAGGACGCGGAGCAGCGGCCGCGACAGGCACCTTCCGGCACGGCGCGGTCTGCCGTTCCGGACGAGGGGCCGGGCTGCGGGCATCAGGCGGTGCGGTTCCCGTGCGGCGCGGCCGGCGCCCGCCCGTAGGTATCCTCGAAGCGCACGATGTCGTCCTCTCCGAGGTAGGCGCCCGACTGCACCTCGATGATCTCGAGCGGCACCTTGCCGGGATTGGCCAGGCGGTGGGTGTGGCCCAGCGGGATGTAGGTGGATTCGTTCTCGGCCAGCAGGAACACGCTGTCGCCGTTGGTGACCTCGGCCGTGCCCTTCACGACGATCCAGTGCTCGGCGCGATGGTGGTGCATCTGCAGGCTCAGCGTCGCGCCCGGGTTCACCACGATGCGCTTGACCTGGAAGCGCTCGCCGTGGTCGATCGAGTCGTACCAGCCCCACGGCCGGTACACCTTGCGATGGCTCCGGGTCAGGCTGCGGCCCTCGGCCTTGAGCCGCGCCACCACCTTCTTCACGTCCTGCGTGCGGCTGCCGTGCGCCACCATCACCGCATCGGACGTCTCGACCACGACCATGTTCTCGCAGCCCACCGCCGCCACCAGCCGGTGGTTGGCGTACACCAGGGTGTTGCGGCTGCCTTCGAAGAGCGCCTCGCCGCGGCCGACGTTGCCGTCCTCGTCCTTGCCGGACACCGCCCACAGCGCATCCCAGGCGCCCACGTCGGACCAGCCGGCCGACAGCGGCACCACCACGCCCTGCCCCAGTTCGGGCGCCGAGCCCAGCTTTTCCATCACCGCGTAATCGATCGAATCCGCCGGGCAGTCCTCGAACGCGGCGCCGCCGACGCGGGTGAAGTCCGCGTCGGCCCTGCGCGCATCGAACGCCGCCCGGCAGGCGGCGGCGATGTCGGGCCGGAAGTGCGCCAGCGCGCGCAGCCAGACCGACCCTTTCATCATGAAGATGCCGCTGTTCCAGAAATACTCGCCGCTTTTCACGTAGCGCTCGGCGAATTCGGCGTCCGGCTTCTCGACGAACTGCGCCAGCCCGCGCGCCGTCGTTGCCCCCGCCACTTCGGCGCCGGTGCGGATGTAGCCGTAGCCGGTCTCCGGCCTGTCGGGCACGATGCCGAAGGTCACCAGGCTGCCGCGCCCGGCCAGCGCCGCGCCCTCGGCGATCGCGCGCTGGAAGGCCGGCAGGTCGGCGATCACGTGGTCGGCCGGCATCACCAGCAGCACCGGGTCGTCGCCCTCCGCGGTCGCCGCCAGCGCCGCGAGCGCGAGCGCGGGCGCGGTGTTGCGCCCCACCGGCTCGAGCACGATGCGCGCCGACCGCACGCCGGCCTGGCGCAGTTGCTCGGCGATGATGAAGCGGTATTCCTCGTTGCTCACCACCAGCGGTTCCGGATCGACCGCACCCGCAGCGAAGCCGTCGAGGCGCACCGCCGTCTCCTGCAGCAGCGAGCGTTCGCTCGTCAGCGGCAGCAACTGCTTGGGATAGGTCTCGCGCGACGCGGGCCACAGCCGCGTGCCCGAGCCGCCGGAAAGGATCACGGTCCTGATCGTCATGTTCGGTTCAACCCTGGGAAGAATCTGGATCGGCGTTGGCGGAGCGGGTGCGATTCAGGCCGCACGGCACGCTCATGCGGCGGGCGCGACGGCCCTGCCCACGTTGCGGTTCGCCAGCCATCTGGCGAAGCTGCGGGGCTCCAGCGGCGTCGAATACAGGTAGCCCTGCGCCTGCGAGCAGCGCATGCCCTTCAGCACCGCGGCCTCCGAGAGCGTTTCCACCCCCTCGGCGATGACGCCCAGCGCCAGGCTCTCGCCCAGGGCCACGATCGCCTGCGCGATCGACTGGTTGATCGGCGTGCGCTCGATGTTGCGCACGAAGGACTGGTCGATCTTCAGGCAGTCGATCGGGAAACGGCGCAGGTAGCTCAGGCAGGAGAAGCCGGTGCCGAAGTCGTCGATGGCCAGGCGCACGCCGAGCGACTTGATCGCATTGAGCGTGTCGAGCACGTCCTCGACATCGCGCATCAGGATGCTCTCGGTCAGCTCGAGTTCGAGGAACTCGCCGGACACGCCGTGCTCGGCCAGCAGCGTCTCGATGAAGCGCGCGAAGTTCGCCTGCCGGAACTGCAGCGCCGAGATGTTCACCGACACCCGGAACAGCGGCAGTCCCTGGTCGTGCCATTCGCGCACCTGCGCCAGCGCCTTGCGCAGCACGCACTCGCCGATCTGCACGATCAGGCCGCTTTCCTCCGCCACCGGGATGAAGTGCATCGGCGACACCAGGCCGCGCTCCGGATGGCGCCAGCGCACCAGGGCCTCCGCGCCGCGGAGCTGTCCCGTCGCCAGATCCACCTGCGGCTGGAAGTGGAGGACGAACTCGTCGCGCTCGAGGGCGCGCCGCATGTCGTTCTCCAGCGAGATGCTCTCCGGGTTGAAGGTCAGCATCTTCGGCGTGTAGCTGCGGAAGCTGTTGCGCCCCGAAGCCTTCGATTCGTACATCGCCGCATCGGCCTTCACCATCAGCGAGCGCAACTGGCCGTCGTCGCGCGGATAGATCGCGCTGCCGATGCTGACGGTCACGAACAGCGAATGCCCGCCGACCTCGAAGGGCTCGCGCATCGAGCCGAGGATGCGGTGTGCGAGCACGTCGACCTGCATCGGGTCGCTCAGGCGCTCCATCACGATCACGAACTCGTCGCCCGCGAGCCGGGCCAGCGTGTCCATCTGGCGGACGCACCCCCGCAGGCGGCCGACGATGAGGCGCAGCACCTCGTCGCCCGCGCTGTGGCCCATCGAATCGTTGATGTGCTTGAAGCGGTCGACATCGATGAACAGCAGCCCCACCTGCAGGCCGGTGCGGTCGGCCATCCGGCATGCCAGCTCCAGGCGGTCCGCAAGCAGCGCGCGGTTCGGTATCCCCGTCAGCGCGTCGTAGTGCGCGAGGCGGTAGAGCTGTTCCTGCTTGCGCTGGGTGATGACGTTCAGCAGGTCGCGGCCGTTGGCGACGCCCCGGTAACGCCCGGCGCGGCACACGATGAAGCCGGCGACCATGTGCTGCATGCCGGCGGAGATGATCATCTGCGCGCCGTCCTCGACCGTGCAGTCTTCTTCCACCACCAGCGGCGGGCTGCGCCGGTAGTGCCCGTAGGCGAGCAGATCGGCCACGCTGCGGCGCCCGAACACGTCGGAGCCGAACGGCTTGGTGAAGAACTCGACGAAGGAGGTCCGCTCGATCAGCGCGGCGGGGCGTCCATCGTCCTCGATGATGGGCAGCGCATAGAGTTCGACGTCGGCCAGGAAGCGCTCGAGTATCGTGGCGCACTTCTCGCGCATCCGCACCGGCTCTATCGTGCGCAGCAGGTGCCGCATCGTGGCAGGCTCCAGCCATTGCCCGTCGGCACCCAGGCTCAATCTGTATTCGGTCAGTCTTTCCATCGTCGAAGAGCCTGCACAGGGACGTCAGCCGGCCGCCGCCAGCGGAGAAACCGCGTCAACGCTTTGCCTTAAGGCAAAGGTAATAAATCGTTGTTACAAACAGGTTCATCCCATCACGACGCCCTTCCCTTGAAAGCCCGTCTCGCCGTCCTCGCGGCCGGCACCGCCCTTGCCGCGCACGGCCATTGCGTCGCCGCCGACGCCTACCCGTTCTCGATCGAAACCGAACGCACCGGCGAGGGTTTCCGCCTCGTGGCCCGCAACCTCGGCCCCGTGCCCGTCTCGGCCAGGATCACGCTGACCGGCGCGGCGCAACTCGACACCGATCGCCCCTTTCCGCTCCACGTCGTCGTTCCGCCAGGCAGCGGGACCCTGCCCCTCGCCCGGATCCGGCCGGCAGGCCGCGGCGTACGGCAGACCCTGCGCACCGAGTACGCCTGGATACCGGGCGACTTCAACGCCGTCCATGCACCCGGAGCCCGTTACCGGCTCCCCTTCCGGCATGGCCTGTCGTTCCGCATCGGCCAGGCGCCGGGCGGTCCGATCACCACCCATCATGGGGCGGACAGCCGCCATGCGGTGGACATCCCCATGCCGGAGGGCACCACCATCGTCGCCGCACGCAGCGGCATCGTGATCCACACCGAAGCCGGCCACTTCACCGGCGGGCAGCGCGCGGACATGCTCGACAAGGCCAACGCCGTCCGCATCCTGCACGACGACGCCACCATCGCCACCTACGCCCACCTCGCCCCGGGAGGCGTCCTCGTCAGCCCCGGCCAGCGCGTGGCCGAGGGCCAGCCCATCGGCCTCTCGGGCTCGACCGGCTACTCCTCCGGCCCCCATCTGCACCTCGTCGTGCAGGCCGTCCGGCGCACCGCCGCGGGCTTCGAGATGGTCTCGCTGCCGTTCCGCTTCTATACTGGCAACCCGCCGGTCGTCTTCGAGCCGGAATTCGGCAAGATGGTCAAGGCGGACTACGGCACGGCCACCGCACCGGCCGCACCCCTCGCCGGGCAGGGCCTGCCGGTGCCCGTCCCGCCGGCCTTGCCGCCTGCCGCACCCGCTCCGCTCGCCACACCGATCCCCCGCGACGTTCCGCTGTTCCCGCAATCGCCGGGCGGCTGGACCTGGCTCGCCGGCGCCGCGGCGGCCGTGCTGCCGCTGCTCCTGTTCGCGCTGTCCCGACGGCCCCGTCGCCGACGCTGACGGCTGCGGCCGGGGAGGCAGCGGCCACGCTTCGATGGACGGCGAAACGACCGGCACCGAAGCCCCCGCCTTTACGGCGGCCCGCAGCGCTGCCGACATCGTCAGCCGCGGCGTGCCAGGAGCCTGGCGCCCCACCCCATCCGCTCGCAGGCCGCGGCCAGCACGAACGCAAGGGCGACGCCGGCCACGTTCGCCTGGATGTCGGCGAGGCTGAACGTCCGCGCCGGCTGCAGGAAATGCTGGAGCCATTCCGTGAGCGGGGCCAGCGCGAGCAGCGCGCCCCACAGCCAGACGCCGCCCACCCGCGTCAGCGCAACGCGGGCCGACACGCAGAAGGCGGCGAAGGCGACCACATGCAGCAGCTTGTCGGACTCGACCGCCGCCCCCGCATAGAGCTGCGGCGGCGGTTCGGGGCGGAACAGGCCATAGGCCAGCGCCGCACCGCAGCCGAGAAAGAGCGCCCAGCGCCAGGCACGGGACGCGGCCGGCATGCTCGCGTCAGGCACGCGCATCGCCCCAGCGCAGGTCGCTCGTATCGTCGCCCACGTAGAGGGTTTCGCCGCTGCGGTCCACGCAGTACTGCGGCGACAGGATCTTTTCGCTGAACATCTGGCCCTCCGCCACCCGCGTGTACTCGAACAGCACGCTGCGCTCCACGCGCGAGCCCGCGCGCAGATGGCTGCCGTGGCCGATCCAGGTGGGACCGATCACCGACACGCCGGGCTCGATCCTCACCCCCGAGCCGATGTACGCCGGCCCCACGACGTGCACGCTGTCCCACGCGACCGACGTGTTCAGCCCCACCCACACGCCGGGCTTCACCTGCGTGCCGGGCATCGACATCTGCGCCACCTCGCCGCGCATCACCCGCTGCAGCACCGCCCAGTAGTCGGTCAGGCGGCCGATGTCGATCCAGTTGAAGTGATGGCTCTGCGCGAAGAAGGGTGCCGCGCGCTCCACCAGCATCGGGAAGAGTTCGCTGCCGATGTCGAATTCGCGCCCCGACGGAATCAGGTCGATCACCTCCGGCTCGAACAGGTAGATGCCGGTGCTGGCGAGCGTGGACTTCGCCTCCTCCGGCCTGGGCTTCTCCTGGAAGGAGCGCACCCGGCCGATCTCGTCGGTCACCACCACGCCGTAGCTCTGCACCTGCTCGCGCGGCACCTCCAGCGTCACCACCGTGGCGATGGCGCCCTTGGCGCGGTGCTCGCCCAGCGCCGCGCCGATGTCGAGATCCACCAGCGCGTCGCCACACATCACCAGCGTCGTCTCGTCGAAGAAGCCGCCGAAATCCTGGATCTTGCGCATCCCGCCGGCCGAACCCAGCGGCCGCGGCACGATGTCGCCGTGGTCGCGCACCCCCTCGTACGAGTAGCCGATCTCCACGCCCCAGCGGCGGCCGTCGCCGAAGTAGTGCTCGATGCGGCCGTGGTTGTAGGCGAGGTTGATCATGATCTGGCGGATGCCGTGCCGCGCCAGGTGCTCGATCAGGTACGCCAGCACCGGCTTGCCCAGGATGGGCACCATCGGCTTGGGCATGTTCTTCGTCAGCGGCCGAACCCGCGTTCCCTGGCCCGCGGCCAGGATCATTCCCTTTGCCATGGATGCCTCCTGGCCGAATTGGTGGAAAGCCCTGCCCCCTCCGGCCCGAAAACCGGGGCCGTCACCATCAGAGCCTCCAGACCCTGATGCCGGCCGACTCCAGCGCCCGCCGGTCGAAAGTGGCCTTCACATCGACGAAGCAGCCACCCTTGATCAACTTGCGGCCGAACTCTTCGGCATCCAGTTCGAGGAAGTGACGATGCGACACCGCGGCGACGATCGCGTCGGCACGGGGAAGATCCTCCCAGCCAAGAAGCCGGACGCCGTACTCGTGCATGGCCTCCTCCGGATCGGCATAGGGGTCGTGTACGAACACCTCGACCCCGAAACTCTCGAGCTCCCGGATCACATCGGCGACCTTGCTGTTGCGAAGGTCGGCGCAATTCTCCTTGAAGGTCAGGCCGAGCACATTCACCCGCGCGCCCTTCACGTAGCTCCCCGCGGCGATCATGTTCTTCACCGTCTGCTCGGCCACGTATTTCGCCATGCCGTCGTTGATGCGGCGCCCGGCGAGAATCACCTGCGGGTGATAGCCCAGCATCTCCGCCTTGTGCGTGAGGTAGTAGGGATCGACGCCGATGCAATGCCCACCCACCAGACCCGGGCTGAACTTCAGGAAGTTCCACTTGGTGCCGGCCGCCTGCAGCACTTCGCTGGTGTCGATCCCGATCCGGTCGAAGAGGATCGCCAGCTCGTTCATCAGCGCAATGTTGAGGTCCCGCTGGGTGTTCTCGATCACCTTGGCCGCCTCGGCAGCCTTGATCGACGAGGCGCGATAGACGCCGGGCTCGATGATGCGCTCGTAGAGCGCCGCCACCTTTTCCAGGGTCTCGGGCGTGTCGCCGGAGACCACCTTCAGGATCTTCGTCAGGGTGTGTTCCCGGTCGCCCGGGTTGATCCGCTCGGGCGAATAGCCCACGAAGAAGTCCTCTTTCCACTTCATGCCCGACTCCTGCTCGAGCACGGGGATGCAGATATCCTCCGTCGCCCCCGGGTACACCGTCGACTCGTACACGACGATGGCGCCGCGCTTCATGTGCCGCCCGGCACTCCGGCTGGCGCCGACCAGCGGCGTGAAGTCCGGCTGGTGCGCGTCATCCACCGGCGTCGGCACCGCCACGACGATCACGTCCGCCTCGGCCAGCTTCGAAGGATCGGCCGTGTACTCGGCGAACTTCGCCGCAGCCATCTCGGCATCCGAAAGCTCGCGCGACGGGTCGATGCCGCGGCGGCAGGACTCGACCTTCGGCGCTGAAATGTCGAAACCGATGGTTCGAACCGTTTTCGAGAACTCGACCACCAACGGAAGGCCCACGTATCCAAGGCCAATCACCGCGACAACGTTCATTGCTCAAACCTCAAAACGAGAAATAAATGGATGGCACGTCCGCTGCAAGGCCGGGAGCGGCCTCTTGCAGCAGTTCGGGGAGTAAGCGGCGGCTGGACACCCGCCGGCGCAGTCACCCTCGACCCGGGACGCGATGCCGTCATCCTCGACCATATTGATGCTGAAAACACACGGTGATCGGTCGCATGCCTCAACAGGCAAAGCGATATCGCACCGGACGGCCTGACAAGGCTTCAGATTGTCATGCTCCTTTGAGCTTATTCACATAGTAATTAACCCCCGACAGACAGGTCCTTATCAGACTTCGTATCGTTGGCTCGACATATTTGGCGCATAAATATGAAAAAATCGCCAGCCCGGCAATTGGAATGAGGGGCAGAATAAATCGCGGAATATCGCCAATAATGCCGCCAAGCTTGACAATAGAGGCAATCATTGCATTCTCATGCAAGAGATAGAGTGGATAACTTATAAATCCGAAAAACTGGACAACCTTGCCATTCAGTATTCCCTGCAACCATTGACAACCGAAAGAGAACACAAAAAGAGCCGACACGGCCAGCGCCGCGATTGTTATTTCGGCATTCCCAAACCTCAACAAGACGGAGCTACATACAGCAAAACAACATGCTACAACAATCCATTTAGTATTGCCCGTCCTGGTAAAAACATATACAGAAGCACCGGCCGCGAACCATCCAAAATGATCAATGGATGTGACCTGGGATATTTTTGACAACAGATTTGCAGCGGGCCATTGAGTTATCGAACTAAGACCATGGGAGAGAATACCAATTAACGACAACCCAAAAAGCGCGATCACCAGCCTCGTTCGCCCGAGCAGGAAATATATCGATCCGGCTACGATATAGAACTTGAACTCCACATAAAGGGACCAGAACGCACCCTCTAATGGGTTAATCGAAATTCCGACCAAATTATTTATCCATGACGGTTCGATAAAAAGCATCCCCGGCAGCAGACTCACCAGGGTTGGATTTCCAGCAGGCCGCTCATGAAACAGATTGGCCGTTAGAAAAATGGTCAGCGAGCAAAAAAACATTGCAGGAAAAAGCCGCAGCCACCGCTTGAAAACGAACTCCTTGATATCCTTGCAATTCTCGAGGGTCAGCAATATGACAAATCCGGAAATCAGGAAAAAAAGCTGCACTCCCAAAAAACCGAACTTAAAGAGCAAGAATTCATATTGATTCCCATAAGGAACGATATCTGGCCACCGTGCGTATGCATGGAATAGAACCACCATTAATATTGCCACGCCGCGGAGGCCATCCAGGAAGGCTATGCGATGCTTCATTTGATATCAGTCAAACGCCAATTTTCTGCGTCAATCATCATGAATCTTTGAGATCTTTGCGTGCCAACAAAACTATCGCCCAAGGAAGTAAGCCTTCGAATAGGCATGCACGTCATCCCGTGCCAACAGCTCGGGCACGCTCAGCCACATCATGTCGTCGTGCTGGTCGTCGGGCACGATCTCCGGCGTGCCCCACTCCAGGTGAAGCACGTGCGGCAGCACCACGTAGTGCGTGCTCACATCCGCGACGCCGGCAAAGTTGTCGTCGTAGAAATGCTCGTATGCACCCGCCGGCGTCCAGCCCTGCAGCGGCACCGCCGGCCCCAGCTCGCGCCGCACGATGCGCGCCAGCGCATCGGCAAGGCGTTCGCCCTTCAACACCCGCCCGCCCGGCACGAACCAGAAACCCGCCGCCGGCCGGTTCAACCTGCGCCCGAGCAGAACCCGCCCCTCCGGGTCGTGCAGCAGCAGATCGATGGACACCAGCGGCATCGCATCCACCAGCCCGACGAAACGCTTGCTGTCGAACTGCATCACGCCCTCCGCAAGATCAGTTGCCGCACTGCGCCCAGCACGAACAGCGTGTTCGTCACCAGGTAGCGCCTCCACAGCCGGCGCGGCTCGCTCGCCAGCCGGTGCAGCCACTCCAGCCCGTTCTTCTGCATCCACAGCGGCGCACGCACGACCACGCCGGCATGGTAGTCGAAGGCCGCGCCGACGCCGATCATCACTGCGTGGATGCGGCCGCGATGCGCCGCCATCCACATTTCCTGCTTCGGGCAACCCAGCCCGACCCACACCGTGCCGGCACCCGAGGCATTGATCGCCTCGACCACCGCCTCGTCCTCCTCGGCGGTCAGCGCCCGGAACGGCGGCGAATATGCGCCCGCGATGCGCAGGCCGGGAAAGTGCTCGACCAGCACGGTGCGCAGCACCTCCAGGGTTTCGGGCGTGCTGCCATACAGATAGACGGATTCGTTGCGTCCGGCCGCCAGCCTGCAGTAACGCAGCATCAGGTCCGGCCCGTTGATGCGCTGCTGGGCATGGCCCTGACGGCGCAGCATCCACGCCACTGGCGCCCCGTCAGGCGTGGCCATGTCGGCCTCGCGCACCACCTTGCCGAAGGCGGCATCCTGTCCGGCCGTCACCACCGAATGAACGTTGATGATGCACACGTAGCGGCTCTCGCGCGCGTCCGCCCAGCGCTGGATGCGCAACAACGCGTCCTCCCACGACACCACGTCGATCGGGGCTGCCAGCACCGGCGCCATGACGCGCCCAATGTCCGCCCGTAATTGCCCGCTCATGCTGCCAACCTCGATTTGTTGTTTTCGTCGATTGCGTCCCGGTAAATCCCCATCAACTGGGCGTAGTTCCGGTCCGCGGTGAATTTGGCCTCATACAGCGCTCGGGCCTTGCGGCCCATCTCCGCCATCTGCTGCGGATGTGCCTGTGCCCACGTCATCCGCTCCGCCAGTTCGCGCGCATTGCCGGGCTCGAACAGCAAGCCGGTCTCGCCATCCTCGACGAGTTCGGCCAACGCCCCGAGCCGGCTCGCGATCACCGGCAGGCCGCAGGCATAGGCTTCGACCAGGGTGCGCGGGAAGTTCTCGTACCAGATGCTGGGCAGCACCAGCGCCAGCGCCCGGTTCATCTCGGCACGCACGCTGTCGCCATCCAGCGCGCCAAGCGCGGCGACACCCGCGATGCCGTCCAGGCAGGACGCCTCCGGTCCGCTGCCCGCCACGCGCAGCGCCACATCGGGCACGCGCCGCGCCGCCTCGGCCAGCGTGGTGACCCCCTTTTCGGCCGACAGCCGGCCGACGAAGAGCAGGCCCGCGCGCTCCCCGTCCGCCGACACCGGAAAGTCCACGAAATTCGGCTTGACCACGATGCGTTCGGCCGGCAATCCGCCGGCCACGAACTTCGCCCGGCAGAACTCGTTGAGCGCGATATAGCGGCTGACTTTGTTCCGCCAGGTGCCGGCTGCCCGGTGCACGGCGAGCATTCCCGCCAGCGCCGCCGACGCCGGCCGCGAGCCGCGATAGCAGGCGCGCACCACCCCGCGCCACGGCAGGCGCCCGATGCAGTCCTCGCACACCTTGCCTTCGCGCAAAAAAAGTGCCCCGGGGCACAGCAGGCGGAAGTTGTGCAGCGTCTGCACCACCGGCACCCGCAACCGATACGCCACCCAATAGATCGCCGGTGAAATCAGCGGAAAGGTATTGTGCACGTGCACCACGTCGGGCCGGAAGCTGCGCAGCGCCAGATCGAAGTCACGCGCGACCGACGCCGACCAGGTGGTGTTCAGCGCCGCGCCGATCCGCGACATCCCCTCTATTGCGTCGTTATGCCGCAAGAACATCTCCACCGTCTGCCCGCGGCTGGTGAGCAGCGCAGCCTCGGCCTCCATGACCGAGTCCTCCCCGCCCCGGAGCCGATACGCGTTGTGGACGATCAGGATGCGCATACCGCCTCACGCCGCTGTATCGATCCCAGACTTCTGCAGCACGAAAAACAGCGCGCTCGGACGATGATGCGACCGCTCTGGCCGATGACCGGTTCGAGCCCGCCGCCATATGCCGAACTAATGTCCGGCATATGGCCGAACCGGCGGGCCGGCAAGCCGGAATAGCCGTGCATCCGGTTCAGCACGTGGGAGGCGTACCGGCCCCCGCCGATGTGGTTCGGGTCGAGATGGTCTTCCGCCACTCCGGCAAACCAGGCGTCGTTCTGCTCCGGCATGAAGTCGTCGTCGTACAGCCTCTCACCCGGGAAGCAGGAGGGCATCACATCGGCACGCACGTCTGAAGCCATCTCCCTCTCCTGAAATCCATATCCGGTCAAAAGGCGAGTGCCTGCCGGATGCCGTCCGAAAAGCGCAGCGCCATGTTCTCGATCGTGTATTCCCCGGCGTCGGCTGCACATGCCTCGCGCAAGCGCTCCTGCCGCGCGCCGTCGAGCAGAAGCTCCAGGCTGGCGTCGACGTAGTCATCCTGCCTGTCGGCGGTCATCACGCCATTCGTCCCATTGCGCAGGTAGGCGATCTCCGGCCCATGGCGGCCGCATTCGGTCGTCACCATCGGCACGCCGCAGGCAAAGGCATCCAGAATTCCCAGGCCGACGCCGCCGGGATTCAGCATCACCTGCGCGACCGAGATATGCGCCGCCTTCTCGCGTCCGAAGCGCGCACCGACCCAGCGAGCCCACGGATGCGCCGCACACCAGGACTGCACCTTGTCCCGCTCCGGACCATCGCCGACCAGCAGCAAGTTGAAATCCGGCACCACCGCGCGGATCGACTCGGCGGCCGAGAACAGGAAGTCCAGGCGCTTGTCGGCATAAAGCGAACCGACATACACGCCCACCGGTCCGGCGCCAAAACCCAGCGATTCACGCAGGGCCGACGTTTCCGCCGGCGTCACCGAGCGCCGTTGCTGCAGCAGTTCCGAGGTATCGACCGCGTTGTTCAGCACGGTGATGCGTTCGGCGGGGAATCCCGCCCGACCGACCAGATCCGCGCTCATCGCCGTGTAGGCGAACCACCAGTCCACCCGGTTCGTCGTCCACCGCTTGAAGCGCTCCTTCAATCCGCCCGGGTTGTCACTTTGCAGGTTGGCACCGTGCCCCCAGAAGGCCAGCCTGAACCGGCGTGGAGCTAGCATGAGCAGATGGTTCTGCAACAGCTTGTTTTCCTGGGTCACGACTACGAGCGCAGGTTTGCCGATGTGCCGGGAAATGGGCTGCCAGCAAAGGCGTCCGCCCACAAAGTACGTCGTAGGAATCGTCTGGGCCCAGGACAACTCGCCCGCATCCCCCTTCTTATCCTCTTCCGGCGTGCCCCGTCCTATCAGCAGACGCAACTGTAAACCATGACCTGCCAGCAGTTCGCGCATCGACTCGAACAGCGGCGTGCGGTAGTGGGTAAGCCGACGCTGGACGATGAACACATTTCGGCCGGCGGAACTCATTGCAGACCTTCATAGACGCGTTGCCATCGCGACACGAAATCATTCTTGGAATAGCGCCCGACGGCTGTCCTCGCATTTGTGGACATTCGCGCAAGCTGGGCATGGTCGCTCAAGATACGAGCGAGCCCGGCCGCCACCCCGTCAACCGAACGCTCGACCAGCCAACCATTCTCGCCATCCACAATGAACTCTTCCGCTCCATAGAGGCCGCGCGGAACGAGAGCAGGAAGGCCCGCGGCCGCCGCCTGTAGAATGGCAAGCGAAAAGATCTCGTATGCTGACGGGAAAACGAAGACATCAGAATCCCACAAGAACGGGCGAACGTCCTTCTGCAAACCGACAAAATTCAGCCGAGACTCAACCCCATTCCTGGAGGCGAGATTGGCAAATTCCCTTATCTCTCCTTCATTACCACCGACGACGAGAACCCTGATCCTTGACCCTTGATTCTCCTCCATCGTCGAAAGTGCCTCGATGATCAGCCCGAGGCCCTTACGTGCAAAATCACCGAGCGCCATGAAGGTGCAGACAATCTCATCGTCGCCAATTCCATACTGCGTACGCAGCGAAGCAGTACTCGGCGCGTCAGGTCGGGCAAATCGATCGAGATCGACCGGATTGGCCAGAACTTCAAGCTTATGGCCACAGTCCGGATATGTTTCGCCAAGCTCTCTTGCCAGCCCCTCGGAAGGAACGACGATCTTCCGGGCGCACCTGAACGCCAGCCCCTCCGTTGCAGAATTGAAAAGGTGATTCAACTTTCGTGCAACCCGTCTCAATCCGGTCACACTCGATTGCGTCCAGGCATTTCTGAGGTACGCGCGATGGCAGAAATGCGCGTACGATACGTCGGACCAGATGAACTGTCCCTGTGTCGTCTGAATACGGATTGGCGTCCGAAGGTTTTTCAGGCGCCATAGAACAAACCTGAACGGCGCAATAAATTGAAACACCCAATATCGCAAGAAAATCGGTTTTGCCGGCAGCGGCACCCGGCGCCACTCGACATCCGCCCGATCCGTTAAGTCGCAGCAATCAGAAAAGACGGTGACTGGAATCGAAGCCGCCAAACCATCCAATTGTGCGAGAACGCAGCTCCCGGCCGGGCTGTTCTTCGCAACGGAATGATCGAATACCACCAACCGTGGCACACTCACATCAGACATCTAACGCTCCATTTCCACCACGTCGGAACCCGTAGAAGTATCCAGCACGCCATTGATCAACCGCATGGCGCCGTCCATTTGATTTACCCACGACAATTCCCGCCCTCGCGCCAAGGCCCCGGCAGCAAGCTTCCGTCGAAGCGCGTCGTCCCTGTTCAGATCCTCGATCTCATCCGCCAAGGCCCGGGCGACCTCGCCGATCCCCCTGCCTGCGGTGCCGACAACCCTGCCCGATTCACGTGTCACGAAATCCTTTGGGCCTCCGAGGTCGAGACAGACGACAGGAAGACCATTCCCGAACGCTTCGAGCACGACAGTTCCTCCCGAGTCGTGAAGACTCGGGAAGAGAAAACAATGCGCGCTTCGCATGTGCTGCTGCATTTCCTCGAACGGGACATACCCTCTCAGCCGGACGCAGTCATCCAAGCCGAGACCACGCAACTTGCCGGTCAACCATTCCTGCAAGTGCCCTTGGCCGAACACATCCAGCGTCGCGCAAACGCCACGCGTCCGGAGTACGGCCATGGTCTCGATCGCGATGTGCACGCCTTTCCACCCTAGCAGCCGGGCCCCCATCACAAGGCGCAAGGGCTCCTCCGGAAGACGTGCCGCCGGCTCCCGCTTGTCCGCAGTCGGGTCGCTGCCAATTTCCTGACGAATTACGACCCTATTTCTAAGAAAGAAAGGCAGTGCCTGTCTGGTCTGCTCGGTACGCGCGAAAATCAAGCGCGCTCGCGAATGAGCTATCCATAGCAGCGGATCAAACTTGCCGGACACGATGAGTGCGGTTCTAGCAAATTCGACCAGACGCTCCCTCACCGGAAGTCCGTGGAAGAACCGCATCGGCGCCCGTTCTCCTCCCCCGGCAGGCCCAAAGACGAAAGGCACGCCGAGAAAGCCCAACCATGACGGGTATCGGAAAGTACCCATCGTGAGATGCATGATCACGTCGTACCTTGCTTCTCCGATCAATCGAATCGCCGTCGGCAATACCGAAAGCTGCCAGATGATGTATTTTGGAAGCGCCGTGATTGAATTGAATGGAACACGTCGCAGAAGCCTGGTTTCGTGAAAAACGAACCGGGGGCGCGGCCCTGGGAAATTGTTCAGCGCCGGCTCAATATCATTTCGAAAGCGCTCGTGAGTCAACACGATCACATCATGCGTTTTGGCCAGGTGCATGGCCCATCTCCAGCCTACGCCAGGCTCCGATCCGACACCGGGTTTGCACGCATACGCCGAAAGAAGAATTCTCATCGCTATCCTCGCCTATTCGCCGGCGCGAATCAGAAGCATCGGACTCTCGGTAAGCTTCACGGACGAACCCGCGGCATCACGTCGCCCGCCAGCGTCTCCACTTTCGTGATCTCCCATTCCGGACGCAGAACCAGGTTGGCACTGGCGTCTGTGGTCCAGACAATTCGCCCTTGCAAAAAGGGCTCCGCACGCTGGATCTCGCAGTTCCAAATGTCGGATTTACCGACGCAGCTCTTCAGGACCGAGCCCTGCAGCCAACGGCGCGTCTGCTCGAACGCCTGCCCTGCCAGATTCGGCTCGCCGGTCGTCCAGTCGGAGGTAAGGCCATATTTGCCGTCATCCCACGCGTAGAAATAGTAGCGAGACAAGCCCGCCGCCCATCCCAGAATCAGCGAGCGCGCAACAACGGGAGCGGCTTCGGCCGGCGTGAAGATCCGGGTATCTGGAAACTGCGCGGGGTCGATCGGTTCAAGTCCGCTGATGATGAACCCGGACTCGGTATTCCACAGCGGAAGGTTGCCTACGCCATAATCCTTCATCGCCTTGCGGATCATTGCCACCCTTGGCAACAAATCCCGCTCCGGGCTTCTCGGATAGAAATGGAAAGCCATCGCGTCGACGAACTTCCCGCCACCCCGCGCGAGAAAGAGATTGACACGATCATCCGTGTAACCGGTCGGAGACGGCGAAACCACGATTGCCCCAGGCGAGGCTGACTTGATGATGAGATATGCCAGCTTTGTCATCTCGACCATCTTCGCCGACGTGCCGGTGTATGAACCCAATGCGCGTCCATCGTTGGCGACGGTACGTTCCAAATCGGAATACTTTGGCTCGTTCCAGATTTCGTAGGCGTGGATACGTCCCTTGAAGCGCGTTGCCAACTCGCGCACGTAGCTCTTCCAGGTCTCCATGTCAGCCGGCTCGGCAGCCGTCCCGTACCCCCACTCACCCAATTCGGACGGCCGCGACGACGCCCACCGCGGCGTCACACCAATATTCAGATGGACACTCCAGCCATGCTGCGCGGCGATATTGGCGTAGAGGTCGAGCAGGCCGAAATTCCAGAGGCTCTGCGATGGATTGAAGTCCGACCACTTTGCGCCATCCGACAGCCGCCACGCGCCAAGGCCGATCTGAGGAATCACGGTCCGTGTGCCGTCCCTGTGCGGCCGCACGAGCTTGTGTATGTGCATTCCGAAATACTCTTTCGGAACCGGCTTCTGTTCGGGCACCAGGGTCTGCGCATGAGCAGCCGTGGTCAGCGCAAGCGCGAGTACAGTACCCAGGCAGAACATTGCCCGGGGCCTTGGCATGATCACCTTCATCGCCGTCCCCCCCACGAAAAAGTCCAGCCGCAACCGCAAACACATAGGGACGAAGCCAGTACAACGGCCACAGAGGCCCGGCATGCCGCCGCGTGTAGACACGCCACGCTCGTATCGGCAGCCCTTTCGGGGAAGTGACCTTCTTCCAGCGCTCCCTGACGGAAAGCCGCCGTGTATCGACTTCTCGATCTGCCGCGTCATTTCTGCAAGCACCCTGGTGGCCAGGCGCAATGTGGATGTCAAAACCAAGTGCCTTGGCGCGATAGCCGTAATCCCAATCGCCCATGGAATGCACGAAAGCGGATTCGAGATTACCCACCCTCCGTGCAACTGCGGCCGGAATCAATACGCAATTGCCGTTCATCGTATCGCACGGCCTCGGCTCGCTCCCCGGCTCGAGGCGGGAATAGTGCAGCGGCTGCCACCAGTTGGTCTTGACCAAGCCGCCGTAGCTCGTCTTTCCGCTGGCTGGATCGCAGGTCGTACCGGCAACGATGGTTTCCCGGCCAGACGGACGCACGATGGATTCGTGCGTTCGAAGCAAACCTGCCAGCGCATCTGGAAACAGATAGGTGTCGTCGTTCAACCACAGGTAGAAATCGAACTCATGACACATTGCCGCAGCCATGGCGACACGCATCCCGCCGTTCCAGAAAAGATTTCCATCCCCGCCAATGAGCGTCACGGTGGGAAACGCCTGACGCACTGCGTCTGCCGTGCCGTCGGCACTGCCGTCATCGACGAGGAACACGCCGAGTTCGACCTGATCGATCCTTTGCTGTTCAAACAACGCCTTCAGACAGTTCAGCGTCTTCTCACGCCTGTTGAAACAGGTGATCACCACTGCAATTCGAATCATATGTCCTCTCCCGACAGCATCCGTCAGCCGCGCGAAAACGAAACTTCCGGCTCTATGTCTGCACTCCTGCCGCGCGATGCGATATGATTGACATATGCAAAACTGATACCAAAAAGCAGAGCCTGCAGGTAGTTGGCACCATACGGGATGTAGAAGACCACTTGTGTCACCACAAGCACCATCAACGCACGTGCAAGTTCCCCATGCTCGACGTCCCGTCTCAATCGGTTCAGGTTTCTCAGCAACCAGATGAAGCTAACAACGCACAGGCCCAGCCCCAGAACCCCGGTTCGCAACAGAGTCTGAACGTAGAAATTGTGCGCTTGATAACTGATCTTCTTCGCCGAGAACTCATCGCCGGAATAACGCGTGTTGTCCGATCCGAACGGCTCTCCAATCGCAATCGTCAGGGGGCCGCCACCGAAAACCTTGCCGATGAGCGACTGCCAGCTATAAAGACGCTCACCCGCGGTATCAGACAAGGTCGCGGCACGGTAGGCAGACGCACCGACCGATTCCGATACCGCGCCGAACTTGCCCGACAGGGCGACCGGCACCATAAGGAGGCCAAACAGCAGAACGCCGACCATGGCATTCTTGCTTCGGACCTTGGCGATCGAGGGAATGAACAGCGCAGCCCATACTCCCACAATCAGGACCAGCCAGACCGTACGGTGCTGCAGCACGACGACCATCAGCAGCAACGGTCCCGCCAGCCATCGGATCGAAGCCAACGAGGGATGAAGGAAGGCAAAGAACGTGATGAACAGGAACAACTGCGCCAAGATCAATGTTTGATCAGCAATTACGACTCGGAAGCCGGCATCGGACCATGAACCAAATTCGGGCATCAATTCAGTGATATCGAAACCCTCGACGATCCATCGATACACGACGATCCCTGCAATCACCAGACCGATTTTCGCAAAAATGCCGATGACCCTGGACACCTGTTCGCCAGTCATCGGGAACGTCATGGCGTACAACGTCGCAGCCCAGAAGTAGAAATAGACGCGAAAATCCACGCCCGCGGCGGTACCGTTTCGCACGATACCCATTGCGAAGCTCAGCAGCAGAACGACACCGAATCCCAGCCAGAACCGCGCTCCTTCCATCCGGCAGCCAATCAGCAACAAGCGCAAGATCGCTGCACCACCGACCAGGATAAAGACGAAATCGGCCGGATATAACACGATCCCCAGGGGCAGACCGGGCAAGACACGAAACAGCGTCTCGAGCAAGAAGAGGGAAGCGATCGCCCAGACGCCCAGCGAGAAATGCGAATAGAACATGACCGCCAGAAAGGGCAGCAGCACACCCATCGACATGGCGAAAAGATAAGGGATAGAAGTGAAGACAATGTGCAGTATGCTCATGCAGCCTTCCCCCGAACAGGGATTCGTCAGTATTCCCAGCCTTCATGCCACTGGCCCCGTTTCGGGCATCCGAAGCTCTCCGAACCGTGACCGAGCCAATCAACCGCCCCAGCACACCGGCTGCGATGAACATGGCAGGCATGTCACATGTCACCACCGGCCCGGCTGCGATCACACTTCCGGACTCGATCGTGACGCCCTTGGGCGCCATTGCGCCCTCGCCGATGAATACATCGCCTCGTCTATGAACGGCGATCATCGTCGCCCTCCACGCGTTTCGCGCAACACGGACTCGTACCGTACCTGATAGGCATCAGCGACGGCCTTCGGTGAAAACCGACGCAGTGCCTTCTGCATCCCTGCCTTGGATCTCGCGGCATATCGACCATCCGAAAATACCGAGGCGATGCCATTCGCTATCGACTCGGAACTTTCGACGTCGACGAGAATCCCCGCACTTGATGCCTGTCCCGGAGTCGAGCCACCTTCTTCCGCGCATGAAAGAACCCAGGGCACAGCGCCACTGGAACGTCCAGCCACCACGTTCAAACCCAGACACATTGCTTCGGCGACGACGACGCCGAAGGACTCCTCACGCGAGGGGTGGAGCAGAACGTCCATGGAGGCCAACTGATCCATCAGTTCCCGGTGCGGCGTCGGACCATGGAACACACATCCGTCCGCCAATCCGTGAGACTGCGCCCACTGATTTGCCTCTCCGCCGGGACCGAATCCGTGACCGTACAGGTGCAGTTCCGCTTCAGGTGCGGTTGCCCGGAAACGCTGAAAGCCGGCAATTCCCAGTTCGGGATTCTTCAACCTCGCCCAGCCGTTACAGATCATTGCCAGGCGCCGCGATTGCGGTGCCGGCTTGACCTTTGCGCGATCCATCACGTAAGCGGCCAACGGATTAGGCACGATGGCGATCGGCGAGCCGCAATGCGTACCCAGCGCGGTCGCCAGATAGTCGGATGGGGCAGTGATATGCCGCGCCTTTCGCATCGCCCTATGCGCCATCAGCAGGCGGAAGGCCCGGTAAGGACTGCGGGTATGTTTGAGCACTACGCCCGGATCATCGTGCAGGGTCACGAGCATGGGCAGATCCGCAGCCAAGCCGGCCAAGGCAAACTCGTAAGCCCAGTGCGCATGCACTATGTCGGGCATCACGCGGCGCAATTCGGCTTCGATGAGCCGGCGTTCATATGCAAAGAAATCGACGATACGACCGGGCCGGCGCCCATTCGGCATCCACGCGCGAGGACGGCAAGGGCAGATGCTCAGTGACAGCGGCCCTTGCGAGTAGCGTACGACTCCGTCCGTCCGCAGTGGCAACGACGCGTCCAGCGTGATTCCGGTAACGGTATGGCCACGCTCGATCAACTCCTGTACGAGACTGCCCATGAAAGGGGCGCCATCATAGCCGGCGGGTAGACCATCGATCCTGGAGCCCAGCATCGATTTCAGGTCGGCGACGGCGATCGGGCCCGCGATTGCGACGTGCATGTCCTATTCCGCCAGACTTTGATGGGCGAACAGTTGTTCGCGTACGACGGCAACGATATCCGCATATACCCTGTCGGCGCACAGATGCTCTGCCGCGTAACGCGCCGCCTCGATGCCGAGTTCGATGCGGCGGTCTGCCGTGAGACTCATCATGTAAAGCGCGACGTCGGCGGCTTCCCGCGGCGTCTCGACGACGAAGAGGCCGGGGATGTTGTCGAATACGAAGCGGTAGGATGGCTGCCGGTTGGTGATGTGCGGGATGCCGCTCGCGAGACCGATCGGCAGGCGGTCCGACGAATACATCGCGATCTCGTCGAATTGATGCCAATTGACGCTCATCCAGGCATCGCGGATGGTTGCGCCCTGCTCGTCGAAGGGCAAAGGCCCGCGGCAGTACGGCTCCCCTTTCCATCCCTGCCCTCGGCCAAATAGCGCGAATCGGTCACCGAGCGCCTTGTGCATGGCACGAGCGGTCAGTTTCCGGGAACGGCCGCCCGGCATGTATAGCCATGGAATGCGTTTGATGCATGGCAGGTTCGCGATCATCACTGCGTCGAACCGCCGGACGCGCGACGGCGTCCATGGCGTTCCGAAACGCATGCCGTCGTAGGAATGCGGAGCATAACGAATGTTCCGACCTCCAGCCTTGATCGCGAGTTCGGCCAGCGATCCGAGCCCCACGAGAAAGGACATATCCGCTTCGGCAATCACTGCCCTCAATGTCCGATCCAGCGGCTTGATGAAGTGACCGTAAGCATCACCTTCATGAAGCACCAGCTTAGGCTGGCTTGGAATGCGCTTCAATTCACGCAGAAAATCACGGCTCAGCGGATAGCTGTCGTTCATGTGCTGAACAAAGATAACGTCCGGCTTGAAGCTGTTCGCACGGTCGAGGAAATCCCGCAATGCGGCCTCATGATTTCCCAGTTCGCGCCCCCGAACCAGGTAAGAGTAGACGTCGTAGTGGGAAATGGCCCCCTCGGCCAACAGCTTTTCAAAAGCTCTCCGCGGTCCGATCTGATCGCCCTCGACACCCTCGTTAGGCACGTAAAACCAGCGCATGAGACCACTCGTCATGTAGATTGAAAAACTCGTGACAGCCTCGGGAAACGAGACAGCAGCCATTGCACGGATTGCAGGCTTGCGAGCAGATATCGGCAGAGGCCAAAGGAGAGGATCAGGCCCGATGCGCCGGCAGCAACCTCGAACGCGAGCCGGACGATGTCATGCTCGAAACCATGCACGAGTTGCGCAGCCAGTTGTACAGCACCCCACGACGAGCCACCGAATACCAGCACCGTTGCAACGATTCTCAGCATGACGGCCCTGCCGATCGACAGCAAACTCGCCGCCGCGACAAGAGAGGCCAGCATCTTGAAGCTCTCCACGATCATGATCACCGTAGCGATACCCGTCAGCCCATAGGGCAAGGCAAACATCAAGCCGCAGATCAACCCGAGCAAGGCGCCGCCTTGAATCTTCAGCTTTACGCCGAGCGCCCCCAGGGCATCGAAGGTCACGCCACATATATGCGACACGAACAGCGGCCCGACCGACAGCGCCAGGATCTGCGTCACGGCAGCCGATGCCGCCCATTTCTCGCCCAACAGCACGGCAACCAGTTCCGGTGCCGCAGCACTGATTCCGCCTGCAACCGCAAATGCATAGCTTCCGGTGACGATCACGCTGATCTGCAAGCCGATCGCATACTTGTCGCGCTGCTGACTGCCCAGGGAACTGAGAACCGGAAACAGCGCGCGCGAAAGCACATTGGCGGGCTTCTCGACAGGCAGATTGGCCAGCAACAGCGCCCGGTTGTAAAGACCGGCCGCAGAATCGCCGAGCGTCTTGCCGATCAGCATGGCATCGAAATTGGAGCCGAGGAATTCGAGGAAACCGATCAGCGAATACTTGCCGCCAAACGCCAGAAAGTGATTGCGCTGCGCTCTGCCATGTACGAACGCAATGGGATGTTGCGCGCCGAGGTAACCCAAGCCTGCAGTGAGCAGCGTCTGGGACAGCGAGGCTCCGACCAATGCCCATACCCCCATGCCAGAGACAGCCATGGCGATACCAATTCCACCGTAACCGAAAACATAGGCAACGGCATCATTGATGGCCAGTCGCTTGAAATGCATATCGCGACGGAGAAGCCCATTGGCTACCGTACCCATACCGCTCAGAACGAAGCCGAGCGACAGCCAGCGAATGACCGCAGGCAAATCCGGCATCGAAAAGAAGCGACCTGCGAACCCAGCCAGCAGCATCGCGAGCAGCGTACAAAACAGGGAGACGGCTATCGAAACCGAGAACGCCGCAGCAATATCGCCTCGTTCGAGTTCCGGTTTCTGGACCAGGGCGGAGCCGACACCCATCTGGGCGAAGTAGTTGAGAAAGCGCAACGCCACGTTGGCGACCGCCACTAGCCCGAAGTCCGCCGGCTCCAGCAGCCGCGCCATGACGGCCATGAACACGAGTTGAAAGGCAGCGACGATGACCGTCGATGCCCCTCCCCAGCCGAGGCCACTGCCCAGACGCGCAAGCCTAGACATGGCACCCGATCCTAACCAACCGGCGAGGGGAAAGCGATGCAGTTCGACGGTTCACGGCGCACCATCCGCAGCCTATCGCAGGCCGAAGTCCAGATAGGCGCGGCGCAGCCCTTCTTCCAGGGGCACTTGCGGTCTCCAGCCCATGCCGTAGAGCCGGCCGACGTCCATCAGCTTGCGCGGCGTTCCATCCGGCCTGGTGGCGTCGAACACGATGTCGCCCTCGTAGCCGACGACCTTGCGCACGGTTTCCGCCAGCTCGCGGATGGTCAGGTCCTCGCCCACGCCGATGTTCACCAGCGGCGGCAGGCCGTCGTTGCGGTCCCCCGCCAGCAGCGGCTCGAACTGCGCGCCGGGCAGCTCCATCAGGAAGACGCAGGCATCGGCCATGTCGTCGGAGTAGAGGAACTCGCGCCGCGGCGTGCCGGTGCCCCACACCGTCACCGACGGCGAGCCGGCCACCTTCGCTTCGTGGAACTTGCGGATCAGCGCCGGGATGACGTGGCTGTTCTGCGGGTGGTAGTTGTCGCCCGGACCGTAGAGGTTGGTGGGCATCGCCGCGAGGAAGCGGGTTCCGTACTGGCGGTTGTAGCTCCAGCACATCTCGATGCCGGCGATCTTGGCGAGCGCATAGGGCCGGTTCGTGGGCTCCAGCGGGCCAGTGAGCAGATGCTCTTCCTTCATCGGCTGCGGCGCCAGTCTGGGATAGATGCAGCTCGAGCCGAGGAACAGCAGCCGCGTCACACCGTGCTTCCAGGCCGAATGGATGATACTGGACTGGATGGCGAGGTTGTCGTGGATGAATTCGGCCGGATAGGTGTCGTTGGCGACGATGCCGCCCACCTTGGCCGCGGCGAGGAAGACGTATTCCGGCTTTTCCTGTGCGAAGAAGGCGTCGGTAGCGGCGGCGTCGGTCAGGTCCAGCTCGGCATGGGTGCGCAGCAGGAGGTTACGGCAGCCCCTGCCCTGCAGATTGCGCACGATGGCCGAGCCGACCAGGCCGCGATGGCCGGCGACGTAGATGCGGGCGTTCCGGTCCATGGCTCACTCGTGGTAGTCGTACGCTTGGAAGCCTGCCAGCTTGACCAGCGAATCGCGCCTGGCGGCAGTGTAGTCGGCCTGCACCATCTCGCGCACCAGTTGCTGAAGCGAGGTCTTGGGCTTCCAGTCGAGCTTGGCGTGGGCATTGCTCGGGTCGCCGAGCAGGGTTTCCACTTCGGTGGGGCGGAAGTAGCGCGGATCGACGCGCACGATGACCTCGCCTGCCTTGCACTTCGCCTGCTCGCCGGTGACCGCCTCGACGATACCCACTTCCTGCACCCCCTCGCCCTCGAAGCGGATCCTGATGCCCAGTTCCTCGGCGGCGAACTGCACGAACTGGCGCACGCTGTACTGCACGCCAGTGGCGATGACGAAGTCCTCCGCCGTGTCCTGCTGCAGCATCAGCCACTGCATTTCGACGTAGTCGCGGGCGTGGCCCCAGTCGCGCAGCGCGCTCATGTTGCCCAGGTACAGGCAGTCCTGCAGGCCCAGTGCGATGCGGGCGATGGCGCGGGTGATCTTGCGCGTGACGAAGGTTTCGCCGCGCTGCGGGGATTCATGGTTGAACAGGATGCCGTTGCAGGCATACATGCCGTAGGCTTCGCGGTAGTTCACCGTGATCCAGTAGGCATAGAGCTTGGCCACCGCGTACGGGCTGCGCGGGTAGAAGGGAGTCGTCTCCTTCTGCGGGATCTCCTGCACCAGGCCGTAGAGTTCCGAGGTGGAAGCTTGGTAGAAGCGGGTCTTCTTCTCTAGGCCGAGGATGCGGATGGCTTCGAGCAGGCGCAGCGCTCCCACGCCGTCGGCGTTGGCGGTGTATTCCGGCTCCTCGAAGCTCACCGCGACGTGCGACTGCGCGGCGAGATTGTAGATCTCGTCGGGCTGCACCTTCTGCACGATGCGGATCAGGCTGGTCGAGTCCGTCAGGTCGCCATAGTGCAGGATGAAGTTGCGGTTGGAGACGTGCGGGTCCTGGTACAGATGGTCGATGCGGTCGGTGTTAAACAGCGACGTCCGCCGCTTGATGCCATGCACCTCGTAGCCCTTCTTGAGCAGAAATTCGGCGAGGTAGGCGCCGTCCTGTCCGGTGACGCCGGTGATCAAGGCTTTCTTGGTCATGTCGGTTCCTGTTGGGGCTGTGTGCCTGTCAAATGCCGGCGATGCGCTTGCGGGCTTCCGGCGCCATGCTCGACAGCAACTCGCGCAGGAACTCGTCCTGCGTCTTGAATCCGGCTTCGGTGTCGCGGCCGATGGTGGATACGCGGAAGATCAGGCCGTCGGGGATCACGCCGCGCAGACCGTACTTCATTTCCTCCAGCTTCTTCGCCGTGCCGCCGACCGAAACCTCGCTCGCCAGCACCGTCCAGTACGTGACGGGCTCGTAGCGGCGCTCGGCAAGAACGGTTTCGAGACGCGTCACCTGAAGATCGCTGCCGGCGATGGGAATCCCCTCGGACGACTTCTTGAGGATCATGAAACCCTGGGCCGGATAGCAGATCTCCGGCTTATGCACCTGCATCGAATCCCGCTGATCCTCGCCGTACGCGATCGACAGCATCACCCGCCGGCCGCGATCGTCCACGTAAGTGCGCGACAGCGTCTGGCTGTACAGCTTGCCGAGCAGTGCTTCCTGCTGCGGATTGACCATTGCGGTGAACTGGTGCGGATCGAGCTGCCACTTGCCGAAGGATTTCGGGACGGCACCCTCGAGGTCTACCGGACCGAGGATCTCCGACAGGCGGGTGGTCGGCGTGATGGCGGCGGTCACGAACACCGACACCACCATCAGGAATGCGGCGAGAAGCGCCTGGAGGCCGTGCCGGCCGAGGGAACTGATGATCATGCGGCAGCCCTCCCGCCGCGCACGCCGGCACGGAGCAGCGAGTCCGCGCCGATGATGAGCAGCAGTGCGCTCATGAACAGCACCATTCCGGAGAAGCCGTGCAGGAAGCCCTGCCCCGCCTCGTCGCCGAAGTGGTAGGTGATCAGCGTGAGCGCCATGACGCGGATGACGTTGGCGGTGAAGCTGATCGGGACGATGAGGATGGCGAGCGCGACGTTGCGCAGCGCCGAAGCGTGGCGCACCACGTTGAGATACAGCAGCCCGAGCGCCTCGAGCGTGAACAGCGTGTGCAGGCCGGCGCAGGCGTCAGCCACCAGCAACTGGTACTGGCCGATCTGCAGGATGACGCCGGTGCGCGCGATGGGATAGCCCACCGCATACAGCACCTGTTCGGCGACGTAGCTCACCGCCATCTTCATCGGCGCGGTGAGCGTGTCGACGATGACGCCGGGCAGCGGAATCATGAACAGCATGAAGAACAGCGCGAAGGCGGCGAGCTTCACCGCCGCGATGCCGCGCAGCAGCAACAGGATGCCGGCCACCATCCACACAAGCGAGCCGACCTCGAACAGCAGGATGCCCTGCGACCGGCCGATGATGTAGGCGAGTAGGCCGATCACCAGCACCGGCCAGGCCAGCGCGGGACGGGCCCCCTCCGCGGGCAGGGCCGAGATCTGCGGCCACTTGCGCCAGAGCAGCCAGATCGACAGGCCGAGCACGATCGGCCCATGGGCCTGGTCGTCCGACGACCAGATGGTGCGGAACAGGTCGACGAAGCTGCCGACGTACATGAAGATCAGCCCGGCGGCGATGATCAGCCACGGCAGGTACTCTCTGCCACCGGTCCGGGCGCCCGGCGGCTGGGTCGTGACGGCGGCGTGGGATGCGGACATAGGCCTGGTGCTCCGGGTGCGAATGGTCTGTGGCCGTGGCGGCTAGTGGTCGTTCAGCACCGTGCCGACGACCGCGACACTGGCGTGGCGCAGCATGTCGGCATGGCGGCGCACCTGCCGCATGCGGCTGAGATTGCGCTGCGCCACCACCAGCGCGGCGCTGGCGCGCACCGCCAGCGTCTGGCTGTCGGCATACAGCCCGCCGGCCGGCGTGTCGATGAGGATGACGTCGAACTCGCGCGCGAACTCCTGCAGCAGCCGGGCGAAGATCGGCCGGGCGAGCAGTTCCTGCGGGTTGGGCGGCACGGCACCCGCCGGCAGCACCGACAGGTCGCGCAGCGCGGGAATACGCTCGACGAGGTCGGGCGTGCCGCGGCCCGCCAGCGCGGCCGACAGGCCCGCGCGGTTGTCGACCCCGAACAGTTCGTGCTGGCGGGGGTTGCGCAGGTCGGCGTCGATGATCAGCGTGCGTTCGCCCAGTTGCGAAAAGACCACGCCCATGTTCGCGGTGAGCCAGGAGCGGCCCTCCCCGCGCGCCGGGCTGGTGATCGCCAGCGTGCGGCGCTCGGGTTCGGTGTCGAACCAGCGCAGCATGAGCTGGCTGCGCAAGGCGCGCAGGGATTCCACCTGCGGCGAGAACGGCTCGTAGGCGGCGATGACCGCCTCCGTGACCTTGCCGTCGCCCCGTTGCAGGTAGGGATAGTCGAACTGCCGCGACAGCGCGCGCTGGATGTCGGCCTCGGTAACCAGGCCGAGCTTGATTGCGGCGTCGCCGAAGCGCAGCCCCTCTTCGCGCTGCACGCGAAAGATGCGCTCGGCGTCCTCGGTGGAGAGCCGGCCGGCATCGACCAGGATGGCGCCGATCGAGCGTTCGTTGGCGATCAGTTCGGAGGTAGCGGGTGCATTCATGATCTGGCCTCAGGCAGCGGCGCGGCGGCGGAACAGGCCCGGGCCCCGTGCGGAAGCGAGGGTGGGGACGGCACCGAGCACCGGCACGCCGGCCAGCCCGGCGAGGTCGTCTTCGCCGCGGACGCGCTGGTCGAACAACTCAAGCGCCAGAGCGATACCCACGCCCAGCAGCGTGCCGACGAAGACTGCCAGCAGCAGGTTCAGGCGCATCTTCGGACTGGAGTGGACCAGCGGCGGCGTAGCGGGTGTGAGCACAGCGACGTTGGTCTGCTGCGTCTGGCTTTCCAGGTTGGTCTGGGCGAGTCGCTGGGTGACGAGGTCGTAGGCGCGCTGGGCATTTTCGACATCGCGCTGCAGCACGGCGATCTGGTCGCGGTGCGCCTTCAGTTCGAGCACGCGGGCCTTCTGCTCCTCCACGGAGGCCGCGATCTCGGCTTCGCGCGCCGCGCTGATGCGGGTCGTGGTGCCGAGCGAACTGACCACGCGCTGGGTCTCGCTGGCGACGCGCTGGCGCAGCGACGACAGTTCGGCATCGACGCGGGCGATCTCGGGGTGGTTGGTGCCGTAGCGGCCGAGCATCTGGCCGCGCTGCGCGTCCAGCCGCGCGATGTCGGCCTTGAGGCCGGAGATCAGCGGATTGCCCATCACCTCGGGCAGCGACTCGGCCGAGCCCGCCTGGCTCTGGCGCGAACGGCTGTCGGCGCGCTGCCCCTGTACGGCGACGAGCTGGCTGTTGAGTTCCGCGAGACGGGCCGTCTCGACGTCGAGCCGGCCGTCGCTGGCGATGATGCGGTGTTCCTGCTCGTAATCGGACAGGCGCTTCTGCGCGGCCGCGAGTTCGGTGCGCAGGCCCCCGGTGCGGTCGTTGAACCATTGCGCGTACTGGCGCGCCGGCTCGACCTTGAGCTCCAGCGTGGTATCGATGTAGGCACGGGCGAAGGCGTTGGCCATGGCCGCCACGAATTGCGGGTCGGAGCCGCTGTAGCTGAGGTTGATGACGCTGCTCTCGCGCGACGGCTTGACGTCCAAGCTCTTCTTCAGCGAATCGGCCAGCCAGACCTGGACGCTGCCCACGCCGTCGGTCGCCTCGCGCCACTGTTCCTGGACGGTGGGCACCTGGTCCATCTTCGTCAGCGCGACAACGCGCTGGGCGACGCGGTCCGATGTGATGATGTCGACCTGGGTGGCCAGGTAGCCGGGCGCCATCTGCGCCGGCAGCATCGCGCCCAAGATCGGGTCCGACTTGCCGTCGATGACGAGCGAGGTCTCGGCCGTGTATTTCTTCGGCAGCAGCAGGCTGACCACGAGCGCGGCGAACACGACGCCCGCCAGCACGCCGGCGATCACCCAGAAGCGGGCGCGCAGGATCAACAGGAATTGTTGGAAGGTCATTGAGCGGTTCCCGGGATCAGAAGAGGCTTTCCTTGACGTAGATGACGTCATCGGTCTGCAGCAGGTCGTCCAGGCCCGGCTCGATGACCTCGGGTCTGCCGTCGGCATCGCGACGATGGATGCGCAGGCCCTTCACGGTACCGCGCATCGTGGTGCCGCCGCCGACCGCCAGGCCCTGCATGACGCTCATGTTGCGTTCGAGGCGGAAGAAGCCGGGGCGCTGCACTTCGCCGTAGATGTAGAACATCGGGGCGCGCTGCACGTAGATGAGGTCGCCGCCTGCCACGCGCAGGTCCTCGGAGAGGTCGCCCCCAGCGAACATGGTGGGGATGTCGATCTCGCGCCGCATCTGCTTGCCGTCTCGGTTGCCGATGTGAATCACGGTGTCGGCGCCCGCCGGGGAGATGCCGCCGGCGATGGCGAGCATGTCGGTGAGGCGCAGGTTGGCCGTTTCCAGCGGGAAGCGGCCGGGGCGGTTCACCTGCCCCAGCACCGCGACCTGGTTGCCGCGGATCTGCAGCGGCACGACGTTGACCTGGGGCTGCAGCACGAAGCCGCCTTCGCGCAGGCGGGTGGCGATGGTCTTTTCCGCCGCGCCCGTCGTCTGGCCGCCGACGGACACCGAGCCGATCAGCGGGAAGGTGAGCGTGCCGCTTTCGGACACGCGCGTTTCGGTGGTGAGGTCCGGGTTCTGGAAGACGGTGATGCGGACGATGTCGCCCTCGCCGAGCACGTATTCGCGCTCATCGGCGGCATGCGCCGCGCCAGCGAAACCGAGCACGGCGATGAGTGCAGCGAGGAAGGCGGCAGGCAGGCGCGCCGCGCGACGGAACAATCGTTGGATCATGAACAACCTTACCTTCTGTCGTTGCAGAGTCTTGCAATCGGAATCCCGGCGAGGACGACGGCCGGAAATGTAACCGCGGCGGCCGGCGCGCCTCTGCTGCGCGACGGTTCGCCACTTGCGGCAGGTTCCACGTCACGGCTCACTTCCGCGGCGCCGGCGGGCCCGTCGCGTCGCGCTTACTTGAGCCCCGCGGCGCCCTTTTCGAGCACGGAACGCAGCGGATCGGCTGCCTCGCCGGCCGGTGCGGAGACCGCCGGCGGGTTCGCGGCCGGTGCGGAAGCCTCCGGTGGAGTCGCGGCAGCCGGCGCGCCGTCCGCGGCCTTCTGGCCGGCGGCCGCTTCGGCCACCTTCGGCGCAGTCTGGGCGAATTCGCCGACGTATTCGATCTCGGCCGTCCCGCGCAGGTGCTTCAGCTCCGTGCGGGCCAGTTCGGCCTTCTTCTGGTTGCTGAGGTACTGCTCGATGAAGGGACGGGCCGCCGCCTCGTCCAGCGGCTGCGAGCGCGAGGCGGCCAGCACGACGAGCGAGGCGCCGGTGGCGGTGCGGGTCAGCATGGCCTGGCCATCCTTCATCTGCGCGAAGCCCTTGAGACCTTCCATCGGCAACTGCTCGGCGGGGCGCACCGCGTTATTCACGTTGAAGGGCAGCTTCTGCTCGTTGAGCCAGGCGACGAGCTGCTGCGCATTGCCGGTTTCGCGCAGCTTGTTCTGCAGTTCGTCGAAGCGCTCGGCCGGGATGCGGATGCTCATTTCCTGCAGGTTGTAGATGCGGCGCTGCGAGAACAGCGCCGGGTTTTCCGCGTAGAAGGTGGAAATCTCGTTGTCGGTCGGGCGCAGGCTCTGCCCGGTGACCTGCTCGAGGTAGGCGCGGGCGAGGATCTCGCGGCGCGCGGCCTCGATGGACTGCATGACCTTGGGATCGCGGTCGAGCTTGCGGTCGTTCGCCTTCTGCACCAGCAGTTCCTGGTCGATGAGGCGCTCGAGCGCGGCGGCGCCGGCCTGCTTGACCTGCGCCGCCGGGATGTTGCCGGCGGAGGCGAGCATGCCGTTGATCTGATGCACCGAGATCTCCCCCTTGTTGACCTTGGCCGCGACCTGGGAGGCGGGCTTCTTGTCGGAATCCCCTCCGCAGCCGGCAAGCACTGCTGCGACGGCCAGGGCGATGAGGGGGGCGGGGCGGGAGAATCGGAGCATGGATCGGACCTTGTCTGTGCAACGTACGGGCGCTGAAAGTAGCAGTCCAACGTTAAGAATTGACGACTGCGTGCGGCACTGCAATAAAGCCCCCGGCACGCTCAGAAGCTCAGGCTGCCGCTGAGGAAGACCGTATCCGCGCTGTACCGGCGCGTGGCCAGCTCCACGTCGCGCTCCTGGCGCGCATACGACAGCGACAGGGCGACGTTGCGCGCGGCCTGGTAGGAGAGATTCACGCCGTAGCGGTAGGTGGTCTCGCTGCGGTCGGGCCGCCGGACGCTGTCGGGCAGGACGCGCGGGTCGCCGCCGTAGTCGCGCTGGCGCCTTTCCCAGTTGGCGCCGACGACGAGCTTGCTCGTGGCCCGCCAGGTTGGCGCGAGGCTGAGCACCTCGGTGACAGCGTAGTTGGCGAAGACGTCTTCATCCGCGCCGATCTCGCGGCGCCAGCCGAGATTGACGGAGGTCTTGCCGGTGGGCAGCCAGTCGAAGGCGAGGCGGCCGGTGAGGCCCTCGAAGCCGCGGTTGTCCTCGCGCTCGTAGCTGCGGCGGGTCTCGCCGATGTAGCCGGACACCCTGAGCGCGCCGGTGAGCCGCCAGTCGGCATTGACGCGCGCCTCGCGCTGGGTGTAGCGGCGCAGCGCGCCGGCGATGTCGGGCCGGTTGGGGTAGAGGCCGTCGGTGTTGCGCAGAGTGAGGACCACGCGGTTGCCGGTGCTGGGGCGGTAGGTGACGTTGAGGTCGTAGGCGTTCGTCTCGCTTTCGTCGCGCACGCTGAGACCTTCGTCGTAATTGTTGGCCGTCTTGCTGGCGCCGGCGCCGACGGCCCAGTCCGGATGCAGCCAGTAGTCGGCGCTGGCGGAACCGCGGCTGTACCTGCTGAGGCTGCGGTTGGTAGTGCCGTAATCCTCGAAGCCGCCCAGCGTCTCGCTGTACTGGTAGCTGAACAGCCCGCTCCAGCGGTTGCCGAGCTGCCAGTTCCACGAGAGCTGCGCGGCGGGGCTGTCGTAGTCGAGATCGTCGTGGACGGCGTAGCGGTTGCTGCTCATCGCCAGGCTGGCGCGCAGGCGCTGCCGGCTGTAGGCGCGGTCGAAGACGATGCCGGCGGTGGTGATGCTGACGGTGTCGTGGCGCTCGCCCTTCGGAGCGGCAAAGCCGTCGGGCAGGCGGTAGAGGTTGCTGTCGTAGTAGAAGGTCTGCGACAGCTCGAAGTTGAGTGCGTCGGCCTCGTCCGCACGGGCGGTGCCGAAGGCGGAAGCGAGCACGGCGAGGAGCGGCACGAGACGGAGGATGCGCGGTTTTCTGGATGCGTTCGCGTACATGTAAACGGCGGGTTCTCTGGACGGGGCTGCGGAAGAGATGCGGCGCGAAGGGCGGCGCGCGGCCGCCGAAGCGGCGGCCCGACCCTTGGCGCCGGTCACGGAGATGCAATCCGGACCTGTGATCATGCGAAGACTCTGGGCTGGCAGGGACTGCAATATTTGAACAAAGATTGCAGCGCAACCAAAAATGGAAGAATCAATGTTTTCCGCGGTGGACAAACCAAGAAGTTTCTTGCGTTCAAGCTTCACCCTCACCGGTTTTTGCGAGGCGTTCCTGGACCCGGCGATCGTCGTCGGCGCGCTGTTTGCGTGCATGGCACTGCACAACGAGCGGATCGGCCCGCCGTACGTGATCCTGGCGATCCTGAGCTTCTCGCTGACCTTCCCGGGCGATATCGGCTTTCATGAGAGTCCTCGGCGCGCGGCGCGCAAGCTGGTTACGAACTGGTTGCTGTTCGTGGCCATTCTGGGCGGCTTTGGTTACGCCAGTGGGTACATCCAGTACTTTCCGCAGTCCCTGCTGATCGACTGGGCGCTGGCCACGCCGGTGGCGGTGATCGCGGGCCAGATGGCGGCGCGCTACGCCCTGCCCTGCGTCATCGCCATGGGCGAGAACCAGCGCCGCATCGTGATTGCCGGCGTCAACGACATCGGGCTCCAGTTGGCGCACCAGTTCGGCAACAACCCCTATCTGGGAACGCGGGTGGAGGGCTACTTCGACGACCGCAGCCGCGAACGCCTGCCGTCGACCGGCAAGCTGCCGATGCTGGGGCGGATCGGCCAACTGGCCGACTACGTGAAGCGCCACCATGTGGATGCGATCTACCTGGCGCTGCCGATGGCAACCCAGCCGCGCATCCTCGGCCTGCTCGACGATCTGAAGGACACCACCGCGTCGATCTACTTCGTGCCGGACATCTTCGTCACCGACCTCATCCAGGGGCGTGTGGACCACGTCGGCGGAATGCCGGTGGTGGCGGTGTGCGACACGCCCTTCACCGGCTTCCGCGGGGTGCTGAAGCGGGTGTCGGACGTATTGCTGTCCATCGTGATCCTGCTCGCGCTGTCGCCGGTGATGCTGCTCCTGGCCGTGGGCGTGAAGCTGTCGTCGCCCGGGCCGGTGATCTTCAAGCAGCGCCGCTACGGCCTCGATGGCAAGGAGATCCTCGTCTACAAGTTCCGCTCGATGACGACGACCGACAATGGCGACGTGGTCATGCAGGCGACGAAGAACGACAAGCGGGTGACGCCCTTCGGCGCCTTCCTGCGCAAGACCTCGCTCGACGAACTGCCGCAGTTCGTGAACGTGCTGCAGGGCCGCATGAGCATCGTCGGTCCGCGTCCGCACGCGGTCGCGCACAACGAGACCTACCGCAAGCTGATCAAGGGCTACATGGTGCGCCACAAGGTGAAGCCCGGCATCACCGGATGGGCGCAGGTCAATGGCTACCGCGGCGAGACCGAAACGGTCGACAAGATGGAAAGGCGGATCGACTACGACCTGGAGTACCTGCGCAACTGGTCGCTCAGCCTCGACCTGTGGATCATCATCAAGACGGCACTGGTGGTACTGCGCGATCGCAAGGCGTACTGACGCCGGACGGCGGCCGGACTTCATCGGGAGCGCCGTCGACCGCCAGATCGAGCGCATGCAGCAGGCGCCCGGCGAATTCGCCGGGGGAAGAGTGGATGAACTCGTCGGGCACGCCGAAGGACTCTCTCAGGCGCAGCCGGTCCTCCGCTCCGTAGGCGACGATGAACGGATACATGGCGGCCCGGATGGCCGCCGCATAGTCGCCATACTCGTCGCCGCAGGCGTAGCAGCGCGCCGGATTGATTCCCAGGCGCTCGCGCGCGCGGCGGAACTGGAACGTCTTGTCCTCGCCGAGCGGAATGCAGGCGAAATGGTCGAAGGCGGCCATGTCGATGCCGTGCCGGCCGAACAGGCGGTTCAGCGTCTCTTCCGGCTCCATCGTCACGTTCCGCGTCACCAGCCCGACGCGGACGTGCGGCGCGGCGAGCAGCGCCTGCAGGAGCCCGGCGATACCCGGATAGAGCCTGGCTTCCTCGCGATAGAACTCGGTGAGCGTCGCCAGCAGCAGCTTGCGCCTCTGCTTGCCGAACTGGCGCCGGAGGTTGTTGGGAAATTCGCGCAACCCGCCCAGGTACTTGAACATCTTCCGCCGCTTCTGGAAGCGCTCGAGATCGCCGATCGCCATGCCATGCCGCAGGAAGCTCTGCTCGACTGCATGGAACGCATCGATGGTCGTGCCATCTGCGTCGAAGATCACCAGGCGGTCGCGGTTCGGATACGAGGTCATGCCACGAAACTAGAGCAATAGTGATACGGATTCGTGACGACCGGCGGCTGCGCCTTTGCGGCAGGGCGCGGATGCATCCATCGCGCGGCCTCAGCGCCCGCCGGACCGTCCCGGGTTCTTCAGCTTCCGGTTCTCGAAGTGCTTCACCGCGACATAGGTGCTCCAGCCGACGAGGCCCGCGCCGACGATGAAGCCGCCGTAGGCCACGGGCAAGGGGATTCCCTGGGTCATTAGCGAGAATTCGGACATGCCGCCGATCCCGGCAAGCACGTTGATGGGCATGAACACGACGCCAAGCACGGTGAGCTGATTGACCCGGCGGTTCTGGTTGATGTTGATGAAACCGATCGTCGCGTCCATCAGGAAGTTGATCTTGTCGAACAGGAAGGCGGTATGGCTGTTCAACGACTCGATGTCGCGCAGGATCTGCTTCGCATCGTCGGACTGCGACGGGGACAGGATGCGGCAGCGCATCAGGAAGGAGATCGCACGCTGCGTGTCGAGGATGTTGCTGCGAATGCGGCCGTTGATGTCCTCCTCCTCGGCGATTTCCGCGAGGATGGCCGCCGCCTCCTCGTCGCTCATCTTCTCGCTCAAGACCTTGCGCCCGACCTTCCCCAGCGTGGAATAGATGCCTCCCAGCGAGTCGGCGGCGTGCTCGACGTCGGCGCCGTAGAGATCCAGCATCAGGTCCTTGCAGTCGGAGACGTAGCCCGGCTGGGTGCGCGCCCTGCGGCGCTGCAGACGGAAGACCGGGAGTTCCTCGTTGCGGAGCGAAAACAGGATGCCGCCGTGCAGCACGAAGGCGACGGGGACGCTGCGCGAATTTCCCGCCCGGTCGAGCAGGAAATTCGACTGCAGATGGATGTCCTCGTTCTCTTCGATGTGAAAGCGCGAACTGACTTCGAGGTCGGTGACCTTGCCGGGATCGGGCAGTTCGACGCCATAGAACGTGCCGATGTAATTGCGCTCGGCGGCCGTCGTGTCGACGAGATCGATCCACACCGGCCGCACGCCGGTCAGGTCCTTGCGGCTGCGGATCGTCACCTGCTGCAGTCGTCCCTCGACCAGCTCGAAGGCATTCATCTGCCGTTCCGAGAAGCCGGGCTCCTCGTGGCCCACCAGTTGCTCCCGCAGCTCCTCGGGGAGTTCCCAGAGCATGTCGTTCTGGCGTTCCGCCGCGATCTGCAGCCACAACAGCCGTGCATCGTCGATCGGCAGGGCTTCGAGAATCGCCGCGATCTCGGCCGTGGCGAGCTGCCGGAGCAAGTGCTGGAACTCGGCCGTGTGCTGCCGATGCACGACCGTTTCCACCAGGTCCTGGCGCGGCGCGCTGCGGCTGTGGACCATGCTTTCCACGAGCTTCTGCTTCTGCAGCAGCTTGGTGACCCTTTCCAGGGGCGCCGCCCGTTCCTGATCCTTCCCGGGCGCGAGGGGCCCGCATGCCTCGGCGGGTTCAGGACGGGATGGCATGCAGGATTTCCTTCATGACGGGACCGGCTCCATGCCGCGGGCGCCGCCGGAAGCGGAGATCGCCGGCCGTCCGTGCCGCGCCGGCCGGCGCCGGGCGCAAGCGGACATCCGTGGCGCGCACGTCCGCCTTCAGCGCCAGTACTCGGGCACGAACATCTCCGGCGGCACCTGGTGGCGCTGGTAGTCCGGATGTCTCACCCGCTCGGGCAGTTCGACGATGGGACGCTGGATTTCCTCGTAGGGAATCTGCCGCAGCAGATGGTGGATGCAATTGAGCCGCGCCGCCTTCTTGTCGTCGGCGTGGACGATCCACCAGGGCGCCTCCTCGATGTGGGTGCGCTCCAGCATGGTCTCCTTGGCCTCGGTATAGGCTTCCCAGCGGGCGCGCGACTCGAGGTCCATCGGGCTGAGCTTCCATTGCTTGAGCGGGTCGTGGATGCGCGACAGGAAGCGGAAGTGCTGCTCTTCGTCGGTGATGGAGAACCAGTACTTGATCAACTGGATGCCGGACCGGACCAGCATGCGCTCGAACTCGGGCACGGAGCGGAAGAACTCCTCGTACTCGTCGTCGCTGCAAAAGCCCATGACGCGCTCGACGCCCGCCCGGTTGTACCAACTGCGATCGAACAGGACCATCTCGCCGGCGGCCGGCAGATGCGGCACGTAGCGCTGGAAATACCACTGCGTGCGCTCGCGGTCGTTCGGCGCTGGAAGCGCGACGACCCGGCAGACGCGGGGATTCAGCCGCTGGGTGATCCGCTTGATGACGCCCCCCTTGCCGGCGGCGTCCCGCCCCTCGAACACGATGATGACGCGGTGGCCCGTCGTGGCGACCCAGTCCTGCAGCTTGACCAGTTCTCCCTGGAGGCGCAGCAGCTCCTTGAAATAGCGCTGGCGCACGACCCTTTCGGCCTCCGTCGGCACCCTGGGCTCTTCTGCATTGACCTCGTCGAGTCGAAGGTCGTCCAGTTCCAATTCGAGTTCCTCGTCGTAGCTGTCGAGCAACTCGCGTTCGAGGCGGCGGTGCAACTCGCTGATTTCCTGCTGGTTCATATGGACTCCGGAAACGGAAACGAAGGGGAGACGGCTACAGGGATATCCTTCCCTTATCGGCGGCCCTTGAACGCCGGCCGGTCGGGCAATCACGCAGCACCGGGCAACGGCCCCGGAATATGCGCATGGACGCCAGCGTAAGACATCGCGGCCTTGCCCGAAAGCGATTCGAAGCGGCCCAAGGGGCCAATCATCCGCTCGGGCCGCCATTCACCCGGCACGCGATCGATCCAGCCGGACCGCCGGCCGCGCCAGGGGCGCGATGCTAGCAAGCCTCTGTTGCCGCGATATCTCATTCAGGAACGTCACGCCGGCGGATGGTCATCCTGCCGGTTTGCAGGAGCACGAAGCAGCCTGTGCGCTTGGAGCCGCCCGCCGCTTCGTGTCCCGCACGACGCCTTTTCACATACATCACTTTCGTTACGATTTGATGAATTTGAAATGACAATCAGAGTCCATCGCCACTTCCGTCAAGTAAAGGAGACATCTCGTTTCCGGCCCCTTTGATAACGGCAGGCCGGATGAGTAGACTTGTTTCCGCGCCCCTGCACGACACGATGAAACCGGACGGCCCATGCCCGGATCGCCGCAGGGGCGGACAAGGGTCCGTCTCATCTTGCTGGCAGGAACGGCGAAACATCGCCCGGATGGCCCGGTCCGTCGGGGTTGCACCCTCCACGGACCGGCCTCCCTGCACGCGGATCATCTTCAGGATCAAACGAGCCTTGAGTAGGGAATGAAAATGGAAACGACACAGCCGGATCAACAGTATCTCGATAGGGCAATGGCGCTCGACAACGAGGAAACCCAGGCGCTCGCAGCGAAATTCGATGCGCGCTTCCAGAAGAACCCGGGTGTGTCCCACCTGGCGATGCTGGAGAGGGCGGCCCTGCAGCTCCACTTCGAGGATGACGTGCTCGAGGAGTGGCGCAGCAACATCGAAAAACTGTATCAACAGCACGCCAGCTAGGATCGAACCCGACGTTTCCCGCCGTGCCTGCCCCGGATCTCCGGGGCGGGACGCGGTCGTCATGAAACGGAAATGTTAATACGGTATAAAGCGTTTCATGCTGCCGGGCCTCCCTGCCGAGGCCCGGGTCATTTGATGACCGTACCGATCGGATCTCCATATATGGCAAAGGATCGTTCGAAGTCCTCTCTTTCCAGGAATGGTGCATGGGCAATCATCCATTGCATCGACACGGGAAAGTTTCTGCTGGGCAAGCGATCCTCGACGGTCAATAACAGTGGCGCCTGGAACTTCTTCGGCGGGCGGATCGATCGCGGCGAAGAACCGTGCAGCGCCTTGGTGCGCGAACTGGCCGAAGAAGCCGGGTTCCGGGTCAAGCAGAAGCAACTGATCAAGCTCGGCTGCGTATCGGGCATCAGGCGCAGGGGCAGCGGCGATTGCGACATGCACTATTACCTCCTGAAGGTCGAGCGCGAAGTCGCCCCGAGGCTCAATCGGGAACATTCGAATTACCGCTGGTTCAAGCGGTGCCGCCTGCCTGCGAGGTTCAATCTTCCGACGACGGTCGCCATCGAGCGGGGTCTGCTCGACAGGGTGAAGTTCTGACGCAGCCGCCGATCGCTGCCTCTCGCGGCGCGAAAGACTGAACCGCCACCCGCCCTCCCCGGCCTGCCCGCACGGCGGCCGGCACAGCCCCTTCGCGGGAAGCCCGTCCCGAAGCGGTCGGCACCGCCTGCGGCCTTGCCCGCCCGGATCACGCAACCTTGCCGGCCCCGCCGGCCTCGCGGCGCGGACGGATGCGGGCCGGACAACATGGATCGGTGTCACATTCGGCAACAACAATCCGTTCCATCAACTGGGAGATGGGGATGGAAAAGATCGACGCCTTGGCGAGCCTGGGGCAGGCAGAATTGCTCAAGCCCGCACGCGTGCGGGCGGCGCTTTCCGCGAACGACCGGCTCAAGCTCTATCTGAGCGTCCTCCAGGGGGCCGACGATCGCGCCGGAAAGATCGACGCGCCGGCGCTCGACCTGTCGCGCGAGTTCTCCGCGGCGAACGTCTCGCTGCCGTGGCTGGCGGATCTGCCGGGCAACGCATACCGGGAAGGCAAGACCTTGCACCTGCCCGAGTTTTCCCGGCTCAAGGCCCTGCTCCGCGAGGACATCCACACCATGGCCCGGCCGCTCGAAAGCGAAGCCGAGGTCGGCGCCCGGCTGCAGCACTGGGATGCGTGGCTGGAACAGCTCCCGCCGGACTCGCTGGCGGCCGGACAGCTCGAAGCCCTGACGAGCGGCAGGCGGGGCAAGGAAGACAGCCTGCACGTCTTCATCATGGACCTGCACAAGGCGCTGAACCGCCTTGCCGCGCAATTGTCGAGCGAGAACATCGACGGCGCGCACGTCTGGCAACTGGACGACGCCGACCGCCCGCGGGTGGCGGCGTTCATGCGGGGGCTCAATCGCACGCGCGGCCTCAAGCTCGATCACCCCGGCCTCGACACCGCCGCCACGCGCGACGGCAACCGCCTGCTGCTGCAGAACGACATCGGCACCAACGATGCGCACGTGCTGGTGCTGCAGGTCGAGGATCTGCGCATCAGCCTCACCTATTCCGACCTGCATCGCCAGCGCTTCGCCTTCTTCCAGCAGCAACTGGCCGAAGTGGGGGCATCCTGGAGCACGCCCCAGGCGCGCACGACCGCGGGGCTCAACCAGGGCGACACCTACTATGTCGGGATCGCCGACTTCGATTGCGGCGACGAAGACGCGCTCTGCACCGCGCTGGAGGGCATCGGTGCCCGCATCGTCTTCCTGATCGACTGGAACCGCGCCCGCAAGCGGCTCGAACGCTTCGTCGCCAAGGCCGATGCGGCGGCGATCCTCGGCGAGGCGGCGAAGCGCTGCGTCGGGCACATGTCGTGGCTGGCGGCAGGCGGCGAGAAGCTGGTGTTCGGCGCGATGCAGGCGCTGGGCCCCGACTACTTCCGCCTCGGCGATCAACTGGGCGAAGTCATGGGCGCGGACCGGGCGCGGGCCTTCCTGCTCGACGTCATGGCGCTGGCGGCGAATTCGCTGAGCCAGCGCCAGCCGCTCGCGCTGATCGCCGACGAAACCCGGTTGCTGCTGGCCCGCTACATGCGGCGGCATGACGAATTCGATCTTCTCTCCGAGCATGCCGCCTACTGCCACGCCATCGCCGAAGGCTTGCGCGACGCGCTGGCGCACGGACACGAACGCGACGAGAAGGCGGCCCGCAGCTTCTCCGAGCGCGCGAAGGACTGGGAGCGCAAGGCCGACCAGCTCGTCATGGACGCACGGGCCCGCGCCGAGGCCCGCCCGCGCTGGAGCGCGTTCGCAAGGCTGCTGGAGACCGCCGACGACGTCGCCGATGCGCTGGAGGAAGCGGCCTTCCTGCTGTCGCTCATCGCCGCCGACCACCACCAGGGCTGGCGTGGCGACGTGCGCCAGTCGATGCAGTTGCTCGCGGATTCGGTGCTCGGCGCCGTGCAGGACCATGTCAAGGCGCTGGCGATCGCGCGCGATTTCGGCGAGGACAGCAGCGCGGAGGATCACGAGGAATTCGTCGCCGCGCTCTGGCGCGTGCTCAACGCCGAGCGGGAATGCGACGTGCTGCTGCGGGACGTCCGGCGCGCACTGGCCGCCAACGTCTCCGACGCTGCGACGCTCAATCTGAGCACCGATTTCGCCCAGGCGCTGGAGGCGGCGACCGACTGGCTGCTTGCCACCGGCTATGGCCTGCGCCGGCTCGCCTTCAGCCGCGTGGGGGTGGGTTCATGAGCGGCCTCGCATCCCGGCATGCGCCGGAACCCGGCCTCGAGGAACGCTGCACGACCTGTCTGATCCACCCCGGCAGCCCCCTTCCCGAAGGGGTCGGCGCGGACATCCTCGGCGTCAAGGCATGGAACCTCGCCCGCATGGCGAGCCTCGACCTGCCGGTACCGCCGGCCTTCGTCCTGGGCACCGGCTGGTGCGAACGGGCCGCGGAACTCGCCACCGCCCACTGGCAGCCGGCGCTGGCCCGGCTGGAGCGCCTGACCGCCCTGCGCCTGGGCGACCCCAGGCATCCTCTGCTGGTATCGGTGCGCTCGGGAGCGCCGGTATCGATGCCGGGGATGATGGAGACGCTGCTCAACATCGGCCTGACCGATTCGACCCTCCCCGGCTTCATCCGCGTGAGCGGCCACCCGCGCCTGGCCTGGGACGCCTACCGGCGCCTGATCGGCGGCTACGGCGAAGTCGTCGCGGGAATCGATGCGCGGCATTTCGAGGCGGACCTGGACGAGGTGCGTGGCGGCCAGGACGAGCGCTCGCTGGATTTCGCCGCCCTGCGCACGCTTGCCGCGCGCCATCTCGAGACCTATCGCCGCGAGGCCGGCGAAGCCTTTCCTCAGGACGCAGGCGTCCAGCTCGAACAGGCGATCAAGGCCGTCTTCGCCTCGTGGCACGCCGACAAGGCCCGCAAGTACCGCAGCCTGCACGGGCTGTCCGATCGCATGGGCACGGCGGTGACCGTGCAGCGCATGGTGTTCGGCAACGGCGGCGGCCTGTCGGGGGCGGGCGTGGGCTTCAGCCGCGACCCGAGCAGCGGCGAGCCGCACCCTTGGGTCGACTTCCTGTTCAACGCGCAGGGCGAGGATGTGGTCAGCGGGCGGCGCAGCGTGCTCGGGCACGATCAGCTCGCGGCCGTCGCCCCGCAGGTCTGGCAGTCCCTGCTGCATGCGATCGGGACGCTCGAACGCGCCTTCGGCGACATGCAGGACTTCGAATTCACCGTGCAGGACGGCCAGCTCTTCCTGCTCCAGACACGCGACGGCAAGCGGACCCCGCTGGCCACGGCGCGGATCGCGCTCGACTTGCACGACGAAGGGCTGATCACCGCGGAAGAGGCCGTCGAGCGCACCCGCGATCTCGACGCGCAGGCGCTGGCGCAGCACGGCATCGCCGCCGACGACGACGCCGGACTGGTGCTGCTCGGGCGCGCGCCGACCGCGGCCAGCGGCGTGGCGTGTGGCGAGATCGTCCTCGACGAAGCGGCGGCGAACGCGCGCCACGCTGCGGGAACGCCCTGCATCCTCGTGCGCCAGGACGCGGAAACCCGGGACATCACCGCCCTGGACCTGGCGGAGGGCCTGCTGACCCAGCGCGGCGCGCGCACCTCGCACGCGGCGGTGGTCGCCCGCCATCTGGGCAAGGTCTGCCTGGTCGGTTGCGAGGCCCTGCAGATCGATGCGCCGAGCCACTCGATCAGGCTGCACGACCGGACCTTCCGCGAGGGCGACTACCTCACGCTGGACGGCAACGAGGGCGTGATCTACGCGGGCCGGGCGCGCGTGGTCACGACCGTTCCCCAGGCCCTGCTCGATCGCCTGGAGCGCCTGCGCCGACAGGTCGCCTGAACGCCGCGAGGCGGCCGCCAGAGGCCGGCGCGGCACGCCGGCGACGCCGCCGCCACCGGGCGGTCAGGATTCGAACACGTAGGTGCCCGGAGCGTCCGCCAGCGCGGGAAACGCTTCCGTCGCCGCCGGGCGGGCGGCGACGAGAGGGCCCGCCTTGGGTCTGAGCCACTCGATCCAGTCGTCCCACCAACTGCCGGCATGTTCCTGCGCGCGCGCGCGCCAGGTTTCGGCGCGGTCCGACCGGTGCGCGGTGTCCGCCCAGTACTTGCGTTTGGCGGGCCTCACCGGCGGATTGACGATGCCGAGGATGTGGCCGGAACTCGACAGCACGAAGCGCTTTTCCCCGACGGCATGATTGTTGATGCGAAAGGTCTGCGCCCACGGCGCAATGTGGTCGTCCTGCGCGGACACCGCATACAGGGGCTGCCGGATCTTGGCCAGGTCGAGCGGTTCGCCGGCCACGACCAGCGCGTCGGGCTGGATCAGGCGGTTGTCGAGGTACAGCTCGCGCAGGTACCACGCATGCATCGCCTGGGGCATGCGCGTGCTGTCCATGTTCCAGTACAGCACGTCGAAGGGCTGCGGCGATTCGCCATACAGCCAGCCATGCACCACGTAGTGCCAGATCAGGCTGTTGGAACGCAGCAGCCGGAAGGCCGAGGCCATCTCCTGGCCGTCCAGGTAGCCGTTGCGCTGCATCTGCCTGCACAGGTATTCCACGCTGCGCGCGTCGATGAAGACCTCGATGTCGCCCGGCTTGTGGAAGTCGACCAGGGTGGTAAACAGCGTCAGGTCGGCGATGGGCACCTCGTCGGCGGGGAAGTGCCGGTTGGCCCACGCCGCGTACATCGCCAGCGCGGTACCGCCGATGCAATAACCCGCGGCATGGACCCTGGACACGCCGCAGAAGCGGCGGGCGGTTTCGATCGCCTCGTGCACGCCCCTGGCGAGATAGTCGTCGAAACTCGCGTCGGCCATCGACGCGTCCGGGTTCTTCCAGCTCGTGATGAACACGTCGAAGCCGTGGTCGAGCAGGTAGCGGATCATGCTCTTCTTCGGCGTGAGGTCGAGCACGTAGAACTTGTTGATCCACGGCGTGACGATCACCACCGGTTCGGCATGCACCTGCGGCTGGGTCGGCGCATAGTGGATCACCTCGAGCAGGCGATTCCGGAAGACCACCGCGCCGGGCGTCGTCGCGAGATTCTCGCCGACCTTGAAATCCTCGGGATCGGCCATGCGGACGCTGCCCGCCTGCATGTCCTCGAGAAAATTGTTCATCCCCCGCACCAGGCTTTCGCCCCCCGTCTCGACCGCCTTGCGAATGGCGATCGGGTTGGTCCAGAAGAAATTGGTGGGCGCCACGGCATTGAGCCACTTCCGCCACCAGAAGGCCGCGCGCCGGCGCTCCTTGTGCGACAGGGCGGGCGTGTCGTAGAGCATGTCCTGGAAATGGTGGGTGAAGGCGAGATACCAGGACTTGATGAGATCCCAGGTGGGCGACTCGGACCACACCGGCTCGGCCCAGCGCGGATCGTCCGCATTGGGCTTGACGGGATCTTCGTCGTTGACCCCCAGCAGCCGGTACCAGGAATGCCACTGCAGTTCCCACAGATCCGTGGTCAGGCGGGCCACCCGTTCGCCCAGTTCCTGCGGATGCAGGAACCAGGCCAGTTGCGCATGCACGATCGGTGCGCCCATGCCGAGCGGATCGATGGCCGATGCCAGCCCATCCCGCAGTTCGTTCATCTGCCGGTAGATGCGCTGCCCGTCCGGCAGGGAGTGGTTGCGCCGCCCCCGGAGATTCCTGGGGACGGACGGGATGAAAGGGACGCCAGGTGCCGTCATGATGTCATGTACCGATCGAAGGGTCGTTTCCGGCCTGCACGGCCTCGAAACGACCGGGACAAGGTGTTCGGGCACGAACGTCGCGCCGGCACGCACCGGGGAAACGGACCGCCCCGGAAGCCGGCGGGTCCGGCGCAAGTATCCATGCTCCGCAGCCGACGCTACACCCCTTCGGCGACAGATCGATGTCGGTAATGTGACCAGGGCACTCGCATGAAGAAGTCTTGCGGCCGTTGGTCTGGCGTCGCGGCAGGTCTGGCGGCGGGGGATGCGTGGAGCGGACGAGCACTGTCCGAGTCCCGAGCGACAGCGAGGTCGAGTTGCGCAGGACGCGGAGCGCATCCCCCGCCGCCAGACCGGATTCGGGCGATCATGCGAATGCCCTGGCGATGTGGCGGGCGGGCTGCATGTGCCCGGCCCCGGCAGGATCCCGCAACGCAGCATCACGCGTACCCCATGTTCATGACCGGAAGCAAAGAAAGCATCATCTTCCGGTCACGCTCCGCTGACATCCTCATCGCAGGTTCACCCGCCGCGCAACCGGTCCGATCATGGAGAACGACATGAGCTTCCGACTCAAGGCCCTGCCCGTCAGCGTCGCATTCGCACTACTGGCGTCCCAGCCATGCGCCGCCGGACCCGGCGGCAACGCCGACGCGGTCCCCGCCAGCGCCGACGAATGGTTCGCCGCCGGCCGCGCCGCGGTGGAGACCTCCAAGCGCATCGTCCCCAACCGTTCGCGCGCCAGGAACGTGATCCTCTTCGTCGGTGACGGCATGGGCATCTCCACCGTCACCGCCGCCCGCATCCTGGAAGGCCAGATGCGCAACGCCGACGGCGAGTTCAACCGGCTGAGCTTCGAGCGGCTCGACCACATGGGGACGTCGGTCACCGCCAGCGCCAACCAGCAGACATCGGATTCGGCACCGACCGCCACCGCCATGGTCACCGGCATCAAGACCAACGACGGCGCCATCTCGGTCGCCCAGACCATCGACCGCAACGAGCCCAGCGCGGCGGTCACCCGCGCGAAGAGCGTGAAGACCATCCTCGAGCAGGCCGAAGAGCGCGGCATGGCGACCGGCATCGTCACCACCGCCCGCCTCACCCACGCCACCCCGGCGGTGAACTACGCGCACATCGGCAACCGCGACTGGGAAGCCGACAGCAACCTGCCGGCCGGCGCGACCGTGCCCGACATCGCCCGCCAGCTCATCGAATTCCCCTACGGCGACGGGATCGAAGTCGCGCTCGGCGGCGGCCGCAGCTACTTCATGCCGAACACCGCGTCCGACCCCGAATACCCCACCCAGAAGGGCCGCCGCAAGGATGGGCGCGACCTGACCACTGAATGGACCACCAAGTACCGGCAGTCCGCCTACGTCTGGGACAAGGCCGGGTTCGACGCGGTGAACCCGCGGCAGACGCGGCATCTGCTGGGTCTCTTCGAGCGCTCGCACATGCGCTACGAGGCCGATCGCAAGGACGACGTCGCCGGAGAACCTTCGCTCGCCGACATGACCGAGAAGGCGATCCGGATCCTGCGCCAGAACGACAAGGGCTTCTACCTGATGGTCGAAGCCGGCCGCATCGACCATGCCCACCATGCCGGCAACGCGTATCGCGCGCTGACCGACACTGTGGCACTGTCGGAAGCGGTGGCCGTGGCGAAGAAGCTGACCGACGACAGGGACACCCTGATCGTGGTCACCGCCGACCACAGCCACGTGTTCACGATCGCCGGCTACCCGTCGCGCGGCAATCCCATCCTCGGCAAGACCTCGATCGACGGCGTTCCCTCCACCGATGCGCTGGGCCTGACCTACACCACGCTGTCCTATGCGAACGGTCCAGGCTGGACGGGCGGCCTCCAGCGCCGCGAGTTCAACCCGGCGGACGAAAGCGCGGTGGCGGTCCAGTACGACGGCAGCGCATTGCGTCCGGACCTCTCGGCGGTGGACACCACCTCGCCCAGCTACATGCAGGAAGCCACCGTGCCGATGGGCTCGGAAACCCATGCGGGCGAGGACGTCGCGATCTACGCCAGCGGCCCGAACGCCTACCTCTTCCGCGGCCCGCAGGAGCAGAACGTGATCTACCACGTGATGGCGGATGCGCTCGGCCTGGACCGCAACCGCGGCCGGGGCCCCGGCCGCCGCTGAGCACGAAGCGGGAGGGTCCGCCGCCGGCGTCGCGGCCAATGGCGGACCCGGGGAGACGCCGGGCCGGCGCCTCCCCTTCCTTCTTCAACCCGATTTCTTGTGACGATGCCTCTCATGAGACTGAAATCCCCTCTTCTCCTCCTGCTCGCCACCCAGGCACTGCTGCCCATCGCCGCCGAGGCGCATGAACGCAGCGCGCGCCCGGCGCCGCCGACCGGGTTCGCGGATCACGGCGACCGCGCGGTACCCGCACTGGACCTCGCCGCCCCCTTGCCCGAAGTGGCCGCGGCCTACGTCACCACCCGCACCGTCCAGGCGGCCGGCCATGCGCACGGCCACGACCATCCTCCGGCCGGCGAGATGGAGTGGCATTTCTTCCGCGAACCCGACCGCATCGACATCGAGAACGTGGCGGCGCGCACCGGCGAGCGCTGGCAGCGCGACGGCAAGGTCCAGTTCTTCTTCAAGGTTTTCCATGCCGACCGGCGAAGCGTCGAGTACCGCATCGACGACCTCAAGCTCATCAACGCGACGCTGTCCTGGGAGCAGCACGCCCTCCTGATCGATCCGCAGGTGCTCCAGGGCCTGGAACTCCAGGACGCCGGCTGGCAGGACGGCTATCCCTACCGCCGCTACGGCGGCACGGCGAACGGCGAACGGCTGGACGTGACCTGGCGGCTCGACCTCAACCTGCCGGTGGTGCTCGAACGCAGCCGCGCCGACTACCGCGAGCGCTCGGTCCTGAAGGCGGTATATCCACTGGCGTCCTCGCCCCTGGCGCGGCCGGACCAGTCCGACTACGAAGTGATCGATTTCGCCGACATCGGCGATCGCGAGCGGGACCCCTTCGTCCTCCGGGTGCAGGCGCAACTGCCCGGCGGCGACGTGCATCACCACTGAACGACCCCGAGGATCGCGGGCGGCCCGCATCGGCCCGGGCCACGCCAAGCCCCGCCTGCGGCCGCGCCGGCCTGAGCATCGGGAAACGAGGCGTCATCCACAATGGCGAATCCCCCTTCTGCCCGCCCCCTGCGCCTGCCGCTCCACATACCGGTCGCCGTCCTGTTTTCGCTGCTGATCCTGGGCGTCGGCGCGACGATCTCGCTGTATCACTATCACGCAACCCGCCTGCTGCTCGAGGTGGCCAACGAACGGCTCTTCCAGAAACTGGCCGACGATGCGCGCACGGCCCTCACCGAAAGCGAACGCGCGGTGCGGCGGTCGTTCGTCCTGCTTTCCGCCTCCTCGCTCGCCGACGCGGCCGGGCGCGACGAGCGCTTCCGCTTCCTGCCCGAACTGGCGGGGCTGCTGTCGGCAGACCCGCTGATCGACTCGGTGATGGTCGGCTACGGCGACGGCGCCTTCTTCCTGCTGCGGCGCGCCGACCCGCCCGCCGGAGAAGGGAACGAAGCGGCATGGACGGTACTCGACGCCGGTTCCGACGATGCCGAGCCGCACGCCAGACCGCTGCTCACCTACTATTTCGACGACGCGCTCCGCTTCCTCGGTACGGGGCCGGCGGTGTCCGCCGGTTTCGAGCCGCGCCTGTCCGACTGGTACCGGCGCGCGGCGGCAAGCGACAAGCTGGTGGTCACCCCGCCGTACGACTTCCAGCATTCGCACGCACGGGGCGTCACCTTCGCGCGGCGCAACGGCTCGACGGTGTTCGGCATCAACGTGAATTTCGCGGCGATTTCCTCGCTGCTGAGCCGCCACTCGGTGACGCCGTCGACACGGATGCGCCTCGTCGCGGGCGACCGGACGCTGCTCGCCTCGGCCGCGGCGGCCGGCGGCGCCACGGCGGCGGGGCCGTTCGGCGACGATCTGATCACGCGTGCGCTGGACGCCCCTGCGGCCGGCGCCCCTCCGACTCTGCGCATGTTCGATCCGGCCACCGGAGGGTGGCATGTGTCACTGGCGCCCATGCCCGGCTTCGGCGACGAGGACTGGACGCTGGCGGTGGCCGCGCCCGACGACGAGATCTTTGCCGAAGCCTATCGCCAGCGGCAGCGCGCCGTGCTCTTCACCGTGGCGGCGGTGCTCGTCAGCTTTCCCCTGGCCTGGGCGCTTTCGCGCCTGTTGACCAAGCCGCTGCACCGGCTGTCCGGCGTGGCGCATTCCGTCTCCTCCCTGCAGTTCCGGCAAGAGGCGCAAACCCATTCCGTCATCCTCGAGGTCGATCAGCTCGCCGGCGCGATCGCCATGATGCGCTCGGCCATCGCGCGCTTTCTCGAACTGGGCCGCGACCTCGGCGCCGCGCGCGATCTGCACGGCCTGCTGCGTCAGGTCCGCGCCGGCGCGCGGGAGGTCACCGGCGCCCCCTGGTGCAGTGCTTCCATCCTCATCGCAGGCTTGGATGAACTGGAAGGGGCCGACGGCACCGGGACGGACGAACGCCCCCCCGACGACTTCGAGGCGGAGGGCCTCTCCGACCTGGGAGCACAGGGCGACGGGCCGTTCAGCGTGAAACTCGCGGCGCCCGGGGGGACGATCTGGCATGTGCTGCTGATCCCGCTCCGGAACCACGAAGGCGAGATCCTCGGCACCCTGCTGCTCGCCGACCGGTTCGCGCCCGACTGCCGATTGCAGCGCAGCGAAGTCGTGGGCTTCCTGAGCGCGCTGGCAGGGTCGGCCGCCATCGCGCTCGAAAACCAGCGCCTGCTTGCCGGCCGCAAGGACCTGCTGCACGGCGTGATGCGGCTCGTCGCCGAAGCCATCGATGCGAAGTCTCCCTACACCGGCGGACATTGCCGCCGCGTCCCCCGCATCGCGCTGAGCCTCGCGCGCGCGGCGCACGAAGCCGGCACCGGCCCCCTGGCCGGTTACCGGCTCGACCCGTCCGGCTGGGAGGCGCTGCAGATCGCCGCGTGGATGCACGACTGCGGCAAGCTCACCACGCCGGAATACGTCATCGACAAGGCCACCAAGCTCGAAACCCAGTACGACCGCATCCACGAGATCCGCACGCGTTTCGAGGTGCTCAAGCGCGATGCCGAAATCGGGTACTGGAAGGGCGTGGCGGGCGGCGGCGACGAGGTCGCGCTCCGGGCGGAGCGCGACCTGGCGTGGCGGACGCTGGACGAGGAATTCGCCTTCGTCGCGCGCTGCAACCGCGGCGGCGAAACGATGGCGGCCGGCGACCTCGAACGGCTCGGCCGGATCGCGCAGCACCGCTGGACGAGGACGCTGGACGACACCCTGGGGCTGTCGAATGCCGAGATGGAGCGCCGCGACGGCTCGCCCCGCGCCGCGCCGCCGGCCGAGGAAACGCTGCTGGCGGATCGTCCCGAGCATGTCATACCGCGGCGGAACAGCGCGCGCTTTCTGCCGGGCAACCCCTGGGGCTTCGTCATGCAGGCCCCCGATGCGCTCTACAACCGCGGCGAGCTGTACAACCTAAGCGTCGCGCGCGGCACGCTCACCAGCGAGGAACGCTTCAAGATCAACGAGCACATCGTCGAGACCATCGTCATGCTCGGCCGCCTGCCCCTGCCTCCCGACCTCGCCAGCGTGCCGGAGATCGCCGGCGGGCACCACGAGACGATGGACGGCCGCGGCTATCCGCGCGGCCTGAAGAGGGATGCGATGAGCGTGAGCGCGCGCATCATGGCGATCGCCGACATCTTCGAGGCGCTCACGGCGAGCGACCGGCCCTACAAGAACGCGCACAGCGTCGACGAGGCGCTCGCCATCATGGAGACCATGCGCAGCCGCGATGCGATCGACGGCGATCTCTTCGATCTGTTCGTGGCGAACGAGGTGTGGCGCGATTGCGTGGATCAGGTCGACAACGCCTCGACCTGATCCCGATCCCTATTGCCTGGCGGATTCTGCCTGCGACGACCACGCGCCCAGCGCCCGCAGCAGGGAGCGCTTCTTGGACTGGTGGGCCTGCATGCGCTTCAGGATGTCGTCGAGCATGCGGATGGCTTCGAGGATGTGCGGCCCCTTGTTGAGCATGACGCATTCCGCCCGCTCGCCCATGGCGGCATCGGTGATCTCCGCGCGCGAAGGCTGCCCCGTCTTGGCCAGGGTCTCCAGTACCTGGGTGGCCCAGATGACGGGCATGTGGGCCGCCTCCGCCGCCCACAGGATTTCCTCCTGGACTTCGGCCAGCCGCTCGTAGCCGCATTCCACCGCGAGATCGCCGCGGGCGATCATGACGCCGGCGGCGTCGCAGGCCATGGCGGAGAACAGCAGCTCGGGGAGGTTCTCGAAGGCGCGGCGCGTCTCGATCTTCAGGACCACGCCCACGTGTGCCGCGCCGAGCCGCGCAAGCTGCTCGCGCAGCGTTTCGATGTCCTGGCCCCGCTGCACGAAGGAGAGCCCGACCAGATCCGCGCACCGGGCCACGGCCTGCAGGTCCTCGACGTCCTTCTCCGTCAGGGCGGGCAGGTCCAGCCGGCTGTCCGGCAGGTTGATGCCCTTGTCCGCCAGCAGCCGGTCGCCGGTCACGCGGATCTGGGTGATCTCGACTTCCAGCCCGTCCGTCCCGACGGCGCCGATCCTGCCGCCGATGCGGCCGTCGTCGAACAGCACCCGCTCGCCGACGCAGACCTGATCGAAGACCTCCGGCAAGGTACAGGCGATCGTCGGCAGCAGCATGTGGCCGCGTGCCGCCGTATCCCGCATCACCGGCCGGCCGATGCCGGAACGCGTCACCTTCAGCCGGTCGCCGCGCTGCAGGAAGATGCTTCCGGGCTCGCCCGGCGGGAAATCGACCAGCAGCGCCTCGCGCGGCTTGCGGCCGCGGCGGCGATGCTCGATGGTCGTCTCCGGAACGACGTACGCCGTCCGCTCGCATTCGGCCAGGATTCCCGCATCGTCCTGCGCAACGACGTGGAGCGTGCGCTTGGCATCGCGGGCATCGACCAGTTCCAGTGTGTCGCCGATCTTGATGCGCGCCAGCCATGCGGCCGGCACGCCGAGATGCTCGATTGCGCCGGCCACGGCGGCGAGCGACCCCGCCGGACGCAGCCCGACGCGGGCCGGCGCGAGCACCCGGCCGTAGAGGTCGCGCCTGGGCTTGAGCTTGAGGAGCGCCGGACCGGGCGCGATCGGCCCCGTCCGCAGCTTCGGCCCGCCGAGATCCATGAGTATGCGCACGCCGCGCCCGGCCGCCTTCGCCGCGCGGCGCACGTGGGTGGCCATTGCCTCCCATTCCGCCGCGCCGTCGTGGGCGCAGTTGATGCGCGCCACATCCATGCCCGAGGCGACGAGATGATGGACGAGGCCGTAGTCGACAGCCGCCTCGGAAGGCAGCGTGACCATGATGCGCACGCCGCGGCCTCCGGCGGGCGCGCCGAGCAGCGCATCGGTATGCTCGTCGAGCAAGCGCCTGCTGCTGACGATGCCCACGGGTTCCTCGGCCGATCGGTCTTCCCAATCCTCTCCCATGAGCCGGTGCAGGATGCCCAGCACCTTGTCGAGATTGGCGAGGACGTGCGATTCGGCCCGGCCGAGCGAGGACGTGCCCATCCGGGCGAGCCTCTCCTGCACGGCGCGCAGGTCGACTTCGCGCAGCGCGAGGTAGTGGGCGAGGTTTCGTGCGCTGGCCTGGTAAGCCGGCGCGACCCGGCCGATCTGTCCGGAAAGCCTCGCCTCGTTGTCGAGCATGCGCGCGCGCAGCGCGTCCAGCGCGGCGATCAGGTCCAGGCACTCCGCGGTATCCCAGCCGGCCTTGTCCGCCCCGCCCGCCGTCGCGGGCCGGACATCCGGCTCCCGTGCTTTGCGATCCGTCTCTATCTTCTGGTGGGATGAACCGCTGGTGGTCATCGCCGGGCCTCCGGATGGGATTTCGTCATTCGACCTGCATGCGCGCCTGCGCGATGGACGGCAAGGCGCGCCGGTACTCAGACCCTATCCATGATCCATGACGGATTCGTGACGCCGGGCATTCATCGGCGCCGCCGGGCAGGTATCAAAAAAATGCCCGGCCTCTTGCGAGGCCGGGCAAAAAATCCACACGCATTGGGAGGAGGAGAGAACGCGGTGGATGAATCCAGCTTAGGCAATCCGATATTGCAATGCAACATTTCCTTTGTCCGCCGCCTCGGCAGGCAGTCCTGCGTCATGGAGCCACCGCCGCTGGCCGGCCGGCGCAGCCGCCCGCCGTCGCCATCAGCCGTCGGTGGTGCGTGCCCACGGCTCGCTGGCGAAGCGCTCGGCCAGGTATTCGATGAAAGCCTGGACGCGCGCGGGCCGGTTGCGGCCCGGCGGGGTCACGACGTGCAGCGCGATCGGTTCCACCTCCCAGTCGTCCATCACGGTTTCGAGCACTCCCGACTGCAGATCCTGCCAGGCCAGGAACTCCGGCTGGAGCGCCAGGCCCAGCCCCGCCAGCAGGGCCGGCGTCAGCGCCTCGGCATTGTTGGCATGCAGGTGAACCGGCATCACCTGGGTGAATTCGCCATGCCGCTTGTGCCGGAAACGCCAGCTCGTGCCGCCGCGCGCATAGGTGTACTGCAGCGCCTTGTGGTTGATCAGGTCGCGCGGATGCCGCGGTCGCCCGTGGCGCTCGAAATAGGCCGGCGACCCGACCAGCAGGATGCGCACCTTGCAGAAGCGGCGGGCGAGCAGGCTGGAATCCACGAGGTTCGCTATGCGCAGCGCAAGGTCGAAACGGTCGGCCACCAGGTCCACCTGCTTGTCGTTGAACTGCACGTCCAGTTCCACGTCGGGATGGGCCTTCATGAAGTCCGGCAGTATCGGCGCCAGGCGCGCTATGCCGAACGACATCGGGGCAGAAACCCGGATCACCCCCCGCAGGCTGGTGGACTGCTCCGCGACCTCGGCCTCCACCGCCTCGCCATCTTCGAGGATGCGCGCAGCACGTTCCAGCGCGGCATAGCCGCTCTCGGTCAGCGACATGCGGCGGGACGTGCGGTGGAACAGCATGGTCTTCATGCGTGCTTCCAGGCGCGTGACGGCCTTGGACACCGTAGCCTGCGACAGGGAGAACTCCGCGGCGGCCCGGGCGAAGGAGCCCGTCTCCGCGACCTTGGCGAAGATCGCCCAGGCTTCCAGGTCTGGTAGCTTTTTCATGGCAATTCTGGAAACACTCGGTTCCGATCGATGATGAATGTGCCGTATTTCTGCCACAACAGCGCGGCGAGGGAAAGAGCCGGAACGGAATGGATGCAATGCACTGCATCGCCTTTCCTGCAAGCCCGCCGTGATGGAAGCGGCTTCCGGCAATGTTGACCATGCTGGATTCAACGTCCGGGCCAGGCTCCCGGAAGGCTGGAAGCCCGGGAAGTTTCCGGGACGAAGGCTGCGGCATCCGCCGGTGCTTCCCGTACCGGTCGAGGGCTCGCCCCGCCATGCAGCGGGAATGGGCCTCCGCTCCGGCGATGACAGGAATATGTCGGATGCCACGCAAAAAACGGAAAGGATGGAATTCCGTTCGCCGTATTTTCATCGGCAAAGGCGAAACCTAGACTGACGCCATCATAGTCAGCTACCCGCAGGAGGGAGTCATGATCGAACGTCGCCCCTTCAACCGCCTCGGCGGAGCCAACCACGGCTGGCTCGATGCCAAGCACCATTTTTCCTTTGCCGAATATGAAGATCCGCAGCGCATGCACTGGGGTGCGCTGCGCGTCTGGAACGACGACACGATCGAGCCGGGCACGGGCTTTCCGCCGCATCCGCACTCGAACATGGAGATCATCACCTACGTGCGGGAGGGCGCCATCACCCACCAGGACAGCCTCGGCAACAAGGGCCGCACGGTGGCGGGCGACGTGCAGGTGATGAGTGCCGGCACGGGCATCCGCCACGCCGAGTACAACCTGGAACCGGGGATCACGCGCATCTTCCAGATCTGGATCTTCCCGGACCGGCACGGCGGACCGCCGTCCTGGGGCTCCAAGCCGTTTCCGAAGGACGACCGCTCCGGCAGGTTCGTGACGCTGGCCAGCGGCATCGAGGGCGACGAGGACGCGCTGCCGATCCGCACCGACGCACGGGTGCTGGGCGCCACGGTCAGGGCCGGCGATACGGTGGAATACCGCTTCTCCGACGCCGGCCGCTATGGCTACCTGGTGCCCGCCAAGGGCACGGTCGAGGTCAATGGCGTGGCCCTGGATGCCCGCGACGGCGCGGCGATCCGCGGCGAGGAAAGCATCCGCGTCACCGCCATCGAGGATGCCGAACTGGTCCTGGTGGACTCCGCCGCCTGACCGGTCCGCCTGTTCGACACGTACGGGGGATCACGGCGACATCCCCCGATACCCGGCCCGGGCGCGGAGAGTCCCGAACCCGGCCGCATGCTGCACCGCGCAGCGCTGCATTTCGCCGCGTTTCAATCAACTCCGTCCATGAAGGAGAATCCCATGAGCAAGTACCTTGAAGTCCTGACGCCGCAGAACAGCCAGATCATCTTCATCGACCAGCAGCCGCAGATGGCCTTCGGCGTGCAGTCGATCGACCGCCAGGTCCTGAAGAACAACGTCGTCGGCCTGGCCAAGGCCGCGAAGGTGTTCAACATCCCGGCGACCATCACCACCGTCGAGACCGAGGGTTTCTCCGGTCACACCTATCCCGAACTGCTGGCCGTGTTCCCCGATCACAAGATCCTGGAACGCACCTCGATGAACTCCTGGGACGACCAGAACGTGCGCGACTCGCTGGCCGCCAACGGGCGCAAGAAGGTCATCGTCTCGGGCCTGTGGACCGAGGTCTGCAATACCACCTTCGCCCTGTGTGCGGCGCTGGAAGGCGGCTACGAGATCTACATGGTGGCCGACGCGTCGGGCGGCACCTCGGCCGAAGCCCACAAGTACGCCATGGACCGCATGGTGCAGGCCGGCATCGTGCCGGTGACCTGGCAGCAAGTCCTGCTGGAGTGGCAGCGCGACTGGGCGCGCAAGGATTCCTACGACGCCGTGATGGGGATCGTGAAGGAACATTCCGGTGCCTACGGCATGGGTGTCGACTACGCCTACACCATGGTGCACAAGCAGCCCGAGCGCGTTCAGCACGGCGAACGCATCGGCCCCAACCCGGCCAAGTAAGGCGTACGCGCAACCGCCGGGCGGATGCCGCAGCCGCCCGGCACCCGCGCAGCGGCACGCATGCGCCGGCCGCGAGGCGGCGCGAAACCACCATCTCCGCATCGAGGTGAACCGTGAAACTCTATGTCTTGTCCCTGGGCGCCGGTCTGCTGGTCGGCATCATCTACAGCCTGCTGAGCGTGCGCTCGCCGGCGCCGCCGCTGGTGGCGCTGGTCGGCCTGCTCGGCATCCTGGTCGGCGAGCAGGTCATCCCGGTCGGCAAGCAGTTGCTCGGCGGCACCGCTTTCAGCACCGCCTGCGACAAGACGCAGGCCACCGACCACGTGCTCGGCCAGTTGCCCGGCCGGCATGCGGCGGAACAGGCGTCCAAGGAAGCGCAGACGTAGAGCATCGCAAGGATCCGTGGCGCCCGGACACGGAGGCCGGAGGCCGGCCGCTCGGGTGCAGTCGAAACCGTAAGCTGAAGGCAAACGTATGACATCCCGCCGAAAAGTCCTTGGTGCTGCGACGACGCTGGCATCCGCGCTGGCAGTAAACAGCCTGCTGGGCCGCAACGCAGTCGCCGAAGTCATTAGCAAAGGAGCATCCGCCGTGGCCGATTCCACTCCCGACATCATTTTCCACAATGGCCAGATCACGACGCTCGATCGCGCCAATCCCGTTGCCAGCGCCGTGGCGGTCAAGGACGGCCGCTTCGTGGCCGTGGGCCCGGATCAGGACGTCCTGGCCCTGGCCGGCACCGGCACCCGGATCGTCAACCTCCAGCGCAGGCGCGCCCTGCCCGGCCTGTTCGACAACCACACCCACGTGGTGCGCGGCGGCCTGAACTACAACCTGGAACTGCGCTGGGACGGCGTGCGCTCGCTGGCCGACGCGCTGGACATGCTGCGCCGCCAGGTCGCCGTCACCCCGGCGCCGCAATGGGTGCGCGTGGTCGGCGGCTTCACCGAGCACCAGTTCGTCGAGAAGCGCCTCCCGACCATCGACGAGATCAACGCCATCGCCCCCGACACCCCGGTGTTCCTGCTGCACCTGTACGACCGCGCGCTGCTCAACGGCGCCGCGCTGCGCGCCGTGGGCTACACCAGGGAAACGCCCCAGCCTCTGGGCGGCGAGATCACCCGCGACGCCAAGGGCAACCCCACCGGCCTGCTGCTGGCCAAGCCCAACGCGCTGATCCTCTACGCCACGCTGGCCAAGGGACCGAAGCTGCCGTTCGACTACCAGGTCAATTCCACGCGCCACTTCATGCGCGAACTCAACCGCCTGGGCGTGACCGGCGTGATCGACGCCGGCGGCGGCTTCCAGAACTACCCGGAAGACTATGCCGTGATCCAGAAGCTGGCCGACGAGAACCAGCTCACCGTGCGCCTGGCCTACAACCTGTTCACGCAGAAGCCCAAGGAAGAAAAGGAAGACTTCCTCAAATGGACCTCCAGCGTGAAGTACCAGCAGGGCACCGACTACTTCCGCCACAACGGCGCCGGCGAGATGCTGGTGTTCTCGGCCGCCGACTTCGAGGACTTCCGCCAGCCGCGCCCGGACATGCCGCCGGAGATGGAAGGCGAGCTGGAAGGCGTCGTGCGCATCCTGGCGCAGAACAAGTGGCCTTGGCGCCTGCATGCCACCTACGACGAGACGATCTCGCGCGCGCTGGACGTGTTCGAGAAGGTCAACCGGGACATCCCGCTGGGCGGCATCAACTGGTTCTTCGACCACGCCGAGACCATCTCGGACAAGTCCATCGACCGCATCGCGGCGCTGGGCGGCGGCATCGCCGTGCAGCATCGCATGGCCTACCAGGGCGAATACTTCGTCGAGCGCTACGGCGCCCGCGCCGCCGAGGCGACGCCGCCGGTCGCGCGCATGCTGGAGAAGGGCGTGAAGGTCTCGGCCGGCACCGACGCCACCCGCGTGGCCTCGTACAACCCCTGGGTGTCGCTGTCGTGGATGATCACGGGCAAGACGCTCGGCGGCCTGCGCCTGTACCCGCAGCGCAACCTGCTCGACCGCGAGACGGCGCTGCGCATGTGGACGGAGAACGTCGCCTGGTTCTCCAACGAGGAAGGCAAGCGCGGCCGCATCCAGGTGGGTCAGTTCGCCGACCTGATCGTGCCGGACAAGGACTACTTCAGCATCCCCGAGGATGAAATCTCCTTCCTCACGTCGGACCTGACCGTGGTGGGCGGCCGCATCGTCTACGGCGCGGGCGATTTCGCTCCGCTGGACGACAGCCCGCTGCCGCCGGCCATGCCCGACTGGTCGCCCACCCGTACCTTCAAGGGCTACGCCGCCTGGGGCGACCCCAAGGGCGCGGGCAGGAACTCCCTGCAGCCGGCCCGCTACCAGGCGATCGCCTCCTGCGGCTGCGCCAGCGCCTGCGGCCTGCATGGCCACGACCATGCACGCGCCTGGGCCTCCAGGGTTCCGGCCTCGGACCTGCAGGGCTTCTTCGGCGCCCTCGGCTGCTCCTGCTGGGCCGTGTAAAGGAGAGCGCCCCATGCCGACGCACGACTCGTTCGCAGACAAGCTGGCCGCCGCCGTGCGGCCGGTACTCGGAAGCCGTGCCGCGCGCTTCATCGCCTATCTGGGCCTGTGCGCGGCGTACCTGCAAGGCGGGCTGGTCAAGCTCACCGACTTTCCGGGGGCCCTTGGCGAGATGAACCACTTCGGACTGTCGCCGGCGCCGCTGTTCGCGGTGCTGGTGATCGTGCTCGAACTGGGCGCCTCGGCGATGATCCTGGCAGGCCGGCTGCGTTGGCTCGGGGCGCTGGGGCTGGCAGGCTTCACCCTGCTGGCCACCGGCATCGCCCTGCGGTTCTGGGAATTGCCGGCGGGGCAGGAGCGCTTCATGGCCGCCAATTCGTTCTTCGAGCATCTCGGCCTGGCCGGCGGCTTCCTGCTGGTCGCCTGGCTGGACCTGCAGGAGAAACGGACATGACGCACAAGTCCGCCCCTTCGGCCGAAGCCCCGACGAGCGGCTTCGCACCCCTGCGGCAAACGCTGTTTGCCGTGCTCTGGGTGGCCACGGTCATCGGCAACACCGGCAGCTTCATCCGCGACGTGGCCAGTTCGTGGCTGATGACCGACCTTTCTTCCTCGCCCGCGGCCGTGGCCCTGGTGCAGGCTGCGGCGACGCTGCCGGTGTTCCTGCTGGCGATTCCGGCCGGCGTGCTGGCCGACATCCTGGACCGGCGCAAATTCCTCATCGGCATCCAGCTCCTGCTGGCCAGCGTCAGCATCTGCCTGATGCTGCTGTCGGCCTCGGGCCTGCAATCGGTGACGTCGCTGGTCGCGCTGACCTTCCTCGGCGGCATCGGCGCGGCCCTGATGGGGCCGACCTGGCAGGCGGTCGTGCCCGAGCTGGTCGAGAAGAAGGACCTCAAGAGCGCCGTGGCACTGAATTCGCTGGGGATCAACATCGCCCGCGCCATCGGCCCGGCGCTGGGCGGGCTGATCCTGGCCGGGCTGGGCGCGGCATTCACCTACGGCGTGGATGTCATGAGCTACGTGTTCGTCGTCGCGGCGCTGCTGTGGTGGCGGCGGCCGGCGGCCGCGCAGGACGTCCTGTCCGAGCGCTTCGTGGGCGCGTTCCGCGCCGGGCTGCGCTATGCCCGCGCCAGCCGCGAGCTGCACGTCGTGCTGCTGCGTGCCTTCCTGTTCTTCGCCCTGGCCAGTTCGGTCTGGGCACTGCTGCCGCTGGTGGCGCGCCAGTTGCTCGGCGGCGGTGCCGGCTTCTACGGCGTCCTGCTCGGCGCGGTCGGCCTGGGCGCGATCGGCGGGGCGATCTTCATGCCCCAGCTGCGCGAGCGCCTGAGCGCAGACGGCCTGTTGCTGCTCTCCGCGCTGGTGTCGGCGGCAGTCATGGCCTTTCTGTCCTCCGCGCCGCCGCAGTGGGCGGCGGTGGCCGCGCTGCTGCTGCTGGGCGCGGCCTGGATCACCGCGCTGACCACGCTCAACGGCGTGGCGCAGGCCATCCTGCCCAACTGGGTGCGCGGCCGTTCCCTGGCGGTGTACCTGACCGTGTTCAACGGCGCCATGACCGCGGGCAGCCTGAGCTGGGGCGCCATTGCCGAAGGGATCGGCGTGCCGCTGACGCTGCTGGCCGGCGCGGCCGGGCTGGTGCTGGTCGGCCTCGCCGCGCACCGGGTCAAGCTGCCCAGGGGCGAAGCCGACCTGGTGCCGTCCAACCACTGGCCCGAGCCGCTGACGGCTGCGCCGGTCGAGCACGACCGGGGACCGGTGCTGATCCAGATCGAATACCGCATCGCGCCGGAAGACCGCCCCGCGTTCCTGAAGGCGCTCGCCCGGCTGTCGGGGGAGCGGCGGCGCGACGGCGCCTATGCCTGGGGGATCGCCGAGGATTCCGCCGATCCCGGCCTGATGCTCGAATGGTTCCACGTCGAATCCTGGGCCGAGCACCTGCGCCAGCACAAACGGGTCTCCAGGGCCGACGCCGACGTCCAGGACGACGTGCTGCGCTTCCACCAGGGAGAACGTCCGGTCGTGCGCCATTTCCTGGCCTTCAATCGTCCGCACGAAGGACGGGCATGAGGAAGGCCATGGCAGGCGCCAGCTTCGGACCATGACGATTCGCCGCGACGGAACGCGGCCGGGCTGGGCCGGTGCAGAATGAATGCTCGCCGCTCGCCCGGACGCAACCCGGGACTTCAACTTCCTCCATCGGAGAAACGCATGCTGCTCAACAACTGGACCCAGTCCCTCACCAACAACAAGAAGGCTTCGGCCGGGTTTGCGAAGAACAACCCGCAGATGATGGAGGCTTTCAAGCAGGTCAACCTGGCCCATGCCACGCCCGGCGTACTCGACGCCAAGACCCGCGAACTGATCGCGCTGGCGGTAGCCGTGACCACGCGCTGCGACGGCTGCATCGCGGCCCATGCCGCAGCGGCGCGCAAGGCCGGCGTGACGGAACAGGAACTGAGCGAAGCGCTGGGCACCGCCATCGCCCTCAACGCCGGCGCGGCCTACGTCTATTCGCTGCGCGCGCTCGACGCGCTGGGGGAGTTTGCCGGGAACCAAGCCTGATTGGCAAGCCGGTCAAGGCCTGGGAGCCGAGCGCGCTGACAGAATCGAACTCGTCTATCTGCCCGCGTACTCGCCCGAAGCCAATCCCGATGAATACCTCAACCGCGACTTGAAGACGAACCTGCGGCAGGGACCGGTGGCCCGACAACCGATCAACTGATCAAGCTCGCCACCGGCTCATGCGCCAGTTGCAGGCCGTCCCGGGGCGAGTCGTTTCCTACTTCAAGCACCCGGCCGTCTCGTATGTCCATATTTCCTGATTGATTGCCGGTTTAATAGCATGATTTCATTATCGGAGGAGGACACCATGAATCTCAGGGAACTCAGCATCGCCACGTTCAATCTCTACAACTTGAACGAGCCGGGGCTGCCGATGTATTCGGACGCGGCCGGCTGGACCCTCGAGCAGTATCGGCTCAAGCTCGAGTGGGTGGCGCGCCAGTTGAGGATACTGAAGCCCGACGTGTGCGGCTTCCAGGAGCTGTGGCATCGGGATTCACTCGCGAATGGCCTCGCACGGGCGGACATGACGGATGCCTACGACGTGCTGGTGCCGCCCGATGCCACGGGGACGAAGATCGTGTGCGCGGCCATCGTGCGCAAGGGGCTGCTCGCGGGCGAGCCCGACTGGATCGAGACGTTCCCGGAGAAGTTCGTGCTGCGGTCGAGCGGCGACGATCCGCAGACCCCGGACATCAACGTAAGCATACGCGGCTTCTCACGTCCGGTGCTCCACTTCACCATCAAGCCGCGCAAGGCCGACCCAGCGATTCACGTCTACGTCTGCCACTTCAAGTCCAAGGCGCCCACCCAGGTGTTCAGGGAGCCGTGGTTCAACGCCGACAAGCCGACTTACGGCAAGCACGCGACGGGGCTCGGCGCGGCGCTCTCCACCATCCGCCGTACCGCCGAGGCCGGGGCGCTGCGCTTTCTGCTGACCGAGCAGATGAAGGGCAACGACACGCCGGTCATCGTGCTGGGCGACATCAACGACGGACAACTGAGCAACACCGCCAACGTGCTGACGGGCCAACCACGTTACCTGGTGGGCGATTCGGTGGGCGGCGGCGACACGGCGCTCTACACCGCGCAGACGCTGCAGGAATACCGCGACACGCGCGACGTCTACTACACCCACGTCCACCAGGACATGCGCGAGTCCCTCGATCACATCCTCGTAAGCCAGGAGTTCTACGACAACAGCAGGAAGCGCGTGTGGCTCTTCGGCGGGCTGGTGATCAACAACGACCACTTGAACTTCGAGGACCACAAGGCCGACGGCACCAACGACCACGGCATCATCCGCGCGACCTTCAAGTACAAGCCGATGAAGAAGGAGGCCGAAGAGATCGCCGGGGATGCCGGCTGAGCTGAAAATCCGTCGCTTGCGACCGGCGCGGCAACGCCGGCGGTCGGGTGCATCATTGCCGTCAGACCGATAAAGGACTATATTTGGTCCTATCGTTTCGATGGAGTCCGTCCCGTGCGCGCTTCGCAGATCAAGCCCATCAGCTATCTCAAAGCCAACGCCGCGGAGGTCCTGGACAGGCTCGCGGAAAACCGCGAGCCGATGCTGATCACGCAGAACGGCGAAGCGCGTGCCGTGATACAGGACATCGCCTCGTACGAGGAGACCCAGGAAACGCTCGCCCTGCTCAAGATCCTGGCCCTGGGCAACCGCGAGATCGACGCGGGCAAGGTCAAGCCGGTCGCTGACGTAGTGCGCCGGCTGCGGGCGAAGTCGAACGCCGATTGATGCAGTACGAGGTCCTGATCACCGAGGGCGCCGAGCGCGACCTGGAGGACATCTACGACTACGTCGAGCAATCCGATTCGCCGGGGAAAGCGGATTACGTGTTGAGGCGCGTGACCGAAGTGGCCGAGCAGCTCGCCACCTTCCCGGAGCGCGGTCCGCATCCGAAGGAACTGCTGGCGCTGGGCATTCGCGAGTATCGTCAGACGTTTTTCAAGCCGTATCGGCTCATCTATCGCGTGATCGGCAGGCAGGTCCTCATCTATCTCATCGCGGATGGCCGGCGGGACATGCAGTCGCTGCTGTCACGCCGCCTGCTCGGCGGCTGAGCGTTCCCTGGTTGAATCAAGGGAAATTCATGACTGCTGAAATTGGCACACGTAGCCTCATGTGGGAAGGCTGCACGCGCGCGTATCGCCATGTAGGTGCCGAGCACGAATGTGCTGGAAGCTGGAGTGAGGCCCATGAGCGCCGAAACTGAAGCACTCATACAATTCTTCGCGGCGATCAATCGCAATGACATGCAGGCCATCACCAAGGATTTCGATCCGCAGATCGTGCGCATCGAGCCCGAGGGCTTTCCAACTGCCGGCACCTATCGTGGTATCACGGAAGTGCAAGAGCACGTCAGGAAAGGACGTGGGACCTGGGCCGAAGGGACCTGCGAACCCGAGAAGTTCTTGGTGAATGGAGACAAGGTCGTCGTGTACCTCCATGCCTGGGTCCGCCTAAAGGATTCGACCGATTGGATCGGCGGACGATTCGCCGATGGTTTCGTGTTTCGCAACGGCAAGATCGCCCAATATCTCTCATTCGGGGAACGGGCGGAGGCCCTCAAGTGGGCGGGCATCGAAGACACTGACGCTTAAGGCCGCGCCGCGCGCGGCATTCATCGTTCGTTGATGATCATCCGCTGGAACGACGTGCCCGGTTGCTGAGCACGCCAGAGCTCCATGACGAAGATCACCAGGAAGTGCCCCGCTTGGGCAAGCTCAAGAAGGCGGACTTGGCGAGCGAAGCCGAGCGGCTGGCGGCGGGCACCGGGTGGCTCCCCCGATGCTGCGGACGCAGGAAGTCGCGGAGGCCGCCGTTGCATCATCACCCTGCGCTCCTTCAAGAACCTGGTGCGGCTGTAGGTTTCCCCGAGGGCATCCGGCACACGGTGCGCAGGTTGGTGCTCGATCACGTCGTGGTCGACGCCGAATTCTTCGTGGAGGATGGTGCGCACCATCGCCCGGAAACCGTGGCCAGTGATCTCAGTTCTGGTGTCGTAGCCCATCCGGCGCAGCGCGGCATTGACAGCGGCATCAGACATGGGCTTCTTCGGATCTCGGCCGACGAACACATGCTGCCGCTTGCCAGTGAGTGGCTGCAGATCGCGCAGGATCGCCACGGACTACTTGAGCCGCCACCACTTGCCACCGCTGGGGGCAACTTCCAGGTAGAGCCCCCTTTCGTCGGCGTACTTGCGCGCCTTGGCTTCAGGCTTGATTGCCTTGATTTGCGTGTCTGTCAGGGGCATTTCGGGGGCAACTCCTTCGCCGCTCGGGGGCAGGTCGGACAGTTGCCCCCACTTGCCCCTGGCTTGCAACGGCCCTCTTCGGAACACCGCGGACGAAAAAAAGCCGGGAAGCCTTGTATCTCTTGGCTTTCCCGGCTTTCTCCGGAACATCCCGGAATTGTTCGTGGTGGACCGAAGGAGGATCGAACTCCCGACCTCTGCATTGCGAACGCAGCGCTCTCCCAGCTGAGCTATCGGCCCGAAAGAGGGCGCATTATAGGCAAGTGCGCTCTCGATGTGAACCCCCGGAAATCAGGTTTCATCATCCTCTCCCGATCCCGCGGCGGCACGGCCGAGGCGGTCGGCGACGGCGGTCCAGGCGGGGGCCGGGGGCGGCGTTTCGACGAGGATGAAATCCGCGCCCAGCGCGTCGAGCGCGCGCAGGCTGGCATACAGGTCGTGGGCGTATTCGCTCGGCTGCGCGGAGGCGCCGAGCCATGTCAGCCGCGCATCGCCGGGATCGTCCACCGCGATTGCCAGCACCGCGACGCGGCTGCCGGCGGCGGCGAGTCCGGCGGCTTCGGCCGCCAGCAGGGCAGGATCGATCAGGCGCAGCGGCGTCCGCGGCGCGTAATGGGCGGCGAGCGCGCCGGAGACTCTCGGCGTGCCGGATGCATCCGCGGTGCTCGCCGTGACCTCGTGCGACGGAACGCCCTGCGCCGCTTCGCCGCGCACACGGGGACGCCGTCCGATGATGCGGGCGATGTCGTCGGCGGTGACGGCGCCCGGGCGCAGGATCTCGGGCACGTCGCGCGAGAAATCGACGATGGTGGATTCGATGCCGAGCGGGCAGGCGCCGCCGTCGAGGATCATGGCCACCTGCCCGCCGAGTTCTTCCTGCACGTGGGCCGCCGTGGTCGGGCTGATGCGGCCGAAGCGGTTGGCGCTCGGCGCCGCGATGCCGGAGCCGAAGACCTGCAGCAGCGCCAGCGCCACCGAGTGCGCGGGCACGCGCACGCCGACGGTATCCTGGCCGCCGGTGACTTCGTCGGGCACGCCGGGCGCGCGCTTCAGGATCAAGGTCAGCGGACCCGGCCAGAAGGCATTGGCCAGCGCGAGCGCATCCCTGGGGATGCTGGCCGCCCAGCGCGGGAGATGGTCCGCGCCGGGCAGATGCACGATCACCGGATGGTCCGCCGGGCGCCCCTTGGCGGCGAAGATCCGCCGTACCGCCTCGGGGTTCAGCGCGTCGGCGGCGAGGCCATATACCGTTTCGGTGGGCATGCCCACCAGTTCACCGGCGCGCAAAAGGCCGGTGGCGCGCTGGATGGCCACCAGCGTGGCCGGCTCGATGACGCCGCGCGGCTGCCCGCCGGCGGCGGCTTGCTGTGGATCGCCGGCCATCATTCGTCCCGGATGCCGATGGCGGCGCGCGCCTGCAGCGCGCGCCGCAGCACCGCGTCGGCATCGTCGCCGGTGACGGTGAAGTGGCCCATCTTGCGCCCCGGACGGGCGTGATGCTTGCCGTACAGGTGCAGGCGCAGGCCGGGCACGGCATGAAGGGCGGACCAGTCCGGCTCGCGGTAGGCGCCGTGGCCCTTGCCGTCCTCGTACCACAGTTCGCCGAGCAGATTGACCATCACCGCAGCCGAATGCTGGCGCGGCACGGCGAGCGGCAGGCCGCACAGCGCCCTCACCTGCTGCTCGTACTGGCTGGCATCGCAGGCGTCGATGGTGTGGTGGCCGCTGTTGTGCGGGCGCGGCGCCATCTCGTTGACGAACAGTTCGCCGCGGCAGACGAAGAATTCCACGCCCAGCGTGCCGACGTAGCCGAGCTTTTCGGCGATGCGCTCGGCGACCTGCTGGGCGTCGCCCCGCAGGCAGGCCGAGGCCCGCGCCGGCGCGAGGGTGATGTCGAGGATGCCGTTGCGGTGCCGGTTCTCGCCGGTCGGAAAGCAGCGCACCTCGCCGGCATCGCCGCGGGCGAGCACGACCGACACTTCGTAGTCCAGCGTCAGCAGCTTCTCCAGCACGCAGGGCTCGCCCTTGAAGTGCTGGAAGGCGGCCACCGCCGCGTCGCGGTCGGCGACCCGTGCCTGGCCCTTGCCGTCGTAGCCGAAGCGCGCCACCTTGAGCACCGCCGGGAACAGGCCGGCGTTGGCGTTGCGGACGTCGTCCTCGCTGCGGATCATGGCGCAGGGGCCGTGCGGCAGGCCGTTGTCGGCGAGGAAGGTCTTTTCGGCGATGCGGTCCTGGCACACGGCCACCGCGCTGGCCGCCGGATGCACCGGCATGAACTTGGCGAGATAGTCCAGCGTGCCGGCCGGGACGTTCTCGAATTCGGTCGTGACCGCGGCACAGCCGGCCCCCATGGTGTCGAGCGCGGCGTAGTCGTCGTAGGCGGCGACCAGGTGGCGGTCGGCGATGAGGCCGGCGGGGCTGTGCGGGTCGGGGTCGAGCACCCAGACCCTGTAGCCCATCTCGTGCGCGGCGGAAACGAAAAAGCGGCCGAGTTGGCCGCCGCCGAGCATGCCCAGGGCGGCAGGCGGAAGGATCATGATGCGGCTCTCAATCGAGGGTCATGTCGAGCACCGCCCGGGTCTGGCGGGCACGGAAGTCGGCCAGCCTGCCGGCCAGCGACGCGTCCTCGTTGGCGAGCAGCGCCACCGCGAACAGGCCGGCGTTGGCCGCGCCCGCCTCGCCGATGGCGAAGGTGGCGACCGGGATGCCCTTGGGCATCTGCACGATGGACAGCAGCGAGTCCTGGCCGGACAGGGCCTTCGACTGCACCGGTACGCCCAGCACCGGCAGCGTGGTCTTGGCCGCGACCATGCCCGGCAGGTGGGCGGCACCGCCGGCGCCGGCGATGATCGCCTTGAGCCCGCGGCCGCGCGCGGTTTCGGCGTATTCGAACATCAGGTCGGGGGTGCGGTGGGCGGAGACGACCCTCGCCTCGAACGGCACGCCGAACTCTTCGAGCACCTTGGCGGCGGCCTTCATCGTCGGCCAGTCGGAGTTCGAGCCCATGATGATGCCGACCACGGGAGCGTTCGCGTTCATGCGGCCTCCTTACCTGCCGGCCGCGCGCGCGGCCGAGATCACGGTGTTCTCGAGCAGCATGGTGATCGTCATCGGACCCACGCCGCCCGGCACCGGGGTGATGGCGCCGGCCACGGCCTTCGCCGATTCGAAATCCACGTCGCCGCACAGCTTGCCGGCCTCCGGGCCGTCCTGCAGGCGGTTGATGCCGACGTCGATGACGGTGGCGCCGGGCTTGACCATGTCGCCGGTGACGAAGCGCGGCTTGCCGACCGCCGCCACCAGGATGTCGGCGCGGCGGGTGTGGAAGGCAAGGTCGCGGGTCCTGGAGTGGCACACGGTGACGGTGGCGCCGGCATTGGTCAGCAGCATCGCCATCGGCTTGCCGACGATGTTGGAGCGGCCGATGACGACCGCCTCGGCGCCGGCCACCTTCACGTCGGCCGCTTCCAGCATCTTCATGACGCCGTGCGGGGTGCAGGGGATGAAGGCTTCGCGGTTCTGCGACAGCCGCCCGACGTTTTCGGCATGGAAGCCGTCGACGTCTTTGCGGATGTCGATGGCTTCGAGCACCGCGGTCTCGTCGAACTGCGGCGGCAGCGGCAACTGGACGAGGATGCCGTGCACCGCGGGGTCGGCATTGAGCGCGCCGAGCCTGGCCATGACGTCGGCGGGATCGGCATCCTGCGGGTAGTCGAAGCGCAGCGAGCGGATGCCGGCCTTTTCGCAGGCGGCGACCTTGTTGCGCACGTATACGGCGGAGGCCGGATCGGCGCCGACCAGCAGCACCGCAAGACAGGGCTGGACGCCGCGCGCGGCGAGCGCGGCGGCGCGGTCGGCGATCTCGCCGCGCACGCGTGCGGAAAGGGCATTGCCGTCAATGATGCGAGCCGTCATCGGGAAGGCCTCGAGGAAAAAGCTCGCAATTTTAACAGCTTCCGCGCGGCGGCGAGAATCCTGGCCCGCGCTTTCCAGGGCAGCCGGACAATTCTCTGAAGTCCGGTCCGGCGTCGAGGGATGCGTTGCGTCGGGCTGCGCAGTTCGGCCTCGCTTTGCCCGGTGGTTGGACAGTCTCGGCCCGCTCCATGCGTCTCTCGAATCCGGTCTGGCGTCGGGGGATGCGTTCCGTCGGGCTGCGGAACTCGCCCTCGCTGCGCTCGGTGCTCGGACAGTCCTCGCCCGCTCCACGCATCCCCCGGCGCCGGACCTGCCGCGTCGCGTTATCCGGGCGCAGGGAAAACCATCCTGCTGCGGATCAGTTCGCCGCCAGCACCGCCTGCCGGGTGTCGACCGCCTGCCGGCCGCGCTCGAAGGCCCGGCGGTTGCTGTCGACCAGTTGCGGCTTGCGGGCGCCAAAGCGCGCGAGCACGGCCGCCAGCAGCACGCCGGCCGGAAACGGCAGGCGGTCCGCCATCGCGCCCAGCATCACCGTGTTGCCGAGGCGGATGTTGCCCAGTTCGAGCGCCATCGCGCTGGCGTCGAAGGCATGGACCTCGATGCCGAGCGCGCGCATCTGGCCGACCGGGTCTTCCGGGTATTCGTACAGGCCGATGGTGACCACCGGCGGCACGATGCGCCCGAGGTTCACCAGCGCCACGCCGCCGGGTTTGAGCATGTGCGCCCAGCGCAGGGCTTCGGCGGCCTCGAAGCCGACCAGCAGGTCGGCTTCGCCCGGCATGATCTGCGGCGACAGGACCTGCGGACCGAAGCGCAGGTGCGAGGTCACCACCCCGCCGCGCTGGCTCATCCCTGCGACCTCGGTCTTCTTCGCGTCGCAGCCGAGCGACAGGGCCGCCTCGGCGAGGATCTCGGTGGCGGTCATCACGCCCTGGCCACCGATGCCGCATACGAGGATGTTGGTGATGGTCATCGCCGCCCCTCAGATCTTCTTGTGCAGGAAATTGACCGGGTGCTCGGGCGCCGCATGCACGATCGCCTGCGGCGCACAGGGCTGCACGCACAGGCCGCAGCCGGTGCAGGCGGAGGTCTCGATGCGCACGAAGGCAAGCTCCACTTCCTTGCCCGAGGGCTTCACTTCGGTCGCGCGCCGGGTCACGTGGATGGCCGGACAGCCGACGTCGATGCAGTTGCCGCAGCCGGTGCATTTGTCGGCGATGACCTTGTAGGGCGGCGTCGCCCGGTAGTCGTCGATCAGCACGCAGGGCCGGTCGGTGATGATCACCGAGGGTTCGGGGATCTTCGTCTCTTCGCGCAGCGCCTTGAACAGCGCCGGCAACTGGTAGGGGTCGAGCACGCGGATGCGCTCCTTCCTGACGCCGAGCGCCTCGCACAGCCTGGCGAAATCCACGCGCGGCGCCTCGCCGCCATGGATGTCGCGGCCGGTGCCGGGGTTGTCCTGGCCGCCGGTCATGCCGACGGCGCGGTTGTCGAGCAGCAGGACGGTGACGTTGCCGCGGTTCCACGTGATGTCGAGCAGGCCCTGCATGCCCATGTGCAGGAAGGTGGAGTCGCCGATCACCGCGACCACGCTCGTCTTCGCATCGGCCTCGCCGCGCCCCTTGTCCATGCCCAGCGCGACGCCCATCGACGCGCCCATCGAGATGCAGGTGTCGAGCGCGTTCCAGGGCTGGCCCGCGCCCAGCGTGTAGCAGCCGATGTCGCCGGAGATGTTGATGTTGCGCAGTTGTGCCAGCGTGTAATAGATGCCGAGGTGGGGACAGGCCACGCACATCGTCGGCGGACGCGGGAATACCGTCTGCAGCGCGGCATGGGCGGCCTGCGGCACGGGTTCGCCGAGCAGCCCCGCCACCGCCGGGCGAAGCACGTCGGGGGCCAGTTCGCCGATGCGCGGCAGCACGTCCTTGCCGCGGCAGGCGATGCCTGCCGCGCGCAGTTCGGTCTCGACGAGGGGCTCGGTTTCCTCGACCACCAGCACTGCGTCCACCTGCCGCGCCAGTTCGCGCGCACGCTCCAACGGCAGCGGATGCGACAGGCCGAGCTTGAGCACCGGCGCATCGGGAAAGGCTTCGCGCACGTGCATGAAGGCAGGCCCGGAAGCGACGAAGCCGATGCGGCGGTCGCTGCCCTCGTAGAGCGTGTTCCATTCGCTGACTTCCGAGCCGGCGCGCAGCGCTTCGTCCCGGCCGTGCATCAGCGGCAGGCGCGGTTTGGCGTTGCCCGGCACCATCACCCAGCGGCGCCCGTCCTTGACGAAGCCCGCCGGCTCGTGCGCCTCGCGCTCGCCCGGCTGCACCCGTCCCTTCACATGGCAGATGCGGGTGGTCAGACGCAGGATCACCGGGCAGCGATGCGCTTCCGACAGGGCGAAGGCGGCGCGGGTCATGTCGTAGGCTTCCTGCGCGTCGGCCGGCTCGAACACCGGCACGTGCGCGAAGCGGCCCCAGTAGCGCGAATCCTGCTCGTTCTGCGACGAGGACATGCCGACGTCGTCGGCCACGGCGATGACGAGGCCGCCTTCGGTGCCGGTCACCGTCATCGTCATCAGCGCGTCGGAAGCGACGTTGAGGCCGACGTGCTTCATCGCGCAGAAGGCGCGCGCGCCGACCATCGAGGCGCCCAGCGCCACTTCCAGCGAGACTTTTTCATTCACCGACCACTCGGTGTACAACTCGGGGCAGGTGGCCAGTTCTTCGAGGATTTCCGTGGACGGCGTCCCTGGGTAGGCAGCGGCCACGCGGCAGCCGGCATCCCGCACCGCGAGGGCAACGGCTTCGTTGCCGGAAAGGAACAGACGGTTCGCAGCGGCACTGCCGGGCAGGGATGCACCCATGGACGGGACTCCTCGAACGGGCGAAAGGACGAGCCCCGAACCTTACCGCCGGGCGGCGGGGACGCCGTTGATGCAGATCAACGGCGCCCGGCGCAGCCTCGCGGCACGCTCACCGCGCCGCTACGCCGGGCTCCACGGTGACGACGTTCTGGACCAGTTCGGCGAGCGAGTTGGCACCCATCTTTTCCATGACGCGGGCGCGGTGGACTTCGACCGTCTTGATGCTGATCCCGAGCACGTCGGCGATCTGCTTGTTGAGCTTGCCGGCGATGATGAGGTCGAGCACCTCGCGCTCGCGCTGCGTCAGGTGTTCGAGGCGGCGCGCGGTGTCGGCCTCCAGCATGCGCTTGCCGCGGTTGGCGCGTTCCTGTTCGAGGCACTGTTCGACCAGGCGCAGCATGTCGCGCTCACCGAAGGGTTTCTCGATGAAATCCGCCGCGCCCTTCTTCAGCGCCGACACGGCCATCGGCACGTCGCCGTGGCCGGTGATGAAGATCACCGGCAGCGCACAGCGCCGCCGCCCCAGCTCGTCGAACATCTCGAGCCCGCTCATGCCCGGCATGCGCACGTCGAGCACGATGCAGCCCGTCATGTCCTCGGTGTAGGCGTCGAGGAAGGATTCGGCGCTGTCGAAGGCGCGCACCGCATAGCCGCTGGATTCGAGCATCCACACCAGGGAATCGCGCAGGGCTTCGTCGTCGTCGACGACGTGGATGAACTGGTCAGATGCTGCGGGCAGGTCGCTCACCGGCCACCTCGGTCGGAAGTGTGAAGGAGAATATGGTACCCCCTTCGGGATTGGCGTCGACGATCAGCCGTCCATCGTGGAATTCGACGATGGAACGGCAGATGTTGAGGCCCATGCCCATGCCTTCCGTCTTGGTGGTGTAGAACGGCGTGAACAGCCGCTGCCTGACTTCCTCGCTGATGCCGTGGCCGCGGTCGATCACCGCGACCTCGACCGCGCGCAGACCCGAGGCCTGGGCCCGCACCACCAGCACGCGCTCATCGGGCAGGGTGTCGGCCATGGCGTCGAAGCCGTTGCGGATCAGGTTGAGCACGACCTGCTCGATCATGATCCGGTCGGCATAGACGGCGGGCAGGTCGGGCGCCACCTGCGCGACGATGCGGATGCCCAGCCTGCGCGCCTCGATGTCGGCGAAGCCGATCGCATCCTCCACCACGTCGTCGATGCGCACGGCGCCGCGGCGCGGCTCGCTCTTCTTCACGAACTCGCGGATGCGGCGGATGATCTTGCCGGCGCGCTCGGCCTGGAAGCTCGCCTTCTGCATCGCGGCCAGGATCTCCTCCTGCTTCCACTGCCCGCCCTGCATGCGCGTCACGCAGCCGGCGCAGTAGTTGGCGATCGCCGACAGCGGCTGGTTGAGTTCGTGCGCGAGGGTCGAGGCCATCTCGCCCATCGTTATCAGGCGCGAGGTGCGCTGCAGGCGCTCTTCCTGCTGCCGCGAGATCTCGGCCGTCTGCTTGCGGTCGGTGACGTCGGTGGCGATGCCCATGCGCACCACCCGGCCGTCCACCCAGCGCGTGGCGTGCTCGCGCACGTGGTACCAGCGCCCCGACAGGGGGTGCTGCAGTTCGCCGTCGAACAGTTCGCGCGGCAGGTCGCCCGGATTGAGCCCGCGCGGATCGACCGTGTAGTCGCCGCGCTCGGGCTGCAGCACGGCGACGCCGCGCACCGTGCGGCCGACGGCGTCGAAGCCGTGGATGGCCTTGAAGGCGCGATTGGCGAACAGGATCTCGTCGGTACGCGCATCGGCGACGAAGACCGCGGCATCCAGGCCGTCGATGACGGCCTCGAAACGCTCGTGCGCGGCCTCCAGCGCGGCACGCACCCGCTTGGGCTCGGTGATGTCGGTGATGGAGGCCATCCAGCCGGTCTGCCGCCCTTCGCGATCGATCAGCGGCGACAGGTAGAAGCGGGCATCGAGCCGCTCGCCGTTCTTGCGCCGGATGGGTATCTCGAAGCCGCCGGCCGGCGCCCTCCCGTCCAGGGTCCGCTCCAGCGCGCGATGGCATGCATCGAGCGACTCTTCCGGCCAATAGGGAAAGGGCGGCGCCACGCCGACCAGTTCGGATTCGTCGAAGCCGACCATGCGGCAGAAGGCGCTGTTCACATAGATGATGCGACCGCTCAGGTCGATGGCGCGCATGCCAGTGATGACCGAATCCTCCATCGCCTTGCGGAAGGTCGACTCCGCCCGCAGGGCATCCTCGGTCGCCTTCCGGCCGGTGATGTCGTGCGCGACCGCGTAGACCAGCTTTTCCTGGATCTCGGGATTCACGCTCCACACCAGCCACTTGTAGCTGCCGTCGCTGCAGCGGCAGCGGTTCTCGAACTTGGCCGCCTCGCCGGACGCGAGCCGGCGCAGCTGCTCGATCGTGCCGGCGACGTCGTCGGCATGCACGATGTCGATCAGCATGTGCCCCGCGATCTGCTCCGGCGAATAGCCGAGCGTGTTCTCGAAGGCCGGATTGCAGCGCCGGAAGGCGCCGTCGAAACCGAGCACGCACAGCATGTCGAGCGACAGCCGGTAGAGGCGGTCGCGCTCACGTTCGGCCTGCACGCGGCGCTGCACGTGGATGCGCAGCATCAGCAGCGTGCCGGCGACGACGACCAGCAGGCCGGCGATCAGCAAGGCGGGCAGCAAGAAGGGCAGGTCCGTCCCCGGTGTCATGGCTTGCGCCGTGCGGCACCAGAGCAGGACGGCGGCCGGCGGCAGGACCGCCCCGAGTGTTCGGACAGGCACGCTGCGACGCTGCCCCGATCGGGCGCAGGCGGCGGAAGGACGCTCACGCATGAGGAAAAGGAGTCGAAAGTTGGCGTATCGTGACGACGCGTGGTGGGGCGGCAGGCCGATGGAATGCAGTGCGATTCTGTCCATCGATCGCTGCCCATGGCATTCGGGCAAGCCCTAGGACGCGCACATTGCACGAATCTTCTTATTGCACATTCCGAAATCTCGTTTTATAGTTTGAAACGCGCTTATCCTGCGATCCAGGATGTGCGAGCGCACCATTCGAGAAAGAACCCGTCCCGCCCTGCCGGGTGGAATCCGCCAACCGTACGTCATGAGGAGACAGACATGACCGGGAACACCAACGTTCTTCTGAAAGCCGACACGGACACCCAGGAGACGCAGGAATGGCTCGAGGCGATCGCCTCGGTCATCGAGAACGAGGGGCCTGAAAGAGCCCATTTTCTGATCGAGACCCTGATCGCAACCGCCCGTCAGGAGGGGGTGAACATCCCCTACTCGGCCACCACCGAATACATCAACACGATTCCGGCCGAGCAGCAGCCGCCCTACCCCGGCGACCCGGACATGGAGATCAAGCTCCACTCGTACATCCGCTGGAACGCGATGGCGATGGTGGTGCGTGCGAACAAGAACACCAACGTGGGCGGCCACATCGCCTCGTTCGCGTCGGCCGCGGCGCTCTACGACGTCGGCTTCTCGCACTTCTGGCATGCGCCCTCCGCCGACCACGACGGCGACATGATCTACTTCCAGGGCCACTCGGTCCCGGGCATCTACGCCCGCGCATTCATGCTCGGCCGCCTGACCGAGGAGCAGATGGACAACTTCCGCCAGGAAGTCGGCGGCAAGGGCATCTCGTCCTACCCGCATCCGTGGCTGATGCCGGATTTCTGGCAGTTCCCGACGGTGTCGATGGGCCTCGGCCCGCTGTGCGCCATCTATCAGGCGCGCTTCATGAAGTACATGGCCAGCCGCGGCATGATCGACGCCGCCCGTGCCGAACAGCGCAAGGTGTGGGCCTTCCTCGGCGACGGCGAGACCGACGAGGTCGAGTCGCTGGGCGCGATCGGCATGGCCGCGCGTGAAAAGCTCGACAACCTGGTCTTCGTCATCAACTGCAACCTGCAGCGCCTCGACGGCCCGGTGCGCGGCAACGGCAAGATCATCCAGGAACTCGAGTCCGAATTCCGCGGCGCGGGCTGGAACGTCCTGAAGGTGATCTGGGGCACGGCCTGGGACGCGCTCTTCGCCCGCGACAAGAAGGGCATCCTGAAGCAGCGCATGATGGAAGCCTGCGACGGCGAGTACCAGACCTTCAAGGCCAAGGACGGCGCCTACGTGCGCGAGCACTTCTTCAACACGCCGGAACTGAAGGCGCTGGTGGCCGACTGGACCGACGACCAGGTGTGGCAACTGAACCGCGGCGGCCACGACATCTTCAAGATCTTCGCCGCCTACAGGGCCGCCTCCGAACACAAGGGCCAGCCGACGCTGATCCTGGCCAAGACCATCAAGGGCTTCGGCATGGGCCAGGCCGGCGAGGCGATGAACATCTCGCACCAGCAGAAGAAGATGGACATCGACGCGATCCGCCGCTTCCGCGACCGCTTCGGCCTGCCGGTGCCGGACGACAAGCTTCACGAGCTGCCCTACCTGAAGTTCGAGGAGGGCTCGCCCGAGTACAAATACCTGCTGCAGCACCGCATGGACCTCGGCGGCTTCCTGCCGCAGCGCCGCACCAAGGCCGACCCGCTGGCGGTGCCGGCGCTGGACGCCTTCGCCGCACTGCTGAAGGCGTCGGGCGAAGGCCGCGAGCTGTCGACCACGATGGCGATCGTCCGCATCATGAACACGCTGCTCAAGGATAAGCAGCTCGGCCGCCACATCGTGCCCATCGTCCCTGACGAGAGCCGCACCTTCGGCATGGAAGGCATGTTCCGCCAGTACGGCATCTGGAATCAGGAAGGCCAGAAGTACGTGCCGGAAGACCACGACCAGTTGATGTTCTACAAGGAAAGCCAGACCGGCCAGGTGCTGCAGGAAGGCATCAACGAGGCCGGTGCGATGGCCGACTGGATCGCCGCCGGCACGTCCTACAGCGTGCACGGCGTGCAGATGGTGCCCTTCTACATCTTCTATTCGATGTTCGGCCTGCAGCGCACGATGGACCTGTGCTGGGCCGCCGCAGACCAGCGCACCCGCGGCTTCCTGATCGGCGGCACCGCCGGCCGCACTACGCTGAACGGCGAGGGCCTGCAGCACGAGGATGGCCACAGCCTGCCGATGGCCAACATGATCCCGAACTGCGTCAGCTACGACCCGACCTTCCAGTACGAGGTCGCGGTCATCGTGCAGGACGGCATGCGCCGGATGTTCGCCGAGCAGGAGGACGTCTACTACTACGTCACGGTGATGAACGAGAACTACGAACATCCCGAGATGCCCGCCGGCGCCGAGGCCGACATCCTCAAGGGGCTCTATGCCTTCCGCAAGGGCAGCGACGCCAAGGGCCCGCGCGTGCAGTTGGTCGGCTCGGGCACGATCTTCCGCGAAGTGATCGCCGCCGCCGACCTGCTGAAGAACGACTGGGGCGTCGAGGCCGACATCTGGGGCGCGCCGAGCTTCAACGAACTGGCCCGCGACGGCCAGGCCGCCGAGCGCTGGAACATGATGCACCCGCTGGAAACGCCGAAGCTGTCGCACGTGGAGCAGAAGCTGGCCGGCAGCGAAGGCCCGATCGTCGCCGCGACCGACTACATCCGCATGTTCCCCGAGCAGATCCGCGCATTCGTCAAGCGCACCTACGTCACGCTGGGCACCGACGGCTTCGGCCGCTCGGACACGCGCGAGCAGTTGCGCCACTTCTTCGAGGTCGACCGCCACTGGGTGGCGCTGGCCGCGCTGAAGGCGCTGGCCGATGACGGCGTGATCGGCCGCGACAAGGTCGCCGCCGCGCTGGTCAAGTACAACCTCGATCCGAACAAGCCGAACCCGATGTCGGTTTGAGCGCGCAAGGAGACAACAACATGAGCCAACTCATCGAAGTGAAGGTTCCGGACATCGGCGATTTCTCCGACGTGCCGGTCATCGAGCTGTTCGTGAAGGTCGGCGACACCGTCGCCGTCGATGATGCGATCGCCACGCTCGAGTCCGACAAGGCCACCATGGACGTGCCCTCGTCGCACGCCGGCGTGGTGAAGGAAATCCTGGTCAAGGTCGGCGACAAGGTGTCGGAAGGCAGCGTGCTGATCAAGGTCGAGGCGGCGGGAGCCGCAGTCGCGGCCCCGGCGCCCGCGGCCACCGCGCCGGCGCCTGCCCCGGCGCCCGCTCCCGCCCCTGCGGCCGCACCGGCCGCCAGCGCGGCCCCGGCAGCGGCCGGCGGCGTGGTCGAGGTCGTGGTGCCGGACATCGGCGACTTCTCCGACGTGCCGGTCATCGAACTGTTCGTGAAGGCCGGCGACACCATCAAGGTCGACGACGCGATCGCCACGCTGGAATCCGACAAGGCGACGATGGACGTGCCCTCCTCCTCCGCCGGCGTCGTCAAGGAAGTGCTGGTCAAGGTCGGCGACAAGGTCGGCCAGGGCAGCGTGCTGCTGAAGGTGGAAACCTCGGGCGGTACCGTTGCCGCCGTGCCGGTCGCACCGGCCGTCGCGGCGCCTGCACCGGCTTCCGCACCCTCTCCCGCACCGCTGGCCGACGGCAGCCCCGCCGCCAGCGCACCGGCCGCGATGCCCGCCGCGTCGCCGGTCGCTCCGTCCGCGGTCACGCTGGGCGGCAAGGTGCACGCCAGCCCCTCGGTGCGGGCCTTCGCGCGCGAACTGGGCGTCGATCTCGCCCAGGTCAAGGCCACCGGCCCGAAGAACCGCATCCTGAAAGAAGATGTCGCCGCCTTCATCAAGGGCGCGATGACCACCGGCATCGTTCCCGGCAGGACTCCGGCCGCGGCGGCTGCCGCCTCGCTCGGCGGCGGCCTGGACCTGCTGCCGTGGCCGAAGGTCGACTTCTCGAAGTTCGGCGAGATCGAGGTCAAGCCGCTGTCGCGCATCAAGAAGATCTCCGGCCAGAACCTCGCCCGCAACTGGGTGATGATCCCGGCGGTGACCTTCCACGAAGACGCCGACATCACCGATCTCGAAGCCTTCCGCGTCCAGGTCAACAAGGAAAACGAGAAGTCGGGCAAGAAGCTCACCATGCTGGCCTTCATCATCAAGGCATCAGTGCGTGCGCTGCAGCAGTTCCCCGAGTTCAACACCAGCCTCGACGGCGACAGCCTGGTCTACAAGAAGTACTTCAACATCGGCTTCGCCGCCGACACTCCGAACGGCCTCGTCGTGCCGGTGGTGAAGAACGCCGACAAGAAGAGCGTGTTCGAGATCGCCGCCGAAACCGGCGAGTTGGCCAAGAAGGCGCGCGACGGCAAGCTCGGCCCGGCCGACATGTCCGGCGCCTGCTTCACGATCAGCTCGCTCGGCGGCATCGGCGGCACCTACTTCGCGCCGATCATCAACGCGCCGGAAGTCGCCATCCTCGGCGTCAACAAGTCGGCCATGAAGCCGGTGTGGGACGGCAAGCAGTTCGTGCCGCGCCTGATCCTGCCGATGTCGCTGACCGCGGACCACCGCGTCATCGACGGCGCGCTCGCCACCCGCTTCAACGTGTACCTCGCGCAACTGCTGGCGGACTTCCGCCGCGTGATGCTGTAAGGAGATCGCCATGAGTCTCGTGGAAGTCAAGGTCCCTGACATCGGCGATTTCGACGCGGTGCCGATCATCGAGCTGTTCGTGAAGGCCGGCGACAGCATCAACGTGGACGACGCCATCTGCACGCTGGAGTCCGACAAGGCGACGATGGACGTGCCATCTTCCGCCGCCGGCGTGGTGAAGGAAGTGCTGGTCGCCGTCGGCGACAAGGTCGGCGAAGGCGCAGTGCTGTTAAGGGTCGAGGCGGCCGCCTCGGCCGGCGCCGGTACTGCGCCAGCAGCCCCCGCCGCCACGGCTCCCGCGGCGGCGGCACCCGCTGCCGCCCCGGTCGCCGCCGCACACGGCGGCGGAGCCGATGCCGAATACGACATGGTCGTGCTCGGCGCCGGCCCCGGCGGCTACTCCGCTGCCTTCCGTGCCGCCGACCTCGGCCTCAAGACCGCGATCGTCGAACGCTATGCCACCCTCGGCGGCGTATGCCTGAACGTCGGCTGCATCCCGTCCAAGGCGCTGCTGCACGTCGCCGCGGTGATCGAGGAAGCCGAGCACGTCGGCACAGCCGGCATCGGCTTCGCCAAGCCTTCGGTCGACATCGATGCGCTGCGCAAGCACAAGGACGGCGTGATCGGCAAGCTCACCGGCGGCCTCGCCGGCATGGCCAAGGCGCGCAAGGTCGACATCATCCGCGGCTACGGCAGCTTCCTCGACCCGCATCACATCGAGGTCGAGGAAACCTCCGGCAGCGGTCAGGACAAGACCGGCGCCAAGAAGGTGGTGAAGTTCAAGCAGTGCATCATCGCCGCCGGCTCGGCCGCGGTGCACCTGCCCTTCATCCCGCGCGACCCGCGCATCGTCGACTCGACGGGTGCGCTCGAACTGCGCCAGGTGCCGGGCAAGATGCTGGTGATCGGTGGCGGCATCATCGGCCTGGAAATGGCGACGGTGTATTCGACGCTGGGCGCGCGCCTCGACGTCGTCGAAATGCTCGACGGCCTGATGCAGGGCCCGGACCGCGATGCCGTGAAGGTGTGGGAAAAGCAGAACGCCCACCGCTTCGACAAGATCATGCTCAAGACCAAGACCGTTGCCGTCGAGGCCAGGGAAGACGGCCTTTACGTCACCTTCGAGGGCGAAGGCGCGCCGGCCGAACCGGTGCGCTACGACATGATCCTGCAGTCGGCGGGCCGCTCACCCAACGGCAACAAGATCGGCGCCGACAAGGCGGGCGTCGTCGTCGGCGAGCGCGGTTTCATCCCGGTCGACGCGCAGATGCGTACAAACGTGCCCCACATCTTCGCCATCGGCGACATCGTCGGCCAACCCATGCTCGCCCACAAGGCAGTGCATGAAGCCCACGTCGCCGCCGAAGTCGCCGCCGGCCACAAGGCCGCCTTCGACGCCACCGTGATCCCCGGCGTGGCCTATACCCACCCCGAGGTGGCCTGGGTCGGCTACACCGAAGCGCAGGCCAAGGCCGAAGGCAAGAAGGTCGACACCGCCAAGTTCCCCTGGGCCGCCAGCGGCCGTGCCATCGCCAACGGCGCCGATTACGGCTTCACCAAGCTGATCTTCGACGCCGAGACGCACCGCGTGATCGGCGGCACCATCGTCGGCCCCTCCGCCGGCGACATGATCGGCGAGGTCTGCCTGGCGATCGAGATGGGCGCCGACGCGGTCGACATCGGCAAGACCATCCACCCGCACCCGACGCTGGGCGAAACGGTCGGCATGGCCGCCGAAGTCGCGCACGGAAGCTGCACCGACCTGCCGCCGATGAAAAAGAAGTAGGCGCCGCGGCGACACGACAAAGCCCGCGTCATGCGGGCTTTTTTTTCGGCGAGTCGGTGGTGCTGGAGGGGGAGGCGGAGATTCTGGTGCCGTCGCGGGACTGAAGAAGCCGGTGCGCGGGCGCGCCTGGCCGCTGGTGCCTGGCGTGCTGCGCCGGGCGTTCCGGTCAGTCAGTCTTTCGCTGCTACGCGAGTGGGGGGCGCTTGCGTGGCGTAGACACGCCAACGCCCGATCCTCTGCGTAGAGGTATCGGGCGTTGTCGTTGGTGTAGGGTAGTCTGACGATGACCTACTTTCACGAGGGCGGACCTCACTATCATCGGCGCGGTCTTGTTTCACGGTCCTGTTCGGGATGGGCAGGGGTGGTTCCAAGACGCTATGGTCGTCAGACTGTGACTGTTGCTTTGCGCGGTGTGGCGCGAAGCCAAAGTGTCGAAGAAGCGTTGTGTGATTGGTGTGACACGTGTGGGTGTGACACGTGTGCGAGTATCGCGGTTGTCCAAGGTTATAGGATCAAGCCGCACGGGCAATTAGTATCGGTTAGCTTAACGTGTTGCCACGCTTCCACACCCGACCTATCAACGTGGTGGTCTTCCACGACCCTTCAGGGGGCTCTGGGCCCCGGGGAAGTCTCATCTTGAGGCGAGTTTCCCGCTTAGATGCTTTCAGCGGTTATCTCTTCCGCACATAGCTACCCGGCGATGCGACTGGCGTCACAACCGGTACACCAGGGGTGCGTCCACTCCGGTCCTCTCGTACTAGGAGCAGGCCCTCTCAAACTTCCAGCGCCCACGGCAGATAGGGACCAAACTGTCTCACGACGTTTTAAACCCAGCTCACGTACCACTTTAAATGGCGAACAGCCATACCCTTGGGACCGGCTACAGCCCCAGGATGTGATGAGCCGACATCGAGGTGCCAAACTCCGCCGTCGATGTGAACTCTTGGGCGGAATCAGCCTGTTATCCCCAGAGTACCTTTTATCCGTTGAGCGATGGCCCTTCCATACAGAACCACCGGATCACTATGACCTGCTTTCGCACCTGCTCGACGTGTGGGTCTCGCAGTCAAGCCACCTTTTGCCATTGCACTATCAGTACGATGTCCGACCGTACCTAGGTGACCTTCGTACTCCTCCGTTACCTTTTGGGAGGAGACCGCCCCAGTCAAACTGCCCACCATGCACGGTCCCCGACCCGGATTCACGGGTCTGGGTTAGAACCTCGACGACACCAGGGTGGTATTTCAAGGATGGCTCCACCGGAACTAGCGTTCCGGCTTCCTAGCCTCCCACCTATCCTACACAAGTCCCGTCAAAGTCCAATGCAAAGCTACAGTAAAGGTTCATGGGGTCTTTCCGTCTAGCCGCGGGGAGATTGCATCTTCACAAACATTTCAACTTCGCTGAGTCTCAGGAGGAGACAGTGTGGCCATCGTTACGCCATTCGTGCAGGTCGGAACTTACCCGACAAGGAATTTCGCTACCTTAGGACCGTTATAGTTACGGCCGCCGTTTACCGGGGCTTCGATCAAGAGCTTGCACCCCATCACTTAACCTTCCGGCACCGGGCAGGCGTCACACCCTATACGTCCACTTTCGTGTTTGCAGAGTGCTGTGTTTTTAATAAACAGTCGCAGCCACCGATTCTCTGCGGCCCCTTCGCCCTTCGGCTGTTCGCCTACAAGCTAACGGGGCATACCTTCTCCCGAAGTTACGGTATCAATTTGCCGAGTTCCTTCTCCTGAGTTCTCTCAAGCGCCTTGGTATGCTCTACCAGCCCACCTGTGTCGGTTTGCGGTACGGTCACTCTATGACTGAAGCTTAGAGGCTTTTCCTGGAAGCGGGGTATCCGTTGCTTCGGATCCGAGGATCCTCGTCATCATGCCTTGGCTCAGCCGCGCGGATTTGCCTACGCGGCACGCCTACACACTTAAACCGGGACGTCCAACACCCGGCCAACCTAACCTTCTCCGTCCCCCCATCGCATCATAGAGCGGTACAGGAATATTGACCTGTTTCCCATCGACTACGCATTTCTGCCTCGCCTTAGGGGCCGACTCACCCTGCGCCGATGAACGTTGCGCAGGAAACCTTGGGCTTACGGCGAGGGTGCTTTTCACACCCTTTATCGCTACTCATGTCAGCATTCGCACTTCCGATACCTCCAGCATCCCTTACGAGACACCTTCGCAGGCTTACGGAACGCTCCCCTACCACGTGTCAAAGACACATCCGCAGCTTCGGTTCATGGCTTGAGCCCCGTTACATCTTCCGCGCAGGACGACTCGACTAGTGAGCTATTACGCTTTCTTTAAAGGGTGGCTGCTTCTAAGCCAACCTCCTAGCTGTCTGGGCCTTCCCACCTCGTTTGCCACTTAGCCATGCATTTGGGACCTTAGCTGGCGGTCTGGGTTGTTTCCCTCTTGACACCGGACGTTAGCACCCGATGTCTGTCTGCCGTATATCACTTTGCGGTATTCGGAGTTTGCTATCGCGGGGTAGATCGCAATGACCCCCCCAACGATTACAGTGCTCTACCCCCGCAAGTGTCCGTACGACGCACTACCTAAATAGTTTTCGGGGAGAACCAGCTATTTCCGGATTTGTTTAGCCTTTCACCCCTATCCACAGCTCATCCCCTAACTTTTCAACGTTAGTGGGTTCGGACCTCCAGTACCTGTTACGGCACCTTCATCCTGGCCATGGATAGATCATCCGGTTTCGGGTCTACGCCCTGCAACTACGACGCCCTTATCAGACTCGCTTTCGCTACGCCTCCCCTACTCGGTTAAGCTCGCTACAGAACGTAAGTCGCTGACCCATTATACAAAAGGTACGCAGTCACCCCTTTCGAGGCTCCCACTGTTTGTATGCATGCGGTTTCAGGATCTATTTCACTCCCCTCCCGGGGTTCTTTTCGCCTTTCCCTCACGGTACTGGTTCACTATCGGTCGATCACGAGTATTTAGCCTTGGAGGATGGTCCCCCATCTTCAGACAGGATTACACGTGTCCCGCCCTACTTGTCGCACGCTCAGACCCGCCACCGGCTTTTCGCATACGGGACTCTCACCCTGTATCGTCGGACTTTCCAGACCGTTTTGCTAAGCTGATGGTTTTGTCGTGCAGGCTCTTCCGTGTTCGCTCGCCACTACTTACGGAATCTCGGTTGATTTCTGTTCCTGCGGCTACTTAGATGTTTCAGTTCGCCGCGTTCGCCTCCTCAGACCTATGGATTCGGTCTGGGATACCCCTTGCGGGGTGGGTTTCCCCATTCGGACATCTCCGGATCAAAGCTCTATTGCCAGCTCCCCGAAGCTTTTCGCAGGCTTACACGTCCTTCATCGCCTGTGATCGCCAAGGCATCCACCACATGCACTTCGTCGCTTGATCCTATAACCTTGGCTCCTCCTCGCGCTCACGCGCTCGAAGAGCCGGCCATAGGCGAACTCGCTTGTGCGGTCCGGGCTGTGCTGACCACGCAGCCCGAACCGATGCAATCACACAACTTGCAGCGCGCACCGGCTCGATGCGCACTGCACTTCTTCCACTTTGTTAAAGAACGAACCTTCCGGCCGATATCGCTATCGTCCAAGAAGCCAGACATGACGACGGCACCCATCGCCAGGTCTGGCTTCTCGAAGCGCTGGTGGAGCTGGTCGGGATCGAACCGACGACCTACGGCTTGCAAAGCCGCCGCTCTCCCAGCTGAGCTACAGCCCCTCCCGACAGACCGCTTGAGTTTGGTGGGTCTGGTTGGATTCGAACCAACGACCCCCGCCTTATCAAGACGGTGCTCTAACCGACTGAGCTACAGACCCTCAAACGCCTTCGAGGCTCTTGGTCTGAACAACCGATAAGCTGTGGATGCCACGGCCGGTCGTGGCGTCTTCTCTTGAAAGGAGGTGATCCAGCCGCACCTTCCGATACGGCTACCTTGTTACGACTTCACCCCAGTCATGAATCTCACCGTGGTAAGCGCCCTCCCGAAGGTTAAGCTACCTACTTCTGGTGAAACCCACTCCCATGGTGTGACGGGCGGTGTGTACAAGACCCGGGAACGTATTCACCGCAGCATGCTGATCTGCGATTACTAGCGATTCCGACTTCACGCAGTCGAGTTGCAGACTACGATCCGGACTACGATCGGCTTTAAGGGATTGGCTCCACCTCGCGGCTTGGCAACCCTCTGTACCGACCATTGTATGACGTGTGAAGCCCTACCCATAAGGGCCATGAGGACTTGACGTCATCCCCACCTTCCTCCGGTTTGTCACCGGCAGTCTCACTAGAGTGCCCAACCAAATGATGGCAACTAGTGACAAGGGTTGCGCTCGTTGCGGGACTTAACCCAACATCTCACGACACGAGCTGACGACAGCCATGCAGCACCTGTGTCCAGGCTCCCGAAGGCACCCTCGGCTCTCACCAAGGTTCCTGGCATGTCAAGGGTAGGTAAGGTTTTTCGCGTTGCATCGAATTAATCCACATCATCCACCGCTTGTGCGGGTCCCCGTCAATTCCTTTGAGTTTTAACCTTGCGGCCGTACTCCCCAGGCGGTCGACTTCACGCGTTAGCTGCGTTACTCAGCGCATTGCTGCACCGAACAACTAGTCGACATCGTTTAGGGCGTGGACTACCAGGGTATCTAATCCTGTTTGCTCCCCACGCTTTCGTGCATGAGCGTCAGTACAGGCCCAGGGGGCTGCCTTCGCCATCGGTGTTCCTCCACATCTCTACGCATTTCACTGCTACACGTGGAATTCCACCCCCCTCTGCCGTACTCCAGCTTGGCAGTCACAAGCGCAGTTCCCAGGTTAAGCCCGGGGATTTCACACCTGTCTTACCAAACCGCCTGCGCACGCTTTACGCCCAGTAATTCCGATTAACGCTCGCACCCTACGTATTACCGCGGCTGCTGGCACGTAGTTAGCCGGTGCTTCTTAGTCCGGTACCGTCATCCGAACGCTATGTTAGAGCGTCCGATTTCTTCCCGGCCGAAAGAGCTTTACAACCCGAAGGCCTTCTTCACTCACGCGGCATGGCTGGATCAGGGTTGCCCCCATTGTCCAAAATTCCCCACTGCTGCCTCCCGTAGGAGTCTGGGCCGTGTCTCAGTCCCAGTGTGGCGGATCATCCTCTCAGACCCGCTACGGATCGTCGCCTTGGTGAGCCTTTACCTCACCAACAAGCTAATCCGACATCGGCCGCTCCAATCGCGCGAGGTCCGAAGATCCCCCGCTTTCCCCCTCAGGGCGTATGCGGTATTAGCGTACCTTTCGATACGTTATCCCCACGAATGGGCACGTTCCGATGCATTACTCACCCGTTCGCCACTCGCCGGCGGGCCGAAGCCCCCGCTGCCGTTCGACTTGCATGTGTAAAGCATGCCGCCAGCGTTCAATCTGAGCCAGGATCAAACTCTTAAGTTCAATCCTACAAGGTACTCAAAATCATTACTGACTGTAATGCGAGTACCCAATCATTGCGAAACCAGGCAGCTCTCGCTGCCCGCCACAACGACCTGGCACCCACACTTATCGGTTGTTCGACTTTTTAAAGAACCGCTGCATCGCTGCAGCAGAGAAACGAAATTATGGCTAACTCCACACAACCCGTCAACCCCCAGCGCGACGGACGTTTCCGAGAAAACCGAAACCACCACGCCGCGCTTCCCGCTTCCCCCGCCCGCCTCAACGCGCCAACGCTCACGCAGGGAACCGCGCCGACGAAAGAGAGCCGCGCAGTATAAGCATCCGATAAAGCACGTCAAGAAGAAGCCGGCACGAACGGTGGCGCCGGATTGCCGGTTGCCGCGGGCGCGACTGCAATGCTATTGTCCGCGCGTCGCGCGGGAGAGAACTCCATGCGAGTCGCCGAAGGCGTAACCCCCGGAATCGCTCAGGCACAAGGGACCGCGCGCGTAGTACAAGTCTGGAGAGCGATACGGGCACCCGGTGCCCTGGTATCCACCGAAGGGGCAGCCGTTCCGCGAGTTCGCGCGCGAACGTAATCTCTCAGGTACAAGGGACAGACGGGGACATCGAACCCGATGACGGTTCGTCCCCGTCATATCTAGTGGCCAACTGGACCTCCCATGAACCTCCCACCCCGACTCCGCCTCCCGATACCACGGTTTTCGATTCGACGGCGCCGGTCCGCCCGTCGCTCCGTCAGCACCGATGCGCCGTCCTGCCCGGCCGCCCGAGCATGCCGCTCCGGGGCCCGGTGCCCCATCTCCCGACCGATCGCCCGGTGCTGCGCTGACCGGCGCCTGCTTCACATTTCTTGACTGGAGAACTCCATGAGCAACATTCCCGCAGATCTGAAATATGCCAAGTCCCACGAATGGGTCCGCGTCGAGGACGACGGCACGCTGACCGTGGGCATCACCGACCATGCGCAGGAAGCACTGGGCGACGTGGTGTTCCTCGAGTTGCCGGAGGCGGGCCGCAAGCTCGGGGCCGGCGAGGCTTGTGCCGTGATCGAGTCGGTCAAGGCCGCTTCTGACATCTACGCACCGGTGGCCGGCGAGGTCGTCGCTTCCAACCAGGAGGCGGCCGATGCGCCCGAGAGCGTCAATGCCGACGCCTACGCGGCCTGGCTGTTCAAGCTCAAGCCCGACGATGCCGCCGACCTCGCGTCGCTGCTCGACGCTGCGGCCTATGCCGCGGAGATCGCCTGACGATACGGCGCCGTCGCGCACCCGCCGTTGCTCCCGCCACACCAGGGGGCCGGCCGGTGCGCACCATTCGCGACGCACGATCGATCCCTTCCGGGCGGTCGTGCACGCCTCAATCCATGCAGCAAGGATCATGACTTCAAGCCTTCTCTCCGCGCCGCTCGTCCAGCTCGAACAGCGGGACGCCTTCATTCATCGCCACCTCGGACCGAATGCCGGCGAGATCGCCCGCATGTGCGCCGCGCTCGGCGTGCCCGACATCGACGCCCTGATCGATCAGACGGTGCCCGCCTCGATCCGCCTGCAGGGAGCCTTGCCCCTCGCGGCGGCGCAGCCGGAGCATGAGGCGCTCGCGGCGCTCGAAGCGATTGCCGCGAAGAACGTGATGCGGAAGTCGATGATCGGCATGGGCTACTTCGGCACGCTCACACCGGCCGTCATTCTCCGCAACGTGATGGAGAACCCGGGCTGGTACACCGCCTACACGCCCTATCAGGCGGAAATCGCCCAGGGACGCCTCGAGGCCCTGCTCAACTACCAGCAGGCGGTCATCGACCTCACCGGCCTGGAACTCGCCAACGCATCGCTGCTCGACGAGGCGACCGCCGCGGCCGAAGCGATGACGATGGCGCGCAGGGTGTCGAAATCCCGGTCGAACGCGTTCTTCGTCGACCAGTCCTGCTATCCGCAGACGATCGACGTCGTCAGGACGCGCGCGCATTACTTCGGCTTCGAGCTCGTCTTCGGCAGGGCCGAGGATGCCGCGAGCCGCGACGTCTTCGGCGCGCTGCTGCAGTATCCGGACCTGCACGGCGGGATCGCCGATCTGACGGCGACCATTGCCGCACTCAAGGCCGGCGGCGCGGTCACCGCGGTGGCGACCGACCTGCTCGCCCTCGTGCTGCTGAAGAGTCCCGGCGCGATGGGGGCGGACATCGCGCTCGGCTCGGCCCAGCGCTTCGGCGTGCCGATGGGCTTCGGCGGCCCGCACGCGGCCTTCTTCGCAACCCGCGAAGCCTATGTCCGCTCAATGCCGGGGCGCATCATCGGCGTGTCCAGGGATACCCGCGGCAAGACGGCGCTGCGCATGACGCTGCAGACACGCGAGCAGCACATCCGGCGCGAGAAGGCCAACTCGAACATCTGCACCTCGCAGGTGCTGCTGGCGAACATGGCCGGCTTCTATGCCGTCTATCACGGCCCGGACGGTCTGCGGACGATCGCCGCCCGCGTGCACCGGCTCGCCGCGATGCTGGCCGAGGGCCTGCGCAGCGGCGGCTTCGAACTGGCGGAGGCCCCGTTCTTCGACACCGTCGAAGTGGAAGCGGGCGCGCGCTCGGCCGACATCCGTGCCGCCGCGGACGCAGCCGGCTACAACCTGCGACCCGTGTCCGCCGGCCGCATCGGCCTGTCGGTGGACGAGGCCACCACCGCCGCGGACGTCGCCGCGGTACTGCGCTGCTTCGGCATTGAGGCCGACCTCGCGGCGCTGGACGCGCGCGTCGTGGCCGCCGGCGGCGCCATCCCGCCGGCGCTGCTGCGCACCGACGCGATCCTCGCCCACCCGGTGTTCAATTCGCACCACACCGAGCACGAGATGCTGCGCTATCTGAAGAAGCTGCAGAACCGCGACCTCGCGCTCGACCATTCGATGATCTCGCTCGGCTCATGCACGATGAAGCTCAACGCCACCAGCGAGATGATCCCGGTCACCTGGCCGGAGTTCGCCGACCTGCACCCATTCGCCCCCCGCGAACAGGCCGCCGGCTATCTCGAGATGATCGAGGGCCTTGCCGCCTACCTGCGCGCGGTCACCGGCTTCCCGGCGATCTGCATGCAGCCCAACTCCGGCGCCCAGGGCGAATACACCGGCCTGGTCGCGATCTCGCGCTACCACGCCAGCCGGGGCGAGGCACACCGCAACGTGTGCCTGATCCCGAAATCGGCGCACGGCACCAACCCCGCCACCGCGCAGATGTGCGGCATGCAGGTGGTCGTGGTCGAGTGCGACGACGGCGGCAACGTCGATGTCGCCGACCTGCGGGCCAAGGCCGCCCTGCACGCCGACAGGCTGGCCGCGCTGATGATCACCTACCCCTCCACCCACGGCGTGTTCGAGGAAGCGGTGCGCGAGATCTGCGAAGTCGTGCATCGGTACGGCGGCCAGGTCTATATGGACGGCGCCAACCTCAATGCGCAGGTCGGCCTGACGTCGCCCGCGGCCATCGGCGCCGACGTGTCGCACATGAACCTGCACAAGACCTTCTGCATTCCGCACGGCGGCGGCGGCCCGGGCATGGGGCCGATCGGCCTGGCGGCGCACCTCGCCCCGTTCATGGCGGACCACGTGGTGGTGCCGACCGGCGGGCAAGACAGGCCGAACAAGGGCCAGGGCGCGGTCTCCGCCGCGCCGTTCGGCTCGGCGAGCATCCTGCCGATCTCGTGGATGTACATCACGATGATGGGCGGCGAAGGGCTCAGGCGGGCGACCGAGGTCGCGATCCTCAATGCCAACTACCTCGCCGCACGGCTCGGCCCGCACTACCCGGTCCTCTACACCGGCAGCCGGGGCCGCGTCGCGCACGAATGCATCCTCGACGTCCGGCCGATCAAGGCGGCCACCGGCATCAGCGAGGTCGACATCGCCAAGCGCCTGATGGACTACGGCTTCCATGCGCCGACGATGTCCTTCCCGGTGGCGGGCACCATCATGGTCGAGCCGACCGAATCCGAGGACCCGGCCGAACTCGAGCGCTTCATCGCGGCGATGATCGCCATCCGCGACGAGATCCGCCGGATCGAGGCCGGCACCTGGCCGGCGGAAGACAACCCGCTGAGGAACGCGCCCCACACCCAGGCCGACATCGCCGGCGACTGGAACCGGCCCTATTCCCGGGAACAGGCGGTGTTCCCGCTGCCCTGGGTGGCCGAGAACAAGTTCTGGCCCAGCGTCAATCGCATCGACGACGTGTACGGAGACCGCAACCTCTTCTGCGCCTGCGTGCCGATGAGCGACCATGCCTGAGGCCGGCACGCGGCTGCGGTAGAATCCGCGCGCTTCGTCGCGAAGCCACGCCCGCTCCGGGCGTGGCTTTTTTGTGCGATGCCGCCCGCCGGACCCGACGCCCGCAACCGACCGATCCCGATCGCATCACGCCAGGACATGCCTGCCTCCCGAACCGCCCACCGCCCGCTGTGGCTCGCGCTGCTCGTCGCCCACCTCGCCGCCCTCGCCGGCCTGCTCGCCCTGGTCTGGGCCCAGATCCGTCCGGTGGCGATGTACGACCTGCATCTTGCCGAGGGCGAGAAGCTGAAGTGCGTGTCCTACGCGCCTTACCACCTCCCCGGCCAGACGCCCTTCGACAAGAAGGCGCACGTATCGCGCGAACAGATCTCCGCCGACCTGGCGGCGCTGTCGAAGATCACCGAATGCGTGCGGCTGTATTCGATCGACCAGGGGCTCGACCAGGTCGTGGACGTCGCGCGCGAGGCGGGGCTCAAGGTTCTGCTGGGCGCCTGGATCGGCTTCGACCGCAAGAAGAACGCCATCGAACTCGAACGTGCCATCGCCCTGGCGAACGCCAATCCCGACATCGTCCGCGCGCTCATCGTCGGCAACGAAGTGCTGCTGCGGCGCGAGCGCAGCGAGGACGAGATGCGGGCGCTGATCCGCGAGGCCAAGTCCAGGACCACGGTGCCCGTCACCTATGCCGACGTGTGGGAGTTCTGGACCAAGCATGACAGTCTTGCCAGCGAAGTGGATTTCGTCACCGTCCACATCCTGCCGTTCTGGGAGGACGAACCGGTGGACATCGAGCATGCCCTCGCCCACGTGGCCCGGATCCACGCCAGGGTCGGCACGCATTTCGCCGGCAAGGCCATCCTGATCGGCGAGACGGGCTGGCCGAGCGAAGGGCGCCAGCGCGAGGCATCGAAACCCTCGCGCGTCAACCAGGCGCGATACATCCGCGAGTTCGTGCATCAGGCCCACGCCCGCGGCTGGAACTACAACCTCATCGAGGCACTCGACCAGCCGTGGAAGCGCCGGCTCGAAGGCACGGTGGGCGGCTATTGGGGCATGCTCGAGGCACGGACGCTGAAGCCGAAATTCCCCCTCGCCGGCCCCGTGTCCGAACGCGCCGGCGTGCTGCCGCCCGTCGTCGGCGCAGGCGTGGGCGCGCTGCTCGGCCTGCTGCTGGCGGCGACGAGCCGCGGCACCACCGCACTGCGCACGACGGCCCTGGCCGCCGCCGGAGCGACCACCGGCCTGATCGCCGTGCTGCACTGGGAGCATGCGCGGATCGCCTACCGCGACGCCCTCGAATGGACCGTCCTCGGCGGCGTCGCACTGCTCGCCGCCCTGCTGCCGGCGGTGCTCGCGCGGTGGAACGGCGAGGCGCTGCCGGCGGGCGAAGAGGCGTGGGCACGGCTGCGCGCGCGCCAGCGGCCATCGTCCGCGCAGATGCTCGGCCTGCTGCGCGCCGTACTGATGTTCGCCGCGGCGATCGCGGCGCTGCTCCTGTTCGCGGACTCGCGCTACCGCGATTTCCCCACCCTGCTCTACCTCACGCCGGCCCTGGTCTTCGGCGTCGTCGGCTGGTGGCAGGGCAAGGGCGGCCGCGCCGAGAACATCTTCGCCTGGGTGATGCTGATCTCGGTGATCGGACGCTGGCTGCCCGAGCCGTCCAACCCCCAGGCCATCGGCTGGCTGGCCGCCGGCCTGGCGCTGTCAGTGCCGCTGCTCGCCGCGCGGCCGCGCCAGCACGAGCAGCGCTAGCATGGCCCCGACCGCAGCGGGTTCGTAGCTGTAGAGGATGAGCCCCGACAGGCCGCTGAGCCAGCCCGCCCACGCCAGCCTGCGACCGGCCGTCGCAAAGGCGAGCCCGCCCAGCACCAGACTGACCCAGCCGAGGCGCTGGTGCAGGAAGGACTGCACCAGCGCGGTCTTGAATGCGCACGGCGCAACCGGGCTGCCGGGCGCCAGACAGTCGCGCGGCAGCAGACCGTTCTCGAGCAGCCCGTAGCGCATCCCTGCCGCCACGGCGAGCAATACCGCTCCCCACAGCAGCACCCGCGCCACGCCATCCCGTTGCAGATCATTCCCTTCCAATCGACGTCTTCCTTGCGAATCGGGCGTTCCCGCAGTGCAACATGCACTGTTGCAAAATCGCTTTCGGGTGGGCTCGTAACGGCCTGAGATAGCGCCTAGAATGCCCGCCGTCAGGATCGGTGACAAAGGCCGGGATTGTGTCACAGCGCCGGATCGAAGTGAATTTCGCAAGGTGCCCGCACATCGCCTCCGCCATGGCCCGCATCCAGGCCCCGCACCGCTCCTCCCACGGCTGACCCCGTCTCCATCGGACTACATTCCAGATGAAACACGCAGCTTCGTTCGCCTACCGCCTGGTCGTCGCCGCCGCCATCGCCAGCCTGGTCGCGATCGCCCAATACTGGCTGTGGCAGCACTTCAACCGCGGTGCCGAATTCATCGGCACCAACCAGAGCATCAAGGGGTACGCCTACAACGGCTTCCAGCGCGACCAGAGTCCCCTGAAAGGCAGCTATCCCTCGCGCGCCGAGATCGCATCCGACCTCGACCTGCTGGCGCGCAACTCCGACTCGCTGCGGACCTACGGCGTCAATGACATGCCCGAACTGCTCTCGGTGGCGGGCGAGCGTGACCTGCTGGTGACCGCGGGCGCCTGGCTCGACAGGGATGCGGACAAGAACGACAAGGAAATCGCCGCGCTGATCGAAAAGACGCGCGGCATGCGCCACGTCGAGCGCCTGATGGTGGGCAACGAATCCATCCTCCGCGGCGACCTGACGCCCGACCAGTTGATCGTCTATCTCGACCGCGTGCGCAAGGCCCAGCGCAAGCCGGTATCGACCGCCGAGCCATGGCACGTGTGGCTGAAGTATCCCGAACTGGTCAAGCACGTCGATTACATCACCGTGCACCTGCTCCCCTATCACGAGGGCGTGCCGGTCGAGGCCGCGGTGGAATACGCGCTCCAGCGCTACGACGAACTGGCGAAGACCTTTCCGAAGAAGAAGATCGTCATCGGCGAGGTCGGCTGGCCGAGCAAGGGGCCGGTCATCGGCGCTGCCGTTCCCTCGCTCGACAACGAGGCCCGCTTCATCCGCGAATTCCTCGCCCATCCGCGCACGCCGCGCCTCGACTACTTCCTGATGGAGGCCATCGACCAGCCGTGGAAGGTCGAGGTGGAAGGCTGGGCCGGCGCCTACTGGGGCATGTACAACGCCGACCGCGAGCAGAAGTTCGCGCTCGAGGGCCTGGTCGAGCGCGACCCGCACTGGTCGAAGAAGGCCAGCAATGCCGCGGTGTTCGCGCTGCTGCCGATGTTCCTGATCGCCTTCTTCCTGAGCGACTGGAGCGTCTTCGGCCGCATCTTCCTCGCCGGCCTGATCCAGGCTTGCGTATCGACGCTGATCATCGGCCTGAACGTGCCGGTGGACTACTACCTGACCCAGCGCGACCTCATCGGCCTGGCGATGCTCATCGCCGCCACCTGTCTGACCGCGGCGGTGCTGCTGTCGCACGGCTTCGAGTTCGGCGAAATCCTCTTCAAGAAGCAGTGGCAGCGCCGCTTCATGCCGATGCGCCCGCACCTGGAGGAAGACCAGCCCTTCGTGTCCATCCACCTGGCCTGCTACAGCGAACCGCCCGAGATGGTGATCGCCACGATCGACAGCCTCGCGGCGATGAACTACAAGAACTTCGAAGTCCTGGTGCTGGACAACAACACCAAGGAAGAAGAACTGTGGAAGCCGCTCGAGAAGCGCTGCGCCGAACTCGGCCCGCGCTTCCGCTTCTTCCACCTCGAGAACTGGCCGGGCTTCAAGGCCGGCGCGCTGAACTACGGCCTGAAGGTCACCGACCCGCGCGCCGAGGTGGTAGGCGTGGTCGATGCCGACTACGTCGTCGATCCGGAATGGCTCTCCAGCCTCATCCCGCACTTCGACCAGACCGACGTCGCCGTCGTGCAGGCGCCGCAGGCCCACCGCGACTGGGAAACCCAGCCCTTCCGCCGCATGTGCAACTGGGAGTTCGACGGCTTCTTCCGCATCGGCATGCACCACCGCAACGAACGCAATGCGCTGATCCAGCACGGCACCATGACGCTGGTGCGCCGGCTGGCGCTCGAAGAAGTCGGCGGCTGGTCGGAATGGTGCATCTGCGAGGACACCGAACTCGGCCTGCGGCTGATCGAAAAGGGCTACGACACCCGCTATGTCGACCACATCCTGGGCCGCGGCCTCACGCCGTCGGACTTCGCCTCGATCAAGAGCCAGCGCTTCCGCTGGGCCTTCGGCGCAATGCAGATCCTAAAGGCGCACCTGCCGCAGATGCTGGGCAGGAGCAACCTGACCATGGCGCAGCGCTACCACTTCCTGACCGGCTGGTTCGCCTGGCTGGGCGATGCGCTGCAACTGGTGTTCGCCTTCGGCAGCCTGTTCTGGACGCTGGGCATCCTGCTGTTCCCGAAAGCCTTCGGCCTGCCGGTGGTCGCGCTCGCGCTGCCCATCCTCGGCTTCATGGCGTTCAAGGCGGCGCTCGGCCCCATCCTCTACCGGCGCACGATGGAGTGCCCGTGGAAGGACATCCTGGGCGCCTCCATCCTCTCGGTGGGCCTGGCGCATGCCATCGCGCGCGGCGTGTTCACCGGCATCGTGAAGAAGAAAGGGGTCTTCGTGCGCACGCCGAAGGGCTGGCGGGCGCAGGGCGCCCTGGCCTTCTTCGGGCCGATCCGCGAGGAGATCGGCATGCTGATCGCACTCGTTCTAGGCGCCGTCGCGCTGATCGTGATGCGCGGTGCGGACAACATCGAAACCCAGTTGTGGGTGGGCATCCTCGGCCTGCAGTGCATTCCGTACCTCGCGGCGATCGCCTGCCAGGTGGCGGCGTACATGCCGGACAAGGCGGCGCAGCCAGGCACGCCGCACGCGGCGCCGGCCTGAGCGCCGGAAGGCGCGGGTCCCCGCGCCGTCCGGATCACCCATCCCCCTCAAACGCCATGCCCGCACCCCGTGCGGCATGGCGTCGTCCTTTCAGGCGCAGTTGCCGGGCGTGCCGCCCCGCGGGCCGAGCCACATCAGAATCCCGCCGCACTCCCCTCGCGCCGCGGGTCGGCCGCCCCGATCCATCCGCCGTCGCCGGCACGGACGATCACGCTGCTGCCGCTGGTCAGATCGCGCAGGACCACCTGATGGCCGAAGAGACGCAGCCGCCCGGCCAGTTGCCGCCCTTCCGGCCTGTTCTCCACCTCGGTGGGGCCATTGCGGCTGCCGACGTGGGGCCGCTGCAGCACCGCATCGGGCGGCAGGCGCCAGTCGGTCAGCCCGACCACCGCCGCCGCCACGTAGTTGATGATGGAGCTGCCACCGGCCGAACCCAGCACGGCATGCAACCCGCCATCGGCAGCCAGGACGAGGGTCGGCGCCATCGAGCTGCGGGGACGCCGACCCGGCGCGACGCGGTTGGGATGTGCGCCGCGCGCGTCCCTGGGCAGGAAGCTGAAATCAGTGAGCTGATTGTTGAGCAGGAAACCGGCAGCCATGCGCCGGCTGCCGAAGGCATCCTCGATGGATGCGGTGAGCGCCACGGCATTGCCCTGCGCATCGACGACGGAAAGATGCGAAGTCGCCGGGCGCTCGGCTTCGACCGCCCTGGCCGGACGAAGGCCGGCGGCGGGCTCGCCGGGCGCGGCGCGTCCGAGACTGGCATCCAGCCCGATCTGCGCCGCGCGCCCGCCGAGATAGCGGCGGTCGAGCAGTTGCGCGGGCGATACCGCCATCGTGGCCGGATCGCCATACCAGGCATCGCGGTCGGCATAGGCGAGGCGGCCCGCTTCGGCGAACAGGTGCAGGGGAAAGGCCGAATCCGGATCGAGCCGGTCGAGCGGAAAGCGTTCGAGCATGCCGAGCATCGCCAGCAGCGTGCCGCCGCCCGAACTGGGCGGCGGCATTCCGCACACGCGCCAGTTGCGATAGGGCGCGCACAGCGCCTGGCGGCGCACGACCCGGTAGCGGCGCATGTCGTCGACGCCGAGCCTGCCCGGGTTCGGCCCGGCCTGCGCGGCCGCTGCCACAGCCACCGCAATTTCGCCGCCGTAGAAGGCGCCGGCGCCGTCCCGCGCAAGCACGCGCAGCGTCCGGGCGAGCGCGGAATTCACCAGGCGCTCGCCGACGGCCAGCGGCCGCCCCGACCCGTCGAAGAACAGCGCACGGGCTGCCGCGTCGCGATGCAGATGGGGATCGGCGGCGACGAGCGCGTGCAGCCGCGGCGACACCTCGAAACCTTGCTCCGCGAGCCGGATCGCGGAGTCGAACAGCCGCGCCCACGGCAGCCGGCCATGGCGCGCATGCAATTCCGCGAGCAGGCGGGGCACGCCGGGCACGCCCACCGCCCGGCCGCCGATCACCGCATCGTGGAACGCCATCGGCGCGCCGCCCGGCTCGAGGAACAACGATGCGTCGACCGCCTGCGGCGCCGTCTCGCGTCCGTCCCACGCCTCGACGCGCCCGGCCACCCTGTCGAAGTACAGTGCGAAGCCGCCGCCGCCGAGGCCGGACGACTGGGGCTCGACCACGCCCAGCACCAGCGCCGCGGCGATCGCCGCGTCGGCGGCCGAGCCGCCCGCCTCCAGTATCGAGCGCGCGGCCTCGGTGGCATGCGGATTGGCGGTGACGGCCATCGCCCGCGGCGCATGCACGGCCGGCTTCGGGACGAAACCGGATGCGCGCTCGGGCTCGTCCGGCACCTGGGCCGGCGCCTGCGCCGCGCCCAGCCACAGCGCGACGAACAGCAACCGTGCTGCCCGGCTCGTCCGGGCAGGGCGTCCGGCGGACCGCAGGTCGCCGCCGCTCATGCCTCCCACGGCGGCAGGCGCTTCCCGGTCAGCGGCACGCGCAGGGGGCGGTGGTCCGGCAGGCCGCCGACGGTCGCGACCGGCAGCTCGCCTTCGATCAGCGGCTGCAGATAATGGCGTGCCGCGGCGGTGACGTGCAGTCCGTCCGCGGCGATGAAACCGGCCGGCAGGCTGCGTTCGAGATTGGCGATCGCCGCCGCGCCGACCGGCACCACGTCCCAGGAATACGGTTCGTCCGCCAGGCGGCGCACGGCGGGCATCATGCCGTCCCGTCCGTCGAGCACATAGGCCACCGCGGCCCGCCCCAGCGCCATCGCCTGCGCATGGTCGGTCGCCGACACCCAGTGCGCGGCGGCCCGCTGCAGGTAGTCCGGGATCGCCCAGTGGAACTTGTAGCCGAGCCGGCCGTTGATCATCCGTGCGACGGCCAGCCCTGCCCCGCCAAGCTGCACGTGCCCCGCCTCGTCGTGGGACTTCTCCATCAGGATGATGCCGTCGGGGCCGCGGATGCCCTCGGAAACGGTGACGGTGCAGTAGCCCAGGCGCTCCACCACGTCACGCACGCGCGCGAGGAAATCCTCTTCGATGAAGGGCACCTCGGGTACCAGCACGATGTGCGGCGGCATGTCGGGATCGTCCCCGGCGGCCAGCGCGGTCGCGGCCGCCAGCCAGCCGGTGTTGCGCCCCATGACTTCGAGCACGAAGACGCTGCCCTTGCGGCCCGCCATCGACGCGATGTCGAGCCCCGCCTCGCGCATCGAGGTCGCCAGGTACTTGGCTGCCGAACCGAAGCCCGGGCAGCAGTCGGTGCCGACGATGTCGTTGTCGACGGTCTTGGGCACGCCGACGGTCACCAGCGCGTAGCCGCGCCTGCGGGCGGCGGCCGACAGCCGCACGACGAGATCCATCGATCCATTGCCGCCGTTGTACAGCACGCCGCCGATGCCGTGTGCCGCCAGGACCGCGAACAGGCGATCGTACAGGCGCGGATTCGCGGCCTCGTCCGGCAGGTCGAAGCGGCAGGAGCCGAAGGCGCCGCCCGGCGTGCGCGCGAGCCGCGCCAGGTCTTCCTCGTCGAGCGCGCGGGTATCGATGAGGTCTTCGGCCAGCGCCCCGAGAATCCCGCCCCGCGCGGCGAACACCGTGCCGATCCGCTCCGGATGCTCGCGGGCGGCGGCGATCACCGCCGACGCCGTCGCGTTGATGACGGCGGTGACCCCGCCGGACTGTGCATAGAGCAGATTCATCGCACTCCCCGCGCTGCGGAAGGCCGTTTCGCGCGCTGCGGGCGAAACGGCTTGCCGCCGCCAAAAACGAACGCGGCCGGCCCCTCGTACGGGTGCCGGCCGCGCCGATCCGCCCGAGCTGGCTTACTTCAGCGCCGCAAAAGCCTGTTCGGTGATGCTATCGACCGGCCCCAGGCCGGAGATCTTGCGCACCTTCGGCGCCTTCGGATCGCCCGACGCCGCCCACGTCGCGTAGTACTCGACCAGCGGCTTGGTCTGCGCGTGATAGACCTCGAGGCGCTTCTTGACCGTCTCTTCCTTGTCGTCGTCGCGCTGGATCAGGTCTTCGCTCGTGATGTCGTCCTTGCCTTCGATCTTGGGCGGGTTGTACTTGACGTGATAGGTCCGGCCCGACGGCAGGTGGGCGCGGCGGCCGCTCATGCGCTCGACGATCTCGCTGTCGGGGACGTCGATCTCCAGCACGAAATCGATCGGCACGCCGGCGTCCTTCATCGCATCGGCCTGGGGGATGGTGCGCGGGAAACCGTCGAACATGTAGCCGCCCTTGCAATCGTCCTGCCGCAGGCGATCCTTGACGAGGCCGATGATGATGTCGTCGGACACCAGGCCGCCGGCATCCATGACCTTCTTCGCCTCGATGCCGAGCGGGGTACCGGCCTTCACCGCGGCGCGCAGCATGTCGCCGGTCGAGATCTGCGGGATGCCGAACTTCTCCTTGATGAAGTTCGCTTGCGTACCCTTGCCCGCACCCGGCGGCCCCAGAAGAATCAATCGCATACCCTACCCCCTCACGGATCATCGGCCACTTTCGTGGTCCACATTGTCATCTGCAGCAACGGCCGAAACTTAACTGACAAGTTTCGGCCGGTAAACCCCTCGTCAGCGCACCGTCACGCGCCACCCGTGGCGAATGCGGCCCTCACGCGTTCGAGATCTTCGGCGGTATCCACGCCGGCGGCCGGCGCATGCGCAAGCTCCAGCACGCGGATGCGATGGCCATGCCACAAGGCGCGCAACTGCTCCAGCGCTTCCCAGCGTTCCAGCGGCGACGGCGCGAGGCCGGCGTAGCGGCGCAGGAAGGCGACCCTGTAGGCATAGAGGCCGACATGGCGCAGCATCGGCAGCCCGGCGGGCAGCGCGTCGCGCGCCTGTGCCCAGGCATCGCGCGCCCAGGGAATGGGCGCACGGGAAAAGTACAGCGCGCGCTGCGCGGCATCGCACACCACCTTGACCACGTTGGGATTGAAGGCATCGGCGGCGTCCCGCAGCGGATGCGCGGCAGTCGCGATCGCGGCCTCGCCGTCGGCGGCGAGCGCCTGCGCAACCTCGCGCACGACGCCAGGGTCGATCAGGGGTTCGTCGCCCTGCACATTCACGACGATGTCGTCGTCCCGCCATCCCAGCGCGCCGGCGACCTCGGCCAGGCGGTCGGTGCCGCTCGGATGGTCGGCGCGCGTCATCACCGCACTGCCGCCCGCGGCCTCCACCGCCGCGCGGACCGCCTCGTGATCGGTCGCCACCCAGACCTCATCGGCGCCGGCAGCGCGCACCCTTTCGAGCACGCGCACGATCATCGGCTTGCCGCCGATGTCGGCGAGCGGCTTGGCCGGCAGGCGGGTCGATGCGTAACGGGCGGGGATGACGATGCGAAACGGCGCCGGGCTCGACATCGTCACGCCTTGCGCAGCGCGTCGACTTCCTCTGCGCTCATCGCGCGTGCATCGTCCTCCAGCATGACGGGGATGCCGTCGCGGATCGGGAACGCGAGGCGGTCGGCCTTGCACACCAGTTCCTGCTTGTCCTTCAGGTGTTCCAGCGGGCCCTTGCACAGCGGGCAGACGAGGATTTCAAGCAGCCTGGGATCCATTCTTGAGCTTCTCCACGATGCGTTCGGCGGCGCCCGAACCGATGCGCGCGCGTACCGGGAATTCCCAGCAGTCGTCGGGCGCGAAAGGCGCGCATTTTACCGCATCCTTGCTCGTCATCACGATGGGTCCGCCCGGCGTGAAGTCGAGATCGGAGGCGACGTAGCGATGATGGTCGGGGAAGGGATGCGGAATCACGTCGAGCCCGAGCGCCGCCATCTGGTCGAAGAAGCGCTGCGGCCGGCCGATGCCCGCCACCGCATGCACCGGGCGGCCGCGCAGTCCGGCGGGCTCCCGTTCGCACGACGGGTCGCGCAGCGCGCGCAGGCTGTCGCCCTCGAGCCGCATCGAGAACAGCGGCAGGCCGCGCAGGGCCTCCTGCAGCGGCGCGGAAAACGCCCCGTGGGCGATGACGAGATCCACCGTCTTCAGGCGGGACAGGGGTTCGCGCAGCGGACCGGCGGGCAGCAGGCAGCGGTTGCCGAGGACCGCCTCGTCGACCACCGCCACTTCCACGTCGCGGCCGAGGCGGTAGTGCTGCATGCCGTCGTCGGCGATGATGACGTCGCACTCGGGATGGACCCGCAGCAGTTCCCGCGCCGCCGCTGGCCGGTCGCGCCCGACCGCGACCGGGCATCCCGTCAGCCGCGCCAGCAGTACCGGCTCGTCGCCGTAGGTGTCCGGATCGCCCTGCTGCGGCAGCACGGCGACGCCGGCGATGCTGCCACCGTAGCCGCGGCTGACGATGCCGGGACGATGCCCGGCGGCGCGCAGCCGCTCCGCCAGCCACGCCACCACCGGCGTCTTGCCGCTGCCGCCCACCGCGATGTTGCCGACCACCACCACCGCCGCCGGCAGGCGCTCGACCCGCAGCAGGCCGGCGCGATAGAGGCGGCGGCGCAGCCAGGCGACGGCGCCGAACAACAGGGAGAGGGGGGACAGCAGGACGGCGGCCGGGCCGCGGCCCTGCCAGAAGGCGGGAGCCCGGGAGCCCATGCGCGGCGCCTCAGCGGGCCGGTGTCTGGGTGGCGAAGGTGATGTGCCCCAGGCCCGCGCGCTGCGCCGCCTGCATCACGTTCACCACGCTCTGGTGCGCGGCCTTCGCGTCGGCGCTGATGACGATCACCGGATCGCTGCTGCCGGCCGGCACCGCCTTGCCGAGCGCGGCGGCGATCGCCTCGATGCTGCGGTCGCCCACCGCCTGGCGGGCGACGAGCACGTCGCCGGCGGCGTTGATCACGACGTCGATCTCGTTGGCCACCGTTTCGGTTTCGGCGGCCTCTCCGGTCGGCAGGTTGATCTCGAGCCCCGCTACCTTGGAGAAGGTCGTCGTCAGCATCAGGAAGATGATGATCACCAGCACCACGTCGATGAGCGGGATCAGGTTGATCTCCGGTTCCTCGCTGCGGGCCCCGCGGCGAAAGTTCATCTCCATCGCCCTCAGCCGCGGCGGTCGCCGTGGGCGACTTCGACGAGCTTGATCGCCTGCTGCTCCATGTCGATCACGAAGCCGTCGATCAGGGCGCGGAAATGGCGCCAGAAGATCATCGACGGAATGGCGATGATGAGCCCCAGGCCCGTCGTATACAGCGCGGTGGAAATCCCCTGCGCGAGCTGCACCGCGTTGGTGCCGGCGGCGCTCTGCGAACCGAAGATGTCGATCATGCCGACGATGGTGCCGAAGAGGCCCAGCAGCGGACTGATCGACGCGATCGTGCCGAGCGTCGTGAGATAGCGCTCGAGTTCGTGCACCACGGCGCGGCCCGTTTCCTCGATGGCTTCCTTCATCACCTCGCGCGTACTGCTCACATTGCGCAGGCCCGCGGCGAGCACGCGGCCGAGCGGTGAATGCGCATCGACCCGCTCGGTCATCGCGGCGGACGCGCCCTGCGTGCGCAGGTCGTTGAGTACGTTCTCCAGCAGCCCGTCCGGCACCACCCGCGAGCGGCGCAGGGAGGCGGAACGTTCGATGATCAGCGCGACGGCGATGACCGATGCCAGCAGCAGTGGCCAGATGGGCCAGCCGACGGTCTGAATGATCGCGAACACGCCGGTGAACCTCCTTCGGGGAAAGGCGGAACTCTAGCGCCGGCGTGCGTCGGGAGCAAGGGCGCGGCAATCCACAAAACCTGTGGATAAGTTTGTGGGCTTTTTCGGAATGTCCGGAGAAAACCCGGTGGCGACGGGCAATCCGACACTCCGATGCAAAATTGTGCAATATTTTTCTTGTTCAAAAACAATGGATTACAAAACACTCCTGATTCATCAAGGACTTGCAGCCAGGGCTTGACAGGCGGCCGGCGCTGTGGATTCCGCTACAATCCCGCCCCATGCCAGCCAACCATCGGAACCCCCATGGCACCCCGTCCGCGGAGTTGCCCGCCCCAGCGTTCGCGGTCCTCACCGTCTCGGCGCTGAACCGCCTGGCGCGCGAGGCGCTGGAATCGGCGCTGCCGCTTCTGTGGGTCGGCGGCGAGATCTCCAACCTCGTGCGCGCGCCCTCGGGCCATGTCTATTTCACGCTCAAGGACGCCGGCGCCCAGGTGCGCTGCGCGATGTGGCGCAACCGCGCGCAACTGCTGGCGTTCCGTCCGGAAAACGGGATGCGGGTGGAGGCGCGTGCGCTGGTGACGCTCTACGAGGCGCGGGGGGACTATCAGCTCAACATCGAAGCGCTGCGCCCCGCGGGCATCGGCAACCTGTTCGAGGCTTTCAACCGCCTCAAGGAAAGGCTCGCCGCCGAAGGGCTGTTCGATCCGGCCGCGCGCCGGCCGCTGCCGCGCTTTCCGCGCGGCGTGGGCATCGTCACCTCGCCCTCGGCCGCGGCGCTGCGCGACGTGCTGAGTGCCCTGAAGCGGCGCGCGTCCCATCTGCCGGTCGTCCTGTACCCGACCCCGGTGCAGGGCGGCGATGCGCCCGCCCGCCTGGCGGAAGCCCTGCGCCATGCCGGACGGCGCGCCGACGGCGACGGCATCGACGTCGTGCTGCTCGTCCGTGGCGGCGGCAGCATCGAGGATCTGTGGGCCTTCAACGACGAAGCGCTCGCACGTGCGATCCGCGCCTGCCCGCTGCCCGTCGTCAGCGGCGTCGGCCACGAGACCGATTTCACCATCGCCGACTTTGCCGCCGACCTGCGCGCCGCCACGCCGACGGGGGCCGCCGAACTCGCCAGCGCCGGCTTCCACGCGGCCCATCTCGAACTCGCCGGTCTTGCCCCGCGGCTGCAGCGCGCCCTGCAGCGGCGGCTCGACGCCGCCGGCCAGCGCGTGGACCGCGCTGCGCTGCGCCTAGTGCATCCGCGCGAACGGCTGCGGCAGGCCGCGATGCAGGTGGAAACTCAGCAGGAAAGGCTGCGCGGCGCGCTCTCGCGGCGCCTGGAGCGGGCCGGCCATGGCGTGGCCCGGCTGGCGCTGCGGCTGCGCGGCGGCCGCCCGCCCATCGCGCGCGCGGAAGAGAATGTGTCGGCGCTCGCCAGACGTCTCGAGCGCGCCGCCGCCGAGCGGCTGCAGCGCGAACATCTGCGCCTCGCCCGCCTGTCGTCGCACCTGCAGCATCTGGCACCGCAGGCGGTGCTGGCGCGCGGCTATGCGATCGCGCGCGATGCCGACGGCCGCATCCTGCACAGCACCGCCGGGGTCGAGGAAGGCGACGCAGTCAGCGTGCAACTGGCCGACGGCCGCCTGGACACGCGGGTCGCCACGATCACGCGCTGACCCACTTGCCGGACGCGCCGGAGCACGGCCGGCCGGGCCGCGCAAGCGGGATTGGCGAATCAGGCATATCGGTTCAGAATTGTCACCCGCGAGCATTCCCGACTAGAATCGTCGGGCTTTCCCCACGAACCCGACGACCCTGCACAAGGAGAGACAAGCATGGAACACACCCTTCCGCCCCTGCCCTACGCCAAGGATGCCCTGGCGCCGCACATTTCCGCCGAAACGCTCGAGTTCCACTACGGCAAGCACCATCAAGCCTACATCACCAACCTGAACAACCTGATCAAGGGCACCGAGTACGAGAACCTCGACCTCGAAGCCATCATCAAGAAGGCCCCGGCCGGCGGCGTCTACAACAACTCCGCCCAGGTCTGGAACCACACCTTCTTCTGGAACAGCCTGACGCCGAACGGCGGCGGCGAGCCCGGCGGCGCGCTGGCCGATGCGATCAAGGCCAAGTGGGGCTCGTTCGACGACTTCAAGAAGGCTTTCCAGGCTTCGGCCGTGGGCAACTTCGGTTCCGGCTGGACGTGGCTGGTCAAGAAGGCCGACGGCTCGGTCGATATCGTCAACATGGGCGCCGCCGGCACCCCGCTGACGACCGGCGACAAGGCCCTGCTCTGTATCGACGTGTGGGAACACGCCTACTACATCGACTACCGCAACCGCCGTCCGGACTTCGTCGCGACCTTCCTCGACAAGCTGGCCAACTGGGATTTCGCCGCGAAGAACTTCGCCTGATCCCCGCGCGATTGTTTCTGGACAATATATTCGTAACATGGACAATATATTCGTAACTTTTCCAGAAGCGTTGGCAATATATTCGTAAAACAAGCGGGCGTCATAGACGCCCGCTTGTTTTACTACTGCATTCGACACCGCTGTATGTGGCTTAGCTGATAGGGATTGGCTCCGTACTCGACCCGGACATAGCGGCTTCAGACAAGGCTGTGGTGGCAGCACTCGCGAACAAGTCCTCGTTGAAAGGGTGGTGCTCTGCGGTGATCACCCATCTCGATTGACGCTGAAAGTACTGCCGTCCGTGGCGCGCGGGAGCAAGACTAGTCTGCATTTGGTGGCTGGGAGCGAGTCTTTTCCTTCCGCCAGAAATCGGCAAGTGCGCTCTCGCCAATCAAAGACTTTGAGCAGAGCAAGCGCGGCGCTTCTCCGTCGACTTTCCTCCCAAGAAGCTGCCCTGTGGTCAATCACTCAGCCCTTAGGACCAGCCAGGGATAGCGCGACGCCAGAACCTTTGCAACCCGTGCCCTACCCCAGGCCGAGTCATAGATTTCGCGCGCAATCCACCCCAGCAGGGATCCCAGGGTCGAGCTAATCGCGATCCCAACGACGCTGGTCGAAAAAACGTCCCACGCGAGCCAGAGGGCAACCAATGACGTTGCGGACAATACCGTCATCATTACCTTTGCTCGACGATACGCGGTCCATGAGGGCAGAGCGACCTCGGTTCTTCCGTCGTTAGCAAAACGTACGACACGGAAGACATTGATCACCCGCTGCTCCTGCTTGGTGATCTCGCCACGAGCGAACAGGGCATCAACAAAGGTGGAACAAAGCGCAACACGGGCGTCTGGGACTGGCTCACGGCGAAGCACACCCCAAAGCCGCTGCTTCCAGTTTCGACGCGCGAAAATTTCGACGACCCGCTCGGCGGCAATCCGATCTTCGTAGCCCGCGGCCAGACGGTCGATCATCGCGGCCCCCAAGTTCTCGGGGCCTTTAGCTCCGCGAGAGAGCTTCGCCAGTTCCGACCTGATCCACCGGAGATCCTCATCTTCGGCGCTCATCGCCCCCCTCCCTGAGTGACTTCTGTCCCCGATGCGGCATTACGGTCCCCGAGGTCGGGACGCGTGACGCCGCTGGCAGCCTCGATTACCGCCAGAAAGACGCTAACGAGTTGCTCATCAGAGAAACTCCTGCCTTCCTGCCGGGCGAGCTTGAGCACGAAGCCGAGCGCGTGGCGCAGTGTTTCCGTGTCTTGCCTGATGCCGGTAGCCAAGTATCCAACGTCGACCCGGTGCTGCCGCAGGGACTCCAGATACTCAGTGGTTGGCCAGTGACGTCCTTGTTCATACATCCACTGGGAGGCCTTGCTGACGCCACCCAGCATGCCAAAGGCCTCTTGTGACATCCCGAGCCGCTCACGCTCGACGCGAAGCCGTTCTTGAAACGTCGGGCGGCCATCGCTCGGGTTGCCGGCTTGTTCGATTGGTTGGTTCATTTAAGCCTCATCCGTCCCTCTCGAAAAAATTCTACCGGACCGCCGAGAAAGAACTTCAACTTTCTGCTACCTGAGCCATAATCGTATTAACTTGTTAATACTTCTCGCATGACTCACGCAGCCGCGGGAAGGATGGCAGCCAAAGAAGAAGCCGCACGGCGATGTGCTGAACGACTCTTTACGGGTCGCACGGCCCCCCGCCTCGACTGCCTGCTAGTCGTTCGGGATTGCCATCACGTAGAGGAGATGACTGATGACCTGCTCAACGAGGAATCAAGTCTGCGTGCCGATGCGCTGCGACAAGCGTCAGCGCCAACATGACCGTCACTGGGCCACTTAAATGGCTCGCGCGCCGAAGGTAACTTGGGATCGTGTCGCAACCCTGATCGCCGCCGGCCACGGAAGCGGTTTGGACGAGTTCTACCAGCCAATCCTGCAGATCAAGCGCTGGAACACCTCACCGGTGTCGGTGCAGGTGGTAGAAACGCTCCCCCCGTTCCGACGCCGCTGCCACTTCTTTTCTTACTCCGAATACCACATGGCCCTGCTGTTTAGCTGGGCCGGTGCCTTGATTCGTGAGCAGTTCCCAGCCTGGCCCTGGCCGCATTTTCACCCTGAACACGGGCGTAACTTCGAGGATGACGCGTTGCTTGCACGGTCACCTGGAATGATCAAGATTTGCCGCGACGCGGGCATCGGCCATGGGACTTTTGTTGGTACTGACATCCCCTACATATGGTCAATTGACCTCTGCCTCACCCTACCTTGGATCGAGGTGCCGGCCCAACGTACGGTGCTGGCCAGCATCAAGCCACTAGATTCCGATAGATACCAGCACGTTGACCCGCTGGACCGTGGCCCGGAAAAACTTGAAGGGGAGCGCCGTTACGCGCGACAACTCGGCGTCGGCTACATCGTTGCCGATAGAACTCAGTATGTCGGGCAGTTGTTCGCGAACCTAGATCTTTACCGGCGCGCGGCAACGCTGCCCCCCAACGGTCCCCTCGCATTGGCACGGGACAACCTACTGGCTCGGCATGCACAAGACCTACAAGCACAGCCCGTTGCCGACAGCATCAGGTTGGCCGCCGATGCGTGCCGCATAAGCCATGCAGACGCAACCGCCCTAGTCCATCACTGCCTTTGGAATCAGGCCATCGACTGCGACTTGTCGCGCGATATCCATCCCGCGAAGCCACCACCTCAGGGCGGCCGACGCCTGCGCCAAGCTGTCCGGGACGTCCTCACCCGACACGCTCTTGGGAGGTCATGATGACAGAAACATCTCAACGAGTTCCCATTCCCGGCGAGATCCTCACGCCCACCCAGCCCAAGGTGCTGATCGCAAAGACCATGCGGGTACTGCTGGTAGAACAAGGGGAACGTGACCGAATCGTTCTAATTGCACTGGAACCGATCACCTCGCGGGGCAGGAAGTATTTTCAAGGCCCGATCACTTTGCGGCTTTCAGATGTTGAAATGGACCTCGCTCGAAAGCGTTGCCGAATCGTCGAAGGTGGAGTAGCACCCCGTCCAGACTCGACTGCAAGTGATGAAGAGCTTGATCGAAAGTACTGCAGGGCTGGGCAGGAAAAGTCAGGAACCCGCCGAAAGCGCGAGCAGCGCTGGGCCCTGATCGAGCCGCTGGTCCGTGACTTTGACAGCCGCACTCGGCTACTCGACCGACAGTTCCGCGTGGCGACAATCGCAGCCCGTGCCGCCGAGTTGTCAAAGAAAAACGATCTACCTGCTAAGAGGCTGACCCGTCAGATCAACGACCTACTGAATCAGTACTGGGCCGGAGGGAGCACTAGGGGTGCGCTAACGCCGTTCGATGATGCCCGCGGGGCACGCGGAGAAGAGCGTACGCAACGAAAAAAACTTGGGCGCCGCAACGCGCCGACGAAAGCCGGAAATAGTGGGCAGGAAGGCTTCCTGCTATCCGAGCACGACAAAGACATCTGCGGGTTCGGCTGGCGCAACTACTACATCCGCGGCAAGACCGTCGCCAAGGCACTGCGCCGTACCTGGCGGGAATTTTATTCAGATATCACGACCAACAAGCGCGGCCAGGCTGTCCACACGCTTTACCCGGCAAATCAGCGGCCAACCCGAAAGCAATTTTGTACATGGGGACGCCAGCGCTCGCCCGGCCACGAGTCCTGGAAAACCCAGCTCACCAAATTCACAATGGCGCGAATCGATCGCGCGCTGCTGGGTTCCGCAAATGACAACGTCACCGCGGTCGGCCAGCGCGGCGCCATGGACTCCACGGGCGTCGACATCAACTTTGTGAGCGTCCTCAACCGCATCAAGCGAATTGGCGGCGCACATCGCATCCTGATCATTGACTCCAAATATGGCTACATCCCGGGATTTTATCTGGGCCTCGATGCACCCAGCGCCACAACAGTGCGGCTTGCAATGCTACATGCAATCTCTGACAAGACTGAGTGGCTCGCGTGGCTTGGGCTGGAGGAACAGAACCCTGATGACTGGTTGAAGATACAGTTTGCCTGCCTGGTTGCAGACAACACCGACCTGCGCTGCACGGCCGTAGAGGAATGCCTCGAGGCAATCAGCTGTGGTGTCCAATTCGTCCCGGTTGCTCGATCAGACATGAACTCCACTGTCGAGAGCGCTCACCACACTGTCCATCGCGCGTCCGACCACAACATGCATGGAACGACGCACGGAAAGAAAAAAGAGCGCGGGGAAGCATCACCCGACGAGGACGCCTGCCACACGATCATTGAAGCGATTCGCGAAACAGCGCGCGCCATCCACGCCCACAACACGATGCCGCTCGACATGATTCCGACGCTTGCTGAACATCGCGAGCTGGTCACCCAGGGTATCCCACTCACCCGCCTGAATCTAACGCGATGGGATATCTCTCGCGGCAAAGTGGCAATCAGCTTGATCGGCATCCAAGAGGCGCGCATGAAGTTGCTTATGCCCATTCGCGGAACATTCACCAAGAATGGCGTCAAGTTGCTACGCCCGGACCGCGGCGACAGGCGCGAATTCGTCGAACCCGTACGTTACATTGCCCGCGATAAGGATTTCGTGCAGCGCACCATCCGCGCGAGGGTCATGCGCGGCCGCGTCACCCCCGAGAGTTGGGACGACGATTTCCTGCACGACCCGTACCACCCCTCTCACATTTACTACCGGGACCCAGTCAGCGGCCAACTGATGGAGTTGGACGCCAAAGTAAACAGCGACGACTCGGAGCGCCTCGTTGAGTGTTCCCTGCCCGACATGTTGGACCTGATAGACACCTGCAGCCTCGACCGCTTCAACGCTCGCGTCGGCCGCGATGATGCCATGAGCGCCCTGGAGGACGCCCAGGACCATACCAATCAAGAATCCAAGGCAGCCTACCAGCGGGACCTCGACGAAGCGCCGAAGAAGCCCTCCAAGGCGGGGATGAAGCGTGACAAGAGAGCTAACCGGGAAACTGAGAAGGCGGCATTAGTCTTTGGAATGCCCGTACTGCCAGCTACTGACCCTATCCAGGCTGACTCCCAGCCAACCGACGAGCCCGCCCAACCTCCTTCGGCTGATGACACCGAAGGCCGCGCTCCTGAGGCCGAACCTCCGAGCGTCGCGACTCAGGCGCTGCCGCCGAGCCCGACGACCAGCGCATCGCCTCTGGTCCAGAGCATCTTGAGACGTATCGCAGAAAGGAGCCGCAATGCCTGACAGTACCGAAGCTAGCAGCACTTGGATAAGGCAAAGAAATCCCCTTACCGACGGTCTCCCGCGTTTCCCCGACCTCGACAGCATCGCGGCGGCACTCGCCTTCGATCCACTTGCCGGAATCGACGTCAAGTCACTTGATATAGCAACTCGAATTGGTCTTCTCAATTCGGAGAAGTCTCCTCTCCAACCTACATCTGTCAGTGTCCAGTGCGCGCTCGCCTGGCAAGGCATGCTGCTGACCGGGCTTGATCGGCGAAATCCACTCAATAACGCCGCACGCCTCGATTATTGGCAGACGTTAATGAATCCGGGACGTTCGGTTTCCCAGCCACCCAAGCTGCCGAGCAAGGGCATGGCCATCCACGTTGTCAAGGGCCCCACCGGGACCGGAAAATCCGTCACAGCGGATCGGTTTTGCGCACTTTATCCGCAGCAGGCTGTTGAGCGTGCCGGGTGCGAAGCTGCTGGCTTCAAACACTTGCTACAATTGATCTACCTGCAAGTCGACATGAGCGCGGACGGCACGCGCGGCGGATTTATTACTGGAACCCTGCTGCAAATGGACCGCGCCTTGGGAACAAACTACGCGGCGTCCCTTAAGAAACAATTTCGCACCGTTGAACAGCTGACGGTTGCACTGATTGCGAGACTCATAGCGCACCACACGGGCATCCTATTTATAGACGAGGGGCAACTGAGAAACCTCGTGCAATGCGGGCACGCCGACCTTATCCAACTGTTCCTGCTGCAACTGATGAATAGTGGAATCCCGACCGTCTTCGTGGGCAATGAGCGAGCATTTGACTGGGTCGAGTACAGTCAGGACCTTTCGCGCCTGAAGTTGATTCCAGGTGCACGGTTTTCGCCCCCGGGGTCGCTGATTCCCGGTGACCCCCGATCACCGAGTACCCAGCACGCCAAGCTTCTTGCCGATGCCGATGCGCAGACGCTTGTCGACGGGATCATGTCTTACTACCTCCTGAAGGAGTCACCGCAGCGGCCTGAGGAGTGCATCCAGACTTTGCTTCAGCGCAGTGGCAGCATCGCGCGCCTCGGCCTTACGCTCTGGACAAGCGCCCAGTTGCAGGCACTTCTCCTGCACGGTCGCGAATATGTGACCCCCGAGGATATTAAATCGGCTTACAACTCGACGGACTTCGACGCTCTGCGGCCGTTAGCCGACGGCTTCAATTACCGCAAACCCGAGTTGTTTGCGCATTATCCGGATGTCGCATCAGCGTTTTACAGAAAGATCTGGGGCTTCCCGGCCGACGAGAGCGCTTCCGCTACCGCTTCGGCGCGGCAACCGACGCACCCCCCGAAGCAACCGAGGCCTCGCAAGAAATCAGGCAAGTCGAAGTTTGCTGCAGAAGAGACCCGCGAAGCCAACACTGCCAAGGAGCGCGAACGCCTCGAAAAGACGCTCAAGGAAGAAGACATGCGCAAGAATGGACTGGTCCAGCACGCGCTTGAAGGCCTCGCAGAGCTTCGTGAGAGCTCTGAAAAAACGTCGTGACATGCTTCCAGCACTGTACGAGGGAGAGACACTATATTCGCTGCTCACCGCCACGCAGCGCTTGCGCGCCGATTCAAGGGCCGAAGTAACCTGCGCCACCTTGTTTGGAAGTCCAGTCGCCGGACTGCGGCATGACTTCCCGAGCCATCTGGACGAGTTCTCCCGACGAACTCGCGGCGTTTTCGGGACACCTGAGGTGCTCGCGATGCAGCACTCCGTGCTTCCCTACTTCACGGCATTTCGCAATCAGGACGTTGTTGATCGCGCGATCATTGCAATGGCAGGAAACACGGTAAATCGCCTTAAATTCATACTCGGTTTACCGGCAAGTCCGGCTGGCGCCAATTACCCACTTAGTTTCTGCAAGACCTGCACTGACGTAGATATCAATCGCGATGGTCGCGCCCATTGGCATCGCATTCATCAACTTCCTGCATCTTATCTGTGTCCGATTCATCACGAACTCCTCCTCACCTCAGAAGTGAGGCTCAATGGCCTCGGCCGGAGCCAGCTTTTCTTGCCCGGTGATCAGGATCTGAATGTGCGGGCAACGGCATTGGAGCTGACACCTGATGCCTTACCCATCCTTCGCCGCTTCTCTGCTCTCAGCGCCGCGACACTCACCAAGTCGCTGCCGGGCGGATTTAACGAGGCTTCACTGCAGGCATGCTATCGATTTGGCCTCACGCAACTGGGATTGCTGACTCCAGCAGGTTTCATCCGTGCCAACGACTTCGTTAGCGCAGTGACTGCACACTTCCGGCCAATCTCGTCGCTCTCACCCTTCCATCGGGTCGTCTCCACGTCCTGTTCAAGCAGTTTGTTAAGGCTCATCAGGAAGCCACGAAACGGCATACCGACGTTGACCCACTTGGTGCTAATTGAATTCCTGTTCGGGGACTGGGAAAGATTTGTCTCGGCTTATCGGTGGGAGAGTCAGTTGTCGCTCTCCTTCAACTGCACCGACCTCCTTACGTCGCGCGACGACGAATTACCCCCAACTGACTTCGCTTCAGCGCTGAATCGTATAGCCGACGGCTACCGGACGAACCAAGGTTCCCTTCGGGCGTTGTGCACCGCTGAGGGTGTCGACATCAACACCGCGATGCGCTGGATCGGGCGCCTGGGTCTGGCCGATATCTCACGCCGGCCGCGAGTGGTAACCAATACGGTTAGGAGATTGGTAGTCTCCTTACTGGAGGCAGGACACCCACTGCGTGACGTTTGCGCCCAGACCTCCCTGTCGAAGTCGACCGTCGACCGAATTCTCAACGACAACAGCACGCTGCGTGCAACCTGGAAGGCAAGCGCTTTGGAACGTCGTCGAAAGATCGAGCGAGATCGCCTCGATGACTTTCTCGCGCTGAACCCCGAGGCAACGATGCCAGTCGTCCGGGCGACCACTGGAATCGGATACAGTTGGCTCCTTCGCCATGACCGACTATGGCTGCGCAGTCGAGTTCGAAAATCCGTACGCACTGGCATGGCTGAACACAAGCGTGTCCCTCGGGTCGATTGGTCCGGACGCGACGCACAATGCCTGGCGGCCTTGCAGATCGTCGCCGAGAGCCTGGAATTGTCCGCCAATGAGATTCTAAAGGCGCCTGCAATCCTCCGGCGACTGCCCAAGCTGCCATTTAAGCCACGCCTTGAGCGCCTCCCCGAATCCCGGAAATACATCGAAAGCCTTCTAGACGACCTACGCGACCTCAGAGCCGCTAACTGAAGAGCGCGCGTCGGCGTGCATTATCGTTCTCGTAGCCCAAGTCAGCGTCTGTGGAAACCACCGGTACCGGGAAGGCCCTCCCCCGCTTCGCCAAACGTCAGGCTCTGAAGGTCGGCAGCCAAAATACAATCGCGGGCCCAACCGGAACCCCACTCCTTGAGTGGTCCAGGCAATGTTGGCTAACCGATTCCTTGCGAAGGATGCCCGAATCCGAAATTCGCCCAGAGCGCCACGGCTCAGTTGATCCGTATCGCTCTCCGATCGCCCGACCAAAGCATAACCATGTCCATGCTCTATACGCGGTTCTTGGAATGGATCGATCCTTGGTGATCGATAGCAGGCTCACGGAGAGATAGATTCCCCTTGCATCCGCATATACTTTTATGTATTTTGTGGTCATGCACGGGACTGAATCTACCTTGCCCATCGAGGAACTCTCTCGACTCGTCAGGTCAATGGGCATACATCAGGACGAGATCGCCTTGGCGACGGGCGTGACACAACCTCATGTCAGCCGCGTGTTGTCGGGAGGGGTTTCTCCGACCGCAAAAGCTTATCGGCGTATATGCGCATATGTGGTCAGCCGGAAGAGCCCCATCTCGACACTCCGAGTGGCACAGAACCAGGAGCTGGTCAGCGCGATCGCATCTATCTGGGATGGTTCGGAAGAACAGGCGCGGGCGCTTGGGGCCGTCATCCGATCATTGGCGCCGTTGCTTACGCTCTACAAGACTGGCGATCCGAAATGATTGTCGAGGATGCCGTCCGCCTCGTCGGGAGGACCTTACATCCGCGATGGCTGCAGCGTCCAACCATCCTGCCCGACGAACTGGCACACAGCTACGCACTGCGCGTCCTGGTGCTGAATGAAGCCGACTCTCTCGAGTCGTTGATCGCTGCCGTATCCGCCGATGGTGTAGTTGATCCCAAAGTCCCCAAGGCGCAGTTTCTCGCATGGGTCGCCGATGTGGACGTTTCGGAGTTTTTACGGTTTCACACACTCGCCCCCTTTCAGCAGGCCTTCACGTGCGGCGCGACACCCCATTCCCATGGCGAAAATCGGGAGAGCCATCTACGTTATGAAGCACTCCGGGTCAAAGTGCCATCCTTCAGGATCTGCGATGCTTGCAAGCAAGAAGACCTGGCATATTGGGGATTTCCGATCATACGGGTAAGTCACCACATCCCTGGGGTCGAATGGTGCGAGAAGCATGCGCAACCACTGATCTCCACGGGTTTCGACACACGCCACATCTCCCGAATCCAGAGATTCTCTTGGACGGCTGCTCCATCAGATTCAACGGAATGGCCTGGCCCGCAGAACGAGGTCGTAGAACGGTACGCTGCCATCTCAACGGCCCTGATGGCGAGATGCGAGAGTATGCCCGTGAGACAAGCCAGCGGCATAATTGCGGCCCGTGCGAAACAGCAAGGGCTGCGGAGGGCGTTAACAGGAAAACGGAAGATTCTTTCTGACTTGGTACTCGAGACAGCGCCGAGGGACTGGATCGCTCGCCTTCTCCCGTCCTTTCTCAGCCAGAAAACAAGGCCAGGAGTCTTTGCCGCGTCCCTGGACGGCGTGATGAAGCCTGCGACCATCTGCCGACCCGAGGCCTACGCCGTCGCACTGGCGGCTCTTTACAGTGACGCGGACGAGGCGCTCTCGGACTTGACCAACGCGCAGGAGGCACCAGAGTCGCTGAAAGTTCGCGCAAAGCGCTCGCGTCCCAGTGGGAGCAAACCGGCCGGGGCTCACACGGCCACTGAAGTCGCCGAGGCCTATTTCCGTTCGAATTTCAGTAACGCGGCGATGGCAAAGCTACTGGGGGGCTCGTGCACCTGGATAAGATCACTCTTGGTGCGGCTGAATCTTCCACCGGCGAGCCTCATTGGAAAGGCACGCAACCGAGCGGCTTTAATGTCTTTCAAAGCTGGCGCGAACATCGACTCGGCTTGCACTTCGGCTGGCGCGTCGGTCACAGACCTCGTAGATCTGCTCCGGTTTGACCTTGACCTCCTCGTGCCCTTGATTCGCCGGGGCTAAGCTAACCGTTCGCATATCGCTGCCACTCGAACTTCTGTGGAGTTCTACACCGGACCGCAGGTCGTTCAACAGCATGCAGGCGGCGCTCATCGACCCCTGGCGCCCACGAACCTGCAGGTCACACATCGCCCATGCAGCCATCCAGACGCTGCATTTGATGAGCATTCAGCACGCCGTCTGCCTGCTCAATCAGGGTTGCGCACCTCGCAAAGCGCCGAGCCCACCCGTCCTTGGTCACCACGTCTACCCCTTCACGCACACCACCTGCTTCAAGGTATGCAGGATCTCGGTCAGGTCGCGCTGGTTGGCCATCACTTCATCGATGTCCTTGTACGCCCCGGGAATCTCGTCGACCACGCCCTTGTCCTTGCGGCAGATCACCCCTTTGGTCTGGCGTGCGAGATCGGCTTCGGTGAAGCGCTTGGTCGCGGCCGTGCGGCTCATGCGCCGGCCGGCACCGTGCGCGCTGGAACAGAAACTCTCCGGGTTGCCCTTCCCGCGCACGATGTAGCTGCGCGCGCCCATGCTGCCAGGGACGATGCCGAACTCGCCCTGCCCCGCACGGATCGCGCCCTTGCGCGTCACCCACACGTCGGCGCCGTAGTGGTGCTCGCGGGCGACGTAGTTGTGGTGGCAGTTCACCGCCTCGGTAGTGACCGTAAACGGCGGCAGGTGGCGCGCCAGCCCCAAGAGCACGAGATCGAGCATCGCCTGGCGGTTGGCCATCGCGTATTCCTGCGCCCAATGCACCGCCTCGACGTAATCGGCGAAGTGTGCGCTGCCCTCGGCGAAGTAGGCCAGGTCACGGTCGGGCAGGTGGATCATGTGGCGCGCCATGTCCTTTCTCGCAAGCTCGATGAAGTACGTCGCGATCGCGTTGCCGATGCCCCGGCTGCCCGAGTGCAGCATCACCCAGACGCGCTCGTGCTCGTCCAGGCAGACCTCGATGAAGTGGTTGCCGCCCCCGAGCGTGCCCATCTGGTTCGCCCACTTGGAGAACTTGCCGAAGGCCTTGAGTAGTTGCGGGTGGCGCTCGGTCAGGGCCTTGAGGCCTGGCTCGAAGGGGCGCACTGCGTCGACCAGTACCCGGCCGTCCGCATGCTGGTCGCGGCCGACCGGCACATCGCGGCTGATCTGATCGAACACCTTTTTCAGCCGCCTCTCGTCGATGTCGTTGGCGGTGAGCGACAGCCGCGCGGCGACCATGCCACAGCCGATATCGACACCCACCGCCGCCGGGATGATGGCCTGGTGGGTTGCGATGACCGAGCCGATGGTCGCGCCGATGCCCAGATGCACGTCGGGCATCGCGGCGACATGGTGGTGGATGAACGGCAGGCTCGCGATGTTGGCGAGTTGCGCCTTCGAGCCTTCGTCGATGTCGTCGGTCCAGATCCTGACCGGTACGGCGCTGCCGTCGAGGACGGTCTTCACAGGCATGGGGGCGTTCCTCGCAATTCCTTTTCTACGCGTGACACCTGCAATCGGCTAACCAAGCGCCGTCACCTCGTCCCGAAGGTCAAACACGCAGTTGGGCCAGCGCTCTGCCCGGAGCGTGCTTACAAACACCTGCAGGCGAGCGACGATCGGCTCGGCTGCAGGATCGTCCTGCATGACCTTCAGCGTCGCGCCCGGTGCCACGCGTTTCGCCAAGGCCTTGAGCCGACCCAGCGTACCGGTGTCCGACAGCAGCGCTTCGTGCAGATCGCGCTGCGCCATCGCCTGGATGAAGCTCGCGACCACCAAGGCCTCGCCCTCCCCTTCAGCGAGCACGAACTTGAGCCAGTCGAGCACCGCCGGACCGACACCGATTCGGCTCAGCTCAGCATAACTTTGCGGCCATTCGGCCTGCGGGTGACTGTGCAGCCACTGTGTCAGGCCCAGCGGGGTAAGACCTGTGTAATGCGGTTCGGCACGCCAGTAACGCGGATCGTCCCGGGGTGGCTGCCTAGCGTCCTGGTTCGAGCCTCGGCGCAGGAACGCCGGGATGTCATAGTTCCCTGCTTTCTTGAGCGTATCGCGGCGATCCGACCGTCGTCCCGAGCGCAGCACCACGGGCGCATCGAAGGCATCTTCGAAGTCGAAATACGCACCGCTTACCGTAGCCGGTGAGCCATAGTGCTGCGGCGCCTCATTCACGGTGAGCGGCGCCATGCAGGGGTCGATGCAGAAGTCGAGACTGCCGAGCCCGCCAAAGCCGGCGGGCAGCATCGAGGGCACCTTCACGAGATCGGGCATGTCCGCCGGCTTGTCGGCTCCGGCACGCGTCTCGACGAGCAAGAGATGCGTCAGCGGGCTGACCAACTGATAGGCGACGGCCAGTTCGAGCGCCTCACGCGAGTGGGCGCCCTCGGCGGTGAGCAGGCCTTCGATCTGCGCGGCCACTGCCATGCGGCTGAGCGTCGCATCATGCTCCGCAGCAATCAGGCTGGCCTCGCCCAGTGACTCGGGCGCCACGGCGTGCGGGCGCGTCCCGACCAGACGCACCGTCCCATCCGGCACCTGTGCAAAGCGTGCCCACACGGTCACCGCGTCACCATCGAACACCGAGCCGGGTAGCGCGCTCATCCACATGGGCTTCGCACCGGCCGGCCACACAAGCTCCAGGGACGCCATGCGCTGCGAGCGCAGGCGCGCAAACATGCGCAGCACGGCCGGTTCCACAGCCTCTCCGGATGCGACGAAGTCACAGGCCCCGCCGGTCTCCTCGGCCAGGCGACGCAGCACGCCCTCGGCCGGTGCGCTGCCGATACCGACGACGAACACCCGGTGACCCAGCGCGCGCGCCTTCGCCACCGTTCGGTCGATGGCGTGGATCTGGCCATCGGTGATGAGCAGCAGATCGATCGGCGCAGCCCCCTCCTCAGCACCGAGGTTTGCCGCTGCAGCGCCGGCCAGGGCCAGCGTGGAATCCAGCGCCTTCTCCATCTCGGTGCCGCCGAGGTCAGCTTGCAACTGTGCCGCCCAGCGCTGCCCGGCCAACCGGGTCGCGGGGCTCGTTCGCCACAAGGCACGCGAGCGGTGCTCGACGGTGCTGCCGAAGCGTGACAGCGAGAACCGCTCACCCTCGCGCAGGCCGGCGAGGATGGCCTGCAGCGCACGTCGCGCGGCGGCGATGCTGTCGCCCTGCATCGAGCCCGAGCAGTCCACCAGGATCTTCACTGCGAGCGGATGGGCCGACGCCGGCACACGCGGGCAGAAGCTCGCCAGCACGCTGACCGCGCCCGCGTGCTGCGTGTCCTGCGCGCACAGGGCGAGCGAATCCTGCACGACCTCATCGAGTACGAGGATGAAGTCACGATCAAGACAGCCACCGCGTGCAAGCGACACGACCATCGCCGTCGTCTCGCCCTCACCTTCCAGGCGCATCGACAGCGGATGGCTCGGCGAGCCGATGCGGGCGCGTGCGAGGGCGCCCTCGACGCGCAGGCTGAGCTCGAACGGATGCACGACCATCAGATCATGCTCGACCACCTGGTGCGGCTTCAAGCCGGCATCGGCCACCGGATCGCCATAACGCGGGGCGATTACCGTGGGCACCACCAGGCGCAGGCCATGTTGCTCGAACTGGAGCACCTGGGCGTAGCGTAGCCGCACCACACAGGTCTCCCCGGGTGCGAGGTTGCCCAGGTTCAGCGTGTAGCTGTCATCGAAATTCTGCTCGAGCAGGATGGCGGTGTTGCCTTCGGCAATTGCGTCCTCGTAGCCCTGCTCAGCCTGCTTCTTCTCGACCACCGCGCCGGACAGGCGGCGATCGCCGATCTGGACCTCGACCCCGAGCAAAACGGCCGCCCAGGGTAGCGGGAAGGTGTACACGAGCTCGACATGACGGTCGAACGGGTTGGCAAAGCGCTGCTCGAGGTTCGCTTCAAAAAGCGTGCCGCGCAGCGTGCCCTCGAAGCGCACGCCCTTGAGCGTCATTGCCTCACCCGCGCGCGTCTCAAGCCGTGCCGATTGCTGCTTCATCATGATTCTCTCGCCTGTCGTTCGCTTTTGTTCGTGTTCGCCGGATCCGCCGGCGAAGCACCGTCTTCTTCACCCTGCGCCGCCTTGAAGGCAGTCATCACGCCCTGGATGAACTGCCTCACCGCCTCGGGACTCAGCCCAGCCCGCTGCGGATCGATGACCACCTCGATGCCCTCGGCGACGGTGAGATGGCTGCACACCGACACGCTGCCGATGGCGCGTTCGCGAGCGGGAACCGGCGGCGGGCCACCGTGCAGCAACTCGCGGACGCGCTCGAGGGACACCCCTGCCGCCGTCCACTTCTTGATCAGCAGCAGTTGCTCGAGATGCTTGCTCCCGTAACGGGCCGCCCGGGTCTCGCCCTGCGGGCGGTCGACCAGGCCGATCTGCACGTAGTAACGCACCGTGCGGGGCGGCAAGTCGGCCAGGACGCAGAGATCGGCGAGCGGGTAGCTCGGCGCGGGGTTGTCGGGCATCACTGTGCGAGCCGTATTCATGCAGTCAGTTTATACACCATCGGTGTTCCTATACAACTGCGATAATAGACCCCGTGCGAGGACGAACCGACGGACGCTTGCTATCCTGTCGTCCGGATCGAGGCGCGGAACATTTCGAACGTCCCGACGAACGAAGGCGAGTGAACGACACTCGAGTATCCCTGACGAAGAACGATGAGCAATCCTGATCAAGCCACCCGCAGACTCGGACGGCGCATGGGCTTCCTGGCGACCCTGGCTTTCCTCGGATTCGGCTGGGTGACGTTCGATGGCGCGATCATGAAGCGCGAGGACCCCAACCACGCGCTGACCGTCGCGCCCGGCGTCGACGAGTGGGTGCTCCGCCGCAATCGCAGCGGACATTACTTCTCCCCCGGCCTCATCAACGGTCAGCCGGTGCGCTTCCTGCTCGACACGGGCGCGACGCACACCTCCGTGCCGGCGCACCTGGCCCAACGCCTCGGCCTGCGCCCAGGCGCCCCGTCGACGGTCTCGACGGCCAACGGAGCGGTGACGGTTCGCGCAACCAGAATTGACGCCCTGGATATCGGGCCATTTCGCTTCGCGGGTGCGCCGGCGCATTTGAACCCCGGGATGCGCGATGATGATGTGCTGCTCGGCATGAGCGTCCTCAAGCACCTCGAGTTCACCCAGCGCGGCGATGTGCTCGTGCTCAGAAAACCCGCTGGATAGTCATTCCAGGTGTGTCGATGCCGCCCCTGCTATGTTCATCGGCCCGGGGGCGTGGTTGTACGTTGATGGCCCACAGCACGAAGACGAAGCACTGGATCCCGCCGATCCACCCCTGGGTTGACAGCCCACGCCCGCCTCCGTTTTAATCAATCCATCGCGCCGATTTGAGAACACAGCTTGCGGGCGCCTAATAAATGCAGCTAAAGCGGCCACACAAGACCCGCTGAGCCTGCATGGCCATCGGGTCTTTTGCTTTTTGCAGCACCTCACGGGCGCCCAGCGCCCAACCGCCGGCATTAACGACAACTTGCCGGGGCGGATGAAAAATACCGGCTAAAGCGTCACCGCCTCTTCGCCCCCGCGAGGCCGGTCACGCCGGCTCAACAGGGGGCGAGGAGCATCACCATGATCAGCACGCAATCCACGGGCGACCGGCGCCTGACCCCCAGCCAGCGCGAGGCACTGGGCAAGTTCGTCCCCCATCCCTTTCCGCTCGCGCATGCGAGCACGCCGGTGCGCCAGCCGTCGAGCGAGCCCCTGCCGATCCGCCCAAGTTGGCTGGGCTGGCGTTGAGCCGGGGAACACGAGAGCCTTCATGTACTTGACGAACTGATCGTGGAGTCGGAGCCCTACCGTCGGGAGTGTGGATTGACACCCTAACCTATCTGGCCAGGCGACTCGCTTCCTCCCTCCAGTAGGCGGGTAGCGTCGAGCCTTGACGCGCAGGGCGGTGCATAAAATCGTGCAAGAGGTCTTCGAGCGTGTTGCGAAGCGAGGGGAGGCTCTTGATGACGAACTCAGATCGCGCACAAACATCCTTAGCACTGCCTCCGCGCACTGGCTTCGTCACACGGCCGGTTCGAACATGCCCGGCGCCGAGGTCGATCCTCGGTTCGTCAGCGACAACTTGGGGCACGAGTTCATCTTGGCCACGAGCTTGTACTTGCAAAGTTGATGATGACGAGCGACACAAGGCCACAGAACGCGGCCCCCCGTACCGACTGGTCTTGACTCGGAGCGCGGTGAGTTGACCGACTTCTAGCTCGCGACCGACTCAGCAGCCACGGCGTTCCGATCGTCGAACTCGAGCAATTTTGAAGGAGGGAGTCCCAGCGCCTGCGCCAGCCGAACGATGTTCAGAAGCGCGACGTTTCTTTGCCCGCGCTCGACGCCCCCGAGGTAACTTCGCGCGAGACCGCTCTCAAGCGCGAGGTATTCCTGCGACCAACCGCGGCTTCGGCGAAGCTCGGCAAGGCGCTTACCGAAGAGAACCCTGGGGTCTGAGGTAGCCACACGCAGTCGGAAATGAATTTTCGACTGATGCTAGGGGTGAGGCCACTATGAGGCGACGCTCTATGAGTGACAATGGGCGCGCCGACACGTACCATTGCCACTCGATTCTGACGACTTAGACGACGAGACTTCGTGCAGTTAAGGGATAAGGCAAGCGTCATTCGGACGTTGCGTGGGCATCTGCATCGGCGCGAGCACGCCGCCTTTGTCACTGTGTTTCTCGACGGTGAGGTTCAGGCTTTCCGGGAGAACGACGACTACTTGAAGGCCCTTGCCGGCGAGGCCTTGTGTCTCCTCCTGGAAGCACCGCAAGCCGCCGAAGAGCTGCTGAGGGAGTACGAACGGCTCCTTCTCGGGACAGAGATATCCGCTCCTTACTCGACGGTCCTCAGCCTGGCAGAGCGTTTGAGTTCAAACTCGCTGCACGCTATCGCGAGGACACTTCGCGATGAGGATCGACGTTGGCCCGCACGACGCCAACATCGCAATCGAAAGCAGCAGGAACCAGCCAAGGCCCTTTCCGAGCCCGTTATCGAGGTGCGACGCGTCGTCAGTAGCACGCTCATGCGCTTCGGTGATCCGAACGCGTCCGACGCAATGGGAATCCGACGATCGGTTTTCAGGAGTAGCCAGGAGAGGTCGTTTCTCAAGGCCTTGTCATTGAGATTTCCCGCGCTACTTGCGCTGCCGAATTATCCACTTGACCAGATGATCGAGTTCAGTCGTCTGCGCGAACTCGTCGGCAAGTCGACCTGGGCCTACGCTAAGAACTGCAGAGTCGATGCAGTGCTGGTCGTGCCGGATGAAGGAGACCCCGTTGCCGCGTTCGAACTCGATAGTTCATATCACGATCGGCCCGAGATCAAGTCCCGTGATGAGATGAAGAACGCGATTTTCGGTCTCGTTGGGCTCCCCTTTTTTCGTCTGCGCGCCGAATCCCCAGAGACGATGACAGCGGATGACTGGTACGCATTCCTGACTGACGAAGTGGCTCCAAACATCGATGTCGGACGGCGCTTGCGAACGCGATCCAGCGCAACCAAGTTTGTCCCTGTCTGAGGCGTAACCGCTGCCCTTCACAGTCATCACCTGACCAGCCTCACCCCCACCGATTCCAGGCCATCCGCAGCAAGGCCGCATTGGCAGCATGCCGGTCAAAGCGCGCCGGGTCGAAATCCTCACCAGCCCATCGAAGCAGCCGACGACCTTCATCATCCACCGGCCGCTGTGAAATCTGCTCCATGAAGTCCATGTAAGCCGCTACACCGCCCACATCCTCAGGCGGACAGGCTCTCTCGCCCGCCGACACATAGGCGTAGCCCCGCTGCTCGCCGTCAAGCGACTCAACACGCTCGACCACAACGCGATGCTGCCAGCTATCGCCAAAATCGTAGAGATAGGAGAAATGGTCTCCGACTGTCACTACGCGGTCCAGTCTGACTCGGCGCTCATCGAGGATTTCCCGCTCCGGGTCGTCTTCGGGATGCGGAGTTGCATAGGTCTTGCCGCCAATCTCGAACTCATGCAGATGCGCGTCCGTCCAGCCCATTGCGGCTTGAACGTAGTGATGAAGCTTGCCCAGCGTCGTATCGCCATCGACAAGCAGTCGCCGCCAGATAAGCGGTTCAACCTCCTGGAGCTCGATGCGAAGGGTGTAGGCCTTCACGACGGATTTTCGCGACATCCAACCTCCCTGTTTCCTCACTACCAGCAATTACAACGGCAGGCGCAACTCGAGCAGTTCGGGGGTCACAGCGCGTCCAGCAGCTTCATGAAGTTCCGCTTGCGCTTCCACTCCAGCCGGATTTCCGCCAGTTCGTCGCCGAACATGCCCAACTGCTGGTGCGCCACCCGCAGTGCGCGGATCTTCTTGACGATTGCAAAGGCCTCCCCGTAGTGGGAACCGCGCGAGCCGCCTTCAACCCGATGCGGCAGCAGGCGCTTGTAGAGCGCGATTGCCTCCTCGTGGTGCGTCGTGCCCCGCGCTTCGGCCACCGACTCCCACAGGCCAACATCGACCTTGCCCCCGCTGAATGCATCCCACATGGTCTCGGCCTCACCCTCGCGCAGAAAGATGGACACGATGTCGCCCCGGCAGGGTTTGTCCCATGGACTGCGGCGAACGCGGCTATCGGCGGCTTCTTCCTCCGCGACCTTCTGCCACAGGAAATCGAGCGCCCGCTTGCGCAGCGCGGCCTCGCAGCCAATCAGACCGGCGACTTCCATCAACTTGAAGAATGAACCGCAGCCAGGGGCCTGCTCGAAGCGCTGCCAGGCGAGTCGCTCTACCTCCGCATGCCGCCCAAGCGCCAGCTGCAGCTCGATGGCAAGGCTCAGCAGGTCGTCATTGCGCTCATTCGGAAACGCCGCAATCCCCTGCTCCACCCAGCACAGCGCCTCCTCCTTACGGCCTCGGTCACGAAACAATCCGACCAGCGTCAGGAAGCACGACGGGGACGACAGATTCTTCGCCTGGATGGCGACCAGCAACTCGAAGTCATCCGTGCAGCGAGCAATATCCTTCATCGCCGACTCCACCTGGAAGCGTCGCGTGCTCCAGTCGCTACGATAGTGCTCGGGACCCAGGGTCGGCAGGGCCAGCCAGTCGCGCTCGACCCGCTGCCGATATGCGGCCAGCCCTTCCTCGCCCAGCGCCTCGGCGTAGTCGGGGAGCACCTCATGAAAGGTGTCCCATTGACCATTCATCTGGAAACCGTACAGGCGCTCGGCCAGCGCAACGGGGTCGGGATGCAGGGCGTTACAGGCCGCCAGATGCACTCTTCGCAGTTCAACAACCGCCGGCATCACCTCGCCGCCGGAATCGTCGATGTGCTGCAAGGCCTCTTCCGCGAGCGCGATGGCTTCCTCGATGACCTCGATGAGTTCCTCCTGGCCGTCCGCAATGCGCTGTGACAGCAGTTCCCCGAGGTCTTCCAATCGGATTGCGTAAGCTCCAGCTTCCCGATACTCAATGAAGCCGTTCGTGCGGGTGGCCTGCTTGACCACCTTACGCAAGTCGGAAAGACCGGTGCTATCCGCCACGGTCGCTGCCATCAACAACTTTTGGCGCAGGGCGTCATCACGCCAGGATGCTTCGACGATGAGCTTGCGCAGTGCTGCAACATCCAACCCCTGCAGGTAGGCCTCTATGCGCCCTTCGTCGGACTGCCAGTCATTTTTCGCTGCCATCAATCCACCAGTGCCTTCAACAGCGCATCCCGCGCATCCTGGTAGAACTCGATGTCCAGCTTGGTCGCCATATCATCCGACAGGTCGAACAACTGCCGCCGGCAGCTAACTGGCATGAGCAGCGATTTGGCGCCCTTCTCGACCGCCATCTCGGCGATGGTCACAGCGTTGTGAACGGGCTCGATGGTGCCCCCGATGGTCACCTCACCAACCACAATCAATCCACCGCGGACCGACTTCCTCAGCAAGGCGCTCGACAAGGCAATCAGGCAGGCGACTCCGGTCTTGGCCCCACTCTTGGCTGCGTCGAACCCCCGAAGCTGCACCGAGAACTCGTGCGAGCGCGGGTCACGGTCGCCGACCAACTGCGCTGCGCGGGTGTAGAGGTTCTGCTCCGCGCAGCGCACGGACTCCTGAAACGCTGGCGGCACGGGCTTATTCAGCACGCGAACACCGCTTCCAGGGCCCTCGGTCACCTCCAGCCGGAACAGGCCCGGGTGCTCGTCCGCACCACCGGGACTGAGCGTCCAGATTTGGCCCGACTCCAGCGGTTCATCGCCGATGCCCTCCTGGCTGCGCAGCTCCGGTGTGGTCACGAACTTCTCCACCCCTTCTGCGCCCAGGGTGTAGCTAAAGTGGGTGTTGCGGAATTCGGCCGCGCCGATGCGCTTTTGCTGCTCCTTCACCCGTCGACGTACCTCGAGCGCCAGTCGCACCGCCCACTCGAGGTCCTCATCGCTGACCGCTTCCTCTGCGTCCGGATGCAGCAGCTTCAGCAAGCCGCTCACAGTCTTGTTTACCGCATTGATGTCCCGGCCGGACAAGGCGCCACCGAGGAACACCCTGCCCTGCATCGTCGACACCCGGCTCTGGTTGCGCAGTTGCGTGAAGCACTCGGACAGAAAGTCGCTCACCAAGCCAAAGTGCTGGGTAAACAACGCCGGGTTCATCTTCGGCACGTCCCACCCAGGCAGGAAGCCGTGAATCCGGTCCATGAAGGCGGTGTCGTCACGCATCTCGGGAGGCAGCGGGCCGAGCAGATGACCGATGCGCTGTTGATGCTCGACGTCTACGTCGAAGTTGCCGACCAGCACGATGGAGCCATCGGCACGGATGCTCTCCTTACCGCGCGAGAATTCGCCCGACTCCATGTAGCCCTTCATGATGTTGACGCCATCCTTCTGGTCGAAGGACACGCCTGACACCTCATCGAAGCAGACCACGTCGTACTGGCAGACCAAGCCGCGCTGCCCGTTCGAGTTATTCACGAACATCCGCGCCACAGTCGCCTTGCCGCCGGAAATCAGGTGGGCATAAGGCGACACCTGCTGGAATAGGTGCGACTTGCCGGTGCCGCGCGGCCCGAGTTCCACCAGGTTGTAGTTGCGCTCGACGAAAGGAACCATGCGCAGCAGCAACGCATCCTTCGCACGGTCGTTCAGCCCATCGGGCTCGAAGCCAACGCTGCGTAGCAGGAAGTCGCGCCACTCGGCCGTGGTCAGCTCTTTGCGTCCCTCGGCAAGAGAGGTCAGCACATCCCGCTTGGAGAGTTGAATCGCACGCAGCGCGTCGATGCCGAACGGTCGCCCGCCCTTTTCCTGGGCAATTGCCGCATCGTAGCCGAGCGTGATTTCGGCGTAGAAGCCACCAGTGAGCATGCGCTCGTGCTCCTTGATGAGCTCGGGCGAGATACGCACGTCGTTCAGCCTCAAGCTGGGCAAGGACGCAACATACGAGTCGCTCTTCGCATCAAGTCGCGCAGTGATGATGTCGATGATTTTCACCGCACCCGTCTCGCGCGCGCGCGCCTTGAAGAGCTCCTCTTCGCCGGCCTTCACCGTGCGCGACTGGAGCTGTCGCTGAACGATTTCCAGGCCTTCCTGAATCTCAGCCTCGTCGGTTGTCGCGCAGTAGCGGCCGAGTAGAAACTCGACGACATAGGTCGGCACGGGAAACTGGCGGCTGAAGGTTCGCACCAGGTCCTTACGGACGATAAAGCCATCGAAGGCGGAAGCCGCCTTGCGGTCGAGGTCATCGAGATTCATCGTGTTCTGCACGCTCTGTTCTTGTTCCGCTCTGTACGTGTTCGTCTCGCGGGCGACCTACTCGCCGACCGTCGTGTTCATCTTGGCCAGCAACTTACCCTGGCTGTCGAGCACCACCAGCACCGCCGCGGCCCCCTCATTCGAGTCGTCCGCCACCGCCAGCGAAGCCTTCCCCTCAACCAGGTCCTTGACCGCCGCAGCGATGGAGGAATCTTCCGCTGCAGCCTTTGTGCGGATGTCCACCTTCAATCCGGGTAACGGCGGTAACACCTCGACGTTGCAGCGCAGTCCGCGCCAGGCGAGCTTGGAGATAGAGACGTTGGTCTCCGGCGCCCCGCCCTCCAGTTCGAGCGTCAACTCGGGCACCAGGCATTCCTGCAAGCTCAGTCCGCCATGGGCGTACTCGGCGCCGGCCACAAAGCTCGCAATGCCGGGCGCAAAGGCAATCTGCACCTGCGGGCACCAATCCCAGCCAAAGGTCAGCGGCGTCGCCGTCGCACTGTCCTTCAACACCGCGCAGCGCCCCCAGCGGGTCTCGGCCTGCGACTTGGCCAACTCCGCCTTGGGCATGCCCCCTGGCACCAGCAGCCAGCCGTGGTCGGTCACGATGCGAAACCGCCGCCAGCCTGCATCGGCCAGCGCCTGCATGCGTTCGACAATCTCGGCCAGTTGGCCGTCGATGTCGCGAGCTAGGCGCAGGCCATGCTCATGCCCGAAGTGGTCGAGGTCGCCGCACTCCACCCAAGCCTTGCCCGTCGGGTCGCCTGTCGCGCTACCGGACAGCGGCTCGTATCCCGCGTCTGCCAGCAGCTTGCGGAAGTTGTACGTGTTCAGCGGCTTCATGGTTGCGGCAACGTTGGGCTCGAAATCCGCATCGTCCGCCTTACCTGCAATCAGACTCGCAACGGGGGACACCCAGGCCTTGCCCGATGCGGTGACCGAGGGCAGCGAAGTCCAGCCCGAATTCAGCGTGACCTGCCCCAGCGCCCCCAAACGACTCGCCAGCATCTGTGCAACGTCGAAGCGCAAACCGTCAACAAACACCACGCACGTGCCCCCGGGGTCACTCACTTTCGAGACGCCGCCCGGATTGAGCCCACCAGACTCGACCACTGCCTTCTGGAACGCGACACTCGAGGCTTCCAACCAAGGCAGATATACCGCGCGCAATGCGGCCGTTACAGCATCCTGGTCCGCCTTGGTATGCGCTTGAGCCAAAGCCTGCAGCGCTTCAGCATCGACCCGCCAAGCCTCTTCTCGGTAGCGCTCCGCCAGCACCTCCAGCGAATTTCCGAACGCAGCCGCCTGGGAGTGTTGCGCTACGAACGCGAGATGCCCGAGCGCGCGCGCGAGCGGTGCCTTCCCCATCTGAGCCCATAGCCATGAACGGCGCTCGCCATGCTGCTTCTCCGCATCCAGAATCGCAGCGCGCGCCTGAACCGCCGTCATCGCGCTCAATGCATTGAGCCGGTAGCGCAGGTCAGACTCACCTTCGTCGTTCGCCTTGGGGTAGGCCGAGGTGTCAGCGAACAGGTCGCCCATGCTGTACTGAACTCTCGAGAGCAGCTCGACGACCGCTGGGAAGCTCGAATAGGCGTCCTTGTAGAACTCCCAGACCGCACCCCACGAGCCCGCCCTGGCTGCCAGCTTCTCTGCCGCGGTCAGCTCGCCATCCTTGGCCGGGTCGAAGCCGAAGTCCTTGCGGCAACGGCTGACGAACACCTCCCAGCGCCCCCCCTTCCAGGCATCTTCGGTGGCCTTGGCATCGTTCATCCAGACAAGGATGTCCCGCGTCGGATTCGGTGCCAGCAAGCTGTCCAGCCAGGCCGCGTCAATCAGTCGACCTCGCAGTTCCTCGACCGCCTTGCCCATGAGCTCGCCCGACGACAGGGCGCGTAGCAAAGCCTTCTGTGTCGCTTGGTCTTGAGCGACGTCTAATCCCAAACTACCGTTCTTCGACGTCAGGAAAGCGTTCAGCGTCCAGTCCTTGGCATTGACCTGGGTCCAGAACACACCGCGATATTGCAACTCAGCGAGGGGTTGGAGGTGTCGTGGGCAGGACTCAATAGCACGGAGGTCGGCCCGCGAGACGCCCGGCAGGTACACCACCGGCACGCCATCCAGCGCCACACCATCGAGCTTGCCGGCCAAAGCACATTTCAGCCAGATGGCCGGACCTTGAAGCACCTCGGGCGCATAATCTCCAAGCCTCAGAACCGACCGCCCCGAAGCCTGCAAAGCCCTAACTACAGGCTCCCATTGACGCTCGGCATCCGTCCAAAGAATCGCCTCAGGCTGAGCCTGAACCGACCTATTGAACTTGCCAGCTTCCTTCAGTGCCCGTGAAACCGCTTCGCGAAGATTCATCAACCCTTTCCCGCAAGCCAATGCAGTTGGAACTCGGCTCTAACGTGGTCCCAACGTGCCAAAGTGTGAAAGTTAACGTGGCGTAGACGGCAAATTCAGCACGTATTGAATTTTCTAAGCGTCATCCGCACGGCGCACGGTCACTGCATCAACAAAGCGCCCACTTGTCCTGCAACAGCGCCAGCAATGCTTGCTGCCGCCGCTTCACGTCCTCGGGCCGCCAAGTCGATTGATGAAGAACCTGTGTCGTGAGCGCAAAAGACGACACTCCGCTGCGTCCCGCAAAATACGCGACCTTCTTGCGCTCGAAGTCATAGTTCTGGGCGGCCGAATTTCGCCTTTGGTTCAGCGGCACGAGGTTAGCCAGGCGATGCACCCACTCCACACGCTCTTCGCCGTCCCCCCACCATCCGGCCCACTGCGAATTCGCTGCTACCGTTTGTGGCAAGACGTGCTCGATGGTGAGAAGGCGGTCGTCGTACCGAGCCGCATTGTCTGATACGAAGGAATCCAAACGCAGGATGAGATAGTTGCGGCGCCGTGCGCTCATCTCATAGACCGGGCCGTCGAGGACAGAAATCATGCGCCTGCACTCACTATCCTTCAATTCGAGACTCGTCACTGGTGCGGCCAACGAGTGCTCACCCTCCAGTTCCCTCAGCACTTCGGCATAGCGTTCGATACGCTGATTCACATCCAACCCGCACACATGCATGTAGGCCGCCAAGCGTTCGAGCTTGCGGAAGAACCACAACACATACCCAGCGTCGCTTCCCTTGTCGGCAAGAAAGCGCATCGCGGGCGGCAACCAATCTGAGTTGTCGATACGGTTCAACCAGCCCAGCAGCACATTGACGTCCTCCGCATTCGACGTCGAGGTGTATCGCATGTGCTTGGCGATGAGGTAGGCATCTGTGTAGGGCTCGATGATGCTGGAAATGAGAACCTCAGCCGTCTCTGCCTTCGGCAGCACCTTGTCGCGGAACTCGTCGAGTAACGCTTTGCGAGCCTTCTCCTTGGCGTAAATCATTCGGATGTGGGCAAACACCTCGGCGAAACCGTCGCGGCCAGTCTCGACCTCCAGCTCCTCCCAGATGTCGTTGAACTCATCCTGCTTCGAGGAAGGAATTTTGCCGATAACGTCCGACTTGATAATGTCGGTTGGCAACAAATCCAGGCCCCGGCTGTTGAGAACCGAGAACACCCGAAACGCGGACTGCTGGCTGGGAGTGGAAACAGCGACCAGAAAGCAGCGCTGAACCAGGAAGGCACCGAACGCGCACAGCCGCTGTTCATCACTACCGAAGGCTGCATCCAGCCGCTCGAGCATCGTCAGCGCGTTTCGGCGGATGTTTCGCTTCGACTCGTTGTCTAGTTGAGCGGGGTCGAGTGCAACCAGATCGGATAGCTTCAGGCCCTGGACGTAATCCGCAAAAAACTGGCGGTCACGCTCACGCAAAGCCAGGCGGGGCTTAGGCATCAAGCCCTGCGACGCCCGCCCCGGCTCGCGCAAGTAGCTTTCAAAATCGCTTCGCAGCTCGCCTGAGAACTGCGAGGTCAGCGCCGCTAACAAAATGGTTAGGGTGGTCAGCCGCTGCTGCCCATCAATCACCTCTGAATGTGGGCGTCCCTCCTCCTTGATGAGGACGATGCTGCCGAGAAAGTAGGTGTCGTCTGGCTCGTTGAGGAAGAAGTCGTGCAGGTCCGAAAACAGTTCCCCTGCCTGAACATGCGTCCAAGCATAGGGCCGTTGGTACGTGGGAATCGCATAGTCGAAATCTGAACTGAATATCTTTGAAAGGGGATACTCAGCCCCGGTAATTTTCTTGCTCATTTCTGTCTTCGATTTCCTTTCTTCGACGCAACCGTTAGAAGTGATATTTCTCGCTGCGCCGCTTGAAGGCCTGCTCAGAGCCCTCCATGATATCTAGCACTGCCTGAGCTACGTCACCGCGGTCCAGCCCACCTTTTGCGCGTGGCTTGCCACGACCATCGCGTGCTTCGAGCGCAAGAATTTGCTCGGCATCTGCATTTACCGGTAGGTTCGCGTTATGTGTCGCGACAATCAGTTGGCGCTTGGTCTTTGCGGCCCGAAGGTCCCGGACCAACGTCCGATAGATGAAGCTCGAGTCCAACTCGTCCTCGGGTTGGTCAATCACAATGGGGCCCTCACCACGTGCGAGCATCATGTTCAGCAAGACCGTGTTGCGTTGGCCTTCTGACAGCGCACCACTCATCGCACCGGCCACGGACCCATCCTCACGCAGCAGTTCGACGTCGATGCCATCACTCACACGTGAGACGCGTACGTCCTCCCATATCGGACGCACGTCTTCGCTGCCAAGGTGAGCCAGCAGCGGCACATGGAGATTTTCGCGAAAGGCCGTATCGAGCAGCGTAGGCTCCAATCGAGCAAGCTCAATGGTCTCCCATGCAGAAGCATCTGCCCGCTGTTGCCACCTGCGGAAGAGGTCTTCTCCGATGTCGTCCCAGCGCTTAGCGAGCTTCCCACGTTTGTCGGGCGGTGCGAGACGTCCCCAAGCAGCCCTAAAAGAAGACTCGTCTCCCATGTATGCGGTTGTTAACCGCACTGTTTGCGATGCTACAGACGCCTGAATGTCGGAGGCTGTCGTGCACCGGGCATCGAACTGTGCCCTCCAAACTTGGTGCAGTTCACCGAGAACCACAGGAAACTTATTAGCCTCCTTCTGCACGTCCGCCAGACGCTTCTGAAGCTCTTCGACCAAGCGAAGCTTCGCCTGTCGTTTTTCCTCAAGCTCCTGCATACGCGCAATATCATCTTCACGAATACCCCGTGCAGTGCAGGCCTCCCTGAAACGTTCTTGGACTGCGTTGATTGCGATAAGAGTCGCTCTCGCGCCATCTCCGCACAAAACGCTTGCCTTGGCTTGCCGATAGTCACTCAAGGCCTGTCCGATTAATGCGGCGAGTTGCGCTCGTCCTTCCTCTAACTGAGATGCTGTTGTCTGAAACCACTCAGCATTCGGCCATTGACTCGCCGTGGCAGGCAACGCGACTGGCGCGTCAGCTAGGTCAGCCAATACTTGCTCTATGGTTCCAACAATAGGCGCATCATCTTCCTGCAACCGCGTCAAATGCCTTCGCGCCTCAAGAGCAAGCTGGCTCTGCGCAGAGTCATCTTTGACCGCCTCGCGAGCCTTTAGCTGGCGCTCCAATTCGACGGATTCCTGTTTCGCCTCATCCAGTTCCGACTGAATGCGGGCGGCGTCCCGCATGCTCTGAAACAGGGTCTTCAACCTCGCCTTGAGTTCGCGCTCACGCGCATTTAGCTGCAGCAGGGGGGCGCCCACCGCCGCATCGATCAGCGAAAGCACCTGAGCTTGCCCCTGCGAACCGCTAGTCATCCGGCTGAGTTCCCCCTGGCTGAAGAACTGCAGTTGCAGCTGCCGCAAGACTGTCTTTAGGTCTGCCACTTCGCGACCGTCGAGCCAGCGCTCTGGCCCCACTGCGCGCCCGGGTTCATACACAAGAGTGTCCGACACACCATTGCCAACTTCGAAGGTCACCCGAACCTGGGAGCCGACTGTCAGCGATTCCCTCAGCACCTTTCGCTTGCGCTGCAATGCATGGTCGTCTTCGTCCGACTTTGCTGCGGGGTCCTCATAACCAATCGCAAAGCGGATGTATTCCAACAGTGACGACTTGCCGCTACCCCGTCCCCCGATGACACAATTGAAGCTCTCAGAGAAGTACACCTCCTGGTCGTCGAGGAATCTGGCACCCTTGACCTCTACCTTGGTGATGCGGGGATGCGTGAGGGCATCGCTCGGGCATTCGCCCATGAGCCGAATACGAGATTGCGGGTCCAGAAACGCTTGGCGAAGGGCCTCGACAGATGGCTTAGACATCTTCAGCCACGTGTGGCGGTAGCCAATCGCATTCGGGCCTGGAGCGCCGTTTTTGTCGCACCTAAGGGACTTGGCGTCCGACGACATCACATAAGCTGGGTGGCATGCCGACCGCGCCCACGCCTTATCGCGCCCTTCTAAGATGTCGAGGATGCGCTTCGACGGCGGGTTTGAGGTGACCTCCAGCGCCAACAACTTCTGATTCTTGTAGTCCTCAATATGGCGCGAGTCACTGAGGATGCCATCGTTTTGATCCGCGTGAGCAGCGATGACTATTCCGTTGTGCTCGCCCTGCACCAATTCAATCAGCTCCTTTAAGCTGACATTGGCACCATTTCTCCGCAAGGGCATTGGACGTCCCTGGCGAAATCTCTCGTTTTCATCCAGCCCCAGCTTGCACAGCAGCTTGTTAACCCGCCAGACGTGACTCACCTTCTTCGCCGGCTCGAATAGACACAGCACGTGGTAGCCGACATCAACTTCGAAGCCCGGCAAGATGTACAGAGGCTCACGTCCTAGCTCGGCTGCAACCGACTTGTTCTGTTCCACCAAATGCGTGAGGAACCAGTCTCGCGGGTCAGTTTTCTGAGAAAAATTGTGGTCGGTGACACCAATCAGCTCCAGGCCAACTTCGTGGCAACGTCTCAAATATGCACGAGCCACCTCCTGCAATCTCTGCTCGTCAGGTCTCGCTGGCCCTACCACGCCATTTGCATCTGGCGCTGGTGTGCGCAAGGGGCGCCGTGGGTCCCCTAGTCGAGTATCCCCATCACCCCAGTGCGCACCGTCCTCAGGGGTTTGAACCTGAAAGTCACACTTGACCCAACGCATCCCTTCATAGTCAGCCACCGTATGCCTCCCGTGCTGCTTTCTTCTCGGCAACCGTCAGATGATGGTCATTGATGCGGTCACCCTTGAACACCGCGAACCGCGGCGCGCTCTCCACGTCCTTGCCGCGGTCTTTGTCCCACTTGATGTTGAGCTTCGGGCCCTTGTTGTGGCGCAGCACGCTGGCGGTCATCCAGGGGCGGATGTTGAGGCGCACGCCGTCTTTGAGGTCGGGGTTCCAGCCGATGGGCTGCTCGGCAAGCAGTTTCCAGCGCACGAAAATGTCGTAGGGCGCTTCGCCTTCGAGGATGGCTTCGAGCTTTTTCTTCAGCGCCTGCGCGGCGGCCAGCCGCTGCGGGGCCCCGTCGAGGCCGCTGGCCACACCCGCCTCCTGGATGCGAATCCAGTCGCCCAGGTAGGTATGGATGAGGCGCTCCAGGTTGCGGGCGTCGAGCTTGTGGTAATTGACCAGCGCGCCGAAGCCGTCCTTGAGGCCGTCCCACACATGCCAGATGAAGGGGCGGTGTTGGAAGCGCTTGGCGTGCTGTTCGAAGAACTTCTCGCGCAACCACACCTCCAGACTCTTGCCGGCGCAGTCAGCCTCGGCCAGCAGGCGGTCGAGGGTGGAGGCTTTCCAACTGCCGGGGGTGACGGTTTCCCAGGCGTCGATGAGGAGTGCCAGCAGGCGCTCGTGGGCGGGCTTTTCACCGCGCACAGCGGGCAGGCAGACAAGGCCGTCGTCGTCGGCGTGACCCACAAGGTGCCTGCACCTCTCCGTCCAGTTCCGCGTGGCATCGCTCAGCTCAAGACTGTCATCGCGTTCAGTAGGCCACCGATAGCCGAGGAGGCGTGCCACTGCGACCTGAAGCGGGTCTGACGAGGCGGCCGGGTGACCATGGAACAGCCACTGCGTCGGGTCTTCGGTATAAGAAGCGCTAACAAAATGCATGCTATGCCTTTCGCAATTGCCGCCAGCAGATGATGCAGCAGGCTATCTCGAGAAAGGCTTCGTGGATGATGGCCAGCCGCTCGAAACGGATGCGCAATCGCCGAAAGTTGTGCAGCCAACCCAAGGTGCGTTCCACAACCCAACGGGTCTTGCCCAGACCGCTGCCATGCGGTTGGCCCCGGCGGGCGATCTGGGTGGTGATGCCTGCAGCGTGGAGCGGTCGGCGGTACTTGTCGTGGTCGTAGCCGCGATCGGCCTGCACGAGTCGGGGTTTCGACAGCGGTCGGCCGCGCTTGCCACGGATCGGCGGGATCGCCTCGACCAAAGGGAGAAGCTGGGTGACGTCGTTGCGGTTGGCACCGGTGAGGATCACCGCCAGCGGGATGCCTTGCGCTTCGGTGATGAGATGGTGCTTGGAGCCTGGACGAGCGCGATCGGTGGGGTTCGGTCCTGTTTTTGACCGGCCCCCACAGCGCGTATGGACGAGGAATCGACGATGGCGCGAGACCAATCGAGGCGGCCGGCAGCGCGCAACCGTGCAAGCAGCACTTCGTGCAGGCGGTCCCACACGCCGGCCTCCTGCCACTTCCGTAGTCGTCGCCAGCAGCTCATCCCTGAGCCGCAGCCCATCTCCTTGGGGAGCATCTCCCAAGGAATGCCCGACTGCAGCACGAAGAGGATGCCGGTGAGCACCTTGCGGTCGTCCAGTGGCTTGCGTCCGGGATACCGTTCCCGGCGCGGCTTCGGTGGCGGCAACAGCGGCTCGATCAACGCCCACAATTCGTCATCCAGTATCGGTTTCGCCATCTCCTCTGCCTCGACAAACAAGGCAGAGGTTAACAAATGAAATCAAGGGTGAACAGCCCATTTCATCATTTTGTTAGAGCTTCTAAGTGGCTGGCAAACCGTTCGGGAATTGACGTTCGGCCTCAGCCTGCCAGCGCGGCAGGTCAAAGCCCACCCGTCCCAGCGCTGCATTGGCCACGCAGATTCGCCTGTCGATTTCGTGCACCGCCTCGGTGTATTCGTCCGAAGAGCAAAACGCCATCACTGCGGGCAGTAGCGACTCATCGCGGGGAATGATGGCAGCCGTGGTCTGGTTATAGAAGTTACCGAGATACGGGCCGGCTTCCAACTGCCGCATCCGGCTCACCGCCACACCCTTCTTACCCCACGCTGCCTGGCCACGGATGTAGGCGAGGCCGCTGCTCATCAGGTCTCCGCTGCCCTGCTGCCAGTAGAACAGCGAACTCAAACCCGTAAGCTTGCCGGTCTCTTCCGGAGACTCCTGCATGTACTCCCAATCCGGCGTTCGCAACGGAAGTTCCCAGAAGAAGCGGCAGTAACGAGGGTAGTCGCTCGTCTGCAAGCCCACATAGGGCGTGGCGAACTCGGAGAGCGGCGGCAGGCTTCCACCCTGGGTCAGGGCAATCAGATAGTCGGGGCTTCCGCTGACCTGCGCGAAAGCAAGCGCATCGGGCACGGCTGCCCCCAGGGCCGCAGCCTTCTCCTCCGCTGTGCGATGTATCGCGACATCGACAACGGCGATGTGGCTATCCACTTCCGGTACGAGACGCTCGAACACCAGCAGCGACGGGAACGCCCCTGCCGCGTCCACGCTACGGAATGCCCCCTCGCCTAGATTGGCGACACTCCGCAGTGCCGCCTGCTGGAGGATGGCGCGACGGTGCGCCCCATAGCTGCCAGCGAACAGCCAGGACTGCTGCAGCACACAACCGACTCGGCCTTCTGGTTTGGCGAGTTTGAGGCAATACTCCAGAAACACCGCTCCCAGGTCGTGCCGCGCGTCGTAGAACTGCGCCTCGACAAACTCACGCAGCGCGTCACACATCCGCCCGCGGCCCAAGAAGGGCGGATTAGTCACCACGACGTCGTAACGTTCCCGGAGCAAGGCGACGGCACGCGCAAACCCCTGCGCGGCGATGAACTGCTCCTCGCCCTCTGCATCCCCTGCGCCCCTCGAGTCCTCTTTCGCCAGGGCCTCTTCCCATTGCGCAGAGTCGAACTGCACTGGCAGCAGACTGCCACGCAAGGGCGCCGAACCCGAACGACGCCGGCTCGGCGCACGTCCGGCACAGGCCAGGTTCAGTTCAGGCAGAGGGCGAAACCCTAGGGGGCACCCCTCTTCATCGGGATACGACCACGCCGCGAGCGCCAACGCAAAGGCGGCAATCTCCACACAGCGCGCGTCCAGTTCCACGCCGAAAAGGTTCTGAGCCAACACCGAGTCGACGGCATTACGAACACTCAGCCCCTCTGCCAACACCCGCATGGGCACCAACAAATGCAGCGCAGCCACCAGGAAATGCCCCGACCCGCAGCACGGATCCATCAGCTTCAGGCTCCCGAACCGCCCAATCGTCGACTTCGAAGGCTGCGCGCTACCGCCCGCATTCGGGGTAACGAGGTAGCGCAGCGCCAAACGCTTGGCCAGCTCAGGATGACTCGCGCGCCACAAAGCGCCGACGGTGTTGTGAAGCAGGTATTCCACCATGTAGGGCTCGGTGAAGAGCTGGGTCACTGCCGGCAATTCGTCAGCACCCACCTTCATCTGTGAGGCATTCACCTCTTCCTTGCGCTTACCCTGCCAGAATTGGTAGGCCCAGCCAAGGCTGTCGGATGCCAGGAACACGGTTCGCGGAAGACCTGCCAGCAAGCGTTCGAGAGCCTGCTGGTATTCCGGTGCAAATCGCAGAGCAAGCACTGGCGAATCGGCGCGGAAGAGCTGCGGCAGCATTCGCTCAGCCAAGCGACCTGCGAGTTCCCACCCACTTCCGACCCTGAGCGCCGAGCCAGACGAGCCAGCCAGCTCGTGGCACTCGTCCAAGGTCACCGAAACCTCGCCTTCCCAAATCAGCAGGTGCCGCTCGGCGAGAAAACGGGCAAACAGCATCCGGTGCCAATGCTCGTAAGCCGTCTCCCAAACCAGCCGTTGCACTCCCTGGATGCCATCCGCCCCCAAGGCGTCACCCAGCACCCTCGCATGCGCACGTAACCTACGGCGAAGCGCTCGCTGCGGCTCGTCCAAATGCGCGGGCGCCTCATCCTCCGCAACGCCCAGTTGGAACAGGGCGGATTGCGCCCCCGCTTCTGCCGCCTCCCTGGCAGCGCGCACAGCCGCCTCTAGCTGGCCACGCAAATCGCTCGGCAACGTATGGCCGATGGTGCCGCGCAGGCCGGGAGACGGGTCAGTCATATTCTTCCTCGATACTCAATTGCTAAGCGAAAACGCTACCGCTCCGCACCATGACGCGCGTACCCACCGCTGGCGCACCGGCAAAGGGGGTCGTTCGAGCGGCGACCGCACAAAGCGCACGGCTGGTAATAAAGCTTTTCGGCTACCTGCACCGGCGGAGGGTTATGGCGAACGTCGAAGTAATAGGGGTTCAACTTAGCCATTACTTCGCCAGGCACAAGCTTTTCGTCCTTTCGGGAGGACACGTTTGATCTGAGCACGATATCTCCGGGACCACGCAAACTGGCCACACGGATGTTCTCCGCGACATCACGCTCCGCCCCCTCGACGCCTCGCTCAGCGCTCACCCGCCGTGCGGAGTCTTTTTTTTTAGGCACTTCGAGGGCGAACTCAAGATGGTGGACCTCGCAGCGCGCGGCATCACGCTGATTCAGCGACTGAACCACGCCGGTAAGGATGAGGTTCTCATCCACTTCCACCTTCAGGCTGAGTCGCTCCATGAACGGCTGAGCCTTCGAGTCAACCTTGACTTGCATCGTGCTCAAGACGGTCCGCGGGTCGTCCCGGTGGACATCCCGCCCAACACGCAGAGGCGTAACAATCTGGAAGCGTGCATGCCCATCGCTCGGGTCAACGCAATACAGGCTGAACTCGTCAGTTCGGCGCTCACCCTCGACAGGCATCTCAACGCCGGCATCAAGCAGCCCCATGTAGGAGTTGCGTGCCAACGAAAGCTCTACGTTCTTGGAGAGTCGAAGTCGTGCCTGGTCGTGTGCAACCCACGCAGCACCTTCGGAGATGAGCGACGCGCTGCGCTCGGATAGAAAGACCCGTGCCGGCCCAAAAATCTCATGCAAGCGCGACTTGATGAGTGGCATGTTCGCCATGCCGCCAGTCGCGAGGCATAGCGAAATCGCTGCGGGCGAAACCTCGTACTTTTCGAGGAGCTCCGTGATTCTGGCAACACCTTTCTTGACCAGGCTCCCGACGATGGCCTCAAGGTCATCTCGGGTAAGACGAAGGTCAAGCGCCGCATCGTCGACACCGCTGAAGAAATGTTCAACGTATATCGTCCAACTGCTGACCGCGGGGTCGCTTAGGGCAATTTTGGCTTCCTCACATTCATGAAGCAGACGTACGTCCGCCCCTGGCAGTCGCTCGACCTCGCTTCCTAGTCCCCGTGATTCGCGAACACGCCGTTCGACCTCATGACGAACCGACTGGTCGAAGTGGTCACCCCCCACATCGTCCGTACCGTAGTTTTCGAGCTGGACGAAGACCCCATCGACGAGCCGGCACAGCGTCAAGTCCAGCGTTCCACCGCCCCAATCGAAGACCAGCATGAGCTGCCGGTCATAACGGCGCAGCTCGTTCTCCAGCGTATCCAGTGCGCGAAAGTGTCCGTATAGCGCAGCCAGCGGCTCATGTACAAACTGCACAATACTGATGCCCGCCATCCTGAAGGCATCGCGCAGCAAAGCTCGCCTGCGCCCCTCCATGTTGACCGGAATGGTGACAACCGCCCTGTCGAAGTTCAGATTTCGGACGATGTCCGATTCGATGGCCTCATTTCTGAGATATGCGACGACATCGCGAACGATATCAACAGGGCTGCGGGCCACCCCCTCGACATCAACACTCTCTCGACCCAGCATCGTCTTGGGGGACCGAACGACGCTCCCATGCACCCCCAGACCTGCCACGCCGAGCCGCTTGCGAGCCTCACGACCCACAATCGTCTGCCCGCCCTCGTATGAGACCACCGAGGGAATAGGCTGCCCTTCATCCTCAAAGCGAATCACCCGGTCGCCGACCACCACCGATACCAAGCTGTTGGTCGTACCGAAATCGAAACCGACTACCGTCATCGCTTACTCCTCCCTCAGCTTCGCTATCTCGGCACGCAGTGCGTCGACCACTCTCTCGGCACGCTGAATCATCACTTCGACCCGTGGATTCGGGTTGCGCAATGCGCTCAAGCCAATCTCGAGTTGCTCAACATCAGAGACCAGGCGCTTCACCAAGCGATGGCGCACCTGCTGGTTGTCGTCACGAAGGTGGGTGACCTTCACATCCTGGCTGCTCTCCAGCTTTGCCAGCCGCTCCTGAGTCTCGCTTCTTTCCTTCTCACGCAGCGCCTTCAGCGCACTGAGTTCGGCACTCAGGCTCTCCTTCTCGGCTAGCAAACCGTCGCGTTCCTGACGCAACTGATGAGTTTCAGCAGCACTTTGATGTGCTCGCTTTGTCTGCTCTTCGGCCTGTTGCTGAAATACAGCGCATGCAGTCGCAACCGGTGCAAGCTCCGAGACATCGGTTATCGCGCGCAGCTTGTCGGTATCGTCCCCGATTGAAGCTGCCGCCTTCTTCCACACCCCCTGGAACAGCATCTCCGCAACGTCATGCAGGCTGCGCCCACGCATCTCCCTCAGCCACACCGCAACCAGATACGAGGCATTCCGGTGTAGCGCGTCGAGGTCGGCACGACTCAGGTCGGAATCCTGTGCCTCCTTTGTCGTCCCGAACTCCTGTATCAATCGCATGGCCTCAAGAGCAGATGGACTGAAATCCCCTTGGTTGATGAACAGCGCCAATGCAGGCTGCTCACGGAAGAGCGGGTGCTGCAATATTGCCTTCTTCACAAACCCCAGCAGTTCGTTCCGAAGCGACGGATAGCCCTGAAACTCCCGACTGACAAACACGAGTTGCCTCGGTACGGCCAACGTCACATCTTTCTCAGCAACTCCAAGGAGCTCAGGTTCCCGCTCACCAAGCCTGAAGTTAGTCGCCAGATTCCGAATGAAACCAGCCTTCTCCTTTAAGTCCGCCAGCTTCTGCCCTTTCCTTCCATAGGCATACTCGATGTAATCGGCGAGTGATTCGGGCTTGTCTTGCTTCGTCCCCGTCTTTTCACCTCGCTTGGCCTTCGCTGGCGCGGAATCATTCTCGTCAGCGCCCTGTTCGCGGGCGCTACTCGGCTCACCGGTCAGTTCCGCAAGTGTCGATGTCGAAGTTGGCTCCGCGTTGCTTGCCCCGTCAGGCTTCGCAGAGTCTTGCCGCCACGACTTGCGGCCCGGGACGGGCTCGGAGAGTCGAACCTCCCCCGTCGCCTTGCTGGTAATCGGGATTCGTTTTTGCTTAGTCATTGTTCACGTCCTTCGCCTGCAGCCTGCCGAGCAGTCCTTCTGCCCAGGTCTCGGTTTCCGGCAACCCAATCAGCTCGCGCGCAATCTGCCGCGCACGCTGGTCATCGCCTCTGACGAGACAGCTCTCAGCCAGCATCAGCCTGATTTTCAGCTTGTCGTACTCGGCCCATGGATGTTCGAGGGCCGCTTCCAGGTTGCCCAAAGCCCCAGCCATTCCGTCGAGCCCACTCGCCAGCCAAGCCAGTATTGATTCCGAATGGATGTCAGTGAGGAGCGCTTCGATGGCACTGTCAGTCTTGCTTGAAAACGGCGCGCCAAAAGCCCCTGAGCCCCCCTGCTTTGCCGCCAGCAGACTCTCGAATGCACCCGCCGCCGTCCGTAGGCGTTTGGTCGGCGCGAGACGGCGTGCATCAGCGAAGCGGTTGAAGTGAAACGCCACCAACGCGCGAATCAAGCGAGCAACCGGGCGGTCGAAACCCGCCAGCGTCTGTTCGGCTTCGTTGAAATATCTGAGGTACTCGTCAAAGTGAAGACTCGAGCTTGGCGCCCGCTCCTTAGCCAGTACGCCGTATAGGTAGCGCGTCAGACCTTGGACGAAGTCCTTCGCGCTCTCGAACGCCTCGCACTCCCGAATCAGGATCTGGATAGTCTCGACGGTCAAGCGGCGCAACCCGGCAATTCGAAGAAGGGCCGCCTCAACGCCTTTCAAGTCTTCATCACGGGCAATGCGTATATCCACCCTGTGGGAAACCGTGACCCCCGTCCCAATCAAGTCGAGATTGACGAATTCGTCACGAAGCAACGCGAGGTGGGGTGCAACACGGCTGACGGGCATGGCGCGCCCATTGACACGCACCTCTTGAGCCAACGCGAACTCGAAGTCACCAGATGCAAACGGCGACCGAATCCTGACGGTTTGCGCGCCAAGCTCAAATCCTTGGAAGAATGCCCGTGGCTGCCGAAGCGGATGAGCCTCGAATCGATGCTTCCGAAGCACCTCAAGGCTGTTGAAGCTTGCACTGCAGCGTTCGCAATCGAACCGCATCGTCAGGTCGGGCCCAGTCCAGTCACCAAACCCCGTCGGTTCGTGGAACTCGCTGTAACCGGTATGCCAAAAACCCATTCTTAGCTCCCTCTCGCGGCATCCCGCGGGGCCCACTTCTGCGCCAGCGTCAGATGATGGTCATTGATGCGGTCGCCCTTGAACACAGCGAACCACGGTGCGCTTTCCACGTCCTTGCCGCGGTCCTTGTCCCACTTGATGTTGAGCTTCGGGCCCTTGTTGTGGCGCAGCACGCCGGCGGCCATCCAGGGGCGGATGTTGAGGCGCACGCCGTCGTTGAGGTCGGGGTTCCACCCGATGGGTTGCGCGGCGAGCGGTTTCCAGCGCACGAAAATGTCGAAGGGCGCTTCGCCTTCGAGGATGGCTTCGAGCTTTTTCTTCAGCGCCTGCGCGGCGGCCAGCCGCTGCGGGGCGCCGTCGAGGCCGCTGGTGACACCCGCTTCCTGAATGCGAATCCAGTCGCCCAGGTAGGTGTGGATGAGGCGCTCCAGGTTGCGGGCGTTGAGCTTGTGGTAATTGACTAGCGCGCCGAAGCCGTCCTTGAGGCCGTCCCACACATGCCAGATGAAGGGGCGGTGGTGAAAGCGCTTGGCGTGCTGTTCGAAGAACTTCTCGCGCAGCCACACTTCCAGACTCTTTCCGGCGCAGTCGGCCTCGGCCAGCAGGCGGTCGAGGGTGGAGGCTTTCCAACTGCCGGGGGTGACGGTTTCCCAGGCGTCGATGAGCAGTGCCAGCAATCGCTCGTGGGCGGGCTTTTCGCCGCGCACGGCAGGCAGGCAGACGAGGCCGTCGTCGTCGGCGTGGGTGGCGAGCTTGTCGGTGTGCGCAATCCACGCACGGGCCTCGTCGGCGAGGTCCATGCCGGCGTCGGTCTCGGCTGGCCAGCGGTAGCCGAGCAGGCGGGCGACGGCGACCTGCAGCGGGTCGGTGGCGGGCTGCGGGTGACCGTGGAACAACCACTGGGTGGGGTCGTCGGAATAGGGTTTGGGCAGGCCGTTGGGGTAGCGCTCGGCAGCGACTTGTTGCCAATGGGCTAAGTCGAAAGGGACTTTGAGCAGAGTTGCATTAGTTACCTTGAGTGATTGGTCGATTTCCCGCACGACTGAATTGAACCCATCGTCGTCGCAGAAGCACCAAACAGCAGGCAGATGCGCTGGGTCTTTAGGGATGATGCTTGCGCAGTTTCCATCAAAAATATTTCCGCAATAACGGGTTACGCGCAACTCTCCTGTAAGAGTTACAGACACTCCGTGCTTTGACCATGCCTCTGCACCTCGGTAGTGAATGTTCTTCAGGCGATGCCTCAGTGCCTCGGCAAGCGCGATGAGCTCGCCTTTTCCTTTCTGCCAATACACTAGGTGAATACGCCCGCCGAAATCGACGTTGGCGTCTACCGTCGTTTGTCCGTATTCCCAGTCGTCGCCAGACTCTGCAATTTCCCAAAAAACACGACCAAATCGAACAAAATCGCCAGTGCCTTGACCCCAATACGCATCAGCATGCACAGACAACAAGCTACCGGAACTGAGCTGCTCAAATGACACTCGCGCGTCGGGATTGAACAGCTGACTCTTCTGGCTTACGGCCACCACCCGGCCGCCGCGCAGCATGGCGGCCTTTTCCTGCGCTGCCCTCGGCCCGCTGGCATCCACGCCGCGCAGGTCAAACGCCACGTCCGCCTGCGCATGGGTCTGGGTGAGCAGGACGGCCTGTACGACCTCGCCGCTGATGGTCTCGAAGGCGCCCGGCCCCAGCCGCGCCAGCAGATTCCACTGCACCCGCTTCAGCAGGCTTTCGCGCTGCTTCTTGTAGCTGGTGAGGAACAGCCAGTTCTGCGGCATCACAATCTGCACCACACCGGCCGCGCCACGCTGCGACAGTTCCAGGCAGCGCTCAAGAAACACGTTGGCGAGGTCGTTCTTGGCGTCCGCGTAATGGTTTTCGCAGAACGCCTTCAGCGCATCGGACTGCTTGCCGCGCGCGAGATAGGGCACGTTGGTCACCACCAGGTGGTAACGCGCATCCAGCAGCCGCGCCGCCTCGAGCAGGCCGCGGGCGGTCAGGGCGTGGTCCCACGCCTCATCCTGCACCTCGTTGCCCTCGCCCCACAGCGTGGCCGGGCGCTCGGTGGACAGCGCCCGCTCCAGCAGCGCGCGCAACGTGTCGAAACTGGTGGTGGCGAGGTCGTTCTTCAGGCTGCGTGCCGGGTCGAGCAGGCTACCCAGCAGCGGCGCCTGCGAGAAGCTGTCGTGTAGCAGGCGCAGTTCCTGGCGCAGGTAGGCGGCGTTGGGCAAGTCATCCGGGACCAGCGCCATCCAGTCCGCCGCCCGCGCAGCGACCTTCAGCCCGCAGCAGGCGATGTTGGGCGCCGGCATGTCCGCGCGCACGCCCAGCGGCTGGCCGACCTCGTCCGGGAAGCGCCAGGCGGCGAGCGCCAGCACGAACACTGCGATTTCCACGCAGCGCGGGTCCAGCTCCAGGCCGTGCAGGTTGTCGCGCAGCACCGCATCCACCGCCTCGCGGGCGGAGAGGCGTTCCGCCGTCATGCGCATCGGCACCAGCATCAGGAAGGCCGCCACCAGAAAGTGTCCCGAGCCGCAGCAGGGGTCGAGCAGCTTGAAGTCGGCGAGCGTGTCGGGCCAGCCTTCGAACTTGCCGGCGGCAGGGGTGCCGTCCTCCAGCGTGCGCAGATAGGTGAGCGGCACCGGGCCGGGCGTGTCCGGGTGGCGGGTGAGCCACCAGGCGCCGAGCGAGTTGTGGAGCAGGAAGTCCACCATGTAGGGCTCGGTGAACAGCTGGGTGACGGCGGGCAGCTCGTCCGCGCCAATCTTCACCTCGGAGGCGTTGACCTCGTCCTTGCGCCGCGCCTGCCAGAACTGATACACCCAACCCAGGCTGTCGCTGGCCTGGAAGACCTCGGGCGGCAGGCCGCTAAGCAGTCGTTCCAGCTCGCGCTGATGCTCGGGCGCGAACACCAGCTCGAACACCGGATGCTGCGGCTTGAACACCTGCGGCAGCATCCGCGCCGCGAGCTTGCCGGCCAACTCCCATTCGCTGCGCGCGCCCATCGCCATCTCGGGGTGGTGGTCGACCATCTCGCGGCAGTCCTGCAGCGACACCGCAGCGCCCGGCTCCCACAGCAGCAGGCCGTTTTCGGCGAGGAAGCGGGCGAACAGCATGCGGTGCCAGTGCTCGTAGGCCACCTCCCACACCAGCCGGCGCAGCTCCTGGGTGTCGTCGCCGTGCTTGGCATCGCCCAGGCTGCGGCCGTGGGCGCGCAGGCGGCGGCGCAAGGCGCGCTGGGCGTCGTTCAGGTAGTCCGGCAGCCTGCCCTCGCCCACCGCGAGCTGCTGGAGAGCGGCACGGGCGGCGGTCTCGGCGATGTCGCGGGCGGACTTGACGGTGTTTTCGAGTTGGGTACGCAGCGATTTGGCGAGAGCTGACATGGTTATCCCAGAAAAGCGACCGCAAAGGCCTTGCGGTGAAACTGCTGACACAGGTCCCAAAAATCACGGAACTGGTTATGCGTCATCGCTTCCAGGAGGCCGGACGAGGCTCCTTCGCGTGAAATGACGTAAACGAGCTTCTCCCCATTGATGACATCAACGTCTACCGGGTCCGAATGAAAAGTGGCGACCCCTGGTTTGCTTGAATCCAAGGGAGCGACTCCCGGCGAAACCTTGACGTAATGATTTCCGTCTTGCCGCAGACTCCCTCTGGCAGTGGTTGGAGCTCCCAGTGACGGAATGTCTGCGACATCGCACAACCAAGTATTGGCCAAAACACTCGTGTGCTTGGACAGCTCGGCCGGTGTGCCAATGACGGGGAATGAATAATAGATGCAGCCCTTTGGTATTACCCCTCCGCCTTTGACTGTAAGCTTGCGAAGGTTCTCTAGCTGCTCATGCGGAGCCTTGAACTGGCGCTCACCTGATTTCAGCACATGCGTCGAAGCCTTCATCTGTACGATGAAAAGCCCCTTTCCAATACGAGTGGCGATGTCAAAGCCCTGCTCTGCCTCTTGCATTTGAGTGAGGCCGAACCACAGAAGCCTGCCACCACAAGCGTGATTGAGTTGGCTGGCGAAATTGAGCTCAAGGGTCTTTTCGGAGAGTTTCGCTTTATCCCACGGCATCGCCGTCATAGTGCGACAGGCCCCTTCTCAATCGCCTTGAGTAGCAGTCGCTCTACCTCCATCAACCACGCCGTCACCTCGCCCGCGTCATTCAGGGTCCGCTGCGGTAGCTTCACCTGAACCACATTCGGCTTGAGCAGCTTGGCCGCATCCATACGGACGGCCCCGAAGCGGGTCGTGAGTGCCTGTGCGCGTTCAATCCAGCGCTGCAGGTCGCAGCCATCCAGCGCGTCGGCAAGCTTTTCGGCATTGGAGAGGTCGAGGCTTGCGGGTGCGTCGATGTGACGTGTGCGAATCAGCTCGGAACGCTGAGCGTCGTCAAGCTTTTGCCAATTGCTGTCGGCGTCCAGTTGGGCCATCTGCTGCTCATACTCGGCGCGATAGGCGTCGAGCTTGGCGTTGAGTGCTTGGCGCAGAAGGTCGGTGGTGCGCTCCAGCAGCGGACGGACCGGGTCAGGCTCGGCGAGCAGGCTACGCTGCGCGGTGATGGCCGCAACCTCGGCCTTGAGTTCGAGGTAGGGGCCGAGCGCGCGGGCATGCTCCAGCAGCGCGTCGAGTTGGTGCCACAGCGGCAGGCGCTGTTTGATGAGCTTGGCGGTCTGTTCCCACTGTTTGGCGAGCGCGATCAGCGCCTCTGCCCGTGAGAACAGCTCCAGGAGCAAACCATTACCCAAAGCCTGTTCCAGCGCCACAATGGCATCAGACTTGGGGGGCTCGGGTTGAGGTGCAGGACCACCAGCACAAAGCGCCAGCTCCTTGAGCTTGGCAATCAGGATTGGGGCCTTGAGCAGCTCTTCGTTGGGCTGGCAGCCGACTCCCAGGCTCTGGAACAGACCTCGAATCCTGATCTTCTGGACCGGCGAGATATTGACCGATTCAGGCTCGAAGAATGCTTGGGTGAGCTTGCTGCGTTCGAGCGACTTGGCATCGACCGGGCGGTGGGCCATGTCGCGCGCCTTGAGCTCGCCCGTGGTGAGCAGGATGTAGAGCGCGCCGTCGATGGTGTCGCGCGGCCAACCGTAGGGCGGCGACTCGAAGTTGTCGCGAATCTCTGCGCCCTTCTTGCCCGCACCGAGGAAGCTCACAATCTTCTGGCACACCGCGTGTGATTTTGGCTCCTGGAGGTGCCCGATTGCCCGCATGGCCTCGGCGTTGCCCTTGCGCGCCTCGTCCAGCACTTTGTCCCAGCCCTTCTGGTCGGCGACATCGAACTCGCGATACAGCCGAATGACCGAGGACTTGACGGCGGTGTTGAGGCGATCGGCCAAGTCGTTGCCCTGGGTGACTTCCTGCCCGCCAGCCTGAAACACGCGGACACCCGCGAACAGGGTGTTGAGCAGCGTCTCGATTTCCTTCTCGGCATTGCGCTGACGGCTTTCCATCGAGCGCTGCGCGTTACGCCCCTCCTCCGTATTCGGCGTGCCTTTGCGGCTTAGCGTGGCTTTTGCTGCCTCGAGGGTGACGATCGCGTTGGCGAGGTCCGTTTTGCTCTGGGCCGGCATGAAGGCAAAGAGCGTCGGGTTCTCGGCACTCTTCGCGCGGGCTTCGGCAATTACCGATTTCTCATCTGTCTGCCAGCCGTCCTGAATCCACAGGTAAAGCGCCTTGTCGTTGTCCTTCGGCAGCGACTCGTCGAAGCATGCGGCCAGCGTTCGTACCTCGGGGGCTAAGCCCTGGACGGCACGGACCTTGGTCAACACCGAGCGGAAACGCGCTTTGAACAAGTCTGCCCGCTTGACCTCGATGTTCTGGGGGGAGGCCTTGAGCTGGGACTCCTGCGCACGAAACTCCTCGTACCATGCGCTCGATTCGCGGGTCTGCAGGTGGTACTCAGCGCCATTGGGGCCGTCGAGCGCCATCACCAGGTGGTCTTTCTCCTGGAGCGCGTCAAGCAAGGTTGGGATGGTCTTACGAAGCTCAGACGATCCGCTCTTGAGGTCGGTGACCAGCAAGTCGGCCAGGACGTCCTCGGTGGGCTTGAGGCCAATTGCAATCGCCTTTTCGGGCGGCAGCTTGTTGATGAGGTAGATGAGCTTGAGCAGTCGGGCCTTGAGCTGAGACGGGCCATCGCCGGCAGCGAACCGCTGCACGCTATCGAAGATCTCGCGAGAGAGCTGGGCGGTGGAGACCAGGTTGGCGGCAATCTGGTCGTAGAGAAAGTCGCCGGAGACGACATGACCAAGCGGCAGTTCGGCGGTTTCGAGCGCAGCCTCATGGACGACCCGGAGTTGGCTGCGCAACTGGGCGACGGTGCCGGTGGCGTCGATGGTGCGAAGGACGTTTTCCCAGAAGCGGCGGCGCACGGGCAGGATGGGGTAGTCCGCAGTGATGAACGCCTCGTCGTCGGTGACGTGCTCGAGCTTGGTGCCACGCAGGTGGCGGGAAATTTCACCCAGGTTGTCGCGCCAGACACGGTCAACCTCCGGTACTGCAGTCGACTTTTTGGCGAGGATGATTTTGCGGGTGACGTTCTCGACGTCCCAATCCCCCAGGGTGACCTGCACGGGGAAGCGTCCCATCAAACGCTGCAGGTTGGGCATGCCGGACAATGCGGATTGGCCGGTGCCCACGAACAGAAGCTGACCGTTGAAATGCTTGGAGAGGGACTCGGTGACTTCCTGAACCTTGTAGGCTTTCTCGGCATCCGAACCGATGTATTGCTGGACCTCGTCTAGCACGACCAGGGTGAGAGGGAACTTACCGCCTTCCGAAAGGGCGCTCTGGATGGCGGCGACCATCTCGTCGTTAGTGACGTCGCCCACCTGCGGGAATTGCGCCTTGATGAGTTGGCGAACTGCTGCCTCACTGTCTGCAAGGCCGCGATTGGCCTGCAACAGTGCGTTCGACAGGTGATTCGATACATATAGATGGGGCAACTCTTGCGCGAGACTGCGGCCCGCGGCCTTCAAGTTGGACTGAACCGCTTCGAGCAGCCCCTCATGCTTGAGCCACATCACGAAGCGCGCCTGTGCGAACTGCTCCGGCAGCCCCTTGGACTTGAAGATGATGCCGAGCAATGCCAGGCGAACGTTGTCCCCTGCCCCGGCGCCCAACTTTCCGGCCGCGGCGTGCAGGCCACCATTGCGCTTGCCCTCGGTGCTCAACTCCTTGAACTGGTCGGCAACTCCATCCGGCAGATCGGCAAGCCCGCGCGCAGAGGCGCCGCCCGGAAGCTGCTGATCGGTCCACAGCGCACGCAGCATTTTCGCCAGGTGCGACTTACCTGAACCGTAGAAGCCGGAAATCCACACACCAGGCTGCTCGGACTTTGCGCCGAGGTTGCGCAGGAACGTCTCGAGAATGGTCTCCGTGCCCTTCGCATACTGGCCGTCGCAGACGAAGGACTCCAGTTCGTAGCGCAGCACTTCGAGCGCGGCATCAGAGTGGTCCTCGGAGACTTCAGCGACACCATTGTTGGCCAGCCGGTTCTGTTCGGGGGGTTTGACGTAAATGTCGCGGTTCAGCACAGCGTGTTTCCTTGTTCTTGTTGGTTCTGCAACTGCGTTTGCTCAGGCTTCCTTGGCCAGCAGCGGGACTGCGAGGTAGTTCCAGCCGTCTCGGGCGTCGAGCAAGCGGTACGCGTGGTTCTCAGGGTGGTATTCGCCGGGGAAGAACACCACCAGGCGCCCACCCACCGTGTCCTTGATACCTTCCACAATCGAAGAAACGCGGGCCAGGCCGAAAAGGCTACCCACGCCCATCAGGGCCACAACCGTGTTGGGCGTGGCCTCGGTAACAATCGTCGTCTTGATGCGCTCGACCAGGCCATGGACGAACTCGACGATCTCTCCGGCCTGATAGCCGGTGAGGTCCTCTGGGCACTCGAAGTAGGCGTCGCGATACTCCTGAGCAGCCATCCATTCGGGAAAGGCGTTGGTGACGTCCACAAGCAGCCACTGATGACCTGCCTCCAGCGTGGCCAGGCGAAACTCGTCGATGTGCGCCCGCAGACGCAGTTCGTCGGTCTTGTCGTACACCGCGAAGATGACGCGTTGAATGGCCGCCAGGCCTCCTGCCCACGGTACCGAGATGTGCTCCCGGTAGGCACCGACCAGCTTCGCGACTTTGCTACTCATGCAACCATTGCTCCTCATCCGGAGTTAGAAAGCCCGGGAAACGGACTTCTTTGACGCCGCCGGCGTTCAGAAAAACGATTTGCCCCCGATGCGAGGCAGAGTTTGCCAAGGCTTCTAGCTCATCAGGCGAGCTACATAACAACGTCATCCAGTGGGATGAGAACAGCCGTTGCCCTGAGAGCCCCTCAAGATGCCCCAAGAATAATGCATAGGTGATGTTGCTCGGCGTGACTTTTGGCGCGGCGCGAACCTTTCGCCGACGCCCCACCATGAAGCCCGCCTGGGTCCAGCTTCCGTTGATGTTTTGGGCGATGGATTTGAGCGACGCCGGACTGAAGCGGTCCGGTTCGTTTGCGGCAATGAGTTCCTCGACCTCTTCGCGCTGCACGGCGTCGCCTTCGCCCTTGGCGAGCACGAAGGCCTCCGAGAGCCGAAGAACCGGGTCGCGCACCATTGCAAGCGTCAGGGCGAGCAACGGCCTGGCAGCCTCATCAAGCGCCCACAGCTTGCGAAAGATGCGGAAAACCGGAATGGCAGGGTCCAAGCCGTAGAGTTCGACGAGGTGGCCGAACGTGAGCAGACGCGATTTCTGTGTCGGCTTGCCTAGAACGTTGAGACCCACCACCTCGTCACGGTAGCCGTCTCGCGTCGTTTCCGACGTGGTGTGTTCAAAAAGGAGCATCAGCTCGTCGAACATCATGGTGCGGGCGGCATGCGTGCCGCTGCGACCAAGTCGGTAGCCCAGCTTGATGAGGGATTCGCTTGAAGTCACGGGGTCTTGACGGGCTTGCGACGGCTGGAGGCCGGCTTCTCTTCGGTTTGAGCGGGGGGCGAGATGGCATGACGCTCGCAGTAGTCGATGAGCAGATACTCAATCATGTTGCTGAGCGTGCGATGCTCGCGGTCTGCAGCGAAGCGTAGCAACTCCTTAATCTCGGCAGACATCCTGAGATTGATTGCCTCGGTCTTGCGTCGAGCCATCGGTTTGCGCCCCACACGCCTTGTCTTTACATTGTGTAGACTTTATAGGCCTTGCTCTTGGATGTAAAACTAACAAGCCGACCGGATCAGCCAGTGAGCTGAACGTCACGCAATCCAGTCGAGTTCTCCAGGAAAACCGTTCTTGGAGGGCTTGCGTCTGAGCAAGCGGCCCGCACATCGTCGGACGACGAGTGGCTACGATCGTGTCGTGCGCCGAGGTGAGCGACAAGACTCAGAGCGGCTGGATCAGGTTCGCCCCCTCGTTGCGAACGTTGCCGACCGCTTTCCCAACTGGATGCACCGCGAGCTCCGCCTCGGGGCACGGCCGCACCAGCGCCTGCACGCGCTCGACCGGCGTCGCCCCGTTCAACCACGCCCAGTAATCCCCCGGCGCCAGGATCACCGGCATCCGATCGTGCAGCGGCCGCATCGCCGCGTTGGCCTCGGTGGTGACGATCGTGAACGTGTCGAGCACCTCGCCGTCGGCCGGACGCGTCCAGCGCTCCCATAGCCCGGCGAAGCCGAAGAATTCGCCCCCGACCGGATGGATGTAGAACGGCTGCTTGCCGCCGCCCTGCTGGTCACTGAGCTGCTGCCACTCGTAGAAGCCGTTGGCCGGCACGATGCAGCGCCGGCGGCGGAACGCCGCCCGGAACGAAGGTTTCTCGGCGACCGACTCGCCGCGCGCGTTGATCAGCTTCGTGGCGATCGCCTCGTCCTTCGACCACGACGGCACCAGCCCCCAGCGCAGGCGATGGATCACCCGCTCACCGTTCGGCCGCTGCCGCACCACGGGCAGCCACTGCATCGGCGCCGCATTCCAGCGCGGCTCGAAGTCGAAGCCTTCGGGCGCCGCGTCGAAGGCCTCGCGCAGGCGCGAGACCGGACCGTAGAGCGCATAGCGTCCGCACATTGGCGTTTGCCTCAAGACCTTGGAGCGACCACCGCCCCAAACAGGGCACCCTGAGGGTCGATGGGCTGCATTTCTTCACAATAGTTCCATCATGCACATCCGTGTCACCACGTGGACGGTGTCCGAGATGCGGCGATCGCACGAGGCCTGCTTGGCGGAACCTGGCATGAGTTAACCGTGAGTGCCGGCGACATCCCGAACGAAGCCGCCAGGCAACGGCGCGCCACACCATGTGGACCGGTTGCGCTTGCTGTGCGCTCTCCTTGCCCCGACTCACCTCCACTGCTATACCGCAAGCATCCCTGTCCGGAGGGCACGCGATGAATAGGCCAGCACTCGCTCTCTTAGCCGCCCTGGCCGGCCCCTCCGTCGATCAGACTGCCTTTGCACAGAACGCGCGCTGCGATGCGAATGGTGTCTGTTCGAAGGAGCTCCCATCAGAGTCACCTGTGATCCCTGCACCGGCCATAGTGTCACCACGCCCGGCTGACCTTGGTCACCCGATGGGTCGCCAAGCGCCCATGATTCTTACGCCGGCGAACGTGCCGCCGGTGCCTTTGCCGACTCCGCCCTTTCCATCGCGAGTCGTAATCTGCCACACGACAATCGGATACTGCGACTGGACTGCCCAAGTGGGTCGCTATGGTGGCCCGTGTGCCTGCCAGGACGCTGGTGGCCAGATCCACGGTGGCACGATCCAAGCGGGGCCAAGGAGGACTCGGTGAGTTGGCTTGCAATCCGACTGCTCGGACTGTTGATGTTCGCGCTCGCTTGGCCGTGTGTCGCTCAAGTGGCAGTACCCGAGCCCTTGCCACCGGCGGATGTACCGGAAATTAGATCCTCACCACGGGAGCCGAGCAGTCAGCCGCTTGTGCCGTACGTCGAAGGGCAAAACGGGTCACCGGGAGCGGAGTCGCATCTGGTGCCCCCTGAAGTACAAGCGGCCTTCGACAAGTACCAAGTGCAGTACTACGCCTTTCTGGGGCAGCAGATCGAAGTGGCGATCGAGAATTTCAGGTGGCAGCAACGCGCGTCCGAGGTGCTGATGTGGACCGTCCTAGCCGTCGTCTTCTGCGGCTTGGGCTTTTCGGGCTACCAGCTCTACCACGCAACGAGGCTTGGCAAGGATCCGGCAGCAAACGAGATTGAAATCAGCACAAACAAAGTACGGGTCACTTCGTCGATCGTTGGACTGGTGGTGCTCTTCATGTCGATTGCCTTCCTGTACCTCTTCCTCATCGAGGTCTACCGCATCAAGCCGGTGAACTTGCTTCAGCAATCGCCGTCCGCGCAACAAGTCGGCTCCGGTGCGACTCGATAGTTGGGGTAAAGCAAGCGATCGTGCTAACGATCACGGTTGAGCTACGCGAGATCAAGGTCACCTCAAATGCAAAGCTGAAGCGTAGCATTCCGGTGCCGGGGGTTTTCCCTGTGCCCCCGAACATGGAAAGAATTGTGCGCTCAAGCTCAGTGCAGCGTACCGGAAGGCCCGCCCTCGCCTTCCTTCACCGGCAGCAGATCCGTGAACCGCCCCTGCACGTCGGTGTAATGCCGGAACTCCGGCGCCCCGATCGTGCGCTTCTTCTTGCTGATCCCCTTGGGCCTGACCGGCACCTGGGCGACCCACACGCCGTGGCGGGTCTCGAGCGACAGGCTCACCACGTCGATCCGCCAGCTCGCCGGGCAGTCGGCCAGCGAGCCGTACTCGTCGAGGATCTCCTCGTAGCGGGCGACCTTGTCGGCGCGCAGGCTGTAGGCCTCCATCAGCACGAAGACGAAGTCGGCGTCGAGCTGCTCGGCGAGCAGCTTCACCGCGCGCGCCGCTGCGTCCTTGTCGGCAGGCGAGCGCATAACGAGCGCCGTGGGGATCGTGGCCCCGGTGGCGAAGTTGCCGACGAAGGCCATCGGCACGAGTTCCTCGCCCTGCTCGAGGAGTTCGCGCGCCTTGTCGATCAGCGGCGCGATCGCCGTCCGGTAGCGTTCGGGGAGCTGGCTCATGTCGGGGTCCTCGCCGGGTTCAGCGCTCGCGGCGCATCTTCACCGCCGCCTCGTACTCGCGATCGAGCCCGGTCCCGGCGTCGCCCTTGGGGTCGAACATCCGAAAACCCACGTGCATGTACGCCAGGAGCGCCAGGCCGGCGAACTCGCCCTCGAGGTTCTTGAGCGTGTAGCGGACCACCGGCTTGTTGATTTCCAGCCCGTTGCGACCGAGCAGCGCGATCTCCATCACGATCTGCCCGACCTTCGCCTGGTCGAGCTTGGCCCGAGTTTGACAGTTCCGAGACACATTTCCGCCCCACCTCCAGTAACGGCGCGGGTTTCAGGGCGATGATCCGCCAGAATCCTAGATACATGGATTGTTGATTTATCGCCCTCGATGCCGCTACTGTGCTGCACATGTACTTGAGACAGAGCAAACAGAAGCGGGCGGACGGCCGGGAGGTCACCTACCTGCAGCTGGCCGAGAACGTGTGGGACGCGACGAAGGGGCGCTCACAGGCGCAGATCGTGTTCAACTGCGGCCGTGCCGACGACCCGGAAGTCATCGAACGGCTTCGCCGTCTGGCCAAGAGCATCCTGCGTCGCTGCTCGCCCGAGGCCATCGTGGCCGACGATCCGGGCTGGCGCCTGGTGTGCGCCTGGCCCTACGGCGACGTGCACGCGCTCGAGGCGGTATGGCAGCGACTCGGGATCGATGCCATCGTGCGTGCGCAGGCGCACGGCCGGCGCTTCGGCTTCGAGATGGAGCGGGCGCTGTTCGCACTGGTGGCCAATCGTGCGTGCGCGCCTGCCTCCAAGCTTTACTGTCACGAGCAGTGGCTCAAGGAGGACGTGCACATCGAAGGCACGCAAGCCCTGGCGCTGCACCAGCTCTACCGCGCGATGGACTTTCTCGAGGCAAACAAGGCCGCGATCGAACAGGCGATCTTCCTCCAGGTCGCCGACCTGTTGAGTCTGGACGTGGAGATCGTCTTCTACGACACCACCTCGTTGCACTTCGAGATCGACGACGAGGACAACGGCGACGCCGACGGCCTGATGCGCGGCAGCGTGGCCGCTGGCGCCAAGCGCTACGTGGCGCCCAGGAAGCGCGGCTACAGCAAGAACGGCCGGGGCGATGCGCCGCAGATCGTGGTGGGCCTGGCGGTCACCCGCGACGGCTTCCCGGTGCGCCACTGGGTGTTTCCGGGCAACACGGTCGATGTCACCACGGTGGCCCAGGTCAAGGAAGACCTCAAGGGCTGGCAGCTCACCCGCTGTTTGTTCGTCGGGGACGCCGGCATGGTCTCGCAGGCCAACTTCCAGGCGCTCGCCAAAGGCGGTGGCAAGTACCTGATGGCGATGCCGATGCGCCGTGGCGACGAGGTGACCGAAGCAGTGCTCTCGCGCCCGGGGCGCTACCGCAAGATCGCCGACAACCTCGAGGTCAAGGAGGTCGTCGTCGGCGACGGCGAGCGCCGCCGCCGCTATGCGGTGTGCTTCAACCCGCAGGAGGCACACCGCCAGCGTGCCTATCGTGACGAGCGCATCCGCGAACTCGAGGCCGAGCTTGCATGCCTGGCCGATCAGGACGAGGGAGGGCACAGCAAGCGCGTGTGCGCGCTGCGCAGCAGCGCCCGCTACGGGCGGTTCCTGAAGGAGACCAAGCGGGGCCTGGCGATCGATCGGCAGGCCATCGCCGAACTCGAACGTTTCGACGGCAAGTTCGTCGTCCACAGTAACGATGACACCCTTACCGCCGAGGACATGGCGCTCGGCTACAAGCAGCAGCAGCGCGTCGAAGAAGCCTGGCGCACGATGAAGGGCGGCCTGCGCATGCGCCCCGTGTTCCACTGGGCGCCCCACCGCATCCACGCCCACATCGCGATTACCGTGCTGTCTCTGTTACTGGAACGCGTGATCGAGCACGCCTGCCAAGATACTTGGCGCAACGTGCGCGATGACCTCAAGCGCATTCAGCTTGCGCAATTGTCCAGCCCCAACGGCACCGTCTGGCAGGTCACCGAACCCACGGCGGAAGCGGCCAACCGACTGAAAGCATTGAAGATCAAGCCGCCGCCGGCTGTCCTCAGGCTCGACTGACACCTATCCCCACATAGATACACGGCCGTTTCCGGCGCTCGGCCGGAGGCCATGCGCCGTGCGCCTTGCGACGGGGCGTGTTACTCGCTGGTGTCAAAGTCGGGCTTGGCGAAGCGATCGAACGCCGCCTGCATGTACATCACCACGTCCATGCGCAGGCTGCCGTCGACCGCCGCGCGCAGCTCGTCGTGACCGATGCGCGTGACCGCCTACTCGGCCATCTCGCCCGCCTGGTAATCGGGGAAGCGCTTGAGCACCGCCTTGTACTGCTCGGCCGCCTCCTTCACGTGCGACGGCCCGAGCGCTTCCAGGCACTGCGCGAGCCCGAGCTGCGCCCCGGGATCGGCCGGCGCCAGACACGCCGCCTGGCGGAAGAACGGCAGCGCCTCGGCCGCCCGGCCGGACCGCATCAGCACCGCCGCCAGGTTGCGCTTGGCGAAGGCGTTCTCGGGTTCGAGCTTGACCGCGTCGCGCAGCGCGTTAGCCGCCTCATCGGCGCGCCCGGTGCGCGCGAACGCTACTCCGAGCGCGATGAACGCGTTTGCGTGCGTGGGGTCGAGCTCGACCGCCCGCTGCAGCGGGGCGACCGCCTCTGCCGGTCGCCCCAGTTCGGACAAACACAGCCCGTGGCTGTAGGCAATCTCGGCGTCGTCCAGCATGCCGTCGAGCGCCTCGAGCACCGGCAGCGCATCCTCCAGGAAGCCGTTTTGCAGCAGCCCCAGCACGTAGGCCTTGGGTTCGACCCCACGCTCGGGGACCGCGACCACGCGCACGAACGCGTCATCGACCGCCACCACGGCCTGCCAGCCGCGCGCCGCGTAGTCGAGCGCGTAGCGCCCGATTACCGCCTGCTCGAACTCGGCCGTGCCGCGCGGCGGCAGGCCCGCCGGGTCGAGGTCGTCGAGCGGGATCTGGAAGATTTCGGGGGCTTGGCGGGTGGTCATGACGATTCAATCAACAGGCGACGGGAACTCGGTGGCGGATTGTCGCACAGGAGGGCCAAGCCTTCCGGCCCGACCGGCCTTCTGCAATCCCTGCCCTCCATCTACAGGGTAACTGCCTCAGGAATAGGCAAGCATGTAGATCTGGCTTGCCACTTGGGCTGCCATCGCTTATCCACAGGATCTCCCACATCCCTTTCCCCAGCGACTGGGGACAAGCAGGCCATCAAGAAGTCGGTGCCTGGCGCCCGGTGCGGTCAGGGTGCAGGCTTCTGAACCGAGGTCAGCTACTCATGGGGTGGGTGCCTGTAGTCACCCTCCTGATCGCCAAATGCAGATCGTCCGTGTCGAGGCCCTGAGCCTTGGCGCGATGGATCGTCAGGCTCCCAGATCAGTTCCTCCGTTCAGTAGTTCTGTCTGACCCCAGATTTGGATGGACGGCACCTCGTCGGCCTGAACGGTCGCCCAGGGCGACCTCCGCCTGATCGCCAACGACAGCTCTGGGACACTCAGCCCGACCTCACACATTCGGCCAGGAGCGGAAACTCACCACGTACAGATAGCTTCCATTGAAACGGCGGCTGCACTCCGAAACCTGCCGTAGGGGCAATTCACACAACGCGGTCTGAACTGCCGATGATGCTGGTTCAATTGAATGATGGGTGCCGCGCAGATTGCAGACGCTGAAACACTCTAAGGAGATCGGTTAACCGAAGCGCCTTTGAGTTTGGGCGTCGCTGAAGGAAAAAGCCAAGGCCTGAGCAAGCGGGTCAACTGTGGCGCAACCCCCCAAGTCATGATGATCACGACCAGCACCGTCAAGAGAAAAATTCGGGCGAATAGAGACCAGGGCGCGAGCACTTCCCCTAGCAGCAGAAAGAGCAGATACACCGTCGGAAATATTCCCAACCAGGTGACGACCGCCACTTTCCAGCGCGGCGGCTGGCCCTGTTTGGGGCCGGGCTGAGGCTGAAACCAGTGCGCCAGTCCTGAAATGCCGCGCACCACTGCCGGGCCATCGATATAGGGGGCAATGCTGGCGGTGCCGGCGGCCCGCTCAGCCGATTGCTGCCAAGCTTCAAGACTGCCGGCGTCCTTGAACGCCATCAGGGCGTGGTACAGCGTATCCTCCACCGCCTCGTCGTCGCCTGGGTGTACCAGTTGGGCGCCGAGGCAGCCGGGAAAGACCTTTGCCGCAGTAATGAACTCGGCCATCAGCCATTCAAACTCGGCCTCATGCCCGGGTTTCGCACGGCGGCTGACCAGCAGCAGAACGGGGTGGGTTTGCGGTTCGCTCATGATCGAAATCTATTCGGCTTGGCGCATTCAAGCTTTGAGCGAAGGTATCAGCACCTGAATCAGTTGCTCACCTTCAGGCGTTGTCCAGCTACCGGCAAGCTCGGCGATCAATTGGTTGGTCGTGGTCAGCGTGACGCCTGCGCGCTCCATTCGGCGCAAAGCGATATCGTCAGCCATTTTGGTGGGAGATCCGCCCGCATCGGCAACGACCTGCACCTCGAAACCATCACGCACCAGGCTCAGTGCCGGATAGACCGTACATACGTCATTGGTGACGCCCGCGATGATCAGCTTCTTGCGACCAGTCGCCTTGACTGCTGCAGCGAAGTTCCCGTCGTCCATGGCGTTCACAATGCCGAAGCGCTTGATGCGCGCAGCAAATTCAGCGGGCAGGATGCTTTCCAGTTCGCTCAGCAACGGCCCCTGGGCGTACTCTTCCATGCTGGAGGTCAGCACGACCGGCATTTTCAGGATGCGGGCCGATTGCGCCAGCATCAAGGCATTCATTTTCATGTCGTCGAACGAAATCGAATGGACCCAGCTCATGGTGCCAACCTGATGATCGATCAGCAGCATGGCGGCGTTGTCGGCACTAAATTTTTCGTAGCTCATTGCTTTCTCCTTGGGGAAATTAGAGGCAGTACGCCCCTTCAACCGGGACTGGCAAGCAGTCCCAATGACTTAAATCGAGCCAAATTCACCGCGTTGGTAAGCGGCAATCCGGTCAGCGAGAGTTTCAGCGGACGCCAGCGCCATCGGCCCTTGCCAATGCACCGGCTGACGTAGCGGCGTTCCGGAAAATACGACCACCTTGGCATTGCCGTCCTTCGCCTGGAGCGCAATTTCACGCAACGTGGCCTGTGCCGGGAACACGGGCAAGCGTGGTTCATTGGCAGCAAAGCTTTGACCATCAATCACCAGCGTGCCAAAGATCGGCATGATGAAAACGCTGTGACCGTCAGGAATCGGCACGGACAGACTGGCGCCCTCATCCAGCGAGATATCGAGCAGGCAAACCTCCGTCGGCGGACGCAGCGGGGAGCGTGCTTCACCAAAAGCGCCGAGGGGAACGCGAACCTTAATCCCCGGCAGATGCACCACCGGCACATCCTGCGGTTCAAGGCTGAGCGCAAAAGCTTCAGCACCCTGCCGTTCAACCGCCAGATTCACGAAGATTTGCAGCATATGCACGGTCTTGCCGCTTTCGGCCGGCACCTCGCTGTGCACGACGCCCCGACCGGCAGCTGTCCAGTGCAGGCCCCCGGGCTGGATAAGGTTGCGCGTACCGAGAGAATCCCGGTTGTTGACGCCGCTTTCCGAATCGAGAAAGAGATAGGACACCGCCGAGAACCCGGCATGCGGATGCGTCGGGAAGGTCGCCGCACTCATCCAGGCATGATCGACACCGAGGAAAGGATCGATCGGTGCGGCCATCTCGCCACCCCGCAGGGAGTACGCGCGAAAGCCGCTGCCGATGTTCATGCGGTGTAACTGGGGTCGTCTCAGAAAACGGAAAATAAAGCACGCTAAGGCATAGCCGAACCTGCCAAGCTTGCTCCACCCTGTAGTGACGCGATCAGCGGGCAGGAAACGTTCCCCCTTCGCGCATGGCAGGCGCACACCAACTCAGACAGCACGGCCTCCATGCGCGCCAGGTCAGCCATTTTCTCGCGCACGTCCTTGAGCTTGTGCTCGGCCAGACTGCTGGCTTCCTCGCAATGGGTGCCATCCTCCAGCCGCAGCAGCTCGGCGATCTCATCCAGGCTGAAGCCCAGCCGCTGGGCTGATTTCACGAAGCGCACCCGCGTTACATCCGCCTCGCCATAGCGGCGGATGCTGCCATAGGGCTTGTCGGGGTCTCCTCGTTTTCAGTGCAATAAGTGACGGTACGCAAAGCTAGCACTGGCGCGGGGGTGGTCTGGGTAGACCGTTGATTTCATTGACTTTCCTGTTCGCTTTGTAAACGGGTATGGTGGCCTCCCACTTTTGAGGTTCACGATGCAGGGTTGGCACACAACGTTTTTGGGGATGCGTGGGCTCCCCCGCGATATCAGCGACTTCGAGATGAAGGCATTTTTCACCTTCGATGGTGCCGAGCGCGACGCAATCAATGCACGCCGAGGTGATTCCCACAAGCTTGGTCTGGCGCTCCATATTGGTTTCCTGCGCATGAGTGGGCGTTTGCTCGGTGCCTTTCGGGTAATTCCAGTAGCCTTGTGGCGCCACCTTGGCAACGAGCTTGGCATTGCAGCACCAGAAGTCGCCTCGCTGAGAGCCATGTATGAACGCGGGCGCACGCTATTCGATCACCAACAAGTAGCCTGCACGGTCCTTGGATTCCAGTGGATGAGCGAGCACCAGCGCCGCTCACTGGTACGTGAACTGCGCGACGAAGTGGCGCGCTGCGCCGACCGCGATCAGCTACTCGTGCGGGCGCGTCAATGGCTGTACAAGAACAAGCTGGTGATCGTGCACGAGCGGGCAATTCGGACACTGATTGCGGCGGCACTTGCCCAGCTTGAAGTTGAAACAGGCACCGCCATCGCCGCCAGCGTTGATCCAGCAACACTTGATCGCTGGCGAGCCTCAGTTTCAGAGCTGCGCCCAGATGGACAAACCCAGCAGAGTTGGCTATGGGCTGCACCGGCGAAACACTCAACCCGCCAAATCAGCGAGGTACTGGAGCGCATCGACCTGCTTTACACGCTGGACGTTCATAAGCACCTGGCAGACATCCCCGATCTCATCTTGCGCCGCTACGCGCGCCGACTTGTCTCCAGGCCGCCCTCAGCCGGAGCCAAGATCAAAGAGCCAGCGCGCACCGTGGAGGTCGCATGCTTTCTTCGGTATTGCCTGTTCACCACCACAGACCAGTTGATCCTTATGGTGCAGCGCCGGATCGCCGATCTGTGGCGTCAGGCTGCCGCCGATGTCCCCGCTACCGTCAATTGGGCCGCAATGTACAAAACGCTGCTCGGCGAACTTGTTGCCTTGAGCGCGCAAGGTGCGGTGCCAGATGCTGAGTTGCGTGCCCGTCTTGAAGCCTTGATCACCGAAACCCAGAAACGCAAACCACCGAGCAGGGCCTCCCTGGTCCGCGAGGGATTGATTGATGGAATTCGCCCCGTGCGGTCGTTGCTCGTCGCCATTGCAAAGCTGCCCTGGCAGGCCACCGGCGAGCATCCTGCCATCGAGTACCTTGCCAAGCTGCAAGCTTTATATCTCAAAGGATCCAGAAAGCTGCCAGTTGAAGTGGTGGCACCAAGTCTGGGAATGATCTGGCAGGTTTCGATCTCCAGCCCAGACCGGGAACGGGCGTTTCAGGCGTTGGAGGTGGCCACCCTGTTTGCCCTGCGCCGCGCGGTGCGCAATGGCTCGGTCTGGATTGAGCACAGCCTGAGCTTTCGGGGTCGTGCGCGCTTGTTCTTCACGGACGAGCGTTGGCAGGCAGAGTCCAAGAAACACTATGCCCGTCTATCGTTACCCAGCAAGGCTGCCACTTTCTTGAAGCCTTTGCTGGCCAGAGTAACTGCCGGTGTCGATGCGGTGGCCGCTGCAGCCCGCAGTGGCGTACTGCGCGTGGATGATGAACTCCATTTGTCGCCATTGCCCGCAGAGGACGAAGACCCAGAAGTGACCAAGCTGCGCGCGGCTTTGGATCACCGCATCGGTGAGGTTCAATTGCCGGAAGTGATTCTGGCCGTTGACGCCCAGGTGCGCTTTAGCTGGATCATGCTCGGACGTGAGCCGCGCTCTACCGACGAGCTGCTGATGGTCTATGCCGGCATCATGGCCCACGGCACCAGTCTGACTGCGGTCGAATGCGCGCGCATGATTCCGCAATTGTCTGCCACCAGCATTCGCCAGGCCATGCGCTGGGCGCGGGACGAACGGCGTCTGAGCCAGGCCTGCCAGGCTGTGCTGGAATTCATGCAGCGACACCCGATTGCCGCCACCTGGGGGCGGTCCGATTTGGCATCTTCTGACATGATGAGCATGGAGACCACCAAACGGGTGTGGCAAGCCCGGCTTGATCCTCGGCGCAACACACCTTCCATTGGAATCTACTCCCATGTAAAAGACCGGTGGGGCATCTTCCATGCGCAGCCCTTTGTGCTCAATGAGCGCCAGGCGGGCGTGGCCATTGAAGGTGTCATCCGCCAAGAAAAGCTGGAGACCAGCCAGCTTGCTGTGGATACCCATGGCTACACCGACTTTGCCATGTCACATGCCCGTTTGCTTGGTTTTGATCTTTGCCCGCGGTTGAAGGAACTCAAACAGCGCCACCTCTTTGTGCCACGCGGCACCAAAGTGCCCGCAGAAATCGCTGCGGTGTGCGAAGCCAATGTCGACGTCGCTTTGATCGAAAAGCATTGGGATAGTCTGGTGCACCTGGCAGCCTCGGTCATGAGCGGACATGCCAGTGCGGTGGCAGCTCTTGCGCGGTTCGGTTCTGCCGCCCAGGGCGATCCAATCTATGAGGCTGGCGTGCAATTGGGGCGGTTGCTGCGTACGGCGTTTTTGGCTGACTACTTTGTCAAGGACGCTTTCAGGAACGAGTTGCGCCGGGTGCTCAATCGGGGCGAGGCTGTTAACGCCCTCAAGCGCGCCATTTATACCGGCCGGATCAGCCCGGCGCAGGCCAAACGTGTCGATGAAATGCAGGCTGTGGCCGATGCGTTGAGCCTGATGGCCAACATCGTGATGGCGTGGAATACCTCACAGATGCAGGCGGTCCTGGATCGCTGGTCGAACCGCCGCCAGGTCATTCCACCGGAACTGATCGGGAAGATTGCGCCCACCAGGCTGGAGAGCATCAACTTGCGGGGTGTGTTTCGCTTCCCGGTTGACCGCTATGCTGACCAAATCCTGCCTTCGCGGCCAAATGCATCGATAACTGGCACCAATGGATGAAACCGACCACGGTTTGACGCCACGAATCGCAGATTTGAAAGTGAACAGGAAAGTCAATGAAATCAACGATCTACCAACACCACCTCCGCGCCAGTGCTAGCTTTTCGTACCGTCACTTATTGCACTGAAAACGAGGAGACCCCTACCGGGCTAGCGGCCTCAATCTGGTAACGGCTGCCGTCGTGTTGTGGAACACGGTCTATCTGGAACGGGCTGCGCACGCGCTGCGTGGCAACGGCCATGCCGTTGATGACGCGCTGTTGCAGTACCTGTCGCCGCTCGGTTGGGAGCACATCAACCTCACCGGCGATTACCTCTGGCGCAGCAGCGCCAAGATCGGCGCGGGCAAGTTCAGGCCGCTACGACCGCTGCAACCGGCTTAGCGTGCTTTATTTTCCGTTTTCTGAGGCGACCCCTAACTGGGCGATATCGCTCATGACTCTATACCTCAGTTGGCGCTCAGGCCGCTCAACAACGGATAGTCGGTATAGCCCTGGGGACCCGGCGAATAGAAGGTGTTCTTGTCCGGGGTATTGAGCGGGCTACCTTGGCGGAAACGTTCCGGCAGATCGGGGTTGGCCAGGAAGGCGCCGCCGAATACCGTCGCATCGGCCCGACCATTGGCCAGCGCAGCCTCGGCACTCTGCTGGTCAAGGCCGCTCCCCATCAGGTAGGCACCGTTGAAACGCGGGCGCAATAGCGCGTGGTAGTCCACCTTGGCGCCGAACAGCGCGACGTGCAGATAAGCCAGATTGAAGCCATGCAACTGCTCGACCAGGTAGCTGTAGGTTTCTTGCGGATTCGCATCGACGATGTCGTTGAAGTTCATTTCCGGGGAAATCTTGATCCCGACACGATCCCCGCCGGCCTCGGCAACCATCGCTGCCAGCACCTCCAATACGAAGCGGGCGCGATTCTCCACCGAGCCACCATATTGATCCTGGCGCTGGTTGCTGGCGGAGGACAGGAACTGTTCCGGCAGATAACCCGAGGCGGCGTGCAGTTCCACGCCGTCAAAACCGGCTTCCAGGGCACGGCGGGTAGCCATACGGTAGTCGTCGATCACGCCTGCGATCTCGTCGAGGCTGAGTGCGCGGGGCGTGACGAACGCCTGCATGCCGCTGCCGGTCCACGTCTGCCCGGCCGGCTTGATGGCGGAAGGAGCAACCGGTTGCGCTTCATTCGGCAGCAGCGACGGATGCGAGATGCGACCGCAGTGCATGACCTGCATAAAGATCCGGCCGCCCTTGGCATGGACGGCCTCGGTGACCTTCTTCCAGACGGCAACCTGGGCATCGGTCGCGATCCCCGGCGTGCGCACATAGCCCTTGCCCATCGCCGACGGGAAGACCCCTTCGCTGATGATCAGACCGGCGCCGGCGCGCTGGGCGTAGTAGGTGACAACGAGGTCGCTCGGGACGCCGTCGTCGTCGGAGCGCGAACGGGTCATCGGCGCCATCACCAGGCGATTGGGCAAGGTGTAGCGGCCGATTTGAACGGGCGTGAAGAGTTGGCTCATGGTGCGATCCTCGGTGGTTTGGTGTGCAAGCATCTTCTTCCAACGTGAATTCGAGATAAAGCCGCTAAGATGGAAATTATTGATCCATTGGTGGAGCACTTGGAATGGAACTCTTGAATGACATGGCCTTGTTCGTCGAAGTGGTCAAGGCGCGGGGTTTCCGCCGTGCGGCCGAGGCGGTCGGGATACCCAATTCCACGGTGTCACGCCGCATCAGTTCGCTGGAAAAGGCCATCGGACTGCGTTTGCTGCACCGGACAACGCGCAAGATCGAGCTGACGGAGGCGGGCCAGATCTATTTCCAGCGCTGCAAACGCATCGTCGATGAGGCCAAATTGGCGCATGAGCAACTTGGGGAGTTGCTGGCGCAACCGAGTGGCGTGTTGCGCGCTTCATTGCCGGTGGATTTTGCGAATATCTATCTGGCGCCCCTGATCGCGGAATTCGCGCGTCGCTATCCCGGCATCAGCTTCGATCTTGACCTAACGCCGCGCCTGGTCGATTTGGTGTCTGAGCCCTTCGATGTTGCCATCCGGATGGGTAACCCACCGAATTCGAATTTGATTGCGCGGCAGTTAGCCAATTTGGCGTGCTACCTCTACGCCTCGCCACGCTATCTGGAGCAATTTGGCGAACCCTCCGATCCTGCCGACTTGGCGCAGCACGAATGCCTCGGTTTCCGCACGGCTAAGGGCAATGTGTGGGCCTTGCACAAGGCAGATCAGTCGATGGAGATTGCTGTCGGCGGACGGTTTCAACTCAATAGCGTTGGCTTGATCCGGCGGCTGAGCACGCTTGATCAAGGAGTCGCCCTCCTGCCCGCTGAAATCGTTGCGGAGGACCTGGCTCAGGGGCGGCTACGTCGCGTTCTTCCAGATTGGGAGGGGCCGGCAACCCCGGTCTATGCGATGACCGAAACGCGCCTGATACCGGCAAAGACACAACGCTTCATCGATTTTCTGCGAGAACGCCTGACTGATTCTGACGGGCGGCAGCGTTAGGGTCGGAAAGCCGCCTTCGCACAAGGAAAGGTCATCAGGCAGCTATGGGTCTTTCAGCAACCGCTCGACCAACACCGGACTACTCTCCTGGAGAAGCTCTACGTTCCACACTGGAACTCCCTTCAACCGAGAAGAGGAGTTCATCATGAACACCACGACGAACACACCGCCGGCTGCGACGCGTGAACCCTGGAACCGGGGCAAGCTCGTTGGCCAGAAGGCGCCCTTGAAGCTCAAGGAGATCTGGGCGATCCGCGTCCGCCTGCAACTGTCAGAGAACCTGCGCGACCTCGCGCTCTTCGACCTGGCAATCGACAGCAAGCTGCGCGGCTGCGATCTGGTCAAACTGCGGGTACGTGATGTCGCTCATGGCGAGCAGGTTGCCTCGCGGGCAATGGTTATGCAGCAGAAGACCCAGCGTCCTGTGCAGTTCGAGATCACCGAGCAGACGCGAGGCGCGCTGAAGAACTGGATCGGCGCGGCGAAGCTTCGTTCCGAGAGCTTCCTGTTTCCGAGCCGGCTGCATAAGTCCGAACATCTGTCGACCCGCCAGTACGGAAGAATCGTCAACGGCTGGGTCACGTCAATCGGTCTGGACCCGAGCGCCTACGGGACCCACTCGATGCGGCGGACGAAGGCTTCGTTGATCTACCGTCGCACGGGGAACCTCCGTGCGGTCCAGTTGCTACTTGGTCACACGAAGATTGAGAGTACCGTGCGATACCTCGGGATCGAGGTCGATGACGCGCTGGAAATGGCGGAGCGCACCGAGGTGTGATCCGGTAATGGGTGAGTGACGGCCGCCAAGCCGGCGGTCGCTCACCCGCCAGACGCTACAGACCGAAGTTCGCGAACGACCGACCGGTCAGCTTTGAAACCTGCCGCAGGGCCACCGAGATGACGAACGTCTCTTGTGGGTCGCTAACGGAAGTCGGGAACCCGCGGAAACGGTCATCCCATATGGGTAATGGTGCTGCGGGCCGGATGAGCGCACCGGCCGAGTAGGAGCCCCACATCATCGCGACGTCAGAGGTGAAGCCAAGAGCGAAAGTCCAACCGATGAAGCATGTCCCTCGCTGTCGTTGCGTGTGCCATCGGAGTTCGGAATCACGGCACGTGGTGTTACGAATATATTGCCACTCGCGTTCTATTGAAGGCCTAACGGGGGTCCTGTGTTACGATAATTTCGAGGATAATCCGGAAAAGTGGCGTCGCAGAAGCCGCATGAATGCTGGGTTGCCTGTTACGAATATATTGTGCAGAAACAGCGATATGTTCCGGAAGAGCGGGATTCATGATCTTCCGGACCTGTCGGTAACACACGGAGGGCGCCTGCGGGGCGCCCTCTGCGTTCCCGGCGGACGCAAGCCGGATCTTTTCCTTCGCCATCGCGGGCAATCGACGGCTCGCAGGGTCACGACACTGGCCTTTTGAAGGATATTGTCTAAACATAAAGCGATACGCGGATGCAATGCGAACGCTCGTCCGATCGATCGTCATTCGCGATGATGCGCTTCCGGTGCCGGCAAGCCGGTTTTCGTGCCCGGCGACGGACGCCCGGTCCGCAAGGCCGGACTCGTGAAGACCTGCGTCGAGCGTCCCGGGGGGAGGCCCGGGCTCTGCCATCTGCCGCCTCGCTTTCGACCACCTGAGCCCCGACGGGCAGGTCCGGGCCCATGTGGAGCGGCAGGTCTCGCGGGCGCTCGCGCAAGGCAATACAGGTCGACGACATATGCGTAGCTGCGGTAGCCCTGCTTCGTTTACCCGTGCCCTGGTTTCCAATGTCGCCGGGCTGGTGATCGCTCTCGGGCTGGCCCTGCTGGTTGCGATGATCTGGCAAAGCGCGGCCAGTACCGAGGAAGCGGCGCGGCAGGAGATCGGCGAGACGCTCAACCGTGCGGTGGGGCGGCTGCAGATCCTGGTCCATGCCGCCGAGATGACCGCGGAATCGGCCGAACGCGTCGCGCGCACCACCGACGTGAAGGGGCCCACGCTACGCCCGACCCTGGAGAATCTGCTGGCCGCGTTCGAACAGCGGCCGGAACTGAGCTACCTGGGCATCGTCCTGCCCGAGACGGGCGAATATGGCAACCTGGAACGGACCGCTGCGGGCAAAACCCTGCTCTGGCTGTTTCCCGGGAATCGGGCCGACGATCCGATCGTGCGCAGTTTTCTCCTGACGGACGAAGGCTTCGTCCAGCGCGAGGCGTATCCCACCGACGGCTATGATCCGCGCAGCCGGCCGTTCTACCAGGCGGCGTTGCAGGGCCCGCCCGGCGGCACGTGGATGCCGGCATACCAGTGGATCCTCCATTCCTCGGATGGGACGCCTCTCTGGGGATTCAGCTACGTGAAGGCGCTGCGCGACGACGCCGGAAGATTGATGAGCGTACTCGACGCCGACTTCGACGTCCCGGCCCTGAACGGTTTCCTGCAGTCCCTCGCCGCCGAATACCGCGTCCGGCTCCACATCGTGGAACTGGGAGCATCCCCCCACCTGATCGGCGCTCCCGGCGTGGACCGGGAACCGCTTCCGCTCCCCGCGGACCTCGCTCCGCTGGCCGGACTCTCCGGCGACACCTTCGTCGACCGGATGGAACTGGAAGGCGAGCGCCGATGGGTTGCCGCGCGCCGCATGGATCTCAAGGGCGGCCTGTCGTGGCTGGTCATCGCCTCGCGCACCGCGACCTTCATCGAGGCCCCGCTGCGTCGCCAGTTGCTCCAGGTGCTGGGCATGGGCCTGGCGATCGCTCTGGGCCTGGTACTGGCTTCGGTTCGCATAGCCCGCCGTTTCGGCAGGCCGCTCGCCGAGCTGGAACAGCGCCTCGCCGCCATCGGGCAGCATGAGCCGGGCACGCCGGCGGCAAGCCCCGCTTCCACCACGGATGGTTTCCGCGAGACCCAGCTTCTGGGCGAAGCCCTCGATCGCATGGAGGTCGCCATCAGCCAGCAGGCCCTTGCCAAGGAGCAGCAGGTGGCCTCGCTCGCGCTGAAAGGCGCGATTTTCGACTTCAGCTCCGCGGCGATCTTCAGCCTCGACCGCCAATTGAACGTCATCGAGTGGAATGCCGCCGCGGAGCGCCTGTTCGGCAAGGAGCGGGACGAGGTGCTCGGCAGGGCCGTCGGCGACGTGGTGGCCACCCCGGACGGCTCCGCCGACTGGGCCGCGATCCAGGGCACGGCGGGAACCGGCTCGTTTCGGTTCCTCGGTGCCCATGGCCCGTTCGACGCGGACCTGCGGCTGGTGACGTTCATCCAGGAGGGCCGCGAGGTCCGCACGCTCATCCTCAACGACGTCTCGGAGCGCAAGCAGATCGAGCGGCAATTGCGGCAGGAGCGCGACTACGCCGACGCGGTGCTCAACAGCCTGCCGGGCGTCTTCTATCACTACGACGAAAACGTGCACCTGACGCGGTGGAACAGGAATCTCGAACGCATCTCCGGCTATACGGCGGAGGAGCTTGCGGGTGCGGACCCGATGCTCTTCTTTGCCGACGAGGAGAAGGCGCTGGTCGCGGACCGGATCGGCGAGGTCTTCGAGAAGGGCGAATCCTCGGTCGAGGCGGATTACGTACTCAAGGACGGCCGCCGGATTCCCTATCTGTTCACCGGCGTGCGCTTCGAGTACGACGGCCGCCGCGGTTTCGTCGGTGTCGGCTACGACATCACCGAACGCAAGCAGGCCGAGAAGCGGATACGCCATCTGGCGATGCACGACGATCTCACCGACCTGCCGAACCGCAACCTGATCCAGGACCGCATCGCGCAGGCCATTGCGCATTCCCACCGTACCGGCCGCCTGCTCGCATTGCTCTACCTCGATCTGGATCGTTTCAAGGTCGTCAACGACGGCTACGGGCATCTGTTCGGCGATGCCGTGCTGAAGGCCACCGGCCACCGGCTGGTGGAATCGGTGCGTGACAGCGACACGGTGGCTCGCCTGGGCGGCGACGAGTTCCTGATCCTCCTGGCCGACCTGAACCATCCGGCCGATGCCGACGTCGTCGCCCGCAAGATCGTCGAGAGCCTGGACAGCCCGATCGTCGTGCAGGGCCGGAAGATCCACCTGTCCGGCAGCATCGGCGTGAGCGTGTTCCCATTCGATGGCGAAGCCGCCGACACCCTGATCGACAACGCCGACATGGCGATGTACCGGGCCAAGGAGCTTGGCCGCAATACCTACCAGTTCTTCACGCGCGAGATGAGCCAGGAGATCCAGCGCCGCGTCGACCTGGAGATCAAGCTTCGCGGCGCGGCGTCGGCGGGACAACTGCAGCTCGCCTACCAGCCCAAGGTAAGCCTGAAGGACGGCTGCATCAGCGGCTGCGAAGCACTGCTGCGCTGGCATCATCCGGAGCTGGGGGTCGTCTCTCCCGGCCAGTTCATTCCGATCGCGGAAGATTCCGGCCTGATCGTGCCGATCGGCGACTGGGTGCTGCGCACCGCCTGCATGCAGGCCAGGGCCTGGATGGATGCCGGGCTGCCGCCCCTCTGCGTCGCGGTCAACATTTCGGTGCGCCAGTTCCTGCAGCAGGATGTGGTGGCCTGGGTGGCGCGGACGCTCCAGGAAACGGGCCTGCCGCCGGCGTGGCTGGAACTCGAACTCACCGAGAGCCTGATCGCCGAGGACATCGAGCAGGTGACGGCGACCACCAACCAGCTCAAGAGCATGGGGGTGAAACTGTCCATCGACGATTTCGGCACCGGGTATTCGAGCCTGAGCTACCTGAAACGCTTCCGCGTGGATACGCTGAAGATCGATCAGTCCTTCGTGCGCAACATGCTGTCCGACATCGAGGACGAAACCATCGTCCTGGCAGTCATCTCCCTTGCGCACAACCTCAAGTTCAGGGTGATCGCCGAGGGCGTGGAAACCGAGCAGCACTGCCGCTTCCTGCAACTGAACGGGTGCGACGAGATCCAGGGCTACTATTTCAGCAAACCGGTGACGGCCGCGGAACTCGAAGCGATGCTCCGCGACGGCAGGCAACTTCCCCTGCGGCTCGATTCCGCCGAAAGGCGCTGAAGCGGCCCGTCCATGCTCGACATCCTCTACCGCGACGACCATCTGATCGCCATCCACAAGCCCTCGGGGCTGCTCGTCCATCGCAGCCTGATCGCCGCGCACGACGAACGCTTCGCGGTGCAACTGTTGCGCGACCAGATCGGGCGGCGCGTGTTCCCGGCGCACCGGCTCGATCGCGGCACCTCGGGCGTGCTGCTGTTCGCGCTCGAGCGCGACACCGCCGCACGGCTCGCCGCGCTGTTCGAGACCCGGCAGGTCGGAAAGCGCTACGTCGCCGTCGTGCGCGGCCATCCGCCCGAAACGGGCGAGATCGACCACCCGCTCGCACGCCGCTTCGACCCCATCGAGCGCAGCCGCGGCCTGGGCGCCGGCAACCGGCCGGGCAGCGGCGCCACGCCCGAGGACGACGAGCCGCCGGATGAAGCGCCGGCCGCGCAGCCGGCACTGACCACCTTCCGGCGTCTGGCCACGGCGGAACTGCCGCATCGCGTCGACCGCTACCCGACGAGCCGCTACGCGCTGGTCGAACTCGAACCGGAAACCGGCCGCCGGCACCAGATCCGGCGGCATCTGAAGCACATCGCCCACCCGATCATCGGCGACGCCACCTACGGCAAGGGAATCCACAACCGGCTGTTCGGGCGACTCTTCGGCAACGACCGGCTGCTGCTCGCCTGCACCCGGCTGGCCCTGCCCCATCCGCGGACCGGCGCGCCGCTCTGCATCGAATCCCCCCTCGCGCCGGATTTCGCGCACGTGGTGCGGGCGCTCGGATGGCGTTTTCCCTGACGCCGGCGGCCCGGTTCATGCGCCGTGGCGGGCGATAGCCATGTACGCGCAAACCGTTGCACAATGGCCGCCACCCAGCGCAACCGGCACAGCCCGAGACCACCGATGAATCCCCTGCTTCAAGTCCGCCAGCACGGCCAGCAGATCTGGCTCGACAACCTTTCCCGCACCCTGCTCAACGACGGCCATCTCGCGCAGCTCATCGCCGACGACGGCGTAGCCGGCGTGACGACGAACCCCGCCATCTTCCACAAGGCGATCGCCGGCGGCCGCTACTACGAAGACGACCTCGCGGCGCTGAAGCGCGAGCCGCTGAGCGCGGAAGCGCGCTACGAGGCGCTGGTGATTCCCGACGTGCAACGCGCCTGCGACCTGCTCGCGCCGCTGCACCGCGACAGCGGCGGCAACGCGGGCTACGTCAGCCTCGAAGTGTCGCCCGCCCTGGCGCACGATGCGGACGGCACGGTCGCCGCCGGCCTGCGCCTGAAGGCGGCGGTCGGCCGGCCCAACCTCCTGATCAAGGTGCCGGCGACCGCCGCGGGCCTGGCCGCCATCGAAAGGCTCATCGCGGCCGGCGTCAGCGTCAACGTCACGCTGATGTTCTCGCTGGCGCATGTGGACGCGGTCGCCTCGGCGTACGTACGCGGCCTCGAACGCCTGCAGGAAGGCGGCGGCAGCCCGGCTCCGGTCATGTCGGTCGCGAGCCTCTTCCTGTCGCGGGTCGACACCCTGGTGGACAGGCAGCTCGACGAACTCGGCGGCGAAGCGCTCGCGCTGCGCGGCAGGACCGCGGTCGCCACCGCGAAGCTGGCCTACCAGCGCTATCGCCAGTGCTTCCACGGCACCGCCTTCGATGCGCTGCGCAAGGCCGGCGCCCGCCCCCAGTTCATGCTGTGGGCCAGCACCGGCACCAAGAATCCGGCGTACGGCGACCTGCTCTACGTCGAGCCGCTGATCGGGCCGGAGACGGTCAACACCCTGCCCGACGCCACCCTGGCCGCACTGCGCGACCATGGCCGGATTGCGGACACACTGGACAAGGACGTCGACGCGGCCGCGGCCCAGTACGCGGCCCTCGCCGCGCTGGGCGTGAATCTGGACGAGGCCGGCGAGCGTCTGCAGCAGGAAGGGCTGGCGCAGTTCGAACAAGCCTTCGCCGCGCTGCTGGAACTGACCGCCTGATGCGGCACGCGCTGGCGGGCCCCCGGCGGCCCGTCGGCTGAAGCCCTCGATCGGCCTGGACGGATCGTTCGGGCCGATTGCACATCCCGTCCCGAACCCGAACCGCCCTGCCGCCGCGCGCAGTCGCGCGACGGCGCGGCCTGCGCACGATCAGCCGGGGATTTCCTCGGCAGGCACGGGAACGAGGGCCGAGCGCGGCACCCCCAGCATCGCGTTGCTGCCGCCCAGGAGTTCCTTCATGTCCAGGATCAGCACGATCTGCCCGTTCGACAGCGTCGTGACGCCGGCCACGCCCTTGGGCCGGAAATCGTCGAGCGACTTGATGACCGCGTCTTCGCGGCCGGCGAAGCTGTCGATGGCGAGCACGAAGGACAATTCCGCCGTCTGCATCAGCACGCCGTAGCCGGGCACCTGCTCCTGCGGCCAGCCCAGCAGGCCCGACAGCGGGAGGATGGGCAGCACCTCGCCGCGCACCACCATCGTGGCGCGCCCGCCGACGTCCTGCACCATGGCGGGTTCGATCGGCAGGATCTCGCGCACCATGGACAGCGGCACGGCGAAGGGCTGATCGCCCAGCCTGACCAGCAGCACCGGCAGGATGGCCAGCGTCAGCGGCAGGCTGATGACGAAGGTGGTGCCCTTGCCAGGCTGGGAACGGATATCGATCGTGCCGTTGAGCTTCTGGATGTTGGTGCGCACCACGTCCATGCCCACGCCGCGGCCGGACACGTCGGAAACCTTCTCCGCCATCGAGAAGCCGGGCAGGAAGATCAGGTTGTAGCTCTGGCGCTCGTCCAGCGTGCTCGCCTCTTCCTCGGAGAGCAGCCCCTTGGCGACGGCCTTGGCGCGCAGGCGCTCGGCATCCATGCCGCGCCCCTCGTCGGCCACCAGGATGACGATGTGGTCGCCCTCCTGGCGCGCTTCGAGACGCACCGCCGATTTCGACGGCTTGCCGGCCGCCGCGCGCTCGGCCGCGCTCTCCACGCCATGATCGACCGCATTGCGGATCAGGTGGATGATCGGATCGGAGAGATCTTCGATCATCGTCTTGTCGATCTCGGTCTCCTCGCCGGCGAGGACCAGTTCCACATCCTTGCCGAGGTTGCGCGCGAGATCGCGCGCGATGCGCGGATATTTCTGGAACAGGCGGCCGATCGGCTGCATGCGCGTCTTCATGACCGCGTTCTGCAGATCGGACACGAGCAGGTCGAGCTGGCTGACCGCGAGATCGAGCGCATGCAGCGTCTCGGTGTCGTTGCGCCCGCTGAGGATGTCGCTGCGCAGCGCGTTGAGGCGGTTCTTGGTGAGGCCGATCTCGCCCGACAGGTTGAGCACCTGGTCGAGGCGCGCGGTGTCGACGCGGATCGAATTGTCGCGCACGCGTTCGGTCTCGCGCCTGCCGACCGGTCCGCTCACGCCCGGCCTGTCGGTGGCGCGACGCCCCAGCGCCGCATCGATGATCTTCTCCTGCGCGACCGGCGGCTCCACGGCCTGCACCGCCGGCGAGCCGGCTGCCACGGCCGGCACCGGCACCGCGGCGACCGCGCTCAGCAGCAGTTGCCAGTCGGGCCCGGCGCCACCCTGTGCCGGCACCGCCGCGGCGGTGCCGGCCGCGGCGGGCCGGACCGGCTGCGCGGCCACGCCCTGGATGGCCCCCTGCAGGCTCCCGAGCAGCACCGGATCGGCCGTGCGCGGCAGGACGCCGTGCTCGAGGTCGCGGAACATGTCGCGCACCGCCGCGGTCGCCGCGAGGATGACGTCCATCGTATCCGCCGTCACGGCGAGTTCGCCGTTGCGCAGCCGGTCGAACAGGTTCTCGGTGAGATGGCACAGCGTGACGAGTTCGCCCGCGTTGAGGAATCCCGCACCGCCCTTGATCGTGTGGAAGCCGCGGAATATGTCGTTGAGCAGGTTCCGGTCGGCGGGCGAGCGTTCCAGATCGACAAGCTTGTTGTCCACCCCGGACAGCAGATCGCCCGCTTCGACCAGGAAATCCTGCAGGAGGTCTTCCATGCCGGCAAAATCAGTCATCGCCTCACAGCTCCACGACGGCGCAGCGGTCGCGCGCCTTCATGCGGCAGGGGCCGGCCAGCACGCCGGCACGTCGCCCGCCGCGGTTCTCGATGGTCAGAATCCCAGGCTTTCGAGCAGATCGTCGACCTGCGCCTGGCTGGTCACGACGTCGTCCCGGCCCGCGGCGCTCACGACCGGCCCGTTCATCAATGCGGACTGGCGCTCTTCCCGGATCTGCGGCGGCGCGGCCTCGAGCAGCACCTGCAGCAGTTGCGCCTCCAGCGTCTGCGCGAGTTCGACGACGCGCTTGATCACCTGGCCGGTGAGGTCCTGGAAATCCTGCGCCATCATGATCTCGAGTAGCTGCGCATTGGTCGTCCGGCTGGCATCGGCCACCCGGGCGACGAATGCGCGCGTGTCGCCGGCGAGCGCCTTGAACTCGTCTACCGACAGATCGTTGGCATAGAGCCTGTCCCATCGCCCGCCCAGTGCCTTCGCATCGGCGCCGAGCGCATCCTGGATCGGGCGTGCGACGTCGGTCGCGTTCAACACCCTGGCCGCAGCCTGTTCCGTCATGCGGGCGATGTAGCCCAGCCGCTCGCGCGCATCGGGAATGGCATCGGCCGCCTGCTGCAGCGCCTGGTCGTAGCCAAGCTCGCGCAGCGCGTCGTGCAGCCTGCGGGCCATCTGGCCGAGCTGGTTGAACACCGCGTCCGCGGGCACGCCCGGTGCATCCGGCGGCGCCGTGCCCTCGCCCTGCCCCTGCCAGCTTTCCGCCACCACCGCATCGAACAGCGCCTGCAGTTCGTCGTTGTCGCCGCCGGCGGCGGGTTCGGCCGCGCGCACGGCCTGCTCCGTCTGCCGCAACCCGCCGACGTCGGCCGCCACGCTGTCGAACAGCGCCTGCAGTTCGTCGCTGTCACCGGCGGAAGAGGCCCCCGGCTCGCCGCGCAGCGGCTCCACGCCGCCCGCAGCCACGGACGGAGACGCTGCGGCAATGCTGTCGAACAGCGCCTGCAACTCGTCGGAATCTCCTGCGTCGTCGAACTTCGGCCTCTTGGTCATCGCCAGGCTCCTGATTGGATCGGCATCGTGCGCGCCCGGCTCAGGCGGCGGCACTCCTGCCCATTCTCTCGAAAATCTTTTCCATCTTCTCGGCCAGCGTCGCCGCGGTGAATGGCTTCACGATGTAGCCGCTGGCACCCGCCTGAGCCGCGGCGATGATGTTCTCCTTCTTCGCTTCCGCCGTGATCATCAGCACCGGCAGATGCTTGAGCTGGGGCGTGCGGCGTATCGTCTGCAGCAGGGTGAGCCCGTCCATGTTCGGCATGTTCCAGTCGGTCACGACGAAATCGAACGGCGCCATGTTGAGCTTCTGCAAGGCGACGACGCCATCTTCGGCCTCGTCCACATTGGCGTACCCGAGCTCCTTGAGCAGGTTGCGGACGATGCGGCGCATCGTCGAGAAATCGTCTACCACCAGAAATCTGAGTTTGGGATCGGCCATCGTCTTCTCCGTGTTGGGCGTCGTGTCCCGCTCACGCCTGTCCGGCCCGCTGCAACAGCGGCCGCAGCGTTTCCGCGAGCACGTCGGCGTCGAATTTTGCCACGTAGGAATCCACTCCCACGCGCCTGCCCATCGCCCGGTTGGCCTCGGACGACAGCGACGAGTGCATCACCACCGGCACGCCTTCGAACCGCGGATCTCTCTTGATGTTGCGCGTCAGGACGTAGCCGTCCATCTCCGGCATCTCGGCATCGACCATGATGACGTCGATGTCGTCGGCCACGCTGCGCCCGGTCAGCGCCGCATGCGAAGCGATGCCCTCCAGCCTGTTCCACGCCTCGAGCCCGTTCTGCGCGTGCTTGTGGCGCACGCCGAGGCGGTCCAGCACCTCGGCGATCTTGCGCCGCGCCACCGACGAGTCGTCTACGAAGAAGACGTTCACCTCGTGGCCGTTGGCGACCGGCGCGATGTTGCCCACCACCGCCTCGCCGAAGGTGTTCGCGAGAATGGTCTCGACGTCGAGGATGGATACCAGGCGCCCGTCGTCGAGCTGGGTGATGGCGGTGATGAAGCCCGAGGTGCCGCTGGCCAGGTTCTCCGGCGCATGCACCTTGTCCCAGTCCACCCGCACGATGCGGTCGACCGCCTGGACCAGGAAGCCAAGCGTGTGCTTGCTGTACTCGGTCACCATCATCGCCCCGCCGGATACGACGGCGCGGCCCAGGCCGAGCACCGTGTTCAGCGACAGCACCGGGATCACGTTGCCGCGCAGCGAGATCAGGCCCTCCATGCCGTGCGGCATGTTGGGCGTGCGCGTGATGAAGGGCGTGCGCGACACTTCGCGCACCTTGAACACGTTGATGCCGAAACACTCGTCCGTGCCGAGCGAGAACAGCAGCAACTCCATGCGGTTGGAACCGGCGAGCCGCGTCCGGCCATCGACCGACTCGAACAGTTCGCTGTCGTCCTGGGCGTCGGAATTCAACATGATGCGTGCCTCAATTCTCTTCCCGAGCCGCATCGCCGGCGGCAAGCAGGCGGCCGATCGTCTGTGCGAGCCGCTGCGGCTCGAACTTCGATACGTACTCGTCGACACCCACGGAACGGCCGAGCTGCTGGTTCGACATGCCCGACAGCGAGGAATGCATGATCACCGGAATGCCCTCGAAGCGGCGGTCCGACTTGATGTGCTTGGTGAGGATGTAGCCGTCCATCTCCGGCATCTCGACGTCGGTCAGCACCAGGCTGACGAAGTCCTTGATCGCACGGCCGTGGGCCTGCGCATGGGCGGCGACCTTCTTCAGTTCCTCCCACGCCTGCCGGCCATTCACCGAGCCGATGTGGCGCACGCCCATGGCGTCGAGCGTCTGCGAGATCTGCCGGCGCGCCACCGACGAGTCGTCGGCGAAGTACACCGTGTGGGCGTCGGCGCCGGGCAGGTGGACGATCTCCCTGAAGAGCAGTTCGTCGTCGTAGCGGGTGGTTTCGGACAGCACGCGCTCGACGTCAAGCATCATCACCAGCCGGTTGTCTGCCAGCTCGGTCACCGCCGTCACCAGCCCGCCCATCTTGGCGACCAGCATGCCGGGCGGTACGCGCATCTGCGACCAGTCCAGGCGCAGGATGGTGTCGACGTTCTCGACCAGGAATCCCTGGGTATGGCCGTTGTATTCGGTGACGATCATGATGTCGCGCGCGCCGCCGCCGATGCCCACGTAGCTGGCAAGGTCGACCACCGGCACCAGTTCGCCGCGCAGGCTGACCATGCCCTGCACCGCGGAAGGCATTTCGGGCGCGGCGGTGATCGCGGGCGTGCGCATCACTTCGCGGACCTTGAAGACGTTGATGCCGAAAGTCTCGCGCCGCCCGGTGCGCTCGTCGACGCCGAGCGTAAACAGCAGAATCTCCAGCTTGTTGGTACCCGCAAGCCGGGTGCGCGCGTCGATGTTCTTCAGTAGATCGGACATTTGGTTCTTCCGCCTGCGCGCCGCCGATGCGGATGATCGGCGGGGACCACCTGATTATCGGCCGATCGCTGGCGGACTTGAGGAGGCGGATCACCCGGGCCGGACGGACCCGGGCAAGGATCACGCCGGCGGCTGCGGAACGGGGCGTGCGGCTTCCGCCTTCGCAGCCTCGCTGCGCAACGCCTCCTCGGCACGCTTGTTGAGCACGATGATGCTGATGCGCCGGTTGATCGGGTCGAGCCGGTCGTCGCGGTTCAGGTGCATGGTGTCCGCCAGGCCCACCACGCGCACCACCTTGCCCGCCTCGAGGCCGCCGGCGACGAGTTCGCGGCGCGCGGCGTTGGCGCGGTTGGCCGACAGTTCCCAGTTCGAGAAGCCGCGCTCCCCGCCGGCGTACTGGCCGGAGTCGGTATGGCCCGACAGGCTGACGCGGTTCTCCACGTCGTTGAGCGCATGGCCGATCGCCCGCAGCAGGTCGCGCGAATAAGGGCGCAGCTCGGCACTCGCCGACAGGAACATCGGCCGGTTCTGCTCGTCGACGAGCTGGATGCGCAGGCCCTCGTTGACGATGTCGATGAGGATCTGGTTCTTGAACTGGCGCAGCGTGGTGCTGGCTTCGATCAGGGCCTCGATCCGCCCCTGCAGATCGATGAGCTTCGCCCGTTCGCGCCGCATCTCGCCCTCCTCGCTGCTGCCGGTCGCGCCGGGGGCATCCCGCTGCACGTGGCTGGTCGCCGCATCCAGGTTGATCGCGCGGGTCGACTCCTTGTCGCCGCGCCGCACCTGGCCGACCGAGCGGCTCAGATCCTCGCCGCCGCCCTTGATGATGCTCGAACTGTCGCCCGAGCCCTCGCCCCCCTGCATCGCCACCTTGAGCGGATTCTGGAAGTAGTCCGCGATGCCTTCGAGGTCGCCCTGCGCGGTGGAGCCCAGCAGCCACATCAGCAGGAAGAAGGCCATCATCGCGGTGACGAAGTCGGCATAGGCGATCTTCCAGGCGCCGCCATGGTGTCCGCCGCCGCCCTTCTTGATGCGCTTGACAACGATGGGCTGCTGAGTGTCGTCGCTCACCGGACGGCCCTCCCCGCAGGAGCACGCCCTTCGGGCTGCCGGACCGAAGCGCTCGCCGCCATGCCCCGGCCGGCCGCGCCCGGCGCGGCGGAAAGGTCAGGAAGGCCGTAGCCGGCAGGCCGGAACGCGGGGTCCATCGTCAGCCCTTGCGGTTCTTGATTTCCTGCTCCAGCTCGGCAAAGCCGGGCCGGTCGGTCGAATACAGCACCTTGCGTCCGAACTCCACCGCCACCTGCGGCGCGTAGCCGTTCATGCTGGCGAGCAGCACCACCTTCACGCACTGGTAGATCTTGCCGCCTTCTTCCACGCGCTGCTCGAGCTGGCTGGCGACCGGCCCCACGAAGCCGTACGCGAGGAGAATGCCGAGGAAGGTGCCGACCAGCGCACCGCCGATCATCTTGCCCAGCACGGCCGGCGGCTGGCCGACCGAACCCATCACGTTCACCACCCCCATCACCGCGACCACGATGCCGAAGGCGGGAACCGAGTCGGCCAGCTTGGACACGAGGTGGGGCGCGGTGTGCGCCTCCTGGTGGTGGGTCTCGATCTCGATGTCCATCAGGTTCTCGATCTCGAAGGCGTTCAGGTTGCCGCCCACCATCATGCGCAGGTAGTCGGTCAGGAACTCGATGACGTGATGATCCGACGTGACGCCCGGATACTTCGAGAAGATCGGGCTCGAATCCGGGTTCTCGATGTCGTTCTCGATCGACATGAGCCCCTCCTTGCGCACCTTGGCCAGGATCTCGAACAGCATGGCCAGCAGATCGACATAGAGCGCCTTGTTGTAGGGCGAGCCCTTCAGCGCCATCGGCAGCGCGGCGACGGTCGCCTTGAGCGCCTTCGGTCCGTTGCTGGCGACGAAGCCGCCTATCATCAGGCCGAAGATGGCGAGGTACTCCATCGGCACCCACAGGGCGCCCAGGCTGCCATGCACGGCATAGGTACCGACCGATGCTGCCAGGATGATGACGTAGCCAATGATCAGGAACACCGCTCACTCCACCGAAGGCCCCGGAAAGGGGTGTCGCATCAATTTAACGTCGCGCCCCGCGCAAACTTGAACGCCGCACCGGCGCCGGACGCACAAAAAAGACGGGCTGTCCGCAACGCGGACAGCCCGTCGGTACCAAGCGCCGGCGGCGGTCAGGCGACCGCGGCGGCACGCGCCCTGCGCGCAGCCGGGCGACGCGACTTTCCCGCCCGCGACGGCATGTTGCAGAGGCCGCAGACGTAGGCGTGGGTGGGATCGTAGGCGTGCGCGACGTAGTGTCCGCCGCAGCAGGTGCACCTGGCCATCTGCAGCAGATCCGCGTCGAAGAAGCGCACCAGGGTCCAGGCGCGGGTCAGGCTCAGGACCGGCTCCATGCCCTCGGCGTCGATGTGGTCGAGGTAGAGGTGATAAGCCTTGATGGTCGCATCCAGCCCGGTGATGCCGGCGCGCTGCCCGTAGAAGCGGTGCAGCCCCATGAACAGGGACGCGTGCACGTTCGGCTGCCAGGTCATGAACCAGTCGGTGGAGAAGGGCAGCATGCCCTTCGGCGGCGATGCGCCGCGCACCTCCTTGTAGATCTTGAGCAGCTTCTCGCGGCTGAGCCGGGTCTCGACCTCAAGCATCTGCATGCGGGCCCCCAACTGCACCATTTCCACCGCGCGGCGGATGTCCTGCGCCTCGTCGATGACACGCTTGTTCTTCATCCTAGGCTCCTCAGGCCGCCTCTTCCGCCGCCCTGCCCGCCGCGATGATCGCAGCATGCAGGCTGGCGCTGGCGGCATCCCGCCCCTCGCCGCTCATCAGACGGGCCAGGTCCGCGTCGTCGAAGCGGAAGCACGGCATCAGCATCTGGTTGCTGGCGAGCTTCACCAGCTTCGCGGCAGACAGGTCGCAGATCAGGTCGGCGAACTTCTCGCCGATGCCCAGCCTGTACAGCGCCGTGGCACGGTCGCTGCGCAGCATCTGCTGGGCGAGCATCAGATAGGCAAGGTTCAGTTCCCGTATCTCGACCTGAAAATCGGGGCGGCTCATGAATTCTGCTCCCTGTCAGGGATCAACGTGGCGCAAGTTAAAGTAATTTCTAGCTTGCAGCAAGTTACAAATTCACGTCGCCGCGACACGCGTCGCACGAAAGCAACACCCGGAGAGACGGCCCGGACCGTCCGTTCAGTCGCCGTCCGCCTCGCGCTGCAGCGCGGAAACGCGGTTGCGTCCGCGCTGCTTGGACAGGTAGGAGCCGCGGTCGGCGCACTTGATCAGCGCGTCGAGACTGCCCGTCCGGCCGTCGCGGGCCGCCACGCCGATGCTGACCGTGATCCTCAGTTGCGGGCCGCCGGTCTCGATCCTCAGCGCTTCGGCCGCCGCCCGCAGGCGCTCCGCGCAGTGGCAGGCCGCGCCGAGGTCGGTGTCGGGGCAGATGACGAGGAACTCGTCGCCCCCGGTCCTGCAGATCACATCCTGCGCGCGCAGCACGCCGCGCAGCGCATCGGCGCACTGGCGCAGCACCATGTCGCCGACGTCGTGGCCATGCGCGTCGTTGAGCTGCTTGAGGCCGTCGAGATCGATGATCATCGCCGACAGCGGCCGCAGGTTGCGCGTGACGGCGATCCATTCCTGCTGCAGGCGGTCGAGCGCATAGCGGCGGTTGGGGAAGCCGGTCAACGCGTCGGTCATCGCCACTTCCTCGAGCCGGCGGTTGCTGATCGCCAGCTCCGCGGCAAAGCGCCGGATCTCCTCGCGCTCGCGTTCGAGTTCCAGTTGCATTCCGACCATGCGGCGCGCCGCACGCAGCCTCGATGCCAGCAGCACCGGCCTGAACGGCCTGGCGACGAAGTCGTCCGCGCCGGCATCGAGGACCTTTTCGAGCAGGAAGTCGTCCTCGGAGGGAATCAGCAACAGCATGTAGATCGTGCGTCCGAGCCGCGTCTCGCGCAGCGAACGGATGACGTCGATCCCGGCGATGTCCTGCAACTGCCAGTCGACGAGCAGCATGTGCGGCTGCAGATCCACCACCGCCTCGATGCCCTGGCTTCCGCTGTCCGCCTCGAAGACGGTGAGGCGGTCCTGCTCGAGCGCCTGGCGCAGCCGCTGCCGCTCGGCCACGTCGGCAGCCAGCACCAGCACGCGCAGGCTGCCCGGCTGCGCCCCGGCATCGGGAGCCGCCGGCGCGGATGCGTCCGCAGCCTGCGCGAACTCGGCACCCGCGGCCGGCGCCGCGGTCTCGCCTTGCTCGCCGAGCCCGGCAAGCATCTCGAACCTGGGCGCGGCATGGGTTTCGAACTGCAGCAGGCGGCCCCACTCCACCCAGTCGCTCGCCACGCGATCGCAGGCGGCGACGAAATGCTCGCGCGACACTCCGAGCCGCGCGGCCAGCCGCAGCATGGCCGGCATCAGCGCGGCGTGCTCGCTCTCCTCCGCCAGGCAGATCTGCGCCACCGCGCGCGACAGCACGAGCGACTGCACGAGCGCGTGCTCGCGGCTGTTCTCGCGCAAGCGCGCCGTCGCCGGCTGCTCGAAGTGGCGCACCGCCCTGATGACGATTTCAGGCAGCCCCCAGTCCGCGAGCATGGCTGCGCTCAGCGCGCAGTGATCGAGCGCGAACGCCTCCCGCTCGAGATCGGCCTGGCGCACGCCGGCCGAATGCCTGACGGCCGTCAGGATGCGGCCGAACTCCACCGGGTACAGGGTTGCCAGCGCGAGTTCGCCGATACGGGCGAGAAGCCCGACGCTGAATGCCTCGTCGGCGGCCATGGCGCGCACGGGGCGTGCCAGCGCCTGCATGGCGAGGGCCATCAGGAGGGAGGAAGACCAGTAGCGCGTGTAGTCGAAGGCGGTGCAGGCGCCCTTGCGGTAGTTCGACAGCAGCGAGAAACCGAGTGCCATCGTGCGCACCGCCGGCAGGCCGAGCATCATCAGCGCCTCGTGGACCGACACGACGGCGCGCCGCTCGTGGCCGACGAGACCGTTGGCCGCCTTGATGAGCCGGCCGACGAAGGCCGGATCGCCCCTGATGACCCGCGCAAGCTCGCCCATCGACACGTCTTCCACCTGCGTCATGCGGATGATCGCGAGCGCCACACCGCGCGGCGACGGCAGTTCGCCCGTTCCCTTGAGCTGCTCGAAGCGCTTGATGTCGATGAGATTCTGCATGAGGCATGCTCGCGGCGGGATTGACTGGGCCGGCGGCACAATGGCCGGCCGCAGTTTGCGTGAAAGGCGTAAACGGACGGAAAGGGCCGCACTTTAGCGCCCGGCCGTGCTTCCAGCCAGCCGGCGGCGGTCCCGGCGGGGGCGATCCCGGCTAGAATGCCGGGTCAGTCCGTTTCCCGTTTTGCGATGAAGTTCTGTTCCAGTTGCGGCGCCCCGGTCCGGCTCCGCATCCCGAGCGGCGATTCCCTTCCCCGCCACGTCTGCGACCAGTGCGGCACGATCCACTACCGGAATCCCAAGGTGGTGGTCGGTGCGCTGGCCGAATGGGAAGACCGCATCCTGCTGTGCCGGCGGGCGATCGAGCCGCGCTACGGCGCCTGGACGCTGCCGGCCGGCTTCATGGAGAACGAGGAAAGCACCGCGCAGGCCGCGGCGCGCGAAACCTGGGAAGAGGCGTGCGCGCACATCGAACTCGGCGCCATGTACACGCTGATCGACGTGCCCCACATCAGCCAGGTGCACATCATCTACCGCGCGCGGCTGCTGGATCTGGATTTCCGCCCGGGCGACGAGTCCCTCGAGGTCGCGCTGTTCGGGGAAAAGGACATCCCCTGGGACCGGATCGCCTTCCGCACCATCGCCCTGACCCTGCAGCATTACTTCGACGACCGGCGCAAGGGCGCGTGGCCCTTCCACAACCTGGTGATCGGCGCCCCGCCGGCACCCGGACCGCGGCCCTGAGCCGCTGCCCGCCCGGGGTTGAGCCCCCCTGGGCGGAAGCGGATAATCCGGCCGCGTCATTTCCGGCTTGCGGACCATGAGCAGCTATCTCTTCGTCATTCTCGGCGCGGTTCTGGTGAACAACGTCGTCTTCGTGCGCATCCTGGGCCTGTGCCCGTTCATGGGCGTGTCGAAGAAGCTCGAGACCGCGATCGGCATGGGCGCCGCGACCACCTTCGTGCTGACGGTGGCATCCGGCAGCAGCTACCTGATCGACCACTACCTGCTGCAGCCCTTTGATCTCGCCTACCTGCGCACGCTGGCCTTCATCGTGGTGATCGCCGCCATCGTGCAGATGACCGAACTGGTGATCCAGAAGACCAGCCCGGTGCTGCACCAGGTGCTGGGGATCTACCTGCCGCTGATCACGACGAACTGCGCGGTGCTCGGCATCCCGCTGCTCAATGTCGGGCTCGGGCACGGCCTGCTCGAATCGCTGCTGTTCGGCTTCGGCTCGTCGATCGGCTTCACCCTCGCCCTGGTGCTGTTCGCCGGCATCCGCGAGCGGCTCGACGGCGCCGACGTGCCGGCCCCGTTCAAGGGCACGGCGATCGCGATGATCACCGCCGGCTTCATGAGCCTGGCCTTCATGGGGTTCACCGGGCTGGACCGCTTCCAGTAATCCATCGTGCCGCGAGGCCGCCCGCCGCGCCGCATCGCGGCGCGGGTGCACAACGACAAGAGTTCCCGCATGCTTTCAGCCCTTCTCGTCATGACCGGCATCGCCATCGTGCTTGGCGCAGCGCTGGGTTATGCCGCGATCCGCTTCAAGGTCGAGGGCGACCCGCTGGTCGGGAAGATCGACGCCATCCTGCCGCAGACCCAGTGCGGCCAGTGCGGCTATCCCGGCTGCAAGCCCTATGCCGAGGCCATCGCCCGGGGCGAGGCCGGGATCAACCAGTGCCCGCCGGGCGGCGAGGAAGGCATCCGCAAGCTGGCCGACCTGCTGGGGCGCGAGTTCAAGCCGCTGTCGGAAGAGCACGGCATCGAGAAGCCCAGATCGGTCGCGGTGATCGACGAGCAGACCTGCATCGGCTGTACGCTGTGCATCCAGGCGTGCCCGGTCGACGCCATCGTCGGCGCGGCCAAGCAGATGCATACCGTGGTGGACAAGCTCTGTACCGGGTGCGAGCTGTGCGTGGCACCCTGTCCGGTCGATTGCATCAGCATGGTGCCGGTCGCCGAGACGGTGCAGACCTGGAAATGGAAATACCCGGTGATCGAGATCAGGAAGGCGGCATGATCGGGCGCCTGTTCGGTTTTCGCGGCGGCATCGAGCCCGATGCGCACAAGAACGAATCCGCCGGCGCGGCGATCCGCCGGGCGCCCCTGCCCGGCCGCCTGGAGGTTCCGCTGCGCCAGAGCACCCGCGCCACCGCGCGCTGCATCGTGCGGCCCGGGCAGAAGGTGCTCAAGGGCGAACGCATCGGCGATCCGGAAGGCGTCCTCGGCACGGCGGTGCATGCGCCGACTTCGGGCACCGTGGCGGATGTCGGCCGCTACGCGATGGCCCACCCCTCCGGCCTCGAGACCCGCTGCGTGGTGATCGAGCCCGACGGCGAAGAGCGCTGGATCGACCATGCTCCATTCGACTACCGCAACCGTTCCCGCGGCGACGCGCTCGCCTGGCTGCGCGACTGCGGCATCGTCGGCCTGGGCGGCGCCACCTTTCCCGCCCACGTCAAGCTCGGCAGGGGCGAGGGCATCGACACCCTGGTGCTGAACGGCGCCGAGTGCGAGCCGTGGATCACCTGCGACGACCGGCTGATGCGCGAGCGCGCGGCGGACATCCTCGCCGGCGCGCTGATCCTGCGGGATCTGATCGGCGCGCGCGAACTCGTCGTCGGCATCGAGGACAACAAGCCCGAGGCGATCGCCGCCATGCGCGCCGCGGCAGGCGCGGCCACGGGCGTCGGCGTGGTGCCGGTGCCCGCGCGCTATCCCGCCGGGGGCGAGAAGCAGCTCATCCGGGTACTGACCGGCATCGAGATTCCGTACGGCAAGCTGGGGGCGGACTACGGCGTGCAATGCTTCAACGTCGGCACCGCATACGCGGTGTATCGCGCCATCGTGCACGGCGAGCCGCTGATTTCGCGCATCGTCACCCTCACCGGCAACGTCGAACACCCCGGCAACTGGGAAGTGCTCGTCGGCACGCCGATCGACGACCTGCTGCGGCTGGCCGGCCCGCGGCCGGACACCGACCGCTACCTGATGGGCGGCCCGATGATGGGCTTCGCGCTGCCGCGCCTCGACGTACCGGTCGTGAAGGGCAGCAACTGCATCATCTGTGCGTCGCCGGCGCTGTTCCCGCCGCCGATGCCGGAGCAGCCCTGCATCCGCTGCGGCGAGTGCGCCCGGGCCTGTCCGGCCGAACTGCAGCCCTTCGAACTCTACTGGTTCAGCCGCGCCAGGAACTTCGGCAAGGCCCAGGAATACCATCTGTTCGACTGCATCGAGTGCGGCTGCTGTGCCTACGTGTGCCCGTCGCACATTCCGCTGGTGGACTACTACCGCTTCGCCAAGAGCGAGATCTGGGCGCGCGAGCGCGACAAGTCGGCGGCCGACCAGGCGCGCGAACGCTTCGAGTTCCGCAATTTCCGCCAGGAACGCGAAAAGGAAGAGAAAGCGGCCAGGCTCGCCGCCAAGGCTGCCGAGACGCACGCCAGGATCGCGGGCGAACCCGCCGCCGACGCGGCCGCCACTCCGTCCATCCAGGCCGCCGCCGACGACCCCAAGAAGGCCCTGATCGCCGCCGCATTGGCACGCGCCCAGGCGCAGAAGGCGGCGGTCCGGCCCAGGAACGTGGACGACCCGAGTCCCGGCACGCAGGCCGAGATCGACGCGATCGAAGCCCGCCGGCGCCGCGCCGCAGCGGCCGCCGAACCCGCCCCCGCGCAGACGTCATCGCCCGCGCCGGAAACCCATTCCCGCACGCCGACCAGATGATCCACTCCCCCTACATCCGCAAGCCGGCCAGCGTCCAGCGCGTGATGGGCACGGTGCTGCTCGCGCTGCTGCCCGGCATCGCCGCCTACGTGTGGCAGTTCGGCGCCGGCATCCTGGTCAATCTCGCGCTGGCCAGCGCCGCGGCGGTCGCCATCGAGGCGCTGGCCATGCAATTGCGCGGGCGGCCGGCCGCGCCCGCGGTCGCCGATCTCTCCGCGATCGTCACCGCCTGGCTGGTCGTGCTGAGCCTCCCGCCCATCGTGCCGTGGTGGATCACGCTGCTGGGCGTGGCGATTGCCGTCGGCGCGGCGAAGCATCTCTATGGCGGCCTCGGCCAGAACCCCTTCAACCCGGCGATGGTCGCCTTCTGCGCGCTGATCGTCGCCTATCCGGCACTGATGTCGCAGTGGCCGGCGGCCGGCCGGCTCGATTTCGCCACCCAGTTCGGCCTCATCCTCGGCGGCGCGCGCGAACTCGATGCCGTCACCGCGGCGACCGCGCTCGACGCCCTGCGCACCGGGATGCGCGGCGGCGACGGCGTGGACCTGGTCGTGTCGCAAGGCGGCGCCTTCGGCGCGGCGGGCGGCAAGGGCTGGGAATGGGTCGCGGCCGGCTACGCTTTGGGCGGCCTGTTCCTGCTCGCCACCCGCACCATCACGTGGCATCTGCCCGCCGCCTTCGTTGCCGGGCTGGCGCTCATGTCGGGCGCGTTCTGGCTGTTCGACGCGGCCCGCCACGCCTCGCCGCTCTTCCATCTGGCGAGCGGCGGCGCGATGCTGGCCGCCTTCTTCATCGTCACCGACCCGGTCTCCGGCGCCACGACCCCGCGCGGCAAGCTGATCTTCGCCGCCGGCATCGCGCTCATCGCCTGGATCATCCGCAGCTTCGGCGCCTACCCGGACGGCATCGCCTTCGGCGTGCTGCTGATGAACATCTGCGTGCCGCTCATCGACATGAAGACGCAGCCGCCCGTCTTCGGCCATCGCGGAGAACGCCCGTGACCACGAGCGCGCGCTATTCCGCCGCCCGCACCTCGCTGCGCACCGCGGCCATCATGCTCGGCTTCACCGTGGTGTTCACCGCGCTGATGGCCTCCGCCTACGAGGCCACCCGCCCGGCGATCCAGTCCTCGCTGCAGGAAGCGCAGATGCGCCTGATCGGCGAAGTGCTGCCGCCCGGCGGTTACGACAACGCGCTGCTCGACGACGTGGTGCACCTGGGCCCGACCCCGGCGCTGGGGCTCGACGACGGCGGACGTGTATGGCGCGCGCGCCGGGACGGCGCCGACGCCGCGCTGGTGCTCGAAGCCACCGCCGTTGACGGCTACGCCGGGCGCATCGGCATCATCGTCGCCATCGGCGCCGACGGCACGGTGTCCGGCGTGCGCGTGGTGTCGCACAAGGAGACGCCCGGCCTGGGCGACTACATCGACCCGAAGAAGGACCGCAACAAGCGTTCGCCCTGGATCGGCCAGTTCGCCGGCGTGTCCTGGAACGAGATCGACGCCGCGCGGTGGACGGTGAAGAAGGATGGCGGGATCTTCGACTACCGCACCGGCGCCACGATCAGCGCCCGCGCCGTGGCGCGCATCGCCGGCCACGCCGCGGCCTTCGCCATGGCGCGGCGCGACGCCCTGTTCTCCGCCGCCCCCGGCAGCACACTGCAAGGAAGCCAGCCATGATCACCTCACGGCAGTTCCGCGAGATCGCCCACAACGGCCTGTGGAAGCAGAACACCGGCCTCGCCCAGTTGCTGGGCCTGTGTCCCATCCTGGCCGTCAGCACGAGCATGGTGAATGCCACCAGCCTGGGCCTGGCGACAGTGCTCGTGATGGCGCTGTCCAACCTCGTGATCGCGAGCCTGCGCAACTTCATTCCCTACGAGATCCGCATCCCGGTGTTCATCCTGATCATCGCCGCGCTGGTGACGGTGATCGATCTGCTGTTCAACGCCTACCTGCACAACCTGTACCTGGTGCTCGGCATCTTCATCCCGCTGATCGTCACCAACTGCATCGTGCTCGCCCGCGTCGAGGCTTACGCCGCCAAGAACGGCCCGGTCGCATCCACCGTGGATGGCGTCATGATGGGACTGGGGCTGGTGTGGGTGCTCACGCTGCTGGGCGGCCTCCGGGAACTGCTGGGCAGCGGCACGCTGTTCTCCGGCATCGAGATGATCATCCCCGGCGCGTCCGCCCTCGTGGTGTTCGGCGACGACTATCCGGGCTTCCTGCTGGCGATCCTGCCGCCGGGCGCCTTCTTCGCCCTGGGCTGCCTGATCGCCGCCTACAACGCGATCAAGACCCGGCTCGAAGCCCGCGCCCACCGCCGCCCACAGGCGCCGGGTGCCGCGCCCGGTGCCGCGGCGGAAGGGGCCGGCTGACGATGGCGAACATGAAACGCGAAGCGATCCGCGAATTCTTCCGCCGCCTGCACGACGCCGACCCCGAGCCGAAGACCGAACTCGAATACGCCTCGCCCTACCAGTTGCTGGTCGCGGTGGTGCTGTCGGCGCAGGCCACCGACCGCAGCGTGAACCTCGCCACGCGCAAGCTGTTCGCCGCCGCCCCCACGCCGGAGGCAATGGTCTCGCTGGGCGAGGACGGCGTCGCCGGCCACATCCGGACGATCGGCCTGTTCCGCAACAAGGCCAGGAACACCGTGGCGCTATCGCGCCTGCTGCTGGAGCGCCACGGCGGCGAAGTGCCGGCCGGGCGCGAGGCGCTCGAAGCGCTGCCCGGCGTCGGCCGCAAGACGGCCAACGTCGTACTGAACACGATCTTCCGCCAGCCGGTGATGGCGGTGGATACCCACATCTTCCGCCTCGCCAACCGCACCGGGCTGGCGCCCGGCAAGGACGTCGTCGCGGTGGAGAACGCGCTGCTGCGCCGCGTGCCCAAGGAGTACCTGCTCGACGCCCATCACTGGCTCATCCTGCACGGCCGCTACGTCTGCACCGCGCACAAGCCGAAATGCGGCGAGTGCTGCGTGCGCGACCTGTGCCTGTACCGCGACAAGACGGCGTGAAAGCGCAACGCCTGCCGACGAACCCGGGCGGACCGTGCCCGGCCGCTGCAAACCGACGAGAGACCCACGAGATGTTCAACCCCAGCCGCGACCAGGTGCGCAATTTCTTCATCGAGACCTGGCGCAAGTACCGCGCGAAGGAAGTGCTGACGCCGATGGAATCGGTCGCCGCCGACATCATGGCGATGCACCCCGAATACCATGCGGTGATCGAGGACCCGGAATCGGTCGACCGCGACTTCCCGCCGGAAGCCGGCCAGATCAACCCCTTCCTGCATCTGTCGCTGCACCTGGCGATCGAGGAACAGTTGTCGATCGACCAGCCGTCCGGCATCCGCGCCGCCTTCGACGCCGCCTGCCAGCACCACGGCGACCGCCACGACGCCATGCACGACGCGCTCGAGGCCCTGGGCGAGACGCTGTTCGATGCCCAGCGCAACGGCACGCCGCCCGACGGCGCCGCCTATGTCGGCAGGCTGCGCAGGCGGGCCGGCGCGGAATGAGGCCGGCCGCGGGCCGGCCGGTAGCCTCCCGCTCTGCGGCGGCTTCGGCCGGGGATGCCGGTGTTGCGCACTTGTGACAGTTTCGCCTGATCAGCACGCGAAAGCGGAACAAGTTCATTGTCCGCACGCAAGACGGACGCGATGATGTGCCTACCGCACCGCACCATCGTCCGTCGCCATCATGTGTCAACTGCTCGGCATGAACTGCAACAAACCCGCGAGCCTGGAATTCTCGCTGGAGGGCTTCGTGCGGCGCGGCGGGCAGACCGACGAGCATCGCGACGGCTGGGGCATCGCCTATTTCGACGGCGAAGGCTGCCGCGTGCTGCGCGACGACCGCCCGTCCTGCACCTCCCCGCTCGCCGAGCGGCTGCGCCGCGATCCGGTGAAGTCACACAACCTCATCGTCCACATCCGCAAGGCGACCCAGGGCGCGGTCGAACTGTCGAACTGCCATCCCTTCGGCCGCGCGCTGTGGGGGCGGAACTGGGCGTTCGCGCACAACGGCGACCTCAAGAACCACCGGCTGCCGCTGGACGGCAGCTACACGCCCACCGGCACCACCGACAGCGAACACGCCTTCTGCTACCTGCTGCAGGAACTGCGCCGCCGCTGCGGCACCGCGCACCCGACGACGGCCGCGCTGCTCGCCGCGCTTGCCGAGCTGTGCGAGGAAATCTCCCGTTTCGGCCCCTTCAATTTCCTGCTGTCGGACGGCAGCGGGCTGTTCGCCCACTGCTCGACGCAACTGCATCGGGTGCGGCGCGCCCATCCCTTCAAGTCCGTGCGCCTGGTCGATCACGACCTGAGCGTGGATTTCAGCCGCCGCAACCACGTCGACGACCGCATGACCGTCATCGCGACCAAGCCGCTCACCACCGGCGAGGAATGGGTCGCGTTCACGCCCGGCGAACTGCGGTATTTCCACGACGGTACCGAGGCGGCGGTGCAGCACGCTCCGGCGAAACACGCCCTCCCCGCCTGACCCGTTTCCGAAGCTGGGCTAATCTGGAAGTGGCGGTATGATCGCCATCGGCACGGCGGACGGAAGTTTCGCCGCCGGTGGCAGTCCTGCACCACTCCCAGACAGACCAAGACAGGAAGAGGAAACGGAACATGTCCAACTGGTATGCAGACAACGCGGATTCGATCGGCCGCACGCCGCTCGTCCGCCTGAATCGGGTCATCGACGGCGCCAGCGCCACCGTGCTGGCCAAGATCGAAGGCCGCAATCCGGCGTATTCGGTCAAGTGCCGCATCGGCGCGGCGATGATCTGGGATGCCGAAAAGCGCGGCCTGCTCGGCCCGGGCAAGGAACTGGTCGAGCCCACCAGCGGCAACACCGGCATCGCGCTGGCCTTCGTCGCCGCGGCGAAAGGCATCCCGCTGACGCTGACGATGCCCGAGACGATGAGCATCGAGCGGCGCAAGCTGCTGGTGGCCTACGGCGCCAGGCTGGTGCTGACCGAGGGCGCGAAGGGCATGAGCGGCGCGATCGCGAAGGCCGAGGAGATCGCCGCCTCCGATGCGGGCAAGTACGTGCTGCTGCAGCAGTTCAAGAACCCGGCCAACCCCGGGATCCACGAGAGCACGACCGGGCCGGAGATCTGGCAGGACAGCGGTGGGGCGATCGACATCCTGGTGTCGGGCGTGGGCACGGGCGGCACCATCACCGGCGTGTCGCGCTACATCAAGAAGACGCAGGGCAAGGCGATCCTGTCGGTGGCGGTGGAGCCGTCGGCCAGCCCGGTGATCACGCAGAAGCTGGCCGGGCAGGAACTCAAGCCCGGGCCGCACAAGATCCAGGGCATCGGCGCGGGCTTCGTTCCCGAGGTGCTGGACCTGTCGCTGGTCGACCAGGTCGAGCAGGTCGGGAACGAAGAGGCGGTGGAATACGCGCGGCGCCTGGCGCGCGAGGAAGGCATCCTGTCGGGCATCTCGTGCGGCGCGGCGGTAGCCGTGGCGGCGCGGCTGGCGAAGGACCCGGCCAACGCGGGCAAGACCCTCGTCGTGATCCTGCCGGACTCGGGCGAGCGCTACCTGAGTTCGGTGCTGTTCGAGGGCTATTTCGACGACAAGGGAGTGGCGACGATCTGATCGCTGTTCTCGGTGGCGGACTGTCTGGGGTGCCAACCGCCGGCCGCGCGGGGTATTCGTTCCGTAGGCTGCGGAACTCGCTCGCTACGCGAGCTCAGACAGTCCTCGCCTACCCCACGAATACCCCGCACGGCCGGCTTGACCGTATCGGGCCTCAGGAAAACCGCCGGGCAGTGGCAGGGATTACGATTCGTTTGTCCGCCGCGCAGGCTTCCCTTGATCTTCCGAGGTGCAAAGCCGGGGATTTCCAGAGCCGGCGAGGACATCCAAGCCGAGCGAAGCAAAGGCGAGTAAGCAAAGAGGCGAGTTCCGCAGCCGGCGGCGGGAAGACCCGGCGCGCTCGTCCCGACGTCGGCGGAAGCGATCGGCACGGATTCCCCCAGACACTCCGAGAAGCCACTTCACGAAGCCCCACCACCGTCAAGCTGGCCGTGGCGGGTGTTCGTGGAATGGGCGAGGACTGTCTGAGCGAGCGCAGCGAGCGAGTTCCGCAGCCCATGGAACGAACACCCGCCGCGGCCGGCGGTTAGAACCCCACCCCACCTCAGAGCCCTACCCCACCCTCATGCCCGAACAACACGACGACCACTTCGCCACCCGCCTGTCCCACCTCGCCCGCCCCGGCACGCGCGTGCACGGCTTCGTAAACCCGCCGCTGCACCGCGGCTCCACGGTGCTCGTCCCCTCGACCGCCGCGCGCCGCGAGAGCTGGAAGCACCGCTACGACCAGTACCTGACCTACGGCCTGCACGGCAACGAGACCCACCACGCGCTCGAGAACCTCATCGCCGACATCGAGGGCGGTACGCGCTGCCAGGTCGTGTCCTCCGGCCTGGCGGCCAACTGCATCGCGCTGCTCGCCTACCTTCGCCACGGCGAACACTGCCTGATCCCGGACAGCGTGTACGGGCCGGTGCGCAGCTTCTGCGACGGCGTGCTCGCCGGCCGCATGGCGGTCGAGGTCGGCTACTACCGGCCCGACCTGGCCCCGGCCGAACTCGAAGCGCTCGTCCGCCCGAACACCCGCGTGCTCTACCTCGAAAGCCCGGGTTCGCACACCTTCGAGATCCAGGACGTGCCCGCCCTTGCGGCGTTGGCGCGACGGCGCGGCCTCAAGGTCCTGATGGACAACACCTGGGGCCTGCACTTCTTCCAGCCCTTCCGGCACGGCGTCGACGTCTCCATCCAGGCGCTCACCAAGTACGCCGGCGGGCATGCCGACGTGCTGCTCGGCAGCATCGTCACCCGTTCGGACGAAGACTGGCGCGCGGTGCGGCAGACCGCGCTGCTCTACGGCCAGTACGCCAGCCCGGACGACTGCTGGCTCACCCTGCGCGGCCTGCGCACGCTCAACGTGCGCCTGCGGCAGCAGATGGCCTCCGGCCTGGAAGTGGCGCGCTGGTTCGCCGCCCGGCCCGAGGTGCTGCGCGTGCTGCACCCCGCCCTGCCCGGCGCGCCGGGCCACGACATCTGGCGGCGCGACTTCGACGGCGCATGCAGCCTGTTCGGCGTGGTGTTCCGGCCCGAATTCGGCGAGACGCGGATCGACGCCATGATCGACGCCCTGCGCCTGTTCGGCATCGGCGCTTCCTGGGGCGGCTTCGAGAGCCTGGCGCTGCCCACCTACGGCAGCGTCGTGCGGACCGCGGCCCCGCTGGACCTGGGCGGTCCGGCGGTGCGCTTCCACGTCGGACTCGAGGAACCGGCCGACCTGATCGCCGACCTCGAACGAGCCTTCGGCCGGCTGCACGAAGGGGCGGGCCCGGCCTGAGGCGGGCCGCACCGCCGGTCCGCTACCGCTTCACGAACAGTCCGGGCTGCGACGAGAACCACACGGCCAGCGCCTCCATGTCCCGCTTGCTCAGGCTCTCGACCTGCGCCGCCATGATGGGATTCTTGCGCCGGCCGGCCTTGTAGTCCTGCAGGGCCTGGTAGATGTAGTCCTGGTGCTGGCCGGCGATGCGCGGAAAGGCGGGCGCCGGACTGTTGCCGTCGGGACCGTGGCAGGCGGCGCAGACCTGCGCCTTGTCGTTGGCCGCGGGCGTCGCCGCCGGCGCCGGCGCGCCCGCGGAATAGTAGGCGGCGATGTCGGCCATGTCCTGCTCGGACAGGCCCTCGGCGATGCCGCGCATCGTCGGATGGCTGCGTTCGCCGCTCCTGTAGGCGGTGAGCGCGCTGACGATGTATTCGGAGTGCTGGCCGCCGAGCTTGGGAACGGGATAGACGTCGGGGTAGCTCGTCCGATAACCCGGGATGCCGTGACAGCCGATGCACATCGACAGTTTGGTCTTCGCTGCCTCCGCATGGCCCTCGGCGGCATGGGAGGATGACATGAAGGCGGACAGCGCCGCCGCCAGCAGCAGATGTGATCGGATCATTGTGTCTTGTCTCCGTGATGGGTGGACGTCGTCGCGGCCGGTCCGCATTTTTTGCGTAACGCTAGACCTATAATTGCACGGAATTAATCAGAGGAATCCCCGATGTCCGAACTTCGCTTCGAAGGTTCGCGCGACTATGTCGCCACGCCGGATCTGATGCTGGCGGTCAATGCCGCGATCCGGCTGCAGCGCCCGCTGCTGATCAAGGGCGAGCCGGGAACCGGCAAGACCATGCTCGCCGAACAGGTCGCGACGTCGCTGGGCCTGCCGCTGCTGCAGTGGCACATCAAGTCTACGACCAAGGCCCAGCAGGGGCTCTACGAATACGACGCGGTCTCGCGCCTGCGCGACTCGCAACTGGGCGACGACCGTGTGCGCGACATCGGCAACTACATCGTCAAGGGCGTGCTGTGGCAGGCTTTCGAGGCCGAGGCGCCGACGGTGGTGCTGATCGACGAGATCGACAAGGCCGACATCGAATTCCCCAACGACCTGCTGCGCGAACTCGACCGCATGGAATTCCACGTGTACGAGACGCGCCGGACGATCCAGGCGCGCCACCGCCCCATCGTCTTCATCACGTCGAACAACGAGAAGGAACTGCCCGACGCCTTCCTGCGCCGCTGTTTCTTCCACTACATCAAGTTCCCGGACCGCGACACGATGCAGCGCATCGTGGACGTGCATTTCCCCGGCATCCGCAAGGCGCTGCTGAGCGAAGCGCTGGAGGTGTTCTTCGGCCTGCGCGACATCCCCGGCCTGAAGAAGAAACCCTCGACCTCGGAACTGATCGACTGGCTGAAGCTGCTCGTCGCCGAGGACATCCCGGCCGAGGCGCTGCGCTCGCCCGACCGCGAGGTGACCGTACCGCCGCTGCATGGCGCGCTGCTGAAGAACGAACAGGACATGCACCTGTTCGAACGGCTGGTGATGATGGCGCGGCAGAACCGCTGAGGCCGGGGAAGCGACATGCTGAAAGCCATCCTCGACTGGCTGTTCGGCCGCCGCCGGCGGCCTGCCACGGCCACCGCAGGCCGAAGCCCGGCCCCCGTCCCGCCCCGCGACAGCGATCCTGCGGGCTTCCAGACGCTCAACCGGACGGCCCCGCTGCGCAGCGAGGGCGACGCCGCGCCGGCGGAACTCGACGCCAGCACCGTCTTCGTGTGCCGCGAAGCGGTACTCGGCCGCGACCAGCGCATCGCCGGCTACCAGTTCATGCTGCAGGAAGGCACGCGCAACCGCATCCGCCACAGCAGCCGGCGGGTCCACCACCTGTACGCCGAAGTCCTGGTGCGCAACCTCGCGCGGGCAGACATCGGCACGCTGATCGGGCGCCGCTTCGCCTTCATCGACGTCCCGGATTCGTTCCTCGAGCACCCCTGCCTCACCGGGTTGCCGCCGCACAAGACGGTGCTGGTGCTGGGCACCCATCCGGACCCGGGCGCCCCCGGCATCGATGCCCTGCGCGAAACGATCGGGCGCCTGCGCGTCACCGGCGTGCGCATCGCCCTGCCCGACCCGACGGTCGTGCGCGAATTCGAGCCGCTGCTGCCGCAGGCCGATTTCGTCATGCTGCGCGCCCCGGCGCTGGATGCGCGCCGCAGCCTGCAACTCGCCTCGCAGGTGGTCGAGGCGGCTCCGCAGGCGCGCCTGCTGGTGCGCGATCTGCCTGGACTGGAGGATTTCCGCTTCTGCTTCAAGCTGGGCGCCAGCCTCTTCCAGGGCCCCTTCATCACCAGCCGGGAGAACTGGGACGATCGCGACCTCGGGCCGAATACCGCGCGCCTGACGCGGCTGATCGGCAAGGTCAGGACCGACGCCGACACCAGCGAACTGGCCGGCCTCCTGAAGGAGGACGCGGCGCTGTCGCTGCGCCTGCTGCGCTACATCAACGCCGCATCCAACGGCCTGGCCGAGTACGTCTCCTCCATCGAGCGCGCGGTCGTGGTGATCGGCCGCGAAAAGCTGTACCGCTGGCTGATCCTGCTCGTGTGCGGCACCGACGGCCGATCCGGCCGCAGCTCGGCGGCCCTGGAGAGCGCCCTGGTGCGCGCTCGCATGCTGGAACTGCTCGGCGCCGAGCGGGAAAGCGCCGAGCGCGAGGCGCTCTTCCTCACCGGCCTGCTGTCACTGATCGACGTCATCCTCGAAGTGCCGATGGAAAAGGCGATCGCGCCGCTGGCCCTGCCACCCGAGATCGAACTCGCGGTGCGGCATGGCGAAGGCCCCTACGCGCCGCTGCTCGAACTGGCCATCGCCTGCGAACAGTTCAACGCCGAACGCATCGTCAGCGCCGCGTCGCGCTGCGGCGTGCCCCCGCACACGGCCTCCGAGCGGCACCTGAAGGCGCTGTCCTGGGCAGTGGCGATCGGGGAATGACGCCGGCCGGAGGCGCACGATGCTGATCGACTTCTTCCTGCACCTGAAGGCGCGCAAGCTGCCGGTATCCACGCGCGAATTCCTGACCCTGCTCGAGGGCCTGCAGCAGCGGGTGTGCGGGCATTCGCTCGACGAGTTCTACTTCTACGCACGCGCCTGCCTGGTCAAGGACGAAAGCCACTACGACCGCTTCGACCAGGCTTTCGGCGAGTACTTCCGCGGCGTGACGGAGATCCCCGGGCTGGACGTGGACCTGCCCGAAGAATGGCTGCGCGCGATGGCGAGGAAACACCTCACGCCCGAGGAGCGCGCGAAGCTCGAGAAGCTGGGCTGGGACAAGCTGATGGATGAGTTCCGCAAGCGCCTGGCCGAGCAGAACGGCAGGCACGAGGGCGGCAGCAAATGGATCGGCAGCGGTGGCAGTTCGCCCTTCGGCAACAGCGGTACCCATCCCGAGGGCATCCGCGTCGGCGGCGAATCGGCCGGCAACCGCAGCGCGGTGAAGGTGTGGGACAAGCGCGAGTTCCGCAACCTCGACGACGGCGTGGAACTGGGCATCCGCAACATCAAGGTGGCGCTGCGCCGGCTGCGGCGCTTCGCGCGCGAGGGGGCGAGCGAGGAACTCGACCTGGACGGCACCATCGCCGCTACCGCACGCAATGCCGGCTGGCTGGACCTGCTGATGCGCCCCGAGCGCCACAACGCGGTGAAGGTGCTGCTGTTCCTCGACGTGGGCGGTTCGATGGACGACCACGTGACGGTCTGCGAGGAACTGTTCTCCGCCTGCCGCAGCGAGTTCAAGCACCTCGAATACTTCTACTTCCACAACTGCGTGTACGAGGGCGTGTGGCGCGACAACCTGCGCCGCCATCGCGAGCGCACCGCGGTGATGGACGTCATCCACAAGTACGGCCCGGACTACAAGCTGATCTTCGTCGGCGACGCGACCATGAGCCCCTACGAGATCCTGCAGCCGCACGGCTCGGTCGAGCACATGAACGCCGAACCCGGCGCCACCTGGCTGCGCCGCCTGCTCGATGCCTATCCGGCCGCGGCCTGGCTGAATCCGGAACCGGAGCGCCTGTGGAGCTACCGCCAGTCGATCGGCATCGTCCACCAGCTCGTCGGCGGCCGGATGTTCCCGATGACGCTGGACGGCCTCGCGCGCGCGATGCAGTCGCTGTCGAAACGGCACTGAGAAGGCCCGCGGCGGCGAGCGTGTCCGCGCTCGCGGCATCACGCACCGCCCGGCCCCGGCGGGCCGGCACGACAAACGCCGCCGCTCCCGCCGCGTTCAGTCGCAGCGGCGCCCGCGGACCATCGCCACGGCCGGGCTCATTCGGCAAAGGGCAGCGGCTGCATGCCGAAGCCGGCGTCCAGGTCCTTGATCTGGCGCAGCAGCGCGTCGAGGTCGTCCTGCAGGTCGCGCAGGGACTCCTGGTCGAGCAGGCGCAGTGCCTCGGGCAGCACGCCGCGCGCCGGCGACGGCGCACGCGCCAGCAGCGCCTCGCCCTGCTCGGTGAGGTAGAGCCGCACCACGCGCTGGTCGGCGCTGGTCCGTTCCTTGCGAATCATTTCGGCGCCTTCGAGCCGGTCGATCATGTTCGAGGCGGTCGACTGATGGAGCGCCATGCGGTTGGCCAGTTCGCCCACGCGCAGTCCCGGCACTTCCTTGAGTTCCTGCAATGCCCACAGTTGCGCGCCGGTGACGCCGCTCTGGCGCTCGATCCACTGGGAATGGCGCTGGGCCGTGCGGATCAGCACCCGGAAACGCTGCAGCACCGACAACGGCGACACCTGCGCAGCCTTCTCGCCCATCGTCCTGGATCTCTGTTGCAGCTCCACCATGAAACTTTGCTCCTGCCATATCCGCGAAAACAACGATTGCAAAAAACTAACCACACAGCGTTCTTCATATGGTAGCGAATTCCGGCAGCCGCGGTGCCGGGCGTCGCGTGTCCGCATGAACTAGTCCGCACGGGGCGTGCATTTTTCCACGCCGGCCCCGCCGGAGCGCCCGCGTCCGTTTCCGCGTCGCCGGACGGCCGCGGCAACATGCGGCGGAAGAAGCCCGGGCAGGCGCGTTCCGCTGCTGCCGGACGCATGGGATGCGGCCGTGCCGGTATCCGGCACGGTGGCCTTTCTCGCGGCGATGACGCAGACTCCGGCCACTTCCCCGACTACCGTCCTCGTCATGGAAATGACCGCCAGATCCCGGTTACCGATCCCGCCGACGGCCGCCTCCATGGTCGCCGGCATTTCGCGCCCGGCTGAGTCGCGTGCACCGTCCGCCTGCCCTGCACCACCCCGCGCCGCCGCCCGGAGCCGCAGGCGATGAACCGGACCGACGACTGCGCGCAGCCGGCGCCAAGGCTGACCTGGGAAGAAGACGGCGCCACCCGCAGCGCCCGCTGGCGTTCGGAAAGCGGGCTGCCGCCGCCGCGGCGGGTCGTCGTGGCCGACGACCGCCTCAATGCCGATGCGGCCTATCGCCTGGCCTGCGAAGGAACAGCCATGCTGTGGCGCGGCGACTACCACAATGCCCGCCAGTTGCTGCAGGCGATGGCCAGGCGCGGCGCGCACCGGCCGCGCAAGCCGGGGAGCGCCGACGGCGGCGTCCGACCGCCGGCCGAAGCCTTCCACCTGCACCGCCAGGCCCAGGCCCAGCGGGCGCGCACGCTGGGCATGCTGCTGATCCCCTTCGACGCGGATTTCGGCATCCCGCTGCGGCGCGCCCCGGACGCGCGCGCAGCCTGCGCCCAGGCGTGGGATGCGGACGGCGAACCATCCGTCGCCTCGCTGCGCGAACTGCTCGGCCTGATCGGCGCCAGCGAGTGGCACCGCCAGGGGGTCGAAGTGCCGGCCCTCGGCGCACGCATCCATCCCTGCTACGGGGTGTTCTCGCCCGTGCGCGGCGAATACGTCGATCTGGTCGCGGCCGCGCCCCTGCCGTCGCAGGCCCTCGCTTTCGACATCGGCACCGGCAGCGGCGTACTGGCTGCCGTGCTCGCGCATCGCGGCGTGGCGCACGTGGTTGCCACCGACCAGGACGGGCGCGCGCTCGCCTGTGCCGCCGACAACGTCGCGCGGCTCGGCCTGGCCGGGCGGGTCGACGTCGTGCGCGCCGACCTGTTCCCCGATGGCCGCGCGCCGCTGGTGGTGTGCAATCCGCCCTGGCTGCCCGCGCGTCCGACCTCGCCGCTCGAGCATGCCGTCTACGACCCCGACAGCCGCATGCTGCGCGGCTTCCTCGCCGGGCTTGCCGCCCACCTCGCGCCTGCCGGAGAGGGCTGGCTGATCCTGTCCGATCTGGCCGAGCATCTCGGACTGCGCAGCCGCGGCGAACTGATGGACTGGATCGCGGCGGCCGGCCTCGAGGTCGCCGGCCGGCTCGATGCGCATCCGCGCCATCCACGCGCCGGCGACCGGAGCGACCCGCTGCATGCGGCGCGCTCGGCGGAGATCACCTCGCTGTGGCGCCTCGCGCCGACGAAAGCGCCGGCATGCCGATCCGCTGCGGGTCCGGCATGAAAAATTGGACGCCGCGCACGCAATTCGCGCAGGTCGCGCACCATCTGCAGGCCCGGTCGGGCGATAATGCCGGACTGCAAAAATTTGGACTCGGATGCAATGAAGCGCGTTGATGATTTCCGCCTGCAGTTCGGCAACAGGGAACTGGTGCCGATCATGGTGGGCGGCATGGGGGTCGACATCTCGACCGCCGAACTCTCCCTCGAGGCCGCCCGCCTCGGCGGGATCGGGCATATCTCGGACGCGATGCTCCCGACGGTTTCCGACCGCCGCTACAACACCAAGTACGTCAAGAACAAGCTCAAGCAGTACAAGTTCAACGTCGAGAATCCCGACAAATCGGTAGTGCAGTTCGACCTCGGGCTGGTGGCCGAAGCCACCGCCACCCACGTGCGGCGCACGATGGAGGCCAAGCGCGGCGACGGTCTCATCTTCATCAACTGCATGGAGAAGCTGACCATGAACAGCCCGAAGGAAACCCTTCGGGCCCGCCTGCTCGCCGCCATGGACAACGGCATCGACGGCATCACGCTGGCGGCCGGCCTGCACCTGGGCTCGTTCGCGCTGATCGAGGAGCATCCCCGCTTCAGGGACGTCAAGCTGGGCATCATCGTGTCCTCGCTGCGCGCGCTGCAGCTCTTCCTGAAGAAGAACTCGCGCACCGGCCGCATGCCCGACTACGTCGTGGTGGAAGGGCCGCTCGCCGGCGGCCACCTCGGCTTCGGCCTGGACTGGGCGGAATACGACCTGGCGACGATCCTGATCGAGGTCCGCGACTGGCTGAAGGCCGAGCAGCTCGACATCCCGCTGATCCCGGCCGGCGGCATCTTCACCGGCAGCGACGCGGTCGGTTTCCTCGAGCTGGGCGCGTCGGCGGTGCAGGTCGCCACGCGCTTCACCGTCACCCGCGAGTGCGGCCTGCCCGAGGACGTCAAGCAGGATTACTTCAAGGTCAGCGAGGACGAGATCGAGGTGAACCAGATCTCCCCCACCGGCTATCCGATGCGCATGCTCAAGAGCAGCCCGGCGATCGGCAGCGGCATCCGTCCCAACTGCGAGGCTTACGGCTACCTGCTCGACTCCAAGGGCAATTGCCAGTACATCGAAGCCTACAACCGGGAGGTCGCCGCGCATCCCGATGCGAAGAAGGTGAAGGTGTGGGACAAGACCTGCCTGTGCACCCACATGCGCAACTTCGACTGCTGGACCTGCGGCCAGTACACCTACCGCCTGAAGAACACCTCGCGCCGGCAGGAAGACGGGAACTACCAGTTGCTGAGCGCCGAGCACGTGTTCCGCGACTACCAGTTCAGCACCGACGGCCGCATCGCGCTGCCGGAGTGAGCCCGGCCCGGCAACACCGATCCTCGAGCCTGCCATGCGCGCAAGACCCTTCCTCGTTCCGGCCGTGATTGCCGCCTTCGCGGCGGCGGCCGCGCTGATCGCCTCGACGGCCGCGGAGCGGGCGCACGCCCAGCCCAGCCCGATGCCCACCGAATGCGTGTGCTCGCGCGGCGTCAACCTCGGCACCGACAGCGCACCGGTCGTGATCCGGCACTGCCAGTGCGGCATCCTGAACTGCGCGGTGGTGGTGAGTTCGGGACAGTTGCAGTGCAGCAAGTGAAGGTCCGGCGAAGAAGGATCGCGGCGGTCCTGGCCGCCTCGGCACTGGCCGCCGGCATCGTCGCGGCCATCGCGGCGCCGGGCGGCGAGAACGCCCCGGAGCCCGGCCCGGCGGGCCGCGTCCGGCCCGCCCTCACCGTCGCCGGGACCGTGCCGGAACGGGCCGAATGGCCCCGGCTGCTGCCGGCCACCGGCAACATCTCGGCCTGGCAGGAAGCGGTCATCAGCGCCGAGATCAGCAATTACCGCCTGACCGCGGTCGACGCCGACGTCGGCGACCGCGTCCGCAAGGGCCAGTTGCTCGCGCGCATCGCCGAGGACACGGTGGCCGCCGAGCTTGCCCAATCGACCGCCGCGCAAGCCGAGGCCCAGGCCGCGCTGCAGGAGGCGCGGGCCAACGCGGAGCGCGCGCGCCAGTTGCACGGCAGCGGCGCGATGAGCGACCAGCAGATCCGCCAGTACCTGAGCGCGGAGCAGACCGCCGCCGCACGCCTGCAGGCGGCCCGGGCCAGGGTGCAGGCCGACCGGGTGCGGCAGGCGCAGACGCGGGTGCTGGCGCCCGACGACGGCATCGTGTCGGCACGCACCGCCACGGTGGGCTCGCTGGCGCAATCCGGCGAGCCCCTGTTCCGGCTGATTCGCGGCGGCCGGCTGGAATGGCGCGCGGAAGTCCCCGAGGCCGCGCTGGGGCGCCTCGTCCCCGGCACCCCCGCCACGCTGACCGGCCCCGACGGCGCCATGGTGCGCGGCAGGGTGCGCACCGTGGCGCCCACCGTCGATCCCGGGACCCGCAACGGCATCGTCCACGTAGACCTGCAGCCCGCGGCCGAAGGCGGGGCGGTGCTGGCCGGCATGTTCGCGCGCGGCGAATTCGAGCTGGGCCGCGACAGCGTGCTCACCCTGCCGCAGTCCGCCGTGCTGCTGCGCGAAGGCTTCGCCTACGTGTTCCGCCTCGAAGGGCCGGGCGAAGGCGGCGAGGCGCGCGTCGCCCAGGCCAAGGTGAAGATCGGCCGCCGCGTCGGCGAACGGATCGAGATCGCCGACGGACTGGCGGCCGACACCCGCGTCGTCGCGCAGGGTGTCGGCTTCCTCGCCGATGGAGACACGGTGCGCGTCGCCGACGCCGCCCGGACCCCGGGGACGGCAGCGCGATGAACGTCTCCGCATGGTCGATCCGGAACCCGATTCCGTCGATCCTGCTCTTCCTGCTGCTGACCGTGCTGGGCCTCATCGGCTTTCGCGCGATGAAGATCCAGCAGTTCCCCGACATCGACCTGCCCACCGTGGTAGTGACCGCCTCGCTGCCCGGCGCCGCGCCCGCGCAACTGGAAACCGAGGTCGCGCGCAAGCTCGAAAATTCGATCGCCACCGTGCAGGGCGTCAAGCACATCTACACCAAGGTGCAGGACGGACTTGCCACCGTCACCACCGAATTCCGCCTCGAGAAGCCGACGCAGGAAGCGGTCGACGACGTACGCGACGCGGTGGCGCGCATCCGTTCCGACCTTCCGGGCGACCTGCGCGACCCGATCGTGTCGCGCATAAACGTCTCCGGCGCCCCCATCCTGACCTACACGGTGGCCTCGGACCGCATGGACGACGAGGCGCTGTCGTGGTTCGTGGACAACACCGTGGCCAAACGCATGCTCAGTGTCGCCGGCGTCGGCGCCGTGGCGCGCGTCGGCGGCGTCAGCCGCGAGCTGCGGGTGGAACTGGACCCCCGGCGCCTGCTGGCGCTGAAGGCGAGCGCCGCCGACATCTCGCGCCAGTTGCGCCTCATCCAGCAGGAGGCGGCGGGCCGCCGCGCCGACATCGGCGGCATCGAACAATCGGTGCGCACCATCGCCACCGTGCGCTCGGCCGAGGAACTGGCGGCGATGGAGATCGTGCTGCCGGACGGCCGCCGCGTGCGCCTGGACCAGCTCGCCACGATCAGCGACACGGTGGCCGAGCGCCGTTCGGCGGCGCTGCTGGACGGCCGCCCGGTGGTCGGCTTCGAGATCACCCGCAGCCGCGGCGCCGGCGAGGTCGAGGTGGCCGACGGCGTACATGCCGAACTTGCGCGGCTGCAGGCCGAGCATCCGGACATCGCCATCACCGAGGCGTTCAACTTCGTCGATCCGGTGCAGGAGAACTTCGACGGCTCGATGTCGCTGCTGCTCGAAGGGGCGGCGCTGGCCGTCGCCGTCGTCTGGCTCTTCCTGCGCGACTGGCGCGCCACCGCGGTGTCGGCCACCGCGCTGCCGCTGTCCGTGCTGCCGGCCTTCGCCGCGATGTGGCTGATGGGCTTCACGCTCAACGTCGTCACGCTGCTGAGCCTGTCGCTGGTGGTCGGCATCCTCGTCGACGACGCCATCGTCGAGATCGAGAACATCATGCGCCACCTGCGCATGGGCAAGACGCCCTACGACGCGGCGATGGAAGCGGCCGACGAGATCGGGCTGGCGGTGATCGCCACCACCTTCACGCTGATCGCGGTGTTCCTGCCCACCGCCTTCATGAGCGGGGTGGCCGGCAAGTTCTTCGTGCAGTTCGGCTGGACGGCGGCGATCGCGGTGTTCTTTTCCCTCGTCGTGGCAAGGCTGCTGACGCCGATGATGGCGGCCTATCTGCTGAAGGCGCCGCGCGGCGGGCATCACGAGCCGGGCTGGCTCGGCCGCTATCTCGGCTGGGCGGACTGGTGCCTGAAGCATCGCCTCGTCACCATGCTGGCCGCGGTCGCCTTCTTCGTCGGCTCGTTCGCGCTGGTGCCGCTGCTGCCCACCGGCTTCATCCCGCCCGACGACCTGTCCCAGACCCAGGTCCACCTGGCCCTGCCGCCGGGCGCCACGCTGGAAGAAAGCCTGGCCGTCGCCGAAGAGGCGCGCGTGATCGTGCGGCGCAATCCGCACGTCCGGCTCGTCTATACCGCGGTCGGCGGCGGCGCCGCCGGTTCCGACCCCTTCACGCCGCGCGGCGCGGCCGAAGTGCGCAAGGCGACGCTGACGATCAACCTGACGCCGCGCGGCGAGCGCGGCGGCATGCGCAAGCAGGACGTCGAGAACGCGCTGCGCGAGGCGCTGGCGGCACTGCCCGGCGTGCGCGTGCAGGTGGGCCTGGGCGGCTCGAACGAGAAATACGTGCTGGTGCTGGCGAGCGAGAACGGCGAGGCGCTCGCCGAGCACGCCCGCCAGGTCGAGCGCGAACTGCGCACCCTGCCGGGCATCGGCAACGTCAACACCACCGCCAGCCTGGTGCGGCCGGAGGTCGTCGTGCGACCCGACTTCGCCCGCGCCGCCGATCTCGGCGTCACCGCGGCGGCGATCGGCGACACCTTGCGCATCGCCACCACCGGCGACTACGACCAGGGCCTGCCCAAGTTCAACCTGTCGCAGCGCCAGGTCCCCATCGTCGTCAAGCTGCCGGCGCAGGCGCGGCGCGACTTCGCGCTGCTCGAACAGCTCAGCGTGCCCGGCACGCGCGGCCCGGTGCCGCTGGGCAACGTCGCCACCGTCGCCATCGACAGCGGCCCGGTGGAGATCGACCGCTACGACCGCCTGCGCAACATCAACTTCGAGATCGAACTCAACCAGCAGCCGCTGGGCGAGGTCGAAAAGCAGGCACTGGCCCTGCCCGGCATGCGCGACCTGCCGCCCGGCGTGATCCACACCACGGTGGGCGACGCCGAGGCGATGAACGAACTCTTCGCCAGCTTCGGCCTGGCCATGCTGACCGGCGTGCTGTGCATCTACATCGTGCTGGTGCTGCTGTTCCACGACTTCGTGCAGCCGGTCACCATCCTCGCGGCGCTGGTGCTGTCGGTGCCGGGCGCCTTCCTGGCGCTGTTCGTCACGCACTCAGCGCTGTCGATGCCGTCGATGATCGGGCTCATCATGCTGATGGGCATCGCCACGAAGAACTCCATCCTGCTGATCGACTACGTGGTGCTGGCGCGCCGCGAGCACGGGCTGAGCCGTTTCGAAGCCCTGCTCGACGCCTGCCGCAAGCGCGCCCGGCCCATCGTGATGACCACCGTGGCGATGGGCGCCGGCATGATGCCGATCGCGCTCGGCCTGGGCACCGACCCGAGCTTCCGTGCGCCGATGGCCATCGTCGTGATCGGCGGCCTGATCACCTCGACCTTCCTCAGCCTGCTGGTGATCCCGGTCGTCTTCACCTATGTGGACGACGCCATCGAAAAGATGAAGCACCTGCGCCGCGGCCGGCGGGCATGGAAGAACGAGAATCGCGCAAGCGCCGGTTGACGCGACTACAATGCCGCTCACGCGCCGCGCGCATGCAATCCGTTTGACGCATGAAAGACGACAGCCCCGACGGCCCCGAACTCACGCTCACGCTCGATGAGGACGCACGCGTGCTCATCGCCGCGCTCGGCCACGACCCGCATTTCCCCAGCATCCAGGCGACATGGCTGCGCGACCGCCTCGCCGCCGCGGGCTACCAGGCGCTGCGCATCCGCCCGGACGCGATCCGCGGACTGATCGCGCAGTACAACGCCGGCCGGCCGGTGGAGGCGACCGCGATCGCCGACGTCGTCGACGGCAGCCTGCAGATCACCGTCCCTGCCGACGGCCTGACCGCCATGCTGAGCATCTTTCCGCCCCAGGGCGGCAATCCGGTCACGAGTGCGATGCTGCTCGACGAGATCAGCGCCAGGGGCATCACCGAGGGCATCCTGGTGCCCGAGATCAATCGCGCGATCGGTACCGGCGAGGCGTGCGAACTGGTGATCGCCCGCGGCCGCGAGCCGGTCGCCGGCGAGGACGGCCGCCTCGAGTGCCTGCTGCCCGAGGCGCGCGACCGCGTCCCCAACATCCGTCCCTCGGGGCGCACCGACTACCGCGACCTCGGCGACATCCTGGTCGTGCGGCAGGGTGATGCGCTGATGCGCCGCCATCCGCCCACCGGCGGCACGGAGGGCCTCAGCGTGCTCGGCCGGCCGCTCGCGCCCCGGCCCGGCAAGGAGACGCGCTTCCCGGCCGGCCTGCGCGGCACGAGCGTGTCGCCCGACGACCCCGATCTCCTGATCGCCGCCTGCGACGGCCAGCCCGTCCGCATGCGCGGCGGCATCGTCGTCGAGCCCATCCTGACGCTGAAGTCGGTGGACATGTCCACCGGCAACATCAGCTTCGACGGCAACGTGAAGGTGCTCGACGACGTCACCGCGGGCATGACGGTGCGCGCGACCGGCGACATCGAGATCGGCGGCACGGTGGAGCCCGCCACGCTGGAGGCCGGCGGCAGCATCGTGGTGAAGGGCGGAGTGATGGGCGCGCTGGGCAGCAAGACGGCGGGCAAGGACGACGCCGCCCACGGCATCCGCTGCGGCGGCAGCTTCTCCGCCACCTATATCCAGCAGGCACGCGTCGACGCCGGCGATTCGATCTTCATCGACGACGTCGCGATGCAGTGCGAACTCACTGCGGCGAACCACATCCGCGTCGGCAATCATCGGCGCGGGCACATCATCGGTGGGGTGGTGCGCGCCTCGCTGTCCATCCAGGCGCGGGTGATCGGCGGCGCCAACCGCGTCCGCACCGAACTCGAGATCGGCAGCAGTCCCGCGCTGGCCCAGGCCATGCACCAAAAGATCGAAGAGCGCGACCAGAAGGAAAACCAGTTGCTGGAGGTGGGCAAGCTGCTCACCCTCGCGGATCGCAACCCCGGCCGCGTACCGCCGGACGTCGTGGCCCGCGCCGAGCAGACGGCGGCCACCCTGGCGGCGGAGATCGAGGTTCTGCGCAACGACGAGGCAGACCTGCGCTACTGCCTCGACCTCGCCCTGCAGGCCAGGGTGGATGCCGAGCGCGAGATCCACGACGGCGTGACGATCACGCTGGGCGAACAGAAGCTGCGCATCACGCAGCAGTTCGGCCCCTCCACCGTCCGCCTGGCCGAATGGGGGCTGGGCGTCTTTCCGCTCGTGGAGGACAAGGGGCGCGGCTGAGCCGCCCGGACCGGCGCGGCGGTCGCCCCGCGACGTGCGCCGGCGGCGAAAGCGCGGGCTTCCTCCCGGCCGCCCGAACGGTTTTCGCCATGCGGCCTCAGCGCCGCGGCCCCCGGCGCAGCACCGCCCAGGTCGACGCCGCGACGATCAGCGCGCCGCCGGCCCAGGCCGGCGCACCGAAATGCTCGCCCAGCCACAGCATCGCGAACACCGCGCCGAACAGCGGCTCCGTGCCGCTCAGCAGGGCCACGCGGGTCGGCGTGCTGTGGTTCAGCGCATAGTTGTTGGCGAAGAAGGCGAACACCGTGCAGCCCAGCACCAGGTAGCCGGTGGCGATCCAGAACGAAGACGCCGACGGCAGGGGCGGCAGCCCGCCGGGCATGGCCAGCGCCAGGCAGCCGAAGCCGACCACGCCCGTCTGCACCGCGGTCAGCGCCAGTGCCGGCGCCGGCCGCTTCCACATCATGCGGCTGGTGAGGCAGACGATGACTGCACGCAGCACTGCCGCCGCCAGCATCAGCGCGTCGCCGAAACCGAGCCGCGCATCCGGTCCGCCGCCGAGCAGCGCCGCCCCCAGCAGCGACACCGACGCGCACACCAGCGCGGTGCCGCCGGGCCTGCGCTGCAGCAGCCACCATTCGGCGAAGGGGGTCAGCACGATGCACAGGCTGATCAGGAAGGCGGCATTCGCAGCCTTGGTGTTGGCCACGCCGAAGGTCTCGCACAGCATGATCGCCAGCAGCAGCAGGCCCAGCGGCAGGCCGGCGCCGATGGCGTTGCGCCGCTCGTCCGGCCTGGCCATCCACAAGGCCGGCAGCAGCAGCACGCAGGTCAGGATGAAGCGCACCGCGAGAAAGCCGAGCACCGGGTAGTAGGCCAGCGCCAGCTTCGACACGCCGTAGCTGGTCCCCCACACCAGCGCGACGAGGATCATCAGCACGTCGGGCAAACTGAACGGCGGCGCGGGGTGGGCGGAACCTGCAGGGCGCATGGGCGGGCCGGGAAGCGGCAAAAGGGGCGATTATCCGGGCGCAGGGCGCGACATGCACGAGCTTCTCGCGCGCCGCGGTACACTGTCGCCCCGTACCGCTTCACGGGCGGCACGCCGGCTGCCTGCGGCAGCGCCGCGGCACACGACGCCGCCCCGACATTCCTGGAGTTCCCCATGAGCCTGCTGTCCCAGTTGAAGAAAGACGCCCTGCTCGCGCGCAAGTCCGCCGCCGGCGTGCGCGCCACCCTGCTCACCACCCTGATCGCCGAGGCCGAGATGGTCGGCAAGAACGCCGGCAACCGCGAGAGCAGCGACGAAGAGGTGCAGGGTACGATCCGCAAGTTCCTGAAGAACAACCAGGAAGCACTGGCGGTGATCAAGGACGAGGAACGCCGCGCGGCGCTGCAGGAAGAATCGGCCATCCTCACCGGATACCTGCCGCCGATGGCGGGCGAAGCCGACGTGAAGGCGCTGATTGCCGAGACCGTTGCCGGCCTGGCTGACCGCAGTCCGAAATCGATGGGCGTGGTGATGGCCGCGCTGAAGGCGAAGTTCGGCAGCGGCTTCGACGCGAAGCAGGCCAACGCCTGGGTGCGCGAAGCGCTCAACGGCTGAACGCCACCCTCCTCCCGCGGCCGCCCCGGGCTGGCCGCCGTCCCGGATGAATCGAATGCAAAGCCAGTCTCCCCGCCCGCTCGCCACGGTCCTGCTGTTCGCCGCGCTCATCGTCTGCATCTCGATGGGAATCCGGCACACGATGGGGCTCTTCCTGGCGCCGATGACGCAGGAACAGCAGTGGAGCCGCGAGGTCTTTTCCCTCGCGATCGCGGTGCAGAACCTGGCCTGGGGAGCGTTCCAGCCCTTTGCCGGGCTGCTCGCCGACCGCTTCGGCGCACGCCGGGTGCTGTGGGCGGGAGCCGTCCTCTATGCGCTGGGCCTGGCCGGCATGGCCTGGTCGGCCACCGGTACCGGGCTGGCCGCCAGCGCGGGCGTGCTGATCGGCCTGGCACAGAGCGGCACGACCTACAGCGTGGTGTTCGCGGCGATGGGGCGCATCGTGCCGCAGGCGCGCCTGAGCTGGGCGATGGGGCTGGTCGGCGCGGCAGGCTCGTTCGGCCAGTTCCTGATGGTGCCGATGGCGGCCGGCCTGATCGACGGCCTGGGCTGGTTCGGCACCCTGCTCGTCTTCGCGGTCACGGCAACGCTGATGGTGCCGCTGGGCGCCGCCCTGACGCGCGGCCTGACGCCCGCCGCGGCCCATGCCGGCCAGTCGGCGCAAGCCGCGATGCGCCAGGCCGCCGGCGAACGCTCGTTCCAGTTGCTGGCGCTGGGGTTCTTCGTCTGCGGCTTCCAGGTGGTGTTCATCGGCGTGCACCTGCCCGCCTACCTGCTGGACAAGGGGCTGTCGGCCAACGTCGGCATGACCGCGCTGGCGCTGATCGGCCTGTTCAACATCGCCGGTACCTATGGCTACGGCCACCTCGGCAACCGCTACCCGAAGCGCATGCTGCTGGCGTCGATCTACTTCCTGCGCAGCATCGTGGTCAGCGTGTTCCTGCTGGTGCCGCTGACGCCGCTCGCCGTCTACCTGTTCGCCGCCGTCATGGGCCTGCTTTGGCTGTCGACCGTGCCGCTCACCAACGCGATCGTCGGCCAGGTGTTCGGCATGCGCTATTTCGGCATGCTGTCGGGCGTCATCTTCTTCAGCCACCAGGTCGGCAGCTTCCTCGGCGTGTGGCTGGGCGGAAGGCTGTTCGACGCCACCGGCTCCTACGATCTGGTGTGGGGCATCGTGATCGCGCTGGGCGTGGTCGCAGCGCTCGCCCATCTGCCCATCGACGAGCGCAGCCTGGCATCGCGCGCCGCCGCGCCCGCGGCCGGCCGCTAGCCGGCGCGCCGCGCCCGGACCAGGCGGCAACCGAAAGGCCGGGAGCGCCCGCCGCTTACCTCAGCCGGGCACCGTCCCGCCGGGAGCATTGCCGGCGATGAAGAAGCGATAGCCGTTGCGGCCGGCCTGCTTGGCATCGTACATGGCGATGTCGGCGCAGCGGATCAGGGTCTCGACGTCGGACGCATGATCGGGGTAGACGCCGATGCCGATGCTGGTGCCGAGACGGATCTCGCGACCATCGACGGTGAAGGGGCTGCCGAGCGCATCGACGATCTTGCCGGCGACGCGGGCGGCGGGTTCGGGCGTCTCGATGCCTTCGAGGATCACCACGAATTCGTCGCCATGCACCCGCGCCACGGTGTCGCCCTCGCGCACGGTCAGGCGCAGGCGCTCGGCCACCGCCTTCAGCAACTGGTCGCCTATCGCGTGGCCGTAGCTGTCATTGACGGGCTTGAACTTGTCGAGGTCGAGGAAGAGCAGCGCGACCCGGTCGCGCGCCCGCCTGGCCTGGCGCAGGGCGTGCCCGAGGCGGTCCTGCATCAGGATGCGGTTGGGCAGGCCCGTCAGTTCGTCGTGGTAAGCCAGCGTGCGGATCCGCGACTCGGCCTCCTTGCGCGCCGAGATGTCGACGATGAGGCCGCTGTAGTGAGTGACGCGCCCGTCCTCGTCGCGCACGCCGGCAAGCGACACCCAGGCGTCGAACACCGTGCCGTCGGCCCGGCGCAGCGGCATTTCGCCCTGCCATTGCCCGTCGTCGTCCACCTTGCGCCAGATGGCCGCGCAGTCGGCATCCACCGCGTCGCCGGCATCGAAGCCGCAGCAATGGCGGCCCAGCACCTCCTCGGCCTGCCGCTGCAGCATGCGGCAGCCGGCGGGGTTGAGCCCGATGACGCGACGGTCCGCGTCGAGCAGCAGGATGCCCTCGCCGCTGGAGCTGAAGATGCTCGCCGCCAGCGCCAGGCGCTGGGACTGCCCGGCGATGCGCCGCGACAGCGGACGGATGGCGACCAGGGTCAGGGCGCCACTGGCCAGCATCAGCAAGACGATGGCCGCGACCGGCCAGTACAGCTCCCGGCGGACGCCTTCATACAGGGCTGCGCGATCGATCGTCACCGCCAGTTGCCAGTCTTCCATCTTCGGCATCGCCGAGGCGAAGAGCTGGCGCTGCCCGTCTCCCGGGACGGACGCGGTGCCCGCCGCCAGGTCGGGCAGCCCGTCCAGCGCGGCGCGCACCGGATCGTCGCCGGCGACGACGAATCCGGCCCCGTTCGGCGCGAACTGCACGAGCCGGCGGTCGGCGCGGTGGAACAGATAGACCTGCGCGCCGCGCGCATATGGCGTCGCGTTGAGGGTGGAAAGGACCTCGCGCAGCGCGGACAGATCGAAGGCCACGATGTCCGTCCCCACCCGCAGTCCTTCGCGCGTCACGATCGCGGCGGATACGATCAGCACCTCCTGCCCCAGCAGGTGGAAGGGGCCGTGCTGCTCGGGTGTGCGTGCGTCGGTGGCGGGAATGCGCCATAGCGCCTGCGGGATGGTCTTGCCGATCGCCACCGCCGGATACCCCTCGCGATCGAGGCGCAGCAGCCCCGCCACCAGCGGCGACTGTTCGAGGGCGTCCCGCAGCCGCGGAATGCTGAAAGCCTCCAGTTCGCTGCGGGAAAGACGCCCTTCGTTGTAGTGCTCCAGCGCCTCGCGGATCTGGGACCGGCTGGTGAGCTGCGCGGTGATGCTGGCGAAATTGGCGAACAGGTGGCCGACCGCCTGCGCCTGGATCTGCACGTGGTGGCCCACCGCCAGATCCACGTTGCGCCGCAACTGGCCGTACATCGGAATCAGCGTGGCGAGCCCCACCAGCACCGCCGTCAGGCCGACGCCGATGCATTCGAACAGCCGGATGCGGCGCTGGAGCAGCGACAACGACTGCCTGCCGTCGATCGCGGATTGCGGGCCGATGGAGGAATTTGTCATAGCCCATTGTGGCACAGAGCCCGGAACGCGAGATGCGGGATCTCGGGACGGATGCCGCGACGAACATGGGGCGGCAGCAACGGCTTGCGGGAGCGGCGCGACGCGGGCCGGCCAGCCGTCATCGGCAATCCGCCCGCAGGCCGTACCCCGTTCGGGCACGATGCGGCGGATGGCGAGGAACTCATCGGCCCCGCCGCCACTCATCAACGAAGTTCCCGATTGCCGGTCCACATGCGGCCGCTCCCGGGCCAGGGCGGTTGTTGCTGATCCGGCAATTGTGATTTGCGGGCCGTCGGCTATTTCACATCAATCTGCCCGGTTAGAGTTCGCCCATCACGAATCGCCCCTGGAACGATGACCATGAAACAGAGCACCCGCCTCGCCTTCGCCCTCGCCGCCGCGCTGGGCGCCACCCTGCCGCCCGCCGCCCTGGCGGTCGAATACAACCAGGTCCAGGCCGGCAAGAGCAGCATCGCCTTCGGCTACAAACAGATGGGAGTGGCGATGGACGGCAGGTTCCGCAAGTTCACCAGCCAGTTGAGCTTCGACCCCGCGCAGCCGGCGAACGCGAAGGCGGCGATCGAGGTCGATCTCGCCAGCGTCGACACCGGCGGGGCCGAATCGGATGGCGAAGTCGCCGGCAAGGAGTGGTTCAACACCAAGGCATTCCCCACCGCGCGCTTCGAATCCGGCACCGTGAAGGCGCTCGGCGGCAACCGCTACGAAGTGGCCGGCAAGCTGACGATCAAGGGCAAGACCCGGGACGTCGTCGTCCCCGCCACGTTCACGCCGCAGGGCAATACCGGCACGTTCGACGGCAGCTTCACCATCCGGCGTGGAGACTTCACCGTCGGCGAAGGCGCCTGGTCCGCCTTCGACATCGTCGCCAACGACGTGCAGATCAAGTTCCGCATCGCTGCCAGCGGCAAGTAGCCTCTGGCGCCCCTTCCAACCTTCCGCGACTTCCATCCCGCCAAGGAGAAATCCATGCATGCCTTCGCCAGACTTTCCGCCGCCCTCGTCATCGCCGCCGCTGCCACCGCCCCCGCGCTGGCCGCGCCGGAGACCTACAACGTCGACGGCACCCATACCTTCCCGCGCTTCTCGTACAGCCACTTCGGCATGTCCACGCAGCTCTCGCGCTTCGACAAGACGACCGGCACCGTGGTGCTCGACAAGGCGGCGAAGACCGGCGCGGTCGACATCGTCATCGACATGAAGTCGGTCAATACCGGCCATTCGACCTTCAACGAGCACATCCAGGGCGAGGACTTCCTCGATACCGCCAAGTACCCGACCGCCACCTTCAAGTCGACCAGGGTCAATTTCGAGGGCGACAAGCCGGCGAGCATCGACGGCAACCTGACGATCAAGGGCGTCACCAGGCCGGTGACGCTGAAGGTCACCAACTTCGTCAACATGGCGCACCCGATGCTGAAGAAGGATGCCATCGGCGCCGACGCCACCGTCGTCATCAAGCGCACCGAGTTCAACGCCGGCAAGTACGCGCCCAACGTGGGCGACGACGTGACGATCACCGTCTCGCTCGAAGCGATCAAGGGCTGAACGCGGCGCGGCCGCCGGTACCGGCGGCCGCAAACAGGAACGGGCGACCGGCATCCCGCCAGTCGCCCGTTTTCACGTCCGCATCGCGGCGCGCCGGCCCGCGACGGGCCGGGTTCGCCGCTCAGTTGCCGCTCATCGCCATCATCAACTGGTTGATGCGCTTGACGAAGGTCGCCGGGTCGTCGAGCTTGCCGCCTTCGGCCAGCAGCGCCTGGTCGAACAGTACCGCGGCCCAGTCGTCGAAGTGCTTCTCCTCGTACTTCAGGCGCAGCACCGCCGGATGCTGGGGATTGATCTCGAGGATGGGCCTGGAAGCCGGCGCGTCCTGGCCGGCCGCCTTCAGGATGCGCGCCAGGTTCATGCCCACGTCGTGCTCGTCGGCCACCAGGCAGGCGGGCGAATCGGTCAGGCGCAGCGTCACCTTCACGTCCTTCACGCGCTCGCCCAGGCTCGCCTTCATCCTGTCGAGCAATTCCTTGTACTCGTCGGCGGCCTTCTCGGCTTCCTTCTTCTCGGCCTCGTCCTCCAGCACGCCCAGGTCCAGGCCGCCCTTGGCGACCGACACCAGCGCCTTGCCGTCGAACTCGGCGAGGTTGCCGACCACCCATTCGTCCACGCGGTCGGACAGCAGCAGCACTTCGATGCCCTTCTTGCGGAAGATCTCGAGGTGCGGGCTGTTCCTGGCGGCGTTGAAGGACTCGGCGGTGACGTAGTAGATCTTGTCCTGGCCTTCCTTCATGCGGCCGATGTAGTCGGCGAGCGACACGACTTCGTCGGGCGTGTCGGCCTTGGTGGAAGCGAAGCGCAGCAGGCCGGCGATCTTCTCCCTGTTGGCGAAATCCTCGCCCACGCCTTCCTTCAGCACCTTGCCGAAGGCCCCCCAGAACCCGGCGTACTTCTCCTTGTCGGCGGCCTCCTCGCCGTTGGCGAGGCCCTCCAGCAGCGCGAGCACCTTCTTCGTGCAGCCCGAGCGGATGGTGTCGATGTCCTTGCTTTCCTGCAGGATCTCGCGCGACACGTTGAGCGGCAGGTCGGCCGAATCGACCACGCCGCGCACGAAGCGCAGATAGGTCGGCATCAGCTTCTCGGCGTCGTCCATGATGAACACGCGCTTCACGTACAGCTTGATGCCGTGGCGGGCGTTGCGGTCCCACAGGTCGAAGGGGGCGTTCTTCGGGACGTACAGCAGGTTGGTGTATTCGTGGCGGCCCTCGACGCGCGAGTGGGTCCACGCCAGCGGTTCCTCGAAGTCGTGCGCGACGTGCTTGTAGAAAGCCTTGTACTCGTCCTCGGAAATGTCGTTCCTGGAGCGGGTCCACAGCGCGTTGGCCTGGTTGACCGTCTCGTCCTCGTCGGTGAGCACCTGCTTCTTCTCTTCGTCGTTCCACTCCTCCTTTTTCATCACGATGGGCTGCACGATGTGATCGGAGTACTTGCGGATGAGGCTCTTCAGCTTCCACGACGACAGCAGGTCTTCCTGGCCCTCGCGCAGGTGCAGCGTGATCTCGGTGCCGCGCCCGGCCTTCTCGACCTGCTCCACGGTGTAGGCGCCGGCTTCGTCGCCGGCCATCGAGCATTCCCACCTCACCGCCTCGCCGGCGGGCAGGCCGGCGCGGCGCGACACCACGGTGACCTTGTCGGCGACGATGAAGGCGGAGTAGAAACCAACGCCGAACTGGCCGATCAGGTGGGCGTCCTTCTTCTGGTCGCCGGTGAGCTGGCCGAAGAATTCCCTGGTGCCGGACTTCGCGATGGTGCCCAGATGGGCGATCGCCTCGTCGCGGCTCATGCCGATGCCGTTGTCGGCAACGGTGATGGTCCTGGCCTCGGCATCGAAGCCGATGCGGATCCTGAGGTCGGGATCGTCCTCGTACAGCGCGCCGTCGTCGAGCGCCTCGAAGCGCAGCTTGTCGCAGGCGTCGGAAGCGTTGGAGACGAGTTCGCGCAGGAAGATCTCGCGGTTGGAATACAGCGAGTGGATCATCAGGTGAAGCAGTTGCTTCACCTCGGCCTGGAAGTTCAGCGTCTGGGCGGCTGCGGCGGTTTCGGACATGGATGCGGCTCCGTCTTGGTCATGGATTCGGTGGAGCGTTATCTGGGGCCGGTCGCGCCGCTTTCAAGCCCGCGTCTCCCGGCCGCGCCGGGTGCGGGCACGGTGCCCGCCCGCATCTCAGACGTAGCGGATCGCGACGATCTCGACCTCGCGCAGCCCCGCCGGGCTCTGGAAGCGCACCGTATCGCCCTCCCTCGCCTTCAGCAGCGCGCGCGCCAGCGGCGAGATCCAACTGATGCGCCCGTCGAAAGCGTTCGCCTCGTCCACGCCGACGATCTGCCAGGTCTGCTGCTCGGCGGAATCGACGTCCTCTATCGTCACCGTCGCGCCGAAGAAGACCTGGTCCAGTTCGCGCTGGCGCTCGGGGTCGACGACGTCGGCGCTCTCGATGCGCTTGATCAGGAAGCGGATGCGGCGGTCGATCTCGCGCAGCCGGCGCTTGCCGTAGATGTAGTCGCCGTTCTCGGAGCGATCGCCGTTGCCGGCCGCCCACGCCACGGTCTCGACCAGCCGGGGCCGCTCGACCCGCACCAGTTGGTCGAGTTCGGCGCGCAGCGCATCGTAGCCGCGGCGCGTCATGTAGTTCTTGCTGCCGGGCGGCAGGCGCAAGGAGGGCGAGAGTTCCTCGTCCTCGTCGTCCTGGCCGTCGCCTTCCCTGGTGAATGCCTTGCTCACGAATCAAGCCGCTGGTCCGTCCGTCAAGCACGGAATGTTAAGCGATGCCCTGCGCCGCTGCCATCCTCGGCCTCGGGTCCCGCACGGCGGCGCCTCGTGGTTGTCATTCTCCGGACAGCCGCATACCATCCGATCGAGCACTCCCCGGCGCGCAAGCGCCTCCCGCCCATGCAGGTGACTCGATGAACGATGCGTCCTTCGACGACGTAACCAGCCTGCGAGCCCGTCTGGAAGACTTGCGGATGGAACACCGCGACCTCGATGAAGCCATCGCGCGCCTCACCGCCGCACCGATCGACGACGAACTGATGCTGCGCCGGCTCAAGAAGCGCAAGCTCGCGCTGAAGGATCGCATCGCCGCCATCGAGCGCATCGTCGAACCCGACGAATTCGCCTGAGCGATGCCCATGCCCCTGGCCCAACTGGAGTTCGACGGCCGGCGCGTCCGCGTGGCCGACAGCGGCGCACCCGCGGCCGATGCGCCGGCCGTCGTGCTGATCCACGGCGCAGGCCACGACCACGAGACCTGGGACGAGGTGGCTGCCGCGCTCGCCGGCGCGGGCCTGCGGACCCTGGCGCCGGACCTGCCGGGGCACGGCGGATCGGACGGCCCCGCACTCGCCGACGTCGGCGCGCAGGCCGGATGGCTGCTGCGCCTGGTCGATGCGCTGGAACTGCCGCGGTTCTGCCTCGCAGGCCACAGCATGGGCTCGCTGACCGCCCTCGCCGCCGCCGTGCGGGCGCCCGATCGCTGCACCGGACTGGTGCTGCTCGGGAGCATGGCGCCGATGCCGGTCGCGCCGGTCTTGCTCGAGGCGGCACGCGAGGACCCGCCGGTTGCGCACGCGCTGATCAACAAATGGACCTTCGGCCCGGTCGATGTCCTCGGCGAAGCGCGGCTGGACGCACTCCAGGCCCGCAACCTGCGGCGCATGGAGCGGCAGGCAGCCGGTTCGCTCGCGCTCGATCTCGGTGCCTGCGACGCCTGGCAGGACGGCCTGGCCGCCGCGGCGCGGGTGCGCTGCCCGGCCCTGCTGATCTGCGGCGAGCGCGACCGCATGACCCCGCCCGAACTGGCGGCGCCCCTCTTCGACGCGCTGCACGCCGCGGCGGGCGGCGCGAGCCTGATCCGGATTCCCGGCGCCGGTCACGCGCTGATGGACGAAGCGCCGGCGACCGTGAGCGATGCGATCCGGGCGTTCGTCGCCACGGCACCCTGACAAGAACCGCGACACGCGGCTCCGCTGCACCCGAGGCCCAACCTGGAGAACGACATGCCGCAGCCGAACGATGCCCCGCTGGACGACGGCCAGCACCTGCCCTTCCCCACCGTGCGCGACGTGCCGGCCGGCGCCCCCCTGCGCTGGCTGGCACGCGGCCTGGCCGACCTCAGGTCCTGCCCCATCCCCAGCCTGTTCTACGGCTTCTGCTTCGCGGGCATGGGCCTCCTGATCACCTTCGTGTTCGAGCACGCCTACGAGTACACATCTGCGCTGACCTCGGGCTTCCTGCTGCTCGGCCCCTTCGTCGCCATGGGCCTGTACGAGATCAGCCGCCGCCGCGAACTCGGACTGCGCTGCTCGCTTGCGCCGACCCTCACGGTGTGGCGCCGCAACGTGGGCAACCTCGGCATCTTCGCCGTGGTGCTGGGCGTGGTCTTCCTGGTGTGGGCGCGCGCCTCGCTGGTCATCTTCGCCCTCTTCTACACCAACGAGATGCCCAACCTGTCCGGCTTCCTCGATCAGGTGCTGAGCCTGCGGAACTTCGAATTCCTCGGCGTGTATTTCGGCATCGGCCTGGTCTTCGCCACCATCGTGTTCGCCGCCAGCGTGGTGTCCATTCCCCTGATGCTCGACCGCAACCAGGATGCGATCAGCTCCATGCTCGCCAGCTTCGGCGCGCTGCTGCGCAACCCGGCAGCGATGCTGGTGTGGGCCTTCTTCATCGTCGGCCTGACGATCGTCGGCTTTCTCACCTTCCACCTCGGCCTGGTCGTGACGATGCCCATCGTCGGGCATGCGACATGGCACGCCTATCGCGACCTGGTCGAGCCGCTGCCCAAGACCTAGGCCCGGCCCGCGTCCGCCGCGGGGGAAGGCGCGCGGTCCGGTGCCGTGCGCCTCCCTTCCCGCAGGCGGTTTCAGCAGGAAGGCGCGTCGTCGAGTTCCAGCACGATGGGCTGGTGATCCGAGGCGGCGGTGCCGGCCAGCACCTGCAGCGAGCGCACGCGGGCAGCGATGTCGTCCGTGACGAAGGCGAAATCGCAGCAATACGCCCTGTCGGGCCACTCCGCGCCATGCAGGCCCACGGTGGGGGCATGCGCGGCATCCGGATGCAGAACCCGCCAGGCATCGCGCCACGACGGCGTGCCGGCGGCCGGCGCCTGGAACATGCGCAGGTATTCGGCCGAGCCCGGCTCGCAGTTGAAGTCGCCGCACACCACCGCCGAGGCGGGCCGCGGCCGGGCGGCGAAGGTGGGGTTGGATTCCTTGCCGGGCGGCGTCATCCGCGCATGCCCCGCGGCTTCTTCCTGCAGCGCGCACAGCGCCGCCACCTGCGCGGCGCGCTGCGGCGCCGAGTAGTACTCGAGATGCGTCGTCAGGATGCGCAGCCCGCCCCAGGGTGCGCTCACCACTGCCTCGACGCAGACGCGCGGCATGCCGGGCACGGCCGGGTCCGCCGGGAAGGGCAGCAGGTGGCGGAACGCCTGCCCCACCGGCAGCCGCGACAGCAGCAGATTGCCGAAGCGCGCCCGCCCGCCCTCGCCGTCGGGCACGTCGAGGGCGGCGCCATACACCGCCTCGAAACCGGGAAAAGCCTCCGCCAGCAGCGCAGGCGCGTCCTCGCGGGCCCCGCCGGGCAGGCCGGGAAAGTTGCTCGCCACCTCCTGCAGGCAGATCACGTCGGCCGCCGCCTCGCGCAGCACGGCGACCGTGCGCGCCAGATCGACGCGGCCGTCGGCGCCACGGCCCCACTGTATGTTCCAGCTTACGATGCGCATCGCTTTCTCCGCTCCGGACCAGGGGATCGATCATAGCGCCCGTGGTACGTACGGGGGCCGTCTTCCGGCGCCGCCGGGGCGATCGCACGAGAGCCCGGAATCCGGTCCGGTGGCGGGGGATGCGCTCCGCGTTCTGCGCAACTCGACCTCGCTTCGCTCGGGACTCGGACAATGCTCGCCCGCTCCGCGCATCCCCCGCCACCGGACCTGCCGCGTCGCGCGCCTCGAAAGCTGCGAAGCCCTTCTTCGTTCGATCGCCTCGCCGTGGCCGTGGCCTCGCTTTCGAGGCGCCCCGCCAGAGGCCATAATTGAATCGCTCCCGTCTCTTCTCCCGCCATGCCAAGCCCCTCCCGCCACACCTCCGATGCCGTATCGGACCACGCCGTGCCACACGGCACGGCGGACGCGCATGCGCGGGAACACGATCACGCCGCCGGACACGGCCGGCACGACGAACATCACCATCACGCGCACGATCCGCAGCACGGGCACGGCGCGGGGCACTCGCACCATCACGCCGCCAGCCGCTGGCTGCCCCTGGCCCTCGCGCTGACGCTGGGCTTTGCCTTCGTCGAGGCGCTGGCCGGCTGGTGGGCGGGTTCGCTCGCGCTGCTGGGCGATGCGGGTCACATGGTCACCGACGCGACCGCCCTCGGCCTCGCCGCGCTCGCGGCGCGGGTCGCACGGCGCCCGGTGAGCGCGCGCCACTCCTTCGGCCTGCCGCGTGTCGAAGCCCTCGCCGCGCTGGCCAACGCACTGTTCATGCTCGCGCTCGTACTCGCCCTGCTGTGGCAGGCGGCGGTGCGCCTTGCCGAACCGCGACTGATCGAGGGTGCGACCGTGACGCTGGTGGCGCTGGGCGGCCTGGCGCTCAACCTCGCGGTCGCCTGGCTGCTCACGCGCGGCGAATCGGACCTGAACACGCGGGCGGCCCTGCTCCACGTGATGGGCGACCTGCTCGGCTCGGTCGCAGCGCTGGCGGCCGGCCTGGTGATCCAGTTCACCGGCTGGATGCCGATCGACCCGCTGCTGACCATGCTGATCTGCGGCCTCATCCTGGCCTCGACGCTCGGCCTGCTGCGCCGCGTGGTGCACACCTTGCTGGAGGGCGTGCCGGACGGCATCTCGCTGCCGGAAGTCGGGCGTGCGATGGCGGCGGTGGACGGCGTGCGCTCGGTGCACGACCTCCACATCTGGAGCCTGGATTCCCGCCGGCCGGCGCTGTCGGCCCATCTGGTGCTGGCGGACGCGCGGCGCTGGCCGGCCGTCCTCGAGGCCCAGCGCCACCTGCTCGCGGAACGCTTCGGCATCGATCATGTCACCTTGCAACCGGAGCTGCCCGCCGCCGCTCCATTGGTTTTCATGCCCAATGGTTCAAGACCCGGCGCCGATCACCGATAATCACTGCATCCTCTTCCGGACGAGCGCCCATGTATTCCGCACAGGAACTGGTCAGCCAGATCGACGCCCTCACCTCCCTGCCCACCGTGTATCTGCGCATCCGCGAGCAGATCGATTCGCCCGATGGCGGAATCCACGAGGTGGCGCGCCTGGTGGCGGCCGACCCCGCCCTCACGGCGCGCCTGCTGCGCGTGGTCAATAGTGCGATGTACGGCTACGACGGCACGATCGACAGCGTGCATCGCGCGATCACCATCCTCGGCCTGCAGCAGGTCCACGACCTGGTGCTGGCGATGTCGCTCGAATCGGTGTTTCGCGGCATCCACCCCGAATCGATGGACATGAACCGCTTCTGGCGCGCCAGCGTGATGCGCGGCCTCACCGCGCGCGCGGTCGCGCTGGCCTGCCAGCAGCCGGCGCCGGAACGCATCTTCGTCATCGGCCTGCTGGCCGACATCGGCCACCTGGTGATGTACCACTACGTCCCGGGGCCCGCGCAGGATGCGGCATCGCAGTCGACGGCATCGGGCGAAGCGCTGTACCTGGCCGAGCAACGCCTGGTCGGCTGCGATTTCGCCGAGGTCGGCGCCACGCTGATGGACCACTGGAAGCTGCCGGGCTGCTTCGCCGGCGTCATCGGCGCCCAGACGCGGCCGCGGCTCGGCGGCGAGTACGCGCGCGATGCAAGCGTCGTGCATCTGGCCAACCATATCGTGCGCGCCGACGAACTCACCCTCTCCAGCGAGGAGGCCGTTGCGGGCGTCGATCCGCTGGTGTGGGCGACGCTGGACCTGCAGCCGCGTTCGATCGGCGACATCCGGGAAGAGGCGGAACTCCACCTCGCCGCCTACGTGTCGCTGTTCTTCCCCGGCGGGCGCAGCCGCTGAAACGCATCGCCCAGCGCCACGGCCCGACTTGCCGAGGTTGGCGCCTCGACGTATCGATCGCCGAAGACCTCCCGTAGGCGCACCGGGTCGCACTTGTGCCAGTGCCCAGTCATGCGCACATCGCCAGTGATGGCCGCGCAGCACTCGCGGAATGACAGCGCTCCCGGCTTGCCGGCGAACAGGTCATCCAGGATCAGGTCAGCCTTCGATGGGGCTTTTTGCCCTGGGGCGGCCCAGCGGCAAGAAAGCGCAGTCCGGCGGCGTCGCGACACCAACCCGGAAAGGCGGATAGGCCCTTCCTCGTAGCCAAGAGGTGGAGATCCGGATCCGTGCCGACAATGACACGTGGTAGCACCAGATTGGCGGTACGTGTAATTTCGTAAGGAAGTTCGTGCATCGTTTCGCCGCCGCGGGCTGGCCGCCATGGGAGGAATCCAGGAATGCAAGCCAAAAAACTCTTGAGCCTTGCGCTCGGAGTCCTGATGCTGGTCGGGGTCATCGCTGCCGTCTTCTGGTCGTCGGGCAAGAAGACGGCGAACGATGCCCAGGCCTCCCACATCGTCGTGAAAGTGCTGACCGGCAGCGAAAAGATGCCGCTGCTGACCGATCCGAGGTTCGAGGCGGCGATGGCCCGCCAGGGTCTGATCATCGAGGCGCGCAAGGCCGGTTCGCGCGAGATCGCGGTGCGCAGCGACCTCGCAAGCTTCGACGTGGCGTTCCCCGCCGGCCAGCCGGCCGCGGCGAAGATACGCCAGGCGGTGACGAGCAAGGCGGCCGAATCCGTGCTGGTCACGCCCATGGTCATCGCGAGCTGGAAGCCGGTCGCCGAACTGCTCAAGGCCAACGGCATCGTCCGGGAAGCGGATGGCGCGCTGTGGGTCATCGACATGGAAAAGCTGCTGGCGCTGATGACGAAGGGCGAGCGCTGGCGGGACCTGCCGGGCAACAAGAGCTACGCGGTGGGCAAGTCCATCCTGATTTCCACGACGGACGTACGAACCTCCAACTCGGCGGCCCAGTTCCTGGCGCTGGCGAGCTATCTCTTCAACGGCCGCGACGTCGTGGCCGACAGCGCGACGGCCAGCAAGATTGCGGACCAGGTCGTCCCCTTCTTCGCCAAGCAAGGCTTTCAGGAATCGTCCAGCGCCGGGCCGTTCGAGGACTACATGACCATCGGCCTCGGCAAGGTGCCGCTGGTCTGGGTCTATGAATCGCAGTACATCGAGCAGGCGCTGAAGGGCGCGCTCAAGTCGGACATGGTGCTCCTCTATCCGCAGCCGACGGTGTTCTCCAAGCACACGGCGGTCGCGCTGAGCGACCCCGGCATGCGCTTCCTCGCCGCGCTGAAGGACCCGGAAGTGCAGGCCATCTCGGCGGACTACGGTTACCGCGTCGAAGGTTCCGGCGACACGCTGAAGCAGAAACTCCAGACGCAGGGCATGGCCCTGCCCGACATCATCGACGTGGCGGATGCCCCGGCGCATGACTTCCTGGAGCAGATGATTTCCGAAATCGAAACCCGACTCTCTCGTTAAAGGAACGGCCATGAGCGAAACGACGACCCTTGAAGCCCCCGCCGCGCTGGAAGCCCCCGAAGTGCTGACACCCGTGCCCCGCCGGTCGGCTTCGGACATGGTGCCGGTCAAGCCGGAACGCCAGTCCGACCTCGAACGCCGTGTCGACGCCTACGTTCACGAACTGCTGCAGGCCGATTTCGGCAGCGAATCCTTCCGCAAGAAGATGGACGAATCGAATGCCATCGGCCGCAAGTCCATCGCGGAATCCAGCATGCTGACCGGGCGCTTCATGGACAAGAACTTCATCGGCCTCGAAGACAGCCCGGCCTTCCGCGCCATCAACGAACTGCGCGACCTGTTCGAGGATCTGAACCCGGCACGCGAAGGCGACCTGCTCGCGCCGAACAAGATCCTCGGCCTCATCCCCTTCGGCAGCAAGCTCAAGACCTATCTGCGCAAGGTCGACTCCGCCGGCAGCCACATCGGCAAGCTGCTGGGTGACCTGCGCGGCGCCCAGGACGAACTGCGCCGCGACGTTGCCGCACTGGGCGAAATGGAAAGCAGGCTGTGGCAGTCGATGGGGCTGGTCAAGGAAGCCACTGTCTTCGCCGAAGCGCTGGACACCCGCCTGAGCGAGGAAGTCAAAACCTTGCGCACGACCGACACCATCCGCGCCGAAGCGCTCGAACAGGAGGTGCTGTTTTACGCCCGTCAGGCCCTGTCCGACCTGTTGGCCCAGCAGGCGGTAAACGTGAATGCCTACCGTCAGGTCGGCGTCTGGCGCAAGGCCGGCCGCGAGCTCATCAACGGCTGCGACCGGATGGCGACCACCGGCATCAGCGCGCTGGCCACGGCGCAGGGGCTGGCGCGCGCGGCCGGCACGCAGATCAAGGTCATGGACATGCTCAAGGGCAGCTCGGCCGCGATCGGCGACCTCATCGAGCAGACCTCGGTGATGCTGGGCCAGCACGTCGAGCGCATCGGCGAATTCTCGTCCAACCCGGTCGTCGCCATCGAAAAGCTGAAGACCGCGTTCGAGAACACGACCAAGGCCATCGACAACATGGACAACTTCCGCAGCCAGGCGCTGGAGAACATGGCCAAGAACAACGCCATGCTGAAGGACCTCATCACCGGCGCCGAACAGGAGATCGCCGCCCGCCGCGGCGCCGTCGAGCCCCGGGAGGCAAGCCATGTCCCGGCTTGAATCCCTGTTCGCTCGGCTGGGCGTCGCTCTCGCCACCCTCGCCGCCGTCCTGGCGCTGACCGCCTGCGGACCGCAAAGCGGCTCCGATGGCCCGGCCGCGCAGTCCGGCGACACGCTGCGCATCCTGGCCGGCTCGGAAGTGCAGGATCTCGCGCCGCTGAAGGAAGACATGGCGCGCGCCGCGGGCATGCAGGTCGAGTTCTCCTACACCGGCTCGCTGGACGCAGTCGAGGCGCTGGAAAGCGGCGAGGAATACGACGCCGTGTGGCTGTCCCACGGCAAGTACCTGCAGCAGACCGAAAGCCTCAAGCCGCGCATCAAGGCTTCCGAGCGCATCATGACCAGCCCGGTGATCCTCGGCGTCAAGCGCAGCAAGGCCGACGCGCTGGGCTGGACGAAGAACGAGCCCACTTGGGGCGACGTGGCCACCGCCGCTGCAACGGGCAAGCTCGACTACGCGATGACGAGCCCGTCGTCGTCCAACACGGGCTTCACCGCGCTGGTCGGCGTGGCCTCCGCGCTGGCCGGCACCGGAGATGCGCTGGACATCCAGAGCATCCAGACCGACAAGCTCGCCGCGCTCTTCAAGGGCCAGAAGTTCATCGCCGGCTCGTCCGGCTGGCTGGCCGACGCCTACGTCCAGCGCCAGGGCGAACTCGACGGCCTCGTGAACTATGAGTCGGTCATCCTGCAGCTCAACGCCGGCGGCAAGCTCCAGGAACCGCTCGTGCCGGTGTATCCCAAGGAAGGGATCGTCACGGCCGACTACCCGCTGATGCTGCTGAACGACACCAAGCGCGACGCCTACACCAGGCTGGTCGCCTACCTGCGCAAACCGGAAACGCAGGGCTTCATCACCCGGAACACGCTGCGCCGACCGATCACCGCCGGTGTCGAACGCGCCGCGAGCATTCCCGATCGCGTGCTCATCGAACTGCCCTTCCCCGCTTCGCGCACGGTGATGGACGCGCTGCTCGAAGCCTACCAGGCCCAGTTGCGCCGCCCGGCCTCGACCTACTTCGTGCTGGACGTATCCGGCTCGATGAAAGGCCAGGGCATCGAACAACTGCAGGGCGCCATCGCCGGCATGGCGGGCGACGACACTTCGCTGACCGGCCGCTTCGCCCGTTTCCAGTTGCGTGAGCAGGTCCTGCTGCTGCCCTTCTCCGACAGGGTCTTCCCGCCGCTCGTGGTGACCATGCCGGAGAACGCCGCCGACGTGCAGGCGACGCTGGAACGCATCCGCCGGTTCAACCAGTCGCTGAGCCCCGACGGCGGCACCGCGATCTTCACCGCCGTGCAGCACGCCTACGCCAGGGCGCTGTCCGACAAGGGCCGCGACGCTGGCCGCCAGTACGGCATCGTGCTGATGACCGACGGCGAGAACACCGCCGGCATGGGCCGCGAGGAATTCCTCCGCTGGTATGCAGGGCTGCCCTCCGCGCAAAAGAGCATTCCCGTGTTCGTCGTGCTCTTCGGCGACGCGGACGCCGACGAACTGAAGGCCATCGCCGACGCTACCGGCGGACGCGTGTTCGACGGCCGCAAGAGCCTGCGCACCGCGTTCAAGCAGATCCGGGGTTACCTGTGAGCAGTGTGGCCAGCAAGGTCGAATACTTCCTCTACGGCACCCCTCATCTGGTCGGCAGCGGCGCCGTGCTGCTGGGCCTCGCGCTCTATTTCAGCGGGTTCATCGGCCCGGGCTGGTGGGCCATCCTGATCGGGCTCTACGTCGCGGGCTTCCTGCTTGCACGCGGATTGACGAACACGGCGGCCGTCGCCGCCGAACTGGACGAATCCCGCCTGCTGCAGGAGCTTCGGACGCTGGCCGAATCCGCCCGGAAGCGCGTGCCGCAGGACGCCCGCGTGCTGATCGACGCCATCGTCGAGAAGGCCAACACCCTCATCCCCGCCCTGGACAGCCTTGAAAAGCGCGGCGTCATCGGCGCCAAGGTCCGTCACGACGTACTCACCGGCATCACCCGCTACCTGCCCGACACCTTGGGCAGCTATCTCGCGCTGCCGCCGGCCTACCTCAAGCTGCATCAGGCCGGCACGAACAGCCCGACCCGGATGCTCACCGAGCAGTTGGCACTGATAGACCGGCACATGGATACCTGCCTCAAGGATGCGTTCGACGAGCATGCTTCAGCGTTGGCGGTGAATGGGCGGTTTCTTGCGGACAAGATGGGGGGTGGTCTTGGCGTTTGACAACTCAAATTGTACTGACAACGACACTACACAGCGCTAGACTGGTGAATTGCAGGAGGTCCAGTCATGGCGACACCAAACACCGAACGCGGCGCACGCGAAACGCTGAATATCCGCATCAAACCCGATGAGCGGAGTCTGATAGACCGCGCCGCGAAGGCGCGAGGGAAGAATCGCAGCGAGTTCGTGCTGGAAGCCGCACGAATTGCTGCCGAGGAAGCTCTGCTCGACCAGGTCATCATTTCGGCCAGCCCGGAAGCCTATGAGGCATTCTTGGCGCGGCTCGATATGCCTCCTCAGCCCAACGAGCGTCTGCGCAAGACGATGCAGACCCCGGCGCCTTGGGAGAATGCATGACGGTTCGCGCGCCGGAGCCGTTGGACTCTCATCACGAGCTTGAAACGTTCTCGTCGGGCGTCGAGAGTCTCGACCATTGGCTGAAACGTCGCGCCCTGAAGAATCAGGCGACTGGTGCATCCCGCACTTTCGTTGCGTGCGTGGATCGCCGCGTACTGGCGTACTACGCCCTCGCTTCGAGCGCGATTATCGCAGACGCCGCACCGGGCCGTTTTCGCCGCAACATGCCAGACCCGATTCCCGTCGTGGTCCTTGGACGACTGGCCGTAGACCTTTCACTGCAGGGAAGAGGTATGGGCCGTGCCTTGATGCGGGATGCCGGACTACGCGTCATCCAGGCTGCGGATACCATCGGAATCCGCGGGATGATCGTGCACGCGCTCTCCGCCGAGGCAAAAGCTTTTTATGAGCAGATCGGCTTCGAGTCATCACCGCTGGATCCGATGACGCTGATGGTCACACTGACCGACTTGAGATCGAGCTTGGCCCCTTCGGCGTGACTGATTGTGGGTGAATCCAACCGTTGATCGCGTTCGAGCGGGTATGCCGCGCTGAGTCGCGAACGATTCCCATCTACGCTATCGTTGAACCGGATCGGCAGTGAAACGGTGCCGGGCTGTGCAAGGGGGCGTGGATGGTTGGTATTTTCGGCCGCTGCTTCGCAGGTTTGGCCGCCGCGATGTTTCTTGCGCCGGCGCCAGCCAACCGGGCCGCGGGGCGGGGAAGGCATACTGCTGCCGGCACATGGCGCCCATGCGCATTCGGGGCATGACTACCATTCCCCCGCCAGCGTCTGAAACGCCAACGTCGAACAAAGCGTGCCGCAGCTCCAGTCTTCGTCGAAGGCGGCCGCGCCACTTTTCTTTCCGCCCGCCCACCTGCGGAGAAACCCGCGCAGGCAGGCGGAACTCCGCGAAAACAAAGGATTTTCCGCTCCCGGAAGGCAACGGCCGGAGATACTACATCTAGTGCGAATGAACGATATGTTGCACAAGAAATAATCACAAATATCTGTTTTAAAACATTTTTATTTTTTTGCGAAAACGGGATTTACGCGCTATTCTTCAGTCCGTCCCACATACAAGAACGAGGGTGAAGAAAAGCACCATGAGCGCAACGATCCAGCACACCACCAAGCTCGACGCCGGCACGCTGGCAGCCCAGGAAATCTCCGGCGAAGTCCTCGTCGAGAAATACGCCAAGGGCGGCGAGAAGACGGTTGCCGAAGTCCGCCAGCGCGTCGCGCGCGCCCTTGCCGCCGTCGAGGCCGAAGACAAGCGCGCCTACTGGGAAGCGAAGTTCCTCGAAGCGCAGGAGAAAGGCTTCGTGCCGGCCGGACGCATCAACAGCGCCGCCGGCACCACGCTGGCCGCCACCCTCATCAACTGCTTCGTGCAGCCGGTGGGCGACTCGGTGACCGAGGCGGTCGACGGCCGTCCCGGCATCTACACCGCGCTCGCCCAGGCCGCCGAAACCATGCGCCGCGGCGGCGGCGTCGGCTACGACTTTTCGTCGATCCGTCCCAAGGGCGCCCTGGTGAAGGGCACGGCCTCGAACGCCTCCGGCCCGGTGTCCTACATGCGCGTGTTCGACCGCTCGTGCGAAACCGTCGAATCCGCCGGCGCGCGGCGCGGCGCGCAGATGGGCGTGCTGCGCTGCGACCATCCGGACATCGAGGAATTCATCCACGCCAAGGACGAGGGCGACCTCACCAACTTCAACATCTCGGTCGGCGTCACCGACCCCTTCATGAAGGCGGTCGAAGCCGGCGGCGACGTCGAACTGGTGCACAAGGCCGAACCGACCGAGGACCTGAAGCAGGCCGGCGCCTACCAGCGCGACGACGGCATGTGGGTGTACCGCAAGGTGCGCGCGCACGATCTGTGGGACCAGATCATGCGCTCCACCTACGATCACGCCGAACCGGGCATCCTGTTCCTGGACCGCATGAACCAGGACAACAACCTGTACTACTGCGAGACCATCGAGGCCACCAACCCGTGCGCCGAACAGCCGCTGCCGCCCTATGGCTGCTGCTGCCTGGGTTCGATCAACCTGACGCCGTTCATCAAGCATCCCTTCGCCGACAAGGCGGAGTTCGACTACGCCGCCTTCGGCAAGGTGGTCGACATCTCCATCCGCATGCTCGACAACGTGCTCGAGGCCACCCACTGGCCGCTCGAGCAGCAGCATGCCGAAGCACAGTCCAAGCGCCGCGTGGGCCTGGGCTTCACCGGCCTGGGCGATGCGCTGATCATGCTCGGCAAGCGCTACGACACGCCGGAAGCGCGCGACGTGGCGCGCGGGATCTCCGAATACATGCGCAACCGCGCCTACCTGGCCTCGTCCGACCTGGCCAGGGAACGCGGCGCCTTCCCCCTGTTCAATGCCGACCTGTACCTGTCGGGCGGCAACTTCGCCTCGCGCCTGCCGGCCGAGGTGAAGGACAAGATCCGCAAGCAGGGCATCCGCAACTCGCACCTGCTGTCGATCGCGCCCACCGGCACGATCTCGCTGGCCTTCGCCGACAACGCCTCCAACGGCATCGAGCCGCCGTTCTCCTACACCTACACCCGCCGCAAGCGCATGGCCGACGGCACCTTCAAGGAATACGCGGTCGAAGACTACGCCTGGCGCCTGTACAAGCACCTCGGCGGCAACGTCGACGCGCTGCCCGCCTCCTTCGTCACCGCGCTGGAGATTTCCGCCCAGGCGCACAAGGACATGGTCGCCGCGGTCGCGCCCTACATCGACACGTCGATCTCCAAGACGGTGAACGTGCCGGAAGATTATCCGTACGCCGAGTTCGAGGATCTCTACCTCACCGCCTGGAAGGCCGGCCTCAAGGGCCTGGCCACCTACCGCCCGAACAACGTGCTCGGTTCGGTGCTGTCGGTGACGCCGACGACCGGGCAGAAGCAGCCGCACGACGTCGAACTCTCCGACGCCAACCGCCGCCTGTCGATCAAGAGCCTGCCGGCGCCGGTGCTAGCCAGCCTGCGCTGGCCGGGGCGCCCGGAGATGCCGGACGGCAACATGGCATGGACCTACATGCTCAACACCCCGACGGGCGACTTCGCCCTCTTCGTCGGCCAGTTCGGCACCAACGGCGGCACCTTCCCGTTCGAAGTGTGGGTGAACGGCGCCGACCAGCCGCGCGGCCTGGGCGCGGTCGCCAAAACCCTGTCGATGGACATGCGCGCCAACGACCGCGGCTGGCTCAGGCTCAAGCTCGAAACGCTGGCGCGCACGGTGGGCGAGAAATCCTTCGAGATGCCCTTCCCGCCGCACGGCGAGAAGAAGCTGTTTCCCGGCACGGTGTCGGCCTTCGCCCAGGTGGTGCGCTACCGCTGCGAAAAGCTCGGCACCTTCGACAAGGAAGACGAAACCAACCCGGTGCTGGACACCCTGTTCAGCCTGGAAGAGCCCAAGACCGGCACCGACGGCACGCTGTCGTGGACGGTGGACATCCACAACCCGGCCACCGGCGAAGACTTCGTGCTCGGCCTGAAGGAAATCACGCTGCCGGCGCAGGACGGCTACGCCGTGGGCGTCACCCGCCCGTACTCGGTGTGGCTGTCGGGCAACTATCCGCGCGCGCTGGACGGCCTGACCCGCATCCTGTCGCTCGACATGCGCGTCATGGACCCGGCCTGGATCGGCATGAAGCTGCGCAAGCTGCTCGACTACCCCGAGCCGCTGGGCGACTTCATGGCCTTCGTGCCCGGCACCAGGCGCCAGCAGAACTACCCCAGCACGGTGGCCTACCTGGCCCAGCTCATCATCCACCGCTACGCCATGCTCGGCGTGCTGGACGAGAAAGGCTACCCGACGCGCGAGATGGGCATTCTCGAGTCGCCGCGCGACGACAGCGAGCCGAAACTGATGCAGGGCGCGCTGTGCACCGAATGCGGCAACCACACGGTGATCCGCAAGGACGGCTGCGATTTCTGCACCGCATGCGGCGCCGTGGGCACCTGCGGCTGAGGATGATAATCTAGAAAAAGATCATATCCCTGCGAGAGTTGCATCGTGAAATGCCCGAAATGCGGTAGCGCAGCGTGCCGCGAATCGAGATGGCGCTCTCAGCGGGAGAAGTCCGAGCATCCGGGCAGCCACCCCTATCGCTGCCTGGACTGCTCTTGCCGCTTCATCGGCGCCGCAAGCCATCTGCCCGCCGGACGGGGCAAGCTGATAGGCGTGGCGGCCGGCTTGCTGGCGGTCGTGCTGGGCGGCGTTGCGCTCGGGGTCAGCCATGTGCTGGACGGCCGCGACGACGAACGGCGGACGAACGCGACGACGGCCGCGCCCGTGTCGAACGAGTCCGACACGCTGCTGCAGTCGGCGCAGACGGGCGATCCCGAAGCGCAGTACCGGCTCGCCAGGTCCATGCTCTACGACAGCAGCCGCGGCCGGACTGGTGCGGCAGAGGCGGTGGACTGGCTGCGGCGTGCGGCCGAGAGCGGCCACACCGGCGCGATGGTGCAGTTGGGCAAGCTCTACCGGACCGGCCTGGGCGTGCTGCAGAACTTCGACCTGACGCTGGCCTGGCTGCGCAAGGCGGCCGACGGCGGAGATGCCGAAGGGATGCTTGAGCTGGGCCGGATGTACCGCTCGGGCACCGGCGTCAAGCAGGATCTGGTCGAAGCCTATGTGTGGTTCAACCGCGCCGCGGCCGCCCTGCACACCGAGGCATTGGGCGAACGCGAGAACGTTGCGCTGAAGCTGCGGCCGGAAGAACTCCGCGAGGCCCAGGCCCGATCGGCGCACGATCACGCCCGGACGGCGCACACCCCATCCCAGGCGCCGCAACCGGAGAGCATGGCCCAGCGCTGATTTCTCCACCCTGCGCCGCCGGTCGGGCACTCCGAGAAAAAACGCTGCATGGCGGACACCATGCAGCGTTTTCTTTTCTTGCCGCCTGCCGGCGGCGCGCGGCATCAGAGCTTGCGATCGCCGACGCGTCCGGAGAATTTCCAGCCCTGGTCGGCGGCATAGCGGTAAACGAAGCCGCTCGGGCCATCGATGAACAACGTCATCGAACCCGCATCCGACTTCGCCGCGCGGCCGAACTCGCTGCGGCCGAGATATTGCCAGCCCATTTCGGGCAGATACACGAAAGCGCTGCCCGTCGGACGATCGAGGAAGACGGCCAGCGGCTGCACAGCAACCGCATCGTCGGCTGCCGGCGTACCGGACGAAGCGAGCTTCACCGGCTGGGCACCGCCTTCCGGCAGCAGACGCCAGCCTTCGGCACCGCGGAATTCAAGTCGCTGGGTGAGGCCGGACGGCGTCGCCACCGACAGGGACAGCACCGCATCCGGCGACGCAAGCGCCGGCGCGGCACCGGACAGGACGACGGCCGACAGGGCCGAAAGCATGAGTTTGCCGATGTTCGACATCATGGGCTCCTTCAGGAATGCAGGGTGTTCTTCATGCTGCACTGCAGCAATGATGATTGAAGTCTAACACCATTCCTGCGGTGCACAAATCCGGCTGCCGAAAAAAAGCGTTGTTTTTCCGTCGGATAGCGCCCGCCCCCGCCATGCGATCCCCCGCGGCAAGCCCGCCGATCACCCATCCTTCGTCCCGCTCGCGGCGGTACGCCAGGCCAGGCCGCGCCCTCTTCCTCGACCCGTTGCGCATAGCGGCGGATCAACTGCGCCAGCGCATCCACTTCCAGCTTCGAGAACAGATTCGCGCGGCGCGGATCCGCGGCGTCGGCAAGCGCAGCCCCATGCACATGCGCTAACCAGCGAAAAACGGGCCACCCGTCTTCGTGGCAGACATCGTTCCACCAGATGGAACATTTCCCGGCGTTCCTTCACAGGAATCCTGGAGGCCGATAGATTCCGCTTCCGTATCAATGCATTGCATACCAACAACAATCCACCGAGGAGACAACCATGAAGCACATCCCGCGACGCATCGCGAAACTCTGCGTGCCCGTCGTCGCCGCGACGGCGATCCAGCCCGCCGTGCAGGCCGCCCCGCCCGCGGCCGCCCCGGCCAAGCGCCCCAACATCCTGCTGATCGTCGCCGACGATCTCGGCTACACCGATCTCGGCGCCTACGGCGCGGAGATCGCCACACCCAACCTCGACAGGCTGGCGAACACCGGTACGAAGATGACCAGCTTCTATGCCTCGCCCTTCTGCTCGCCGACGCGGGCGATGCTGATGTCCGGCAGCGACAACCATCTCGTCGGCTTCGGCGACATGGCCGAGCTGATCACCGCCGAGCAACGCGGCAAGCCGGGCTACGAGGGCTACCTCAGCGAGCGCGTGGTGCCGATGCCGCAGGTGCTCAAGGACGCCGGCTACCGCACCGCGATGGCCGGCAAGTGGCACCTGGGCGTCAAGGAAGAATACAGCCCGGCCAACCGGGGTTTCGAGCAGTCGTACGCGATGGTGATCGGCGGCGCGAGCCACTGGGGCGACCAGTCGGGCATCGTCGCCGTCGATCCGGACAAGCCGCCGAAGGCCGTCTATCGCGAGAACGGCAAGGAGATCGACATCCCGCGCAACGGCTTCTTCTCTTCCGAAGCCTTCGCCGACAAGCTCATCGAATACCTGAAGAGCGGCGAAAAGTCCGGCAGGCCCTTCTTCGGCTATCTGGCCTTCACCGCGCCGCACTGGCCGCTGCACGCTCCCGATGCCGACATCGCGAAGTACGAGGGCCGCTACGAGGAAGGCTACGACAAGCTACAGCAGGAACGTCTCGAGCGCATGCAGAAGCTCGGCCTCGTCGCGGCCGGCACGCCGGTGTATGAGGGCCATCCGCAATGGCCGCGGTGGGAGAGCCTGTCGCAGGCCGAGCAGGCGTCCGAGGCGCGCCGCATGGCCGTCTATGCCGCCATGGTCGACAACATGGACCGCCAGGTCGGCCGGGTGCTCGACTACCTGAAGAGCACCGGCCAGCTCGACGACACCTTCATCTTCTTCATGTCGGACAACGGCGCCGACGGCAACTCGGTGTATGACGTCGCGCGGACCCGCGAGTGGATCCACAAGGATTTCGACAACAGCATCGCCAACATCGGCAGGCCCGGCTCCTTCGCCGAATACGGGCCGGGCTGGGCGCAGGTCGGCATGACGCCGTTCAAGCTCTACAAGTCGTTCATGTACGAAGGCGGCATCTCGGTGCCGGCGATCGCCTGGGGGCCGGGCATCGAAGGCGGCGCCGTCAAGCGCGGGTTCGCCCACGTCACCGACGTGGCACCGACGATCTTCGAACTCGCGGGCACCCGCCATCCGGGAACCGAATACCAGGGCCGGACGGTGCTGCCGCTGCGCGGCAAGTCCATGCTGCCCTACCTGCAGGGCAAGGCGCGGCAGGTGCGGGGCGACGACGAGCCGGTCGGCTGGGAACTGGGCGGGCGCAAGGCGCTGCGCAAGGGCGACTGGAAGATCGTGTATGCCAACAAGCCCTGGGGCAAGGACGGCTGGGAGCTGTACGACGTCGCCCGCGACCGTACCGAAAGCCGCGACCTGGCGGCCGAGAACCCCCAGAAGCTCGGCGAGTTGCTGGTGGCGTGGAAGGACTACGTCGCCGAGACCGGCACGCTGGAACTCGAGGGCCTCGCCTATCGTCCCGGCTACAGCAACGCGGGCAAGTACTACGAAGACCTGAAGGTCGAAGCCGCACAGAAGCCGCGCGCGGCCCGGTGAGCCCGGCTCCACGACGGCACCGGGCGATCGGCGCGGCCATGCTTTCCGGCCTGGCCGGCCTGATCGCCCTCCTCCTCGCGGTGCCGCCTGCCCAGGCCGCGCCGCCGCGGGGAGAGGCCCGCGCCGACCACGTTCCCGACCAGCAGTGCGTCGCCTGCCATGCCGGACAGGCGGCACGCTGGGCGGGCTCCAAGCACGCCCTCGCGATGCAGCCGGCCACGCCGGACACCGTGCTCGGCGATTTCGACGACGCCCTCTTCCCGGGCGCAGATCACCGCGCCCGCTTTTTTCGCCGGGGCGGGGAATTCGTCGTGCGCACCGCCGGGCCCGACGGCAAGGACGCCGATTTCCCGGTGACGCACACCTTCGGCGTCCATCCGCTGCAGCAGTATCTGCTGCCGCTGCCCGGCGGCCGGCTGCAGGCGCTGACCATCGCCTGGGACGTCCGCGCCCGGCGCTGGTTTTCGCTCTACCCGGAAGGCGGCATCGCCCCCGGCAGCAGCCTGCACTGGAGCGGCCGCTACCAGAACTGGAACCTGATGTGCGGCGAGTGCCACACCACGGCATACGAGAAAGCCTACGACGAGGCCCGGGACGGCTATCGGACGACGTGGGCCGAGGGCAGCGTCGGCTGCCAGGCTTGCCACGGCCCCGGCCGCGACCATGCGACCAGCGCCGGGCGCCTCGCCGGCAGCGGTACGGCGCCGGCGGCAACGCCCAATCGCGCGCTGCACGGCGCGCACGACCAGGTGGACCAGTGCGCCGCCTGCCATGCCCGCCGCACGCGGCTGCAGGAATCGACCCCGCCGGGCCGCCCCTTCCTCGACGACTTCGTGCCCGACAACCTGCGCGCCGACCTCTACCATGCCGACGGCCAGCAACTGGAAGAGGTGTTCGAATACGGCTCCTACCGCCAGAGCCGCATGTACCAGGCGGGCGTGGCCTGCAGCGATTGCCACGAACCGCACGGCGGCAAGACGCGCGCCACGGGCAACGCGCTGTGCGTGGCCTGCCACAACGCCGACCCCGACACCGCCCGCTTCGCCGGCCTGCAGGCGAAGGACTACGATTCGCCCCGGCACCACTTCCACGCCGCGGGCAAGCCAGGCAGCGAATGCGTGTCCTGCCACATGCCGGGCCGCAACTACATGATCGTGCATGAACGGCGCGACCATGCGATCCGCATCCCGCGCCCCGACCTGACCCGCCGCATCGGCACGCCCAACGCCTGCCAGGGCTGCCATGCCGACCGACCGCCCGAATGGGCGGAAGCCGCGATCGCGAAGCATCACGGCAGCCGTACGCCGCCCGAGCACTATGGCGAGGTCTTCGCGGCGGCGCGCGCCGGCCGGCCCGGCAGCGACGCCCGCCTCACCGCGCTGATCGGCGACGGCCGGCTGCCCGCCATCGTCCGCGCCAGCGCGATCGAGCTGCTCGCGGGCATGGGCGGCGAGCCGCCCGCCGCGGCGCTGGCGGACACCGATCCGGTCGTGCGCACCGCGGCCGCCGCGGCATGGAGCGCGCAGCCGGCCGCGGAACGCCTCGCGCGGCTGCCCGCGCTGCTGGGCGATCCGATCCGCGCGGTGCGCATCACGGCGGCGCGCGGCCTCGCCGACATCGGCGACACACTGCTTTCCGCCGACGTCCGGACGCTGCGCAGCCACGCGCTGGCCGAGTTCGTCGCCGCCCAGCAGGCCATGGCCGACATGCCCGGCGCGCAGGTGAACCTGGCCACGCTGTTTTCGGCGCAGGGCGATCAGGCGCGGGCCGGGCGCCACTACCGCCTCGCCATCGCGCAGGACCCGGCGCTCGATCCCGCCCGCCTGGATTATGCGCAGTTGCTGCTGGCCGCCCGCCGCCAGGACGAGGCCACCCGCGTGCTGCGCGACGGCCTGGCGCAGTCGGCCAACCCGGGCGAACTGCACTTCGCCCTCGGCCTGCTGGCGGGGCGGCGCCAGCAGTGGGACGAAGCGGCACGCGAACTGCAGCGCGCCGCGGCGCTGCTGCCCGGCGATGCGCGCATTCGCCGCAATCTCGACATCGTCCTGCGTCGCCTGCAGGCGGCCCCGCAGCACTGATCCCGCCCGCGCGCCTCATCGGGCGCCGGACGCCCCGCCGCCGCCCAGGCCCTCGGCGATGGCCTGCGCGGCGGAGCGCAGATCCTCCAGATGCGCCTCCACCACTTTCGCGCGCAGGCCATAACGCCGCGGCCACACCAGGTTGATGCAAGCGCGCACGCCGGTCGGCGTCAGGATCGGCACGGCAATCGCATCCAGGCCGTCGTCGAACTCGCTCATGTCCTCCTCCGCGCCGCCGAACACGGCATCGCGCACCGCATAGCCCCGCTGCCGGGTTTCCGCGAGGATGGCCGCCAGTTCATGCCTGAAGACATGGGCGCTGCGCATGTTGGACGGCGGCTGCTCGCCGTAGTGGGCGTACACCGCCTCGCGCTCGTCATCGGAACAGAAGGCCAGCCACACCCGTCCCGGTGCCGACAGGAACAGGTCGACGCGGTAGCCGATGCGGTATCGCGGGTTCATCGCCAGGCCGGACAGGCGGCGGGAACTCTCGGCGATCTCCATCATGAAATCGTTGTAGATCAGCAGGTCCGACGGCCACAGCGCCTTGCGCTGCAATGCCGCCAGATGCGGCGCGGCGATCTCGGCCAGGCGCAGCGCGCGCTCCGACGGACGCTCATCCACCTGCAGCGACACGCCCCGCCGCCAGTGGCCGTCGTAGATCGACCGCCATGCCAGCCCGGCCTGATCCAGCGTATGCAGGATGCGGAGCAGCGTGGGCTTGGGCAGGCCGCAGGACTCGTGCAACTGCTGCAGCGAGCGTCCTTCGTGCTGGCTCAGCAGGCGCAGCACTTCCAGCCCGCGCTCGAGGGCGCGTATGGATTTCAATCCGCCTACCTCCCGCCGCTGCGGCGCGGCATCTTCGCGGCCGCGATCGGGACCGGCCGTAAAAGAAAAAAGGGACCCGCGCATGCGAGCCCCTTCCTGCACCCGTCCGCCCCGCGGCGAACGCCCGGCGGTTTACTTCTTGGCGGCGGCCAGGCCGTTGGAGATTTCCTGCTTCGCTTCCTCGACCGTGCCCCAGCCCAGAATCTTGACCCACTTGCCCGGCTCGAGGTCCTTGTAGTGCTCGAAGAAATGCACGGTCTGCTTCATGAGCAGTTCGGGCAGGTCGTCGGTGGTCTGCACCTTGTCGTACAGCGGGGTCAGCTTGGAGACCGGCACCGCGACCACCTTGGCATCGACGCCGCCGTCGTCTTCCATCTTCAGCACGCCGACCGGACGGCAGCGGATGACCACGCCCGGCTGCAGCGGGAAGGGGGTGACGACCAGCACGTCCACCGGGTCGCCGTCGCCGGCGATGGTGTGCGGCACGTAGCCGTAGTTGAGCGGATAGCGCATCGAGGTACCCATGAAGCGGTCCACGAAGACGGCGCCGCTGTCCTTGTCCACTTCGAACTTGATCGGATCGCCCTGCGCGGAGATCTCGATGATGACGTTGATGTCGTTCGGCACGTCCTTGCCGGCGCTGACCAGATCGAAACCCATGGTTCCCTCCCGTGGAAAAAGTGGCCGGATTATAAGGGCAAACCCTGCCGCGCCGCAGCGCGCAATCGCATCGGCGCAGGTACGCTCACAGTGCGCGCAGGAAGGCTTCCAGCGCCTGCAGCTCGGCCTCGTCCAGCCGTAGCGGCTGCAGCAGCGGCGAGGTGACGGGGAACTTCGGGTCGGCGGCCTGCGCCGCGTCGGCCGGGCGCGGCCGCGGCATGCCGGCGTTGTACATGTTGAGGATGCCGCGCAGGCTGCGGAACAGGCCGTTGTGCATCCACGGCCCGGATTCGCCGACCTGGCGCAGCGTCGGCGTGCGGAAACGCCCCACGTCCTCGTCGCGGCCGGTGACGTCGTGGCGGCCGAGGTCTTCGTACTGGCTGCGGCCGTAGTAGGTCAGGCCGAGGTTGTGGAAGCGGTTGTCGGTCAGCAGCGCGCCGTGGTGGCAGGTCATGCAGCGCGCCTTGGTGCGGAACAGGTGCAGGCCGAGCAGCGCGCGGTCGTCGAGCGCGCCGCGCTCGCCGTCGAGGAAGCGGTCGAAGGCGGTGACGGGCGGACGCAAGGTGCGCTGATAGGCGGCCAGCGCGGCGACGATGCGCGCCAGCGTGACTTCGCCGTCGCCAAAGGCGCGCTCGAACGCCGGTGGGTAGTCGCCGGTCGCTGCCAGCCTGGCCGGCAGCGCGTCCAGCGCCATCGCCATCTCGTCCGGATGGGCAATCGGCCCGACGGCCTGGGCTTCGAGCGAGTCGGCGCGGCCATCCCAGAACAGCGCCGGCGCGTGGGCGGCGCCGTACAGAGTGGGCGTGTTGCGGCGGCCGAGCCGGCCTTCGTGCCCGGCCGACACCGCCTGGGTGTCGGCGAAGGCATGCCCTGGCCGGTGGCAACTGATGCAGGCGACGAGGTTGGAACGCGACAGGCTCGGGTCGGCGAACAGGCGTTCGCCCAGCGCGACCTGCCCGGCGGGTGCATCGGGCACGGGCAGCGCTGACAGCGGCGCCATCTCCTGCCAGCGTTCGCCGTCGGGCACCTGCGGTTGCGGCCAGGCCGCAATCGGCCGGCCGTAGGCGGCGCGCAGGCAGGCGAGGTTCCAGCCCCCGTCATTGCCACGACAGGAGTCGGCGGCGGGAACCGGCGGCCGGGCCGCGGCGGCGGGAGCGCACAGGGCGACGGAAAGCAGCAGCGGTGCGAACAGATGTCTAAAGTCCATGGACGTATGCGCAGTACGTGGGAAGAAGGCCGGCCCCGCAGCGCGCGGGGCCGGCTGCGGAACCGGCTCGTGAATCAGAAGCGGTAGCCGAACTCCACCCAGAACTGCCGGCCCTTTTCATAGACCAGCTCGTTGGCGCTGTCCTCGATCTCGTTGCTGCGGTTGAGCACGTTGTCGATCGACAGCACGACGAAGGCGCTCTGGTCGCCGACGGTCGGCAGGTCGTAGTTGATCCGCATGTCCCACGTCACCGCCGGGCGGAAGGTGCGCGGTTCGTAGTTGGTCACGGCCATGCCGTCGTAGTCGGCGGTGCCGTTGGCGACGATCTTGCGGTAACTGTCGCGGTAGCGGAACAGGTTGCCCACCGTCAGCCGGCTGGACGGGATCGAGGTGGCCAGCAGCAGGCGCGCGGTGACCGGACGGTTGAAGTTGTTCGCCGGGCGGTCGTTGTAGTTGATGAACTTGCCGTCGTAGCGGACGATGCTGCCCCACAGCACGTCGCTGATCCCGTCGTCGTAGCTGGCGTGCGAGGTCTTGATGTCGTCTTGCTCGACGCTGAAGACGAAGGTGGTCGAAGTGGGCCCGAAGCGGAACGGCCGCTCGCTCTCGATCCCCAGCGTGGTGCTGCGGGCGCTGGTCTGGCCGCCGTTGCGGTAGCTCCAGCCGCCTTCCGCCGCGGTGCGGCGCAGGATCTCGTCGCGGCTTTCGCGCTCGACCCACTTCAGGCTCCAGATCGCGCCCAGCCAGCGCTGGCTGATGCCGGCCATGCGCTCGTCGCTGTAGGGCACGTCGAGTTCGGAGCTGCGGTAGTTCCTCCACGACGTGCTGGCGGTCTCGACCCAGTCGGTGAGCACGCCGCGCGTGAGATTGCGGGTTGCCGACGTCTGCAGCGCGAGGATCTTCTGCCGCGTGTAGAAGGCCATGAAGTTGCGGCTGTAGTAGCGGTTGGCACCGAGTTCGACGCGGGTGGCGGTGTCGCCAAACACGTCCCACAGCAGCGCGCTGCGCGGCGCGACGGTGGGCTCGGGGGCGAGATCGTCGTCCTCGTAGCGCAGGCCGAGCCGCAGGCGGACGCGCTCCCACTGCATTTCGTACTGGCCGAAGACGGCGCGGTAGTTGTTGTCCAGGTTGAACTTGCCGGCGTGGTAGAAGGTTGCCGACTTCAGGTACTGGCCCGGCCAGTTGCCAACGGAGGTCGCGCCCATCGAGCAGTTCTCGCTATCGACGCCGCCGCCCGCGGTGGCGCAGGTGGTGGCGGACGTGGGCGTGAAGATCATCGCGCCGTTCTGCAGGCGATGGAAGTATTTCTCCTGCCGGCTCAGTTCCAGGCCGGTCTGGAAGCCGTGCTCGGTGTTGCCGAGCTTGAACGGCAGCCAGTCGGCCTTGACCTGGTAGTACCACGTGCTCTGCTTCTGCTCGATGTCGCCGTACTGGCCTTCCTGGCTGTTCCAGGCCGTCGCGCTGGAGCGGTAGCCCCAATCCTTGGCGGCCGAATGGCGCCACGTCCGGAACACGCTGGCGTCGGAATCGCGCGAACTCTCGTATTCGCTCCAGGTAAGCCGGTGGGAAACGGTCGCCGCATCGTGACGGTGGCGCAGGCCGAGATTGACGCCCTGGCCGCCGCTCTTGATGTCGAACCACGAATCCTTGGTGTTGACGATGAAGTTCCTGCTCGTGGCCGGCGCGTAGGAGAGCGCGAAATCGGCGTCGACACCGCTGCCGAGGTTCCAGAACCCGCGCAGGTACAGGTTCTCGCTGCGCCGCTTCTCGGTCTTGCCGGAATCGTCGCTCGCGCTGATCGCGCCGCCGCCGTAAGCCTTGAGCGGAATCTCGGAAGTCTTCAGCACGTAGCTGCCGATCAGGCCGAGATTCTCGGTCGGACGGCCCTGCAGCGCGAGGCGGTAGGTCTTCTTGTCGAAGTCGGGCTGCTGGCTGTCGCTGGTCGACACCGCGTAGTCGGCCTTCTGGCTGTCGGTCAGCTTGTATTCCATCCACTCCGACCGGGTGATCTCCATCGACACCCTGCCGCCGAAATCGCGCGTCGGCGCGCAGGTGTCGGCCGCCACCACGCCGCCGGAGAAGCGGCCGTACTCGGCGGGGATGTTGGAGTCGCGCACGGTGATGTTGCACAGCAGGCTGGTGTCGATCGCCAGCCCCTGGCTGGACGAGGACGGGCGGGAAGCCTCGTTCGGATTGGTCTGGTCCGGATCGATGTCGTTGGAGAACGACATGCCGTCGAACAGGTACTGGTTGTCGTAGAACTTGGCGCCGTGGATGCTGATCTCAGCCGGCTCGATCTCGCCCTGGCGGCCGGTGTGCAACTGGTCGTTGGCGTACTGGATGTTGGGCAGCATGCGCAGCGCGCTGGTGATGTCGCCATTGCCGGCGCCGATGGCGTCGAGCCGTTCGCGGTCGATGACGTTGGTGCCGAGCGATTCGGGACGGGCGGTGACCCGCACCGCGTTCAGCATCGTGGTGCCCGAGGCGTCGCTGGCGGCGGCCGGCTCGATGACGATCACCCCGCCGCCGGTGCGGAATTCGAGACCGCTGCCGGCCAGCAGATGGCGCAGCGCGGCAACGCCGCCGTAGCGGCCCTTGAGGCCGGCCGAGTGGCGCCCTTCGAGCAGCGCGGCATCGGACGACAGCAGCAGCCCGGATTCGGCGCCAAAGCGGGCGAGCACGCCGGACAAGGGGCCGGCAGGGATGTCGTAGTTGCGCTCGGCCTCCTGCTGGGCGTGGGCTGCCGTGGGCAGCAGCATGGCGGCGGCCGGCGTCAGGCTGCCCAGGGCGAGAGCGAGCAGTCTTGCACGGGGTGTTCGGTAAGCGCTGAAGCGCATGGGATGTTCCTTTCTTCTTCGGATCCGGTTGGAAGGCGGGCAGCGTCGCGCACTGCTCACGACCGTATTGCCAATCGAACGCCGAAAAGGGGAACCGGAAACGCGGCTCTTCCGCCGCTGCCCGCTCAGGGCCGGCGGCGGGGCGGTGTGACGGCGGCCGGGGCGGGGCGGGCGGCGATCAGGATGGCGTGGCGGCCGCGCTCGATCCGGACCGGCAGGCTGGCCTCCAGCGCGGCGAGGACGCGCTCCGGCTCCTGCAGCGGATAGGTGCCGACCACGCGCAGCGCGCCGACGTCGGGCATGCACCCGATGGCGAGCGGATGCCAGCGCCCGAGTTCGGCGAGCAGTTCGTCGAGGCGCAGGCCGTCGGCGACCAGCACGCCGCGCGCGAGGCCGCTGCGGGCGAGGTCGGCGCGGCCCTGGCTTTCGACCGCGCGTGGCCCCAGCAGCGCGTACTCGCCGGCAGCGACGACGCGGGTATCGGCCGGGGCCGCGGCCGGGCTCAGTTCCACCGCACCTTCGAACACGTCGATGCGGGTGTGCGCGGCCTCGGTGTGCACCGCGAAGCGCGTGCCGAGTGCCCGCAGGCGGCCATGCACGGTATCGACGACGAAGGGGCGCGGGGGAACGGCCGTATCGGCCGCGGTGTGCACCAGCAGGTCGCCCCGCAACAAACGCAGCCGGCGCAATGCGGGGCCGTAGTCCACGTCGAGCGCGCTGTCGCTGCCTATCCAGGCGCTGCCGCCGTCGGCCAGTTCCACCGCCCGGCTCTCGCCGCGCCCGCTGCGGTGCGTCGCCAATGCCGTCGACAGGCCGTACTCCCATTCCCGCCACGGCAGGCGCAGCGCCGCGAGCGGCGCGCCCAGCGTCAGCACCGCGGCAAGCACGCCCAGCGTACGGCGGCGGGCGCCATGGCGTGGCACTTCCAGCGCCCGGCGCGCCGCTCCGGCTTGGGAGCGCAGGGGCGAGAAATGCCCGCTGATCCGTTCGACCGCCTGCCATGCCTGCGCGTGGGCCGGGTCGGCGTCCAGCCACGCCTGCCAGCGCTGGCGGATGCGGCGGTCGGCGCCCGCTTCGCCCAGGCTGGCGAACCAGTCGGCGGCTTCTTCCAGCGCGCGGGACGGAATACCGCGCTCCATCGGCAGGTTCATGTTCCGGGAGCCAGTTCGGCGCGCAGGCAGTGCAGCATTGCCTGGGCCATGTATTTCTTGACCATGCGTTCGGAGACGCCGAGTTCGGTGGCGATCTCGCGGTAGGTGAAGCCGTCGAGCTGGGCCATCAAGAAGGCGCGGCGCGGCTTGTCGGGCAGCGTGGAGAGCAGCGCATCCACTTCGAGCAGGGCTTCGATCGCCAGCGCGCGGACTTCGGGCGAGGGCTGGCAGGATTCGGGCTGCTGCATCAGGGCGTCGAGCCAGGCGCGCTCGATCTCCAGCCGGCGCCAGTGGTTGACCACCAGGCCGTGGGCGATGGTGGTCAGGTAGGCGCGGGGTTCGCGCAGCGGCAGATCGACCGGCCGGCGCAGCAGGCGCAGGAAGGCGTCGTGCGCGAGATCGGCGGCATCATGCGCGCAGCCGAGCTTGCGGCGCAGCCATCCCAGCAGCCAGCCGTGATGGTCCCGATAAAGGAGATCGACGTGTTCCGGGGCATTGGCTGACGACATTGGGGCTCCGCGTAGGCAAGCAGGCAGGGACGGCTGGCTTGCGCGGAGGGATGGCGCTGGCTAGATGCGAATTATTCTCAAATCGGAATTTTACGCAAGTCGACATTGCGAGCGCGCGGCCTCCAATGAGCAGCGGCCGCGCCCGCAACCTCCAGCCAGCCGCCTTCCGGGGAGCCCCCGAAGGCGGCGTGACAGCGGGCTTTCAGGCCGGGGCCTCGAAGCCGGCGTTCTCCACCGCCGCGCGCATCGCATCCACCGACACGCGGGCAGGATCGAAACGCACCGTGGCGGACGCGCCTTCCAGCGAGACCTGCGCATCCTCGACGCCCGGCAGCGCCTTCAGCACGCCGGTGACGTTGTTCACGCAACCGCCGCAGCTCATGCCTTCGACCTTGATCGTCACTTCGCTCATTGCATCGCTCCTCGGGTAAGAAATCTCTCGTCCGTCTTCACCGCCGCAGCCGCCAGCGCTTGAGCAGCAGCGAATTGCTCACCACCGACACCGAACTCATCGCCATCGCCGCGCCGGCGATCACCGGGTTGAGCATGCCCGCGGCGGCGAGCGGAATGCCCAGCACGTTGTAGATGAAGGCAAAGAACAGGTTCTGGCGGATCTTGGACAGCGTCGCGCGCGACAGGTCGATCGCATCGGCCACACCATGCAGGCTGTTGCGCACCAGGGTGATGTCGGCCGCCTCCACCGCCACGTCGGCACCGACGCCGATGGCGAACGACACGTCGGCCGCGGCCAGCGCCGGCGCATCGTTGATGCCGTCGCCCGCCATGCCCACGCGCGCCCCACCCGCGGCCAGCGCCTGCACCGCGGCGGCCTTGTCGCCCGGCAGCACGCCGGCGCGCCAGTCGGAGATGCCGGTCTGGCGGGCGATGGCGGCGGCGGTGGCCGGGTGGTCGCCGGTGAGCATCACCACGCGCAGGCCCTTCGCCTGCAGCCGCGCCACCGCGGCGGCGGAATCGGCGCGCACGCGGTCGGCGACGCCGATCAGCCCGGCGAAGCGGCCGTCGCAGGCGAGCGCGACCAGCGTGCGGCCGGCGGCGGCCAGCTCGCCGAGCGTCGCGTCGGGCACCACGGCGCCGTGCTCGGCGACGAAGGCCGGCGAGCCGAGCACGATCTCGCGCTCACCGCCATCCTCCGTGCCCCCCTGTACGCCGCGCACCCGCCCCACCAGCCCCTTGCCGCCTATCGCGCGCACCGCTTCGGCCGGCGCGAAGGCCACGCCGCGCGCCTCGTCATCCTCTTTCGCCGCCATCACGACCGCCTTCGCGATGGGATGTGCGCTGCTCTGTTCCAGCGCCGCCGCCACGGCCAGCACCTGGCCGCGCGTCCAGCCTTCGGCCGCCACCACGTCGGTGACGGCCGGTTCGCCTTCGGTCAGCGTGCCGGTCTTGTCGACCGCCAGCACGTCGATGCGCTCGGCCAGTTCCAGCGCCTCGGCATTCTTCACCAGCATGCCTGCGCGCGCGCCCTGCCCGGTGCCGACCATGATCGCGGTCGGCGTGGCCAGCCCGAGCGCGCAGGGGCAGGCGATCACCAGCACCGCCACCGCGTTGATCAGCGCCTGCTGGAAATCGCCGCTCCACAGCCACCAGCCGGCGAAGGTGCCGAACGCGACGAGCACCACCACCGGCACGAACACCGCGGAGATGCGGTCCGCCATGCGCTGCACCGGCGCCTTCGAGCCCTGCGCCTGTTCCACCAGGCGGATGATGCCGGCCAGCATCGTGCTCGCGCCGACGCCGGTGGCGCGGCAGCGCAGCACGCCTTCGCCGTTGATCGTGGCGGCATACACCGTGTCGCCGGCACGCTTGTCGATCGGCAGGCTCTCGCCGGTCAGCATCGATTCGTTCACCGCCGAACTGCCGCTCTCGATCACCCCGTCGACCGGCACCGCATCCCCCGGGCGCAGCAGGAAGGCATCGCCCGGATGCAGGGTCTCGACCGGCACCTCGACGACCTCGCCGCCGCGCTCGATACGCGCCATCCTGGGCTGCAGCCGCAGCAGGGCATCGATCGCCGCGGTGGTGCGCGCCTTGGCGCGGGCTTCGAGCAGCTTGCCGAGCAGGATCAGCGTGATGATCATCGCCGAGGCTTCGAAATACACGTGCAGGTCGTGGCGGCCGGCAAGCGTCACCGCCAGGCTGTAGAAGTAGGCCATGCTGGTGCCGAGCGCCACGAGCACGTCCATGTTGGCGCTGCCGCCGCGCAGCGAGGCCCACGCGCCGCGGTAGAAGCGCGCGCCGATCCAGAACTGCACCGGCGTGGCCAGCAGCAGTTGCAGCCAGCGCGGAATCACGTCGTGGTGCAGTTCGCCGCCCGGCCACAGGCCGAACATCGCCGGCATCTGCGCGGCGAGCGGCAGCGTGAGCAGCACGGCGATCCAGAAGTGGCGCAATTCCGCCCGCCATTGCACCTCGTGCCGCGCCCGCGCCTGTTCGCGCTGCAGCGCGCCCGTCTCGGCAGCGCCGAAACCGGCACGCTCGACCGCGGCCTTCGCCGCCTCGAACGTCAGCGCGCCGGCGGCGTAATGCAGCGTTGCGCGCTCGGTCGCCAGATTGACGGTGGCCTGCACGCCCGGCAGGCGGTTCAGCACCTTCTCCAACCGGGTGGCACAGGCGGCGCAGGTCATGCCCGAGATGGCGAGTTCCATCGTTTCCTGCCGGCCGTGGGGCTCGACCACGCCGGGCGCGCCGAGTGTGATTCCTGACATGGCATCCTCTTGCGCACGTTGATCGTGAAGCGCAGTGTAAACTCCGTACTCAGCTACGGAGTCAACCCCATGGACCCTCACGAGCGGAAGGAATTCACCCGGACCGCCGCGGCGCCATCGCAATTCACCATCGGCGCGCTGGCGAAGGCCGCCGGCGTCGGCGTCGAGACGATACGGTACTACCAGCGCCGCGGCCTGCTGCGCGAACCCGGCCAGACGCGCGGAGCCTACCGGGTGTATGGCGACGAAGAGCTTGCCCGCCTGCGCGCCATCCGCCGGGCACAGCAGCTCGGCTTCTCGCTCGAAGAGATCGACGGCCTGCTCTCGCTCAACGAGGAACGCGACCGTCGGCACGCACGCGAGGCGGCGCAGGCCAAGATCGGGCTCATCGACGCCCGCATCCGCCAGTTACAGGGAATGCGCGACGCGCTGGCCGAACTGGTGCACTGCTGCGAGCACGCCGAGGCAAGCGCCCCCTGCCCCATCCTGCGCGCCTTGTCGCAGGATTGACGCATTCTGCTCGCCGCCGTGCCGAGGCCCGCGCCGCCCGACCCTCAAACCGCGCAGACGACACCGCTCCACAGATCGCCCCCCAGCGTGGGCGCGTGGTAGAGGCCGAACAGCCCGAAGCCCAGCACCAGCAGGCCCGAGGCGAAGCGCACCTTGCGGTTGCGGGTGAAATCGCGGAAGCGCTTGAACAGCATGCCCGCCAGCAGCAGGTTGGGCAGCGTGCCGAGGCCGAATGCCAGCATCAGCCCGGCGCCGCGTGCGCCGGAGCCGGTGACCAGCGCCGTGGCGAGGATGGAATACGTCAGCCCGCAGGGGATGAAGCCCCACAGCAGGCCGAGCGGCAGCGCCTGCCGGACCGAGCGCGCCGGCAGGAAGCGGCGCGTGGCGGGCTGGATCCGCCGCCACAGGATGTGTCCGACGCGCTCGATCGGCGCCAGCAGGCGGGTGAAGCCGGTGAGGTAGAGGCCCAGCGCGACCAGCATCAGGTTGGCCAGCACGTAGAGCGCCATCTGCACGGGCAGCATGCCGTCGTACAGCATGCCGACCGAACCGAGGGCGCCGACGACACCGCCGATCGCCGTATAGGTCGTGATGCGGCCCAGGTTGTAGGCCAGGTGCATGGGCCACTGCGGCCTGCCGCCCGGCGCCTGCACCTGCGCGGTGAGCGCGCCGACGATGCCGCCGCACATCGACACGCAATGCGTGCCGCCGAGCAGGCCGATGATGAAGACGGCGAAATAGCCGGTTTCGGGCATGGGCGATCAGCGCGAAGAACTGGAAGACACGGGAAGACGACGCCGCAAGCGACGGGATCGCCATTCTACGCCGCGGCGCAACACCGCGCCGTTCAGATCACGCGGGAATAGCGCGTCCTTTCACGGTCGGCGCGCAGGTAGCGGTCGAACACCATGGCGATGCCTCGCACCAGCAGGCGGCCGGCGGGCAGCACGCTGATCCAGTCGCCCTCGATCTTCAGCAGGCCGGCCTCCTGCATCTCGGCCAGGTCCTGCAGCTCTTCGGCGAAGTATTCGCGGAAGTTGATCAGGTGGGCGATCTCGATCGACTGCATCGACAGCTCGAAATGGCACATCAGCGCCTGGATCACCGCCCGGCGCAGGAGATCGTCGGCGGTGAGTTCGATGCCGCGCAGCACCGGCAGTTCGTCGCGGTCGAGCGCGTCGTAGTATTCGTCGAGCGTCTTCACGTTCTGGGAATACACCGGCCCCACCTTGCCGATCGCCGATACGCCGAAGGCCAGCAGATCGCACTCGGCCTGGGTGGAATAGCCCTGGAAATTGCGGTGCAGGCGCCCCTGGCGCTGGGCGATGGTGAGTTCGTCGCCGGGCTTGGCGAAGTGGTCCATGCCGATATACACGTAGCCGGCTTCGGTCAGCCGCCGGATGCCGAGCTGCAGCAGTTGCAGCTTCGCGTCCGGCGTCGGCATGTCGCTCATGAAGATGCGCCGCTGCGGCTTGAACAGGCCCGGCAGATGCGCATAGCTGTAGAGCGACACGCGATCGGGCGCGATCTGCAGCACCTGCTCCAGCGTGCGGTTGAAGCTGATCACGTTCTGCTTGGGCAGGCCGTAGATCAGATCCATGCTGACCGACTTGAAGCCGGTCTCGCGCGCGGCATCGATGACGAGCTTGGTTTCGTCGACGCTCTGGATGCGGTTGACCGCCTTCTGCACGTCCTCGGCGAAATCCTGCACGCCGACGCTCATACGGTTGAAACCGAGATCGGCGAGCAGCTTCACCGTGTCGAAATCGACCTTGCGCGGATCGACTTCGATCGAGTATTCGCCGTTGGGCACCAGCGTGAAGTGCTCGCGCACCGCCGCCATCAGCTCGCGCATCTCGTCGTGGGACAGGAAGGTGGGCGTGCCGCCGCCGAGGTGCAACTGGGTGACCTGCCGGCTACCTTCCAGACAGGCCGACTGCATCGCGATCTCTTTTGCCAGATATTTCAGATACTTCGCCGAGCGGCCATGATCCTTGGTGATGATCTTGTTGCAGGCGCAGTAGTAGCAGATCGTGTTACAGAACGGGATGTGGAAGTATAATGAGAGCGGTTTGCTGACCCCGCCGATCACCCGCTTCGCCAGCCAGGCCTTCAGCGCATCGGCGTTGAAGGCTTCGACGAAACGGTCTGCGGTAGGATAGGACGTGTAGCGCGGGCCGTTGATGTCGAAGCGGCGAATCAGTTGCGGATCGAATATGAGTTCGTTCGGGCTGGTCATTGTCGTGCTGCGGGTGTACTGCGGGGATGTGCCAAACAATGGCAGATCACCCTCGTTTTGTGGTTGACGTGGATCAACGGCGCCCGGGATGGGCCGACGTCGGCCGTCCGCGATCCGAACTAGGGAAACAAGATTTCGTGCAGATGAAGGCGGCAGCTCCCATCACGATCAATGGGCTCAAGGCGTCGTGCTCGCAGTGTAACCTCGTTGAGCTGTGTCTGCCGTTCGGAATGTCCGAGGACGATCTGAACCGTCTCGACGAACTGGTCGGCGCGCGGCGCAAGATCAAGCGCCAGCACAGCCTGTACCGCGCGGGCGACACGTTCGAAGCGATCTACGCGATCCGCGCCGGCTCCTTCAAGACCGACGTGCTGCTGGAGGATGGCCGCGACCAGGTCACCGGCTTCCAGATGACAGGCGAGATCCTCGGCCTGGACGGCATCAGCACCGAATCGCATTCGTGCAACGCCATCGCGCTCGAGGACAGCGAAGTCTGCGTGATTCCCTACGCCAAGCTCGAGGAGCTGTCGCGCGAGGTCGAAGGCTTGCAGCATCAGTTCCACAAGGTGATGAGCCGCGAGATCGTGCGCGATCACGGCGTGATGATGCTGCTGGGCTCGATGCGCGCCGAGGAGCGCCTGGCCGCCTTCCTGCTGAACATGTCGCAGCGCTTCACCGCGCGCGGCTTCTCGCCGGCCGAGTTCCACCTGCGCATGACGCGCGACGAGATCGGCTCCTACCTCGGGCTGAAGCTCGAGACGGTGTCGCGCGCGTTCTCGCGCTTCCAGGAAGAGGGCCTGGTGAGCGTGCAGCAGAAGCACATCCGCATCCTGGACGCCGCCGGGCTGAAACGCCTGCTGCAGCACCAGTCCGGCAGCCGCTGAGGCGGGCGCTGCCGGCCCGCGCACGGATTCAGGCGGCCCCGCCCAGCGCCGCCAGGTAGCCGAGCGGATTCTTCGTCAGCGCCACCGACACGATCCACAGGAAGACCGCCGTCGCCGCCGCAAACGCGGCGCCCCTGACCGCAAGCGTGCGTCCGCGCTTGAGCGCCACCGCGCCGAGCACGATGTAGGCGATCAGCCCGAACACCTTGGCCGTCACCCAGTCGGCGACGAAGGGATACTGCCCGATCATGGCTGCCAGCACGAGGGCGCTGCCGAGCAGCAGGGTGTCGACGATGTGCGGCAGAACCCGCGTCAGACGGTGATGCAGCAACCCGCTGCCGCTCAGCATCCACGTCCCGCGGAGCAGGAAGCCCAGGCCGCTCAGGACCACGCAGGTGACGTGCAGGTGCTTGATCGCGAAATACATTCCTTCTCCTGAATCTCGAACGCGCGGGCTCTGGTACTTGGGGAAGCGACCCTAACACGAGCGCGCTAAAATTGCTTCTCACTACGGAGAGCATGCTGATGGCCACCTCGCCTGTCGATATCCCCACCCTGCTGCGCCGCATCCCGCTGTTCAGCGAATTGTCCGATGCCGATCTCGATCGCGTCCTGCGCTTTGCACGCGAACGCCGTCTGGCACGCGGCGAGGTGCTGTTCCAGCGCGGCGACCTGCCGCACGGTTTCTACTTTCTGGTCAGCGGCCAGGTGAAGCTGGCGTTCTCGTCCGCCCAGGGCACCGAGAAGGTGGTCGAGATCCTCGGCCCGATGCAGAGCTTCGGCGAGGCGGTGATGTTCATGAACCGTCCGTACCCGGTGTTTGCCGAAGCGCTGAGCGAAAGCGTACTGCTGCACATCGGCCAGGCCGTCGTCACCGAGTTGATCGAGCAGGATTCGAAGTTCGCCCTCAAGCTGCTGGCAGGCATGTCGGTGCGCATGCACGGTCTGGTGAGCGACGTCGAAACCTATTCGCTGCGCTCCAGCGTCCAGCGGGTGATCGGCTACCTGCTGCAGCAGGCCGACGGCGACAAGCCCTGCGAATTTGCGCTGCCCACCAGCAAGCAGGTCATCGCCTCGCGGCTCAACCTGACGCCCGAAACGCTGTCGCGCATCTTCCACGACCTCTCCGACGCGCGCCTGATCACCGTGCAGGGCAAGCACATCACGCTGCACGATCCGGTCCGCCTGGCCCGTTACCAGAGCTGAAAGCCTGTTCCCGATTTTCTGCGCAAAAGTGCCAGAAAAGCGAGATGTATGAACTGCATCTAGACCACCCGGAAGCCGTGCGTGCCGTCGCGGGCGAGTTGCCCGACCAGCCCGAACTCCCAGTCCAGGTAGGCCTGCATGGCGGCGGCGGTGTTGTCCGTGCCCTCGTACGGCCGGCGGTAGCGGTCGATGGGCAGCGATGCCAGGCGGGTCTCGCCGTGCTCTTCCGGCAGGCCGGCGGCGAACCACGCGGCATTGCCGCCGTCGAGCAGCAGGACCTCGGCATCCACCAGCGCCTGCAGTTCCGGCACCACGAACTGCGCAAGCTGACTGCTGCCGCAGGTGAGCACGTAGCGCGCCACCGATGGCACGGATTTCAGCGCGTCCGACAACTGCGAACGCAGCGCGAACCAGGCGCCCGGAATGTGCCGGCGGCGGTAGTTGGCGCTAGTGGTGAAATCGAGCACGGCGACGTCGTCGCCGGCCGCCTGCCAGCGCGCCAGCGTTTCCGGCTGGATGCGGCTCGCCGCGGGCGGCTGCGGCAACGGCGGCGCCCACGGTCCGCTCGCAACGAATTCCCCGGCCCCGGCGCCGTCCAGCACATGCACGTCCCAGCCCATCTGCGCCAGCCAGGAAGCGCTCATGTTGGCACGCACGCCGTCGCTGTCCGCCAGCACGATGCGGGCGCCGCGCACCGGCGCCACCATTTCGGTTTCCTGCACCAGTTGACCGCCCGGCACCGGACGGAAGCCGGGCAAGTGTCCGGCTTCGTATTCCTCCGGCGTGCGCACGTCGAAGAAATAGGTGGTGCGGCCCTGCTGGCCGCGCCAGCGGTCCACCTCGGCCAGCGTGGCGCGGCGCACGCCGGCGCGCCCGGCCAGCGCATGCGCACGTGCCGCGGCATCCGCGCGCGTCGCCTCGCCCGCCTCCGGGAAGCGCCGGCCGGCGCCGCGTTCGAGTTCGAAGCCGGCCAGCGTCCAGCCTATCGTGCCGTTGCGCAGCGCTGCCACCGGGTTGGGAATGCCGGCGTTGATCAGCGACTGCGTGCCGATGATGCTGCGCGTGCGGCCGGCACAGTTCACGATGACCCGCGTGTCCGGCCGCGGCGCCAGTTCGGCGATGCGCAGCGCCAGTTCGGCGCCCGGCACGCTGGTCGAGCCGGGGATGGTCATGGTCTGGTATTCGTCGAAGCGGCGCGCATCGACGATCACCACGTCGGCGCCGGCGTCGATCAGCGCCCGCACTTCTTCCGCCGGCAGCGACGGCGTATGGCGCTCGGCCTCGACCAGCTCGCCGAACGCCTTGCTCGGCACGTTCACGTCGCGGAACAGTTCGCCGCCGGCCGCCCGCCAGCCTTCGACGCCGCCGTCGAACACCGCGACGTTGGTGTAGCCGAGCGCGCGCAGGCGCCGCGCGGCGAGTTCGGCCAGGCCCTCGCCGTCGTCCAGCGTCACGATGGGCGCGTCGCGGCGCGGCAGCTTGGCGTAGGCATCCAGTTCGATGCGCGCCAGCGGAAGATTGGCGGCGAACAGCGGGTGCGCCTGCGCGTGGGGGTCTTCCTCGCGCACGTCCAGCAAGGCGATTTCGCGGCGTTCGAGCAGCGCGGCGCGCACGGCAGCATAGCCGGTCAGCGGGATGTCCCGGCGCGCGGCCGGGGACGGGACGGAATGGGTCATATGAACAAAATCCTGTGGACGGAAACCATGCGGGGAGCGCATGATATATCGCATTAAATATATGTTTTATCCATTTTTTTGCTATCCATACGCACCATGAGCATAAAGATCGACGATCTTGTTTCCTTTGTTGCCACGGTACGCCACCAGTCGCTGTCGCGTGCCGCCGACGCGCTCGGACTGACCCAGCCGGCGGTCACCCGCCGCATCCAGAGCCTGGAAGAAAGCCTGGGCACGGTACTGCTCGACCGCGACACCAAGCCGCCCAAGCCCAATGCGCTGGGCCGGCGCGTGTTCGCCCAGTGCGAACAGGTGCTGCGCGAGGTCGATAATCTGAAGGCGCTGGTGGAAACCGAAAGTACACCGCAGGGCACGCTGCGCCTGGGCATCACGCAGTCGGTCGCGGAAATCGGGCTGAGCGGCCTGCTGGACGCGTTCAAGCTGCACTATCCGACACTGGAAGTCGAACTGGGGACGCGCTGGAGCGCCGACCTGGTCCGCCAGTTGGAACGCGGCGACATCGACGCCGCCGCGGTCATGCTGCCGGCCGGTACCGAATTTCCGCCCACCCTGGCCGCCCGCCACCTGATGCCGGTCGACATGCTGGTGGTCGGCGTCGCCGGCGGCGCGCCGACCGAGCCGGGACCGTACCGACTGGCCGATCTGCGCGACAGCAAATGGATCGTCAACCCGGACGGCTGCGGCTTCCGCGCCCGGCTGCAGCGTGCGCTCACCGATCTGGGCCTGCCGCTGCACATTGCCATGGACGCCTTCGGCACCGAACTGCAGTTGAAATTCGTCAGCGAGGGCCTCGGCCTGGGCCTGGCCACGCGCGCCCAGCTCGAACGCAGCCAGTACCGCGGCCGCATCCGCGAGCTGCCCATGCTCGACTTCAATCCGTCTACCGAAATGTGGCTGGTGCACAATCGCGCTCCGGGCAACCTCAAGCGCCCGATAGAACTGTTCGCCGACACGGTGGCGGCAATGTTCGACGTACGCGACGCCGTCACCGCCGCGTAAACGTGTGCGCGCACCCAGATCATACAAAGAACGAATATAACGATATAAGTATAATTCGTTTGTGGCATTAATATGCCTTCATTAGCATCGCTCCAACTTCTTCGGAGCGATGCCAATGAGCGCGTCCATCAACAAATTCAGGAGCGGCGGCGGCGCGCCGGACCAGCCGGCCGCGGTCAGCCTTCGCGGCGTAGCCAAGCGCTTCGGGCCGCGCGCGCTGTTCGAACGGCTGGACCTGGACATCGCCGCCGGCGAGTTCGTCGTGCTGCTCGGCCGCAGCGGCTGCGGCAAGACCACGCTGCTGCGCCTGCTCGCCGGCCTCGACCGTGTCGACAGCGGCCATGTACAGGTGCCGCCGGCGCGCGCCGTCGTGTTCCAGGAACACCGGCTGATGCCATGGAAGCGCGTGCTGCGCAACGTCATGCTGGGCGTGCGCAGCGCCGACTCGCGCTCGCGCGCCGCGCAGGCGCTGGCCGAGGTCGGCCTGACCGAACGGCTGGACGCGTGGCCGGCCACGCTGTCCGGCGGCGAAGCGCAACGCGTGGCGCTCGCCCGCGCGCTGGTGCGCGAACCCGAACTGCTGCTGCTGGACGAGCCTTTCGCCGCGCTCGACGCACTGACCCGCATCCGCATGCACCAGTTGGTGCAGGCGCTGTGGCTGGCGCACCGGCCCGCGGTACTGCTGGTGACGCACGACGTCGACGAGGCGCTGCTGCTGGCGGACCGCATCCTGGTGCTGGAACGCGGCCGATTCGTCGCCGACCAGCGCATCCATCTGCCGCGGCCGCGCAGCGCGGACCTCGCCGATTTCCGCGCGCTGCGCCATCGCCTGCTCGGCTGGCTCGGACTGGACGACGGCGCCGACGCAGATGCAACCCGATCCGGTCATCCACGGGCTGGCGACACCGCCGGTCTGCGCGTGGCCGCCGCTTACGACTGACCGATACCTCCATGCCTTCCCCGCAAACCCTCGCCGTCATCGACACGACCCGCCCCGCCGACACGCAACCGCATACGCTGGCCGCCGCGCTGGCCACCGAATTCGCCGCCACCGCCGCGCACTACGACCGCGCCAATCTGTTCCCGCACGACAACATCCGCCGGCTGCACGAAGCCGGCCTGATCGGCCACGCGCTGCCGATGGAGTTGGGCGGCGGCGGCGCCAACCTGGCCGATGCGCTGCACATCGTGCGCACGGTGGCGCGCGGCGAGGCGGCGACCGCGCTGGTGCTGGCGCTGCAGTACTCGATCAGTTCCCGCCTCGGCCACGACACGCCCGGATGGCCGCGCGCAGTGCGGCTGGAGGTGGCGCGAGACATCGCGCGCAACGGGTCGCTCATCAACGCGCTGCGCGTCGAGCCCGAACTGGGCACGCCGGTGCGCGGCGGCGTGCCGGCCACCGTCGCGCGCCGCAACGGCGACGGCTGGCGGGTGAGCGGCGCCAAGATCTATTCCACCGGCGCGCCCGGCCTGACCTGGATGCTGGTGCTCGCGCACAGCGCCGAAGCCGCGCCGCGTGTCGGCTACTGGCTGGTGCATCGCGACAGCCCGGGCATACGCATCGTCGAGGACTGGGACCACCTTGGCCTGCGTGCCAGCGCCAGCCACAAGGTGGTGTTCGACGACGTGCCGGTGCCCGGCACGCACACGCTGGAGCTGCAGCCGGCCGGTTCCCCGCCGGTGGCCGATCCGCATGGCGCGCGCTGGGGCGGCGTGCTCATCCCTTCGGTGTACGACGGCGTGGCGCGCGCCGCGCGCGACTGGCTGGTCGAGTTCTCGACCACCCGCGTGCCGACCAATCTGGGGCGTCCGCTTTCCACGCTGCCGCGCTTCCAGGAGGCGCTGGGCGAGATCGACGCACTGCTGCTGTCCAACGACCGCCTTTTCGCCGGCGCCGCGGACGGCAGCGTCGCACTGAAGCAGATCGGCCAGCTCAAGCATCTGGTCACCACGCAGGCCATCGCCGTGGTCGAGCGCGCGGTGCAGCTCACCGGCAATCCCGGCCTCACCCGGGCCAATCCGCTGGAACGCCATTACCGCGACGTGCTGTGCAGCCGGGTGCATGCGCCGCAGAGCGATTTCGCGCTGAGCAGCGCCGGCGCGGCGGCCTTCGCCGAATGGACGGACGGCGGGCAGCGATGAAGGCGCGCCGCTCCCGCTCCCCAGGACAGAACCCGATGACCAAGAACATGCAATCCATATCGACAGGCCGTGGCCGCACGCCGGCGGAAGCGGCGAGGACACCGTCATGAACAGTCTGGTGATCGCCAGCCAGCAAAGCAGCGAAATCAACGACCATCTGCGCGCCGCGCTGCCGGACGCGGCCGTGGTCGACATCGCGCCGGGCCTGCCGCCAATACTGGCGCCCGAGGTCGAGGTGCTGTTCGTGCGGCCGATATTCCCGGCCGGCGCGCCGCGCGACGCCGGGCCGCCGGCCGGCTGGCCGTTCGGCGTGCGCTGGATACAGCTCGGCTCGTCCGGCGCCGACTACTATCCGGACTGGCTGTTCGACGGCCCGGTCGTCACATCGGCGCGCGCCGGCACCGCCGACGCGGTGGCGGAATTCGCGATGGCGGCCATACTGGCCGCGGCCAAGCACCTGCCGGACATCTGGATATCCAGCCGCGAGGACTGGCGCTGGAGCCGGCTGGGTCTGCTGAAGGGCCAGGTGCTGGGCATCGTCGGCTTCGGCGCCATCGGCCACGCGCTCGCCGTGCGCGCCCGGGCGTTCGGCATGAAGGTGATCGCGGTCCGGCGCACGCCGGAGCCGCTGGATCATCCCGGGGTGGAGCGGGCGGAAAACCTGAAGGCGCTGTTCGCCGCGGCCGACCACGTGGTGGTCGCCGCGCCGGCCACCGCCCGCACCCATCACCTGGTCGGCCGCGACGTGCTCGCCGCCGCGCGGCCCGGCCTGCACCTGGTCAACATCGCCCGCGGCAGCCTGGTCGACAGCAAAGCACTGCTCGACGCCGTCAACGATGGCCGCATCGGCCTGGCGACGCTGGACGTGACCGAGGTGGAACCGCTGCCGGCCGGCCATCCGTTCTACGCGCATCCGCGCATCCGCCTGTCGCCGCACCTGTCGTCCATCACCCATCACAGTGCGGCGACGCTGGCCGACCTGTTTCTCGCCAACCTCGCACGCTACCGCCAGGGCGCCGTGCTGAGCGACGTGGTCGACAGGCAGCGTGGCTACTGATCCGACGCGAGCGGCACGCGCACGCACTCAAACACCCGGGACCACCATGACTCACGCCGCCACCACCACTACATCGGCGCCTCCATCGTCCGCATCCGCGCAGGCCAGCGACGGCGGCGGCGTCCGCACGCCGCGCTGGGCCGGCCTGGGCCGGCTGGTCAGCCCACTGCTGCTGCTGTCCCTCTGGGAACTGCTGTCGCGCTCCGGCGTGATCCCGCCGCACGTGATCGGCGCACCGTCGTCCATCGCCGACGCGCTGGTCGGACTGGTCGCCTCCGGCGAGCTGTTCCGCCATTTCCTGGTGTCGCTGCAGCGCGCCGCGAGCGGGCTGGCCATCGGCCTGGCGATCGGCGTCGGCGCGGCGCTGGTCGCCGGCCTGTCGCGGCTGGGCGAGGCGGCGGTCGATCCGCCGATGCAGATGCTGCGCACGCTGCCCTTCCTCGGCGTCATCCCGCTGTTCATCGTCTGGTTCGGCATCGGCGAAGTGACCAAGATCGCGCTCATCGCGCTGGCCACCAAGACGCCGGTCTATCTGACGCTGTACGGCGGCATCCGGGGCGTGGACCACAAGCTGGTCGAAGCCGCCGGCACGCTGGGCCTGAGCCGCATCGAAACCATCCTGCACGTGATCCTGCCCGGCGCGCTGCCGGCCTTCTTCGTCGGCCTGCGCTACGCGCTCGGCATCTCTCTGCTGGCGCTGGTGGCGGTGGAACAGATCAACGCCAGCGCCGGCATCGGCTATCTGATCAACGAGGCGCGCGACTTCATGCGCACCGACGTGATCGTGGTGTGCCTGCTGATCTACTGCCTGCTCGGCCTGGTCACCGATGCGCTGGTGCGCGCGCTGGAACGGCGCGCGCTGGCCTGGCGCCCGTCCATCGTCGGCTGAACGCCGCACGCCATTCCAAGGAAATCCGCAATGACCATACTCACCCTGTCCGGCAGCCCGTCGGCCACTTCGAAAAGCCATCGCATCCTGCAGCACATCGCCACCGAACTGCGTGCCCGCGGCAATCGGGTGGACAGCCTGTCGGTGCGCGAACTGCCGCCGGCCGCGCTGCTCGCCGCGGACGCCGGCGAACCGACCATCGCCGCCGCGCTCGCCCGCGTCGCCCGGGCGCGCGCCGTCGTCATCGGCACCCCGGTCTACAAGGCAGCCTATTCCGGCCTGCTCAAGACCTTCCTCGATCTGCTGCCGCAGGACGGCCTGTCCGGCAAGACCATCCTGCCGCTGGCCACCGGCGGCAGCCTCGCTCACACGCTCGCGCTGGATTACGGGCTCAAGCCGGTGCTGTCCGCGCTCGGCGCCCGGCATCTGCTGGCCAGCATCTACGTGGTCGACGGCCAGGTGAAGCTGGTGGACGGCCAGCCGCTGGAACTGGACGGGGCCGTGGACCAGCGCATCGGCGAAGGCCTGTTCCGGCTGCAGGAAGCGCTGACGCCGGACGACCGCGCCGCCCGGCCGCCGCTGCCGGAACACGCGCCCGCCGGCGATCACGAACCTCTGGCCGTGCGCTGCGGCGCCTGAGTCGCGGCACCGGTCCACCATGGGTCAGCTGTCGGCGGCGGCCGTACCGCGTGGATCCTCTTCCGTCGGCGAGCGGACGGCCCGACTAAGCATCCTGCGCATATATCGATATCATGATTATTCTGTTGTGTAATTATCTGGCGCCCTTAACATGCTAAGAGTCGCCAGTGGGCGGGAGTCGTTCGACCGGCCACGCGTGCATAACCGCACTTCACAACGAGGATGAGCATCATGAGTCTGGAATTCATCGGTCTAGTCAGCGCGCAGGAAAGCAGCGAATCGCTCGCGCCGCGCGGCCCCAATGTCGATGTCGCCTTTCTCAAGGCATCGGCCCAGTCGCAGGAGTACGGCGGTTTCGACAAAGTGCTGCTGGCGGTGAATACCGCCTCGCCGGATTCCTTCGTGCTCGCGACCTATGCCGCCGCCGTCACCGACCGCCTCGGCCTGCTGATCGCCCACCGCCCTGGCTTCCAGGCGCCCACCTTCGCCGCCCGCCAGTTCGCCACGCTGGATCAGCTGAGCCATGGACGGGTCGCAATCAACGTCATCACCGGCGGGGATGGCGGCGACCTGCAGCGCGATGGCGATTTCGTCGGCCACGACGACCGCTACGAGCGCACCGACGAATACCTCGATGTGTTCAGGAAGACCTGGACCAGCGAAAAACCTTTCGGCCACCAGGGCCGGCACTACCGCATCGAAGGCAATCTGACCCAGGTCAAGCCGGTGCAGCAGCCGCACATCCCGATCTACTTCTCCGGCGCGTCGGACGCGGCGGTCCGGGTGGCGGCCAGGCACGCCGACGTATACATGATGTGGGGCGAACCCCTGGCGCAGATCCGCGAGCGCATCGCCACCGTGCGCGCGGCTGCCGCCGCGTACGGCCGCGACCAGCAACTGCGTTTCAGCCTGTCGCTGCGCCCGATACTCGGCGCCACCGAAGAAGAGGCATGGGCGCGGGCGGCCCGCATCCTGGCCAGCGCCAAGGAACTGATCGGCAACGCCGCCACCCACGCCAAGTTCCGCGGCTTCAGCGCCAACGTCGGTTCCGAGCGCCTGGTGAACATCGCCCGCGAAGCGCGCGTTCACGACAAGCGGCTGTGGACCGAAATCGCCGCGCTGACCGGCGCCACCGGCAATTCGACCTCCCTGGTCGGCACGCCGGATCAGGTCGCCGAGGCGGTGGCCGAGTACTACGACCTCGGCGTCAGCACTTTCCTGTTCCGCGGCTTCGATCCTCTGCGCGACGCCGTGGAGTACGGACAGGAACTGCTGCCGCGCATACGCGCGCTGGTGGCCGGGCGCGAAGCCACGAACCGGCGCAAGGCCGGCTAGCGTCCGCGGCGGCCGGCACGACCGGCCCGCCCGTTCCCGATCGGTATTTCCGTTCCATGCCGCTGTCCGGACGACAGCGGCAGGGGGTTTCTTCGCACATCGCAAATACAGAGAACAGGATCATGCTGCCCAAGCACGACGTGCCCACTCCGTTTTTCCCAGCGCGCCACCTTGCCGTAAGGCGTCCGCTGATGACCTTGCCCCTTCTTTTCCTGACCGCGTTCGGCCCGTCCGCCGCGGAAGCCGCGGACGACGGCAACGGCCCGGACGCGGTCGGCCTGGAAGCCATCGTGGTCACCGGCACGCGCGGCAGCCGGGACCGCACCGTGACCACCAGCCCGACGCCGATCGACGTCATCCGCGGCGACCAGCTGGCCAGCGGCGGGGTCGGCCTGAAAGAAGCGCTGGACAAGGCCATCCCCTCGCTCTACATCCGCTCCTCGCACCGCAACAACAACGACAGCGTGATGAAGCCGACCGGGCTGCGCGGCCTGAGCGCCGGGCATGTGCTGGTGCTCATCAACGGCAAGCGGCGGCACAACAGTTCGCTGTACCAGCGCACCAACGAGGACGAAACCGGGGTGAACCCGGTGGATCTGGACCTGATCCCCGTCAGCGCCATCGAGCGCATCGAAGTGCTCCGGGACGGCGCCGCCGCACAGTACGGCTCCGACGCCATCGCGGGCGTGGTCAACATCATCCTCAAATCCAACGATCACGGCGGCGAAGCGATCACCTCGCTGGGCCAGTACTACGAAGGCGACGGCGCCACCTACAAGCAGACCTGGAACCAGGGTTTCGCGCTGCCCAACGACGGCTTCTTCAACGTGGCGATCGACGCGCGCAAGAACGCGCGCACCGACCGCTCGATCGACGCCACCGACCAGTTCTACGCGCCGCTGGCCGACGGCAGCCCGGACCCGCGCGAAAACCTCAACCGCCGGCGTTCCTACGGCGGTTCGCCGGAAGTCTGGGGCGTCAACGCGTCGTACAACGCCGAACTGCCGGTCGACGAAAACCTGCAGCTCTACTCCTTCGCCACCGTGGCCAAGCGGGAGCCGACCGTCTGGCACAACTACCGGCGGCCGAATTCGGTTAACAACATCCTGGAAATCTATCCGGATGGTTTCGTGCCGAAGTACACCTTCGACGAGATCGACTGGGAACTGCGCTTCGGCGGACGCGGCAGCGCCGGCGCCTGGAGCTGGGACCTGAGCAGCGGCTACAGCTACAACCGCACCAAGCACGGTGTGGACGACACGCTCAACGCCTCGCTCGGGCCGACCAGCCCCACCCGCTTCTTGCTGTACACGTGGAAGAACCAGGAGTGGACCAGCAACCTCGACCTGAGCCGCGAATTCGAACTGGCCGGCCTGGCCAAGCCGCTGCAGTTCTCCTGGGGCCTGCAGCACCGCTACGAGAAATACGAGATCCAGGCGGGCGATCCGGCTTCCTATGCCATCGGCGACTATGTGTTCAGCAGCGGGCCGCTGGCCGGCCGGGCGGCGGCGCCGGGCGCTCAGGGGACCTACCAGATCGGCGACGCCTCGGCCGCCGGCGCCATCAGCCGCAACAATTACTCCGCCTATGTCGACGTCGGCCTCAACCCGACGCAAGCGTGGTTCATCGGCCTGGCCGGCCGCTACGAATACTTCGACGACAGCGCCGGCAACGTCGCCATCGGCAAGATATCCAGCCGTTACGAAATCTCGCCGACGCTGGCCATCCGCGGCAATTTCGGCAACGGCTTCAAGGCGCCGTCGCTGTCGCAGTTCATCGGCACCGATTCCACCTGCACGCTGTCGCGGCTGGACGGCGTCAGCCAGCAGGTGTGCTCGCAGCGCGTCGGCGTCTATTCCGCGCTGGGCCAGGCGCTCGGCGCGCAGCCGCTGAAACCGGAAACGTCCACCGACTTCACGCTGGGGCTGACCTGGAAACCCGCCAGCAACCTGCGCTTCACCGCCGACGCCTACCGCATCGCGCTGCGCGACCGCATCGCCTCGACCGGGCTGCTGAGCGGCACCGCCGTATCGCAGATCCTGGTCGCCGCCGGCCTGCCCAGCTATTACCGGGTGAAGTATTTCGCCAATGCGCTGGACACCCGCACGCACGGCCTCGACCTGGTGGCCGAGTACCTGCAGGACGCCGGCCGCTGGGGCAATGTGCGCTGGAGCGTGGCCTACAACTGGAACGAAACCGAAATCACCCGCATCCACGACGCGCCGGCCATCCTCCAGGGGCTGGGCCTGACGCTGTTCAACCGCCAGAAGCAGGGTTATCTGACGGTGTCGCAGCCAAGGAGCAAGCTGATACTCGGCAGCAACTGGAAATACGGGCGCTTCGGCGCCGACCTCCGGCTGACCCGCTACGGCTCGATCAAGGAGCTGGAGAACAACCCGATCTACGACGTTTCCTACGGCGCCAAGTGGCTCACCGATCTGGCGCTGTCCTGGCAGGCGACCGACGCCCTGACGGTGGAGATCGGCGCCAACAACCTGCTCGACGTCAAGCCGGACGCCAAGGGTTTCCCCGGCGGCAATCCGCAGGGCCTGCCGCCCTACGGCTACGTGTCGCCATTCGGCTTCAACGGCGGTTACTACTACGCCAATGTGAAGGTGAGCTTCTGATGGGTGCGAAACAGTGAACCTGACCCTGCGGCCGATGCCGGAACAGATTCCGGCGGCGCTGATCGCCCGGCTGGCGCAATGCGAAACCGGCACCATCGGGCATTCCGAACACCAGGGCTTCCTGCGCAACGACCTGCGCCCGGTGAAGCCCGGCGTGCGCGTCGCCGGCACCGCCATCACGCTGCGCGCGCCGAACATCCTCGGCAGCCCGATGGGCTGGCTGGTGTCGAACGCCCGCCCCGGCGACTTCATCGTGGTGGACCGCTGCGGCGAATCCAGACATGCCAACTGGGGCTACGTCACCAGCTATGCGGCCCGGCTGGCGGGCATCGCCGGCATCGTCGTCGACGGCCCGACCACCGATCTGCAGGAACAGCGCGAACACGGCATCCCGTGCTGGTGCAGCGGCGCCTCGCCGGTCACCGTCAAGGGCGGCCTGCCGATCGAAGGCGCGGTCAACGTGCCGGTGTCGGTCGGCGGCGTCGCCATCAGCCCGGGCGACGCGGTGCTGGCCGACGACAGCGGCATCTTCGTCTGCCCGCCGCAGCGCCTGGCCGAAATCGTCGACGAGGCGCTGCGCCGGCAGGCGGCCGAGAAGATCACGCTGGAACGGCTGTCGCGCGGCGAAACGCTGCTGGACATCTTCGGCCTGCCGCCGGCGATCGGCGCCGCGCTGGACGAAGGAGCGGCGGAAAGATGAGCGGCCGGCGGAAATTCCTCTACGGCGCCGGCCTCGGCCTGGCCGCGCTGGCCGGCGCCGGCTGGCTGGCGCGGCGGGACGACGGGCCGCGGCACGCCGCGCTGCGGGTGATCAGCGGACGCGACACGCCGGGCAACTATTTCGCCGACGCCGGCATCGCCGAGCCGGACTATCCGGTCGAGGGCATACGCTTTCCCGGCGCCGGCGCGCCGCTGGAAGTCGAGGCGCTCAGCAACGGCCATCTCGACCTGGGCAGCATGAGCGAAATCCCGCCGCTGTTCGTCAAGGAAAAGAACACCATCCTGCGCATCGTCGCCGTGCAGCAGACCGACGTGAACAACCAGGTCATCCTGCTGCCGCGCGATTCGTCGATCCGCGATGTCCGCGAACTGGCCGGCAAGCGCATCGGCTACGCGCGCTCGACCACCGCGCACTACTTCCTGGCGCAGGTGCTGCGCGAACAGGGGCTGGATTTCAGCGGCGTGCGCGTCAGCGCGCTGGCCGTGGAGGACGCCTACGCCGCTTTCCAGAACGGCAATCTCGACGCCTGGGTGATCTGGGGCGTCTACGGCCTGCGTGCGCGGCGCGTGCTGGGCGCGCGGGTGCTGCTGACCGCCAGCGGCTATCTGTCCGGCAACCTGCTGCTGGTGTCGCAGACCCGCGCGCTGCAGGACGCCGCCACGCGCGCCCGGCTGGCCGACTACGTGGGCCGCATCCAGCGCATGTGGGACTGGGCGGAACGCCATCCGGCGGCCTGGGCGCGCCGCAGCGCGCTGCTGACCGGCGTGCCGGAGGAAGACTTCCTGACCCAGGTGAGCGAACAGAGCCAGCCGACCCGGGTCGTGCCGGTCAGCCAGGCGGCCATCGCCTCGCAGCAGAAGGTAGCCGACTTCCTCCATGCCGAAGGCATCATCACCGACGACACGCCGGTGGACTATCTGTGGGCGCGCGACGTCAGCTTCGGCTAGCCGCGGCCGCGCTTCCGACCCGCTCCATCGACACCGACATACCAGACCATGACCAAGCCATTGCACTTCACCGCCTTCCAGATGCTCACGCCGGGCGACAACGGCGTGTGGCGCGATCCGCAGAACATCCGCAACCACCTCGATCTGAACTACTGGATCGGCCAGGCGCAACTGCTGGAACGTGCCGGCTTCGATGCGATGTTCTTCGCCGACATTCTCGGCGTGTTCGAAACGCGCGAGAGCGGCGCCGAACTTTCGGTGCGCGACGCCCACGTGTTCCCGCTCGGCGACCCGTTCACGCTGGTGTCCGCACTGGCCGCGGCCACCCGCAGCCTGGGCTTCGTGGTCACCGCCTCCACCACCTACGAGCCACCCTTCTTGCTGGCGCGCCGCTTCAGCACGCTGGACCATTTCACCGGCGGGCGCATCGGCTGGAACATCGTCACCTCCTATCTGGACAGCGCCGCGGCGAACTTCGGACTGACCGAGCAGGTGACGCACGCCGATCGCTACGCGCGCGCCGACGAGTACATCGAAGTGCTGGAAAAGCTCTGGCTGCAGTCGTGGGAGGCGGACGCGCTGCGCCGCGACAAGGCGTCGGGCGTCTATGCCGATCCGGCCAAGGTACGCGCCATCGACCATCGCGGCGCGCACTACGCGGTGCGCGGCCCGCATCTGGTCGAACCGTCGCCGCAGGGCCGGCCGGTGTACTTCCAGGCCACCGCTTCCGACACCGGCTTCGATTTCGCGATCCGCCACGCCGAGGCGCTCTACACCAACGCCGGCAATCCGGAACAGTTGAAAGCCAGCATCGAGCGGCTGGAGGGACTGGCGCGGACGGCCGGACGGACGGCGCGGCCGCTGGTGTTCGCCGGCATCAATCTGGCGATCGGCGCCAGCCATGCGGAAGCCGAGGAAAAACTGGAACGGCAGACCCGCTTCAGGAACGACGACAGCATTCTGGCGTGGAACGGCATAGACATCCGCCGCTATCCGCGCGACACGCGGCTGTCCGATCTGGCGACCTACGGCACGACGCGCCCACTGCGCTCGGTGAACGGGCGCCACGACGTGACCATCCAGGACTACATCGAGCACACGCGCCGGCTGCGCACACCTTTCACCGTGCTCGGCACGCCCGACGAAGTGGTCGACCAGATCGCCGACCTCGCCGCACGCACCGGGCTGGACGGCTTCAACATTTCCTCCGCGACCACCCCCGGCGTCTATGAGGATTTCGCCGATCACCTCACCGCGCGGCTGCGCGCGCGCGGCCTGCTGGCACCGCCGGCCGCCACTCCCATCCGCCTGCGCGACCGCCTGGCGCCGGCGGGCATTCGATGACCTAGCCAGGCCGCCGGCCCCCGCCGGAAAACGCCCGCCCCCGTTCCGCGCCCGCCCGCAATGGGCGGACCCGTCCGGATCGCACCCGACCTGCGATCCGGACGTCCTTCCCGCGCCTTTTTGTTACCTGTTCCGCCATCCATTCCGCCTCCCCCGGGTGTGGCGAGCGCGCGTGCGAACGCCGCCGACCAATCATGAAGCGCATATATCGATATCAACTTTATTCTGTTGTGTAATTAAGATCGGCCCCTATTATGACGACAGCCACCGGAGCTCGAGCACATCGCCACCTTCGGTCCAACCACTTCGCCGGACCCACACCATGACAGCATCCAGGCAGATCAAATTCGGTTTCCTCCTCGCCGGCTGCGGCCAGGGCTATGACGACTGGCGCCATCCGGACGCGGTGGCCGACGGCAGCATCAACATCGCGCACTACAGGCATCTGGCGCGGGTGGCCGAGGCCGGCAAGTTCGATTTCCTGTTCGTCGCCGACAGCCTGTTCGTCACCGAACGTTCCAGTCCGCACTACCTCAACCGCTTCGAGCCGCTCACCATCCTGTCGGCGCTGGCCGGCGCGACCACGCACATCGGCCTGGTCGGCACCGCCACCAGCAGCTATACCGAGCCCTACACGGTGGCCCGCCAGTTCGCGTCGCTGGACCACATCAGCGGCGGCCGCGCCGGCTGGAACGTGGTGACTTCGTGGCTGTCCGGCACCGCCGCCAACTACGGCAAGGCGGAACACCTGCAGCACGACGAGCGCTACCGGCGGGCGGCCGAGCACCTGAACGTGGTGCAGGGGCTGTGGGATTCCTACGAGGACGACGCCTTCCCGCGCGACCGCGAGGCCGGCGTCTTCCTCGACCCGGCGAAGCAGCACGCGCTCAACCACAAGGGCGAATTCTTCTCGGTGCGCGGCCCGCTCAACATCGGTCGCTCGCCGCAGGGCCGGCCGGTCATCTTCCAGGCCGGCGCATCGGCGGAAGGCCGCGACTTCGCCGCCCGCCATGCCGAGGCGCTGTTCGTCGAAGCCGGATCGCTGGAAGCCACCGCCGCCTATGCCGAGGACATCCAGCGCCGCGCCGCCGCCTTCGGCCGCGCGCCCGGCAGCGTGGGCCTGTACCCGGGCCTGCGCACCGTCGTCGCGCCGACCCGGGAAGAAGCGCAGCGCAAGTATCGAGAGGCGGTGGGGCTGCTGCGCATCGACGAGGCGCTCAAGCAGCTCGGCGTGCCGTTCGACAACTACGACTTTTCGCAGCATCCGCTGGACGAGCCGTTTCCCGAGCTCGGGCCGGCCGCCTATGGCAGCAGCCGCAGCACCGCCGAACGCATCACCCGCTTCGCCCGCGACAACCGGCTGACGCTGCGCGAAACCGCGCTGCGCGCGGCCGGCCCGCGCGAGGAATTCATCGGCGATCCGGTACAGGTGGCCGACGCCATCCAGCGCTGGTTCGACAGCGGCGCCATCGCCGGCTTCAACTTCGTCGAGGCGCTGCCGCGCCAGATCGATGCCTTCGTCGAACTGGTGATTCCCATCCTGCAGCAGCGCGGCATCTACAAGCGGGAGTACGGCGCCGGCACGCTGCGCGGCCATCTCGGCCTCGCGGTGCCGGAGAACCGCTACACCGCGGCCCGCCGCGGCGGCGCGGCGGCCTGACCGGGCCGCTGTCCGGAACCCGCGCCGGCGCCGCCATCCACCACGAGGAAATGCCATGAGCCAAGCCCATCGCCAGATCAAACTCGGACTGCTGTTCAACTCGCCGGGCAGCGACCGGCCCGAATCGGCCGCCGCCGCCGACGGCCGGCCGGCGCACAGCCTGCTCGGCTATTACGCCGACATCGCGCGCAGGCTGGAACAGGCGCGCTTCGATTTCCTGATGGTGGCCGACACCGTGTCCACCGAATCGGCGCACCAGCAGGCGCCGCGCCCGGAGCCGGTCACGCTGTTTTCGGCGCTGGCCGGCATCACCCGCCACATCGGCCTGGTGCCGACCGTGTCCACCACCTTCACCGAGCCGTTCAACCTGGCCCGGCAACTGCAGTCGCTCGACCAGTTGAGCGACGGCCGCGCCGCGTGGAACGTGGTCACCTCCAGCAACGGCGAGCGCAATTTCGGCGATGCGCCGATACCGGACCACGGCGAACGCTACCGGCGCGCGGCGGAACACGTCGAGGTGGTGCGCAAGCTGTGGGATTCGTGGGAAGACGACGCCATCGTCAACGACCATGGCCGCCACATCGCGGTGCGGGCGGACAAGGTGCACCGCATCGACCATCGCGGTCGCTACTACGCGGTGGAAGGGCCGCTCAACGTGGCGCGTTCGCGCCAGGGCCATCCGGTGCTGTTCCAGGCCGGCTCGTCGGAAGACGGCAAGGCCTTCGCCGCGCCCTTCGCCGAAGGCATCTACACCGCACAGCAGACGCTGGCGGGCGCGCAGGCCTTCTATGCCGACCTGAAGGGGCGCGTGCGCGCGCACGGGCGCGACCCGGAGCACATCAAGATCCTGCCCGGCCTGTGCACCGTCATCGCCGATACCGAAGAGAGCGCCCGCCGGCTCGACGACGAACAGTGGAACGACATCCCGCCGCACGTGCTGCGGGCGCTGGAACAGCAGCTCGGCGGCATAGACCTGTCGGATCTCGACCCGGACCAGCCGGTGCCGGCGGAGCGCCTGCCCGCACTGTTCGCGGTGCAGGGCCGGCAGAGCCGCTACGGCATCTTCCGCGACTTCGCGCTGAGCGAGCGCTGGAGCGTGCGCCGGCTGCTGCGGCTGCAGGCGTCGTCGGCCGGCCACGGCCGCATCGTCGGCACGCCGGAACAGATCGCCGACCACCTGCAGGAATGGTTCCTCAACGGCGCGGCCGACGGCTACATCCTCATGCCCAGCCAGGGCCCGGGCGGCATCGAAATCTTCGCCGGCGAGGTGGTACCCATCCTGCAGCGGCGCGGCCTGTTCCGGCGCGACTACGAAGCCGACACCCTGCGCGGGAACCTCGGCCTGCCGGTACCGGGCAGCCGGTTCGGCCAGCCGCCCGCGCACGCCGCCCGCGCCGGATGACGCGACCTTCCATTTCCCACAGATGACACAGAAGAGAGTCCGCATGAGAAAACATCCACGACGAAAGCATAACGGCCGGAACCGCCTTGCCGCACCCTCGACCATCGGGACCGCCATCCTGCTGCTGACCGCGACCCAGGCCTGGCCGCAGCAGGACGGCGGCGAGGCGACCCAGTCGCTCGACACCGTGGTCATACAGCGGCAGCGCCTGACCACCGTGGAAACGATCAGGGAAAAGCTGAAGGACATCCCGGGCGGCGCCAGCGTGATTTCCGGCGAGGACACCGAACGCGGCCGCGCCGCGCCGCAGGACATCTTCGCCTACCAGCCGGGCGTGTTCGTGCAGAACGCCGGCGGCAACGACGGCATCCATATCTCCATACGCGGCTCGGGCATCATGTCCAACCTCGGCAACATGCCGCTGGGGGTGAAATACCTGGTGGACGGCCTGCCGCTGACCGGCCCGGCCGGCGCCTCCTACGAGCTGTTCGAACCGCTGGGCCTGGCCTACACCGAAGTGCTGCGCGGCGCCAACGCCTTCGACTACGGCGCGCTGTCGCTGGGCGGCGCGGTCAATTTCGTCAGCCATACCGGCTATACCGCGCCGAGACTGCGCCTGCATCTGGAAGGCGGCAGCTTCGGCTATCACAAGGCACAGGTGGCCACCGGCGGCGTGGCGGGCGACGCGGACTACTACTTCAACGCCACCGATTCGCGCCGCGAAGGCTTCCAGGACCTGACGTTCAAGCGTTCCACCGGCTTCAGTTCCAACCTCGGCTACCGCATCAGCCCGGACGTGGAAACGCGCTTCTACCTGCGCTACCGCGAGGAGTACCACCAGGCCTCCGGCGCGCTCACGCTGAGCCAGTTGCGCACCGACCCGGAACAGACCAGCGCGGCGGTGCGCACCAACCGCAACCACGTCGACAAGTACGGTTCGGTGCAGCTCGGCAACCGCACCAACTGGCGGATAGACGACGCGTCCAGCCTGGAATTCGGCTTCGGCTACTACAAGCTGCCACAGCGCCTGAACGGCTACAGCGCCACGCCGAGCACGTCCGACTATCGCGACACCAGCCTGACGCTGCGCTATGTCCACAACGGCGAACTGTTCGGCCTGCCCAGCGTGGGCACTGCCGGCTGGTTCTACACCCGGCAGACCACCGGGCGCACCGACACCTACCGGCGCAACGCCGACGACTCGCTGACGCGCGTCAAGTACAGCAGCTACAAAGGCTCCTTCGACAACGTGCTGGCGCTGGGCAACACGCTGAGCCTGACGCCCGATGTGAAGCTGCTGACCGGCCTGTCGGCCATCCAGGTCAAGCGCGACATATCCATCGAATACAGCGCGCTGCCGATCAATGCCGGCTATTCCGGCGACCACGTGTTCGACAAATGGAGTCTGGCGCCGCGTTTCGGCCTGAGCTGGCAGGCTACGCCGGCGCTGCAGCTGTTCGGCAACGTCAGCCGCTCGATCAATCCCGGAGCGACCTGGCAGTACTCGCCATCGACCTTCAGCAGCGCCATCAATTTCGTCAAGCCGCTGGTCAACCAGAAAGCCAACACCTTCGAACTGGGCCTGCGCGCCAACAACAGCCGCTTCGACGCCAGCCTGGCGGTATACCGCTCGTGGGTGAGGGACGAACTGCTGAACGTGGACATCGCGCCGGGCGCGGCCATCCCGCTCATCACCGCCTTCAATGGCAGCCCGACCATACACCAGGGCGTGGAAGCCGGCCTGACCGCCACGCTGTGGGAAGACGCCGGCAGCCGGATCGCGCTGCGTCAGGCCTACACCTTCAACGACTTCCATTTCCGCAATGACAGCGCGTTCGGCGACAACCAGTTGCCGGGCGTGCCACGCCACTACTACCAGGCCGAACTGCGCTACGACGGCGCCGCCGGCTTCTCGGCCGGAGTCAACGTCACCGCCGCGTCCAGCTACTACGTCGACTACGCCAATTCCTTCAAGTCGGATGGCTACGCGGTGTTCGGCGCCCGCCTCGGCTACACGCCGGCCGACCGCCGCTGGCTGCTGTTCGTCGACCTGATAAATCTCGGCGACAAGGCCTACGCGTCGGGCGGCACCACGGTGTACAACGCCCGGGGCAGGGATCAGGCGGTGTTCTATCCGGGCGACGGCCGGGCGGTGGTGGCAGGCGCGCACTACACCTTCTGAGCGAAACACCATGACCCGACAACTGAAACTCGGCGCCTTCCTGTTCACTCCCGGCAACCATGCGGGAGGCTGGCGCCACCCGGCCGCGATACCCGAAACCGACATGGATTTCGCGCTGTACGCGAAGCTGGCGCAGACCGCGGAGCGCGGCAAGCTCGATGCGGTGTTCTTCCAGGACACCGCCGCCATCGCCGACGACACGCTGGCCGACGGCGGGCGCAACGGCTATGCGCGCGTGAGCTGGCTCGAGCCGGTGACGCTGATCGCCGCACTGGCGGCGGTCACCCGCGACATCGGCCTCATATCCACCGCCACCACCAGCTACAACGAGCCCTACCACGTCGCACGCAAGTTCGCCTCGATAGACCACATCAGCGGCGGCCGGGCGGGCTGGAATCTGGTGACCTCGCAGATCGAGAACGAATCCGGAAACTTCGGCCGCGACCAGCACCTGGAACACGCGGCCCGCTACGAGCGGGCGGGCGAGTTCTACGACGTGGTGCGCGGCCTGTGGGACGGCTGGGAGGACGGCGCGCTGCTGCGCGACAAGGACAGCGCCATCTACTTCGACACCGCCAAGGTGCACCGGCTCGATCACCGGGGCAGGCACTTCCGCGTGCGCGGACCGCTCAACGTCGCACGCTCGCCGCAGGGCCGGCCGGTGGTGTCGCAGGCCGGCTCATCGCCGGCCGGGCGCGACCTGGCCGCCCGCTCGGCCGATCTGGTGTTCACCGCGGCGGTCACGCTGGACGAAGCGCGCGAATTCTATGCCGACGTGAAGACGCGGACGGCTGCCCACGGGCGCAATCCGGATCACATCAAGATACTGCCCGGCCTGCTGCCCATCGTCGGCCGCAGCGAAGCGGAAGCGCACGAGAAATACCAGCAGTTGCTGGATCTGCTGCCCGCCGATCTGGGCAGCAAGCCGATCAACCGCCTGGCCGGCGAACTCGATCTGTCCAAGTATCCGCTGGACGGGCCGCTGCCCGACCTGCCGCCGAACAACTCGGCGCTCGGGCGCCAGAAGCTGCTGGTCGACCTGGCCCGCCGCGACAATCTCACCATCCGCCAGCTCGCCAAGCATTTCGCCTGCGCCGGCGGACACCGTTTCATCTACGGCACGCCGGCACGCATCGCCGACGAGATGCAGCACTGGCTCGACAACGACGGCGCCGACGGTTTCAACCTGATGTTTCCGCACTTTCCGGCGCCGCTGGAGGAATTCGTCGATCTGGTGGTGCCGGAGCTGCAGCGCCGCGGCATCTTCCGCACGGCCTACGAGGGCCGGACCTTGCGCGAGAACCTAGGCATTCCCCGCCCGGCAAGCCCGCATGCGGCGCGATAGGCGCGCAACCGGAGCACCGTCGCCATGCGTCTTCTGAAGCCGTTCATCCTCCTGCTGTCCGTGGCGCTGCTGGGCGGATGCCGGCCCGCCGACGAAGCGGCGCCGACCGCGGCGCGCGCCGACGGAATCGATCTTTCGCGGGTCGTTCTGCGCGTCGGCGCACCCAACAAGATCGGCAACCGCCCCTATCTGGAAGCGGCCGGGCTGCTCGACGACGTGCCGTACCGGATCGAGTGGTCGGAGTTCTCGGCCACGCCGGCGCTGATAGACGCGCTGCGCTCGGGCAACGTCGATGTCGGCGGCAACGGCGGCCAGACCGGCGTCATCTTCGAGGCGGCCAACGGCAGGAGCGGCAACATCAAGGTCGTCGCGGCCGGCCGCTCGACCAGCGGCGTCCCGTCGGGCGCGGCCATCCTCGTGCGCAAGGACTCGCCCTACCATTCGCTCGCCGATCTGCGCGGCGCCCGGCTGTCGGTGATGAAGGGCACCGGAACCCTGTACCTGCTCGGCCTGGCGCTGAAGGACATCGACATGTCCCTACAGGACGTCCAGCTGCTGAATCTGGGCAACGATGCGGCGCTGGCATCGCTGGTGGCCGGGCACATCGATGCCTGGGGCATCTGGGACCCGCAGGCGACCGTCCTGGAGGCGCGCCCCGATCTGCGCTCGCTGGGCTGGATCGGACGCAAGGACGCGTCCTACGCGATTCAGCTCGCCTCCAGCGCGGCATTGAACGATCCCGGCAAGCGGGCCGCCATCGCCGACTTCCTGGGGCGGCTCGCGCATGCGACGGTCTGGGTGGGCGAGCACCCCGAAAGCTGGGCGAGCGCGGCCAGCCGGCTGACGCGCATCGACGAACCGGCGATGCTGAAGATCGCACGGCGGACCCGCTTCGAATATGGCCTCACGGCCGGGCAGCGGGCCGAACTGAGCGCGGCCTTCGAACAGGAGGCCGGCTTCTGGCAGGGCACCGGCGCAATGGGCAGGATAGACGTCGGCGCGCTGTTCGATCATCAATTCAACGACGTCATGCTGGCGGGAAGCCGTTCCGGCCGCCTCGCCGCATCCGCACAGCCATGAACTACGCACTCGCCCAACGGGACCCGCGCCGGCACCTGCCCGGCATCGCCTTCGTCGTCCTGTTCCACGTCCTGCTCGCCTACGCGCTCGCCAACGGCCTGGCCCGCGAGGTGGTCAAGGTCTTCAAGGAGCCGCTGGACGTGCGCCTGATCGAGGAGGTCAAGCCGGTCCCTCCGCCGCCGCCTCCACCGCCCGAGCCGGTGAAGAAGATCGTCGCCCGGCCGCGGCCGGCGCCGCCCCCGCCGGCCTACGTGCCGCCGCCCGAGGTGAAGGTCCAGGCCCCGGCCGAACCCGCCCCGACCATCTCCGTCGTCCAGGCCGAACCGCCCCCGCCCGAACCGGCGGCACCGCCCGAACCGGTCGCCGCCCCCATCGGCGTCACCTGCCCCAACCACGTCAGCATCCGCAGCTCGGTGCCCTATCCGCCCCAGGCCCTGCGCCTGGGCAAGGACGGCCAGGTGGTGGTCGAGTTCGTCGTCGGCGCCGAAGGCGGCATCGGCAGCGTGCGGATCGTGAAATCCACCGACGCCGTCTTCAACAAGGTCGCCACCGATGCCGTCGCCCGCCTGAAGTGCGTGGGCCAGGGACGTCCGGTGCGCGTCACCGTCCCCTTCCAGTTCGCGCTGGACAACTGAACCCTTCCTCCGGAGAGCACATCATGAACATCACCATCCCGTCGCGGCTGCGCCGCCTCGCCCTCGCCGCGCTGGCGGCCCTGGCCGCGCTGCCGTCCGCCTTCGCCCAGGCCAGTTCCCAGGCCGGCGGCGAAACCGTCACCAACCCCTACGGCCTCGACGCCCTGTGGGCGCAGGGCGACTTCGTCGCCAAGGGCACCCTGGTCATCCTCGTCATCATGTCCGCCGCCAGTTGGTACGTCATCGTCACCAAGCTCTACGAGCAGCACAAGCTGCGCCGCCACGCCACGGAAGCCAAGCAGAACTTCTGGACCGCCGGCGGCGTGCAGCAGGCCACCGACACCCTGAACCCGCGCGGCGCCTTCCACTTCATCGCCCAGTCCGGCCTGGAGGCCAGGGAGCACCACACCGGCCTGCTCGAGCACATCGACCTCAACACCTGGGTCGGCCAGTCCATCCAGCGCGCCATCGAGAACGTGCAGACCCGCCTGCAGGACGGGCTGGCGCTGCTGGCCACGGTCGGCTCCACCGCCCCCTTCATCGGCCTCTTCGGCACCGTGTGGGGCATCTACCATGCCCTCACCGCCATCGGCATCGCCGGCCAGGCTTCCATCGACAAGGTCGCCGGCCCGGTGGGCGAGGCGCTCATCATGACCGCCATCGGCCTGGCCGTCGCCGTCCCCGCGGTGCTCGGCTACAACTGGCTGGTCCGCCGCAACAAGGCCGCGCTCGACGAAGTGCGCGCCTTCGGCGTCGATCTGCACGCGGTGCTGCTCGGCGGCGGCAACGCCCGCACCGCCGCGGCCAAGCTCGTTTCCGTGGCGCGGAGCTGATCCATGGGCATCAACGTCGGACAGGCCGAGGAGGACGAAGGCGTCATCTCGGCCATCAACACCACGCCGCTGGTCGATGTGATGCTGGTGCTACTCATCATCTTCCTCATCACCATCCCCGTGGCCACCCACACGGTGCCGGTGGCCCTGCCCAAGGAGATCAACCAGCCGCGCCAGACCAAGCCGGAGAACATCAACCTCGCCGTCACCCGCGACGGCAAGGTGTTCTGGAACCAGGAGGCCCTCGCGCAGGACGCGCTGGTCGAGCGCCTGAAGACCGTCGCCGTCGCCCAGCCCCAGCCCGAGGTGCAGATCCGCGGCGACGGCGGCGCGCCTTACGAGCATGTCGGCCGCGTGGTGCTCGCCTGCCAGCGCGCCGGCATCCAGAAGATCGGCTTCATCACCGAACCGCCGCCGCGCGGCTGAACCCAGGAGAGCCCCATGGCCATGAACGTCGGCAGCCCGTCCGCCTCGGGCGATCCCGAGGTGATGATCGACATCAACACCACCCCGCTCATCGACGTGATGCTGGTGCTGCTCATCATGCTCATCGTCACCATCCCCATCCAGTTGCACTCGGTCGAACTCAACCTGCCGCAGGGCAATCCCCCGCCGCCGCTGGTCGAACCCGAGGTGGTCCGCATCCACATCGAGGCCGACGGCGCCATCCTGTGGAACGGCGAGACCGTCGCCGGCCTCGCCGCGCTCGAACCGCGTCTGGCCGCGGCCGCCGCGCAGGCCGTGCAGCCCGAGTTGCACGTGCGGCCCGACCGCGCCGTGCAGTACGACACCGTCGCCGCCGTCATGGCCGCGATACAGCGCAACCAGCTCACCAAGATCGGGCTCGTCGGCGCCGAACAGTTCCTGTAGCGAACGGCATCCGCACATATCTATATCAACATTATTCATAAAAAGAATGTTATTGGAGAATTAACATGCACAGAATGCCATTTCGGCATGTCCAACCGCCATCCGTTTCGCAAGGAGTCGCACCCCATGACAGCGCCCAGACAAACCCAGTCCGGCCACGGCCAGCACCGTACCGTCCTTTCCCGGAGCGATGCCGAATGAATGCGCCGAAGCTATCGGCCAAGAGCCGGGTCAGCGCCGAGGAATGGCAGCGGCGCGTGGAACTGGCCGCGCTGTACCGGCTGGCCGCACTCTACGGCTGGGACGACTTTCTCTACACCCACATATCGGCCCGCATTCCGGGCCCGGAACATCATTTCCTGCTCAATCCGATGGGCCTGTGGTTCGAGGAGGTCACCGCCTCCAGCCTGGTCAAGATCGACCTCGACGGCAACATCCTCGACGAGGGCGAGTACGGCATCAACTACGCCGGCTTCGTGATCCATTCGGCGATCCACGCGGCGCGCGAGGATGCGCAGTTCATCGCCCACTTCCACAGCGACGACGGCATGGCGCTGTCCTCGCAGAAGGACGGCCTGCTGCCGCTGAACCAGCGCGCGCTGGCCATCGTTCCGCGGCTGGCCTATCACGATTACGAAGGCATCGCCCTCAATCTCGACGAACGTGAACGGCTGGTGGCCGACCTCGGCGACAAGAACCTGCTGCTGCTGCGCAATCACGGCACGCTGGCACTGGGCCGCACCGTGGGCGAGGCCTGGACGCGTATCTACGGACTGGAAAAGGCCGCCACCGCGCAGATCCGCGCACTGAGCGCCGGACGCGACGGCGTGCTGATCGCGCCCGAAGCGGCGCAGGAAGAAGTACGCCGGCAAACCGCCCCCGGCGCGCCCCGGCCCGGCGGCGGCGATGGCGACGATGGCGACGAGCAGCGCCGCAAGACGGACCGCCTGAACTGGGAGGCGATCCGCCGCAAGGTCGAGCGGCACAGTCCGGGCTACGAGCAGTGAGGAAACCGGAATGAAGGGACATCGTTCGACACCTGCCATGCGCCGCGAGACGCGCGTCCGGCCCGGAACCCGCCACTGGAGGCGCGCATGAGCCGCAAACTGCTTGAATTCGTGCAGGACATCACCCGCCTGCTCGCCGGCGAATCGGACGAAGCGCGCATCCTGGCGCGCGGCCGCGAACGGCTGGCCGGGCTGGTCGCGGTCGACGACTGGCTGCCGGACGCCTTCGCGCAGCCGCATCCGCAGTACTACCAGCAGTACCTGCTGTACGCCGATCCGCTGGACCGCTTTTCCATCGTCAGCTTCGTCTGGGGACCGGGCCAGCGCACGCCGGTGCACGATCACCTGACCTGGGGGCTGGTCGGCTGTCTGCGCGGGCGCGAGCGCGAAACCGCGTACGAGCGGCAGGCCGACGGCAGCTTCCGGGCGACCGACACCCGCCTGCTGCTGCCCGGCCAGACCGCAGCGGTGTCGCCATCCATCGGCGACGTGCACCAGGTGGCCAACGACCTGGCCGACCAGCCATCGGTCAGCATCCATGTCTATGGCCTGAACATCGGGCGCGTGCAGCGCCATGTGTTCGATCCGGACAGCGGCGCCGCGAAATCCTTCGTTTCCGGCTACGCCAGCAGCGTCGTGCCCAATCTGTGGGCCTGAGAGGCGCATCCGCCCCGGCAGGAGGGCACGGATCGGTGCCGCGCCGTCCCTGGCCTGCGCGGCTCAGCGGAATTCGTACGCCCTGCCCGGCTCCGGAATGACCGGTGCCGGCCAGTCGAGAGCGGACTGTATGGCGTTGGAGAATGCGGTGGCCGCCGCCATTTCGCCATGCACGATGAAAACCCTGTGCGGCGGCAGGCGCAGATGGCGCAGCCATGCGAGCAGCGCCGGCTGATCGGCATGGGCCGACAAGCCGCCTATCGTATGTACGCGCGCACGGACCGGGATGCGTTCGCCGAAAAGCGTGACATGGCGGGCCCCATCGACCAGCCGCCGGCCGAGCGTGCCGGCCGCCTGGAAGCCGACGATGACGACCGCACACTCGCGGCGATCCAGGTTGTAGCGCAGGTGGTGCTTGATGCGGCCGGCTTCGCACATGCCCGATGCCGACACGATCACCAGACCGCCGCGGCAATCGTTCAACGCGATCGACTCCTCCACATCCTCGACGAAGCGCACGCTGAAGCGGTCGGTGTTGTGCTGGACCCAGCGGTAGAGTTCGCGCGTTTCGGCATCCCACAACTCTTCGTGCTTCACCGTCAGCGCCGTCACCGCCGACGCCATCGGCGAATCGACCACGACCCGCAGCCTGTCGATGCGCCCTGTGCGCACGAGGTCCGCCAGCACGAACAGCAACTCCTGCGTGCGCCCCACCGCGAAGGCCGGAATGATGACGTTGCCGCCGTCGCGCGTGAGCGTCTGTTGCAGCGCGCGCGTCAGCTCGTCCATGGTCTGCGCCATCGGTCGGTGCGCGCGGTCGCCATAGGTCGATTCGATGCACAGGATGTCGGCATGGTCGACGATCTCCGGATCGCGCAGCACGGGCCGCAGCGGCTGGCCGAGATCGCCGCTGAAGACGATCCGGCGCACGGCGCCGCGCGCCGCCACGTCGACCTCGATGAAGGACGAACCGAGGATGTGCCCGGCGTCGCGGAAGCGGCAGCGGATCCCCTTGTACGGCTCGAAGCCCTGCTCGTAGTCGATCGCGCGCAGGTGCGAAAGGCTGAGCCGCGCCTGCTCCACCGTGTACAGCGGAGCCACGTCCCAGCCGCGCCTGGCGTGCCGCGCGCGATCGTGGCGGTTGGCCCACTCCGCCTCCTTCTCCTGGATGTGGGCGGAATCGAGCAGCATCACGCCGAGCAGGTCCACCGTCGCCCGCGTCGCATAGATCGGCCCTTTGTAACCGAGCGCCACGAGCCGCGGCAGCAGGCCGGAATGGTCGAGATGTGCATGCGTCAGCAACACGAAGTCGATCGCGTGCAGGTCGAAATCCAGCGCGCGCACGTTGCGGAGCGCGGCGTTGCGCCCGCCCTGGAACAGCCCGCAATCGACCAGGAAACAACCGGCCTCGTGCCTGACGAGGGTGCACGACCCCGTCACTTCGCCTGCGGCCCCGTAGAAGTTCAGCTCCATTCCGTCGCCTCCCTGCGCGTGTGTCGTTGGCCGCCTCAAGCGGTATTCGTTTGACGGCCGTCAAACCGCCCATCCCGCCTTGGCTGGCTATAATGAGTCGTCGATCACACTAGCAAGGGAGCCCCGCGATGTTCAAACATTTCCTCGTGCCGACGGACGGTTCCGCGCTGTCGGAGGGCACGGTCGCACGTGCGGTGTCGTTCGCGAAGGAAGCTGGCGCACGCGTCACCTTCTTCTATGCGCAGCCCGATTTCCCGATGCCGATCTATGGTGAAGGCGCGCTGATCGACCCGACGACGCCGGAACAATTCGCCAAGGCGTCCGCCGCGGAAGCCGAGCAGATCCTGCAGCGCGCAAAGAGCGTGGCAGACGCCGAAGGCGTGTCGGCGGACACCGACACGGTGGTCAACGAGGTGCCTTACGAGGCCATCATCGATGCGGCCGACCGCCATGGCTGCGACCTGATCTTCATGGCGTCGCATGGACGGCGCGGCATCGCCGGGCTGCTGCTTGGCAGCGAGACGCAGAAGGTGCTGACACACAGCAAGACGCCGGTCCTGGTCTACCGCTGATCGCCGACGCCACAGGCGTGGCGTGCGCATCCGAACGAACGGCCCGCCTCGGCGGGCCGTTCTTTTTCAGTGCGGATGGCTGGGCCGATTGAGTTCCTGCGCCGGACGTTGCAGGAAGATGGTCGTCAGGCTGGATGCAGCGCACACCAGCCAGAAACCGAGAAAGCCGATCGAATACGTCGTCAGCGGGCTGTAGTACACCGGCTGGCCGAACAGATACAGCTCCTGCGGATCGATCACGGTAAAGAAGATGGCCTCCGCCAGCGCTGCGACAAGGAAGGACGGCCACAACACCAGAATCCACTTGCGCATCTCGTCTTCCTCCTTTGCCGTGACCGGTTCGACCTAATGGCCCAGTTTCGCGTTACGTTCGTCTTCGGCGATATGGCGTTTTGCGAAGCGATAGATATACGCTGCCATCACGATGACGAAACCGATGGTGAATAGGCTGAGCAGCCCGATATCGGTACTGAAGAGTTCTTTCAGGGCCATGGTACACCTCCTTTACAGGGTCGACGGGTCAAGAAACGGATGGGTCCATCCGGATTTCCGTCTCTGTCGGGAGGTATGCGGTCCCGTTCATGCGCCAACTGCGGGACTCGTCTTCTAACTGGAACAACCAGCGGCCGGCGCCGAGGGCGGTCATCCCGCCCTCGAACACCCCGTTGGCACCGCTCAGGGTCAGCACCTGGTCGAGGCCCGCGCGCGTCGGATGCGAGACCGTCACGATCAGCTTGTCCGGCAGACTGGCGGCATCGCGCGCGGCGAGTTCGATCCGCAGTGCATCGCTCCGGATCTTCACCCGCGCCGAAAGCCCGAGTTCCCGCGCCCGTTCCGTGCGGCCGATGGTCTGTACGATGGCACGCCCTTCCTTGTAGTAATCATCGACCACCAGGCCATCCCACGTCCTGATCGCGATCACCAGGGTGATGAGGCCGGCGATGACCGCAATGGCGGGCAGTGCAATCAGGAACCAGGGCCATCCCTGGCGGTACCAGCGGACGTTGTTTCGATCGGTCAATGTCGTACTCATCCATCAGCGTGGGAACAGGAACGTGGTCTTCTCATGCACCGTCAGGGACGGATCATCCCCGGCCTTCACATCGAAGGCGATCTCGTTGGCCCCCGGCTTGCCGGAGTCGTAGGGAACGAGAACCCTCAGCGTGACGGCTTCGGTGGCGGCCGGGCCGACCTTCACCTCGCTCTCCCCATCGATCTTCGCACCCTCCAGGCCCGATACGGCGAGGCTGAAGGCACGCGCGGTTTCGGTCATGTTCATGACCTGCAGCCGGTAGACGTTCTCGATCATGCCGTCCTCCACCTCGCGGGCGAGCGAGGCGCGGTCACGGATCACGTCCACCCGCAGCGTTTCGCGCGTGGCCAGCCCCCACACGAAGCCGATGCACACCAGTGCCAGAACGGCACCATACAGCAGCGTGCGCGGACGCAGCACATGGGCGACGATGTCCTTCGTGCCCCAATGCTGCCTGAGCGCATTCTCGGTGGAATAGCGGATCAGCCCGCGCGGGTAGTTCATCTTGTCCATGACTTCGTCACAGGCGTCGATACAGGCCGCACAGCCGATGCATTCGTACTGCAGACCCTTGCGGATGTCGATCCCCGTCGGGCATACCTGGACGCAGATGCCGCAATCGATGCAATCGCCCTTGCCCACGCTCCTCGGATCGAGCCCCTTCTTGCGGGTGCCGCGCGGTTCGCCGCGTTCCTCGTCATAGGTGATGACCAGCGTGTCGGCGTCGAACATCACGCTCTGGAAGCGGGCGTAGGGACACATGTACTTGCACACTTGCTCGCGCATGACGCCGGCGAACAGATAGGTGAAGCTGCCATAGAAGAGGATCCAGAACAGCTCCCAGGGGCCGAAGCCGAAGTTCGTCACCGAATGCAGCAGTTCCTTGAGCGGCGAGAAGTAGGCGACGAAGGTGAAGCCCGTCCACAGCGAGAGCAGCGCCCACGCGCCGTACTTGGCACTGCGGAGGGCCAGCTTGCGGCCGCTCATCGGCGCCTGCTCGAGCTTCTGGCGCTTGTTGTGGTCGCCTTCGATCTTCTGCTCGATCCACATGAAGATCTCGGTGTAGACCGTCTGCGGACAGGCGTAGCCGCACCACAGCCGCCCGGCCACCGCAGTGAAGAAAAACAGCGCATAGGCGGAGATGATGAGCAGGATCGCGAGGAAGAAGACATCCTGCGGCCAGAAAACCCAGCCGAAGATGTAGAACTTGCGTTCGGTCAGATGAAACAGAACGGCCTGCCGGTCGTTCCAGGTCAACCAGGGCAGGCCGTAAAAGACGAGCTGCGTGAGCCACACCAAGGCCCAGCGCCACTTGGCGAAGATACCGGTGACCGCCCGCACGTAGAGCTTGCGGCGCGGCGCATAAAGGACTTCTTCTTGCTCGGCCGCGGCATCCCGCCCGGCAGCCGGCTTGGGGGAAGCGTCTCTCATGATCGTTTTATTAGTGGATACTAATTTTATTTCAGCGAGATGCCCCGGAGGAAATCCTCCGGGGCAAGACGTGCTTACTTCTTGCTCAGGCCGACCACGTAGGCAGCCAGCAGATGGACCTTGTCCTCACCCAGGAACTCGCCGAACTGCGGCATCTGGTTGTTGCGGCCGTTGGTGATCGTTTCGATGATCGTGGCCTCGGACGATCCGTACAACCACGACTTGTTCGTCAGGTTCGGAGCCCCCATGGCGACGTTGCCCTTGGCATCGGCGCCGTGGCACGCCACGCAGTTCTGCTGGAACAGATCGCTGCCGCGCTGCGCGCGCAGGGAATCGTGCGCCAGGCCCGACAGCGAACGCACGTAGTTGGCGACGTCCTTCACGCCTTCGGCACCCAGTGCGGGCCCGAACGGCGGCATGACCCCCATCCGGCCACCGAGGATGGTGGTCTTGATGGTCGCCGGGTCGCCGCCCCACTGCCATTCTTCGTCCGTCAGGTTCGGGAAGCCCTTCGCCCCCTGGGCGGCCGAACCGTGGCACTGGGCACAGTAGGTCAGGAACATGCGCTGGCCCATGGCCTTCGCTTCGGGATCGGCCGCGACCGCAGCAAGATCCATGTCCTTGTACTTGGCGAAGATCGGACCGTATTTCTCGTTGGCCGCCTTCATTTCCGCCTCGTACTGGGCACGCGCGCCGCGACCCTGGTTGGTCGTGCCGAAGCCGGGATAGATGGACAGATACACGATGGCGAAGCCGATCGTGATCCAGAACAGATACATCCACCAGCGCGGCAGCGGATTGTTGTACTCGGCAAGCGTCTCGTCCCAAACGTGGCCATGCAACTGGACCGCCCCCGCCTCCCGCTTCGTCATGTTCGACACCAGTACGAACACGCAGAACAGGAGGCTGAGGGCGACGATCGCCATCACATACACGTTCCAGAAACCGCTGATAAAGTCAGCCATTTTGTCTTCCTTCTTGTTCTCGCCGGCCGACGCCGGCCGGCAGATCGTCTTCGTTCAGGGGCAGGCGCGCCGCTTCATCGAACCCATCCTTGGCATGCCGGCTATAGGCCCAGGCGCAGATACCCAGGAAAGACAGCAGCCCCAGTACCGTGATGATGCTTCGGAAGTCGTTGATGTCCACGGCTCGACCTCTCCTTACTTCACGTTTTGCAGCGCACGGCCCATGCCCTGCAGATAGGCGACGACGGCATCAAGCTCGGTCTTGCCGGTCAGGGCTGCCGGTGCGGCGGCGATCTCCTCGTCGCTGTACTTGTGCAGGCCGACCTTGTTCAGCGCGCGCATGCGGTCCTGGATGTCGTCGGCCTTGACCGGACGGTTCAGCCATGGGAAGGCGGGCATGTTCGATTCCGGAACGACGTCGCGCGGATTGAGCAGATGCACGCGGTGCCATTCATCCGAATAGCGGCCGCCCACGCGGGCCAGGTCGGGGCCCGTACGCTTCGAGCCCCACTGGAACGGGTGGTCGTAGATGAACTCGCCCGCCACCGAATAGTGGCCATAGCGTTCGGTTTCGGCCCGGAACGGGCGGATCATCTGCGAATGGCAGTTGTAGCAGCCTTCGCGGATGTAGATGTCGCGACCGACGAGGCGTACCGGATCGTAAGGCTTCACCGGCAACTGATTGCCGTCGTTGTCGATCGGCGTGGTGGTCGAATGCTGGAAGAACAGCGGCACGATTTCCAGCAGACCGCCCACGCTGATGGTCAGCAGCGTGAGGACGATCAGCAGGAAGACGTTGCTCTCGATCTTTTCGTGCTTCGATTGGGCCATCTTGTTTTTCTCCGGTTGTCAGTGAGCGGCCGCAGGCGCGAGCACCGGCGCGTTGTAAGCCTTCTCACCCGCCATGGTCTTCAGCATGTTGTAGAACATGAGGAGCATGCCGCTCAGGAACAGGACGCCACCGATGAAGCGGATCGTCCAGAACGGGTAGCTCGCCTTCACGCTCTCGACGAAGGAGTAGGTCAGCGTGCCGTCCGGGTTGGTGGCGCGCCACATCAGTCCCTGCATCACGCCGGCGATCCACATCGAGGCGATGTAGAGCACGACGCCGATGGTAGCGATCCAGAAGTGGGCATTGACCAGCTTGGTGCTGTACATCTCGGTCTTGCCGTACATGCGCGGCAACAGGAAGTAGATGGAGCCGATCGACACCATCGCGACCCAGCCCAGCGCGCCGGAATGCACGTGACCCACGGTCCAGTCGGTGTAGTGCGACAGCGCATTGACGGTCTTCACCGACATCATCGGGCCTTCGAAGGTCGACATGCCGTAGAAGGACAGCGAGGTGATCAGGAACTTCAGGATCGGATCGGTGCGCAGTTTGTGCCAGGCACCCGACAGGGTCATGATGCCGTTGATCATGCCGCCCCAGGACGGCGCCAGCAGGATCAGCGAGAAGACCATGCCGACGGACTGCGTCCAGTCGGGCAGCGCGGTGTAGTGCAGGTGGTGCGGGCCTGCCCACATGTAGGTGAAGATCAGCGCCCAGAAGTGGACCACCGACAGGCGATAGGAATACACCGGACGCTCGGCCTGCTTCGGCACGAAGTAGTACATCATGCCCAGGAAGCCGGCGGTCAGGAAGAAGCCCACCGCGTTGTGGCCGTACCACCACTGGACCATGGCGTCCTGCACGCCGGCATAGGCCGAGTAGGACTTCATGCTGGAGAACGACACCGGAATCGCCGCGCTATTGACGATGTGCAGCAGGGCGACGGCGAGGATGAAAGCGCCGTAGAACCAGTTGGCGACGTAGATGTGCGACACCGTGCGCTTGGCCACGGTGCCGAAGAACACGATCGCGTAGGAGACCCACACGACGGCGATCAGGATGTCGATCGGCCATTCGAGCTCGGCGTATTCCTTGCCCTGGGTGTAGCCCAGCGGCAGGGTGATCGCAGCCAGCACGATGACGAGTTGCCAGCCCCAGAAAGTGAAGGAGGCCAGGGCCGGCGCGAACAGCCGGGTATGGCAGGTACGCTGGACGACGTAATAGGACGTCGCGAACAACGCACAGCCGCCGAAGGCGAAGATCACCGCGTTGGTGTGCAGCGGACGAAGCCTGCCGAAATGCAGGAATTCATGCGCGTTCAGTTCGGGCCATACGAGCTGTGCCGCGGCGATGACGCCGACCAGCATGCCCACGATGCCCCACACCACCGTCATGATGGCGAACTGGCGCACGACTTTATAGTTATAAGTCGCTTGCGATTGCATGTGAGTCACCTCTACGAAAGAAAACGTTTTGGAGTAACGCCCCCAGGCCGCAAGACATGCCTGCAGCGCAAAACGCCGCAAGGATACCGCGGGGTCGGGCCCACAATTTGATACAGATCAACATTGTATTGCACCGCGTCAGCAGGCGGAAGCAAGAAGACGAAACGATGCTGCGCCGACGGGCGCCCCAGGCATGCCGGCCGCGGAATCGCATGCATGCAGCATCGATCGCAGCCGTTCGACGGGCGAAAAAAAAGGGTGCGTTATGCACGCACCCCCAACCCCAACAGAGAGACAAACGTTCCCGGCTCTGTCCGCCAGCGACTGGCACCTGGCAGAACCGGAACCACGGTTGAATTATGCGCATCTGCCGGAGGGGAGTATTGACCTAGGTCAACGGACCTTGCATGACACCGGGCATCGCGATGGCGCCCGATCATGGCTTTTCGTCCTCGGCGCGCTGCGCGCCGCCATCCCGCTTCGTTCCGGCGGAAGGGAACTCGTCCCGGTCGTCCAGGAGCAGGCGATAGGCAGGCCCTTCGAGATCGTCGTACTGCCCGCTGCGCAGCGACCACCAGAACAGCGCGCCGATGATGAAGACCAGGATCACCGACACCGGGATCAGCAGATAGAGGCTTTCCATGTCCGTCCTTCAGCGCGCGCCCTGCAGGCGCATCGCGTTGAGCACCACCAGCAGCGAACTGGCCGCCATGCCGATGCCCGCCATCCACGGCGTCACCAGGCCGGCCATGGCCAGGGGCACCGACGTGAAGTTGTAGGCGAACGACCACCACAGGTTCTGGCGGATGATGCGCAGCGTCCTGCGCGACACCGCGATGCCGCGGCCGAGGCTGCCCAGGTCTTCGTTCAGCAGGACGATGTCGGCCTGGTTGCGGGCGAGGTCGGTGCCGCCGCCCATCGCGACCGACACATGGGCCTGCGCGAGCACCGGTGCATCGTTGACGCCGTCGCCCACCATCGCCACGACGGCCGACGGCTCCCGCTGCAGCGCGGCGATGTACGCCTGCTTGTCCTGCGGCGTCAGGCCGCCGTGCGCGTCGGCGATTCCCAGCCCGCCTGCGACCGCGCCCACCACGGCCGGTGAATCGCCGGACAGGACCGTCGTGTCGATACCGTCCGCCGCCAACCGTGCCACGAACGAGGCGGCTTCGGCGCGCGGCAGGTCGGCGAGGCGAAACAGCGCCAGCCAGCCGCCCCGCGTGCCCAGCGCCACCACGGTGCCGCCGCGCTCTTCGAATCCGGCCAGTTCGCCGGGCAGCGCCGCCTGCGCCTGCGCGGCCACGAAGCCTGGCCGGCCGATCCACATCGCGCGGCCGTCGATCTCGCCTTCCATCCCCTGCCCGGTCACCGCACGCAGGCCATGCACCGCCGGCAACGCCAGCCCCGCCGCAGCCTCGCGCAGGCCGGCGGCAACCGGATGCTCCGATCCCTGCTCGATCGAGGCCGCCAGCGCCAGCGCCTCCTCCGCCGACAGTTCGCCGAGCGGTTTCACTTCCTGCAGTTTCATGCGCCCGTAGGTCAGCGTCCCCGTCTTGTCGAGCACCACATGATTGGTTCGCGCGAGCGTCTCGATGGCATGCCCCCGCGTCACCAGTACGCCGATCCGCGCCAGCGCGTCGGTCGCCACGGTCAGCGCGGTGGGCATCGCCAGCGACAGCGCACAGGGGCAGGCGACGACCAGCACCGACACGAAGACCCACAGCGCACGCTGCGGATCGATGAAATACCAGGCGATGCCGGTCAGGCCCGCAAGCACCAGCAACACGACGATGAAGACCGCCGCGACCCGGTCGGCCACGGCGGCCACCCGCGGTTTGTCGCCGGCCGCGCGCTCCATCAGCCGCCGGATCGCGGCGAGCCGCGTCGCGTCGCCGACCTGCTCGACACGGAACACCAGCGGGCTCGAAACGTTGATGCTGCCGCCGGTCAGGGCCGCGCCCACGGTTTTCGGCACAGGACGGCTCTCGCCCGTCAGCAGCGCCTCGTTGACCTCGCCCGTGCCGGCGATCACCACGCCATCGGCGGCAACGGTTTCGCCCGGCCGCACGCGCAGCACGTCGCCGGACGCCAGTTGCGACACCGGCACGCGTTCGCCCTCCTGCGCCGGCCATGCGGCGAGGCGCTCGGCGAAGGCCGGCAGCACCTTGCCGAGTTCCTCCACGCCGCGCACCGCCCGCTGGCGCGCGACCATCTCCAGGTAACGGCCGCCGAGCAGGAAGAACACGAACATCGTGACCGAGTCGAAATACACCTCCGGCCCGTGGGTGAGCGTCGCCCACAGGCTGGCGAGGAAGGCGCTGCCCACGCCGAGCGCCACCGGCACGTCCATGCCCAGGTGGCGCAGCTTGACGTCGCGCCAGGCGCGCTGGAAAAAGGGGGCGGCCGAGTACAGCACCACCGGCAGGGTGAGCAGCAGGCTCGCCCAGCGCAGCAGCAGCTCGATGTCCCAGGTCATGTCGCCCTCGCCCGCCACATATACCGGGAAGGCGTACATCATGACCTGCATCATGCCGAAGCCGGCGACGAACACCCGCCACAGCATCGAGCGCCGTTCCCTGTGCGCGATCTGTTCGGACCGCTCGGCATCGTAGGGATACGCCCGATACCCGATCGCCTGGACCGCCGCCAGGATGTCCGACAGCTTGATGCGGCGCTCGTCCCAGCGCACGCGGGCGCGGCGCGTGGCGTAGTTGATCTGGACCGCCGACACGCCGGGCTGGCGCGCCACGTGCTGCTCGTTGAGCCACACGCAGGCGGCGCAGGTGATGCCCTCGAGGATCAGCGAAGCCTCGCGCTCGTGCTCGCCCACCGGGCGCACGAAACTCTTCTGGAAATCGGGATGGTCGAACAGGCCGAGTTCCTGCAGTTCCACCGGCATCGCCTCGCGCCGCGTCTCGGGCATCGCGTCGCGATGGCGGTAGTAGTCCGCCAGGCCGTTATCGACGATGGACTGCGCCACCGCCTCGCAGCCGATGCAGCACATGCGGCGGTCGCGGCCGTCGATGCGTACGTAGTGGCGGGTGTCGGGCGGGATCGGCAGCCCGCAGTGATAGCAATCGGTGTCGGTCGCCGTCTCGTCGCGGACGGAATCGACGGCTTGGGCGGGCGGCAGGTCGGCTGTGTTCATCGACGACGATAGGCAGCCGCCCCGGATGGCCCAGCCATCCGGGGCGGTCAGAAAGGATGCGGTCTTTTAGCACATTTCCGCCACGCCGGCCATTGCACCGCAGCATCCCTGCGGCAAGCGGGCGCAGGCCGCACCGCACCGCCGTGCGAGGCGGCGCGGCGTCTTACTTGGCGGCCATGCGGATCGCGCCGTCGAGGCGGATCACCTCGCCGTTGAGGTAGCCGTTCTCCAGGATGTGCCGCACCAGCGCGGCGAATTCCGCCGGTTTGCCCATGCGCGACGGGAAAGGCACCGTCTTGCCCAGCGAGTCCTGCACGTCCTGCGGCATGCCCATCAGCATCGGCGTTTCCATGATGCCCGGCGCGATGGTCATCACGCGGATGCCGAAGCGGGCCAGCTCGCGTGCCACCGGCAGGGTCAGGCCGACGACCCCTGCCTTCGATGCGGCGTATCCGGCCTGCCCCACCTGCCCGTCGAAGGCCGCGACCGAGGCGGTATTGACGATCACCCCGCGCTCGCCGCCCGCATCGGGGGCGGCCTTGCTCATCACGTCGGCGGCCAGCCGCAGCATGTTGAAGGTGCCGACGAGGTTGATGTTCACCGTGCGCGCGAAGGATTCCAGCCGATGCGGGCCATCACGGCCGGCCACTTTCTCCGCGGGCGCGACGCCGGCGCAGCTCACCAGGCCGTTCAGCCCGCCAAAGCGCGACACCGCACTGTCGATCGCCGCCTTCGCGCTCGCCTCGTCGGTGACGTCGGTAGCGACGAAGACCGCCGCCTCGCCCAGCTCGGCCGCGGTCGCCTCGCCGGCCTCGCGATTCACGTCGGCCAGCACCACCCGGCCGCCTCCTTCCACCAGCATGCGGGCCGTGGCCGCACCCAGCCCCGATCCGCCGCCCGTCACCACGAATATGCCGTCTTCGATCTTCATCAACGCAACTCCTCTCTCCCTGTCCGCCTCCTGCGGCGAACACCAAGGCGCGAACATATTTGCAGTTAACGTAAACGTCAACCAAAACCACCGCTGCCGGATTTCTTCGCTTCGATGCAGCGCGCAGGCCGCCCATGGCAACCAGCACCCGCCCGATTCACCCGCACCCGCGCCGCAGGCGGAAAGGCGCTGCTACCCGCGCTCGTCGAGGCTCAGGTCCACCATCAGTTCGTTGGCCAGCGCCTCCAGGTCGCCACGCACGGCCTCGAGCGACACCGAGGCCGGCACGTCGAGGAGGGCATCCGCCCTGAACAGGGGTTCGCTCGACATCGGCGCGCTTTCGCAGGCCGTCTCGAGTTCCTCGATGCTGACGCCATGGCGCGCGAGCACGGCCGAGATGTCGCGCACGATGCCGGGGCGATCGTGGCCCACGAGCCCGAGCCGCACCATCCGCCGCGCCCCGGCCGCGCCCGCGGCGGCGGCGTGCTCGATGGCGAGGCGCAGCCCCTCGGCCTCCAGCCCGCGCAGCGCGGCTTCGAGCCGGGCGGCGTCGCCCTCCTCCACCTCGAGGCGCACGACGCCGGCAAACTGGCCGGCCAGTTGCGCCAGCCGGCTCTCCATCCAGTTCGCGCCGGCCGCGCTCGCCCGCGCCGCGAGGGCGCTGACCAGCCCGGGCCGGTCGCGTCCGATGAGTGTCAGCACGAGGGACGTCTTCATCTCGGAATCCTCTACGGTGGACGGAGCTGCCATTCACAGTTCTGGCGACAACCCCTTCGGGTGGCAGGCATCGTATCCGCGCGCCCGCTGGTCGGCCGCGTCGGTCGAGCGCGCGTCGGCCTCGTAGTCGAAATGTAGGCGACCGGAGAGCAAACTCAACCGGCATCCGCACAGCCCGTCCAGGCCCTGCGACGGCAAACCGGTGGAAAGGGGGCATGCAACGGTGGGGCACGCAAGAGCGGTGCGCATGAGGCACCGGCGGCGCAGATGCAAGAAAGCCCGGCCTTGCGGACCGGGCTTTCTTGCCGTTTGGTTGCGGGGACAGGATTTGAACCTGCGACCTTCGGGTTATGAGCCCGACGAGCTACCGGACTGCTCCACCCCGCGTCGGAGTTCTGGTGCTGCTGACCGGAATCGAACTGGTGACCTACTGATTACGAATCAGTTGCTCTACCGACTGAGCTACAGCAGCAAAGGACGCGCACTATACCCGAGGGCTGAAACAGTTTCAACCATCCACATGACAAGACCCTGAAGCGGGTTCACTTCTGCGCCCAGTAGGCCGGATCGCCGTAATGGCTGCGCAGGAAGTCGATGAACAGACGCACCCTCAGGGCGAGATTGCGCCGTTGCGGAAAGACCGCGTGGATGCCGTTGGACGGCGCGGCGAAATCGTCCAGCACCGACACCAGCCGCCCTGCGCGCAGATCGCCGTCCACCTCCCACAGCGAGCGCCACGCCAGGCCATGGCCGGCCAGTGCCCACTCGTGCAGCACCGCGCCGTCATTGCATTCGAAGCGCCCGCCGACCTTCACCGTGACCAGTTCCCCGGTGGCATCGCGAAACTGCCAGCCGCGCTGCTGGCCCAGAGACAGGCAGACATGCCCGGCGAGTTCGGCCGGCGTGGTCGGCACGCCGCGGCGGCCGAGATAGTCCGGGCTGGCGACGACCACGCGCCGGTTCTCGGCCAGCCGCACCGATACCAGGCTGGAATCCCCCAGTTCGCCGATGCGGATCGCGCAATCGATGCCTTCGTTGACGAGGTCCACCAGGCGGTCGCTCAGATCCAGCGTGCAATTCACCTCGGGATGGGCATCGAGGAACGCCCTCACCAGCGGCGCGACGTGCCGCCTGCCGAAGCCCGCGGGCGCGGAGATGCGCAGATGGCCGCTCGCCTTCACGCTGCCCAGGCTGACCGCCGCCTCCGCGTTCGACAGGTCGTTGAGGATGCGCTGGCAGTCCTCGAAGAAGGCGCTGCCCTCGAAGGTCAGCGTGACGCTGCGGGTGGTGCGCAGCAGCAGGCGGACGCCGAGCCGCCGTTCGAGGGCATCGAGCCGCCGGCCGATGACCGCCGGCGTCACTCCTTCGGCGCGCGCGGCGGCGGACAGGCTGCCGCGAATAGCAACTGCGACGAAGCTTTCGATCTGCTTGAGCTGGTCCATTTTTGACAAAAAGTAAAAACCGAATTGATCATACCTGATCTGTTGTTTTATATAAGACTCGCATACACTGCAGCGCGGTAGAGCCCGAACACAAGGCTCGCCCACATCCGACAGACACGACATGGCCGGCATGGACTTCTTCCAGATCGTACTCATCGGCATCGCCGCCTTCGCGGCGGGCGCGGTGAATCCGGTCGCCGGCGGCGGCCTGGGCATCCCGCTGATCGCGGCGCCGGCCATGCAGGGCGTCGAGGACGTGCATGAGATCAATGCATTGAAAAACCGGCTGTCGGCAGTAATCTACAGTGTCACCGTCGGCACTTTCGTCGTCGCCAGCGCGGTGTCGTGGCCGCACGCACCGATCATGCTCGCCACGGCGACGCTGGGCGGCTACGTGGGCGCAACGCTGGCGCGCCGCATCCCGCCGGTATGGCTGCGGCGCTGCATCATCGCGGTCGGAAGACCGCTGACCGCCCCCTGCTGACCGCCCATTACTGCGCCAAGGCACCCTGACCGCCCCTTCGATCCGACCAGCCCCTTTCGCATTCTTTTCGCATCCGTTTCCACACCACGCCACAGCCTTTCCCCAAACAACGACCCACTCGAACGCACAAGGAATTCCCATGAGCCTCGACCTGCCCCAGGGCATGCAGATCAACGCCCCGCTGTCGCCCCGCTTCGACCAGATCCTGACCCGCGACGCGCTGGCACTGGTCGCCAAGCTGCACCGCACCTTCGAACCCCGCCGCCAGGAACTGCTGAAGGCGCGCGTCGCCCGCCAGGCGCGCATCGACGCCGGCGAGATGCCCGATTTCCTGCCCGAGACCCGGCACATCCGCGAAGGCGACTGGAAGATCGCGCCGCTGCCCAAGGCGCTGGAATGCCGCCGCGTGGAGATCACCGGCCCGGTCGAGCGCAAGATGATCATCAACGCCTTCAACTCGGGCGCCGATTCCTACATGACCGACTTCGAGGACTCCAACAGCCCGAACTGGTACAACCAGATCCAGGGCCAGGTGAACATCCACGACGCCGTCCGCCGCCAGATCGGCTACACGAACGAAGCCGGCAAGGAATACCGCCTGAACGACACGATCGCCACGCTGCAGGTGCGCCCGCGCGGCTGGCACCTCGACGAGAAGCACGTGCTGATCGACGGCCAGCGCGTGTCCGGCGGCATCTTCGACTTCGCGCTGTTCTTCTTCCACAACGCCAAGGAACAGATCGCCCGCGGCGCCGGCCCCTTCTTCTACCTGCCGAAGATGGAGTCGCACCTCGAAGCCCGCCTGTGGAACGACATCTTCTGCATGGCGCAGGACGAGATCGGCCTGCCGCGCGGCACGATCAAGGCCACCGTGCTGGTGGAGACCGTCCTCGCCACCTTCGAGATGGAAGAGATCCTGTACGAACTGCGCGAGCACTCCGCCGGGCTCAACGCCGGGCGCTGGGACTACATCTTCTCGTGCATCAAGAAGTTCAAGAAGAACAAGAACTTCTGTCTCGCCAACCGCGGCTCGATCACGATGGAAGTGCCCTTCATGCGCAGCTACGCGCTGGCGCTGGTGCAGGCGTGCCACAAGCGCGGCGCCCCGGCGATGGGCGGCATGAGCGCGCTGATCCCGATCAAGGGCGACCCGGTCGCCAACGAAAAGGCGCTGGCCGGCATCCGCCACGACAAGACGCGCGACGCCAACGACGGCTACGACGGCGGCTGGGTGGCGCACCCCGGCCTGGTGCCGATCGCGATGGAAGAGTTCGTCAAGGTGCTCGGCGACCGCCCGAACCAGTGGGACAAGCAGGTCGAAGGCCGCTTCGGCCCGAAGGACTGGCTGAACTTCCAGCCCGAGCAGCCGATCACCGAGACCGGCGTGCGCAACAACATCAACGTCGGCATCCACTACCTCGGCAGCTGGCTCGCCGGCAACGGCTGCGTGCCCATCCACAACCTGATGGAAGACGCCGCCACCGCCGAGATCTCGCGCTCGCAGATCTGGCAGTGGGTCGTGTCGCCGAAGGGCATCCTCGACGACGGCCGCAAGGTCACCGCCGACTGGGTCCGCGCGCTGATCCCCGAGGAACTGGCCAAGGTGAAGGCCACCGTCAGCGCGCAGGGCGAGAACACCGCGACCTACGACCAGGCCGCCGCCATCTTCGAGAAGATGTCGCTGACCGAGGATTTCCCGGAGTTCCTGACGCTGCCGCTGTACGAAGCGATGGAGTGATGCGCCGCGGCCCGTGCGCTGCGCGTAGAATCCGGAACGGCGCCCGCGGGCGCCGTTTTTTGTCGCCCATGCCCCGCCACGTCCCGTTCCCGCCCCCGGCCGGCCGCCACCCATGACCCTTTCGACGACCAGCCCCACCGCCCGGCCCCGATGATCTCCGGACTGCTCTGCGCGCTCGGCGCCGGCCTGCTGTGGGGGCTGGTGTTCGTCACCCCCCTGGTGCTGGACGACTATCCCGGACTGATGCTGTCGATCGGCCGCTATGCCGCGTTCGGCGTGCTTGCGCTCGGCCTGGCCTGGTTCGACCGCCACACGCTGGCCAGGCTCGGCCGTGCCGACTGGATAGAGGCGTTCAAGCTGGCCGCGATCGGCAACCTGCTCTACTACACCACGCTGTCCACCGCCATCCAGTTGGCTGGCGCGCCCTTGCCCACGCTGATCATCGGCACGCTGCCAGTCGTGATCGCCGTCTGCGCCAACCTGGTCGACCGGCGTACCGCAGCCGGCGGCGTGCCCTGGCGCCGGCTCGCACTGCCGCTGGCGGCGATGCTGGGCGGCCTGCTATTGGTGCATGCCGACACCACCGGGCGGGCCGGCGCCGACGATCCCGACGGCGCCGGCTACCTGCTCGGCATCGCCTCCGCCGCGTGTGCGCTGGCGTGCTGGACCTGGTATCCGATCCGCAACGGCCGCTGGCTGCGCGCGCGCGACGCCGGCCTGTCGCGCGCCTGGGCCACCGCCCAGGGGCTCGCCACGCTGCCGCTGGCCTTGCTGGCCGCGCTCGGCTATGCGCTTTGGGACGGCGTGACGGCCGCGCCCGGCGCCGGCTTCGGCTGGCCGTTCGGCCCGCGGCCCGCCCTGTTCGTGGGCATGATGCTCGCCCTCGGGCTGGCCGCATCCTGGCTCGGCACGCTGTTGTGGAACCACGCCAGCGCCCGCCTGCCCGCCGCGCTGGTCGGCCAGCTCATCGTCTTCGAGACGCTCTCGGCACTGCTGTATGCCTTCGTCTGGCATCAGCGCTGGCCGGGCCCCGCCGAGATGGCGGGCATCGTCCTGCTGACGATCGGCGTGCTGCTGGGCGTGCGGGTCTTCGGCCGCGCCTGAGGCGATCCGCAATCGACGGCGAACGGCACCGCGCTTAACATCCGGCATCGCAACAATCGCAAGCCTTCCGATCCCGATGGACCTCCTGACCCAGACCACCTTGCAGGCCGGCCGCTCGGCGGTCGAGCTCGCCCTGTTCGTGCTGCTGCCCATCATGGTGGTGATGCTTGCTCTGATGCGCCTGCTCGAGGCGCGCGGCGCGCTCGACTGGGTCGTTGCGCGCCTCGCTCCGCTGCTGCGTCCGGCCGGACTGACCGGGCTCGGCGTGTTTGCCGCGCTGCAGATCAACTTCGTCAGCTTCGCCGCACCGGTCGCGACGCTCACCATGATGGAAAGCCGCGGCGCCTCCGACCGCCACCTCGCGGCGACGCTGGCGATGGTGATGGCCATGGCGCAGGCCAACGTCACCTTTCCGATGGCGGCGATGGGGCTGGCCTTCGGCCCCGCGCTGCTGCTGTCCCTGGTCGGCGGGCTCGTCGCGGCTGCCGCGACCTATCACGGCTTCGGCCGCAGCCTGTCGTCGGCCGAAGGCCCGCTGGACGAAACCCTGCAGCACCGCGTCGCCGACGATGCCAAGGGCGTGCTCGACGTCATCAACCGGGCCGGCGCGGAAGCCTTCAAGATCTCGGTCGGCGCGATCCCGATGCTGGTGCTCGCGCTGGTGGTGGTGATGGCGCTGCGCGCGAGCGGCGCCATCGACGCGCTGACCGGGGCGCTCACGCCGCTGCTCGCCGCGCTGGACATCCATCCGGCCATGGTGCTGCTGACGCTGACCAAGGCGATCGCCGGCGGCACCGCGATGATGGGCGTCATGGAAGACATGCTGAAGAACGGCAGCGCCAGCGTGGCGATGCTGAACGCCAATGCCGGCTTCCTGATCCACCCGCTGGACGTGGGCGGCGTCGCGGTGCTGATCTCCGCCGGCCGGCGCGTCGCCGCGGTCTGGAAACCGGCTGCCCTGGGCGCCGCGCTCGGCATCGCCGTGCGCATGGCCGGCCACGCGCTGCTGTGAGCGGCGCTGCGCCCTCCCCGCAGCGGCAGCCCCGATACGTCCGCCTTCCAAACCGTCCACCCGGAGCCCGACCATGATCGCCGCCCTGACCGTGCTGCTCGTCTTCCAGTTGCTCGGCGAAGTCATCGCCCGCGCCCTGTCGCTGCCGGTGCCAGGCCCCGTCATCGGCATGGCGCTGCTGTTCCTCGCGCTGCTGATCCGCGGCGGGCCGGGCGAGGACCTGCGCCAGACGGCGGGCACGCTGCTGCAGCATCTCTCGCTGCTGTTCGTGCCGGCAGGCACCGGCATCGTGCTCTACGGCGACCGCCTCGCGACCGAATGGCTGCCCCTGCTGGCGGCACTGGTCGCCAGCACCGCGCTGGCGATCGCCGTCACCGCCGTGGTGCTGCGCGCTCTCACGCGGCAGCGCCCGTCTTCGGCCGGCGGAGCACGGCAATGACGCCGCGCCTGGACGAGATCTGGGTCTATCTGTCGGCGACGCCGCTGCTCGGCCTCACGCTCACGCTCCTCGCCTACCAGGCCGCCTTCCTGGCCTATCGCCGCGCCGGCTTCCATCCGCTCGCCAACCCGGTGCTGCTCGCGGTCGCCATGCTCGCCGGCGTGCTGCTGCTCACCGGCATGCCCTACCAGACCTATTTCGACGGCGCCCAGTTCGTGCACTTCCTGCTCGGCCCGGCGACGGTGGCGCTGGCGATCCCGCTGTACGCGCAGTGGCCGCGCCTGAAGGCGATGGCGGCACCGCTGGGGATCGCACTGGTCGCCGGCTCCCTGACCGCGTCGCTGTCGGCGTGGGGAATCGGCGCCCTGCTCGGCGCCAGCCGCGAGTCGCTGATGTCGCTCGCGCCCAAGAGCGTGACCACGCCGATCGCGATGGCGGTCGCGGAACGGCTCGGCGGCCTGCCCTCGCTGACCGCGGTGCTGGTGATCAGCACCGGCATCCTGGGCGCGATCGGCGCCCGCTACCTGTACCGCTGGCTGCGCATCGACGACCCAGCGGTGCGCGGCTTCGCCATCGGGCTCGCCTCCCACGGCATCGGCACCGCGCGCGCCTTCCAGATCGGCGAGCAGGCAGGCGCCTTCGCCGCGCTGGCGATGGGGCTGAACGGCCTCGTCACCGCGCTGTCACTGCCGTGGATCATGCCCTGGATGGAACGCCTGTTCGGCCGCTGAGACCACCGACACCACTGCCGGCCGCACGCCCCCGCGCGGCAACTCGCCGGACCCGCATCCCGCCCCCGGCCCACCAACGAGGACACCAAATGCAAAAGCAAAATGCCCTCCACCGCTGGATCGACCGCAACATCCTCGAACTCGGCCGCGAGCTGCGCCTGTCCTACCTGCCGCCGCTGATGGTGTACTGCGCCGCCGGGGTGTCCGGCCTCACCGGCATCGTCGGCACCTTCTTCGTCAAGGACTACCTCGGCCTGTCGGCCGCCTTCCTCGCCGCACTCGGCTTCTGGGCCGGCATCCCGTGGGCGCTGAAGATGCCGATCGGCCACCTCGTCGACCTGCTGTGGCGGCACAAGGCCGGCCTCGTGTATCTGGGCGCGGCGCTGATCGCGGCGAGCCTGGCGATCATGATCGGCCTCATCGGCCAGCCGCAGGCCATGCGCGCGGTCATGCCGGTCGAGGCGTGGTTCGTGCTGTCCGTGCTGCTGTCGCCGGTCGGCTACGTGATGCAGGACGCGGTGGCCGACGCGATGACGGTCGAAGCCGTGCCGCGCCTGGACGCACACGGCGAGCCGCTGCCCGACGAAGCGGTGCGGCTGATGCACACGACCATGCAGATGCTGGGCCGCGTCGCCATCATCGGCGGCACGGTGCTGGTCGCGCTCGCCAACGTGGTGATGTTCCAGGGCGCGGAAGCGCTCGCCGAGGCGCAGAAGGTGGCGATCTACCTGCGCATCTACGAATTCGCGCTGGTGATCCCGCTGCTGTCGGTCAGCGGCGTGCTGCTGGCCGGCGTGCTGAAGCGGCGCGAGGCCCGCCGGCTTGCCGCACTGGGGCGCGACCGCGCCGAGATCGACCGCCTGCTGCACGAACCGGAAGAAAAGACCACCCCCAACTGGTGGATCCTGGGCGGCAGCGCGGTCTTCGTCGCGCTCACGCTCGCCATCGGCCTGTCGGGCGCCGAATACGGCCAGGAACTGATCTTCGCCGGTTCGTTCACCATCATCGGCTTCATGATCGTGCGGCTGGTGCGGGAACTGGCGCCCGATGCGCGCCGCATGCTGCTCGGCACCATCATCGTCATCTTCGTCTTCCGCGCGCTGCCCGGCCCGGGCGCGGGCGCGAGCTGGTGGATGATCGACGAACTCGGCTTCGACCAGTCCTTCCTGTCGCGGCTCGACCTCATCACCAGCGGCCTGACGCTGGCCGGGCTGTTCCTGTTCCGGCGCTTCATGGCGGAGAAGTCGATCGCCCGGATCGTCCTGTTCCTGACCATCGCCACCACGCTGCTGTCGCTGCCCATCATCGGCATGTTCCACGGCCTGCACCACTGGACTGCGGGCGTGACCGGCGGCATGGTCGATGCACGCTTCATCGCCATCGCCAACACCGCGCTGGAATCCCCGCTCGGACAGGTGTCGATGGTGCCGATGCTGGCGTGGATCGCAAACTCCGCACCGCCGCACCTGAAGGCGACCTACTTCGCCGTGATGGCCTCCTTCACCAACCTCGCGCTGTCGGCCGCCCAGCTCGGCACCAAGTACCTCAACCAGATCTACACCGTCAGCCGCCAGGTGAAGGACGCCGCCACCGGCGCGATCACCACCCCGGCCGACTACAGCGAACTCGGCACGCTGCTCGTCACGGTGACGGTGATCGGCCTGGTACTGCCGCTCGCTGCAATCGCGCTCACCCGGCTGCTCGGCCTGCGCAGCGCCTGAACCGGCGGCACAGCGCGCAGCCGCGCGCTTCCTTGATCCGACGCATTGCCTTCGACCGACGGCAGGCGGAAACTTGGCGCGGTTGCAGACACAAATAAGGGGAGTACGGCGATGACACCCAGTTCGGTTCACGACATCCGCAACCTGAGCCTGCTCGGCCAGGCCGGCAGCGGCAAAACCACGCTCGCCGAGGCGCTGCTCGCCGCCGCCGGCGAAATCGGCGCGGCCGGCAGCGTCGAACGCGGCGACACGGTCTCCGACTACGACCCGCAGGAAAAGTCGATGGGCCACTCGCTGCACGCCTCCCTCGTCCATCTGGAGTGGGCCGGCCACTGGATCAACCTGCTCGATGCGCCCGGCCTGCCCGACCTCGCCGGCCGCGCCCTGGCCACCCTTCCCGCGGTGGAGACCGCCGCCGTGGTGGTCGGCGCCGGCTCCGGCGTGGAAAGCGGCACGCGCCGCATGATGACGGCGGCCAGGGGCAAGTGCCGCATGATCATCGTCAACAAGATCGATGCCGCCGGCACGGATTTCGCCGCGCTGCTGGATGCCATCGTCGCCGAATTCGGCCGCGAGTGCCTGCCGATCAACCTGCCGGCCCCCGGCGGCGGCAAGGTGGTGGACTGCTTCTTCGCGCCGGACGGTGCGACCACGACCGCCTTCTCCAGCGTCAACACAGCCCACAGCGCGATCGTCGACCAGATCGTCGAACTGGACGAGGAACTGATGGCGAAGTACCTCGAGCAGGGCGAGTCGCTGGACCCGGAGCAATTGCATGCCCCGTTCGAGCAGGCACTGCGCGAAGGCCACCTGGTTCCGGTGTGCTTCGTGTCCGCCCGCACCGGCGCGGGCGTGCGCGAACTGCTCGACATCCTCGGCAGGCTGGCGCCCGATCCCACCGAGGGCAACCCGCCCGCCTTCCTGAAGGGCGAGGGCGCGGCGGCCGGGAGGGTCGAGGTGGCGCTCGACCCCGAACGCCACGTCGTCGCCCACGTGTTCCAGATCTCCAACGATCCCTACCGCGGCAAGCTGGGCCTGTTCCGCATCCATCAAGGCCAGGTCACGCCCAGTTCCCAGCTCTACGTCGGCGACGGCCGCAAGCCGTTCAAAGTCGCCCACCTGCTGCGCATGCAGGGCCGCAACGCGGTCGAGACGCCGCTCGGCGTGCCCGGCGACCTGTGCACGGTGGCACGGGTGGACGAGATCCATCGCGACGCCGTACTGCACGACTCGCACGACGAGGACTACTTCCACCTCGCGCCGCAAGCCTATCCGCAGCCGGTATACGGCCTCGCGCTGATCACGAAGAAGCCTGCGGACGAGCAGAAGCTCTCCGAGGCGCTCGCCCGCCTGACCGACGAGGACCCCTGCCTCGAAGTCAGCTACGACGTGCGCGGGCGCCGCACGGTGGTGCGCGGCCTGGGCGAGCAGCACCTGAAGATCGTGCTCGACGAACTTTCCACCCGCTGGAACCTGCAGCTCGACACCGCCCCGCCGGCGATTCCCTACCGCGAGACGATTTCCGTCGTGGCCGAGGCGCGCTACCGCCACAAGAAGCAGAGCGGCGGCGCCGGCCAGTTCGGCGAGGTGGCCCTGCGCGTCGAACCGCTGGAGCGCGGCGCGGGCCTGCAACTCGGCGACGAGGTCAAGGGCGGCGCGATCCCGACCAACTTCATGCCCGCGGTGGAAAAGGGCGTGCGCCAGGCCCTGGCGGAAGGCGCCCTCGCCGGCTTTCCGATCCAGGACCTGCGCGTCGTGGTGACCGACGGCAAGCATCACGCGGTGGACTCCAACGAAGTGTCCTTCGCCACCGCCTCGCGCCACGCGCTGATCGAGGCGGTGCTCGCCGCCAGGCCGCAGGTGCTCGAACCCATGCTGGACGTGCAGGTCAAGGTGGCCGACGCACTGTTCGGCGAAGTCAGCGGCGAACTTTCGGCCCGCCGCGGCCGGCTCACCAGCACCGACAGCCCGGCCGCCGGCTGGATGCTGATCTCGGCGCGCGTGCCGATGTCGGAGATGGACGGCTTCGAGAGCCGGCTGAAGGCGATCTGCGCCGGCGAGAGCGAGTTCGTGCTCGAGGCCGGCGGCTACGAGCCGGCGCCGCAGGACGTGCAGAACGAACTAGCGCGCAGCTTCGCCACCACGGGCAACGGAAACGGCGGCTGATGCGGCAGACGAACCGCTCCTGCCCGGCCCCGTCCGCGGCGCCCTCCCCGGAGCCGCCGCGGACGGCCCGCCCCCGCGCCCGATGAAGCTGACCGACAGGCACCGCGCCTACTGGCGCCGCAATCTGATCCTGACCTTCGGCCTGCTGGTGGTCTGGTCCGCGGTCACCTTCATCGCCGGCTATTACGCGCGCGAACTCAATGCCTTCAGCTTTCTCGACTTTCCGCTGGGCTTCTACGTCTTCGCGCAGGGCTCGCTGATCGTGTACCTGGCGATCGTCGGCATCTACGTGTTCGCAATGAACCGGCTCGACCGCCGCTACGGCGTCGGCGAGCGGCGCTGAGCAAGCGCTCACGCCCGGCTCCTGAAGGGTTCACCCGCTGACCATTCCTCGGACGCTGCCGATCGAGGCGCAGCCACATCCGGTCTTGCAGCCTTCGATGATCTTGTTGATGCCGTGCGGCGCGCCCCTGGAGTATTTCTCCGGGCAGTCCACGAGAACGCCGGGACGGGCAATCGATTTGCCGTCGAACTTTGCATTCGGCGCGCCAGAAATCACGGCGCCGCCGTGCGTCATGGCGTCGCCGGTCACGATGATCCGTTTGATCATCTGCCCGGCTTTTTTGAAGAAGCCGCCAATGAAAAGAAATTGCCAATGGATCTCGCCCAGTGGCACATCGAGACGAACGATACGCCCGACGATGGAATCCCACATGCAAAGGAAGAGCAGGCATGGCGGTTTCATCGGCAAGACGACAGCTCATGCGATGTCCCACTCCCTCACGCGGCGGGCAATGGCACCCGGTGCATCGATCGGACGCCACAACAGCGGAACACTCGGCAGACTCGCGGCGGACGGTTCCGGCAGCGTGCGAAGACGGGCGTATGCGGGGGTTGCCGACAGCGCGGCAAGGCCCAGCAGCGATTTCAGGAACCGGCGGCGAATGGCGGAGCGGTTCATGAATTCCCCCTGTCCTTGAGCTTGATGGCCAGTTTCCAGACCACGGTGCCGGGATCTTTCAGGAAGGGGAACCAGTCCGCACCCGGCAGCCGGGTTCCGCACAGCACATGATGTTCGCTCGCACCGCCTTTCAGGCCAGGATGCTCGGCCCGCCATATCCCGGTGACCGGACAAGGGTCGCCGCACCGCAGGTTCATCTGGTTGATGTTCATTTCGACGCGGCTGCCGCCGGGGACCGGCACCCGGAAGGCGAGGCTGTTGAGCAGGCGGTCCCACAGCGCGAGCGCCTCGTCGTCGTTGATCGAGGCCTTCTCCGCCGCACCGACGACGTTCTGCTCGATCTTGCTGCGCAGGCCGGCTTCCAGGCGCCCCGGATGACTGACGGTACGGTCGCCCAGGAACTCCCAGTCGAATTCGTGCTCGCCGCCCTTGCGCCGCACCAGCGATTCCGCCCCATCCCAGACGCCCACCGTCCGCGCGCCTTCGCGCAGCGTGCTCAGCGAAGGGTAGAAGATTCCCAAGGCCTTTTTTTGTTTGGCGATGCCGTTCATCAGACCGCCTTTCTCCTTGTCCACCTCTGCGCCCTTATTGGAGAAAACGGAAAAGCGCACATCGGGCAGACTCGGCATATGGATGCCGGCTGCGAACATTTCCTGGTACTGGCAGGTCCTTTCTGCCACGAAGCCCAATTCGATGCAGACACCGGGCTCTTGGGGAATTTCGTCGGGGTCGCGATAGCGCAGGGCCTGGATCAGGCGAGCCTGCCGCGCAAACTCCTGGTCGGCTTTGCCGTTCAATGCCCATCCTTCATAAGTGAAGGTATGGCCGTTAATAGGAATTGCACCGAAAAAGCGGCGTATGTTTTTCCGTTTGTCGTACGCGTCTTCGTGGTACCAGTAATATTCCCCGCCGGGCACGGGGCCTTTGATGACCTCAATGATCTCGGCGCTGGGGTCATTGGACTGCACCTTTCCCCAATGTTCGTTCAGGAAATCGCGAATCCTGTGTCCTTGGTCGGGATAGGCTTTGAATCCGCCGCTGATGCGGTGCGTGCCGAAGATCAGTCGGGCTTCCGCCGGCACCTCCAAGGTGTAGCGGCCAAAGCAGACCCGTTTGGTCTGGGTGAAGAGGCGGTCGATGCGTGCGCTCATGACGAGGACTCCGGTTGTTGGGCGGCTTGGGCGACCGCGATCTTGACGATGCTGTGGAGGGTGGCGGCAATGGCGTCCCAGTCCTCATAACTGGACTGATGTTCGTAGCCGGTCTGAACGAGGACGGTGCCCCTGACCCAGGCCGCGGAGCGGGCCGCCGGCACCGTTTGGTCGCCGGCCTCGGCCGGGGGCTGCAGGCGCAGGGTGAGCACCACGCCCTGCTCCCCCCGCACTTTGAGCCGGCCTTCGCCGTCGTCCTCGAGCAGGGTCCAGCCAAGCGGGTCGCCGGCCCGCGCCACGTCTCCGGCGACGACCTCCCACACCACGTTGCCGTAGGCCGCATGCCGGCTGTCGTCGCCGTAGTGGGCGTAGGTGCAGGGGTGGAAGGTGTCCTGGATCGCACCGTGGAACTTCATTGCGTTCTCCAGTCGTTTCGTCACAGCCTCCAGCGCCCGCTCCTTGTCGCCTTCATACTTTTTCGCCGGATCGATCCAGTCCGGGTTGATCAGGCGCCACCACGCCTCGGCCGGCTGGGTGTAGATGCCTTCCAGGGACTTGTTCGGCTTGAGCGGTCCGGGGAGCGGCCTGCCGTGCTTGCGGGCGGACTGGATCGCCGCATACTCTTCGCCGAACGGTTCCCGAGGCAGTTTGAGCAGGGTGTTGCCGTCGCGGTCCCGCACTTGCAGCCAGCCGTAGCCATAGAGGTCGTTGGGCAGCAGTTCGAGGGCGCCCGGGGCGTTGGCCAGCACGGCGGTGACTTCCTTGCCGGTCTCTCCGAGCACCTGCTGGATAATGCTTTCCTTGAGCCGGGACAGGGGGTTGATTCCGCTCGCCCCTTCGAAGCCCGCGCGCATGCGCTTGTAGGTGGCGGCCGCCCCGTGAGTGGGCATGACGCCATGGACGATGCCGAGCACCTCGTTGGCGGTGAGGTTGCCGTAGTCCTTGTGCATCAGCGCCCGGCCGAGCAGCCCAGCCATGCTGTGGGTGACGAGGATGACGCCGGGGCACTCGAAGCCGAGGTCCTTGTAGCGCCGGATCAGCGCCCGGATGCGCTTGGCAATCTTCTTGGCCTGCTTGCCGTTGCTCTGCAGCCAGTTGTAGCCCATGGCATGGACGGGGCACCAGCCCGATGCCAGCGCCTTGAGGTCGTCGGCCGTCACGGGCGGCGGCGGCGCGCCGGCCGGCCGGCCCCAGGTATCGACCGCCTTGTCGACGTACCTGAAGTCCCAGATGGCATTTATCTGCTCGCTGCCGTGCGTGGCATTGTTGAGGCGGGCTTCGAGTTGCTTCAGCAGCGTGCCGTAGGTGCCGAACATGACTTCGCTCCAGCCGCGCCAGCGGGCCTTTTGCGCAGCGCTGGCCGTCGCGGGATTCTTCGCGGCATGCAGGCCCTCCGGTTCCGGGTCGGCCATCAGCAGCGGCGGGATGTCGTCCAGCGTGTCGGGCACGTTGTCGTGCCGCTTGTCGTTGGCCTGCTTCGGGTCGAAGCGCTCGCCGTCGCTGGTCCATTCGTACACTTCGACTTCCGTTTCGTCGGGGTCGAAGTTGAGTTGGCGGACATCCGGATCATGTACTACGCGACCCACCGTCTCGAACATATAGTCCGGCCGCCAGGCGATGTTGTCATCGCGCTTCAGCTTTTCCTGGCGGGCACGGCTCATCCGCAAATGGCTGCCCATGATGCCGGGCAGAAAGATGATGGGCAGCACCTTGCCAGTGGGCAGCGTCAGCCTGATACGTCGCGGGTCTTCTTCCGGGGTCGTGATTGCCGTCGTACCGGCAGAGCCGCCTATGTTTTGAGTCGCCTGGCGATGATGGTCCGCGGATGCGTTCTGGTTGTCGTCGTTCATGGCAGTTCGATGTCCAGGATTTGTATTACCAGCCCTTCGGGGGAGAAGCCTTTCTGCAGGAAGGTCGATCCTCCCGCTTCCGGTAGCGCTTGAAGAAAGATTCCCGACCGGCCCCACAGTGCGCGGGAATAGCATAAAGGAATATGCTTTCATTCTCGACTCGACATGCTGATCGCGTCAAGACGACCGCCGCCTGATTCATGCGCCCGAACGCTTCCTGTCTTCGCATGCAGGCGGCCGGGATGGCGCATCGCGCCTGGAATCAAGCGCGACGGCGGCGACCGGCGACGGGACCGGCGCGCCGGACAGCGTGTTTGCGCCCCGAGATGCGTCCGGCGCTGCGCTTGCGGCATACAAGATCTGCATAGCAGGAAAAAAAGGCGGCGCCGATGACATACCATGTAGCCCTGCCGCGAATCCATGCAGCAGTCAGCCGGCATTGCCCGGCCGCCATGCCATCCGCAATACCCTGGGCCCGTCCATGACGAACGCTCCGATCCTCGCCCCCGTCGCGGAAGCAAAGAAGCTCGCCCAGCGCTACCGCATGCTCGCGGCGAAATCGCCCGGCATCGCCCGAGAGGCGGCGGAGCGTGGGACCGTGTGTATTGCGGGTGCCGCGCCCGCGCGTCGGGCGGGCATTCCCGGCGGACCGGCCCGTGCATGTGGCTGCCGTGGATATGTCCCGGCAAGAACGCCCGGCTCCCGGCCTGCGGGCAAGGCGGCAGCGCAGCACATTGCAGATGCGGTCCGGGACATCGAAGCGGCCATGCCCGCGGACGGCGCGGAAGGAAACGGCTTCCAGACCGTGGGCGCGGGCGGTGTCGCTGCCGGCAGTCCGGCGGCGCTCCCGGACGCCGAGAAGGCGGGCAATGCAGGCGGGAGCGCGATGGCGCAGCCGCAGGCCATCGCCGGCGACGCCGATACGCCGCGCGCCAGGATCATGGGCTCCACGGCGAGCACGACCGCAGCCGCGGCCGGTGAGGCGGCGGGCGACAGCGGCTTTGCCGTACCCGGCGCCGACGGCCGTGCCGACATCGGCCCGGACGCTGTGCAGGTCGCGCTGGCCGGTACCCTGGCCGCCGCCGGCATCACCGAAGTCGATCGGCAAGCCGGCGGTAAACGAAAGAAACCCGCCGGGGACGTCGGCGGGTTTCCCTTTTACACCGGGGTTTGCCGCCCCCGGTGCCGCCCGGATCACATGCGCGCGATCATCGCGTCGCCGAACGCCGAGCAGCCGACCTCGGTGGCGCCGTCCATCAGGCGGGCGAAGTCGTAGGTCACCACCTTGTCGCCGATCGCCGCTTCCACGGCCTTGATCACCAGGTCGGCGGCCTCGCGCCAGCCGAGGTGGCGCAGCATCATCTCGGCCGACAGGATGATGGAGCCCGGATTCACCTTGTCGAGGCCGGCGTACTTCGGCGCGGTGCCGTGGGTAGCCTCGAAGCAGGCGTACTTGTCGGAGATGTTGGCGCCCGGCGCGATGCCGATGCCGCCGACCTGCGCGGCGAGCGCATCGGAGATGTAGTCGCCGTTGAGGTTGCAGCAGGCGATCACGTCGTACTCGGCCGGGCGCAGCAGGATCTGCTGCAGGAAGGCATCGGCGATGGCGTCCTTGATGACGATCTCGCGGCCGGTGGCCGGGTTCTGGAACGAGCACCACGGGCCGCCGTCGATCGGCTGGGCGCCGAATTCGTTCTTCGCCACCTGGTAGCCGACGTCGCGGAACAGCCCTTCGGTGAACTTCATGATGTTGCCCTTGTGCACCAGGGTCACGCTCTTGCGGTCGTTGTCGATCGCGTACCTGATCGCGGCGCGTACCAGGCGTGAGGAGCCTTCGACCGACACCGGCTTGACGCCGATGCCGCAGTTCTGCGGGAAGCGGATCTTCGTGACCCCCATTTCGTCCTGCAGGAACCTGATGACTTTCTTCGCAGCGTCGGAGTCGGCCTGCCATTCGACGCCGGCGTAGATGTCTTCCGTGTTCTCGCGGAAGATCACCATGTCGGTCTTGCTCGGGTCCTTCAGCGGCGAGGGCACGCCCTTGAAATAGCGCACCGGGCGCAGGCACTGGTAGAGGTCGAGTTCCTGGCGCAGCGCGACGTTCAGCGAGCGGATGCCGCCGCCGACGGGCGTCGTCATCGGCCCCTTGATCGACACCGAGTACTCCTTGAGCGCGTCGAAGGTTTCCTGCGGTATCCACTGGTCCGGGCCGTAGAGCCCGACGGACTTCTCGCCGGCATAGACCTCCATCCAGTGGATCCTGCGCCTGCCGCCGTAGGCTTTGGCCACCGCGGCATCGATCACCTTGATCATCACCGGCGTGATGTCCACGCCGATGCCGTCGCCCTCGATGAAGGGGATGATGGGATTGTCGGGGGTCGGCTGCCCGGGCACGATCTTCTGGCCGCCGGCGGGTACCTTGATCCTGGATTCGCTCATACCTGCTCCCTCTCTCGATGAATTCTGGATGCATCGCGATTGCATGCGGTCGCAATGCGACGGCCGGGTGCGCGGGCTCACCGAACGGGCAGTCGGGACAGCACGGCCGGCGGCCGATTATCGCCCAAAAGCCATGGGCCCGGAAGCAATCCGGCCCGACCGCGCCGCCGGGGCGCGGCGGGCGGAATGCTAAGATTTCCGCCGCTGCCCGCCCGCCGGCAGGCCCCGCAACAGCGCACGTCCGGAGTCATGCGATGGAACCCCTGATTGGAGAAAACCCGGTTGCACAGGCGATCGCGCATGCGCTGATCGAGGGTTTCGACAAGCATTACCGCATCTTCCGCGGAACCTCGCGGCGGGCGAAGGAGTACTTCGAGGCGGCCCAGTGGCGGGAGCAGCTCAACGCGGTGCGCGAGCGGGTGCAGTTCTACGACGACCGGGTGGACGAGACGGTGCGCCGGCTGCACGGCGAATTCGACGCCGATTCGGTGGACAACCCCACCTGGCAGCAGGTCAAGCTCCATTTCATCGGCATGCTGATCAACCATCGCCAGCCGGAGCTTGCGGAGACCTTCTTCAATTCGGTCACCACCAGGATCCTGCACCGCAGCTACTTCAACAACGACTACCTGTTCGCGCGGCCGGCGATCTCCACCGAGTTCATCGAGTCCTACCCGCCGGTCTATTCCAGCTACTACCCGCAGGATGACGGCCTGCGCGCGACAGTGAAGCGCATCGTCGAGGACTTCGACTGGCAGCGCAGCTTCGAGGACCTGGACCGCGACGTGGGCCTGATCCTGCGCGCGATCCGGACGCACCTCGGCGCGTGGCCGAAGATGGAGGTCAATTGCCAGTTGCAGGTGCTGTATTCGGCCTTCTACCGCAACAAGACCGCCTACATCATCGGCAAGGCGATCAACGGCTACCAGGAGTACCCGTTCTCGGTGGCGGTGCGGCACAACGACGCCGGCCTGCTCTACATCGACGCCATCCTGCTCGATCCCTGGCGCATCTCGGTGCTGTTCTCGCTGTCGCGCGCCTACTTCATGGTCGACATGGAAGTGCCGTCCGGCTACGTGCAGTTCCTGCGCTCCATCATGCCGAACAAGCCGCGTTCCGAGCTTTATACGATGCTGGGGCTGGGCAAGCAGGGCAAGACGATGTTCTTCCGCGACCTGGTCGCCCACCTGCGCCACTCGAACGACCGCTTCATCATCGCGCCCGGCATCCGCGGGCTGGTGATGCTGGTGTTCACGCTGCCGTCCTACCCTTACGTGTTCAAGATCATCAAGGACGTGTTCGGCAGCTCGAAGAACATGGACCGCGCCACCGTCCAGCGCAAGTACCTGATGGTCAAGCACGTCGACCGGGTCGGCCGCATGGCCGACACGCTGGAATTCTCCAACGCCGCGCTGCCGCTGTCGCGCTTCCACCCCGCCCTGCTCGAGGAGCTGTGCACGCTGGCGCCCAGCGCCTTCGACGTGGAGGGCGACAAGGTGATCATCAAGCACTTCTACATCGAACGCCGCATGACGCCGCTCAACATCTACCTGGAACAGGCCGGGGACGACGAGGTGGAGCAGGCGGTCATCGAATACGGCAACGCCATCCGGGAACTGGCGGTCGCCAACATCTTCCCCGGCGACATGCTGTGGAAGAACTTCGGCGTCACCCGCTACGGCCGGGTCGTGTTCTACGACTACGACGAGATCGAGTACATGACCGACATGAACTTCCGCCGCATCCCGCCCGCGCCCTACGAGGACATGGAGATGTCGGGCGAGCCGTGGTACTGCGCCGGGCCGATGGACGTGTTCCCGGAAGAGTTCGCCACCTTCCTGCTGGGCTCGCCGCGCGTGCGCAAAGCCTTCGTCAAGCACCACCGCGACCTGCTGGAGCCCGCCTTCTGGCAGCAGGCGCAGCAGCGCATCCGCGACGGCTACATCGAGGACTTCTTTCCGTATCCGCTCGAACTGCGCTTTTGCAGGCAGTTCGGCAGCGCCGCGGCGAAGAGGCGCCGCCGGGAGGGGACGCGGCCCGCACGCACGGCGTGAGGCGCCCGGCCGCTGCGGCCGGTCATGCGATCTCGGCTTCGTCGCTGCGGCTTTCGCCCTTGTTGTCGATCCAGCTCACGCGCACGCGCTCGCCCGCGGCGCCGCCCCGGAACTTGAACGCGAGGTAGGGGTTCGCCGACACCGACGGGCCGAACTGCGCACTGAGCACGACGCGGTCGCCGTGATGCACGGTCAGATCGGTGATGAAGTGGGCCGGCACCAGCCCGCCCGCGGCGGTCTTGCGCTGCCCGGTCTCCATCGCGTGGGACATCCTGGCGCGCACCTCGGTGATGCCGTCCTTCACGGTCGCGCGGATGCGCGTCGGGTTCGTCATGGTTCCTCGTTCCTCCCGGTCAGGCGCCGCAGCCGCCGATGGTGACCTTCACTTCCTTCCTGATCGCGTAGAAGCGCCCATCCGCCTTCACCAGCACGTGGATGTCGGACGACTGGCTCATCTTCACCTCGGCCTGCAGGTCGGCGACCGTGCCCTCGGGGAGGGTGAAGTGCGCCGCCAGCAGGTTGGGGTTCTTCTCGATCAGGATGGCGATCTGCTCGGTCTTCGGCAGCCGGCTGACGATGCCCAGGCGCACCGCCGCGCCGTTCTCGTTGAGGTCGGGCACGTTGAGTTCGATGTCGGTGCTCGCCGCCGGCTTGCCCGCGCCGAGCGCCGACAGCGCCGCCTCCAGCGTGTGCGCCTCGAAGCCGGCACGGTTCTGCGCGGCCTGCGCGAGTTCCGGGCCGATCAGGCCGGCGGCCGCGAGCAGCGCGAACAGGCCCAGCCCGCCGGCCGCCCGCAGCGCTTCCCTGCGTTGGTGATCCATTCATTCTCTCCAGCAATACATATGTGGCGACGCGTACTCGCGCAGTGCGCATTCGCCCCTGATCTCCATGACGCCGCAGCCGGGCACGCGGCGCAGGCATCCCGCCGGCCGGCGTGGCACGCGGCGTGGCACGCGGCGTGGCACGCGGCGCGGCGCCCGGCACGGCTCGGCTATACTTCCCGGCCCGGAGGCGATCGCATTGCGCCGCATTCGCATGGACGACCGGCGTCGCGTACGGAAGTTCGCTCTCCCGGCGCGAAAAAAAGGAGCCCGACGTGAAACTCACCCCTGCCCTCGCCCTGCTGTGCCTGTTGGGCACGGCCGGCGCCGCCGCTGCGGCCGATCCGAACCTCGCCCGCAACCTCGCCGCGACCTGTGCGAATTGCCACGGGACCGACGGCCGCAGCGTCGGCGGCATGGACAGGCTGGCCGGCGAATCGCGCGACGGGCTGCTGCAAAAGCTGCTCGCCTTCAAGTCCGGCGAGCGGCCGGCCACGATCATGCACCAGATCGCCCGGGGCTACAGCAACGAACAGCTCGCGCTGATCGCCGGCTATTTTGCCGCCCAGCGGGCCCAGGATTGAGGAGACCGACAGCATGCCGAATCGACGCGGCTTCATGAAGGGCCTCGCCGGCGCCGTCGGCGCCGCCGCGCTGGGCAGCCTCGCCGCCTGTGCCGGCGTCGCGCCGTCGCGCGCACGTGCCCACGTGGTGGTGGTCGGCGGCGGCTTCGGCGGCGCCACGGCCGCGAAATACCTGCGCATGTGGAGCCAGGGCGAGGTCGACGTGACGCTGGTCGAGCGCAACGCCAGCTTCGTCTCCTGCCCGATCTCGAACCTGGTGGTGGGCGGCTACCGCGAGCTTGCCGGCATCACCGCGTCCTATGCCGGCCTGCAGTCGAAATGGGGCGTGCGGCTGATCAACGACGAAGCCACCGCGATCGACGCCGGCAAGCGCACGGTGAGCACCGCCGCCAGCGGCACGCTGAGCTACGACCGGCTCGTGCTGTCGCCGGGCATCGACTTCCTGCCCAACGCCGTGCCCGGCCTCGAAGGCAACTTCGAGCGCATTCCGCATGCCTGGAAGGCCGGGCCGCAGACGGTGCTGCTGCGCCGGCAACTGCAGGACATGGCCGACGGCGGCGTGTTCGTGCTGCACATCCCGAAGGCGCCCTTCCGCTGCCCGCCCGGCCCCTACGAGCGCGCCTGCGTCGTGGCGAGCTACCTGCGCCGGCACAAACCGCGCTCCAAGGTGCTGGTGCTGGATGCCAACGGCGAGATCCAGTCGAAGAAAGCGCTGTTCGCCAAGGTATTCGAGGGCTACGGCGGACTGATCGAATACGTGCCCAATAGCGAACTGCGTTCGGTCGACGCCGCGACGCGCAGCGCGGAACTGGAGTTCGACCGCATCCGCGCCGACGTGCTCAACGTGATCCCGCCCATGCGCGCCGGCACCATCGCCACGAAGGCCGGGCTGCCCCTGTCGAACGGCCGCTGGGTCGATGTCGACTGGCTGACGATGGAAGCGAAAGGCGTCGCCGGCGTGCATGTGCTCGGCGATGCCCTGCAGCCCGCGCCGGCCATGCCCAAGTCCGGCCACATGGCCAACCAGCACGCCAAGGTGGCCGCCGCGGCCATCCTGAACCTGCTTGCCGGCGAGGCGCCCAACCCCGCGCCGGTCGTCATGAACACCTGCTACAGCTTCGTCGACGACCGCAACGTGATCCACATCGCCTCGGTGCATCAATACGATGCCGCCAAGCGGCAGCCGATTCCGGTGGAGGGCGCGGGCGGCCTGTCGACCGTGGCCAGCGAGGCCGAGGGCCGGTTCGCACTGGCCTGGGCGAAGAACATCTGGGCCGACATGCTGGCCTGAACCCGCGGGCTGGTGCGGTTCAGCCGCGCCAGCCGAGTTCGAGCATCCAGGGCCCCGGCCCCGCCCGCAGCGCCTCGCGCACATAGGGCACCGTCGCCTCGGGCAAGGCGGCGGCGTCGAACCATCCCATGCGGTCGCACTTCCCGGGCTCGCGGATGGCGGGCTCGCCGTTCCAGCGCGTCGCACGCACGAAGAAGTCGATGCGATTGGTATCGGACAGCCGATGCACCACGCCGACCCATTCCAGGTCCTGCAGGGCCACCGTCAGCCCAGTCTCCTCGCGCATCTCGCGCACCGCGGCCTGCAGTACGGATTCGCCCGGCTCCACATGGCCGCCCGGCAGGCTGTACAGCCCGTCGAAGAAGCCGGTGCCGGCGCGCCGCATCAGCAGGATGCATCCCTCGCGCTCGCACACCATGTGCACGCCGGTCGGGATGCCCGCATGGGGCATCAGTGCTGCCCCGTGCTGCCGAAGCCGTTGCTGCCGCGTTCGCTGGCGGCGAAGTCGTCGACGACGTTCAACGCGACCTGCAGCACCGGCACGACCACCAGTTGGGCGATGCGCTCCATCGGCTGGACGGTGAAACTGCCGCGCCCGCGGTTCCAGACCGACACGAAGATCTGCCCCTGGTAGTCGGAATCGATCAGCCCGACGAGGTTGCCGAGCACGATGCCGTGCTTGTGCCCGAGCCCGGAGCGCGGCAGCACCATGGCAGCGAGGCCGGGGTCTGCCAGGTGGATCGCCAGGCCGCTCGGCACCAGCGTCGTCTCGCCCGGATGCAGGGTGACCGCCGCCGGCAGGCAGGCGCGCAGGTCCAGGCCGGCGGAACCACCGGTGGCATAGGCCGGCAGATGGCCCTTGAGCCGCTCGTCCAGGATCTTGATGTCGATTCGGTGCATGTCGCGCTCCCTGTTTCGTCCGTCGGTATCGCTCGGGATGGGGTCGCCGCCGTTCAGACCCTGGGCGGCAGCATGGCGGCAAGGTGGTCGACGATGCCGCGCGCCACCTCGGCCTTGGAGGCGCGCGGCAGCGGATGGCGTCCGGCATCGTCGTACAGGACGACGGTATTGTCGTCGCCGCCCATGCCGTCGCTCACGAGGTTGCCCACGAGCAGCGGCAGGCGCTTGTTGCGCCGCTTGCCCTCGGCGTAGGCGTCGAGGTCGCGGCTCTCGGCCGCGAAGCCGACGCAGAACGGTGCGGCCGGCAGGGCCGTCACCTCGGCAAGGATGTCAGGGTTCTGTGTCAGCGCGATGGACAGCGCCTCGCCCGTCTTCTTGAGCTTGTGCTCCGACGCCTGCAGCGGCCGGTAGTCGGCCACCGCCGCCACGCCGATGAACACGTCCGCATCGGGCAGCGCCCGCAGCACCGCGGCACGCATGTCCAGCGCACTGGCGGCCGGCACGCACTCGACGCCGAGCGGCACCGGCAGCGACACCGGCCCGCTCACCAGCACCACCTCGGCCCCCGCCTGGACGCACGCGCGTGCCAGGGCATAGCCCATCTTGCCCGAGCTGATGTTGGTGATGCCGCGCACCGGATCGATGGCCTCGAAGGTCGGCCCGGCGGTCATCACCACCTTGCGGCCGGCCAGGCGCTTGGGCACGAAGAAACCCTCAAGGAGTTCGACGAGTTCCTCCGGCTCGAGCATGCGCCCCATGCCGACCTCGCCGCATGCCTGGTCGCCCGCGGCCGGACCGAACACCGCCACGCCGTCGGCGCGCAGTCGGGCGACGTTGCGCTGCGTGGGCGGCGAGTCCCACATCTGCCGGTTCATCGCCGGCGCCACGATCAGCGGCACGTCGCGCGCGAGGCACAGCGTCGTCAGCAGGTCGTCGGCGAGGCCATGCACCAGCCGGGCGATGAAGTCGGCCGTCGCCGGCGCCACCAGGATGGCGTCCGCATCGCGGCCGAGGTCGATGTGCGCCATGTTGTTGGGCATGCGCGCATCCCACAGGTCGGACCATACGGTGTTGCCCGACAGCGCCTGGAAGGTGACCGGCGTGACGAAGCGCGCACCGCCCTCGGTGAGCACCACATGCACGTCGGCGCCCGCCTTGCCCAGCAGCCGCACGAGTTCGGCCGCCTTGTATGCCGCGACACCGCCGGTGACGCCCAGCACGATTTTCCTGCCCTGTAGACCGTTCATGACATTAGACTAGAATGGAATCCGCGCGGCCTGCCGCGCAACCGACGTCGACCTCGTGCCGAAACCGCCCCGAAAAGGAACCTCCATGGCAATCACCGACTGGCCCACGGACGAAAGACCACGCGAAAAGCTGCTCACACGCGGCTCCCAGGCGCTATCCGATGCCGAACTGCTGGCCATCTTCCTGCGCGTCGGCATTCGCGGCCAAAGCGCGGTCGACCTCGCACGCAGCCTGATGCACCGTTTCGGCAGCCTCACCCGGCTGTGCAATGCCAGTGCCGACGATTTCGCCGCCGTCCCGGGCATGGGGCTGGCGAAGTATGCCCAACTGCAGGCAGTGATGGAACTGGCCCGGCGCGCACTCACCGAGACGATGGCCGAACGCACGCTGTTCGATTCGCCGCAGGCGGTGCGCGACTGGCTGCGCCTGCGCCTGGGCCACCTGCCCCACGAAACCTTCTGCGTGCTGCTGCTCGATGCGCGCCACCGCCTGATCGATGCCGCGGACCTGTTCCGCGGCTCGCTGACGCAGACCTCGGTCTATCCGCGAGAGGTGGTCAAGCTCGCGCTGCAGCGCAACGCCTCGGCGGTCATCTTCGCGCACAACCACCCGTCCGGCGCCACCGAGCCGAGCACGGCCGACGAGGTGCTGACGCGCGCGCTCAAGGATGCGCTGTCACTGGTGGACGTCCGCGTGCTCGATCATTTCGTCGTTCCCGCCCACGGCATGCCGGTTTCGTTCGCAGAGCGGGGCCTGCTCTGAATGCACGGGGCGGCTCCGGCCCGCGGGCATTCGCGGCTGGCGCCGTGCAGCGCCAGCCAAACACCGCTTGCCATTGCCGGGGATCTTGCAGTATCCTTCGCCGTTTTCCGAACTCAGAATTCCCTGGAGCAACGTATGGCTCGCGTCTGCCAAGTCACCGGTAAAGCACCGATGGTGGGAAACAACGTCTCCCACGCCAACAACAAGACCAAGCGCCGTTTCCTGCCGAACCTGCAGAATCGCCGGTTCTGGAGCGAGACCGAAAACCGCTGGATCCGCCTGCGCGTATCCAATGCCGGCCTGCGCACCATCGACAAGAAGGGCATCGACGTCGTCGTTGCCGAGCTTCGCGCCCGCGGCGAGAAGCTGTAATCCGCCCGAACTGAACGGAGAACGCCATGGCAAAAGGCATCCGCGAAAAGATCAAGCTGGAATCGACCGCCGGCACCGGTCATTTCTACACCACGTCCAAGAACAAGCGCACCACGCCCGGAAAGCTCGAGTTCAACAAGTACGACCCGGTCGCACGCAAGCACGTGCCGTACAAGGAAATCAAGCTGAAGTGATGCGCCGGGCGGAGCCGGTCCGCCCAGTCGCGTTGCGCCCCGCTTACCCGCTGATTGCCGTCCCCATGGCGGCAGATCGCGCCTGAAGGCGTAGCGGCGTACGACGCATACCGACTCCAGAATGCAAGAAGGCCATCGGTCGTCCCGATGGCCTTCTTGCATTCCAGGTCCGGCCGCGACAAGCCGCGGCCGGCGATGGTCGCATCAAGCCCGCTGAATGTTCGAGGCCTGCTTGCCCTTGGGGCCCTGGGTCACCTCGAAGGAAACCTTCTCACCCTCTTTGAGGGTCTTGAAACCATTCATGTTGATGGCAGAAAAGTGCGCGAAAAGGTCTTCGCTGCCGTCATCGGGAGTAATGAAGCCGAAACCCTTGGAATCGTTGAACCACTTCACGGTACCAGTTGCCATATTGCATCTTTCCTTCAAGGTTGCTTGATACGACCGGCCCCCCGGCCGATACATCGGCGCCAGCCCGGCGCCGAGATGCTCGACGCGCCCGAAACCAGCACACAGCTTGGCTTTTACGCACTTGCCCGCACAGCGTCAACGATTTCTTCGGGGCGAAATTTGACGCGTCGCAGCATTGCGAAAAACCCATGCCGTCGGAAGCCTTTCAATTTCTTGAAACTTTTTTCGCGGTCCGCGCATGTCGCACCGCAGGACGTGCCCTTGAAGTCGCGCCACACACCCCCATCTCGGAGCTGAATCCGGCTTGTTGCACTCTGCCCCGAGTTCTTTAGAATGAATTCCATGGGTACCCGTAAACAAGACGAATTCCTGCTGGAGGCGAAGCGGACACGCACCAAGCCGCCACCCTTATACAAGGTGCTTCTGCTCAACGACGACTACACGCCGATGGATTTCGTGGTCATCGTGCTGCAGAAATTTTTCGGCATGGATCGCGAACGTGCCACGCGAGTCATGCTCCAAGTGCACAGAGAGGGCATGGGGATATGCGGAGTCTTTCCGCGAGACATTGCCTCGACGAAGGTCGAACAGGTCGTATCCTTTGCTCGTCAGCATCAACATCCGCTGGCATGCGTGATGGAGGAAAATTGAATGATCGCGCAAGAGCTTGAAGTGAGCCTGCACATGGCCTTTGTAGAGGCACGCCAGAAGCGACACGAGTTCATCACCGTGGAGCATCTGCTGCTTGCCCTGCTCGACAATCCCTCGGCAGCGGAAGTGCTGCGCGCCTGCGCCGCCAACATCGACGAGCTGCGGCGGGAACTGATGAACTTCATCAACGAGCACACCCCGACCATCGAAGGCAGCGAGGAGATCGACACGCAGCCGACCCTGGGTTTCCAGCGCGTGATCCAGCGCGCCATCCTGCATGTGCAGTCGTCCGGCAAGAAGGAAGTCACCGGCGCCAACGTGCTGGTCGCGATCTTCGGCGAGAAGGACTCGCACGCGGTGTATTTCCTGCAGCGCCAGAACATCTCGCGCCTGGACGTGGTGAACTTCATCTCGCACGGCATCGCCAAGGCGCCGCAGCAGGGAGCCAACCAGCAGAACCGCAACGAACCCGAACAGGGCGAGCAGGAAGCGGAAGAGAAGCAGCCCGGCGGTGCGCTGGAGAACTACACGCAGAACCTGAACCAGCAGGCGCTGGTGGGCAAGATCGACCCGCTGATCGGGCGCGAGAAGGAAGTCGAGCGCGTCATCCAGACCCTGTGCCGTCGGCGCAAGAACAACCCCTTGCTCGTCGGCGAGGCCGGCGTGGGCAAGACGGCCATCGCCGAGGGGCTCGCGCACCGCATCGTCGAGGGCCGGGTGCCGGAGATCCTGGAACATGCGCAGGTGTTCGCGCTCGACATGGGCGCCCTGCTCGCCGGCACCAAGTACCGCGGCGATTTCGAACAGCGCCTGAAGGCGGTGCTGAAACAGTTGCTCGAGAACCCGAATGCGATCCTCTTCATCGACGAGATCCACACGCTGATCGGCGCCGGCGCCGCATCGGGCGGCACGCTCGACGCGTCGAACCTGCTGAAGCCGGCATTGTCCTCCGGCCAGTTGAAGTGCATCGGCGCCACCACCTATAACGAGTTCCGCCAGATCTTCGAGAAGGATCACGCGCTGTCGCGCCGCTTCCAGAAGGTCGACGTGGTCGAACCTTCGGTGGCCGAGACGGTGGAGATCCTGAAGGGCCTCAAGAGCCGCTTCGAGGAACACCATGGCGTGAAGTACTCGACTTCGGCGCTGTCGAGCGCGGCCGAATTGTCGGCACGCTACATCAACGACCGCCACCTGCCCGACAAGGCGATCGACGTGATCGACGAGGCCGGCGCGGCGCAGCGCATCCTGCCCAAGTCCAAGCAGAAGAAGACCATCGGCAAGAACGAGATCGAGGAGATCGTCGCCAAGATCGCCCGCGTCCCGCCGCGTACGGTGTCGAACGACGACAAGGCGGCGCTGAGGACGCTCGAGCGCGACCTGAAGAACGTGGTGTTCGGCCAGGATGCCGCGATCGAGGCGCTCGCGCAGGCGATCAAGATGTCGCGCTCCGGCCTGGGCAATCCGCAGAGGCCGATCGGCTCCTTCCTGTTCTCCGGGCCGACCGGCGTGGGCAAGACCGAAGTCGCACGCCAGCTTGCCTACGTGCTGGGCATCGAACTGGTGCGCTTCGACATGTCCGAATACATGGAGCGCCATGCGGTCAGCCGCCTGATCGGCGCCCCCCCGGGCTACGTCGGCTTCGACCAGGGCGGCCTGCTCACCGAACAGATCACCAAGAAGCCGCACTGCGTGCTGCTGCTCGACGAGATCGAGAAGGCGCATCCGGACATCTACAACATCCTGCTGCAGGTCATGGACCACGGCACGCTGACCGACAACAACGGCCGGCAGGCGGACTTCCGCAACGTGCTCGTCATCATGACCACCAACGCGGGCGCCGAGACGATGCAGAAATCCGTCATCGGGTTCTCGGCCAAGCGCGAGGCGGGCGACGAGATGGAGGACATCAAGCGCATGTTCTCGCCGGAGTTCCGCAACCGGCTCGACGCGATGATCTCGTTCAAGTCGCTGGACAACGACATCATCCTGCGGGTGGTGGACAAGTTCCTGATGCAGCTCGAGGCCCAGTTGCACGAGAAGAAGGTCGAGGCGCACTTCACCGACGAGTTGAAGACCTGGCTTGCCGACAAGGGGTTCGATCCGCTGATGGGCGCACGCCCGATGGCCCGCCTGATCCAGGACACGATCCGCTCCGCGCTCGCCGACGAGTTGCTGTTCGGACGGCTGGCCAATGGCGGCAAGGTCACCATCGGCCTGGACGAGAACGACAAGGTCAGGCTGGTGTTCGAGCAGACCGAGGACGCGACCACCGTCTGATCTCCACCCGGGCAGTCCCGCACCGGACGCCTCCCCTTGCGGGAGGCGTTTTCTTGTCCGCTTCCGTCCGCCCCGATGCCGGCCCGGCGTACGGGGCCATCGGCATACAGGGGCTCTCCGTGCGCCGGGGCACAGTCGGCTATCATGCGCAGGCCCGCGGGGCATCCGCCCTGCCCGTGGATAACGAGGAGCCTCCATGACCATCCAGACCACCGATCTCTGCGACGCCAACGAAGACAAGGTCAGCGTCGTCAGCCCGATGTTCCGCAGCTTCGGCGGCCGCACCGCCTTCGGCGGGCCGATCGCCACCCTGAAGCTGTTCGAGGACAACGCGCTGGTGCGCAAGACGCTCGAGGGCGCCGGAGAAGGCCGCGTGCTCGTCATCGACGGCGGCGGCTCGATGCGCTGCGCACTCGTCGGCGACCAGTTGGCGGCGCTCGGCGTCGAGAACGGCTGGGCCGGCATCGTCGTCTATGGCTGCATCCGCGACGCCAAAGCGATCGGCGCGATGGACATCGGCGTGTTCGCGCTCGGCACCCATCCGCGCAAGACCGTCAAGCGCAACACCGGCGAAGCGGACATCCCGGTCACTTTCGGCGGCGTCACCTTCGTGCCGGGCCACCACCTGTATGCGGACGAGGACGGCGTCATCGTGTCGCCGACGGCGCTGATCTGAGCGTCCCGCGCCTGCGGTTGCGGAGGATGCCCCGGCCGGCGGACGTGACGCCGCACCGCAGCACGTTTCGGCATTCCTCCGTTTCACCAATCTGATTCACGTTTCACATCGTAAAAATAGAATCACAATGCATTGTTTTAAAGCATAAATTTTTTTCTTATGTCTTATATAAGACATATTGCTGCTACGCATGATGCAGCCTATACTTCGTCTCAACCGCGACACCTCTCCCCTCGAAGATGTTCCGGCGTGGACCTCTGACGGCAAGCCCGAAGCCGCCTGAGGTTGAATCAACACTCGAATCAGACAAGGACGCATCATGACCCTGACCCGCGAACAGCAAATCGCCGCCCTCGAAAAAGACTGGGCCGAGAATCCCCGTTGGAAAGGCATCAAGCGCGGTTACTCCGCCGCCGACGTGGTCCGCCTGCGCGGCAGCCTGCAGCCCGAATACACGCTGGCCCAGCGTGGCGCGCAGAAGCTGTGGGAGAAGATCAACGGCGGCGCCAAGAAGGGTTACGTGAATGCCTTCGGCGCGGTCACCGCGGGCCAGGCGATGCAGCAGGCCAAGGCCGGCCTCGAGGCCGTCTATCTGTCGGGCTGGCAGGTCGCCGCCGACGCCAACACCTCCGAGACCATGTACCCGGACCAGTCGCTGTACGCCTACGACTCGGTGCCGACCATGGTCCGCCGCATCAACAACACCTTCAAGCGCGCCGACGAGATCCAGTGGTCGCGCGGCGTCAATCCGGGCGACAAGGAATTCATCGACTATTTCCTGCCTATCGTCGCGGATGCCGAAGCCGGCTTCGGCGGCGTGCTGAACGCCTTCGAACTGATGAAGAACATGATCGCCGCCGGCGCCTCCGGTGTGCACTTCGAAGACCAGCTCGCCGCGGTGAAGAAGTGCGGCCACATGGGCGGCAAGGTGCTGGTGCCGACCCAGGAAGCGATCGAGAAGCTGATCTCCGCCCGCTTCGCCGCCGACACCATGGGCGTGCCGACGATCATCCTCGCCCGTACCGACGCCGAGGCCGCCAACCTGATCACCTCCGATCACGACGCCAACGACAAGCCCTTCCTGACCGGCGAGCGCACCCAGGAAGGCTTCTACCGCGTCAAGAACGGTCTGGAGCAGGCCATCAGCCGCGGCGTCGCCTACGCGCCCTACGCCGACCTGGTGTGGTGCGAGACCGGCACGCCGGACCTGGGCTTCGCCCGCGAGTTCGCGCAGGCCGTGCATGCCGCCTGCCCCGGCAAGCTGCTGTCGTACAACTGCTCGCCGTCCTTCAACTGGAAGAAGAACCTGGATGACAAGACCATCGCCAAGTTCCAGGACGAACTCTCGGCGCTGGGCTACAAGTACCAGTTCATCACGCTGGCCGGCATCCACATCAACTGGTACAACACCTTCAGGTTCGCCCACGCCTATGCCCGCGGCGAGGGCATGAAGCACTACACCGAGATGGTGCAGGAGCCGGAATTCGCCGCCCGCGAACTGGGCTACACCTTCGTGTCGCACCAGCAGGAAGTCGGCGCCGGCTACTTCGACGACGTGACCACCGTGATCCAGGGCGGCTCGTCCAGCGTCAAGGCGCTGACGGGTTCGACCGAAGAAGAACAGTTCCACTAAGCAGCGGCGGCGGACCGGCTCTGCCGGCCCGCCGATGCTGTACGGGCGAGGCCGCTCCGGATGCCCGGGGCGGCCTCGTTTTTTCCTGGCCTCAGTTGCGGGCCGGCCCTGGGCCCGGGCCCGGCTCAGCGGCGCCACCGCGGCCCGGCCGCATGCCCGGTCCGCGTTCAGCCTTGCCGCCTTGCGGCCCCATGTGGAAGTCGGCGTCGAAGACCTTCTTCTGCGCCTCGCTCAGCCGCGGATAGAAGGCTTCGACCGCACGCCGTGTCTCGGCCAGTTCGGTCTGATGGACACGGCTCATCTCTTCCATGCGCTGCAGGCGCTCGAGCGCGGTATCCGGCCGGTCGCCCTGGCGGAACGCGGCCATGCGCTCGCCGGCGCTCTTCGCACGCACCAGCATCGCTCCCTTGAACTGCGCCCATGCGTCCTGCTGCTCGGGCTTCAGCGCCAGCGCGAGTTCGAGGCGGGCGAGCCGGGTCTCCGCGCGCTGTGCGATGCGTTCGCTCAGTTGCGCAGGATCGAGGCGCTGCATCATCGGCCCGTGGCCGTAGCCATAACCGTAGCCGTCGCAGTGGCCGCCACGGGCCATCGCGGCGGTGGCGCCAAAGGCGGCGGTCGCAGCGAGGGCGGCGGCGATGGTGGTCTTCATCCAAGTCTTCATGAGGTTTCTCCTTGCGGGGACGATGCCCGTTCATTCGGGCGACGGAGCCATTGAACCACCCGGATGTAAGCGGGATTTGTCGCCCGGGCGCCGTTTTGCGGCCCCATGTCTCCAGCCCCCGGCCGGATACGCTGGGATACAAAGCCGGCCGTCTGCCGGCATAACATGCCGGCCATGGAGAGATCGCCATGAGCAACCACACCGACCACATCCTGATCGTCGATGACGATCGCGACATCCGCACCCTGCTCGCCGACTACCTCGAAAAGCAGGGGCTGCGCTGCACCGCCGCCGCCGACGGCCGCGACATGAAGGCCAAGCTCGAGGCCCACCGCGTCGACCTCATCGTGCTCGACGTGATGATGCCGGGCGAGGACGGCCTGACGCTGTGCCGCAACCTGCGCGCCAGCAGCGGCCCGAATGCCAACACGCCCATCCTGATGCTGACCGCGCGCGGCGAGGACATGGACCGCATCCTCGGCCTCGAGATGGGCGCCGACGACTACCTGCCCAAACCCTTCGTGCCGCGCGAACTGTATGCCCGCATCCGCGCCATCCTGCGCCGCGCCCGTGCGCTGCCGCCCAACCTCGACGCCGCGCCGCCGGCCAATGCGCGCGAACTGCGTTTCGCGCAATGGCGCCTCGATACCGCGAACCGCCACCTGATCGACACCGCGGGCACGGTCGTCGCGCTGTCGGGCGCGGAATACCGTCTGCTCGGCGTGTTCCTTTCCCATCCGCAGAAGGTGCTGTCGCGCGACCAGCTCATGGAACTCACCCAGGGACGCGAGGCCGACGTTTTCGACCGCTCGATCGACCTGCTGGTGAGCCGGCTGCGCCAGCGGCTGGGCGACAACGCGCGCGAGCCCTCGATCATCAAGACGGTGCGCAACGAAGGCTACGTGCTCGCCGCCGAGGTGACCGCGGTCGCCGGCGCGCAGGACGAGGCATGAAGCTGCCCTGGCCGCGCAGCCTGTTCTCGCGCCTGATGCTGATCTGGCTGGTCGGCATCGCGCTGGTGCTCGCGCTCAGCTTCATGCTGTTCGCTGGCGAGCGCGAGCGCGTCGGCCGTGCGGCTCTTCTGGCCGGCATCGCGCAGGAGATCGCCACCGCCGCGGACGTGCTCGACCGCATGCCGGCCGCCGAACGCGAGCGCTGGATCGACGAATTCGGCCGCCGGCGCCTGCGCTTCGCCCTGCGCGAACCGGGCGAGATGCCGCCGACGGAACAGTCCGGGAACCCGCTGCTGCAGGCGCTGCGCGACGCCATGCCGGAACGGACGGTGAGCCTGCACCGCATCGAACGCCACGGCATGCCGCATCCGATGCTCGCCGCTTCGGTGGGCCTCGCCGACGGCACCGCCCTGCTGGTGCGGCTGCCCGGCTTTCCCCCCCCGCCCGGGCTGCGGCTGCCGCCGCCCGACCGCCTGCTCGCGGCGTTGCTCGCGCTGATCGGCGGCGTCAGCCTGCTCGCCTGGATCGCCGTGCGCCTCGCCACCCGCCCGCTGTCGCGCATGGCGGCCGCGGCCCGCGCCATCGGCGAGGACCCCGAACGCGCGCCGATGGATACCGCCGGCCCCACCGAGGTCGCACAGGCCGCCGTCGCCTTCAACCAGATGCAGCAGCGCATCCGCGAACACGTGGCCGAGCGCACCCGCATCCTCGCCGCGATCTCGCACGACCTGCAGACGCCGATCACCCGGCTGCGGCTGCGCGCCGAGATGGTCGACGACGACACGTTGCGCGCACGCATCCAGTCCGACCTGGACGCGATGCAGGCGCTCGTCAGGGAGGGGCTGGACTATGCGCGCAGCCTGGATGAACGCCAGCCCGCGCAGCCGATCGACCTCGAGGGCCTGCTGTCCGCCCTGCGGGCGGATGCCGAAGACATGGGCTGGGAGGTCAGCCTCGCCGGCAGCGCACGGCACGCCTGCCCCGGCCAGCCGACCGCGCTGCGCCGCGCGCTGTGGAACCTGATCGAGAACGGCGTCAAGTTCGGCCAGCGGGTCGCCATCGCACTGCGCGAGAGCGCGGACGGATTCGAGATCCGCATCCGCGACAACGGGCCCGGTCTGCCGGAGTCCGAACTGGAGAAGGTGTTCGAGCCCTTCTACCGCACCGAATCCTCGCGCAGCCGGGAGACCGGCGGCACCGGGCTGGGGCTTGCGATCGCCCGCAACCTGTTGCGAGCGCAGCGCGGCGACGTGAGGCTGCGCAACCACCCCGAAGGCGGGCTCGAAGCCGTGGTCACCCTGCCGCCGGCGCCTGCGGCGGCGCATTGAGCGCAGGTGCTGCCGCCGGGCCCAGGGGCGTGGCGAGGTCGGCGGCCGCTTCGGCACGCAGCCACGCCAGGAAGTCGGCCAGCAGCGGCGTGTCGGCGCGGCGCTCGGGCAGGACGATCCAGTAGCGCCACCGCGGACGCGACTCGAACGCCGCCGGATAATCGAAGCTGCGGCAGCTCTCGCTGTCGGGCGTATGCGAGGCGGGGATGCCGATCTCGAACGGCCGCACGAGCTTGCCGGCGCGCAGCGCGAGGGCGGCGAGGCTGCGCCGCGCCAGAACCACGCCGCGGCCCTCGATCGCCGCCTGCACCACCAGGCCGGAATCCGAGATCATCAGCCCGGCCGACGGCTCGGGCCAGTCCAGCCCCGCCGCGCGAAACCACGGCACCCAGTCCTCCCCGTCCGAGCGCAGCAGCGGCAAGCCGGCGAGATCGGCGGGCCGGTCGAGACGCCGACCCGCCGCCAGTGCCGGGCTGAGCACCGGGAACATTTCGTCTTCCATCAGCACTTCCGCGCGCACGCCCGCATAGCCGCCCGGGCCCCAGCGGATGCAGACATCGACCGCATCGCGCGAGAAATCGGTGAGTTCGTTGGTGGCGGTGATGTTCACCTCGGCCCCGGGGTGGCGGTCGATGAAGTCGCCGATGCGCGGCGCCAGCCAGCGTCCGGCGAAGGACGGCATCACGCTGACCGACAGGCGGTTGCGGTTCATGCGCCGGCGCAGCGTGGCCACCGTGTCCGACAACTGGCGCAGGGCCGCATTGGTGCTCGCCAGCAGTTCCTCGCCGGCCGGCGTCAGGTTGACCTGGCGCCCCTGGCGCAGGAAGAGCGGAAAGCCGAGCTGCTCTTCGAGCGCGCGGATCTGGTGGCTGACCGCGCCGTGCGTGACGAAGAGTTCGTCGGCCGCGCGCGAGAAGCTGCCCAGCCGGGCAGCCGCCTCGAACATGCGCAACGCGGACAGCGGAGGCAGCCTGCCGGGACGTTCCATCTGTTAGCCCTGCTCACAAATCCGAGAGATTTCATCGTTTTTCAGATGCCCTGGGCTCGACCACAATGAAGCACCGCAACCGACCGAGGAAGAGCATCGTGGAAGCCAGATTAGCATCGTTCGTGCAGACCTTCGACGTCGATCGGCTGCTGTCCGTGCGCGACGCAGAGGGCTGGGCCGTGATCTGCGAAGCCGGGCGCGCCTGGCTCACACTTGAGGGACATTCACAGGACAAGTGGCTGTCCGCCGGCGAGCGCTTCGTGCTGCCCGAAGGAGGCCACGCCCTCATCGAGGCTGACGGCGCCGCCCGCATCAGGCTGCAGCCGCCGGCCGAGAGCCGCGCGGCGCGCCTGGTCGCAATCGTCCATGCGCGGAGCCGGCAGTTGTTGCGCGCAGCCGCCAATACCGCGATCGTGCGGCCCGAGGCGCTCGGCTGCACCGCGCGCTCCTGAGCGCGACGCCGCACCGGCCGGCCCATGGCGGCGGTCAGTCCTCCGCGCCCGGATCGCGGTAGCGGGCGGCCAGGGCGGAAAAGCGCGCGCACTCGGCCGCGCACCAGTCGGCGCCGACACCCCTTTCCTCCGCCAGGATGGCGGCCACCGCGGGAGCGGCCTCGGCCGCCAGCGCGGCATCGAGGAACAGCGCCCGATGCCTCCGCGCCAGGACATCCTCCACCGTGCGGGCGAATTCGGCGCGCGCGGCATATCGCACCTCGGCCTCGGTCAGCGTGAAGCCTTCGACCAGCCGGCGGCGCGCGCCGGGCAGCCGGTCGACCTGCTCGCGGTCGGTGCCGTAGGGGTCTTTTGGCGCCGCCGCGCCGTCCGCCCGCGGCGCGCCATGCAGCGGCAGGCGCGCGGTCGGCGAGTCGCGCCGCGGCAGGCCCGCCACCGACTGCGCCGCGTCGACCGCGTCCTGCGCCATCAGGCGGTAGGTCGTCCATTTGCCGCCGGTCACGCTGACCAGCCCGCCGGACGACACGTCGACGACGTGCTCCCGCGACAGGTTGCGGGTGGCCGAGGCCTCGCCGACACCGATCAGCGGCCGCAGCCCGACGAATGCGCTGAGCACGTCGGCGCGGCCCGGCGCCCGCGCCAGATGGCGGGCGGCCGTGGCGAGGATGAAATCCACCTCGCCCGGCAGCGGACGCGGCTCGAACGGTGCATCCGGACGCGGCGTGTCGGTGGTGCCGAGCAGCACCCTGCCCTGCCACGGGATCGCGAACAGCACCCGCCCATCGGCTGTGCGCGGCACCAGCATGGCATCCGGGCCGGGCAGGAACTCGCGGCCGACGACCAGGTGCACGCCCTGGCTCGGGCGCAACAGGCCCGGCACGGCCGGATCGGCCAGGCGGCGGACGGTATCGGCCCACACGCCGGCGGCATTGATCACCACCCGGGCAGCCGCGTCGTACGCTTCGCCCGTTTCGCAGTCCCGGACACGCACGCCGCAGACGCGGCCGCCTTCGACGGCGAGGCCGCTCACCTCGCAGTGGTTGATCGCCGTTCCGCCCAGATCGAACACCGTGCGCGCGAGCGCCAGCGCAAGACGTGCGTCGTCGAACTGCGCATCCATGTAGGCCACGCCGCCGCACAGCCCTTCCGTTCTCACCGTGGGCAGCGCCGCCACCGTGCGCGCGGCATCGAGCAAGCGGCGGCGGCCAAGGCCGCCGCCGGCGAGCAGGTCGTACGCGGCCAGCCCGGCGCCGATTAGCGGCCGGTCGTACCAGCGGTAGGCCGGCACCACGAAGCGCAGCGGCTGCACCAGGTGGGGAGCGTTCTCGAGCAGCCGCGCGCGTTCGGCGAGCGCTTCGCGCACCAGGGCGAAGCGCCCCTGCGCCAGGTAGCGCACGCCGCCGTGGATGAGCTTGGTGGCACGCGAACTGGTGCCGGCGGCAAAGTCGCGCGCTTCCAGCAACAGCACCGAATGGCCGCGCGCGGCGGCATCGACGGCACAGCCCAGGCCGGTGGCGCCGCCGCCGACGACGATCACGTCCCAATTGCGCCGCCCGCGCAGGCGTGCGATCAGCGCGGGGCGCGATGGGTCCGGGGTGCGCATTCCCTCTCCCGGTCGATCATGTCCAGCATCATCATTGCGATTCCCACCCCTTCGTCCGTTCGATTGCGCGCTGCCAGCGCGCGCACACCGCCTCACGCACGTCGGCCGGCAGCGACGGCGAGAAGACGCGGTCGACCTGCCACTGCGCCGCCAGCGCGTCCGGACCCGGCCATATGCCGACCCCCAGGCCAGCGAGGAAGGTCGCGCCCAGCGCGGTGGTTTCGAGCATGCGCGGCCGCAGCACCGGCACCCCCAGCAGATCGGCCTGGATCTGCATCAGCAGGTCGTTCGCCGCCGCGCCGCCGTCCACGCGCAGTTCGCTCAGCGGCGCGGCGCCATCCCGCTTCATCGCCTCGACCAGATCGACGGTCTGCAGCGCGATCGCTTCCAGCGCCGCCCGCGCGATGTGGCCGGCGCCGGTGCCGCGGGTCAGCCCGAGCAGCGCACCACGCGCGTAGGCATCCCAATGCGGCGCCCCCAGGCCGGTGAAGGCCGGCACCATCACCACGCCTCCACTGTCCGCCACGCTGGCGGCGAGCGCCTCGATGTCGGCAGCACGCTTTATCAGGCCGAGCGCGTCGCGCAGCCACTGCACGGTCGCACCGCCCATGAACACGCTGCCTTCGAGCGCATAGCGGGTTCCGCCCGGCCCCGACCAGGCGACGGTGGTCAGCAAGCGGTTGCGCGAGGCGACCGGCGCCCCGCCGGTGTTCATCAGCAGGAAGCAGCCGGTGCCATAGGTATTCTTCGCCATGCCCGGTGCGAAGCACGCCTGGCCGAAGGTGGCCGCCTGCTGGTCGCCCGCAAGGCCGGCGATCGGCACCGCCGCGCCGAGCACGCCAGGGTCGGTCTCGCCGCACACGCCGATGCTGTCCACCACTGCGGGCAAGAGGCGCGGCGGAATGCGGAAGCGTTCCAGCAGCAGCGGGTCCCAATCCCGCGTGTGCAGGTTGTACAGCAGCGTGCGCGATGCGTTGCCGGGATCGGTGACGTGCAGCCGGCCTCCGCTCAGGTGCCAGACCAGCCAGCTATCGATGGTGCCGAAGGCCAGTTCGCCGCGTTCGGCGCGGTCGCGCGCGCCGGGCAGGTGATCGAGCAGCCAGGCGAGCTTGGTGGCGGAAAAATAGGGGTCCAGCTCCAGGCCGGTGCGCTCGCGCAGGTCGTCGGCCCAGCCTTGCGCGCGCAGGCGGTCGCAGACGGCGGCGGTGCGCCGGTCCTGCCAGACGATGGCGGGTGCCAGCGCGCGGCCGCCGGCGCGCTCCCACAGCACGGTGGTTTCGCGCTGGTTGGCGATGCCCAGGGCGGCCAGTTCGTCCGCCCGCACGCCGGCGTCAACGAGCGCCATGCGGACGCAGTCGAGCTGTGTCCGCAGGATTTCATGGGCGTCATGCTCGACCCAGCCGGGCTGCGGGTAGTGCTGGGCGAAACCCAGTTGCGCCGCACCGCGCAGGCACCCGTCCGCATCGAACACCATCGCCCGCGAACTCGTCGTGCCCTGGTCCAGGGCCAGCAGGTAGCCCATCGTCATCCCCCCGTATAGGTGCATCCATGCGGATTCCAGCCTAACCCGATTCGCCCGCGCCGCGCGACCGCGAGGGCCTCCGCAGACACGATCCGGGCCGCCGGACGCTGCAGGCCATCGGCATCCGCGCGAGGTCCCGGCCGGCAGCCGGATATGGTTCAATCCCGCCTTCGGATTCTGCACCGCAACATCGTCGCCATGCCCATCTTGTGGATGATCGTCGCCAGCTTCTTCTTCGCCTGCATGGGCGTGTGCGTGAAGCTGGGGTCCGGCCGCTTCTCGACCGGCGAACTGGTGTTCTACCGGGGCTTCGTCGGCGTGCTGATGATGCTGGCCGCCGCCCGGGCACAGGGCATTGCGCTGGCCACGCCGCACTGGCGGATGCAGTTGTCGCGCAGCGTGTCGGGGTCGGTGGCGCTGATGAGCTACTTCTTCGCCATCGGCATCCTGCCGCTGGCCACGGCCGCGACCCTGAGCTACACGTCGCCGATCTTCGTCGCGTTGCTGCTCGCCCTGCGGTTCGGCGAGCGGCTGCGCTGGCCGGTGCTGGGCTCGGTCCTCGTCGGCTTCGCCGGTGTCGCGCTGCTGCTGCAGCCGACGCTGCGGCCCGAGCAATGGCTGGGCGCGGCGGTCGGGCTGGGCTCGGGCGCCATCGCCAGCCTCGCCTACATCAGCGTGCGCGAACTCGGCCGCGTGGGCGAACCGGAGGTCCGCACGGTGTTCTGGTTCTCGCTCGTCACGTCGCTGCTCGGCCTGGCATGGGCCGCCACCGGCGACTTCCATCCGCCCGATGCGGACGGCCTGGCCACGGTGCTGGGCGCGGGGCTCTTCGGCGGACTGGCCCAACTGGCGATGACGCGTTCCTACCGTTACGGGCGCACGGTGGTGTCGGCGAGCCTGAGCTATTCCACGGTGATCTTCGCCAGCCTCTTCGGCGCGCTGCTGTGGGACGAACACCTGGCGCTGGCGGCGTGGGCGGCGATCGCGCTCATCGTCGCCAGCGGCATCTTCGTGTCGCTCGCCGCGGGCCGCCCCGGCTGAGCGCCGCCGCCTCACGGGCCGCGATTGAGCGGTGCAGGCGCGAGGGCTATAGTGAGAACCAACTTCAATGCCCTGCGGAGGCCGCCATGATCACCACCGAGCACAGCGCCAGCCTGGTAGCCGTCACCGTCTTCGGCGAATTCACGCTCGCCGACTACAAGGAATTCGAAGAGCTGGTGAACTTCAAGGTGCAGTTCCAGGGCCAGGTCGACCTGCTGATGGACTTGCGCGAGATGGCCGGTTTCACGCTCGATGTGGCGTGGGAGGAGATCAAGTTCTCGCGCCAACACGCGCACGACTTCCGGCGCATCGCCGTCCTCACCGAAGACCAGTGGGTGACCTGGAGTGCGTGGGTGTCGCAGCTCTTCGTCGATGCGGAGGTGCAGGTCTTCGACGACGAGGCCGAAGCCCGCGACTGGCTGGCGGAAACGGCAGAGGCGGCGCGGTGAATGCATCCTTCGCGACACTGATCGGCGCGCTGGATCTGGCACAGCACCTGCACGACCCCGGCTGGGTCGTCGTCGATTGCCGCTTCGACCTGACCAACCCCGATTTCGGCTACCAGGCCTGGCGCCGCAGCCACCTTCCCGGCGCTTTCTACCTCGATCTCGACTCCGACCTGTCGGGGTTCCGCACCGGCGGCAACGGCCGCCATCCGCTGCCCGATCCGGCACAGCTCGCCGCGCGGCTGGGCGAATGCGGCATCGACAACCACTGCCAGGTGGTGGCCTACGACGACACCAACGGCATGTTCGCCGCGCGCCTGTGGTGGCTCATGCGCTGGCTCGGTCACCGTCGCGTGGCGGTGCTCGACGGCGGCCTGCAGGCGTGGTGCCGGGCCGCGCAGGCGCTCGATGGCGAAACGCCCGAAACGACGGCGCGCAGCTATACCTTCTCCCTCCAGCCCGGGCGGGTGGACGCGGACTACGTCGCCGCGCACCTGGGCAAGCCCGACATGCTGCTGGTCGATGCCCGCAGCCCCGACCGCTTCCGCGGCGAGAACGAGATGCTCGACCCGGTCGGCGGCCACATCCCCGGCGCCATCAACCGCTTCTTCCGCGACAACCTCGAGGAGGACGGCTGCTTCAAGCAAGCGTCGATGCTGCGCGAGGAGTTCGGCACCCTGCTCGCCGGGCGCAATCCGCACCAGGTCGTGCACCAGTGCGGCTCCGGCGTCACCGCCTGCCACAACCTGCTGGCGATGGAGGCGGCGGGCTTTCCCGGATCGCGCCTGTATGCCGGCTCGTGGAGCGAATGGTGCGCCGACCCGTCGCGGCCGGTCGCCACCGGCCCGGCCTGATCCCGCGCGAAGCGGCCCGCGACGGCCGCGGGTGCTACCAGTCCACCTTTTCGACCTGGCCGAGCGAACGGCCGAGAAAGCGCTCGCCTATGGTCTGGAAGCGCAGCGGCACGTCGCTGACCACGCAGCGGTAGGTTGCCGGTGAATCTCCACCGTATGCCAGCCTTTCGTGCTGCAGCCGCTGCGCGGCAAATTCCGCGGTGGTGACGGCCGAATCGATCAGCTTCACCGCCGGCCCGGCCACGTCGCGCAGCAAGGGCTTGAGCAGCGGGTAGTGCGTGCAGCCCAGCACCAGGCTGTCGACATCCTCGGCCAGCACCGGGCGCAGATACTCCTGCGCGGTGAGGCGGGTGACCTCGTGGTCCAGCCAGCCCTCTTCCACCAGCGGCACGAACAGCGGGCACGCCTGCGAATACACCCGCACGGACGCATCCAGCGCGTGCATGCGGCGGGCATAGGCATTGCTGTTGATGGTGGTCGGCGTGCCGATCACGCCGATGCGCCCGCCGGGCGACTCCGCCACCGCGGCGCGCGCGCCGGCCTCGATGACGTCGAGCACCGGAATGCTGCCGGCCAGCCTGTGCACCACGTGCGCCGCCACAGCCGCCATCGTGTTGCAGGCGATGATCAGCATCTTCACGTCGCGCTGCAGCAGAAAGCGGGTGATCTGCTCGGTGAAGTGCTCGATCGTGGCCACCGACTTGACGCCGTAGGGCACGCGCGCGGTGTCGCCGAAGTAGATGATGCTCTCGAGCGGCAGGCGCTCCATCAGCGCGCGCACGACGGTGAGCCCGCCGACGCCGGAATCGAACACGCCGATCGGGCGCGCCGCGTCGGCCGTGGTCACGACGCCCGCTCCCCGCGGTCCGCGCCGGATGCCTGCCTCATTCGAGCACCACGGCGGCGAACTTGCGCTTGCCGACCTGCAGCACGACGGTCGCGCCGGCGGCCAGCACCAGGCCTTTGTCGTCCACCCGCTCGCCGTCGAGCTTCACCGCCCCCTGTTCGATCATGCGCATCGCCTCCGAGGTGGAGCCGGTCAGGCCCGCCTGCCTGACCACCTGGAAGACGGGCATGCCTTGCGCACCGACCTCCACCCGCACCTCGGGCAGGTCGTCCGGAATCGCATTGCGCTGGAAGCGGGCCTCGAAATCGTCCAGCGCCTCGTCCGCCGCCTGCCGGCCGTGGAAGCGTCCGACCAGTTCCATCGCCAGCATGACCTTGACGTCGCGCGGATTGCGCCCGCCCTCGACCTCGCTGCGCAGTTGCGCGATCTCCGCCGCCGAGCGGAAGGACAGCAGGTCGTAGTAGCGCCACATCAGCGTGTCCGACACCGACATCGTCTTGCCGAAGATCTCCTTCGGCGGTTCGGCGATACCGATGTAGTTGCCGAGCGACTTCGACATCTTGTTGACGCCGTCCAGCCCCTCGAGCAGCGGCACCATCACCACGCATTGCGGCGGCTGGCCGTAATGCTTCTGCAGCTCACGCCCCATCAGCAGGTTGAAGCGCTGGTCGGTGCCGCCCAGTTCGACGTCGGCCTTCATCGCCACCGAGTCGTACCCCTGGCACAGCGGGTAGAGGAATTCGTGGATCGCGATCGACTGGTTGCTGGCATAGCGCCTGGCAAAGTCGTCGCGCTCGAGCATGCGCGCCACCGTCTGCTGCGCCGCGAGCCGGATCATGCCGGCCGCACCCAGCCCTTCCATCCAGGCCGAGTTGAAGCAGATCTCGGTCTTTTCCGGGTCCAGGATCTTGAACACCTGGTCCTGGTAGGTCTGCGCGTTTTCGGTGATCTGCTCGCGCGACAGCGGCGGCCGGGTCGTGTTCTTGCCGCTCGGGTCGCCGATCATCCCGGTGAAGTCGCCGATCAGGAACGTCACGTGATGCCCGAGTTCCTGGAAATGCCGCATCTTGTTGATCAGCACGGTGTGGCCGAGATGCAGGTCGGGAGCGGTCGGATCGAAGCCGGCCTTGATGCGCAGCGGACGCCCGCTCTTGAGTTTCTCGACCAGTTCGGCCTCGATCAGCAGTTCATCGGTCCCGCGCTTGATCAGTTCGATCGCGGCCTGGACATCGCTCATTCGACTTCTCCAAAAACCCTTTCCAGGGCAGGCGAAACATTTGTTAAAATTCACTCGTTTTTTTGTCCACTTCTGGAGCCGCTGCCCCGATGCAGACCAGAAAGACCCGAATTCTAGCCGAACTGCCGGCCCAACTCCTCAGCCACCCCCGCGCATGGGCCGTAGCCGCGGTGGCGGGAATCTCCCTGTCGGGCGTGGTCGCAGCCATCGCCGTGCCCCAGCAAGGGCCTTCCCAGATCGTCACCCGATCCGTCGTCGAGAGGCTGCCGCCCCCGGTGGCGGCCGCTCCGGCCCCGAACGATCTGCCCTTCGTCAGCGAACTTCGCGTGCAGAGCGGCGACACGGCGCAAGCCCTGTTCCGCCGCTTGCGCATCGACGACCCCGAAGCGCTCGCCTTCCTGACCGAGTCCGGCGAGGGCAGGCAGGCCCTGCGGCAACTGCGGGCCGGCCGCTCGGTGACCGCGGTGGTGCATGGCAACGGCCAACTTCAGTCCTTCGCCCTGCCGGCCGGCCAGGAGGGGGAGCGGGTCGTGGTCGAGCGCGGCGGCGACGGCAGGCTCAAGCTGCGCGCGGATCGCGAAGCGGCGACGGCCACGCTCGTCGAGATGCGTTCCGGCGTGATCCGCAGTTCGCTGTTCGCCGCGACCGACGCCGCGGACCTGCCCGACGAGGTGGCGAACAAACTCGTCGAACTGTTCGGCACCGAGATCGACTTCCATGCCGACCTGCGCAAGGGTGACCGCTTCAACGTGATCTACGAGGCGATCTACGACCGCGGCACCGCGGTGCGCACCGGCCGGGTGCTCGCCGCGGAATTCATCAACCAGGGCAAGAGCCACGTCGTTGTGCTGCATCAGCGCGCGGACAAGGAGCAGTACTACACCGCCGACGGCCGCAGCCTGGGCCAGGCGTTCCTGCGCTCGCCGCTGGAGTTCTCACGCGTCACGTCCAGCTTCGGCGGCCGCATCCACCCCATCCTGAACCGCGCGCGCGACCACAAGGGGGTCGATTTCGGCGCGCCCGTCGGCACGCCCGTCAAGGCCACGTCCGACGGCGTCGTCGAGTACGCCGGCTGGCAGCGCGGCTACGGCAACCTCATCGTGCTGCAGCACCGCGGCAGGATCGCCACCGCCTACGCGCACCTGAACGGCTTCGCCCGCAACCTGAAGCAGGGACAAGCGGTGAGCCAGGGCGACCTCATCGGCTATGTCGGCACCACCGGCATGTCGACCGGCCCGCACCTGCACTACGAGGTACGCATCAATGGCGAGGCGCACGACCCGATGACCGTCGCGCTGCCGCTCGCCAACGCCCTGGAAAGCCGCGAACTGCAGGCATTCAGACGCGACACCGCGCCGCTGCTGCACCGCTTCGCGCTGCTCAACCGCAGCACGCAGGTCGCCCGCGCGGAGTGACGCGCCTCCGGGCGCGAGCCCGGAAAGCAGGCGGGGCGCCGATGGCGCCCCGCTTTCATTCCACGCTGCCGCCGACGTGATCAGACGGAGAAGGAAGAACCACAGCCGCAGGTACTGGTGGCATTGGGATTGCGAATCACGAACTGCGAGCCTTCCAGACCTTCGGAGTAATCGATCTCGGCGCCGACGAGATACTGGTAGCTCATCGGATCGATGAGCAGCGTCACGCCATTTTTCTCGTAGGCCGTATCGTCCTCGTTCACTTCTTCGTCGAAAGTGAAGCCGTACTGGAAGCCGGAGCAGCCACCGCCGGACACGAACACACGCAGTTTCAGACCGGGATTGCCTTCCTCTTCGATCAACTCGCGAACCTTGTTCGCGGCGCTGTCGGTAAAGACGAGAATTTCGGGGGTTTCGGCTACAGCGCTCATATTTTCTCCTCTGCAGGGGGTATGGGCGGATGATGCGCCATCCGCCCCTTTATCGTCAAAATCTGATTGTTCCGGGCAGGACAAGTTCCCGTCATGGGCTGACCGGCACGATGTCGAGCGCGGTGCTCTCCTCGATGCCGAACATGATGTTGAGATTCTGCACCGCCTGGCCGGCAGCCCCCTTCACCAGGTTGTCGATGACCGACAGCACCACCACCGTGTCGCCGCCCTGCGGACGATGCACCGCGATGCGGCACATGTTGGAAGCGCGCACTGAACGCGTTTCGGGGTGGCTGCCCTGCGGCATCACGTCGACGAAAGGCTCGCCGGCGAAACGCTGTTCGTACAGCGCCTGCAGGTCGACGTCCTTCGTCAGGCGCGCGTACAGGGTGGCGTGGATGCCGCGGATCATGGGCGTGAGATGCGGCACGAAGGTGAGCCCCACCGGCTGTCCGGCGAAGCGCGTCAGACCCTGGCGGATCTCGGGCAGGTGGCGGTGGCCCGACACGCCGTAGGCTTTGAAACTGTCGGCCGACTCGGAGAACAGCGTGGGCACCTCCGCCTTGCGGCCGGCGCCGGACACGCCCGACTTGGCATCGGCGATCAGGTGCGCGAGATCCACCACGCCCGCCTCGACCAGCGGCAGAAAGCCGAGTTGCACCGAGGTCGGATAGCAACCGGGGTTGGCGAGCACGCGCGCCGTGCGGATCTGCTCGCGGCTGGTTTCGGGCAGGCCATACACCGCCTCGGCTACGAGGTCGGGCGCGGCGTGCGTCATGCCGTACCACTTCTCCCATTCGGCGATGTCGCTGATGCGGAAATCCGCCGCGAGGTCGATGACGCGTACGCCGGCCGCAACCAGCCCGGCCGCCTGCTGCATCGCGATACCGTTGGGCGTTGCGAAGAACACCGCATCGCACTTGTCGAGCGCGGCATCCTGCGGCGTGACGAACTTCAGCCCCACCCTGCCGCGCAGGCTCGGAAACATGTCCGACACCGCCATGCCCGCCTCGCCGCGCGACGTGATCGCGACCAGTTCGACCTGCGGATGGCGCGACAGCAGCCGCAGCAGTTCCACGCCGGTGTAACCCGTCCCGCCTACAACGCCAACCTTGATCATTTCCCTTCCTTGCCTGATGTGGAACAGCGGCGATTATCGCACCACCGGGCCGGCGGAGGAGGGGCGGTCAGTGCATGCGGCCGAGCTTGCGGTACAAGGTGTTGCGGCTGACCCCCAGCCGGCGCGCAGCGGCGGAGATGTTGCCGCCGACTTCGCGCATCACCGAGGTGATGGCCTCCAGTTTGATCTCGTCGAGGCTGCGCGGCTCGGCCTTCAGGCGCCCGCCCTCGGCCGCCGGCGCGGCGTCGGCGGCAGCAAGCTCCACGGCGGCGGCGCTGCGCGCAGACGACGGTGCATGATCGAACGGCTCGCTGCCGAACAGATCCTCCGGCAGGTGGATGGCGCACAGTTCGTCCTCGTCCTCGTCCATCAGCGCCACCGCGAGGCGCAGGACGTTGTGCAACTGGCGGATGTTGCCGGGCCAGGCGTAGCGCTCGAAGAAGCCCATGACCTCTTCGCCGATCGACACGCCGGAGCGCCGGACCTCCTCCAGCTCCACATCGAAGATCGACTGCACCAGCGCGCGGATGTCGCTGCGCTCGCGCAGCGGCGGCAGCGTGACGGTGAGGCCGTTGATGCGGTAGTAGAGGTCCTCGCGAAACTCGCCTGCCGCCACCGCTTCGCGCAGCGCGTGGTGGGTGGCGCACACCAGCGAGATATCGACCGGAAGCGATTTCGTCGACCCGACCGGCGTCACGCAGCGTTCCTGCAGCACGCGCAGCAGGCGGGTCTGCATCGCCAGCGGCATGTCGCCGATCTCGTCGAGGAACAGCGTGCCGCCGTGCGCCAGTTGCACCTTGCCGATGCTGCCCTCGCGCCGCGCGCCGGTGAAGGCGCCGCCGACGTAGCCGAAGAGTTCCGATTCGATCAGGTTCTCCGGGATCGCCGCGCAATTGACCGCCACGAAGGGACCGTCCGCCCGCGGCCCACTGTTGTGGAAGGCGCGCGCGAAGAGTTCCTTGCCGACGCCGGATTCGCCCTGGATCAGCAGCGGGATTCCCTTGCCCTCGATGCGCATCGCGCGGTCCAGCGCACGCTGCAGGCGCTCGTCGCCGATGGCGAGGCTGGAGAGCGACACATCCGCGCTGCGCCCGGCGCCACCGGCCGCGGGCGCCTTCGGGCGCGCCTCCGCGACCGCCGGAACGGCCGCAGCCGAGGGCGCCATCGCCTGCATGTGCGGGTTCGCCACCATCAGCGGACGCAGCGAGCGCACCTGCAGGTAAATCTCGCCGCCCTCCCGCAGATCGAGCTTGAGCAGGGCGTTGGGCGCCATCGACGCGCGGTCGAGGATGGCACCGAAACCGATCTTGAAAAAACTGGCGAAGCTCGATACCGGCGCACCGCGGCGCGCCCGCGCGAGCCATTCGCGCGCGGCGCCGTTGGCGCCGAGGATGGAGCCGTCGGCGCCGAGCGCGAGCAGCCCTTCCTGCAAGCTGCCGAGGTATTCGGGCCGCGGATGGAAGGCGATGAGGATGTCGTTCGGAAAGCAGGCCTCGAACAGGCGCTTCTCGAGCAGTTGCACCGACAGGCGCACCAGCCCGAGCGTGTGGCGCTGCGGGTTGCGGAAATCGCCCGAGATGTCGAGTACGCCGACCAGTTCGCCGTCGGTGCCGAAGATCGGCGCCGCACTGCATGTGAGAAAGCCGTTGCGGTCGAGATAGTGCTCGGAGCCCAGCACTTCCACCGCCATGCGGTCCTCGATCGCGGTGCCGATGCCGTTGGTGCCGCGCAGCTTCTCGCTCCAGCACGCCCCCGCCTGCAGCGCGACGCGCCCCGCCCGGTCGACGAAGGACGGGTCGCCCAGGCTGTGGATGATCGTGCCATCCACGTCGGCCAGCATGACCATGCTGCCCGACGCCCGGATCTGGTCGAACACGTGCTCCATCACGCCGCCCGCATGCGCCAGCAGCGTGCCGTTGCGCTCGCGGGATTCCGCCAGTTGCAGGCGCCCGACAGGGTCCAACGGCCGGCTGTCCAGATGGTTCAGGCCGCTGTCCCGGCAGCGCTGCCACGAACGCAGGATCACCGGCGAAACGTCGCTTTCCGGAACGATGCCGTCGTCGAAGAACTTCTGGCGCGCGATCACGATGGCGTGATCCCGCGAATCCTTAGGCTGGAGCAACACCCACCTCCTCCTTCCCTCGTCGTCTGCCGCGACGCAGTGCAAGACCTGTTTCAGATCTTTCTTATGATGTGCCAAAAATTAGCACCTGCACCAGTTTGAAGCAACTCGCCAGGCAGGATCTGCCACAAGTTTTGACCCGCCCTGCCCGGCAGACGTTCAGCTTCGCGCGCGCACCGCATGCAGGGCCTGCAGGTCGTCGAACACCGGCCAGCCCTGCTGCGCCGCGTGGCGGCGCAGGGTCTCGTCGGGGCGGATCGCGACCGGATGGCTGACCGCGGAGAGCAGCGGCAGGTCGCTGCTGGAATCGGAATAGAAGGTCGTGCGCGGGTAGTCGTACCAGTCCTCGCCCCGGGACTGCAGCCAGCCGGCGACGCGGCGGACCTTGGCCACGCCATGGCACAGTTCGCCGCTGATCTCGCCGGTATGGCGCCCCCCGGAATCCCGCTGCGCCTCGCTGGCGATCAGGTGCTCGATGCCGAACAGCCCGGCGAACGGCGCGGCGATCGCACGCGTCGTGGCGGTGACGATGCAGCACACGTGGCCCGCCGTCCGATGCCCGGCCACCAGCGCGTGCGCGGCCTTGGGCACGGCATCGGCCAGCGTCGCGGCAAAGCGCCGCTGCAGCGCCGGAAGTTCATCCGCCCGCAGGCGCGCCAGACTGCCCAGCATGAAGCGGTGCGGCGCCGCGGCATCGCCCTCCCCCGCCACGTAGCGCCGGCACAGGGCGAGATAGGCATCGTCGAAACCGGCTTCCAGCATGCCGCCGGCCATCAGGAAGCGCACCCACTGCATGCCGCTGTCGAACGGGACCAGCGTGAAATCGAGGTCGAACAGCGCAAGTTCCCGCTCAGGCGTCACTGTTCCGCCCTTCCACGGCCAGCCACGCCTCGCGCGCTCCGCGCAACGCATTGCACACCACGATGCGCTCGGCGCGGTACAGGTCGGCGAGCGTCAGCCGCGCCTCGCGTGCGCGCAGGGCCGGGTCTTCGAGCAGCACGCCGCGCATCACCCCCGGCAGCACGCCCGCGGCAAGCGGCGGCGTGACCCAGCCGCCGTCGACCAGCAGGAACACGTTGCTGCGCCCGCCCTCGGTCAGTTCCCCGGCACCGTTGTGGAACAGCGTGTCGAACGCACCGCGGCGTGCCGCCTCGGCTACCGAGGCATCGTACCGCCCGCGCAGCGTGGTCTTGTGGCGCAGCAGGGGATCGGCGCCGTCCACCGGTTCGGCGGCGACGAGCAGGGACACCGGCCCGTCGGGCAAGGGGTCGAGCGGCGCGACGACGATGTCGAAATGCCCGTCCTTGTGCAGGGCCAGCCGCACGCGGAACGCCTGCCCGGCGGCCAGCGCGGCGACCTGCGCATCCAGCGCGGCGCGGATGCCGGCGGCGGGCAGCGCGAAGCCGAGTTCCTCCGCGCTGCCCGCCAGCCGCCCGAGGTGGCGGTCGAGATGGCGCACGCCCGCCTCGCGCGTCGCATGCATCGTCTCGAACAGGGCGAATCCGGGGTCGAGCCCGGTCAGGAAGCGCGCCTTCAGCCGGCACTCCTCGTACTCGTCGTCGGCGCGGCTGTCGATCACGATGCCGGCGCCGATGCCCAGCCGCCCCGGGCGCATGCCGGCTTGTGCCGGCGCGTCCAGCGTCAGCGTGCGGATGGCCACCGACAGGCAGAAGTCGCCGCACGCCGCCGCCCGGTCTGCGGCCGGCGCGTCGATCCAGCCGATGCCGCCGGTGTAGAGGCCGCGCGGCGTGCTTTCGAGTTCGGCGATGAGCTGCATCGTGCGGTGCTTGGGCGCGCCGGTGATCGAGCCGCAGGGAAACAGGGCGCGCAGCAGGTCGGCGAAGCCTGCGTCGGCGGGCAGTTCCGCCGAGATCGTCGACGTCATCTGGAACACCGTCGGATAGGACTCGACCGAGAACAGCGCCGGCACGCGCACGCTGCCGGTGCGCGCGATGCGGCCCAGGTCGTTGCGCAGGAGATCGACGATCATCAGGTTCTCGGCGCGGTTCTTGGCGTCGCCGCCGAGCATGCGCGCGATCTCGCTGTCGCCTTCGGGCACGCCGGCGCGCGACGCGGTGCCCTTCATCGGCCTGGCCTCAAGGTGGCCGCCGCGGTTGCACAGGAAGAGTTCCGGCGAACACGACAGGATGTGGGTCGGCCCGTCGTGCGAGGGCGGCAGCGCGATGAAGGCGCCGTAGGCCACCGGCTGGCGCGCGCGCAGCCGCCGGTAGAGGCTGGCGGGCGCCCCGAAGGCGCGGAAATCCAGCCGGTAGGTGTAGTTGACCTGGTAGGTCTCGCCCTCGCGGATCGCGGCATGGATGCGCCCGATCGCGCGGTGGAAGGCGTCGCGGTCCACGCTGGGGCGGATGTCGAGCACGCCGGCGGGCGCCGGGCCGGCGACCGTGCCACCGCCCGCCGGCTGCGGCCCGCCCTCCTTCGCCGCCAGCCACGCGTCGACCCCGGCCGCGGACAACCGCCGCAGCGACGAGAAGATCAGGAAGCACAGCGCGCCATGCTGCGCCGGGGCGAGCCGCCCGTCGCCGGCGTGCAGCAGGCGCGCGCCCCATTCGTAGTCGGCCAGCACCACGGCGTGGCGGCCGGCACGGATCTCGCGGTCCGCCTCCGCCCAGGCTTCGTCCAGGCGCGCCGGGTCGTCGCAGCGGCATTCGCGGACGAAGCCGGTATAGAGGCGGCTCGCCGGTTCCGCCGCGGTGGCGGCGCAGTCGTCGAGCAGTGCGAAGCAGTCCATGCGATCGGGTGCCGGAAGCCCGGCTGCAAAGGCCGTTCAGCTCCAGTCGTCGTAGTCGTGCCTGATCGTGTGGCGGTTGGCGATCAGTTCGTCGATGGAGGGCTCGTTGTTGAGCGCGCGCCGGATGGCGAGCCGGGTGGCCTCGTAGTTGGTGCGGTACATGTCCTTCTTGTCGAGGTTCGGATCGGTCGCGCAGCACGGGTCGATCCACACCAGGCTGATGATGCACAGGTCGTCGGCCAGATCCTTCGGGATGATGCCCTCGATCACGCAGTCCAGCACCGCATCCGCGGTGGCCGACTGCACCACGCCGCCGAACAGCTCGATGTTGGCCATGTCCTTCAGCGTGACCTTGGGCACGGTGATCGTCGCCGGCCGCACCATCTGGTTGCAGGCGCGGATCGCGAACATCGCGGTGTGGCCCTTGGTCTGCGCCATCATGTTGGCGAAAGCCTGCCCCACCGGACCGTCGGTGCGGCCGATCAGGATCTCGGGCATCGCATCGGTGAATTGGCCTTCGGCGGCGAGCACCGTGGCTTCGCCGGCATGGAATACGTACTTGCTCATGAAGACTCCGGAAGAGACGTGTTGGAAACCGGCCAGGCCCGCATTGTAGGGCCCGGCCGGGGAAGAAAGATTGCGGACGTCGCGCCGCGCAGGCCGGCGGCTGGCGGATCAGCCGGCGATCAGCCACTCGCCCTTGCCGTCGGCCGCGAGATCTCCGACCACGCGCTGCGGCCGGCGCGCCGCCAGGCCGGCGAAGGCGGCGTCCTGCGCGGCGAGGCTGCGCGACAGCAGGGCCCAGAACACGCGGACGTCGTGCGCGGTGCCGGCGAAAGTCGCCGGCACCTCCGGCGCCGGCCCGCAGAACACCAGCGTGCCGCGCCGCATGCCGTAGCCGCAGTGGGCGCCCGTGCGGCCGGCGAGCGCGATGGTGCCGGCCACCATGCGCGAGGCGCAGAAATCGCCCGCGTCGCCCAGCAGCAGCACCGTGCCGCGCCGCATGCGGTCACCCAGGCGCGCGCCGGCATTGCCGCGCACCACCAGCGTGCCGCCGCGCATGCCGTCCATGCTGCCGGGCAATGCGCCGGCGGCGAAGTCGCCGACGTCGCCGCGCACCTCCAGCCGGCCTCCGGCCATCTCGCAGGCCGCCAGATGCCCGGCGCACCCATCCACCGCGATCCCGCCGCCGCGCATGGCGGCGCCCAGGTAGTCGCCGACGCTGCCGGCCACGCTCAGGCGGCCGCCGTCCATGCCCTGGCCGATGCGGTCGAAGCGGGCCAGGTCGCCCTCCAGGCGCACTTCGGGCGCGCCGGTTTCCAGGGCGCCGACGTCGAACAGTTCGCCCAGCGCGAGGTGATCGTTGCCGTGGCGCAGTGCGATGCGCGCGACGTCGGCGGCGCTGCTGCCGGCCAGGGCGGCGGGCAGCACCGGACTCATATCCACCCGGAAGGCGGGCTGCGCCCGCAGGCGCAGGCGGAAACCCGAGGCCGCGCTCATGCCCGCCCCTCCATGCCCGGCAGCCGGTGGAGATGGAAATGGAAAGGCCCGAGCTTGCCGCCGTAGTTGCCGGCGGAAATCCGCGTCACCCCGGCCGCGGCGCCCCGTGCGACGATCGCTTCGACGCCGGCGCCCATCGCCGCCGCGACGTTGGCCTCGGTCAGCCCGTCGATGACGATCTCCATCACGCAGCGGGTCTGCGCATCCAGCTCGGTGCTCTTCGCCAGCGGGATCAGCGCGGGGCAGAAGGCATCGTTGGTGGACGCCATCAGCGACGCATACTTGCTGCCGACCTTGGAGCCCGAACGCACCACGCCGCCGGGGAAGGGCATGATCACGCCGGGCACCGCCCGCATCGCCTCGACCGCCGCCTGTGCGCCGGCCAGCGCGGTGCTGGTATCGCGCGCCAGCAGCAGCAGGTTGCCGCCGCCCACCGCCTTCACCACCGCGGTCGTCTCCTGCGCGACGAACTCGCCGTCCATCACCGGCACCCGCCAGTAGCGCCTGCCGTCGATCATCTTGGAGATCTGCCAGCCGTCGCCGAAGAAGCGCAGATTCCGCCCCAGCGCGACCGGCTCGCCCTCTTCCAGCCCGGCGTAGATCGCGGTGGTCGGGCAGGTCAGCACGCACTGGCCGACGCGGCGTTCGAGCTGCCTGGCAAGCTCCTTGCCGGACATCGAGAACAGCAGCACCGACGCGCCGGGCCTGCCGTCCGGCGTTTCGTCCGGCGCCAGCATGCGCTCGATGCCGGCCTCGCAGCCGCAGGCGATCACCGAGGTGGCGAAGCCGGTCATCGACACCGCGGCGTGGCGTGCCCAGGTCTCGTCGTGCGCGGTGATCAGCACCCTCGTCGCCTTCATCGGAAAGGCTTCGGCGAAGGTCGGGTCTATCGTCACGCCGTTGCGCACCAGCGCGCCCGGCATCGCGTCCGGCTGCGCGCTCATCCGTTCCTCCTGCCGTGTACCTTGCACGCCAGCAGCGCGCCGCCGTTGGCGCACGAGCACAGTTCGTCGCGGCCTATCCTGGCGTTGCGGTAGCTCACGCTGAGGTGGCGTTCGGCGTACCGTGCGATGGTCTTCTCGATGCCCGCATCGAATTCGGTCTCGAGGAAGTGCGTGCCGCCCACCGGCACCGCCTCGATGCGGCCCTTGCGCGCGACCAGCCGTCCGTCCTTGAACACGTACTCGGGCGTCGCGAACATTGCCTCGCGGTCGGCGTCCTCGCGATACACCGCGACGTCGGCCGCGGCGCCGACGCCCAACTGGCCGCGGTCGGCAAGGCCGAGCAGGCGCGCCGGCGCGGCGCGGGTCATGATCGCGATCTCGTACAGGCTCAGTTCGCGGCCGATCTCGCGCAGGTCGACCGACGCCGCCACGTCGGGATGCAGGCGCGCGAGCTGCCCGTCGCGGAACGACTTGTCCATCAGCAGCCTGATGAGGTGCGGGTAGCTGGTGAACGGTCCGCCGTTGGGATGGTCGGTGGTCAGCACCACCCGCCAGGGATCGTCCATCAGCAGGAAGATCTCCAGCCCGATCGCCCACTGCAGCGCGTTCACATAGCTCTGCTCGCGGTAGCGGAAGGGCACCACGCCGCAGCCGGCGTCGCACTCGATGTCGCCACCGACGTACTTGCGCGGGCTGCCCAGGCCGGCGTTGGCGAACTGCCGCATGGTGTCGCCGGAGGCCGTCACCGTCTGGCCGAAGATGATCTGCCCGACGTCGATGCTGACGTTCGGCGACGCCCTGACCTTGTCGATGAGCTGCCGCGTGGCCGACGAAAACTTCTTCGGCCCTTCCCTGCCGTAGCTGTGGAACTGGATGTGCGTCAGGTGGCCGGGCAGGCCGTCGAGCGCATCGATGGTGGCCAGCGTGGATTCGATGTTGCCCGCCACGCCGAGGTTGCTGGCGTGGATGTGCAGCGGATGCGGCACGCCCAGTTCGAACAGTGCCCGTGCCAGCGTATTCACCACCCGGCGCGGGCTGACCTGCCAGTGCGCATGGTTCTCGTCGACGTCGAGCTTGCGCTGGTTGAACTTGAAGGCGGAGATGCCGCCCGGGTTCACCACCTTCACGCCCATCGCCTTGCTGGCGTCGATGGACCAGGCGACGTAGTCGCGGATGCGCTCGAAATCCTCGCCGCGCGCCAGCATCTCGAGGAACAGTTCCTCGTTGCCCAGCATCACGTAGGCGCCGTGGTCCAGGATGGGCGTGTCGCCCATCTCCATGTGGGCGTGGCGCGCGTTGGCCGCCAGCATCGCCGGCTCGAAGGCGGCGGTATAGCCCATCTGCGCGTAGCGGTAGCCGGTCTCCAGCGTGCCGGGGGTGCAGCAGCCGCCCGAGGCCAGTTCCAGCATCGAGTCGCGCTCGCGGTTGGCGCGGTGGTCCTCGGGCAGCATCATGCGCGCGAGGTTCACCTTGCCGCCGCCGATGTGGGTATGCAGGTCGATGCCGCCGGCCATCACCACGCAGCCGGAAACGTCGTACTCATGGTCGGCGCGTTCCTGCGCATCCAGCGCGACGATGCGGCCATCGCGCATGCCGACGTCGCGCACCTCGCCATCAACGCCGTTGGCCGGGTCATACACCCTGCCGCCCTTGAGCCGGATCGTGCTCACCGGATCGCCCTCCCGTCGCTGCGCGGCGGCGGGGCGGCCTTGCACGGCCGACCCGTTCCGCAGGTGCAAAACAGTGCGCTCACGGCGTCCCCTCCGCGGCCAGGCGGCGCAGGGCGAGGCGCGCTTCCAGCGCCGCGGCGACGTCCGCCACCGTCGGCAGGCCGTCGTCGCGCACGGCGCGCACGGGCAGCGTCACCACGCCGTCGGCACGGAACATGTGACCCCCGGCGCCGACGCCGGGGGTGGCCACCGGGATGAAGACGACGCCCCTGCCGCCGCAGGCTGCCGCCAGGGCCGGATGGCCGAGCACGATGCGCGGCAGCGACGTCGCCGGCGGCCCGAGGTCCGGTCCCAGACTCGCGACCCACAGCAGCAGGTCGACCGCGCCCTCTTCCAGCAGCCGCGCGGTGGCGTACTGCAGCGGATCGTGATCGACGCCGTGCGGCCCGACGCGGGTGCGCAGCGGCAGGCCGGACATCCAGGTGGTGACCGCATTGGCCGTCTGCGCTCCGTCGGCGCCGCCGAGGATGAAGGCTCCAGCGCGCGTCCCGCGGTTGAGCGACATCACGATGCGCAGCAACGCCTCGGCGATGAGCGCCCCCTGCGGCGGCAGGCGGCCCGGCTCCCACACCACCACGCAGTAGCGGGCGGCACGCATCATCTGCGCCAGATCCGCCAGCGCGGCGTCGGGCGCGGGCGGCCGGTGCTCATCGACCAGCGCCGCCAGCATCGCGACGGTATCGAACAGGTCCCCCGCCGGGTCCAGGTGCTGCACCTGCAGCCCCTCCAGCCCGGGCGCGGCCGGCGGCTGCGCGCCGACGAAGACGACGCGCCGTGCGAAACCGGCCCCTTCCACCGGCGCAGAGCGGCGGAAGAACTCGGGAAAGCCGGTCGCCGCATCGGTGCCGATGCAGACGACGAGGTCGGCGCGGTTGCGGATCTCGGCCAGCGTCGAGAACATCTGGCCGCGGTCCTGCAGCGCGCGCAGCACGTGCATCAGCGCGTCGCCGCGGGCGTGGTCGAGGATGGCGCCGCCGGCGTTGGCCAGGCGGTACAGCGCGCGCATGCCGGCAACGTCGGTGGCGAGGCCGCCGAACAGCGGCAGGCGGCAGGTGGCCAGCCTATCCGCGGCGGCATCGAGCGCGGCTTCGGCGGCGACGGGCCGGCCGTCCACCAGGGCCGGAGCCGGGCGCGGCGCATCGAAACCCGCCAGCGCCTGTACCGCTTTGGAACAGTCGCTGCCGACCAGCCGCAGGCTGCCCTGCCGGACTTCGACACCGAAGCCGTCGCACAGCAGCGAACAGAACGGACAGGTCCAGTCCTGCGGCGAACCGCCGGTCGAGGCCGGATTCGGGGCTTGGGTAGAGGCGTTCATGGCGCTCTCCATTGCAAATCGTGTGCCAACGGGGCGGGCTCTCAATCCGTGCCTTGCCCCGCCGCTGGCGCACGCGGCGGGATGCGGCGGTCGTGGAGCGCCGAAGCGGTCAGCCAGGCGCTGGCGCCCGCCGCCTGCGCAGTGCGCAGATCGGCCTCGTCGCGGATGCCTCCGGCGCCGATCAGCGTCACCCGCGGCGCGCGGCGGGCGCAGTCGCGCAGCGTCCCGAGGTCCGGCCCGTCGAACGAGCCCACGCGATCCAGCGTCATGACGATCACCCGCTCCGGCCAGATTTCGGGGCGGTCCCAGCAACCGGCCGGGTCCATCCTCCGCCCGCCGCGGCGGTCCAGCGACAGGATGGCGCCGGACCTGTCCGCCAGGCTGGCGCACGCGGCCCCGGGCGTGGCGAGCGCCTCGCTGGCGAAAACCGGCGCGACTCTTGCTCCATCCTCGCCGAGCACGTCGCGCAGCCTGTCGAACGCGGCCGCATCGGCAAAGCCCGCATCCAGCCAGAGACTCACCCCCGGCAGCGCGGCGAGCAGGTCGCGGATCACCGCCGCCTGCGCCGTGCCGCCCGTCAGCGCGTCGAGGTCGGCCACGTACAGCGTATCGGCGCCGGCATAGCCGCACAGCGCCTGCGCCACCCGCACCGGATCGCTGCCGGCGCACAGCGCGGACACGACCGGCCGGTACTCGCCGCGCAGGCCGCGCACCGCGCGCACCACCTGCCCTTTCATCAGATCCACTACCGGTATGATTTGCATGACCATGACTGAACGACCGCTCCCACGCATCCTCGTCTACGAATTCATCAGCGCCGCCGGAGCGGGCGTGCAGCTTAGCACCGGCGCATCCACCGGCGGCCATGGCGTGCCGCCCGACGACGGCGATGCGGGCGAGCCGCTGCTGCTGCAGGGCATCGCCATGCGCGACGCGATCGCTGCCGACCTGCTGGCGGCAGGGCGATACCGGGTCTGCGTGGCCGACAGCGCGGCCGCGCCGTTTCCGCTGCCGGCGGCCGCAGCCTCACCGGAGGGCCGCGACACCGCGCACGAACGCCCCGTACGGCACGGCGCCGCATGCCCGCCGCGTAGCTCGGATGCCGCCCGCGCGCCATCCGCACGCTCCGCGGCCCCGGGCTGCGCCACGCTGCGCGCGATGCCGGACGAGACGCCGGCCGCCTTTCTCGCGCGGGTCTCGCCGGGCTTCGACCGGGTGTGGGTCGTCGCCCCCGAGACCGACGGCATCCTCGCCGGGCTGTGCCGCGCGGTCGGCCCCGCGCGCTGGGCCGGCTGCGATGCCGGTGCCATCGCGCTGTGCGGCAGCAAGACGGCGACCCGCATGCGGCTCGCCGCCCACGGCATCGCCGTACCGGACGGCTGGCAGCCTGGCGAGGCAAGGCCGCATCCGGATGGCGCCTGGATCGTCAAGCCCGACGACGGCGCCGGCGCGCAGGATACGCGCCGCCATGCCGGCTTCGACGCCGCCCGCGCCGCATTCACGGCGCATGCGGCAAGCGGGCGGCCGTTCGCGCTGGAGCGTTGGGTCGACGGCGAGCCGCTGAGCCTGTCCCTGCTGTGCGGCAGCCGCGGAGCCGAACTGCTGTGCATCAACCGCCAGCGCATCCGCCTCGGCGCGGACGGCAAGCTGGGCTACCACGGCGTGGACGTCGGCATCGAGGCGCCCGGCGGCGCACGTGGCCGGGTGCTCGGCGAGCTGGCGCACGCCGTCCATGCGGCAGTGCCCGGGCTGGCCGGATTCGTCGGCATCGACCTGGTGTGGACGTCCGGCGGCCAGCCGGTGGTCATCGAGATCAACCCGCGGCCGACCTGCGCCTACGTCGGCCTGTCCGCCCGCATCGGCCGCAACCTCGCCGCCGGGATCCTCGCCTCCGATACCCGCAGCGCGGCGGCCGCGCAACCCTCCGGCGGCAATGCGGCGGGTGCTTTCCCCTGCCCGGACGGGTGGACGTCCCGGTGAGCGCAGGTGCCGGCACCACGTCGTCCGCCGCGTCCCCCGTCATCGGCTGGGACGTCGGCGGCGCGCACGTCAAAGCCTGCCTGCTGGCCGGCGGCCGCGTCGCCGACATCGTGCAATGGCCGGCGCCGATGTGGCAGGGGCTCGCGCATCTGGACGCGGCGATCGCCGCCGCCCGCGAGCGCTGGCCGGCCTTCGGGCCGGCGCGCCACGCGGTGACGATGACGGCGGAGATGGCCGACCTGTTTCCGAACCGCGAGGCCGGGGTGCTGGAGATCGCCGGGCGGCTGGCGGAGCGGCTCGGCCCCGGCGTCCGTTTCTTCGCCGGCGAGGACGGCTGGACGGGGGCGGACGAGGTCGCCGGCTGCTGGGATCGCATTGCCTCGGCGAACTGGCTCGCCACCGCGCAGATGGTCGGACTGGGCCGGCCCGATGCCCTGCTGGTGGACATCGGCAGCACCACCACCGACCTCATCCCCGTCATCGCCGGCCATCCGTCGCCCGCCGGGCGCACCGACGCCGCGCGCCTGCGGACGGGCGAACTGGTTTACCTGGGCGTGGTGCGCACCCCGCTGTGTGCGGTGGCGCGCCGCATCGCCTTCCGCGGCACGCCCGGCAACGTCATGAACGAGTTCTTCGCCACCACCGCCGACGTCTTCCGGCTCACCGGCGAGCTGGACCCCGACCACGACCAGTACCCGCCCGCCGACGGCGGCGGCAAGGACCCCGCCGCCACCTGCCAGCGGCTGGCACGCATGATAGGCCGCGACGCACGCGAGGCCGCCGCGGCCGACTGGCACGACCTCGCGCACGGCTGGCGGCATGCCATGGTCGCCGAGATCGCCCGCAACCTGCGCCGCGTCGACCGCCTCTTCCCGCAGCCCGCCTCGCGCCTTGGCGCGCAAACGGGCGACCACCCGCCTGCCCGCGATGCGGCGGAAGGCCCGGCCACCGCGGTGCCGGTCGTCGGCGCCGGCTGCGGCCTGTTCCTGGCGCGCGCACTGGCCGAACGCCTGGGACGGCCCTTCCTGCCGTTCGACGCACTGATCGACGCCGCCCCCGGCTGCCGCAAGTGGGTGGCGACCTGCGCGCCGAGCGTGGCGGTCGCCGTGCTGTTCGGCCGCCAGGTTCCATGAGTGCCCCCGCACGGCCGCCCGGAGGCACTCACACCGCAGGTCCAGTGAGCCCCGCCATCCAGACCGCCCGGAAGGAGCGCCCATCCTCCCCATGGAGGATGGAGCCGGAGACACCGCTTTGCGCCTGCGGAACGGGCCACCGGCAGTGCAAGGCCGGCCGGCCGTCGCATGGCGGCAGGAGGACCGGCCGGTGAGCTGGGTCGTCAAGCTCGGCGGCAGTCTCGCACGCGATCCGCTGCTGCCCTCCTGGCTCGGGATCATCGCCGCCCATGGCGGCGGACGCGTCGCCGTCATCCCCGGCGGCGGCCCGTTCGCCGATGCGGCGCGCGCGGCGCAGGCCGTCTGGCCGCTGGACGACGTGGCCGCGCACAACATGGCGGTGCTCGGCATGGCGCAGTTCGGCCAGTTGCTGCACGGCCTGTGTCCGGCGCTGGTCCTCGCCCGCAGCGTGCCGGAGATCCGCACCGCGCTGGCTGCCGGCCGCGCCGCGATCTGGCAGCCCTTCGAGTTGCTGCGCGACGAGGCCGATGCGCTGACGAGCTGGGACGTCACCTCCGACAGTCTGGCACTGTGGCTCGGCGGCCGGCTCGATGCCGGGCGGGTGATCCTGGTGAAATCCTGCTCCCTGCCCGCCTCGGCGGACTGGGACGCGCTGTCTGCCGCCGGCATCGTCGACCGGCGCTTTCCCGCGCTGGCCCGCGAGACGCGCGGCCGCATCACCCTGCTCGAACGCGGCGGCGCCGAAACGCTGCGCGCGGCGTTGTGCGGCGAGCACGGGCACGACGAGCTGTCGTAGGGCGCGGCGCGTTCCCCTGGCAGCCGGCCGGAGCGGTGCGGCGGCACGGACCCGCCCCGGCGGACCGGGCGGGACGCAGCGGAACGGACGCCCCACCCGACGACCGCAGCCTCCAGCCATGGGCGACGCCGGCAGCCACCCGAGCCGGGAGGGCGGCAGTCGAACCGTTGCTGCCGGCTCCTACGGCGCTTGCTGCAACTCGGCCGGACGCCCCCCGGCCGCCGGCGCGACAGCCTGCGCATGGCCGTCGCACAGCGCCTTGCGCAGCGCGCGGACCTTTTCGCCGGCCAGCGTGCCGGTGCGCGCGCCGTCGCACACCGCGCTGCGAAAGCCGGCGAAATCCGGCTGCAGTGCCAGGAGGCCGGGCAGATCGGGCTCGCGCAGCGCACCGGCGAGGCCGACCGGCTTGCCGGCCGCGCGCGCGAGGCGGATCAGCGCGGCAAGCTCCGGCATCGCCACGAAGTCGAACAGGCTGCCGGCGGACTTGCCCTGCGTGTCGAGCATCAGCGCGGGAAAAGGCCGGGCACAGGCGGCGCCGAACAGCTCGCCGTCGATGCCGTCGTCGGCCAGGAACACCGGCACCACCGGCCATGCCGCGGCGCCGAGCCGGCGCAGCAGCATGCGCGCCGCCGGACCGCCGCAGCCGGGCACGCCCACCTTGACCAGGTCGACCCCGCAGCCGCCCACCTCATCCACCCGGCGCAGGATGGTCTCGCCGTCGTCTACCGGAACGTCGCCGATGGTCGCGCTGATCGTCGTGCCGGGATGCCGGGCGCGCAGCACGGCGACGATGTCGCGGATGCGCGCCGGCGCGAGCCCGCCCAGCGCGCCGGCCGCCGGTTCCTTGAGGTCGATGAAGTCCGCGCCGGCGCCGGCGGCGCACAGCGCTTCGGCACCGTCGCGCACGCTGACGAGCATCCGCATCACGCCGCCTCCGCCGACGGGCCGCCGCGGTGCCGCTCCACCGCCTCGACGAGCCAGCGCCAGGCTTCCAGCTCGGCCGGGCCGGCGGTCTTGTCGATGGCGATCTGCAGGTAGCCCATCTCGCGCTCCACCTTGTCGCGCGGCAGCATGCCGAGCCGGCTCACCAGCACCGCGCCTTCGATCACCGCCGCCTGCGCGCGGTTGAAGCCGGCGAAGGCGGCGTGGGTGACCTCGCGCCGGCGCGCCATGCAAAGCACCGGGCGCAGCGCGTCGTCCCGGTGGCGCAGCAGTTCGAGTTCGACGTGGGCCAGCGCACCTGCCAGCCGCCGGCCGGCGAAATCCGCCAGCGGCACGGTGGCGAAGTCGCGCCGCCCGGTGACGCAGCCTGCGAACACGCGCACGTCGGTGGTCAGGTTCAGCACCGCGCAGCCGGTGGCGAGGATGTTGTCCAGCGTGGCCGAGGGCTTGAACGGCATCAGCACCACCTCGCCGCCTTCGTAGCGCACGCCCATCGGCGCCAGATGCACCGCGCCGGCGGCGGACTGCGTCGTCACCAGGGTTTCAAAGATCATCGGCATCGGGTTCGGTTTCCTTGCTGGCGGGCGGCGTCGCGGGCGCCTCGCCCGGCGCGGCCTCCGCACGCGGCTGCGGATGGGCGCCGCGGCTCTTCTTCGTCGGCCCCGGTGCGCATTGATGCAGCAAGTCCTGGGCCTGGCGGGCGGCGGCGCAGCCCCAATCCAGCGGCTGATCCTGCGCGTAGCGCTTGCCCAGCGTCCAGGCGATCTCGGCGCGGGCCAGTTCCACGCCCATGTAGAAGGCGTGGCCGGCATCGCCGTCCAGGCCGAGTTGCGGCCACAGCGCGAAGGGGTCGGTGCCGCGGCGGATGCCGTCGCGGTTGTACACGTGCAGGCCGGAGTCCGACACCTGCACGCGGAAGTTCGGGTCGCGCACCGCGGCGGCCGTCTCGGCGATCTCGGCGTCGCTGTCGGGGAAGGGGCGCTTGGCATGCACCGTCATCAATTCGTCGGTGTAGCCCTTGGGCAGCGACTGGTGCTCGCGCGCGGCGTACATGACGCGCCGCGCCACGTCCGCCTCCTTCACCGCGCGCCGCGCATGGCCGCTGACCTGCGTGGTCAGCACCGCGCCGGCGCGCAGCTCGGCGGCGATGCCGAACAGCACCGCGTTGATGCCGCTGGTGTCGGCCTCGGTCAGTTCGGTGACGTTGCCCACCCCCATCATGATGTCGATGCCGGGATAGCGCTCGCGCAGGCGCTGGTAGCGGCACAGCGAGGCGAGCAGACCGAAGGGGATGGGGTCGAGGATGGCGTCGGCGAGGAAGGGCCTGCCCTTGCGCAGCATGGCGTCGACCGCGGCATGGAGCGAGGCTTCGTCCTGCAGCCCGCGCGCGATCAGCACCGGCACGGCGTCGGTCTCGTCGGCCAGCCACAGCGTGTCGACGGTGAGGCTGAGCAGGTAGTCGGCGCCGACGCGGCCGCCGCGCAGCAGTTCCTGCGCATCCATGGAGTCGACGCTGACGCAAAAGCCCTCCGCCTTCAGCGCCGCCACCACTTCCTCGAGATGGCCGAAGGGCGTGGCCGGAAGGCAGCCGATGTCGATCACGTCGGCGCCGTCGGCTGCCAGCACCCGCGCTCTTGCCAGGATGGCGGGCACCGCCAGCCGGGGCGCATCGACGATCTCGGCGAAGATGCGGATGTCGTGGGCCGACAGGTCCGCATGCTGCGCCGCGCGATTGAAGTGGCGCGGAATGTCCTTCAGCTCTTCCGGCCCGCGCTCCACCGGCAGGCCGAAATGCGCCGACAGCGCATCGAGGTCGCCGCGGCAGCGTCCCGGCACCATGATGCGGTCCGCCCGCACCGGCGCCTCGACGCGGCGGCGGATCATGTCGGCCGTCATCAGGCCGGCGACCTGCAGGCCGATCTCGCGCACTTCCCAGGTGAATGACGGCGGCTGCATGCCGGCCAGAACCTTTTCCAGGTTGCGCTGCGCCAGGCGGCCGGTCAGGAAGACGATGTGTTCCATGCCAGACCGAGTTCGTCCAGCCGCGCCTGCAGCGCCCGCTGCAGCGCCTGCGGGTCCTCGACCACCACCGCGTGATCGACGGCGCGCAGCCGTTCGACGTTCTGGAGTTCGATGTTGCGCGGCTTGAGTTCCACCCACTCGCGCGGGCTCGGGGTCACGACCACCGGCTGCGTGTCGCAGGCCAGCACGATGCCCGGAATCTCCAGCTTGCCGGCCTGGGCGAAGATGTTGGTGGGCAGCGTGTCGGAGATGCCGAAGGCGCACTTCGCCACGGTGTTGCTGGTGGCGGGCGCGATCACCACGGTGTGGTAGATGTCGTCGTAGAGCATGCCGACCGGCACCGAGCTTGCCGTCCTGTCGCGGAACACCCGGCAGCGCACCTTCAGCGCATCGATGCGGTAGTCGTACAGCGGCAGCACCTCCTCGGCCGCCGCCGACAGGAAGAGATCCAGATCCGGCAGGCGGAAGGCGAGTTCCATGCACTCCACCAGATGATGGCCGGAGCCGGTCACCGCCCACGCGAAGCGGCTGCGGCGGCGGAAATCGCCGGCCGTGCCGCCGGTGGGGTGCAGTTCGTCCGAATCGGGCTTTCGTCGCGGCATCGATGGGTTCCGGCGGTGTCTCTGGGTGCTGGCTTGCGTGCCCGTGGCGCACGGGCGCGTTCGCCGGGGCAGGATTCCTCCCTCGGGAAACCCGCGGAATGGGCCGCGGCGGCGAGGGAGCTTCGTACGGAGGCAACAAGCATGCCCATGCCGCCCCCTCCGCCGCAAGCCCTGGCCCGTTTCTCGCTAAAGAGCCGAAGGTCTGAGAACATCCGCCGCCCGCACCCACCCGCCAGGAGCCCACAGTGACCAACATCCCCGCCAGCCAGCCGATGCCGCATTTCTTCCCGGTGGACCCGGCGCCCGCCGGCCGCGGCGGCGAGGCGCCGCTGGACGTCATCTTCATCCACGGCTTCGTCGGCGAGACCGTCATCGGCATCCACCATGATGAACTCGACCGCCCCCAGCCGCTGCGCATCGACCTCGCGGCCGGCGTGCCGCGCAGCCTGGCATGCGACACCGACCGCATCGGCGACACGATCGACTACGGCGAAGTACGCGGCGCCCTGCGCGAACTGCTGCGGCATCACCGCCACCAGTTGCTCGAAGCCTTCGCCGAAGGGGTCGCCAACCTGCTGCTGGGCCGTTTCGGCGCGCACTGGGTGCGGGTGGGCATCACCAAGCCGCGCAAGTTCGACGACGTGGAAGGCGTGGGCGTGCTGATCGAGCGCCGCCGCGCCCACCGCGAACCCGCCGCGCCGCGGCGCGACGCCGAAGTGCTGAGCCTGCTGGCCTCGGGCATGGTGCCCGGCGGCCGCGGCCGCTGACGCCGCGCGGCCCCGCCGGCCAATGCCCCGGCGTGCGCCCCGCCGCAGAAAAAAGAAAGCCGAAGCGCCGCTTCGGCTTTCTTTCGCCGCGGTGCCGCGGCAGCGCGCGGCACCGGCTCTTCACTTGGCCGCGAACGGGTGGGCGGAACTGCCCTTCTTCGCCTGCACTTCGGCGGCGGACGGTTCGCCCGTCACCGCACGCTTGATCGCCTCGCGCGTCGCGCGGTAGTTGTACTCCTGGATCTTGGCGTCGTCCTCCGCCATCCAGTGGATGAACACGCCGACGCAGACGAAGATGTTGTCGGCCTCATCGGCCGGAATGGTGCCGTCCTCGACGCTGTCCGCCACCGCCAGCGCGACCGCGCGCTGCGCCGGGCCGAACATCTGCACCGCCTGCTTGGCACCCTTGATCGTGACCTTGTTGAACATGACGGTGGCCGGCTTGCACAGCAGGTTGGGTGCCACCACCGCGAGCAGCGAGGTGAAGCCGTCCTTGTTGTTGGTCAGCGTATGCGCGAAAGCGGTTTCCGCAGCGCTGCCGCGCGGCCCCAGGATCAGGTCGATATGCGCCACTTCGTTGCCGTCGCCGACAAGGGACTCGCCCACCATCATCCGATCGATCTTCGCCATTCATCTTCTCCTCGTAGAAATGTTCGGCCCCCCAAGGGCGGGAAGTCCGATATTCGGACGCCCGTCGGCAATCCGATACCCGTCCATGCGATACAGGATTCGTGCCAGCCCGCCCGCCGCGGACCGGAACCGCGGCATACGCGCGGAACCGAACCCGATCCGCACCGGCGAAGGCCGCCCCGCCGGCCGTTGCATCGAAACGGAACAGGCGGATTCAACAAGTGTAGCGTTCCGTGACACCGCATTGCGGCGAAAAAACGCCCGCCGTGCCTTCCCGGAAAGGACGCGATGAGCCAGGAAAAGCCGGGGCGCATCGCCACGTTCCGGCCGGGGCTCGCCGCAGCAAGAGGAATCGCCGTCCTTCAACCGGCCTGCGACGACTCCGCACGCAGCTTGCCCATGCCCAGGCGGCGCTCCAGCAGGTCGTCGACCAGCGCCTGCGCGATATCGAACGGCGTCACCTTCTGCAGGCCGCGCCACGCCGCCACGCCATTGACCTCGATCACCTGCGCGCCGGCCGGCACGGCCGGGTCGGGCACGAGATCGACGCCGGCGTAGTCCATGTCCAGCGCACGGGCCGCGCGCCGGGCGAGGTCGGCGATGCCGGGCTCCAGCCCGCAAGGCACGCACCGGGCACCCTGCGCGACGTTGCGCACCCAGTGCTCGCTGACGCGCCTCATCGCCGCCACCGCCTGGCCGCCCATCACCAGGACGCGCCAGTCGAAACCCGGCACCCGGGCCTGCGGCACGAAGCGCTGCAGGTAGATCAGACCACCATGGCGGCCCGGGTCCGGCAGCGGCACGGACACGCCATCGACCATGCCGACACGCATCAGCCCCTTGCCCTGCGAGCCGAACATCGGCTTCAGCACGAGGCTGCGCCCGGCCGACGCCTCGCGCATCAGAATGCGGCGTGCCTGCGCCTCGTCCTCCAGCGCCCAGGCCGGGGGCGAGTCCACCCCCGCCTTCTGCAGCAGGAAGCTGGTCATCGACTTGTCCACGCTGCGCTCGATGGCCCGCGCATCGTTGTACACCGGCACGCCCAGCTCGCGCAGCGCATGCAGGATGCCGAGGCGCTTGGTGATCTGCTCCAGGCTGCCGCCGGCGATGCCGCGCACCATGGCGGCCACCGGAAGGTCGCGTCCGAAGCCCGGAATCACCAGGCCATGGCCCGGCACGCCGGTTTCGAAGCGGCACTGCGCGAGATCCACGCAGCGCCCCTCGAAGCCCCGGCGCGCCAGCGCGCGCTGCAGCCGGCGGGTGTGCCAGCCGGTCTCGTCGGTGAAGATCGCCACCCGCGGGCGCGGCACGGCGCCGGTGCTCACCGGGCCGCCCTCCCGCCGCTGCGCGACACCCTCCCCGCGGGCGGAGGCATGCCCCGCCGGACGGGCGGGCGGGAGCACGGCCGGCTCCCTATCACGATTCCTCCAGCCACAGGCTGCGCAGCAGGGCCATGTTCAGGCTGCCGGCGTTCCAGGTGCGGCCGCTGTCGAGGTTGCTGACCCACGCTTCGGCCGGGGCGAAGAGCGCCGGATCGATCTTGTAGAAGTCGTATTCGTAGTCGCGGAAGATGTCCGCGAACGAGCGGCCGTAATCGCGCGAATTCAGCGACGGCAGGCGCAGCGCCAGATCGTGCGCCGCCTCGTCGCTGCCGCGCACCGACAGGTGGACGCGGCCGCCGTACAGGATCGCGTCGTTGGTCCGCCCCATGGCGATGCCACCGTCCGGGCTGGGGGCGGGCAGCGGCGCCGACGCGCTGCCATCGACGATGTCGTGCAGCGCGAAACCGAGTTCGTGTGCCTTGTGCATCGCCACTTCCAGCACCCGCGCCACCACCTGCGTGGTGCCCGCCAGGCTGGACGTGGGCGTCAGCACCAGAACCAGTTGCCGAGGCGCGAGAGCGCAGTCGCGCAGGATCTTGTCGATCACCACCGCGGGCGGGCGGCGATCGACCTCGAGCACCAGCGCCACCGGCGCACCGTCGTCGGGCCGGTCGCGGTAGCCCAGTTCGGCAAACAGCTCTTCGCGGCCGGCCAGCGCGCGCGCCGGCCCGGAGCCGAGCGAGAAGAACTTCCGCCCGCCGGCCTCTTCCTTGCCCGCCGACAGGCTCCAGCCCGCGTACTGGCTCGCCAGGCAGGCGAGGACGGGCTGCGGGCTGGCCACTTCCAGCCAGTCGGGCCAGCCGTCCGCGGCGCGCGCGGACAGCCTCACCGAACCCAGCCCGCCCATGCAGATCTCGCCGATCGCCACGCCCGCGGCCACGCTGCCCGGCGCGTCGATGCCGGCATCGACCAGCGTCACGCCGTCCTCCAGCCGCTCCACCCGCAACCCGAGCGGGCCCGCCCCATCCAGCAGCGCCGCCACGCGCGGCGCCGCCAGCCGATTGACGCTGAGCCCGCCCCACCCGTCCTGTCCGCCGTCACCCATGTGCCTGCTCCGCCATCTGCCTGTCCTGATCTCGCCGCGGCGGCGCCATCCGCACCGCGCCACCCCGCTGCCGTCCGCCCTTGCCGTTCAACCCTTCTCCGCCACGATCTCGCGCGCCTTGGCGAACGCCTCGCGAAAGCCGAGATACAGCGGTTTTTCCGCATTGCGCATCGCCGCCAGCAAGCGGTGCTCGGTCTGGTACTTGACGTTGCCGACCGCCAGGGCGCCGATCCCCACCGCGCGGCCGTCCGCCAGCGCCTTGCCGTCGTCCATGACGCCGACGCCGGCGATGCCTTCGGGCGGCACCGCATTGACGTCGGCCGCCACCAGCAGGCGGACGGCGGCGGCGCGCTCGTCCACGCTCACCACCTGCACGCCGGCCGCCGCGGTGGCGAGCACCACGTCGGCCTGCGCGAGCGCCTCGCGGCGCGCCTGCGGCCCGGGGAGCCCGGCCCCGTCGAGCCTGCAGCCGAAGCGCTCGCCGGTCGCCTTCGCCGCCTCCTGCGCGGTCGCCGCATCGCGGTGGCTGGCCAGGGTGACCTCGGCGCCGAGGCCCGCCGCGAGCACGCCGGCGATGCGCCCCACCGTCCCGCTCCCTCCCAGGATCAGCACGCGCTTGCCGGCGAAATCGGTGTCGTGGCTGCGTTGCAACTGGCGTTCGACGCAGGCGACAAGCGCCGCGGCGGTGGTGTAGGAACCGCTCGGGTCGGCGATGACCGACACCTCGAACGGCGGCACCATCGCCTTGCGCGCACTCTCCAGCATGTCGGCGGCGAGCAGCACGTCGCGCCCGCCGATGAAGATGCCGGTCGCCTTCACCCCCTTGGGGCCGCGCGAGAAGATCGCGTCCTGCGTCAGCCCGGCGACGTCGCCGGCAACGACCCCGCAATACGGCACGACGACCTGGTAGCCGGCGTCGACGGCCATGTTGATGTCGAACGGGCTCATCTGCCTGCCCGGCGTGAACATGTGCAGGATGTAGGTGCGTTCCATCGTTGCATCCCTCTGGATTGAAAGAAGAAGCCGGCGCCGGCCCGCCTGCGCGGACCGTGCGCGGTGCGGCTCAATCGCCCGGATCGGACCGGAAGTCGGCCGCGGCGCAGATCCGCGCGCCGTGGTTGCGCCCGCCCGCGATCAGGATGCGCAGGGCCGGATCGACGACCCCCGCGCCGCGCGCCGCGTCGACCGCACGCTCGGCCTCGTCCTCGCCGGGCAGGATGGCGAACCCCGTCGGCCCCCAGGAACTCTGGCCCACCGCGGCGAGCCGATGGCGCGAAATCCAGTCGATGACGCGCCCGACCGCCCGGCTGGTGTACATCGAACCGCCCTGCGCCGGGGCGAAATAGCCGCCCATCAGGCGCTGGATGGCGCTCACGCCCTCGGCGAAGGGTGCGAAGTCGCGTTCGATGGCGCCGGGCAGCACCCGCATCAGGACCTGGTGGCAGATGTCGGCCGCCCGCTCGCGAGGAAACGGCGGCAGGGCCGCCATGGCCTCGCGTTCGGCGCTGCCGCACAGGCCGGTGGCGCGTCCGTCCAGCACCAGGACGACCCGCCACGCCTCGGGAAATTCGATACGGGAGACCAGCGGCGCGGCCGAGCCGTCGGCGCCCGGGCCGCAGTCGAGCAGCAGGCCGCCGCGGTCGAACCCGGCGATGCCCACCCCGGAGCGCTCGCCGCGGCCGAGCAGCCCGGCGATGTCGGCGCTGCCCATGTCGAGCCGGTGATGACGCGCGAAGGCATGGCCCAGCGCCAGCGCCAGTTGCGTGCCGGAACCGAAGCCGGAATGGGCCGGCGGCGCGCGCAGCAGCGTCACCCGCAGCGGCAGGTCGCGTCCGGTGCGGGCCTGCAGCGTGTCGAGATGGCGCTGCAGGCGTTCGCACTCGGCCGCATCGACGCCGGCGGCGACCTCCACCCGGTTGTGCGCGGCCGCGGCGATGCCGATGCGGGTATTCAGCCCGCCGATGACGAGGCCGAGGCTGGCGTAGCGCCGGCCGAGGCTTCCGCCCGGGTCCATGAAGCCCAGATGAAGCCGCGCCGGCGCATCGACGATCAGCGCATCGGGGCCGGGCGCATGGGCCACCTGGCGGATCATCTCGCGGGTTCGGCGTGTGAGTGCGGCATCGGGAGACATCTTGCGGCAATCCTCGGGCGATCGATGTTGCGTGGGCGGCCCAGCCGCTCAGCAAGATCCAGTCCACTCCACGGCCCGCCGGCCGGCGCGGGCGGCACGGGTCCGCCGCAGGCCCGTCTCATGCGTCCCGTCTCATGCCTTCCGCGCCCGGCGGCCGATCAGCGCGGGGCGGAGCAGCGCCGCCATGAACAGGGTGCACACGGTCAGGTCCGCGCTGGTGCCGGGGTTGAGCCCGCGCTGCTTGAGCGAGGCATCCCAGGCCGTGAAGGCGGCGCATGAGCCCGCCGACTCATCGCGCTCGAGCCTCGCCAGCCAGGGCGCGGCCTCGGCCTGCACCGAGCGCGCCGCCGGCAGCCCGGACTTGCGCACGATGTGCGAGTCGGGAAAGGCCGACAGAAAGCGCAGGAAGAGCCGCTGCACGCACGCAGCGAGGTCGCCGCCGACATCGGTCTCGCGCAGGAAGGGGCGCAGGCCCGCGATCGCCAGGTCGTCGAAGCCCCGGGCGTACTGGCGCGCGATCATGTCGCGGTCGGCGGCGAGCGCCATGGCAGACTTCAGGTCCATGGTCGGCGGCACCGACACGTCCTGCTCGCCCACATTGCCCAGCCCCCCCGGACTGGCCAGGGCGATGGCGCGGTAGGCCGCGCACGCATCGGCGACGTCGAGCCCGTCCAGCACCCCGCCCAGCGCCCCGAGCAGGGCCGCCTCGCCCTTCGCCGCCGCGCGCTCGGCGGCAAGCGCCACCGGCGCGCACAGCAGCACGATGCCCAGGTTGGTGTTGCAGCCGGCCACCGCGCGCGTGGCGACGACGGCGCCCTCGATGCGCGCGCCGACCGGCGCGCCGGTGCGCAGCAGCGGCCCGGCCGACGCCGCCGCGCTGGAGAGGAACTGCACGGCCGCCATGCCGTGCCCGGCCGATGCGAGGCTCACGTTGCCCGGCTTGAACACCGCCACGTCCCGCATGCAGGCCCACAGATAGGCGGCGTCGGCATCCCGGTAGAGGTCCCCTGCACCGTTCGCCCGGCCGCCGGACGACCCATCGTCGGAAAGTGTAGGAAAAACCATCAGCGGTACTTGATGTAGCTGAAACGGGGGTCGTCGGGCGTCCCCTCCAATGCACCGCCTTCCTTGCCCGGCTGCCACATCACGACCTCCTCGATCTTCTTCGCCAGTTCGAAATCCTTGTCGGTGACACCCTTGGCCGCATGGTTCATGAGCTTGACGATCACGAAGGCGTAGGAGGCGGCGATGTCGGGGTGATGAAACGCCGCCTCGGCCAGATGGCCCACGGTGTTGATCACCATCAGCGTCCCCTTCCAGCCGCCGGTCCTGTACTTGCGCCGGATCCAGCCGTTCTCGTAATACCACTCGGGCAGTTCCGCCGCGAGGCGTGCCTTGATCTCGTCCTCGCCATAGGGTTCATCCTTTTCCTTGCTGCGCCACTGTGCCATGTCCTCGTCCTCCTTCAGTCCGTGCCTTCCGGCCCGCATCGCCGCGAAGGGGCAACCTCCGCCAGCCTGTCCAGCACCTCCCGGCGGCGCCCGGCCAGCAGATGCTCGACCTCCTCCACGCACTCGCCGTCGGCGCTCACGCTGCACACCGGGTCGCCGCTCCCATGCGGCGTGCCGGCGGCCGGCAGATCGCGGCACCAGCCGCGGCCCGCCATCCACGCCGAGCATGCCGCATCGACGCGCCCGGCACGCCGCGCGAACACCACTTCGCTGCCGCACACGCCCCGTGACGGCACGAACGCCAGTTCGCCGGGCGCCGTCCCCCGGCACACCGCCACGTGCGCCAGCATCAGCCCCCGTTCACGCAGCGGTCGAACAGCGCGACGCTCGCGGTCGGCCGCGGGTTGAGTTCGATCAGCACCGGCTCCCCGGCCCGCAGCACGAAATCGATGCCGTTCAGGCCGATCAGGCCGAGTCCCGGCACGACGCGATCCAGCATCGCCGCCAATGCTTCCTGCGCTGGCGGCGGCAGGCCGACCGGCCCCACCCCGCCCCGATACACGAAGGCATGCCCGCCGAGCGGGCGGACGATCTGCCGCGCGATGCCGGCGATGCGCCAGTCCCGCCCATCGGCGAGAAAGAGCACCGACAGCGGCATGCCCTCGATCCGCCGCTGGAAGTAGCGCCCGACGCCGCACGCCGGCCCGGCCGCCGCCGCCGGGCGCACGTGCCAGCCGCCGCAGGCGCGCGCATCCTTCGCCAGCCAGCCCTCCGGCTGCGCGGGCCGGGAGATGCTCACCTCGGCATGCGGCACCTGCCGCGCCGCAAGCCAGGGGTAGAACCAGCCCGGCGTGCGGACCCGCCGCACCAGCTCCGGCGCATTGCCGAAGAGCGGCAGGACGGAGGCGCCGCGCGCGATCAGGTCCGGCCGCGCCTCGAAGCCGCTGCCCGCCACCCAGCCCGCCACGTCGTTCTGGCGCGCCAGCAGCGCGAGCGCATCGAGGAAGGCCGCATCGTCGAAGCGCAGCGCCCCGGCGCTGCCGATGCCGTGCCACGCCTCCGCAGCCGCGCGCGTATCGCCGTCGCCGAAGAGATCGAGCGCCACCACCGCGCCGCCGCCGCGGGCGACCGATTCCGCCATCATGCGGGCCGACATGGCCGCAACCGCCACGCGGATGCGTCCGGATGCGTCACTGCCGATCGATGCCGCCACACGCATTCCTGTATCAAAAAGTAGCACTTGCCCCACTTTGCAGCAAAGCGCCGAACACTTCTCCGGCACATTCGGCACCGGATCCGCACCCGGGCATTTTTCCCGGCCTGGTCAGTCGCTTTCCGCTCCGGCCGCCCATCTGCGGATTCTGGCACAGGCTTTGCATCGACATGGCTGCTGTCGTTTGGAACCCGCGCTCCGCATGCCGCGGCGGGGCCTCCGGTCTTTTCATGTGGCGATGTCGCATGTTGTTCATAAAGAGAGGAGACAAAAAATGAAACGTTCCGGAACACCTGCACGGCTTGCACCGACCGTTCTCGCCGCCTCGCTGGCGCTGGCTCTTCCCGGCGTCGCGCTGGCCAACGCCGACCTGGAATCGAAGATCGCCAACCCGAAGAACTGGGCGATGCAGGCCGGCGACATGTTCAACCAGCGCTACAGCAAGCTGAAGCAGATCAACACGGGCAACGTCGGCAAGATGCAGGTCGCATGGACCTTCTCCACCGGCGTGCTGCGCGGACACGAGGGCTCGCCGCTCGTCATCGACGGCATGATGTATCTGCATACGCCGTTCCCGAACAAGGTCTTCGCCATGGACCTCGATACGCAGAAGATCGTCTGGCGCTACGAGCCCAAGCAGGACCCGTCGGTGATCGCGCAGATGTGCTGCGACACGGTGTACCGCGGCCTCGCCTATGCCGAAGGCAAGATCTTCCTGCAGCAGGCCGACTCCACCCTGGTCGCGCTGGATGCCAAGACCGGCAAGCAGATCTGGAGCGCGGTCAACGGCGATCCGAAGCTGGGCGCGGTCAATACCAACGCGCCGCACGTGTTCGGCGACAAGGTCCTGACCGGCATCTCCGGCGGCGAATGGGGCGTGCGCGGCTTCGTCGCCGCCTACGACATCAACAGCGGAAAGCTGGTATGGAAGGCTTACAGCACCGGCCCCGACAACGAGATGCTGATCGATCCGGACAAGACCGTGACCTGGACGGACGGCAAGATGGCGCCGGTCGGCAAGGATTCTTCGCTGAAGACCTGGAAGGGAGACCAGTGGAAGATCGGCGGCGGCACGACCTGGGGCTGGTACAGCTACGACAAGGCGACCAACACGGTCTACTACGGCACCGGCAACCCGTCGACGTGGAACCCGTCGCAGCGCCCCGGCGACAACAAGTGGTCGATGACGATCATGGCCCGCGACATGAACACCGGCATGGCCAAGTGGGTCTATCAGATGACGCCGCACGACGAGTGGGACTTCGACGGCATCAACGAGATGATCCTTGCCGACATCGACGTGAAGGGCAAGCCGACCAAGGCGCTGGTCCACTTCGACCGCAACGGCTTCGGCTACACGCTGGACCGCGTCAGCGGCGAACTGCTGGTGGCCGAGAAGTACGATCCGAAGGTCAACTGGGCGACGCACGTCGACATGAAGACTGGCCGCCCGCAGGTCGTCGCCAAGTACTCCACCGGGCAGAACGGCCCCGACGTGAACACCAAGGGCGTCTGCCCGGCGGCCCTCGGTTCCAAGGACCAGCAGCCGGCATCGTTCGACCCGAACACCAAGCTGTTCTACGTACCGACCAACCATGTCTGCATGGACTACGAACCGTTCGAGGTGAGCTATGTCGCCGGACAACCGTACGTGGGCGCGACGCTGTCCATGTTCCCGACGCCGGACAGCCACGGCGGCATGGGCAACTTCATCGCATGGGACGCGGGCAAGGGCAAGATCGTGCAGTCCAAGCCGGAGAAGTTCTCGGTGTGGAGCGGCGCGCTCAACACCGCGGGCGGCCTCTCGTGCTTCGGCACGCTCGAGGGCTACCTGAAGTGCGTCGATGCCAAGAACATCAACAAGGAGCTGTACAAGTTCAAGACGCCGTCGGGCATCATCGGCAACGTGTTCACCTATGAGCACAAGGGCAAGCAGTACATCGGCGTGTTCTCGGGCATCGGCGGCTGGGCCGGCATCGGCATGGCGGCAGGGCTGGAGAAGCCGACCGAGGGCCTGGGCGCGGTGGGCGGCTATCGCGAACTGGCCGACTACACGCAGCTCGGCGGTTCGCTGACGATCTTCGCCCTGCCCAACTGAGGCGCAAGGCCGGAGCGATCCGGCCCCGGGGGATGCCCCGCGGCATCCCGGCTGCCGGGCCCGATAGTTGCATGGAGGGCCCGGCAGCCATGCCGGAAGCCACGAGCTCCGGGCCGGGTTCCCGGCTCGAATCAAGTGTCACGGACAGCAAGAGGAAGGCGACGGCCCGCCGCGGCGGATGCCCCGCCCGCGGGCGCGGCCGGCCCGTATCAAACCACAGGCGCCGGGCCCATGCAGCCACGGCGCGTCCGCAGCAAGCGAGGAGGATTCACCCATGAAGTACGCGATGTTGTTGTGTGCAGCACTGATGATCGTCGGCGGCCCCGTCCATGCTGCGGATGATCAGAAACCGCTGTACACCGTGATCGACGGCAACAAGGTCGACGCGAACACGCTGAAAGGATTCCGCACCTGGCGCGCCGCGGCCTGTGACCGCTGCCATGGCGCGAACCAGGAGGGCCTGGTCGGCCCTTCGCTCATCGAAAGCCTGAAAGTCCTGACCAAGGAGCAGTTCGTCCAGACGGTGCGCGACGGCAGGCTGGAGAAAGGCATGCAGAGCTTCGGCAACAATCCCAACGTGATGGACAACATCGACAGCCTGTATGCCTACCTGAAAGGGCGCTCGGACGGCGCCATCACGCAGGCCAAGGTCCAGCCGATGGAGTGAGCCCGGAGGAGCGACGATGACCCCAATGCCAGAGAGGCCGGCGGGACGCCATCCACGCAGGGCCGGACGGATCGCCGCCATGATCGTCGCCGGCATCGCCGCCGCGCTGGCGAGCGGCGCCGCCGGCGCCCAGGAGCGTGCGCCGGCGCCGGAGCGCAAGGCGCTGCGCGTCTGCCAGGACCCGAACAACCTGCCGTTCGCCAACGACAGGCAGCAGGGTTTCGAGAACCGCATCGCCGAGCTGTTCGGCAAGTCGCTCGACCTGCCGGTCACCTACTACAACTACCCGCAGCGCTTCGTCTTCATCCGCAACACCCTGCGCTACAAGCTGCCGGGCGAGGACTATCCGTGCGACATCATCATGGGGCTGCCGGTCGGCTTCGGCCAGGCGTCGGTGACCAGGCCCTATTTCCGCTCGCCGTACGTGCTGGTGTTTCCGGCTGGCAAGGGGCTGGACGACGTGCGCAGCAGCGACGACTTCCTGGCGCTCGGCCCGGACAGGCTCGCCGGGCTGAAGATCGGCGTGTTCGACCAGTCGCCCGCCTCGCAGTGGATGGCGAGGCACAACCTCGTCGACCAGGGGGTGCCGTATCACACGATCAACATGGAGATGGACTACTACCCCGGGCGCATCATCGAGCAAGACCTCGCATCGGGAAAGATCGACGTCGCGATCGTGTGGGGCCCGGTCGGCAGCTACTACGGCAAGGTGGCCGCGAAACAGCCGATGCACGTCGTGCCGATCCGGTCCGAGCCGGGCATCCCGATGGAGTTCTCCGTCGGCATGGGCGTGCGCTATGGCGAGCCGGAGTGGAAGAAGCAGGTCGAGCAGTTCATCGACGCGCATCGCGCCGAAATCCTGTCCATCCTCGCCGAATACCGGGTGCCCCTGAGCAAAGAGCCGCCCGCGGCGGCCGCGGACGGACGATGAGCATGCCCGCCCGGCGCTCACCTCCCGGCTGCGGCCGCCCCGTCCAGGCAGGGCCGTCGGGGATCGTGCCGGGGCGGATGCTTTCCCGCCTTCTCCTGGGCCTCGCCGTCTGCCTGCCGGCGCTGGCGGCCCGCGCGGAGCCGGCACCCGATTACTCCGCCGCCGAGCAGTTGCTGTTCGTGGACGAACATCTCGCCGCCGAGCGTCCGCCGACGACCCTGCGCTACGCGTTCCGCAAGTCGGGCAGCCTCGAAGCCCCGTTCGAGGACACCGTCAGCATCGCGCTCGGCCCCCGGCCGGACGGCAGTTGCTGCACCGCCGCGGGCGAATTCCTCAGCGGCGCGCACAGGCTCGCGCTGCCGCAGATCGACGAGGCGCGCTCGAACCCGGTGATCCTGTATTTCCTCGAGCACGACGTGCGCGACATGCAGCGGCTGACCAAGGGGCAGCAGGCGCATTTCCGCAAACGCATCCGCATGGCGGTCTACAACGGCGCACAGGTGCAGCCGGCCACCTTCCGCTACCGCGGACGCGCGGTCGACGGCCAGGAGGTCACCATCTCGCCGTATGAGGACGATCCGTCGCGGGCGCGCTTCGAGCGCCTCGCCCGCAAGCACTACGTCTTCATGATGTCCGACGCCGTTCCCGGCCGCGTGTACGGCATCCGCAGCCGGATCGACCGCGCCGACGACGCATCTTCGCCGCCGCTGATGGTCGAAGAGATGTACATCGACGGCGCCGATGCCGTACCCCGCCCCCGAGAGGAAACCCGATGAAACCCGGCCCGTTCCTGCCATTCGTGCTTGCAATGCTGCTGGCTCCGCCGGTCTCGGCGGCCCGCCCCAACGACTTTCCGACGCAGGAGCGGGTGCTCTACGTGCAGGAATGCATGCAGCAGCATCCGGGCGACGGCTACGAGATGATCAGCAAGTGCTCCTGCGCGCTCGACGCCGTCGCCAGCGAGATCGGCTACGACGAATACACGACGCTGCACACGGCCACGCTGGCGCAGCGCATCGCGGGCGAGCGCGGCGCCGTGCTGCGCGACAACACCGCCGTCGGCAAGGAAGTGCGGCGCCTGCGCGAGATCCAGGCCCGCGCCAACAAGCATTGCTTCATCGACGCCACGGCGAAGTAGGCCGGACGATGAGCACTCCCCGCGCGGCAATGCGCCGCCCGGCGATATCGCCGGGCGCGCTGCTGGCCGCCGTCATGCTCGCCGCCGGCGCGGTCCATGCAGGGGAAGCCGCCGTCGAGCCGCTGCCGATGACCGAGATCGCGCCCGGCGTCCACGTCCACCACGGCAGCCATCGCGCCTGGTCGGCCGGCAGCGCGAGCGACGTGGCCAATCTCGGCGTCGTCGTCGGCTCGCGCTGCGCCGCGGTGATCGACACCGGCGGCAGCCCCGCGCTGGGCGAGCGGCTGCGCGCCGCGATACGGCGCCTGACCGCACTGCCCGTGTGCTACGTGATCAACACCCACGTGCATCCCGACCACGTGCTGGGCAACGTCGCGCTGGCGGGCGGCAGCCCCCCGCCGGAATTCGTCGGGCACGTGCGGCTCGGCCCCTCGCTCTCCGCGCGCGCACCCTACTATCTCGAAGCCTTCCGCCGCGAATCCGGGCAGGCACTCGCGGCGGAAACGGTGGTCTACCCGACGCGGACGGTAGCGGAGCGGGCGACGCTCGATCTCGGCGAACGCCGGCTGCAACTCAGGGCGTGGCCCACCGCCCACACCGACAACGACCTGACCGTCTACGACGAACGCACGGGTACGCTGTTCACCGGCGATCTGCTCTTCATCGGCCACCTGCCGGTCATCGACGGCCGGCTTCGCGGCTGGCTCGAGGCGATCGGCGAACTCAAGGCCCTCGACGTGCAGCGGGCGGTCCCGGGCCACGGCGACACGACCGCCGACCTTCGCCGGGCGATCGCGCCGCAGGAAGCCTACCTGTCGGCCGTGCGCGACGGCGTGCGCGCCGCGATCAAGGCTGGAGTACCGATGTCGCGCGCGGTCGACGAACTCGCCGGCACCGGCACCGCGGGATGGCAGCTCGCAGCCGAATTCCACCGCCGCAACCTGACGGCCGCGTATGCCGAGCTGGAATGGGAAGACTGATGCGCAGGAGGCAGGCATGAATCCGAATCGCAGAAGGCTGATCGCGCTTCCCCTGCTGCTGGCCCTGGGCAAGATGCTGCACGCCCAGCCCGCCGGCAGTGCCGACCCGGCGCTCGACGCGGAAGCGAATCCGATGTGGCTGCAGGTGCGCGACAGCCTGTTCGCCGGCCGGGCGATCCACACCCCGGCCGACGACGTGCTGCAGCTCGAAGCCCCGGCGCGCGCCGAAGACGCCGCGATCGTGCCGATCGCGGTGAGGACGCGGCTCGCCCAGACCGACGCGCGCTACATCCGCAGCATCTACCTGATCATCGACAACAACCCTTCCCCGCTCGGCGCGATATTCCACTTCACGCCGGCAAGCGGGCGCGCCGACATCGAGACGCGGGTCCGCATCGACGCCTACACGCACGTGCGCGCCGTCGCAGAGACCAGCGACGGGCGGCTCTACATGAGCACCCGCTTCGTGAAGGCATCGGGCGGCTGTTCCGCGCCGCCGGGCAAGGACGCGCAGGCCGCCCTGGCCACGCTGGGCAGGATGCGGCTGCGCATCGATGGCGAACCGGCGGCCGGCCGGCCCGTGCTCGCGCAGTTGATGGTGAGCCACCCCAACCACTCGGGGCTGGCGATGGACCAGCTCACGCGGCACTACACGCCGGCGCACTACGTGCGCACCGTCCGCGTCAGCTATGCCGGCGAGCCGGTGATGAGCGCCGAGGTCGATTTCTCGATCAGCGAGAACCCCAATTTCCGCTTCTACTTCCAGCCCGCGGGCCAGGGAGAGCTGAAGGCGGAAGTGGTCGACAGCAATGCGCTGCGCTTCGAGACCGCGCTGCTGGTGCAACCCTCGAAGAGCACCAACTGAGCATGTGGGCACGATGCTGCCAGCGTGTGCGGGCGGCGCGCTCGCACGCCCCGGCGCGCCGCCCGGTCAGCCGCCGGGCAGCTTGCCCGCCTGGCCGCGCTCGGCCAGTTCGCGGACCAGGAAGCGCATGCCGCGCATCCAGGATTCGTCGGTGTTGCCGCGGATGTCGACCGACTTGACGAAGACCACCCGCCCGCTGCCGGCATCGCTGATCTCCACGTTGATGTTGAGGATCAGGTTGCTGACCTTCTGCACCCAGCCCACCGCCACCAGGCGCACGCCGGCAGCCTTGCCGAGTTCCGTCTTGCACGGCGGGCAGTCGTACAGGAACTCGCGCTGCGCCCTCAGCCGGGCAAGAGCATCCGCCGCCGCCCCCGGCGCCGCCACGCGATAAAGGCCATGCGACTCCACCCCGTCGACGAACTGGCCGCGGATCGCCGAGAGGCGCCGCTCTTGATCGGCGGCGCGGGCCGGATCGGGGTGATCGTCGATCAGGTCGAAGGGCGCCACCACCAGCGCCGGCGCCTCGGCCCGGACGGACACCGCCGCCAGCAGGCCGGCCAGCAGCAACACCCGCCCCGGCCATCCCGTCCAGGTCCCTTTCCGTTCGTTCATCGCCTGCTCCCCTTGCTCCGGGTTCGACTGAAGGATGCGCTGCCGCGTGCGCGGCGGGCCGCGATGCTCGTCGCCTGCCTGACGGCGGGCCCGGCGCTCGCGGCGGAGACGGCCGCGCCGGTCGTGACGCCTGCCGGGAACGGCATCTACACGATCATCGGAAGCACGAACGAGGCCAGCCCCGAAAACCGCGGCAGGGTCGGCAACGCCGGCTTCATCGTCGGCCCCGATGGCACCGTCGTCATCAATACCGGAAGTTCCTACCGCCATGGCCGCGAGCTGCTCGAGGCGGCGGAGCGCATCGGCGGCAAGCCGGTGGTGCTCGCGGTGATCACCCAGCCGCTGCAGGAATTCATCATGGGCAGCGCGGCCTTCGCCGAGCGCGGAATCCCGCTGCTCGCCCACGAGGCCGCCGCGCGGCTCATCGGCGAGCGCTGCGAGCAATGCCTGCGCAACCTCACGCGCCTGCTCGGCGCGCAGGCGATGCGCGGCACCCGCGTGGTGGTGCCGGCGCGTACGGTTTCGCAATCCGGCGACATCGAGGCCGGCGGCCGCCGGCTGCGCCTGCTCCACTTCGGCTGGGGCAGCACGCCGGGCGATCTCGCGGTGCTCGATCCGGCCAGCGGCACCCTCTTCGCCGGGGCGCTGGTGTCCGTCGGCCGCATACCCGACCTGCGCGACGCCGACGTCCGGGGCTGGCTCGATGCGCTCGACGCCCTCGGCAAGCTGTCGCCACGCACCCTGGTCCCCGGCTACGGTCCGGTGGCGGACGCCGGCGCGCTCGTGCCGGTGCGGCACTACATCGAGCGGCTCGCCGAAGAGGTGCTGGCGAGGCAGCGGGGCGGCGCGAGTCTGTACGAAGCGATACGCGATACCAGGCTGCCCGGGTTCGCGGACTGGGCACTCCATGCCGTCCTGCATCCACGGAACGTGCACAGGCTCTACCTGCAGTTCGAGAACGAGGAGCTGAATCCTTGATCGCCCCCGGCCCCGGTCCGCGCGGCACCGCGGGGCGTCCCGGCAGCGGAAGTTGCGGGAAAAACGCAACAGCGGCGGCGGCGCGGCAGGGCACGCCATCAACATGACCGCGCACCATCGCCGCACGCTTCGGTAACATCTCGGTTTCCGCGGCCATGTCAGTCCGCGGCAGAGGACATCAGCGAACCCACACCATGCCGTCGAGCAGTTCTCCCACCGATCTGGCTCCCGCACCCTGCCCGTTCTGCCATTCGCCGCACACCTTCGTTTCCGGCGACGCCGCGGGACGATGGGCCATACACTGCCGCGACTGCGGCGCCGCCGGTCCGGGCGGCGCGGATGCCGGCGAGGCGGTGGCGCGCTGGGTGCGCGCCAGGGAGGGCGAGGAACTGCTGCGCACCGTCATCGACGAGTCGCCCGACATCATCCTGATGAAGGACTGGAACGGCCGCTTCCTGCTCGGCAACATGGCACTGGCGACGCTGTACGGGACGACGCCCGACCAGTTGGTGGGCAAGGACGACGGCCATTTCAACCCCAATCGCGAGCAGGTGGACTTCTACCTGCGGAACGTGCAGAGCGTGATGCTGGGCGGCGAAACGCAGTTGGTGCAGGAAAGCTCCACGAACGCCGAGACGGGCGAGATCCGCCATTTCCATTCGATCAAGAAGCCGCTCCGCGGCCCGGACGGCGAGCACCGCATCCTGGTCATCGCGCACGACGTGACCGACCTGCAGCGCGCGCACAAGGTCATCGAGGAGCGCGAGCGCAGCTACGCCTACGCCATGGCGGCGGCCGGCGAGGGCATCTGGGACTGGGACATCGAGCGCGGCCTCGTCACCCACAATGCGAGCTGGTGCGCGCTGCTGGGCTTTCCCTTGAGCGATCTGCGGCATCCGATCGAAGTGTTCGCATCCCAGTTGCACGAGGACGACCGCGAAGCGGTGCTCGCCGCCATCGACGCGGCAAAGGCCGAGAGCGGGCGATACCGCCACGAACACCGCATGCGCAGGACCGACGGCAGCGTGATCTGGGTGCTCGACCGCGGCGAGGTCGTCGAGCGCGGCGCAGACGGGCGGCCGATGCGCATGGCCGGCTGCGTGACCGACATCACCGCGCGCAAGCGCGACGAGCAGGCCCTGCACAAGGCGACCGAGGCGCTGGCGGAGATGAACGCCCGGCTCGAACAGAAGGTGGCCGAACGCACGCAGGAACTGGCGCGCGCCAACGTGGAACTGCGCCTGCTCGCCCGGCGCGATGCGCTCACCGGGCTGCCGAACCGGCTGGCCGGCAACGAGCGGCTCGCCGACGAGTTCGTCCGCATGAAGCGGTCCGGCAACCCCTACGCCGTGCTGATGATGGACCTCGACCATTTCAAGTCCATCAACGACTCGCACGGCCATGCCGCCGGCGACGCGGTATTGCGCCACGCCGCCGACATCCTGAAGCAGTCGATCCGCGAGAGCGACTTCGTCGCCCGCTTCGGCGGGGAGGAGTTCCTGGCGGTACTGCCCGCGACCGATCTCGACGGCGCGCGGCGCGTCGGCGAGAAGATCCGCTTCGCCATCCAGGCGAGCCCCACCCCGGTCGTCGGCAGCCTGTCGATCAGCCTCGGGCTGGCGCTGGCCACGCCCGACCACGACGACGTGGACGTCGCCATGCGGCGGGCGGACCGGGGGCTCTACCAGGCCAAGCATTCGGGACGCAACCGCCTGGTGACCATGCCGCCGATCCCGTTCTGACGGCGGCGTCCGGAACCGCATCGAAGACGCACGGCCGCCCCGCCGTCTCCCGTCCGGGGCGCGCCTTTCCGCTCAGCGGCCGCCCTTCTCCATCTCGCTCTTCAGCGCTTCCAGGCCGGACTGGTAGATGCCGGTCACCGCCTTGATCGCGGCGTCGTCATTGAGGTCGGGCGGCGGGTCGTTGTTCGGGAAGCCGCGGTAGAAGCCGCCCCGCCACTCGACCTTGCTGCTGGCGGGGCCGGTCGGGGTGACGGTGATGGTCGACGCGTAGTTCGTCACCGGCAGCACCGCCACGTCGACGTTGGTGATCTTGTACATGTAGCTCATGTTCTCGGCGCTGTACTTGTTCAGTGCCTCCTCGATCGTCGCCTTGCCGTCGCCCTTGAGCGTCAGCAGCCGCGTCGCCTGCGGCGCGTTGCCGCCGCTTCCCCGGGTGCCGGCGACCGCGGGATGCCAGGACATGTCCTGGAAATCGCCGATGCGCGCCCACACCTTGTCCGCCGGGGCCTGGATGTCGACGCTGTGCTCGATCTTGAGCCGGGCCGGGCCGTGGGCGGGCGCGCCGCCTGCGGCGACGCCGCAGGCGGCCGCCAGAACGAGATGCCTGGTGGTGATGATCATTGCTCCTCCGCTGCCGGATGTTCGTATCGTTGTCAGCCCGGCTTGCCGGTGCGTTTCAGCATGCCGCGCTGGGGGTCGTACCCCCATGCGGCCAGCAAGAAGAATGCCACCAGGCAGCCCGCGACGATGGACAGCGACACGGCCGAGACCTGGCCGTAGAGCGCGAAGCGGATCGCCTCCACCGCATGGGTGAAGGGGTTCCACTGCGCGACGAAGTGGATCGCCTCGGCCCCCGACTCTTCCAGCTTCCACAGCGGATACAGCGCCGGCGACAGGAAGAACATCGGGAAGATGACGAAATTCATCGTCCCGGCGAAGTTCTCGAGCTGGCGGATCTGCACCGACAGCAACAGGCCCAGCGCGCCCAGCATCATGCCGCTCAGCACCAGCACCGGCAGCGCCTGCAGCCAGCCCATCCACGGCACGGCGACGCCGAACAGCGCCGCGATGGCGAGAAAGACGTAGGCCTGCAGCACCGACAGCAGGGTGCCGGCCAGCAGCTTGGCCAGCAGCAGGTACCAGCGCGGCAGCGGCGCCGTCAGCAGCAGGCGCATCACCCCCATCTCGCGGTCATAGACCATCGCCAGAGACGACTGCATGCCGTTGAACAGCAGCACCATGCCGAGCAGGCCGGGCACGATGTAGACCTGGTACGGGATATAGGTGTCGTAGGGCGGAATGATGGAGACGCCGAAGACGTTCTGGAAGCCGGCGGCGAACACCACCAGCCACAGCAGCGGGCGCACCAGCGCCGAGGCGAGGCGGCCGCCCTGGCGGACGAATTTCGCGATCTCCCGGCTGGTGACGGCCTGGAGCGCGAGCAGGGCATGAGCGGGTCTCATCGGGAAGGTCCGGTCGGTCAGAACTTGCAGCGGCTGTCGCGCCGGTCGAAACCCAGCGTGTCCATGTTGTTGGTCTGGTGCAGGAAGCCCTGGATCGGCGCGCGCTCGATCACCGCGTTGTGCGTGGCGAGCAGGACGGGCTGGCGCAACTGGCCGTCCCACGGCCGGAAGCCGAGACGGTTGCCCTTGAAGCCGTCGATCGTGATCTCGTCGCCGCCGATGTACTTCGCCAGCGTGCGGAAGTCGCCGCCGTTGGTCCGCACCACCGCCTCCACCACCGCCTTCACCGCGATCCATGCCGCCCAGTCGGGGCTCGCCATGCGGCGCGAGGCTTGCTTCTCGAGCCGGCTGTTGAGCTGCGGCGCGCCGTGGCGCTCCCATGCCCAGTGCCACGCCTCGGCCACCAGCCCCTCGCTGCCCACCACCGGCCGCGGACGCACGGTGCGGTAGGGCACGCTGCGCGCGAACTCGCCGTCGGTGTCGGCGACGAACACCGCGTCGTAGTCGGGGCCGGCGGTGAGCAGGCCGACGTTGCCCTGGTCGCGCTGGCGCGGATCGTTGCTGAGCAGGAAGGCGCGCTTGTCGGCGATCTTGAGGCCGAAGCGCCGCGCCGCATTCTCGAACGCGGCGGCAACGAGCTTGTCGTCGGGCAGGGGCCCCTCGAGCAGCAGCACCGTGCGCCACTTGCGCGACACCAGGTACTGCGCCATCGCGTCCGCCTGCATCGCATGGTTGGGGATGGTGTGCAGCAGGTTGGGCTGGCACTGCTCCTGGCGCAGCGCGTCATCGGCGGCCGACACGTTGAACAGCAGCAGTTCGCGCCCGCGCACCGCCTGCGCCACCTGGGCCACCACCGCGCCCGGCGCGTCGATCAGGAAGAAGCGCACGCCGGCGGCATGGAGCTTGCCGATCTGCTCCACCAGCCCCTTCGCATCGTCGGCCTGCGCACGCTCGAGCGCGAATTCCGCGCCCACCGCCTGGCCGACGAAGCGCGACTCGCGCAGCGCCACCTCGGCGCCGGCCACCGGCCGGCCGAGCGGACGGGACAGGCTGCGGAAATAGGTCTTCTCCTCGTCGTAGCGGGCGTCCCGGCCGAGTTCCAGGAAGCCGAACTTCACCTGCGCGGCATGCGCGGGCGCGCCCGGCAGCAGGCCCGCGGCCGCGGCGCAGGCGAGTGCCGCGAGCGCGGGCGCACGACGGCCGGCGGCGAGGCGAATGCCGCCGGCCACTGCGGCCAGGCGGCGGGCGATGTGTCGGATCGGCATGCGGGCGGTTCCTCCTCGTGTTCCGAAGTCGCGAAATGCGGGCCGCCGGGCCTTCAGTCGTCGGCCACCACGCCGTACGGCACGCGGCCCACCGGCACCGACTTCAAGACCTTCAGGGATTTCGTATCGACGATGGACAGGTCGTCGGACAGGCCATTGACGACGTAGAGCAGGCTTTCGTCGCGGCTGAGCTGCACGCCCCACGCCCGGTTGCCGACCAGCACGTAGCCCTTCACCGTCCGCGCCGGCACGTCGATCACGGCCACGTGGTTGGCGCGCCCCAGCGTGGCGTAGGCCGTCTTGCCGTCGCGCGTCATGACGAGGCCGACCGGCGTGACGTCGTCCTTGCGAAAGCCCCTGGGCTCGAATGCGACCGTGCCCTTCACCTTGTGGGTCGCGCCGTCGATGATGCTGATCGACGCCCCCAGTTCGTTGGTGACCCAGACTTCCGCGCCGTCGGGCGTGATCGCGAAGCGGCGCGGGCGGTTGCCGACGATGACGTTGGCCAGGATCTTGTTCGTCGCGGTGTCGATGACGTGCACCATGTTCGCCACCTCGGAGGTCACGTAGGCGCGGCTGCCGTCGGGGCTGACCCTGACCCCCTCGGGCTCCTCGCCGACCTCGATCTTGGCGATGGTCTTGCCGGAAGCGAAATCGACCACCGACACCTGCGCGTCTTCCTCGTTCGACACGTAGATGCGCTTGCCGTCCTTGCTGAAGTCGAAGGCTTCGGGATCGTCGCCCACCGGTATCGTCCGCGTGACCGCCAGCTTCGCGACGTCGATCACTTCCAGCCGATGCTTGTTGCTGGCGATCACATAGACCTGGGTTCCGTCGGCGCTGAGCTTCATGTCGCGCGGCCGCTCGCCGGTCGGGATGGTCTTCACCACCGCGTAGGTCTTGCCGTCGAGCACCGTCACCGCGTTGTCGTTCTCGCTGCTGACGAAAAGGTAGCCCGTGCCCCTGGCCTGCGCGCCACCGTGCCCCGGCGCCAGCAGCGCCGTGGCGAGCATCGTTGCGAACACCGTGTTCTTCTTCATGGTTCCAGTCTCCTCGCGGCCGTGGAAAGGCGCCGCCCGTGGTTTCGTCCGCCGGTCTCTTCCGTCTTCGCCGGCATCCGTGCCCCTATGTGCCGGCTCACGCCGGCGCCGCTTCCCGATGCCCGGTCATGCCGAGGAATGCCTCGGCGAGGCTGGCCGCGCCCGCCGCCGCGACGAGGCTGGCGGGCGTGCCTTCGGCCAGCACCTTGCCGGCATCGAGCACGACCACGCGGTCGGCCTCCTCCGCCTCCTCGACGAGATGCGTGGCCCACAGCACCGCGACGCCATCGCGGCGCAGGGCCAGCACCTCGTCCAGCAACTGGCGCCGCGACGCCGGATCGAGCCCGACGGTGGGTTCGTCCATCAACAGCACCGACGGGCGGTGCAACTGGGCGCGCGCCAGCTCCACCTTGCGCCGGTTGCCGCCCGACAGCGCGCGCACCGGCTCGTGCATGCGCTCGGCCAGCCCGAGCCGCGCCAGCGCCGCGGCGATGCGCGTGCCGGCCTCGCGCCCGGCGATGCCGTGCAGCCGGGTGTGGAAGCGCAGATTGGCCTCGACGCTGAGATCCATGTCCAGCGTGGTCTGCTGGAACACGACGCCGATCGAGGCCAGCGCCGCGACCGGGCTGCGTCCGATGTCGTGGCCGCAGACGCGGATCTCGCCGGCATCGGCGTTGAACAGGCCGGTGAGCAACTGGAACATCGTGCTCTTGCCCGCACCGTTGGGGCCGAGCAGCGCGACGAACTCGCCCGGGCGGATCGCCAGGCTGACGCCCTTCAGCGCCTCGCGCGGACCATAGGACTTGCGCACCCCGCCCAGGCTGAGGATGGCGTCGTCGGACGGCGTTTCAGGCATCGATCTCGGGCTCCTGGGTGGTGAGTCCGGCAAGCAGGTCCGGGTGCTGCGCCAGCAGCCGCTCCCGCAGCGCGAGCACCGCGGCGTCGTTGGGCGCGCGCGGCCGGGGCAGCGAAACCGGCACCTCGAGCACGACCCGCCCCGGCGCGGCGGACAGAAAGCAGACACGGTCGGCGAGCGCGATCGCCTCGCGCAGGTCGTGGGTGACGAACACTACCGTCGACCGCCGGCGCTGCCAAAGCCCGACCAGCATCGCACGCAGGCGATCGGCCGTCGGCGCGTCGAGCGAGACGAAGGGCTCGTCCATCAGCAGCAGCGCCGGCTCGATGACGAAGGCGCGCGCCAGCGCCACGCGCCGCTGCATGCCGCCGGACAGGCGGCCGGGGTAGGCGTGCAGCACGTCGCCCAGTTCCATCGCCTGCAGCAGTTCGATCGCCCTTTCCCTTTCGCGCTGCGGATCGGCGGTCACCAGCAGCACGTTCTCCAGCACGCTGAGCCAGGGCATCAGCCGCGGCTCCTGGAACATCACGCCGATGCCCTTGCCCGGCGTCCGGCCTTCCAGCGTCACGCGGCCGTCCATGTCCGCATCCAGGCCGACGACCAGGTTCAGCAGCGTGCTCTTGCCGCAGCCCGACGGACCCACCAGGCACACGAACTCGCCCGGCTGCGCCGTCAGGTGCAGATCCTGCAGCGCCACGTGGCTGCGGCCGCCGCGGTCGGGGTAGATCTTGCGGGCGATGTCGATCTCGAGCACCTTCAGCCCCTCCATGCGGTCAGCCGGCGCTCCAGCGGGCGCAGCAGCAGCGCCTCGATGAGCAGCACCACGGCGGCGAACACCAGCGTGTAGGCGAGGATGCCGGCGATGTCGAAGAACTGGAAGAACACGTTGAGCTGAAAGCCGATGCCGTTGCTGCGCCCGAGCAGCTCCACCACCAGGACGATCTTCCAGATCAGCGACAGGCCGGCGCGCGCGGCCGCCATCAGGTAGGGATGGAGCTGCGGCAGATAGACCCGGCCCAGGGTGCGCCAGCGCGGCAGCCGGTAGGCCGCCGCCACCTGCATCAGGTGCGGGTCGACGGCGCGCGCGCCCTCGCGCACGGTCACCACCACGGTGGGGATCTTGTTGATGGCGACCGCGACGATGGCCGCCCAGTCGTTGAGGCCGAACCACACGTAGCACAGGATGATGGTGACCAGCGCCGGGATGTTGAGGCCGAGCACCAGCCAGGTGTCGAGGAACATGTCGAGCCGCCGCCATTGCCCCATCGCGATGCCGATCACCGTGCCGATCGCCATCGCCAGCAGGAAGCTGACGCCGACGCGCGACAGCGTGATCCCCAGGTGCCGCGGCAGCGCGAACGATGCCACTTCGGCGAGCAGCCGCTGGAAGACGGCGCCCGGCGTGGGCAGCGTGGCGCTCTGCAGCACCGCCGCCGCCAGTTGCCACGACAGCAGGAAGACCACGATCGAAGCCAGCCGCAGGCCCGCGCCGCCGCCCGGGACGCCCCGCGGCGGGGCGTTCCCCGTCGCCGCGGCGCCGGCGGCAGCGTGCCGCTCTACCGCTCCACCGCGCGCGCGGGACGTGCCGGCGTCGCGCAGACCTTGCCCGCTTCCCGTCACCGATCCCCACCCGCCTGCCAGAAGGTGCCCGGCGCCAGGGTTTGCGCGTCGCCCACGAGGTCCCGGCCGCCGACCGCGGCAAGGATGGAGAACACCTGCCGGGCGGTGCTCTCCGCCTCCGCGGCCGTGCCGCGCGGAATCCCCGCGCGATAGCCGGCGCGCAGCGCCTCGAACGTGGCCGGGTCTTCCGCCCGCATCACCGGCCGCAGGGCGGTCCAAATGCCGTCGGACTCCAGCATCAGTTTCTTCGCCGCCGCCGATGCGCGCAGGAAGCCCTCGATCGCCGCCGGATTGGCCTTCGCCCAGTCCTCGCGGAACACCCAGCCCACCATCGGCAGTTCGGACCGTACGCCGAGCCCGGCGAGGATGTCCTGCATGCTCAGCATCTCGCGCATGCCCGCCGCCTGCAGCCGGGCGTTGTAGTGCCAGTAGTTGAGCACCGCGGGAATCTCGCCGCCGAGCGCGAGCTGGTTGAGCAGCGGCGGCGCGGCGAAGTCGGTGCGCACGAAGGTGGCCGCATCCTCGCCCACCGTCTTGCGGGCATAGGCGCGCAGCAGCAGCCAGCTCTTGCCCAGCGCGCCGCCGGCGATGCCCAGGCGCTTGCCGCGCAGGTCGGCGAACGAGCGCAGGCCGGCATCGGGCCGCACCATCACGCCGCCGACGGCGAGCGAATAGGGCACGAAGGCATAGGCGCGGCCTTCCGAGCGCTGCCGCGACACCCAGATCCAGTCGTTGACGATGACATCCACCGCATTGCCCTGGAACGCGACGTTGGCCGCATCGTTGACGGCCAGCGGCACGACCTCGACGCGCACGCCCTCGCGTTCGAGCAGTCCGGCCTTCTGCATGGCCTCGATCTCCCAGCTCACCGTACCGAACTGCAGCACGCCCACCCGCACCACCGCGGTGGCTGCGGCAGGGGCCGGCATCAGCATCGGCAGGCAGGCGGCGGCGAGCCATGCCAGCATCCGCGCCAGTCGCGCCATCGAATCCTTCCTCCAAGGTCTGCGGGCCTGGAGGCCCGTCTCATGGCCTTGGGAAAGCAGTCTCCATGCCATTGCCGCCATCCCGCGCCCGCACACCTCTTTCGCCGCGCAAGCGTGCTCGAAACTGCCCGCAATGCGCTCGGGTGTATCGATTGAGAGCAACTGTTCCGTAGTGGAGCACTCCGGATCTCGCACGGCGCGATGATGCGGTACCGCGCCGCGTTGCCCAAAAACTAGGCATGAAACGTGCGGGACGTACTGCAGCAAGTCCGGCCGCCTGTCGCGAGGAAGTCGCAGACATGAAGCACCCCAAGGCTCCTGCAAACGACACCCTGTGCCCGATGCCAAGTGACTCCGCTCCGCTGTTCGCCTATTCCGGCAGCACCGGAACGCACATGCGGCTGATGACGCTCGCCATGCCGGTGATGGCAAACCTCTACCAGCAGTTCGCCAGCCCCTCGCTCGAGGTCCAGTTGGCCAACCGCGACGGCGAGATCCTGCGCATCGTCGGCGCGGCCGCGCAGCGCCGCGCCATGGCCGACGGCACCCTGCCCGTGCTGTCGATCGCCGTCCCGATCCACGGCACCGACGGCTGCCTGCTGATCGCGGCCGACCACGCCGCCACCTCGCGGGAGAACTCCGACCACATCCGCGCCCTGCTGCAGACTACCGTCGAGATGATCGAGCACAGGCTGGTGGAAAGCGACGAGCGCGGCTTTCTCCGCCTGCATTTCCACGCCCGGCAGGCCCTGCTCGGCGGCCCGCTCGAGGCGCTGGCGGTGTTCGACCAGGACAGCCGCTTCGTCGCGATCAACCGGACCGCCGCCACGCTGCTGGCGGTCGGCGGCGACCTCGCCCGCCTGCGCTGCAACGACTGCTTCGACGTGCAGTGGCTCAACCTGGTGGGGTATGCCTCGCTGCGCCTGATCGAACCTTTCCCCCTGAGAACCTGCGACGGCGAGCGCTTCTTCGCGCGGACCACCCTCAGGCAGGGAATCGTTTGACGCGCCTGCCGCCGGCCGGTCCGCCGCTCATCCGGCAAGAAAGTTGCTTGACCGGATACCCGCTCCACCCTTCGGGTCGCGCCCCGTCCGTTCCGCCCCTTCCGCCGCGACCGCAATCGACCATGCCGCAGTCCTCCCCGCCCTCACATCCCGTTCCCGGCGACGCGCCGGGAACGTCCGCCGGCACGCCGCCCGCCGGCGGACGGCGTTCCACGCTGCGGGCCCGCGTCAGCCGGGTGCTGACCGGGCTCCTGCTGCTGGTCATCGCCATCGCCACCGCGGGCTGGATGCACGAGACGCGGCGCGCGATCCACGAGGAGATCAACGCGGCGAGCCGGGTCGCCGAGCAGTGGGTCAACGTGCTGGTGGCCGAAACCCTGCGCGACCGCGTGCAGGGCCCGGAGCGGCTGATGGCCTACCTGACGGCGGTGGGGCGGCTGCGCGCCAACCGGCTGGAGGTGCTGGACACCGACGGCCGGCCGATCTACGTGTCGCCGGAGCCGACCTACAAGGCCGGCCGCTTCGCCCCCGGATGGTTCGCCCGGCGGCTCACGCCCGACGTGCCGACCCACATCTTCGACGCGGGCGACCGGCAGATCGTGCTGCGGCCAGACGCCTCGCGCGCGGTGCTCGACGCCTGGGACTACTTCACCGCCGGGCTGGGCTGGGCCTTTGCCGCGATGCTGCTGATCGGGCTGGCCGTGCGCCTGGCGCTGGACCGGGCGCTGGCGCCACTGGCGCAGATCAACGCCGCCCTGTCCCGCGGCGCGGCGGGCCTGTTCGACACCCGGCTGCCATCCTATGGCGCCGCCGAGCTGGACCGGCTCGCCGACAGCTACAACCGCCTCGCCGATCACCTGGATCGGAGCCGCGCGCTGAACGTGCGCCTGGAAGAAGACCAGGCTTTCGCGCGCGCGCTGCAGTTGCGCCTGGAGGAAGAGCGCCGCTTCATCGCGCGCGAGCTGCACGACGAACTCGGCCAGGGAATCACCGCGGTGCGGGCGATCGCCGGCGCGATGATGCAGCGCTGCGAGCAACTGCCGCAGCTCCACGGCAGCGCGCAGGCCATCCTGGCGATGACCGACCAGATGCAGGACGGCGTGCGCGCCATCCTGCACCGCCTGCGTTCGACGGCGGCCGGGGCGGCGCCGGACCAGGTCCTGCGCGACTACTGCACGCTGTGGAGCGGCCTGCATCCGGAGGTCGGACTGGATTGCCGCATCGAGGCGCCGGCCTGGCCGGTGGATGAGACGACCTCGCTCGCCGTGCTGCGGCTGCTGCAGGAAAGCCTCACCAACATCGCCCGCCACGCCCGCGCCACGCGCGCCGAAGTGGTGTTCGGCAGCGAGGGCGACGCGCTCGTGCTGCGGGTGAGCGACAACGGCCGGGGCCTGGCCGCCGGGCACGGCATGCATGACCGCTTCGGCATCGCCGGCATGCGGGAGCGGGTGGCCGCGCTCGACGGCACGCTGGCGATCGACACGCCGGCCGAAGGCGGACTGTGCGTGAGCGCACGGCTGCCGAAACGCGGAAACGAACCGGAATTGCAGCATGGCCCAGACACTTGAAGGACTCCGCATCCTCCTTGCCGACGACCACGCCGCGGTGCGCATGGGTTTCCGCCTGCTGCTGGAAGGCGCCGGTGGCACCGTGGCCGGCGAGGCGGACAGCGGCGAAGCGGCGGTGGCGGCCTACGCGCAGCATCGCCCCGACGTGCTGGTGATGGACGTATCCATGCCCGGCATCGGCGGGCTGGGCGCACTCGAACGCCTGCTCGCCCACACGCCCGGCGCGCACGTGCTGCTGCTGTCGGCGCACGACGATGCGCAGATCCCGGCGCGTGCGCTGCGCGCCGGCGCCACCGGCTACCTGTCCAAGCGCGCCCAGCCGCAGGAGCTGATCCGCGCCGTGGCCCAGGTGGCGCGCGGCCAGCGCTACGTGGACCCGGAGCTGGCGCCGCAGCTCGCACTGGCCCAGCTCGGCGGCGGCGTCGATCCGGCAGCGGCGCTCACCGACAAGGAATTCGCGATCTTCCTGCAACTGGCGCAGGGGCGCTCGGTGAGCGACATCGCCGCCGCGCACAACCTGAGCCCGAGCACGGTGGGCACCCATCTCTACCACATCAAGCAAAAGCTCAACGCCAGCAACGCGGCGGAACTGGCGCTGATCGCGGTACGCAGCGGGCTGATCGACGTCTAGGACGCGATGTATGGAGCGGCCGCCCGCCGGCCCGGCGAGCGCGGGCGAGACCCGCCCTCAGGCAACGGGCCGCAGCCGTCCACGGGCCGATATGGTCCGGTTCAGCCGGGCCAGAAGGAGTCCTGCTGCCGCACGAAGGAAGGGGTATGGCGCGGCACGCGATGCAGCCGATTCATCCGGACAGCGTCGGCACTAAGGTGCGACCGCCTTGCCGGAACGCGCGATCAGACGCTTCGATTCGGCCGGGCCGCGGAAGATCAGCGGCATCTCGCGCACCGCGCAGACATCGGGCCGCTGGGCGCGCTCGACGGCCTCGAGCACCTTGCGGTGGGCGGGCGACTTGTCGCACACCGGGTCGACCGCGGCCGCATCGCCGGCGAGCAGGTAGGCCTGGCAGCGGCAGCCGCCGCGGTCCTTCTCCTTTTCCGGGCAGGTGCGGCACGGCTCCTGCATCCAGCCGTCGCCGCGGAAGCGGTTGAAGCCGGGGGAGTCGTACCAGATCTCGCGCACGCCCATGCCGCGTACGTTGGGAAAGGACATGCCGGGCAGCATCTTCGCGGTATGGCAGGGCAAGGCGGTGCCGTCGGGGGTGACGGTGAGGAACACGCTGCCCCAGCCGTTCATGCACTTCTTCGGCCGCGTCTCGTAGTAGTCGGGCACGACGAAGAAGATGCGGATGCGCTCGCCGTAGCGCCGGCGGCGTTCGTTGGTGATGCGTTCGGCGCGTTCGATCTGCTCGCGCGACGGCAGCAGGTGGTCGCGGTTGAGCAGCGCCCAGGAGTAGTACTGGCTGTTGGCGAGTTCCAGGTATTCGGCGCCGAGTTCGACCGCCATGTCGATGATGTTCTCGATGTAGTCGATGTTGAGGCGATGGATCACGCAGTTCATGACCATCGGCCAACCGTTGGCCTTGATCGTCGCCGCCACGCGCTGCTTGAGGTCGAAGGTGCGGGTGTGCGACAGGAAGTCGTTGAGTTCGCGCGTCGAATCCTGGAAGGACAACTGGATGTGATCCAGCCCCGCCGCCTTCAGTGCCGACGCGCGCGCTTCGGTGAGGCCCACGCCGGAAGTCAGCAGGTTGGTGTAGAAGCCCAGGCGGCGGGCCTCGGCCACCAGTACCGCGAGGTCGTCGCGCAGCAGCGGCTCGCCGCCCGAAAACGCGCACTGCACGCTGCCGGCCGCGCGCGCCTCGCGCAGCACCCGCAGCCAGTCGTCGGTGCCGAGTTCGTCGTTGGTCGCGGCGAAGTCGGTCGGGTTGTAGCAGAACGCACAGTGCAGCGGGCAGCGGTAGGTGATCTCGGCCAGCAGCCACAGCGGCGGGCCGACCGTCGCAGCAATCTGCGCGCGCGGGTCGAGCGGCGCTCCGGCATCCATGTCACACCTCGATCCAGTGCTGCTTGCGCGCCATGTCGAGGAAGTCGGCGACGTCGGCGTGCAGGCCGCGGGCATCGAAGGCCCGCTCCAGTTCGGCGACCAGTTCCCCGACCGTGCGGCTGCCGTCGCAGCGTTTCATGATCTCGCCGGCACTGGCGTTGAGCCTGACCATGCCCTCGGGGTAAAGCAGTACCCATGCCTGCTGGGCGTCCTCCCATTGCAGGCGGAACTTCGGCGACACCTTCGGCCTGGCGGCCGCATCCACGCCGGCGGCCCGATCCGGTTGCGGTGCGTTCACTGGCGCGGCCCCCTGATCTCGATCTCGCACTGGCTGAGCATGATCGCGTCGGCCAGCGCCCACAGCACGTCGAGCTTGAACTGCAGGATCTCCAGCGCACGCTCCTGCATCGCCCGCGTCTGGCTGAAGTATTCCAGCGTGAAGCGCAGACCATGCTCGACGTCGCGCCGCGCCTGGGTCAGCCGGTTGCGGAAGTACTGCAGGCCGGCCGGATCGACCCACGGATACTGCTGCGGCCAGGTGTCGATGCGCTGCTGGTGGATGTGCGGCGCGAACAGTTCGGTGAGGCTGGAAGCCACCGCCTCCTGCCACGGCCGCCGGCGCGCGAAGTCGATGTAGGCATCCACCGCGAAGCGCGCGGCCGGCGCGACGTGGCGCAGCGAGGTGACGTCGTCGCGCGACAGGCCCACCGCCTCGCCGAGCCGGACCCAGGCTTCGATGCCGCCCGGCTCGGAAATGCCGCCGATCTCGTAGCCGTCGTGATCCAGCATGCGCTGTATCCACTCGCGGCGGATCTCGCGATCGGGGCAGTTCGACATGATCGCCGCGTCCTTCACCGGGATCGCGATCTGGTAGTAGAAGCGGTTCGCCACCCAGCCCTGGAGCTGCGCGCGGGTGAGCCTGCCCTGCGCCATCATGACGTGGAAGGGATGGTGGATGTGGTAGCCGGCGCCCTTGTCGCGCAGCCTGGCCTCGAACTCCTGCGGGCTCCACGGCGGCAGCGCGGAACGGCGCGTCAGGTCGGCGAGGTGGTCGATGCCGATGGCGCTCACAGGCGGATCTCCATGCCGTCGTGCGATACCTCGATGCCGCGCGCGGCCAGTTCGGCCCGCTGCGGGCTGTCTTCGTCGAGGATCGGATTGGTGTTGTTGATGTGGATCAGCACCTTGCGCGTCGCTGGCGGCAGGCGGTCCAGCCATTCGATCATGCCGCCGGGCCCGGACTGCGGCAGGTGGCCCATCGCACGCGAGGTCTTGGGCGAGGCGCCCAGGCGGATCATTTCGTCATCGGTCCATAGCGTGCCATCGACCAGCACGCAATCGGCCTGATGCATCGCCTCCCAGACGTGCGGCTCCATCTCGCCCAGCCCGGGCGCGTAGAACAGGCGCTTGCCGCTGCGCGTGTCGATCAGCGTCACGCCGATGTTGTCGCCGGGCTGCGGCCTGTCGCGATGCGGCGAGTACGGCGGCGCGTTGCTCGTCAGCGGCAGCGCGGCGAAGCGCAGGCCGGAAACGCCGTCGATGGCGAACTCGGCCGTAAGCGGCACCTCGTTCCAGGCCACGCCCGAGTAGTGGCCGAGCACGCCGAACACCGGGTTGCCGGCCGAGAGGTCTTCACGCACGCAGGCGGTGCACCACACCTGCCAGGGCTGCCGGTGCTCGCGCAGCATGTAGAGGCCGGTGGTGTGGTCGATCTGCGCGTCGATCAGCACGATGGCGGCGATCGCGGTGTCGCGCAGGGTGCGCGCCGGCTGGAGTTCGGGGAAGCTGCGTATCTGCTGCAGCACGTCGGGCGATGCGTTGAACAGCACCCACTGCCCGTCGCCGCCGCTCACGGCGATCGAGGATTGCGTTCTGGCCGCGGCGCGGATGCCGCCCCTGCGCACACCGTCGCAATTGGGGCAATTACAGTTCCACTGCGGAAAGCCGCCGCCGGCGGCGGAACCTAGGACATGGACTCTCATGGGCGGTCGGCCTTCGGCGGGCTCGCCGTCTCCGACTCGCCCGCCGAAGGCATCGGCGCTCAGCGCGTCGCGATGTACATGGTGATTTCAAAGCCGAAGCGGAAGTCGCTGGCTGTCGGGGTTTCCCATTTCATGATCGGTCTCCGGTCTCGCAGTTATGTGGAAGGTGTGCCCGCCGCGTGCCGGGACGGACACACGGTGGCACGTCCATACGATAGCGATCCGCGGCAACCCGCCGCATCCGGAAATTCCGTGAAACGGCCTCATGATTTTCATGAGGCGGTCGCGATGGAGGACTTCGCGCCGGTGCGCGGCACGGGCGGCTAAGATGCAGCCATGACGATCCGAACCCCAGGCGACGCAGCACGGCCGGCCGCGCCGGCGGCCCCGGACGACGCGACGGCCGGCGCCGTGCCATGCGGCGGCGAAGCGCGCTCCCCGGCGATGGAGCCCATCGACCGCGGCTGGCTGGACGTCGGCGATGGCCACCGCATCCATTACGAGCAGTGCGGCGCGGCCGACGGGCCTGCCGCCGTCTTCCTGCACGGCGGCCCGGGCAGCGGCTGCAGCCCGCGGCACCGGGGCCTGCCGGGCCCCGGCTGGCGCGTCGTGCTGTTCGACCAGCGCGGCTGTGGCCGCAGCACACCGCATGGAGAATGCCGGTCGAACACCACCGCCGACCTCGTCGCCGACATCGAACGGCTGCGGACGCACCTGGGCATCGACCGCTGGCTGGTCTTCGGCGGCTCCTGGGGCGCCAGCCTCGCGCTGGCCTACTGCGCGCAGCACCGCGACGCCTGCCTGGGCGCCATCCTGCGCGGCATCTTCCTGACCGGAGCCGGCGACATCGACTGGTTCTTCAACGGCGCCGGCCAGTTGCTCCCCGAACACTGGGCGACACTCGCCGCCATCGCACCGCCGGACCGCAGGACGGCACTGGCAGCCTGGTATTTCGACGCGGTTGCCGGCGAAGACGAGGAAGTCCGCATCGACGCGGTGCGACGCTGGATGGACTGGGAGGAAGCGCTGTCCCGCCCCGGCTCGCCACCCCCGCCCGCCGGCACGGCGAGCCGCGAGGCAGCCTCGGCGCGGATCGCCAAGTATCGGCTGCAGGCGCACTACCTGCGCCGCGAGTGCTTCATGGGCGAGTCGCGCGCACTCGATTTCGCCCGCGGCATGCAAGGGCTGCCGACGGCGATCCTGCACGGCCGTCTGGACCTGGTGTGCAGGCCCTCGAACGCCTGGATATTGCACCGCGCCCTGCCCGGCAGCCGCCTGCAGTTCGTCGACGGCGCCGGACACAGCCCGTTCGACACGCCGATGGCACAGGCCCTGGCAGCAGCGGGCAGGCATTTCCTAGCCCACGGCAGCTTCGCCGGCTGGCCGGCCGGTCCTGCAGCCTGAACCCGGCCGGCGCGGGCCTGACGCGCATCGCGCCTGCCCGCCGGCATCTTTCTTCATCCGCGGGCGAGGCGTACGGAAGACACGCACGAGGCACCACAAACAAAAAGCCGCCCGAAGGCGGCCTTTCGCTTTGGCGCAAACGCGGGAAATCAGCGCTTCGAGAACTGCTTCGCGCGGCGCGCCTTGCGCAGACCGACCTTCTTGCGCTCGACTTCGCGGGCATCGCGGGTCACGAAACCGGCGGCACGCAGTTCGGGCTTCAGCTCGGCGCTGTAGTCGATCAGCGCGCGGGTGATGCCGTGACGGACGGCACCGGCCTGGCCGGATTCGCCACCGCCGACGACGTTGACCAAGATGTCGAACTTGCCTTCGCTGCCGGTCAGGACCAGCGGCTGGCGCACGATCATGCGGCCAGTTTCACGCGAGAAGAATTCGTCGACCGGCTTGCCGTTGACGACGATGTTGCCGGTGCCCGGCTTGATGAACACACGGGCAACCGCAGTCTTGCGGCGGCCGGTTCCGTAGTTGTAAGTCACAGCCATTTGACGGCTCCTGTCAGATCTCGAGAACTTGGGGCTGCTGGGCGGTATGCGGATGCGACGGACCCGCGTAGCACTTCAGCTTCTTCAGCATTGCGTAGCCCAGCGGGCCCTTCGGCAGCATGCCCTTCACGGCCTTTTCCAGCACGCGCTCGGGAAAGCGCTGCTGCAGCTTGGTGAAATTGGTCTCGTAGATACCGCCCGGGTAGCCGGAGTGACGATAGTACTTCTTGTCCTGCGCCTTGTTTCCGGTCACGCGCAGCTTCTCGACGTTGACGACGACGATGAAGTCGCCCGTGTCGACGTGCGGCGTGTAGATGGCCTTATGTTTGCCACGCAGGCGACGGGCCACTTCGGCTGCGAGGCGACCAAGCACCTTGTCCGTGCCGTCGACAACGAACCAGTCGCGCTTTACCTCGTGCGGCTTGGCAGAAAACGTCTTCATTTGAAACCTCGATCTTGTCAGGCCTTGCGTGCCGGCCACCAAACGGAAAGCTGGCAATGCTAATGCGAACGGCACCGGCGTGTCAATGGCGCTGCACTCACGGGGAAAAGTAGACAAAAAAAACGCAGTCCGTTGGGACTGCGTTAAATCCACACCAAAGGAGGAGGGTGGAGGAGACACCGTTTTGGATCCGGCACCGCCTGGTGCGATGCGTCTGCGACCCGACTGAGGCGAATTATCCATAAGCCCCCACGGCAGGGCAAGCGATATTTGTTGCATTGCACAACAAATATTTCGATCAATAAATAAGCCCCCCTTATATTTATCGAATCCCTTGATTCATCTCAATTCCAGCGGATTCCGGGGCAGCCGCCAGCGGCAATGCCTGCGTCGGAACTATCCATTTGTGATGCACGTTGCGGCGCTGCAGCCATACGCAACGGTATCGGCGCCGCTCCGGCGCCGATACCGTTGCGAATCCGTCCGGCCCCTGCCCCGGCGCCCGAAAACGGCGCACCGTCTCCGGTAGAATGCCGCCCAGCCCCCGGCTGGCCGGCCCTTCGGCCGGAAGTTCATGGAGACGATACGCATGGAATGCACGATCAAGTGGATGGACGGCATGACCTTCATCGCCGAGACGGGAACTGGGCACCTCGTGACGATGGACGGCGCGCCCGAAGCCGGTGGCCGCAACCTCGCGCCGCGGCCGATGGAGCTGATGCTCGCCGGCGCGGGGGGCTGCACCGCGTACGACGTCGTGCTGATCCTGAAGCGGGGACGGCACGACATCCGCGGATGCCAGGTCCGCCTGGAAGCGGAGCGGGCGGAGACCGACCCCAAGGTGTTCACCCGCATCCGTTTCATCTACACTGTGACGGGCAGGAACCTGAAGCGCGAGACGGTGGAGCGGGCGATCCACCTGTCGGCGGAAAAGTACTGCTCGGCGTCGATCATGCTCGCCAGGACGGCCGAGATCACGCACGAATGCGAGATCGTCGACGTCGAGTAGATGGGCTTTCGGCGGACCGGCCGAGCCGCGCGCACGGACCGCAGCGGGCGTGGTCCGCCCTTCGCCTCAGACCCAGTAGGTCGTGCGCGTCATGACGCGCGAGGCGAGCTTCATGATTCCCTTCACCGGCGCAGGCAGTGCGTGCGCCCCCAGCCGTATCGCCGTCTCGGCATGCTCGACCTCGTCGGCCTTCATCTGTTCGACGATCGCGCGCGACTTGCGGTCTTCCTGCGGCAGGCTGTCCAGGTGGCTCTTGAGATGGGACTCGACCTGGCGCTCGGTTTCGGCCAGGAAACCGAGATTCCAGCGATCGCCGAAACGGCCTGCGGCGATGCCGATCGCCAGCGCACCTCCGTACCACAAGGGGTTGAGCAGGCTCTTGCGGCCGCCGAGTTCGGCGATGCGCCGCTCGGTCCAGGCGAGATGTTCGGTCTCTTCGTTCGATGCCTGCTGCAGCGCCTCGCGGATCGCCGGGTTGCGCGACATCATGGCCTGCCCCTGGTACAGCGCCTGCGCGCAGATCTCGCCGACGTGATTGACGCGCATCAGCGCCGCGGCATGGCGGCGCTCGGCATCCTCGAGCGGGGCGTCGGGAAGGTCGTCGCCGGGGACGGGACGGACCGTGCGTGCCGGCGCGAAAACGGTGCGCAGCGCCTTGTCGAATTCGAGTATCAGTTGGTCGATCATGGCCGTATTCCTCTCGGCTCGCCGGGGTCGCGCTCGCCCTGCAGGCGGCGCAGGGCGTGCTCGCGGTCGCGCGGGGCGACGGGACCGTCGCAGAAGTAATCGTAGGCCAGCGCCGCGCGCGGCCGATTGTACGAATTGTCGCCGATGCGCTGCCACTCGCTCACCTTGAGCGGCGTCCATTCGCCCCCCGCGCGGCCGCTGGCGTAGATGCGGCGTTCGCCGGTGGCGCAGCGTATGCCTTCGAAGGTGACGTTCTCCGCCCCGCCCGGCGTGCGCACCACCAGCGCGTAGCGTACGACGCCATCGCTTCCCACGCTCACGCTGCGTTCATCGACGAAAAACCGGTTGGGCGAGGCGCTGCTGACGAAGAACGGCCGCAGGCCGGCTTCGGCCGGTGCCGGCGGCAGCGCGTATTCGCCCTCCGCCCAGTCCGGATCGGGCCCGAGCAGCAGGCCCTCCGCACCGGCACCCGTTGCCAGCACGAGGCCGTAAAAGCATGCGAGGGCCCGGAGGCCCCCGCGCATGTTGCGACGCGATGGGATGTTCAAACGCGCAGATCTCCACAGAGCGAGTTACGAATCGCCTCCGGCACCGGATCGACGGCCACGGTGTAGGCGGTATGGTCGATTCCGACGGCGAGCGCCGCACCCTGCAGCATCGCACGCGAGCGCTGGGGCCCGAGTTCGAAGCGCAGGAAATGCACCGAAGACGTCTTTTCGGCATTTTCCCGCTCGAGATCCTCGTCTGCAATGGCGTATACCGGTTCGAAGCCCGCCACCCCCACCCACACGCGATCCTCCACACCCTTCAGGCGCGCGAGCCAGATGCGGCGCTCGGCCTCGTCCGGGAGCTCGATCAGCATGGTCGCCTTCCAGTTCTGGCCATCGGGAACGAGCGGATTATAGGCATCGAGTTCGTCCCGGATGCCGGCCTCCTCGAAGATGCGCTCGATGCGAAGCATCTCCTGCACCTGGTAGCGGATCGTCAGTTCGTCCTCGAACACCAGGGTCACGTGCTCGCCGGCATGCAGCGTGCGGGTCTTCTTGTGCGCGATGACCCGCGCGCGGAACTCGGGGCGCTGGCGTGCGTATTGCTCGAGGCTCAGCAGGCTGTCGCGTGCGATCGCCATCACGATGTCTCCTCCAGTCCATAGGCCATGCGCAGCAGGGTGAGCGGATGCGCCTTCTCCGCCGCCAGCGTGGTGCCGCCGTCGCGTATGCCCTGCTGGATGTGGCGGCCGGCGATCGGACAGTCGGAACTGATGAAGTCGGGCTCGGCCTGCGCCATCTGGCGGAACACCGGGCGGCCGATCTTCATCGACATGTCGAAATACTCTTCCTTCACGCCCCAGGTGCCGTCGTGGCCGGCGCAGCGCTCGACAGTGGTGACCTGCGTGTCGGGAACCAGTTGCAGCGTCTCGCGGGTCTTCTGGCCGACGTTCTGCACCCGGCCATGGCAGGGGATGTGGTAGGACACCTTGCCGAGCGGGCGCTTGAAGTCGGTCTTCAGCAATCCGTCCCGGTTGCGCAGCATGAAATACTCGAAGGGGTCGAACATCGCCTCGGCGACCGTGGCGACGTCGGCATCGCCGGCAAACAGCAGCGGCAGTTCCTGCTTGAACATCAGCGCACAGGACGGCACCGGAGCGAGGATGGCGTAGCCTTGGCGGGCAAGCTCGACCAGCGCCGGGATGTTGCGTTGCTTCAGCCGCTCGACGCCTTCGAGGTCGCCCAGCTCCAGCTTGGGCATGCCGCAACAGGATTCCTGCCGCGCCAGCACGGCGGGGATCTCGTTGTGGTTCAGGATGGCGACCAGGTCATGGCCGATGCCCGGTTCGTTGTAGTTGATGTAGCAGGTGGAGAAGATCGCCACCTTGCCCGGCGTGCGCTCGCCGTCCCGCACCGGCCAGCGCCCGGCCACCCTGGCCCTGGAGCGGAACTTCGCCGGCGCATAGGGCGGCAGCTCGCGCCGCTTGTCGACGCCAAGGACCGACTGCAGCACGCCGCGCGCCGCCGCGTTGCGGTTGGCGGCATTCACCGTCTGCGCCACCACCGGGATGGCGGAGAGCTTGCCCAGCGCATCGGTGCTGGTGAGCAGCCTGTCGCGGAAACGCACCTCGCCCTTGCGGAACTTGACCGCCTTCGCGCGCAGCATCAGATGCGGGAAATCCACGTTCCACTCGTGCGGCGGCACGTAGGGGCATTTGGTCATGAAGCAGATGTCGCACAGGTAGCACTGGTCGACGACTTTCCAGTAGTCCTGCCTGGCCACGCCATCGACCTCGCCCGTCTTGCTTTCGTCCACCAGGTCGAACAGGGTCGGGAAGGTGGTGCACAGATTCACGCAGCGCCGGCAACCGTGGCAGATGTCGAACACCCGCTCCATCTCGCCCATCAGGGCCGCGTCGTCGTAGAACCCGGGATCGCGCCACGCGACGGCGTGCCGCGTCGGTGCCTCGAGACTGCCTTCACGTTTGGTCATGACAACTCCTCCCGCGGCGAAGGAAATCGCCGCCTGTCGGCGAATGTCAGAACGGGCGGTTGGACCGCCCGTTCGTTTGCGACCGGAAACTCAGTCGGCCAGCGCGTCGAGCGCCTTCTGGAAGCGGTTGGCGTGCGAACGCTCCGCCTTGGCCAGGGTTTCGAACCAGTCCGCGATCTCGTCGAAACCCTCGCCGCGCGCGGTCTTCGCCATGCCCGGATACATGTCGGTGTACTCGTGCGTCTCGCCGGCGATCGCTGCGCCGAGGTTCTGCCGGGTGGGGCCGAACGGCAGCCCGGTGGCCGGATCGCCACAGGTTTCGAGATATTCGAGGTGGCCGTGCGCGTGGCCGGTCTCGCCTTCCGCGGTGGAGCGGAACACGGTCGCCACGTCGTTCTGGCCTTCGACGTCGGCCTTGGCGGCGAAATAGAGGTAACGACGGTTCGCCTGCGACTCGCCCGCAAAGGCAGCCTTCAGGTTGGCTTCGGTTTGGGAACCTTTCAGTTGCATGTCTCCTCTCCTTGTCGTCAAACGGATGAATGCCCCTGACGCCGGGACACTTTCAGCCTAGACAATGGCCGGCACATGCCAAATAGCCGACTGCTATGCGAAGCATTGGGTGAATCTATGCGCCCCGGCGCGGGGTCCCGCCGCCGTTCAGGTGGCCAGCGCGGCCTCGATCTCGGCGAAACTGCGTGCGATCTCGGTCGCGGCCGGCAGGGGTTCGCCCAACTGGCGCGCGATCTGGGTCATCGAGAAGATTCCGCGTATGCGCGCGCGGCCTTCCCCCGCGGGTTCGATCACCAGCGCATGCTGGCGACCGGAACGCCGGAGGGTGGCGATGACGTGGCCGACTTCGGCGTGCAGCACGTCCTCCAGGCGCACCGCCTCGATCGCCGACAGCGGCGTCATGACCTGGGCCACGCCCACCTCGCCGATGCGCAGTCCGCGTTCCTGGGCCACGCGCATCGGGCGCTCGCCCAGGAAGTCGGCGGCCGTCACCAGGCCGGCGACGCCGCGCGCCGCATCGGTCACCAGCAGCAGCCTCACGCCGCGCGCCTGCATCGCGCGATGCGCCTCGTCCTGGCCCATGCCCGCGTCGACGCTCGCCGCGGGCACCTGGCGCAGGTCGGTCATCACCTCCAGGGCGGACGAATCGAGTCGGACGCGACGCTCTGCCGACACGTCGGCGATGTCGCAGCGCAGGCTTTCGAGCGGAGCCTGCGGAAGAGGAGAATAGCGATCCCGATGCATGATGAGCCTCCCGTTCTGGAGTGGAACGGGGTCGCACGGTGCGCGCGAGGCAACGCAACGGCGAGCCCCTTCATCGAGTAAAGCCCAGGCCCTCGCCCGCGGCAAGCGCTGCCGCAGGCGGAAAAGCCCGCGATCTCAGCGCGGACTTCCCAGCACCACCTTGACCGGCCCGGCAAGCGCCTGCGGGGTGGACGCGCGGTAGCTTTCCGGCATCTCGAAACTGCGGGAACGGAAGAGGACGCGCGCAAGCTCGATCAGCGCGAGCTGATACACCTGCCGCTTGAACTCGATCACCGCCTCGAGCGGGACCCAGTAGTCGCTCCATCGCCAGGCATCGAATTCCGGATGATGGCTCGCGCGCAGACACACGTCGGAATCGCGCCCCACCAGGCGAAGCAGGAACCAGATCTGCTTCTGACCGCGGTAGGTGTTGCGCCATTCGCGCCGTATCCAGTGCTTCGGCACTTCGTAGCGCAGCCAGCCTCGCGTGCGGCCGAGTATCTTCACGTGCTCCGGGCGCAGCCCGACTTCCTCGAACAGTTCCCTGTACATCGCCTGCTCCGGCGACTCGCCGTGCTTGATGCCACCCTGCGGGAATTGCCAGGAGTGTTCGCGAATCCGTTTGCCCCAGAAGACCTCGTTGCGCGCGTTGACCAGAATGATGCCGACGTTCGGGCGGAAGCCTTCACGGTCGAGCATGCTGAAACCTTCAAAATTTGGTGAGTTGACCGAATTTTTTCACACTTGCAGGCGGTTTGAAAGCGCGCCCCGGCGCCGGTTCCATTGCCCGCCGGTTCGTGCCGCGGCGCCATGCGCTAGAATCCCGCGTCCGACCAACGCTTTTCCGTACTCCTCCATGCGCGCCAGCCAGTTCCATCTGTTCACCCTCAAGGAAGCTCCCTCCGACGCCGAAGTCGTCAGCCAGAAGCTGATGCTGCGCGCGGGCATGATCCGCAAGGCGGCGGCCGGCATCTACAGCTACATGCCGATGGGCCTGCGCGCGATCCGCAAGGTGGAAGCCATCATCCGCGAGGAGATGAACCGTGCCGGCGCCATGGAACTGGTAATGCCGCTGGTGCAGCCCGCCGAGCTGTGGCAGGAGACGGGGCGCTGGGACAAGATGGGCGAGGAACTGCTGCGCCTCAAGGACCGCCACGAACGCGACTTCGCCCTGCAGCCCACCTCGGAGGAAGTCGTCACCGACATCGCGCGCCAGGAGCTAAAGAGTTACCGGCAACTGCCGAAGAACTTCTACCAGATCCAGACCAAGTTCCGCGACGAGCGCCGGCCCCGCTTCGGCGTGATGCGCGGACGGGAATTCGTGATGAAGGACGCCTACTCGTTCGACCGCAGCGCCGAAGCCGCCGGCCGCAGCTACGACATCATGTACGCCGCCTACCAGCGCATCTTCGACCGCCTCGGCCTCGCCTACCGCGCGGTCGCGGCGGACACCGGCGCGATCGGCGGCGACCGTTCGCACGAATTCCAGGTGATCGCCGACACCGGCGAGGATGCGATCGTCTACTGCCCCACGTCCGCCTATGCCGCCAACATCGAGCTGGCCGAAGCCGTATCGCTGCTGCCGCACCGCGCCGCGCCCGAAGAGGGGCTCGAGAAGACGCCCACGCCGGGCCGCGAGACCTGTGCCGAGGTCGCCGACCTGCTCGACCTGCCGCTGGAGCGCACGGTCAAGTCGCTGGTGCTGGCGGCCGACGAGGTGGACGAAGCGGGCCGTCCCGCCGGCGCCACCGTGTGGCTGCTCCTGGTGCGCGGCGACCATGAACTCAACGAGGTCAAGGCCGGCAAGATCGACGGACTGAAGGCCGGGTTCCGCTTCGCCAGCGAGACCGAGATCCTCGAACACTTCGGCAGCCGGCCGGGGTCGCTCGGCCCGATCGGCCCGCGCAGGCCGGTGCGCATCGTGGCCGACCGCACCGTCGCCGACATGGCGGACTTCGTCTGCGGCGCCAACGAGGAAGGCTTCCACTACACCGGCGTGAACTGGGGCCGCGACCTGCCCGAGCCCGACTTGGTGGCGGACATCCGCAACGTCGTCGAGGGCGACCCCTCGCCCGACGGCCGGGGCACGCTGGCGATCCAGCGCGGCATCGAGGTCGGCCACGTGTTCTATCTCGGCACCAGATACTCCGAGGCGATGAACGCGACCTTCCTCGACGACGACGGCAAGCCCAAGCATTTCGAGATGGGCTGCTACGGCATCGGCGTCACCCGCATCCTGGGCGCGGCGATCGAGCAGAACCACGATGCCCGCGGCATCATCTGGCCGGTACCCATCGCGCCCTTCGAGGCCGTCGTCTGCCCGGTGGGCTGGAGCAAGTCGCCGGCGGTGCGCGAAGAGTCGCAGCGGCTCTACGACGCACTGCTCGCCGCCGGCGTGGATGTGATGCTGGACGACCGCGACGAGCGCCCCGGCGTGATGTTCGCCGACTGGGAACTGATCGGCGTGCCGCATCGCATCACCCTCGGCGAGCGCGGCCTGAAGGACGGCATCGCCGAATACCAGGGACGGCGCGACGGCGAGGCCAGCAAGGTGCCGGTGGCGGACGTCGCAGCCTTCGTCATCGAGCGCGTCAAGGCGGCACGGGCCTGATGCGCCTGCCGCGCACTGCACCCTCTCTCGCCACGCTCGCCGCCGCGCTATTGCTGGCGGCTGCAAGCAGCGGCGCGCGGGCCGGCGCGCAGCAGTACGAACCGCTGGCGGCCAGCGTCCGGGCCGCCCTTCATGCGGCGGTGAGCGACGCGGCGGCGCCCATGCTGCCGATCGCGGATGCGGGCGAACGCGCGCGCTGGCTGGCGGAAATGTCGCGCCGGCTGGAGCGGCGCATTCCCGATGCCGCCTATCGCGCCGAACTGCTCACCTCCATCCACTACGAAGCCACCCGCGCCGGGCTGGACCCGCAACTGGTGCTGGGACTGATCCAGGTGGAGAGCAACTTCCGCAAGTACGCGATCTCGTCGGCGGGCGCCCGCGGCTTCATGCAGGTGATGCCGTTCTGGCTGAAGGTGATGGAGAGGCCGGACGACAACCTCTTCCACCTGCGTACCAACCTGCGCTACGGCTGCACCATACTGCGCCACTACCTCGACATCGAGAAGGGCGATCTCTTCCGCGCGCTCGGCCGCTACAACGGCAGCCTGGGCCGGCCGGAATACCCCGCCCTGGTCCGCACCGCCTGGGAGCGGGGCTGGGGCTGGCGGCCGGAGCAGATCGCCGCCGGCACCCTCCCCGGCGACGGGCGCAACTGAACGAACCCGCGCCTGCGGGAACCATACGGCAGACGGCCCGAACAAAGCGGCGGACGGCGCGAACCGCCGCCGCCCTTCCCGCGTCTGCTCAGCCGGCGACCGCTGCCAGGGGCTTGGCCTCGGCAGGGAACTTCTCCACGGGCTTGCCGCTTTCCTTGCCCGCAGCCGCGAGCGACTTGACGTCGCCCGAGATCTCGCCTCCCTCCTCGATCAGGATCTTGCCGTAGCGGATCTTGCCGCTGACCCGGCCGGTGGCGTGGATGATGAGCTGCTTGCGGGCGGTGAGTTCGCCCTCGAACACGCCATGGACCTCGGCCACGTCGATGCCCACCGTCCCCGAGTAGGAGCCGTTCTGGGCGATGCGGATCACGCGGCTGTCCATCGTCGCCTCGACGCGGCCTTCGACCACCAGCGTGTCGCAGTCCAGGATCTCCGCGCCTTTCAGCTTTACGTCGGGGCCGACGATGAGGCTGCTGCCGGTGGCCTGGCCGGCGTCCGCAGCAGGCTGCGTCGACACGGATGCCTTGGTGTCCGTCGTGTCGGAAGGCGGATTGTCCCTCACCGCCGTCGCGGCGGAGACGGAAGACAGCGCGCCACCGGTCAGACCGCTACCGCCCTGTCCGGGCCGCAAACCGCGATCGGCATGGGTTTCGCCATTCTTCGGGAACATGGTGGGCTTGTTGAACATGGTTTCTCCTTGAGCATGGATCGGGCCGTCCGACACGGCCCGGCACGGCTCTATGCAAGGCATGTGCCAGGCAACGGAATTGCAATTCATATCAACGTCTTGCAATTCATACCGCGACCTCCTGACGACACCCGTCCAGCCGCTTTCCGCACCGATCCGTCGCCGCGGCCCGACACCTGTCGCGGCAAATCCAGGCAAGTCACTGATACGAAATGAAGAAATCCTGTCGCCCCAGTGCGACGGTGCAGGGGCGGTACCGACACATCGTCTTGCACTTGCCTTGCCCGACGGCCCGCACCGGCGCCTAAACTGCATTCTTGCAAATCCAGTTCGAGCCGTCGCCGCAATGCCGCACCCGTCTTTCCGCCTCACGCTGCTGGCGAGTTTCATGCTGATTGCCGGCATCCTGGGGGCGGCCGCGGCGGGCGGCTGGCTGAGCCTGGAGCGCTTCTCGCGCATGAGCTGGGATGGCAGCCGCATGGCGCTGGGGCTGACGAGCGCGCTGCAGAGCCTGGGCGAACGCACCGTGGACCTCGAACGCAGCGCGCGCCAATACCGCGTGCTGCGGGAGCCGGCACTGCGGGCGCGCTTCGATGCCGCGCATGACGAAGCGCTGGCCGCGCTCGCGGTGCTCCAGGACAACCTGCCCGGCCTCTCCGGCCACGTCGCGGAATGGCGCAGCGCCGCCGCCGCCCTGCGCGCGGGCCTCGACGACGGGGACGACACCGACGCGGCCGCGGACCTGCCGCGCCTCCTCGCCCGCCTTGCGGCCCTCAACGACCAGTTCGCCGCCCGCGTCCGCGAGGCGCTCTCCACCGGCAATGCTGCCCTGCTCGGCGCCCTCGATCGCAGCCGCGAGCAACTCGCCGGCCAGCTCGCCGCCGCCTTTGCCGCTGCGCTGGCGCTCGCCGTCCTCGCCGGCTGGTGGACGCTGCGCCCGCTGCAGCGGCTGGAACGGGCGATCGTCCGCCTCGGCGACAACCGCCTCGACGAGCCGGTCGCGGTCGGCGGTCCGTCCGACCTGCGCCGGCTCGGCCGGCGTCTCGACTGGCTGCGCCAGCGCCTCGCCGCGCTGGAAGCCGACCGCAACCGGGTGCTGCGCCATGTGTCGCACGAACTGAAGACACCGCTGGCATCGCTGCGCGAGGGCATCGCCCTGCTGCGGGACGGGACCATCGGCCCGCTGGAGGACGGGCAACGCGAGGTCGCAGCCATCCTCGATCAGAATGCCCGCCTGCTGCAGGCCCGCATCGAACAGTTGCTGGATTTCCATGCCGTGCAGTTCGACGCCGCCCGCCTGATGCGCGAACCGGTGGATGCCAGAGGGATCGCCGACCAGGTGGCCGCCGACCAGCGCCTGCCGGCACGTGCGAAAGGAGTCCGCCTCGAAGTCGACGGCTCCGCAGGCAGCCTGCATGCCGATGCGGCCAAGCTGGAGACGGCACTGTCCAACGTGGTCGCCAACGCGATCGCCTATGCCCCGGCCGGGTCGGTGGTGAGGGTGGCCCTGAACCGCGATGGCGGCAAGGTGGTCATCGACTGTATCGACGACGGCCCGGGCATTCCGCCGGCCGAACTCGACCGCGTGTTCGAGCCTTTCTTCCGCGGCAGCATCGCCGCCGCCCGCCCCAACAAGGGCAACGGCCTGGGGCTGGCGATCGCGCGCGAACTGGTGGCGGCCCATGGCGGCACGATCGCCGCCCTGCCGGCTGCGCGCGGCGCGCACTTCAGGATGGAACTGCCCGATGCGTATTGACCGCTTCGCGCCCGGAACGGTCGCCCGGCAGCGCGCGACCTGCGCCGCAGCCGCCCTCCTGCTGGCCGCGGGCTGCACCGCCATCCCGCCCGCGCCGGAAGCTGCACCAGTCCGCGATGAAGGCGACGCCGCTTCCCATGTGCTTGCCTTCCACCGCGGCATACAGCCGCTCGCCGCGGCCGATCTGGCACGCGAGCGCCGGCAGTTGGGCACGGAACGCACCGCGCAGTCGAAGATGCAGTCCGCCCTCCTCGCCCTGCATCCTCGCAGCCTCAACCTGTCTCGCGCCCGCACGCTGCTCGAATCGGTGCTCGCGGCGCAGGATGCCGAGGCGCAGCCCCTGCACGACTTGGCGCGCCTGCTGCTGGAACAGGTCAACGAGCGCCTGCGGCTCGACGCACTCAACGAGCGGCTCGCCCAGCAGCTCGACCGCAGCGCCGCCCAGCTCGAACTGTCCACCCGGCAGCAGGAGGAGATGCGCGCACGGGCAGACGCACTGCAGCGCAAGCTCGACGCGCTCGCGGAAATCGAGCGCAACCTGTCCGCTCCGCTCCCCGCTGCCACATCCCCCGCCACCGCCTCCCCCACCGAGGAACGCCGCACGCCGCCATGAACCGCCAAGCCGTGAGCCCGTCCCCGCCGCCCGACCACGGCGCCCGCCTGCTCATCGTCGACGACGATACCGACCTGCTGCGCCTGCTCGAGATGCGCCTCGGCGCCAACGGCTACCGGGTCGTCGCCTGCGCCCGCGCCGAAACCGCCCTCGCCCACCTGGCCGCGGAGCGGTTCGATCTCGTGCTGAGCGACGTGCGCCTGCCGGACCGCGACGGCCTCGCGCTGTTCGGCGACATCCACGCCCAGTTCCCGACGCTGCCGGTCATCCTGCTCACCGCGCACGGCACGATTCCCGATGCGGTCGAGGCCACTTCGCGCGGCGTCGCCGGCTACCTCACCAAGCCCTTCGACAGCCAGGTACTGCTCGAACGCATCCGCGACGCGCTGCATCACGCCCCCGCGCCGGCCGGGCGCGGCAGGGGCGCGACCGACGGCAGCGGCATCGTCAGCCGCAGTTCCCGCATGCACGCCCTGCTCGACGAAGCGCGCCTGGTCGCCGCCTCCGATGCGAGCGTGCTGATCCGCGGCGACAGCGGCACCGGCAAGGAACTGCTCGCGCGCGCCATCCACGACGCCAGCCCGCGCGCCGAGGCGCCCTTCGTCGCCATCAACTGCGGCGCGATCCCCGAACCGCTGCTGGAATCCGAGCTGTTCGGCCACGTGCGCGGCGCCTTCACCGGCGCCACCGGCCACCATCCCGGCCTCTTCCAGACCGCCCATGCCGGAACGCTCTTCCTCGACGAAATCGGCGACATGCCGCTCTCGCTGCAGGTGAAGCTGCTGCGCGTGCTGCAGGAGCGGACGGTGCGGCCGGTCGGCGCCATCCGTGCCGAACCGATCGACGTGCGCATCATCTCGGCCACCCATCGCGACCTCGACGCCCTGCTCGCCAGCGGCGAGTTCCGCGACGACCTCTACTACCGCATCAACGTCGTCACGCTGACCCTGCCCACGCTGGCCGAGCGGCGCGAGGACATCCCGCTGCTCGCGGAGCATTTCCTCGCCGCACTGGCGCGCAAGTATCGCAAGAAGGTGCGCGGCTTCGCGCCGGATGCGCTGACGGCGCTCGCCACCGCGGCCTGGCCGGGCAACGTGCGCCAGTTGCAGAACGTGGTCGAGCAGACCTGCGCGCTCGCCACCACGCCGCTGATCCCGCGCACCCTGGTCGAGCGGGCGCTGCGCGTGCGTCCGCTCGAAGCGCTCAGCTACGCCGAGGCGAAGCAGCGCTTCGAGCGAAACTACCTGATACAGATCCTGAAACTCACCGCCGGTAATGTGAGCGACGCTGCACGGCTCGCGGAGCGAAACCGCACCGAGTTCTACCGCCTGCTGCAGCGCCATGGCCTGGACCCCGGCCTGTTCCGCACGGAAACACCAGATCCCGAGCCAGAAAGACAACGACGACCCTGAAAAAGGAGCACCGCATGATCACACGCCAGACAGTTGCCGCCATTCTGACCACCACCGCGATCGCGTTCTCGATCAGCACGCCGGCCCGCGCCGTCAGTCTCGCCGAGGCTTATGCCGCGCGCAACGCGCCCCACTCCGACAGCCGCGACAATCAGCCGCTTGACGCGGCAGCGGGCGAGGCCGAAACTCGGCCTCATGCATGTAAATAATTACAGTCCATCCACTCTCACCGCCACGCCGCGCGGCCGCGGCACCGGCCTGCGCCCGGACGGCCGCTTCCTGCGATGGCAGCGCGCCGCGTTCGACGACGGCTGGGCGCCGGAGGATTCCGGCGCCCCGGCGCGGGTGGCGACCCGGCTGCACATCGATCGCGCGAAGCACGTCATCACCTACAACCGCTCTCCCGACGTTCCCTTCGACCGCTCCATCAATCCCTACCGCGGCTGCGAACATGCCTGCGTGTATTGCTTCGCACGGCCGAGCCACGCCTATCTGGACCTGTCGCCGGGGCTCGATTTCGAAACGCAACTGTTCTGGAAACCCGACGCCGCGGCGATCCTGCGCCGCGAACTGGCCGCGCCGGGCTATCGCTGCGCGCCGATCGCGGTCGGCGTCAACACCGACGCCTGGCAGCCGGTGGAACGGCACACCGGCCTCACCCGCAGCATCCTCGAGGTATTGCTGGAAGCGCGCCATCCGGTGAGCCTGATCACGAAGTCCGCACTCATCGAGCGCGACCTGGACCTGCTTGCCGGGTTCGCACACGACGGCCTGGTGCAGGTGATGGTGTCGGTCACCACGCTCGACGACGAGCTCGCCCGCAGGATGGAACCGCGCGCCGCGCGCCCGGCAAGACGCATCGAGACCATACGCCGGCTGCACGAAGCCGGTGTGCCCGTCGGGGTGCTGTGCGCGCCCCTGATCCCGGCCCTCAACGACCATGAACTCGAAGCCGTCATAGACGCGGCCTGCGCGGCCGGTGCGGACAGCGCAGGCTACGTGGTGCTGCGGCTGCCGTACGAACTCAGGACCCTGTTCACCGACTGGCTCGAGCGCAATGCGCCCGAGCGGGCGCGCCACGTCATGAGCCTGCTCACCGATCTGCGCGGCGGCAGGCAGAACGATCCGCGCTTCGGCCATCGCATGCGCGGCACCGGCGTGCTGGCAGACCTGTACCGGCAGCGCCTCGCCCGCCTGCAACGCAGGCACGGACTCGGGCGGATGCGGCGCGACCTCGACACCTCGCTGTTCCGCCCGCCGCGCGAGGCCGGCCCGCAGCTCGCGCTCTTCTGACGCGCCGTCCCGGGGCCGGCGCTCGCCGCGACGGCGACCGCCGCTCAGGCCCCGGTCCCACGCAATAGCGCGAGCAGTTCGGCGGCGACGCCGGCGGCCTCGTCATCGACCAGTGCGACCAGGGCCGCACGGCGTTCGATTTCGTTGGCGATGTCGAGCATCAGCCACTTCAGCTCGTCCATGGTGGCGGCGAACTCGGATGCGACCTCCGGGTCCTCGCGGATCACGTCGACGAGGGCATCGTGATACTCGGGGCTCATCCCGGAGTTATGCACCAGCGCGCGCAGCATGGCGATCCGCTCCCGCACGAAGGCGAGTTCCTGCGCACCGTCCGGGCGCCCTTCCAGGCGCTCGATCAGGCCGGGCGAATCGGCGAAGAGCCTCTCGAACCGCGCCAGTTGGGCGGTCGGATCGAGCGCAGGGGGCCGGATGTCGGGAGACGGCTGCCCGATGAGCAGCAGTTCTCGCAGGGTGTGCGTCACCTCGGTGTCGAAGCGCTGGTGATTGAGGCGCAGCAGCACGTCCACCCGGCGCGGATCACCGCGCCGCACCAGCCCCTCGGTCACCTCGGCCACGCACAGGATGCGGGCGAACGCATGGATGCGCCCGCCGCTCAGGCCCGCCGGGTAGCCGCTGCCGTCGAGCCGCTCGTGATGCTGCAGCACCGCCTGCAGCGTCGCGTTCGAGATCGAAGGCACGTCGCACAGCAGCACGTAGCCGGTCACCGGATGCACATGGATGAAGCGCCGTTCCTGGAGCGTGATGCTGTGGCCGGGCGCGAGCAGTTCGGGGTCGGTATGCATCTCGCCCAGGTCATGACACAGCGCGGCGATCAGCAGGTCGTTCAGGTCCCGCCTCGGCACGTTCATGCGTACGGCCAGCGCATAGGTGATCAGCGCGATGCGCAGGCTGTGGTCGAACAGCGCGCTGCGCATCTCGCGCATCACCGTCAGCCGGAACATGATCGGCGCCGGCAGCGGCAGCGCGCCCAGGCACTGGCGAAAGCCCAGCGGATCACCCGAGCGCTCGGCGAGCGTGGCCATCACGGAGTCCGAGGCGAGCAGCTTGTTCGCCTCGAAGGCGAGCTGCGTCGAGTCGACCTGATTCTCCGCCGACAGGGCGAGATCGAGCGGCGCACGCAGCTTGTGCCGGCACAAGAGGTCGATGTAGCTCCGATCGACGCTCGCCCCGCGCGCCAGCAGCTTCATGCCGTTGGAAGCGTAGATGTCCTCGTGGGCGACGATCGACTGGCGCTCCCCCATCTCGGTCACCGAGCGGACGTAGTGGGGGCGTTGATCCACGGGTTCGGCCAGATCAGCCGGAATCGACGCTAGGGACATGATGGCGGCAGGGGGCTTATGTGTCCGCCATCTTACCCGAACGCTCCCGGCCGACGGCCGGCGATGGGGCAGACATGGGGTCAAAGATCACGCCGGGCAGGGCTCTGTCCCCACCCGCGCAGCCCATTCTGGGCACGAAGGGCGTAGATGCCCCGGCACGTCCCGCTTCCTTCCCACGCAGCGGGTACGCCTGCCGCCGGGCGCCCGCCTGCCACTCAGGCAGTGCCGCCCACCGTCAGGCCGTCGATGCGCAGCGTCGGCTGGCCCACGCCCACCGGCACGCTCTGCCCATCCTTGCCGCAGGTCCCGACGCCCGGGTCCAGCGCCATGTCGTTGCCGATCATGCTGACACGCGTCAGCACGTCCGGACCATTGCCGATCAGCGTCGCGCCCTTCACCGGGCGGGTGACCTTGCCGTTCTCGATCAGGTATGCCTCGGCGGTGGAAAACACGAACTTGCCCGACGTGATGTCGACTTGTCCGCCGCCGAAGTTCACCGCGTACAGCCCCTTCTTCACCGACTTGATGATCTCCTGCGGATCGCGTTCGCCGTTCAGCATGTAGGTGTTGGTCATGCGCGGCAGCGGCAGGTGGGCGAAGGACTCGCGCCGGCCGTTGCCGGTGGGGGCCATGCCCATCAGGCGCGCGTTCATCATGTCCTGCATGTAGCCGGTGAGGATGCCGTCCTCGATCAGCACGGTGCGCCGCGTCGGGTTGCCCTCGTCGTCGATCGTCAGCGAGCCGCGGCGATCGGGCAGCGTGCCGTCGTCCACCACGGTGACGCCCCTGGCCGCCACCTGCTGGCCGATGCGGCCGGAGAAGGCCGAGCTGCCTTTGCGGTTGAAGTCGCCCTCCAGCCCGTGGCCGATGGCCTCGTGCAGCAGGATGCCCGGCCAGCCCGGGCCGAGCACCACCGGCATCGTGCCCGCGGGTGCCGGTGCGGCGCCCAGGTTGACGCGCGCCTGATGCACCGCGGCGCGCGCATAGTCATGCAGACGGTCGTCGCAGAAGTAGCCGTAGTCGTAGCGCCCGCCGCCGCCGGCGCTGCCCTGCTCGCGGCGGCCGTCCTCTTCCATGATCACGGTGATCGACACCCGCACCAGCGGCCGCACGTCGGCCGCCATGTGGCCGTCGCTGCGCGCCACCAGCACGACCTCCCAGGAACCGGCGATGTGGGCCATGACCTGGGTCACGCGCGGGTCCTCGGCGCGCGCCATGCCTTCCAGGCGTTCGAGCAGTTGCACCTTGGCGGTGTCGTCGAGGGAATCGAGCGGATCGTCGCCGCGGTAGAGGCGTGGCTTGGTCCTGGCCGCCTCGATCGCCACCTTGCGCCGGCCGCCGGCATCGGCGATGGCGCGTGTCGCGGTGGCCGCACCGGCCAGCGCGTCGAGCGAGATGTCGTCGGAATAGGCGAAGGCCGTCTTGTCGCCGCTGATCGCGCGCACGCCCACACCCTGCTCGATGTCGAAGCTGCCCGACTTCACGATGCCTTCTTCCAGGCTCCATGCCTCGGAGCGCTGGTACTGGAAGTACAGATCGGCGTAGTCGAGGCGGTGCTTCATCAGCTTGCCGAAGACCTTCTCGAGCTTGGCGTCGTCCAGGTCGTAGGGCGACAGCAGATAGCGTTCGGCAACCTTGAGGGGGTTCTTTGTCTTGCTCATGAGGATTCCATGGTCACGTTGCCCGGTTGGACCGGGTTGGCGCAAAAACGATCTCCGTTTCCGGATGCGCGGGCCGCGCGCCGGCCGGCGGCGTTCAGAGGCGGCGATGCCGCAGCGCCGGCAGGCTTTCGCGCACCGAGGCAAGGCGCACCGGGTCGAGGTCCGCCAGCACCACGCCGGGGCCTTCGTCCTGGCAGGCGAGGATCTCGCCCCACGGGTCGACGATCATCGTGTGGCCCCAGGTGACGCGCCCGCTGGGATGGCGTCCGCCCTGCGCCGGCGCCATCACGTAGCACAGGTTCTCGATGGCGCGCGCGCGCAGCAGCACTTCCCAGTGCGCGCGGCCGGTCGTGTAGGTGAAGGCGGACGGCAGGATGATCAGGTTGACCTCGCCGAATGCCCTGAACAGCTCGGGAAACCGCAGGTCGTAGCAGACCGACAGGCCCGTCGAGCCGGCCGGGGAAGCGAAACGCACCACCTCGCGGCCCGGCTCGATCGTCGCCGCCTCGTCGTAGCGTTCGCTCCCGCGCTGGAAGCCGAACAGATGGATCTTGTCGTAGCGCGCCACCCGCCGGCCCTGGTCGTCGAACACCAGCGTGGTGTTGCGCACCTTGTCGTCGACGCCCGCCACCAGGGGCAGCGTGCCGCCGACCAGCCATACGCCGTGGCGGCGGGCGGCGTCGGCGAGGAAAGACTGGATCGGGCCTTCGCCGTCCGTCTCGCGAAAGCGCACCTTGTCGCGCTCGTCGCCCGAGATCAGCGGAAAGTACTCGGGCAGGGCCACCAGCCGTGCCCCCGCGGCCGCGGCCTCGCCGATCAGGCGCCCGGCGGTGGCGAGGTTCTCGCCCACGTCGGGGCCCGATACGGTCTGGATCGCGGCGATGCGGATGGTGCCGCCCGCCGGGGCGCTGTCGCTGGACGTCTGCTGGGAACTCATCGTGTCGTCTTGCTCGGAACGCGCATGCGCGCGCTCGGGTTGGAGTATTCGGCCGCGCTAGCGCTCGTTTCCGCCGCGGCCCGGGGCGAGATCGGCCGCAGCGCTGCCCGACTTGCTCACCACCGGATCGTCCCACGTCCCGGTGATGGTGTATTCATAGGCGAAGAACTTCTCGATCGGGTCGCTCAGCACCTTCTGCGCCACGTAGGCCACGACCCCCGCCACCGGATTGACCAAGCCCGCCGCCGCGCCGACCGCCACCGATTCGGACAGCGTGGGCTGCACGGCCACCTTCAGGTCCTGCGTTTCCGCCTCGATGTCGGCTGATCCGCGCATCCGGATGCGCGCCGCCGGGCCGCGGATCTCGAGGTCGTCGGTGCGCAGCACGCCGCGGGCGACGTCGATGCTACCGGAAATGCGATCGAAGGCGAATCCCGACGAAAACACGTCGCGGAAATCGAGCGTGATGCGCCGCGGCAGCGCCTGCAGGCTGAGGATGCCGAGCAGCCGGCCGACCCCCGGCTCCAGCTTGTTGAACTGGCCGTCCCTGGCCTCCAGCGTCATGCTGCCCGACAGCGACGGGAAGTCGATGCGCGTCGGCGCGCCGCGCCAGCTCAGCTTTCCCGCCAGCGTCGCCTGCCCGCCGCGAACCGCGTCGGGATAGCCGAAGCGGCGCGAGAAGCGCCCGACGTCGGGCGTCTCCAGCCTGAAATCGAGGTCGGTGAGCTGGCGTCCGGCCGCCTGCCAGCGTCCGGAGCTCGTCAGGCGGCCGTCGGCATTGGCCACCGACAGGCGTTCGAGCTGCCACAGCCCGCCGCGGTTGCGCGCGACGACTTCGAGCCGGCCGAGTTCCTTGCCGTGCAGCGAGAAGCGGTCGGCGACGATGTCGACGCCGGGCAGCCGGCGCGGCGGCGCCTCGTCCGGCGCGGCGGCGGACTTCGCGTGCTCGTCGCCGTCGCTGCCCACCGTCAGGTGGCGGAAATGCGCATTCAGCGTACCGTCCCCCGCGTGGCGCCAGTCGAATTCGCCCACCGCGAGGTCGCTGTCCAGGCGCGCCTTCCAGCCGCCGGCGTCGGCGAGCGCGCGCAACTGGACGCCCTTCAGCGTCTGGCCGAAGGCCCGCACCTCGCGCGCCTGCATCGCCACGCCGGCAAGCGCCAGCGCCGGCTCGCCAGCCGGCGCCGCATCGGCGCCGGCCGGTGCGTCGCCATCGGTCGTCAGCGCACGCCGCCATGCATCCACGTCGAGGCTGTCGAACTCGGCCGTCACCATCACGCCCTTCTCCGCGCCGCGCACCGGCTGCAGGATGCCGACCCCGCCGCGCCACGCCGATCCGCCGGCCGCGTCCTTCTGCAGCCTGGCGGAGACGCGGCCGGCGAGGTCCGCCTCGAGACTCGGCGGCCCGCCGTCCGACGGATGGGCGAACTTCACGCGCAGCGGCCAGGATTCGTTTGCCGGCTTGTTGAAGGGCGCGGGCAGGCTGGTGCTCATCCCGTCCAGGTCCGACGTCACCAGCACCTCGGTGCCGGTCCGGCCGACGCGGATGTCGGCCTTCCACGGCGCGCTTCCCGACACGTGATCGGCCACCGTCCAGTCGGCCGCCTGCGGCCACTCCGCCCGCAGCGCGCCCAGGCTGGCCGCTCCGGCCGCTTCGAAGCGCACGCTGCCGTCGGCCTCGGTGCGCGCGGTCAGGCGCAGCGGCGCACCCAGCATCTGCGCGCGTGCCTCGGGAATCGCCAGCGCCTTCTCGGTGAAGGTCAGCCGGCCGCCGGCCGCATCGAGCGCCGGCAGGCCGTCGATCGGCCACAGCCGGTTGGCGGCAAAGCGATAGTCGCCGCGCACCGTCGTGTCGTTCGCGCTGCGCAGCGGCATGACCAGCCGCAGGTCCAGGGTGCCGCCGCCTTCCGCGCGCATGCCGTCGGTGAAATGGTCGATGTGGCCGGCGACCGGGCTCTCGGCGACGAAGCGCAGGAAATCCGCCGTCGGGCCCGTCGCCTTGCCGGTGATCGTCATGATCTCGCTCGGCAGCACGTCGAGATCGGGCACGTCGGCGACGACGCCGGCCAGTTGGACGCCGAAGATGCGCGCGCTGGGCGCCTCGATGCGCATGCCCGGCCCCTCGAAGCGCACTTCGCCATGGATGCCGTCGATCGCCGGCCAGCCCGGCGCATATTCGAGCAGCGCGTCGGCCAACTTGATCGACACCAGGAACTGCCCCTTGCCGTCGCGGAACGGGAAGTCGTCGAGCATGCCCTTGAGCCGCAGCCGGGCGTCCGGGACCACCGCGCGGCGAATCGCGCTGCGCACCCAGTTGTGGGTGTCGCGGTTGACCACGCGCGGCAGGTAGCGCCACACCGAGGTCCCTTCCACGCGGGTGAGGCGCGCCTGCAGATCGATCTCGCCCGCTCCCCCGGGCTGCGGCCAGTAGCGCCCCGACGCGCTGCCCGTGGCGTCGGCGTTGTCGAAACCCGCCGTATCGAGCGCGATCTCGAGCCGGCCGTCGCGGCGCTGCCAGCCGCCTTCGGCGCGCAGCACGGAGAAGTCCAGCCGCGACGACTCGAACACTTCCGGCAGGTCGAGGTGGACGTCGCGGCCGTCGATGCGGTAGCGGCCGCTGCGCTCGTTGCCTTCGACATGGCCCGACAGCCCGCCCAGCCCCGGCAGCCCGTCGTGCGCCGCGACGCCCACGCCGGCGAAGTCCCCGGCCAAGGTCCACGCCTCGGGCGCCGCCGCTTCGCCGCGCCAGTCCAGCCGCAGGCCGGACAGCTCGCCGCGCGGATCGAATCCAGCCAGGCGCGCGCGGACCGCGTCGCCGAACGGCAAGTAGGCCGCGAGCCCGGCCAGGGCGGCGAAATCGAGCCGGTTCGCGCGCAGGCTGCCCTGCGCCATCTTCCCGTCCGCCGCATTGCGCACCTGCAGCGAAAAATCGGTGGGCACCACGCGCAGCCCGCCGCCGGTCTCGAGAGCCAGTTGCCGGGTGGACACGTCGAAGCCGTCGGCACGCCGCGATACGCTCAGGCGCCCGGCGAGGCGGTTCAGGTGCAGTTCCGGCAAGGTGTCGCCGAGGCGCGTATCGACGGCACCGAGCGCGACGTCGGCCGTCACGGCAGCGGTCCGCGGCTCGTCGCCGTGCCGCTCGCCGAGGTCGACCCAGGCGCGCACGGCGCCTTCGCCCTGCAGCGGCAGCGGGTAGTCCACCCAGGCGCGCCAGCCGCCGAGGTTGGCGCGCTCCAGCGACAGGTACAGCCTGCCCGCGGCGCGCAGCGGGTCGTCCGCCGACAGACGCCGCAGTTCTCCGCGCACGTCCAGCATCGACGCCAGTGCCGCGGGCGGCTGCGCGAGCAGCGCGAAACGATGCATGCCGAAGCGGCGGTCGAGGCGGAAGTCGACGCGTTCGAGCTGCAGTTCGGGCGCACCGCGCAGCGCGTCGGTCCATGACACCGACGCATCGCGGACGACGATCTGCCCCTGGCCGAGCAGCCAGTCGAGCATGCCGCCGCCTCCGGCCTGCGCGCCGACGCGCAGGCCGGCGACGAAAAGACTGCCGTCGGCCTCGCGCCGCACCGCCAGCCTGGGCGAGTGGATCTCCAGCCGGCTGAAGTGCGGTGACAGTTGCAGCAGCGAGGCCCACGAAAAGCTGGCGTCGACGCGCGGCAGGTTCAGCGCCGGCCGCCCTTCGGCATCGGCGACGACGACGTCGTCGAGGTGCAGCCGCGGGCGCAGCCGGCTCCAGTCGCCATCGATGGCGCCGATCGACACCGGCAGGCCCAGCGCCTCGCTCGCTATCGCGGCGATGTCCCCGCGATAGCGGTCGATGCGCGGCAGCAGGACGTCCCGCACCAGCAGGACCGCCGTGCCGAGCACGAACCATGCGGCCAGCGCCAGCAGCCCCGCGGCGCGCAGCACCCGGCGCGCACGCGATGCGCTGCGCGCTTCGGCAGCGGGGTCCGCGGCGTCTGTCTGGTCGAGGGAGGACGGTGAGGGGTCGTTCATGCCATGTCGCCCGGCAGCCGGGTGCCGGAGGTGCGGTCCCTGCGGGACCGGTGGAGCCGGCGCAGCCGGTCGCATCGTGCCGCCGATCTCCGCGGCCTGCCCGCACGGGCCGGAGATACCCCGGCGAGCCAGCGGACACGGGCCCGGATAGAATCGGAACGCCGCCCCTGCGGGCCGTCCCGACACGCTGCAAACCGGCATTCTACCAACGATCGTCATCTCTCACCGGGAGTTCGACTCATGCCTTCCCAGCCCACCGCCGTCAACGACATGCTTCCCGGGCCGATCCGTGAGGCCGCCCGGCTGTCGCGTTTCCTGATGCGCATGCTGGACAGCCGCCCCTGGCTCGGTGCCCGGCTTGCCGCCAGCATCGGGCATGCGCTCGACGCCGACGCCATGCACGCCTTCCTCGACGAGCAGGAGGCCGCCGGCGGCGGCGCCGAGGCGGCGCTGCGGCCCGCGCTGCGCCACCTGCGCACCTGGGTGCTGTGCCACCTCGCCGTGCGCGACCTCGGCGGCCGCGCCGACCTCGCCGAAGTCACCGAAACGATGACGGTGCTCGCCGAGGTCGCGGTCCGCCGCGCCCACGACGTGCTGCGCGCCGCGCTGGTGCAGCGCTACGGCCTGCCGCTGTCGCCCACCGGCTGGGAGCAGGAGTTGCTGGTCATCGGCATGGGCAAGCTCGGCGGGCGCGAACTGAACGTGTCCTCCGACATCGACCTCATCTTCATCTACCCCGAGGACGGCGACACCGGCGGCGCCAAGGTGATCAGCAACTTCGAGTTCTTCGAGCGCCTCGGCAAGCAGTTGATCCAGGCGCTGGCGGAGGTGACCGAGCACGGCCAGGTGTTCCGGGTGGACATGCGGCTGCGGCCCAACGGCGACTCCGGCCCGCTCGTCGGCAGCTTCGACATGCTGGAGAACTACTTCATCACGCAGGGCCGCGAATGGGAGCGCTACGCCTGGATCAAGGCCCGGGTGCTGGCCGGCGAGCGCTGGCAGGAACTGGAGAACATCGCCCGCCCCTTCATCTTCCGCAAGTACCTCGACTTCGGCGCGGTCAACGCGATGCGCGACCTGCACGCCCAGATCCGCCGCGAGGTCGCGCGCCGCGACCGCGCCCACAACATCAAGCTGGGCCCCGGCGGCATCCGCGAGATCGAATTCATCGCCCAGGTGTTCCAGCTCATCCGCGGCGGGCGCGACGCCTCGCTGCAGATCCGGCCCACGCTGAAGGTCCTGTCGCTGCTGCCCGAGCGCGGCATCCTGTCGGCCGAGGCGGTGCGCGAACTCGGTGCGGCCTACGACTTCCTGCGCCGCCTCGAGCACCGGCTGCAGTACCTCGACGATGCGCAGACGCACGACCTGCCGGCCGGTGACGCCGACCGCGCGCTGATCGCGCGCGGCATGGGCTTTGCCGACTACGCGGCGCTGCTCGAGGTGCTGGACCGCCATCGCGCGGTGGTCAGCCGGCATTTCGACGCGGTGTTCGGCGACCCGTCGGAAGAGGACCACAGCCTGGACGCGGTGTGGAAGGCCGCCGAGGACACCGATCAATCCACCGCGGCGCTGGGCGAACTCGGCTACCGTCATCCGCGCGCCGCCGCCGCCCGCCTCGCCGCCATCCACGCCGGCCCGCGCTACAAGCAGTTGCCGAACAACATCAGGAGCCGGTTCGACGCGCTGATGCCGCGCGTCATCGAAGCCGCCGCGGCCACGCCCGGCGCCGACGACACGCTGGCGCGCTGCCTCGACCTGCTCGAGGCGATCGGCCGCCGCGGCGCCTACCTCGCGCTGCTGCAGCAGTATCCGCACGCCCTGCGCCGCGTCGCCGACCTCGTCGGCGCTTCGCGCTGGGCGGCACAGTACCTCACCCGCCACCCCATCCTGCTCGACGAACTGCTCGACCCGCGCGCGATGGAAACCGCCCCCGACTGGCCGTCCTTCCGCGCCGGGCTGGCCGCCGACCTCGATGCCCTCGAGCCGGACATGGAACGCCAGATGGACGTCATGCGCGAGCGCCATCACGCGCAGGAATTCCGCCTGCTGACGCAGGACATCGCCGGCCTGCTGACGGTGGAAAAGCTCGCCGACCACCTCTCCGAGCTTGCCGACATCATGCTCGACGTCACGCTGCCGCTGGTGTGGCGCAAGATCAAGATCCGCCACCGCGACGAGCCGAAGTTCGCGGTGATCAGCTACGGCAAGCTCGGCGGCAAGGAACTGGGCTACGCGTCCGACCTCGACATCGTGTTCCTGTACGACGATCCCTCCCTCGAAGCGGCCGAGGTCTATGGCCGGCTGGCACAGCGCACCAACACCTGGCTGTCCTCGCACACGGCCGCCGGCCAGTTGTTCGAGACCGATCTGCGCCTGCGGCCAAACGGCGAGTCCGGCTTCATCGCCTGCTCGCTGGATGCCTTCCGCAAGTATCAGCTCGAATCGGCCTGGGTGTGGGAACACCAGGCGCTGACGCGGGCGCGGTTCTCCGCCGGCGACCGCGCACTCGGCGAAGCCTTCGAGCGCATCCGCATCGAGGTGCTGCGGCTGCCGCGCGAACTCGCCCCGCTGCGCGCAGAGGTCCTGTCGATGCGGCGCAAGATGCGCGACGCGCACGGCGGCAAGAGCGAACTGTTCGACCTCAAGCACGACCGCGGCGGGCTCATCGACGTCGAGTTCCTGATCCAGTACCTCGTGCTCGGCCACTCGCACGCGCATCCGGAACTCACCGGCAACCTCGGCAACATCGCCCTGCTCGGCATCGCCGGCCGGCTCGGCCTGATCCCCGCCGACCTCGCGGCGGCCTGCGCCGACAGCTATCGGCAGATGCGCCGCCTGCAGCACCGCCAGCGCCTCAACGACCAGCCCTCGCGGATCGATCCCGCCGAGGCGCAGACGGCGCGCAGGCCGGTGATGGCGCTGTGGCAGGCGGTTTTCGGCGAGGAAGCGCCCGGCGCGGCCGGCACCATGCCGGCCGGCGTCCGTGGGACGGCCGAATTGTAATATTTCATGTCATGAAACAGCGCATGACGAAGCGGGAACGCCACGGCTAGAATCGCCGTCTTTCAGACAGACGGATTGCCGCCCGCCTCGAGGGCGCCGCCATGAGCCAGGAAATCGAACTCAAGCTCACACTTCCCCCGCGCGCCGTCGCCGCCCTGCGCCGCCACCCGCTGGTCGCTGCCGCGCCAAGGCTCGGTCCGGTGCAGACGCTGCACAACACCTACTACGACACGCCATCGCTCGACCTCAAGGCGCACAAGGTGGCGGTGCGCACCCGGCAGCTGGGCCGCAACCGGCTGCAGACGGTGAAGTGCGCCGCGGTATCCGGCGGCGGCCTGTCGCAGCGGCCGGAATGGGAACAGCCCTACGGCGGAACCTTCGATTTCTCGCAGGTGGACGCGCCCGCCACGGCCCGCCTGCTCGCCCGCCACGCCGCCGCGCTGGAGCCGGTGTTCACCACCCGCTTCCGCCGCGAAACCCGCCGCCACGAGCCGCGCACGGGGGTGAGCATCCTGCTGATGATCGACACCGGCAGCATCGAGGTCGCCACGCCCGACGGCGAAAAGCGCACCGACCTCATCAGCGAACTCGAACTCGAACTCGAACACGGCGCACCGGCCGACCTGCTCGAACTCGCCTGCGAACTCGCCCGCGATCTGCCGCTGATGCCGGCCGACGCGTCCAAGGCCGAACGCGGCTACCGCCTCTTCCTGCAGCAGCCGGCCACGCTGGCCCGCGCCGAGCCGTCGACGATCAGCGCCGACCAGGACGTGGTCGAAGCCTTCCGCACGCTGGCGCTGTCCTGCCTGCGCCAGTGGCAGGCCAATGCCAGCGCCGCCGCCCACAGCCACGATCCGGACTTCATCCACCAGTTGCGCGTGTCGCAGCGCCGCCTGCGCTCGCTGCTGAAAGCCTTCGCGCCCGCGCTGCCGGTGGAGTTCGTCGGCGAATGGAACGTGCGCCTGCGCGAAAACACCAACCGCTTCGGCGACGCGCGCGATCTCGACGTGCTGCATATGGAACTGATCGATCCGGTGCAACCGGAGGGGCTCCCCGACGCCGAGGGCATGGCGCGCCTGCTGCGGCTGGCGGCGGACGCCCGCACGGCCGCGCGGCGCAATGCCGAACGCAACCTGGACCCCGCCGCGCAGGGGCGCCTGATGCTGGAGTTCACCGCCGCCCTGCTGCGGCTGCCCACTGGCCCGCTGGCTGCCGCGGCCGACCTGCGTACCTTCGCCCGCCTGCGCCTGGCGCGCCTGCGCAAGCGCGGCCGGCGCCAGTTCGACGCCGCGGCGGGCCTGGTGCCGGTGCGCCTGCATGCACTGCGCATCAGCTTCAAGGAATTGCGCTACGGCATCGAGTTCTTCGCGCCGCTGTTTCCGGCGAAGGCGACCACGCGCTACATCGCCGCGCTGACGCGCGCGCAGGACACGCTGGGTTTTCTGCAGGACGTCGACATCGCGCACGGCCGGCTGGCCGCCTGGGCGGGCGAGAACGGCGGCCTGCGCGCCGCCGCCGCCTTCATCCTCGGCTGGCACGGGCCGCGCTACGCGCGCCTGCGCCGGCGCGTACTGCACGACTGTGAACCGTTGCTGTGGGGGAAGACGCCATGGTGAGCAACACGCTGCCGGCCGCCCTGGCCGAAAGCGGGCTGGCCGACATTTCCGTGCAACAGGAGGCGCGCATGATGCCGTCCCCTGCAAGGATGGAGAAACGCATGGATCTTTTGCTGTGGCGCCATGCCGAGGCGGCGGACGGCAGCCCGGACCACACCCGCGAACTGACCGATCGCGGCCGCCGGCAGGCGCGGCGCGTGGCCGCGTGGCTGGACCAGCATCGGCCCAAGCAGCTCAAGGTGTATGCGAGCCCCACGCTGCGTACCCGGCAGACCGCCTCGGCCTTCACCGACGATTTCCAGGTCGTCGGCGCGCTCAGCCCCGACGGCGGCGTCGCCGACATCCTTGCAGCCACGGGCTGGCCCGACGCGCGCGGTGCCGCCCTCGTCGTCGGCCATCAACCGGCGCTCGGCCGCCTGTGCGCGCTGCTGCTGTCGGGCGCGGAGGCGGACTGGACGATCAAGAAGGGCGCGCTGTGGTGGTTCACCAACCGCGTGCGCGAGGACGAAACCCAGACCGTGCTGCGCGCGGTGATCCCCGCCGACTTCGCCTGACCCGCCGCGCGCAGGCAGCACGCCATAGCCAAAACGCGCTGGAAGTGGCATCCTCGCGCCGACTTCGTTCCGCGATGGCGACCGGCCGTCGCGACACGACGAAAAGCTATTGTTGTTGCGGCGATGAATACAGCCAAGCTCCCGCCCCCCGCGGCATGTAACGACCTGCCCAACGGCACGCCCGATACCATCGATGGCGTGCGACGCGTCTACTACGACGGCTACTGGCTCAAGGTCTATGATCCGCCTCTCGATTCGCTCAGCGCCAAGAAGACGCTGATCCAGGCGCTCACCCGCCGCCTGTTCAACCACGTCGAGCACGGCATCAACATCCCCGGCAAGCGTCTGGACGACGCGCGGCGCTCCTACGAAACCGAGCCGGACCCGGCGCACAAGCGCGTCAAGGGGGCGATGCTGGCCGGGGCGCTGTTCAACCGCGCCACCGACATCTTCACCAAGCTGGTGGAACTGCAGGAACTCGGCATCGAGATCGACACCGACAACGCGCTGATGCGCGAGTGCGGCCTCTGTCTGCACGAGGCGCTGGAACTGGGCAAGCTCGTACTGCACCGCAGCGGCGAAGAGGGCATCGACGAACTGTGGGGCGAGCCGTTCCGCGCCTTCTCGATCCCGGTAGAGGCTTTCTACGAAAGCCGCTACGTGAAGATCGCCCAGGCACTGCGCGACATCGACCTGATCGCCGCAGTGATGACCTCGACCTTCGCCGCCACCCCGATGTTCCACGGCATCGAACCGCTGGTGGCCGATTTCGCCTGCATCGCGAAGGTCAAGTGCGAGACGCTGCGCACCGATCCCGACATCTTCGACGTGTGGGCGGATTTCGTCGTCGCCTCCGAGCAGCTCGGCCTGTTCGCCCCCAGGCTGGCGCCCGCCTCCAACCCCGCCGAGCAGCAACTGGCCAGCGACGGGCTGCACCTCATCGTGCAGGGCCGCAACCTGCTGACCGACATCACCCGCGCGCGCGTGACGATGCCCAAGAGCGCGCGCGAATACATCGAACGCTGCGGGCGCTACGGCGAACTGGTGCGCAACTCGGGCCGCGCGGTGCTGGCCGGCGCCGCCCCGGCGCGCACCTGACGGCGGCCGCGGGCTGCGCGGCTACCGGCGGAACTCAGGCGATCACGCCCCCGCCCAGGCACACCCTGGACTCATAGACCACCACGCTCTGGCCCGGCGTGAGCGCCCATTGCGGCTGGGCGAAGGCGATCTCGGCGCGCCCGCCGGCGATGGAATCGATCTCGCACGGCATGTCGGGCGTGCGGTAGCGCGGCTTCGCCGTGTAGACCCAGTGCGTGTGGGGGGCGCGGCCGGCGATCCAGTTGAGGTCGGTGGCGGTCAGGCGCTCCTTCAGGAGCGCCGGATGGTCGTGTCCCTGCACCACGTAGAGCACGTTGGCCTTGACGTCCTTCTTCGCCACGTACCACGCGTCGTGCTCGCCGGCCTCGTCCTGGTTGCCCTTGATGCCGCCGATCAGGAGGCCCTTGCGCTGGCCGATGGTGTGGTACATCAGGCCCTGGTGCTCGCCGAGCACGCGGTCGTCGTCGAGCGCGCGGATCTCGCCCGGCCGGGTGGGCAGGTAGCGCATCAGGAATTCACGGAACGGCCGCTCGCCGATGAAGCAGATGCCGGTCGAATCCTTCTTCGCCGCCACGTGCAGGCCCGCCTGCTCGGCGATCCTGCGGACCTCGCGCTTGTACAGCGCGCCCAGCGGGAACATCGTCTTCGCCAGTTGCGCCTGGGTGAGGCGGTACAGAAAGTAGCTCTGGTCCTTGGTGCCGTCCTCGGCCTTCAGCAACTGGTATTCGGTGCGCCCGTCGTTGTTCCATTCGCGCACCTGGGCGTAGTGGCCGGTGGCGATGCGTTCGGCGCCGAGCTGCATCGCATGGTCGAGGAAGCAGCGGAACTTGATCTCGGAATTGCACAGGATGTCGGGGTTCGGCGTGCGCCCCGCCTCGTATTCGCGCAGGAAATCGGCGAACACGCGGTCCTTGTACTCGGCGCTGAAATTGACCACTTCGAGATCGATGCCGATGACGTCGCACACCGACGCCACGTCGACCAGATCCTGGCGGGTCGAACAGTACTCGTCGTCATCGTCGTCCTCCCAGTTCTTCATGAAGAGGCCCGTCACCGCGTAGCCCTGCTGCTTGAGCAGCAGCGCAGTGACCGACGAATCCACCCCGCCGGACATGCCGACCACCACCCTCATCCCGTTCGGGTCCTGCTTACTGGACATCCGGTCCACCTCCATCTAGCCATTCGGCGAGCGGCAGCACGATGGCCGCTTCGCCATTGTCGACGAACCAACTGTCGATCACGTAACGGTCGCCCGGCCTCGCCTCCGCCATCTCCGCCCGGCCGGCGCGCTCGTCCGGACGCCCGGCGTCGTTCGCCGCCCCGGCGCAGTCGCACAGCGCGAGCAGCACCGGAACGTGGTCCGGCACCTCGACCGCCTTCTCCGTCGCCCGCTCCTGCAGGCGCGGAGCGACCTCCTCCACCACTGCGCCGAAGTGCTGCAGGATCAGCCGCGTGCGCCGCGCCGGCTCCAGCACGCGATGAAAACGCAGCCAGCCGTGCGCTTCGAGCAGCCCGAGGATGCGCGTGGTCGAGGTCGAATGATCGATGCAGTCCATCCGCCCCTCGACCTCCTGGTCCAGGAAATTGCCCGCGCGGTCGGCCGCAACCGGCGTCTGCCGTCCCGCCACCGCCAGCAGCATGCCCACCGCCTGCGCCAGCGCCTCGCGCTCGGCCGCGGCATCGGGCGCGGCCTCCAGCCGCCCGCGGATCGTGTCGAGCGTCGCCCCCGGCACCGAAATGTCGCGCTCGGTGAGGCAGCCGTAGTTGAAGCAGATCCGGAAAGTGTCGTCGGCAGCCGGCTCGATCGCGGGCACGGACGGCACGGACTGCGGCGCGACGGCAAGCACCTTCGCCGGAAGCGCCTTCGCCGGCACCGTGGCGGCGGCGCGCGGCGCGGCGGACGCGGCAGCCGCCACGGCGGACAGGATCAATACCGGCAGCAGACGGCGCATCGGCGGGCCGGGCTCAGGCGTAATGCCGGATCAGATCGAGCGGATAGCGCCGCCCGGCGATCCAGTCGTCCACGCATTGCAGGATCAACGGGCTGCGATGGCGCTCGCGGGTGGCGGCCAGCTCGTCGCGCGTCATCCACACTGGACGCAGGATGCCCGCGTCCAGCGGCCGTCCGGCCTCCTCGCCCGCCACCCGCCCGCCGAAGGCGAAGCGCAGATAGGTGATGTCGCCCTGCGGACGCGGCCACTGATAGACGCCGACCAGGAACTCCGGCACGAAGTGGTGCGCGGTCTCTTCCAGCGCCTCGCGCACGCTCGCCTCGAGCAGCGACTCGCCCTTCTCCAGGTGCCCCGCGGGCTGGTTGAAGCGCGGCCCCTCGGGGGTTTCCTCCTCCACCAGCAGGAAGCGCCCGTCGCGCTCGACGACCGCGGCGACGGTGACGTTGGGTTTCCAACTGCGATCCATGCGAGGCGCTCCATCGACAAGAAGGCGGAATTCTAACGCGCCGCTGGCCGGCCCAAGGCCGCGAACGCGGTCCGGCGCATTCGGCGTTCGCCTTTGCGCTAGAATCCTGGAATTCTGCCCGGCACGGCCGGGGCACTTCAAACACCTCTCGAGTTGGAGATCCGAATCATGTCCATGGCTGACCGCGACGGTTTCATCTGGCAAGACGGAAAGCTCGTTCCGTGGCGCGAGGCGACCACGCACGTGCTGACCCATTCCCTGCACTACGGCCTGGCCGTATTCGAGGGCGTCCGCGCGTACAACACGGCCAAGGGCACCGCCATCTTCCGGCTCGCCGAGCACACCCAGCGCCTGATCAACTCCGCCAAGATCTACATGATGGACATCCCCTACTCCAGGGATGAACTCATGGCAGCGCAGAAAGAGGTCGTGCGCGCCAACAAGCTCGAATCCTGCTACATCCGCCCGCTGGCCTTCTACGGCTCCGAGAAGATGGGCATCTCGACGATCGGCGCCAGGGTGCATGTGATCGTCGCCGCCTGGCCGTGGGGCGCCTACCTCGGCGAGGAGGGCCTGGAGAAGGGCATCCGCGTGAAGGTGTCGTCCTACACCCGCCACCACGTCAACTCGACGATGCCGCGCGCCAAGCTGTCGGGCACCTATCCGAACTCCATCCTCGCCAACCTCGAGGTCACCCGCCAGGGCTACGACGAGGCGCTGCTGCTCGACAACCAGGGCTTCGTCGCCGAGGGCGCGGGCGAGAACCTCTTCATCGTGCGCGACGGCAGGATCTACGAGCCCGAGATCGCCTCCGCGCTGACCGGCATCACGCGCGATTCCATCCACGCGATCGCGCGCGAACTCGGCTACGAGATCGTCACCAAGCGCCTGACCCGCGACGACATCTACCTGGCCGACGAAGCCTTCTTCACCGGCACCGCCGCCGAGGTCACGCCGATCCGCGAACTCGACGACCGCAAGATCGGCGAAGGCCGCCGCGGCCCGGTCACGAGCAAGATCCAGGCGCGCTTCTTCGAGGTGGTCGGCGGCCGGGCGCCCGAATACGACAACTGGCTCGCTTACATCTGAAAGGGACCCGCCATGGTAGAGAACACCGACAAGACGCAGGCCGTCGTCATCCATGCCAAGGATCTGCCGCTCCACTGTCCGCTGCCCGGCGCGCCGCTGTGGGCGCGGCATCCGCGCGTGTTCCTCGACGTGCTGAAGACCGGCGAGGTAGTCTGCCCGTACTGCAGCGCCCACTACGTGTTCGCCGGCGAGCGTCCGAAGGGCCACCACTGAACCCGGCGCACGCCCGGCGGTCGATGAAGCGCGGGGGCTGACGCCCCCGTGTGCTTTTGGGGCCCCGCCGGCCCCTTTCCCCTGCCCGACCGTCCCGCGAAGAGAACCCATGAGCAAGCCGATCTACACCTCGTCCGCCGACGCGGAAGCCGCCTTCTACGACGCACTGGCCCGCTCCGACCTCGACAAGATGATGTCGGTGTGGGCGGAGGACGACGAGGTGGTGTGCATCCATCCGGGCGGCCCGCGCCTGGTCGGCCTCGCCGGCATCCGCGAGATCTGGCGCCAGATGATGGGCAACGGCGTGCGGCTCGGCGTCGAGGTCAGCCAGGCGGTCGTCACCGGCAACGCGCTGATGGCGGTGCACAGCGTGTTCGAGCGCATCAGCATCGACGAGGCGCGCCGGCGCAGCCCGCTGATCGCCGCCACCAACGTCTACCTGCGCGGCGCGCTCGGCTGGCGCATGGTGATGCATCACGCCTCCCCGGTGCCCGAGGGCAATCCGGTCGCCGACCTGGCGCCGCGCATCGTGCACTGAAGGCCGATGAGCGGGCCGTCTGCCTACCGCGCGCCATGGTGGCTGCCCGGCGGCCACCTGCAGACGATCTGGCCGCTGGCGCGCAAGGGCGCGCTGCCCGCCTACCGGCGCGAACGCTGGGACACGTCGGACGGCGACTTCATCGACCTCGACTGGGTCCAGGGCGGCGCCGCGGATGCGCCGCTGGTCGTGCTGTTCCACGGCCTCGAGGGCTCGAGCCGGTCGCACTACGCGCGCACCCTGATGCGTGCGCTGGCACGGCGCGGCTGGCGCGGCGTGGTGCCGCACTTCCGCGGCTGCTCCGGTACGCCGAACCGGCTGGCGCGCGCCTACCATTCCGGCGACAGCGACGAGATCGACTGGATACTGCAGCGCCTGCACCGGCTGGCCGGCGGCGCTCCGCTGTTCGCCGCCGGCGTATCGCTGGGCGGCAACGCGCTGCTGAAATGGCTGGGCGAGCGCGGCCCGCGGGCGGGCGTACTGCTGCACGCCGCCGCCGCGGTCTGCCCGCCGCTGGACCTGACCGTCTCCGGCCATGCCCTCGGCCACGGCTTCAACCGCCTCTACGCGCTGCACTTCCTCGCCACGCTCAGGCGCAAGGCGCTGGAGAAGTGCGCACGCCACCCCGGACTGTTCGACGCACAGCGCATCCGCCGCGCACGCACGCTGTACGACTTCGACGACGCCTACACCGCGCCCGCGCACGGCTTTACCGGCGCCGACGACTACTGGCGCCGCGCTTCGAGCAAACCCTGGCTGCACGCGATCGCCTGCCCGACGCTGCTGCTCGGCGCGGCCAACGACAGCTTCGTCCCGCCGGCGGCCCTGCCCGCGAAAGAGGACCTGCCGCCTGCGGTCGTCTTCGAATGTCCGGCCGGCGGCGGCCACGTCGGCTTCATCGGCGGCCCCTGGCCGGGCGACCAGGACTGGCTCGCCCGGCGGCTGCTGAAGCACTTCGACACGAAACTGCACAATGGTGCATGACATACTTGCCCATGCTGCGCCGCAGCGAGAATACCGTCCCACGCCGCCGATCACCCGCCCCATCCGGACCCACACATGACCCAACGCCCCTACGCCCTGCCCGCCGCGGAAATCTTCAAGGCCTACGACATCCGCGGCATCGTCGACACCGTGCTCACGCCCGAGGCGGTACGCGCCATCGGCCACGCCATCGGCTCCGAGGCCGTGGCCCGCGGCCAGAAGGCGGTTGCCGTCGGCCGCGACGGACGCCTCTCCGGCCCGGCGCTGGCCGGTGCGCTGGCCGACGGCATACGCGCCGCCGGCGTCGACGTCATCGACATCGGCTGCGTGCCGACGCCGCTCACCTACTTCGCCGCCTGGCAGCTCGGCTGCGACTCCTGCGTGTCGGTCACCGGCAGCCACAATCCGCCCGACTACAACGGCCTCAAGATGGTGCTCGGCGGCCAGACGCTATATGGCGACATGATCCAGGCACTGCGCCGCCGCATCGCCGACGGCGACCTGGCGCATGGCGAGGGCCGCCTGACGCAGGCCGACGTCACCGCCGCCTACCTCGACCGCGTGGCCGGCGACGTGAAGCTGGCGCGGCCGATGAAGATCGTCGTCGATTGCGGCAACGGCGTGGCCGGCGGCATCGCCCCCGCGCTGTTCCAGCGCCTGGGCTGCGAAGTCGTCGAATTGTTCTGCGAGGTCGACGGCCGCTTCCCCAACCACCATCCGGACCCCTCCAAGCCCGAGAACCTGCAGGACGTGATCCGTGCGCTGCGCGACACCGATGCCGAACTGGGGCTGGCCTTCGACGGCGACGGCGACCGCCTCGGCGTGGTCACCAAGGACGGCGAGATCATCTATCCCGACCGCCAGCTCATGCTGTTCGCCGAGGACGTGCTCTCCCGCGTGCCGGGCGGCGAGATCATCTTCGACGTCAAATGCACCCGCAACCTCGCCGGCTGGGTGCGCGCGCGCGGCGGCAAGCCGACGATGTGGAACACCGGCCATGCGCTGGTGAAGGCCAAGCTGAAGGAGACCGGCGCGCCGCTGGCCGGCGAGATGAGCGGCCACATGTTCTTCAAGGAGCGCTGGTACGGCTTCGACGACGGCCTGTACGCGGGCGCTCGCCTGCTCGAGATCCTGTCCGCCCGCGCCGACGCCAATGCCGCGCTGAAGGCACTGCCGAACGCGGTCAGCACGCCCGAGCTGAACCTGAAGATGGCCGAGGGCGAGCCCTTCGAGCTGGTGAAGCGCCTGAAGGAAGCGGCGCGCTTCGACGGCGCGGAGGAGACGATCACCATCGACGGCGTCCGTGTCGAATATGCCGACGGCTTCGGCCTCGCCCGCCCGTCGAACACCACGCCGGTGGTGGTGCTGCGCTTCGAGGCCGACGACGCGGCGGCCCTGGCGCGCATCCAGGCCGCCTTCCGCGACGCCATCGACGGCGTGTGGCCGGGCCTGAAGCTGCCGTTCTGAAGCCCCCGTTCCGATCCGTCGCCGCGCCGGCCCCTTGCAGCAGCCGGCCGGCGGCATGCCGGCCCTGCCCTCCTCCGCAGGCGCGGCGCCGGGGCCAACATGGGCCAGGCATTTCTTGGCATGATCTCCGCTCGTGACCTCTGCCCGCCCGCTACAGGAGAACTCCATGGCCGACCATCCCGCGACCGCCGGCGAAATCCCGCCCGACGAACATCTCGCGCTGCGCGTGATGCCGATGCCCGCCGACCTCAACCCGGCCGGCGACGTGTTCGGCGGCTGGATCATGGCGATGGTCGACGTCGCCGGGGCGATTCCCGCCATCCGCCATGCACGTTCGCGCGTGGTGACGGTGGCGGTGAATTCCTTCGTGTTCAAGCAGCCGGTGTCGGTGGGCGACGTGGTCAGCTTCTACTCTACGGTGGCGACGGTCGGCAGATCTTCGATCACCGTCGACGTCCACGTGTTCGCCGAGCGCCACCCGGCCAACCCGCTCGTGGTGAAGGTGACCGAGGCGCGGCTGACCTACGTCGCGATGGACCGCGAGGGACGCAAGCGCGAAGTCACCGGAATCGGCCTGGAGAAAGCAGTGGCCGGATGCACCGAGCCGCCGTCCGACAAGGAACTCGTGCTGCGCGTCGTGCCGATGCCGGCCGCCCTGAATCCGGCCGGCGACGTGTTCGGCGGCTGGATCATGTCCATGGTCGACATCGCCGGCGCCGTCCCCGCCACCCGCCAGGCACGCTCCAGGGTGGCGACGGTGGCGGTGGATTCCTTCGTCTTCAAGCAGCCGGTGTCGGTCGGCGACGTCGTCAGCTTCTATGCGCAGATCGTGCATGTGGGAACCACGTCGGTCACCGTCGACGTGGAGGTCTTCGCCCGCCGCCATCCGGAAAACCCGGTGGTGGTGAAGGTGACCGAGGCCAAGCTGACCTACGTCGCCATCGACGAATTCCGCGCCAAGCATCCGATCCGGGCGGCGTGAGCCGCCGGCTGCCGGCATCGGCAGCCGTTCCGCAGCCCTGAAACGAACGACGGCCCGGGAACGCATGGCGTTCCCGGGCCGTTTCGCTGGCGGACGTCGTGGCGTCCGTCAGCGCATCAGAGCCGTTCTTCCACCCAGTCCCTCACCGCGGCCAGCGCCGCCGGCAGGTTCTCCGGCTGCGTGCCGCCGGCCTGGGCCATGTCGGGACGGCCGCCGCCCTTGCCGCCGACCTGCTGGGCGACGAAGTTCACCAGCTCGCCGGCCTTCACCCTGGCGGTCTGGTCGGCGGTGACGCCGGCGATCAGCGACACCTTGCCGTCGGCCACCGCGGCAAGCACGATCGCCGCCGATTTCAGCTTGTCCTTCAGCTTGTCCATCGTCTCGCGCAGCGTCGGCATGTCGGCGCCGTCGAGCGTGGCGGCAAGCACCTTGATGCCCTTCACGTCGGCGGCCTGGTCCGCGAGGTCGTCGCCCTGGCTGGAGGCGAGCCTGCTCTTCAGGCGCGCGAGTTCCTTCTCCAGCGCGCGCACGTTGTCGAGGATGCCGGCGACGCGCTCGGCCACTTCGTCGGGCTGCACCTTCAGCAGCGCCGACATGCCCTGCACGCGGCGCTCCTGCTCCTGGGCGTAATGCAGCGCGTTCTCGCCGGTGACCGCCTCGACGCGGCGGATGCCGGCGGCGACGCCGCCCTCGGACACGATCTTGAAGAGGCCGATGTCGCCGGTGCGCGCCACGTGGGTGCCGCCGCACAGTTCCTTCGACGAGCCGATCGTCAGCACGCGCACCTCGTCGCCGTACTTCTCGCCGAACAGCATCATCGCGCCCGCCTTCTGCGCATCCTCGAGCGCCATCACCGCGGCCTCGGTGGCGGCGTTGGCGAGGATCTCGCGGTTGACGATCTCCTCCACCTCGCGGATCTCTTCCGGCGTCATCGGCGCGGTGTGGGCGAAGTCGAAGCGCGTCTTGTCGGAATCGACCAGCGAGCCCTTCTGCTGCACGTGGGCGCCGAGCACCTCGCGCAGCGCCTTGTGCATGAGGTGGGTGACGGAGTGGTTGCGCGCGGTGGCGAGGCGGGCGGCGACGTCCACGCGGGCATTCACGCCCTGGCCCACCGACAGCCTGCCGGTGCGCACCACGCCGTGGTGGCCGAACACCGCGGCCTGGATCTTCTGCGTGTCTTCCACGCCGAAGATGCCGGCGCTGCCGCGCAGTTCGCCGCGGTCGCCGGCCTGGCCGCCGGATTCGGCATAGAACGGCGTGTGGTCGAGCACCACCACGCCCATGTCGCCTTCGGCGAGTTCATTGATTGCCGCGCCGTCCTTGTACAGCGCGAGGATGTTGCCCTTCTCCTCGAGCAGTTCATAGCCGTGGAAGGTCGTCTCCGGGCCGTCGTAGTCGAGGTTGGCCACCATCCTGAACTTGCCGGCGGCGCGCGCCTGTTCCTTCTGCCGCGCCATCGCGGCGTCGAAGGCCGGCGCATCCACCGTCACGCCGCGCTCGCGGCAGATGTCGGCGGTGAGGTCCAGCGGAAAACCGAAGGTGTCGTGCAGCTTGAAGGCGGTGCCGCCGTCGAAGACCTTCTCGCCGGCGGCTTCCATCGCCGCGAGTTCGGCCTCGACGATCGCCATGCCGTTCTCGATGGTGGCGAAGAAGCGTTCCTCTTCCTGCTTCAGCACCTCGGCCACGCGCTTCTCGCCGGCCTTCAGTTCCGGATACGCGGCGCCCATCTCGGCGACCAGGTCCGGCACCATGCGGTGGAAGAAGGCGGCGCGCGCGCCCAGCTTGTAGCCGTGGCGGATGGCGCGGCGGACGATGCGGCGCAGCACGTAGCCGCGGCCCTCGTTGCCGGGGATCACGCCGTCGGCGATGAGGAAGGAACAGGCGCGGATGTGGTCGGCCAGCACCTTCAGCGACGGCGCATCCATGTCGGCGCCCGAGGTCTCGCGCGCGGCGGCCCCGATCAGCGCCTGGAACAGGTCGATCTCGTAGTTGCTATGCACGCCCTGCAGCACCGCCGAGATGCGCTCGAGGCCCATGCCGGTATCGACCGACGGCCTGGGCAGCGGATGCATCACGCCCTGCTCGTCGCGGTTGAACTGCATGAACACGTTGTTCCAGATCTCGATGTAGCGGTCGCCGTCCTCCTCGGGCGAGCCCGGGGGGCCGCCCCAGATGTCGGGGCCGTGGTCGTAGAAGATCTCGGTGCACGGGCCGCAGGGGCCGGTGTCGCCCATCATCCAGAAGTTGTCCGAAGCGTAGCGCGCGCCCTTGTTGTCGCCGATGCGGATCACGCGCTCGGCGGGCACGCCGACCTCCTTCGTCCAGATGCCGTAGGCTTCGTCGTCCTCCGCATACACCGTGACCCACAGCCTGTCCTTGGGCAACCGGAAGACCTCGGTGAGCAGTTCCCATGCGTAGCCGATCGCATCGCGCTTGAAGTAGTCGCCGAAGCTGAAGTTGCCCAGCATCTCGAAGAAGGTGTGGTGGCGCGCGGTGTAGCCGACGTTTTCCAGGTCGTTGTGCTTGCCGCCGGCGCGGACGCACTTCTGCGAGGTGGTGGCGCGGGTGTAGGGACGCTTGTCGAAGCCGAGGAACACATCCTTGAACTGGTTCATGCCGGCGTTGGTGAACAGCAGCGTCGGGTCCTCGTGCGGCACCAGCGAGCTCGAAGCCACGATCTGGTGGCCCTTGGATTCGAAGAACTTGAGGAACTTGTCGCGGATTTCGGCGGATTTCATCGGCGTTGGCGTCGTTTCGGAGCGAAAGGCCCGCATGGCGGGCGAATGCGCAAGTCTATCATGAGCTTAGTGGCCGCTCCGGAGGCCGCACCGGGGGTCGCTCCCCTATAATTGACGTTCACGTCAACCAACGACAGGGACAGCCATGGGACATCGTCTTTCCAAGATCTACACCCGCACCGGCGACGCCGGCACCACCGGCCTGGGCGACGGCCGGCGCGTATCGAAGAACAGCCTGCGCATCGGTGCGCTGGGCGAGGTTGACGAGACCAACGCGATCATCGGCCTCCTGCTGTGCGAGGAACTGCCCGAGGACGTCCGCGCCCTGCTCACCGACGTGCAGCACGACCTGTTCGACCTCGGCGGCGAGGTGTGCATCCCGGGCATGAGCATGATCACCGGGAAGCAGGTCGCCCACCTGGAGAACGAACTCGACCGCCTGAACGAACCGCTCGAGCCGCTGAAGGATTTCATCCTGCCGGGCGGCACGCGCGCCGCCGCACTCTCCCATCATGCGCGCACCGTCTGCCGCCGCGCCGAACGCGCACTGGTCGCGCTGGCGCAGGAAGAGGCGGTCAACGACGGCCCCCGCCAGTACCTGAACCGCCTGTCCGACCTGCTGTTCGTGCTCGGCCGCGTGCTGAATCGCGCAGGCGGCCGCGGCGACGTGCTGTGGCAGAAGCGGAAGAACGCCTGACCCGGCACCGAAGGACGGGGGCCGACCAGCCCGCCAAGGAAGCGCGGCGCGGCCGCGCCCATCTCCCATTTGGCATTTAATTCCTAGTACATATGCACATTGTAACAATAATTTAACATTGTTGCGTCATAGTCGATGTGGCTGGACGCCCTGCACGCGCGGGGCGCCCAGCCTTTCCGTTCATAATCCGGGACTCACCAGTGAAGAAGACTCTCCTCACCTGCGCCATCGCCGCGGGCCTCTCGGGCGCGGTTCACGCCCAATCGAACGTGACCGTGTACGGGATCGTGGACCTCGGCTACAGCTTCCGCGACGCCGATGGCCAGAGCAACCGCAACGCCATCGACAGCGGCATCTCATCCGGTTCGCGCCTCGGCTTTCGCGGCACCGAGGATCTCGGCAACGGCCTGAATGTGAAATTCGTGCTCGAGCAGGGCATCAAGCCCGACACCGGCGAATCGGACCAGAGCGGGCGTACCTTCGGCCGCGCGAGCTGGGTCAGCCTGGCGGGCGCCTTCGGTGAAGTGCGCGCCGGCCGCCAGAATGCGCTGGGCTACGACTGGTTCGCCGGCGGCGTGACGCCGTGGGGCACCAACTACCTGCAGGCCAACCCGAAGACCATCTTCGGCTACGACAACGTCGCCGAACGCGTCGACAACGCGGTGTTCTACTATTCGCCCAGCTTTTCCGGCTTCCAGGGCGCGATCGGGTATGCGCGCAACGGCAACGGCAACGAAACGGCGGGCAACGAGAACGACACCGCCGTGGTCTCCGCCGCGCTGCGTTACCGCAACGGCCCGCTGCTGGCCGTGCTGACCTACGATCAAAAGGACGTGGCCGATTCGAACACGACCGTCAACCGCGACGACACCCGCAACATCGCGATCGGCGCCACCTACGACTTCGGCGCGCTCAAGGCCCACTTCGGCTACGGCCAGTTGAAGAACCGCGGCTTCAAGAAGGATGCGGACAACGAGAACGCCTGGCTGGTCGGCCTCACCGTGCCGGTGAGCACCGCGGGCAAGCTGATGGCCACCTATCAGCGCGTGAACGATGCCCGCAACATGAACGAGTACGGCCGCAAGTTCGACGACAACCGCAGCGGCTTCGCCGTCGTATACGACCATGGGCTGTCCAAGCGCACCAGTCTGTACGCCTATGCCAGCCAGTACGCCAACGTCGTGCTGGACAAGAGCGGCTCGTCCGACAAGCTCGGCGACGCGACCGAACTCGCTCTCGGCGTGCGCCACAGCTTCTGATCGGATTCACCGCCATCGTGCAAGCGGCGCCACCTCCGGGTGGCGCCGTTTTCGTTCACGCGTTCACGCCTTCCGGCCCCGGCAGGAGCGGCGCCGGACGCGGCAGCGAGTCCCGGCATGGCCGGAGAGCGGCCGTCAGCCGCCGCCGTTGGTCTCGCCCTGGGCCGCCAGCATCTCGCGGAACAGCGCCGACGACTGCGCCAGTTGCCACGCGGTGCCCGCCGCCTCCACACGGCCGGCGCGCATCAGGATCACGCCGTCGAAGCGGTCGAGCAGGTGCAGCCGGTGCACCGACGAGATCAGCGTCGCATCGGCGAAATGCTCGAACAGGCGGGCATAGACCCTGACTTCGGTCTCCGGATCGAGGCTGCTGGTCGGCTCGTCGAGCAGCACCAGCGACGAGCCTTCGGCCGCGAGCACGCCGCGCGCCAGTGCAAGACGCTGGCGCTGGCCCCCCGACCAGTTCGAACCGCCCTCGGTGACGCGCGTCGCCAGCCCTCCCTTCAGCCCATCGACCAGCGGATCGGCGCAGGTGGCGTGCAGGGCGGCCGAAATGCGCTCGGCGCCGGCGCTGCCGCCCAGCAGCAGGTTCTCCGCCAGCGTGCCCTCGAACATCTCGGCCTGCTGCGGAATCAGCGTCGCGATGGTGCGCAGCGTCGAAGCGGGATCGGATTCGCGCGCGCCGTCGAAATGCAGCGAGCCCTCCGCCGCCTCGTCCAGCCCGGCGAGCAGGCGCAGCAAGGTGCTCTTGCCGGCGCCGCTGGGGCCGATCAGGGCGTAGTGGCGGCCGCGCTCCAGTTCCAGGCCGTCGATGCGGATACCCGCTGCCTCGCGCGCCCCGGCATGCGAGAAACGCAGGCCCTCGATGCTCAGGCGCTGCCAGTGGTCGGTGGAGGACGAACGCACCGTCGGCACTTCCACCTCCTTCGCCTCGAGCAGCGGCTGCGCGGCGGCATAGTCCGCGCGCTGGCGCGCCAGCGACTGGAAATGCGCGGCGATCGCGGTGATCACCCCGCCGGCCTGCTGCGCGTACTCGTACACCATGAACACCTTGCCGAGCGCGATGCCGGCCGCCGCGCCCGCCACCGCCGCGCCGCCGATCGCCCCCGACGCCTCGGCCGCGTAGACCGCCACCAGGACGCACCACAGCAAGCTGGCGAGCAGGTCCACCGAGCACCACTTGACCTCGTTCAGCACGATGCTGCGCTTGAGCGGGCCGAACACCGCCACCAGGCGCTCGCCGATCAGTCGCGCCACGCCTTCGCCGCGCCGCAGCGCGAGCACCGACAGCACGTTGCCCAGCACGTCCACCAGCGCCGCCGAATACGCGCGCTCGGCGCGGTTCTCGTCCACCGCCAGCCGCATCATCACGCGGTCGAAGCGGGTGATCAGCAGCCCGATCAAGCCATAGCCGACGATCGCGACCCAGCCCACCAGCGGCGAGATCAGGTACAGCGCGATGATCGGCCCGACGAGCCGCACCGTGTTCTGCAGGTAGATGAACTGGCTCTGCGCGAAGTCGTACAGCGCATGCGTGCTCTGCTGCACGCGGTGGGTGACCTCGCCGGAATGGTGGCTTTCGTGCCAGGCCAGCGGCGCCGACATCAGGCGGCCCACCAGCAGCGCCGACAGCCGCTCGCGCACCTTCAGCGCGACGTTGCGCTCGAGGATGCGCCCCGGCCCGTGCAGCAGCCAGCTCGCGACGATGGCGGCAAACACCAGCGCCAGCCAGCGCGCCGCCGACGGCAGCGAATCCAGCCCGCCCGACTGGATCGCGTTGATCGCATTCCCGGCCAGCCACGGCACCCCCAGCTTGAAGATCTGGGACGCCAGCAACAACAGGAAGGCGCCCAGGATCAGGCGCCGCATGCCCGCGGCGTGATGCCACAGGGCCTTGTACAGGGCCGGCAGACTAACCGGGCGTTCGTGGGGGACGTGAGCTTCGTCGACGGCGACGGCGGGCGGATGAGGCAGCGGGTCCTCGAGAGCGGCGGAGGTGGGCTCGGTCATGGTGGTGACCTCGAAGGTCAGTTTGTCGTTTGGTTGTCCGGCTCGCGGCTATCCTCGCACGCCGGACCGTCATCGAACAGCCCGATCTGCCCGTGCCCGTCGTCCTGCGCCGCTCCTTCGGCGAACCGCACCCCCACGCCCAGCAGCCGCACCGGCCGCGCGCGGCGCGCATGGCCTTCGTCGAGCAGCGCCATCCACACCGCCTCGTCCGGCGCGGCGCAAACGCACTCGGCGGTGGTCTGGCTGAAATCGGCGAACTTGATCTTGACCACCGCCTTGTGCACCGGCCGCGGCTCCCCGGTGCGGGCGAAACGCTGCCGGAATTCGTCGATCAGCGCCGGCAGCGCCGCGCGGCAGGCCGCCAGATCGGGCAGATCGGCGGCATACGTCGTTTCCACCGACAGCGACTTGCGGATGCGGTCCGGCCGCACCGGCCGTTCGTCGATCCCGCGGCACAGACGGTGCAGGCTGGCGCCGAAGCTGCCGAACTCGCGCGCGAGATCGGCCAGGCTCCACGCCCTCAGGTCGCCGCAGGTCTCCACCCCGAGCCGGTTCAGCTTCGCCGCGGTGACCTTGCCGACGCCGAAGATCTTCTTCACCGGCAAGGCGGCGACGAAGGCATCCACGTCCTGCGGCCGCACCACGAACTGCCCGTCCGGCTTGTTCCAGTCGCTCGCGACCTTGGCGAGGAACTTGTTCGGCGCGATACCCGCCGACGCGGTGATGCCCACCTCCTCGCGGATGCGCGCACGGATCTCCTGCGCCATCAGCGTCGCCGAGCCGCGGCAGCGATCGACGCCGGTCACGTCGAGATAGGCTTCGTCGAGCGACAGCGGCTCCACCAGCGGCGTGTAGCCGCGGTAGATTGCCAGGATGCGGCGCGAAGCCTCGCGGTAGCGGGCGAAGTCCGGCGGCAGCAGGATGAGGTGCGGGCACAGCGTCAGCGCGCGCGCGGTGGACATCGCCGAATGCACGCCGAAGGCGCGCGCTTCGTAATTGCAGGTCGCCACCACCCCGCGCTGCTCCGCCCGGCCGCCCACCGCCAGCGGCTTGCCGGCGAGCGACGGGTCGTCGCGCATTTCAATCGCGGCGTAGAAGCAGTCGCAATCGCAGTGGATGATCTTGCGCATGGGCTTTGGCCGTCCAACAGGCAGGCACCGGGCTTCGGCAAGCCTTTGCAGCGGTAGCGGCAGACGCGCGCGGGGTTCCCGGAGCCGGCGAGGACCGTCCGGGCGCGCAGCGCGCGTTCCGCAGCCGGCGGAGGGAATGCCCCGCGCGTCTGCCGCGGCCAGTCCGTGCGCCGGTCCTCATCGCCGGGCCCACGAAAAAGCCCGCGCGAAGGCGGGCCCGGAATGCCTCGGCGGCAACGGCCCGGTCACTCGAACTGCGTCGCCCGCTTCACCCGGCGCTGGCGCACCGCCTCGGCCAGCACGTCGAGCACGACCACGCTGTCCTCCCAGCCGATGCAGGCGTCGGTGATGCTCTTGCCGTACTCCAGTTCCTTCCCCGGAATCAGGTCCTGACGCCCCTCCTTCAGGTGCGACTCGACCATCACGCCGATGATGCGATCGTCGCCCTGCGCCAGTTGCTCCGCCACGTCGCGCGCCACCTCGATCTGCAGCCTGTGCTGCTTGCGGCTGTTGGCGTGCGAAAAATCGATCATCACCTTCGCCGGCACGCCGCCCGCGGCCAGGTCCTTGCACGCCGCTTCCACGCTCGCCGCATCGTAGTTCGTGCTCTTGCCGCCGCGCAGGATGGCATGGCAATCCTCGTTGCCACGCGTCGACACGATGGCCGAATGCCCCGCCTTGGTCACCGACAGGAAATGATGCGGCGACTGCGCGGCCTTGATCGCATCCACCGCGATCCTCACGTTGCCGTCGGTGCCGTTCTTGAACCCCACCGGACACGACAGGCCGGAAGCCAGCTCCCGATGCACCTGGCTTTCCGTCGTGCGGGCGCCGATCGCCCCCCAACTGATGAGGTCGGCGATGTACTGCGGCGTGATCATGTCGAGGAACTCGGTGCCCGCCGGCAGGCCGATCTCGTTGATCTCCCACAGCAGCTTGCGCGCCAGCCGCACGCCCTCGTTGATGCGGAAGCTGTTGTCCAGGTACGGATCGTTGATCAGGCCCTTCCAGCCCACCGTGGTGCGCGGCTTCTCGAAATAGACCCGCATCACGATCAGCAGGTCGTCCTTCAGCCGATCGGCTTCCGCCTTCAGCTTGCGCGCATATTCGATCGCCGCATCCGCGTCGTGGATCGAACACGGCCCGATGACCACCAGCAGCCGGTCGTCTGCGCCGTACAGGATGCGGTGGATGGCCTGGCGTGCCTCGTACGCGACGCCGGCCGACCGGGGCGTGGCCGGAAACTCGCGCAGCACGTGGGCCGGCGGCACGAGTTCCTTGATCTCCTTGATACGGACGTCGTCGATATGGATCTTCATGGAGGCAGGCATGCTGGAAATGTGTGCTAAATCGAAAATGGTCTTCGATTCTAGCCCAAGTCCCGGCCGCTCTGCGCCAGCGGGAAATTCCTCCGCGAGGGAATAAACGGGGACCGCCACCTGTTCATCGGATACCCCACACCCGAAAGGAGACACACCATGAACACTCGAAGCCGCCTGCTCGCCGCCCTCGCACTGCTGACCCTGTCCGCCGCCGGCCCCGGTGCGCACGCCGCCGACGCGCCGGCCATGGCCAGGGACGGCGTCCTCGTCACGCCGGCCGGCATGACGCTGTACACCTTCGACAAGGACCCGGCGGACGCCACCAGGAGCATGTGCAACGGCCCCTGCGCAAACAACTGGCCGCCGCTCGCCGCCGACAAGTCGGCCGCCCCCACCGGCGACTGGAAGCCGATCGCGCGCGACGACGGTGGCATGCAGTGGTCGTACAAGGGCAAGCCGCTCTACACCTGGAGCAAGGACCAGAAGCCCGGCGACCGCAGCGGCGACGGCATGAACGGCGTCTGGCACACCGCTGCGCCCTGAGCCCGCGCCCTGCCGGCATGTCCTTCCAGGACGACCTGCTCGCCGAGATTCCCCGCCTGCGCCGCTACGCCCGGGCGCTGACGGGGGATGCCGCGCGCGCCGACGACCTGGTGCAGGACACGCTGGAGCGCGCGCTCGGCCGCTGGCGGCTGTGGCGCCCGGGCAACCTGCGGGCCTGGCTGATGACCATGATGCACAACCTGTTCATCAACGAAGTCCGTGCCGTGTCCGCGGTCGAATACCGCGACGGCGCCGAACTGCCCGAGCGTCCGGCGCGCCCGCCCCAGGACGACGGGCTGGAGCTGCGCGACCTGGAGCGCGCCCTGCAGGCGCTCCCTGCCGAACAGCGCGAAGTGTTGCTGCTCATCGGCCTCGAGGATCTCACCTACGAGGACGTCGCGCGCATCACCGGCGTGCCGGTCGGCACCGTGATGTCGCGCCTGTCGCGCGCCCGCGGCCGGCTGCGCGGCCTGCTGTCGGGCGCGTCGCCGCACCCGACGTCCTCGGGCAGATCCCATCTGCGAATCGTGAAATGAGCACCCGCCCCCCCATCTCCGACGCCGAACTCAATGCCTGGGTCGACGACCGCCTCGACACCGACGGACGCACCGCCGTCGACGCCTGGCTTGCCGCCCACCCCGAAGAGGCGCGCGAGCTGGAGGACTGGCGCATGATCAACGAACGCCTGCGCGCAGCCTACGAGCCGATGCTGCACGAGACGGTGCCCGCGCGGCTCGGGGCGGCCTTGTCCGCACGCCGCCGGCCATCGCTGGCCGCCGCCGCCGCCGCGGGCTGGCTGATGCTGGGCGGACTGATCGGTGCGGCCGGCGGCTACCGCTACGCCAGCCTCGATGCGGCGCCCGCGCTCTCCGCCGCGGCGGGGACGGATCTCGCGCGCCGCGCCGCCATCGCCCACGCCGTCTACAGCCCGGAGCAGCGGCATCCGGTGGAAGTCGGCGCGGACCAGGAGGCCCACCTCGTCGCCTGGCTGTCCAAGCGCCTGGGCACGCCGCTGCGCGTTCCCAGGCTCGGTGCGCACGGCTACGATCTGGTGGGCGGCCGGCTGCTCGCCGCCGAAGCCGGCCCCGGCGCCCAGTTCATGTACGAGGATGCCGCCGGCCGGCGCCTGACGCTCTACGTCAGTGCGCAGCGAAGCGAGGACGTGCGCACCGGGTTCCGCTTCGCGGAAGAGGACGGCATCGGGGTTTTCTACTGGGTAGACCGCGGCTTTGCCTACGCGCTGTCGGGCAAGGCGCGGCGCGAGGTCCTGCTGCCCGTGGCCGAGGCGGTCTATCGGCAGCTCGGCCCCTGAACCGAATCCCGCCGCGCGCGTCTGACTGCTGCTGGCGATCGACGGGCAGCAGGAACAACGCCGCGCAGGACCGCCGCAGTCCCGGACGTGCCGGCTCCACCGACACAACGGCCGCCGATGCAAGAACCGCAACCGACCCACGCAATCATGCTCATCCAGCGCCCCTCCGACATCCTTCCGTCCGAAATCACGCCGCATGCCCTGTTCGAAGACCGCCGCCGCTTCCTGCGCGACACCGGCCTGCTGCTCGCCGCCGGCGCGATCGGCGGCGCCCTGCCCAGGGCCGAAGCGGCCGGCGCCGCAGCGAAGCTCGGTCCGCTCGCCGCGTCCCCGTTCAGCACGGGCGAGGAGAAAACCGGCTACAAGGCCGTCACCACCTACAACAACTTCTACGAATTCGGCACCGACAAGGGCGATCCGGTGGAAAACGCCGGCCGCCTGGCCACCCGCCCGTGGACGGTGCGCGTCGAAGGGCTCGCCGGCAAGCCGCGCACCTTCGACATCGACGAACTGCTGCGTTTCGCACCGCTGGAGGAACGCATCTACCGCATGCGCTGCGTCGAGGGCTGGTCGATGGTGATCCCGTGGGTGGGTTTCCCGCTTGCCAGCCTGCTCAAGCGGGTGGAGCCGCTGGGCAGCGCGAAGTACGTCGAGTTCGTCACCCACTACGACCCGCAGGTGATGAGCCGCCGGCAGGTGCTCGACTGGCCCTACACCGAGGGCCTGCGCCTGGACGAGGCGCTGCATCCGCTGACCATCCTGACCGTCGGCCTCTACGGCGAGGTGCTGCCGAACCAGAACGGCGCCCCGGTGAGGCTGGTGGTGCCGTGGAAGTACGGCTTCAAGAGCGTGAAGTCCATCGTGACGATCCGACTCACCGAGAAGCAGCCCGCCACCGCGTGGAACAAGGCCGCACGGCATGAGTACGGCTTCTATTCGAACGTGAACCCGCAGGTCGACCACCCGCGCTGGAGCCAGGCGACCGAGCGGCGCATCGGCGAGATCCGCAAGCGTCCGACGCTGATGTTCAACGGCTACGCCGAGCAGGTCGCGAGCCTCTACCAGGGCATGGACCTGCGCGCCAATTTCTGAGCCCTATGCCATGACGACGACACCTCGAATGCCGGGCCGGGTCTGGATCGGCTGGATCAAGGCCGTACTGTTCGCGCTCTGCCTGCTGCCCGCGCTGCGTCTCGCGCTGGGCTGGCAGGACGACGCCCTGGGAGCGAACCCGATCGAGACGATCACCCGCGCCAGCGGCGAGTGGACGCTGAACTTCCTGCTCATCACGCTGGCCGTCACGCCGCTGCGCCGCCTCTCCGGCCTCAACTGGCTGCTGCGGCTGCGGCGGATGCTGGGCCTGTTCGCGTTCGCCTACGGCTGCGCGCACCTGGCGACCTATCTGTGGCTGGACCAGTTCTTCGACTGGCCGGCGATCGCGCACGACATCCTGAAGCGCCCCTTCATCACCGTCGGCTTCGCCGCGCTGGTGCTGATGACGCCGCTGGCGCTCACCTCCAACGCGTGGTCGATCCGGCACCTAGGCGGCCGCAGGTGGCAGGCGCTGCACCGCTCGGTGTACGGCATCGCCATCCTCGGCGTGGTCCACTACTGGTGGCTGGTGAAGGCGGACGTGCGCGAACCGATGCTCTACGCCTTCGCCCTGGCCTGGCTGCTGGGCATGCGCGCCTGGTGGCGCGAGCAGGAGCGGCGCCGGCAGCAGTCCATGCCGCCGCCGGTACCTCCTTTCAAGGGCCGCGTCATCCGCATCGTGCCGACGGACAAGTAGCGGGAAGCCCCCTGGCCCGCGAGACCCGGCCGCCGCAAGGGCGCGCCGGCCTTCTCCCGCAGCCGCGCCGCCCGCGCCTACGCCTGCCGCGGGCGGATCGCGCTCTTCGGCCGGAAAGCCTTGACCACCGCGTCGTCGGTCTCGACGTAGGGGCCGCCGATGAGGTCGATGCAGTAGGGGATGGCGGCGAAGATACCCACGTGCCGCACGCTACCGTCGGCCGCGCGCACGCCTTCCAGCGTCTCGCGGATGGACTTCGGCTGGCCGGGCAGGTTGACGATCAGGCTCTTGCCGCGGATCACCGCGACCTGGCGCGACAGGATGGCGGTCGGCACGAAACTGAGGCTGATGCGCCGCATCTCCTCGCCGAAGCCGGGCATCTCCTTGTCGCCCACCGCCAGCGTCGCCTCGGGCGTGACGTCGCGCGGCGCCGGGCCGGTGCCGCCGGTGGTCAGGATCAGCGCGCAGCCGGCGACGTCGGCGAGTTCGATCAGGGTGCGCTCGATCAACGGGCGCTCGTCGGGGATCAGCCGCGTCTCGGCGCTCCACGGCGAGACCAGCGCGGCCGCCAGCCAGTCCTGCAGCGCGGGGATGCCCTGGTCTTCGTAGCGCCCGTCCGATGCGCGGTCGCTGATCGACACCAGGCCGATGCGCAGATGCCCGCTCACTGAACTGCCCGCCCGTCGTCGCCCCCGGCATCGCCTGCGGCGTCTTCCTCCTGCGCGCCGCCCTCTTCCAGTTCGCGCAGCACGCGGAACATCTCGCGGAAGGCCCTGGGCGGCTTGCCCGCCTCGCGCTCCTTCAGCGCGTTGCGGCGCAGCGTGCGCAGGTACTGCAGGTCGGCGTCGGGCCAGGCCTCGGCGATCGTGCCGATCGCCTTCTCGTCCTCCAGCAACTCGCTGCGCAGGCGTTCGAGGCGATGCATCTTCGCCACCTCGGCGGCGGAACTGCCGTTGAAGACGTCGAGCTGGGCCTGGATAGGCTCGGGGTCGATCTTGCGCATCAGCTTGCCGATGTACTGCATCTGGCGCCGGCGCGCCTCCATCTTGAAACGCTGCGCGTCCCGGATCGCCTCGTACAGCGGCTCGGGCAGCGGCACCTTCCTGAGCCGCTCGGGCGACAGCGCGACGAGTTGCTCGCCGAGATCCTGCAAGGCGTGCATCTCGCGCTTGAGGCTGGTCTTGCTGGGCGGCTCGGGCTCGGGGTCGGCATGCCCGGAGTGGCGGCGGCGCGAATCGGATTGCATCACGGCGTAGAGGGCTGGCGGGAACGGGTTAAGATTATAGCCCTTGCCCAACCCGCTCCCATCCATGTCCGCACAAGGCTTTTCCTTCTCCCAGGCGCATCTGCGCGAGATTGCCACCGACATCCTGAAGTACGCGAAGAAGCGGGGCGCCTCGGCCTGCTCGACCGACGTCTCGGAAGGCTTCGGCCAATCGGTCGCCGTGCGCAAGGGCGAGGTCGACACCATCGAATACAACCGCGACAAGGGGGTCGGCGTCACCGTTTACCTGGGCCAGCAGCGCGGCTACGCGAGCACTTCGGATTTTTCCAAGGCGGCCCTCAAGGCGACGGTGGACGCGGCGCTGTCGATCGCACGCTTCACCGCCCCCGACCCCTGCGCCGGCCTCGCCGATGCGGCGCTGATGGCGAAGGACTGCCCCGATCTCGACCTGTGCCATCCGTGGAACATCGGCGTGGACGAGGCCATCGCGCTCGCCCGGCGCTGCGAGGAGGCGGCGTTCGCGGTGAGCCCGAAGATCACCAACTCGGAAGGCGCCAACACCTCGATCCAGCAGGCGCACTTCGTCTCCGCCAACAGCCACGGCTTCGTCGGCGGCTATGCCAGCACACGCCACGGCCTGTCGTGCTCGGTGATCGCGGGCGAAGGCGACGGCATGCAGCGGGAATACTGGTACGACTCCCGGCGCGATGCCGCGGATCTGATGCCGGCCGAGGACATCGGCCGCATCGCCGGCGAGCGGGCGCTGGCGCGGCTCGGCGCGAAGAAGATCCGCACCTGCGAGGTGCCGGTGATCTTCGAGGCGCAGCTCGCTGTCGCGCTGATCGGCAACTTCGTGCAGGCTGTCAGCGGCGGCTCGCTGTACCGCAAGTCCAGCTTCCTGCTCGACAGCCTCGGACAGCAGGTGTTCTCGCCCGTCGTCGGCATCTCCGAGCGCCCTCACCTGAAGAAAGCCTTCGGTTCCAGCCCCTTCGACAACGAGGGCGTGGCCACCCGCGACCGCGAAGTGGTGGTCGACGGCGTGCTGCAGGGCTACTTCCTGTCGGCCTATTCGGCGCGCAAGCTCGGCATGCAGACCACCGGCAACGCCGGCGGCTCGCACAACCTGCGCGTCAGTGCGGGCGAAGACGACCTTCCCGCGCTGCTCCGCAGGATGGACCGCGGCCTGCTGGTCACCGAGTTGCTGGGCCATGGCGTGAACTACGTCACCGGCGACTACTCCCGCGGCGCGGCGGGCTTCTGGGTCGAGAAGGGCCGCATCAAGCACGCGGTGGAAGAGGTCACCATCGCCGGCAACCTGCGCGACATGTTCCGCGGCATCGTCGCCGTCGGCAACGACGCCCTGCCGCGCGGCGCCAAGCATTGCGGCTCCCTGCTCATCGACCGGATGAAGGTGGCCGGCCGCTGACCCGCACGCGGCGGGGTCAGGACTTTCCGCGGATGACCCTGCCCGGACGGACCATCCCATGGGTCACACGGCGCCAAAGGGCGCGCAGACCATTGCATGGCGCGGATTTGCGCCAACCTGGGGCGATTGCGTAGCGATGAACATGAACATCCATTTTCCGAACCCCGCCGGCTGCAGGATCTGCCTCGTCCGCCATGGCGAGACCGGCTGGAATGCCGAGAGGCGGCTGCAGGGACACATCGACATTCCGCTCAACGACAGGGGGCTCGCGCAGGCTGCGAGCACGGCGCGCAGCCTGGCGGACCACCGCTTCGGCGCAATGTACAGCAGCGACCTGCAGCGCGCGCACGCCACCGCACGGGCCATCGCCGGGCTCCGCCCGCAGCCGCTGAAGACCGAGCCCCGACTGCGCGAACGGCACTATGGCGTGTTCCAGGGGCTCACCCATGACGAGGCGTCGGTGCGTTTTCCCGAAGCCTATGCACGATTCAAGGCACGCGACATCGAGCAGCCGATACCCGGTGACGGCGAGAGCCTCGCCGCCTTCGCCGCCCGCGTGGTCGCGGCCCTGACCGAGATCGCGCAGCGCCACGCCGGCGAACGGGTGCTCGTCGTCGCGCACGGCGGCGTGCTGGACGTCGCGCACCGCCTCGCCGCCGGCAAGCCGCTGCACACGCCGCGCGACTTCACGATCCCGAACGCGGCGCTGAACTGGATCGAGCACGACGCCGGGCGGTGGCGCCTGATCGCCTGGGGCGACGAGCGCCATCTCGCGCACGCGCTGGACGAGTTGCCGAACGCCTGACCCCGCCTTTCCGCCAGCCCGCCGCCCGGGGGCGTGAAAGCCCGCCCGTGATAGAATTCCTGCCCGAAATCAATTCTCTTTTCAGAGTCCGCTCCATGTTCTCCTCGCAAGACACCCTCGCCAAGGTCGATCCCGAACTGTGGGCCGCCATCCAGGCGGAGAACCGCCGCCAGGAAGATCACATCGAACTGATCGCTTCGGAAAACTACGTCTCCCGCGCCGTGATGGAAGCCCAGGGCTCCCAGCTCACGAACAAGTACGCGGAAGGCTATCCGGGCAAGCGCTACTACGGGGGCTGCGAGCATGTCGACGTCGCCGAACAACTGGCGATCGACCGCCTCAGGAAGCTGTTCGGCGCCGAAGCGGCCAACGTGCAGCCGAATTCGGGCTCGCAGGCCAACCAGGCGGTGCTGATGGCCTTCGCCAAGCCGGGCGACACCATCATGGGCATGAGCCTGGCCGAAGGCGGCCACCTGACCCACGGCATGCCGCTCAACATGTCGGGCAAGTGGTTCAACGTCGTCGCCTACGGCCTGAACGAGAAGGAAGAGATCGACTACGACAAGATGGAAGCGCTGGCGCGCGAACACAAGCCGCGCATCATCATTGCCGGCGCGTCGGCCTATTCGCTGCGCATCGATTTCGAGCGCTTCGCGAAGGTCGCCAGGGAAATCGGCGCCATCTTCTGGGTCGACATGGCGCACTACGCCGGCCTGATCGCGGCGGGTTTCTACCCGAACCCCGTTCCCCATGCCGACGTCGTCACCTCGACCACCCACAAGACGCTGCGCGGCCCGCGCGGCGGCATCATCCTGATGAAGGCCGAGCACGAGAAGGCGATCAACTCCGCCATCTTCCCCGGCCTGCAGGGTGGCCCGCTGATGCACGTGATCGCGGCGAAGGCGGTGTCGTTCAAGGAAGCGGCCTCCCCCGCCTTCCGCAACTACCAGGAACAGGTCATCGCCAATGCCCGCGTGATGGCGCGCGTGCTCTCCGAGGAGCGCGGCCTGCGCATCATCTCCGGCCGCACCGAGAGCCACGTCTTCCTCGTCGACCTGCGTCCGAAGAAGATCACCGGCAAGGCCGCCGAAGCCGTGCTGGGCAGCGCCCACATCACGGTGAACAAGAACTCGATCCCGAACGATCCCGAAAAGCCCTTCGTCACCTCCGGCATCCGCATCGGCTCGCCGGCCATGACCACCCGCGGCTTCACCGAGATCGAGGCGGAGCAGATCGCCCACTTGATCGCCGACGTGCTCGACGCTCCGGAGGACCAGGCGGCGATCGCGCGCGTGCGCGGCCAGGTGGCCGAGCTGTGCGCGAAGTTCCCGGTGTACGGCAAGTGACCGGCCCCGGCGGGGCGCGAGCCCTGCCCGACCTGCCATGAAATGCCCCTTCTGCGGCGACCCCAACACCCAGGTCACCGACACGCGCGAGAACGAGGACGGCGACGTCGTGAGGCGTCGCCGTCGCTGCGTCAAGTGCGACAAGCGCTTCACCACCTACGAGCGCATCGACCTCAAGATGCCGCACATCGTCAAGCGCAACGGCAACCGCACCGAGTTCGACCACGACAAGCTCGCCGGCAGCATGAAGCTGGCGCTGCGCAAGCGTCCGGTGACGATGGAGGCGATCGAGGCGGCGGTCGACCGCATCGAGGCGCGGCTGCTGTCCATGGGCGAGCAGGAGGTACCGAGCGCGAAGATCGGCGAACTGGTGATGAAGGAGCTGAAGAAGCTCGACAAGGTCGCCTACATCCGCTTCGCCTCGGTGTATCGCAACTTCGCCGACGTCGACGAATTCTCCGAGGTGATCCGCGAGGTCCAGGCCCGGCCCAGGCGCGGGCGCCCGCCCGCGCAGCCGGCGGCCGATTCCGAGAATGACCTTTTCGGCAACTGACCACGCTGCGATGGCGCAGGCGCTGGCGCTCGCGGCGCGCGGGCTGGAAACGACCTCGCCCAATCCGCGCGTCGGCTGCATCCTGATGAAGGACGGACGGATCGTGGGCGAAGGGTGGCATCGGCGCGCCGGCGAGCCCCATGCCGAAGTCCACGCACTGTCGATGGCCGGCAGCGCGGCGCAGGGCTCCACCGCCTACGTGACCCTGGAGCCCTGCTCCCACTTCGGCCGTACCCCGCCCTGCGCCGACGCACTGATCGAGGCCGGCGTCAGCCGCGTGGTCGCGGCGATGGAAGACCCCAATCCGCTCGTCGCCGGCCGCGGGCTCGCCCGCCTGCGGGCCGCCGGCATCGCCACCCAGCACGGACTGCTGCTGCAGCAGGCGCAGGAACTCAACATCGGCTTCGTGTCGCGCATGACGCGCGGCCGGCCGTGGCTGCGGCTGAAGGCGGCGAGCACGCTGGACGGCAAGACCGCCCTCGGCAACGGCGCCAGCCAGTGGATCACCGGCGAAGCCGCCCGGCGCGACGGCCATCGCTGGCGCGCGCGCGCCTGCGCCATCCTGACCGGCATCGGCACGGTGCGCGAGGACGACCCGCAGCTCACCGTACGGGCCGTGCCCTGCGAGCGTCAGCCGTTGCGCATCGTCGTCGATGCCAGGCTCGAAATCTCGCCGCGGGCGCGCATCCTGCATGGCGACCCCATTCTGATCGTCACGGCGAGCGAGGACGGGCCGCGCATCCGCGCGCTGGAAGCCGACGGCCACCAGGTCGTCGTCCTGCCCAACGCCGCGGGCAAGGTCGATCTGCCCAGGTTGATGCAGGTGCTTGCCGAGCGCGGGCTCAACGAGATCCACGCCGAGGCCGGTCTCGGGCTGAACGGCTCGCTGCTGCGCGAGCACTGCGTCGATGAGCTGCTTCTCTACGTCGCGCCGATGCTGGTCGGCGACGCGGCCCAGGGCCTGTTCAGGCTGCCCGAGCTCGCCAGCCTGGACGATGCCAGGCGCCTGCGCATACACGACCTGCGCAGCATCGGCGACGACTTCCGGCTGCTCGCGCGGCCGATCCCGCCGGCGGAAGCCGCTTAGGGCGGACTGCGGTTCGCCGCGCCCTCCTGCCCTGCGGCGGTCCGGCCTCTCCCCGTCCGGCGCGGCGCGAACTCCGCGCTACCGCGCGGCACTGCCGCACACGGCGCAGCCCGGGTCCCTGCCGAACGCGACGCTGCGCCAGGTCATCGACAGGCCGTCGAGCAACAGCAACCGGCCGGCCAGCGGCTCGCCGCAGCCGACGATCAGCTTCAGCGCCTCGGCGGCCTGGGTCGCGCCGATGATGCCCACCAGCGGCGCGAACACGCCCATCACCGCGCAGCGCACTTCTTCCACGTCGTCCCCCTCGGGGAACAGGCAGTGATAGCAGGCCGCCTGCGGCCGGCGCATGTCGAACACCGACACCTGGCCGTCGAAACGAATCGCCGCCCCGGACACCAGTGGCTTGCGATGGCGCACGCAGGCCCGGTTGACGCCGTGGCGGGTGGCGAAATTGTCGCTGCAGTCCAGCACCACGTCCGCCGCGGCCACCTGCTCGGCCAGGGCCTCCCCTTCGAGTCGCCGCGCGATCGTCTCCACGCGGCACAGTGGATTGAGGCGATGCAGCGTGTCGCGCCCCGACTCGACCTTCGGCTGCCCTACGGCCTGCGTGGAATGCAGGATCTGGCGCTGCAGGTTGGTGAGATCCACCGCATCGTCATCGGCCAGCGCCAGCGTGCCGACGCCGGCCGCAGCCAGATACATGGCCGCCGGCGAGCCGAGCCCGCCGGCGCCGACGACGAGCACGCGCGCGCCGAGTATCGCCTCCTGGCCGGCGACATCGATCTCGGGCAGCAGGATGTGGCGGCTGTAGCGCAGCAGCTGATCGTCGTTCATGGCCGGTGGGCGCATTGCAGCGCGGCTTGGAGCACGACCGGTCCGGGGCGGCCGGACTCGTCTTATCTGTATTCGCGAAGTTCGGGCGGCGTATCGTCGTGATCGCCGTGCACGTGGTGACTCCACGCCTGGATGTAGACCTCGTGCGACTGCTTGATCAGCCGTTCGGGCGAAACCAGGTTGTGGCGCTGGGTTTCCTCGGTGAAATACACCAGCGCGCGTACCAGCTTCATGTACAGCGAGTCGTCCAGGGCGAAGCCGGCTTCCCGCAGGGCGTCCTCCAGCGCTTCGAGCGAATGGTCGAGAACGGAGTAACGCACGGTCAGCGCAAGCTCGCGACCGGTGCGCTCCACCTCCACGCCCTCGAGCATGCTCAACGCCCGCCAGGCCCGCTCATGCTGCCCGGGCGGCGTCGGCTTGAAGCGCAGTTCGCGCTGCTTGATCAGCCCCGTGCCGCGGGCGCGGTGCTCATGATGCCTGCCGGCCAGCTTGTAGGCGGTTTCCCGACGCATCACGAGCCCCCTGCATCTACTTGCTCTTGCTCTGGACGATCTGCAGCCCCTTGAGAAGGTTGATCGCCTGGTCGAGCTGGCGGTCGTCCTTGCCCGCCAGTTCGAAGCGCGGCTGCTCCGCCGCCTCGTCCTCGGCCGGCGCGGCGGTCTTGTCCTTCTGCTCGGTCTTGCGCTCGGCGTCCGGGTCCTTGTCGTTGCCGAGGTGGCGCTGCAGGTCGGCCTCGCGCACACGCTTGCTCGAGCCGTTCGCGGTGTCCTCGACGACGATGTCCGGCTCGATTCCCTTGGCCTGGATGGAGCGCCCGCTCGGGGTGTAGTAGCGCGCGGTGGTGAGCTTGATCGCGGTGTTGTTGTTGAGCGGCAGGATGGTCTGCACCGAGCCCTTGCCGAAGGTCTGCGTCCCCATCACCACCGCGCGTTTGTGATCCTGCAGCGCACCGGCGACGATCTCGGAAGCCGACGCCGAACCGCCGTTCACCAGCACCACCATCGGCAGGTCGCGCGCCGTGGGCGGCACGTTGCGCAGGAAATCGTCGCGCGTACCGCGCAGGTAGTCCTCGGGGGAAGCGCGATACTCGCGCTTGGCGTCCTCGGTGCGGCCGTCGGTCGACACCACCAGGGTGTTGGCCGGCAGGAAGGCGGCGGCCACGCCGACGGCACCGTGCAGCAGGCCGCCCGGATCGTTGCGCAGATCCAGCACCATGCCCTTCAGGTCGTTGCCCTTGGCGAGCTTGTCGAGATGCTGCACCAGCGAGGCCGCGGTGTTTTCCTGGAACTGGGCGATGCGCACGTACCCGTAGCCGGGCTCGACGATCTTCGACTTCACGCTCTGCACCTTGATGATCTCGCGCGTCAGCGTGATCACGATCGGGCGGTTCTCGCCCTTGCGCATGATGGTCAGCACGATGTCGGTCTTGGGCTTGCCGCGCATGCGCTTGACCGCGTCGTTCAGGCTCATGCCCTTCACCGGCGTGTCGTCGAGCTTGACGATCAGGTCGCCCGTCTTCACGCCGGCGCGGAACGCGGGCGTGTCCTCGATCGGCGAGACGACCTTGACGAAGCCGTCCTCCATGCCGACCTCGATGCCCAGCCCGCCGAATTCGCCCTGCGTACCGACCTGGAGATCCTTGAACGCCTCGGCGTCCAGATAGGCCGAATGCGGATCGAGCCCGGACAGCATGCCGCTGATCGCATCGGTGATGAGCCTCTTGTCCTCGACGGGCTCCACGTAGCCCTGCTTGATCGCGTTGAACACGTCGGCGAACGCGCGCAGTTCCTCGACCGGCAAGGGCGCCAGCGCCACCTTGTCGGCATTGGCGGAAAAATTGAGGCTGATCATCACGCCGGCGAACACGCCCGTCATGACCAGTCCGAACTGCTTCAGCTTGCTGCGCATGAGAACTCCATCGGAGAAGATGCCTTCGCGACGCCGCGCGCCGCCTCTTTCTATCTGAGCCTGACCCACTGCATAGGATCGAGGGGACGACCCTGGTGGCGGATTTCGAAGTATAAACCCGAATCCGCCACGCCTCCGCCGGCCCCCACGCTGGCCACGACGTCGCCGCCCTTCACCGCGGCGCCGACCTCCTTCAGCAAGGCGTCATTGTTGCCATAGACCGACAGGTAGTCGCCGCCGTGGTCGATGATGAGCAGATTGCCATAGCCTCGCAGCCAGTCGGAAAAGACGACCTCGCCTGCTGCAACCGCCCTCACGTCGCTGCCGCTGGCAGCGCGGATGAAGACACCCTTCCACGTGGTCCCGCCTTCCGCCCTTTGAGCACCGAAGCGTCCGATGAGTTCGCCGCGCACCGGGAAATGCAGTTGGCCGCGCAACTGGCCGAAATTGACGTTGGTCGGCGTCGGCCCGGCGCTGCGCGCGACCTCCGCCACCACCGGCTCGACGCGACGCGCCGGTGCCGGAGCGGATGCCGTGCCGACCGGCGGCCCCGGCGAAATTTCCCCCGAACGCGCCTGGGACGCGCGCTGTTCCGCCGCGCGCTGCTCGGCGGCCCGTTGCGCGGCGGCACGCTGCTCCGCTGCCCTCATTTCGGCCGCCCGCCGCTCCGCGGCAGCACGCCGGGCCGCCTCGCGCGCGGCCTGTTCGCGGGCGCGCTTGACCAGGGTGTCGATGAGCCGCGCAAGACGCTGTTCGTCCTGCTGCAGATCGCTCACTTCCTTGCGCTGGCTCTGCAACTGGACCGACAGCGCGGCGAGCGCCTGGCGCCGCTGGACGTGGACGGATTCGAGTTCGGTCCGCTGGCGGCGCTGTTCGGACTCCAGCCCCACGAGGCGGTCGCGCCGCGCGGCGATGTCCGCGGCACGGGCGCGGGTATCGCGCAGGTCGGCGCGCAGGCCATCGATCAGTTCCAGCCGCGCACGCCCCAGATGTTCGAGATAGTGCGCGTCGCGCGCGATCTGGTTGGGATCGCGCTCGGCGAGCAGCGGCGCCACGCCGTCGGCCGGCCCGTGCATGTAGTGCCGGCGCAGCCAGTCGCCCAGTTCGCCCTGGCGCGCCGCGATGCGCGACAGCACCACCTGCTGCTGCGCCTCGAGCGCCGCCACCTGCTTCTCGGCCTCCGCGCGCTCGCCTTCGATCTCCCGCAGCCGGCGCTGCACGCGCGACACCGCACGCTCCGCCTCCGCCACCGCCTCGGCCGCACCCGAGCGCGACGCCTCGGTCTGCGCCATGTCCTTCTGCAGATCGCGGATGCGGCGCTTGAGATCGTCGAGGTCGGAACGCTTGTCGGTGAGATCGGTTCCGGACTGCGCATCCGCCACCCCGGGCAGACCCGCGGCGGCAAGCGAAATCAGGACCGATGCGAGCATCGCGCGCACGGCCGCTCCCTTGCGGTGCGCCACGCCCAACTCAGCCCCGGGCCCTGCCCTGGCCTGCAGCGCCGGCGCAGCCTTCGTCGTTCCACATGGATGCGCCGTGGCGAAGCAGAGCGGTATCGTTCATGTTGCGGGAGCTTTCGTGTGCGGTTCGGAGGTCGGGCCGGATCTGAGCCGGCTATCCGACCATGAGCAGAATGCGATATTTTATACTACCTGCCTCGCCGAACCCGACCCCGCTCGTGAACAAAGACGACATCCTCGCGCTCATCGACAAGGACGAGCACATCGAGACCGCCGCGCGCGCACTCAAGGCCATCGCCCATCCGCTGCGCCTGAAGATCCTCTGCGTGCTCGGCGACAGCGAAGTGTGCGTGCAGGACATCGTGGAAGCGGTCGGCACCTCGCAGAGCAACATCTCCCAGCATCTCGCGATCCTGCGCGACAAGGGTGTCCTGCAGACGCGCAAGGATGCAAACCGGGTGTACTACCGTGTGGGCGACCAGCGCACGCTGCAGTTGATCGGCCTCATGCGCGAAGTATTCTGCGGCCCCACCCCCGAGACTTGACAAGACCCCCATCCGACGGAGCATGCATTTCGTGGAATTCCTGCAACAAAATTGGTACTGGGCTGCCCTCGCCGCGGCGAGCGGCAGTTGGCTGCTGTTCGACTTCGTCCGCAATCAGGGCGGCCAGGGCGTGCTGTCGCCGGTCGAAGCCACGCTGCTGATCAATCGCGAAGACGCCATCGTCGTCGACGTGCGCGACCAGGGCGAATATGCCCAGGGCCACGTTCCCAACGCCCGCCACGTGCCGCTCGCCGAACTCGCGCGCCGCACCGGGGAGCTCGAGAAGTTCAAGAGCCGTCCGCTGATCCTGTACTGCGCCAGCGGCGCCCGCTCGGCCTCGGCCGTGGCCCAGTTGAAGAAGGCGGGCTTCGAGAAGCTCTACAACCTGCGCGGCGGCCTGATCGAATGGGAAAAGGCTGGCCAGCCGGTCAGCCGCAAGAGGAAATGACCATGCAGCCTGCAATCCGGATGTACTCGACCGCCGTCTGCCCCTACTGCGTAAGGGCTGAGCAACTGCTCCTGCGCAAGGGCGTGACGACGCTCGAAAAGATCCGCATCGACCTCGACCCGGCACGCCGCGACGAGATGATGACGATCACCGGACGCCGCACGGTTCCGCAGATCTTCATCGGCGACTACCATGTCGGCGGCTGCGACGAGCTCCATGCCCTCGACCGCGAGGGCCGGCTCGACCCGCTGCTGCGCGGCGAAGCCGCCTGAGGCCGGCCGGCGCCGTGCCGGCAATCCCTTCTCCCTTCCCATCCACCTGTCCACCTCACTTCCCGGAACACCCAAATGACCGAAAACGCGCAACCCGTCTTCTCCATCGAAAAGATCTACGTGAAGGATCTGTCGCTCGAAGTGCCGGGCGCCCCGCAGATCTATCTCGAACGCGAGACGCCCGAAATCAATGTCCAGTTGCGCACCGAAGGCCGCGGCCTCGACGAGGGCCTGTACGAAGTGGTCCTCACGGTCACCGTCACCGCCCGGCTCGGCGGCGACCGCAACGTATTCCTGATCGAAGTGGCCCAGGGCGGCGTCTTCCAGATCCGCAACATCCCCGAAGGCGATCTCGAGCCGGTGATGATGATCGGCTGCCCCAACATCCTGTTCCCCTACGCCCGCGAATCGGTGTCGGACGCCATCACCCGCGCCGGCTTCCAGCCCGTGCAGCTCGCGCCGGTGAATTTCGAGGCCCTCTACCAGGCCCAGCGCGAACAGGCTGCCGTGCGGGACGCCGGCGAAGTCCCCATCCAGTGAGCTGAAGATGCGTAACGCCCCCGCCCTGCGCCGCTCCCTCGGCGCCGCCTTCGTGCTGGCCTGCGGCCTTGGCGCGGGCGGCGTCGCCCATGCGATCGAATATCGCTCGGTCGCCGCGCCCGCCATCCTCTATGACGCCCCGTCCGAGAAGGGCAAGCGCCTGTTCATCGTGTCGGCCGGCACGCCGGTGGAAGTGGTCGTGACGCTGGACAAGTGGATCAAGGTGCGCGAACCGGCCGGCTCGATCACCTGGATCGAACGCAGCGCACTCAGCACCAAGCGCACCGTCCAGATCAGCGCGACGCGGGCGGTGGTGCGCAGGCAGCCGACCGAATCGTCGACGGCGGTGTTCGAGGCCGCCAAGGACGTCGTGCTGGAGCTTTCCGACCCCCCGCCGAAGGCTGGGCCAAGGTTCGCCACACCGACGGCGCTTCCGGCTACGTCCGCGTCAACGAGGTCTGGGGTCTGTGACGCCGGCCGGCGGAGGCATGCGCCGCATCAGCGTCTTCGGCGCCGGCGCGTGGGGCACCGCGCTCGCCCAGTCCTTCGCCGACCATCACCGCGTGCGCCTGTGGGGGCGAGACCACAGGCTGATGGACGAATTGTGCCGCACGCGCGAAAACCGGCGCTATCTGCCGGACATCCGGCTCAGCGACGCGCTCGAATTCGAACCGGATTTCGCCCGCGCGGCGCAGGGGGCCGACCTGCACCTGGTCGTCACGCCGCTGGCCGGCCTGCGCGAAACGGTGCGGACGCTCGATCGCATCGCGCCCGGCGTCCCGCTGCTGTGGGCCTGCAAGGGCCTGGAGGCAGGCAGCGGCAAGCTGCCGCACGAGATCATCACCGAAGAGATCGGCGCGGCGGCGCGGTGCGGCGTGCTCACCGGCCCCAGCTTCGCCGCCGAAGTGGCACGCGGCCTGCCGACGGCCATCACGCTGGCGGCCGCCGACCTCGCGTTCGCCGAGACCTGGGTCGGCATGCTGCATCAGCCGCGCCTGCGCATCTATGCCAACACCGACCTGGTCGGCTGCGAGATCGGCGGAGCGGTCAAGAACGTCATGGCGATCGCCGCGGGCGTGTCGGACGGGATGGGCTTCGGCCTCAACGCCCGTGCCGCGTTGATCACCCGCGGGCTGGCCGAGATCGCGCGCCTGGGCCGGGCGCTGGGCGGCCGCGGCGAAACGCTGATGGGCCTGGCCGGCGTGGGCGACCTGATCCTCACCTGTACCGGGGATCTGTCGCGCAACCGCCGGGTGGGCCTGGCGCTCGCCCAGGGCAAGAGCCTGGCCGACATCCTGCGCGACCTCGGCCACGTCGCGGAAGGCGTGTCGACCGCGCGCGAGGTCGTCAGCCTCGCGCGCCGGCAGCAGGTCGAGATGCCGATCTGCGAGGCGGTCGACGCCCTGCTTCATCACGGCCGCGGCGCGCGGGCGGCCGTCGAACAACTCCTCGCACGCGACCCGCGCCACGAATAGCGAAGCACTGCCCGCCGTGGACCGCCGGCAAGGCGGGGCACGTCAGGCCGGGCCCGGCGCCTCCGCCGCACCGGCGAAACCATGCTGCCGCCAGGCTTCGTACACCACCACCGCCACCGCATTCGACAGGTTGATGCTGCGGTTGGTCGGGCGCATCGGGATGCGGAGCCGCAAGCCGGCAGGAAACTCCGCCAGCAGCGCGGCGGGCAGGCCGCTGCTTTCCGGCCCGAACACCAGCACGTCGCCCTCGCGGTAAGCGATCTCATCGTGGCGCACTGCGCCTTTCGTCGTCAGCGCGAAGAAACGACGCCCGCAAAGATGCGCACGGCAGGCATCCCAGCCGCGATGCACGGTGACGTGGGCGAGGTCGTGATAATCCAGGCCGGCACGCGCGAGATGCTTGTCGGACAGATCGAAACCAAGCGGCTCGACCAGATGCAGCCTGGCGCCGGCATTGGCGGACAGGCGGATCACGTTGCCGGTATTGGGCGGGATCTCGGGCTGGAACAGGACGATATCGAACATCGATGCAGAAGCGGCACGGCGCGCGGGAACCGCGCCGGGGTCGAAAAGGGCGGCCGCATGCGCCACGGACGCGCCGTGCGGGCGGCGGGTGCGGAACTCTAGCTCAATCCGGCACCGGCGTGCGGGCGATGACGAAATTGCCGACCCAGGCCGCACCCCGCTGCTTCAGCACCCGCGCCAGTTCGTCCAGCGTGGCGCCCGTCGTCATGACGTCGTCGACGACTGCAATCCGCAGGCCGTCCAGCGGTACCTTGCAGACGAAGGCGCCGCGCGTGTTTCGCAGCCGCATCTCGCGGTCGAGCCCGGCCTGCGCGACCGTGTTGCGGATGCGCCGCACCGACGCCAGTTCCATCGGCAGACCGCTGGCGCGCGCGAGCGGACGCGCGATCTCCACCGCCTGGTTGAAACCGCGCTCGGCCAGCCGCTGCGGATGCAGCGGCATCGGCAGGACGAGGTCGGCCTGCAGCCGCAGGTCGGCCGCCAGACGAACCAATTCGCCGGCGAAGAAATCCGACAGCGCGAGGCGATGGCCGTATTTCAGCGCATGCAGCATCGCCTCGACCGGAAACGCGTAGTCGAAGACGGCCCGCGTCGCATCGAAGGCGGGGGGATGGCGCAGGCAGCGGCCGCAGGTGAGCCCGTCGGCCGTCGGCTCCGCACACACCGGACAGGCAGCGGCCGCGTGGAAGGGCAGTTCGCCACGGCATGCATCGCACACCGCCTGGCCGTCCGCATGGCTGCCGCAGACGAAACACTCCTGCGGCATCAACAGGTCGGCGACATACAGCAACAGGCCACGCAGGGCGTCGGGGGCGTTTGACAAGGTTTCGACCGCTGGCAGAACATTCGGGGTTCCGAACCACGCCGTCCATTACAGCGTGGATCCCGGTCCATGACAATGGTTACCGCAGCGCAAAACCACGCGGCGGCGGCCGGCGGCGCGACACCGTGCGCAGCCCGGCCGTCGCCCTCTGCCCCGCTCATGACATCCCGCCCCCAAGACTCCGCACCCGGAGATGCAGCCGCCGCCGGCGACGCCTTCCATCTCGACCGCCACCTGCTCCGGCGCCGCTTCGCCCGCGCCGCCGCCACTTCCGACGGCGCCGATCCGCTGATCCGCGAGATCGCCCGGCGCATGGACGAGCGCCTAGACTACATCCGCCTCGCCCCGAAGCGCATCCTCGACCTCGGCTGCGGCACCGGCGCCGACCTCGAACGGCTGGGAGAGCGCTTTCCCGAAGCCCAGGTGATCGCCGCGGACTTCGCCCTGCCGATGCTCGCACGGGCGCGCGCGCGCAAGCCGTCGGCCCCGCCGGGCGGCCTGTTGCGCAGGCTGCTTGGCGGCGGAGGCAAGCCGCTGCCGGCCGTCGCCGCCGACGCCCGCAGCCTGCCCTTCGCGCACGGCACGCTGGGCATGGTGTGGTCCAACCTCATGCTTGCCGCGCTCGACGACCCGCTGCCCGCATTGCAGGAAATCCACCGGGTGCTCGAGGTCGGCGGCCTGCTGATGTTCTCCACCCTGGGGCCCGACACCCTGCGCGAACTGCGTGCCGTCCTGCCTGCCGGCAGCGGCGAACGGGTACACCGTTTCATCGATATGCACGACATCGGCGACACGCTGGTGAAGGCCGGCTTCGCCGATCCGGTGATGGACATGGAAATGCTCACCCTGACCTATGCCGATCTCGACGGCCTCTTCGCCGACCTTCGCGCCACGGGCAGCACCAACGCCAGCACCGCGCGCCCACGCGGGCTGTCGGGCCGGCGCGCATGGTCCGAGGCCCGCGCGGCCTATGAAAGGCTGCGCAGCGGCGGACGTCTCCCGGCAAGCTTCGAGATCATCCAGGGCCACGCCTGGAAGGCCGCACCGAAAACCGCGGCAGACGGACGCAGCATCGTGCGCTTCCACCCCCGCCCCCTGCCGCACTGACCCGCTCCCGCACGCACGATGGCTTCCCTTCCGATCTGGCTCTTCGATCTCGACAACACGCTGCACGACGCCAGCCCGCACATCTTCCCGCACATCAACCGCAGCATGACCGAATACCTGGAGCGGCACCTGTCGCTCGGCCGGGAGGAGGCCAATGCGCTGCGCAAGCGCTACTGGGAGCGCTACGGCGCGACCCTGCTGGGCCTGATGCGGCACCACGGCACCGATCCGCGGCACTTCCTCGTCGAGACGCACCGCTTCGAGCGCCTGCACGAGATGATGGTGTTCGACCGCGCCTTGCGCGGCATGCTGCGCAGGCTGCCGGGGCGCCGGATCGTGTTCTCGAATGCGCCGCGGCACTACGCGCGGGCGGCGCTGGAAGTCATGGGCGTCGCCGGCGAATTCGAGGAGGTGGTCGGCATCGAGGACCTGGACTATCAGCCCAAGCCGGGTATCCAGGCCTACCGGCGGCTGTTGTCGGCGCGCCGCCTCAATCCGTCGCGCTGCATCATGGTCGAGGACACGGCGGCGAACCTGCGCACCGCCAAGCGGCTGGGCATGCGTACCGTGCTGGTGAGCCGCGGCCTGCGCACGCCCGCCTACGTCGACATCAAGCTCGCCTCGGTGCTCGACCTGCGGCGCCAACTCGGACGCCTGATCGCCTGAACTCAGCGGCGCTGCATCAGGACCGCGCCCGCACCATAGCCTTCGGGCAGGCGGAAAGGGATGCCGGAGAATCCGAGCCGCCGCCAGAAGGCAACCGCATCGGCCAACGCCACCAGCCGCAGTCCGCGGTGGCCGGCGGCGTGCGACCAGTCCGCCACGCGCGCCAGCAGCCTGCCGCCGACGCCGGTGCCGCGCGCGCAAGGCGACACGGCCAGGTCGTGGACGAACCCGTGTTCGGCACCAACCGGCAGGCGTTCGACTTCCGTATGCAGGGGAGGCGCGCCGTCCGACCAGGGATGGGCGAGGACGTAGCCCACGCCCTCGCCTCCCGCTTCGGCCAGCCAGCAGCCCTCCGGCGCCAATTGGAGCTTGCGGCCGAGCACGCCGGCGGATTCCTGGTAGGCATCGCCGTAGGCTTCGCGCTGAATGCGCAGCACGGCGGGCAGATCATCCGCGCGCAGCGGGCGCAGGACGAGCGCCGCGGACGGCGCCGGCGTCACGCGCCCGCCTTCAGCCAGCGCGCGGCGTCGAGCGCGAAATAGGTCAGGATGCCGTCGGCGCCGGCACGCTTGAACGCGAGCAGCGCCTCCATCGCGCACGCCTTCCCGTCCAGCCAGCCGTTGGCCGCCGCGGCCTTCAGCATCGCGTATTCGCCGCTGACCTGATAGACATAGGTCGGCACCTGCAGCTCGGCCTTCACCCGGCGCACGATGTCGAGGTAGGGCAGGCCGGGCTTCACCATGAACATGTCCGCCCCCTCGGCGATGTCCATCGCCACCTCGCGGATGGCTTCGTCGCTGTTGGCCGGGTCCATCTGGTAGGTGTACTTGTTGCCCGCGCCGAGGTTGCCGGCCGAGCCCACCGCGTCGCGGAACGGCCCATAGAAGCTGGAGGCGTATTTCGCCGAATAGGCCAGGATGCGGGTGTGGATGCGGCCGCCGGCATCGAGTTCGGCGCGGATGCGGGCGACCCGCCCGTCCATCATGTCGGACGGCGCCACCACGTCGGCGCCCGCCTGCGCATGGCACAGCGCCTGCTTGGCGAGCGCCTCGAGGGTCTCGTCGTTCATCACGTAGGCGCGCGGGTCGTCGCGCGCGATGAGTCCGTCCTGGCCGTGGCTGGTATAGGGGTCGAGCGCGACGTCGGTGATCACGCCGAGCGCCGGGAAGCGCTCCTTCAGCGCCTGCACCACGCGCGGCACGAGGCCATCCGGATTCCAGGCTTCCTCGGCGCCGTCGGACTTGCGCGCCGCGTCGATCACCGGGAACAGCGCCAGCGCCGGCACGCCGAGCGTCTGCGCCTCTTCGGCGACGCGCAGCAGATTGTCGAGCGAGACGCGGCTGACGCCCGGCATCGACGGCACGGCCTCGGTACGGTCCTGTCCTTCGAGGACGAAAACCGGGTAGATCAGATCATCGGTCGTGAGCACGGATTCGCGCATCAGGCGGCGCGAGAATTCGTCCCGCCGCATGCGGCGCATGCGGGTGACGGGAAAGGCGGGAGTGGGTCGCATGAGGTTCGGAATGTATGGAATTCGGTGGATTGCCGGATGGGTCCCGAAGCCTTGCGCATACGGGAAACAATCACGCAAGCCCCGGAAAAACATGAGGAAACGAAATCGATCGGGAACTTCCCGCGTTATGGTCTATCTTACAACGCAGATGGTGCTGAGCCGTCTCCCGCTTCACCTCCCTGAGCGGGTGCCTTACCCCCCAGTAAGGCATTTTCACCCCCGACTATATCCCCTGGTCGGGGGTTTTTGTTTTCGGCCGGGCGCCATCTTCGGCCCCCTCTCCGCCCGGCGCCGGCGGTGCGGCCGTCTCGTCCGTGCGCAGTCCCAGCCAGCCCGCGACGACGCGCTCGGTCTCCTCGACCCCCGCCTTCTTCAGGCTGGAGAACAGTTGCACCGTCACCTGCGGGCCGAATGCGGAAAGCTCCCGGCGCACGGCCTGCAGCGCAGCGCTCGCCGCCCCGCGCGACAGCTTGTCGCTCTTCGTCAGCAGCACGTGCAGCGGCCGGCCGGAGGGCACGAACCAGTCGATCATCTGGCGGTCCAGGTCGGTCAGCGGATGGCGCACGTCCATGATCAGCACCAGGCCGATCAGGCTTTCGCGCTTCTTCAGATAGGTCTCGATCAGCCCCTGCCACTGGCGACGGATCTTCTCGGGCACGGCGGCGTAGCCGTATCCCGGCAGATCGACCAGCGAGGCGCCGCAATTGAGGCGGAAGAAATTGATGAGCTGGGTGCGGCCCGGCGTCTTCGACACGAAGGCCAGCCTCACATGCCCCGCGAGCGTGTTGATCGCGCTCGACTTGCCGGCATTGGAGCGCCCGGCGAATGCGATCTCGGCCCCGCCGGGAGGCGGAAGCCCGGACGGTTTGGCGATCGATATCTCGAATTGTGCGTTGCGGAACAGGGACATGAAAAATGGACGGAAAACCTGCAGTACAGCGGAACGGAGCCCGCATCGCATCGCGCAAGGCGCGTTTCATGGGATAGAATACCGCGTTTGAAACATTTGAAACATTCACTCACGGCTTTCAGAGGACACCATGATGAAGCGTTCCCTGCTGCTCTCGTCGTTGCTGCTGGTCGCCGGCAGTCTCCAGGCCCAGGCGCCGGCGCCCGACCCTGCCAAGGCGAAGCAGACCGCGGAAACGGTCTGTGCGGCCTGCCACAATGCGGACGGCAACAGCATGCTTCCGGCCAACCCGAAGCTCGCAGGGCAGCATGCCGATTACATCTACAAGCAGTTGCACGACTTCAAGGGCTGGGACGGCAAGAAGGCGGTACGTGAGAACGCGATCATGTCGGCCATGGTCGCCGGCCTGGACGAAGCGGACATGAAGGGACTGGCACAGCATTTCTCGGCGGCGGCACTGCAGCCGGAACCCGCCAAGAACCTCGCCACCATCGAACTGGGCCAGAAGATCTGGCGCGGCGGGATACCGGCCAAGGGTGTGCCGGCCTGTGCCGCCTGTCACGGTCCGGCCGGCGCCGGCCTGCCGGCGCAATACCCGCGCCTGTCCGGCCAGTTCGCCGAATACACCGAAGTCCAGCTCAAAGCCTTCCGCGACGGCGTGCGCGCCAACGATCCAAACCGGATGATGAGCATGATCGCGTTGAAGCTGACCGATCCTGAGATCAAGGCCGTCGCCGACTACGCAGCCGGCCTGCGCTGATTCGCGCGGCATCGGGACTGGGCGACGAGGGGTGGCTGCTGCCACCCCTCTTTTTTTCGGCTCGTCGCACCCGCACGCCGTCGCTGACCGGCGGGGCCGGCATCCGGCACGGCATCGCGCACAGCGTTCGAACTGCCGGGCTCGATGCGCCTTGTCATCGGCCTGCCCGCCATTCTCGCCGTCGCGCCGACAAGGATCGGACTGGCCGGACGGTCGTCGCCATCTGCGGCCTGAACATGCCGCAGACGGGCCCGCCCTCCTACGGCCCGCTCCGGGTGGCAGCGGGCACGGCAGCCCCCGCACTCGCGCAGCCTCCCTTGCTGCTGCCGGACAGCACGTCGAGTTCCGACTCGGAAAAGCCGGCTGCGAGCCGCGCTTCGCGATGCAGGGGCGGATGCGGCCGCGGCGCGTCGAAGGCGTCGATCAGCGCCAGATAGGTCGCTTCCGGCTCGAGACCGCGCCCGGCGCACGACAGCCGGAACCAGCGGTCGCCGACGGCGACGTGGCCGATCTCGTCGCGCAGGATGATCTCGAGCACGGCCACGCTGTCCTCGTCGCCGATCGACTTCAGCCTCGCCATGATGGGCGGCGTCGCGTCGAGACCGCGCGCCTCCAGCACCCTGGGCACCAGCGCCATGCGCGCAAGCAGATCATGGGCAGTGCGGCAGGCCATCATCCACAGGCCGTCGTGAGCGGGGAAGTCGCCGTAGTCGAAGCCGAGCGCCTTCAGCCGCCGGCGCACCAGATCGAAGTGATGGGCTTCCTCGGCCGCCACGCGCAGCCAGTCGTCGTGGAAATCGGCCGGCATGCTGCGGAAGCGATGCACGCAGTCCAGCGCTAGGTTGATCGCGTTGAACTCGATGTGGGCGATGGCGTGCAGCAGGGCCCCATGCCCCTCCCGGCTGCCGATGCCGCGCCCGGGAACCTTCCGGCCCTCCACCAGGATCGGCCTCGGCGGCCGGCCCGGTACGTCGATGGGCTCCTGCCGGTCTTCCGCGGCAACGGCATGCAGGCGCCCCTGCAGCCAGTCCGAACGCAGCCTGGCGGTCGCCGCGCATTTTTCCGCCGGGTCGCACAGCATCAGGGCGTGGAGCGCGGCATCGTGGATCAAGCGAATCATGCGCGCGAGTCTAGCAAACACGGACCGGGTCGCCCGCGGCGGCGCGCTCCGATGGCACATTGTGGTAAAAGGAAACCAATTGCGCAGCATGCAGCACACCGGATTCCGTCAGATGCCCAAGCAAAACCCTGCCGCCGACACGCGCGACCTGCTCAGCGTCGCCGATGCCCGCAGGATGATTCTCGATAGCGTTTCCGCCGTCGTCGGCCGGGAGTACGTCACCGTGCGCGCGGCGCTCGGACGGGTGCTGGCGGCAGACGTCGTGGCCCCGTGCAACGTTCCGTCCCACGACAATTCGGCCATGGACGGCTATGCGATGCGCACCGCCGACCTCGCCGCGGGGGACGACACCGTCCTGCCGGTGGCCGGCACCGCGTTCGCCGGCAGGCCGTTTGCAGGCGCCGTCGGACCCGGCCAGGCGATCCGTATCATGACCGGCGCGCCGATCCCGCAGGGCGCCGACACCGTCGTCATGCAGGAAGCGGTCCGCCGCGACGGCGGCCGCATCGTCGTGCCTCCGGGGCAGGAAACCGGGCAGAACGTGCGCCGCGCCGGCGAGGATCTGGTGCAAGGCACCGTCGCCGTCGCCGCCGGCACCCGCTGCGGCCCTGCGCAGCTCGGCCTGATCGCCTCGCTCGGCATCGCCGAAGTCGCCGTGCGGCGCCGGCTGCGGGTGGCCTTCTTCTCCACCGGCGACGAGATCGCTCCCATCGGCCGCCCGCTGGCGCCGGGCGAGGTCTATGACAGCAACCGCTACACGCTCTTCGGCGCGCTCAGCCGGCTCGGCTGCGACCTGCTCGACATGGGCGTCGTAGCCGACGATCCGGCCTCTCTCGAGGGCGCCTTGCGCGACGCCTCGCTCGCAGCCGACGTGATCGTCACCAGCGGCGGCGTATCGGTCGGCGAGGCCGACTTCGTCCGCGACCTGATGTCCCGCATGGGCGAAGTGGCCTTCTGGACGCTGGCCATCAAGCCGGGCAAGCCGATGGCCTTCGGCCGCATCGGCGATGCGGTGCTGTTCGGCCTGCCCGGCAATCCGGTGGCGGTGCTGGTGACCTTCTATCAGGTGGTGCAGGACGCCCTGCTGCAGATGATGGGCGTATCGCCCCTGCCCGCTGCGCAGCGCTTCCACGTGCCATGCGAGATGGCCATCCGCAGGCAGCCCGGCCGCCGCGAGTTCGTGCGCGGCCGGCTGCTGCGCGACGGCGGCCGGCTCGCGGTCACGCTGGCCGGCGCGCAGGGTTCGGGCGTGCTGCGCTCGATGTCGGAAGCCGACTGCTTCATCGTGCTGCCCGAGGACTGCGCCGGCGTCCGGCCCGGCGACGCCGTCCTCGTCGAACCCTTCGCCGGCCTGGTCTGAGCCTGGCGCGCCGCCCGGCCCGGCATCTTCACGCATCCCTACCGGAAATCCCGATGACACAGGACGAACTCAAGAAGGCCGCGGCGCTGGCCGCACTGGACTACATCGTCGACGACACCATCGTCGGCGTGGGCACCGGCTCGACGGTGAATCATTTCATCGACGGCCTGGCGGCCATGCGCACGCGCATCCGCGGCGCCGTCTCCAGTTCGGAGGCCAGTTCGGCGCGCCTGGCGGCCCATGGCATCCCGGTGTTCGACCTGAACGGCATCGAAGAAATACCGCTCTATGTGGACGGCGCGGACGAGATCGACGGCCGCTTCTGCATGATCAAGGGCGGCGGCGGCGCCTTGACGCGCGAGAAGATCGTCGCCGCGGTATCGGCCCGCTTCGTCTGCATCTGCGACGCCAGCAAGCTGGTGGGCACGCTCGGGCGTTTTCCGCTGCCGGTGGAAGTCATCCCGATGGCCTGCTCCCACGTCGCCCGCGAACTGGCCAGGCTGGGCGGGCAGCCGCGGGTGCGCGAGAATTTCGTCACCGACAACGGCAACCTGATCATCGACGTGCATGGCCTGACGATCGCGGACCCATTCACCCTGGAAGCCCGGATCGACCAGATCGTGGGCGTGGTGACCAACGGCCTCTTTGCCGCCCGCGGCGCAGACGTGCTGCTGCTGGCCGGCAGCGAGGGCGTGGAGCGGCGCCTACGTGACGCTGCCATGACTGAAACAAGAATTTAACATTCCACTGATAGGCTGCCCCAACTTGGACTGAACCATGGCAACGATGAACGAACACACTCACCGGCAGTTCGACTCCGAACTCGAGGCCATCCGCAGCGGCGTACTGAAGATGGGCGGACTGGTCGAAACCCAGGTTGCCAATGCCATGGAAGGGCTGAAGTCGGGCAACCTGGCTTTGCTCGACCAGGTCATCGAGAGCGACCACCGCATCAATCTGCTCGAGATGCAGATCGACGAGGACTGCAACCACATCATCGCCAAGCGCCAGCCGACCGCGGTCGACCTGCGTCTGGTGATGACGGTCGTGAAGTCGGCTTCCGACCTCGAACGCATCGGCGACGAAGCGAAGAAGATCGCCAAGGCGGCAAGGCGCCTGCACGGCGGGGACAAGCCCTTTTCGCCGCGCGTCGAGCTGGGCCACAGCGCCGGCATCGCGCTGGACATGCTGCGCAATGCGCTCAACGGCTTCGCCCGTGCGGATGCGTCCGGTTTCGCCTCGATCAAGTCGCAGGACGCCGAGGTCGATGCCAACTTCAAGGGCACGATGCGCCAGCTCATCACCTTCATGATGGAAGATCCGCGCACCATCACGAACAGCCTGGACCTGCTGTTCATCGCGAAGTCGATCGAACGCATCGGCGACCATGCAAAGAACATCGCCGAGTTCGTGGTGTTCCTGGTGCAGGGCAGCGACGTGCGCTACGAGAAGTCGCTGGCGAAGGAATCGGGCAAGGAAGCCTGAGCCGGAAAAGAGCGCCGGGGAAAGCCCGGCCCGCCGCAGCGGCGGCATGAAACGACAAGGGGATGGCCGCGGCCATCCCCTTGTCGTTTCATGATGGTACCCCGCGCAGGGGGCCGGGCTGCCTTATTGCGCGGGCGGCACGTAGCCGCTCACCTCGTCCGCGCCGCCGCCGAAGAAGTGCTTTTCCATCTGCTCGGCGAGGTATTTCCGCGCCCGCGCATCCATCAGGTTCAGGCGGTTCTCGTTGATCAGCATGGTCTGGTACTTGACCCACTGCTGCCATGCTTCCTTCGACACGTTGTCGAAGATCCGCTTGCCCATCTCGCCCGGAACCGGCGGAACATCCAGCCCTTCGGCCTCGCGGCCGAGCTTCACGCAGTTCACCATGCGCGCCATCGTTCAATCCTCAGAGTGGTTCATCAAGAAGCCGAGGCCGCATTCTAGCCCGAATGGCGGCTGAACTCGCCCGGCTGGCGGGTGGAGAACGTCCACCGGTTGCGCCCTTCGCTCTTCGACCGGTACATCGCCTCGTCGGCCGCCGCCATCAGGCCCTCCGCGTCGTCGGCATGGTCCGGGAAGATCGCCATGCCGATGCTGGCGGTGACGCTCACCGCACGGCCGCCGAAGCTGAACTGCAGGCCGGCGACGCCCTCGCGCAGGCGGGCCGCGAGTTCGGACAGGCCGCGCGTATCGGTATCCGGCACCAGCAGGGCGAACTCGTCGCCCCCCAGGCGGAAGAACATCTCGTTGCGGCGGATGATGCGCCGCACGCCTTCGGCGAGTCCCACCAGCACCGCATCGCCGGCCTGGTGGCCGAAGGCATCGTTGATCGGCTTGAAGCCGTCGAGATCCAGCGCCACCAGCCCCACCCCGGCGTTGCGGCGCACCGCGTCGACCAGCATGCGCTCGAGTTCCTCGTGGAAGCGGCGCCGGTTGTACAGGTTCGTCAACGGATCACGCTCGGCCAGCGCCACGAGCTGCTCCGACACCCTGCGCGACTCGGTGATGTCCTCGTAGATCCATACCCGGCCGATGCCGTGGGCACGCTGGCCGCCGACCACCACCGCCGACCGGTCGGTGACGGTGCGCCCGTCGCGAAAGCGGATCTCGAACGGTTCGCTGACCGGAAGCCGGTTCTCCAGCACCTGCTCGAGATGGGCGAGGAAGACGTCCGGTTCGGCCAGCAGCGGCAGGACCGTCTGCTTGAGGACCGCCTCGCGCGTGCCGATGAGGTTGGTGTCGGGGGAATAGCCCCAGATTTCCAGCATGGCGCGATTGGCATAGAGCACGCGCCGGTCGTTGTCGATGAACAGGATGCCGAGACGGATCAGGTTCAGCAGGACAGCCAGGCGCTGGCGCTCGTCGATGCTGCGGACCAGGTAATGTTCGCGCAGCGCCTGCGCACGGCGCAGTTCGGCGACCGTCTCGAGCAGCTTGTACTCGGTTTCCTTGCGCGTCTGGATGTCCTCTGCCGACAGTTGCAGCACGGCGGGTTCGCCGTTCTCGCCGTCGACGCGCCGCCAGTGCGAGGCCACCCACACCACGGCGCCGTCGGCGCGGGTGAAGCGCAGTTCGACGTCGCGGGTGGCGCCGTCCTGCAGCACCTGCGCGAGCAGGCGGCGGCAGTGGTTGCGATCGGTGTCCACCACCAGCAGTTCGATGGCATCGGCGGCGGCCAGGCATTGCGCCGGGGAGCGCCCCGTCACCCGCTCGATGGAAGGGCTGATCCACAGCAGCCGGCCTCCGGCGTCGAGCAGCGCCTCCACGCCGTGGACGCCTTCGGCGACCTTGCGCAGCAGGGACAGGCCCGGCCGATCCATCGGATTCGCCGCGCCGCCATCGGCACAGGCCGGAACGGTACGCAATCGCCGGCGAGACGTCATAGCGGCTTCACGAACACCTTGGAACGGCGGTGGTAGTTGTAGAGGTCACGCTTTTTCTGCGGCAGCGCCTCGGGACCGACCTCGGCGAAGCCGCGTTCGCGGAACCAGTGCGCGGTGCGGGTGGTGAGCACGAACAGCCGTTCCAGGCGCTGCACCCGCGCCCGCCGCTCGATGCGCTTGAGCAACTGGTCGCCCAGCCCGGCGCGGCGGTACTCCGGCATCACCGCCAGGCAGGCAAGCTCGGCCGCGTTCTCCTCGCTGAACGGATACAGCGCCGCACAGCCCACCAGCACGCCGTCGTGCTCGACGACGGTGAAGCGCTCGATCTCCTGCTCCAGCAGTTCGCGGCCGCGCCGCACCAGCGTGCCGTCGGCCTCCATCGGCGAGATCAGCGACACCAGCGCGCCGACGTCGTCTATCGTGGCCTCGCGCAGGCGGAACAACGGGTCGCGCGACACCACCGTGCCCACGCCCGCATGGGTGAAGAATTCGAGCAGCAGCCCACCGTCCTTGTCGCGGTCGATCAGATGGCAGCGCGACACGCCGCGGCGCACCGCGCGTATCGCGCACGGCAGGTAGAGGTGCAGGTCGTCGGTCAGCCCCTCGCGCGCGTCGAGCTTTCGCTGCGCCTCGTCGGCGGTCACCGATTCGATCAGGCGCCCGTCGTTGTCGAGCAACCCCGGCGCGTCGCACAGGTAGATCAGCTTTTCCGCCTTCAACGCGACCGCCACCGCCTCGGCCACGTCCTCCATCGCCAGGTTGAAGATCTCTCCCGCCGGCGACACACCCAGCGGCGTGATCAGCACCACGTTCTGCTGGTCGAGGTCGGCGTTGATCTCCTCGGCGATGATGCGGCGCACCGCGCCCGTGTATTGGTAGTCGACGCCGTCGACCACCCCCACCGGCCGTGCAGTGATGAAATTGCCGCCCGTCACCCGCATGTAGCTGCCAGCCATCGGCGTGTTCGGCAGCCCCTGGGACAGCAGCGCTTCCACCTCGAAACGCGTCACCGCCATCGCCGACTTCACGCATTCCAGCGCGGCGGCGTCGGTCACCCGCAGCCCTTGGTGGAAGCGCGGTTCCAGGCCGCGGCGCGCCAGTTCGGCGTCGATCTGCGGGCGCGCCCCGTGCACCAGCACCAGCCGGATGCCGAGCGCGGCGAGCAGGTTGCAGTCGTAGGCCAGCGTCTGCGCGCGCTCGCCGGCGGCGACCTCGCCGCCGAAGCCGAGCACGAAAGTCTTGCCGCGAAAGGCGTGGATGTAGGGCGCGGCGCCCCGCACCCAGGCGACGAACCGCGACTTGGAATCTTCCGGCACCGCAGCAACCGGAACAGGCAGGGAATCGGCGTTCAAGCACTCACCGCATCGTTGAACCGGCGACGCATTGCAGGAAAGCCTCGCCGAACCGTTGTCATTGACGCGATTCTAGCGGAAGCCATTCCCCGCCGCGCGGGCACCGCGGCGCGGGCGTGGCGCAGTGCCCGCCTCCGCGGCCGGCCCACACGGGTCTAGCGCAGCGCCGCTTCCAGCCGCTCGCAGATCGTCCGGAGAATCTTGATGCGGGCGTACTGCTTGTCGTCCGCCTCGACCAGCGTCCATGGCGCATCCGCGGTGCTGGTGCGGTCGACCATGTCGCACACCGCGCGCACGTAGTCGTCCCAGCGCTCGCGGTTGCGCCAGTCGTCGGCGGTCATCTTGAAGCGCTTGTGCGGCTCGGCTTCGCGCGCCTTGAAGCGCGCCAGTTGTTCGTCCTTGCCGACCGCGAGCCAGAACTTCACCACCACCGCGCCCGCGCCGACGAGATCGTCCTCGAAGTCGTTGATCTCGGCATAGGCACGCATCCAGTCGGCCTCGGAGCAGTAGCCTTCGACGCGCTCGACGAGCACGCGCCCGTACCAGGAGCGATCGAACATGACCACCTTGCCGCGCCGCGGCGCGTGCCGCCAGAAGCGCCACAGGTAGGGCTGGGCGCGCTCTTCCTCGGTCGGCGCGGCGATCGGCACGATGCGGTACTGGCGCGCATCGAGCGCCGCCGAGATGCGCCGGATCGCCCCGCCCTTGCCCGCCGCGTCCATGCCCTCGAACACCAGCACCAGCGAGCGCCGGCGAAAGGCGGGCTGGCGGGTTAGCAGCGCGAGCCGGCCCTGGTGGCGCCCGAGCAGTTCGTCGTACTCCTCGCGCCCCATGTCCTGGCGACGCAGGCTGTCGATCAGGTTGACGGTGTCGACGGCCGGCGGCAGCGGCGCCGCCGTCCGGCGCGGCACCCATTTCCGGCGCGCGGCCTGCAGCCGCCCGCGCAGCGCCTCCAGCAGCGCCCGGCCGACGAAGAGCGCACGGAAGTTTGCATCGCTGCCATCGACGATCAGCCACGGCGCATCGCCGCTGCTCGTGCTGCGCAGCGCCTGTGCGGCGACGTCGCGGTAGCGGTCGTACAGCGCGTGGTCGCGCCAGTCCCGGCGGGTGACGCGCCAGCGGGTGCCGGGGTCCTTCTCCAGCGTCCGGAAGCGCCGCTTCTGCGCCGCCTTGGACAGATGGAACCAGAATTTGACGAGCAGTACATTCTCGCGCACGAGCATGGCTTCGAAGCGGCGGATCTCGTCGAGCCGGCGCTCCAGCTCGGCGCGCCGGCTCGTCCGCTCGACCCGTTCGACGATGGGCTGGTGGTACCAGTTGTTGAACAGCACGCCGATCTTGCCGTGCGGCGGCAGGCTGCGCCAGAAGCGCCACATGGCGGGATATTCGGATTCGTCGGCGGTCGGCGCGTCGAACGCGCAGGTCTCGATGTGGCGCGGGTCCATCCACTCGTTGAGCAGATTCACCGTTTCGCCCTTGCCCGCACCGTCGATGCCGTTGATCAGCACGATCACCGCGAACTGCCCGAGTTCCAGCAGATCGTACTGCGCGTCGAGCAAGGCGGCGCGCAGCGCCGGCTCCTCGGCCTCGTAGGCCGGGCCGGCGACGCTATGCCCCAGTTCAGCCGATTCGAACATGCTTCCTCCCTCGCCCGCCGGGGCGGACACCGCGAACGATCGGGGCCGCCCGTGCGGGCCGGCCGCTAGAAATCGCCCCAGCGCGCCTGCAGCACGGCGATCGCCGCCAGTCCCGCCGTCTCGGTGCGCAGCACGCGCGGACCAAGCCCCACCGCGATGCAGCCGGCGGCGCGGCAGGCCGCCAGTTCGTGCGCGGTCCAGCCGCCTTCGGGGCCGATCATGAGCTGCACCCCGGCGGCCGGCCGCGGCCCCGTGCCGAAGGCCGCCTCGCCGCCGTCCGGCGCCAGCACGTAGCACAGCGCCTGCGCCTGCCCGGCGGCGAGCCAGTTCGCCAGCGGCATCGGCATGCCCACCTCGGGCACGCGATTGCGCCCCGACTGCTCGCAGGCCGACACCGCTACCTGCTGCCAGTGCGCCCGGCGCTTCTCTGCCCGCTCGCCGGCGAGCCGCAGCACCGAACGCTCGGCCTGTATCGGCTGGACCCCGGCCACGCCCAGTTCCACCGCCTTCTGCACGATCCAGTCCATCTTGTCGCCGGTGGCCAGCGCCTGGACCAGCACGAGGCGCAACGGCGATTCGCGCCGCGGTTCGCGGTAACGGCAAAGCTCGGCGAAAGCCGCCCTGCCGCGCAGCAGCAGACGCGCCTCGACCTCGCCGCCGAGCCCGTCGAACAGCACCAGCGGATCGCCGTCGGCAAGGCGCAACACCCGCGCCGCATGATGGGCAACCGCCTCGGGCAGCTCGATCTCGCCTTCGTGCGGCAGCGGCTGCGGAAAATGGAAGCGTGAAATCATCGTAAAATTATAAGCCTGCCCCATCTGCCGAGGCGCCGCAGCGCGTGCGCGGCGCCAGAAGGCCGAACCGTCCGGCGCGCGCGGCATGAGCCGCTCCGCCCCGACAGCCCCACGAGAGGCCCGACATGAGCAATGCAAGCAGTCGACTGACCCAGGCGCGGGCGCTGGAGTCCGTGGTACGCGACATCGCGCGCGAGGAGATCCTGCCGCGCTACCTGAACTCCACCCGCAACCGCAAGAGCGACGGCTCGCTGTTCACCGAGGCCGACCTCGCCTCGCAGCAGCGTTTCACCGAGGCGCTGCCGCAACTGATGCCCGGCGCCGTGCTCGGCGAGGAAATGAGCGCGGAGGAACAGGCCCGCCTGTGGAGCGCCGGCCGCGAGGGGCTGTGGTGCATCGATCCCATCGACGGCACGACCAATTTCGCCAACGGCATCCCCTTCTTCGCGGTGTCGATCGCGTATCTGGTGAACCACGAGCCGGACTTCGGCGTGGTCTACAACCCGGTGACCGACGAAGCCTTCTACGCCGCGCGCGGCGCGGGCGCCTTCCTCAACGGCACCGCCCTGCCGCTGCGGACCACCGCGGCGCATGTCGCCGATGCGGTCGCCGGGGTGGACTTCAAGCGCGTCAGCAACCGCCTCGCCGACGAACTCGCCGCCCGCCCGCCGTACTATTCGCAGCGCAATTTCGGCTCCAGTGCGCTGGAGTGGTGCTTCGTCGCCGCCGGCCGCCTCGACGTCTATCTGCACGGCGGGCAGATGCTGTGGGACTACGCCGCCGGCGCGCTGATCCTGGCCGAGGCAGGCGGCACCGCCGCGCCGCTCGACGGCGGCACGCTGATGGCGGGCCCGGCGGTCAAGCGCGGCGTGATCGCCGCCGCGACCCCCACGCTGTTCGCCGAGTGGTCCGCCTGGCTGAAGGGCCGGTCCTGAACGTCGCCGGCCGGAGCAGACCGATGTCAATGAAACATCCGATCATCGCGGTGACCGGCTCGTCCGGCGCCGGCACCACGACGGTCAAGCACACCTTCGAGGCGATCTTCCACCGCGAGCATGTGAACGCCGCCGTCGTCGAAGGCGACAGTTTCCATCGCTACACCCGCAGCGAGATGAATGCGCTCATCGAGGATGCCGAGCGCGTCGGCCAGCGCGGCATCAGCCACTTCGGGCCGGAGGCCAACCTGTTCGACGAACTGGAAGCGCTGTTCCGCGGCTACGGCGAATCCGGCATCGGCCGGCGGCGGCACTACATCCATTTCGAAAGCGAAGCGGCGGCGTGGAACCTGCCGCAGGGCACGTTCACGCCCTGGGAGGACCTGCCGGTCGGCACGGACTGCCTGTTCTACGAAGGGCTGCACGGCGCCGTGGTGACCGACCAGGTCGACGTCACGAAATACGTCGACCTGCTGATCGGCGTGGTGCCGGTGGTGAACCTGGAATGGATACAGAAGCTGCACCGCGACAAGAGCATCCGCGGCTACTCGACCGAGGCGGTGACCGATGCCATCCTGCGCCGCATGCACGACTACGTGCATTACATCGTGCCGCAGTTCTCCCGCACGCACATCAACTTCCAGCGCGTGCCGGTGGTCGATACCTCCAATCCCTTCATCGCGCGCGAAGTGCCGACACAGGACGAATCGATGGTGGTGATCCGCTTCCGCAACCCGCGCGGCGTGGACTTCCCCTACCTGCTGCGCATGATCCACGACTCGTTCATGAGCCGTGCCAACACCATCGTCATTCCCGGCGGCAAGCTCGATCTGGCGATGCAGCTCATCCTGACGCCGCTGATCTGGAAGCTGATGGAGCGGCGCCGCAAACAGCTCTAGGCGTCGGAAGGACGGCCGCTCAATCCTGCCCGGCCTCGTAGCGCGCCAGCGTGACGCCGGCCTGGGCGAGGAATTCGCGCAGTCTCTTGATGTCCTGCCGGGTGCAGGTGCTGCTGTTGTGCGGGTGGTGCAGGAAGGCTTCCACCCCGTTCAGCACGATGCGAAAGCGCGCGCCGTGGGCCGGCTCCACCGTCGCGCCGAGATGGTTCAGCAGCGACTCGACCTCCCGCCAGTGGATGTTGGCGCTGGGCGGATCCTGGTAGATCGCCCGCAGCAGGTGCAGGTGTTTGTGGCTCATGATTCCTCCGGGATTGCTCCGAGGTGGCCGGGCTGCACGGCGGTCGGTCGCCGCGCCTGCAGGCGCATTATCGCACCGCCGGCCGGGCCCGGCGGCCGTCCCCGCCGCCTCGCATGCCGGCCGTGCGGTGGCCGCCGTCCTACCAAACACCCGCGCAATAAAGGATAATTCGCGTTTTAGCCATTCGGCCTCCACGCCATGTCGTCTTCGAGCGCAGCCCAACCTCCCGTCTTCAACCCGATCACCGGCGCCATCCGCGCCCTCGCCATGGATGCCGTGCAGCAGGCCGGTTCCGGCCACCCCGGCGCGCCGATGGGCATGGCCGAGATCGCCGAGGTGCTGTGGCGCCGCCACCTGAAGCACAACCCGGCCAACCCCCGGTGGGCCGACCGCGACCGCTTCGTGCTGTCCAACGGCCACGGCTCCATGCTGCTGTACGCGCTGCTGCACCTCACCGGCTACGATCTGCCGATCGAGGAACTCAAGCGCTTCCGCCAGTTGCACAGCAAGACCCCCGGCCACCCCGAATACGGTTACGCGCCCGGCATCGAGACCACCACCGGCCCGCTCGGCCAGGGCATCGCCAACGCCGTGGGCATGGCGCTGGCCGAAAAGGTGCTCGCCGCCGAATTCAACCGCCCCGGCCACACCATCGTCGACCACCGCACCTGGGTCTTCGTCGGCGACGGCTGCCTCATGGAAGGCATCAGCCACGAAGCCTGTTCGCTCGCCGGCACCTGGGGCCTGGGCAAGCTGACCGCCTTCTACGACGACAACGGCATCTCGATCGACGGCCACGTCGAGGGCTGGTTCACCGACGACACGCCGAAGCGCTTCGAAGCCTACGGCTGGCAGGTGATCCGCGACGTGCAGGGCCACGACCCGGAGGCCATCGAGGCGGCCATCGCCCAGGCCCGGGCCGACGCCACCCGCCCGACGCTGATCTGCTGCAAGACGGTGATCGGCGCCGGCGCCCCGAACAAGCAGGGCAGCCACGACGTGCACGGCGCGCCGCTGGGCGCCGCCGAGATCGCCGCCGCGCGCGAGCACATCGGCTGGACGCATCCGCCGTTCGAGATCCCCGCCGACGTCCATGCCGCCTGGGATGCGCGCGCCAACGGCGGCGTGCACGAGGCGAACTGGAACACCAAGTTCGCCGCCTACCAGGCCGCCTTCCCCGAACCGGCCGCCGAATTCAAGCGCCGCGTGCTCGACGGCGAACTGCCGTCCGACTGGCCGCAGCACGTCGAAGCCGTGCTGGCGAGGATCGCCGACAAGGCCGAGACCATCGCCACGCGCAAGGCCAGCCAGAACGCGATCGAAGCCTTCGCGCCCAAGCTGCCCGAACTGATCGGCGGCTCGGCCGACCTCGCCGGTTCCAACCTCACGCTGTGGTCGGGCGCCCGCGGCGTCGGCAGGACCGGAGGCGGCAACTACATCCACTACGGCGTGCGCGAGTTCGGCATGGCCGCCATCGGCAACGGCATCGCGCTGCACGGCGGCCTGATCCCCTACACCGCCACCTTCCTGATGTTCAGCGAGTACGCGCGCAACGCGCTGCGCATGTCCGCGCTGATGAAGCTGCGCCAGATCTTCGTATTCACCCACGATTCCATCGGCCTCGGCGAGGACGGCCCGACGCACCAGCCGGTGGAACAGACCGCCACGCTGCGCCTGATTCCCGGCATGGATGTCTGGCGCCCGTGCGACACCGTCGAATCGGCGCTCGCCTGGGCCTGCGCCATCGAGCGCGCGACCGGCCCGTCGTCGCTGTGCTTCTCGCGCCAGAACCTGCCCTTCCAGCCGCGCACGGCGGCGCAGGTCGCGGCCATCCGCCGCGGCGGCTACGTGCTGTCCGACGCCGCCGGCGAAGCGCGCGCGGTGGTGATCGCCACCGGCTCGGAGGTGGCGCTGGCGATGGCCGCGCAGAAGGCGCTGGCCGACGAAGGCATCTCGGTGCGCGTGGTGTCCATGCCCTCCACCAACGTGTTCGACCGCCAGGACGCCGCCTACAGGGCGCAGGTGCTGCCGGCCGGCCTGCCGCGCGTCGCCGTCGAGGCCGGCAGCACCGACGGCTGGTACAAGTACGTCGGGCTCGAAGGCCGCGTGATCGGCCTCGACCGCTTTGGGGAGTCCGCGCCGGCCGGCGAACTGTTCAAGTATTTCGGCATCACGGCGGACGCCGTGGTGCAGGCGGTGAAGTCGCTCATCCAATAGGCAATGCGTCGGGACTCCCGCCCGGCGCACGGCGCGCCGGCGGGAAGCCCGGCAGCCGATCTTTCCAGCAACCTTCCGGGAGAACCTTCGATGACCATCAAGATCGCGATCAACGGCTATGGCCGCATCGGCCGCTGCACCGTGCGCGCCCTGTACGAACTCGGCCTGCGCGACCAGTTCGAGATCGTCGCCATCAACGCCTCCGGCGACCTCGCGACCAACGCCCACCTGACGAAGTACGACACCACCCACGGCCGCTTCGCCTTCCCGGTCGAGACCGAAGGCGAAAACACCATCATCATCGATGGCGACCGTATCCCGTTCTTCTCCACCAAGGACCCGCTGGCGATCAACTGGGGCGACCTCGGCGTCGACGTGCTGATGGAATGCACCGGCGCCTACACCAGCAAGGCCAAGGCCGAGGTGCTGGTCAAGCAGGGCGCGAAGAAGGTGCTGATCTCCGCGCCAGGCGGCGACGACGTCGATGCCACCATCGTCTGCGGCGTCAACGAAGACGTGCTGACCAGCGCGATGACGGTCATCTCCAACGCCTCGTGCACCACCAACTGCCTGGCGCCGGTGGCCAAGGTGCTGCAGGACAACATCGGCATCGAAAAGGGCCTGATGACCACCATCCACGCCTACACCAACGACCAGGTGCTGGTGGACGTGCGCCACAAGGACCTGCGCCGCGCCCGCGCCGCCGCGCAGAACATCATCCCGACCAAGACCGGCGCCGCCAAGGCCGTCGGCCTGGTGCTGCCGGCGCTGAAGGGCAAGTTCGACGGCTTCGCGCTGCGCGTGCCGACCATGAACGTGTCGCTGGTCGACCTCACCTTCACCGCCAGCCGCGCGACCTCCAAGGAAGAGATCAACGGCCTGATGAAGGAAGCCTCCAGAGGCGCGCTGAAGGGCATCCTCGGCTACAACGAGGACCCGCTGGTGTCGTCGGACTTCAACCACGACACGCACTCGTCGATCTTCGACGCCACGCAGACCCGCGTGATGGACGGCAACCTGGTCAAGGTGCTGGCCTGGTACGACAACGAGTGGGGCTATTCCTGCCGCATGCTCGACGCCGCCCGCGCCGTCGCCGGCGCCAGGTAAGCGGCCCCGCCACCCATCCGACGCCCTGCCCAGCAGGGCGTTTTCACGAGACCGACCCGATCATGCAAGTCAAGAAACTCACCGACCTCGACGTGCGCGGCAAAAAGGTGTTCATCCGCGCCGACCTCAACGTGCCGCAGGACGACGCCGGCAACATCACCGAGGACACCCGCATCCGCGCCTCGATCCCGTCCATCCGCTACTGCCTCGACCGCGGCGCCGCGGTGATGGTGACCTCCCATCTCGGCCGCCCCACCGAAGGCGAACTCCACGCCGACGATTCGCTGATGCCGGTGGCCGTACGCCTGGGCCAGTTGCTCGACAAGCCGGTGCGGCTGGTCCAGAACTGGGTCGACGGCGGCTTCGAGGTCAAGCCGGGCGAGATCGTGCTGCTGGAGAACTGCCGCTGCAACAAGGGCGAGAAGAAGGACAACGAGGAACTGGCGAAGAAGATGGCCGCGCTGTGCGACATCTACGTCAACGACGCCTTCGGCACCGCCCACCGCGCCGAAGCCACCACGCACGGCATCGCCCGCTTCGCGCCGGTGGCCTGCGCCGGCATCCTGATGGGCGCCGAGATCGACGCGCTCACCAAGGCGCTGCACGACCCGGCGCGCCCGCTGGTGGCCATCGTCGGCGGCGCCAAGGTGTCGACCAAGCTCACGATCCTGAAGACGCTGGCCGAGAAGGTCGACCAGCTCATCGTCGGCGGCGGCATCGCCAACACCTTCCTGCTGGCGGCGGGCAAGCGCATCGGCGAATCGCTGGCCGAACCGGAAATGGTGCGCGAGGCGCAGCAGGTCATGGACATCATGAAGGCGCGCGGCGCCGAAGTGCCGCTGCCCACCGACGTCGTGGTCGCCGACGAGGTGTCCGCGCTCGCCCGCGCCAACCGCATCCCGGTGGACGAGGTCGGCCCGCACGACCGCATCCTCGACTTCGGCCCGAAGAGTTCGGCCAAGCTCGCCGACATCATCGCGCACGCCGGCACCATCGTCTGGAACGGTCCGGTGGGCGTGTTCGAGCATGCGCAGTTCGCCGGCGGTACCAAGATGCTGGCATCGGCCATCGCCCACTCCGAAGCCTTCTCGATCGCCGGCGGCGGCGACACGCTGGCGGCCATCGCCAAGTTCCACATCGCCGACGACGTCGGCTACATCTCGACCGGCGGCGGCGCCTTCCTCGAATTCCTCGAAGGCAAGACCCTGCCGGCGATCGCCGCGCTGAAAGCACGCTTCAACGACTGAAGCAGCCCGCCCCGCGTCGCCACGGCCACCCGCGGGTGGCCGTTTGCTTTGCGGCGCGAGCCGTCGCAACATGCCGCGCAGCGATCCTCCCTCCAACCGATCGGGACACCCGGCCCCGCCCCTGCCATGCCCAAGCCGCCGAGACGCGTGCTGTCGATCATCCCGCCGATGACGCAGCTCAACACGCCCTACCCCTCCACCGCCTACCTCACCGGCTTCCTGCGTTCGCGCGGAATCGACGCGGTGCAGGAGGACCTGGCGCTGGCGCTGGTGCTGCGCCTGCTCAGCAGCGCGGGGCTGGACGGGATCCGCGTGCGTGCGCAGGCATTGCCCGCGCGCAGGCGTTCGGCGGCGGTGGCTTTCTTCCTCGAGCACTTCGAGCGCTACCGGGCGACGATGGACCCGGCGATCGCCTTCCTGCAGGGGCGCGACACCACCATCGCGCACCGCATCGCCGGCCGCGCCTTCCTGCCGGAAGGGCCGCGCTTCGCCGCGCTCGACGTGTATGTCGATCCGGACGATCCGACCGGCGGCGACCCGCTCGCCTGGGCCTTCGGCGCGCTCGGCACGCAGGATCGCGCCCGGCATCTGGCCACCCTGTACCTCAACGACGTCGCCGACGTGCTGCGCGACGCGGTGGATGCGCGCTTCGAGTTCGTGCGCTACGCCGAATTGCTGGCGCAGAGCCAGCCGACCTTCGAGCCGCTGGCCGCCGCGCTGGCCGCGCCGCCCAACCTGGTCGACGACACGCTGCGCGCGCTGGCCGTCGCCGCGCTCGAACGCCATGCGCCGCGCGTGGTGCTGCTGTCGGTGCCCTTCCCCGGCGCGGTGTATGCCGCCTTTCGCATCGCGCAGACGGTGAAGTCCTTCGATCCGGCCATCGTCACCGTGCTCGGCGGCGGCTTCGTGAATACCGAACTGCGCGAACTCGCCGAGCCGCGGGTGTTCGACTACTTCGACCACGTCACGCTGGACGCCGGCGAACGGCCGCTGCTGGCCCTGCTCGAGCACCTGGACGGCAAGCGCTCGCGCCAGCGCCTGGTGCGCACCTTCGTGCGCGAACCGGCCGACGGCGGCCAGCCGGCCCGCGTGCGCTACATCGATTTCGCCGAGGCGGACGTCCCGTTCGCCGAGATCGGCACCCCGACCTGGGACGGCCTGCCCATCGACCGCTACCTGTCGGTGCTCGACATGCTCAACCCGATGCACCGGCTATGGTCGGACGGACGCTGGAACAAGCTCACCGTGGCGCACGGCTGCTACTGGAAGAAGTGCAGCTTCTGCGACATCAGCCTCGACTACATCTCGCGCTACGACGGCGCCACCGCGGCGACGCTGGCCGACCGCATCGACGCGATCATCGCCGAGACCGGCCAGACGGGCTTCCATTTCGTCGACGAGGCCGCGCCGCCGAAGGCACTGAAAGCCCTGGCGCTCGAACTGCTGGAACGCCGGCGTGCGATCTCGTGGTGGGGCAACATCCGCTTCGAGAAATCCTTCACCCCCGAGGTCTGCGGGCTCTTGGCCGACAGCGGCTGCATCGCAGTGTCGGGCGGGCTGGAGGTCGCCTCCGACCGGCTGCTGAAACTGATGAAGAAGGGCGTGTCGGTGGAACAGGTGGCGCGCGTCACGCACGGCTTCGCGGAGGCCGGCATCCTGGTCCACGCCTACCTGATGTACGGCTTTCCGACCCAGACCGTGCAGGACACGGTCGACGCGCTCGAATACGTGCGCCAGTTGTTCGAGGCCGGCTGCATCCACTCCGGCTTCTTCCACCGCTTCGCGTGCACCGTGCATTCGCCGGTGGGCATGCACCCGGAAGAATACGGCGTGACGCTGCAACCCTTGCCGCCGGTCAGCTTCGCCAAGAACGACGTCGGCTTCACCGACCCCACCGGCACCGACCACGCCACGCTGGGCGCCGCGCTGAACAAGGCGCTGTACAACTTCATGCACGGCATCGGCCTGGACGAGGACGTGCGCGCCTGGTTCGGCGGCCGCGTGCCGCGCACCCGGGTGCCGCGCCACTTCATCGCACGCGCGCTGCGCTGAACCTCCCGCGGCGGCCGCGGAAGGGCCGGCACGCGGAGCGCCGCGCCGTTCAGTTCGCCGGGTGGTACATGCCGTCCGTCTTGCGCCGGCCGCGCGAGACGCGGCGTTCGACCTGCTCGGGCTCGATCGCCAGCGCCTGGTGCGACCACGGGTCGCGGCGCGCGTGGTGGCGCCGGTCGTCGAAGTGCGCATAGACGCAGGTGCAATCGAGCGAACTGCAGCCCTGCAGCGGAAGACGCGGCGCCTCGTTGGCCAGGAAGCGCTGGCCCTGCAGCTTGCGTGCCGCGACGCAGGCGCTGGACATGGCCGTGACCCCGACGCAGTGATAGGGATGCACGTCGCCCAAGGCGACACGCTCGTCTGCCTCGGTCTTGCCGCGGCGGAACAGGCGCATCATCGTCATCGCGACGACGATGGCCAGCGCGCCCCACAGAATTCCTTCAGCCATGGTTCTGCTCCACGATCCTGGGCGTCATTATAGCTTCATGGCGGACAGCGCTGCGTCCCGACGGCACCTTCGGCCCGGCGACGCCGCGTGGCAACGGCCGGCACCCGCGGCGGAACCCACACCGACAGACAGCAGGACCGGAGGCAACATGCCGCGCCACACCAAGTGCTCACCATCGGCGAACCGATCGGCGCCTCCGGAGGCACCGACACGCTGAAGATCGTGCGCGTGGGCGACCATCCGCCGCCGGGAACGCTGGAGTAGGGGGCCATTCATCCCCGCCGCCCGACCTGCCGCGTTACGGCCTCATTACGGCCGCGACGATCGTCCGTGCGATCGCACACGGGCATTTGTGACTATCCTCGAAGGGCCGTTCCGGCGCCGGAAGGCTCGGGCTAGAATCCGGGCTTCACTTCCCCCGCATCGCCGGCCCCGCCCGGCCCCTCGGAGATTCGACATGCCCCTCGTTTCCATGCGCCAGTTGCTCGACCACGCGGCTGAAAACAGCTACGGCCTGCCGGCGTTCAACGTCAACAACCTCGAACAGGTCCAGGCCATCATGGAAGCGGCAGCCGAGTGCGACAGCCCGGTGATCATGCAAGCCTCGGCCGGCGCGCGCAAATACGCCGGCGAAGCCTTCCTGCGCCACCTGATCGACGCCGCCATCGAAGCCTATCCGCAGATTCCCGTCGTCATGCACCAGGACCACGGCCAGAGCCCGGCGGTGTGCATGGGGGCGATCCGCTCTGGCTTCTCCAGCGTGATGATGGACGGCTCGCTGCTCGAAGACGGCAAGACGCCGTCCTCCTACGACTACAACGTCGCCGTCACGCGCGAGGTGGTGAAGTTCTCGCACGCCATCGGCGTCACCGTGGAAGCCGAACTCGGCTGCCTGGGCTCGCTGGAAACCGGCCAGGCGGGAGAGGAAGACGGCATCGGCGCCGAAGGCACGCTGGACCACTCGATGCTGCTGACCGACCCCGACCAGGCCGCCGACTTCGTCAAGCAGACCGACTGCGACGCGCTGGCGATCGCCATCGGCACCAGCCACGGCGCCTACAAGTTCACCCGCAAGCCCACCGGCGACATCCTCGCCATCGAGCGCGTCAAGGCCATCCACGCGCGCATCCCCAACACCCACCTGGTGATGCACGGCTCCTCGTCGGTGCCGCAGGAACTGCTCGAGATCATCCGCCAGTACGGCGGCGACATGAAGGAAACCTACGGCGTGCCGGTCGAGGAGATCCAGACCGCGATCAGGTTCGGCGTGCGCAAGATCAACATCGACACCGACATCCGCCTGGCGATGACCGGCGCGATCCGCAAGTTCCTGTCCGAGAACCCGTCCAAGTTCGACCCGCGCGAATTCAACAAACCGGCGCGCGAAGCCGCCAAGCAGGTGTGCAAGGCGCGCTTCGAGGCTTTCGGCTGCGCCGGCATGGCGAGCCGGATCAAGCCGGTGTCGCTGGAAAAGGTCGCCGCGCGCTACAAGGCCGGCGAGCTGGCCCAGGTCGTGCGCTGAACAAGCAACAAGGCGTGTCGGAGAGCGTTGCGCTCTCCCTCCTGCCACCGCGCCCATTTCTTCCGATTGATCGGTACTCGCAGTCAATCGGAAAGGATGGGCATGTCTGCCCGGGAGACGGCTGAACTCGAACACACGCAGACGCGGACCGCGTCTGCCTCATCCGCGAGTTGACGCCGGCGGAACGATACGAGAAATGGAACGAAGTGCCCAAAAATGCGACTGCTGCACTACCTCGAAATCGAGAATTTCAAACGCTTCGGCGAAAAGCAGCGCATTGAGCTGGATCATCCGGCCGTGCTCATCGGTCCCAACAACTGCGGCAAGACCAGCGCGATCCAGGCCCTGGCGCTGTGGTCCCAGGCCGTGCGCACGTGGTATGACGCACGTAAGGACTCGTCGGCCAAGGAGCGTACGGCGACCTCGTTGAACCGCCTGAACATTGTCGCCGTGCCGGTGCAGCGCACGCGATTCTTCTGGCACAACACGCAGGTGCGCAAGGGCAATAAGGACATTCCGCTCATCATCACTGTCGGGGTGGAATTCCAGGGGCAGATCCGACCGCTGCCGATGCGCTTCCGCAATCAGGGTGACGAATTGGTCTATTGCACCCCGGATAGCGATGTCGCCCGCGATCTCGAGTTGATCGCTCATTCCTCCTCGCTGCGGGTGGAGCTCCTATATCCGATGTCAGGGTTGGATACGGAAGAACCAATCCTCCAGCCAGGCCGCATCGACGTGTTGCTTGGCCAGGGGCGTACGGCGGACGTCCTGCGCAACCTGTGCCTATCGGTGGCCAGGTCTTCCGCCGAAGACTGGAACCGCATCGTTGGCCTGATGCGCCGCCTGTTTAACGTATCGCTGGAAGCACCAACGGAGACGGCACGGGGCAGCATTGCATTGCACTACCGCCAACCGGGAGTGAAAGAGGCGCTGGACGTGTCGTCGGCAGGCCGGGGCTTCCTTCAGATGCTGCTGGTGTTCGCTTATCTCTATTCACATAAACGCAGCGTCCTGCTGGTCGATGAACCGGACGCCCACCTGGAGATCTTGCGTCAAAAACAGGTTTATGTGCTGCTACGCGACATCGCGAGCGAGAACGGCTCTCAAGTCATTCTGGTGACTCACTCTGAGGTCATTCTCGACGAATCGCTGGACACCAATCTGACCTTGCTGCTGGAAGGCCAAGCCGACAACCTGGCAAAGAAGCAGGATATCCGCAACAGTCTCAAGCACTTCGGGGCGGAACACTACGTAAAGGCACGGGAGCGCGGCTACGTACTTTACGTGGAAGGCGGCACCGACGTCGATATGCTGCGGGCGCTTGCCGAACACCTGAAGCATCCAGTGCTATCGATCTGGGACGAGCGCATCAACTCCTTCTACGTACAGAACAACTATCCCTTGCAGGATGCGCAAGCCGAACTCGAGCGGGTAGAAGGAGGGTTCGGCGTAACCCCCCGCGACCACTTCAACGGCTTGCGTAACCTGCTCCCGGACCTGAAAGGTCTGGCAATCCTCGACAACGACGGCCAGAACCGGCAGGACCAGGATTTCGGCGCTTTGAGAATCCGCTACTGGCGACGCTACGAGGCAGAAAACTATTTCGTCACCCCGGACGTGCTACGTCGATACGCGGAAAGTCAGTACCCGGCGGACGATCTGTTCTCGGTACAGACACATGCCGCAATCCGCGAAGCACTTACCGAGGTGGTAACGGAATTGGTTTTCGACGGCAGCGCCGATGACTACCGCTTGTGGAGCGAGTCTCCCCCGGATGCAAATCGTCTGGTCTGGGAAGCCAAGACCGAACGCCGCAAGCTCAGTATGCTTGCCGAGGAGTTCTTCCGACGGCTGGCACTGAAATTGGGCGGGTCGATGCTTCTCAAGAAAGGCGAATTGCACCGTTTGGCAGGACATTCCCCACTGACGGCAGCCGCGGAAACAGAGGTCCGAACAAAGCTCGATCAGTTGATGGAATTGTTCAAAGCGGCATACGGCCATGAAGAGGCGGCGGCCGAACCTGCGGCGGAGCGGGGCAGCAATGCTGCCGAGGCGACACGCGCCTGACCGTTTCGAACGTAGCGCGCTCCAGTACCCATAGCCGAGCGTCTCCCCGGGGCTATGGTCGAACGTGCTCCGCAGCGGTAAGGCCGCTCAGCGCTCCATCGCGCGCATCATCGCCGCGCCCTCGGTCTGCAGGAATTCCAGCAGCGCCTCCAGCGCCGGAGTCAGCGGCCGGTCGGCGCGGGCCACCACGTTCCATTCGCGGATCACCGGCGTGTCCTGCAGGTCCAGGCGCTGCAGGCGGCCGTATTCCACCTCCATGGCGAAGGTGTGGTGCGACAGGAAGGCGATGCCCATGCCGGCCATCGCAGCCTGCTTCAGCGTCTCGTTGCTGCCCAACTGGTCGGCGGCCAGCGGCTTGACGCCGTTGGCGCGCAGGAAGCGTTCGAGGTTGTCGCGCGTACCCGAGCCCTGCTCGCGCAGCAGCAGGCGCTCGCCGGCCAGCGCCGCCACCGGGATGTTGCGCCTGGCCGCCAGCGGATGGCCCGGCCGTGCGACGAAGGACAGCCGGTGCGGCGCGAACGGGATGCGCCGCAGCGCCAGCCCGCGCGGCGGCTGCCCCATGATCGCCACGTCGACGCGGTTTTCCTGCAGCAGCGCATGCACGCGCTCGCGGTTGTCGACCGTCAGGCGGAACGAGATGTCCGGATGCCGGCGGCCGAACTCCGCCAGCAGGTGAGGCACGAAGTACTCCGCGGTGGTGATCGCCACCACGTCCAGCGTGCCGGCCGCCACCCCCATGCGCGCCTTCAGTTCCACCTCGGCGCGCTCCAGCCCTTCCAGCGCCTCGCGCGCGGCGCGCAGCACGATCTCGCCCGCCGTCGTCAGGTGGATTTCGCGCCGGCCGTCGACCAGCACCTGGCCGACGATGTCCTCCATGTCGCGGATCTGCATCGAGATCGCCGGCTGGGTCAGGTGCAGCAGGCGCGCCGCCTGCGTGAAGCTGGCGCTGTCGGCCACCGCCGCCAGCGCGCGCAATTGCCTGAGGGTGACGCGTTGCGCGAGCTTCATCAGGAATCCTGATCTCGAATCCAAATAAAACGTCATTGGAGCTTATTCACGGGCCGGCCTATTGTCCAGTCAGCACCACCGAGGATTCACCACCGAGGAGACGTCCATGGGCGCTGCAGACACCCCGCAACAAATCATCGACCCGAAGAAGCGCTACCGGGCCGGCGTGCTGAAATATGCCCAGATGGGTTACTGGAACGCCGACTACCAGCCGAAGGACACCGACCTGCTGGCCGTCTTCCGCGTCACGCCGCAGGAAGGCGTCGACCCGGTCGAGGCCGCCGCCGCGGTGGCGGGCGAATCCTCCACCGCGACCTGGACGGTGGTGTGGACCGACCGCCTGACCGCCTGCGACAAGTACCGGGCCAAGGCCTATCGCATCGACCCGGTGCCGGGCTCGGCGGGCCAGTACTTCTGCTGGGTGGCCTACGACCTCGACCTGTTCGAGGAAGGCTCCATCGCCAACCTCGCCGCCTCCATCATCGGCAACGTGTTCAGCTTCAAGCCGCTCAAGGCTTGCCGCCTGGAGGACATGCGCCTGCCGGTGGCCTATGTGAAGACATTCAGGGGCCCGCCCACCGGCATCGTCGTCGAACGCGAGCGCCTGGAGAAATACGGCCGCCCGCTGCTGGGCGCGACGATGAAGCCCAAGCTCGGCCTCTCCGGCAAGAACTACGGCCGCGTGGTCTACGAGGCCCTGCGCGGCGGGCTGGACTTCACGAAGGACGACGAGAACATCAACTCCCAGCCCTTCATGCACTGGCGCGACCGCTTCCTGTACTGCATGGAAGGCGTCAACCAGGCGGCCGCGCAGACCGGCGAATCCAAGGGCCACTACCTCAACATCACCGCCGGCACCATGGAGGAGATGTACAAGCGCGCGGAATTCGCCCGCGACCTGGGCTCGTGCATCGTCATGATCGACCTCGTGATCGGCTGGACCGCGATCCAGTCGATCAGCAACTGGTGCCGCGACAACGACATGATCCTGCACATGCACCGCGCCGGCCACGGCACCTACACGCGGCAGAAGAACCACGGCGTGAGCTTCCGCGTCATCGCGAAGTGGCTGCGGCTGGCCGGCGTCGACCACCTGCACACCGGCACCGCGGTGGGCAAGCTCGAAGGCGACCCGATGACGGTGCAGGGCTTCTACAAGGTCTGCCGCGAGACGGCGACGGCGCAGGACCTGCCGCGCGGCCTCTTCTTCGACCAGGACTGGGCCGGCATCAGGCGCGTGATGCCGGTCGCCTCGGGCGGCATCCACGCCGGCCAGATGCACCAGTTGCTGAGCCTCTTCGGCGACGACGTGGTGCTGCAGTTCGGCGGCGGCACCATCGGCCACCCGATGGGCATCCAGGCCGGCGCCACCGCCAACCGCGTCGCGCTCGAAGCCATGGTGCTCGCCCGCAACGAGGGCCGCGACATCGCCGCGGAAGGCCCGCAGATCCTCGCCGACGCCGCCAGATGGTGCCAGCCGCTGCGCGCCGCCCTCGACACCTGGGGCGAGGTCACCTTCGACTACACCAGCACCGACACCTCGGACTTCGTGCCGACCGCCAGCGTCGCCTGAACCCCGGACCAGAGGAGACACGACCATGCGCATCACCCAAGGCTGCTTTTCCTACCTGCCCGACCTCACCGACGCGCAGATCGCCGCCCAGGTCGACTATTGCCTCCGCCAGGGCTGGGCGGTGTCGCTCGAATACACCGACGACCCGCACCCGCGCAACACCTACTGGGCCATGTGGGGCCTGCCGATGTTCGACCTGCGCGACCCCGCCGGCGCGATGGCCGAACTCGGGGCCTGCCGCGAAGCCAACCCCGAAACCTACATCCGCATCAACGCCTTCGATCCGACCCGCGGCTGGGAGACGGTGCGCATGTCCTTCATCGTCCAGCGCCCCGCCGCCGAACCGGGCTTCCGCCTCGTCCGCCAGGAAACGAAGGGCCGCAGCCTGCACTACACGATGGAAAGCTACGCGGTAGACCGAAGCCCCGAAGGCGCCCGCTACAACCGCTAGAAAAGCCCCACCGAGGTCGTCGCCACCGCCGCCGCAGGCCGGCGGGGCGTCTTGCAGAGCCGGGCGAGGACTGTCCGAGCCCCGAGCGAAGCGAGTGCGAGTTCCGCAGCCCGGCGGCGCAAGACGCCCCGCCGGCCGGCCAGCCCGCGCCGCCCTCCTCCAAAGGCCCACACACACAACGAAACGCCCCAGGAAACTCAGGAGACGCCCCTCATGAACGCCCCCGAGCAAGCCTCCCCGCCCGCCGCCGCGGCGATCGACCTGGGCGCCGAATTCCGCGAGGCCGGCGTCGGCGAAGTGCTGGACGCGCTCGAACGCGACCTCGTCGGCCTCGCCCCCGTCAAGCGCCGCGTGCGCGAGATCGCCGCCCTGCTGCTCGTGGACCGCGTGCGCCGGCGCCTCGGCCTCGCCACCGAACCGCCCTCGCTGCACATGAGCTTCACCGGCAACCCCGGCACCGGCAAGACCACGGTGGCCCTGCGCATGGCCGAGATCCTGCACCGCCTCGGCTACTGCCGCCGCGGCCACATCGTCGCCGTCACCCGCGACGACCTCGTCGGCCAGTACATCGGCCACACCGCGCCCAAGACCCGCGACGTGCTCAAGCGCGCGATGGGCGGCGTGCTGTTCATCGACGAGGCTTACTACCTCTACCGCCCGGAGAACGAAAAGGACTACGGCCAGGAAGCCATCGAGATCCTGCTGCAGGTCATGGAAAACCAGCGCGACGACCTCGTCGTCATCCTCGCCGGCTACGCCGGGCGCATGGAACGCTTCTTCGAATCCAACCCCGGCATGAAGTCGCGCATCGCCCACCACGTCGACTTCCCCGACTACACCGACGCCGAACTCGCCGAGATCGCCCGCCGCATGCTCGCCGGCTGGAACTACCGCTTCGACGAACCGGCGCGGCGCGCCTTCGACGACTACATCGCCCTGCGCCGCAGCCGGCCGCACTTCGCCAACGCCCGCAGCATCCGCAACGCGCTCGACCGCATGCGCCTGCGCCAGGCCCTGCGCCTGTTCGAGCGCGGCGGACTGGTCGACGCCGAGATGCTCGCCACCATCGCCGAGGCCGACGTGCGCGCCAGCCGCCACTTCCGGCCAGCCGCCGGGACCGGCGCCCAGGGCCAGACCTGATCCCGTGCAGATCCGAAAAGGAGACCACCATGTTCAGCCTCGACCGCAGCACCCTCACCGAATACCTGATCGAACACCGCCGCCGCAACCCGGAAGCGACGGGCGAATTCAACGCGCTGATCCTGCAGGTCGCCCAGGCGTGCAAGGCGATCTCGCGCGCGGTGGCGCACGGCACGCTCGCCGGCGTGCTCGGCGGCCAGGGCAGCACCAACGTGCAGGGCGAGGAACAGAAGAAGCTCGACGTCCTCGCCGACGAGATCTTCCTGCGCGCCACGCACTGGGGCGGCGACCTCGCCGGCATGGTGTCGGAAGAAAACGAAGCGCCCATCCCGCTGCCGGCCAGCGACCAGCGCGGCAAGTACCTGCTCGCCTTCGACCCGCTCGACGGCTCCTCCAACATCGACGTCAACGTGGCGGTCGGCTCGATCTTCTCCATCCTGCGCGCACCGATCCCCGGCGCCGATGCGACAGAGCCCGATTTCCTGCAGCCCGGCACCCGCCAGGTGGCCGCCGGCTATGCGATCTACGGCCCCTCGACGATGCTGGTGCTGACGGTCGGCAACGGCGTCGCCGGCTTCACCCTCGACCCCATCATCGGCGAGTTCTACCTCACCCATCCCGACATCCGCGTGCCGGAGACGACGCGCGAGTTCGCCATCAACGCCTCCAACGCACGCTTCTGGGAGAGCCCGGTGCGCCGCTACGTGGACGAATGCCTCGCCGGCCGCACCGGCCCGCGCGGCGCCGACTTCAACATGCGCTGGATCGCCTCGCTGGTGGCCGAGACCCACCGCATCCTGATGCGCGGCGGCGTGTTCCTCTACCCGCGCGACCGCAAGGACCCCGCCAGACCGGGCCGGCTGCGCCTGCTGTACGAATGCAATCCGGTCGGCTTCATCGTCGAGCAGGCCGGCGGCCGCGCCAGCACCGGCGTGCGGCCCGTCCTCGAGGTGCAGCCCGAGGCGCTGCACCAGCGCATCGGCTTCGTGTTCGGCTCGCGCGAGGAAGTCGAACGCATCGAGCGCTACCACCGCGAACGCCGGCCCGACGACGACCTGCCCGAACAGCCGCTTTTCCACAGCCGCTCGCTGTTCCGCGACGCCGAACTCAGCCAGTAGCCGCCCAGACGGGAGAGACCATCATGTCCGAACGCCATCCCATCATCGCCATCACCGGCTCGTCCGGCGCCGGCACCAGCACCGTGCAGCGCACCTTCGAAGAGATCTTTCGCCGCGACGGCGTCACCGCCGCGGTGATCGAGGGCGACAGCTTCCACGCCTACGACCGCAGGACGATGCGCGAGAAGCTCGCCGAATGCGAAGCCCAGGCCGCCTGCCAGCTCAGCCACTTCGGCCCGGAGGCCAATCTCTTCCGCGAACTGGAGAACCTGTTCCGCGCCTACTCCGAGACCGGCGGCGGCATGCGGCGCAAGTACCTGCACAGCGCCGAGGAGGCCGAAGCCTACGGCCAGGAGCCCGGCACCTTCACCCCGTGGGGGGAACTGCCCACCGGCACCGACCTGCTGTTCTACGAGGGCCTGCACGGCGCGGTAAAGCACGAGGAGGTCGACGTGGCGCGCTTCGTCGATCTGCTGATCGGCGTGGTGCCGGTGGTGAACCTGGAGTGGATACAGAAGCTGCACCGCGACAAGAGCACCCGCGGTTATTCGACCGAGGCGGTGACGGACACCATCCTGCGCCGCATGCACGACTACGTGCATTACATCTGCCCGCAGTTCGCACGCACGCATGTGAATTTCCAGCGCGTGCCGATGGTGGATACGTCCAATCCGTTCATCGCGCGCTCGATCCCGACGCCGGACGAATCGATGGTGGTGATCCGCTTCGCCAATCCGAGGAGCATCGATTTCCCTTACCTGCTGAACATGATCCACAACAGTTTCATGAGCCGCGCCAACACCATCGTGGTACCAGGCGGAAAGATGGAGCTGGCGATGCAGTTGATCTTCACGCCCTTCATCTGGCGCCTGATCGAACGCAGGAAGAAGGCGCTGAACCAGTAAGAGGCGCAGGCCCCCGCCCCGCCCAATGAGCCCCTCGGGCGTCCAGCGGAGTAGTCGGGGGTATTCGCGGAGCGGGCGAGGACTGTCCGAGCCCCGAGCGAAGCGAGGGCGAGTTCCGCAGCCCGCGGAGCGAATACCCCGGCTGCTCCGCGGGTTCAAGGCGCAGGGAGTCGATTCTCGACGGTTGAAAACACCACCGCCGCCCACGCCGCGTCTCACGAAATGCGAGGCGCACGGGGTGTTCCTTCCGCAGCCTGCCGCTACGCGGCGCGGCGGAGGGTTGGCAAATGAGCGCCTTCGCTGCGCTCGGCTCAGACAGTCCTCGGCTGCTCCAGGAACACCCCGCACGCCTCGCTGGCCGCGTCGGGAAACCTTGCGCCGGAACCCCGTGCCGGAACTTCGATGTTTCGTCCCTCACCCCGGATTTGACTATCAGGACCACGACATGAACATGCGATTCACCCAGGCAGCCATCGACACACTATGTGCCGACGCGCTGCGCTTTCTCGCCATCGACGCCGTCGAAGCCGCAAGGTCCGGCCATCCCGGCATGCCGATGGGCATGGCCGAAATCGCCGTCGCGCTATGGACGCGGCACCTCCGGCACGACCCCGCGGACCCAGCCTGGCCCGACCGCGACCGCTTCGTGCTGTCCAACGGCCACGGCTCCATGCTGCTCTACGCCCTGCTCCACCTCAGCGGCTACGACCTCCCGCTCGAAGAACTGAAGCGCTTCCGCCAGTTCGGCAGCCTCACCCCCGGCCATCCCGAAACCGGCCACACCACCGGCGTCGAAACCACCACCGGCCCCCTCGGCCAGGGCCTCGCCAACGCCGTGGGCATGGCCCTGGCCGAAAAACTGCTCGCCGCCGAATTCAACCGCCCCGGCCACACCATCGTCGGCCACCGCACCTGGGTCTTCGTCGGCGACGGCTGCCTGATGGAAGGCATCAGCCACGAAGCGGCCGGCTTCGCCGGCGTGCAGCGGCTCTCCAGGCTGATCTGCTTCTGGGACGACAACCGCATCTCGATCGACGGCGACGTCGCCGGCTGGTTCGGCGACGACACCCCGGCGCGTTTCCGCGCCTGCGGCTGGAACGTCATCCCGGCGGTCGACGGACACGACGTCGAGGCGGTCGACCACGCCATCCGCCAGGCGCTCGACAACGCCGGCAGGGACGCCGGCCCCACGCTCATCTGCTGCCGCACCACCATCGGCCGGGGCAGCCCGGCGAAGGCCGGCAGCGCCGACGTGCATGGCGCACCGCTGGGTGCCGCCGAGACGGCGGCGACGCGCGCCGCGCTGGGCTGGCACCACGGCCCGTTCGAAGTGCCCGACGAAGTGCGCGCCGCGCTCGACGCGCACGCGGACGGCCATGCGCGCCATGAAGAATGGAAGGCACGCATGGCCGCCTACGCCGCCGCGTATCCGGAACTTGCCGCGGAATTCGGCCGCCGCATGCGCGGCGAACTGCCGGGCGGATTCGCCGTGCTGGCCGATGCGCTGGTCGCCGGCGTCCATGACGAGGCGGCCACGATGGCCAGCCGCAAGGCGAGCCAGCTCGCGATCGGCCGGCTGGCCGGCGCCCTGCCCGAGCTGCTCGGCGGTTCGGCCGACCTCACCCACTCCAACCTCACCGACTGGCCGGGCTGCGGCGCGGTGCGCGCCGACCAGCCGGGGCGCCACATCAACTGGGGCGTGCGCGAATTCGGCATGGGCGCGGCCTTGAACGGCATCGCGCTGCACGGCGGCTTCATCCCCTTCGGCGCCACCTTCCTGGTGTTCTCCGACTACGCGCGCAGCGCCATCCGCATGAGCGCGCTGATGAAGCAGCGCGTGATCCACGTGATGACGCACGATTCGATCGCTCTCGGCGAGGACGGCCCCACCCACCAGCCGGTGGAGCATCTGCCCAGCCTGCGGCTGATTCCGGATCTCGACGTCTGGCGGCCCTGCGATGCGGTCGAGACGCAGGCGGCCTGGCATGCGGCGGTCGCCCGCCGGGACGGCCCCACCCTGCTCGCGCTGTCGCGCCAGAACCTGCCGCACCAGCCACGCGACGATGCGGCATTGCAGGCGATCCCGCGCGGCGGCTACGTGCTCGCCGATGCCGCGGACCCGGTGCTGGTGATCATCGCCACCGGCTCGGAGGTGGCGCTGGCGATGGAGGTGCGGCTGGCGCTGCAGGCGGAGGGGGTCGCGGTGCGGGTGGTGTCCATGCCCTGCACCAGCGTGTTCGACCGCCAGCCGGACGACTACCGGGCCGCGGTGCTGCCGGCCGGCGTGCCGCGGCTCGCGATCGAGGCGGCGCGCAGCGACGGCTGGTGGAAGTACCTCGCCGGTGCGCCCGGCGCAGTCGTCGGAATCGACCGTTTCGGCGCATCGGCGCCGGCGGACGAGTTGCTGCGGCATTTCGGCTTCACCGCCGGGGCGGTGCTCGCGCGCGCCAGGGCATTGCTCGCGGCGCCTTGACGGCCGCGGCCTGCCGCTGCCGCACCGTTACGGCAGCACGCCCGCCGGCGGGCGCTTCGCCCCTCGTGCGGAAGACCGCCTTCGCCTCTTGCGCCGCCGACCGGCGCCACCCATTTCGACCGTCCAAGGAGACTCCGATGAACTTTCTCCGCCTTTCCGACGTGGATCTCGCCGGCAAGCGCGTCTTCATCCGCACCGATTTCAACGTGCCGCTGAAGGCCGACGGCACGCTGGCCGACGACACCCGCATCCGCGCCGCCCTGCCCGGCATCCTCGCCTGCCTGGAGGCAGGGGCGGCGGTGATGATCACCTCGCACCTGGGCCGCCCGCTGGAAGGCGCGCTGACGCCAGCCGATTCGCTGGCGCCGGTGGCCGCCTGCCTGGGCGACCTGCTCGGGCGGCCGGTGCCGTTGGTGCGCGACTGGGTGGATGGCGGTTTCGGCGTGCGCCCCGGCGACGTCGTGCTGCTGGAGAACTGCCGCGGCAACGTCGGCGAGAAGGCCGACGACGCGGCGCTGGCCGCGCGCATCGCCCGCTTCGTCGACGTCTATGTGAACGACGCCTTCGGCACCGCGCACCGCAGGGAGTGCACGCTCCACGCCCTCGCGCTGGCCGCGCCGGTGGCCTGCGCCGGGCCGCTGATGAGCGCCGAACTCGACGCGCTGGGCCGCGCGCTGGCACAGCCGGCACGGCCGCTGGCGGCGATCGTGGCCGGCTCCAAGGTGTCGACCAAGCTCACCATCCTCGAGAGCCTGGCCGGCAAGGTCGACGTGCTGGTGCTGGGGGGCGGCATCGCCAACACCTTTCTCGCCGCGCGCGGCTACCCGGTGGGGCGCTCGCTGTACGAGCCGGACCTGGCCGATGCCGCACGCGCGGTGGAGCGCCGGCTCGCCGCGCACGACGGCGTGGCCTGGCTGCCGGAAGACGTGATCGCCGCCGACCGCTTCGCCGCCGATGCGCGCACCCGCTGCCTGCCCATCGACGCGGTGGCCGGCGACGAGATGATCCTCGACATCGGCCCCGACAGCCGGCGCTCGCTCGCCGAACTGCTGGAGCGCGCCGGCACCATCGTGTGGAACGGGCCGGTCGGCGTGTTCGAACTCGAGCCCTTCGCCGCCGGCACCGCCGCGCTGGCCGGCGCGGTGGCCGCGAGCCGGGCGTTCAGCATCGCCGGCGGCGGCGACACGCTGGCGGCCATCGCCCGCTTCGGCGTGGCAAACCGCATCGACTACATCTCCACCGGTGGCGGCGCCTTCCTCGAATTCCTCGAGGGCCGCGAACTGCCCGCCGTCGCCGCGCTGAAGGCACGCGCGCGGCCGGGCAGCCGGCGCATCGGGCCGGTGCCCGAATTCGAGAACGAACCGCAACCCACCTGAGCGCGCCCGCCCGCACGCCCCTCCATTCCCACCCCGCCCGAAGGAGAATTTCCATGGCCATGATCGCCCTTCGCCAGTTGCTGGACCACGCCGCCGAACACGGCTACGGCGTACCGGCCTTCAACATCAACAACATGGAACAGATCCAGGCCATCATGCTCGCCGCCGAGGCCACCGCCAGCCCGGTGATCCTGCAGGCGTCGGCCGGCGCCCGCGGCTATGCCGGCGAGGCGTTCCTGTAGAAATGCGTAGTTTCCACAGTGTGGATGTTCACAATTTCCGCGCGGCGGGGGCCCGGAAATAATCCGCCCCACCTTCAAAGGAGGAGACATCCATGATCCGTAAATCGATCTTCCGCTCGCTGTACTTCCAGGTGATCGTCGCGATCATCATCGGCGTGGCGCTGGGCCATTTCCATCCCGAGACCGGCGCGGCGATGAAGCCGCTCGGCGACGGTTTCATCAAGCTGATCAAGATGATCATCGCCCCGATCATCTTCTGCACCGTGGTCGTCGGCATCGCCGGCATGGAGGACATGAAGAAGGTCGGCAAGACCGGCGGCCTCGCCCTGCTGTACTTCGAGATCGTCAGCTCGATCGCGCTGGTGGTCGGCCTCATCATCGTCAACGTCGTGCAGCCGGGCGCGGGCATGAACGTCGATCCGGCCACGCTGGACACGAAGGCGATCGCCGCCTACACCGCGCCGGGCAAGATGCAGACGACCACCGAGTTCCTGCTGCACGTGATCCCGACCACCGTCGTGGATGCCTTCGCCAAGGGCGAGATCCTGCAGGTGCTGCTGTTCTCGGTGCTGTTCGGCTTCGCGCTGCATCGCTTCGGCGGCCGCGGCACGCTCGTGTTTGACATGATCGAGAAGTTCTCCCACGTGCTGTTCGGTATCGTCGGCTACATCATGAAGGTCGCCCCGATCGGCGCCTTCGGCGCGATGGCCTTCACCATCGGCAAGCACGGCGTCGGCGCGCTGGCCCAGCTCGGCATGCTGATGGGCACCTTCTACGCCACCTGCCTGATCTTCATCTTCGGCGTGCTCGGCACCATCGCCCGCCTGCACGGCTTCTCGGTGGTGAAGCTGATCCGCTACATCAAGGAAGAGCTGCTGATCGTGCTCGGCACCTCGTCGTCGGAATCCGCCCTGCCGCGCCTCATGGCCAAGCTGGAAAACCTCGGCGTGAAGAAATCCACCGTCGGCCTGGTGGTGCCCACCGGCTACTCGTTCAACCTCGACGGCACCTCGATCTACCTGACGATGGCGGCGGTGTTCATCGCCCAGGCCACCAACACGCCGATGGACCTCACCCAGCAGATCACGCTGCTGCTGGTGCTGCTGCTCACGTCCAAGGGCGCCGCCGGCATCACCGGCAGCGGCTTCATCGTGCTGGCGGCCACGCTGTCCGCGGTGGGCGGCGTCCCGGTGGCCGGCCTGGCGCTGATCCTGGGCATCGACCGCTTCATGTCGGAAGCCCGCGCGCTGACCAACCTGATCGGCAACACGGTGGCGACGGTGGTGGTGGCCAAGTGGTGCAAGGACCTCGACGAGGACCGCCTGCAGGCCCACCTCAACAACGAGACCGAACTCGAAGCCGACGAGCCCGAGACCGTGCTGGACGAAGTCGAAGCGCACCTGCACGTGCGCCCGGCCACCCAGCCGTCCTGAACGCGGGCCGGACCGAGGACCGGGGCGCCGACTGGCGCTCCCGGTGTCTTGCTGGTCGCACGCCTTCGCCTTTCCCACGCTGGGCGCGCGCATGATCGATCGCCCGGCATCCGGTCCGGTGGCGGGGGATGCGCTCCGCGTCCTGCGCAACTCGACCTCGCTTCGCTCGGGACTCGGACAGTGCTCGTCCGCTGCACGCATCTCCCGCCACCGGACCTGCCGCGACGCCAGGCCGACGGCCGACAGAGCCCTCGGGCGATCGCCCTGCCCTTCGCGCTTGTCAGTGCTGGAAACGGTGGGCAAGAATGCGGCCTCCCCAATACCATGCGGGGCGTCGCGGCGCCCTCGGCGACGCCATGCCCTCGTTCGAACAGCACCCCCTGCGCCAGACCCTCAGCGACGAAGTCCACGCCCGGCCGCCGGTCGCGCTCGACACGCCGGAATTCGTCACCTATCTCGCCTTCGTCCATCACGAGGGCAGCGCGGAACGCGAAGCGGACCACCTGCGCTCGCTGGCGGAACAGATGGGCCGGCCCGCGCCGGACACCGGCTCCGGCCACGTGCTGCTCGAAGCCGGCGGCTTCCGGCTGAAGTGGGAGCGGCACAACGAGTTCTCCAGCTACTGCTTCTTCCGCCGCATCGACCCCACCGACGCAGCCGGCGACTATGCGCTGCTCCACGTGCCCGCCGCCTGGCGCAAGGCGATTCCCGGCCTGCTGATCGCCGCCACCCACATCGAGGTGCGCAGCACCGCCGACGTGCCGCCGGAAACGGCGCTGCACCAGCAATCCCCGCGTGGCCAGGCACTGGTGGCCTCCCGGGTGGCCGACGGCGCCGGCTGGGTGCTGACCGACTTCCACCTGCACGAAGGCTTCTCCCACTTCCTGGTGCTGGACGACCATCTCACGCCACGCCAGGCGGGCCGCATCGCGCAGCGCCTGGTCGAGATCGAGACCTACCGCGTGATGGCCCTGCTCGCCTTCCCGGTGGCGAAGCAGGTGGGACGGCTGCTGTCGCGCGCCGAAGACGAACTGGCCGATCTGATGGACGGCATGGGCCAGGCGCGCACCGCCGAGGACGACCGCGCGGTGCTCGCCCGCCTGTCGCGGCTCGCGGCCGACGTGGAGCGCTCGGTGGCGCGCACCACCTTCCGCTTCGGCGCCGCCGCCGCCTACTACCGGCTGGTGCGCCAGCGCATCGAGGACCTGCGCGAGCAGCGCCTGCCCGGTTTCTCGCCGATCGGGGAATTCATGGACCGGCGCCTGATGCCAGCCATCGACACCTGCGCCTCCATCGCCCGCCGCCAGGACGACCTGTCGGCGCGGATCGCCCGCAACTCGCAGTTGCTGCGCACCCGGGTCGACATCGAACTGGAACGCCAGAACCAGGAACTGCTGGCGCAGATGAACCGCCGCGCCAAGATCCAGCTCCACCTGCAGGAAACGGTGGAGGGCCTGTCGGTGGTGGCGATCACCTATTATGCGTCGCAGTTGGTGAACTACATGGCCAAGGGGGCCAAGCACCTGATCGAGCCGCTGACGCCGGAAGTCCTCACCGCGGCGTCGATCCCGGTCATCGCCGGCATCGTCGCCCTCGGCCTGCGCCGCATGCGCAAGCTGCTCGACACCGGGGACGGCGCGGCGGAGCATTGAAAGGGCGGTGGCCTATAATCGCGCTTTGCCCAACGAGAGCTTCCCCGTGGCCACTGCGCTTTTCGAATCCACCATCAAGAGCCTCCCGCTGCTCGGCCGCGGCAAGGTGCGCGACATCTATGCCGTCGACGCCGACAAGCTGCTGATCGTCACCAGCGACCGCCTGTCGGCCTTCGACGTCATCCTGCCCGATCCCATCCCGGACAAGGGCCGCGTGCTGACCGCGATGGCGAATTTCTGGTTCGCGAAGCTCGGCCACATCATCCCCAACCAGCTCACCGGCATCGACCCGGAAACCGTGGTCGCCGCCGGCGAGCGCGACCAGGTGCGCGGCCGCGCGCTGGTGGTCAAGCGCCTGCAGCCGCTGCCGATCGAGGCGGTGGTGCGCGGCTACGTGATCGGCTCGGGCTGGAAGGACTACCAGGACACCGGCGCGATCTGCGGCATCGCCCTGCCCGCGGGCCTCAGGCAGGCGGCAAGGCTGCCGGCGCCGATCTTCACCCCGGCCTCGAAGGCCGAGGCCGGCGACCACGACGAAAACATCTCGTTCGAGCAGGCCCAGGCACGCTGCGCCGCCATGCTGCCCGGCCTCGACGGCGCCGCGCTGGCCGCCCAGGCGCGCGACGCGGCGATCGCGCTGTACTCCGAGGCTGCCGGATACGCCGCCGGCCGCGGCATCATCATCGCCGACACAAAGTTCGAGTTCGGCGTGGACAAGGCCGGCACGCTGCATCTCATCGACGAGGCGCTGACGCCCGATTCGTCCCGCTTCTGGCCGGCCGGCAGCTACCGCGAGGGCATCAGCCCGCCGTCCTTCGACAAGCAGTACGTGCGCGACTACCTCGAGACCCTGGACTGGGGCAAGAAAGCCCCCGGCCCCAGACTGCCGGCCGACGTGATCGAACACACCGCGACGAAGTACCGCGAGGCGTACGAGCGGCTGACCGGGCAGAAACTGGCCTGACTCCCCTCCCCGGCCCGCGGTCTTGTACCGCATACCGGGCGCAGGCTCTTCGGTTGGGCGGTTGAACCGGCCGCCACGCGGGGTATTCGTGGAGCCGGCGAGGACTGTCCGAGCCCGAAGGGCGAGTTCCGCAGCCGGCGGAACGAATACCCCGCGTGGCGTCCGGATCCCCCTCACGAACGCCCACCCCCGCACCTCCCCAACAACCGTCCACCGCCAGCCCGCCGTGCGATGGTTTCCAAGTCTTCGTCCAGGTGTTTGAATACCGCCACGGCAAGGACGACATGCGGGGTATTCGTGGAGCCGGCGAGGACCGTCCGAGCCCGAAGGGCGAGTTCTGCAGCCGGCGGAACGAATACCCCGCGTGGCGTCCGGATCCCCCCGCGAGCGACGCAGCAGGGAACACTCCACGCCTTCCCCGACAAAACCACCAAGAACACTCGATACCAACACCAAATGCGCGAAGGAGCCGCCACGAAGCCCCGCCGCGCAACCAAGGGAGACATGAACCCATGCAAGTGCCCGCCTCCGGCCGCATGCTGCCGATGGCCATCGTCATCGCCGCCTACGTGCTGTCCTTCTTCCATCGCTTCGCCCCTGCCGGCATCGCCCAGGATCTTGCCGCGGCCTTCCAGACCAGCGCCGCCTCGCTCGGCGTGCTGGCCGCCACCTACTTCTACGTCTATACGCTGATGCAGGTGCCGACCGGCATCCTCGTGGACACGCTCGGCCCGCGCCGCATCCTGCTGCTGGGCGGACTCATCGCCGGCGCCGGAAGTGCGCTGTTCGGCATGGCGCCCGACCTCGACGTGGCGCTGGCGGGGCGCACGCTGGTGGGGCTCGGCGTGTCGGTGGTGTTCATCGCCATGCTCAAGCTCATCGCCGTCTGGTTCGACGAGCGCCGCTTCGCCACGCTGGTCGGCCTGTCGATGCTGCTCGGCAACCTCGGCTCGGTGCTCGCCGGCACGCCGCTGGCGGCGGTGGCGCAGCTCACTTCGTGGCGCGGTGTGTTCTTCGGCGCCGCGGTGCTTTCCGCGCTGCTCGGCGTGGCGTGCTGGATCTTCGTCCGCGAGAACCGGAACGCCGGCGCGCCGGCGCCGCGCTTCGACCGTACCGCGATCATCGGCGGCCTGATGGGGGTACTGTCGAACCGCGCGACCTGGCCGGCGGTGTGGGTCAATTTCGGCATCGGCGGCAGCTTCTTCGCCTTCGCCGGGCTGTGGGCCACGCCCTACCTGGTACAGGTGCACGGGCTCGAGCGGGTGCAGGCGGCCAATCATCTGTCGCTGTATTTCGCCGGCTTCGCCGTCGGCTGCTTTGCCATCGGCAGCCTGTCCGACCGGATCGGAAAACGCCGGCCGGTGCTGATGGCGGGCACCGCGCTCTACTGCGCGCTGTGGCTGGTGTGGCTGTCGGCGGTGCGCATGCCCATCGGGCTGAGCTATGCGCTGTTCGCGCTGATGGGCCTGGCCACCGCGAGCTTCTCGCTGACCTGGGCCTGCGCCAAGGAGGTCAATCCGCCGCAGCTCTCGGGCATGAGCACCAGCGTGACGAACATGGGCGGCTTTCTCTCCGGTGCGCTGCTGCAGCCGGCGGTGGGAGCGCTGATGGATTTCGGCTGGGATGGCGCCGTCGCCAACGGCGTGCGCCTGTATTCGGTCGACACCTTCCGCCACGGCATCGCCCTGCTGGCCGCCTCGGCCTTCTTCGGCGCGCTGATGACGCTTTTCCTGCGCGAGACGGGCTGCCGCAACATCTGGAAGCCGGCGGCCGCTTCCACCTGAACGGCGGCAGGCGGGCACGGATGCCGGGATGGCCGGCGGCAGCGCATCGTCGATGGTAAACGACAATGGGACGCATTGGCGAACTCATCCCGCCTTGTCCTACTCTCAGGTTACACAGCCGCAGTCCGTTCCCGGGCGAGGGCACGGAGCGGCTGGTAGCCCGGGGCGACGTTCCTCACCGCACGGAGGTTGTCATGGACAAATCGCTGAACACGCTGGAGCACCACTTCCACCTGCCACGCATCCGCCAGGTCGGCGGCTCCCGTCCCTTCCACTGGCTGCGCATGGGCTGGAGCGACATGCGCGACAACCTGGGCGCGAGCCTGTCGTACGGCGTCTTCTTCGCCGCGCTCGGCTATTTGATCCTGGCTTACGCGAGCGACCGGCCCTACCTCTTCACCGCCGCCATCTCCGGCTTCTTCCTCGTCGGCCCGATCGCCGCCGCCGGCCTGTACGAGATCTCGCGCCGGCACGACGCCGGCGAGCGGGCATCGCTGGGCGCTTCGCTGCGCGGCCTGATGCGGCACGGCGACAGCCTGATGTATTTCGGCCTCTTCCTGGCCATCGTGCTGCTGAGCTGGGAACGCCTGTCGGCCATCCTGTTCGCGCTGTTCTACCAGGGCAACGTGCCGGAACTGTCCCACTTCGCCCGCGAAGTGTTCCTGTCGGGTGAATACACCCACTTCGTCGTCGCCTACATGGTCGTCGGCGGTGCGCTGGCCGCGCTGGTGTTCGCCCTGTCGGCGATCTCCATCCCGATGCTGATGGACCGCGACGTCGATGCCATCAGCGCGGCGATGACGAGCGCCAGGGCCGTCGGCATGAATCTCGGCGCGATGGCGGTCTGGGCGGCGCTGATCGTGGCGCTGGTCGCGATCGGCTTCGCGACGATGATGATCGGCATGGCCGTGCTGCTGCCGCTGCTCGGGCATGCGACCTGGCACGCCTATCGCGACCTCGTCGAGTGAATCCGGGGCGGGCCTCCCGCAAGGGAACCGCCCGCGACCGGACGCGGCCTGCGGGCGCCCTGGCGGCGCCCGCGGCTTTTTTTTGCGGCACAATAGGCCGCACCCGCAACGCCCGCATCCCAGACATACCGAGATCATGACCCAGACGTCCGCCCCCGCCGCCTCCGGCAACCCCCTGCTCGACTTCTCCGGCCTGCCGCGCTTCGCGGACATCCGCCCGGAACACGTCGCGCCGGCGATGCGCCAACTGCTCGACGAGAACCGCGCGCTGATCGAGCGCCTGACCGCCGACCCCGCCACGCCCACCTGGGATACGTTCGTCGCGCCGATGACCGAGGCCGGCGAGCGCCTCGGCCGCGCCTGGGGCGTGGTCGGCCACCTGCACAGCGTGATGGACGTGCCGGAGTGGCGCGAGACCTACAACGCGCTGCTGCCCGAAGTCTCGCGCTTCTTCGCCGAGGTCGGGCAGAACCTCGCGCTGTTCCGTAAATACAAGGCGCTGCGCGACGGCCCCGAGTACGCCGCGCTGTCGCCCACCCGCCGCCTGATCCTCGACCACGAGGTGCGCGACTTCCGCCTGTCGGGCGCCGAGCTGCCCGACGAACTCAAGCCGCGCTTCAAGGACATCCAGGAAGAGCAGTCGCAACTGGCGGCGAAGTTCTCCGAAAACCTGCTCGACGCCACCAACGCGCACGAAGAACTGATCACCGACGAGTCCGAACTGGCCGGCATCCCGGAAGACGCCCGGGCGCTGGCGCGCGCCTCCGCCGAGGCCGAAGGCAAGCCCGGCTGGCGCTTCACGCTGCACATGCCGTCCTACCTGCCGGTGATGCAGTACGCCGACAGCCGCGCGCTGCGCGAGCGCATGTACCGCGCCTACGCCGTCCGCGCCTCCGAGCAGGGCGCGCCGGAATGGGACAACGGCCCGCTGATCGGCCGCATCCTGGCGCTGCGCGCCGAAGAGGCGAAGATGCTCGGCTACGCCAGCTTCGCCGAGGTATCGCTGGTACCCAAGATGGCCGACACGCCGGCCCAGGTGCTCGCCTTCCTGCGCGAACTCGCCGCCAGGGCCAGACCCTTCGCCGAACGCGACCTCGCCGAACTGAAGGCTTTCGCCGGCGCCGAACTCGGCCTGGACCCGCTCCAGCCGTGGGACGTCGCCTACGCCTCCGAAAAGCTGCGCCAGTCGCGCTACGACTACTCCGACCAGGAGGTGAAGCAGTACTTCCCCGAGCCCAAGGTGCTCGACGGCCTGTTCGGCGTGATCCGCGCGCTGTACGGCGTCGACATCCTGCCCGACGAGGCGCCGAGCTGGGATGCGGACACGCGCTTCTTCCGCATCGAGAAGGACGGCGACACCGTCGGCCACTTCTACCTCGACCTGCACGCGCGCCCGACCAAGCGCGGCGGCGCGTGGATGGATTCGGCGCGCAGCCGCCACCGCACCCCGCACGGCACCGAGACGCCCGTCGCCTACCTGGTGTGCAACTTCCCCGGCGCGGTCGGCGGCAAGCCCGCCACCTTCAGCCACGACGACGTGCTGACGCTGTTCCACGAGTGCGGCCACGGCCTGCACCACCTGCTGACCAGGGTGGAGGACCTCGCCGTGTCGGGCATCCACGGCGTCGAGTGGGACGCCGTCGAACTGCCGAGCCAGTTCATGGAGAACTTCTGCTGGGAATGGGACGTGCTGCAGGGCATGACCGCCCACGTCGACAGCGGCGAACCGCTGCCGCGCGCGCTGTACGACAAGATGATCGCGGCGAAGAACTTCCAGAGCGGCATGCAGACCGTGCGCCAGTTGGAGTTCTCGATGTTCGACCTGCGGCTGCATTCCGAACCCGGCGCCGGTGCCGGACCGGTGCCGGTGGAGCGCGTGATGGCGCTGCTCGACGAGGTGCGGCGCGAGGTGGCGGTACTGTTCCCGCCCGCCTGGCACCGCTTCCCGCACAGCTTCTCGCACATCTTCGCCGGCGGCTACGCGGCGGGCTACTACAGCTACAAGTGGGCGGAAGTGCTGTCGGCCGACGCCTTCGAGGCGTTCGAGGAGGCCGGCGCGGGCAAGGGCAGCCTGCTCGACGCCGAGACCGGCGCCCGCTTCTGGCGCGAGATCCTCGCGGTGGGCGGCAGCCGGCCGGCGATCGAATCCTTCAAGGCTTTCCGCGGCCGCGAGCCGCGCGTCGACGCCCTGCTGCGTCACAACGGCATGGCACGCACATGAACAGGCTTTCCGTTTTCTCCGCCGCGGCCGGCCTGGCCGCAGCACTTGCCGGCCTCGGCGCGGCCGACGCCACGGCGCAGACCGATACCTACCGCTGGGTGGACCAGCGGGGCCAGGTGAATTACTCCGACCGGCCGCCGCCGCCGGAAGTGCGCAAGGTGGAAGAACGGCGGTTCGGCAGCGCGCCTGCCGACACCGCGCCGTCCTACACGCTGCGCACGGCGGCGGAAGAGTTCCCGATCGACCTGTACGTCGCCGACAACTGCGGCCAGTACTGCGACACCGCGCGCGAGTCGCTGACGAGGCGCGGCGTGCCCTTCACCGAGCACAAGGTCGATGACGAAGCGGAACTCGCCGCCTACCGCGAACGCTTCGGCCAGCCCGAAGAAGTACCCGCCATCGCGGTCGGCCGGCAGACGATGAAGGGCTACGACGGCGCCCGCTGGATGCGCATGCTCGACGACGCAGGCTACCCGAAGGCGCCCGTCCGCTGAGGCCGGGCAGCGCCGGCCGGTGCGGCCGTAGCCGCCCGCAGGCGGCCCCGGCGACGGCACCTCACAGCCACAGGTCCCACGGAAAGGCGGCGAGCAGCGGGCCGGGATTGAAGCCGAACGACGGCATTCCCCCCATTTCCAGCGCCTGGGGAATCGACGTCGCGTAGTCGAAGCGGCTGCGCCCGGTGCCGTAGTAGTAGTCCAGGTACTTGAACAGGTTTTCGGTCTCGGAAAGGCGGACGTAGCGGGCCGGGATGCCGAAGGACTCGGCGATGACGAGGCCGTGCAGGGAACTGGCCAGCACCAGGCGCGCCTTGAGTATCTCCGCGATCACCGTGTTCCAGCCCGCCAGCGGCGAAACCACGTGCGGCGAATCGGCCACCAGCTTCAGGTCGTGCAGATTGGGCACGAACACATAGGGCCTTTCGCCCGTCGGCCGGAAGCGCTCGGGGAACAGGTGGCGCACCAGCAGCGCCGGATCGCCGAACACCATCGGCACGGCGTGGCCGCGGCGGCGCAGGAATTCCTCGGTCAGCGGGCCGCGCACGGCGCGGATGTCCAGGCGGCGCGCGGTGAAGCTGGATTCGGGCACCTTGCCGTTGATGCCCGAGCCCCACACGATGTCGCCGTCGCCGGCGAAATGCAGGATGGAGCCGATCGCCAGCAGCCTCGCGGCCTGCCCGACCTCGTCGTCGAGCGTCATGCCGCGCGTGCCGAGCACGCGCGCGACGACGATCCGCGAAAGATGGTCGCCGAAGTTCACGCTGCCGTCCGCCGGGCGCCAGTGGAACAGCGAGACATGCCCGTAGGGCAGCCCGTGGGGCATGATGGCCGGCGGCATCCTCGGAGGAGGCCGCCGCAGCAGGTTCCTGATCTTGTACAGCATTGGGGGTCCGACTCCTTTCCGGTCCATTGCCGGTATTTCCGTTCTTCTGGCGCCTCGCTCGGCACGCAGCAATGCGCGGCTGCGCAGGGTGCCGGCAGCGCCGCGGCGGAAGGCCGGCCACAGCAGCAGCACGAGCACCCATGCCGAAATCATAACACCGGCGCCGGCCGCGAGCCGGCCGGCACGACGAGGAAGCGACCGCGCCGGACGTCACGGTGGTCCCGGATCGCCGCGTGCCTCGCTCTCGTGCCGGCGGTATGCTTGGGCCATGAGCATCCTGATCGGATTGACGGTGGGCCTGGTCCTGGGCCTGACCGGTGCGGGTGGATCGATTTTCGCGGTGCCGCTGCTGATGGCCGGCCTGGGTTGGCCAATCACGCAGGCGTCGACCGCTTCGCTGCTGGCGGTGGCGATCTCGGCCGCCGTCGGCGCCGCGCTGGCTTGGCGGCACAGCTATGTGCGCTACCGCGCGGCGACGTTGATGGCGCTCGTCGGCACGTTCTTCGCACCGGCCGGCATCGGCCTCGCGGACCGGCTGCCGCAGCCGACGCTGACGAAGATCTTCTCGCTCGTGCTGGCCATCGTCGGGGTGCGCATGTTCCTGGCCGCGCGGCGCTGCGGCGAGGACGCCGCCGTCGTGCGCTCGGCGGTGGCGGGCGAAGGGCGGTCTTCCAGGGGCAGGGTCGGCAGCGTGAATCCGGCGACCGGGCGCCTGGTCTGGACGCAGGCGGTGGCGGTGACGATGTCGCTCATCGGCGCCTGCACCGGCTTTCTTTCCGGCCTGCTCGGCGTCGGCGGCGGTTTCGTGATCGTCCCGGCGCTGCGCGCGACGGTGCCGCTGTCGATGCACTCCGCGGTGGCCACGTCGCTGATGGCCATCGCGCTGACCAGTTCGGGCACCTTCCTCAGCGGCTTGCTGCATGGGCGGACGGTACCGCTGGCCGCCGTGCTGCCCTTCGTCGGCGGGGCGGTGCTCGGCATGGTGCTCGGGCGCACGGTCGCCGGCCGCATCTCCGGCCCCCGACTGCAGCAAAGTTTCGCCGCTCTCGCCGTGGCGGTGTCGATCGTCATGGCCTTCGCGTAACGCCTGTCAAACGGCCGGCCATGCCACCTTGGCACGGGCTCTGTTCATTCGATCGAACGGCGGTGGATGGCGACCTATGACGGCACGCCGGAAATGCGCGAGCCAGACGCCGGCCAGCCGCCCTCCAGCGGCAACTGGATTGCTCGGCCCAGGTCAAACGCGCCGGCGGGGATCGAGCGGAACAAGACCGTCCGCTGATACCATGGCGGCATCCGCGCGACACTGGCGCCACACCCGCAGCGCCCCGGAAGCGGATAGCCAGATGGATGGCCAGAGCGAGAAATCAGGCAAACCATCCACGCAAGCGACTGAAATCAAAATAAATCGCCCATACCATGAAAATCGCCACCTGGAACGTAAACTCCCTCAAAGTGCGCCTGCCCCAGGCGCTCGACTGGCTCGCCGCCAACCGGCCGGACGCGCTGTGCCTGCAGGAACTCAAACTGGAGGACAGGGCCTTCCCGGTCGCCGAACTCGAAGCCGCCGGCTACCACGCCGTCTTCACCGGGCAGAAGACGTACAACGGCGTCGCCATCCTGAGCCCGGCGCCGATCGACGAAGCCGGCGTGGTGCGCAACATCCCGGGCTTCGAGGACGCGCAGAGGCGGCTGATCGCGGCGACCATCGGCGGCGTCCGGGTGGTGTGCGGCTACTTTCCCAACGGCCAGGCGGTGGGCTCGGACAAGTTCGACTACAAGCTGCGCTGGCTCGCCGCGCTCACCGACTGGCTGCGCGAGGAGTTGAAGACCCACGCGCGGCTGGTGCTGGCCGGCGACTTCAACATCGCACCGGAAGACCGCGACGCCCACCCCGACTGGAAGGACGAGATCCACGTGTCCGAACCGGAACGCGCCGCCTTCCGCGCGCTGCAGGGCCTGGGCCTGGTCGACGCCTTCCGCCTGTTCGAACAGCCCGAGCGCAGCTTCTCGTGGTGGGACTACCGCATGCTGGCCTTCCGCCGCAATTTCGGCCTGCGCATCGACCATCTCCTGGTGTCGCCGGCGCTGCGCGACGCCTGCCGCAGTTGCGTCGTCGACAAGGCGCCGCGCCGGCTGGAGCGCCCGTCCGACCACGCGCCGGTGGTGCTGGAACTCGAGACCTGAAAATGGAACGACCCCCACGCTCGGTGCGTTCGCTGCTCCTCGAGGGGGCGTCGGTACGCTCGAGGCGGTTCGGCGCGTACTGAAATGGCTGCGGACACCGTCCCCGCCCCCGGCAGCGACGGCCGGCTCGGCGCGCTCTATCCCGTGCTCGGCGCGCTGTCGCCGGCTGCGCGCGCCCGACTGCAGGCCAGCGCGCGCTGGCTGAAGATGCCCGCCGGCGCCCTGCTGTTCGACGACCGCCAGTCCTGCGAGGGTTTTCCATTCGTCGTCGAGGGTTCGGTGCGCGTCGCCAAGTGCGCACCCAGCGGCCGCGAGTTGCCGCTGTACCGGGTGAGCCCGGGCGAGACCTGCATCATCTCGTCGTCCTGCCTGCTCGGCCACGAAGACTACAACGCACGCGGCGTCACCGAGAGCGACACGCTGCTGATGCTGCTGCCCAAGGCGGTGTTCGACGACCTGCTCGGCGAGCCCGCCTTCCGCGGCTTCGTGTTCCACCTGTTTGCCGATCGCATCGCCGACCTGATGCAGTTGATCGACGAGGTCGCCTTCCGCAAGCTCGACCAGCGCCTGGCCGCCCTGCTGCTGGGCAAGGGGCACACGCTGCGGGTCACCCACCAGCACCTTGCCGACGAACTGGGCAGCGTGCGCGAGATCGTCAGCCGCCTGCTGAAGGGCTTCGCCGACCAGGGCCTGGTGCGGCTGTCGCGCGAGCAGATCGAGATCCTCGACGCACCCGGCCTGCGCCGGCTCGCCGCCGGGGAAGCGCGCCACTCGTGAGCAGACCCGCCTGCCGCGCGCTCGCGCAACGGGGAAGCGGGAAACGCGGCAGCCAGTCGCCGGCGCGCTGTGTAACCGCGGTTACAGACCCGCGGTCCCCCGCCATGCTCCAATGGGTCCACTTCACTACCCCGAGGAGCATCACATGAAGACGAACGTTGGCGGCATCGACAAGGTCGTGCGCATCCTGGCGGGCATCGCGCTGGTGATCTGGGCCCTGATGGGCGGCCCGGTGTGGGCGTGGATCGGCGTGGTTCCGCTCGCCACCGGCCTGCTCGGCTGGTGCCCGGCCTATACGCTGTTCGGCATGAACACCTGCCCGCTGAAGAAGCCGTAGTTCTCCGCCCGCTGCCGGGCATTGCCGCGAAAGCCGGGGCGACCCGGCTTTTTTGTTGCCCGCGCTCCGCCGCCGGATGGTGCCGGCCCGGCGCCGGCGCATTAAAATCGCGGAGTCCGCGGCCGCCACGCCCGGCATGCCCTTTTCGAGCCCGCCAGAGGAACACCATGACCGACACCACTCCGCCGCAAGGCGTCACGCCCGCACTCAAGGCCGAGATCCTTGCCGAGGCTCTGCCCTACATCAAGCGCTTCTTCGACAGGACCATCGTCATCAAGTACGGCGGCAACGCGATGACCGACCCGCACCTGAAGGACTGCTTCGCGCGCGACGTGGTGCTGCTCAAGCTGGTCGGCCTCAACCCGGTGGTGGTGCACGGCGGCGGCCCGCAGATCGAGAACCTGCTCGCCCGCGTCGGCAAGAAGGGCGAATTCATCCAGGGCATGCGCGTGACCGACGCCGAGACCATGGAAGTGGTCGAGATGGTGCTGGGCGGCCAGGTCAACAAGGAAATCGTCAACCTGATCAACCAGCACGGCGGCAAGGCGGTGGGCCTCACCGGCAAGGACGCCAGCTTCATCCGCGCGAAGAAGCTGCTGATGCAAAAGCTCGACGCGCCCGAGGGCGACGTGATCGACGTCGGCCAGGTCGGCGAGATCACGCAGATCGACCCCAGCCTGATCGCCTTCCTCGACCAGGGCGACTTCATCCCGGTGATCGCGCCGATCGGCGTGGGAGAAGACGGCGAAACCTACAACATCAACGCCGACGTCGTCGCCGGCAAGCTGGCCGAGATCCTGAAAGCGGAAAAGCTGGTGCTGCTCACCAACACGCCGGGCGTGCTGGACAAGGCCGGCAAGCTGCTCACCGGTCTCACGCCGCGCCAGATCGACGAACTGGTGGCCGACGGCACGCTGTCGGGCGGCATGCTGCCCAAGATCGGCTCGGCGCTGGATGCCGCGCGCAACGGCGTGAAGTCGGTGCACATCATCGACGGCCGCGTCGAACACTGCCTGCTGCTCGAAATCCTGACCGACCACGGCGTCGGCACGATGATCAAGAGCAAGTAAGCCGGTCGGGCCCTGCGTCCGGGCGGGCAGCGGCCGCCCAGTGCCGGCCCTGCCCAGTGCGCGGCGCCCAGGCACCGGAGGCAAGTTCAGACCGTTGCATTGCGCAGGATCTTCGCCAGCAGTTCGACGCCGGCCTGCAGTTCGGCGTCCGCCAGCCCGGACAGCATCTGCTCGCGTACGGCCAGCACCTCGGGGTCGATCTGCGCCATCAGGGCCCGGCCGTCGGGCGTGATGTCGACGTGTTTCTGCCGCCGGTCGCGCCCGTCCGGCTCGCGCCGCACCAGCCCGAGCTTTTCCATGCGGTCCAGCAGCCGTACCAGGGTCGGCGTTTCGACGCCGATGCCGGCGGCAAGGCTGCGCTGGTTGTAGCGTTGCTCCGCCGCGAGCAGCAGCTTCAGGATGCGCCAGGTGGAATAGCTCATGTCCCACGGGCGCAACCGCTCGTCGACCCGGCCCCGCCAGACGACGGCGCAGCGATACAGCATCACGGCGAATTCTTCCCGCTTCGGCTTCATTGTTAGCATGCTAATTATTTTACTGCTAACATGTTGCCTTCTGCCTGCCGATCCGTCCAGATGTATCCGCTGCCCCGCGCCGTATCCTTCGACGCCTTGTCGCAACGCCATGGCAAGCGCTACAAGTGGCTGGTCCTGCTCGTCGCCGGCCTCGGCGTGATCGCCGGCGTGCTGTCGACCACCAGCTTCAGCGTCGCCGTGCCCGCCCTGATGCGCCAATTCGGCCTCGGCCAGGAACAGGTGCAATGGACGATGACCGGCTACATGGCGGCGATGACGGTCGGCATGCTGCCCACGCCGTGGATCCTGGACCGCCTGGGTTTTCGCAAGCTCTTCCTCGGCGCCATCGTGCTGCTCGCGGTCACCAGCATCGCCGGCAGCCTTGCAACGGACTACCGGCTCGTCGTCGCCATGCGCATCCTGCAGGGGATGGCGGCGGGCGTGCTGCAGCCGATGGGCACGCTGGCCGTCGTGCGCCTCTTCCCCGACCGGGGCCAGGGCCGCGCATCGGGCATTCTCGGCTTCGGCATCGTGCTGGCGCCGGCAGTCGCACCCAGCCTGGGCGGCGTGCTGCTCGACCATTTCGGCTGGCCGGCGATCTTCCTGATCAACCTGCCCGCCTGCCTGCTCGCCGGGCTGCTCGGCCTCTACCTGCTGCCGCTGCCGCGCGAGGTGGTCCGCCACAAGTTCGACTGGCCCGGCGTGGCCCTGCTGACGGTGTCGACGCTGGCCATCGTCGAAGGCATCGCCAGCCTGCAGCACAGCGGGCCGGCGGCGGGCTGGACGCTGCTCCAGTTCGGGCTCGCGGCGCTGGCCGTCGGCGGCTTCGTGCTGCACGCGCGCAGGGCGAGGCATCCCATCATCAGCATCGGCCTGTTCCGGCGGCGTTCCTTTTCGATGGGTACGCTGGTGTCCTTCGCCTACGGTTTCGGGCTGTTCGGCTCGTCCTACCTGATCCCGGTGTTCCTGCAGCATGCGCTGCATTTCTCGGCCACCGCGGCCGGCACGGCGCTGCTGCCGTCGGGGATCGTGCTGGCACTGACCATTCCGCTGGCGGGGCGCATGGCCGACCGCCATTCGCCGCAGGCGGTGACGATCGCGGGCCTCGTGCTGTTCTGCCTGTCGTTCGTGTTCTTCGGCGTGGTGGCGGGGCACATCACCTATCTGGAGATCATCGCCGCGACCATCCTCGGGCGCGTCGGCCTCGGCCTCATCCTGCCGGCCCTGAGCATGGCCACGCTGAGGCACCTGGAGCCGCACCACCTCAGCCAGTCGTCGGTGGTGATCAGCTACGTGCGGCAGTTGGGCGGGGTGCTGGGAATCGCGATGGCCGCGGTATTCGTGTCGTGGCGCGAAACCGTCCGCGCAGGAGCGGCCGACGGCGTCGCCGGCGCATACGCCGACGGTTTCATGATGATCGCGGGCGTGTTCCTGGTCGCGCTCGCGGCGGCCTGCCTGATGAAGGAGAAGGCGCCGCGCTGAACACGGATCCCCGGGGAGCGAGCCGCGGCGCCGCTCCCGCCCGGCGCCGCGGCGGACTGCTCAGGGCGCGCGGCCGGCGATGAGGCCGTGCTGCTCGAGGTAGGCCAGCACCTGGTCGGCCGCCTCCTCGACGGTGCAGGCCGTCGTGTCGATGCTCAGTTCCGGCGTTTCCGGGGGCTCGTAGGGCGAGTCGATGCCGGTGAAGTTCTTCAGTTCGCCGCGGCGCGCCTTCTTGTACAGGCCCTTGGGGTCGCGTTCCTCGGCCACTGCCAGCGGCGTGGCGACGTGGATCTCGACGAACTCGTCGGCCTCCAGCAGCCCGCGCGCCATGCGCCGCTCCGAGCGGAACGGCGAGATGAACGCGGTCATCACGATCAGCCCCGCATCGACCATCAGCCGGGCCACCTCGCCCACCCGCCGGATGTTCTCCACCCGGTCGGCGTCGGTGAAGCCGAGGTCCTTGTTGAGCCCGTGGCGCACGTTGTCGCCGTCGAGCAGGTAGGTGTGCCGCCCCATCGCGTGCAGCTTCTTCTCGACCATGTTGGCGATCGTCGACTTGCCCGCACCCGAGAGGCCGGTGAGCCACAGTACGCAGCCCTTCTGCCCCTTCATCGCCGCACGTGCGGCCTTGTCCACGTCCACGTGCTGGAAGTGGATGTTGTGCGCGCGGCGCAGCGCGAAGTTGATCATGCCCGCGCCCACCGTATTGCTGGAGAGCCGGTCGATCAGGATGAAGCCGCCGGTGTCGCGGTTGTGCGGATACGGGTCGAAGGCGATCGGCCGGTCCAGGCTCAGGTTGCACTCGGCGATGCCGTTCAGTTCGAGCTTCTTGGCGGCGATGTGCTCGAGCGTGTTCACATTGACCTGGTGCTTGATCGCGGTGACGGTGGCCGTCACCGTCTTGGCGCCGACCTTCATCAGGTACGGGCGGCCCGGCAGCATCGGCTCATCGTGCATCCACACCAGCGTGGTCTCGAACTGGTCGGCCACCTCGGCCGGTGCGTCCACGGTGGAGATGACGTCGCCGCGCGAGATGTCGATCTCGTCGGCGAGCGTGAGCGTCACCGACTGGCCGGCCACCGCCTGCGCCAGGTCGCCGTCGCGGGTGACGATGCGCGCCACCGTGCTCTGGCGCCCCGAGGGCTGCACGCGGACGCGGTCGCCCGGGCGGATCACGCCGCTGGCCACCTGCCCGGCAAAGCCGCGGAAGTCCAGGTTGGGGCGGTTGACCCACTGCACCGGCAGGCGGAAGGGTTCGCGCTGCATGCGCGCATCGTCGATCTCGACGGTCTCCAGGTAGCCCATCAGCGTGGTGCCGTGGTACCACGGCATGTGCTCGCTGGGCGCGAGGATGTTGTCGCCCCTGAAGGCGGACATCGGGATGAAGGTGACGTCCTGCAGCCCGAGTTGCCGGGCGAAGGCGGCGTAGTCCTCGACGATGGCGCGGAAGGTCTTCTCGGCGTAGTCGACGAGGTCCATCTTGTTGATCGCCACCACGATGTGGCGGATGCCCAGCAGCGACACCAGGTAGCTGTGGCGCCGCGTCTGGGTGAGGATGCCCTTGCGCGCATCGACCATCAGGATCGCCACGTCGGCGGTCGAGGCGCCGGTGACCATGTTGCGGGTGTACTGCTCGTGGCCCGGCGTGTCGGCGACGATGAACTTGCGCTTGTCGGTGGAGAAAAAGCGGTAGGCGACGTCGATGGTGATGCCCTGCTCGCGCTCGGCGGCGAGTCCGTCGACCAGCAGCGCGAAGTCGATCTCCTCGCCCTGCGTGCCCCATTTCCTGGAGTCGGCCTCGACCGCGGCGAGCTGGTCCTCGAACAGCATCTTGGATTCGTACAGCAGGCGGCCGATCAGCGTGCTCTTGCCGTCGTCTACGCTGCCGCAGGTGATGAAGCGCAGCAGGCTCTTCCTTTCGTGCGCCTTCAGGTACTGCTCGATGTCGGTAGCGATGAGATCCGATACGTGTGCCATCAGCAGGCCTCCTGCAGGGCCGCCCCAAAGGAGGCCTTCGCCCCCGCGGGGGCAACGAACGAATGTGAGTGTGGGGGCCCATCAGAAGTAGCCCTCCTGTTTCTTCTTCTCCATCGAACCGGCCGAATCATGGTCGATCACCCTGCCCTGGCGCTCGGATGTCCGGGTCAGCAGCATCTCCTGGATGATGGCCGGCAGCGTGTCGGCCTCGGACTCCACCGCGCCGGTGAGCGGGTAGCAGCCCAGCGTGCGAAAGCGCACCTTCTTCCGCATCGGCACTTCGCCCGGCAGGAGCGGCATGCGCTCGTCGTCGACCATGATCAGCGTACCGTCGCGCTCGACCACCGGCCGCTCCGCCGCGTAGTACAGCGGCACGATGGGGACGTTCTCGAGGTAGATGTATTGCCAGATGTCCAGTTCGGTCCAGTTCGACAGCGGAAACACCCGCATCGACTCGCCCTTGTGCTTCCTGGCGTTGTAGAGCTTCCACAGCTCGGGGCGCTGGTTCTTCGGGTCCCAGCGATGGCCCGCGGTGCGAAACGAGAACACCCGCTCCTTGGCGCGCGACTTCTCCTCGTCGCGCCGCGCGCCGCCGAAGGCCGCGTCGAAGCCGTACTTGTCGAGCGCCTGCTTGAGCCCCTCGGTCTTCATGATGTCGGTGTGGATGGCCGAGCCGTGGGTGAAGGGGTTGATGTCCTTCTCGATGCCCTCGGGGTTGATGTGCACCAGCAGGTCGAAGCCGAGTTCGGCCACCATGCGGTCGCGGAACGCGTACATGTCGCGGAACTTCCAGCGCGTATCGACGTGAAGCAGCGGAAACGGCGGCCGGGCCGGATGGAACGCCTTCATCGCCAGGTGCAGCATCACCGCGCTGTCCTTGCCGATGGAGTACAGCATCACCGGATTGTCCGCTTCGGCCACCACCTCGCGCAGGATGTGGATGCTCTCGGCTTCCAGGCGTTGCAGGTGGGTCAGTGTTGTCGGGTCGATGTTCGGCATGGGCGGGATGGGCTGATCGATCTGCCGCGATGCTCGCCCTTCGCGGACGATTGCGGGAGAACGACTTTGACGTGAGGAGGAAATATTTCCCGAAAGGCCGCTATTAAACCGCGTTCCTGCCGCGCTGAATATAAAGGCGATCGCTAAAATGGCGTCTGCAATGATTCAAACCGGATTTCTGCCGTGACGAACGCGTCCTGTGCCGAACGCCTCGATCTCATCGAGCACCTGCTTCCCATCATCCGCGCCGCGGGCGATGTGGTGATGGCCGTGTATGAAACCGACTTCACCGTCCGCGGCAAGGACGACGCCTCGCCCGTCACCGAAGCCGACGAGCGCGCCGAGGCGCTGATCGTCCCCGCGCTCGACGCCCTGCTGCCGGGCGTGCCGGTGGTCGCCGAAGAAGCCTTCGCCGCCGGCCGGATACCCAGCGTGGCGGAGCGTTTCTGGCTGGTCGACCCGCTCGACGGCACGAAGGAGTTCATCAGCCGCAACGGCGAATTCACCGTCAACATCGCGCTGGTGGAAAACGGCGAGCCGGTGCTGGGCCTGGTGCATGCGCCGGCCTTGAAGAAGACCTTTGCCGGCGCGGCCGGTTGCGGCGCCTTCATCGAGAACTGCATCGGCCGCCGCCCGATCAAATGCCGCCGGCCGCCGCTCGAAGGGCTCACCGTCGTCGCCAGCCGTTCGCACGGCGACGCTGCCGCGCTCGATGCCTTCCTCGCCGGACGCAAGGTCGCCCAGCTCAAGAGTGCCGGCTCCTCGCTCAAGCTGTGCCTGATCGCCGCCGGCGAGGCCGACCTGTATCCGCGCCTGGGCCGCACCATGGAATGGGACATCGCCGCCGGACACGCCGTGCTGACCGCGGCCGGCGGCAGCGTCACCCGCCTGGACGGCAGCAGGCTCACCTATGGCAAGCCGGGCTTCGACAACCCGCACTTCGCCGCCGAGGGCCTGACCGGCTGATTCCGCCCCTTCGCGGCGACTGCGGCCGGTGGTGCGGGCAACGGTCTTCCCTTTTCCTCCGGCAACCGGCCGCCCGACCGTGCATCCGGCCCCGCGGCACCGGTGCGAATCGCCGTCCCCTGATGTACCGCCCCTCAGTGCGCCGACAGGCGGCTGACGAATTCCACCACCGAGCCGACGGTGGCAAACGAACTGCCGTCGATCTCGTCGTCCGGCACGGCGATGCCGAAGCGCTCCTCGATGGCGTGGATCACCGCGAGCACGGCCATGGAATCAAGCTCCGGCAGGTTGCCCAGCAGCGCGGTATCGGCGTCGAAGCTCAGGCCGCGGCCATTCAGGCTCAGCGTCTCGTCGAGCAGCGACAGGATTTCTTCCTGGATATTCAAGGGAACCGGTTCTCCAAACCCAACACGACCGGCGCGCCGCGACGCGGCCGGTTTCAAGAACGCAGCATTATACTCAGGGTGGTGTAATGCGACTCGATCCAGCCCGCCGATGCCCCCCGCCACCCTGCTGCACCAGATCGTCCTGTCGTCCGCCGAGCGCGCCGCCGAACGCGTCGCGCTCACCAGCGGCCAGTCGGCGCTGACCTATGCCGAACTCGCCCGCCGGTGCGAGGGCTTCGCCAGCGGATTGATGGCGCTCGGCCTGGCGCGCGCGGAACGGGTCGCGGTGTATCTGGACAAGCGCCCCGAATTCGTCGCCGCCTGCTTCGGCGCGGCCGCGGCCGGCGGCGCCTTCGTGCCGGTCAATCCGCTGCTCAAGCCCGACCAGGTCGGCTACATCCTGCGCGACTGCAACGTGCGCGTGCTCGTCACCAGCGCCGAGCGTCTCGCCCTGCTGCTGCCGACGCTGGCTGCCTGCCACGATCTGCGCCAGGTGGTCGTGGTCGGCGACCCGCGGGAACTTCCCGCCGTGGCCGGCGCCTCGGTGCATCGCTGGGCCGAACTGGACGACGCGCCGCCGCACGCCGGGCACCGCGTCATCGACAGCGACATGACGGCCATCCTCTACACCTCGGGAAGCACCGGACGCCCGAAGGGCGTGGTGCTGTCGCATCGAAACATGGTGATCGGCGCCCAGAGCGTCGCCGGCTACCTTGGCAACCACGCCGGCGACACGCTGCTCGCCGCGCTGCCGCTGTCCTTCGACGCCGGATTCTCCCAGCTCACCACCGCCTTCCACGCCGGCGCCCGCGTCGTGCTGCTCAACTACCTGCTGCCGCGCGACGTGCTGAACGCGGTGGTGCGCGAGCAGGTCACCGGCCTCACCGCGGTGCCGCCGCTGTGGATACAGCTCGCGCAGCTCGACTGGCCGCAGACGGTGACCGGACACCTGCGCTACATCGCCAACACCGGCGGCCGCATGCCGCACGACACGCTCGCCGCGCTGCGCGCCAGGCTGCCGCACACCCGCCCCTTCCTGATGTACGGACTCACGGAAGCCTTTCGCGCCACCTACCTGCCGCCGGAGGAAGCCGACCGCCGGCCGGACTCCATCGGCAAGGCCATTCCCAACGCCGAGGTGCTGGTGCTGCGCGAGGACGGCAGTGAATGCGCACCCAACGAACCCGGCGAACTGGTGCAGCGCGGCGCCCTGGTCGGCATGGGCTACTGGAACGACCCGGAGAAGACCGCCGAGCGCTACCGCCCGCTGCCGCACGCCGTCGCCGGCCGCGATGGCGGCCTGGTGCTGCCCGAGATCGCGGTCTTTTCCGGCGACACCGTGCGCCGCGACGAGGACGGCTTCCTGTATTTCATCGGCCGCCGCGACGAGATGATCAAGACTTCCGGCTACCGCGTGAGCCCCGGCGAAGTCGAGGAGATCCTCTACGCCACCGCGCTGGTCGGTGAATGCGCCGCTTTCGGAATCCCGCACGACACGCTGGGCCAGGCCATCGTCGCCGTCGTCACGCCGCCGCCCGGCGCCACGGCCGACGCCGCCGCGCTGCTGGCCGAATGCCGCCGGCGCATGCCGGCCTACATGGTGCCGGTGCGCATCGAGATACGTGAAGGCACGCTGCCACGCAATCCGAACGGCAAGATCGACAGGAAGGCGCTGGCGGCATCGACGATCTAGCCGGCCCCGCTGGCGGCACCGGACCTCCGGGACGGCCTCGATCGCCGTGTCGGGTCGTCGCAGTGCCCACGGTGCTAACATTGCCCGCGAATTCGACCAGAAAGAGCACGTCATGCTCAGCAACGAAGTCCTGCAGGAAATTTCACGACGCATCGCGGCCGCGCTCCATCCGGAGCAGATCATCCTGTTCGGCTCCCACGCATGGGGAACGCCGGGAGACGACAGCGACGTCGATCTGCTCGTCATCGTGCCCGACTCCGACGAAACCCCGCACAGGCGCGCCGTCAGGGCGCACAGGGCGTTGCGGGGGCTGACCGTGCCGTGCGACATCATCGTCCGCACTCAGGCCGAGATCGAAGCGGTGAACCACACGCGCTCGTCGCTGCTCTTCAGGGCCCTGAACGAAGGGAAACGCCTGGATGCGTGACGACCTCGAGCGCGAAGCGGAAAACTGGCTGCTGCGCGCCCGCGACGACCTCGGCGCCGCACGCAAGCTGCTTGCGGATCCGGACCCGTTTCCCGCCTCCGCCGCCTACCATTGCCAACAGGCGGCCGAAAAGGCGCTCAAGGCGCTGATCGCGATCACCGACACGCCCATCCCCAAGACGCACGACCTGCGCGCCCTTGTCGAACGCTGCATCGCAATCGATTCGACGCTGATTTCGCTGAGAGACGCCTGCGAGGAACTGACGCCGTTCGCAACCGAGTTCCGCTATCCGACGGACGTGCCGGACCCGGATGTCGATGAAGTCCGGCATGCGGCAAACCTCGCGGAGCAAATCGTCCTGGCGGTAAGGGCGAGCCTGCTGCGCTAGAGCCCGGCAGCAAAGGACTATCGTACGAACACAAGAGGTGACGCCTGGATACCCAGGGCACCTGCCCGCTTTCCCCTCGCAGAATCGTGAAGCCGAGGAACCGTCCGAAATGAGCAATCATCCCCCGGCCAAGACGGCCCCCATCCACGCCCCGATGTCCCAGTTCCCGGTCGAGAACGGCGAACTCGTCGTCGGCGGCATTCCGCTTTGCCGGCTGGCCGCCCGCGTCGGGCAGACGCCGTTCTACGCCTACGACCGCGGCCTGCTGACGCGGCGCGTCGCCGAACTGCGCGCGGCGCTGCCGGCGTCGGTCAAACTGCACTACGCGATGAAGGCCAATCCGATGCCGGCGCTGGTCGGGCACATGGTGCAGCTGGTCGATGGCATCGACGTCGCCTCGGAGCGCGAACTGGCGGTGGCGCTGGACGCTGGCGCCGACCCGCGCGAGATCAGCTTCGCCGGCCCGGGCAAGCGCGACGCGGAACTCCTCCGCGCGGTGGCGGCGGGCATCCTGGTGAATGTCGAATCCTTCCGCGAGGTGCCGGTGCTCGCGCGCGCCTCGCAGGCGCTCGGGCTGCCGGCGCGCGTCGCGGTGCGCGTGAATCCGGATTTCGAGCTGAAGAGTTCGGCGGTGAAGATGGGCGGCGGCCCCAAGCCCTTCGGCGTCGATGCCGAAGAGGTGCCCGCGCTGCTGGCCGGGATCGGCCGCGCCGGCCTCGCCTTCGAGGGCTTCCACCTGTTCGCCGGCTCGCAGAACCTGAAGGCCGAAGCCATCGCCGACGCGCAGCAGAAGAGCCTCGCGCTGGCGCTGCGCCTGGCCGGATCGGCCCCCGCGCCGGTCAAGGTGCTGAACCTCGGCGGCGGCTTCGGCATCCCCTACTTTCCGGGAGACACGCGGCTGGATCTGGCGCCCATCGCCGCCAGCCTCGCGGAAATCGCGCAGACTGCCGCACAAAGGCTGCCGGGCGCGGAACTCGTGCTGGAACTGGGCCGCTACCTGGTCGGCGAGGCCGGCGTGTATGTATGCAGGGTGACCGACCGCAAGGTGTCGCGCGGCCAGGTCTATCTCGTCACCGACGGCGGGCTGCATCACCACCTGTCGGCGAGCGGCAATTTCGGCCAGGTGATCCGCAAGAACCATCCGGTCGCCATCGGCAACCGGATGGACGAGGCTGCGGCCGCCGCGCCGGTTTCGGTGGTCGGCCCGCTATGCACGCCGCTCGACCTGATCGCCGACCGCATGCCGCTGCCGGACGCGCAGCCGGGGGATCTGGTGGTGGTCTTCCAGTCGGGGGCCTACGGCGCCACCGCGAGCCCGGGCGGCTTTCTCAGCCATCCGGCGGTGGCGGAAGCGCTGGTCTGATCGGGCGGGCTCCGCCGGGCTGGAGTTACCCGCCTGCGCCCGCCGCAAACCCGGGAACGGCCGCCCGCCGGATCAGAAGCGCGGGCCGGGACGATCGTCTCGGCCGCGGCCGCGGTCGTCCCGGCCCCGGTCGTCGGAGCGCTGATCGCCCCGGGCCAGCGCCACCGGTGCGGTGCCCGCGCACTTGCTCAGCCCTTTCCTGAACGTCACCGAGAAATCGCCGTCGCTGCCTTCCATGCAATAGCTCGCGCCGCCGTTCTCGAACACCCTGTAGTTCGAGGTGCTCGAACCGAAAGTGTAGACCACCCGCTCCCCCCTCGCGGACCAGGTGCCGACCTGCTTGGTCGGGTCGACCTTGTCATTCGGCCCCATCTTGTAGTCGATCAGCCTGCCGCCCGGCTCGTGATACTCCTGCCAGGCGTCCTTGCCACGCGCCGTACACAGCGTATGGCCCTCGAGCAGCTCGGGCTTGACCGGCTGCTTGCCCGGGCACGCCGCCATCGCCTGGCCCGACGCGGCCAGCGAGCCCAGCGCGATGAGCCCCACCAAAACACTCGTCCTATCCATGACCACTCCTTGCAATCGCCCGCACCAGGAATCCCACGCGTGCCCCGGCCTGGAGAACCCGTTCCGCTGCGCCAGCCCGACGACAACGTTCGCAGTTTGCCGCATCCCGTACGACAATTGCAGCGGTCGTTAACGAATTCATGCGGACGATGAGCACCAATCCACACCAGCCCGCCTCACGTGCGTGGCAACACGCGCGGCTGGCCATCGCCTGGGCAGTGTTCGTGACCTACGGCAGCCTGGTTCCGCTCGAATTCAGGCCCAACCCGAACGCCTGGCAGCAGTTCCTGCACACGCCGTGGCTGCAGTTGGGCGTCGGGTCGCGGGCGGACTGGGTGGCCAACATCCTCCTGTACGTCGTCCTCGCCTACTTCGCCGCCGGCGCGGTATGGACCCTGCGCGCGGCCCGCGGCCTGCGCATCGTGCTGCTGGGCGTCGTGCTGGGAGCCTGCCTGGCGCTCGCCGCCGGCATCGAATTCCTGCAGCTCTTTTTTCCGCCGCGCACGGTGTCGCTCAACGACCTGCTCGCGGAAGGCATCGGAACCATGCTCGGCGCCGGGCTGTGGTTCGTGTCCGGCAGGCGGGTGGCCGCGATGTGGGAGCGCTTCACCGCGGGCGGCACGCACAGCATCCGCGCGCTGCTGGCACTGTATGCGCTGGGTTACCTGGGGCTCAGCTTCTTCCCCTACGACTTCCTGGTTTCGTCCGGCGAACTCGCGGCCAAGCTCGCCAGGCCGGACAGCTTCGGCATCGGGCCGGGGCTGTCCTGCGGCAGCGGCTTCACCTGCAGCGTCAAGCTGCTGGTCGAGGCGCTGCTGGTGGTGCCGTTCGGGCTGCTGCTGGTCCTGGCGCGGGCCGGCCGCGGCGGCGTCCGTGCGATGGCGCCCGTGTGGGGTCTGGCGGCCGGGGCGGCGCTGGGGCTCGTGGTCGAGGCGGTGCAGATCGTCCTCGCGTCGGGCACCACGCAGCTCGTCTCCGTCCTCACCCGCGCCCTGGGCGGGGCCTGGGGCGTGATGCTGGCGGGCAGCCATCCGCGCCGCTGGCTGGACTACTCGCCGGCAGCGGCGCGGCGCGTCATTCTCATGCTGCTGCCGGTTCATATCGGCCTGGCCCTTGCGCTCAACGGCCTGCTGCCGCTGCAACTGCAGCCGGAATGGGCGGCGCTGGAAAAGCTCGACGGGCTGCGCTTCCTGCCCTTCTACTACCACTACTACACGAGCGAGACCGCCGCCGTGCGCAGCCTGCTGTTCGTCGCCGGCAGCTACGCGCCGGTCGGGGTCGCGGCGGCCATCGGCTGGCCGGCCACGCCGCGGCGCGCCGCCATCGGCGCGGTCCTCTTCACCCTGGTGCTGTGCTTCGCCATCGAACTGCTGAAGCTGTTCTCGGTCGGCACACGCCCCGACCCCACCAACCTGCTGATCGCCGCGGCAAGCGCATGGGGCCTGCACTGGGTCGTGCGGCGGCTCCTGGCGCATGGCGCCGCCTGGGTGGAGGCGCCGGGCCAGGCGGCGACGCGCCCCGCACCGCCCGCCGCCCGCGGCGCGACGGCCTGGCGGCCGGTGCTGCTCGGCGCAGTGCTGCCGGTCGCCGCATTGTTCGCCGTCGTGGCCACCACCGTCCCGTCCGCGCCGCCCGCCGGTCCGCTCGACGGGGCAGCCGCCACCTACCCTCCGCCGTCGGCGATCCCACCGGTCGATCTGCCCGAATTCCGCTTCGCCCGCCCGCGCCTGCCGCATCCGTCGCCGGGCGACATCGCCCTGCTGCAGGCCCGCAATCCGGGCTATCTCGGCCAGATCGCCAACATCGCCCGCACCAACCCCGGCGCGGTGGACGCGGCCATCCTGGCCGCCGCAGTGAAACCGTACAGCGTCGACCTCGCCCGCACCCACGAGAAGCTGATGGCGCTGCGGTTCTGGGAACGCGGCCACGCCCAGGTCAAGCCCCTGGCGCTGGCCTACGACTGGCTGTACGACCAATGGACGGTGCCGGAGCGCGAGTCCCTGCGCGACAAGCTCGCCGAGGGCTGCGACTACGTCATCGACGTCATCCGCAAGGAGCAGCTCTCGCCCTACAACGTCTACCTCTACAACGCGCCGCTGCAGGCGCTGATGGCCTGCGCCATCGCGCTGTACCGCGACCATCCGCGCGGCGGGGCCTACATGACCTTCACGCACGAACTGTGGAAGAACCGCGTGCTGCCGGTGTGGCGGCAGGTCTTCGGGCGCAACGGGGGCTGGCACGAGGGCGGCGAGTACGTTGCCATCGGCATCGGCCAGGCCATCTACACGCTGCCGGCGATGTGGCGCGCCGCCACCGGCGAGGATCTCTTCGACACGGAACCCGGCATCCGCGGCTTCCTGGACTTCCTCGTCCATCGCACGCGGCCGGATGGCACGCAGTACCGCTGGGGCGACGGCTCGCACTTCCTGCGCCAGCCGCCCGACGCCGTGCCGCTCGCGCTCGAATACCGCCACGCGGCGGCCTATGCGCTGGCGCCGCCGCAGCGCGGGCCGGTGCCGACCGGCTGGCCGTGGGGACCGCTGTCGGACGCTTCGCCGATCGATCCGCACGCCGCCGGGGCGCTGCCGCCGGCGCGCCTGTTCGACGGCATCGGCATGCTCGTGGCGCGCAGCGACTGGTCGCCCGACGCCACCTACGTCAGCTTCAAGGCCGGCGACAACTTCTGGTCGCACAGCCATCTCGACCAGGGTGCGTTCACGATCTACAAGGGCGGCGAACTCGCCATCGACAGCGGCCTCTATGGCCCGGCCTACGGCTCGGACCACCACATGAACTACACCTACCAGAGCATCGCGCACAACCTCGTCACCGTCACCGACCCGGGCGACGTGATGCCCGGCCCCGGCTTCGACGCCGGCAATCCGCGCCACTACGCCAACGACGGCGGCCAGCGCCGCATCGGCTCGGGCTGGGGGGTGGAGGCGGCGCCGCTGGACCTGGCCGAGTGGCAGAAGCGGCGCGACACCTACCACACCGGCCGCATCGTCCAGCATCTCGACGAGGACGACCTCGTCGTCGCCGTCGCCGACCTCACCCCGGCCTACACCAACAGCCAGTCCGGCCGTGGCACCTTCGCCCACCGCACGAAGCGGGTCGAGCGCCTGTGGCGGGTGTTCGGCTACGACCGCGCCAACGACGCCATCGTCGTGTTCGACGACGTCGTCGCCACCGACGCGGCCTTCCGCAAGCGCTGGCTGCTGCATGCGATCGAACCGCCGCTCGCCGGCGCCGACACCTTCAGCCTGTTCATCGCCGCCAGCGCGCAGCCGGGCCACGGCGGCGGCCAGCTCCTCGGCCACGTGCTGCTGCCGCGCAAGCCGCTGCTGAACGTCATCGGCGGCCCCGGTTTCGAGTTCTTCGTCGATGGCAAGAACTACGACGACGGCGGCAGGGTGCGCGAAGCCATGCAGAAGACCGGCCCCGGCCGCCCGGAGCCCGGCAGTTGGCGCATCGAGCTGATGCCGCCGAGCGAGGCGAAGGAAGACCAGTTCCTGGTCGTCATGCTGCCCACGCTCGCCGGCCACACGCCGCAGGCCGTCGTGCACCGGCTGGAGGACGGCGGCCGCGTCGGCGCCGAAGTGATCGGACCGCAGCGCACCACGCGCTGGTGGTACCGGCCCGGTACGCAGGGGGTGGAGATCGAGGTCGTCGGATCGGACGGCGCCCGAAGACACCTCCTCGCCCCCCGCTGAGCAGGACCGGGGCCGCGCGTCGGCGGATGGCCGGGTCCGCGGCGGCGGAGCCTCCATCGGCCGCCGATGCGATAATCCGCGGCGGATATCCCGTCCCCGCCCCGGAAGCGGGCAGCATGCAGTCGAACCGCGGAGAACCCTTCATGCGCATCCTCGTCACCGGCGGCGCCGGCTTCATCGGCTCGGCCGTCGTGCGCCACCTCATCCGGGACACGCCCCACGAGGTGGCCAACGTGGACAAGCTCACCTATGCCGGCAACCTCGAATCGCTCGCCGGGGTGGCCGATTCGCCGCGCTACCGCTTCCACGAGATCGACATCTGCGACGGACCGGCGCTGGCGGCGGTCTTCGCCGGATTCCGCCCCGACGCGGTGATGCACCTGGCAGCCGAATCCCACGTCGACCGCTCCATCGACGGCCCGGCCGCCTTCATCGAGACCAACCTCGTCGGCACCTACACCCTGCTCGAAGCCGCGCGCAGCCATTGGCAGGCGCTGCCGCAGGCGGACCGGGACGCCTTCCGCTTCCACCACGTGTCCACCGACGAGGTCTATGGCGACCTCGCCGGCACGCACGACCTGTTCACCGAGACCACGCCCTACGCGCCCAGCTCGCCCTACTCCGCCTCCAAGGCCGGCTCCGACCACCTGGTGCGCGCCTGGCAGCGCACCTACGGCCTGCCCACGCTGGTGACCAACTGCTCCAACAACTACGGCCCCTTCCACTTCCCGGAAAAGCTCATCCCCCACATCATCCTCAACGCGCTGCACGGCCAGCCGCTGCCGGTGTATGGCGACGGCGCGCAGATCCGCGACTGGCTGTACGTGGAAGACCACGCCCGCGCCTTGGTGCAGGTCGTCGGCCGCGGCCGCCCCGGCGAGACCTACAACATCGGCGGCCACAACGAGAAGCGCAATCTGGAAGTGGTCGAGACCTTGTGCGACCTGCTCGAAGAACTCGCGCCCGGCAAGCCCGCCGGCGTCGCCCGCTACCGCGACCTCGTCACCTTCGTCAAGGACCGCCCAGGCCACGACCGCCGCTACGCCATCGATGCCTCCAAGATCCAGCGCGAACTGGGCTGGACGCCGCAGGAGACCTTCGACAGCGGCATCCGCAGGACGGTGCAGTGGTACCTGCGGAACGAGGCGTGGTGGCGGCGGGTGTTGAGCGGGGAATACCGGCTGGGAAGGCTGGGGCAAGGCTGAGCGGAGCATCGTCCGCCGCTCGATCACGCCCGGGCGCCCCCGCCGCGAGAGATGCCCGGCCGACACCGGCAGCAAGACTTCGCGTACGGCTGCCGGATGCATAATTCACCGCCGCGTCACTGCGCCGAGGCGAAAATGGCGCGCCATCCCCTGGAGCAAGCAATGAAAGGCATCATCCTCGCCGGCGGCTCCGGCACGCGGCTGCACCCCATCACGCGCGGGGTTTCCAAGCAGTTGCTGCCGATCTACGACAAGCCGATGATCTATTACCCGCTGTCGGTACTGATGCTGGCCGGCATCCGCGAGGTCCTCGTCATTTCCACGCCCGACGATCTGCCCAATTTCCGCAAGCTCCTGGGCGACGGCAGCGACTTCGGCATCTCGCTCGCCTACGCCGCACAACCGTCGCCCGACGGCCTCGCGCAAGCCTTCCTGATCGGCGAGGAATTCATCGGCAAGGACAGCGTGTGCCTCATCCTGGGCGACAACATCTTCTACGGCTACGGCTTCAGCGCCATCCTGCACGAAGCCGCCGCGCGCGGGAGCGGCGCCACGATCTTCGGCTATCACGTCAACGATCCGGAGCGCTTCGGCGTGGTCGAGTTCGATGCCGGCGGCAAGGCCGTCTCCATCGAGGAAAAACCCAGGGTGCCGAAATCCAGCTACGCCGTCACCGGCCTCTACTTCTACGACAACGACGTCGTCCGCATCGCCGGACAGGTCAAGCCCTCCGCCCGCGGCGAACTCGAGATCACCGATGTCAACAACGCCTACCTGCAGCGCGGCGACCTCCACGTCAGCGTGCTCGGCCGCGGCTTCGCCTGGCTGGACACCGGCACCCACGATTCCCTGATGGAAGCCAGCCACTTCGTCCAGACCATCGAGGCACGCCAGGGCCTGAAGATCGCCTGCCTGGAGGAAATCGCCTACCGCAACGGCTGGCTGTCGGGCGAACAGCTCGCCCGGGAGGCCGACGTCCTCGGCAATACCGGCTACGGCAAGTACCTGCAGCGGATACTCGCGCACGGTCCGGCGAGATGACCGCGCTCCCGCGACAGGCATCGGCAGCGTCGCGCCAAGCGCGACACGCACGGCATCCGGTTCGCGGTGCCATAATTCCCCGCCTTCGCCCGCCCCAGGACCCGTACATCGCACACCGGCCTCCGGAATGAAAATCATCGAAACCGCCCTGCCCGGCGTACTGATCATCGAACCGAAGGTCTTCGGCGACGCGCGCGGCTTCTTCCTGGAAACCTTCCAGGCCGAGCGCTACCGCGAAGCGGGGATCGCGCAGCCCTTCGTCCAGGACAATCATTCCCGCTCGCAGCGCGGCGTGCTGCGCGGACTGCATTTCCAGAGGTCGCGCCCGCAGGGCAAACTGGTGCGCGTCAGCTGCGGGGCGGTGTATGACGTGGCAGCCGACGTCGATCCCGCCTCGCCGACGTTCGGCCGCCACGTGGGCGTCGAACTGGACGACGGCAATCACCGGCAGATGTGGATTCCGCCCGGATATGCCCACGGATTCTGCGTCATCAGCGAAGTCGCCGATCTCGAGTACAAGTGCACCGACTTCTACCGCCCCGAAGACGAAGCCGGCGTGATCTGGAACGACCCCGGCCTCGCCATTCCCTGGCCTGTCGAGCATCCCCTGCTGTCGGCCAAGGACGCGAAGCTGCCGACGCTCGGGCAGATGGGCCGGACACCCGGCGGATGACGCCGGGCATTCCCGAGGAGTCCGCGACATGCCCGGCCATCCCGCATCGCGCAAGAGCCCGCCTCCGGTGCCGGGGAGCGAGAGCGCATGAAGCAGCTCCACGTCGTCGGCAGCTACCCCGTGGGAACGCACACCTTCGTTCTCTGGCAGTTGCACGGCGCCCTGGCGCGGGGACATGAGGTTCATGTCCTGGCGGCGAACCGCGGCAACGAGGCGGGCCAGGCGATGGTTTCCCGGCTCGGCCTCCAGGGGGTGCGGGCAACCTGCGCCGGCTTTCGGGACTACCCCGCGCTGGGCCTCGATCTGCGCCGGTTCGAACGGCGATTCGCCGCCGCGGCGAACAGCGCCCTATACGGCCGCCTGCTCGCCGAACGCCGGAAGACCTTCTTCTGCGACCTCGTGTCGCGCCCGGGGATTGCCGGCGTCGATCTCGTCCAGGTCCATTTCGTCCAGTGGGCCGTGGAGGTCGGCATCCCGCTGGCCCGCCTGCTGGACAAGCCCTGCGTCGTGACCGCCCACGGCGCCGTCTCGGACACGAACCCGGACTTTCTCAAGCACGTGCAGGCGGAGGCCGATGCCATCGTCCTCGTCAGCGACGGAGAACTCGAAGCATGGGCCCGATGCACGGGCTCGGACCGCAAACTGTCGCGGGTCTGGAACGGACTGCCCCTGCCATCGCTCCCTGCCGCGCGTCCGCCCCACGCGCAGGCCGGCACGCTCGAAATCGTGACGATCGGCCGGCTCGCGCAGGAAAAGCGCATCGCCGACGCCATCGACGCGGTCGCTCGCGTCGACGCGAGCGGACCGCTCCGCTGCAACCTGTCGATCTTCGGCGAAGGCCCCCTGCGCGAACCGCTCGGCGCCTGCATCCGCGAACTCGGGATGGACGACCGCATCCGCCTCGAGGGCAACGTTCCCCACGACCGGATCATGGCCCGGCTCGCCGCATCCGACCTTCTCGTGCATGCGGCCGACGTAGAGCCGTTCGGCATGGCCATGATCGAGGCGATGGCAGTGGGACTGCCGGTCGTCGCGGCCCGCTCCAGCGGGGCGGTCCAGATCGTCGCCGATGGCAGCACCGGCCTGCTCTTCGCCTGCGGCGACGTCGACGGTCTCGCGGCCGGCATCCGGACGCTCGGCGCGGACGGGGGGTTGCGTCGGGCGATGGGGGAGGCGGGACGCGAGCGTGCAGCGCGGCTCTTCTCCCTCGATTCGCACATCGCCGGCATGGAACGTCTCTGGGAGACGGCCATCGCGCGCCACCGCGGCGATAGCGGCCACACCACCTTTCATCAGCCCGGGGAGCGACGCCCATGAATGCGCTGGAAAAACGACTGATCGATGCCGCCGACAGGTTCGGACTCGCCTTGATGCCGAAGTGGCGAATGGTGCGCCTGCCCATGGCCGAACATCTGGGCAGCGTCTTCCGCAAGTACGGGATCGACGCGGTGATCGACGTCGGCGCCAATGTCGGGCAATACGGCGATTTCCTGCGCAACGAGGTCGGCTTCGAGGGATGGATACTGAGTTTCGAACCCCATCCGACGACGTTCGCAACCCTCGCCCGGCACGTCGAGGCGGACGAACGCTGGCTGGCCTTCAAGATGGCGCTGGGCGCCGCGCCGGGCACGGCGACCCTGCACGTAGCGGGCCACAGCACCCTGAATTCGCTGCGCGAGCCGGACTTCGCCGCAACGGAGATGGCGGCGCTCAAGCGCCGGATCGTGCAAGAGGAAGAGGTTCCGGTCGAGACCTTCGACCGCCAGGTCATGCCCCTCCTGCAGCAACACGGCCTGCACCGCCCCTACCTCAAGATGGACACCCAGGGGTTCGACCTCGAAGTCCTGCGCGGCGCCGGCGAAGGGCTCGGCTCGCTCGCCGGACTCCAGTTCGAAGGCTCCATCGTGCCGCTCTACCGCGACATGCCGTCCTATGCCGAGATGCTGGAACATCTCTCCCCGAGAGGCTTCTCGATCTCCGGCCTGTTTCCGGTAGCCCACGATGCCGCCCTGCAGCTTCTCGAGTTCGACTGCATCATGGTGAGTACCAACCACGCACGGCGCATCCTCGATGCCCAGTGACCCGCAGTGCGCCGGCTCCGCAATCGGGCCGATGTTCAAGGAATACCGGATAGCAAACAGACATGAGTGAATTCCTCCAGAAAGTCGCCAAGACCCTCAACCACCACGGCGATGCCGCGCTGCGCACCCTGCGCGGACTGTCGTGGGACGTCCGCCGCCCCGCCGCGGATCGCCCGGTGATCGTCCTCGGATGCTCGCGCGCCGGCACTACCGTCGTCTACAAGACCCTCTCCGAATCGCCCGAGCTGGGCACGCTGCAGCGCGAAACCCACGATTTCTGGGTCGACCTGCATCCGCTCGTCGAGAAGGGCTGGGATACGCACGCCCTGCACGCCGCCGACGCCAGCCAGCGCGACCGGAACCACGTCGCACGCTACTTCTACCGCTGGACGGGCAAGAATCGCTGGGTGGACAAGAACAACCAGAACGGCCTGTGCGTCCCCTACCTGCGGACGCTCTTTCCCGACGCGATCTTCGTCTATGTGAAACGCAGCCCCGGCGACAACATCAATTCGCTGATCGAAGGCTGGGGCAAGCCCGACAAGTACGCCACCTGGAGCGGCGTGTTCCCCGAAACCGTCGCCGTCGACGGCGGCCGCTACGAGCGCTGGTGCTTCTTCCTCGCCGAGGGATGGCGCGGCTACCTGCGCGCGCCCATCGAAGAAGTCGCCGCCTTCCAGTACGAAGCCATCAACCGCGCAATTCTCGAGGCCCGCGGCTCGGTTCCCGCCTCGCAGTGGGTGGAAGTCTTCTACGAAGACCTCGTGCGCGATCCGGTGGCCGGCTACCGGAAGCTCTACGCCGACTGCGGGCTCGCCTTCACCCCGGAGGTGCAGGCCCACTGCGAGCAGGTGCTGAGCAAGCCCTACGACGTGTTCGGCGAGATCGAACTCGACAAATGGAAGAAGGGGCGCAACCGCGAACGCGTCGAGCGCGTGCTCGGCCGGGTCTCCGGGGTCGCGCACGACATGGGCTATCCGCCGGCATGAGCGCCGCCGCACGGCCGTCCGAAGGCGGCGCTGCGTCGCGTAGCGACAAGGGTCGTCCGGTGAGCCCCCCCCGCTTCTCCGTCGTCATCCCCGTCCGTGACGGAGCGGGTTTCATCGGCCGGGCGATCGACTCGGTACTCGCACAAAGCTGGCCCGCGCACGAGATCATCGTCGTCGACGACGGCTCGACCGATGCCACCCCCGAGGTCGCCGCCGCCTACGGCAGCCGCGTGCGCCTGCTGCGGCAGGCCAACGCGGGCGTCTCGGCGGCGCGCAATGCCGGCGCCCGCGCCGCCACGGGCGACTGGCTGGCATTTCTGGATGCGGACGACTGGTTCTATCCCGACCGGCTCAGGCTGCACGCCGAGTTCATCGGCGACGACCCGGAACTGGATTTCCTCACTGGCGACTACGACTACCGCCGTCCGGACGGCAGCCGGATATCCGGCTCCATGGAGATCCACCCCTCGGGCAAGGCAATGCTGGCCAAGGCCGCCGGCGCCCTTCGCGTGACGATGGCCGCCGCGGAGTTCGAACCCTTCGTCGCCGACCATTTCGGCGACACGCACACGCTGAGCGTACCGCGCGCCGCCTTCCTGGAGCTTGGCGGCTATCCGACGGGTTTTCGCGTGTGCGAAGACGTGCTCTTCCTCGTGCGGCTGTGCGCGCGCAGCCGGCGTGCCGGCATCGTCTGCGCGCCGATGGCGGCCTACCTGATCCACGAGGCCAGCGCCACACGGCGAAATCCGCTCCAGGCCCAGATCGACAACGTGAAGACGCTGCGCAGGATGCTCCAGGAGTCGGCGGCCTTCCCCCCGCCCGTCAGGCGCGGCGTGAGATCGAGGGTGGCGAGCGGCCGGCTCAACCTGGCATATGCCTACGCCCGCGCAGGACGGCGGCGGGCCGCGCTCGCCGCCGTCCTGCCCTTGCTGTGGGAGTCCCCCGGCGCCAGGGCACTACGCGGAATCGCCTCGGTGCTGCGCGCCTGAGCGGGGCGCCAAAGCGGCACCGCGATCAAAAATCCGCATTGATGTCGCAGCACAATATGCGCTTAAATGGAAATAAACCCGGTTGGCCGGGTCGCCGGCCGCGACCGCACGGCGAGCGGCCGGGGTGGAATCGTGCAGGCGGCCTGGAAGGGGAAATCTGGAGATCGGATGAAGCTCGGCATCACCAACCGGCTGGTTCGCGCGACCCATGTGCGGGAAGCCTATCCGCACGTCGAACCCCTTGCCCGCCTGCCGGGTGAGCATCTCCCCCCGCCCGCGGAACCCAGGCCGGACTTCGCCGAGGAAGCCCGCTTTCTGCATGCCGAGGGAGAGGCGACGCCGGACATGTTCGCCGCCATCCTGCCGGACGCGCTCTACCACGCGTCGGCGAACATCCTAGTCGCCGGACGCGGCCGTATCCTCCTCGACACCGACAACGTCTGGCAAGAGTGGCCGAACTCGCCGATCCACCGCCGCTACTACTGGCGAGACCAGTATCTGCGCCCCACGCGGCGGCTGCGGGGCACGACGCTCGCCCTGCGCTCGCCCGCGAACAACTACTACCACACCGTCGTCGACAACCTGCCGCGCCTGTTCTGGCTCCACCAGCAAGCCATGGCGGGGATTCCGATCACGATCCTGGTGCCGGGCCCCTATCGCCCGTGGGAAGCCTCCTACCTCCCGCGGCTGCTGCCGCCGACCGCCCGGATCGTCGAGATCGAGCCCAGATACCTGTGGCGCAGCGACGCGACCCTGTTCGGCAGCTACCTGAGCCGCGCGATGTCCGGCCACCTGCCGCGGCGCTACCTCGACTTCTTCCTGCCGCGCGTGCTGCCGGCGCGGCCGCGCGACCGGCGCCATCGCATCTACATCACCCGGCGCAGCGCACCGGGCGGGCGGAGGGTGACGAACGAAGCCGAGGTGGTGCGCGTCCTGGAACGGTACCGCGTCACCCCCATCGCCCTGGAGGACCTCGACCTGTCCGCCCAGATCGAACTCTTCTACGACGCCGAAGCCGTCGTCGCACCGCACGGCGCCGGCCTCACCAACATGCTGTACGCCGAATCGATCGACGTCATCGAACTGCATCCGACGCGGGCGATCATGCCGCACTACTACTACATGGCCCGCTCCATGGGACACCGCTACTGCCACCTGTGCGCCGACGAACAGGGACGCCACAGCAGCTTCGCGGTAGACGTCGCAGCCCTCGAACGGACGCTGGACACCGTCTTCCCCACCCGCTGAAGGAATTCCCGACATGCGCATGAGCCTACGCAAACGCGTCCTCGTCACCGGCGGAGCCGGCTTCCTCGGCTCCCACCTGTGCGAAAGGCTGCTCGAGAAGGGTTACGACGTCCTGTGCGCCGACAACTTCTTCACCGGCTCGCGCGAGAACATCCTGCACCTGCAGGGCCATCCCCACTTCGAACTGTTGCGGCACGACATCACCTTCCCGCTCTATGTCGAGGTCGACGAGATCTACAACCTCGCCTGCCCCGCATCGCCCGTGCACTACCAGTTCGATCCGGTGCAGACGACCAAGACGAGCGTGCACGGCGCCATCAACATGCTCGGCCTCGCCAAGCGGACCCGTGCCCGCATCCTTCAGGCATCGACCAGCGAGGTCTATGGCGACCCCGACATCCATCCCCAGGTGGAAAGCTACTGGGGCAATGTGAACCCGATCGGCCCGCGCTCGTGCTACGACGAGGGAAAGCGCTGCGCCGAAACGCTCTTCTTCGACTACTACCGCCAGCACAAGCTGCAGATCAAGGTCGCCCGGATCTTCAACACCTACGGTCCGCGCATGCATCCGAACGACGGGCGCGTCGTCTCCAACTTCATCGTCCAGGCGCTGCGAAACCAGCCCATCACGCTGTACGGCGACGGTGCCCAGACGCGCTCGTTCTGCTATGTCGACGACCTGATCGACGGCCTCATCCGGCTCATGGAATCGCCCGAGACGTTGACCGGCCCGATCAACATCGGCAATCCCGACGAATTCACCATCAGGTCGCTGGCCGAGCAGGTCATCGCGCGGACCGGGTCGTCCAGCACGCTGGAGTTCCACCCTCTGCCCCAGGACGACCCGCGTCAGCGGCAACCGGACATCACGCAGGCGCGCGAACTGCTCGGCTGGGCCCCGGCCACCGCCTTGAAGGACGGCCTCGTCAAGACGATCGACTACTTCCGGGCGCTGATCGCCAAGGGGCTCACGTAGCGCCGGCCCCGTCACGCGGCCCGCACACCAGACACGGAACGGACAGCCACCCCAGCCATCATGTTGAAGACTGCCATATTGTTCGCCGCGCAGTACCTCGGCCTGTTCAGCCTCTGCCGGTACCTGACGCGCCGGCACCTGCGCATCCTCTGCTACCACGGCACATGGCTCGGCCCCGCCCCGCACTACGGCGATTGCCTGTTCATGAACGCCAAGCGTTTCCAGCAGCGCATGGACGCCCTGAAACGCCGGGGCTACCGCGTCATCCCGCTCGCGCAGGCATGCGAGCGTCTGCCGGCGGGGCGGCTCGGTGCGCGCGACATCGTCATCACCATCGACGACGGATGGAAGGGCGCCTACCGCCACATGCTCCCCGTGCTGGAAGAGTGCGGTTTTCCTGCCACGCTGTATATCGCCACCGAGCCGGTGCTCCTCGGCGAGCCGCTGCTGCATCTGCTCACGCCGTACCTGCTGGCGCGCTCCTGCCGGAACCCGGCGGATCACGCCGGGCTTTTCCCTGAACTCGGGCTCAAGACCACGGATCAGGCGCGGATTGCCGAAGCGCTCGCGGGCCATGTCTCCAGGCACGCCACCGCAGCCGACCGCAGGGCGGCCCTGGCCCGCATAGGCGACCGGCTCGGCGTCGACACGACCGACCTGGAAACGCGGGGCGCCTTTTCCCTGATGGACCCGGACGAGATCCGCCTTGCCCGCGCCCGCGGCGTCGACGTCCAGTTGCATACCCACACGCACCGCATGCACAACTTCGACGCCGCCAGGGTGGCGACCGAAATCACCCTCAACCGCCAGCACCTCGCTCCGATCACCGGGCAGGACGAGAGCGAATTCGTTCATTTCTGCTACCCGAGCGGCCTGCATCGCGACACGATCTACCCGATCCTGCGGCGAGCGGGCATCCGGTCCGCCACCACCACCGACTTCGGCCTCAACGCCCCGTCCGCCGAACCCCTCGCCCTCAAACGCATCCTCGACTGCGAATCCATGAGCAACCTCGAACTGGAAGCCCGCCTCTGCGGTTTCTGGAGCCTGGTGACCGGAATCAGGGCCGGGCTGAAGGCAAGCCTGCGGCGTACCAAGGCGATCTACGAAGGCGCGCGCCACCCCGTCTCTTCCCAGAGCGGCAATGGCCGCCACTAGCACGGCACCTTCCGCGCCCCCGGCCGATGCAGCCAGGGAGGCCGTCGCCCGGCGCCTGGGCGATGCATCCCGCGCGGCGCAGGCGCTTTCCCGCGATGCCGTCTCGCTGCTGTCGGACGCCGCGCCGGCGCGCGGCTACCGCGACCTGCCAGCACCTTTCTACGCGCACGTCGGCAACGCCCTGGCCGCGACGCCCGGTTCCGGGCACGACCTGCTGAACCTCATACTCGTCGATCTCGCCGGCGAATTCGCGCAGCGCTTCGAGCGGGCGCGCCTGCCGATGCCCTTGCTGCCCTACTACCGGGAAAACATCGACCGCATCCTCCAGAGGGCGATCTCGGGCCACGCCTGGGCCGGCTCACCCCACAGCGACATCTTCCTGAAGGATCTCGGCATCCTCTGCATGACGCTGATACCTTGCGCCTCGCATCTCGTCTTCCGGAACTCGGGTGTCCCGCGCAGCCTGCTGCTGCGCCAGACGCCCCGGCGCCTGATCTCCGCGCTGGGCTTTTTCGGCTTTCGCACGAGCGGCTTCAGTCCCTTCCTGGAGAACCACGTTCATCCGGCAATGCTGACGCACTTCAATCCGGCCGGCCGGGAAACCTGCTTCGGGCTCGTTGCCCGGCTGCTGGAATGCTGGCCCGACAGCAAGGGGTTGATCGGCCTGAGCTGGTACTACGATCCGCAGGTGCGCCGCATCAGCCCGCATCTCGCGTATCTCCACGACACGCCTGCGCGGGAAGGCGCCTTGTTCCTGCCCGCCGGCACGGGGCCGGACGTGGCCGGAGACGCCACCGCCACCTCCCGTACCCGTCGCGCACTCCATGAACGGGGCGAATACACGCCCACCCGCTACCTGATGGCGTGGTCCCGCGGCGATATTCTCGAACGCTACGCCGGCGCCCTGTAGTATCTCGCCCCGGCCGCAATATCCCGATCCATGTATTGGTTCACGGCCGCGTTCGCGGGTCGGATGACATACTTCAGCCTCCCGGCGCGTGATCGCGAAGTGCTGCCGCGCTCTTCGCATCATCCGTAACGAATCCCCAACATCGAAGCGACGTATGACCACTGGCAGCAAGATCCGCAGCGGCGCACTCTGGTCGTTCATGGGCAACACCGGAAGCCAGATCCTCAGCTTCCTCTTCGGCATCGTCCTCGCACGCATGCTGGCGCCGGAAGTGTTCGGCATGCTGCTCACCATCCAGGTCTTCACCGGCGTCGCCGGCTTCATCGCCGGCGCCGGCATGGGTCAGGCGCTGGTCCGCGCCAAGGACACCACGCGGGCCGACTACGACATCGTTTTCACGCTGCAGCTCGTCATCGGCTGCGGGATCTACGCCATCTTCTTCGTCGCGGGACCGCTGATCGCCGACTGGTACGACACGCCGCTCTACGGCGACCTCATCCGCGTGTCGGCGCTGTCCTTCCTCTTCCGCCCGTTCAACAACGTGCCCGCGAGCATCCTGCACCGCGAGATGCGGTTCAAGGACATGACCTGGGTGCGCGCGCTGTCGCTCCTCGCCTCCAACCTCGCCTGCATTGCGCTCGCCTACTACGGCTTCGGCGTCTGGGCGCTCATCCTGGGCGGCATGGTCAGCCCGCTGATCACGATCCCGCTGTTCAGCATCCTGGCCAAGTGGCGTCCGGGCCTCTCCCTGGACATCCGGCGCGCCAGGGAAGTCGCACGCTACGGCATGCTCGTGTCCGTGACCGACATCATCGTCTACCTGCGGACGCGGGCCAGCGCATTCGTCCTGTCGCGCACGCTCGGCCCGGCAGCGGTGGGCCTGTACAACAAGGGCGAGAGCCTGGCCGGAATGCCCAACGGCTTCATCACCGGATCGGTCTATCAAGTCCTGTTCCGTGCGCTCGCCGCGGAGCAGGACAACCTGGACAAGTGCCGCTACCTGTTCTTCCGCAGCATCGCGCTGGTGGCCGTCTATGGCACGCCGTTCTACCTCGGCCTGCTGTGGCTGGCAGAACCGCTGACGGTCGGCCTTTATGGTGAAAAATGGCTCGAGGCTGCCGGCCCGCTCTTCATCCTTGCCTTCGCCTGGCCCTTCTGGCTGCTCGACATGCTCTCGGGAGCGGTGCTCGCGGCCTTCGCCTGGCTCCATCGCGAAGTCCTGTCGCAACTGGCAAGCTTCGGCTTCACCATGGCGGCGATCCTTCTCGCGCTGGATTTCGGCATAGAAGGCGTGGCATGGGCGATCGTCGCCGCGGCGGCGTTTTCCGCCATCTACATGTACGTCCTCGCCTCGCGCTGCCTGCGCGCCCGCTGGTACGATTTCGCCATTGCGCTCCTGCCGGCCGTGCTCCTGAACCTGATCCTCGCCATCGCGTTGTTCGCCGCCGAGCACGTCCTTCCGCACCAGTTGCGCGCCACGCCCATCGCGTACGTCCTGGCGATGACGGCGATCGGCGGCATCGTCTATGGGCTGGGCTTCCTGTATGCGCCGATCCCGGCCCTGGTCGGCGAACAGGCCCGGTGGAAGACCAAGCTCACGCAGTGCTTCAGAGCCGGCTGAGACCGTGCCCGCCCGCATCTCGATCGTCATGCCGTGCTACAACGCGGCACACCATCTGCCACGCAGCATCGGCTCCGTGCTGGCACAGAGTGCCGGCGACTGGGAACTGATCGCGGTGGACGACGGCTCGCGTGACGGTACGCTCGCCTGCCTGCGCTCGCTCGACGAGCCGAGAATCCGGGTCATATCACAGACGAATCAGGGGGTCAGCGCCGCGCGCAACGCGGGGCTGTCGCATTGCCGCGGAGAGTTCATCGCCTTTCTGGACGCGGACGACACCTGGGCGCCGGATTTTCTCCGCACCCTGCTCGGCGCGCTCGAGAACACGCCGGACGCAGTGCTGGCCTATTGCGGCTGGCAGAACCTGGGGCTCTCCGGGCTGCGCGGCAACCCCTTCGTTCCGCCCGACTACGAGGCGCCGCGCAAGACGATCTCGCTGCTCGAAAGCTGCCGCTGGCCGATCCACGCCTGCCTCACCCGCCGCACGGCGATCGAAGCCGCCGGCCGGTTCGATCCGCGGCTCAGGATCGGGGAAGACTATCTGCTGTGGATGGAAGTCGCCGCGCAGGGACGCATCCTGCGCGTACCCGAAGTGCTCGCGTATTACCATCACCACGGCGGACCGCAGGCCACGCAGGACAAACCCCGCGCGCTGCTCGATACCTTGAAGGCCAAGGAGATATTCCTCGGACGGCACCCGGATCTGGCGGCGGCCATCCCGCGGCACGAACTCGAAACACTGACGTGGGGCGCGTTCATCGCCGGCGCCAACGCGCTCTACTGGAAGGGCAACATCGACGCCGCCCGCCCGCTATACCGCAAGGCCCTGCTGTCCGGACGCGGGTCGGCCAAGGACAAGCTCCGCATGGCGCCCAGCCTGCTCCCCAAATTCCTTCATCTGGGGCTGGCACGATTGCTCGGCCAGGGAATGAAGGAAGTGCAATGACCATCAAGTGTGTCTACGCGATCTTTTCGCACGTCAATCCTGCGCAGGTATTGCGGCTGGTAGCAGCGCTACGCGCCCTCTCGCCGCAGGCCCACATCGTCGTGCATCACGATCCGGCACATGAGGCGCTCGATCCGGCCCGGGTCCGGCAAGCGGGCGGCGTGCTCATTCCCGATCCCGTCCCGGGCGAATGGGGCGACTGGTCGCAGGTACTCCAGCATCTCCACGTAATGCGATGGTGCGTCGGCAACCTCGAATTCGACTGGTTCATCACCCTCACGGGACAAAGCTATCCGATCGGGCGGCTGGACGAACTGGAAAGGTTTCTCGCCTCATCTCCGGCGGATGCGTACCTGATCAACTTCGACGCCTACGATCCGGCGGTCTGGCCGCGCGGCGAGGCGGCGAAACGCTACCACTACAGATACTTCAAGCTGCCGAAATTCAGATACTGGCATCGGGTTCCGGCCATCGTCCGCGACCGCATTCCCGCCGCCATCCGTGCCTTCAACCGCATCCAGCCGGTGCTGAGGCTATTTCCCTACCCCAAGGGCCTGCCGACGCGGCTGGGGATACTGTGCCCCCGCCGCCCTTTCAACGGCACGGACATGAAACTGGGTGGCGGCAACCAGAATACGAATTATCGGCGCTCGGCGATCGAGGCGATTCTGGATCATGTGGATTCGCATCCCGCCTACTGCGCCTACTTCCGCCGTACCGCGCTCCCCGACGAGGCGTTCTTTGCAACCATCCTCAGGAATTCGCCCGCCCTGCACATCGTCGACGACAGCCTGCGGTACATATACTGGCCCGGCGGCCACTCGGCGAGCGGAGGCGTGATGGACCTGCGCCACCTGCCGGAACTCGAGGCATCCTCCGCATACTTTGCGTTGAAATTCGACCAGAATGCATCCCCGGAGCTGCTCGACCACATCGACCACAAGCTGGGTTTGCGTCCCGCCGACTGAAGCATGATCCCGACCACCCGTATTCCCGTACTGATGTACCACCGCATAGGCGACGCCCACAATGACTGGGAACGCAAGTATTGCGTCAGTCCGTCCCGCTTCGCGGAACACATGGACCTGCTCCGCGCCAGGGGCTGGCATGCCGTCACCCTTCGGCAGTTCCTGGACTGGCTGGATGGTTCCGTCGAACTGCCGGCGCAATCCTTCCTGCTCACCTTCGACGACGGTTTCCTCGGCGTGCACGAACATGCGGCACCGGTGCTGCAATCGCTCGGCTGGCCTGCGACGGTCTTCCTCGTGAGCACGCTCGTCGGCAAGCGCGACACATGGTGCGAAGCGCACAATCCCAGCGGCGCGACCTACCCCCTGATGGACGCCCACCATCTGCGGGAGCTTCAATCGTGCGGCTTCCGCTTCGAGTCGCACACCCGGAGCCACCCCGATCTGCCGACCCTGGACGACGACGCCCTCGGAGCCGAACTCGCGGGCTCGCGTGCGGAGTTGCAGGATCTGCTGGGCTCGCCGATCGAATATCTCGCCTATCCCTTCGGCCGGCACGACGAGCGTGTGGTGCAGGCCGCCCGGAACGTCGGATACCTCGCCGCCTTTTCCACCCGGCCGGGCTTCAACCGGGACGGGATGGACCGTTTCCGGCTGCGCCGGCTCGACGTATTCGGGACCGATACCGCCGCCGCGCTGTCGCGCAAGATCCGCCTGGGCAGCAACGACGGCAGCGTGGCGAAAAGCCTGAAGTATTCGGCCAACCGGCTTCTCGCCCGGATGGGACTAACCGCAAGCTGACCGGCGATCATGACCGAGACCAAACCGTTCATTTCGGTTGCACTGTGCACGCACAACCATCTGGACCGCCTGGTCCGGACCCTGGCGGACCTCGCATCGTTGCACGCGCCGGTCCGGCCCTGGGAATTTCTCGTCATCGACAACGGCTGCACCGATGGTACGAGCGAGATGCTGGCCACCCGCGACTGGGCGCTCCAGGGAGCGCAGATTCGCGTCGTGCGGGAAGACAGGCTCGGACTCTCCAATGCCCGCAATCGCGCGCTGCGCGAGGCACGGGGCGAATACCTCGTTTTCATGGACGACGACGAGACCCCGGAGCCCGGCTGGCTGCAGGCATTGGAGGACGCGATGATCGCCCATGCGCCCGATGCGCTCGGCGGGCGGATCGCAGTCATGTTCGAGGACGGCGCGCGCCCACCCTGGCTGCAGGATGAGCTGCTGGGCTTTCTGGGCAAGCTCGATCATGGCGAAGCATGCTGGCTGACCTCCGAGGAAACGCCGATCTTCGGCGGGAATTTCGCATTTCGCCGCGAGGTCTTCGAACGCATCGGAGATTTCGACGCCCGGCTCGGCCGCATGGGTGCGATCAACACCGGCGGCGAGGACACGGAGATCCACCGGAGGCTGCTGGCGCATGGGTGCCGGGTGCGCTGGGTGCCGGCAGCGGTCATCAACCATCGCATCCAGACTCCCAAGCTGCAGCGCCACTACTTTCTGGATCTGCATTTCCGCCAGGGCCGCTGGCAGGGCGCGCGCAAGCGCGGCGGCGGCTCGCGCATGCCGCCGAAGTACCTCGCGCCCCAGATGCTGCGCGCCTTTGGCAGGGCGATCGCCAAACGCCTGAGCGAGGGCGCCGACCATTCGCTGCGGCTCGAGATGAATGCCGCCTATTTCACCGGCTATGTGTTCGGCTGGGTGCGCGATGTGGCCTGACGGCGCGGACATGCGGATGCGGTACATTGTCCCGGGCGATGCACGGCGTAGCGATGAAGCCCGAACGCCATCGACGAGGATGAGAGCCCCGGAACCCACGATGGCGGCATGAGAACGCTGACGAACGACTATCTGGACCGGACCGTGCGGGGGAACAGGCATGGACGCTAGCATCGTCGTATGCACCTACAATCGATCCGGCTCCCTGGGAGAAACGATCGACGCGATATGCGGCCTCGACGTTCCCGGCGGCATACGGCACGAAGTCATCATCGTGGACAACAACTCCACGGACCAGACCGCGGAGGTCGTGCGGCCGTATCTGGATCGATACGGCTATATCCGCTATGTGTTCGAGGAAAAACAGGGTTTGTCCAACGCCCGCAACCGGGGAATCGCGGAATCGCGGGGCGCGACGATCCTTTTCACCGATGACGACGTTCTGCCCGAACGCGACTGGCTCGTGCAGACGCTGGACGGAATGGCGAAACATGGTGCCGATGCCTGCGGCGGATTCATCTCGCCGATATTCGAAACGCCGCCGCCGGCCTGGTTGACGGCCCGTTTCCACGGTTTTCTTGCCGTTCGCGATGCGCGAACCGACGATTACGTCATTGCGAAACCGGCGGATGCGCCCTTCGGCGCGAACATGGCCTTCCGCAGACAGGTATTCGACCGCGTCGGCCCGTTCGACACTTCGCGTGGCAGAAAAGGAAACACCCTGGCCAGCGGCGAGGACGGCGAACTCTTCGATCGCCTCCTGCGAGCGGGCATCAAGGCCGTCTTCCTGGGAAGGTCCCGCGTCCGCCACAAGGTCGAAGCGTATCGGCTCGAAAAGCGCTACTTTCGCCGCTGGCGGTATCAGACCAGCCGCAATATCGCCTTCAGCAAAGGCATTCCGGGCACGAGAAGGCTGTTCAACGTACCGCATTATTTCATCGTGCAGACGGCCCGTTCCGCCTTTCGCGCATTGATCGCCCGCCTGACGCGCCCCGAGGACGAAGCGTTCATGCAGGAAATCATCCTGTGGCATTTTCTCGGCACGATACGCGGCCTGGTGGAAGCAAGGCGCAAATGAACCGCGCCGCTCCATCGACCGGATTGCTGCCAGTGATCGACCTCCCCATCGTGCGAGCCTGACGTGTCCCCATTTACCGCCAGCCTGACCATCCTGATCTGCACCCACAATCGTGCAGCCCTGCTCGAACGTGTGATCGCGTCCCTCAATACGGCCGTTCGCCCGGCCCTGCCCGTGCGCATCCTCGTCGCCGCGAATGCCTGCACCGACGACACGGTGGCGCGGATGAACGCCTATCGGGCGGCGCAGCCGGGAAGCAGCAGGCTGCCGCTCGACGTCCTCGAGGTGCCGACGCCCGGCAAGTCCCACGCGCTGAACACGGCGATCCCTAGGATCGACAGCGAAATCGTCGCTTTCGTCGACGACGACCATCGCGTCGATGCGAACTATCTCGTCGCCATCGAAGACGCCGTCCGGCAGTGGCCGGATGCGAGTCTGTATTGCGGCCGCATCCTGCCGGACTGGGACGGAACCGAGCCGGCATGGGTGCACGACGAGGGGCCTTACCGGATCTACCCTCTGCCCGTGCCGCGCTACGACCAGGGCGACGTGCCAAAGACGATCACTGCGCAGGAAGGGCCGATCCCCGGGGGCGGCAATCTCGCCGTCCGCCGCGAGGTGTTCGACCTGTGCGGGCAATTTTCGACCGAGTTGGGGCCGCACGGCCACGACCTGGGCGGCGGCGAGGACAGCGAGTACGTGCTGCGCGCGCTCGAGCGCGGCCTTCGCTGCCAGTACCAGCCGGCGATGATCCAGTACCACTATGTCGACAACGAGCGGCTGACCTTGTCCTACCTGATGCGCAAGGGCTACCAGCGCACCCGCTCCACTTCGCGCATCCGCGGCAACGGCCGGGTGCCGCTCTACATGTGGCGCAAGGTGGGGGGATATGCCTTTCGCGGCACGTTCTGCCTTTCCTGGGCCAAACGCCGCTTCTACTGGGTACGCACTGCGGCGGCCCTGGGCGAGTTGCAGGGGCGCGGCGAATCCGGCCACCGCGGCCGCGGGCTCACCCTGCCGGCCGACGGCCTCGGCGTCGGCCTGTGGCTGCTCGCCCTGCTCGCCCTGGCCGGCGCCGCCACCGCATGGCTTGCCGCAGGGGACGATCCCGCCGCGGCGCTATGGCCCATCGCGGTCGTCGCCGCCGCCGGCACCGGCTCGTTGCTGTGGAAATCGATACTGGACTTCTCGCGCACCGGCCCCAGCATCCGCAACGAGATCCTTGCCCACTACCGCCGGTATTCGCTGTATGCCCTCGCCCGCCTCGGGCTGTGGAGCTTCGCGCTGATGAGCTTTCTCGCCGGTGGCGGCGTGCTGGTCTATGGCCTGCTCGCCACCAGTTTCGGATGGTCGTGGTCGGTCGCGGCCGAAACCGCGGCGGCGGTTCTGGGGCTCCTCGGTGCCGCAACGGCCCAGTTCGTGCGCCTGCTGCGTTTCAACCCCGGCCTTCTGGTGGCATCCATGCATTACCGCATGGCGCGGCTGCATCCGCTGTGGCGCCGGGCGACGGCGAAACGCATCCGCAACGTCCAGTCGGCCGCGCTCGCCGTCTTCGCCCTGCTCCTGGCCACCTCCACCGCCAGGCTGGCGCAGCAGGGAGAACTGGGCACCCTGCTCACCCTGTGGGGCGCCGTGGTGTTCTATGTGGCTGCCATCGCATGGACGGAGCTGGAGCCGGAATCCCGCGCACGCCCCCGCCAGCCTGCGCGCAGCACCCGGCCCAACATCCTGATGATGGGCGCCGATACGCTGCGGAGCGACCGCCTGGGCGCACTCGGCTACCATCGGCGCCTGACGCCCAACCTGGATGCCCTCGGCCTTCAGGGCAGCCTGTTCACCCACTGCTACGTGCCCTGCGCCCGCACGGCGCCGAGCCTGGTTTCGCTGTTCACCGGCACCTGGCCGCAACGCCACGGCATCCGCGACAACTTCGTCGCCGACGAAGAGACGCGCCTCACGGTGGACGCCCTCCCGGCCCTGCTGAAATCCCGGGGCTACAATACCGCGTCCTTGTCGGACTGGTGCGGGGCCGACCTGGGCAAGTTCTCATTCGGTTTCGCGCTGACGGACCTGCCCGAGGATCAATGGAACCTCAAGTACCTGATCCGCCAGGGACCCAAGGACCTGCGCCTGTTCATCTCCGCCTTCACCCACAACCGCCTCGGCCGCCTGCTTCTGCCGGAGGTGTTCTACCTGGGGGGCGTGCCGCTGACCGACGACATCGGCCGCCGCAGCCGGCGCCTGCTGTCGCGCCTGGCGGCCGACGACAAGCCGTTCCTGCTCAACGTCTTCTATTCGACGACGCACCCGCCCTTCGCCTCCGAATGGCCGTGGTACGAAAAATTCGCCGATCCGGCGTATGACGGCAGTTCCCGCTTCGCGATGGCCAAGCTGAACGACCCCTTCGACATCATTCGCCGCCAGGGAGAACCGCGCGAAGAGTTCGACCTCGACCACATCATCGACCTCTACGACGGCTGCGTGGCCCAGTTCGACGACGAGGTCGGCAAGATGCTGGCCCATCTGGCGGCCAGCGGCCTGGCGGAGAACACCATCGTCGTGGTCTATTCGGACCATGGCATGGAGTTCTTCGAGCATGACACCTGGGGACAGGGGAACTCGGCGGTCGGCGACCATTCGGCGCGCATACCGCTGATCGTTCGCGCGCCGGGTATGCCGGCCCGCGGGGTCGTGGCCGACGTGGTGCGCAGCATCGACATCGCGCCGACGCTGCTGGCGCTGACCGGCTCTCCGCCCGCGCCCAGCATGGAGGGCGTGTCGCTCGTGCCGCTGCTCCGCGACGAGGCCGCCCCGCGAGAACTCGAAGCCTACAACGAGACGGGTTTGTGGCTGACGCCGCCGCCCGGCATGGACCCGACCCATCTGCGCTATCCGAATCTCCTGGAAATGCTCGAAGTGCCGGACAAGGACAGCGGCACCCTCGCCATCAAGACGGATTTCCAGCACGCGATCGTCGAGGCCAAGGACCGCATGCTGCGCGAAGGGCGATGGAAGCTGGTCTACCAGCCGCTGACGGGTGGATACCGGCTCTGCCTCTATGACGTCGCAAACGATCCGGGCTGCCACGAGGACGTATCCGGGATCAATGCCGTGGAGCAGGAACAGCTCTGGCTCCAGATGCAGCCTTTCCTGGTCGAAGGAGGCTCCCGCTAGACAGATCCTGCGATGATGCGGACCGGCAAGGCCGCGCTCATGCGCGGCGCGCGCTGTCGAACAGCAGTGCCTCGAACTCCCGCACCGGGCCATCGACGAAAAGCCGCGTCACCCGTTCCTGCGCCGACCCGCCAAGGCGGGCGCGCTCGCCGGCATCGCGCAGCAGTGCAGCGACGCATGCCGCCATTTCCCCGATCTCGCCGACCTCGAAAAGACAGCCGGTCTGGCCGTCCACGATGACTTCCGGAATACCTCCGACCCGGGTGGCCACGACCGCCCGCCCCATCAGGCCGGCTTCTATCGCGATGAGCCCGAGCGGTTCCTGCCAGCGCGACGGCACCACCATCACGTCGGACGTCGCATAGACGTCCTCGATCCGCTCCACGTAGCCCAGGTAGCGGATGCGCGTGTCGCCGCCGATCATCTCGCGCAGTTGGGGTTCGGTGTAGGAGCCGGGGAACTTCGCCGGATCGCGGCATTCTCCCGCGATCAGGAAGACCGCATCCGGGGCGTCGATCATCCGGGCCATCCGGATGAAATCCTGCACGCCCTTGATGTCACGGATCTGACCCGCAAAACCGGCGACCGGGCACGCGTCCGGAATCCCCAGATCCGGACGCAGCGACCGGCCGGCCGCAAAGCGCCCGGGGTCCACCGGGTTGTAGACGACGCACTTCTCCAGCCCGGCGGGGCCGGACATCCGCGCCACGTAGTCGGACACGGCGACTGCCTTCGCACACCATGCCATGCCGGGTGCGGGCCGGGCGTTGACGACGTGGTAGTGAGCGATGACCGGAATCCCGAGCAGGCGTGCGGCGAGAATTTCCGCCGCACGCCAGAAACCGGAATGATTGACGTGCACCACGCGCACCCGGTGACGCCGGAAAAAGGCCATCGCGCGGACGAGGGCGGAAACGTAGCGCCATGGCGAGGGCAGCTCCAGCTCCGTCAATGCCCCCCACAGCCGGAAACGGATGCCGCTGGCCTCCAGTTCGCCGGCGACGGGACCGTCTCCCGGCAGGAGCACCAGCGGATCGATGCGTTCGCGCGGAAGGCGGCGCAGCAGCGTATAGATCACGCGGCTGGCGCCGCCCCAATCGCCTGCGCTGCCGGTAATAAAGCACGCGGTGATGCGGTTCTTTTCAGGCATCATCGGTTCATCTCCATCAACCGAGTGGATCTTTCGGCGTATGACATCGACACAGACGGCGCGCAGGATACGAATCGCCTACTTCCTTGGCACCCATGAGGATTGGGGCGGGGCCAGCCGCGCCACGCTGAATTTCGTCCGCACCATCGACCGCACCCGTTTCGAGCCGATCGTCGTCCTGACGCAGGAAGGCAAGCTGTCCGCGACGCTGCGCGACGAGCACATCGAGACGCTCGTCTGGGGCATTCACGACAGCCGCCCCAACCTGCCGGCATACGCACTGGATGTCCTGCGTGCCTGGCGGATGCTCAAGGCGCACGAAATCTCCCTGATCCACCTGAACTACGGGGCAATCGGCTGGAAGCCCGCCGAGATCCTGGCTGCCCGTTTCGCGGGGATTCCCGTCATCAACCACTTCCATACCGGCGTACGCACCCCCTCGTCCTTTCTCCGCCATACCGCGGCGGCCATAGGGGTGTCGCGCTACGTCACCGACGGGCTGGAATCGTGGGGCGTGCCCAAGCACGTGGTACACAACGTTTCCGACCTGGGCCGCTTCAGCCACGGCCGGGATATCCGCGCCGAATTCGGCCTGGACCGGAGCCACGTCGTCATCATGCTTGCGGGCCAGATGATCCGTGCAAAGGGCATCGAGCTTTTCATCGAGGCGGCACGGCGCGTGCGCGGCGAACATGTCCGCTTCCTTCTGGCAGGACCGATCCGCGACACCAAGGGCGCCTACACCGAAGCGGAGGTCCACTCGCTGTGCGGGGCGGATCCGCGCGTCCGCTACATCGGCTACCGCTCCGATGCGGAAAATCTCTACGCCACGGCAGACGTCATGGTGATGCCGTCGCAATGGGAAGAACCGTGCGCGATGATCCTGTTCGAAAGCGCCGCGGCCGGCAAACCGGTGATCGCGTCGGCGACCGGCGGTACGCCCGAGATCCTGCAGCACGACCGGACCGGCTATCTCTTCGAGCGCACCGACCTCGATGCCTTGGTCAATCACATGCAACACCTGGTGGACGACGAGCAGGAACGCCGGCGTCTCGGCAACGAAGCCCGGGAGCTTGCACTGTCGACGTTCTCGAAAGCGCCGATCGAAAAGATGCAGTCGCTCTACGCGGCTCTCTGCCACGTCTGAGGCTCGATCGGCACGGAAGGCTGCCCGTCACCGCTGCGCCGGTTCTTCAAACGACTTGCGCCAGCGGTCCTGGATGTCCTCCGGCGGGCAGAAGCGGCACTTGCGGCCGCCGGCGTCCCCTTCCGCGGTTTCGCCATTCGCGTTGGGCGCCGGGTCCGCCCCCTCGTCCGTCGCGGCGTCCCGGGGTGCGGCCGCCGACTCCTGCGGCGTGACCGCCGGTTCCTGCGGAGCTGCCGCTGCCTCCTCCTTCGCGGGGCGGACTTGCCCGCCACCGGCGAGGGGAACGGCTCCGTGCCGCCGAGTTCCTTGTACGCCTTCTTCAACGCCTCGGAATCGGGCAGGTTGCGCAAGCCCTCCGTCGCCACGGCAAGCGCTTCCCGGCCCGAGCCGCTCTGGCGAAGCTGGGCGACGAGCGCCAGGTATGCCGCCTGATAGCCCGGGCTGACGCGAATCGCATCGTTGAACAATCCCGTTGCCCGCGCGGCGTCGCCCAGTTGCTGGTAGATGCGGCCCAGCTCCACGTACAGTTGCGGGCGCATCCAGAAGTCCGGACGGACGCCCCGCAGGACGTACTCATACTCCTTCGTCGCCAGGCGGCGCTGGGACGATCGATCCTTCGCATCGGCCGCTTTGGCAGCCCGGCTGAGAAAGTTCTGCCCGTAGCAGTAGTGGTGGAGATGCAGCCAGTTGTCGAAACCGAACTGTGCGATATATCGCTGCGCCTCCAGACTCCGGTTCTCGTCCCTCAGCTTCACCTGGCAAAAGGCCGGCAGCGCGGCCTGCTCCGCCGCGGTACCGGCCGGATTGTGCTGCGCCTGGGCCGCGGATGCCGCGGCGGCCAGGAGCAGCCCCAGATGGAAAGCCCGAAATTCCTTTCTCACGGCGATGGCCTCGGTTTCATCGGTTGGTCGGGGGCGAGCCGGCTCGTCCGCTGGGCGATCGCCTGCCAGCTCAGTGCCGTACGCGCCCGCTGCAGGCCGGACGTGCCCAGGCGTTCGCACAGTTGCTCATCTTCCAGCAGCATGAGCAGCACGTTGTTGAGTTCGCCTCGCGCCTCGGCATCGACGCGAAAGCCGGTCACGCCATCGAGCACGGCCGAGCCGGTCCCCCCGGCCTTGCCCGCGACGGACGCCTTGCCGCAGGCGGCAGCCTCGACGTAGACGATTCCGAACCCTTCCGTATCGCCGTCGATGTCGCGATTGGCCAGGACGAAGAGGTCGCACGCGTTGTACCAGCGCGGCAGGTCTTCCATCGCGACGTGGCCCAGCAGGTGCACGCGTCCTTCCAGGCCGCGCTCGGCAACCAGCCGGGAAAGGTAATCCTTGTCCTCGCCGATGCCGATCACCGCGTAGTGGACGTCGAGTCCGGCTTCGAGCAGCGCCGGCATGCAGTCGATCATCGTATCGAAGCCCTTGCGCCGGCTCAGCCGCCCGACCGACAGGATCAGCTTTGCGCCGGGCTGCAGGCGCAGGCCGTCGCGCAGGTCCTGGAAAGGCAGGCCCGGACGGAAGCGCTCGACGTCGACGCCGGGATGGATCATGACGATGCGCTCCGGCTCCACCCCCATGCCCACCAGCGTGTCGCGGGTGAAATCGCTGTTGGCGATGACCTTGTCGGCGTGGCGCAGCGCAAAGCACATCGCCTTGTATTTGTTTCCCCGCCCCCACCCGGTCAATTCCTCGCCGTGGGCGTAGATCACGACCGGCCGGAACGTGAGGCGCGCCACCAGCCAGGCCACCAGCCCTTCGGGCAGCGCGCGGCCGGCGTGGATCGCATCGAAGCGATGCGTGAGCGCCAGCCGCAGGGACGCCAGCACGAACCTCAGGTACATCAGCAGCGACTCCGGCTTGAGCCAGGGCACGCGCTTCAGCGAAAGGCGGTGGACGGTGTTGGGGTGATCGCGGTCATACTCGGCGGCGCCGGGCACGTCGGCGGTGACGATGTGGATCTCCTTGCCCCCGAGCCGGCGATAGACCTCGTCGAACCAGACGGCGGTGCCCCCCTTGGTGGGCAGGAAAAGCTCGGTGAGGACCAGGTATCGATTCTGCATTGCGTGCTTCCATGTACGACGTGCGATCCTATCACCCTGCTTCCGCCCCGATGCGGCCATGCTTCACGCCGCCCGGCACGGGCGCGAGCACCCTCAGCACCGCGCCGAGGCCGCTGTACTTCAAGATGCGCGCCAGCGCCGCCTCGTGCATCGCGCGGAACAGGAAGGCGCGCGCGCGCCTGCGCCAGCGCTGCTCCCTCAGCGGCGAGGCAGGGTCCGCCAGATGGCCCGCAAGCTCCTCGGTGGACATGAAACGCAGCCGGGGATGGCGCTCCAGGGCGCCCTGCAGGGCCCTCTCCAGCTCGGCGAGCGCCTGCCCGGCGATCTCCGGCGAAGCGATGAAGCTCTCGCGGTGCGTTTCGAGCAGGGCCGGCCGGCCGAGCAGGCATTTCAGCCCGACCGACTGCCACACGCGCTCGGCCCGGTGCCCGCGGACGGGTTCGAAGTAATCGTCGCGCACCAGCAGCATCGCTCCGGCACGGGAACGGTCCCCGTTTCGCATCGTGGCAACAGGCCGCTGCAGCGCGCCGTCCGCCCCCCGCCCTTCGAAGCGGCGCCCGCCGGTGACGATGCAGGTGACGCCGCTGGCCACCCAGGCCCTCTCGACGTCGTCGTTCCACACGAAGGTGTTGGGCACTGCGACCATCGGCGCCTTGCCGAACAGCGCTTGCAACAGGTGCGCCTCCTCATCCACGGCCGCGCGGATCCGTTCCGGAGGCAGCGGCCGGCTGGGCAGCGCGGCGGCATCGATCCAGCGGCTCTGCAGGGCCGGAGGCAACGCCTCGCTGCGTGCCGCGGGATCGGCCAGCCAGCGCTGCAACGCCGCGTCTTCGCGCGCACGTTCCAGCACGGAGGCCGGCCAGCAATGCTCCAGCCCGTGCCGCTGCAGCGCGAACACCCCGGCCGCGCACCCCGCCTGCATCGCCGCGACGATGGGGGCGAACTCCGGCTCGTCCAGCGTACGCCGCACGTAGCGTGCAAGGCCGGCGGCGAGCATGGACGCCCCGTCGGGCTGGCCGCCGACGACTCCGAGCGTCATGACCGCCGGCCGGCCGGTCTCGTCCCGGGCGCGCTGCAGCACCGCGGCGATGCGGCGCAGCATGGCGGCATCGCCGGGCGGCCCGGTCCCCCAGTCGTCGCTTTCCACGATGAGCACGGGATGGCGCAGGGCCGGCTCCCGCCACAGCGCGCGCAGGGTCGACGCATGGCGGCCGAGCAAGCATGCCAGCGTCGCCAGCAGCCACAACAAGACGAGATAGAGCAGCGTCGAAATCATCGGGCGAAGCGGCGGATCTGCAGCCCGCAGGCGCGGAACCGGCCAGACCCGGCCGGAAAAGACATGAAGGAAGCCGGCACGGCGTGACGTGCCTTGCACTTGGAATCATCGGCGTCGGCTACCATTGCCGCCGTGCCGATGAACTTTGCCATTCTAGAGTGATGAATACACGACGAATACTTGGCGGTTGGATCAATTTCGGCGGCGATGAAGTACCGGCCGAAGCGCTGGATGCCATGCTGGCAGCCGAGGGACTGACACGCGGCGACGTGGCCGTGGAATCGTCCGGGACCGCGGTGGTCGCCGCCGGAAGGGCGGGCGCATCGATCGCGCAGGATGCCGAATCCGGCTGCATCGCGGCGGTGCTGGGACGCCCCCGGTGGACGAACCCCGAAGCGGCCGACGTCGCGGCATTGCGCGGAGACGCCGCGGCGGCGATCGCGCACTACCGCCGCCACGGCCACGGACTGCTCGCCGACCTGCACGGCAGCTTCGCGCTGGTGATCGCCGATCCCCGCAGCCGCAAGCTGACGCTGGCGGTGGATCGCAGCGGCGCGGAGCGGCTCTGCTTTGCGCGGGTGGGGCCGCTGCTGGTGTTCTCGACGAGCGCCCGCTCGGTCGCCCGGCACCCGGCCATCGCCGCGCCGGTCAACCGGCAGGCGCTGTTCGAGTACCTCTACTGCCACATGGTGCCCAGCCCGGACACGGCGTTCGCCGGCGTGGAGAAGCTGCTGCCGGCGGAGTGCCTCGAACTCGAAGGAACGTCCGCCGCCCGCCGCCACTACTGGCATCTTGCCTACGACACCGGCGGCGCCGACGACGACGAAGCAAGCAAGCGCCGCTTCATCGAGCTGGTGCAGCAGGCGGTGGCCCGCCAGAACGACGTTCGCCCGACCGGCGCCTTCCTTTCCGGCGGCACCGACAGTTCGACGGTGAGCGGCATGCTCGGCCGGATCGCCGGCAAGCCGGCCGACACCTTCTCGATCGGTTTCGACGCCCAGGGGTTCGACGAACTCGAATACGCCCGCATCACCTCGAAGCACTTCGGCACCCGGGCCCACGAGTACTACGTCACCCCCGACGACGTGGCGGAGGCGATCCCGCTGATCGCGGCCGCCTACGACGAACCGTTCGGCAACGCGTCGGCGGCGCCCACCTATTTCTGCGCGAAGCTCGCCAGGGAAAACGGCATCGAAGTGGTGCTGGCCGGCGACGGCGGCGACGAGTTCTTCGGCGGCAACGCGCGCTACGCCAAGCAGGGCGTGTTCGAGCACTACCATGGCCTGCCCTCCGCGCTGCGCCGCGTCGTCGAACCGCTGATCCTGAACTTTCCGCTCGGCGCCTCCCTGTGGCCGGTGCGCAAGGCGCAGAGCTACGTGCGCCAGGCCCGCATTCCGCTGCCGGACCGGCTGGAGACCTACAACTTCCTGCACCGGGACCCGCTGCAGGAAATCTTCGAAGCGGACTTCCTCGCCGGCATCGACCCCGACCGCCCCCTGGCGCTGATGCGCGAAGCCTATTTCCGCTGCGCCTCGCCGGAGCCGGTGGAGCGCATGATGCATCTCGACCACAAGTTCACGCTGGCCGACAACGATCTGCGCAAGGTCAGCCGCATGTGCGAAGCGGCGGGCGTCGAAGTGCGCTTCCCGTTCCTCGACGACGATCTGGTCGCGTTCTCCGGCACGCTCCGGACGGATCGGAAGGTGAGCAACGGCAGGCTGCGCGTTCTCTTCAAGGACGCGCTGCGCGGCTTCCTCCCCGACGAGACGATCGCCAAGTCCAAGCACGGCTTCGGCCTGCCCTTCGGTGTCTGGCTCGACAGCCACGGACCGCTGCAGGCCCTGGCGAACGACGCGCTCGCCAGCCTGGCGCAACGCGGCATCATCCGCCCCGCCTATCTGGAAAGGCTGCGGGAGGCGCACGCCTCCGGCCACGCCAGCTACTACGGCGTGATGATCTGGGTGCTGGTGCAGATGGAGCTTTGGCTACGGCACAACGCCTGACGGCCGCCCCGCCGGCTTCGCGGCCGGCGGAACCCGGGCCACGGGGAAAGGCGGCCTCAGACCGTCCATCGGCAAGGGCCGGCGCGGCGTTTCGGGCGCCAGCGCCTTTATCTCGCGCTGCACGATTGCGGCCAGGATCACCGCGATCACGATGAGGTGGTAGAAGAGGTCGAAGTACTGCAGCCCCAGGAACGATCCGGCCGACATGTATCCGACGAGGCTCACCTGGATCATGGACGCCAGATCGCGCGCCCACGTGAGTTCCTTGTAGGGCCTGACTTCACGGATGACCCGCGATGCCGTCCGCCACGTGAAGAGGTGCAGCAGCACGAACATCACCAGCCCTATCCATCCCTGTTCGCCCAGAACGCCGAACCAGTTGCTGTGGGAATCCGTGCCGCCGTAGCCGGTCACCGCCCGGAATCCACCGCCGAAGATGCTCATGTTCGCCAGTTCGATGGCATTGCCCCAGGCGTACAGCCGGCCCCGGGCCGAGGCATCGTCCTCGTAGGTCTCGATGGTGTGCATCCGATCGAACCACTCCTGGGGCATGACGAACATCAGCACCAGGATCAGGGGGATCACCGCGACGAGGATGCCGAACCGGTTTCTCGCCTTCATGATGAAGAACAGGCCGACGACCCCCAGTCCGAGCAGGGCCCCCCGCGAGTGCGTTCCGATGATGGCGATCAGCGTGAGCGCACCGGCGGCCATCAATATCTGGCGCTCCCACACCCGCTTCGCCTGGAGCCGCACATACCAGATGAGCGGAATCGTCATGAGCAGCGCCAGTCCGACGGAATTCCGGTCGGCGATGAAGGAACCGTCCGGCCCCCGGACGTTGTGCGCGCTGCCGCCGGTGAGCACGAAGATCCCGCCCTTGACGCCGTAGAACGCCAGCGATGCCACGATCACCACGACGAGCCAGTGGACGTGCTCACGCTCCCGGATGGCCAGCATGGTCACGAAGGTCATGAGCATGATGCGCCACACCTTGTCCCACTGCGTCCAGGCCATCCACGGGTACATCGAGAACGCGGTGGTGACGAACATCCAGCCGGTGAACAGGAGAAGGAGCTTCGTCTCCCTCGTCCAGAGGATTTCCTTCTTCTCGCGCGACATCAGCAGCGCCCCGAAAGTCGTGAGCGCGACGATGAGCGCGAACGGCATCGAGGTGGAAAAGCCCCACGCCAGCCGGTGAGGGTTCATGTAGCCGAGCCACGACCACATCAGGATGCCTATCCACGGCCGCCTGAGGATGAACGGCAAGGACCCGAAAACGGCGAGCGTGACGATTATGTCGCGCATGGCGCCCCCGGCACGGCCACGCGGCTGACCACGTAGCGGTGCTTGCCCGATTTTTCCGGCGGGATGGCGGACACGGTCTCGACTTCGATGCCGACGCCCTCGCCCAGCCGCGCCGCCAGGCCGTGCTGGATGCGCTGCGTCGTGCCGGCGTCGAAGCCGGCAGCGGGCACGACCTGCACGCGGGTGCGGTCCAGGCTCTCCTGGATGATCTTGAAACCCGCCACCTGCGGCAGATCGCGCAGGATGTAGATCAGCGCCAGGCCATGCATGACCGTGCCGTCGCGGGCGACGACGAAATCGGTGGCGCGGCCCTGGATCTCCTCGAGCACCGGCAATCCGCGGCCGCAGGCGCAGCTTTTGGCCCCCATCACCGCCACGTCGCCGGTGCGGTAGCGGATGAAGGGGAAGTCGCCGGTGGCGAGGTGGGTGACGACGATCTCGCCCGCCTGGCCGGGCGGCAGCACCCTGCCCTCGCCGTCGACGATCTCGACGATCACGTCCTCCGCCGTGACGTGCATGCTGCCCGAGGGGCACTGATGGGCGATGAAACCCGCGTCGCGCGAACCGTAGCCGTTGGCCACCGGGCAGCCGAAGATGCGCTCGATGGCCTCGCGCTGGTGGTCGTAGAGCCGCTCCGAGGTGCAGAAGGCGACCTCGATTCCGAGGTCGTCCATGCGGATGCCGCGCTGCTCGGCGTGAAGCCCGATGTGCGACAGCGCCGACGGGTAGCCGAACAGCATCTTCGGCCGGCGCTCGCGGATGCGGGCGACGAAGCCGTCCAGCCTGGCCCCGGACATCTCGAAGGCGGGCAGCAGTTCGGTGCGCAGCAGCTTGTCGCGGATCGCGCGGACGCGATCCTGCGCGGTGAGTTCGATCGGCGAGCCCCAGACGACGATTTCGGGGTCGCCGATATCGACGCCCCACCAGCGGGTGGCCCGCCACTTGGCGGCCACGTCGTGGGTGACGCGCCCGTTGCCGATGAAGAAGATCAGCGGCTCGCCGCTGGAGCCGCCGGTGTTGAAGCGGGCCAGCCCCTGCGCGTCGTCCGCCTTGAGCGCCTCGGTGTTGGCGCGGATCTCGGGCTTGCCGAGGAAGGGCAGGCGCTGCAGGTCCTCGACGCGGGTGACGGCATCGGGATCGAAGCCGGTGCGGGCGAAGAGATCGCGGTAATAGGGCACGTGCGCGCGGGCATGCTGCAGCAGTTCGCGCAGGCGCCGGGCCTGCAGTTGCGCGAGCCGGTCGCGGCTCCACCACTGCGAATCCTCGAGCCGCCTTCGCACCGCGACGGTATCGTGATGCTTGAGCCGCTCGTGGAGCGGGAAGATCAGCCCCGAGACGAGCCGGGTGTAGAGGCTGGACATGTTCGCTTGCTCCGGCTCAGCGCGACATCGTCTGCGTGAGCATGCTGCCGATCGACGGCCCCATCTCGGCGAGGAAGCGCTCGAGGTCGGCGACGCCGGCCTCGTGCTCGTTCTCGCGATACGGCGCATAGACCATCACCACCGCCGAATCGTCGCCGTCGCCGCGCAATTGCGTGAGGGCGAGATAAGCCTTGGCGGCGTAGTCGTTGGTGGTCCAGCGGCCGCCTATCCAGTAGGCGTGCCAGACGATCATGCGGCCATGGGCGCTGACCATCTCGGTCGTGCGCAGCGACAGCGGCCGGTCGCCGAGGACCGCGGAGCGGCTGCCGTAGGAGGTCATCTTCCAGACCGGGTCCTTGCTGATGAGGACGCGGTTCTCGGAGTTGATCAGTTCCTCTCCCGGCTTCTGGTCACGGTAGTAGCCCACGTAGAGCCCGACCGGACGCTCGCCCGCCGCCCACGCCTCGCGATGCACGCCGCGCATGCCGGAATAGCTGGGCGTCCACTCGGGCAGGCGCGAAAGCTCGACCGTCTGCCAGCCCGCGCGGGATTCGGCCTGCGCGAACTGCACCGGCCCGTGCTGGCCGCGGCGGTCCAGTTCATCGAGCACCGGCCTCCACGCCAGCACCGCAAGCACCGCCAGCGCGAACCAGACGGCGTTCGACCTGCGCGCCAGGCCGGCCTCGGCGGCCGCGCCGGCGGGCAGCACCGGCGCGGGTGCCTCGTCTTCCTGCCAGCGCGCGCCGATCCAGAACAGCAGCATCATGATGATGCCGAAGAACACCCAGCCATAGACCAGGTGATCCACGCCGGTGGCGAGCTTGTTGCCGCTGAAGTGGCCGAGCATGACGATGCCCCAGGCGCGCACCCAGTTGGCGAGCACCGGCAGCACCACCGACACCGCGGTGAAGACCAGCCGCCGCCTCAGCGAGCGGTAGTTGAGGTAGGAATACAGGCTGCCCACCACGACCGAGGCGATCAGGTAGCGCACGCCGCTGCAGCCTTCGACGACCTGCCAGTTGCCCGACGGGATGACGAGGCTGCGCCCTTCGGCATACACCGGGATGCCGGACAACCGCAGCGCGCCGATGACGAAATCGGTGGTCCAGTCCATCATGGTCGGGAACAGGAATTCGCCGAAGGGCACGAGGAAGACGAGGAAGCCGATCGGGAAGGCGTAGGCGCGCAGCACCGCGGTGCCCATCACCGCCCAGATCAGCGAGATGATCATGCCGACCAGGGCGAACTGCGAAACGCTGGCGACGCTGGTGAGTTCGCCCAGCAGCCAGCCGAAGCCGGCCACCGCGCCGGCGAGCACGCCCAGCAGCGACGGGGCGATCGGCACGCCGTCGATGTGCGTGCGATGCCGCCACACCAGCCACAGCGAAATCGGCGCCACCAGGTAACCGTGCGCATAGGTATCGGAACGGTTCCAGATGTCGATGATGGAGATCAGCGTGTCGCGGTACCAGAACAGCAGCCAGGCGAGCGCCAGGCCGAGCACGGCGAGGTGCAGGTTGCGTGCGGAAGCGGCGGCCGCTGCCGGCGCGGGCCTGGCCGCATCGCCGGCGGCGACCGTGCCGCCGCCCCCGGACTGGCCTGCGGATTCGAGAAAATCGGCGTGATGGGGAGGGGCGCGCATCGGTTCCTTCATATCTTTCAAGTGACCTGCGGACGCTCGGCCCGGGTCGCATCGTCGTAGGCCGCGGCGAGTTCGGCCCGCACCGACTCCCAGCGATACCGGCGCACGTCGGCGAGGCCGCCGGCCACGAGCCGGCCGCGAAGCACGTCGTCGCGCAGCACTGCGAGAGCGGCGGCGGCGAGCGCCGGCGCATCGTCGGGCGGCACCAGCATCGCGGTGTGCCCGTCGCGCACCATGTGCGGGATGCCGCCCACCCCGGTGCTGACCACGGGAACGCCGCTCGCCAGCGCCTCGAGTATCGCGTTGGGCATGTTATCCACTCTGCTGGCGTTCAGCATGAGATGTGCTTCACGGTAGAGCGCAGCCATCTGGTCGCGGTCGAGCCGGCCGGTGAAGCGCACGCGCCCGGCGATGCCCAGCTCGCGCGCGAGCGCCGCGAGGGCGGCGGCCTCCGGCCCCGAGCCGGCGACCGACAGGCGGGCCCCGGGAAAGTGTTCGAGTATGCGGGCGAAAGCGTGCAGCACCGTGTCGTTGCCGTAGATCCGCTCGAGATTGCGGGCGACGATGAGGTGCGGGGCGTCGCCGGCGCCGGGCAGCGCGCCGGCAGGGCGGAAGCGGTCGAGGTCGACGATGTTGGGCACGATGCGCCCGGGCATGCCATGGCGCGCGAAGACTTCGAGCAGGAAGCCCGACGGCAGTATCAGCGCGTCGGCGCGCCGCATCGTCGGCCGCACCCACTTCCCCGCCCGCGCGAGGAAGGCGTCGGCCTCGCCGCCCCGGTAATTCACCACCACGGGCGTGCCGCGCAGCCGGGCCATCCACACCGCCGGCGCCGCGAACAGGTGCCACGACCAGCCGGAATTCGCCATCACGTGCACCAGGCCGGCCCGGCCGCAGCCGCGCCAGAGCGCGAACAGGTACGGCACGAGGCGGAACAGCGCGCGCATCCCCTTGATGCGGCCGGCCCAGGCGGGACGGTACGGTGCATTGACCTGCGCGACCTCGACCTGCACACCCTCGCCGCGCAGCAGTTCGGCGAGTTGCCGCGTCTGGTTGGCCATGCCGCCGGCCGGCGGCGGCAGCGGTCCGACGAGAAGAAGGCGAAGCTCGGAAAAATTCATCGGCGGGCGGGGCACCGGCAGATGCGGCCGGACGTTGCGGGACGGCCGCCGTGCCCTGCGCCGCGCCTTCCCGCGACCGCCGCCGGCGCCGCGCCGGAGCCGGCGCGGCCGCGGCGCCGCCTCGCGGTCGCCCGCAGGCCCGCCGATGCAACGGCCGGGCCGGTCATGCGGCCTGCTGCAGCACGAGGCGGCGATAGACGGGCGCGTAGTTGGCGACGCTGTTCTTCCAGTTGCGCTCCTCTTCCACGAAGCGGCGCCCGGCCGCCCGCATGGCCGGCCAGCGGCCGCCGTGCTCGAGCATGTCGAGGATGGCGCTGGCGAGCGCGTCGGCGCTGCCGGCCGCGAACAGCTTGCCGGTCTCGCCGTCGCGGATCAGTTCCTTGTGGCCGCCGACGTCCGACGCCACGAAGAGCCGTCCCTGCGCCATGGCCTCGAGCGGCTTGAGCGGGGTGACGAGTTCGGTGAGGCGCATGGAGTGGCGCGGATACGCGAGCAGGTCGATCTGGTCGTAGTAGCGGCTGACCTCGGCATGCGGCACGCGGCCGGTGAAGACGACCCGGTCGGCGATGCCCAGGCGCTGCGCCTGCGCCTTGAGATTGGCCTCCTGCGGACCGCCGCCGACGAGCAGGACGCGCAGCTCCGGCCGCCTGGCGAACAGGCCGGGGCACGCATCGAGCAGCAGGTCCAGCCCTTCGTAGGCGTAGAAGGAACCGACGAAGCCGAGCACGGTGGCGCCTTCCAGGCCCAGCGTACGGCGCAGTCCGGGGTCCGCGTCGCCCGAGAGCTGGAAGCCCTCGACGTCGACCGCATTGGGGATGACGGTGACCTTGGCTTCCGGAATGCCGCGGGCCGCGATGTCGCGCCGCAGTCCTTCGCAGATCGTGAAGGCGTGGTCGACGCGCCTGAGCGCCCAGGTCTCCAGCGCCCTGGTGGCGCGGTAGCGCATGCTGCCCTCGCTGGTGGTGCCGTGATCGACGGCGGCGTCTTCCCAGAAGGCGCGGATCTCATACACGACCGGGATGCCCAGCCGCCTGCCGACGCGGATGGCGGGAATGGCGTTGAGCACCGGCGAATGAGCGTGCAGCACGTCGGGCCCGAGTTCGCGCGCGAGCTGCTCGAGCCGCGCCTCGACGGTACGGATCTGGCGCAGCTCGTTGAGCCCCGCCCTGCCGGGTTCCGCCACCGGGCTGCGGTAGAAGCGCAGGCCGTCGACGTCCTCGACGTCGGCCGCGGCCTTGCCCTGCTTGGGCGAGGTCAGGTGAAAGGTCTCCCAGCCCAGCGCCCGCTGTTCGCGCAGGATAGCGGCGGTGCGGAAGGTGTAGCCGCTGTGCAGCGGAATGGAGTGGTCGAGGATGTGGAGAATGCGCATTGAATCAACCCAGCAGCCTGTCGTAATCGGCATGGCTGCCGATCCAGAACCAGAGGATCCCGTCTTCGACCTCGACACCCAGCGCACGAAACCGAAGCCCGACACGCGCCGAGCGGTATTTCCCGATCTTCTTGAAATGCAGCGAGGGATGAGATGGGTTCAACTTCAGCAGTTCAAAATTCTGACGCGCCAACTCCTGCACGTGCTCAGGCAAGACATCGAACCGCGCCCAGAAGTCCTCTGAAGCATGATGCTTCACAGTTCTCGGCTCTTTCCGGTGCGGTGTGCGCGCAAGGCGGCATTCGCCAGCGCATCGAGCTCACCAGCCGATGCGTCGCGCTCGATCTTCTCATCCCATGCCGCCTCATCGAAGCGAATGAACCACTCGCGAAAACTGGCGAGCTCCTGTGGGGACAATGCCTGCACACTCTTCTCGATTTCCTCGACTCGGCTCATTTACCTGCTCCTTGAATACCTGACACTCAAACGGCGCACGCCTCGGAAGATTTGTCGTGGGCGACACCATTTCCGATGTTCCGGACAAACGCCTCGAACATCAACACCGTCCACAGCGGCGAGCTGTAGTCGCGCGCGCCGGACTGGTGGGCATCGACCAGATGCTCCAGGTACTTGCGTTGGAAGATACCCGTGGCGGCCAGGGTTTCGCCGAGTACCGCGTCACGCACGCGCTGTTTCAGCGGGCCGCGGAACCAGCGCGCGAGCGGCACGGCAAAGCCCATCTTGGGACGGTAGAGCACGTCGTCCGGCAGCAGCGGCTCCATCGCCTTCTTGAACAGGTACTTGCCTTCGTTGCCCTTGATCTTGAGGCCGGACGGCAGGGTGGCGAGCCATTCGACCAGTTCGTGGTCCATCAGCGGCTCGCGCACTTCCAGCGAATGGGCCATGCTGGCGCGGTCGACCTTGGTGTTGATGTCGCCGACGAGGTAGGTCTTGAGGTCCAGGTACTGGATCAGCGCCAGCGGGTCTTCGGCGTTGGCCCCGGCGGCATGGCGGCGGAACACGTCGATGGCGTTGTAGCCGGCGAGCTGCTTGCGGAAGCCGGGCGTGAACAGGCTGCGCCGCATGTCGTCGCGCAGCAGCGAGACCGAGTGGAAATAGGCTTCCACCGAGTCGCGCGCCAGCGCCTGGAAGGTGGTCTTGGCGCGGAACACGCGCGGCGCCCAGTCGGCCTTCGGATATACCCGTCCCAGCAGCCCGAACACCGGCTGGCGCACGCCCAGCGGCATCGCCGAGCGCATGCGCTCTTCCATGAGGTGCAGGCGGTAGCGCCGGTAGCCGCCGAAGCTCTCGTCGCCGCCGTCGCCCGACAGCGCCACGGTGACCTTCTTGCGCGCGAGCTGGCAGACGCGGTAGGTGGGGATGGCGGAGCTGTCGGCATAGGGTTCGTCATACAGCGCGGCCAGCGTGTCGATGAGATCGAAGTCGTCGGACTTCACCGTCTCGACATAGTGATTGGTGCGGTAGCGCTCCGCGACCATGCGGGCGAACTCGGACTCGTTGAACTTGGGGTCGTCGAAGGCGATGGAGCAGGTGTTCACCGGCTCGCCGCTGAGCCCCGCCATGGTCGCGACCACCGCGCTGGAATCCACGCCGCCCGACAGGAAGGCGCCCAGCGGCACCTCGGCGATCATGCGCAGCCGCACCGATTCGCGCAGGCGCCCGGCGAGTTCGGCGGCGGCGTCGGCAAACCCGATGCCGTTGTCGAGGGTGAATTCGACGTCCCAGTACTGCCGGGGCGCCGGGACGGGCTGGCCGCGGCGCACGCACAGGGATTCGCCCGGGCCGAGCTTCTTCGCGCCCTCGAATATGGTGCGCGGCTCGGCCACGTAGCCGAGCGCGAAGTATTCCTCCACCGCCTGCGGGTCGATGCGGCGGTCGAGCGCCGGGTGCTGCATCAGCACCTTGAGTTCGGAACCGAAGGCGAGCGTGCCGTCGGGCAGCAGCGCGTAGAACATCGGCTTGACCGCGAGCCGGTCGCGCGCCATGAAGAAGGTGTCGCGGTTGCGATCGTGCAGCGCGAAGGCGAACATGCCGCGGAAACGCTGCACGCAGTCTTCGCCCCACGCCTCCCAGGCGTGGACGATCACCTCGGTGTCGCTGCGGGTGTGGAACACGTGGCCGAGCGCTTCGAGTTCGGGGACGAGTTCCTGGTAGTTGTAGATCTCGCCGTTGAACACGACTGCCACCGAGCCGTCCTCGTTGAACAGCGGCTGCTGGCCGGTGGCGAGGTCGATGATGGACAGGCGGCGGTGGGCGAGCGCGACGCCGGGCTCGAAGTGATAGCCGCCTTCGTCCGGCCCGCGGTGGTGCTGGACGTCGTTCATGCGGCGCATCAGCTCGCGATCGAAGTCGCGCTTGCCACGGATGTCGAAGAGGCCGGCGATACCGCACATCGTTGCGTTTCCTTGTCGAGGTTGCCTGAAGTCGGCGGAGCGCGCGTCAGCTGGCGAGCCGCTCGTTGCGCGATTGCCGTCGCGCGGCCCGCGCCGGTCCCGCCAGGCGGGCGTAGAGATCCATGTAGCGCGCGACCATCCCATCGAGGCTGAACCCCTGCTCCACCCGCCGCCTGCCGGCCGCGCCATGGCTTTGCCGCAACGCGGCATCCGCAGCGTAGTCTGACAGCGCCCGGGCCATGGCAGCGGGGTCGGACGCCGGCACGAGGGCGCCGGTTTCGCCCGCGGCGACCAGTTCGCCGTTGCCGCCGACATCCGTGGCGACGACAGGCAGGCCGCTGGCCATGGCCTCGAGGATGGTGTTGGAGATGCCTTCCGAGATCGACGGTAGCACGAAGATATCGAGCCCGCGCATGAGTTCCGGCACATCCTTGCGCTCGCCGGCGAGCCAGATCCGCCCGCCCAGCCCTGCGGCGCGTACCTCGGCCTCGACCTGCGCCCGCAGCGGACCGTCGCCGGCGATGACGAGGCATGCGCGCTCGCTGCCGGGCGCGTGCTGCGCGACGGCCTGCGCAAAGGCGCGCACCAGCGTGACCTGGTCCTTCACCGCCTGCAGGCGGCCGACCGTGCCGATCAGCACCCGATCCGGCGCATCGAAGGGGCAGCCGGCGATCAGCGTGCGCCCCTCCTCCGCCGGCCGGAAGCGGATGGTATCCACGCCGTTGCAGATGCGCGTGACGCGGCCGGGCGGCACGCCGACCGCCCGCACCAGGTAGCGCTCGAGGTCGCCGGACAGCGCGACGTAATGCGTGACGAAGGGCCGGTAGAGGCGCCGCAGCACGCGGAACTTGCGCCGCGTGCCGCGCGGGTCGGACTCCTCCCAGCCATGCTCGCCGTGGAGCCGCACCGGTACGCCGGCCGCACGCGCGGGCACCACCGCTTCGAGCGCGGCCAGGTTGCGGCTGTGCAGGATCGCCGGGCGATGCTGGCGGAACAGGCGGTACAGCGCCGGGTAGAGCTTGAACCCCTGTCCCGGCGGCTTGTGCAGCGACACGAAGTCGACGTCGGCGCGCGTGACGCGCTCGCAGAAGGCCGGCGCGCATTTCGTCAGCGCCACCACCATGTGCCGGAAACGTTCCGGCGGCATGCGGTTGATCAGGTTGACGACCCCGTTCTCCAGCCCGCCGACGTCGAAGCTGTAGACGAGGTGCATCACCAGCGGACGCGGATCGCTCACCGGACGACCCTCCCGTCGCTACGCGACATCCTCCCCGAGGGAGGGAGAGCGCCCCCTTCGGGCGGCCGGGCAGGGGCGCTCATCGCGGCGCGGCGCCGGCGGGAGCGCCGATCGCGGTGCCGTCGGCGACTGCCGCGTCGGGCGGATCGTCCGCCCTGCGCATCGCGAACAGGCGCTCGAGCTGCGCGAGGTGCGCTGCCCAACTGTAGCCGCGCAGCACGGCTTCGCGGCCGGCCAGGCCCATGTCGCGGCGATGGCCGGGGCGTTCGAGCAGTTCGACGACCTTGTCGGCAAAACCGGGCGCGTCGCCGGCGATCGCGCAGTCCCACCCGTCCTCGGCGGCGAGGCCGGCCGCCGGGGCCGCGGACAGCACCACCGGCCGCCCCATGGCCATCGCCTCCAGCACCTTGTTCTGGATGCCGCGCGCGATGCGCAGCGGCGCCACGACCACGTCGGCATGGGCGAGGTAGGGACGCACGTCGGGCACGGTGCCGGTGACGCGGATATCGCCGTCCTTCGCCCCGCCGGCGAGCGCCTGCACCGCCGGCGCCGGGTTCATGCCGACGATCCAGAAGCGCACGCCGGGCACCCGCGCGCGGATGGCCGGCAGGATGTCGGCGGCGAACCAGGTCACCGCGTCGATGTTGGGCCAGTAGTCCATCGCGCCGGTGAACACCAGCACCGGCCCGCCCTCGGGGAACGGAGAGGCGAAATCGTGCCGCGGCGAGAAGTACTCGGCATCGACGCCGTTCTGCATCACGCCCACCTTGGCGGACACCTCGGGCGCCATGCGGCGGAACAGTTCGGCTTCGGCCTCGGTGACGAACAGGCTGGCCCCGGCATCCGCCGCGGCGCGCCGTTCGAAGGCCAGCAGGCGTGCGCCCTCGCGGCGATACAGCCAGGACATCGGCCAGCGCCGGCCGGCGGCGTACTGGGTCCATTTGGCAGAATCGACGTCGCAGAAATCGATGATGCGCCGCCTGAGCCCGGCGGCGCCCAGGTACTGCGCCATCGGCCCCGAGAACGCCACCGCGTCGCGTATGCGGTGGCGCGCCACGGTGTCGCGCACCCACGCGGCGAGGCCGGCGTCGCGGTAGTACGGCAGGCTGAGCGCCTCGCCGGTGAGCAGCCCGCGCAGGCTGGCCAGCCGCGCGCGGCGCGGGTTCAGCGGCACGGCGTGGACGTCCTCGCACCACTGTGACAGCGCGCCGACGTGGCACAGGTCGTCGGGGTGATCGACGAAGGTTCCGAGATACACCCGATGCCGCCGTGCGAGCTGGCGCAGGATGTTGAACGACCGCAGCTTGTCGCCCTTGTTGGGCGGATACGGGATGCGGTGCACCAGGTAGAGCAGGGGCGGCCGCGACGCACGCTCGGAAGGCATGGCCGTTACCCCAGGTTGCGCACGATGTGGGGGCCGATGGCATTGGCCACGCCGACCGGCAGGCGTTTCCACAGCGCGATGAAGGCGCGGTACTTGGGGTTCATCGGGTTGTTCTGCGGCACGTCGCCGCGCTTGTACAGGCGGTATTCGTAGGACAGCGGCTGCGGTTCGAAGCCCCAGTTCTTCTTGAAGCTCCACGGGCCGGTGCCGATCTTGCTGCGGCCGTAGTCGAACACCTTGCAGCCGCGCTCGCAGGCGCGGCGCATCAGGTCCCAGTATTTGAAGTCGTTGGCGGCGAGGTCGCGCGCGGCGAGGTCGTCGCCGGCGTAGTAAGGCAGCACCTCGTCGCGGAAGTAGAAGCTGAGCACGCTGGACAGCGGCTTGCCCGCGGCGTCGGCGACGGTGAGCACCTCGCAGGCGCTGCCGAAGCTCTCCTTCAGGCGCCGGAAGAACTTCTTCGGCAGCGCCGGCGTGCCGTGGCGCAGCACGTTGTCGGCATACAGCGCGAAAAAGCGGTCGACGTCGCCGTCGACGTGGCCGACGAGGCCGTTCTTGATGCCCTTGCGCACCATCGCGCGCTGCTTGCGCGGAATGGCGAGCATGTTGTCCTCGACCTCGGGCAGGATCGCCTTGCGGAAGGTGACGTACAGTTCCTGCCGCGGCCAGTCGTGGTGGCGCGGCTCCAGGTTGCGGTATTCGAGATGCTGCACGCCCAGCCGGCGCGCGAGCGCATCGGCTTCGGTCTCGAGCGCGGCGGCGGCATCGGCTTCGCATTCGGCGTCGGCGGCGATGCCGCCATACACGCAGAACGGCAGCGAGGTGAGCGCGTGGCCGAAGAGCCGGCTCTTGACCTCGGCCAGCGGCAGCACCGCGACGATCTCGCCAGCGCGCTCCGCATAGAGGAAGAAGGTGCGGTGGCGGAAGACGTCCCGGATGATGCCCTGCCACGCGGACAGGTGGAAAAAGGTCGCCTGCGGGCAGGCGTGCACGAAGCCGTCCCAGCGCGCGGCCGTTTCGGCATCGCCGGACGCCAGTGTCTTCACTTTCACGGGAAGTCTGTCCATGTTCTCCGGCTTCGCAGGATGTTCAGGCGGCGTCGCGGAACACTTCGTCCGCCCGACCCCACGAGAAGTCGGACAGCAGGCGCTCGAGGCGCGACTCGGTGCGTTCGAGATTGACGTAGTGGCGAAAGCGCGTGCGGGCGGCCGCGTCGCGCACGCGCGGCTGGCCGGGGTCGATCTCCCACGGATGGAAGTAGAAGATCGCCGGCTGCCGGTCCTGCGCATTGACGCGGGCGATCTGCCAGCGCGACACGAAATACGGCAGCAGGCGGAAGAAGCCGCCACCGCCGGCGGGCCAGTTGCGGCCGAAGGCGCGCAGGGTGGTGACGGGGACTTCGACCAGGCCGTTCTCCAGCCGCCACGGGAAGCGCGGCGCATCGGGGATGCCGTAGTGGTCGTGCCTGACCGGATACACGCTGGAGCTGTAGCGGTAGCCCGCCTCGGCGATGCAGTCGTGCGCCCAGAGGTTGGCCTCGCCGATGGAAAAGCTCGGCGCCCGGTAGCCGGTGACCGCACGGCCGGTGATGTCCTCGAGCACCGCCTTGGCGAGCGAGATGTCGGCGGTGAACGCGCCCGGCGTGAGCGCGCTGGCGCGCTCGTGCGCATAGCCGTGGCTTGCCACCTCGTGGCCGGCGTCGGCGATGCGGCGTACGAGCTGCGGAAAGCGGTCCGCGACCCAGCCCAGCGTGAAGAAGGTGCCGCGTGCGCCGTGCTCGTCGAGCATCTGCAGGATGCGCTCGACGTTGCGCTCGACCCGGCACGGCACGTTTTCCCAGGTGTCCCGCGGGAAGTGCGGCGCGAGCGCCGAGACCTGGAAGTAGTCCTCGACGTCGCAGGTGAAGGCGTTGGTGATGCGTTCGGCCATGGTCAGGCTCCCTGCGCGGCCGCGCCTTCGTGCGCCCCGAGCCAGCCGGCCAGGTGCGCGGCGATGCGTTCGGCGGTGCGGCCATCCCACAGCTCGGGCACGCGGCCGCGCTTGCCGCCGCCGGCGAGAATGACGTCGGCAGCGTCGATCAGCGCCTGCGGCGCGATGCCCACCAGGGTGTTGGTGCCCTGCTCCACCGTGATCGGCCGTTCGGTGTTCTCGCGGATGGTCAGGCAGGGAACGCCCAGCGCGGTGGTTTCCTCCTGGATGCCGCCGGAATCGGTGAGCACCATCGTCGCGCCGGACATCAGGCCCAGCATCTCGAGATAGCCCTGCGGCGGCAGGATCAGGAAGCCGGGCGCGTCCAGCCTGTCGAGCATGCCGAAGCGCTCGAGATTGCCGCACGTGCGCGGATGCAGCGCGAACACCAGCGGCAGGCGCGTGCTGATCTGCCGCAGCGCGCCGATGATCGGGCCGAGCGTGTCGGCGTGATCCACGTTGGACGGCCGGTGCAGCGTCACCACGCCGTAGCCGCCGCGGATGCGCTCCGCATCGAGGCCGGCGGCCGCGAGCAGGTCCGCCGCCGGCACCGCCTTGGGAAGGCTCGCCCGCAGGCTGTCGATCATGACGTTGCCGACGAAGACCGCCCGCCCGGCCGGAATGCCCTCGCGCGCGAGATTGTCGTGCGCGCTGCGTTCGGTGGTGTACAGCAGGTCGGAGATCTGGTCGGTGAGCACGCGGTTGATCTCCTCGGGCATGCGGCGGTCGTCGCTGCGCAGGCCGGATTCGACGTGGATCACCGGAATGTGGCGCTTGGCCGCGACCAGGGCGCAGGCCAGCGTGGAATTGACGTCGCCCACCACCAGCACGGCGCGCGCACCGTGCTCGTCGATGACCGGCTCGAAGCGCTTCATGACCTCCGCCGTCTGCACCGCATGCGAGCCGGAGCCGACCGCGAGGTTGACGTCGGGCTCGGGCAGGCCGAGGTCGGCGAACAGGCGGTCCTTCATCGCCGCGTCGTAGTGCTGGCCGGTGTGCACCAGCAGCGTGCGCAGCGGCGGCTCGTGCGCGGCAAGCGCACGGATGATGGGCGCCACCTTCATGTAGTTGGGGCGGGCACCGACCACGCACAGGATGGGCGCGGCGGCGCCAATCGGCGCACTCATCGCGACTCCTCCTCGATCGGGCCATCGCGGCGCACGGCCAGCAAGAGCTGGTTGAGCACGTTCAGCGTGGCGGACATGGACTGCTCGAGTCCGGCCAGCCGCGCTTCGATGCGCTGCACGTCGAAGCTGGCGGCCATGCCGGCGACCTGCTCGGCCATCTCGGGCGTGACCCTCAGGCGATCGAGCGCGAGATCGTCGAAGCGGATCTCGGGCACGTTGAGGCCGGCACCGGCGCCCGAAACGGCATCGCGCAGGAGCGGCCGGGCATCCGTCCGGCCCTCGCGCGCGGCGAATTCCTCGTCGAGTTCGGCGATGACGGCGCGGACGTCCGCCTCGTCGATCGAATGGCGCTCGGCGAGGAAGGCAGCGAGCAGCAGGCGGTCGCACAAGGTGTTGATGCGGCGCGGGATGCCCCCGGTGTGGCCGTAGATGGCGGTGTACGCGTCGGGCGCGAAGATCGGGTCGCCGTCCCAGCCGACGTGGCCGAGGCGGTGCTCGATGTAGGCGCGCGTTTCTTCGGCGTCCAGCGGGCCCAGGTGGTAGGAGGCGATGACGCGCTGGCGCAACTGCTGCATCTCGGTGCCCTGCATCATGTCGCGGAACTCGGGCTGGCCGATCAGGAAGCTCTGCAGCAGTGCATGATCCTCGAGCTGGAAGTTCGACAGCATGCGCAATTCCTCGACCGCGTCGGCGGTCAGGTTCTGCGCCTCGTCGACGATCAGCAGCGCCCGCTTGCCCGCGGCGGTGACCGAAACGAGGAAGGTTTCGAGCGCGAGCAGCAGCCCCGCCTTGTCGAGCGAGCGGTTGGGCAGGCCGAACGCGGCCGCGACCATGCGCAGGATGTCCTTGGCGTCGACCTGGGTGCTGACGAGGTTGGCCGCGACCACCTTGCCGGGGTCCAGATGCTCGAGCAGGCTGCGCACGATCGTGGTCTTGCCGGCACCGATCTCGCCGGTGATGACGATGAAGCCCTCGCTCTGGTGCAGTCCGTATTCCAGGTAGGCCATCGCCCTCCTGTGCCCGCGACTGCCGAAGAAAAACGCCGGATCGGGGTTGAGCTGGAAGGGTTTGCCGCGGAGCTTGAAGAAGGATTCGTACATCTGCTGCCCAGTCAGAAACGCATGCCAACGCTGGCGGTGACCGCGTTTTCGGTGAAATCGTTGGTTCCGGAGCCGAAGCTGTCGCCGTCGGAGCGCTGATGGCGATACTGCAGCGAACCGCTGGTCTTCGGTCCGAGGCTGGAACTCAGGCCGATCACGAACGACGTCCGTTGCGAATCGGCCGCGGCCGCCCCGCTGCCCTCGGAATTCGAGCGGCTCACCGAGGTGCTCAGGGAGGTCTGCGGCGTCAGCCGATGGCTGTAGGAGAGCGTCACCGTCTTCGACTTCACGTCGTTGAAGTTGCGGAAGTCATCGACCGGACCGAGCCCCTCGGCCGAGCCCAGGCGCGTATTCTCGGAGCGGCTGAGCGTCAGCGACAGCACGCCGCGCGGCAGGCTGTAGGTGACGCCGCCGGAGAAATCGCGGCTCACGAAATAGGCGTTGGTCAGCACGTCGCCCCGCAGGCGCCGCAGGAGCAGCAGCACCGCGTCGCGCCGGACCAGCGGGTCGCGATAGAGCGCGACCAGCAGGGGATCGTTGAACAGGGGCTGGAACAACGGGTCGAGCAGGCCGCCGCCGGCGACCAGATCCAGCGACGACTGGATGTCGCGCCGGAAGCTCGCGAACAGGGTCGTGCGCGCGAGCCGGTGCTGGAAGCTGAAATCGTAGCCGCGGCCGAAGATGCGCCGCTCGACGGTGCCGGAGATCGCGGTGCGGTTGGTCGGATTCCAGTCGAAGCCGCCGCCGGTGACCGTGCTGCTCTGCTCGCCCCGGCTGCCGTAGTCGTTCGATTCGCGGCCGACGATGCCGCGCAGGCGGAATTCGGGCGTGACCTTGGCGTACAGCGTGGCGCGGGCGATCTCGCGGGTCTTGCCGCCGCGCAGCCCGGAACCCGAGCCCGGACCGCCGCCCAGCGCCCCGGACGCGTTGTCGGAGTCGCCCGAGCTGCGGTTGTAGTCGAGGCCCAGCCCGAAGATGCCGGTGATCTGCGTATTGGAGATCTGCGCCGACCACTGGCTCTCGTTCTGGTCGGCAAGCCGGGAGGCGCCCGAATCCGCCCAGCGCCAGCGATACTGCAGCGAGCCGCGGGTGTCGTTGCCGATGCGGAACTGGAAACGCGGCGACAGCGAGAAGACGCGCGTCTCGTTGTCCGAACTCACGTCGAGTTCGTCGTTCGGACCGCGCGTCGAGAAGACCGAGAGGTTGTTGCGGCTGATCGACGCATCGGCATCGATGAAGAGCATGTCCTCAATGGCCTCGAACGTCCCGTTGCCGGCGAGCGCGAGATAGGACGTATTGTCGTCGGCGCTGCTCGCATACATCAGGTTGCGGAAGTTCGCGCTCAGCGTGCCGCTCAGGCGCCCGCTGTCGCGCGACATCGAGATGCCGGGCGACAGTTCGAGGATCCAGTCCGCGCCGCGGCGATCGCTGCGGCCCCCGCCCAGACCACCGAACCCGCCGAGCCCGGAAGCGCTGGCGTTGTCGGTCCATGTCAGGCGGGCGTCGAACGTCGGGCTGACGATGGTGGTCTGCGCGGCGGCGGCGCCGGAGCCGAGCATCACCGCCGCCGCCAGCAGCGGCAGCGCGGGCCGGCGCCCGGCGTCAGGCCGCCTGCTGGCCGCCCTCGGCGCCATATCCATAGCCATATCCATAACCGTAATAGGAGCCCGGCCCCGAGCGGCGCGACTTGTTGAGCACCATCAGCTTGATCGGGCAAGCCTCGATCGTCGCCAGGGCCTGCTTGACCGAGCCCTGGGTGGTGCGCTCGGCCTCGACCACCATCACCACCTGCCCCATGTGGGTGGCCAATACGCGGGCCTCGGTGGTCACGAGCAGGGGCGGCGAGTCGAACACGACGATACGGTCGGCGTAGCGCTTGGCGATCTGTTCCAGCAACTGGTTCATGTTGTCGGAGGCCAGCAGTTCGGTGGCGCGCGGGTGCGGCATGCCGGCGGGCAGGATGGAGAGCTTCTCGATGTTCGTGCGCAGCAGCACCTCGCCGAGGTCGTCCACTTCGCCGGAAAGCACGTCCATCAGGCCGCGTTCCGGCGGCAGGCCGAGATGGCGCAACACCGAGGGACGGGACACGTCGGCATCGACCAGCAGCACGGTGTGGTCGAGTTCCATCGCCATGCTGATCGCCAGATTGATGGCGGTGAAGGACTTGCCTTCGCCCGGCAGCGCGCTGGTCACCATGATCAGATTGCCGTTGTCGATCGCGGTCGGGCCGGCGGCCGTGGCGTTCTGCAGCAGCGGCCGCTTGATGACGCGGAACTCGTCGGCCAGCGCACCGCGCGACTGCTCCGGCGTCACCATGCCGACGTGGCGCAGACGCTCGAGGTCGATGTCCACGCTGCGGGACACGACGGGATTGGCCGGCAGCGGCGTCTGCCGCGGTACCGCGGAGGACTGGACGGCCGGCGCGGGCTCGGCGGCGGGTGCCGGTGGCTCCGGGCGGACGGCGGCCACGGGCTCGACTACGTCGATCTCGTCACCCGCCGCCTGCTTGAGCTTTTCCAGGCGTTGTGCTGCTTTTTCGATCAGGCTCATCGTTATGTTCCGTTCAACGCTGGATCACCATGAGCGCGACCGTCGCCATCGCGACCGCTCCCACGAAAGACGCAAGTCCGCCCGAAAAGACCAGCAGGCCGCGGCGGCGGGCGCGGATGCGCTCCGGCGTCGACAGCATGGAAACGGTCCCCAGCACGGGCAGGCCGGTCGCCTCGCGAAGCGCACGCCCATCGCTGAAGGCGGGCCGCAACTGGCTGATCAGGAAGGTCAGCGCCGCGCCGGCCACCAGCGCCGCCAGGCCGACCAGCGGCAGCAGCAGCAGGCGGTTCGGTGCCGAGGCCTTGGTCGGCAGGGTGGGCGGATCGATCAGGCGGAATTCGGCGATCCCGGCCTGCGCGCTCATCTCGACGCCGATGTTGGCGGACTCCCGACGGGCCACCAGCGCATCGTAGTTGCTCTTGTGTACCGCGTAGTCGCGGTTGAGCTGCGTCATTTCCGCCTCCAGCTCCGGCACCATCCTGGCCGAATTGCTCAGTTGCTGGATGCGGCTCTCGTACTCGCCCACGCGCGCGCGCATCGAGGCCACCCGGGCGTCGGCTTCGGCCAGCGCCAGCTTGAGCTGCTGGAAGGCGGGATTCGCGCTCATGATGCTCATCGGCGCACTGGTCGCGGACTGCTGCAACTGCGCGACCTGCTCCTTCTTCTGCTCCTCGAGCTGCGCGATCACCCGGCGCGCACCGGCCACGTCCGGGTGCTGCTCGGTATAGCGCTGCATCATGTCGTCGAGGTTGCGCTTGAGCGCGTCGATGCGGGCGTCGATCTCGGGCGTCGCCATCGCCACGGGCGGCGCCATCTCCTGCGAGGACGGCTCGCCGAGAAGCTGCTGCTTCATGGCGTCGCGCGAATTCTCCGCCTCGCGCAGTTCGAGCCTGGCCTGTTCGAGCTGCTCCTGCAGCTTGCCGATCTGGCTGACGAAGTCCCCGGCGCTGCTGCCGAGCAGGGCCATGTTCTTGAGCCGGAACTCCTTCAGCCGGTTCTCGGCCTCCATCAGCTTCTGCTCGTAGCTCTTGATCTGCTCCTCGATGAAGCGCCGGGCGGCATCGCTGTCCTGGCGCTTGCTGCCGAGGCCGGATTCGACGAACAGCGATACGAGCGACTGCACCACCCGCTGCGCGCGCGCGGGCTGCGTGTCCGCATAGGCCAGGAGGAACAGGTTGTTGCTGTTGCGGTCGGCCGAGCGGATCTGCAGGCTGTTGCTCAGCGAATCGATCAGCGCCTCGCGCTCCTTCTGGGAGCGCACTCCCAGGTCGAGGTCGGCCATCGTGATCAGCTTTTCGACGTTCGGCCGGCTGATCAGCGTGCGGCTGAGGATGGCGACCTGCTGGTCGATGTTCGGCTGCACCGCCAGGCCGGACATCAGCGGACGCAGGACCGACTGGGTATCCACGAAGATGCGCGCGCTCGATTCGTACTTGTCGGGCATCAGGTAGACCATGGCGCAGCCGACGACGCCGACCAGCCAGGACAGCGCCAGCCCCCACCAGCGAAAGCGCCACATGCCCCGCAGATAGCCGATCAGCTGTGTTACGAGTTCTTCCATGAATCAATACCGCTCAGGTCGGCACGTCGCCGGACGCATGGTCCGGCGGCACGCGGATGGTGGAGAGGAAAACGACGGAATCAGAACCAGCTCTGCGGGATGATGAGCACGTCGCCCGGCCGCATCTCGACGTTGGCCGACACGTCGCCGCGCTTGATGAGGTCGCGGATGCGCACGCTGTACTGCTTGTTGCCCTCGCCGGTGCGCAGGATGGATGCACCGTTGCCGTCGGCAAAGTCGGTGATGCCGCCGACTGCGATCATGACGTCGAGCAGCGTCATCTTCTGCTTGTAGGCGAGCACCTGGGGATTGGCCGCCTCGCCGACGACGCGGATCTGCTCGCTGTAGGGGCCGACGAAATTGCCGACGATCACCGTGACGATGGGATCGCGGATGTACTTGCCCAGCGCCTTTTCGATGTCGCGCGCCAGCGTGGTGGAATCCTTGCCCATCGCCGGCAGGTCCTCGACCAGCGGCGCGGTCAGCTTGCCGTCCGGGCGCACTGGCACCGTGGTCGACAATTCCGGATTGCGCCAGACTTGGATATTGACGGAGTCCCCCGGACCGATCACGTAGTTGTAATCGGGATCGGCGGACAGTGCAGGTGCCGGCGGATACTGCGTCGCGCAGGCGGACAGCAGCCCGGCAGCAAGCGCGGCGGCAACCGGCCCGCAGCATTTTCCCGATTTCGTCGACGCGATGTTGCTCATGATCAAGGCCCCCTGAATGCGAACGGGCGCTATGATACGCCCAGACAATCAGCCCAATGCTACGAAGATGGGCGCCTGTTGCTACAGGAACAAATACACAAACGCTTACACTGTGTGCCTGCCGGGCGAAACAATGCACGTTTAGAGTCCGGCAGGTTTGCAACAAGACTTGACCTCGCCCCGCCGCCGAGGGAAGGACAGATCACTAGCATGAATCCATCCATGTCCCCATTCTGCGCCCAGGCGTATCACTACCTAAGACACTTTCCGATCGGCGAGGAGGGGCTCTCGCCAGCCCCGCAAGAATTCGACGACCCCAAGGACAAGGGCAGCGTCTTCCGCTTCAACCCCGACTTCGTACTTTTCCGCGACGGCTTCGAGATCCGGGTCCTGGACGGCGAGCACGCACTCAAGACACGGACCGCCTGGCTGATCGAGCGCATGTATGCCTCGCGCGGCCTGCAGGCGTACCGGCCGACGGCGGATGTCGACGAACGCCTCACCACGATCGTCGCCTGCTGCGGCGAGCACCTCGTCGGCACCATGACCCTGGGCGTCGATACGGGAACCGGCCTGATGGCCGACACGCTCTACCAGAAGGAAGTCGACGCCGTACGCAGGAAAGGCGGGCGGGTGTGCGAAATCACCCGCCTCGCGATGGACCCGGAGAAAGGCTCGCAGGAAGCGCTGGCCGGCATGGTGCAGATCCTCTACATCCTGGTGAGCATGGTCCACAAGACGAGCGACATATTCATCGAGGTCCACCCGCGCCACGCCGGCTATTACCAGCGGCTGCTCGGATATGAACTCGTCGGACAGGAACGCACCTGCCCCCGCGTCGGTGCCCCGGCCGTGCTGCTGCACCTGTGCGCGAAGAAGCTGGACATGCTCGTGAAGCGCTTCGCGGGCAACGCCGACAGCTCCGCCCGAAGCTTCTACCGCCTCTTCCCGACGCCGGCCGCGCTGAGCGAACTGCATCGCGCCCTGCTCAGTTCCTGAGCAGGACCGCATCGCCTCCGCAGCCGCGCGGCAGCCCCGCGTGGCTCAGAACCAGCGCCTCACTTCGACATAGACCCGGTCGCGATCGTCGAATCGCCCGAACATCCCGGTCGGCCGGCCTTCGAAGATGTCCAGCCCCACGATGCCGCGCCAGGCCGGGGCGAATTTCCAGGTCAGCTTGGGGCGCAGCATGAGATCGTGCCGATTCAGGCTCGACGCGGCGAGAAACTCGGCCTCCATCTGATTTCCCAGATCGCGCACCACCTGGAAGGTGGCCCCGCGCTCTTCCCTGTCCACCTGCATGTCGGGATGATGGTCGTCCAGCACGCGGGCAAAGTACTGCACGTTGAAGCGCCATACGTCCTCGACCGGGATGTCGACGCCGATCGCGTAATCGAGCATGTCCGTCTTCACCACGCCGAGCCGTCCGAGCGGATCGAGGGTGTTGGTGCCGCGGCCCCGGGTATGGACGACCTCCCCCTTCAGCACGAAACTGCCGAGATCCTTGCTGAAGGTGCCGCCCACCTGGCGGATGCGGTCGTGGCGCAGTTCGAGACCGTTGGTCTCGAGGTTGAAGCTGAGCGTCGGCGAGATGTCCAGGCTGCTGTAGTAGAACGCGGAGAAATCCCAGCCGCCGATGAGGCGCGAAGCCCGCAGGCCCCAGTTGCCGTTCTCGCCGTTCCGGTCGGGCGTGCGTTCGCGCACGCGGGTGCCGGCCGGTAGCGGGTAGGGATAGAAATCGCTGCCCGGCTTGCCGATCCTGTCGTAGCTCGCCACCGGGATCCACAACGCCTCGAGGTGCGTCTCGCCCGCGTAGTACTCGGCGCGCGCCGCCCACTGGGCGATGCGCATGCTCTCGAGTTCGGGCAGGAGGAACTCCCGCATGTCGCGCGCCGAAACGACGTCGGCGAAGAAGAAGCCGACCATCTCGCCCCACACGATCTGCTGCCGGCCCAGCCGGAATTCCAGGTCGCCGGCGCCGACATCGACGTAGGCTTCGCGGATGGAGGCATCGTTGCGCTGGTTGCGGCGGACGTCGCCGGGATAGTGATTGCGCTCGAGGTCGTAGGCAGCGTCCGCATCGGCGCGCGCGGACAGCTTCCATTTCACCGTATCGTTCAGGCGCCCTCCAGCGCCCAGTTCGACGCGGGCGCGCAACTTCGACCAGTGCCCGGGGTCCGGCAGGGTATAGGCCGCGCCGAATTCCGCGGCACCGGTCAGCTTCGTGGCAGAAGCCCCGGCTCCGGGCGCGGCAGCGGGTTTGAGCAGCGCATCGATCTGCGCATCGTCCATGGCATCATCGGCCGCCGCCGCGACCGCACCCCAGCCGCACATCGCGGCCATCACGGCCGCCTTCACGAGACGCATCGAAAGGAACTCCCTAGACTTCCGGATCGTCTTCGCCCGCGGGGCGGCGATCCTGCACGAAAATCCAGCGGTTGTCCGAACGCATGCCGAGCGCGGTGATCTGCCCGTCGGCGATGCGCACCAGACGGTCCGCCATGTTCATGACCTTGCGGTCGTGAGTGGAAAACACGAAGGTGGTGCCCGACTTGCGGTTGATCTCGCGCATCAGCCGCAGGATGCCGGTCCCGGTCTTGCTGTCCAGGTTCGCCGTGGGCTCGTCGGCGAGCACGATCTTGGAATGCGTGGCCAGCGCCCGGGCGATCGCGACCCGCTGGCGCTGGCCGCCGGAAAGCTGGTTCGGCCGGTGGTCGGCATATTTCGTCAGCCCCACCATGTCGAGGTAATAGCTGACGCGCTCGCGGCGCTCCGCCCTGGACAGCTCGCGCAGTTGCAGCAGCGGGTATTCGACGTTCTCTTCCGCCGAGAGCACCGGCAACAGGTTGAAGGTCTGGAAAATGAAGCCGATAGTACGGGCACGAAGATCGGCCAGTTGGTCGGGCGTGCGGCCGGAAACGTCGTGGCCGTCGATGATGACCTTGCCGTCGGTCGGCGTGTCGATGCAGCCGATGATGTTGAGCAGGGTCGACTTGCCGCTGCCCGACGGCCCGGCGATGGCGAGAAACACACCGGGCTCGATCGACAGCGAGATATCGGTCAGCGCCTGCACGTCCTGATCGCCGAGGCGATAATGCTTGCTGACATGTTCGACCCGGACAATCGACATCGATGCGGCCAATTCCTGATGAAAACGCAACTAGGATAGCATTCATGACCCGAAGCACACGATCCCGCCGCGCATTCCTCGCCGGCCTCGCCGGCAGCCTGTTCGTCCCCGGATTCGCGACCGGCCTCGCCCGCGCCCAGGATTCGGCCCAGACGGCAGCCGAGCCCGCCGCGGAGGTGGACGAGGCGGCGGTGCGCGCCGTGGTGCGCGCCGACGAGATCCGCTTTCCGCGCGAGAGCTTCCAGACCGAGATCCTCGTCAAGAGCAGCAGCGACGGGCAGCCGGGCGACGAGCGCAAGTTCCGCGTGCTGTCGCGCGGCAACGAGAACACGATCGTCATGACGCTGGAACCGGCCACCGACCGCGGCCAGGCACTGCTGCTGCGCGGCCGCGACCTGTGGATCTTCATGCCCAGCGTGTCGCAGCCGGTCCGCCTGTCCCTCGCCCAGCGGCTCACCGGCCAGGTGGCCAACGGCGACCTGGCGCGCGCCAACTTCGCCGGCGACTATTCGCCGCGCATCGTCGGCCGCGACACCATCAACGGCCAGCCCGCGCTGGTGATGGACCTGACGGCGGTCGATCGCGGCGTAACCTATGCGAAGGTGAAATACTGGGTGAATGAAAAGGACGGCCGCCCGGTGAAGGCGGAGTTCTACGCCCTGTCCGGCCGCCTGCTGAAAACCTGCCGCTACGAGGATTTCCGCGAGATGGCCGGCCGCGTGCGCCCGACCCGGCTGGTGATGGAGGACGCGCTGAAGAAGGGCGACGTATCGGTGCTGACCTACGACAGCATGGCCGTGCGCGACCTTCCCGAACGCATGTTCACCCGCGAATACCTGCGCAAGCTGGAGTGACGCGGCGGCCGGTCCGTCCATCCGGGATCGGCATCCACGGCACATGGAAGGCGATCCGCACGAACCCGGCCATCACGGCCCGCACCACGGCGCGACCGGACTGAGCCGCAGCCGCGCCCGCCATCCGCTCCCTTCGAGCCGCGCGGCCCGCGCACTCCCCGCCGGCCCTACTCCAGGCCCCATTTCTGCAGCCGGTAGCGCAGTTGCCGCAGCGTCATGCCGAGATTGCGCGCCGCGGCGGAGCGGTTCCAGCGCGTCTCGTCCAGCGCCCGCAGGATGCGCTGGCGCTCGTCGTCGCTGACATCACCGCTCTCCTCGCCGCCCTCGGCGACGGGCGCCTCCCGTTCGGGCGGCGGCGGGGCAAGGCCGTCGGCGGGCTGCAGGTCGATGTCCGCGGCACCGATGGTTTCTCCCTCGCACAGCGCGCAGGCGCGCTCGAGCAGGTTCTCGAGTTCGCGCACGTTGCCGGGAAAGGCATGGCCCCGCAGCGCGGCGAGCGCATCGGGCGACAACCGCCGCGGCGCGCCGCCTTCGCGTTCGGCCACCCTGGCGAGGATGTGCTCGGCCAGTTCGGGGATGTCCTCGGCGCGCTCGCGCAGCGGCGGCACGCGCAACGTGATGACGTTGATGCGGAAATACAGATCCTGGCGGAACTTGCCGTCGGCGACCAGGCGCGACAGGTCCTGGTGGGAGGCGGACAGGATGCGCACGTCGACCGGCTCCTCGGCATGCGCACCGACGGGCCGCACCGCCCGCTCCTGGATGGCGCGCAGCAGCTTGACCTGCATGCCCAGCGGCAGTTCGCCCACCTCGTCGAGGAACAGCGTGCCGCCGCGCGCCGCCTGGAACAGCCCCTCCTTGTCGGAACTGGCGCCGGTGAAGCTGCCCTTGCGGTGGCCGAACAACTCGCTCTCCATCAGGTCCGGCGAGATGGCGCCGCAATTGACCGGCACGAAGGGTCCGGCGGCGCGTGCCCCCAGGCCGTGGATCAGGCGCGCGATGACCTCCTTGCCGGTGCCGGATTCGCCGCGGATGAAGACCGGCGCCTGGTTGCGGGCGAGCTTCCCGATCTGCGCGCGCAACTGCTCGAAGGCCGGCGAATGGCCGATCAGGCTGCGGCCGGGCGGCAGCGGCGCGGCCCTGGGTTCGAGCTTCAGCGCGTGCGTCACCAGTTCGCGCAGCGCCTTCAGCTCGACCGGCTTGGTGACGAAGTCGAACGCGCCGAGCTTGAGCGCGCGGATCGCCGTCTCGATGCTGCCGTAGGCGGTGATCACCGCCACCGGCAGGCCCGGCAGGTTGCCCTGTATGTATTCGACGAGTTCGAGGCCGTCGCCGTCGGGCAGGCGCATGTCGGTCAGGCACAGGCGATAGCGCCGCTGCGCGAGCCGTTCGCGCGCCTCGGCCACGCCGCCGGCGGCGTCGCAGGCCAGTCCCATGCGCAGCAGCGAGAGTTCGAGCAGTTCGCGGATGTCCTCCTCGTCGTCGACGACGAGGACGTCGATGCTGTCGGGGCGGTTGCGGCGCTCGATGACGCTCATGGTCGGCTCCGTCCGGTGAGCACGAAATCGGCACCGGGCCCCTCGCCGTGCAGTTCCAGCTCGGCATCGTTGGCCTCGGCGAGTTCGCGGGCGATGTAGAGTCCCAGCCCGGTGCCCTTGGCGTGCGTGGTGAAGAAGGGTTCGAAAAGATGGCTGCGGGTCGCTGCGTCGATGCCGGGGCCGTCGTCGGCGACGTGCAGCGCCACGCGCCCGCCGGCCAGCGGCTCGGCGTACAGGCGCACCGAGCCGGGCTGGCCGCTGCAGTAGCGGCGCGCATTGGCGAGCAGGTTGTCGAGGATCTGGTGCAGGTGGGCGCGATCGATGCCCAGCGTGAACCCGGCGCCGATGTCCAGCGCATACACTGCACGCTCCGTCTCGTCGGTCAGCACGCGGGCGTCGATCACCTCGGCGGCGAACGCGGCCAGCGGCAGCGCCTCGGGCACGGCATGCTCGCGGCGCCCGAGCGCGAGCACGTCGCGGATCATGCGTTCGATGCGATGCGCGTTGTCGTTGATGATGCGCGCCAGCCGCGCCTGCATGTCGGCGCGCTTTTCCTCGCACAGCAGTTCGGCCGCCTGCGTGACGGCCGACAGCGGATTGCGGATCTCGTGCGCCATGCTGGCGGTCAGCCGCCCGAGCGCGGCGAGCTTGAGCTGCTGCATCTGGCGCTCCACGTCCTCGAAATCGGTCAGGTAGATCAGGATTTCGCCCGTGGCGCCTCCGGCCTCGCTGCGCACCGTGCGGCAGCGCATCAGCCGCCCGGCGGGCCCCAGCCGCAGCACCCGCGGCCCCAGGCCGTCGCCGCGCGCGAGCGCCTCCTCGAACACCGGGTCGACCTCGGCCAGCAGCCGGCCTTCGAGGCGCGACACGCCGAGCAGCATCGCCGCCTGCGGATTGATCTGCAGCGCGCGGCCATCCACCCCCACCACGATCACGCCGTCGTGCATGTCGCGGATGATGCGTTCATTGACTGCCTGCTGGCGCGCCAGCGCCTGGCCGCGCTCGGCCGCCAGCAAGGCGTTGACCTGGGCGCGCAGCGCCAGCCGGCGCGACACGATGGCGATGCCGAAGAAGCCGGTGCAGAAGATGCCGACCTGCAGGAAGTCGCCCGGCTGGCCGCCCGCCGCGAAGCGCCAGGCGTTCTCGAGCAGCACCGACAGCGTCGCCAGCGCGGCGAAGAACAGCACCATGCGGCCTTCGGCCAGCAGCCCGGTGCCGGCCAGCACCACCATCATCAGCACCGGCATGCCGCTGCGGTAGCCGCCGCTCGCCCACATGATCACCGACAGGCCCAGCACGTCGGCGAGGATCAGCAGCAGGATCACCCGCTCCAGGCCGAGGCGCCGCACCGCATCGGGAAAGCCCAGCGACAGCACCGCCGCGAGGTAGCCGAAGGAGGCGATCTCGTAGGCGAACGGGTGCTCGCCGCCCAGCCCGAAACTCTGCCCGCCGCCGACGAAGATGCCCGCCAGCAGCAGACGGAAGAAATTGAAATAGCGCAGCGACAGGCGCCGCGAACGATCGACGCCCGCCCAGCCGGCCGGTCCCTCAGTCGCGCTTGCGTGGGCCGGCAAGACGATGCGCCTCGCTGCAGAAGAAACGTTCGCCATCACGCACGCCCTCGCTCTCGGGCACGTGGACGCCGCAATGGGCGCATTCGACCATGTGTTCGACCCGGCGCCGGGTCTTCCCGGCCTTCTCCCCGCCTGCCGCCCGCCCCTCGCCGGCGCGCCTGATGGCACGCCGTATCCACCAGATTCCCCACAGGGCCAACAGGAAGATCAGCAGATTGCGCACGGCGGCGGTCGCAGCGGATGACGAGCCGCGAATGTTAGCACGCGGCCCGCTCACACCCGGACGAGGCGCTCGCAAGCCGCCGCCAGGGTCGCCTCGTTCTTGGCGAAGCAGAAGCGGATCACCCGTTCGTCGCGGCCGTCGGCGAAGAAGGCGGACACCGGAATCGCGGCGACGCCGACGTCGCGCGTCAGCCGGCTGCAGAATGCGGCGTCGCTCTCGTCCGAGATCGCCCCGTAGCGCGCCAACTGGAAATAGGTGCCGCGCGAGGGCAGCAGTTCGAAGCGCGAGCCTGCCAGCGCATCCCGGAAGAAGTCGCGCTTGGCCTGGTAGAAGGCCGCCAGCGCGAGATGCCGAGATCCGTCGGCCATGTAGTCGGCCAGCGCGAGTTGCACCGGCGTATTCGCCGTAAACACGTTGAACTGGTGCACCTTGCGGAACTCCGCCATCAGTTCGCGCGGCGCTACCACGTAGCCCACCTTCCAGCCAGTGATGTGGTAGGTCTTGCCGAAGCTCGACACCACGAAGCTGCGCGCCGCCAGTTCCGCATGCGCCGCGCAGCTCGCGTGGCCGGCGCCGTCGAAGACGATGTGCTCGTACACTTCGTCCGCCACCACCACGATGCCCGTGCCGCGGGTGATGGCGGCAAGGCGGTCGAGATCGGTCGCGGACCACACGGTGGCGGTCGGGTTGTGCGGCGAGTTGATCATGATCATGCGGGTGCGCGGCCCGACGGCGGCGGCGACCGCGTCCCAGTCGGGGCGGTAGTCGGGCGCGGCCAGGCGCATGCGCACGGCGCGGCCGCCGGCCAGCTCGATCGCCGGCACGTAGGAGTCGTACACCGGCTCGAACACGATCACCTCGTCGCCGGGCCGCACGCAGGCCGTCACCGCGGTGAACAGCGCCTGGGTGGCGCCGGCGGTCACCGTGACTTCGGATTCCACCTCGTAGGCGGTGCCGTACAGCGTCGCCACCTTGCGCACGATGGCCTCGCGCAGCGGCAGGCAACCCGCCATCGGCGCGTACTGGTTGTGGCCGGCCCGCATCCAGTGCGCCACGCGCTCGAACAGGACGTCTTCCGCATTGAAGTCCGGAAAGCCCTGCGACAGGTTGATCGCCCCGCACTCCTGCGCGAGGCGGGACATGACGGTGAAGATGGTGGTGCCGACACCGGGCAGGCGCGATTCGATCGGGGCGGGGAAGGTCGGCATGGCGGCGCTCCGGCATTCTTGGTGCGGGGAGCGCACATTCTCGCAAACCCGTGCGCTGCCGGCGACAGGGATGAATCACTACGCGCGTCGCCCGCCGGACACCGGTGCCGGCGAAGGTTCGGGGAAGGCCCGACGGCGGACGCCACCGGCCCACGGCGGGCAGCCGCCGGCCGGCGACGGCAGTGATTAGAATGGCGGGCATGCACGACACCGCCCGCCCCGACCCGCCTTTTCGCCCGCCCGTCGCCACGCTGCGGCGCGATGGCGACGCCATCGCCATCCTCGACCAGACGCTGCTGCCCTTTCGCGGCGAGACCCGGCGGCTGGAAAGCGTCGGCGAGGTCGCCGAAGCCATCCGCATGATGCGGGTGCGCGGCGCCCCGCTGATCGGCGCGACCGCCGCCTACGGCGTGGCCATCGCACTCGCCGCCGACGGAAGCGGCAACGAAGTGCTCGACCGCGCGCTCGCCGCGCTCGGCGCCACCCGCCCCACGGCGGTCAACCTTCAGTGGGCGCTGGCGCGCATGGAGCGCGTCCTCCGCCCCCTCGCCCCCGGCTCGCGCCGGGACGCGGCATGGCGCGAGGCGGACGCCATCGCCGACGACGACGCCGCCACCTGCGCCGCCATCGGCAGGCACGGCCTGGCCCTGCTCGCCGGAATCGCCCGCCGCCAAGGCCGCGTGCGGGTGATGACGCACTGCAACGCAGGCTGGCTCGCCACCTGCGGCGCCGGCACCGCACTCGCGCCGGTGTATGCAGCGCATGTACAAGGCATCGCAGTGGAGGTGCTGGTGAGCGAGACCCGGCCGCGCAACCAGGGCCTGCTCACCGAATGGGAACTGCGCCAGGCCGGCGTGCCGCACACGCTGATCGCCGACAACGCGGCGGGGCTGCTGCTTGCCCGCGGCGAGGTCGACGTGGTGATCACCGGCGCCGACCGCATCGCCGCCAACGGCGACACCGCGAACAAGGTCGGCACCCTGCTGAAGGCGCTGGCGGCGCGCGAAGCCGGCGTGCCCTTCTACGTCGCCGCGCCTCATTCCACGCTCGATTTCGCTTGCGCGGACGGCACGCGCATCCCGATCGAAGACCGCGATGCCGACGAGTTGCGCGTCGTGCGCGGAATCGGCAACGACGGGCGCGTCGCCGAACTGCGCCTCACACCCCACGACGCGGCGGCGGCCAATCCCGCCTTCGACGTGACGCCGGCGCGACTGATCGCCGGCATCATCACCGAGCGCGGAATCGCCGCCCCCGGCGAATTGCACGGCCTCTACCCGGAGCAGGCCCGATGAAGCCCGAAGACGCCGACGCGCTGCGCGCTGCGCTGCTGGAGACCGCGCGCGCGATGGCTGCCGCCCGGCTCAACGCCGGCACCGCCGGCAATGCCAGCGCACGGCTCGGCGGCGACCCGCAGGCCGACGGCCTGCTGATCACGCCGAGCGGCCTGCCGGCCGAAAGCTGCACGCCGCAGGACATGGTCGTCGTGCGCGCCGACGGCCGCTTCGACGGCGCACTCCTGCCCTCGTCGGAATGGCAGCTGCATTGCGCCGTCTATGCCGCCTTCCCCGACGCCGGCGCCATCCTGCACGCTCACGCGCCCTTCGCCACCGCGCTGGCCTGCCAGCGCGGCGACATCCCGCCCTTCCACTACATGATCGCCCGCTTCGGCGGCGGCACCGTGCGCTGCGCGCGCTACGCCACCTTCGGCACCCGGGCCCTGTCCGATGCCGCGGTGGCGGCGCTGCGGGGCCGCCGCGCCTGCCTGCTCGCCAACCACGGCATGGTGGTGCACGGCCGCAACCTCGATCATGCGCTGGCGCTGGCGATCGAGTTCGAGACCCTGTGCGAACAGTATTGGCGCACCTGCCAGCTCGGCCCGCCGGTGCTGCTGTCGGACGAGGAAATGGCGGAGGTGCTCGAGCGCTTCAAGTGGTACGGGAAGCCGCTGCGGACGTCCGGCTGATCCCGGCCCGCCGCAACCCCGCGTTCACTCCTCTTTCCCGTCGTCGTCCCCACCGGTTGCCGCATCGACGCCGGCGGCGACCGCATCGACCGCCATGCCGGTCACCGCGGCCCCGGCCTTCACCGCGGTGGCGGCGACGGTCACCGTGGCGTCGGCCACCGCGACCACCGCGCAGCCCTGCAGCAGCGCAAGGAAAAGGCCGGCGACGACCAGCCGCGGACGTATTGGACTCGCCCTGTCGCTACGCGACGGGGAACCGGCTTTGCACAGCCGGCCCGCTCGGGCGGCGCGAAGCAGGGCGTCGCGCAACCCCGCCGCCCTCGCACGCCCTCGGAGAGGGTAGTGCAGGGATCTTGCAGAGCACTGCTCTGCGCCCGCGGAACGGGCCGGCTGCGCAAAGCCGGCCCTGGAACGAGCGCCCCCTTCGGGCGGCCGGGCGGCGGCGCTCACGCTGCCTCCCTGCCGCCGGCGGCCTGCTCCAGCACGTGCAGCAGGATGGAAGTGTCCTCGCGCCCCCAGCCGCTGGCCATCAGCGCATTGAGCTGCTGCCATACCTGCGCCGCCACCGGCAGCGGCACTCCCAGGCGCGAGGCGTCGTTCATCAGGATGCCGAAATCCTTGTGGTGCAGGCGGGCCTCGATGCCGGGCCGGAAGTCGCGCTTCACCATGCGTTCGCCCATCACGTCGAGCACGCGCGAGCCCGCCGAGCCGCCGGCAAGCGCATGGCGCACCGCGGCGAGGTCCAGCCCGTGGGCGGCGGCAAGCTGCATGGCCTCGGCGCAAGCCTGGATCGCCGACACCATGATCATCTGGTTGCAAGCCTTGGCCACCTGGCCCGCGCCTGCCGGCCCGATATGGACGATGCGCTTGCCCATCGCCTCGAGCAGCGGCATCACCGCCTGCAGGCTCGCCTCTTCGCCGCCGGCCATGATGGCCAGCGCGGCGTCGATCGCGCCCTGCGCACCGCCCGACACCGGCGCATCGACCCAGCCCACGCCCTGCTGCGCATAGCGGGCGGCCAGTGCGCGCGCGGTCGCCGGCGCGATGGTGCTCATGTCCACATGGATGGCGCCGGGGCGAAAGCCCGCCGCCAGCCCCTGCGCGCCGAAGGCCAGCGTTTCGACGTCGGCGCTGGCGGTGACGATGCTGACCACCACGTCGCTGCGCGCGGCCAGCGCCGCCGGCGTATCGCACACCGCCGCGCCGGCCCGCGCCAGCGGCGCCGTCGATTCCGGCCGCCGCGCCCACACCGCCAGGTCATGCCCGGCCGCCAGCAGATGGCCGGCCATCGGCGCCCCCATGGCACCGAGGCCGACGAAGCCCACCTTCATCTTTGCGCCGCTCATTGCCCCGGCCCTCCACTCATGCGCTCGAGCAGCTTCAGCATCGCCACCGAGTCCTCGTCGCCGAGGCCGCTGCCGGCCATCGCGTTGAACAATTGCGCGGCCGCGGCTGCCGACGGCAGCGCGAGGCCGAGCCGGTGCGCCTCCTCCATGACGATGCGCAGGTCCTTCTGGTGCATCCATGCCTTGAAGCCGGGCCTGAAGTTGCGCTCCAGCATGCGCTGGCCGTGGTTCTCGAGGATCTTCGAATAGGCGAAGCCGCCGAGCAGCGCCTCGCGCACCCTGCCGCCATCCACGCCGCTGCTGGCCGCGAAGTTCAGCGCCTCGGCCACCGCCGCGATGCCCACGCCGGTGATGATCTGGTTGCAGGCTTTGGCCACCTGGCCGGCGCCCGCCGCGCCGATCCGCGTCACCGACCCGCCCATGGCCCCGAGCAGCGGCTTCACCATGCCGAACGCCGCCTCGTCGCCGCCCACCATGATGGTCAGCGTACCGGCGATGGCACCCGCTTCGCCGCCCGAAACCGGAGCATCGAGGGCGACGATCCCTCTTTCCCGCAGGCGCGCGGCGATGTCCTGCGCCGCGGCGGGCGCGATCGTGCTCATGTCGATATGGACGTGGCCGGGCTTCGCGCCGTCGGCCACGCCGCCCGGACCGAGCGTGACCTGCCCGACGTCGGGCGCGTCGGCCACCATGCTGATCGTCACCGGCGCCCGGTGCGCGACTTCGGCGGCATTGGCGCAGCCGGTGGCACCGGCCTCCAGCAAGGGCTGCATCGACGCCCGGCGGCGGCTCCACACATGCACCCGGTGCCCCGCCTTCAGCAGGTTGAGTGCCATGGGACGCCCCATCAAGCCGAGTCCGATGAATCCGACTTCCATTTACGCCGTCCTCCTTGAATAATCGCGCGATGAACTACGGACCCATCATCAAGGAAATCGGCCGGGGCGCCAAGGGCTCGCGGCCGCTCGACATTCCCACCGCGGCGGACCTGTTCGGCGACATCCTCGACGGCAAGGTGCCCGACCTCGAACTCGGCGCGATCCTGATCGCGCTGCGGGTGAAGAGCGAATCGCTGGACGAACTGCTCGGCTTCAAGCAGGCGATGGACGCGCGCTGCGCCCAGGTCGCGGTGCCGGCCGGCCCGCGCTGCGTGGTGCTGCCGACCTACAACGGCGCGCGCCGGCAGCCCAACCTGATGCCGCTGGTCGCCCTGCTGCTGGCGCGCCGGGGCGTGCCGGTGCTGATCCAGGGGCGGCACGACTTCGAGACCCGGGTGAGCCCCTTCGGACTGCTCGCCGCGCTGGGCATCGAGCCCGCGGCCAACGCCGCGTCGGCCGCGGCGCAACTGGCCGCCTCGCGGCTGGCCTGCCTGCGCGTCGATCAACTGCTGCCGGGGCTCGACCGCCTGCTGTCGCTGCGTCCGCGCATGGGCGTGCGCGGCAGCGGCCACACCATGGCCAAGCTGCTGGACCCGGCGATCGGGCGCAGCGTGCGGGTGGTGGCGGTGACGCATCCGGAATACCTCGAGCGCATGGACGGCTTCCTGCGCCGCGATGGCGGCCGGGCGATGCTGCTGCGCGGCACCGAAGGCGAGATCTACGCCAATCCGCGGCGCTGCCCCGAACTGAAGGTGTATGCCGACGGCGAAGGGCGCATCGCGGTGCCGGCAGAGGAAGGCGGCGCCCCGCCGCTCCCCGGCCTGCCCGATACGCCGTCGGTGGCCGACAACGCCGCGATCATCCGCGCGATGCTGGCCGGCGAACAAGCGGTGCCGGAGCCCGTCCGGGCGCAGGTCGCGGCCTTGGCCGAACTGGCGGCGGACGCCCCGCTGCCGGACCAGACCTGACCGCGTCCCGCGGCGCGGGCTTCATGCCGCACGGCCCGGCCGGCGCAAGAACAGGGCCGGCGCCGCTCCCGCGGCGGAAGCGGGGCGCCGGCCCGGGATCTCAGGCCGCCAGCCGGCCGTCGCGGAAATCGCTCAGCGCCTGATAGATCTCCTGCTCGGTATTCATGACGAACGGCCCGTATTGCGCGATCGGCTCGTCCAGCGGCTGGCCGGCGATCAGCAGGACCCTGGCATCCTGCCGCGCCTCGATCACCACGCCGTCGGCCTGCGGGTCGTTGGCGAGGATGGCCATGCGCTGCACCGGCACCGCGGTGCCGCCCACGTCCCCCTCGCCGCGATACACATAGACGAAGGCGTTGTGCCCCGCCGGCAATGCCTGGGCGAAACGGCTGCCCGCGGGCAGGTGCAGGTCCAGGTACAGCGGCGCGGTCGCCTCGCGCGTCACCGCGCCGGCGACGCCGTGGCTCCCGCCGGCGATCACCGTCGCCTCGACACCCTCCGCGGTGGCGAAGCGCGGCAGTTCGCCGGCGGCGAAATCGCGGTACCAGGGCGTGCACATCTTGTCGCGGCCGGGCAGGTTCAGCCACAACTGGAAGCCTTCCATCATGCCTTCTTCCTGCTGCGGGATCTCCGAGTGGATCACGCCGCGGCCGGCGGTCATCCACTGCACGCCGCCGTTTTCCAGCAGGCCCTCGTGGCCGGCGCTGTCGCGATGCAGCAGGCGGCCGGCGATCATGTAGGTGATGGTCTCGAAGCCGCGGTGCGGATGATCGGGGAAACCGGCGATGTAGTCGTCGGGGCGGTCGCTGCCGAAGGCATCGAGCATCAGGAAGGGATCGAGCCTGCGCTGCAGCGGCTGCGTCAGCACCCGGGTGAGCTTCACGCCGGCGCCATCGGAGGTCGCCTTGCCGGCCACCAGGCGCTCGACGCTGCGGGGATGGGCGACCTGTTCGGTGCGAGGTGCGGTCTGGATCGTCATGTTCCTCCTCCTGAAAAGACGGGCCGCCGGGAGCGGCCCGCCGTCATCGGATCGCGGCGGGGCACCGGACGGCGCCCCGCACGCCGGACCGTCAGGCGAGCGCGGCTTCCAGATCCGCGGCCGCCTGGGTAAAGCCCTTCTGCGCCGCCTCGGGACCCATGTTGAGGCCCTCGGCGTAGATGAAGCGCACGTCGGTCATGCCGAGGAAGCCGAGCACCGTCTTCAGGTAGGGTACCTGGGTGTCGCGCTCGGTGCCGCGGTACAGGCCGCCGCGCGCCAGTGCGACGAACACCTTCTTGCCCGTCAGCAGGCCCTCGGGGCCATTCTCGGTATAGCGGAAAGTGACGCCGGCGCGGGCGATCGCGTCGATCCAGTTCTTGAACTGGGCGGTCACGGTGAAGTTGTACATCGGCACGCCGAGCACCAGCACGTCGGCCGCCTGCACCTCGGCGATCAGCGCGTCGTACAGCGCCACGCGGGCAGCCTGTTCCGGCGTGCGCTGCCCGGCCGGCGTGAACAGCGCGCCGAGGCCGGCTTCGTCGAGCACCGGCACCGGGTCGGCGGCGAGGTCGCGCACCGACAGCTTCGCGCCGGCGTTGGCCGCCAGCAGGCGGGCGGCGACGTCGTTGGCGACGCGGGTGGAGTTGGCGCCTTCGCGGCGGGCACTGGAGTTGATCTGCAGGATGTTCATGTGTCGGTCCTCTGTGCTGAACGAGATTGGGTGAGACACACTTTAATCTTGCCAACACGCTCACATAAGATCGAAAAACGGATTACATTGTCCCGACCATGGAACAGTTCGAACCCAACGACCTGCTGATCTTCGCCCGCGTCGCCGATGCCGGCAGCTTCAGCCGCGCCGCCGAACGGCTCGGCCTGCCCAAGTCCACCGTGTCGCGCCGCATCGCGCTGCTGGAAGAGCGCGTGGGCGAACGCCTGATGCTGCGCACCACCCGCCGGCTGACGCTCACCGAGTTCGGCCACCACCTGCTCGAGCATGCGCATCAGGTCGCCGCCGAGGTGGACGCGGTGCGGGCGCTGACCGAACATCGCCAGGCGCGGCCCCGCGGCCGGCTGCGCGTGTCGATGCCGAGCGACTTCGCCAACCTGCTGCTCACCGACATGCTCGCCGCCTTCATCGCGATGCATCCGGACATCTCGCTGGAACTGGACCTGTCGCCGCGGCGGGTCGACCTGCTGGGAGAGAACTTCGACGTCGCGCTGCGCATGGGCACCCTGCCCGACGACTCGCTGCTCGCCGCGCGGCGGATCGCCGTCTTTCCCCACGGCCTGTACGCCGCGCCGTCCTACCTCGCCGAGCACGGCGAGCCGCTGTCGCCCGACGATCTCGGCGAACACGAGGCCCTGCGCCTGCTCGCCCGCAGCGGCGACCCCATCCCCTGGCTCCTGCAGCGCGGCCCGCAGCGCTGGGAAGGCGTGCCGCCGGGGCGCACCACGGCGAACTCGCCGGAACTGCTGATCCGCCTGGCGCGCGCCGGCGCCGGCATCGCTGCGGTGCCGGAGTTCGCGGCGAATCCGCGCGTGCGCCGCGGCGAACTGCGCCGGGTGATGCCTGACTGGTGCCTGCCTTCGCACACCGCCTGGGCGGTGTTTCCGGGGCGCCGCCTGATGCCGGCCAAGACCCGCGCCTTCATCGACATGCTGCAGGCCGCGCTCGACGACGACGCCCTGCCGCCAGCCGAAATCTGAGCGCCTGCCCGGCCGCCGGAAGGGGGCCCGTCCTCGCCCGGGCGGGGGTTGCGGAGCGCCGCCCTGCTCCTGCGGAACGGGCCGGCCGTGCAAGGCCGGCGCGGCGACGCGAAGGCAGTCCGGCGAGCGCGGAACTTGCGCGGGAAATGCGCGCCAAAGCGGGGCGCGCGAAAGGCTGGCGGACTTCATCGCCTACAATCGCGTCGCCGCCGGCCCGGGTCCGCGCCGCACGACCGATCAACCACCAACGACGATCCTCCGCTCCGATGTCACTGCTCCAGCAAATCTGCCGCCTGCCGGCCCGTACCCTGTTCTTCGCGCTCTTCGCCATCTGCGTCGGTCTGCTCGGCGGCGGCCTCTACCTGCAGCACGTCGTCGGCCTGCAGCCCTGCCCGATGTGCATCATGCAGCGCTATGCCTTCGTGGCCGTCGCGCTGATCGCGCTGATCGCCGCCCTGCACGGCCCGGCCGCCACGGGAGCGCGGGTGTATGCCCTGCTCACCGGCATCACCGCACTCGCCGGTGCCGGCGTCGCCGCGCGCCAGAGCTGGATGCAGCTCAATCCGCCGGAGATCCCGGAATGCGGCCCCGGCCTGGAGTACCTGCTGGAGAGCTTCCCGCTCGGCCAGTCGCTGCCGATGATCTTTCGCGGCGCGGGCGACTGCGCCACGATCGACTGGACCTTTCTCGGCCTGTCGCTGGCCAACTGGTCGCTGCTGTGCTTCTGCGCGGTGATCGCCTTCTCGGCCTGGCTGGCGCTGCGCCGCAGCGGCGGCTGAGCGGCGCCCCGCTTGCTCACGCCGCGCCGCCCTGCCGGCGGCCGGCGCGCTCGTCGCCGAGCGCCTGACCACCCGGCCGCACAGCGCGCTGACGCGGCTGTTCCAGGCGCGCCTCGAACCGCTGCGCGAAGCGGCCTGAGCGCTGCCGGGCAGAAGGCCGGACCGGCCGCCCGGACGCGGGCCGGTTCAGCCGACCACGCGCACGATCGCCCCGCCGATCTCGTACATGCCGCCGCCCAGCGCATTGCAGCGCTTCACCCGCAGCCGGGCCACCAGCGGCGGCCGTTCGATCCCGCCCTCCGGCGCGGCGACCGCGACCTCGAGCACCTCGCCCTCGCCGGGCACGTAGGCGGCATGCAGCGTCATGCCGCCTACGCCGAGTTCCATGCACTTCGCGGGGATGCGCCGTCCTTCGCCGAGGTGGATCAGCGCCGGGCAGCCGATCGGGATGCGGCGGTCGAGGCGCCGGTCGTCGCGGCCGCTTCTGTCTTTCATGATGACGGGCGGGTGGAATGGAAGGGAGCCCATTCTATCCCGCCCGCGGGCGGCGGTCCGGTCAGTCCTTCACGCCGCACCTGCGCAGGATGTTCTCCAGCGGGCACAGGCCGGTGAAGCCGCTCTGGAACAGGTTGGCGCCGACGAAGACGGTGAACCACAGGAAGTTCTTGTTCACGAACAGCGGCGAGCCCTCCACGCCGAGCGCGAGCGAGATCAGCACGAAGGCGCCGGCGAAGATGCGCACGAATTTGTTGACGTTGAGCGCCATCAGTCTTCCTCCTTGAGCCGGGCGAGGCGGTTGCGCATCGCCGCGTAGTACAGCACCGGGATCACGACCAGCGTCAGCAGCGTCGAGATGAGAATGCCGAAGATCAGGCTGATCGCCAGCCCGTTGAAGATCGGGTCGTCGAGGATGAACAGCGCGCCGATCATCGCCGCCAGCGCGGTGAGGCCGATCGGCTTGGCGCGCACCGCGGCGGCGCGGATCACCGCCTCGTCGAAGGCCATCCCCTCGCGCACCTGCTGGTTGACGAAATCCACCAGCAGGATGGAATTGCGCACGATGATGCCGGCGAGCGCGATCATGCCGATCATCGAGGTCGCGGTGAATTGCGCCCCCAGCAGCGCATGGCCGGGCATCACGCCGATGATGGTGAGCGGGATCGGCGCCATGATGATGAGCGGCGCCAGGTAGCTGCGGAACTGCGCCACCACCAGCAGGTAGATCAGCACCAGCCCCACGGCGTAGGCGGCGCCCATGTCGCGGAAGGTCTCGTAGGTGATCTGCCACTCGCCGTCCCACTTCAACTGGTAGCCCGCATAGGCGTCGGCCGGCTGGCGGATGAACCACTCGCCCAGCGTGCCGCCCAGGCCGGGCGCGCCGGCGAGTTCCATGTCCTTCACCTTGCCGCGGATGTCGAACATGCCGTAGAGCGGCGAATCCAGCCTGCCGCCCATGTCGCCGGTGACGTACACCACCGGCAGCAGGTCCTTGCGGTACAGCACCTGTTCGCGCGTGGTCTCGTGCACCTGCACCAGTTCGGAGATGGCGACCAGCCGCCCGTCGCCGGCGCGCACCTTCATCGCCAGCAGGTTGGCCACGTCCGACTGCCGCACCGACGGCAACTGGATGCGCACCGGGATCTCGTACTTGTTGTCGCCGCCATGCACCGGCGTGACGTCCTCGCCCGACAGGCCGAGCCGCACCACCTCGACGACGTCGGCCTGCGCCACGCCCATGCGCGCCGCCTTGGCCTGATCCACGCGCAGCACGAGCTTGGGCGCAGCCTCGTCCACCGTGTCGTCGACGCCGACGATGTCGGCCGTGCCTTCGAACGCCGCGCGCACCTTCTTCGCCGCCTCGACCTGCCCCGCGTAGTCGGGCCCGTAGATCTCGGCGACGATGGGCGACAGCACCGGCGGGCCGGGCGGCACCTCGACCACCTTGGCATTGCCGCCGTTGCGGCGGGCGATCTCCGTCACCGCCTCGCGCACCGCCACGGCGGTCTCGTGGCTCTTGCGGTGGCGCGCCTTCTTGTCGACCAGGTTCACCTGGATGTCGCCCATCTCCGGGCTGCTCCTCAGGTAGTACTGGCGCACGAGGCCGTTGAAATTGATCGGCGCCGCGGTGCCGGCGTAGGACTGCCAGTCCGTCACCTCCGGCACGGTCGCCAGGTGCGCGCCGATCTCGTTGAGCACGCGCGAGGTCTCCTCCACCGGCGTGCCCACCGGCATGTCGAGCACCACCTGGAACTCGCTCTTGTTGTCGAAGGGCAGCATCTTCAGGACGACCAGTTGCACCGCCGGCAGCGCCACCGACGCGGCGATCAGCGCCAGCACCGCCAGCCACAGCCTCATCCGCGCCCGCGCGCCGGTGCGCTCGTCCAGCATCGGCGCCATCACGCGGCGGAACAGGCCGTCCAGGCGGCGGGTGAGCCTGTCCTCGCCCTCGTGGTGGTGCGCATCGACCGAGCGCAGCAGCTTCTGCGCCAGCCAGGGCGTCACGACGAAGGCCACCGCCAGCGAGATGAACATCCCCATCGAGGCGTTGATCGGGATGGGGCTCATGTAGGGCCCCATCAGCCCGGTCACGAAGGCCATCGGCAACAGCGCGGCGATGACGGTGAAGGTGGCGAGGATGGTGGGCCCGCCCACTTCGTCGACCGCCTTCGGAATCAGCTTCCACAACGGCGTGTCCGGCTCCAGCGTGTGCCAGCGGTGGATGTTCTCCACCACCACGATGGCGTCGTCGACGAGGATGCCGATGGAGAAGATCAGCGCGAACAGGCTCACCCGGTTCAGCGTGAAGCCCCAGGCCCAGGACGCGAACAGCGTCGCCGCCAGCGTCAGCGACACCGCGATGCCGACGATCACCGCCTCGCGGCGGCCGAGGGCGAAGAACACCAGCGCGACCACCGCCGCGGTGGCGAAGACGAGCTTGCCGATGAGCTGGGTGGCCTTGTCGTTCGCCGTCTTGCCATAGTCGCGCGTCACCGTGACCTCGACACCGTCGGGGATCAGCGCGCCGCGCAGCGATTCGATGCGCGAGATGGCCGCCTGCGCGACGTCGGACGCATTCGCGCCCGGCTTCTTCGAGACCGCCAGCGTCACCGCGGGAAAGAGCCCCTGCCCGGCAGCCGCTGCGCCGGAGCCGAACCAGACGTAGCGCGAAGGCTGGTCGGGCCCGTCGTCCACCTGCGCGACGTCGCGCAGGAACACCGGCCTGGTGTCGTGCACGCCGACCACCAGCCGGCGCACGTCTTCGGCCGATTCGATGTAGGTGCCGGTCTGCACCAGCACCTCGCGGTTGGCGGCGACCAGGCTGCCGGCCGGCTGCGACGCGTTGGCGAGCTGCAGCGCCGCACGCAGGTCCTGCGCGGTGACGCCGTGCGCGTTCATGCGCTCGGTGTCCATCTGCACCCGGATCACGTGGCCGGGGCCGCCGACGGTGGCAACGTCGCGCGTGCCGTCGATGCGCTTCAGTTCGGTCTCCACCGCGCGCGCCACCTGCTGCAGGTCGAAGCCCGCGCGCGCGGGGTCGGCCGTCCACAGCGTGAGGCTGACGATGGGCACGTCGTCGATGCCCTTGGGCTTGACCAGCGGCGTGCCGACGCCAAGTTGCGGCGACAGCCAGTCGGAATTCGAATGCACCGTGTCGTACAGCCGCACCAGCGCGGTCTGGTTCGGCACGCCGACCTCGAACTGCACGGTGATCACCGCCATGCCCGGCCGCGACACGGTATAAACGTGATCGACGCCGGCCATGCGCGACAGCACCTGCTCCGCCGGCCGCGCCACCAGCGCATCGACGTCGCGCGCCGAGGCGCCCGGAAAAGGCACCAGCACGTTGGCCATGGTCACGTCGATCTGGGGTTCCTCTTCCTTGGGCGTGATCAGCGTCGCGAACACGCCGGCCAGCAGCAGCACCAGCGCGATCAGCGGCGTCAGCGCGTTGCGCTGGAAGCCGGCCGCGATGCGGCCGGAGATGCCGAGTCGGTCTTCCATCGCCGGTGCTCCGCGCTCAGCGTCCCGCGACCGGCCCGGCCGCCTGCGCGGCGATGCCCGCCCGCACCGGATCGACCGCCACCGATTCGCCCCCCGCCAGCCCGGCCAGTACCTCGACCTCGCCCTGCGGGCCGACCGCCTGACCGATGCGCACCTGGCGCAGCGTGAATCCGCCGCGCCCGTCGACGACATACACCGCCGTCAGCTCGCCGCGGCGCAACACCGCCGCGGGCGGCACCATCACCGGCGCCGTCTGCGTCGATGCATCGGCGGAGTGGAAATGGACGCGGGCGAAGCTGCCCGGCAGCACGTCCTGGGTGCCCGCCGGCAGATCGACGCGCACGCGCACCGTGTGGGTGCGGGCATCGGCGGCAGGCAGCACGGTGACGGCCGCCGCGTCGATCGAGCGCCCACGGTCGGGCAGCTCGATGCGCGCGCGCAGCGCCGCCGCACCGCCGAGTTCGGCGATGCGCTGCTGCGGCAGGTCGACCAGCGCGCGCATCGCGGTCGGGTCATACACCGTCAGCAGCACGCGGCCCGGCTGCGCCATCTCGCCGCGCTCGATGTGGCGTGCAGCCACGAGGCCATCCAGCGGCGAAGCAATGGTGGTATAGCCCTGCACGGTGGCCGCCTGGCCGCGGCCGGCGCGCGCGGCGCGCAACTGCGCCTCGGCGGCGTCGAAGCGGGTGCGGGCCTGGTCGAGCGCGGACTGGCTGACGAACCTGCGCTCGACCAGGCTGCGCGCGCGCTCGTACTCGGCGCGCGCGTTGATGAGATCGGCTTCGGCCCGCGCCACGCCGGCATCGGCTCCCGCCACTGCCGCTGCGGCTTCCGCGGCATCGATGCGCATCAGTACCTGTCCGCGGCGCACCGCGTCGCCGGCATCCACCGCCAGTTCCACCACGCGGCCCGCCACCTGCGCGGCGAGCACGGACTGCCGCACTGCCTCGATGGTGGCCTCGGCGGGCTGGGCGCGCATCACCGGATGCGCCTCGATGCGGACGACGGGCACGTCGGCCTGCGCAGCGAACGCCGCACTGCCGAGGAGCGCGACGAGAAACGGCGGGATCATGAGCGCTTTCATGTTTATAAGTATATTCTTATAAACTTTAGCGTCAACGCCGCGCCGGCGTTCCGCACGCCACGCTCCACCACACCGCCGGCCTACATCGCGCGCAGGCAGCCCTTTGCGTAATCCGCAATCGCGGCGATCACGCCGTCGGCCTCGCCGGCCGCCTCGGCCAGCACGATCCGGCACTCCGGATGGAGGGCCTGCGCCTGCCCGATCAGCGCAGGCAGGTCCCGCTTCAGATGCCCCCCCTGGGCGAGAAAGACCGGCACCACCGCGATGCGGCCCACGCCCTCGGCGGCGAGGCGGGCAATCGCTTCGGGCAGGGTGGGCGTCATGAACTCGAGGAAGGCGAGTTCCACCGGCAGCCCCCCCCCGTCCTGCTGCAAGGCGGCACGGATGCGCTGCATCGGCCGCGCCCACTCCGGATCGCGGGCGCCATGCCCGAACAGGATCACCGCCGACCCAGTCCCGCCTGCTTGTCCGTTCACGGTCGTCCCCTCCGGATCAATCCGGCCTGCGCACGCGCAGCAGGTGTTCCATCGCCCTCGCCGCGGCAAACAGGCCGACGCTGGCGGTGACCGCCACGCTGGACCCATAGCCGGCGCAGGCCAGCCCCTGCGGCCCCCGGGGCGCGGTGCCGCCGTGCGGCGCCTCGCCGACGTCGCAGGCGGCGGGCGCGGGATAGCGCAGCGGCTCGGTGGAATAGACGGCCTCGATGCCGAACTTGCGCTTCGGGTCGCGGGTGAAGCCGTGCTCCTTGCGCAGGCGCGCCCTCACCTTGGCCAGCAGCGGGTCCTGCTCGGTACGCGACAGGTCGTCGACGCGGATACGGCCGGGGTCGAGCTTGCCGCCCGCGCCGCCGGCCATCACCAGCGGCAGCCGGCGCTCGCGGCACACCACGGCGATCGCAACCTTGGCGCGCACGTCGTCGATCGCATCGACGACCACGTCGACGCCGGCGAGCAGGTCTGTGGCATTCTCGGCGGTGAGGAAGTCGTCGACGACATCGACCCCGCAGCCGGGGTTGATGTCGCGCATGCGCGCCGCCATCGCCAGCACCTTGGCCTGCCCCAGCGTGCTGTCGAGCGCATGCGCCTGGCGGTTGATGTTGGATTCCGCGACGTGGTCGAGGTCGATCAGCGTGATCCGCCCCACGCCGCTGCGCGCCAGCGCCTCGGCGACCCAGGACCCGACGCCGCCGATGCCGACCACGCAGGCACGCCCCTGCGCCAGCGCATGCACGGTGCCCGAGCCGTACAGCCGGTCGAGTCCGCCGAAGCGGCGTTCGGGGTCGGGCGCGGCCGGCGCGCTTGCGGTGGGGGTGTCGATGGAGAGTCCGGTCGTCATCGGGAGGGGGGTCCTGCGCTTTGCCGCCGGCTGGCTGCGCATTGCGCCGGCCGGCAAGGGTCAGCGCATGTTACCGCAGCGGCCCGGCGACGGCTGAACTCATGCCGACATGCAGGTTCCAATCCGCATCCGCCGCGCTTCCTGCACTCCACGCCCGCCCTGAAGGCCATCATGACACCGAATGCGAATGCAGCAGGACACCCCCTCGCGAGCCCCCGCACGCACTCGAACTGTCTCGCCGCGGCGGGCCGCTGGTCTGGCCTCCTGGCCTGCGTGCTCCTGTTGTCGCTGTCCCGGCCGGCGGCGTCGGCGCCCTCGGCCGACGTCGCGCAGGCGGGCGTGGCCGCCTACGAGGCCGGGCGCATCGATGAAGCGGCGGGGCTGTTCGAGCAGGCCGCCCGCGCCGGCAACCGGCTCGCCCAGTTCAACTACGCGATGATGCTGTACCGGGGCGAGACCCGCGCACCGGCCGGCACGGGCGACGCCGCCTGGCGCTGGCTGCGCCGGGCGGCCGGAGCCGGCCTGGCCGAGGCGCAATACCGTTTCGCGCAGATCTACGACCGCGGCGACGGCGTCCCCAGGTCTGCCGCGACCGCCAGGGAGTGGTATCGCCGGGCGGCCGAGCAGGGACACGTGGAAGCGCAGGTCGCGCTGGCGACGATGTACTTCGTCGGCGCCGCCGGTGCCGCGCCCGACTACGTGCAGGCGGCGCAGTGGTACCTGGCGGCGGCCCGCGCCGGCGAGGCGGGTGCGCAGTTCCTGGTCGGCAACATGTACGAGGAAGGCTACGGCCTGCCGCAGGACAAGCGGCTTGCGGTCCACTGGTACGCCGCCGCCGCCCGCCAGGGAGACCTGGCGGCGGCGGCCCGCCTTCAGGCACTGGGCGGGGATGACCAGGACGAAGGCCGGGACGGCGGCCAGGGCGAGGACGCGGCACCGGCGACCGCCGCCCCGCCCGCCATGCCGGAACCGCCTACGCGCTGACGAGACCGGCAGCCGCTTCGCGCCGGCTGTCCAGCCACTCGCCCAGGCCCTGCGCGTTCAGTTCCAGATCCATGCGCAGCAGTTCGAGCGCATCGTCTTCCGACAGGGCCCAGCTCTGGCGTGCGGTTTCCTCGCGCACCACCTGTTCCAGCCCGGCCAGGATCTCGACATGGCGCGCCACCCCTTCGCCGCGCGCCGCCTGCGCCACCGCGACCATGGTATCGATCAGGCGGTGGAGGTCGGCGCCGAGCCGCTCGACCTCGGTGACGCGGCTGAAGTGGGCGAGGTACATCGAACACGGCTGGAACGACAGCAGGCGGTCGATCGAGGCATGCATCGCCGCCGGATCGAACTGCGTGGGCGTGGTGGTGGGGATGATGAAGGCCCGGCCATCGACGTCCAGTTCGCGGTAGGAAAGCCCGAAGGTGTCGCCGGTGAAGAAGGCGCAGGCGGTTTCGTCCCAGATGCAGATGTGGTGGCGCGCATGGCCGGGCGTGTCGAGCATGCGCAGGCGCCGTCCGGCCAGGTCGATCTCCAGCCCGTCGGTCGCCGCGACGATGCGCTCCGGCGCCACCGGCACGAGCCGGCCGTAGAGTTCGAACGCCCGCTCCGCCCCATACACCGCCGAGGTGCCCTCCCATAGCCGGGCCGGGTCCACCATGTGGCGCACGCCGCGCTGGTGCACCACCAGCCGGGCCTTGGGCAGGGCGCACATCAGGCTGCCGGCGGCGCCGGCGTGATCGAGATGGATGTGGGTGAGCAGGACCCAGTCGACCGCTTCCGGGGCGATGCCCAGTCGCGCCAGCGCCGACAGTACGCGCGGCACCGAGGCATTGCTGCCGGTATCGACCACCGCCGCATGGCCGTTGTGCACGATGATGTGGATGGCGGCAAGCATCGGCCTGCCATAGCCCGAATCGACCGCATGGATGCCATGCAGATGGGTGATGAGATGCTGCACGACAAGCTCCCCCGTTTGCGTCTGCTCTTTTTGCGCAGTCATGACTTGCGCCTCAGCCTACGCTGCCGGCGCGCCCTTGTTCGCGTGCTTTGGTCACGCCGGAGCCGGAACGTTCCCTCGTCGCACGGATGGAGCGAAAAAGACGCGGGCTGCCGCACCGAATGCAGCAGCCCGGCCGGCACTGCGGCTGGCCCTCGCCGCCGTTCAGAACGGGATGTCGTCGTCGAAATCGCCGAAGCCGCCGGACGACGGCTGCGGCGCGGGCTGCGAACGCGGCGCCGAGGCCGGAGCCGGGGCCGAGGGCGCACGCGACGGCGACGGAGCGTCGTAGCCGCCGCCGGCATCGTCACCACGCATCGGCGCCTCGCCCGCGCCTTCGCGGCGGCCCAGCATCTTCATCTCGTCGGCTCGGATCTCGGTCGTGTAGCGGTCCTGGCCGCTCTGGTCCTGCCATTTGCGCGTGCGCAGGCTGCCCTCGATGTAGACCTGGCTGCCCTTGCGCAGGTACTGGCCGGCGATCTCGGCGAGCTTGCCGTAGAACGACACGCGGTGCCATTCGGTGGCATCGCGCCGTTCCCCGGTGTTCTTGTCGCGCCAGGTTTCGGTGGTGGCGAGGCGGATGTTGCAGATCGCGTCGCCGGACGGGGCGAAGCGGGTTTCGGGATCGGCGCCGAGGTTGCCGATGAGGATGACCTTGTTCACGGATGCCATCGAGATTCTCCTTTGAATGCAAAAGCGGCCGCCTCCCGGCGCCCGCCGTTTTCCGTCAGCCCCCGGCCGGCGCCGGTGCCGGCACGGCACGAACGGGCGGCGGCGCCATGCCGGCGACGAGCGCGAGCCACACCAGCGCCAGCGCACCGCACGCCAGGTTCACCACGCCGTGGCCGAAATGCTGCGCGATCCAGCCGCCCAGCATACCGCCGAGGAACAGGCCGACGGACTGCAGGGTGTTATATACGCCCAGCGCGGTGCCCTTGGCGTGCGGCGGCGCGATGCGCGAAATCCACGACGGCTGGGTAGCCTCCAGCACGTTGAAGGCGACGAAGAAGAGCGTCAGCAGCAAGGCCAGCGGCAGCAGGCGGTCGCCCGCCGCGTAGAGGCCGAACTGCACCAGCGCAAGCAGCCCGACGGCGGCGCCGAACACCTGCTTCATGCGGTTGCGGCGCTCGGCGACGATGATCGCCGGCACCATCACGACGAAGGACACCAGCACCGCCGGCAGGTAGATCTTCCAGTGCTCGGCCACCGGCAATCCGCCGCCGGCCACCAGAGCGGCCGGCACCATGACCCACATCGTGGTCTGGATCAGGTGCAGGGCGAACACCCCGAGGTTCAGCCGCATCAACTGGCCGTCGCGCAGCACGTCGCCGAAGCGCCCGCCGCTGGCCCGCGGCACCGGCGGCGCATCCGGCACCACCCACAGCACCACCCCCATCGCCGCCAGCGCCAGCACGGCGGTGAGCCAGAAGATGCCGCTCATGCCGATCGCCGCGTACAGCAGCGGCGCAGCAACCATGGACAGCGCGAACACCAGGCCGATGCTCGAGCCGATCATCGCCATCACCTTGGTGCGATGCTGGTCGCGCGTCAGGTCCGCCGCCAGCGCGGTCACCGCCGCCGAGATGGCACCGGCCCCCTGCAGCACGCGGCCGGCGATGATCGTGTGGATGTCGCTCGCCAGCGCCGCCACCGCGCTGCCGAGAACGAAAAGGGCCAGTCCGAACAGGATCACCGGCTTGCGCCCGAAGCGGTCCGACGCGGCGCCGAAGGCGATTTGCAGAAGAGCCTGGGTGAGGCCGTAGGCACCGATCGCCAGGCCGACCAGCGTCAGGTTGTCGCCGCCGGGAAGGTGCGCGGCATGCACCGAGAACACCGGCAGGATCAGGAACAGGCCGAGCATGCGCAACGCGAAGATCGCGGCGAGGCTCACGCCGGCACGGCGTTCGTCGGGCGTCATCGGATCGCGCGGAGGGGCAGACATGCGGGCGTGGCGTCGGCTGAACTGGAAAGGTCGGAATTCTAGCATTGGCCCGGGCACGGCTTCTCTTCTATAGTTTCGCGTTCCCTTCCGCCGTCAGCCCTCGCTCATGGACGAAATCCGCATCCGCGGCGCCCGCACACACAACCTGAAGAACATCAGCCTCGATCTGCCGCGCAACAGGCTGACGGTGATCACCGGCCTGTCGGGCTCGGGCAAGTCTTCACTGGCCTTCGATACGCTGTACGCCGAAGGCCAACGCCGCTACGTGGAGTCGCTGTCGGCCTACGCGCGCCAGTTCCTGCAGTTGATGGAAAAGCCCGACGTCGACCTGATCGAGGGCCTGTCGCCGGCGATCTCCATCGAGCAGAAGGCGACCAGCCACAACCCGCGCTCCACGGTGGGCACCGTCACCGAGATCCACGACTACCTGCGCCTGCTCTACGCGCGCGCCGGCACGCCCCACTGCCCCGACCACCCGGAACAGGCGCTGGAAGCGCAGACGGTGTCGCAGATGGTGGACCACGTGCTGGCGTTGCCGGAAGAAACGCGGCTGATGATCCTGGCGCCGGTGGTCGCCGCCCGCAAGGGCGAGCAGCATGACCTGTTCGCCGACCTGCGCGCGCAGGGTTTCGCGCGGGTGCGCGTCGATGGCCGGGTATGCGAGCTGGACGACATGCCGCCGCTGGAGAAGGGACGCCGCCATACGGTGGAAGTCGTCATCGACCGCCTCAAGGTGCGCGCCGATCTGCGCGGCCGTCTCGCCGAATCCTTCGAGACGGCGCTGGCGCACGCGGACGGCCGCGCGATCGCGGTGGAGATGGACGGCGGGCGCGAGCACCTGTTCTCGGCGCGCTTCGCCTGCCCGGTATGCAGCTACGCGCTGGCCGAACTGGAACCCCGCCTGTTCTCGTTCAACAACCCGGCCGGCGCCTGCCCCAGGTGCGACGGCCTGGGCCAGGTCGAGTTCTTCGACCCCGAGCGCGTCGTCGCCCACCCCGAACTGTCGCTCGCCGCCGGCGCGATCCGCGGCTGGGACCGGCGCAACCAGTTCTACTTCCAGATGCTGGGCAGCCTGGCCGCCCACTACGGTTTCGACGTCGACACTCCCTTCGGCGAGTTGCCGCAGAACGTGCGCGACATCGTGCTGCATGGCTCCGGCCAGGAACGCATCGGCTTCCAGTACATGGGCGACAACGGCCGCATGGTGGCCAAGCAGCATCCCTTCGAGGGCATCATCCCCAACCTCGAGCGGCGCTTCCGCGAGACCGATTCCATCGCGGTGCGCGACGAACTCGCCAAGTACCGCGCCACCCGCAGTTGCCCGTCCTGCGGCGGCACCCGCCTGCGCAGCGAGGCGCGTCACGTGCTGGTCGGCGGACGGCCGCTGCATGCGGTGTCGGCGATGCCGCTGGGCGAATGCCGGGCCTTCTTCGACACGCTGCAGATGAGCGGGCAGCGCGCCCAGGTGGCGGAGAAGATCGTCAAGGAAATCGCCGACCGCCTCAGCTTCCTGATCGACGTCGGCCTGGACTATCTGTCGCTCGACCGCTCCGCCGACACTTTGTCCGGCGGCGAAGCCCAGCGCATCCGGCTCGCCAGCCAGATCGGCTCCGGCCTGACCGGCGTGATGTACGTGCTCGACGAGCCCTCGATCGGCCTGCACCAGCGCGACAACGACCGCCTGCTGGCGACGCTCGCGCGCCTGCGCGATCTCGGCAACACCGTGATCGTCGTCGAGCATGACGAGGATGCGATCCGCGCGGCCGACTACCTGGTCGACATGGGGCCGGGCGCCGGCGTGCATGGCGGCGAGATCGTCGCCTGCGGCAAGCCGGAAGAGGTGTTCGCCGATCCGGCCTCGCTCACCGGCGCCTACCTGTCCGGCAAGCGCCGCATCGCGGTGCCGTCCTCGCGCACCGCGCCCGCTCCCGAGCGCCTGCTGCGCATCGTCGGCGCGCGCGGCAACAACCTGAAGAACGTCACCGTCGATCTGCCGGTCGGCTTGCTCACCTGCGTGACCGGCGTGTCGGGTTCGGGCAAATCCACGCTGATCAACGACACGCTCGCGGCGCTGGCGGCGCGCACGCTCTATGGCTCCGCCACCGAGCCGGCACCGTGCGACGCCATCGAGGGGCTCGACGCCTTCGACAAGGTCATCAATGTCGACCAGGCACCGATCGGCCGCACGCCGCGCTCCAACCCGGCGACCTACACCGGCATGCTGACGCCGATCCGCGAACTCTTCGCCGGCGTGCCCGAGGCTCGCGCACGCGGCTACGGCCCCGGCCGCTTCTCGTTCAACGTCAAGGGCGGACGCTGCGAAGCCTGCCAGGGCGATGGCCTGATCAAGGTCGAGATGCACTTCCTGCCCGACATGTACGTGCCCTGCGACATCTGCCACGGCAAGCGCTACAACCGCGAGACGCTGGAGATCCGCTACAAGGGCAAGACGATCTACGAGGTGCTGGACATGACGGTCGAGCAGGCGCTCGACTTCTTCCAGCCGGTGCCGGCCGTAGCGCGCAAGCTGGAAACCCTGATGCACGTCGGCCTCGGCTACATCCGCCTGGGGCAGAGCGCGACCACCCTGTCCGGCGGTGAGGCCCAGCGGGTGAAGCTCGCACTCGAGCTGTCGAAGCGCGACACCGGCCGCACCCTCTACATCCTCGACGAACCGACCACCGGCCTGCACTTCCAGGACATCGAACTGCTGCTCAAGGTGCTGCACCGCCTGCGCGGCCACGGCAACACCATCGTCGTGATCGAGCACAACCTGGACGTCATCAAGACCGCGGACTGGATCATCGACATGGGCCCCGAGGGCGGCGACCGGGGCGGAACGGTGGTCGGCTGCGGCACGCCGGAGCAGATCGCGGCCAATGTCGGCAGCCACACCGGCCGCTATCTCGCAAAGGTGCTCGCGCCGCCGGCATAAGCGCGGGGGGAGCAGCCGGTGCTTCCGGCCCGTCCGGCGAGCGCGGAGGGCCGTGCCGTACCGTAGGATGCCGGGCCGCCCGCTCACGCAAGGCCGCCCGGCACCACGATGCACCGTTCAGGCGCCCGCGTACCCCTCCGGATTCGCGCTCTGCCACCGCCAGGCGTCGGCACACATGCGCGCCAGGTCGCGCTCCGCGCGCCAGCCCAGCAACCCGGCTGCCAGCGACGGGTCCGCCCAGCACGCAGCGACGTCGCCCGGCCGCCGCTCGACGACGTCGTACGGCACCGGACGCCCCGACGCAGCCTCGAACGCGTTCACCACCTCGAGCACACTGTAGCCGCGCCCGGTGCCCAGATTCACCGTCGTGACGCCAGGCAGCGCGGCAATGCGCTCCAGCGCCCGCAGGTGCCCCTGAGCAAGATCCACCACGTGGATGTAGTCGCGCACCCCTGTCCCGTCCGGCGTGGGATAGTCGCCGCCGAACACGCGCAGCCGCGGCAGGCGCCCGACTGCGACCTGGCTGACGTAGGGCATCAGGTTGTTCGGCAGGCCGTTCGGATCTTCGCCGATGCGGCCGCTGTCGTGCGCGCCGACCGGATTGAAGTAACGCAGCAGCACGATGTTCCACGCCGGATCGGCCGCACCGACATCGCGCAGGATCAGTTCGCCCATCAACTTCGTGCGGCCGTACGGATTCGTCGCCGACGTGGGGAAGGATTCGTCGATCGGCACCCGTGCCGGATCGCCATAGACCGTCGCGGATGAACTGAACACCAGCGACTTGACCCCGGCTTCGCCCATCACCGCCAGCAGGGTCAGCAGCCCGTTGAGATTGTTGTCATAGTATTCGCGCGGCAGCGCCACGGATTCGCCCACCGCCTTCTTTGCCGCGAAATGGATGACGGCCTCGATCTCGTGTTGCCGGAAAACCGACGCGAGCAGTTCGCGGTCCCGCACGTCGCCCCGGACGAATCCGGCCAGCGGGCGCCCACCCAGTTCTTCCATCCGCCGCACCGCCTCGGGCGAGGAATTCGACAGATCGTCCACCACCACCACATCACGCCCGGCGAGCAGCAGCTCCACGCAGGTGTGCGAACCGATATACCCCGCCCCACCCGTCACCAAGGTCACCGCCATTCCGTCTCTCCCTGAAAGCCGGCCCGCGTACAAGCGGCCGCAACAAAAAACAAAAAAGCCGGGGCTAGCCCGGCTTCTCCATAACGCAATCGCAAACGGCTGCCTGCGCTTACTCGGCGACGACCTCGCCCTCGACCGCCCCGCCTTCCGGACGGTCCAGCAGCTCGATCAGCGCCATCGGCGCGTTGTCGCCGTTGCGGAAACCAAACTTCAGGATGCGCAGGTAGCCGCCATTACGGCTGGCATAGCGCGGGCCCAGCTCGTCGAACAGCTTCACGACGATCTCGCGGTCGCGCAGACGGTCGAAAGCCAGGCGGCGATTCGCCAGGCTGGGCTTCTTGCCCAGGGTGATCATGGGTTCGACGACGCGGCGCAGTTCCTTTGCCTTCGGCAGCGTCGTCTTGATGACTTCGTGACGCAGCAGCGAATTGGCCATGTTGCGGAACATCGCCTGACGGTGGCTGCTCGTACGATTCAGCTTGCGAAGACCGTGACGGTGACGCATTTCAATTCCTCACTATTCCGAACCGTTTCAACCGAGCTTCTCGAGCCCGGCCGGCGGCCAGTTTTCCAGTTTCATGCCCAGGGTCAGCCCGCGGGAGGCCAACACTTCCTTGATCTCGTTGAGCGACTTGCGGCCCAGGTTCGGCGTCTTCAGCAGCTCGGTCTCGGTGCGCTGGATCAGGTCGCCGATGTAGTAGATGTTCTCGGCCTTCAGGCAGTTGGCCGAGCGCACCGTCAACTCCAGATCGTCGACCGGACGCAGCAGCACGGGGTCGACCGTCACCTTGGGCTCGACCACCGATGCCGTCGGCGTGCCCTCGAGATCCGCGAACACCGAAAGCTGATCCATCAGTACGCGCGCCGCATAGCGGATCGCCTCTTCCGGGTCCACCGCACCGTTGGTCTCGATGTCGATGACCAGGCGATCCAGGTCGGTACGCTGCTCGACGCGCGCACTCTCGACCAGATAACTCACGCGGCGGACGGGTCCGAACGACGCATCGAGCATGATGCGCCCGATCGTCTTGCTCTCGCCGGAGGCCGGACGGACATTGCCCGGCACATAGCCGCGGCCTTCCTCGACCTTGATCTGCATGTCGATCTTGCCGCCGGGGGCAAGGTGGGCGATGACGTGCTCGGGATTGATGATCTCGACGTCGTGCCCCACCTCGATGTCCGCCGCGGTGACCACGCCCTCGCCCGACTTCGCCAGACGGACGATCGTTTCGCTGCGATTGTGCAGCTTCATCACGACGCCCTTCAGGTTCAGCAGCAGGTCCACGATGTCCTCGCGGACACCGTCCAGCGTGGAGTACTCGTGCAGCACGCCCTCGATCGTCACTTCCGTGACCGCATGGCCCGGCAGGGACGACAGGAGAATGCGCCGCAGCGCATTCCCCAGTGTGTGGCCGAAACCACGCTCGAACGGCTCCATCGTCACCCGCGCCTGAACCGGCGAGATGCTCTGGACGTCGATGATGCGCGGTTTCAGCAGTGCATTGCTTTGCATCAGCATTTCCTCGGAACTAGAAGAGGATCGGCATGCCCGCTTAGCGGGAATACAGTTCCACCACCAGACCTTCGTTGATCGTCGGCGGCAGTTCGGTGCGAGCCGGGTAGGCTTTGAACACGCCCTTGCCCGCCTTCACGTCGACTTCCAGCCATTCCGGGAAGCCGCGCGAGGCGGCAGCCTCGAGCGCAGCCTTCACGCGCAGATGGCCCTTCGTGCTTTCGGTCAGTTCGACGACGTCGCCCGGACGAACGACGTACGACGGAATATTCACCCGCTTGCCGTTGACCAGCACGCCGTTGTGGCGCACCACCTGGCGAGCTTCGGCACGCGAGGCGCCGAAACCCATGCGGTAGGCGACGGAATCCAGGCGGCCTTCGAGCAGTTGCAGCAGGTTTTCACCCGTCTGCCCGCGGCGACGGTCGGCTTCGGCATAGGTCTTGCGGAACTGGCGCTCGAGCACGCCGTACAGACGACGGATCTTCTGCTTCTCACGCAGTTGCACGCCATAACCCGACAGGCGCTGGCCCGAGCGCTGGCCATGCTGGCCGGGCGCGTACGCGCGGCGCTCGATGGCGCACTTGTCGGTGAAACACTTTTCGCCCTTCAGGAACAGCTTTTCGCCTTCGCGACGGCACTGACGGCACTTGGGATCGAGATTACGAGCCACGTTTCAACTCCTTGTCAGATACGGCGCTTCTTCGGCGGACGGCAGCCGTTGTGCGGGATGGGGGTGATGTCCGTGATGCTGGAAATCTTGATCCCCAGCGCATTGAGCGCACGCACCGCGGATTCGCGACCGGGGCCGGGCCCCTTGATGCGAACCTCGAGATTCTTCACGCCACATTCCTGTGCAACCTTGCCCGCCGCCTCGGCCGCGACCTGCGCAGCGAAAGGCGTGCTCTTGCGCGAGCCCTTGAAGCCCGCGCCGCCCGAGGTCGCCCAGGACAGCGCGTTGCCCTGACGGTCGGTGATCGTGATGATCGTATTGTTGAAGCTCGCGTGAACGTGTGCGATGCCTTCTGCAACGTTCTTCTTGATCTTCTTACGAACCTTAGTACCAGTCTTTGCCATTATCGGTTCCTATCACTTCTTGCCGGCGATCGCCTTGCGCGGGCCCTTGCGGGTGCGCGCGTTCGTGCGGGTACGTTGACCACGCAGCGGCAGACCACGACGATGACGAACACCACGATAGCAACCCAGATCCATCAGCCGCTTGATGTTCATCGTCACTTCGCGGCGCAGGTCGCCTTCGACCACGAACCGGCCGACCTCGTCGCGAAGCTTCTCCATATCGGACTCGGTCAGATCCTTGACCTTGACCGAGCGGGCGACACCGGCGGCGTCGCAGATCCGCTGAGCACGCGAACGGCCGATCCCATAGATGGCGGTCAGCGCGATCTCGGCATGCTTGTGATTGGGAATGTTAACCCCAGCAATACGGGCCATTCGTTTACCCCAGAATGCGAAACATTAAATTTTAATACATTGGGCTGAATTGATCAACCCTGGCGCTGCTTGTGGCGGGGGTCGGTGCAGATCACGCGGACCACGCCCTTGCGGCGAATGATCTTGCAGTTGCGGCAGATCCGCTTGACTGAAGCCTGGACTCTCATTTCTTGCTCCTGTTTCTCTATTCTTCACTTGGTCCGGAACACGATCCGGCCCTTGGTCAGATCGTAGGGGGTAAGCTGCACCGTAACCTTGTCACCGGGAAGGATGCGGATGTAATGCATCCGCATCTTCCCCGAAATGTGGCCGAGCACCACGTGACCATTTTCGAGCCGGACCCGGAACGTTGCATTGGGGAGGTTTTCGGTCACCTCCCCCTGCATCTCGATCACGTCTTCCTTCGCCATCGCTTACCTGGTCGGGAGACCCGCCCCCTTGAAATTCGCTTTCTTCAGCAGGCTCTCGTACTGGTGCGACATTACGAATGCCTGGACCTGCGCCATGAAGTCCATCGTCACGACGACGATGATCAGCAGCGAAGTCCCGCCGAAATAGAACGGAACGTTCCACTTCAGGATCAGGAACTCGGGCAGCAGGCAGACCAGCGTGATGTACACCGCGCCGGCCAGAGTCAAACGCATCAGGATCTTGTCGATGTACCTCGCGGTCTGATCGCCCGGACGGATGCCGGGAACGAACGCACCGCTCTTCTTCAGGTTATCCGCCGTCTCACGGGCGTTGAACACCAGCGCCGTGTAGAAGAAGCAGAAGAACACGATCGCCATCGCATAGAGCAGTACGTAGATCGGCTGGCCCGGCGAAAGCGTGGATGCGATGTCGCGCAGCCAGTACATCCCCTCGGCCGCACCGAACCACTGCCCCAGCGTCGCCGGGAACAGGATGATGCTCGACGCGAAGATCGGCGGGATCACGCCCGACATGTTCAGCTTCAGCGGCAGATGGGAGCTTTGCCCGCCATACACCTTGTTGCCGACCTGCCGCTTGGCGTAATTCACCAGGATCTTGCGCTGCCCCCGCTCCACGAACACCACGAACGCGGTCACCAGCACCACCAGGATGCAGATGAACAGGGCCGTGAAGGGATGCATCGCCCCCGTCCGCACCAGCTCGAACAGGCCCCCGATCGAAGCCGGCAGACCGGCCGCGATACCGGCGAAGATGATGATCGAGATGCCGTTGCCGATGCCGCGCTCGGTGATCTGCTCACCCAGCCACATCAGGAACATCGTTCCCGTCACCAGCGTCGCCACCGTCACGAAGCGGAACATCACGCCGGGCTCGAGCACCAGGCCGGCCTGACCTTCTAGTGCGATCGCGATCCCCAGCGACTGGGCGAACGCCAGCACGAGCGTGCCGTAACGCGTGTATTGCGTGATCTTGCGCCGGCCCGCCTCTCCTTCCTTCTTCAGCGCCTCGAGTTGCGGCACCGCGACCGTCATCAACTGCATGATGATCGATGCCGAGATGTACGGCATGATCCCCAGCGCGAAGATGGTGAAGCGCGACAGCGCACCGCCAGAAAACAGGTTGAAGACGCCGAGGATGCCGCCCGACTGGGACTGGAACAGCTCGGCCAGACGGGCCGGGTCGATCCCCGGAACAGGTATGTGCGCGCCGATGCGATAGACGATCAGCGCGCCTACGAGGAACAGCAGCCGGCGCTTCAGGTCGCCGAACTTCCCGGGATTGCCCAACGTGGCAGCAGGCTTGGCCACAGCTTTACCCTGTTACTCGGCCGAAACGGAGCCGCCGGCGGCTTCGATCGCCGCCTTCGCACCCGCCGTCGCGCCAATGCCGCGCAGCACGACCTTCTTGCCGATCTCGCCGGACAGCACGACCTTGGCAGACAGTGCATCCCCGGAGATCACGCCGGCCTGCTTCAGCGTCAGCAGGTCGATCTCCTCGACCGGCAGCTTCGCCAGTTCCGACAGGCGGACCTCGACGTTGCGGTCGCGTGTCAGCGACACGAAACCACGCTTCGGCAGGCGGCGCTGCAGCGGCATCTGGCCGCCTTCGAAACCGACCTTGTGGAAACCGCCCGCGCGCGACTTCTGGCCCTTGTGGCCGCGGCCGCAGGTCTTGCCCAGACCGCTGCCGATGCCACGACCGACGCGCTTGGCGGCCGACTTCGAGCCGGCACCCGGCTTGATGGAATTCAGGCGCATATCAACCCTCACACTTCACGAGGTAGGACACCTTGTTGATCATGCCGCGCACCGCCGGGGTGTCGACGAGTTCAACGGTGTGATTCAGTCGGCGCAGACCCAGGCCGCGAACCGTGGCACGGTGGGACTGCTTGGTACCGATCACGCTCTTGACCAGCGTAACCTTGATCTTCTTGTCGGACATCGCTTACCCCAGGATCTCTTCGACGGTCTTGCCGCGCTTGGCAGCGATTTCCGCCGGGGTGTTGATCGCCATCAGGCCGTTGATGGTCGCGCGAACCACGTTGTACGGATTGGACGAGCCGATGCACTTGCAGATGATGTCGGTCACGCCCATCACTTCGAACACGGCACGCATCGGGCCGCCGGCGATGATGCCGGTACCGCTCGGCGCCGGCTGCATCAGCACCGACGAGGCGCCGTGCTTGCCGATCACCGTGTGCTGCAGGGTGCCGTTCTTCAGCGCAACCTTGGCCATCTTGCGACGGGCTTCGTCCATCGCCTTCTGCACCGCCACCGGCACTTCGCGCGACTTGCCCTTGCCCATGCCGATGCCGCCGTCGCCGTCGCCGACTACCGTCAGCGCCGCGAAACCGAGGATCCGACCACCCTTCACCACCTTGGTAACGCGATTGATCGCGACCATCTTCTCCCGAAGGCCGTCATCACGCTCTTCGTTGGCCTGCGGGCGCTTAGTTTGCTGCTTAGCCATTCGAATCCTCGCTTAGAACTTAAGACCGCCTTCGCGGGCGGCCTCGGCCAGCGCCTTCACGCGACCGTGATACAGGAAACCGGAACGATCGAACGCGACCGTCTCGATGCCAGCAGCCTTCGCGCGCTCGGCAATCAGCTTGCCGACGATCTGGGCAGCGGCCACGTTGCCGCCGTTGGGCACCGTGGCACGCACGTCCGGCTCGACCGTAGAAGCGGAAGCCAGCACGAGGGAGCCGCAACCGGAGATCACCTGAGCGTAGATGTGGCAGTTGGAACGGAATACGGCAAGGCGGACCGCCTTGAGCTCCGCAAGCTTGGCGCGGGTTTTGCGCGCGCGGCGAAGACGAGTTTCTTTCTTGTTCATGACGAACCGCCTTACTTCTTCTTGGTTTCCTTGAGCACCACCACTTCGTCCGAATAACGGACGCCCTTGCCCTTGTAGGGCTCGGGAGCGCGGTAGGCACGCACCTCGGCCGCGACCTGGCCGACCTGCTGCTTGTCGATGCCCTTGATCACGATCTCGGTCTGGGTCGGGGTCTCGACCTTGATGCCGGCCGGCATCTGATGCACGACCGGATGCGAGAATCCCAGCGACAGGTTCAGCTTGTCGCCCTGCGCTTGCGCGCGGTAACCGACGCCGACCAGCGTGAGCTTGCGCTCGAAGCCCTTGGTCACGCCGGTGACCATGTTGTTCACCAGCGCGCGCGTGGTACCCGACAGCGCATTCGCGTTCGGCGCGCCTTCGCGCGCCTTGCACAGCAGCGAATCGCCTTCGCGCTCGACGCTCACCGCCGGGCTCAGGAACTGGCGCAGCGTGCCCAGCGGACCCTTGACCGCGATCTCGGCGGCGGAAATCGAAATTTCGACGCCGGCGGGGATCGCAACCGGATTCTTAGCTACACGAGACATTGCATCTCCCCTTAGGCCACGAGGCAGATGACTTCGCCGCCAACGCGGCTGGCGCGGGCGGCACGATCGGTCATCACGCCGCGGGGCGTCGAAACGATGGCGACACCGAGGCCGTTCATCACGCGCGGCAGATCGTCACTACCCTTGTACACGCGCAGGCCGGGACGGCTGACGCGCTCGATGCGCTCGATCACCGGACGACCGGCGTAGTACTTCAGCGACACGTCGAGGGCAGCCTTGCCCGCGTCCTCGCGCACGGCGAAACCATCGATATAACCTTCTTCCTGCAGAACTTTCGCAATCGCCACTTTCAGCTTCGACGAAGGCATGCTCACGCTCACCTTCTGCGCCTGCTGTCCGTTGCGGATACGCGTCAGCATGTCGGCGATCGGATCGGACATACTCATCTTCAGATTCTCCTTACCAGCTCGCCTTGGTCATGCCGGGCACTTCGCCACGGAATGCGATCTCGCGCAGCTTGTTGCGGCACAGACCGAACTTGCGGAACACCCCGCGCGGACGCCCGGTCAGGGCGCAGCGGTTGCGCTGGCGCGTAGGGTTGGCATTGCGCGGCAGTTGCTGCAGCGCCAAGCGCGCAGCCATGCGTTCTTCGTCGGACAGCTTGCTATCATTGACCTGGGCGACGAGCGCGGCGCGCTTGGCGGCGAACTTCGCCACCAGCTTGGCACGCTTCTCTTCGCGGTTGATCAGAGCCAGTTTCGCCATATCACCCTCAATTCTTGAACGGGAACTTGAACGCGCCGAGCAGCGCGCGCGCTTCCTCGTCGGTCTTCGCCGTGGTCGTGATGCTGATGTTCATGCCGCGTAGCGCATCGATCTTGTCGTACTCGATCTCGGGGAAGATGATCTGTTCCTTCACGCCGAGGTTGTAGTTGCCACGACCGTCGAAGCCCTTGGCCGCGATGCCGCGGAAGTCGCGCACGCGCGGCAGCGCGATGGTCACGAGGCGATCCAGGAACTCGAACATGCGCGGTCCACGCAGGGTGACCATGCAACCAATCGGATAGCCCTCGCGGATCTTGAAGCCCGCGATCGACTTGCGCGCCTTGGTCGTCACCGGCTTCTGGCCGGCGATCTTGGTCATGTCGCCGACGGCGTTCTCGAGCACCTTCTTGTCGCCGACCGCTTCGCCCACACCCATGTTCAGGGTGATCTTGGTGATGCGGGGCACTTCCATCACGGACTTGTAACCGAAACGCTTCTGCAGTTCAGGCGCGACGGTGTCCTTGTAAAACTGTTGCAAGCGAGCCATCGTCACTCCTTAGGCGTTCACCAGCTCGCCGTTCGACTTGAAGAAACGGACCTTGCGGCCGTCCTCAAGCACCTTGATCCCGACGCGATCAGCCTTTTGCGTCGCCGGATTGAACAGCGCGACATTCGAAACCTGGATCGGCATCTCTTTCTCGACGATGCCGCCCACTTCACCCTTGAGCGGATTCGGGCGCACGTGCTTCTTCACCCGATTCACACCCTCGACGACGACCAGATCGTCGTCGACGCGGCGCAGGACGGTGCCGCGGCGACCGCGATCCTTGCCCGTCAGCACCACAACCTCGTCACCCTTGCGGATCTTGTTCATCTGTGCGACTCCTCAGAGCACTTCCGGCGCGAGCGAGACGATCTTCATGAATCGCTCGGTACGCAGCTCACGGGTGACCGGCCCGAAGATACGGGTGCCGATCGGCTCGAGCTTGTTGTTGAGAAGCACGGCCGCATTGTTGTCGAACTTGACCAGCGACCCGTCGGGACGACGCACGCCCTTGGCGGTACGCACCACCACGGCGTTGTAGACGTCACCCTTCTTGACGCGACCGCGCGGCGCTGCATCCTTCACGGAAACCTTGATGATGTCGCCAATGCCGGCATACCGGCGCTTGGAACCACCCAGGACCTTGATGCACATCACCGAGCGCGCGCCGGTGTTGTCGGCCACGTCCAGCTTGGACTGCATTTGAATCATGAATTTATCTCCAACTTCTCCCGCATCGCGGTCAGTCTTGGAACCCGTCAGGGCAGGATGCCCCAGCGAGCACCGGAGCAAAGATGAAAAAGTATAACAGCTTGGCGCGGGAACGCCAAGCTGTCTCATGCAAAAACGACTGCTCGCTGACTCAGATCACTCGTGCCTTTTCGAGCACCTTGGCGACACGCCAGGTCTTGGTGCGCGAAATCGGGCGGCACTCCTCGATCTCGACCATGTCGCCCGCGGCTGCGACACCGTCTTCGACATGGGCGTGATACTTGGCGGAACGGGTGATGATCTTGCCGTAGAGCGGGTGCTTGACCCGGCTCTCGACCAGCACCGTCACCGTCTTCTGCATCTTGTCGCTCACCACGCGCCCTACCAGGGCACGGCGAACCTTCTCGACTTGCTCGCTCATTGCTGACCCGCCTTCTCACGCAGGATGGTGCGCACGCGCGCGATGTCGCGGCGGACCTTCCCGATCTGACTCGTGTTGCCGAGTTGCTGAGTCGCATGTTGCATGCGCAGCGAGAACTGCGCCTTCAGCAGCTCGAGCAACTCCTGGTTCAATTCACTCGCGCTCTTGGCGCGAAGTTCATTCGCTTTCATTCCTCAACCCCCAATCTGGCGGGTCACGAACACGGTCTCCAGCGGAAGCTTCGCGGCGGCCAGCCGGAAAGCTTCACGCGCGAGCGCTTCGTCTACGCCATCCATTTCGTACAGGACCTTGCCGGGCTGGATCTCGGCGACCCAGTATTCGGGGTTGCCCTTGCCGTTACCCATACGGACTTCGGCCGGCTTCTTCGAAATCGGCTTGTCCGGGAAGATGCGGATCCAGATGCGGCCGCCCCGCTTGATGTGGCGGGTCATGGCACGGCGCGCCGATTCGATCTGGCGCGCGGTTAGACGGCCGCGGCCGATCGCCTTCAGCCCGTACTCGCCGAAGCTGACCTTGGCACCGCGCGTCGCCACGCCGGTATTGCGGCCCTTCTGCTCCTTACGATATTTCCTTCTAGTCGGCTGCAGCATCATTCACTCCTGCTTTCTTCTTGCCGGCCTTCACCGCGGCGAGCGGGACGACGGCCCGGACGGCCTTCGCCGTCGCGCGGCGCGCCACGGCGGCCGCGGCGGGCATCCGCCTCGGGCTCGGCGGCGACGGGCTGCTCGTTGCGGCCCAGCATCTCGCCCTTGAACACCCACACCTTGATACCGATGATGCCGTAGGTGGTCTTGGCTTCGGACACGCCGTAGTCGATGTTGGCGCGCAGCGTGTGCAGCGGCACACGGCCTTCGCGATACCACTCGGTACGGGCGATTTCGGCACCGTTCAGACGGCCGGAGCTCATGATCTTGATGCCCTGCGCGCCGAGGCGCATGGCGTTCTGCATCGCGCGCTTCATGGCGCGGCGGAACATGATGCGCTTCTCGAGCTGCTGCGCGATCGAGTCGGCGATCAGCTTGGCATCGATCTCGGGCTTGCGCACTTCCTCGATGTTGACGTGCACCGGCACGCCCACGATCTTCTGCAGATCGCGCTTGAGCGCTTCGATGTCCTCGCCCTTCTTGCCGATCACCACGCCCGGACGGGCGCTGTACAGCGTGACGCGGGCGTTCTTCGCCGGACGCTCGATGATGACGCGGCCGACGGAGGCGTGCGCGAGACGCTTCTTCAGGTAGTCGCGGACCTTCAGGTCCTCGTGCAGCATGCCAGCATAGTCGTTGCTGGACGCGAACCAACGGGAAGCCCAGTCACGCGTGACGGCGAGCCGGAAGCCGGTCGGATGAATTTTCTGACCCATATCTACTCCTTACTCGCCAACCGTGAGGTAAACGTGGCAGGTCGGCTTGAGGATGCGGTTGCCGCGTCCCTTTGCACGCGCGGTGAAACGCTTCAGCGTCATGCCTTCCTCGACGTGAATGGTCTTCACCTTCAGCACGTCGATGTCCGCGCCGTCGTTGTGTTCGGCGTTGGCAATGGCCGACAGCAGGACCTTGCGGATGATCTGCGCGCCCTTCTTCGGCGAGAACGTCAGGATGTTGAGCGCCTGCTCGACCGGCTTGCCGCGCACCAGGTCGGCAACCAGGCGGCCTTTCTGGGCCGACAGGCGAACACCACGGAGAATTGCTTTGGTTTCCATGTCGTCCTCTTAGCGCTTCGCCTTCTTGCTCGCGGCGTGACCCTTGAAGGTACGCGTCAGCGCGAACTCGCCCAGCTTGTGGCCGACCATGTTTTCGGTGACGTACACTGGGATGTGCTGCTTCCCGTTGTGGACGGCGATCGTCAGGCCGACGAAATCCGGCAGGACGGTGGAACGACGCGACCAGGTCTTGATCGGACGCTTGTCGTTGCTTGCCCGCGCGGCGTCGATCCTCTTCAGGAGGTGCGCGTCGATGAACGGGCCTTTCTTGATAGAACGTGCCATCTGTTACCCCTTAACGCTTGTGACGACGCTGCACGATCATGTTATCGGTGCGCTTGTTGCTGCGCGTGCGATAACCCTTGGCCGGCGTGCCCCACGGGCTCACGGGCTCACGTGCCTCGCCGGTCCGGCCTTCGCCACCACCATGCGGGTGATCGACCGGGTTCATCGCCACACCGCGCACGGTCGGGCGGATGCCGCGCCAGCGGTTCGCACCCGCCTTGCCGATCTTGCGCAGGCTGTGCTCTTCGTTGCCGACCTCTCCGATCGTCGCGCGGCACTCGACGTGCACGCGGCGGATTTCACCCGAGCGCAGGCGCAACTGGGCATACACGCCCTCGCGCGCCAGCAACTGGACCGAGGTGCCGGCGGCACGGGCGATCTGCGCGCCCTTGCCCGGCGTCATCTCGACGCAGTGGATGGTCGAACCGACCGGGATGTTGCGGATCGGCAGCGCATTGCCGGCCTTGATCGGCGCCTCGGAACCGCTCAGCAGTTGCTGACCGACTTCCACGCCGCGCGGGGCAATGATGTAGCGGCGCTCGCCATCGGCGTAGCACAGCAGCGCGATGTTCGCCGAACGGTTCGGGTCGTACTCGATACGCTCGACCTTCGCCGGGATGCCGTCCTTGTTGCGACGGAAATCGACAAAGCGATAGTGCTGCTTGTGACCGCCACCCTGGTGGCGCATCGTGATGCGGCCGTTGTTGTTGCGGCCCGCATTCTTCGACTTCTTCTCAACCAGGCCAGCAAAGGGACGACCCTTGTGCAGATCCGGATTGACGACCTTCACCATACCGCGGCGGCCGGCGGAGGTAGGCTTGAGTTTTACCAGTGCCATGATTTATCACTCCCCAGCCGCAAAGTTGATTTCCTGGCCGGGCTTCAGGCTGACGAAAGCCTTCTTCCAGTTCTTGCGGCGGCCCATCATGCGGCCGAAGCGCTTGGACTTGCCCTTGACGTTGGCAACGTTCACCGATTCGACCTCGACCTTGAACAATTGCTCGACGGCAGCCTTCACTTCCGGCTTGGTGGCATCGGAAGCCACCTTGAAGACGACCTGCTCGTTCTTGTCGGCGATATAGGTCGCCTTTTCCGAAACCTGCGGGGCGAGCAGCACCTGCAGCAGACGTTCCTGACTGATCGCGCTCATTGCCACACCTCCTCCATCTTCGCCAGCGCACCCTTGGTGACGATCACCTTCGGGAAGCGAACCAGCGACACCGGATCGGCCTCCTGAACCTCGAGCACCAGGATCTGGTGCAGATTGCGCGAGGACAGGAACAGGTTCTCGTCCATCTCGTCGGTGATGACGAGAACGGAATCCAGGCCCATGCCCTTCAGCTTTTGCGACAGCAGACGGGTCTTCGGCGCCTCGACGCTGAAGCTGTCGACCACCGCCAGACGATCCTCGCGCGCGAGCTGCGACAGGATCGCGGCAACGCCGGCGCGGTACATCTTGCGATTGACCTTCTGCGAGAAATTCTCGTCCGGCGTATTCGGGAAGATCTTGCCGCCCCCGCGCCACAGCGGGCTCGAGGCCATACCGGCACGCGCATTGCCCGTACCCTTCTGGCGGAACGGCTTGCGCGTCGACTTGGCGACTTCCGAGCGCCCCTTCTGCTTGCGATTGCCCGAGCGCGCATTCGCCAGATAGGCGGTCACGACCTGATGCACGAGCGCTTCGTTGTACTCACGGCCAAACAGCGCATCCGACGCCTGCAGCGTCGACGCGGGCTGACCCTGGTCATTCAAGAGTTTCAGTTCCATTGCGGGCTTGCTCCTTACGCCTTGATCGCAGGACGGACGACGACGTCGCCACCCTTGGACCCCGGCACAGCACCCTTGACCAGCAGCAACTGACGCTCGGAATCGACGCGAACGATTTCCAGCCCCTGGGTGGTGCGCTGCACGTTGCCGTACTGGCCGGCCATGCGCTTGCCCGGGAACACTCGACCCGGGTCCTGCGCCATGCCGATGGAGCCCGGGGAGTTGTGGGAAATCGAGTTACCGTGCGAGGCACGGTTCGACGAGAAGTTGTGGCGCTTGATCGGGCCGGAGAAGCCCTTGCCGATCGTCACGCCGGTGACGTCGACCTTCTGCCCGACCTGGAAGAGGTCGGCACCGACGACGTCGCCCGCCTTGAGCGAAGCCAGTTGCCCGGCCTCGACGCGGAACTCCTTCAGCCCGCGCGCCGGTTCGACGGCGGCCTTGGCGAGATGCCCCGCCACGGGCTTGGTGATGCGGCTGGCACGGCGCTTGCCGAATGCCACCTGAACCGCGGCATAGCCGTCGGTTTCAGGCGTCTTGATCTGGGAAACGCGATTGTCGGACACGTCAAGCACCGTCACCGGGATGGACCTGCCATCCTCGGCGAAGATGCGAGTCATGCCGACCTTGCGCCCAACAAGGCCTAGACTCATTTTTTTCTCCTGAATCCCGGTTGCGATTGACCGGGGGTCACACTGATTAATGCGCCAAAAGGCACAAAGGCCGGATTATACCGGCCTGTTTCAAGAATCCGCAAGCAAGCCGCTTACTGGAGCTTGATCTCGACATCCACGCCCGCCGGGAGGTCCAGCTTCATCAGCGCATCGACCGTCTTGTCGGTCGGATCGATGATGTCCATCAGACGCTGGTGGGTGCGGATCTCCATCTGGTCGCGCGACGCCTTGTTGACGTGCGGCGAGCGCAGCAGATCGAAGCGCTCGATCCGCGTCGGCAGCGGCACCGGGCCACGGACGACGGCGCCGGTACGCTTGGCCGTGTCGACGATCTCGAGCGCGGACTGGTCGATCAGGCGATAGTCGAACGCCTTGAGGCGGATGCGGATTTTCTGGTTTTGCATGGTATTGGTCCCAAAGAGCGAAAAGAGCGATGCGGCGGAACCCGGGGTTCCGCCGCGTGCGGATGTTACTCGATGATCTTGGCGACGACGCCGGCACCGACGGTGCGGCCGCCTTCGCGGATCGCGAAGCGCAGACCTTCTTCCATCGCGATCGGCGCGATCAGCTTCACCGTGATCGACACGTTGTCGCCCGGCATCACCATCTCGGTGCCCTCGGGCAGCGCGATCGAACCGGTCACGTCCGTCGTGCGGAAGTAGAACTGCGGACGGTAGTTGTTGAAGAACGGCGTATGACGGCCGCCCTCTTCCTTCGACAGCACATACACCTCGCCGGTGAAGTGCGTGTGCGGCGTGATCGAACCCGGCTTGGCCAGCACCTGCCCGCGCTCGACGTCTTCACGCTTGGTGCCGCGCAGCAGCACGCCCACGTTGTCGCCCGCCTGGCCCTGGTCCAGCAGCTTGCGGAACATTTCCACGCCCGTGCAGATGGTCTTGACCGTCGGCTTGATGCCGACGATTTCGATTTCCTCGCCGACCTTGACCACGCCGCGTTCGACACGGCCGGTCACCACGGTGCCGCGGCCCGAGATCGAGAACACGTCTTCGATCGGCAGCAGGAACGGCCTGTCGATGGCGCGCTCCGGCGTCGGGATGTAGCTGTCCAGCGCCTCGGCCAGGCGCAGGATCGCCGGCTCGCCGATGTCCGACTGGTCGCCTTCGAGCGCCTTCAGCGCCGAGCCCTTGACGATGGGAATGTCGTCGCCCGGGAAGTCGTACTTGGAAAGCAGCTCGCGCACTTCCATCTCGACCAGCTCGAGCAGTTCCTCGTCGTCGACCATGTCGCACTTGTTCAGGAAGACGATGATGTACGGCACGCCAACCTGACGGGCCAGCAGGATGTGCTCGCGGGTCTGCGGCATCGGGCCGTCAGCGGCCGAACACACCAGGATCGCACCGTCCATCTGCGCCGCGCCCGTGATCATGTTCTTCACGTAGTCGGCGTGGCCCGGGCAATCCACGTGCGCGTAGTGGCGCGTCGCCGTCTCGTACTCCACGTGCGCCGTGTTGATCGTGATCCCGCGCGCCTTCTCTTCCGGCGCCGCGTCGATCTGGTCGTAGGCCTTGGCTTCGCCGCCGAACTTCTTCGACAGGATCGTCGTGATCGCCGCCGTCAGCGTCGTCTTGCCGTGGTCAACGTGACCGATCGTACCAACGTTTACGTGCGGCTTCGTACGTTCGAACTTGCCCTTTGCCATCTTGATGGGTCCTTATGTTGAGTTTCGATTACTTGCGATTGCTGATCACGGCCTCGGCCACGCTCTTGGGCGCCTCGGAGTAGTGCTTGAACTCCATGGAGTACGTCGCACGGCCCTGGGTCAGCGAGCGGAGCTGCGTGGCATAGCCGAACATTTCGGCCAGCGGCACTTCCGCCTTGATCTCCTTCATGCCGCCAGGGATGTCATCCATGCCCTGCACGATGCCGCGGCGGCCCGACAGGTCGCCCATGACGTTGCCCATGTAGTCTTCCGGCGTCTCGACGACCACGGCCATCATCGGCTCGAGCAGAACCGGACCGGCACGGCGCATCGCTTCCTTGAACGCCATCGAGCCGGCCATCTTGAACGCGTTTTCGTTCGAGTCGACGTCGTGGTACGAACCGAAGTGCAGCGTGACCTTGACGTCGACCACCGGGAAACCGGCGAGCACGCCGTTGTTCAACGTTTCCTGGATGCCCTTGTCCACCGCCGGGATGTACTCGCGCGGCACCACGCCGCCCTTGATCGCATCGACGAACTCGTAGCCCTTGCCCTGCTCGGCCGGCTCGAGGTTGATGACGACGTGGCCGTACTGGCCGCGGCCGCCCGACTGCTTGACGAACTTGCCTTCGACGTCGTTGGCCGCCTTGCGGATCGTTTCGCGATAGGCGACCTGCGGCGCGCCGACGTTGGCCTCGACGTTGAATTCGCGCTTCATGCGGTCGACGATGATCTCGAGGTGCAGTTCGCCCATGCCCGAGATGATGGTCTGGCCCGATTCCTCGTCGGTACGGACGCGGAACGACGGGTCTTCCGCCGCCAGGCGGCCCAGCGCGATGCCCATCTTCTCCTGGTCGCTCTTGGTCTTGGGCTCGACGGCAACGTGGATCACCGGGTCGGGGAACACCATGCGCTCGAGGATCACAGGTGCCGACGGATCGCACAGCGTTTCGCCGGTGGTGACATCCTTCAGGCCGACCACGGCCGCGATGTCGCCGGCGAGCACTTCCTTGATCTCTTCGCGGTCGTTCGCGTGCATCTGCAGCAGGCGGCCGATGCGCTCCTTCTTGTCCTTCACCGAGTTCAGCACGGTGGAACCGGATTCGAGCACGCCGGAATAGACGCGGATGAAGGTCAGTTGGCCGACGAACGGGTCGGTCATCAGCTTGAACGCAAGCGCCGAGAACTTTTCTTCGTCCTTGGCATAGCGCACCACGTCCTTCTCGTCGTCATCCACACCGGCCACCGGCGGAATGTCGACCGGCGACGGCAGATACTGGATGACCGCGTCAAGCATGCGCTGCACGCCCTTGTTCTTGAACGCGGTGCCGCACAGCATCGGCTGGATCTCGCAGGACAGCGTGCGGGCGCGCAGACCGGAAATGACGTCTTCCTCGGAAAGCTCGCCTTCCTCGAGGTACTTGTTCATCAGGTCTTCATTGGCTTCGGCAGCGGCCTCGACCATGTTCGCGCGCCATTCTTCCGCCGTGGAGAGCAACTCGGCAGGAATGTCCTGGTACTCGAACTTCATGCCCTGGGACGCCTCGTCCCAGATGATGGCCTTCATCTTCAGCAGGTCGACGACGCCCTTGAAGCCGTCTTCGGCACCGATGGGGATGACCACCGGAACCGGGTTCGCCTTCAGGCGGGTCTTCATCTGGTCCACGACCTTGAAGAAGTTCGCGCCGGAACGGTCCATCTTGTTGACGAAGGCCAGACGCGGCACCCTGTACTTGGTCGCCTGGCGCCACACCGTCTCGGACTGCGGCTGCACGCCGCCCACCGCGCAATACACCATGCAGGCGCCGTCCAGCACGCGCATCGAGCGCTCGACCTCGATGGTGAAGTCGACGTGTCCCGGGGTGTCGATGATGTTGAAGCGGTGCTCGGGGAAGGAGTTGTCCATTCCCTTCCAGAAGCAGGTCACGGCCGCCGACGTGATCGTGATGCCCCGCTCCTGCTCCTGCACCATCCAGTCGGTGGTCGCGGCACCATCATGCACTTCACCAAGCTTATGGCTGACGCCGGTGTAGAAGAGAATACGCTCGGTCGTAGTCGTCTTGCCGGCGTCGATGTGAGCGGAAATACCGATGTTGCGGTAGCGCTCGATGGGAGTCTTGCGAGCCACGTTTTACCTGCCTTGTGTTGTTCGCGCCTGTGACGCGGTGAGCCGTTTCATGCGTTAGAAAACAATCGAGCCCTCTACAGGGCCCGAGGTACCGCTACCGAAGGGAATCAGAAGCGGTAGTGCGAGAACGCCTTGTTGGCTTCCGCCATGCGGTGAACTTCTTCCCGCTTCTTCATGGCAGAGCCGCGACCTTCGGCAGCCTCGAGGAGTTCGCCCGCGAGACGCTGGGCCATCGACTTCTCGGCCCGCTTGCGCGCCGCCTCGCGCAGCCAGCGCATGGACAGCGCCATGCGGCGGGAAGGACGAACCTCGACCGGGACCTGGTAGTTGGCACCGCCGACGCGACGGCTCTTGACTTCCACGACCGGCTTGACGTTCGCGACCGCGGCAGCGAAGACTTCCAGCGGGTCCTTGCTGGACTTGCTGGCGATGTTCTCGAACGCGCCATAGACGATGCGCTCGGCAACCGACTTCTTGCCGGACTGCATGATCACGTTGATGAACTTCGAAACATCCTGGTTACCGAACTTCGGATCGGGCAGGACTTCGCGCTTGGGTACTTCACGACGACGCGGCATGGCAACCTCTGGCTAAATTTCTGAGACCAACAATCAGGCTTTCTTCGGGCGCTTGGCACCGTACTTCGAACGCGACTGCTTCCGATCCTTGACCCCCTGGAGGTCGAGCGAACCGCGGACGATGTGGTAACGCACACCCGGCAAGTCCTTCACACGGCCACCACGGATCAGGACCACCGAGTGCTCCTGCAGGTTGTGGCCTTCACCGCCGATGTACGAGATGACCTCGAAGCCGTTGGTCAGACGAACCTTCGCCACCTTGCGCAGTGCGGAGTTCGGCTTCTTCGGGGTCGTCGTGTAGACGCGGGTGCACACACCACGCTTCTGAGGGCAAGCTTCCAGCGCAGGAACCTTGCTCTTGATCGCTTCCATCTGACGCGGCTTGCGGACAAGCTGATTGATTGTTGGCATAGCTTAAGAATTTCCCAAAAGACCGAGGCAGCCCACCGCGGGCCGCCTCGGGCGGATTATTCCGGCTGAGACCGACTACGATTGGTCGGTCTACAAAAAGAGGCCGGAGTTTATTCCGAGGCCGACAGCAAAGTCAACTGGCCCCGATGTCCTGCTGCGTTTCCACCATCACGTCGGCCGGCGCCCATGCATGCTCGGCGCCGAGATCCACGCCCTCTTCCTGCGCCTTGCGGCTGCGGTGATAGGCGAGGCCGGTACCGGCCGGGATCAGGCGGCCGACGATGACGTTTTCCTTCAGGCCGCGCAGTTCGTCGCGCTTGCCCATGATCGCCGCCTCGGTCAGCACGCGCGTGGTCTCCTGGAAGGACGCAGCGGAGATGAACGAGTCCGTCGACAGCGATGCCTTGGTGATGCCGAGCAGCACGTTCTCGTACTGCGCCGGCAGCTTGCCTTCAGCCTCGATGCGATCGTTCTCGTCCAGCACTTCCGAACGCTCGACCTGCTCCTCGCGGATGAACTTCGTGTCGCCCGGATCGGTGATGACCACGCGGCGCAGCATCTGGCGGACGATGACCTCGATGTGCTTGTCGTTGATCTTCACGCCCTGCAGCCGGTAGACGTCCTGCACCTCGTCGATGATGTAGCGCGCCAGTTCGTTCACACCCTGCAGGCGCAGGATGTCGTGCGGATCGGCCGGGCCATCGACGATGAGTTCGCCCTTGTTCACCACCTGGCCATCGTGGACCATCAGGTGCTTGTCCTTCGGGATCAGGAACTCGTGCACGTTGCCGTCCGGCTCGGTGATCACCAGACGCTGCTTGCCCTTGGTCTCCTTGCCGAACGACACCGTGCCGGTGTATTCGGCCAGCAGGCCGGCATCCTTCGGCGAGCGCGCCTCGAACAGCTCGGCCACGCGCGGCAGACCGCCGGTGATGTCGCGAGTCTTCGCCGATTCCTGCGGGATGCGCGCAAGCACGTCGCCGACGTTGATCTGCTGGCCGTCCTTGACCGTGATCAGCGAGCCGACCTGGAAGGTGATGGCCACCGCATGGTCGGTGCCGGCGATGCGGACTTCCTCGCCGCTCTCGTCCAGCAGCTTGACCTGCGGGCGCAGGCCCTTGGCCACGCCGGTGGCCGAGCGGCGCTTGGAGTCGATGACCACCAGCGTCGACAGGCCGGTCACTTCGTCGATCTGCTTGGCGACCGTCACGCCTTCCTCGACGCTCTCGAACTTCACCGTACCGGCATATTCGGTCACGATCGGGCGGGTGTGCGGGTCCCACGACGCCAGTTGGGTGCCGGCCTTGACCGCGGCGCCGTCGTCGACCATCAGCGTGGCGCCGTACGGCAGCTTGTGGCGTTCGCGCTCGCGGCCCAGGTCGTCGGCCACCACCACTTCGGCCGAACGCGCGATGACCACCTTCTCGCCCTTGGCGTTGGCGACGTAGCGCATGTTGCCGGCAAAGCGGATGGTGCCGCCGGACTTGGCTTCGACGCCGCTGGCCGCGGCGGCCCGCGATGCCGCGCCGCCGACGTGGAAGGTACGCATCGTCAGCTGCGTGCCCGGTTCGCCGATCGACTGCGCAGCGATGACGCCCACCGCCTCGCCGACGTTGACCATGGAGCCGCGGCCCAGATCGCGGCCGTAGCACTTGGCGCACAGGCCGTAGCGGGTTTCGCAGGTCAGCGGCGTGCGGACCTTGACCTCGTCCACACCCAGGCTCTCGATCAGGTCGACCGCATCTTCGTCGAGCAGGCTGCCGGCCTCGATGGCGGTTTCCTGGTTGTCGGGATTGACGACGTCCTCGGCGCAGACGCGGCCCAGGATGCGCTCGCGCAGCGGTTCGACGACTTCGCCGCCCTCGATCAGGGCCTTCATCGCGAAGCCGTCGCGGGTGCCGCAATCTTCTTCGATCACCACCAGATCCTGGGTCACGTCGACCAGGCGGCGGGTCAGGTAGCCGGAGTTCGCGGTCTTCAGCGCGGTGTCGGCCAGACCCTTGCGGGCGCCGTGCGTCGAGATGAAGTACTGCAGAACGTTCAGGCCCTCGCGGAAGTTCGTCGTGATCGGGGTCTCGATGATCGAGCCGTCCGGCTTGGCCATCAGGCCGCGCATGCCGGCCAACTGGCGGATCTGGGCGGCGGAACCGCGGGCGCCGGAGTCGGCCATCATGTAGATGGAGTTGAACGATTCCTGGCGGATGTTCTTGCCATCGCGGTTGACCACGTCTTCGGAACCGAGCTGCTCCATCATCGCCTTCGCGACCTGGTCGCCGCAGCGGCCCCAGATGTCCACCACCTTGTTGTAGCGCTCGCCGTCGGTCACCAGGCCGGAGGTGTACTGCTGGGCGATCTCCTTGACCTCGGCCTCGGCGGCACGGATCAGTTCATGCTTGGCCGTCGGCACCAGCATGTCCTTGACCGCGATCGAGATACCGGCGCGGGTCGCCAGGCGGTAGCCGAACTGCATCAACTGGTCGGCAAAGATCACTGTCGCACGCAGGCCGCAGCGACGGAACGAGGCGTTGATGAGCCTGGAGATCTCTTTCTTCTTGAGCGCCTTGTCGATCACGCTGAAAGGCAGGCCGGCGGGCAGGATCTCGGACAGGATGGCGCGGCCGGCCGTCGTGTTGTAGCGCGAAATCTTCTCGACGCGCTCGCCGTTGGGTCCGAGCTCGGCCTCCTTGAGGCGCACGGTGACGCGCGCATGCAGGGCGATCTGGCCCGATTCGTAGGCGCGCTTCACCTCGGCGACGTCGGTGAACAGCATGCCTTCACCCGGCACGTTCACGCCTTCGCGGGTCGCGTAGTAGAGCCCCAGGACGATGTCCTGCGACGGCACGATGATGGGATCGCCGTTGGCGGGCGACAGCACGTTGTTGGAAGCCAGCATCAGCGTGCGCGCTTCCATCTGTGCCTCCAGCGACAGCGGCACGTGGACGGCCATCTGGTCGCCGTCGAAGTCGGCGTTGAACGCCACGCAGACCAGCGGGTGGAGCTGGATCGCCTTGCCTTCGATCAGCACCGGTTCGAACGCCTGGATGCCCAGGCGGTGCAGGGTCGGCGCACGGTTCAGCATCACCGGGTGCTCGCGGATCACCTCTTCGAGGATGTCCCACACCACCGGCTCCTGGGATTCCACCATCTTCTTGGCCTGCTTGATGGTCGTCGCCAGCCCCATCAGCTCCAGCTTGTTGAAGATGAAGGGCTTGAACAGCTCCAGCGCCATCAGCTTGGGCAGGCCGCACTGGTGCAGCTTGAGCTGCGGACCCACGGTGATCACCGAACGGCCCGAATAGTCGACGCGCTTGCCCAGCAGGTTCTGGCGGAAGCGGCCGCCCTTGCCCTTGATCATGTCGGCGAGCGACTTCAGCGGGCGCTTGTTGGCGCCGGTCATGGCCTTGCCGCGGCGGCCGTTGTCGAGCAGCGAGTCGACGGCTTCCTGCAGCATGCGCTTCTCGTTGCGGACGATGATGTCCGGCGCCTTCAGTTCGAGCAGGCGCTTGAGGCGGTTGTTGCGGTTGATGACGCGGCGGTACAGGTCGTTCAGGTCGGAGGTGGCGAAGCGGCCGCCGTCCAGCGGCACCAGCGGACGCAGGTCCGGCGGCAGCACCGGCAGCACTTCGAGGATCATCCACTCCGGCTTGATACCGGACTGCTGGAAGGCCTCGAGCACCTTCAGGCGCTTGGAGTACTTCTTGATCTTCGCTTCGGAATTGGTCGTCTCGAGGTCGCCGCGCAGACGCTCGATCTCGAGGTTGACGTCCAGCGTGCGCAGCAGCTCGCGGATGCCTTCCGCGCCCATCACCGCGTCGAAGTCGTCACCGTATTCCTCGACCTTGGCGAGGTAGTCGTCTTCGGTCAGCAACTGGGCGCGGTTGAGCGGGGTCATGCCCGGCTCGACCACCACGAAGGCTTCGAAGTACAGCACGCGCTCGATGTCGCGCAGGGTCATGTCGAGCACCATGCCGAGGCGGCTCGGCAGGCTCTTCAGGAACCAGATGTGGGCGACCGGGCTGGCCAGTTCGATGTGGCCCATGCGCTCGCGGCGCACCTTGGACAGCGTCACCTCGACGCCGCACTTCTCGCAGATCACGCCGCGGTGCTTCAGGCGCTTGTACTTGCCGCACAGGCACTCGTAGTCCTTCACCGGGCCGAAGATCTTGGCGCAGAACAGGCCGTCGCGTTCCGGCTTGAAGGTGCGGTAGTTGATGGTCTCGGGCTTCTTGACCTCGCCATAGGACCACGACCGGATCTTGTCCGGCGACGCGAGGCCGATGGTGATCGCGTCGAATTCTTCCTCGTTCGGCAGGGTTTGCTTGAACAGGTCAGCGAGCAGGCTCTTCATGTATCACTCCATCCGGGGGCGGCATCGTGTGCCGCGCCCTCGGGATTCAATCGCAGGCGGCGACGGGTTACTGGTGTGGTGCTTTCCGCATCATGCACGGATCATTCGCGGTCGAGATCGATATCGATCGCGAGCGAGCGGATTTCCTTCACCAGCACGTTGAAGGACTCCGGCATGCCGGAATCGATCTTGTGCTCGCCCTTGACGATGTTTTCGTACACCTTCGTCCGTCCGGTCACGTCGTCCGACTTGACGGTGAGCATCTCCTGCAGCGTGTAGGCGGCGCCGTAAGCCTCCAGCGCCCACACTTCCATCTCGCCGAAACGCTGGCCGCCGAACTGGGCCTTGCCGCCCAGCGGCTGCTGCGTCACCAGCGAGTACGGGCCGGTCGAGCGAGCATGCATCTTGTCGTCGACCAGGTGGTGCAGTTTCAGCACGTGCTTGTAACCGACGGTAACCTTGCGCTCGAAAGCCTCGCCGGTGCGGCCGTCGTACAGCGTGACCTGGCCGCCGACCGGCAGGCCGGCCAGTTCGAGCATCGCCGAGATCTCGGCCTCCTTCGCGCCGTCGAACACCGGCGTCGCGAACGGCACGCCCTTGCTCAGGTTCGATGCCAGCTCGACAACTTCCTGGTCGCCGAGTTCAGCGACGTTCTCGGACTTTCCGCTCGAGTTGTAGATCCTGTCGAGGAAGGAACGCAGCTCTTCGACCGCCGCCTTGGCACGCATCATCCGGTCGATCTGCTTGCCCAGGCCCTTCGCCGCCCAACCCAGGTGCGTCTCGAGGATCTGGCCGATGTTCATCCGCGACGGCACGCCCAGCGGGTTCAGCACGATGTCGAGCGGCGTGCCGTCTTCCATGTAGGGCATGTCCTCGACCGGGACGATCTTCGACACGACCCCCTTGTTGCCGTGGCGGCCGGCCATCTTGTCGCCCGGCTGCAGGCGGCGCTTGACGGCCAGGTACACCTTGACCATCTTCTGCACGCCCGGCGGCAGCTCGTCGCCCTGGGTGAGCTTCTTCTTCTTGATCTCGAAGGCGAGATCGAAGTCCTTGCGGGTGTTCTCCAGACCTTCGCGCACCGCCTCGAGCTGGGTGGCCAGCGCTTCGTCGGCAAGGCGGATGTCGAACCAGTGGTAGAACTCGAGCGAGTCGAGGTATTCCTCGGTGATCTCGGTGCCCTTGGCGAGCTTCTTCGGACCGCCGTTGGCCTTCTGGCCCAGGATCATGCGCTTGATCCGCGCGAACGCATCGCGCTCGACGATGCGCATCTGGTCGGCGAGGTCGGTCTTGTAGCTGCGCAGGTGGTCGTCGATGATCGACTGCGCACGCTTGTCGCGCTCGATGCCCTCGCGGGTGAAGACCTGCACGTCGATGACGGTGCCGACCATGCCGGACGGCACGCGCAGCGACGTGTCCTTCACGTCGGAGGCTTTCTCGCCGAAGATCGCGCGCAGCAGCTTTTCTTCCGGCGTCAGTTGGGTCTCGCCCTTCGGCGTGACCTTGCCCACCAGCACGTCGCCGGCCTCGACCTCGGCACCGATGTAGACGATGCCCGACTCGTCCAGGCGCGACAGTTGCGCCTCGCCCAGCGACGCGATGTCGCGGGTGATTTCCTCGGGCCCCAGCTTGGTGTCGCGGGCGACGACCGTGAGTTCCTCGATGTGGATCGAGGTGAAGCGGTCTTCCGCGACCACGCGCTCGGAGATCAGGATCGAGTCTTCGAAGTTGTAGCCGTTCCACGGCATGAAGCCGACCAGCATGTTCTGGCCGAGCGCCAGTTCGCCGAGGTCGGTGGACGCGCCGTCGGCCACCACGTCGCCCTTGGCGATGATGTCGCCCACTTTCACCACCGGACGCTGGTTGATGTTGGTGTTCTGGTTGGAGCGGGTGTACTTGATCATGTTGTAGATGTCGACGCCGACCTCGCCCGGCAGGGTTTCGTCGTCATTCACCCGGATCACCACCCGGTTCGCATCCACGTAGTCCACCACGCCGCCGCGGGTCGCCTGCACCGCGGTGCCCGAGTCGACCGCCACGCGGCGCTCGATGCCGGTTCCGACCAGCGGCTTCTCCGGACGCAGGCAGGGCACCGCCTGGCGCTGCATGTTGGCGCCCATCAATGCGCGGTTGGCGTCGTCGTGTTCCAGGAACGGAATCAGCGAGGCCGCCACCGACACGATCTGGCCCGGCGCCACGTCCATGTACTGCACCTGGTCGGCGGTCGCCAGCAGGAACTCGCCCTTGTGGCGGCAGGACACGAGGTCGCCCGCCAGGCCACCGTCGGCGCCGATCTCGGCGTTCGCCTGGGCGATGACGTACTGGCCTTCCTCGATCGCCGACAGGAAGTCGATCTGGTCGGAGACCTTGCCGTCGACCACCTTGCGGTACGGCGTCTCCAGGAAGCCGTGGCGGTTGGTGCGGGCATAGACCGCCAGCGAGTTGATCAGGCCGATGTTCGGGCCTTCCGGCGTCTCGATCGGGCACACGCGGCCGTAGTGCGTCGGATGCACGTCGCGCACTTCGAAGCCGGCGCGCTCGCGCGTCAGGCCGCCCGGGCCGAGCGCCGACACGCGGCGCTTGTGCGTGATCTCGGACAGCGGGTTGGTCTGGTCCATGAACTGCGACAACTGGCTGGAGCCGAAGAACTCCTTGATCGCCGCGCTGATCGGCTTGGCGTTGATCAGGTCGTGCGGCATCAGGTTGTCGGACTCGGCCTGCGACAGGCGTTCCTTCACCGCGCGCTCGACGCGCACCAGGCCGGCGCGGAACTGGTTCTCGGCCAGTTCGCCGACCGACCGCACGCGGCGATTGCCGAGGTGGTCGATGTCGTCGATCTCGCCGCGGCCGTTGCGCAGCTCCACCAGCACGCCGATCACCGCCAGGATGTCGTCATTGACGAGCACGCCCGGGCCGTCCTCGCCGTGCGCTCCGACGCGCTCGTAGAAGCGCTTGAGCCAGCCCGGCGACTTGTCGTCGATCTTCTCCGGGTAGGCGCGGCGGTTGAACTTCATGCGGCCGACGGTCGACAGGTCGTAGCGTTCCTCGGCGTAGAACAGGCCATTGAACAGGCCCTCCACCGCGTCCTCGGTGGGCGGCTCGCCCGGGCGCATCATGCGGTAGATCGCCACCCTGGCCGCCCACTGGTCGGCGGTCTCGTCGATGCGCAGCGTCTGCGAGATGTAGGCGCCGCGGTCGAGGTCGTTCACGTACAGCGTGCGCACCTGCGCCACGCCGGCGGTGCGCAGCTTGTCGAGCACGTCTTCCGTGATCTCGTCGTTGGCGCGCGCCAGCACCTCGCCGGTCTCCGGATCGGCGATGTTGGTGGCGATCACGCGGCCGAGGATGAAGTCGTCGCCCACCGAGATGGTCTTCACCCCGGCCTGGTCGAGTTCGCGGATGTGCTTGGCGGTGATGCGCTTGTCGCGCGCGACGATCAGCTTGCCGTCGGCAGTGCTGATGTCGAAGCGGGCCACCTCGCCGCGCAGGCGCTCGGGCACGATCTCGAAGGACACGCCCTCGGGCTGCAGCACGAAGTTGTCGAAGTCGTGGAAGGTCCCGAGGATGTCCTCCGGCGTCATGCCGATCGCGCGCAGCAGGATGGTCACCGGCATCTTGCGGCGACGGTCGACGCGGAAGTACAGGTAGTCCTTCGGATCGAACTCGAAATCCAGCCAGGAACCCCGGTAGGGGATGATGCGGGCCGAGAACAGCAGCTTGCCGGACGAATGCGTCTTGCCGCGGTCATGCTCGAAGAACACGCCGGGCGAGCGGTGCAACTGCGACACGATGACGCGCTCGGTGCCGTTGATGACGAAGGAGCCGGTGGTCGTCATGAGCGGGATCTCGCCCATGTAGACCTCCTGTTCCTTGACCTCCTTGATGGTCTCCTTCGGCGCTTCGCGGTCCATGATCACCAGGCGCACGCGCGCGCGCAGCGGCGAAGCGAAGGTCAGGCCGCGCTGCTGGCATTCCTTCACGTCGAAGGCGGGGTCGCCCAGCATGTACTGGACGAACTCCAGACGGGCATTGCCGCTGTGGCTCGAAATCGGGAAGATCGAGGAAAAGGCCGCCTGCAGGCCCTGGTTGCGCCTCGCCTCCGGCGGCGTTTCCGCCTGCAGGAATTCGGCGAAGGACTCGATCTGGGTGGCGAGCAGGAAAGGCGCATCGAGCACGGCCGCGCGCTTGGCGAAGCTCTTGCGGATACGCTTTTTCTCAGTGTAGGAATACGCCATGGATGCTCCGGCTAGAGTTCGAACATCAAAAAGTCAGAACACAGCGCCCGCTGGGCGGTGACGCTCTGGTCTGGCTTTCGGCCAAGGTTCAGTACAAAGCACGAAAGGGCCGGCACCCCAAGGAGTGCCAGCCCCGCTGGAAAGACGAGAATTACTTGATCTCGACCTTGGCGCCGGCGTCTTCCAGTTGCTTCTTCAGCGCTTCGGCATCGGCCTTCGAGATGCCTTCCTTCACGGCCTTCGGCGCGCCGTCGACGACGTCCTTCGCTTCCTTCAGGCCCAGGCCGGTGGCGGCACGGACGACCTTGATGACCTCGACCTTCTTCTCGCCGGTAGCGGCCAGGATCACGTCGAACTCGGTCTTCTCTTCGACGGCCGGGGCGGCAGCGGCGGCGCCCGGGGCGGCCACGGCCATCGCGGCGGCGGAAACGCCGAACTTCTCTTCGAACGCCTTCACCAGGTCGTTCAGTTCCATCACGGTCATCGAGCCAACGGCTTCGAGGATGTCTTCTTTACTGATTGCCATGTCAAATCACTCCAGAATCTAAACTGTTCGGAAAACAGAAAACGGTAGTCGCAGCGGAATCGGCAGCCTGCCCTCAGGCGGCCGCTTCTTCCTCGCGCTTCTTGGCGAGCGCCGCCAGCGTGCAGGCGAAGCCGGACACCGGCGCCTGCATGACGCCCAGCAGCTTGGCGAGCAGCTCTTCGCGGCTCGGGATCGACGCGAGCGCCTGCACGCCAGCCTTGTCGAGCGTATTGCCCGCGTAGGAACCGGCCTTCAGCGACAGCTTGTCGTTGCCCTTGGCGAAGTCGTTGAGCACCTTGGCGGCGGCGACCGGATCGGTCGAGATGCCATAGATCAGCGGCCCGGTCAGTTGATCGCCCAGCCCTTCGAACGGGGTACCGGCGATCGCACGGCGCACCAGGGTGTTCTTCAGCACGCGCAGATAAACGCCAGATTCGCGGGCCTTGGCGCGCAGCACGGTGAGATCGCCCACCGCAATGCCGCGATACTCGGCCACCGCGATCGTCTGGGCGTTGGCCACTTGTGCCGACACCTCAGCCACTACGGCTTTCTTGTCATCGAGATTGAGACCCACGGGTCCTTCCTCCTATCAAGTCAACACGCGGACCGCATGCCGCGATCCGCACCCACGGCGACCTGGATCAGGAGTGCGGCTGCAGGCGTCGCCGCCTGCCGCCAAAATCCTGTTCTGGGCTCACCGTCTGCGCAGGCCATCCGGAGACGATTAAACGGTTGCCGAAGCACCCGCACCTGCGGTCTTTGACGATCCGTCCGGCGCCGGCAGGCGTCCGAACGGCCCAAAGTTCCTGCTGGCCGGCCCGCACGGGGCCGGCTTGCTGCATCGCGCGGCGTGGCCGCGCGTCCATCATGCGGCGGCGTTGACGCTGCCCGGCTCGACGCGCACACCCGCGCCCATGGTGCTGGACACGGCGATGCGGCGCAGATAGATGCCCTTGGCGGCGGCCGGCTTGGCCTTCACCAGCGCGTCGACGAAGGCCGACAGGTTCTGCTGCAGCGCTTCGACGCCGAACGAGGCGCGGCCGATCGTGGCGTGCACCAGGCCGGCCTTGTCGGTGCGGTACTGCACCTGACCGGCCTTGGCGTTCTTCACCGCGGTGGCGACGTCCATCGTCACCGTGCCGACCTTCGGGTTCGGCATCAGGCCGCGCGGGCCGAGGATCTGGCCCAGTTGGCCGACCACGCGCATGGCGTCCGGCGTCGCGATGCAGACGTCGAAGTTGAGGTTGCCCGCCTTGATCTGCTCGGCGAGGTCGTCGAAGCCGACGACCTCGGCACCCGCGGCGCGAGCGGCCTCGGCCTTGTCGCCCTGGGCGAACACGGCGACGCGCACGCTCTTGCCCGTGCCGGCCGGCAGCACCACCGAACCGCGCACGACCTGGTCGGACTTGCGCGCGTCGACGCCGAGATTGACGGCGATGTCGATGGATTCGTCGAACTTGGCGGTCGCGCACTCCTTGACCAGGGCCAGGGCTTCAGCCACCGGGTAAGCCTGGTTGCGGTCGACCTTGGCGCGCAGCGCCTGAACTCGCTTCGAAAGTTTCGCCATGATTACAGGCCCTCCACGGTGATGCCCATGCTGCGCGCGGAGCCGGCGATGGTACGCACGGCGGCTTCCATGTCGGCGGCAGTGAGGTCGGGCATCTTGGTCTTGGCGATTTCCTCGACCTGCGCACGGCTGATCGAGCCGACCTTGTCGGTATGTGGCTTCGGCGAGCCCTTCTGGATGCCCGCGGCCTTCTTGATCAGGATCGTGGCCGGCGGCGTCTTCATGATGAAGGTGAAGCTCTTGTCCGCGTAGGCGGTGATCACCACCGGAATCGGCAGACCCGGCTCCAGGCCCTGGGTCTTGGCATTGAATGCCTTGCAGAATTCCATGATGTTCAGGCCGCGCTGACCGAGCGCCGGACCGATCGGGGGCTGGGGTTGGCCTTGCCGGCCGGCACCTGCAGCTTGACGTAACCAGTGATTTTCTTTGCCATTGCGGCTTGCTCCTGTGTTGAGTGCTAGCGCACCGGGACCTGCCCGACGCTCCTCGCGTTGCCCGTGCGCCATGGCGGCGTCAACGGGCTACGGCAGGCCCTGCGGCCTGCCGTCATCGCGCTCAGGTCTTCTCGACCTGGGCGAAATCCAGTTCCACCGGCGTGGCGCGACCGAAGATGGTCACCGACACGCGCAGCTTGTTCTTCTCGTAGTTGGCATCCTCGACCGTGCCGTGGAAGTCGGTGAAGGGCCCTTCCTTCACGCGCACCACCTCGCCGATCTCGAACAGCACCTTGGGACGGGGCTTGTCCACCCCTTCCTGCATCTGCTGCATGATCTTGTCGACCTCCTTGTCGGAAATCGGCGCGGGCTTGGTGGCGGTGCCGCCGACGAAGCCGGTGACCTTGGGGGTCGACTTCACCAGGTGCCAGCTCTCGTCGTTCATTTCCATCTCGACGAGCACGTAGCCGGGGAAGAACTTGCGTTCGGTAATGCTTTTCTGGCCGCCCTTCATCTCGACGACCTCTTCGACCGGAACCAGGATCTGGCCGAAGGAATCCTGCATGCCCGCGCGATTGATGCGATCAATCAGCGCGCGCTGGACAGACTTCTCGAAGCCCGAATAGGCGTGCACCACATACCAGCGCTTCGTCATATCACTTCCATCCCAGAATGAGATCGTAAAGAACCCACTCGAGGCCCTTGTCGGTCACCCACAGGAAAACCGCCATGATCACCACGAAGGCGAACACCAGCCCCGTGGTCTGCACGGTTTCCTTGCGGCTCGGCCACACGACCTTCTTGGTTTCGGTGATCGCGTCGCGCGCGAAATCGGCAAACCGGCGCCCCGGCTCGGAGAACCATGCAACCGCAGCACCCGCGATGACGCCCGCGAACACGGACAGCACCCGCAGCACCATCGCCTGCTCGGACAGCAGGTAGAAGCCGACCACGCCGGCCGCAACCAGTGCCAAAGCCAGCGCGAACTTCAACTTATCGGCCATCGGAAAGAGAAACCCGGAAAAGTATGGCAGGGGCAGAGGGAATCGAACCCCCAACCTTCGGTTTTGGAGACCGACGCTCTGCCAATTGAGCTATGCCCCTGCAGCAGAGACTACGAAGCGCACCCGCAAGGGTGCGCTTTTTCATCGAAAATCAGGCTTCGATCACTCGATGATCTTGGCGACGACGCCGGCACCGACGGTGCGGCCGCCTTCGCGGATCGCGAAGCGCAGACCTTCTTCCATCGCGATCGGCGCGATCAGCTTCACCGTGATCGACACGTTGTCGCCCGGCATCACCATCTCGGTGCCCTCGGGCAGCGCGATCGAACCGGTCACGTCCGTCGTGCGGAAGTAGAACTGCGGACGGTAGTTGTTGAAGAACGGCGTGTGACGGCCGCCCTCTTCCTTCGACAGCACATACACCTCGCCGGTGAAGTGCGTGTGCGGCGTGATCGAACCCGGCTTGGCCAGCACCTGGCCGCGCTCAACGTCTTCACGCTTGGTGCCGCGCAGCAGTACGCCCACGTTGTCGCCCGCCTGGCCCTGGTCCAGCAGCTTGCGGAACATTTCCACGCCCGTGCAGATGGTCTTGACCGTCGGCTTGATGCCGACGATTTCGATTTCCTCGCCGACCTTGACCACGCCGCGTTCGACACGGCCGGTCACCACGGTGCCGCGGCCCGAGATCGAGAACACGTCTTCGATCGGCAGCAGGAACGGCCTGTCGATGGCGCGCTCCGGCGTCGGGATGTAGCTGTCCAGCGCCTCGGCCAGGCGCAGGATCGCCGGCTCGCCGATGTCCGACTGGTCGCCTTCGAGCGCCTTCAGCGCCGAGCCCTTGACGATGGGAATGTCGTCGCCCGGGAAGTCGTACTTGGAAAGCAGCTCGCGCACTTCCATCTCGACCAGCTCGAGCAGTTCCTCGTCGTCGACCATGTCGCACTTGTTCAGGAAGACGATGATGTACGGCACGCCAACCTGACGGGCCAGCAGGATGTGCTCGCGGGTCTGCGGCATCGGGCCGTCAGCGGCCGAACACACCAGGATCGCACCGTCCATCTGCGCCGCGCCCGTGATCATGTTCTTCACGTAGTCGGCGTGGCCCGGGCAATCCACGTGCGCGTAGTGGCGCGTCGCCGTCTCGTACTCCACGTGCGCCGTGTTGATCGTGATCCCGCGCGCCTTCTCTTCCGGCGCCGCGTCGATCTGGTCGTAGGCCTTGGCTTCGCCGCCGAACTTCTTCGACAGGATCGTCGTGATCGCCGCCGTCAGCGTCGTCTTGCCGTGGTCAACGTGACCGATCGTACCAACGTTTACGTGCGGCTTCGTCCGCTCAAACTTACCCTTAGCCATATCGCCATCCTTAAAATCAGAACCAGAAAAACCAGTGCGGCGACCAAGTCGATTGGCCGCCGCGCCAGGCCAGGCAGAAAATGAGTGGTGCCCATGACGTGGATTGAACACGTGGCCTCTCCCTTACCAAGGGAGTGCTCTACCACTGAGCTACATGGGCTCCGAAAAACAGCACAACCGCAGCAAACCTGGAGCGGGTGAAGGGAATCGAACCCTCGTCATAAGCTTGGAAGGCTTCTGCTCTACCATTGAGCTACACCCGCACTTACCACGATTACAAACCAGGAGCCGATCCGACTCAACCGCTCACCGACCGCAGAACCCCACGGACGGAACACCAATTCTTGGTGGAGGGAGAAGGATTCGAACCTTCGAAGGCAGAGCCGTCAGATTTACAGTCTGATCCCGTTGACCGCTTGGGTATCCCTCCACGCGGCAAGCCCCGCACTATAGGCCCCACTTTGGGGTCTGTCAAATATTTTTCCCGGTTACTGCGAGCAGGCTTCACGGCCCGATACGGCGGCCGTCCACGGGCATCGGCGCTCGCCGATGAGGTGGATAATCACGCGACGCATTCCGGAGAAAAATGACATGCACACCCCCTCGGAACCCGGCCGTCCCCCGCTGCCCCCAGCCTTCGTCGACGCCATGAGCGAGCGCTTCGGCCCGCGCTTCAGCCTTGCGCAGGCGGTACGCGCCCACCATGGCCATGACGAGTCGCACTTTCCGGACGCCCTGCCGGATGCGGTGGTGTTCGCGCACGGCGCCGACGACGTGGTGTTCGTCGTCGATACCTGCAGGGCGCATCGGGTTCCGATCATCCCGTACGGCGCGGGAAGCTCGCTCGAGGGCCACATCCTGGCGGTACGGGGCGGCCTCACCATCGACCTCGGCGAAATGAACCAGGTGCTGTCCATCCACGCCGAGGACATGGACGCGGTCGTGCAGCCGGGCGTCACCCGCAAGCAGCTCAACGCCGCGCTGCACGGCAGCGGGCTGTTCTTCCCCATCGACCCCGGGGCGGATGCGAGCCTCGGCGGCATGGCCTCGACGCGCGCCTCGGGGACCAACGCCGTGCGCTACGGCACCATGCGCGAGAACGTGCTCGCCCTCACCGCGGTGCTCGCCGACGGGCGCACGATCCGCACCGGGGGACGCGCACGCAAGTCCGCTTCCGGCTACGACCTGACCCGCCTGCTGGTCGGCTCGGAGGGCACGCTGGGCATCATCACCGAACTCACCGTGCGCCTGCATCCCGTGCCCGAGGCGATCTCCGGCGCGGTGTGCGCCTTCCCCGACATCGTCGATGCGGTCAACACGGTGATCCAGACCATACAGCTCGGAGTGCCGGTGGCGCGCATCGAACTGCTCGACGCCCTGACGGTGAAGGCGATCAACCGCTACAGCAAGACCACGCTGCGCGAGTCGCCGATGCTGTTCTTCGAGTTCCACGGCTCGCCGGCCGGCGTCGAGGAGCAGGCGCGCACCGTGCAGGAGATCGCGCGCGACCACGGCGGGCTCGATTTCGAATGGGCGAGCCGCCCCGAGGACCGCAGCCGGTTGTGGGCGGCGCGCCACGACGTGCTGTTCGCGAGCCTCAACCTGCGGCCGGGCAGCCGCGGCATCTCGACCGACGTGTGCGTGCCGATCTCGCGCCTGGCCGAATGCGTCGACGGGGTCCGCGCCGACATCGACGCCAGCGGCCTGATCGCGCCCATCGTCGGCCACGTCGGCGACGGCAACTTCCATTGCGTGATCCTGGTCGATCCGGACGACCCGGCGGAGATCGCCCACGCCGAAGACCTCAACCGGCGCATCGTCGAGCGCGCGCTCGCGCTGGGCGGCACCTGCACCGGCGAACACGGGATCGGCATCGGCAAGCAGGACTTCCTGCTGCGCGAGCACGGCCGCGAGGCGGTCGATACCATGCGGCTGATCAAGCAGGCGCTCGACCCCCACGACCTGTTCAACCCCGGCAAGGTGCTGCCGCCGGCCTGAACCCTTGCCCTTCCTCCGCCCCTTCCCCGCAAACCTTCTGCCGATCAGGGTATCCAAGGATTGAGCCGGTCCGGCCGGGATGCCAGGCTGAGCCTGCTCGACCGCTGCCCCGCCCGCCCACGAGGCCGGCCCCGGCAGCCGCATGCGCAGCACGCCAAAGACACGATTCCCAGGAGGCGGCGAAATGGCGGAAGGCGATCCCAGGCCCGATGCGACGGCATCCGGCCCGCACGTACCGAGCCTCGACGACAAGTACTCCCTCGCGTCGGGGCGGGTCTATCTCACCGGCTACCAGGCGCTGGTGCGCCTGCTGCTGATCCAGAAGGCGCGCGACGAGGCGGCGGGCCTCGATACCGCCGGCTTCGTGTCCGGCTACCGCGGCTCGCCGCTGGGCGGCCTGGACCAGACGCTGTGGAAAGCGAAGGCGCACCTGCAGCACGCCAGCATCGTCTTCCAGCCCGGCATCAACGAGGATCTGGCGGCCACCGCGGTGTGGGGCAGCCAGCAGGTGAGTCTGTCGCCGCAGGCGAAATACGACGGCGTGTTCGCGCTGTGGTATGGCAAGGGGCCGGGCGTGGACCGCTGCGGCGACGTGTTCCGCCACGGCAACGCGGCGGGCAGTTCGAAACACGGCGGGGTGCTGGTGATCGCCGGCGACGACCATGCGGCCAAGTCTTCCACGCTGCCACACCAGACCGACCATTTCTTCAAGTCGATGATGATGCCGGTGCTGGCGCCGGCCGGCGTGCAGGAATACATCGACTTCGGCGTGCACGGCTACGCGCTGTCGCGGTATTCCGGCTGCTGGGTGGCATTCAAGGCGCTGGCCGACACGGTGGAGACCTCGGCCTCGGTCGACGTCGATCCGCATCGCGTGCAGGTCGTCATCCCCGGTGATTTCGCGCTGCCGGCCGACGGCCTCAACATCCGCTGGCCGGATCCGCCGCTGGTGCAGGAAAAGCGCCTGCTGCACTACAAGCTGTACGCGGCACTCGCCTACTGCCGTGCCAACGGGCTCAACCGCCTGGTCATCGACTCGCCGGCGCCGCGGCTGGGCATCATCACCTCGGGCAAGAGCTACCTGGACGTGCGCCAGGCTTTCGACGATCTCGGCATCGACGAGGCGCTGGCCGCCCAGATCGGCATCCGGCTGTACAAGGTGGGCATGGTATGGCCGCTCGAGGCCGACGGCGTGCGCGCCTTCGCCGCAGGGCTGGACGAGATCCTGGTCATCGAGGAAAAGCGCCAGTTGATCGAATACCAGCTCAAGGAGGAACTCTACAATTGGCGCGAGGACGTGCGCCCGCGGGTCATCGGCAAGTTCGACGAGAAGGGCGAGTGGGCCCACGTCGTGCGGCCCGACGGCACCATCGACCATGGCGACTGGCTGCTGCCGGCCGCCGGGGAATTGACGCCGGCGATGATCGCGCGCGCGGTCGCCTCGCGCATCGAGCGCTTCTTCACCTCGGAGCACATCCGCTCGCGGCTGGCCTTCCTCGAGGCCAAGGAGCGCACGCTGGCGGCGCGCAACTTCGCCATCGACCGCGTGCCCACGTTCTGTTCCGGCTGTCCGCACAACACATCCACCCACGTGCCCGAGGGCAGCCGCGCGCTGGCCGGCATCGGCTGCCACTACATGGTCACCTGGATGCCGGAGCGCCGCACCGGCACCTTCACGCAGATGGGCGGCGAAGGTGTGCCGTGGGTCGGCCAGGCGCCCTTCACCGGCGAGAAGCACATCTTCGCCAACCTCGGCGACGGCACCTACTTCCACTCCGGCCTGCTCGCCATCCGCCAGGCGGTGGCGGCGAAGGTGAACATCACTTACAAGATCCTCTACAACGACGCGGTGGCGATGACCGGCGGTCAGCCGGTCGACGGCGCCCTGTCGGTGCCGCAGATCGTGCATCAGTTGCTTGCCGAGGGCGTGCAGAACATCGTCGTCGTCACCGACGGCACCGCGCGCGCCTATGGTCCGGCCGACCTGCCGCACGTGCCGATCCGCCATCGCGACGAACTCGACGTCATCCAGCGCGAGCTGCGCGAATCGGGCGGCGTCACCGCGCTGATCTACGATCAGACCTGCGCAGCCGAGAAGCGGCGCCGGCGCAAGCGTGGCACCTTCCCCGACCCGGCGCGGCGCGTGTTCATCAACGAGGCGGTGTGCGAGGGCTGCGGCGACTGCGGCGTGAAGTCGAACTGCATGTCCATCCTGCCGGTGGAAACCGAATTCGGACGCAAGCGGCAGATCGACCAGTCGTCGTGCAACAAGGACTACTCCTGCCTCAACGGCTTCTGCCCGAGCTTCATCACCATCGAGGGCGGCCGCCTGCGCAAGGGGCAGGCGCTGCAGGCCGACGAGGCCGCCTTCGCCGGCCTGCCCGAACCGGAGATTCCTTCCACCGCCAAGCCTTTCGGGCTGCTCGTGACCGGCGTCGGCGGCACCGGGGTGGTGACCATCGGCGCGCTGGTCGGCATGGCCGCCCACCTCGACGGCAAGGGCGTCACCGTGCTCGACATGACCGGACTGGCGCAGAAGGGCGGTTCGGTCTATAGCCACGTCCGCATCGCCGACCGGCCGGAAGATCTGCACGCGGTGCGCATCGCCGCCGGCGAGGCCGACGCGGTGATCGGCGGCGACGCGGTCGTCACCGCCAGCGTCGAGGCCCTGGCGAAGATGTCGGCAAGCCGCACGCACGCGGTGGTCAACATCGCCGAGACGCCGACCTCGGCCTTCGCCCGCGACCCGGACTGGCAGTTCCCGCTCGAACGCATGCAGGCGGCGATCCGCGATGCGACCGGTGACGACGCGCAGTTCCTCGACGCCCAGTCGCTCGCCGCCGCGCTGATGGGCGACGCGATCGCGACCAACCTCTTCCTGCTCGGCCATGCCTGGCAGCGGGGCATGGTCCCGGTGTCGCACGCCGCGCTGATGCAGGCGATCGAACTCAACGCCACCGCGGTAGACATGAACAAGCGCGCCTTCCTCTGGGGCCGGCGCGCCGCGCACGACCTGGAGGCCGTCGAGCGCTGTGCCCGGCCGGCCGCGGCGGCACCCGCGCCGGCGACAACGCTCGAAGAGATCGTCGCCCGCCGCGTCGCGGTGCTCACCGACTACCAGGACGCGGCCTATGCGGAGCGCTACCGCAGGCTGGTCGAGCGCGTGCGCGACGCCGAAGCCGGAAAGGCCGGCGGCGGCACCAGGCTCGCCGAGGCGGTGGCGCACAACTACTTCAAGCTGCTCGCCTACAAGGACGAGTACGAAGTGGCGCGCCTGTACGTTGATCCGGCGTTCTGGGAGCGCGTGCACACGACCTTCGACGGCGATTTCGAGGTCCGCTTCCACCTCGCGGCCCCGCTCGTCGCCCGGCCGGACCCGAACACCGGACGCATCGCCAAGCGCAGCTTCGGCCCCGGCATGATGCGGATCTTCCGGCTGCTCGCCCGCATGAAGGGGCTGCGCGGCACGCGCTGGGACGTGTTCGGCCATACCGCCGAGCGCCGTGCCGAGCGCGCGCTGATCGCGCAGTACGAGAACGACGTGGCCGAGCTGCTCGAAACGCTGAGCTGGGACCGCCTCGGCGACGCGGTCGAGATCGCCCGCCTGCCGGAAGAGATCCGCGGCTACGGCCACGTCAAGGCGCACAGCATGCAAGCGGCGGCGCAAAGGCGCGAGCGCCTGCTCGCCGCCTGGCGCCTGCACGACGTTCAGAGGGCGAAGATCCGCAGCGCCGCGTGAGGCGCGATGGGCGGACGGCGCGTACCGGATGCGGAAGAGGCGGCGGCTCCGATCATCCGGGCACGGAACCGCCGCCCGCCACCGGCCGCGGCGCAGGAGCACTCGCTGCACGATGCCGCCTGCGGCGCTATGATCGCGGCCATTCCGCCAGGATCGCCGTTCGATGCCCCCTGCCCTCAAAGCCCTGGCCGCGCAGATCGCCGGCTGGATCGCCGCCTTCGCGCTGGTGCGCAGCGGGGCGCTCCCCGCCGGCTTGTGGCCGCTCGTCGCCGCGCAGGCGCTGTGCGCCGTCGCCGCCGCAGCCGCCTTGCGCAGCGCACGCTGGTGGCTGCCGATCCACCTCGCCTTCACCCCGCTGGCCGTCGCGGCGCGAACGCTGAACCTCGCGCCGGGCTGGTATCTCGCGGCCTTCGTCGGCCTGCTGCTGATCTACTGGACGAGCTTTCGCACCCAGGTCCCGCTCTACCTCAGCAACCGGCCCACGGCCGAAGCCCTCGCCGGGCTGCTGCCGGAATCGCCCGCCCGCATGCTCGACATCGGCGGCGGCACCGGCTCGCTGCTGCGCCGGCTCGCCGCGTTGCGGCCCGACTGCCGCTTTTGCGGCGTCGAGCTGGCGCCCGGGCCGTGGCTGGCGGGCAAACTGCTGCTCGCACGGCAGCCGCAGGTCGAATGGCGGCGCACCGACCTTTTTTCCGAGCCCTGGGCCGACTACGATCTGGTGTATGCCTTCCTGTCTCCGGTACCGATGGAGGCGGTATGGCGGAAGGCGGTTGCGGAGATGCGCCCCGGCAGCCTGCTCGTCAGCAACACCTTCGACATCCCCGGCCGCAAGCCGGATTTCGTCGTCGAGGTCGCCGACCGTCGCGCCACCCGCCTGCTGGCCTGGCGCATTCCGGCGCCGCGTGCACCGAAATGACGGCGCGAATCGGCGTTATTTCGCCTCATGAACCGGGGGGCGGATGCCGATAATCCCACCATGCGGCGGATCGGCCGCGTGTTGACGAAGGGAAGTTCATGGCTGAGATCATCTGCGTGATCGGCAACAAGGGCGGCACCGGCAAGACCACCCTATCGCACATGCTGTGCCAGGGCCTGGGCCTGCTGGGGCAGCGCGCCGCCTGCGTGCTGACCGACACGTCGCGCGAACCGCTGCAACCGGCGGGGCGCCGCTACATCACTGCCGACGCCCGCACGCGCGACGCCCTCACCAAAGTGGTGGACAAACTGCGCACGCTCGACGACTGGATCGGCATCATCGACGGCGGCGGCAACCGCACCGAGATGGACCGCAAGCTCTACGCGCTGTCCGACATCGTGCTGCTGCCCTTCCGCGAGTCCCACGAAGACATCCGCACGGTGATCCGCGACCTCGAGATGTTTCCGCGCGCCTACGCCGTGCCGTCGCAATGGCCGGGCAACCCCTGGCAGCGCGATGCGGCGGACCGCACCGTGGCCCAGTTGATGGGCGCGCATCGCCATCGCATCCTCCGGCCGGTGGGCGCCCTGTCCTCTTCCAAGCTGCTGCTGCAAAGGCAGGTGCCCGAACAACTGCCCACGCCGCTCGCCAACGCCTGCCGGGCGATCGCGCGACAGGTGCTGGAGGTGCTGGAAGTGGATTTCGCCGAACCGGTGATCGACGCCGACGAGGTGGAAGAAATCGAACGCCTGTCTCCGGCCGAGATGCCGATGCGCTTTGCCTCGACGGCCCGGCGCCCGCACTGACCGGAACGCCGCCCGGCAACGGAACCGGCGGCGCGCTGCAGGGCTCCGGCGGACCGCGTCCGGCCCGGCGTGCGAATCAGCCTACAGGCGGTTGCCGTTGCGCGAGATGACCACCAGCGCCTGCGCCCGGCTCGACACGCCGAGCGCGCGGAAGATCGCCGACATGTGCACCTTCACCGTGCCCTCGGACAGGCCGAGCGCATCGGCGATCTCGCGATTGGTCTTGCCCAGGGCGAGCAGTTCCATGACGCGGCCCTGCGCTGCGGTGAGGACGAAACGTTTGCTGCCTCCGCCCGGACGCCGCCCGGTGGCCGGTGCCGGCGAATCGGGCACATGGACGCCGCCGCCGAGGACGATCCGCACCGCGCGCAGCATCTCCTCGCCGGAACTCGTCTTCGACACGAAGCCCGACGCCCCGCCCTTGATCGCCCGCCGCACCGAGGCTCCGTCGTCCATGGCCGACACCACGATCGCCGGCACGTCGGGAAAGCGCTTGGCCAGCACGCCCAGCAGGGCGAAACCGTTCATGTCGGGCAGCATCAGATCGACGATGGCCAGATCGAGCCCACCTTCTTCCAGCATGCGCAGCGCGGCGCCGGCATTGCTCGCCTCGACGCAGACGATGTTCGCGTCGAGGCGGGCAAGCGTCTGCGCCATGGCCTCCCGGACCAGGGCGTGGTCTTCCACGACGAGAATCTTCAGGACGTCATCCACCGAGGCTGCCTCCCCCGCAGCGGCTTCGATGCGTGAAGCATAGCATGCACGCGTGACCGTTCCCCCTACCGGCCCGCACCGAAAGCAGGGAGAATCCGTCTGTCGATCCACGGGGCCGATCCCGTCTGCATGAGCGGATCACCCGGGTCCGCCCCTCGCGACGCGCCGCCCGACGGACGGCCGGTACGCGCGGCAAGAGCGGCGTGCCCGGGTCGCCCGCAAACCACCTCCGCCCGATGTCCTTTCGCCGCCTGCTCCTCCTGCTGCTGTGGTGCATCCTGCCGTGTGTCTCCCACGGCATGGCCGCCCACGCCGACAACGCCACGTCCGAGCTGCGTGTCGCGGTGGTCACCAGCTCGCACGAGGCGCCTTACCAGGAAACGCTGCAGGCCCTCCGCGCAGCCCTGTCCGCCGCCGAACCGGGCGCGAACGTCGAGGTGCTGGCCGGCGACAGCGTGGCGGCGGGCGACCTGGCGAATCGGCGCCTGATCGTCACCGTCGGCACCCAGGCCGCGCAGCGGGTCGCCGAACTGGGCCCGGCCCGCCCGGTGCTGCACACCCTGCTGCCGGCAAGTGCGTTCGAGCGCCTGCCGCGCCCCCAGGCCGGTGCGCCCAGCTCCGCCATCTTTCTCGACCAGCCCGCCGAGCGCCAGATCGCCCTGCTGCGCCTCGCCCTTCCGGACTGGCCCCGCGTGGCGCTGATTTCCGGCAGCGCCAGCGACGGCATCGCGAGCCGCCTGCGCGACGCCGCCACCGCCAGGCACCTGCTGGTCCGTGCCACCTCGGTCGAGGCCGACGACGACCTGTATCCGGCCCTGCAGCAGGTACTGGCCGAACCGGCGGTGCTCGTCGCGGTCCCGGACCCGCGCATCTTCAACAGCTACACCGTGCAGAACGTGCTGCTCACCGCCTACCGCAACCGTTCGCCGGTGCTGGGCTTTTCCGCCGCCTACGTGCGCGCCGGCGCACTGCTGGGCCTGTATTCGACGCCAGCGCAGATCGGCGCCCAGGCCGGCGGCGTGGCCGCCAGGGTGCTGCGCGGCGAGCGGCTGCCGGCGCCGGCGGCGCCGGCACAGTTCGAAGTCGGCATCAACCTCAACGTCGCCCGTTCGCTGGGCATCGCGATGAAGCCCGCGCACGAACTCACCGCCGAACTGCAGCGCCGCGAGCGTGCCCAGCCATGATTGCCAACTGGGGTATCCGCGCCCGCGTGATGTTCGCCGCAGTCCTGCCGATGCTGGTGCTGGCCGCGCTCATGACCGCCCTGTACACCTCGCTGCGCATCACCGATCTCGACCAGGCGCTCACCGACCGCGGCCGCGCCTTCACCCGCCAGTTGGCGGCGGCCAGCGAATACTCGGTGTTCTCCGGCGACCGCGAGGCGCTGCAGCAACTCGCCGCCACCGTCATGGGCGAGGAAGACATCGTCGGCGTGCGGATCGTGGGCCGCGACGGCGACACGCTGGTGCACATCGGCAAGATCGACGGGCAACTGCCGACGCTTACCACCGTCCGCCAGCTCCAGCCGCTGACGGTCAGGCACGGGCGCACGCTGCGCCTGGTCGAACCCATCCGGGCCACCAAACTGCAACTGGACGACGGCCTGAGTACCAGCGCACTGCGCAGCGGCACGGCCTCCGGGGCCGACTCGCTGGGCATCGTGACGGTGGAACTGTCGCTCGACCGTCTGCAGCGCCGCCGCGGCGAACTGCTGTGGACGGGCATCGTTTCCGTCGTGTTCGTCCTGTTCGGCAGCCTGTTGCTGGCCGGCTACATGAGCCGCGGCGTGAGCGGGCCGATCCGGCGCGTGGCGGACACCGCCCTGCGCCTCGGCCAGGGCCGGCTGCACGAGCGCGTCCCGCCCACCGGCGGCGGCAGCCTGCGCAAGCTGGCAGAGGGCATCAACGAGATGGCCGAACGCCTCTCGGAAGCCCACCAGGACATGGCGCGCAAGATCGACGAGGCCACCCTAGAACTGCGTACCCGCAAGGAAGAAGCGGAGCACGCCAACCTCGCCAAGTCCCGCTTCCTGGCGGCGGCGAGCCACGACCTGCGCCAGCCGATGCACGCCCTCGGCCTCTTCATCGCCGAACTGAGCCAGCAGCCGCTCGAGCCGCGCGCCCGCGGCCTGGTGCAGCACATCGCCGCCTCGGCGGAGGCGATGGAGAACCTCCTCGACAGCCTGCTCGACATTTCGCGGCTCGATGCCGGCGTCCTCGCCCCCATGCCGCAGCCCTTCTGCGTGCAGCCCCTGCTCGAGCGCCTCGTCACCAGCCAGCGCCCCGCGGCGGTGGATCGCGGCCTGCGCCTCATCCTGCGGCCCTGCGCATCGTGGGTGTACAGCGACCCGCTGCTGCTGGAGCGCATCCTCGCCAACCTCGTCAGCAACGCCATCCGCTACACCCCGCGCGGCACCATCCTCATCGCATGCCGGCGGCGCGGCGAGCGGCTGCGCATCGAGGTGCGCGACAGCGGCGTCGGCATTCCTCCGGACGCGCAGGACATCATCTTTCAGGAGTTCGTGCAGCTCGACAACGCCGAGCGCTCCCGCGACAAGGGGCTGGGTCTCGGCCTGGCCATCGTCCGCCGCCTTGCAGACCTCCTCGGCCACGGGCTGGAACTGCGTTCCGCGCCGGGAGCGGGTTCGGTCTTCGCCATCGAGGCCCCGCTCGCACAGGCCGGCGCCGCACCCGAGATCCACGGCGAGGAGCGCCCTCCCGGCGACCTGAGCGGCATGCGCATCGCCCTGCTCGACGACGACCCCCTCGCCCGCTTCGGGACCCAGAGCCTGCTCGAATCCTGGGGCTGCGAGGTGCTTGCCACCGAGACGCCCGACGATCTGCTCGCCGCCCTGGCGCCGGGCGACTGGCATCCGGCGCTGCTGATCAGCGACTTCCGCCTGCGCGGCGAACTCAACGGGATCGACCTGATCCGCCTGCTGCGCAGCCCCGACCACCTGCCGTCGCTGCCCGCCATCCTGCTGAGCGGCGACACCGGCCCCGAGACGCTGGCCAGCGCGCAGCAGGCCGGCATCGTGCTGCTGCACAAGCCGGTGCGTCCGGCACGCCTGCGCGCCCTCATCCACCGCCTGCTGAACGCGGCGGACTGAGCGCGGCGGGGCCTGCGCCGCGCCCGGACATGCTGCCCCGCAACGTGATCCGGCCAGCGGGCATCGGGTATGATGTTTCATCGACACCAGCCGGGAGCACTCGAATGTCTCAGGACCAGAACGCTCAGGACCCGCTCGAGTTCGTGCGCGGGATGTGGCAGAGCATGGGGTTTTCGCTGCCGGGCATGGTGACGCCGACACTGGACGTGGATGAGCTGGACAAGCGCATCGCCGACATGAAGGCGGTCGAGGGCTGGCTGAAGATGAATCTCAACATGATGCAGATGACCACCCAGGGGCTCGAGATGCAGCGCGCCGCGCTGGCGGCGGTCAAGGCGATGAGCCAGCATGCCCAGGAAAGCGAAGCCGCCGGCAGCGCCTCCAACCCCTTCGCCGCCGCCGCGGCGATGTGGCCCTGGAACCTGATGGGCGGGCAGCCGGCGCCGCACCCCGCCGCCGAGAGCGAGGCGAAGGCGGCGCAGCGCAGTGCAGTGCGGCGCAGGCCCGCGACCGAGAAGTAAGCCGCCTCAGACCACGCCTGCGGCGCGCAGGCGGGCGATGTCCGCATCGTCCAGCCCGAGCGCCCGCAGGATGGCATCGCCATCCGTGCCCGCCCGGGCCGGTGCCGCCGTCGGCGGTGGCGCCTCCAGGCCCGACATGCGCACCGGCGGACCGAACCGGCGCACTCCCGCCACCTCCTGCACCATGCCGCGGGCGCGGATCTGCGGATTCTCCATCGCCTCCTCCAGGCGCAGCACCGGGGTCACGCAGCAATCCACGCCGTCGAACGCTGCCACCCATTGCGCCTGCGTGCGCGAGCGGAAGATCGCCGCCATCTCGGCGCGCGCCCGCGCGCCCTCCCCGCCGGTCGCCAGGTGGGCCGGCTTCAGGTCGGGCCGTCCCAGCGTGTCGCAGGCGAGATGCCAGAACTTCTCTTCCAGCGAACCCACCGCCATGTGGCGGCCGTCGGCCGTCTCATAGACGCCGTAGCACGGCACGCCGCCGGTCAGCAGATCCTCGCCGCGCGGCCGCACGCCGCCGCGGGCGAGCACTTCGACCAGCGGGAAGATCGCGTGCGCCAGCGCGGCGTCGGTCATAGCCACGTCCACATGCCGGCCCCGCCCGCCGGCGCGCGCATCCAGCAGCGCGACCAGGATGCCCATCACCGCCGCCATCGTGCCGCCGAGCAGGTCGCCGATCTGCAGGTTGGATAGCGCGGGGGCGCCGCCGGCGGTGCCGATCTGGTCGAGCACGCCGGCGTAGCCGATGTAGTTGATGTCATGTCCCGCGCGCTGCGCATAGGGCCCGGTCTGGCCATAGCCGGTGATGCTGCAATACACCAGACGGGGATTGACGGCCGCCAGCGCCTCGTAGCCGAGGCCGAGCTTGTCCATCACGCCGGGGCGAAAGCCCTCGACCAGCGCGTCGGCATCCTTGGCCAGGCGCAGGAACAGCGCCTTGCCCTCGGGGTGCTTCAGGTCCAGCCGCAGGCTCTTCTTGTTGCGGTTGACCACCTGGTAGAAGTAGCTGGTGTCGCCACCCATCGCCCCCATGGTGCGCGCGTAGTCGCCGGCGCCGGTGTCCTCCACCTTGATCACCTCGGCGCCGTAGTCGGCCAGATGCTGGGTCGCGAGCGGCCCCGGCAGCAGGCGCGTGAGGTCGAGGATGCGCAGGCCCTGCAGCGGGGCCGGCCGGGTGGGGGAAGGTGTCATGGCAGGTCGGTGTCCAATGCCCGGGCGGAAAAAGGGAGGGCCGCGGCCGCCGGGACGAAGCGCTCGCCCGGCACCCGCGGCCCGAACCGCTCAGTCGAATTTGCGCAGGTCGTCGATGACCTTGCCGTCGTTGGCGAGCGAACCGGCGGGCACGAAGGCCACCTCGCCGCGCAGCTTGGTGACCTCGCGGATGCTGGCGGCGACCGCCTCGGCCAGCGCCTCGCTGCCGCCGCCGTCCGTCTCGCACATCAGCGTCATGCGGTCGTTGAGGCCGGGATTGTCCACCACCAGCCGCACGCGCAGCAACTCCGGGTGGCGGTGCGCCACCTGGGCGATCTGCCCGGGATGGACGAACATGCCCTTCACCTTGGTCGTCTGGTCGGCACGCCCCATCCAGCCGCGGATGCGCAGGTTGGTGCGGCCGCAGGGCGAGGCGCCGGGCAGCAGCGCGGACAGGTCGCCGGTGCCGAAGCGGATCAGCGGGTAGTCGGGGTTGAAGGTGGTGACGACGACTTCGCCCACCTCGCCCGGCGCGACCGGCTCGCCCGTGCCCGGGCGCACGATCTCGAGCAGGACGTCCTCGTCGACCACGAGTCCGTCGCGCGCCGCGGTCTCGTAGGCGATGAGGCCGATGTCGGCCGTCGCGTAAGCCTGGAAGGCATCGATGCCGCGCGCGGCGAAGTCCTCGCGCAGCGCGGCGGGGAAGGCTTCGCCGGAGACGAAAGCCTTGGTGAAGGCCGGCTTCACGCCCACCTCGTCCGCCTTGTCGAGCAGGATGCGCAGGAAGGACGGCGTGCCGACGTAGGCGTTCGGCCGCAGGTCGGCGATGGCCGCCAGTTGCTGCTCGGTCTGGCCGACGCCGGCCGGAAACACCGTGCAGCCCAGCGCATGCGCGGCCGTCTCCATCATCGAGCCGGCAGGCGTGAAGTGGTAGGAAAACGTGTTGTGCACCAGGTCGCCGGCACGAAAACCCGCCGCATGCAGCGCCCGCGCCAACCGGTAGTAGTCGGGCCGCGCGCCCTCGGGCTCGTAGAGCGGGCCCGGCGACGCGAACACGCGGCGGCAGGCGGAACCCCAGGCCACCGCGGCAAAGCCGCCGAAGGGCCGCGCCGCCTTCTGCCTTTCCAGCAGTTCGGACTTGCGTATCACCGGCAGCGCCGCGAGCGCCTCGCGCGTCGTCACCCTGGCCGGATCGACGTCGGCGAGCAAGGCCGCGAAGCCTCGCGTACGTTCGCGGGCATGCGCGATGTGCGCCGGCAGACGGGCGAGCAGATCGCGCTCGCGTTCGGCTGGGGCACGGGTTTCCCTGGCATCGAAGAACTCTGAAGGACTCATGGCGGCATCCGTCGGAAAGGTCGGCAGGTAAAGGAACGCCGGCTCAGCTCAGCCAGCGCTTGCGCCGGCGGTAGTGCTTCACGTCGCGGAAACTCTTGCGCCCCTCGCCCGACAGGCCGAGGTAGAACTCCTTCACATCCTCGTTGGAGGCGAGATCCCTGGCCTCGCCCTCCATGACGATGCGGCCGTTCTCGACGATGTAGCCGAAATCGGAATAGCGCAGCGCCACCATGGTGTTCTGCTCGGCGAGCAGGAAGCTCACCTTTTCCTTCACGTTCAGATCCTTGACGATCTCGAACACCTCTTCGACGATCTGCGGCGCCAGCCCCATCGACGGCTCGTCCAGCAGCACCATGCGCGGACTGGACATCAGCGCGCGGCCGATCGCGCACATCTGCTGCTCGCCGCCCGAGGTATAGGCCGCCTGGCTGGTGCGGCGGGTCTTCAGGCGCGGGAAGTAGGCATAGACCTTGTCGAGGTTGGCCGCGATCTCGCCCTTGTCCTTGCGGGTGTAGGCGCCGGCGAGCAGGTTTTCCTCGATCGTCAGATGGGCGAAACAGTGCCGCCCTTCCATGACCTGCACCACGCCGCGGCGCACGAGTTCGGACGGCGACAGCGCCTCGATGCGCTCGCCTTCCAGCTCGATCCGCCCCTTGGTGACCTCGCCGCGCTCGCCCTTGAGCAGGTTGGAGATCGCCCGCAGCGTGGTGGTCTTGCCGGCGCCGTTGCCGCCGAGGATGGCCACGATGCGGCCCTCCGGGACCTGCAGCGAGACGCCCTTGAGCACCAGCGCCACATGGTTGTAGATCACCTCGATGCCATTCACGTCGAGAAGGAGATTGGCTGGGTTCATCGCTTCATCCGGTCGGTCCGGCCCTGCGGGCCGCTTCGTGTGCGGAACTGCGCCGCGCCCGGCAACGCGGGCGCGGCGCGGCCTCGGTCAGGCGTTGCAGTCGCTCGGGTCGCGGCGCTTGATCTGCTTCTCCGTCGCGTAGCGGTCCGCCGCTTCCTTCACCATCGGGTCGATCACCGCCTTGTCGGCCTCGTACCAGTCGGCCTGCATCTTCCACTGGCTGCCGTCCCAGGTGTGGAGGCGCACCGCGGTCGACCCCATGTGGTCGGTGCAGGTCGTCTTCAGCGGGCGGATCAGGCCGGCCAGGCCCAGCTCGCCGATGCGCTTGTCGTCGATGTTCAGGTTCTCCAGGCCCCAGCGCACCTGCTCGCCGGTCATGACCTTGCCCGCGCCGAACTTGGCCTGCGCGGTCCGCACCGCCTCGGTGGCGAACATCTGGATCAGGAGGCCGCGCATGTAGAGCACCGAGCCGACCTCGTCGCGCGGGCCGGCGCCGTTGCCGGCGTCATGCACCTTCTTCAGGATGTCCTTGATCAGCGCCGAGTCGGTGCCGTGCGGATTCAGCGCCAGCGCGCTGTAGCCCTTGGCGTTGGCGCCGACGTCCTTCACGTCCGGCTCGGCCCCCGACCACCACACGCCGAACAGCTTCTCGCGCGGATAGCCGGTGGCGACCGCCTCCTTCAGCGCGGTCGAGTTCATCACGCCCCAGCCCCACAGCAGCGTGTAGTCCGGGCGCTGCTGGCGCACCTGCAGCCAGGTCGCCTTCTGCTCCACGCCCGGCGCGGTCACCGGCAGCAGCACCAGTTCGAAGCCGTGCATCTGGGCCCGCTTCTGCAGCAGCGGGATCGGCTCCTTGCCGAACGGCGAGTCGTGGTACACCAGCGCGATCTTCTTGCCCTTGAGCTTGTCCAGCCCGCCTTCCTTCTTGCCCAGGTGCTGGATCAGCGCATCGGCCGCCGTCCAGTAGCTGCCCATCAGCGGGAAGTTCCACTTGAACACGCCGCCGTCCTGCGACGCCGCCAGGCCGTAGCCCAGCGTGATCAGCGGAATCTTGTCGACCGGCGCCTTGTCGGTCAGCGCGAAGGTGATGCCGGTGGCCTGCGGGTCGATCAGCGAGGACTTCTTGCCCTTCAGGCGCTCGTAGCACTCCACGCCCTTGTCGGTGGCATAGCCCGTCTCGCATTCCTCCCATGCGATCTTGACGCCGTTGATACCGCCGGTGGCGTTGATGTACTTGACGTAGTCCTGCTTGCCGTTGGCCCAGGGCGTTCCGTTGGGCGCGTAGGCGCCGGTGCGGTACACCAGCAGCGGGAAGAACTGTTCGTTCGCCTGCTGCGCGGCGGCGGGCGCCGCCAGGCCGGCGGCCGCCAGCGCCGCGGCAAGGGCAAAAGGTCTGGACTTCATGGTGTCTCCTCTCGTGTCATTGGTCGATGGCAACTCACGCGTGCCGTACGTCTTGCACCCCGATCGCACCTGCGCCGCCTTTCGCGCCGGATCAGTGCGGAAACGGCCACAGCCGCAGTTTCTGCTTGCCGATGCTCCACAGCCTGGCCAGCCCGTGCGGTTCCACGATCAGGAAGAACACGATCAGCGCGCCGAAGATCATGTGCACCAGGTGCGAGGTCGTCGCGGTGGAGAGCGGAATGCCGAACCACTGCGGCACCTGGTCGAGCAGGATGGGCAGGACGATGATGAAGGCCGCGCCGAAGAAGGCGCCCATGATCGAGCCCAGGCCGCCGATGATGACCATGAACAGCAACTGGAAGGAGCGGTCGATGCTGAACGCCGCCGGCTCCCACGCGCCGAGATGGACGAAGGCCCACAGCACGCCGGCCACGCCGACGATGAACGAACTCACCGCGAACGCCGTCAGCTTGGCGTACATCGGCCGGATGCCGATCACCGCCGCGGCCACGTCCATGTCGCGGATCGCCATCCACTGGCGGCCGATCGCGCTGCGCACCAGGTTCTTCGCCCCGAGCGCGAACACGCACACCACCGCCAGGCAGAACAGGTACTTGGCCACCGCCGACTCGATCGGCAGGCCGAACACGTTGAGCCCGGCCACGCTGACCGAACCGGAGGTGGAGTTGTTGGTGAACCAGCCGATGCGCAGGAATGCCCAGTCGGTGAAGAACTGCGCGGCAAGCGTCGCCACCGCCAGGTAGAGGCCCTTGATGCGCAGGGACGGAATGCCGAACAGCACGCCGATCACCGTCGCGCACAGCCCGCCCAGCAGCATGGCGGCGATCAGCGGCATGCCGTCGATGCGCACCAGGAAGTTGTACGCCGCATAGGCCCCGACCGCCATGAACGCGCCGGTGCCGAGCGAGATCTGGCCGCAGTAGCCGACCAGGATGTTGAGGCCGAGCGCGGCGAGCGCGAGGATCAGGAAGGGGATCAGGATCGCGCGGAAGAGGTAGTCCGACCCGAACATCGGCACCACGACGAAGGCGATGGCGAGCAGCACGCCGATGGCGACGCGGTCCTGCAGGATCGGGAATATCTGCTGGTCGGCCGCGTAGCTGGTCTTGAACTGGCCGTTTTCCCTGTAGAGCATGAAGGGTCTCCTGTTGGGTCAGACGCGGTCGATGATCTTTTCGCCGAACAGCCCTTGCGGGCGCACCAGCAGGAAGGCGAGCGCCAGCACGTAGGCGAACCAGATCTCGATGCCGCCGCCGAAGAAGGGGCCGAGGTAGATCTCCGACAGCTTCTCGCCGACGCCGATGATGAGCCCGCCGAGGATGGCCCCCGGCACCGACGTCAGGCCGCCGAGGATCACCACCGGCAGCGCCTTGAGCGCCACCAGCGACAGCGAGAACTGCACGCCCAGCTTGGAGCCCCAGATGATGCCGGCCACCAGCGCGGCAAAACCCGCCACCGACCAGACGATGACCCAGATGCGGTTGAGCGGGATGCCGATCGACTGCGCCGCCTGGTGGTCGTCCGCCACCGCGCGCAGCGCGCGGCCGGTCGCGGTCTTCTGGAAGAACAGCGCCAGCAGCGCGACCAGGGCGGCGGCGATGATCGCCGCGACCAGATCTTCCTTGCTCAGCAGCAGGCCGCCCTCGAACGTGCTCTCGAGGATCATCGCCGGGTCCTTGGGCATGCCGACGTTGATGCTGTAGATGTCGTTGCCGAACATCGTCTGGCCCAGGCCGTCGAGGAAGTAGCTGATGCCCAGCGTCGCCATCAGCAGCGTGATGCCCTCCTGGTTCACCAGCCTGGACAGGCACAGGCGCTCGATCACCCAGGCCAGCACCACCATCAGCGCCATCGCCGCGGCGAAGGCCAGCACGTTGGCGAGGATCAGGCTGTCGAAGCCCAGCCACTTCGGAATCCACTCGGCAAAGCGCGCCATCGCCAGCGCGGCGAACAGCACCATCGCCCCCTGGGCGAAGTTGAACACCCCCGACGCCTTGTAGATCAGCACGAAACCAAGCGCGATCAGCGAATACAGCATCCCCGCCATCAGCCCGCCGAACAGGGTTTCCAGAAAAAAGCCCATGTCTCGCTCCCCCGCTCAGTGCGACGTGCCCAGGTAGGCACGGATGACTTCTTCGTTGTTGCGCACCTCGTCGGGCGCGCCGTCGCCGATCTTCTTGCCGTAGTCAAGCACCACGACGCGGTCGGAGATATCCATCACCACGCCCATGTCGTGCTCGATCAGCACGATCGTGGTGCCGAACTGGTCGTTCACGTCGAGGATGAAGCGGCACATGTCCTGCTTTTCCTCCACGTTCATGCCGGCCATGGGCTCGTCGAGCAGCAGCAGCGAAGGCTCGGCCGCCAGCGCGCGCCCCAGCTCCACGCGCTTCTGCAGGCCGTAGGGCAACTGGCCCACCGGCGTCTTGCGCACGCTCTGGATCTCGAGGAAGTCGATGATCTCCTCCACCTTCCCGCGATGGGCGATCTCCTCCTTCTGCACCGCGCCCCAGTACAACGCCATCTGCAGCAGGTTGCACTTCATCTTGAGGTTGCGCCCGGTCATGATGTTGTCGAGCACGCTCATGCCCTTGAACAGCGCGATGTTCTGGAAGGTGCGCGCGATGCCCTGGGTGGCCGCCATATGCGGCTCCATCTTCTTGCGCTCCTCGCCGCGGAACAGGATGCGTCCCTCCTGCGGGTAATACACGCCGTTGATCACGTTGAGCATCGAACTCTTGCCGGCGCCGTTGGGGCCGATGATCGAGCGGATCTCGTGCTCGCGCACGTTGAAGCTGATGTCGGTGAGCGCCTTCACGCCGCCGAAGCGCAGCGAGATGTTCTGCAGGTCCAGGATCACGTCGCCGATGCGGCGCCCGCCGACCGCCGGCGCCTCGGCCGCCGCGGCCATGTCGTCCATCATCATGTCTTTCCTCCTCGCGCCGCCCGTCATGCCGCCTTGCGCGCGGCCTGGACCGGAAACGTCTTCGCTTCCTCGATGCGCAGGTCGGCGGCGACCTTGCCGGTGCGGCCGTCCTCATAGGTCACCTGGGTCTCGATGTACTGGCTGCCGCGGCCTTCGAACAGCGCATCGATCAGCACCGTGTACTTCTCGGCGATGAAGTTGCGCCGCACCTTGCGCGTGCGCGTCAGTTCGCCGTCGTCGGCGTCCAGTTCCTTGTGCAGGATCAGGAAGCGGCGGACCTGCGAGCCGCCCATCTTCGGGTCCGGAGCCAGGTCGGCATTGACCTTCTCGACGCAGTCGCGGATCAGTTCGTACACCGCCGGCTGCGCGGCCAGGTCGGTATAGCCGGCATAGGGCAGGCCGCGGCGCTCGGCCCAGTTGCCCACCGCCTCGAGGTCGATGTTGATGAAGGCGGTGACGAAATCGCGGCCCGTGCCGAAGGTCACCGCCTCCTTGACGTGCTGAAAGAACTTCAGCTTGTTCTCGATGTAGTTGGGCGCGAACATCGAGCCGTCGGCCAGCTTGCCGACGTCCTTGGCGCGGTCGATGATCTTCAGGTGGCCGTCCTCGTCGAAGAAGCCGGCGTCCCCGGTCATGAAGTAGCCGTCGGCGTTGATCGACTCGGCGGTGGCATCCGGGCGCTTGTAGTAAGCCTTCAGCAGCATCGGCCCCTTGACCAGGATCTCGCCGTTGTCGGCCAGCCTGACCTCGACGAAGGGCGCCGGCTTGCCGACCGAATCCAGCTTGATCTCGCCGTCGGGCTGCAGGCACACGTAGGCGCAGGTCTCGGTCTGACCATAGAGCTGCTTCAGGTTGATGCCGATCGAGCGGTAGAAGCGGAACAGGTCGGGACCGATCGCCGCACCGGCGGTGTAGGCCACGCGGATGCGGCTCATGCCCAGCACGTTCTTCAGCGGCCCATACACCAGCAGCCGGCCCAGCCAGTACTGGAAGCGGTCGCCGGCCGCCACCGGCCTGCCGTCGAGCAGGTCCGCGCCGCAGCGGCGGGCGACCTCCATGAAGTGGTGGAAGATCCTGCGCTTGAGCGCGCCGGCGTCCTCCATGCGGATCATCACCTGGGTCAGCAGGTTCTCGAACACGCGCGGCGGCGCGAAGTAGTAGGTGGGGCCGATCTCGCGCAGGTCGATCATCACCGTCTCGGCGGACTCCGGGCAGTTGATCGTGAAGCCGGCGACCATCGCCTGCGCGAACGAGAACAGGTGGTCGCCCACCCAGGCCATCGGCAGGTAGGACAGGATGTCCTCGCGCTCGGTCAGCCTGTCGAACTGCATCGCCCCGGTGGCGGCGGCGATGAAGGCGCCGTGCGTCTGGCACACCCCCTTGGGCTTGCCGGTGGTGCCCGAGGTGTAGAGCATCACCGAGATGTCGTCGCCCGCGCCCTTGGCGATCTCGCGGTCGAGGAAGTCGGACTGGTTGCGGTCGTGGATGCGGCCCATCTCCTGCAACTCGTCCAGCCCCATCAGCAGGGGCTGGGTGTAGTGCCGCATGCCGCGCGGATCGTCGTAGATCACATGCTCGAGCAGCGGCGCCTCAGCGGCGATCTCGAGCATCTTGTCGACTTGCTCCTGGTCCTCCACCACGGCGAACTTGATCTCTGCGTCCTGCAGCACATAGACCATTTCCTGCGCCACCGCGTCCTGGTACATCATCACCGGGATGCCGCCCAGGCACTGGCAGGCCGCCACCGACCAGTACAGTCGCGGCCGGTTGTCGCCGACGACGGCCAGCCGGTCGCCGCGCTTGAAGCCCAGTTGCGCCAGCCCGCAGGCGATGGCCCGCACGTTCTCGGCGACCTGCGCCCAGTCGTAGGTCTGCCAGATGCCGTATTCCTTCTCGCGCATCGCCGGCCGTTGCGGCCGTACCCTGGCGTGATGCATCAGCAGCCGCGGAAACGTGTCGAGCGGCCCTTCCGGCCCTGCGCTGGCCGCGCCCTGCCCGTGGATGTCGGACATGCCCCTTCTCCTCCTCCGGTTCGTCACCGCCGTTCCGCCGCCCCGCCCGTTTTTCTTGTATCCGGGCTTGGGAGCGCAGCGCCCGCAGGCGCATCGGGAACGTTGTCAGGCTGCAGTCTCGCAAGGCATGTTTGCGCAACTGTTTTTGAAATGTACTGAATTGTGCAGTTGCCGGTTTCCCGAGGGGAGAGGCGATGAGTCCCGGCGGAGAAGCCCGATGGATCCGGGATGAGGCGGGACTGGATGGATGGAAACGGGACGGGCGGCGAAAGGACTTTGGAAGGGGTCGCAGGCCGGCCGGGCGGCACGGGGGGCGGCCGGCCGCCTCCCGTACTTCTGCTCGCCGCCGCCGGGCGCGGATCGCAGCGCCCGGCGAACTCGGCTCAGTGCGCCAGGAAGTCCAGCACCATGCGGTTGAACTTGTCCGCATGCTCCCACTGCGCCCAGTGGCCGCAGCGGTTGAAGATGTGCATCTCGGCGTTCTGCATGCCCCACACCAGGCGCAGGCCGGTGTCGAGCGGCACGAAGCGGTCGTCGCGGCCCCAGATGACCAGCGCCGGTACCGGGATCTCGCCCAGGCGCGGCCCCTGGTCGGGGAACTGCTTCGGATTGGCGGCGAGGCTCTTGACGAAGTTGTCGAGGTGGTCGCGCCGCGCCAGCATGTTGTCCAGGCGGGCCTGGAACAGTTCCTCGGTGAGGCTGCTGGCGTCGAACACGAACACGTTCATCATCTTCTTCAGGTTCTCGATCGTCGGCTCGCGATACAGGCCCTGCAGCAGCTTGATGCCCTCGGTCGGCATCGGCACGAACTGGCTCGGTCCGCCGGTGCCGCCGCCCATCAGCACCAGCTTGCCGACGCGCGCCGGGTTGGCGAGCGCGAAGGCCACCGCGCTGTGACCGCCCATCGAGTTGCCGACGATGTGCACCTTGTCGAGCTTCAGGCCGTCGAGCAGGCCCTTCAGCGTGCGTGCATTCAGATCGGAGCGCGACCCGGTGCACACCACCGGATCGCTCTTGCTCCAGCCCAGGCAGTCCATCAGCACCACGCGGTAGCCCGCCGCCACGAAGGCATCGACGTTGCGGTGGAAATTGGCCCAGCCGCTGGCGCCGGGGCCGGAGCCGTGCAGCATCACCACCGTCTCCGCGCCTTCGCCGGCGTCGTTGTAGTGGATCTGCGCGTCGATATCGCCTTCGCTGATGCGCATGAAGCGGCTGGTCGCGGCTTCGGTCAGGGTTGCAGTCATCGTCATCTCTCCTTCGTTGGGTCGTCCTGCTGTTCAGTCAATCACTTCGCGGCCCGCGGCGTGCCGCTCATCCTCCGCCTGCTCCGTATGCCTCCCGAATCCATCCGGGTTGCCGGAGGATTCGGTGCGCCGGGCTGTGCAAGCTCGCTTGCTTTGTCCGGTGCCCGGACAGTCTCCATTTGCGCCGTCCGTCTCCCGGATCCGGGCTGGTCCGTCTCTCGAATCCGGGCTGGTCGGTCTCTCGAATCCGGGCTGGTCGGTCTCCGCCTGCGCGGTCCGTCTCTTCTGATCCGGTCTGGTGGCGGGGGAGGCGTTCCGCGGGCTGCGGAACTCGCCCTCGCTGCGCTCGGGGCTCGGACAGTCCTCGCCCGCTCCACGCCTCCCCCGCCACCAGACCTGCCGCATTGCGTGATCCAGGCGCCTGAAAGGCCCTCGTGCGATTGATGTGGTCACATCGTACGAAGGCGTCCCGTACCGGTGCCCGGGCCGCCGGCCGCATCTGTTCCGTTGCCGTCCTGGCGCCGATCCTCCCCTCATTGCTCCTTGTACGGCCCGGCCCCCAGCCCGATGGGCGCCGGCGCCGCGGCCACCAGCTTCGAGAAGATCCGCCCGAAGTCCTCCTCCCCCTCGCCCGTGCGCGTGCCCCGCAGCGGATCGTCCGCCAGGAACCCCGCCTCCGCCGCCGCCCAGTCCGCTTCCGTGAAGTGCGCGATCACCAGCGGCAGCACCTCGCGCTCCTCCAGCAGCATGTGCTCCCGGTAGAACGCCGCGTACCCCTCGAACGCCTGCGCGAAGCCCTCGAAGCCCCCGGGCTCCCCCGCCCGGTAACGCCCCAGCGCCGCCTCCAGCCCCTTGATCCGCGCCTCCGCCTCGCCGTGCTCGCGCGCGAGCCGCTCGAGCGCCGCCGCCCCCTCTCCCGTCTTCGCCTTCAGCGGACCGAACAGGTACCGGTCCTCCTTCGGGTGGTGGCGCTTCTCCGGGTAGGCGTCCAGGTAATGCACCATCGCCGCCAGCAGGCCCTGGTCCGCTTCCAGCCGCCCGGCCCCGATCTCTCCGATCAGATGCCGGATCGCGTGGATGATCGCCGCCAGCGACTGGTGTTCGTCCATCAGGATGCGCATCGCTTCCATTGGCCTCGTCCTCCTTCCGTGTGTCTTCGATCCGCTCAGGTACTGAGCATCGCCTGGTGCTTGCCCCCCAGCCCCAGGTACGCCTCGATCACCCGCGGGTCGTCCGCCAGCTGGTGCGCCGGGCCCTGCATCGCCACCTGCCCCGTCTCCAGCACGTACGCGTAGTCGGCCACCTGCAGCGCCGCCCGCGCGTTCTGCTCCACCAGCAGGATCGACACCCCACGGCGCCTCAGCTCCGCGATGATGCGGAAGATCTCCCGCACGATCAGCGGCGCCAGCCCCAGGCTCGGTTCGTCCAGCATCAGCAGCTTCGGCCGGGCCATCAGCGCACGGCCCACCGCCAGCATCTGCCGCTCCCCGCCCGACAGCGTGCCCGCCAGTTGCGTGCGCCGCTCCTTCAGCCGCGGGAACAGCCCGTACACCTCCTCCATCGTCTGCCCGTGGTCGCGGTGCCCGCTGCGGTAGCGCTGGAAGGCGCCCAGCACCAGGTTGTCCTCGACGCTCATCTCGCCGAACAGTTCGCGCTTCTCCGGCACCAGGTTCATGCCGCGCGCCACCCGGCGCTCCACCTCGGGCACCGCTTCGACCGTGCCGTCGAAGCACACCTCGCCCTTCGCCTCGAGCACCCCCATGATCGCCGACAGCATCGTCGTCTTGCCCGCCCCGTTGGGGCCGATCACCGTCACGATCTGACCTTCGCCCACCGTCAGCGTCGCGTTCGTGAGCGCTTCCACCTTGCCGTACGACACGCACAGCCCTTTTACTTCGAGCACCGGGGACGTCGCGCCGGCGTTCGACGGGGTGGGCGGGGGATGGGCCTGGGTCTGGGTCTGGGCCTGCGTCTGCATCGTCATCTCCTGTCCCCTCCGCTCAGTCCACGCCGCCCAGGTAGGCTTCGAGCACCGCCGGGTGCTGCTGGATCTCGTCGGGCAGCCCTTCGGCGATCTTCTGACCGAACTCCATCACCACCACCCGATCCACCAGCCCCATCACGAAGTCCATGTCGTGCTCCACGATCAGCGTCGCCATCCCTTCGGCCCGCAGCTTTCTCAGAAGCTCCCCGAGCGCTTCCTTCTCCTTGAAGCGCAGCCCCGCCGCCGGTTCGTCCAGCAGCAGCAGGCACGGGTCCGAGCACAGCGCGCGCGCGATCTCGAGGATGCGCTGCTGGCCCAGCGCCAGGCTGCCCGCTTCGTCGTACAGGTGGTCCTTCAGACCCACGCGCTCGATCTGGTACGCGGCTTCCTTCAAGAGCCGTGCTTCTTCGTGCCGGTCCAGCCGCCAGGCCGAGCGCAGGACGCCCTGCCGGCTGCGCAGGTGCGCGCCGATCGCCACGTTCTCGAGCACCGTCATCGTCGGCAGCAGCTTCACGTGCTGGAAGGTGCGGCTCATGCCCATCCTGGCGATCTCGCGCGAGTCGTGCCCGGCCACCGCCTTGCCCAGGAAGCGCACTTCGCCCGAGGTGGGGGTGTCCACCCCCGAGATCTGGTTGAACATCGTGCTCTTGCCCGCGCCATTGGGGCCGATCAGCGCCAGGATCTCGCCCGCCTTCACCGTGAGGCTCATGTTGTTGTTGGCGATGAGCCCGCCGAACTTCTTCGTGACGTCCTGCGCTTCGAGGATCGGCGTGCCCGCCGCCGGCAGCGTGCGCCGCGGCAGGGGCTCGGCCGCCGCGTCGATGCGCTTGGGCACGCCCTGCACCGGCACGCATTTCTTCAGCAGCGGCCACAGGCCGTTGCGCGCGCGCTGCAGCACCAGCACCATCATGAGGCCGAACACGATCACTTCGAAGTTGCCGCTGGCGCCCAAGAGTTTGGGCAGCAGGTCCTGCAGCCATTGCTTGAGCACGGTGATCACCCCCGCGCCCACCAGCGCGCCCCACACGTGGCCCGCGCCGCCCACCACCGCCATGAAGAGGTATTCGATGCCGATGTGCAGCCCGAACGGGGTCGGATTGACGAAGCGCTGCATGTGCGCGTACAGCCACCCCGAGGCACAGGCGTGCAGCGCGGCGATCACGAAGATGATCATGCGCGAGCGCGCGGTGTCCACCCCCATCGCCTCGGCCATCACCCGCCCGCCCTTCAAGGCCCGGATGGCCCGCCCTTCGCGCGAATCCAGCAGGTTCTGCGTGGTGAGCACCGCCACCAGCACGAAGGCCCAGATGAGGTAGTAGATCTCGCCGCCTTCGTCCAGCGTCCAGCCGAACAGCGTGATCGGCGGGATGCCGGTGAGCCCGGTGTGCCCCCCGAGGCTTTCCATGGTGCCGAACAGGAAGTACAGGCTGATGCCCCAGGCGATCGTGCCCAGCGGCAGGAAGTGGCCCGACAGTTTCAGCGTGAGCGAGCCCAGGATCAGCGCGACCGCGGCGGTGAGCACCAGCCCCACGCCCAGCGCGAGCCAGGGGGAGGTGCCGGCCCAGGCGATCCAGCCGGGCAGCGCCGTCGCGGTGGTGAGCGCGGCGCTGGTGTAGGCGCCCAGCCCGACGAAGGCGGCCTGCCCGAAGCTGGTGAGCCCCCGACGCCGGTGAGCAGCACCAGACCGAGGGCCACCAGCGCGTACAGGCCGATGTAGTTGAGCAGCGTGACGTAGAACGGCGACAGCAGCGCCGGCACCCCCAGCAGCAGCGCCAGGAAGGCGCCCAGGATCAGACGGTCGGGCCTCATTCTTCTTCCTCCACGTGCCGGCTGGTGAGCGAGCGCCACAGCAGCACCGGGATGATCAGGGTGAAGACGATGACTTCCTTGTAGGCGCTGGCCCAGAACGAGGAGAACGCTTCGAGCAGCCCCACCGCGACCGCGCCCAGCGCGGCGATCGGGTAGCTGGCCAGTCCGCCGATGATGGCGGCCACGAATCCCTTCAGCCCGATCAGGAAGCCGGTGTCGTAGTAGATGGTGGTAAGGGGGGCGATCAGCACGCCCGACAGCGCGCCGATCAGCGCCGCCAGGAAGAAGGTGAGCTTGCCCGCCAGCGACGGCGAGATACCCATCAGCCGCGCCCCCACCCGGTTGATCGCCGTGGCGCGCAGGGCCTTGCCGTACAGCGTGCGCTCGAAGAACTGGTACAGCCCGACGATGAGCACCAGCGAGGCCACGATCACCCACAGCGTCTGCCCCGACACCAAGAGCGGCCCCACTTCGAGGCTGGCGTCGCTGAAGGCCGGGGTGCGCTGGCCTTCGGCGCCGAAGAACAGCAGCCCCAGCCCGACCATGGCCACGTGCACCGCCACCGAGACGATCAGCAGGATCAGCACCGGCGCCGAGGCGATGGGCTGGTAGACGAGCCGGTACATGAAGGGGCCCATCGGCACCACCACCGCCAGCGCCAGCCCCACCTGCACCGCCAGCGGCAGGGACGGGACCGGCAGCACCGCCAAGAGACCCGCCAGCGCCAGCGGGCCGGCGAGGTTCCAGCCCAGCACCGCCACCAGCCGGCGCCCCTGCCCGGCCTTGAGCGCCGCCGCGCCGTCGAGCACCGCCACCGCCGCGCCCAGCGCCACCAGCAGCCACACCGTGGCCGGCACCGACCCCGACTGCATCATCGCCAGCGTCAGCGCCCCGTACGCCACGAACTCCCCCTGCTGGATGCAGATCACCCGCGTCACCGCGAACACCAGCACCAGCGCCAAGGCCAGCAGCGCGTAGATCGCTCCGTTCGTCAGCCCGTCCTGGGCCAGCATCAGCGCTATCGTCAGATCCATTTGTCTCCTCCGTCGGCCGCGGGCCCGGCGTGACGATACCTCGCGAGGAAGCGTACTCCCTGCGAGGGCATCACGATTCGGAACGGGCTGCGGCCATGGGTGCCCGCAGCCGGCCCGCAGGGGGCTGCCGCGGCACGATCGGTCCAGGTCGTCCACGCCGGCGGACATGGCCGTTCCGGCGGTGGCCCCGCGTGAAAGCGATCACGCGATGCTGCCGCCCGGCCGGGCCGCGGCGCCGGTCGGCCCGACGCGTCACTCGACGAATCGCGTCACTTGACGAGTTGCCATTTGCCGCCCGCGACCTCGATCAGCACGACCGCCTTCGGGTCGTAGCCGCCGTGGTCTTCGGCGCTCATGGTGTAGGTGCCGTTGGCGCCGACCAGCCCGGAGGTCTTTTCCAGCGCGGCGCGCACGCCTTCGCGGAACGCCGGGGTGCCCGGCTGGGCGGTCTTCAGCGCCGCCGTCATCGCGCCTTCGAGCAGCAGCCAGGCGTCCCACGACGCACCGGCGAAGGTCGAGCGCGAATCCGGGCCGAGCTTGCCTTCGAGCTTCTGCAGGAAGGCGACGCCGCTCTGCTTGTTGGGATGGCCGTCGGGCAGTTGCTCGGCGACCAGCACCGGCGCCACCGGCAGGCGCGCGCCCTCGACGGCCTTGCCGCCCACGCGCAGGAATTCCTTGTTGGCGACGGCGTGCGACTGGTAGATCGGGCCCTTGTAGCCGCGCTCGCGCAGCGTGGCCTGCGGCAGCGCGGCCGGGGTGCCGGAAGCGCCGATGAAGACCGCGTCGGGCTTGGCCGCCAGCACCTTCAGCGCCTGGCCGGTGACGGAGGTGTCGGTGCGGGCGTAGCGCTCGGTGGCGACGATCTTGATGCCGGCCGCTTCCGTCGTCCTGGTGAGCGCTTTCAGGCCCAGTTCGCCCCAGGAGTCGGAGAAGCCGATGAAGCCGACGCTCTTCACGCCCTTGGCCTTCATGTCCTCGACCACGCGGCCGATCATCACCTCGGCCGCGGGTTCGACGCGGAACACCCACTGGCGCTTCTCCGGCGCGACGTCGACCGGCGCGATCGACAGCATGGCGACCTTTTCCCCGTTGGCGACGTCGGCCATCGCCAGCGCGTTGGTGATCAGGTTGGGGCCGATGATGGCGTCCACCTTGTTCTCGCCGATCAGCTTCTTCGCGTTCTTGACCGCGTTGGTCGGGTCGGTGGCGTCGTCGAGGACGATGTAGTTGATCTTTTCCTTGCCCAGCGTCGCGGGCATCAGTTCGATCGCCTTCTTCGTCTCGGCGCCGAGCGAGGCCGCGGGGCCGGTGAGCGAGAACACGACGCCGACGTTGATGTCGGCGAGGGCCTGGCCTGCGGCCAGGGCCAGCGTGAGGGCGGCAAAGGTCTTGATGCGGGTGGTGGTCATTGTCATCTCCTGTTTCTTGGGCTGCGTCTTATGGGTATATGAGTGGCACTGCGGGGACTGCGGGGACTGCGGGGGACTGCGGGGGACTGCGTTCTAGTCGGACCGGCCGGTCAGCGCGCCGAAGCCGGCGATCCATTCGGGGATTTCGCGGTAGTAGCGTTCTTCAGCCTTCCAGGCGCCGGCGCAGGCGGCATCCATCGCCGCCACCGCCGCCACCCAGGTCTTGGCCTCGTGCGCCGAACCGCCGGCATCGGCGGTGATGTCCTCGTTGCGGTAGGCGTCCAGCGCCGCCCAGTCGCGCGCGGCGAGCCGTGCCATCAGCCGGCGGTCCCACTCGGCATTGAGCGGATGCAGCGTGCCGGTGCCGGCGGTGAAAGCCTCGGCGGCGGCGATCGTGCGCGCCTGGCGGGCGTCGCGCGCTTCCTTGGAGGGGTTGCGGTTGTTGATCAGGCGCTCGATCACCGCCGGGTCGGTGGCGGTGGCCATCTGCGGCACCGGCGGGTTGTGCGACAGCCCGCCCGAGCCGATGAAGAGCGCACGCTGGCCCCGCTCGCGCGCGAAGCGGCCGACCGCCTCGCCCAGCAGGCGGGCGCGGCGCGTCCTCACGACGGGCGGCGCCACCGAGTTGATGAAGATGGGCACCACCGGGTAGCGGGCCAGCGCGCCGGTGAGTTCTTCCAGCGGCTGCGCGCAGCCGTGGTCCACCTGCATGCGGTAGGAGAAGGCGAGGTCGATGCCGGCATCCACCACCGCGTTGGCGCATGCCTCGGCGAGTTCGCGCGGCACGTCGAGCGGCCCGGCGGTGGTCTGGTAGTCGCCGACCGACTCGGCCGCCATGCCGATGCAGAACTGCGGCATGGTGTCGAGGAAGAAGCCGTTCAGGTGATCGGGCCAGAACAGGTAGATGACGTCCGGATCGAAGGCTTCGACCTCGCCGCGCAGGCGCGCCACCAGCCCGTCGACCTCCTGCACCACCGCCGCGTCGGGATCGAAGTAGCCCTTCAGCGGGGTGTGCGACAGGCACTGCAGCAGGGCGCTCATCACGCGGCTCCCTGCTTGACGTTCAGGCCCATCTTGTCGGCCACCTGGACGAGCAGTTCGTTGATCTTCGCCGGGTAGGCGAGGCCGGCGACGAAGCGGTCGGGGCGGATCACCGCCACCGCGCCGGAATGGCTGCCGAACCATTCCTTCAGCCGCATCTGCTCGTCGCCGACGACGATGGCGTCCGGACCGATGTCCTTGTCGCGGTGGATCTGCACGACCGGCTTGGCAGTGATGATGCGCGCGCCCAGCGCGGCGAGGACGTCGCGGCTGCGCTGGTCGAGCCAGAAGCTCGGATCCACGCCCCAGCACACCAGCGCGAAGCCGCTGCCGAGCACGTCGTCGAGCAGCTTCACCTCGCCGTCGCGGGTGCGCACCCTGGGCTGGATGAAGAGCTTGCCGACCGGCGAGTCGTCCTTCTTGCCGCTTGCGGCGGCGGGCACGAAGCGGGCCAGCGGCGTCTTCCTGGCGATCTGGCACAGCAACTGGCCGATCGAGGCTTCGGCGTTGATCTCGGATTCGCGCACCACCAGGCCGTCTTCGTACTTGGGCATCGGCTTGAAGCGCATCTCGGTGAAGTAGCGCTTGAGCGGCGGCACCAGGTTCAGCGCCCAGGTGGCGAAGTCGCGCGCCGCCACCACCCAGCGGTTGCGCGGCGAGAAGATGCGGCCGGCGGTCACCGACAGGTCGATCATCGCCTTGGCGTGCGGCGGGCGCTCGAGCTGGTAGGTTTCGAGCAGCTTCTCGGAGGCGATGCCCTTCACCACGTAGGCGAGCTTCCAGCCCAGGTTGGCGGCGTCGCGCATGCCGGTGTTGTAGCCCTGGCCCTGCCACACCGGCATGATGTGCGCGGCGTCGCCCGCCAGCATCACGCGGCCCACCTTCCAGCGGTCGGCGATGCGCGCGTTGTGGGTGTAGACGCGCTTGCGGATGTAGTCGAGGCTGTTCGGGTCCACGCCCGGCGGCAGCACCTTGGCCATCAGCATGGCCATGCTGTGCGGCTGGGTCATTTCCTCTTCGGATTCGTTCTCGAAGATCATGAACTCGAAGCGGCGGATCGAATCCGGCAGCGCCACCGACACGTAGGGGCGCGACGGGTCGCAGTGCAGGTAGATGTTGGGCACGCCCAGCGGGTCGTTGCGCACGTCCACCACCAGCCACTTGGAGGTGTCGGTGAAGCCGCCGAAGCCGACGTTGAGCGCGGTGCGGATCGGGCTGCGGCCGCCGTCGCTGCCCACCAGCCAGCGGCTGCGCAGCGAGTACGTCGAGCCGTCGGTGCGCTTGACGTCCAGCGTGACGCCGTCCGCATCCTGCTCGAAGCGCATCACGTCGCTGCCCAGGCGCGCTTCGACGTTGGAAAAGCGCTGCAGGCCGTCGAGCAGCACGCGGTCGACCAGCGGCTGGTTGAAGGCGTTGCGGCGCGACCAGCCGAACTCGTCGGTGCGCGGTTCGATGGACGCGAAGCAGCGGCCGCTCCCGGTGACGAAGCGCATCCAGTGGTAGGGCGTCAGGTGCGGCAGCACCGCCTCGGCCATGCCGATGCCCTGCAGCGTGCGCAGGCATTCGTCGTCCATGCCGACGGCGCGGGGGTAGTCGATCAGCTCATCGCCGCGCTCGAGCAGGATGGTCTTCACGCCGTGCAGGCCGAGCATGCTGGCCAGGCTCAGGCCGACCGGGCCGGCGCCGACGACGATCACGTCGGCATCGAATTGGCGGGCTTCAGTCATTTTTGTCTCCTCGTCGCCTGCGCGCCGGAGGCGGGCCTCGGGTCCGCCGCGCGGGCAGGGCTCATGAAATTGTTTGATGAAGGTATTGCCTGGATCTGGGGCGCATTCTAGGAATGCACCCCAGGCCCCTCAACAAGACTTGATGCCGCGTCCACCAGATGCACAATATTGTTTTTCAATGCCTTATCGAGGAGGCAGCCATGCGCCCGCGCACCGATGCCGAATACAGTACCGTGCGCAGCCTGGTCCGTGGCCTGGACCTGCTGTGCGCGTTGAACAGGCACGAGAAGGGCCGTGCCTCGCTGACCCAGCTCGCCAACGGCACCGGCCTGCACCGCACCACGGTGCGGCGGCTGCTGGAAACGCTGATCGAGCAGGGCTACGTGCGGCGCAGCGAATCTGACGACCGCTACGTGCTGGCGCTGAAGGTGCGCTCGCTGGCGGAAGGCTTCACCGACGACGAGCGCGTGTCGTCGGTGGCCGGGCCGGTGCTCGCCGACCTGCTGCAGCAGGTGCGCTGGCCGTCGGACCTGTGCACGCCCGACGGCGGCGCGATGCTGATCCGGGAATCCACGCACCGCTTCAGCGCGCTGTCGTTCAATCCGGCGATGGTGGGCACGCACCTGCCGATGCTGATCACCGCCGCCGGCCGCGCCTATTTCAGCTACTGCCCCGACGAGGAGCGCGAGGCCCTGCTCGCGCTGCTGCGGCAGGACCCGGTGCAGGGCAAGCTCGCCACCGACCGGCGCTTCGTCGACAACCTCGTCGAACAGACGCGCGCCCGCGGCTACAGCTCCAACGAAGGCGACTGGGCGGCCGAACGCAAGATGGGCGCGATCGCGGTGCCGGTGTTCGAGGGCGGCCGGGTGGCGGCGACCATCAACGTCATCTACCTGAGCCGCGCCATTTCCCATGCGGAAGCGGCCGAACGCTACCTGCCGGCGCTGCACGGCGCCAGCCGGCAGATCGAGGCGGCGCTGGCCCGGCCGTAGCCTTCCCCGCGTCGGGCGCTCCACCCGATCGCTGCCCGCCGCGGGCGGCGGTCCTTTTTTCCGCGGAAGGTTCCACCCGTCAGCGTATCCGTGCATCATGCGGCCATGTTGCAGTGCACACACCGCAGGCTGCCCGCGCAGCGGCGGGTGGGCATCGCAGCGATCCGTCGGCCCGGCGACGTCCGCCGGACGGCGCCGGGCGGACTCTCGAACGATACCGTGGAGAACCCGATGCGTGCCTTGGCCCTTCCCCGCCACGCCCTGGCGCTCGGCCTCGTCGCCGGCGCACTCGCCCTGCCGGCCGTCGCCACCCCGCCGCTGCCGGCCCTCGACATCGACGTGGGCCAGACCTCGGTGTCGGGCATCTCGTCCGGCGGCTTCATGACGGTGCAGTTCCAGGTGGTGCATTCGTCCATCGTCAAGGGCGCCGGCGTCATCGCCGGCGGACCGTACGACTGTTCCCAGGGCGAGGTGATGCGGGCGGTGGCGCAATGCTCCTGCACCGGCGAGCCGGCGGTGTCGTGCAAGGTCACGCCGACGAGCGCCAACGCGCCGGCGCTGGCGGCGGAAGCCAGGGCCCGGGCGGACAAGGGGCTCATCGACCCGACGGACAACCTGGCCAGGCAGCGCATCCTCACCATCTCGGGCGCCAAGGACACCCTGGTGCCGCCCGCCATCGCCGACCAGTTGTCCGCCTTCTACGCCGCCCTGGGCGTGCCCGCCGCCAACCTGTCGGCGGTCCGGCTGCCCGACGCCGGACACACGATGCCGACGTCCGGCTACGGCCTCGCCTGCGACAAGGAGACCGAGCCCTACATCGGCAAGTGCGGCTACGACAGCGCGGGCCAGATCCTGGGCTGGATCTACGGCCCGCTGAAGCCGCCGGGCGACAAGCCGGCCGGCCGCTTCGTCGAGTTCGACCAGGGCACCTACCTGCCCAGGGACGGCGGCATCGCCTTCGGCTGGAGCACCGGCCTGGACAGGACCGGCTGGGCCTACGTGCCGGACAGTTGCGCACGGGGCGAGAAATGCCGGGTGCACATCGCGCTGCACGGCTGCAAGCAGGGCCAGAGCTACCTGCCGCTGCGCCGGCCGCCGGGCGGCGGCCTCTACAATGGCACGCTGTTCGTCAAGAACACCGGCTACGACCGCTGGGCCGACAACAACCACATCGTCGTGCTGTACCCGCAGGCGGTGTCCATCCCGTTCCGCAACCCCAACGGCTGCTGGGACTGGTGGGGCTACACCGGCGACGACTACGCCACCCGCAAGGGCGTGCAGATCCGCACGCTGCGCGCGATGGTCGACGGGCTGGCGGCCGGCGCCAGATGACGAAGGAAGGCGGCAACCCGGCCCTAGAATATGTTGTCGATTTTCGAAAATATCGACACGTTTCATTGACCTGTCGACGGCAGCGACATATCCTCCAGACCTGTCGCCAAAAATCGATTTTGACACCATGACATCGCCAGCCTGGCACCCTGAACGGCCCTACGACGGTCTCCCCCTCCTTCCTCCCGGCCAGGAGATCGAAACCAGGGCCGTACTCAAACGCTGCATCCCCGCCAGGGCCGCACTGGCCGAACTCAAGCAGGCGGCCGAGCTGATTCCCAACCAGGACATGCTCATCAACACCATTCCCCTGCTCGAAGCCAAGGACAGCTCGGAAATCGAGAACATCGTCACCAGCACCGACAAGCTGTTCCAGTTCGCACACAGCGACAGCCAGGCCGACCCGGCCACCAAGGAAGCCCTGCGCTACCGTACCGCGCTCTACCGCGGTTTCCGCTCGCTGGCCGAGCGCCCCCTATGCACGGCCACGGCCATCGAGGTCTGCCGGACGACGAAGGGCGTCGACATGGACATCCGGCGCACCCCTGGCACCCGGCTGGCCAACGACCGCAGCGGGGAAACCATCTACACCCCGCCCGAAGGCGAAGCCTGCCTGCGCGAACTGCTCGCCAACTGGGAAAGATTCCTGCACGGCGAGGAAGACATCGACCCCCTCGTGCGCATGGCCGTTGCCCATTACCAGTTCGAGGCCATCCACCCCTTCAGCGACGGCAACGGCCGCACCGGCCGCGTCATCAACATCCTCTATCTGATCCAGCAGAACCTGCTCGGTCTCCCCATCCTTTACCTGAGCCGCCACATCATCGCCCACAAGGCCGACTACTACCGGCTGTTGCTGGACGTGACACGCCAAGGCGCCTGGGAACCCTGGATACTCTTCATGCTGCAGGCCGTCGAGGAAACCGCGCGATGGACCACCGCCAAGATCGGCGCCATCCGCAGCCTGGCGGAACATACGGCCAGCCATATCCGGGAAAGACAACCCAAGATCTACAGCCGCGAACTCGTCGACGTCATTTTCGAGCAGCCCTACTGCCGCATCGCCAACCTGGTCGAAAAGAACATCGCCCAGCGCCAGGCCGCCTCTCATTACCTCAAGGAACTGGTTGCCATCGGCGTTCTGCACGAATTCCAGGCCGGGCGGGAAAAGCTGTTCATTCATCCCAAACTGATGCAACTCCTCACCCGCGACAGCAACCTGTTTGCCGCTTACGCCTGAATTCACCCGCCAGAAGAAAAACGGCGCCGAAGCGCCGTCTCCCTCTCTGTTGGCGTTGGGGCCTTGATCACATGCTGCGCCGGTACTGCCCCCCCACCTTGTACAGCGCCTCGGTGATCTGCCCCAGCGAGCAGTAGCGCACCGCGTCGACCAGCACCTCGAACACGTTGGCGTTGTCGATGACGGCCTGCTGCAGCTTCGCCTGCCACCTCGGCGACTCCTTGGCATTGCGGGCGTGGAAATCCTTGAGGCGCTGCAACTGTCCCTGCTTTTCCTCTTCGGTCGAGCGTGCCAGCTCGATTTCCTGCTGCGCCTGCCCCTTCGGATTGAGGAAGGTGTTCACGCCGATGATGGGATACGAGCCGTCGTGCTTCTTGTGCTCGTAGTACAGCGACTCTTCCTGGATCTTGCCGCGCTGGTAGCCGGTCTCCATGGCGCCGAGCACGCCGCCGCGGCTGGCGATGGCTTCGAACTCCTTGAGCACGGCTTCTTCGACGAGGTCGGTGAGTTCCTCGATGACGAAGGCGCCCTGGTTGGGGTTCTCGTTCTTGGCCAGGCCCCATTCGCGGTTGATGATGAGCTGGATCGCCATCGCGCGCCGCACGCTCTCTTCGGTCGGCGTGGTGATGGCCTCGTCGTAGGCGTTGGTGTGCAGGCTGTTGCAGTTGTCGTAGATGGCGATCAGCGCCTGCAGCGTGGTGCGGATGTCGTTGAAGTCCATCTCCTGCGCGTGCAGGCTGCGGCCGGAGGTCTGCACGTGGTACTTCAGCTTCTGGCTGCGCTCGTTGGCGCCGTACTTGTTCTTCATCGCCACCGCCCAGATGCGGCGGGCGACGCGGCCGATCACCGTGTATTCCGGGTCCATGCCATTGCTGAAGAAGAAGCTGAGGTTGGGCGCGAAGTCGTCGATGTGCATGCCGCGCGCGAGGTAGCTCTCGACGTAGGTGAAACCGTTGGCGAGCGTGAAGGCGAGCTGGCTGATGGGATTCGCGCCGGCTTCGGCGATGTGGTAGCCGGAGATCGACACCGAGTAGAAGTTCTGCACCTTGTGGTGCACGAAATACTCCTGGATGTCGCCCATCATCTTCAGCGCGAATTCGGTGCTGAAGATGCAGGTGTTCTGGCCCTGGTCTTCCTTGAGGATGTCGGCCTGCACCGTGCCGCGCACCGAGGACAGCGTCCATGCCCGGATCTTGGCGTATTCGTCCTCGGTCGGCTCGCGGCCGTTGTCGGCCGTGAACTTGGCGAGTTGCTGCTCGAGCGCGGTGTTGAAGAAGAAAGCCAGGATGATGGGCGCCGGGCCGTTGATCGTCATCGACACCGAGGTGGTCGGGCAGCACAGGTCGAAGCCGTCGTACAGCACCTTCATGTCGTCCAGCGTGGCGATGCTGACGCCGGAGTTGCCGATCTTGCCGTAGATGTCCGGGCGCAGGTCGGGGTCGCAGCCGTACAGGGTGACCGAATCGAAGGCGGTGCTGAGGCGATGCGCCGGCATGCCTTCGGAGACCTTCTTGAAGCGGCGGTTGGTGCGGAAGGCGTCGCCTTCGCCGGCGAACATCCGCGTCGGGTCCTCGCCCTCGCGCTTGAAGGCGAACACGCCGGCGGTGTAGGGGAAGGAGCCGGGGACGTTCTCCTTCATCAGGAATTTCAGCGTCTCGCCGTCGTCCTCGAAGTCCGGCAGCGCCACCTTGCGGATCTTGCTGCCGGACAGCGAGGTGTGGGTGAGCTGGGTGCGGATCTCCTTGTCGCGGATCTTCACCACGTATTCGTCGGCGGCGTACAGCGCCTTGGTGGTGGGCCACTGTTCCAGCAGCTTCTTCGCCGCCGGGGTGAGTTCGCCGTCCTTCCAGTCGATCAGTTCGCCGAACGAACCTGCCTCCTTGCCGCACTGCTCGAACAGCGCCCTGGCGATCCTCAGCGACTGGCGCTCGCGCGCCACGCGGGCCTGGCTGGAGATGTGCCCGTGGTAATTGCGCACCGTGTCGGCGATCTCCGCCAGGTAGCGGATGCGCTCGGCCGGCACGATGGCACGGCCTTCGGACGATGCCTTGACCGTCACCGCCGGCAGCCTGCTCTTGCCCGCCTTCAGGCCCTTGCCCGCCAGCGCCGGCAGCATCGCCTGGTACAGCGCGGTGACGCCGTCGTCGTTGAAGCGCGCCGCCATGGTGCCGAACACCGGCATGTCGTCGGCCGGCAGGTTGAACAGCTCTCGGTTGCGCTGGTACTGCTTGCGCACGTCGCGCAGCGCGTCCTGCGCGCCCTTGCGGTCGAACTTGTTGATCGCGACGAAATCGGCGAAATCCAGCATGTCGATCTTCTCGAGCTGGCTCGCGGCGCCGAACTCGGGCGTCATCACGTACAGCGACAGGTCGACGAAGGGCACGATCGCGGCATTGCCCTGGCCGATGCCCGAGGTCTCGACGATGACGAGATCGAAGCCGGCCAGCTTGCACGCGGCGATGACTTCCGGCAGCGCGGCGGAGATTTCGGAGCCGGTGTCGCGGGTGGCGAGCGAGCGCATGTAGATGCCTTCGTGCTCGATCGCGTTCATGCGGATGCGGTCGCCCAGCAGCGCGCCGCCAGTGCGCTTGCGCGAGGGGTCGATGGAGACGATGGCGAGCTTGAGCTTGTCGCCCTGGTCGAGGCGGAAGCGGCGCACCAGTTCGTCGGTCAGCGAGGACTTGCCCGCGCCGCCGGTGCCGGTGATGCCCAGCGTCGGCACCCTGGTCCTGGCCGCGGCCTCTTTCAGCGCCTGCTTGACGTCGTCGCCGTAGCCGCCGTTTTCCAGCGCGGTGATGATCTTCGCCAGCGCGCGGCGGTCGCCCCTGGCGAGCGCCTTCAGCACCTCGTCGGCCTTTTGCGGCGCCGCGGCGGTGAGATCGGCGTCGGCGTGCTCGACCACGCTGTTGATCATGCCCTGCAGGCCCATCCTGGCGCCGTCCTCGGGCGAGAAGATGTGGGTGACGCCGTAGCCGTGCAGTTCCTTGATCTCGGCCGGCACGATCACGCCGCCGCCGCCGCCGAACACCTTGATGTTCTCGCCGCCGTTGGCCTTGAGCAGGTCGACCATGTACTTGAAGAACTCGACGTGGCCGCCCTGGTAGCTGGTGATGGCGATGCCCTGCACGTCTTCTTGCAGCGCCGCATTGACGATCTCGCCGACCGAGCGGTTGTGGCCGAGGTGGATCACCTCGGCGCCGGTCGACTGCAGGATGCGGCGCATGATGTTGATCGAGGCATCGTGCCCGTCGAACAGCGCCGCCGCGGTGACGAAGCGCACCTTGTTCTTCGGCTTGTAGGGCGCCAGCTTGTGCGCCACGCTCAGGTCGGTCATGTCGTGCTCCTCCGCCGGATGAATGTTGTCTTCGAATGGTAGAAGTCGGGCGCCTGCATTGCCATTGCCGCAGCGGACGACGATCGTGCAGAATCCGCCAGAATCGCCGGCCGCTTTTTCGAGGTCCGTCCCACCGCCGCCATGCCCTACCCCGCGCCCGCCGCCGCCACTGCATCCCCCCGCGCCTATCGCAGCCGCGCCACGGTGGCGATGGGTTTCGTGACCGGCATGCTGTCAGGCATGCGCCGGCAGGGCCGCGATCCCGCGCCCATCCTCGCCGCCAGCGGCATCGACCTTGCAGACGCTGCCAGCCGCATCCCGGTCGATCGCTACGCGGCGCTGTACAACCGGGTGATCGCCGAACTCGATGACGAGGGTTTCGGCCTCTTCAGCCGCAGCATGCCGCCGGGCTGCTTCGAATTCCTGTGCCGCGGCATGCTGGGCGCCCCGACGCTGGCCGAGGCGCTGGCGCGCGCGGCGCGCTTCATGCGCATCGTGCTGCCGGACCTCGAGGTCCGCATCCGGCGCGAGGACGGACGGGCCGAGCTGCGGATCGCCGAGACGCGGCCGCTCGCGGCGGAGCCGGACGATCCCGCGCGGGTCTTCGCCTTCGAATGGCTGCTGCGCCTGCTGCACGGCCTGGCGTGCTGGTTCGCGGGCCGCGGGCTGGCGCTGGACGCGGTGAGCTTTCCCTACGCCCGGCCGCCGCATGCCGACGACTACGCGCTGGTCTACACCGAGCACTCCCGCTTCGGGGCCGGGTCGCTGTGCGCCGGCTTCCAGGCCAATCTGCTCGACCTGCCGCTCCGCCGCGACGAGACGGCGCTCGCCGAATTCCTCGACGGCGCGCCGGGCAAGATCTCCATGCTGTACCGCCGCGACCGCGAGATGGTCTTCCGCGTGCGCGACCTGCTGCGCGACGCCCTGCCCGCCAACCTGCCGCTGGAAGAAGTCGCCGCCCGCCTGCACGTCTCGCCGCGCACCCTGCACCGGCGCCTGGAGGAAGAAGGCGCCGGCTTTCGCACGATCAAGGACGCCATCCGGCGCGACATCGCACTGGCGCGCCTGACCAAGACGCAGCAGCCCATCGCGCAACTGGCCGCCGACCTCGGCTATGCGGACACTTCGGCCTTCTACCGCGCCTTCGTCGCCTGGTGCGGCGTGTCGCCGGAGCAGTTCCGCCGCCGGCTCGCCGGGCGCGGGAAAGGAAGCGCCGCGGGCTGAGGCGGACATGCACCGGCCACGCAGCCGAACGCGTCGATTCGCACGCACGCGGAAACGGAAGTTGTGCAAACATCGTCCCCATAACGACGACTCATGATCCGGAGACACCTCGCCCATGGCGAAGCCCGCCGATGCCATGCCTGAAGGCCCGCCCTTCACGCCGGAGCAACTGCGCCGGCACGATCTGCTGCTGGCCGGGTTCGACCTGCTCGACCAGGCGATCGCGGTGTTCGACACCGCGCCCAGGCTCGTCACCTGGAACAAGGCCATGGTGCGCCTGCTCGACTTTCCCGAGGAGCTGGTCAGGGTCGGCACGCCCTTCGAAGCCTTCGTGCGCTTCAACGCCGAGCGCGGCGAGTACGGCGAGGGCGACGTCGAGCGCCTGGTCGCCGAGCGCGTCGCCGCGGCGCGCGCCTTCCAGCCCCACTACGTGGAGCGGGCCCGGCCCAACGGCACGGTGCTGGCCGTGCGCGGCGTGCCGATTCCAAACCTGGGCTTCGTGTCGCTGTGGACCGACATCACCGAACAGCGCCGCTACGAGACGCTGATCCAGGGCCAGAACGCGCAGCTCGAAGCGCGGGTGCGCGAGCGCACCGCCGAACTCGAGGAGGCCAACAGCGAGATCGACCAGATCGCCGGCGCCCTGCGCCGCAGCGAACACCGCCTGCAGTTGATCATCGATTCGATCCCGGCGCTGATCGCCTACGTGGACAGCAACGAGATCTACCATTTCGCCAACCGCGGCTACGCCGAATGGTTCGGCTACCCGAAGGACGAGATCGTCGGCCGCGGCATCCGCGAAGTGCTCGGCGACGACGCCTATGTCCAGATCCGGCAGCACGTCGATCGCGCCCGCACCGGCGAGCGCGTGTGCTACGAGTACAGCCGCACCGGCAGCAACGGCCGCCTGCTCCATGCGCGCAGCGTGCTGGTGCCGGAGATGGGCGCCGACGGCAGCACGGTGGTCGGCTTCTTCGTGATGACCACCGACATCACCGAGCAGAAGGCCAACCAGGCCGCGCTGGTGCAGGCGCAGAAGATGGAGGCGGTGGGCCAGCTCACCGGCGGCCTCGCGCACGACTTCAACAACCTGCTCACCATCATCATCGGCAACCTGTCGGCACTGCAGGACCGGCCCGAGGGCGCGGACGTCGCGCAGTACGTCGGGCCCTCGCTGCAGGCCGCGCGCCGCGGCGCGGAACTGATCCGCCGGCTGCTGGGCTTCTCGCGCCGGCAGACGCTGGAACCGACCGCGGTCGAGGTCGGTTCGCTGGTGCACAACATGACCCACCTGCTGGTGCGCACGCTCGGCGAGACGGTCCGCATGCGGCTGCGGCTGCCGGGCGAGCCGCTGCACGCGCTGGTCGATCCGCACCAGCTCGAGAACGCGATCCTCAACCTGGCGCTGAACGCGCGCGACGCCATGGCCGACGGCGGCGAGCTGACGATCGCGGTGACGCAGCGCTCGCTGGATGCGGCGCTGGCGCGGGCGGCGGAGGTGCCGCCGGGCGACTACGTGCAGATCGACGTCTCGGACACCGGCTGCGGCATCGAGCCGGCGGTGCTGCCCCGGGTGATGGAGCCGTTCTTCACCACCAAGCCCTTCGGCGGCGGCAGCGGCCTGGGCCTGTCGATGGTCTATGGCTTCGTGCGCCAGTCGGGCGGCAACCTGCGCATTCTCAGCACGCCGGGCAAGGGGACCAACGTGCGCTTCGTGCTGCCGATGACCTCCGCGGCCCAGGCCACGACCCCGCGTGCCGAGCGGCCGGCCGGCAGCCCGCCGATGCGCGACGGCCCGGTTCTGCTGGTCGAGGACGAGCCGGAGGTGCGCAAGGTGATCCGCATGCAGCTCAACGCGCTCGGCCACCCCGTCATCGAGGCCGGCGACGGCATCGAGGCACTGACCCTGCTCGAGAACGTCGGCGACATCGCCATCCTCGTCAGCGACACGGTGATGCCCGGCGGCATCGGCGGCCCCGAACTGGCGGCCCGCGCACGCGCGCTGCGGCCCGGCCTGCCGGTGCTGCTGATCACCGGCTACGCCAGCGAAAGCCTCACCGCCAGCGCCGGGACGGACATACCGGTGCTGCGCAAGCCCTTCGACCAGCCCGCCCTCGCCGGCGCACTCGCCGATCTCCTGGAAGCCAGCCCGACATGACCCTGCCACGCCCCGACACGCCCGCCACGATCTTCGTGCTCGAGGACGAACCCGACATCGCGCGCCTGATCTGCGCCAGCCTTAGCGACTATGGGTTCCGCTGCGAACACCTGAGCACCGGCCGCCAGTTGCTGTCGCGCGCGCGCCAGACGACGCCGGACCTGTGCATCATCGATCTCGGCCTGCCCGACATGGACGGCATGCAGGTCGTGCGCGAACTGCAGGAGGGCAGTCCGTGCGCGGTGCTGATCCTGACCGGGCGCAACGACGTCACCGATCGCGTGCTGGGACTGGAGCTGGGCGCCGACGACTACATCGTCAAGCCTTTCGAGCCGCGCGAACTCGTCGCGCGCGTGCGCTCCATCCTGCGCCGCTACCACCGCGCCGCGGCGGCCGAGCCCGCCGAGCGCACGATCGCACGCTTTGCCGGCTGGACCTTCGACGGCGCCCGCCACTCGCTCACCGCACCGGACGGGCGGGAGATCGGGCTGTCGTCGTCCGAGGCCGGCCTGCTCGCCAGCCTGCTGCGGCGCCCGAACAAGATCCTGTCGCGCGAGCAGTTGCTCGGCGAACGCGACGTCGACCCTTTCGACCGCAGCATCGACGTGCGCATCTCCCGCTTGCGCCGCAAGCTCGACGACGATCCGCAGAACCCGAAGCTGATCAAGACGGTGTATGGCGCGGGCTACCTGTTCTCGGCGCAGGTGGGGTGGGAGTGACGCCGGGGCCGCCTGCGCATGATTGACTGCGGAGGGTATTGCTGATGGCAGATGGTCCGCGGTCCCCTGTCGGGAGCGCGTGGCATTTGCTCCGCCGGCTGCGGAACTCGCCCTTCGGGCTCGGACAGTCCTCGCCGGCTCCACAAACGCCGCGCACTCCCGACAACGCCGGTGCGGTCCGATGCCCATGGTTCGTCACCCATCGACGACATCGGGCATGCGACGCGGTAGTTGCCGGCCGTAAGCGAGGGCGGTCCCCGCCGGCTCCGCAAACCCACGCATTCCCGACAGCGCCGGTGCGGCCCGATGTCCATCGTCCATCACCATCGAAGACATCCGACACGCAACGCGGTAGTTGCCGGCCGGGGCGGTGTTCGTGGCGCCGGCGAGGACTGTCCGAGCACCGAGCGCAGCGAGGGCGAGTTCCGCAGCCGGCAGAACGAACACCGCCCCGGCCGGCAACGGCCCTCCGCCTCCCCGTACGTACCCGCGCATGCGCCACCCGCACTCGCACCTGCACCCAATAAGAAACCATCCGCCGCTATAATTATGAATTCTTAATCCACTTCCCATCCGGAGACCCACCATGTCCCAGCGCCCGTTCAAGATCCTCGGCATACAGCAGATCGCCATCGGCGGACCGAGCAAGGAGAAGCTCAAGACCCTGTGGGTGGACATGCTGGGGCTGGAAGTCACCGGCAACTTCGTGTCCGAACGCGAGAACGTGGACGAGGACATCTGCGCGATGGGCGCCGGGCCGTTCAAGGTCGAGGTCGACCTGATGCAGCCGCTGGACCCGGAGAAGAAGCCGGCGGTGCACGCAACGCCGCTGAACCACGTCGGCCTGTGGGTCGATGACCTGCCCGTGGCGGTCGAGTGGCTGTCGGCGAACGGTGTGCGCTTCGCGCCGGGCGGCATCCGCCGCGGGGCCGCCGGCTTCGACATCACCTTCCTGCACCCGAAGGGCAGCGAGGAGTTCCCGATCGGCGGCGAGGGCGTGCTGATCGAACTGGTGCAGGCGCCGAAGGAAGTGGTCGACGCCTTCGCCCGCCTCGCCGCGGGCTGACGGGGGACTGCGGCGGGGCGGCTACGGCGCGGCGGTGCTGAACGTGTCGCAGGCGCGCAGCGTCCCCTGCGTGAGGCCCTCGCGGAACCAGCGCGCGCGCTGCGCCGAGGAGCCGTGGGTGAAGCTGTCGGGCACCGCGTAGCCGCGCGCCTGCTTTTGCAGGCGGTCGTCGCCGGTGGCCGACGCTGCCGCGAGCCCTTCTTCGATGTCTCCCGCTTCGAGCACCTTGCGCGAGCGGTCCGCGTGGTTCGCCCACACGCCGGCCAGGCAGTCCGCCTGCAGTTCCAGCCGCACCGACAGGCGGTTGGCCTCGCGTTCGGACACGCGCTGGCGCGCCTGCTGCACCTTGGCCGAGATGCCGAGCAGGTTCTGCACGTGGTGCCCGACTTCGTGGGCGATCACGTAAGCCTGCGCGAAATCGCCGGGCGCGCCGAAGCGGGTCCTCAGTTCGTCGAAGAAGGACAGGTCCAGATAGAGCTTGCTGTCCGCCGGGCAATAGAAGGGGCCCATCGCCGCCTGCCCCACGCCGCAGGCGCTCTGCGTCGCGCCGGTGTAGAGGACGAGGCGCGGTTCCTGGTATTGGCGGCCCGCGCCGCGGAAGATCGCGCCCCACGTGTCTTCCGTATCGGCCAGCACCATGGATGCGAAGCGGGCCACTTCATCCTCCGCGCGCGGCCGCGGCGATGCCGGCAGGTTCTGCGCCGCCGGCGGCTGCACCACGCTGGCGGTGTCCAGCACCACGCTGGGGTCGACGCCGAAATACCACGCCACCAGCGCCAGCACGATGGTGCCGATGCCGAGCTTGCCGCGGCCGCCGATGTTCATGCCGCCGCCCGTGCCGCGGCGATCCTCGACGTTGTCGCTTTCCCTGCCGTTTTCGAAGCGCATGCCGCCTCCCTGTCGATGGCGCCGAAATCCCCGCGCATTATGGACCGCCAGAAGCACGAAAGCCCATCCTGAGACGGGCTTTCGCTCTGCTGCGGACGCCGGAGGCGGCAGGCCGCCGGCGAACCGGGACGCGGCTCACTCGAACTCGATGATGACCTCGTCCACCGCCAGGCTGGCGCCCGCGCTGGCGACGATCTTCTTCACCTTGCCGTCGTTGTCGGCCTTGAGCACGTTCTCCATCTTCATCGCCTCGATGACGGCGAGCTTCTCGCCCGCCTTGACTTCCTGGCCCTGTGCGACCGACACCTCGCGCAGCAGGCCGGGCATCGGCGACAGCAGGAACTTGGACAGGTCGGGCGGCAGCTTCTCGGGCATCAGCGACAGCAGGTGCGCGGCATGCCGGGTCATGACCATCGGCTCGACCTGCAGGCCGAAGTGCGAGATGCGGTAGCGCAGGCCGCGGCGCTCGAGCTGCAGGCAGATCGGCTCGCCATTGACCGTGCCCTTGAACAGAAGGTCGCCGAAACGCCAGTCGGACAGGATGCAGTAGGCTTTGCTTTCGCTGCGCATGACCATGCCGCCGTCGACCTGTTCGACCGAGACCGGGTACTGCCTGCCGCCCATGACCACCACCCAGTCCCTGGCCACGCTGCGGCCATGGCCGGGGAGCTGGCCTTCGATCCGCACCGCGCGCTGGATGTAGCGCATGCGGGCGAAGGTGGCGATGGCGGCGAGCAGGGCCGGGTCGTCGTGCGGCACCATGGAGGCGTCGAAGCCCTGCGGGTATTCCTCGGCGATGAAGCCGGTGTTGAAGTGGCCCGAGCAGAAACGCGGGTGCTGCAGCAGCGCGGCCTGGAACGGGATGTTGGAGCTGATGCCGCGGATCACGAAGGCATTGAGCGCGTCGCGCATGCGCGCGATCGCCTGCTCGCGGTCGCGGCCGTGCACGATGAGCTTGGCGATCATCGAGTCGTAGTACATCGAGATTTCGCCGCCTTCATACACGCCGGTGTCGACGCGCACCTGGCCGGGGATCTCTTCCGGCGGCTGGAACTTCACCAGCCGGCCGGTGGAGGGCAGGAAGCCGCGGAACGGGTCCTCGGCGTTGATGCGGCATTCCATCGACCAGCCGTCGAGCTTGATGTCTCCCTGCCCGAAGGAAAGCTTTTCGCCCGCCGCGACGCGGATCATCTGCTCGACGAGGTCGATGCCGGTGATGTTCTCGGTGACCGGATGCTCCACCTGCAGGCGGGTGTTCATCTCGAGGAAGTAGAAGCTCTTGTCGGCGCCGACGACGAATTCCACCGTGCCGGCCGACTGGTAGTTCACCGCGCGCGCCAGCGCGACCGCCTGCTCGCCCATCGCCTTGCGCGTGGCGGCGTCGAGGAAGGGGCTCGGCGCCTCTTCGATGACCTTCTGGTGGCGGCGCTGGATGGAGCACTCGCGCTCGTGCAGGTACACCACGTTGCCGTGGGCGTCGCCCAGCACCTGGATCTCGATGTGGCGCGGCTCGACGACGAACTTCTCGATGAACACGCGATCGTCGCCGAAGCTGTTGCGCGCCTCATTGACGCAGGAGGCGAAGCCTTCGTGCGCTTCCTTGTCGTCGTGGGCCACGCGCAGGCCCTTGCCGCCGCCGCCGGCCGACGCCTTGATCATGACCGGGTAGCCGATCTTCCTCGCGATCTCGACCGCCTCGTCCGGGCCGGAGATGGCGTCGTTGTAGCCGGGAATGGTGTTGACGCCGGCTCCCATCGCCAGCTTCTTCGACTCGATCTTGTCGCCCATCTTGCCGACCGAGTAATGCTTGGGGCCGATGAAGACGATGCCTTCCTCTTCCAGCCGGCGCGAGAACTCTTCGTTCTCGGACAGGAAGCCGTAGCCCGGGTGCACCGCTTCGGCACCGGTCTCCTTGCAGGCGGCGATGATCTTGTCCATCACCAGGTAGGATTCCTTGGACGGCGCCGCGCCGATGCACACCGCCTCGTCGGCGAGGTCGACGTGCAGCGCGTCCTTGTCCGCCACCGAATACACGGCGACCGTCTTGATGCCCATCCTGCGGGCGGTCTTGATGACGCGGCAGGCGATTTCACCGCGGTTTGCAATCAGTATCTTTTTAAACATTCGTGGTCTCCGCGGTGAAATCGCGGCGCGCTGCGCGCGCCAGGCGATGTGACTGCGTCGCTGCGCCGCTTTGCGGCTGGTCACCGCGGTTTGCAATCAGTATCTTCTTGAACATGAGTAGGTAGCCTCGTGCGGCGATCAGAGCGGGATGTTGCCGTGCTTGCGCCACGGATTCTCGAGTTTCTTGTCGCGCAGCATGGCCAGCGAGCGGCACACGCGCTTGCGGGTGTTGTTCGGCATGATCACGTCGTCGATGAAGCCGCGGTGCGCCGCCACGAACGGGTTGGCGAAGCGCTCCTTGTATTCGGCCTCGCGGCGGGCGAGCTTCTCGGGGTCGTTCTTTTCCTCGCGGAAGATGATCTCCACCGCGCCCTTCGGACCCATCACCGCGATCTCGGCGCTCGGCCAGGCGAAGTTGACGTCGCCGCGCAGGTGCTTGGACGACATCACGTCGTAGGCGCCGCCGTAAGCCTTGCGGGTGATGATGGTGACCTTGGGCACCGTGCATTCGGCATAGGCGTAGAGCAGCTTGGCGCCGTGCTTGATGATGCCGCCGTATTCCTGCGCGGTGCCCGGCATGAAGCCCGGCACGTCCACCAGCGTCACCACCGGGATGTTGAAGGCGTCGCAGAAGCGCACGAAGCGCGCGGCCTTGATCGAACTCTTGATGTCCAGGCAGCCGGCCAGCACCAGCGGCTGGTTGGCGACGATGCCCACGGGCGAGCCTTCCATGCGCGCGAAGCCGATGATGATGTTCCTGGCGTAGTCGGGCTGCAGCTCGAAGAAATCGCCATCGTCGACCATCTTCACGATCAGCTCCTTCATGTCGTAGGGCTGATTCGGGTTGTCGGGCACCAGCGTGTCGAGCGACATCTCGAGGCGGTCGGCCGGGTCGTAGGACGGCATGACCGGCGGCTTCTCGCGGTTGTTGGACGGCAGGAAGCCCACCAGGCGGCGCGTCATCATCAGCGCCTCGACGTCGTTCTCGAAGGCGAGGTCGGCGACGCCGGACTTGGTGTTGTGGGTGATCGCGCCGCCCAGTTCCTCGGCGGTGACTTCCTCGTGGGTCACGGTCTTCACTACTTCCGGACCGGTCACGAACATGTAGGACGAATCCTTCACCATGAAGATGAAGTCGGTCATCGCCGGGCTATACACCGCGCCGCCGGCGCAGGGGCCCATGATCAGCGAGATCTGCGGCACCACCCCCGAGGCCAGGACGTTGCGCTGGAACACGTCGGCGTAGCCGCCGAGCGAATCCACGCCTTCCTGGATGCGCGCGCCGCCCGAGTCGTTCAGCCCGATCACCGGCGCGCCGACCTTCATCGCGTGGTCCATGACCTTGCAGATCTTCTCGGCGTGCGTTTCGGACAGCGAGCCGCCGAACACGGTGAAGTCCTGCGAGAACACGAACACCAGGCGGCCGTTGACCGTGCCGTAGCCGGTGACGACGCCATCGCCCGGCACGTGCTCGGCCTCCATGCCGAAGTCGGTGCAGCGGTGCTCCTTGAACATGTCCCATTCCTCGAAGCTGTCGTCGTCGAGGAACAGTTCGATGCGTTCGCGCGCGGTCAGCTTGCCCTTGACGTGCTGCGTGTCGATACGCTTCTGGCCGCCGCCGAGGCGGGCCTGGGCGCGCTTTTCGTCCAGCCGACGAATGATTTCGTGCATTGTTTGACCTCCTATCGGATTTTTCTGAGTGCCCCGCCCGGCGGCGGGGACGTTCGTCGTTTCGCGTCGCTTCTTTCCCTGCCCGGCTTCAGCCCAGATGGCCGAGCAGGCGCTGGGCCGCGGCCGCGGGCGTGGTCGCCCCCGCTTCCACCGCGCGCGCCAGCGAGGGCAGTTCGTCCTTCACCCGGGGATGGCCGCGGAAGCGGCTGCGCAGCCCGGCATCGATCAGGTCCCACATCCATGCGAGGGCCTGGTGGCGCCGCTTCGCGTCGAATTCGCCGGACTTCACGAGGGCGGCGCGATAGCCGGCGACTTCCTTCCAGAAGTCGGCGATGCCCTGCTTCTGCAGCGCCGACAGCGTCAGTACCGGCACCGTCCAGTTCGGGCTGGCCGGGCGCAGCATGTGCAGCGCGGTCTTCATCTGCGCCTGGGCGCGGGTGGCGGCCATCGGGTCGATGTCGGCCTTGTTGACGACGATCAGGTCGGCAAGCTCCATGATCCCCTTCTTGATCGCCTGCAGGTCGTCGCCGGCATTGGGCAGTTGCAGCAGGCAGAAGATGTCGGTCATGCCGGCCACCGCGGTCTCCGACTGGCCGACGCCCACGGTCTCGACGATGATCACGTCGAAGCCGGCGGCCTCGCACACCAGCATCGTCTCGCGCGTCTTTTCCGCGACGCCGCCCAGGCTGCCGGCCGACGGGCTGGGGCGGATGAAGGCGGCGGGGTTCTGGCTCAGCAGTTCCATGCGCGTCTTGTCGCCGAGGATGGAGCCGCCCGTCAGCGACGAGGACGGATCGACCGCGAGCACCGCGACCCGCATGCCCTGCCCGATCAGGTACAGGCCGAGCGCCTCGATGAAGGTCGACTTGCCCACCCCCGGCACGCCGGAGATGCCGACCCGCATCGCGCCGCCGGTATGCGGCAGCAGCGCCTCGAGCACCTGGCGCGCACGCGCCTTGTGGTCCTCCCGCTGCGACTCGATGAGCGTGATCGTCTTCGCCAGCGGCCGCAGCCGGCGCGCCAGCACGCCGTCGACCAGCGCGCGGTCGGCATCGGTCAGCGGCGCCGCATGCGCCAGCGGGTTTTCGGGCATGTTCATCGTCATCGGGTCGGGGACTGGAGAACGCGGGGCCGGTGCACACCGCGGCGCGGGCTGGGGCATCGCGCCCGCGACCTGCGCCGCGGCCGCGGTCATGCGGCGCGCGCGGCGCGGATCTGCCTGAGCACCTCGCGGGCCGACTTCGGGATCGGCGTGCCCGGACCGAAGATGCCCTTGGCGCCGGCGGCATACAGGGCGTCGTAGTCCTGCGCCGGGATCACGCCGCCGACGAAGACGATGATGTCGTCCGCACCCTGCTCCTTCAGCGACTTGATGATCGCCGGCACCAGCGTCTTGTGGCCGGCGGCGAGGCTGGAGCAGCCCACCGCGTGCACGTCGTTCTCGACCGCGTGGCGGGCGGCCTCTTCCGGGGTCTGGAAGAGCGGGCCGATGTCGATGTCGAAGCCGAGGTCGGCGAAGGCCGAGGCCACCACCTTGGCGCCGCGGTCGTGGCCGTCCTGGCCGAGCTTGGCGATCATGATGCGCGGGCGGCGGCCTTCCTCGGCGACGAAGGCTTCGATCTCGGCCTTCAGCGCATTCCAGTCCGCATCCTCGTCGACGACGCCGCCATACACGCCGGACACGGCCTGCGGATTGGCGCGATAGCGGCCGAAGACGATCTCCAGCGCATCGGAGATCTCGCCGACGGTGGCGCGCAGGCGCACCGCCCTGATGGCGAGGTCGAGCAGGTTGCCTTCGCCGCCGCGCGCGCATGCGGTGAGCGCGGCCAGCGCGGCGTCGACGTCGGCCTGGTCGCGGGTGGCGCGGATGCGCGCCAGACGCTCGATCTGGGCCTCGCGCACGACGTGGTTGTCGATGTCGAGGATGTCGATCGGGTCTTCCTTGGCGAGCCTGTACTTGTTGACGCCGACGATGACGTCCTTGCCGGAATCGATGCGCGCCTGCTTCTCGGCGGCGCATTCCTCGACCTTCATCTTGGCCCAGCCGGATTCGACGGCGCGGGTCATGCCGCCCATGGCCTCGATCTCCTCGATCAGCGCCCATGCCTTGTCGGCCATGTCCTGGGTGAGCTTTTCCATCAGGTAGGAGCCGGCCCACGGGTCGACGACGCTGCAGATGTGGGTCTCTTCCTGGATGATGATCTGCGTGTTGCGCGCGACGCGGGCGGAGAACTCGGTCGGCAGCGCGATGGCCTCGTCGAGCGCGTTGGTGTGCAGCGACTGGGTGCCGCCGAACACCGCGGCCATCGCCTCGATGGTGGTGCGCACCACGTTGTTGTACGGGTCCTGCTCGGTGAGCGACCAGCCGGAGGTCTGCGAATGCGTGCGCAGCATCATCGACTTGGCGCTCTTCGGGTCGAACTGCTTCATGATCCGCCACCACAGCAGGCGCCCGGCCCGCATCTTGGCGATCTCGAGATAGAAGTTCATGCCCACCGCCCAGAAGAAGGACAGGCGGCCGGCGAAGGTGTCGACGTCCATGCCGCTGGCGATGCCGGTGCGCACGTACTCCAGGCCGTCGGCGAGCGTGAAGGCGAGTTCGATCGCCTGGTTCGCGCCCGCTTCCTGGATGTGGTAGCCCGAGATCGAGATGCTGTTGAACTTGGGCATGTTGGCCGACGTGTACTGGAAGATGTCGGCGATGATCTTCATCGACGGCGTCGGCGGGTAGATGTAGGTGTTGCGGACCATGAACTCCTTGAGGATGTCGTTCTGGATGGTCCCCGAGAGCTGCTCCTGCTTCACGCCCTGCTCTTCGGCGGCGACGATATAGCCGGCGAGGATGGGCAGCACCGCGCCGTTCATCGTCATCGACACCGAGATCCTGTCGAGCGGAATGCCGTCGAACAGGATCTTCATGTCCTCCACCGAGTCGATCGCCACGCCGGCCTTGCCGACGTCGCCCAGCACGCGGGGATTGTCGGAGTCGTAGCCGCGGTGGGTGGCGAGGTCGAACGCCACCGACACACCCTGGCCGCCGGCGGCGAGCGCCTTGCGGTAGAAGGCGTTGGATTCCTCGGCGGTGGAGAAGCCGGCGTACTGGCGGATGGTCCACGGCTTCACCGCGTACATGGTGGGCTGGGGGCCGCGCAGGAACGGCTCGAAGCCGGGCAGCGTGTCGGCGTGCTTGAGCCCTTCCAGGTCGGCCGCGGTATACAGCGGCTTGACCGTCAGCCCTTCGGGCGTGGTCCAGTTCAGCTTGTCCAGATCGCCGCCCGGCGCCTGCCTGGCGGCGGCTTTCTTCCATGCCTCCAGATCCGGCTGCGGATAGACGGGCTCGTTCGCGTTCGACATGACTGATCCTCTCTGGCCATCGCGCCGCAGATGCGGCGTTGATATAGGGCGATGCACTGATCGATTGAAATTCGCAACGCGGCGACATGCCGTCCGTGGCCGATGCCACGGACGGCCGCCGACGCCCCTTCGGCGACGCGGCCCCTCTCATGCTTGCCGGGCGCTGCCCGACACCTCCCATGCCACGCCGCACGAAGGAAGTTGACTTGTACTACGGACGAAATAATACTTTATCCATAATTATGAATGCAACGACCCTGGGAGACTGCCTCACCGCCGCCGCCGTCACGCCGCGGATACGTCTCCCGCAACGCCACCAGCCAATCTCATGAGCGCCTCACGCATTGCCCCGCTCGCGCTGTACCAGGAAGTCGCCGAACGCCTGCGCGAACGCATCTTCTCGCACGAACTGCAGCCCGGCACCTGGGTCGACGAGCAGGCTCTGGCCGAGCAGTACGGCATCTCGCGCACGCCGCTGCGCGAGGCCCTGAAGGTGCTGGCCGCGGAGGGGCTCGTCACGCTCAAGCCGCGGCGCGGCTGCTACGTCACCGAGATTTCCGACCGCGACCTCGACGAGATCTTCACCGTGATGGCGATGCTCGAGGGCGAGTGCGCACGGGCCTGCGCCGGCCGCGCGGGCGAATCCGACCTCTCGCGGCTGAAGTCCATCCATACCGATCTCGAACGCGCGGCCGGCAAGCAGGACATCGATCGCTTCTTCGAGGCCAACCAGGCTTTCCACCAGGCGATCCAGCAGATCGCCGACAACCGCTGGCTGCTGCAGGTGATCGAGGATCTGCGCAAGGTGATCAAGCTGTCGCGCCACCATTCGCTGTTCTCGGAAGGCCGCCTGGAACAGGCGCTGGCCGAGCACCGCGCGATCCTCGACGCGCTGCTCGAACGCGACACCGGCGCCGCCGAGGCGCGCATGCGCGAGCACATCCGCAGCGGCCGCACGGCGCTGGAGCGCATCGCGCGGGCAAAGAGCAAGGTGGCCTGACCGGCGGCGCCCGGCGCGGGCGTCAGCCCTCGCCGGAGCCGTCGCGCGTGACCAGCACTTGGTCGATGCGATAGTTGTCGATGTCGACCACCTCGAAGGTATAGCCGCCGTAGTTCACCGAATCGGTACGGCGCGGCACCTTGCGCAGCGTGTACATCAGGAAGCCGGCGATGGTCTCGTAGTTGTCGAAGCCCTCGAACTGGGCGATGTCCAGCGCCGCCATCACGTCCTCGATCGGGGTCGCGCCGTCGATCAGCCACGAGTTGTCGTCGCGGCGCACGATCATGTCCTCCTGGAAGGGGCTGACGAGTTCGCCCATCACCGTGCTCATGACGTCCTGCAGCGTCAGCAGGCCGACGACGAGCGCGTATTCGTTGACCACCAGCGCGAAGTCCTCCTTCGCATCGCGGAAGCGCTCCAGCGCCTCGAACAGGCTCAGCGAATCGGGCAGCACCAGCACGTTGCGCACGATGGGCGCGTTGCGCAGCGACAGTGGCTGGCCGTCGAGGATGCGCGGCAGGATGTCCTTCCAGTCCACGTAGCCGATCACGTTGTCGATCGCGTCCTTGCACACCGGGAACTTGCCGTGCGGGCTGGCGGCGATCTTGTTGCGGATGCTTTCCTCGGACTCGGCCAGGGTCAGGAACACGATGCTGTCGCGCGCGGTCATCGCCGACGGCACGATGCGCGTATCGAGTTCGAACACGTTGCTGATCAACTGCTGCTCCTGGCGCAGCAGCACGCCGGCCTGCGCGCCGGCATCGGCCATCGCGACGATGTCGCCGGCGGTGATGTCCTCGGGCCGCGCGCTGGGCAGCTTGAAGAAGCGCAGCAGGCGGTCCGCGATGCCGTCGAACATCCAGACCAGCGGCGCGAACAGCCACATGCACAACTGGATCGGCTGCACCACGGCCATCGCCACCGCCTCGGGCCGCACCATGGCGATGCGCTTGGGCATCACGTCGGCGAACAGCACGAACAGCGAGGTCACGAAGCCGAAGGCGATCAGGAAGCCGATGGTGTCGAGATGGACGCCGTCGTACAACGGGCGCAGCAGGTCGGCGACCTGCGGCGACAGCGCCTGCTCGCCGACGATGCCGCCCAGGATGGCGATCGCGTTGAGGGCGATCTGCACCACGGTGAAGAAGTGCCCCGGATTCTGCTGCAGCGCGAGCACGCGCGCCGCCGGCTCCCTGCCCTCGTCGGCGAGCTGGCGCAGCTTGATCTTGCGCGAGGCGGCCAACGAGATCTCGGCCAGGGAGAAAAACGCGCTGACGGCGATCAGCAGCGCGATGGCGAACAACTGGTTGAGCAGCACGGCGACTCCTGCGGGAACGGCCCCACGCGCGGGATGCCGCGGGGGCGCCGGCACGAGTCTATCACCTCGCCATCCGGCGCCGGCCGCCGCCTGGTGCGGCGCAGCAAGCGGCGGCCTTCAGTCTCCGGGGCGCGTCATGTCCGCCGGCACCACCCAGCTCGCATACTGCTCCTCGCTCACGAAGCCGCTCGCCAGCGCCGCTGCACGCAGGCTCAGGCCCTCGTGCAGCGCCTTCTTCGCGATCTGCGCGGCGCGGTCGTAGCCGATGTGGCGGTTGAGCGCGGTGACCAGCATCAGGTTGGCGTCCAGGTGTTCGCGGATGCGTTCGGGATCGGGCTCGATGCCGCGTGCGCAATGCGCGTCGAAGGCCGCGCAGGCGTCGGCCAGCAGGTCGATGCTCTCGAGCACGTTGTGCGCCATGACCGGCTTGTACACGTTGAGCTGGAAATTGCCCTGGCTGCCGGCGAAGGCGACCGTGGCGTCGTTGCCGAACACCTGCGCGCAGACCATGGTGAGCGCCTCGCACTGGGTCGGATTCACCTTGCCCGGCATGATGGACGAACCGGGCTCGTTCTCCGGGATGCGCAGTTCGCCGATGCCGCAGCGCGGCCCGCTGGCGAGCCAGCGCACGTCGTTGGCCGTCTTCATCAGCCCGCCGGCGAGCGTGCGCAGCGCGGCCGAAACCTGCACCAGCGCGTCGTGCGCGGCCAGCGCGAAGAACTTGTCCGGCGCGCTGCGCAGCGGCAGGCCCGTCAGCAGGCCGAGGATCTCGGCGGCGCGGGCGCCGAAGCGCGGATGTGCGTTGAGCCCGGTGCCCACCGCCGTGCCGCCGATCGCCAGGTCGTGCAGGCCGGGCAGCGCCGCGCGCACGGCGCCGAGGCCGAAGTCGATCTGCGCCACCCAGGCGCCGATCTCCTGCCCCAGCGTCACCGGCGTGGCGTCCTGCAGATGGGTGCGGCCGGTCTTCACCACGTCGGCGAAGGCGGCCGCCTTTGCCGCCAGCGTGTCGCGCAGGCGGCCGACCTCGGGAAACAGCCGCAGCTCCAGTTCGCCGAGGATCGCCACGTGCATCGCGGTCGGGAAGGTGTCGTTCGACGACTGGCCGCGATTGACGTGGTCGTTCGGATGCACCGGCGACCTGCCGCCGAGCGGCGCGCCGGCCATCTCGTTGGCACGGTTGGCGATCACCTCGTTGGCATTCATGTTGGACTGCGTGCCCGAGCCGGTCTGGAACACCACCAGCGGGAAATGCGCATCCAGCGCGCCGGCGATCACCTCGTCGGCGGCATGCACGATCAGCGCGGCCAGTTCGGGGGGAAGCTCGCCGAGTTCAGCATTGGCCTGGGCCGCGGCCTTCTTCAGCAGGCCCAGCGCGCGGATCATCGGCCGCCCCCAGCGAAAGCGCGCGACGCCGATCGGAAAGTGGTGCAGCGAGCGCTGCGTCTGCGCGCCCCAGTAGCGATCGGCCGCCACCTCGACCGGGCCCATGGAATCGTGTTCGATACGGATCGATGCCTGCATGAAGGTCTCCCGGCGGATGCGTGACGCCCGGTAGACGCCTCCCGGCACAACAGATTCCCCACAAGACAAGACCCCGCCGCGGCCTGCGCCGGGCGGGGTCGGAGGTCGTTTCCGCGGACGCCGTCCGGCGTCCGCGGACGGCGGCATCAGTGCGTCGAGGCGGTCGCGGCGCCGACGCCGGTCTGCGCACGCACGTACTGGTCTTCGAAGGCTTCGCGCTCGTCGCCGGCCGCCTTGCTGCCGTCGGTCACCGAGAACAGCCAGATGGCGAAGAAGGCGATCGGCATCGAGAACAGCGCCGGCTGGGTGTAGGGGAAGATCGGCGAGGCGAAGCCCAGCACGTCGACCCACACCGACTTCGACAGCACGACGAAAGCCACTGCGCTGAACAGGCCGAGATAGCCGCCCACCAGCGCGCCGCGGGTGGTCAGCCCCTTCCAGTACATCGACAGGATCAGCACCGGGAAGTTGGCCGAGGCGGCGACGCCGAAGGCCAGCGCCACCATGAAGGCGACGTTCATCTTCTCGAACACCATGCCGAGCAGCACCGCGACGATGCCCAGGCCGATGGTGGCGATCTTGGACACCTTCAGCTCGGTGGTCTCCGAGGCCCTGCCCTTCATGATGACGCGGGCGTAGATGTCGTGCGAGATCGCCGACGCGCCGGCGAGCGCCAGGCCGGCCACCACCGCGAGGATGGTGGCGAAGGCCACCGCCGACAGGAAGCCGAGCAGCAGGTTGCCGCCGACCGCGTGCGCCAGGTGCATGGCCACCATGTTGCCGCCGCCGACGATCTTTCCGCCGATCGAGCCGCCTTCGAAGTACTGCGGGTTCTGGCCGACGATGATGATCGCCGCCACGCCCATGATGGCAATGACGTTGAAGAAGTAGGCGACGATGCCGGAGGCGTAGAGCACCGACTTGCGCGCTTCCTTGGCGTCGGTCACGGTGAAGAAGCGCATCAGGATGTGCGGCAGGCCGGCGGTGCCGAACATCAGCCCGAGGCCGAGCGAGATCGCGGTGACCGGATCGGCCAGCAGGCTGCCCGGGTTCAGCAGATTGGCGCCCAGCTTGTGCACGTCCATCGCGCGGCTGGTCAGCTCGTCGAAGCTGAAGCCGAACTGGCTGAAGGCCAGCAGCATCACCGCGGTGCCCCCCAGGAGCAGCATGCACGCCTTGATGATCTGCACCCAGGTCGTCGCGACCATGCCGCCGAAGGTCACGTAGATCATCATCAGCGCACCGACCACGACCAGCGCAATGTTGTAGTCGAGGCCGAACAGCAGCTTGATGAGCTGGCCGGCGCCGACCATCTGCGCGACGAGGTAGAAGCACACCACGGTCAGCGAACTCACCGCCGCCATCGTGCGCACCTTGCCCTGGTCGAGGCGGTAGGCGGTGATGTCGGCGAAGGTGAACTTGCCGAGGTTGCGCAGGCGCTCGGCCATCAGGAACAGGATGATGGGCCAGCCGACGAAGAAGGCGATCATGTAAATGTAGGCATCCACGCCCTGCGCGAACATCATCGCGGTGAGGCCCAGCAGCGTGGCCGCGGACATGTAGTCGCCAGCGATCGCCAGGCCGTTCTGGAAACCGGTGATGCCGCCGCCGGCGGTGTAGAAGTCCGACGTGGACTTGGTGCGGCTGGCCGCCCAGTAGGTGATGCCCAGGGTCATCAGCACGAACACGAAGAACATGCCGATGGCGTGGAGATTGAGCGGCTGCTTCTGCGCAGCCTCCATGGCCGGCCCGGCGGCAAGCAAAGGTACCGAGGCCGACAGTCCGGCGAGGCCCGCACCGGCGCGGGAGAGCAGGCTGGCGCGCATCATTTGTCCTCCTTCCAGGCGGCGTGCACGATCTCCTTGTTGAGATCGTCGAACTCGCCGTTGGCACGGCGCACGTAGATCAGCGTCAGCACCCAGAAGAACACGAACTGGAACAGGCCGGCGAGCACCCCGAAGGTCAGGTTGCTGCCCGCGAACAGCCGGCGGCCGATGAGTTCGGGCGCGAAGGCGACGAGCAGCACGAAACCGTAGAAGATCACCAGCACGGTGATCGCGAGCAGGCTCGCGAAGCGGGTCCGCTTCGCCACCAGCTCCGCGAACCGCGGATTGCGCCTGATGTGCGCATACATCGAACTAGACATTTTTCCCCCTCCTCAAGAACAAGAAAACAACGGGCACACCTGGTTGCCGCCTCACCCTCTTCCTGCCGACCGGCTGTCTGGCGCAGCGTATCGACGGGCGGATGATATATCATCTACAAGATTCCATACCAGTGCGTATGGAAAAGTAAACACTTGTCGCAATGGGAGAATTTTTCAACTTCCTGCTCTCCCGGCACATTCCATCCAACTCGGAGGCGCCAGCAAGGCATGGACACACGGATCGGATTCGACGTCGCAAACGGCATCGCCACCATCACCCTGGCCAATCCGGCCAAGCTCAATGCCGTCACCGCGGCCATGTGGCGGGGCCTGCGCGCGGCCATGGACCGCATCGCCGCCGACGACGGCGTGCGCTGCGCGATCCTGCGCGGCGCCGGCGAGGACGCCTTCGCCGCGGGCGGCGACATCGAAGAGTTCCTGACCGTGCGCGCGACGGTGGACGACGCCCTGCACTACCACGACGACCTGGTGGCCAATGCGCTGGAGGCCGTCCGCGGCTGCGCGGTGCCGACCATCGCCGCGATCCGCGGCGCCTGCATCGGCGGCGGGCTGGAGATCGCCGGCTGCTGCGACATCCGCATCGCCGGCGAATCCGCGCGCTTCGGCGCGCCCATCAACCGCCTCGGGTTCTCGATGTATCCGGGGGAAATGGCCGGCCTGCTCGCCCTGGCGGGGCCGGCGGTGGTGCTGGAGATCCTCCTCGAAGGCCGCATCCTCGACGCGCGCGAGGCGCTGCAGAAGGGCCTGCTGAGCCGGGTGGTGGACGACGGCAAGGTGTTCGGCGAAGCCGCCGCCTGCGCGGCGCGCATCTGCGCCGGCGCGCCGCTGGTGGCGCGCTGGCACAAGCAGTGGGTGAAGCGGCTGATGAACGGCGTGCCGCTGAGCGAAGAGGAGAAACGCGCCGCCTTCGACTTCCTCGCGACCGACGATTACCGCGAGGGCATCGACGCCTTCCTCGCCAAGCGCACGCCGCGTTTCCACGGCCGCTGAAGCGGCGTGCCGCGGCCTTCGGGCCGGACGCCCTTTCCGCGCGGCCCGCGGCCGGGGCCCCGGCGTCCCTTCCGGATCCGGCGGGCCGCCGCAGGCGCAACTCGCAGGGCGAGGCTCCTAATGCTACAATGTTGCAAAACGAGCCCGCCATTGGAGAACGCCGTGGCCAGACCCCAATCCGAGCAGCTTCCGCCTACCCTTCGCGACGACCCCGCTCCCCACGGCAGCGCCCGCGAGCGCATTGCCGCGCTGGGCGGTCGCGTCACGCGCACGCGGCTGGTCGCCCTGGAACTGCTGCAGCAAAGCCCACACCCGCTGTCGCACGACGAGATCGGCGAGGCGCTGGCGGCAGCCGGCATCGCCCACGACCGCGTCACGCTGTACCGCGCCCTCGACTGGCTGGTGGAACGGGGGCTGGCGCGGCGCATCGCCGGCGGCGAGCGCGCCTGGCGCTTCGAGGTGATGCGCGACGCCACACATCGCCACGCCCATTTCCACTGCGACCGCTGCGGCCAGGTGGTCTGCCTGGAAGGGCTGGAACCAGCGCCGACCACCGGACTGCCGAGCGGCTTTCACGTCGACCGCGCCGAACTCGTACTGCACGGCAGTTGCGCCGCATGCGGCCGCAGCGCCGCGGAGGCGCAGGCACGATGAGCCGCCCCGCCGGCACGCCGTTCAGCCTGCTCACCGCCAGCCTGGGCAAGCGCCTGGCCCTTGCGGGCGCAGCCGCGGCGCTGCTGTGGCTCGCGATCTTCTGGGCCCTGAGCTGACATGACACACCCCGTGCCTCCATTTCGTTCGCAGCAGGCCGGCCCCGGTGCGGCCACGGGAGTCGTGATGCACCCCGCCCCACCCCCCGTCATCCGCTTCGACAACCTCACCCTGGGCTACGAGCGCCACCCGGCGGTGCACCATCTCAGCGGCGAGATTCCCGCCGGTGCGCTGGTCGCGGTGATCGGCCCCAACGGCGCGGGCAAATCGACGCTGCTCAAGGGCGTCGCGGGCGAATTGCGACCGATCGGCGGGCGCATCGAACGCGCCGCGCTGCCGCGCGGCGGCGTGGCCTACATGCCCCAGCGCAGCGAGATCGACCCCGGCTTCCCGGTATCGGTGTTCGACGTCGTGGCCATGGGGCTGTGGCGCGAACTCGGCGCCTTCGGCGGCCTGGACGACAGCCGGCGCCGGCGTGTGCGCGAGGCGCTGGCCGCGGTGGGCATGGAAGGCTTCGAGTCGCGTCCGGTCGGCTCGCTGTCCGGCGGGCAGTTGCAGCGCGCGCGCTTCGCCCGCCTGATCCTGCAGGACGCGCCGCTGATCCTGCTCGACGAACCCTTCGCCGCCATCGACAGCCGGACGGTGGACGACCTCGTCCGCCTGATGCTCGGCTGGCACGCCGAGGGCCGCACCATCCTGACCGTGGTGCACGACTTCGAGCAGGTACGGCGCCACTTCCCCACCTGCCTGCTACTGGCGCGCGAACCGGTGGCCTTCGGCCCCACGCCGCAGGTCCTCACCGACACGCTGCTGGCGCACGCGCGCAGGCTGTCCGAAGCCTTCGACGACGACGCCCCGGAATGCCACCGCGCGGAAGAGTCCGGCGGCCACGGGCCCGGCGGCGAGGTCGTCCCGCTGCACGACCACGGCCATCCGCACGACCACGCCGGCCACCGGCACTGACCCCACCCCGCCCTTTCCGACCTTCACGCCCGCAAACCCGCCGTGTACGACCTGCTCGTTTCGCCCTTCATCGATTTCGCCTTCATGCGCCGTGCGCTCGCCGGCTGCCTTGCGCTGGCGCTGGGCGCCACGCCGGTGGGCGTGTTCCTGCTGCTGCGGCGCATGAGCCTGATGGGCGACGCCATGAGCCACGCCATCCTGCCCGGCGCGGCGCTGGGCTACCTCGCCTTCGGGCTGTCGCTGGGCGCGATGACGGTGGGCGGCATCGTCGCCGGCATCGTCGTGGTGCTGGCTGCGGGGGTGGTGACGCGCGCCTCGATCCTGAAGGAAGACGCCAGCCTCGCCGCCTTCTACCTGTTGTCGCTCGCCGCCGGCGTCATGATCGTGTCGCTGCGCGGCCGCAACCTCGACCTGCTGCACGTGCTGTTCGGCTCGGTGCTGGCCCTGGACGACGGCTCGCTGCTGCTGATCGGCGGCATCGCCACGCTGACGCTGTTCGGCCTGGCGCTGCTGTTCCGCCCGCTGGCGCTCGAATGCTTCGACCCCGCCTTCCTGCGCGGCGTCAGCCGCTGGTCGCCGGTGGCGCATTACGGCTTCCTGATGCTGGTGGTGCTCAACCTGGTGAGCGGCTTCCATGCGCTGGGCACGCTGATGGCCGTCGGCATCATGATCCTCCCGTCGGCCGCCGCGCGGCTGTGGGCGCACGAACTGCCGGCGCTGCTCGGGCTCGCCGTCGTCTTCGCCGCGGCCAGCGGCGTCGCCGGCCTGCTGCTGTCGTTCCATGCCGACGTGCCGGCCGGCCCGGCCATCGTGCTGATGTGCGGCCTGGTCTATTTCGCCTCGCTGCTCGCCGCCCCCGGCGGCCTGCTCGCCGGCCGCCTGCCGGTGCGCCACCACCTCGAGTCCTGACCTTCCCGGAGAATCCCATGCGCCTGCCGTTCCACCGCGCAGCGGCCGCCGCCTGCGCCGCGCTGCTCGCCCTTCTCGCCGTTCCCCGCGCGAATGCCGCCCCTGCACTGGAAGTGACCGCCAGCTTCAGCATCCTGGGCGACTTCGTGCGCCAGGTCGGCGGCGACCGCGTCGCGGTGCGGGTGCTCGTCGGCCCCGACGAGGACGCTCACACCTTCCAGCCGCGGCCGTCGGATGCGCGCGCGCTCGGCCGTTCGAAGCTGGTGGTGGCCAACGGCCTCGGTTTCGACGACTGGGTCCTGCGCCTGGCCAGTTCGGCCGGCTTTCGCGGCAGGATCGTCGTCGCCAGCACCGGCGTGCGCAGCCTCGGCATGGAGGACGGCGGCAGCCACGGCGGCGAGGACGGCCACGGCCACGATGGCGGCATCGACCCGCACGCCTGGCAGGACGTGGCGAACGCCCGGCGCTACGTCGCCAACATCGCCGACGCGCTGGCCGCCGCGGACCCGGACGGCGCGGCCGCCTACCGCGCCAACGCGGAACGCTATGCCGGCCAGTTGAAGGCGCTCGATGCCGAGATCCGCGCAACGCTCGGTGCCCTGCCGGCGACGCGGCGCAAGGTCGTCAGCTCGCACGACGCCTTCGGCTACTTCGCGCACGCCTACGGCATCCGCTTCCTGGCTCCGGTCGGGGTGTCGAACGATGCCGAACCCACCGCGCAGGGCATCGCGCAGCTCATCCGCCAGATCAAGGCGGAGGAAGCTCCCGCCGTCTTCGTCGAGAACATCGCCGACCCGCGCCTGATCGAGCGCATCCGCAGCGAGAGCGGCGCCCGCGTCGGCGGCACGCTGTATTCCGACGCGCTGTCGGCCGCCGGCGGCCCGGCGCCGGACTACCTGTCGATGATGCGGCACAATCTGAAGGGCCTGAAGGAGGCGCTGTCGCCGCGCTAGCCTGCAGGGGGTCCCGATCCTGCGGAAACGTCGAATTGGTGCACTGCAACAAAAAATAGTTGACGGCTGGCGGCACGTCCTTATACTGCCCAATGTTGCAGCGCACAATAATGCGCCAGACAGATTCGCAACCGGACCCACCACACCCACCCAGGAGATCGCCCATGAACTACTTCACCACCCCCAACGCCTTTACCGCGGCCAACAAGGCCAGCCTCGAAGCCCTGCAGAACCTGGTCGCAAGCACCCAGAGCCGCGCCGAACGCCTCGCCGCGCTGAACATGGAAGTGCTGCGCAGCGTGCTGGAAGACGGCGCCGCCACCGCCAGGACCCTGCTCGAGATCAAGCAGCCGCAGGATCTCGCCAAGCTGCAGCAGGACGTCGCCCAGCCGGTGGTCGACAAGTTCGTCGATTACAGCCGCAGCGTGTTCGAGATCGCGAGCGAAGGCCAGCAGGAACTCTCGAAGCTGGTCGAAGCCCAGATCGCCGAAGTGAACCAGGCGTTCGCCGAAGCGCTGGCCCGTGCCGAGAAGTCGGCTCCCGCCGGTTCCGAGCCGCTGTTCGCGGGCGTGAAGCAGGCGATCGCCACAGCCAACGAAGCCTACGCCGAGTTCACCAAGCTGGTGAAGCAAGCCACCGAGACCCTGGAAGCCAACCTCGCCGCGGCGAAGAAGGCCGTCGTGCCGGTGTCGGCCTTGGCGCCCGCCCCGGCCCCGAAGCGCACCGCCGCCAAGAAGGACGCCTCCGCCTGATGCCGTCGTATCCGGGGTGATGCCTGCATCGCCCCGGCGGCGCCACGTCCCGCATTCGCCGCCCGGCACCGCCCCGGGCGGCGAATGCCGTTTACGTGGCCATGCCGCGCCACTGGCGGGATCCGCCCCGCCCGGCTGCCGTCCGGGCGCTTGCAAACGGGGTATTTCCTGCTACGAATGAAGTACCAGAAACAAGCTGCGGGCGCGTGCCCCTGGCGGTGCGCCCGTCGGGTCGACAGAGAGCCCTGCCGCGCGCAGGCCGCCGCGACGCACGATGCGTCCGGCCCCTGCCCGTTGCGATCGCCCGAGCGGGCGGACACGTGTTGCGTCGCCGATGTCGGCCCGCCCCCTCGGAGGTGGCATCATGAAGCGCGCGCCGGCCGTCCTCGCCCTCCTCGCTGCGGTCTTCGTCGCCGCCATCCCCATCGCCGCCACGACGCAGCAGGAAGGCGCCGGCGCGACACCCGCCACCGCCCCGCCGGCGGCCGGCACACCGCCCGCGGCGAAGGTCGTCCATGAACAGGACGTGCCCTACTACGAAGCCTGCGCGCGCGAGGGGCTGAACGAGTCCGAATGCGCCGGCCGCCTGATCTGGTTCAAGGCCACCGCGGGCAACGAGCGCTTCCACACCTACGTCTTCCAGCAGCGCGTCGGCGTGCTGATCGACTGGTACCGCGTGCTGCGCGCCGACCAGCGCGGCGACCGCTTCCGCGCCTGGGGCATCATCAACGATCCGTCGTGCTGCGTGCCGGGCGCGAAGAACTGCCCGGCCAAGAGCCTGGACGAAACCTACGGCTTCGACTGGTGCCCGGGCGACGAGGAACTGCTCGGCTACGTCGGCCGCGGCGGCTATCCCGAGCCGGCCTGCGATTTCCGCGATGCGCCGCTCGCGCAAGGCGATCCGCACGGTGCCGCCGACCAGCGCCAGTCGGCTTGCGATCTGCGCTTCGGTACCTCGACCGGGGCGCTGGGCATCCGCAAGTTCCCAAACCCGCGCTTCGACAGGGCGGCCTGGATCAGGCTCAACGGCCACGCCGGCTCGTGGGAGGGCTACGGCCGGCCGATCGCCGCCGCGGGCGGTGGCGGCGAGGCGGCGCGCTCGCACCTGCAGGACGGCGCGGTCGAACCGCCCTTCCTGATCGGCACGTCCTGCGGTTCCTGTCACATCGCCTTCGATCCGCTGAATCCGCCCGCCGATCCGGCGAACCCGAAGTGGGACAACATCAAGGGACTGGTCGGCAACCAGTACAGCCGCATCTCCGAGATCATGGTGTCGGGCATGCCCGGCAACACGCTGGAATGGCAGATGTTCGCGCACGCCCGCCCGGGCACCAGCGACACCTCGGCGATACCGACCGACCAGGTGAACAACCCGGGCACCATCAACGCGCTGATCAACATCGCCAGGCGCCCGACCTTCGCCGACGAGGCCGTCCTCAAGTGGCGCAAGGCCGCAAGCTGCAGCGACGACAAGGACGAGGCGAGCTGCTGGTGCGAGCCCGGGCGCAGCGGCAAGTGCTGGAAGAAGTCGCCCGGCAACGACACCGTGCATCACATCCTGAAGGGCGGCGAGGATTCGATCGGCGCGCTGGAGGCGATCCAGCGCGTGTATTTCAACATCGGCTCGTGCTCGGAGCAGTGCTGGGTGAACCACCTCTCCGACCTGCGCCAGCTCGATCCGCAGCAGCGCGGCTTCGGCCAGACGCCGTTCGACATCGGCCAGTGCCGGCGCGACTGCCCGCATTTCCGCGCGATCGAGGACCGGCTGGGCGACATCCTGGCCTTCTTCCTGTCGGCCGAGGCGCACGTCGCCGACCTGCGCGCCGCACGCGAGAACGTCCGGCGCGCGGCCATGCCGACGGCGACCTACACCGACCAGGACCTGATCGCCGACCTCGAGAACGAATTCGGCGCCGGCGCGGTCGCGCGCGGCAGCGAAGTCTTCGCCGGCACCTGCGCGCGCTGCCACTCGAGCCAGCCCGAGGCGCTGGCCGGGGCGTTCGCCGCGCTGGACTTCCACAAGGCCGACCCCGCCACCGGCATGCGCGAGGACTGGATGGGCAACGACCGCGCCACGCCGGTGTCCGAAGTCGGCACCTTCCGCTGCCGCGCACTGCATTCCAACCACATGGCCGGCCACGTGTGGCAGGAATACGGCTCGGAGACGCTGCGCGCGCGGCCGCCCGACCCCAACGTGAAGGAGCCGGGCGACGGCGGACGCGGCTACTACCGCAACGTCTCGCTGCTCAATCTGTGGGCGCACGCCCCCTTCCTGCACAACAACGCGCTCGGCCCGGAACTGTGCGGCAAGCCGAAGAACGCGGCGAACGACTTCTACGCCCAGCGGCCGCGCTATGTGGACGGCACCAGCGTCAGGCTGCTGCCTCCCGGCGAGCAGCCGGCCTGCTTCGAGTACGACCCCGGCGTGGAAGGGCGCTTCCGGCTGTACAAGGCATCGATGGAAGAGCTGCTGAACCCGGCGCAGCGCGTCCCCAAGGTCACGCTGCTCAACGAAGACGTCACGCTGCGCATCGGCCCGCGGCTGTGGGACGGCACCGAGAAGGAAAAGCTGCTGGGCTTTTCGCTCACCATCCCGCACGAGATCGAAGGCCGCGGCGTCACCGCCGGCACGCTGGGCAATTTCCAGCACAAGCAGTTCGTCGTCGACCTGGTGCGCGCCAGGACCGACGCCAAGTCGCTCGGCAACGACCTGGCGCAGCGCTTCGGCGCCGAGACCGGCGACAAGGTGCTGCAGGACCTGCAGGCGATCGCCGGCGAACTGGCCGGCAAGCCCGATGCCCTGGTCGCAGCGCTCAAGGCGCGGCCTTACCTCATCAAGCAGATCTACAGCAGTTGCACCGCCGAGATCGAAAACGAGGGCCACCGCTTCGGCGAGGACCTGCCCGAGGCCGACAAGAAGGCGCTGATCGCCTTCCTCGCCACGCTGTGATTGCCGGGGATACGCCATGAAACCGATCCCGACCCTTGCACTGAGTCTGTGCGCCGCCGCCGCGCTGGCACCGTCCGGCTGCGGCTTCTTCGAAAACGCCGAGGACAAGGCCGCGCCGCCGATCTCGTTCGCGCCCTACACCGAGCACTACGCCGGCAAGCCCGATTTCGCCTACGTCGAGCACCGCTTTCCGCTGGCAACCGCCGACCTGTACAAGATCACGCCAAAGAACCTGGCCTTTCTCGACCAGGAACAGGTGGACCAGATCTACGCGCGGCTGTCCGCCGGGCCGATCCCCGACGGCCCGTTCGAGGGCGACCTGTTCTTCCCGCGCGGCGGCAGCGGCAAGCTGCGGCTGTCGGAGATCGCCGGCGGCGGCCTCAAGAGCCTGTTCGTGAACGTCGCCGGCGCCAAGCTCGACCTCATCGGCGAGACGCTGTGGAAGGGCAAGGTCTTCTATCGCGACCAGCGCCTGTTGCGCAACCGCATCGAGGATCTGTCGGCGCTGAAGAAGCTCGGCCTGGTCGAGGACAGCACCGCCAACCCGCTGCAGAAGGTGCACGTCGGCGGCAAGGACCAGTGGCTGCTGTTCCCGGCCAAGCTGTACTGCGGCCAGAGCCTGCTCGACGGCCGGCGCGAATCCATCGTCATCGACTACGCCTTCACCGACGAACTGCCGGGCTACCGCCGCATGCCCGACATGATGGCCGGCCGCGACGGCTTCGCCATCCGCGACGAGATCCGCATGGTGTATCCCGGCTTCTATCTCGGCCGCGCCTACATGGACCGCGTCTTCGTCGTCAATTTCGTGCTGTACAACAAGGACGTCGCCGAGCGCGCCAGGGAAGAATTCCTCAAGACCGGCCAGGTGCAGCAGGACTGCTGGGGCGGCACGCAGCAGCGCCTGGTGGTGATGGGGCAAGGGGGCACCGGGTAAGGCTGCTGGCCGCCCGCGGGCCGCGCCCGGAAGGCGCGCACGGCCCGAGTCCCCACGCACGCGGGGGCGGACATGCTCCGATGGACATCGCTGCTTGCGGCTCTGACACTGGCCCTCGCGCCGTCGCCGGACGGCGCGAACGCCGGCGGCGCGGCGCAACCGGCCGGCGCCATCGAGCCGCCCGGGCCCGACCTGCCGCCGGCCGGGCGCTCGCTGTTCGACGAATTGTTCGGTGCCGATGCCGACGGCGCATCGCGCTTGCCGTTTCCCTTCCCCGCGCTGTTGCAGCGCATCGCGCAGCAGCTCGACGCCGGGCAACCGTCGGGAGGATTGTCGGTGGTGCTGATTCCACTGGGCCGCTCGCTGCAGCGCCATGCCGCCGGCGATGTCGACGCCTTCCGCCATCCGCGCGTGGTCGCGGCCGTCACGGGCGAGCCGCCGGCCGCCGCCCCGCCCGGCCACCCCTACCTGCGCGACCGCCTGTACGTGGCCTACCACGAAAAGGCCGCGGCCCTGGAGGTGATCAGCTACAACGAGGCCGCCGGCCGCTTCGAATTCCAGCTCGTGCGCAACTACCGCGAGGGCGCCGCACCCGAGCCCGGCTACGCCAACCGCACGCTCTGCCTTGCCTGCCATCACAACGCGGCGCCGATCTTCTCGCGCCAGTCGTGGGACGAGACCAGCGCCAGCACGCCGGTGGCCGCGCGGCTCGCCGCCACCGGCCTGCCCTACTACGGACTCGCATGGCGCCACGGCGTCGATGTGCCGGACGCGATCGACACCGCCGCCGCGCGCGCCAACCTCCTCGGCACCGCTCAGCGCCTGTGGCGCGAAGGCTGCGCCGCGCCCGACCGCAAGGCCGCGGTCGCCTGCCGTGCCGAAGCCCTCCGCCAGGCCCTGCGCCATCGGCTGACGGACGGCCGCAGCACCACGGCGGAACGGCGCGCCCGCCGGCCCGCCCTGGTCGAACCGCTGCTTGCGAACTGGCGGCAGCGCTGGCCGGCGGGGCTGGCGATCCCGGACCCGTCGCTGCCCAACCGCCAGCCGTTCGCCGGCATCGAGGGCGGGCGGCCGCAGCCGTCCGACGACGAACTGCGCCGCTACGCCGACATCGCCGCCGCCTTCGACCCGCTCGCACTGCGCGCACCGCTCGAGACGTGGCCGGGCCGCAGCGCCGCCGACGCCGGCCGCTTCGTGGCCGCGCTGTCGATGTTCTTCTCGCGAGCGGACGTCGCCGCCATCGACCGCGCGCTGAGTGTCCTGTCCGCGTCTCCTGCCGCCGCCACCGCGCGGGCTGCGGAACGCGGGAACCCCGCCTTGGCCGCCCTGGCGGACGGTCGCATGGCGTCCATCCGCCACATCGCCCTGTCCTGCAGCGGACGGAAAACCACCGACCACGGTCGGCTCGACCTGGACTGCGCCGGCGCCGACGGCGCGCGGCTGCAGGCTCGCCTCGTGCTGAAGGCTGGCATGGCGACCGGCGGCACCGCCGACCGGCTGGTGCTGCCCGGCAACGACGCGATCGGCGCCGTCGCGCTGAAACCCGCCGCCAACCGCCGGCAGCGGGCCGGGGCGGAGACGATGCGCTTCATACCGGACCGCGGCGGCCGCACCGTGCGCACCGCCGGCGGCGAAGCGATCCGCCGGATCGACATCCCGCGCCCGGCCGCGAACGCCGCCGCGCCAGCCACCGCCACCCTGGAACTGGTCGCCGATCTGGCGCCGCTGGATGTGGCGATCGATCGGCTCGCCCAGGCCACGCTCGCCGGCCGGAGCGACGCCCTGGACGATCTGCCGCTGCGCCGCTCGGCCTTGCTGCCCGCGCTGCTGACCGACCTCGGCACGCCGGCGCCCGCGCCGCCATCCGCAGCGCCATCCGCACCGCGGCTGGCCGATCCGCCCGCGGCGCGCGACGGCGCCTGGCCGCCCGAACTGCAGCCTTTCGCGCGCCAGTGCGGCCAGTGCCATGCCGCCGCCACGGCCTTTCCCCCGGGCTTCCTGCGCGGCGGCGACGAACAGGTGCGCGGCAGGATCGCCGCCTGTGCCGAGCGCATGCTCTTTCGCCTGGCGATGAACGCACGCCCGCCCGCCGCGCGGCCCAAGACGCCGATGCCGCCCCCGCCGCCGCCCATGCCGCGGCCTTCGCGCAATCGCCCGACTATCCGGCGATGACCGCCCTGCTCGAGGGCCTGCTGGCGCAGCGCGCGCTTGCGCCGGCCGGCGTGCTCGCCCGCCCCTACGCAACACTCGCCCCCTGCACGGCAGGCGCCGAATGATGCCGCGCCGAGGAGGATCGCCATGACTCCGTCCCCCCGCCCCCAATCGCCGCGAGCCTCGCCGCCGGCCGCGCCGCGCAGGCGGCGCTGGCTGTCGTGGCGCCTCATCGTCTGGCTGCCGTGGATCGCGATCCTGATCGCCGCGCTGTATGCGGCCGCGCGCTTCCTGCCGGACGAAGCGGTCACCTACGACGACCCCGTCCAGCACTTCAAGTACGGCTCCACCGGGGGCGAGCGCGAGTCGGGCTTTCCGTACTGGATCTGGCAGGCCCTGCCGCGGGTGTGCGCCGAACACCTGCCGGGCGGCGGGCGCGATGCCGACGCGGCAGCGGAGGCGGGACATGCCGCGCGCGGCACGGCGGACTACGCCGCGTTCGGCCTGATCTACGAGGAAGGCCGCGACCTGCCGATCGGCGTATCGAAGCGGCGCCACCTCGGGCTGGACCGCGTGTTCCTGAACTGCGCCGCCTGCCACACCAGCACCGTGCGCGATGCGCCGGACGCCGCGCCGCGCATCATCGCCGGCATGCCGGCGCACCGCTTCGACATCCGTGCCTTCGAGACCTTCTTCTTCAACTGCGCCGCCGGCCCCCGGTTCTCGCGCGAATTCATCGTGCCCGAGATCGAGCGCCTCGCCGGCGGCCTGGGCCCGATCGACCGCTACCTGGTATACCCGGTGGCGATCGCCCTGATGCGCGAACGCCTGCTGATGCTGCGCGGCCGCTTCGCCTTCGTGTTCGAGCAGCCGGAATGGGGCCCGGGGCGGGTCGACACCTTCAACTCGGCCAAGGTGCTGTTCAACTTCCCGATGAAGCAGTTGCCGGCGCACGAACTGCTCGGCGCGTCGGATTTCCCCTCGATCTGGAACCAGAGAAAGCGCATGGCGCGCGACGACGGCCAGCGCATGGAACTGCACTGGGACGGCAACAACACCCATACCGAGGAACGCAACAAGAGCGCCGCGTTCGGCACCGGCACCACGCCGCCCACCATAGACCTCGCCGCGATCGGCCGCGTGGAAGGCTGGCTGCTGGATGCGGCGCCGCCGCCCTTCCCCTACCCGATCGACCACGGGCTTGCCGCGCGCGGCGCGCCGCTGTACGCCGAACGCTGCGCCGCCTGCCACGGCACCGGCGGCAGCGACTTCCGCGGCGCGAGGGTCGGCCATGTGACGCCGATCGCCGACATCGGCACCGACCGCGCGCGGCTGGATTCCTACACCCGCGACCTCGCGGTGAACCAGGCCACCCTGTACGCCGGCTATCCGCACCGCTTCCAGCATTTCCGCAAGACCCGGGGCTACGCCAACATGCCGCTCGACGGCATCTGGCTGCGCGCGCCCTACCTGCACAACGGCTCGGTGCCCACGCTGCGCGACCTGCTCGAACCCGCATCCGCACGCCCGGCGAAGTTCGCGCGCGGCAACGACATCTACGACCCGGCGCGCGTGGGCTTCGCCTGCGCCCTGCCCGCCGGCCCGGCGCAGGCCGCCGCCGCGGGCCTGTTCGCCTACGACACCACCCTCCCCGGCAACGGCAACGCCGGCCACGAAGGCCACGTCTACGGCACCGACCTGCCCGCCGCCGACAAGGATGCGCTGGTCGAATACCTGAAGACCTTCTAGCAAGGAAGGAGATCGCCATGACATCCGCCTTCCCGGACGCCGCCCCCGCTCCGCTGCGGGCCGGCCCTACCCCCGGACGCACGCCGGCGGCAGCCTTCCCCGCCGCCGCCGGAAGCGGAGCGCGCGACACAGGGCCGCCGGCTTCGGCATGGCCGCCCTCGTCGCGCTGGTGCTGGTGCTGGGCGCGGCGGGCGGCGCCTTCGCCTGGTACAAGTTCTTCCGCGAGGAGCCACAGCCGGAGTGGATCACGAACGATCCGGACATGCGCTTCAAGTACGGCTCGATCGGCGCCGAGCGCGACGCCGGCATTCCGTACTGGATCTTCTACGTGCTGCCGCGGGTGTTCCCCGACCTGCTGCCGGGACCGGGCGGCTACGCCTCCTTCGGGGTGGTGTGGGAGGAAGGGCAGGAGTTGCCGGTGGGCTTCTCGAAAAAGGTGGCGGGCTTCCCGCGCGTGGCCAACAACTGCGCGTCCTGCCACGTCGCCAGCTACCGCACCGCGCCCGACGCGCCGCCGGTGCTGGTGCCCGCCGGGCCGAACCACACGCTGAACCTGTGGGCCTTCTTCCGCTTCCTGGTCGATTGCGCAAAGGATCCGCGCTTCAACGCCGACAACCTGATGGCGGAGATCCGCCTCGTCACCGGCATGTCCTTCGTCGACCGCATGCTCTACCGCTTCCTCATCATTCCGGTCACGAAGAAGCGCCTGCTCGAACGCGAACGCCAGTTCGCCTGGCTGTACCGCGCCGATTTCCCGCCCTGGGGCCGCGGCCGCGACGACGCGATGAACCTGACCAAGTACTTCATGATCCGCTGGCCGATGGACGACAGCCTGGGGCCGACCGACATGCCCTCGATCTGGAACCTGGGCAAGTACAAGCCCGAGCGGGGCATGCGCCTGAACTTCGCCGGCGACAGCCACGATCCGTATTCGGTGATCATCGATTCGGCGCTCGGCCTGCTCGGCGCGCCGCCCAAGGACAACGCCGAATTCCTCGGCCACGTCAAATGGATACAGGACTACGTCACCGCGAAACGCGCGCCGCCCTACCCCTTCCCGATCGACGCCGCCCAGGCCGAACGCGGCAAGGCGGTGTTCGACGCTGCCTGCGCTGCATGCCACGCCTCCGCGCGCACCGGCACCGTGGTGCCGCTGGCCGAGATCGGCACCAGCCGCGACCGCATCGACACTTGGAACGAGAAGGCCGCGCGCGAGGCGAACGAGGTCGTGCGCGACATGGGCATCGAGCGCCCGGGCCTGGTGGAGGCACCGCTCACCGGCTACGTCGCCGCCTTCCTGGACGGCATCTGGCTGCGTGCGCCCTATCTCCACAACGGCTCGGTGCCCTCGCTGCGCGACCTGCTGCTGCCGCCGGCCGAGCGCCCCGCAACGTTCTGGCGCGGCTACGACGTGTATGACCCGGCGCGGGCCGGCTTCGTCAGCAGCGGCCCCGAGGCCGAACGCGCCGGCACCCGCCACGACGTCGCAGCCAAGGGCGGCGGCAACCAGGGCCATGCCTTCGGCACCGATCTGCCGGCGGCCGACAAGGACGCACTCGTCGAATACCTGAAGACTTTGTAGGGCCGGGGAGAAAACCCCATGGCAGCGCGCCTGCCCTGCGCGGACTGTCCGCCCTGCCGTCCCCGCCGCTGCGGCAGGCGCTAGCGCGAGCGCAGCAGGTCGAGGTCGGACGGATTGCGCTCGTCGCGGTAGGCCGGCTCGCCGTCCGGTACCGGCCCGGCGAAGCACTGCACCAGCACATTGCCCTGCTGCCGGTCGCGGAACAAGGGTTCGACCGCGCAGGGCCCATACACCGACTGGATGGTGCCGAGCAGCTTGCGCGCATAGGGCGTGGCCAGCCGCTGGTCGAGGATGAGGTTGATGAACGTCACCCCGCCGGGCGCGAGCGCACGCCGCGTCGCGCTCCAGAACTCCTGCGTGACCAGGTGGGCGGGCACGCTGGTCAGCGCGCTGTAGGCATCCACCACGATGGCGTCGTAGCGTTCGGCGGTGTCGGCCACGTAGCGGCGGGCATCGGCGGCGATGAAGCGGCCGCGCACCGGCTCGCGCAGGAACTCGCGCTCGGCCAGTTCGCGGATGGCCGGGTCGATGTCCACATAGGTGTAGTCGTTGGCCGGCTCCCGGTGCGACAGCGTGAAGCCGCCCGCGCCGAGCACCAGGATGCGGCGACCGCGAAAACCCATCTCGTCCAGCAGCAGGGTGCGCAGGCGCTCGATGTAGCGCGTGTAGCGCGGCGGCTCGCCGCCGTCCATCAGCGAGGCGAGGGAGTTGTTGATCCAGAACACGCGCGGCTCGTGCATGCCGGGCAGTTCCACCGCCTCCACCCGGTAGGTGGCGTAGGCGGTTTCGATCTGCTGCGGCAGCCACAGGTTGGCGGCGAGCGCCGCCGCGCCGAGCGCACCGCCCAGCCCGTTGCCCGGCCACGCCGGCCGCCCCGTGGCGGCGGGCAGGAAAGGCACCGGCGCGAGCAGCAGCGCCGCGCAGACGAGAATCGCCGCGGACACGCCCAGCCACTGCATCACCAGCAGCGAGAGCGACAGCGAGCCGAGAAAGGAACCCAGCGTGGACCAGTACAGCGCCGCGCCGCTGCGCGCACCGGCGCGTTCGTGGCGCAGCAGGTTGGTGAGTATCGGCACCGTCTGGCCCAGCAGCCAGGCGACCGGGCACAGCACACCGCCGACGAAGACCAGATAGGCGAGCCAGGCCGGGCGCAGATGGGCGAACAGCGCGTCCACGACCGGTCCGGCCATGCCGATCGCGATCAGTGCCGCCGCAACGAGGAAATTGACGCGCACCCGCGGCAGGAAATCCTGCCCCACGCGGCCGCCGGCCTGGTAGCCGAGCGCGAGTGCGAGGAGGAAGAAACCGATCGTCGGCGCGGTGACGGTGATCGAACTGCCGAGGAAGGGAAGCAGCCGGCGCAGGGCCAGGATCTCGGCGCCGAGCGAGGCATAGCCCTCGACGAACACCAGCGCGAAGAGCAGGCGGGGTGAGGGCATCGACGCGCCGTGGCGCTCAGCGGACGCCATCAGGCCGGCCCTGCGGCAGCGGCATGCGCCGCCGGGGAGCGGAACCTCCGGCCGGACGCAGGCATCGCGCGCGTCCAGCCGGAGGTTTCCCTGCGGGGATTACTTGACCTGCAGCGTGCCGCCACGTCCGAGGCCGCCCTTCACGTCCTGCGCCTTGTAGTTGCGCAGCGCGACGACCATGCTGTTGTAGGCGTCCATGAAGGCGGCCACCGTCGCCTTGCCTTCCGGCGTGCGCGAGAAGCCGCCCAGCGCACCGCCGGCACTGCCGCCGAGGGCACCGAGCGCCGCGCCGAAGTTGGTCGCCGTGGCGCTGCCTTCCGCCGCCGAGATCTGCACCGCGGAGCGGATGTCGTACAGGCTGAGGGTCACCACCGAGACCTTGGACTGAAGGCCGCCGGCGATGACGCCGGCCGCACCGCCGAACAGGCCGCCGATCGCACCGCCGACCGAGCCGACCGAGTCGTTGTTGATGATGATCTGCGGTTCGAGGTAGTAGTCCGCGGCAACGCGCTGGCCCTTCTGCTGCTTGGAGCCGGCACGGTATTCGCCGGAGTTGCGCTGGATGTCGGTGATGCGCGACAGGCGGCTGTCGGTGCGCAGGTTGCCGATCGACGTGATGACGAAGCAGTTCGACTGCTGGACGGCAAGCCGCAGCAGCGGCTCGATCGTCGTCACATGCGTCTCGCTGCCGAACTGGCCGTACCAGTCGGCGGCGCGGCCGTCGTCCACCGCGATCGTGCCGAACGGCGCGTCGCAGCGCTCCATCTGGGGATTGGCATCGACGCTGGTGCCGCCGGCCGCGGCACCGGTGGTGGCGGTCTTGTTGGTGCCGGTGGTGACGCATCCGGCAAGCGCGGCCGCCGCGAGCAGGGTCAGCGCCAGGCGGGGCATGGCTGAACGGATCATGGTGAGTCTACCTCCATCAATAGGTCGGTCATGGGCACGCCCCGCGACATGCGGGCCGTCCTTGTGGAAAAACTGGAAAATCGCCCTCTTCCGGATTCGGAAAGGCTAACGGTAGTACCAGTTGCCGTCGCGCCACAGACCGAGATAGGGGTAGCCCCGGTACCAGTAGTCATACACCAGCGGCCGCCAGTGCTGGCGGAAGCGCCGTTCGGCATCGTCCGACTTGCGCGCGGCGCTGGCTTCGGCCTTCAGCTTGGCGGATTCCTTGTCACCCCGGCCCGCCGCGATCGTGAGCCATTTCTCCGCCTCTGCGGGATCCGGCCCCATTTCCTCCAGCCCGGACAGGTAGAAGCGGCCGAGCGCCTTCTGCGCCTGGAGATGCCCGCGCTCGGCAGCGGAGCGCATCCAGGTCAGGGCCTGGTAGCTGTCCTGGCGCACGCCGTCGCCGCGGAAATAGCGCAGCGCGAGATCGTAGGCCGCACGCGGATCCCGCTCCGCGAGCGACTGCAATGCGGCGGCCCGGCCGTCGTCCTCCGGCTGCGACGCCTGCGCGACCTCGGGGCTGACGTAGTCGCGGGGACGTTCCACGCATCCCGCGGAATCGCAGATGCGGGCGGTCTCCTTTTGCGGCGGCTGCGCGCAGGCCGCGAGCAGCAGGCACAGAGCGAGATGGGCTGGAACTCTCATGAGCGATGCGTCATCCGGTCGAAAGGTGGCTCATTATATTAAGTTACATTTCCAGCACAATGACTTTTGCCCGGAGGCGAAGCAGGACGTGCGCCGGCGCCGGAAGGCGGCGTGGCGGCCCCGGCGTCCGGGCGACTCGGCTGATCGCCCTCGCCTCAGCGCCACATGTCGCGCATCTTCGCTGCGAGATCGACCGCCGCCTGGCGCGAGGCCGGCGTGCCCCGCAGGCCGGGCGGGGGCAGCGGCCAGGTGATCTGCTCGAAATGCTCCAGCAGCCGGTTCGGGATGAAACGGCTGCGGCCGGCATAGACGTGGCGGTCGCCCAGCCCCTGCTGCTGCGAGACGTAGAAGCGCTGCGGCAGGATGAGATCGAGGTGGTCCCTGGCGCGGGTCATCGCCACGTACAGGAGGCGGCGCTCCTCCTCGATCTCGGCGCCGTTGCGGGTGGCGATGTCGGACGGAATGCAGCCGTCGACCACGTTCAGCACGCTCACCGCGCTCCACTCCTGTCCCTTGGCCGAATGCATCGTCGACAGGATCAGGTAGTCCTCGTCGACCAGCGGCATGCCGGGCTCGCCGCTGGTGGCGCTGGGGGGATCGAGCGTGAGTTCGGTCAGGAACTGCCGGCGGCCGGGATAGGTGGCGGCGATGCGCGCGAGTTGCTGGATGTCGGGCAGGCGCACCGGGGCGTCCTCGTACAGGCGCGGCATCTGCGCCTCGTACCAGCGGCAGGCGAGTTCGAATCCGGCCGGCCACGGTGCCGGGCCGCCGTCGCGGCCGGCGAGGCGGTCGATCAGCGCGGCGAACGCCAGCCAGCCCTCGCGCGCGCCGTCGGGCACCGGCTGCTCGGCGAGCAGCGCGCAGCCGTCGGGCGCGGCGCAGACGTTGTCGAGCACCCGCCCCGCCGTCTTCGGCCCGATGCCGGCCAGCAACTGGACGGCGCGAAAGCCGGCGATGCGGTCGCGCGGGTTTTCCGCCCAGCGCAGCAGCGCGAGCACGTCCTTGACGTGGGCGGCCTCGAGAAACCTGAGCCCGCCGAACTTCACGAACGGGATGTTGCGCCGCGTCAGTTCCATTTCCAGGCGCGCACTGTAGCTGGAAGCCCGGAACAGCACCGCCTGCTGCCTGAGCCGCAGCCCGTCCTCCCGGCGCGCGAGCGCCTGCTCGACCACGTAGGCGGCCTGTTCCGCGTCGTCCTTCACCGATACCAGGCGCGGCCGCTGCGATGAGCCGCGGTCGGAGCGCAGGTCCTTGGCGTAGCGCTCGGCGGCGAGCGCGATCACCGCGTTGGCGGCGGCGAGGATGGGCTGCGTCGAGCGGTAGTTCTGCTCCAGCGTGACGATGCGCGCCGGCGGCTCGAACGCAGCGGGAAAATCCAGGATGTTGCGCACCGTGGCGCCGCGGAAGGCGTAGATGGCCTGGGCGTCGTCGCCGACCACGGTCAGGCCCCGGCCATCGGGCTTCATCGCCAGCAGGATCGCGGCCTGCAGATGGTTGGTGTCCTGGTATTCGTCCACCAGCACGTGCTCGAACAGCGCGCCGACCTCCTGCGCCAGTTCGGGCTCGGCCATCATCTGCGCCCAGTAGAGCAGCAGGTCGTCGTAGTCGAGCACCTGCTGCGCCTGCTTGGCCTGGACGTAGGCGCGGAACAGCCGTTTCAGTTCATCCTCCCATTCGGCGCACCAGGGGAAGGAAGCCTGCAGCACCTCGGCCAGCGGCGCGCGGGTGTTCACCGCAGCGGAATAGATCGCGAGGCAGGTTCCCTTCAGCGGAAAGCGGCGGCTCTTTTCGGAGAAGCCCTGCTCATGCCGGACCAGGTTCAGCAGGTCGGCCGAATCCTCGCGATCGTGGATGGTGAACGCCACGTCCAGCCCGATGCGGCCGGCGTACTCGCGCAGGAGCCGCGCGCCGATGCCGTGGAAGGTGCCGGACCAGTTCAGTTCGGCATGGGCGAGCCACGGGTGGGTCGCCGCGAGCTGCCCCAGCAGGCGCTGCACGCGGCGGCCCATCTCGTCGGCGGCGCGGCGCGAGAAGGTCAGCAGCAGGATGCGCGCGGGGTCCGCACCGCCGGCGATCAGATGGGCGACGCGATGCGCCAGCGTGCTGGTCTTGCCCGAGCCCGCGCCGGCGATCACCAGCAGCGGCCCGGCCACACCGCCTTCGCCGCCGCCGAACTCGACCGCCTCGCGCTGGGCGGCATTGAGGCTCGCCAGCCACGGCATGGCGGCGGAATCGGTCCGCCCGGACGACGGCGGAGCGGACGGATGGGCGGATGCGTTCATGACTGGAATTATATCCAGTCACCCTGCTCTTGCCGCCGGTTCGCGGCCGCTTTCAGCCGAACAGGCTGTGCAGCATCTTCAGCGACAGTGCGATCAGCACGCCGGCAAAGATCTTCTTCAGCACGGACACAGGCAGCTTGTGGGCAAGGCTGGCGCCGACCGGCGCCACCGCCATGCTCACCACGCTCACCAGCACCAGCGCCGGCAGGTAGATGTAGCCCAGCGTGTGGGCCGGCATGTCCGGCGCGCCCCAGCCATTGACCATGTAGCCGACGGTGCCCGCCGCCGCGATCGGCAGGCCGATCGCCGCCGAAGTGCCGATCGCATGCTGCATCTTGACGTTGCACCAGGTCATGAAGGGCACCGACAGGGAGCCGCCGCCGATCGCCACCAGCGCCGACACGCCGCCAATGCCGGCACCCGCCAGGCTCAGGCCGACCGGGCCGGGAATGTCGCGCGAGGGTTTGGGCTTGATGTTGACCAGCATCTGCAGCGACACGTAGGCCATGAAGATCGAAAAGAAGATGGCCAGCGGCGCGGTGTCCACGCGCGCTGCGATGAAGGTGCCGCCGAAGGTGCCCAGCAGAATGCTCGGGGTGATGCCCTTGACGATGTCCCAGCGTACCGCGCCGTGTTGCTGGTGGGCGCGCAGGCTGGAGATCGAGGTGAGGACGATGCTCGCCATCGACGTCCCCAGCGACATATGCACCACCTGCTCGTAGGGAAAGCCCTGGGCGACGAAGAAGGTCGTCAGCATCGGCACCATGATCCCGCCGCCGCCGACACCGAGCAGTCCGGCAAAGAAGCCCACCCCCGCGCCGAGCACCGGGTAGGCCAGCCACCACACGTCGAATTCCATCGCCCGCAGCGTCTCCGCAAGCCAGCGCGCCCATCCGGGGCGCACAAAGAAAAAACGCGGCTTGCGCCGCGCTTTGTGAATGGCCCCCCGCCTGTGCCGTCTCCGCCGGGCATCCTGAACCAGGGGTTCAGGGAGGTCGCTTTCCTTCCGCTTAAGGCTCACCCGCGAGGGGCGTGCACACCGCGGCATCCATGGTAGGCAACCAAGTCTCTCGACTATTGGTTCAAGGAATCTACGGCTTCAACGAACACTGCAGGGGATTGACCTTGCCGCCCCGAACCGGCCCTCAAAAGAGTTTTTCCTGCTGGGCCAGCACCCCGTCGAGGCGCGCTTTCATGAGTCCGATTCTACGCTTCGCGCCTGCTATGTCAAACCCGCCGCCGCGCTGGTACATGAGGAATTCATGGGCGATGTTGAGCGCCGTCATGACGGCGAGACGCTCGCCCGATGCATGCGTTTTGTCGGCCAGTTCGACGAGCTTGCCGTCCACGTAGGACACCGCGGCCTGGAGCGCTTCCTTGTTCTCGGGCGGGCAGGAGACGCGGTATTCCTTGCCCAGCAGAACGATGTCGAGGTAATCGGTCGCCACGTGCTCAGGTCTCCGGCAGTTTGTCCAGCACCGCTTCCAGGCGCTCGGCGGCACGCCGCACCTTGTCGGAGAGCTGGTGGTTTTCGGCTTCGAGCTTCACGACGCGGGAGCGCAGCGCCAGGTTCTCCGCCCTGAGGGCGCCGTGAAGGCTGATGAGTTGCTCGAGCTGGGCTTCGAGGCGGGTGAGTTCGTCATCCATGCGCTGATGGTAGAAGTGGGAAGGAAAGGCGGTCAATACGCCGTTGCGGGCCGTCCGGCGCGAAAAACGCTCCGCGCCGGAGCGGCCGCGCCTCAGCGCTGGACCTGGGTCACGTCGCGCACCGCGCCGGTGTCGGCCGAGGTGGTGAGCGCCGCGTAAGCCTGCAGCGCCGCCGACACCGCGCGTTCGCGCCTGGCCGGCCTCCATGCCGCACGGCCCCTGGCTTCCATCGCAGCGCGCCGGCGGGCGAGTTCTTCCTCGCCGACCTCCAGGTGGATGCGGCGGTTGGGGATGTCGATCTCGATCGTGTCGCCATCCTCGACGAGCGCAATGGCGCCGCCGCAGGCCGCCTCGGGCGAGGCGTGGCCGATCGACAGGCCGGACGTGCCGCCGGAGAAGCGGCCGTCGGTGAGCAGCGCGCACTGCGCGCCCAGGCCGCGGCTCTTCAGGTAGGACGTGGGGTAGAGCATCTCCTGCATGCCGGGGCCGCCCTTCGGGCCCTCGTAGCGGATCACCACCACGTCGCCGGCCTGCACCTGCTCGCCCAGGATGCCGTCGACCGCGTCTTCCTGGCTCTCGTACACCCGCGCCTTGCCGGTGAATGTCCAGATCGACTCGTCCACGCCGGCCGTCTTCACGATGCAGCCCTTCTCGGCGATGTTGCCGTACAGCACCGCGAGGCCGCCGTCGGCGGTGAAGGCGTGTTCCCTGGTGCGGATGACGCCCGCCTCGCGGTCGGCGTCGAGTTCCTTCCAGCGCCGGTCCTGGCTGAAGGCGACCTGGGTCGGCACGCCGCCGGGCGCGGCGCGGAAGAAGGTATGCACGGTCTCGTCGGAGGTGCGCTTGATGTCCCACTTCGCCAGCGCCTCGGCCATCGACGCGCTGTGCACCGTCGGCACGTCGGTGTGCAGCAGGCCGGCGCGGTCGAGTTCGCCGAGGATGGACATGATGCCGCCGGCGCGGTGCACGTCCTCGATGTGCACGTCGGGCACCGCCGGCGCCACCTTGCACAGGCAGGGCACGCGGCGGCTGATGCGGTCGATGTCCTTCATCGTGAAATCGACGCCGGCCTCGCGTGCCGCCGCCAGCAGGTGCAGCACGGTGTTGGTCGAGCCGCCCATCGCCACGTCCAGGCTCATCGCGTTCTCGAACGCCTCGAAGCTGGCGATGGAGCGCGGCAGCACCGAGGCGTCGTCCCCTTCGTAGCAGCGACGGGCGAGATCGACGATGCGGCGGCCGGCTTCGCGGAACAGGCGCTCGCGGTCGGCATGGGTGGCGAGCGTGGTGCCGTTGCCGGGCAGCGACAGGCCGAGCGCCTCGGTCAGGCAGTTCATCGAGTTGGCGGTGAACATGCCCGAGCACGAGCCGCAGGTCGGACAGGCGGAGCGCTCGATGGCCTCGACCTCCTCGTCGGAGCAGTGCTTGTCGGCCGCCTTGACCATCGCGTCGACGAGGTCGAGCGAGATCACCTTGGCTTCCCATTTCACCTTGCCAGCCTCCATCGGCCCGCCGGACACGAAGATCGCCGGGATGTTGAGGCGCAGCGCCGCCATCAGCATGCCCGGGGTGATCTTGTCGCAGTTCGAGATGCACACCAGCGCGTCGGCGGTGTGGGCGTTGCACATGTATTCGACGCTGTCGGCGATCAGCTCGCGCGAGGGCAGCGAGTACAGCATGCCGCCGTGGCCCATGGCGATGCCGTCGTCGACGGCGATGGTATTGAATTCCTTGGCCACGCCGCCGGCCGCCTCGATCTCGCGCGCGACGAGCTGGCCGAGGTCCTTCAGGTGCACGTGGCCCGGCACGAACTGGGTGAAACTGTTGGCGATCGCGATGATCGGCTTTTCGAAGTCGCCGTCCTTCATGCCGGTGGCGCGCCACAGCGCGCGGGCACCCGCCATGTTGCGGCCGGCGGTGGAAGTGCGGGAACGGTACTGGGGCATGGGGGCGCTCCGGGAAATCTGTGCGGAAAGGCTTCGGATTCTAACGCCGGCCGGCCGGCCGGTCACGCCGTCCGCGCCTGCCCCGGCCGCGCCGCGAGGTGGCCGGGACCGCCACACCCTGCGTATCATCCCTCCCCTGCCAGCCATCCCGTCCGGAGCCATCATGGAAGCCCGCAATCCGCTGCCCGCGCCGACATCGGAAGCCGCCGCCCCGAACGAGGGTTTCGACCTCGATCCGGTAGAGATCCGCGCGCTCGGCGTACTGGTCGAAAAAGCCTTCGTCACGCCCGACGCCTATCCGCTGTCGATCAACGCCATCGTCGCCGGCTGCAACCAGCTCACCGCGCGCGAACCGGTGATGTCGGTCGCGGAAGCCGAGGCCCAGGCCGCGATCGACAGCCTGATGGCGCGCAAGCTGGTGTCGCGGCGCGACCAGGCCGGCGCCCGGGTGGCCAAGTACGAGCATCTGGTGCGGGTGCGCCATTCGCTGCCGCCCGCCGAGCAGGCGGTGCTGGCGACGCTGATGCTGCGCGGCGCCCAGACTGCGGGCGAGATCCGCCAGCGCTGCGAGCGGCTGCACCGTTTCGACGACATCGCGGCGGTCGAGGCGGTGCTCGAACACCTCGCCGAGAAGTTCCCGCCCATGGTCGCGACCCTGCCGCGCGCCCCGGGCACCAAGGAGGTGCGCCATGCGCATCTGCTCGGCGGCACTGCGCTGCTCGAGGAGATGGCGGAGGCGCAGTCCGTCGGTGGCGGCGCGGCCGGGCGCAGCCGCATCGCCGAGCTGGAAGACGAGGTCGCGCGCCTGCGCAGCGAAATCGAGGCGCTGCGCCGCGACTTCGACACCTTCCGCCAGCAGTTCGACTGATCCGCCGCCACGCCCATGCTGATCCATCCGCAGTTCGACCCCGTCGCCTTTGCCATCGGCCCCGTCTCGGTACGCTGGTACGGGCTGATGTACCTCGTCGCCTTCGTGCTCTTCATCGTGCTCGGCCGCCTGCATGCCCGGCGCCGTCCCGAACTCGGCTGGAACGCCGCGATGATCGACGACCTGCTGTTCTACGGCGTGATCGGCGTGATCGTGGGCGGCCGGCTCGGCGAAGTGCTCTTCTTCCAGCCGGGCTACTACCTGAGCCACCCGGCCGAGATCCTCGCCGTCTGGAAGGGCGGCATGAGCTTTCACGGCGGCTTTCTCGGCGTGCTGGCGGCGGTGTGGCTGTATGGGCGCAGCCATGGCAAGGGTTTCTGGGAAATCACCGACTTCATCGCGCCGCTGGTGCCCACCGGCCTGGCCGCCGGCCGCATCGGCAATTTCATCAACGGCGAGCTGTGGGGCCGGCCGGCACCGGGCGATCTGCCATGGGCGATGATCTTCCCGTGGGTGGACCAGGTGCCGCGCCACCCTTCGCAGCTCTACCAGGCGGCCGGCGAAGGCATGCTGCTGTTCGTGATCCTGTGGCTCTACGCCGCCCGCCCGCGGCCGCTGCGCGCGGTGTCGGCGGTGTTCCTCGTCGGCTACGGCAGCCTGCGTTTCGCCGCGGAGTTCTTCCGCACGCCCGATGCGGGCATCTTCGGTACGCTGTCGCTGGGGCTGTCCACGGCGCAGTGGCTTTGCGTACCCATGGTGATCGTCGGCATCTTCCTGCTGATCCCGGCCGTCCGTCGCCCGCCGGTCGCCTGACCGACCCCTCGCCGCAGCGCGCTGGCCCGCCCACGGCGGGCCAGGATGCAGGTCGAGCGGGCATTATGCACGGTAGCGAGTCCCCCGTTGCGGCTAACATGGCTCCCAAAAGGACACCAACGCACACCGCAGGGAAAAAAGAGACGACATGTCAGCAGGGGATCTGTTCTCGCGCAGCCTCTCGAAGATGCGGGCCCTCATGTCGGCCCCGCCGGCGCGCACGCGCGCGCCCTCCGAGCGCGACATCGAGCGCATCCGCCAGCAACTGCAGGAATGCGCCGAGGGCCGGGGCGGAGAAGTCTCCACCCGGCAGCGGGCCGCCCGCCTGGCCGAAACCTACCTGCGGCTGAACGACGAGGGCCGGCAGGCATTCCTGCGCATGATCGCCCTCGAATTCGGCCCCGAACCGGCCCGCGTGGCCCAGGCCCACCGCGCCTACCAGGCGGCGGTGGGCAGCGACCGGCAGTGGGATGCAGAAGCCGATCTGCGCGCCGCGATGCGATCCCGGCGCCTGCGCATCCTGACGCAGTTCAATGCCATCCCGCAGGGTGTCAAGTTCCTGGTGGACCTGCGTGCGGACCTGCTGCGCTACCTCGCCGGCGACCCGCTGCTCAAGCCGCTGGACCGCGAACTGGAAGGGCGGCTCTCCGCCTGGTTCGACGTGGGCTTCCTCGAACTGCAGCGCATCACCTGGCAGTCGCCCGCCGCCCTGCTGGAAAAGCTCGTCGAGTACGAGGCGGTGCACGAGATCCGCTCGTGGGAGGACCTCAAGAACCGCCTCGACTCCGACCGCCGCTGCTACGCCTTCTTCCATCCGCGCATGCCGCTCGAGCCGCTGATCTTCGTGCAGGTCGCGCTGGTGGACGAGCTTGCGGACGACGTGCAGAAGCTGCTCGACATCGAGGCCCCGCTGGCCGACGCCAGCCGGGCCAACACCGCGATCTTCTATTCGATCACGTCCACGCAGGCGGGCCTGCGCGGCGTCTCGTTCGGCAACTTCCTGCTCAAGCGGGTGGTGGACGACCTGCAGCGCGACTTCCCGCGCCTGAAGACCTTCTCCACCCTGTCGCCGATCCCCGGGCTGGCGCGCTGGGCGGCGCGCAATCCGGCCGAATGCGCGCAGATCCTCGCCGGCGCCGACTGGAACAAGCTCGCCGCCGCGGGCCTGGAAGGGCCTGAATCGCCGCGCATGCGCGCGCTGCTCGGCGGCGCGGGCGACTGGGTGGAGGACAAGGCGCTCGCACGCGCCCTGCGCGAACCGCTGATGCGCCTTGCCGCCCATTACCTGCTCGATGCCAAGCGGGACGACGAGCCGGCCGACCCGGTGGCGCGCTTCCATCTCGGCAACGGCGCGCGCGTCGAGCGCCTGAACTGGCTCGCGGACACCTCCGCGAAGGGGCTGGCGCAATCCTGGGGCATGATGGTCAATTATCTGTACGACCCGGACCGCATCGAGTCCAACCTCGAGGCTTTCGCCGCGGACGGCCGTATCGACGCCTCTGCGGCAGTGCGAAGGCAGGCCCGGCGGTGACGTTCCGGCACGACGCCCCGAACGGCGGACATTCCGGCACATACGCGAGCGGGATAGGCTATTCTGCAAGCGCGTGGCGGGATGCGCCCGCTTCGACGGCCCCCGGAGACAAGCGCGTGCGCCTGCCTTTCAGGCATTCATCCATCCGCTTCCGGCTACTGCTCGCCAGTACCGCAGTGCAGATCGTGCTGTTGACGCTGCTGCTCGCCAACAGCGTGCGGCTGATGAACAATGCCGCGTCGGCGAGCCTGGATACGCTCGTCAACCAGAACGCCAGCATGCTGCATGCAATGTCCGTGTCCTATGGCGACCAGCAGCGCTACGGCGAACTCGAGGACATCCTCGGCGAACTGCTGAACGATTCGACCGAAGGTCTGGTTTATGTGCGGATCGTCTCCCCCGGCGGACGGCTGGTGCTGAGCGCCGGCAGGCCCGACATGAGGAGCCTGCCGCCGCCGTCCTTCGCGGAAGAGGGGGCGCTCGAAGGCATCTTCGAAACCAAGGTGGTCCATGTACGCCGCCCGCTGCTGCTGCCGCGCAACGAGATCGGCTTCCTGCAGTTCGGCGTCTCGGTATCGGTGCTGGCCGCCGCCCGCAAGGCGATCATCGAACAGGGCGCGATCATCTCGCTGGTGGAGATCGCACTGACCTTCGTGCTGCTGTCGGGCATCGGCTACCTGCTGACGCACAATCTCGGACGCCTGCTCGCGGGCAGCAAGGCCATCGCCGACGGCCACTTCAACCACCGCCTGCCGGCCACCGGCAACGACGAACTCGCCGTGCTCGCCCGCCACTTCAACATCATGGCGGCGACGCTGCAGCAGCGCATCGGCGAACTCGAGGACACGGCCAGCCGGCTCAAGGCGAGCGAGGAGCGCTACGCACTGGCGATGCGCGGCGCCAACGACGGCCTGTGGGACTGGGACATCCCGGGCCGCACGATCTACTTCTCGGACCGCTCGTGCGAGCTTCTCGGCCTGCCGCCCGCCTCCCTGCCCTCCAATCCTGAAGGCATCCTCCCGTACCTGCATCCGGACGAGGTCGAGATCTACAAGGAAAGAGTCCTCGCCCACCTGCGGGGACTCACCTCGCAGTTCATGCTGGAGCACCGCGTGCGGCAACCCGACGGCAGCTACCGCTGGGTGCTCACGCGCGGCGTCGCCCGCCGCACCGGGAGCGGCCGCGCGGTGCGCATGGCGGGCTCGATCGGCGACATCCACCTGCGCAAGCGCGCCGAGCAGAGGCTGATCCACGACGCGCTGCACGACGGCCTCACCGGCCTGCCGAACCGGGCCCTGTTCATCGAGCACGTGACGCGGGCGATCGGCCAGCAGCGGCGCGACGAGCGCTACCAGTTCGCCGTGCTGGCGATCAACATCGAGCGCTTCAGCCTCGTGAACGACAGCTACGGCCACGCGGTGGGCGATGAACTGCTGCGCCGCGCCAGCGGCCACATCTCCGCGCGGATACGCGAAGGCGACGTCGCCGCGCGCGTCGGCGGCGACCAGTTCGCCGTGCTGTTGAACGGCGTGTCGGATTCGACCGAAGCGCTTCGCATCGCCGAGGCCCTGGTCGAACTGCCCGGCTTCGCCACGCCCTCGGGCGAAGGCGAGCTGCACCCCCGCTGCCGCATCGGCATCGCCCTCAGCGACGACGAACGCGACGATGCCGAGGCCCTGCTGCGCGACGCCGACAATGCGCTGCACAAGGCCCGGCGCAGCGACGGTTCGCCGGTCGAGTTCTTCCACACCTCGATGCACACCCAGGCGATCCGCTCGCTGCGGCTCGAGGTCGACCTGCGCGCCGCCCTGCGCGACGGCGGACTGACCGTCCATTACCAGCCCATCGTGTCGCTCGCCGACCGCCGCATCACGAGCTTCGAGGCCCTGGTGCGCTGGCCGCATCCCACCCAGGGCCTGCTGCCCCCCTTCGAGTTCATCTCGCTCGCCGAGACGCTGGATCTCATCCACGATCTCGGCATGCAGGTCCTGGCCATGGCCTGCCGCGACATCCGCGCATGGCAGCAGCGCGACCCGCTCGCCCCGCCGGCGCGCGTCGCAGTCAATCTGTCCGCGCGCCAGTTGTCGCGCCCGCAACTGGCGGACGAACTGCTGGCGGTCATCGATGCGCACGGACTGCCGCGCGCCTCGGTGCGCTTCGAGATCACGGAGAGCGTGCTCGCCCACCCCGGCGGCCCGGCCTCGCGCACCCTGCACCGGCTGCGCGAGGCGGGCGTCCACATCCTGATCGACGACTTCGGCACCGGCTACTCCACGCTGAGCTACCTGCACACGATCCCCTGCGACCAGGTCAAGCTCGACGGCTCCTTCGTGCGTTCGATCACCGTCGACGAACGCCTGCGCGCCATCGTCGCACGCAGCATCGAGCTGGCCCACGACTTGGGCATGACCGTGGTCGCCGAGTGCATCGAGACCGAAGACCAGGCGCTCATCCTTCGCGACATGGGCTGCAACTACGGGCAGGGCTACCTGTTCGCGCGACCGACGGACGCGCAGAGTGCCCAGAACCTGCTGCACAAGAAGATGCCACTGGGGGCATGAACGAATGAAATGGGCAATCATCCCGGCGCTCACGCTGTGGGCGCTGGCGGCATCCGCGGGCGACGACAGGCAGATGCTGAGCCTCTCCGGCTTCGCCACCCTCGGCTTCGTCGCCACCGACGAAGCCGACATGCGTTTCACCCGCGTCGGCGTGGACCGGCCGGGCAGCGAAAGACCGGACACCGGCCCCGATTCGGTGATCGGCGTGCAGGGCAATCTGCGCCTGGGGGAGTCGAGCGCCGCCGTGCTGCAGTTCGTCAGCCGCGAGAACACCGATGGCAGCTACCAGCCGCGGCCCACGCTGGCCTTCCTGAGCCACCAGTTCACCCCGGCGCTCGCGGCGCGCGTCGGCAGGCTGCGCATCCCCTTCTTCATGCAGTCCGACTCGATCAACATCAACTACGCGCATCCCTGGGTGCGTCCGCCCGAAGAAGTGTACGGCCTGAGCCCGTTTGCCGATCTCGACGGACTCGACCTGCTCTACCGCGTGCGCACCGGCAACACCGACATCGAGCTGCACCCCTTCCTCGGCACCAGCCGGATTTCGCTCTACCCGGACACCAAGGCCCGTCTCAGGCGGGTCGCGGGCGTCAACCTGACCATGACGCGCGGGGACCTCTCGGTGCACGTCGGCCACGCCGAGGCCGAACTCGAGATCAACTGGCACGACCCGTTCTACACCGGGCTGTCGCCGATACTGCGCGCGCTGGGCCGCAACGACATCGTGTCACGCATGTCGGGCGACGACGGCGTCGTCCGCTTCAGTTCCGCCGGCTTCCAGTGGGACGACGGGCAGTGGCTGCTGATCGGCGAATACGCCCGCAGGCGCGCCCAGCGCTATGCCAACAGCGCGCACGCCTGGCAGTTCACCGTCGGCCACCGTTTCGGCGCCGTGACCCCCTACGCGGTCGTCGCACGCCACTCGCAGGACGAGGCGGTGATCGGCGCGGAGCAGTTGAACAGCCTGCCGCCCGGCTTCGACGAACTGCGCGCCGGCCTCGCCGGCTTCAACGCCTCGCGCAATCTTGCCCAGCGCAGCATCACCGCGGGCGTGCGCTGGGACGTCCGCGACAACACCGCGGTAAAGGCGGAATTCACCCGCGCCCGCACCGATACGAACGCCTGGGGCACCTTCGATCCGGCCGGCGACGCAGCGGCCGGCCGCATGGGGGGGCGCTCGATCAACATGCTGAGCCTGTCCGTCGATGTCACATTCTAGGATCCGCCATCGCCTTCGACGGGCCATGCTGCTGCTCACCGGTGCCATCGTTCTCGCAACCACGGCCCAGGCGGCCGAGGTCGTGCTCGTCACGTCGGCCACCGGAAACATCGCCGCCCTGACGGCCGAGGAAGCGAGCCAGCTCTACCTGGGGCGGCGCACGATGCTGAACGACGGCACGCCGGTCGCGCTGTTCGACCTGCCCAACGGCCTCACGCGCAACCGCTTCTACGAACTGCTGACGGGCAAGAACCCCAACCAGATCCGCGCCTACTGGTCGCGCCAGGTGTTCACCGGCCGCGCCCTGCCGCCGCGCGAAGCCGGAAGCGCCACCGACCTTCCCGCGCTGCTGTCCGGCGACTCAGCCGCGATCGGCTACCTGCCCGACGGCCCGATCGATCCCAGGTTGCGCGTGCTGCTGAAGCTGCCCTGAATCCGGGCGGCATACCGGGCTGCGCGAAATCCCCGGCATCGCCGCCGCACGTCGAGGCATCCATTGCAATTCCCGTTTGACGGCCGGGCGCGCAACTGGTTAAATGCGAATCATTGTTGTTTGCAAGAACACGTCGTGAATCAGACAACTTGTTCCGCACCGCGCACACCCGTCCCCGAATCGCCCGCCGCGCCCGGCACCACCCCCGAGGCGGCGCGGACGCTGTCGAGCGCCGAACTGCTCGGTGGCCGGCAGGCGGTGGAAATCGAGCATCAGGGTACGCGCTATGTGCTGCGCGCGACGCGCAGCGGCAAGCTGATTCTGACCAAGTAAAACTTTCGAGCTTAGGCAAGGCCCTCCAGCGAGGCTAGACTATGTACGTCTGCGTCTGCAATGCAGTGACCGAAAGGCACATCTTCGAAGCGGCACGAAGCGGCATGACCCGGCTCCGGCAACTGCGGGAGACGCTGGGCGTGACCGCCGACTGCGGGCGGTGCGCCAAGTGCGCCCACCAATGCCTTCGCGATGCGCTGACCCGGCCCGCGGACGCGGACGACCAGATCTGCATACGCAGTCCCCATCCCGGTTTTTCCTCGCTACGGAGTCCCCATGAAAGGCGACAAGAAGGTGATCCAGTTGCTGAACAAGCAGCTCACGACGGAACTCACTGCCATCAACCAGTACTTTCTGCACGCACGCATGTACAAGAACTGGGGCCTGGTCAAGCTTGGCAAGCATGAATACGAAGAGTCCATCGAGGAGATGAAGCACGCGGACAAGCTCATCGAGCGCGTGCTGTTCCTGGAGGGCCTTCCCAATCTGCAGAACCTCAACAAGCTGCTGATCGGCGAGAACGTGCCCGAATGCCTGCAGGGCGACCTGAAACTCGAACAGGGCGGGCGTGCCGACCTGCTCGAGGCCATCGCCTACTGCGAATCCTGTCGCGACTACGTGTCGCGCGAGCTGTTCGAGCACATCCTGGAAGACACCGAGGAACACATCGACTACCTCGAAACCCAGCTCGGGCTGGTCGACAGCGTCGGCCTGCAGAACTACCTGCAATCACAGATGGAGCCGGGCGCGTCCTGATCCTGCCTGCGGCCGGCCGCGCCCGTTGCCGCGCGGACCGGCCGCACCAACCTGACAACCGATGATGAACGCTGTTTCCGACGCCCTTCCATTGCCCGCCATGACGCCGGCGCCCTCCCCCGAGCGCCGCGCCCGACCCGCCCGGCAGCGGCGCTCCAGGGAAAACAGCGGTTTCACGGCCGGACCGGTCGGCCTGAAGAAAACCGGACTGGCCGGCCTCGTGCTGGCCCTGCACGTGGCCGGGCTGGCCGTGCTCGGCTGGCTCGCCCCGGCCGAGACCACGATGCCGGTCGCCCTGCCCATCCAGGTCTCGCTGATCCAGGAACAGACCGCGCCGCCCGTCTCCGCGCCACCAGAACCGGTGGTGCAGCCCCCCATCCCCAAGGTCGTGCCATCCCCGCCGAAGCCGCAGCCGCGCCCCCGCCCGCAGGAAAAGCCGGCGCCGCGCAAGCCGGTGGAAGCCGCGCCGGTCACCGAATCCAGGACGGCCTTGACCTCCGACGCGCCGGCGCCCGAGCCCACCCCCGCGCCCGCTCCGCCGGCCCCGGTCAGCGCGCCGCCGGGGCCGCCGACGCCCGCGATCACGGCGGCGCGCTTCGACGCCGACTATCTGAACAATCCGCCGCCGGCCTATCCGCCGCTGTCGCGCCGCATGCGCGAGGAAGGCAAGGTCATGCTGCGGGTGCTGGTATCGCCCGCCGGGCTGCCTGCGCAGGTCGAGGTCTCGCGCAGCTCGGGCTTCGAGCGCCTGGACCGCGCGGCGGAGAACGCCGTGCGGCGCTGGCGCTTCGTCCCGGCGCGGCAAGGCGACCACGCCGTCGAATCCTGGACTCTCGTCCCCCTCATTTTCGAACTGAAGGAGTAATCGAACATGGAAACTGCACAGGCATTCGGCCTGGCCCACCTGTGGGCGCAATCCGACCTCATGATCCGTGCGGTGGCCCTGCTGCTGCTGGCGATGTCGGTCACGAGCTGGTACCTGATCCTGCTGCGCCTGCTGCGCCAGATCCGCGCGCGCCGCCATGAAGGCGCGATCGAAGCGTTCTGGTCCGCGCCCGACTTCGCCCAGGGGCTCAGGCGCCTGAGCGAGAGGGCGCCCGACTCGCCGTTCGACGCGCTGGCGCAGCAGGCCGCCGCCGCCGCCGACCACCTGCGCCGCCACACCCGCCACGACAGCCTGGGCGGCACGCTCGATGCCGACGAAATGATCACCCGCGCGCTGCGCAAGTCGATCGCGCTGTCCACCGCCGGCCTGGAATCGGGCATGACGCTGCTGGCGTCGATCGGCTCCACCGCGCCCTTCGTCGGCCTGTTCGGCACCGTGTGGGGCATCTACCACGCGCTGGTCAACATCAGCGTGTCGGGCGCCGCGACGCTGGACAAGGTCGCCGGCCCGGTCGGCGAAGCGCTGATCATGACCGCCTTCGGCCTCTTCGTCGCCATTCCCGCGGTGCTGGCGTACAACGCCATCAACCGCGCCAACCGCCTCGAGCTGTCCGAACTCGACGCCTTCGCGCATGACCTGCTGGCCTGGTTCTCCACCGGCTCGCGCATCGTGCCGCTGGCCGACATCCCGACCGCCAGCTCGCCCGCCGCGCCCGCCATGCGTGCGGCCACCGGAGCCGCATGATGGCCTTCGGCGGATTCAGCCAGGGCGACGTGCGCGCCCCGCAGAGCGAAATCAACATGGTGCCGCTCATCGACGTCATGCTGGTGCTGCTGATCGTGTTCATGATCACCGCGCCGCTGCTGACGCATTCGGTGAAGATCGACCTGCCGCAGGCGGCCAGCCAGCCCACCATCGAAAAGCCCGAAACGGTCACGCTGGCGCTCGACGCCGAAGGCAGGATGTTCTGGAACAACCAGCCGCTGGACGACTCGGCGCTCTCCGCGCGGCTGGCCGAAGCTGCGGCGAAGACGCCGCAGCCCGAGCTGCACCTGCGCGCGGACCACGACACCCGCTACCAGAAGCTGGCCGAGGTCATGTCCGCCGCACGCACCGCCGGCATCGAGAAGATGGGCTTCATCACCGTGCCGCAGCAGTAGCCGGCCGCTTCCACCCGCTGCCCGCCACGGGGCATCGCGCATCGCGCGGTGCCCCGTTCGTCTTTTTGCGCCGCAGCAGCAATACGATACACAGCGCAGGTGGCCGAGCCTCTATGCTTCACGCACCGTCGCCCATGCGACTCCATCCGACGCAGACGATCCACGCAATGAACCGAACCGCCGAGCCCGACCGCCCCCCGGAACCGACGCCCCCCCGTGCCGTCCCCCCGACCCCGCCGCGCCGCCCGCCGTGGCGCCGCGCCGCGCTGCTGCTGGCCGCGACCGCGCTGGCAGGCGGCATCGTGTGGCTGGTGTGGCCCAAGCTCGTCGGCAAGAACGACGAGCAGTCGAAATACCAGTTCGTCGCGGTGCAGCGCGGCGACATCGAGGATGTCGTCACCGCCACCGGCACGCTGCAGCCGCGCGACTACGTCGACGTCGGCGCGCAGGTCTCCGGCCAGTTGCGCAAGATCCACGTCGAGGTCGGCTCCGAGGTGAAGGAAGGCGACCTGCTCGCCGAGATCGACCCCACCGTGTACCTGGCGCGGGTGGACGCCTCCCGCGCGCAGTTGCGCAACCTGCGCGCGCAACTGAAGGAGAGGGAGGCGCAGGTCGCGCTCGCGGGCATCCAGTTCCGCCGCCAGACCGCACTGATGGCCGAGGACGCCACCACCCGGGAAACACTGCAGACCGCCGAGACCTCGCTGAAATCGGCCCAGGCGCAGTTCGAGGCGCTGCGTGCGCAGATCGAGCAGATCGAATCCACGCTGCGCGCCGACGAGGCCAACCTGCAGTACGCCCGCATCCTGTCGCCGATGACCGGCACCGTGGTGTCCATCACCGCGCGCCAGGGCCAGACGCTGAACGCCAACCAGCAGGCACCGGTGATCCTGCGCGTGGCCGACCTGAGCACGATGACGGTGCAGACCCAGGTCTCGGAAGCCGACGTCAGCCGCCTGAAGCTCGGCATGGACGCCTACTTCACCACGCTCGGCGGCCAGGGCCAGCGCTGGTACGGCAAGCTGGAAAAGGTCGAGCCGACGCCGACGGTGACGAACAACGTGGTGCTGTACAACGCCCTGTTCGACGTTCCCAACCCCGACGGCAAGCTGATGACGCAGATGACCGCGCAGGTGTTCTTCGTCGTCGCGCAGGCGAAGGACGTGCTGCTGATGCCGATGGCCGCGCTGAGCCAGGGCGCCCGCGCGGCGCGCAGCCCGGCGGCGGCACGGCCCGCCGCGCAGGCGGCTTCTGCGCCTGCTCCCGGCAGTGCGCCGGCACCGCGCGCCGACGGCACCGCGAACGGCGGCGCCCCGCAAGCCGGCGCGCCCGAGCGCGGCCCCCGCGCCGGCGGCCGGCCGCCGCGCCACGGCACGGTGAAGGTCGCGCGCGACGACGGCGCACTGGAAGAACGCACCGTGGAACTGGGCGTGACGAACCGCGTGCAGGCCGAGATCCGCTCCGGCCTCGCCGAGGGCGAGCGCGTGGTTTCCGGCCTCGTCACCGCCGGCGCCGCCGCGGCCGGCGCCCCGCGCATGACGCCCCGCCTATGAAACGCGACACCTTCGGCGTACCGGCCGCCACCGCCTCTGCCGCCGCGCGCACGCCCCTGATCGAGCTGTCGGGCATCACCCGCAGCTTCGTGAACGGCGAAGTCGTGACCCCCGTGCTGCACGGTATCGATCTCGCCATCTACCCCGGCGAGTTCGTCGCCATCGTGGGCGCGTCCGGCTCCGGCAAGTCCACGCTGATGAACATCCTCGGCTGCCTCGACCGCCCCTCCGGCGGCACCTACCGCTTCCTGGGCGAGGACGTCGCCGGCTTCAGCCGCGACGAACTCGCGCGCCTGCGCCGCGAAGCCTTCGGCTTCGTGTTCCAGAGCTACAACCTGATCGGCGGCGCCAGCGCGCGCGAGAACGTGGAAGTGCCGGCGGTGTATTCCGGCATGCCGCCGGCCGAGCGCCACGCGCGCGCCGACCAGTTGCTCGCCACGCTGGGACTGGCCGAGCGCGGCCACCATCGCCCCAACCAGCTCTCCGGCGGCCAGCAGCAGCGCGTGTCGATCGCCCGCGCGCTGATGAACGGCGGACGCATCATCCTCGCCGACGAACCCACCGGCGCACTCGACAGCAAGAGCGGCCAGGACGTCATGAAGCTGCTGCGCCAGCTCTCGGCCGAGGGCCACACCATCATCCTGATCACGCATGCGCGCGAAGTCGCGGAATTGGCCGCGCGCGTGATCGAGATCCGCGACGGCCGCATCGTCGCCGACCCCGGCCCGCACCCGCCGGCCGGCCCGGAACCGGATTTCACCCCGCACGTGGACCGCACCTCGTCGCTGTCCGACGTCATCGAGGCCACCCGCACCGCCCTGCGCGCGCTGCGCGCCAACCTGTTCCGCGCCATCCTGACGCTGCTGGGCATCGTCATCGGCGTGGCCTCGGTGATCGCCATGCTCGCCATCGGCGACGGCGCCAAGCAGAAGGTGATCGACCAGATCAGCGCGATGGGCACCAACCTGCTCACCGTGCGCCCCGGCGCGCCCAACCAGCGCGGGCGCGACACCACCGCCACCCTGGTGATCGAGGACGTGCGCGCCATCGGCGATCTGCCCAACGTGCTCGCCTCGGTGCCCGAGCAGAGCGCCAGCATCACGGTGCGCTACGGCAACACCGACCAGCGCACCAGCCTCAACGCCACCTCCGCCGACTACATCGTCGCGCGCAAGTGGGACGTGGCCAGCGGCACCTTCTTCAGCGCCGACGACGAGGCGCGCTACGCCACCGTCGCGGTGCTGGGCCAGACCACTGCGCAGGCGCTGTTCGGCGGCGCCGACCCCATCGGGCAGTACGTGCTGGTGAACAACATCCCGTTCCAGGTCGTCGGCGTGATGACGCCCAAGGGCGCCACGCCGTGGGGGCAGGACCAGGACGACATCGTCTTCGTGCCGTTCACCACCGGCAGCCTGCGCCTGACCGGCCAGCGCTTCCTGCGCAACGTCACCGTCGCGGTGGACGACGTCTCGCGCATCGACGACACGCAGGCCGAGGTGAGCAACCTGCTGCTGGCGCGCCACGGCATGGAAGACTTCCAGATCCGCAACATGGCCTCGGTGCTCGACACCGTGTCGGAAACGCAGAACACGCTCACCGTGCTGCTCGGCACCGTGGCGGCGATCTCGCTGGTGGTGGGCGGCATCGGCGTCATGAACATCATGCTGGTGTCGGTCACCGAGCGTACGCGCGAGATCGGCATCCGCATGGCCACCGGCGCGCGCACGCGCAACATCCTGCAGCAGTTCCTGATCGAGGCCCTGGTGGTGTCCGCCGTGGGCGGCGCCATCGGCGTCGCCGCGGGCCTGGGCAGCGCGGCGGTGATCGCCGCCTTCGGCACGCCGATCCAGTACTCGCTGACGCCGGTCGTGCTCGCCTTCGGCTGCGCCTTCGCCACCGGCCTGATCTTCGGCTACCTGCCCGCGCGCAAGGCCGCGCACCTCGACCCGGTCGTCGCGCTCGCCTCCGAATGAATGCCATGAAACCGATCCGTCCTTCGTACCGCCTTCCTGCCCGCCACGCCCTCCTCGCGCTCGCCGCCGGCCTCGCCCTGCATGGCTGCGCGCCCACGGTGCCGCTCGCGCGCCCCGACGTGGCGCTGCCCGCCACCTGGTCCGAGGCCGCCGACCCCGCCGCCGCACCGCTGCAGTCCGACACCTGGTGGCGCCAGTTCGGCTCGGCGCAGCTCGACGCGCTGGTCGCCGAGGCGCTCGCCGCCAGCCCCGACCTGCGCATCCAGGCCGAACGCGTGGTGCAGGCCGAACTGGCGCTGCGCAGCGTGGGCGCATCGCTGTTCCCGTCGCTGGGCCTGAGCGCCGACAGCGGCTGGAGCCGAACCCATGCCGACGGCAGCCCGGCCAGCGAACGCAAGTCCACCTCGCTGGGCCTGTCGGCGAGCTACGAACTGGACCTGTGGGGCCGCATCGGCGCCACCGTCGACAGCGCCAGAGCCTCGCTCTCCGCCACCCGCTTCGACCGCGATGCCGCGCGCCTGAGCCTGGCCTCCGCGGTGGCGACCACCTGGTTCCAGAGCCTCGCGCTGCAGGAACGGCTGAGCATCGCGCGCGACAATCTCGCCATCGCCGAGCGCGTGCTGAAGGTCGTCGAAGCGCGCTTTCGCAACGGCGCGGCCTCGGCGCTGGACGTGAGCCGGCAGCGCACCGCGGTGCTGACGCAGCGCGCCGCGATCGACCCGCTCGCGGTGCAGGAACGCCAGACGCGCAGCGCGCTCGCGCTGCTGCTCGGCCGCGTGCCGCAGGATCCGCCCGCCGCCGGGGCACGCCTGGCCGAACTGGCGCTGCCCGCGGTCGCCACCGGCCTGCCGTCCGACCTGCTGCTGCGCCGCCCGGACCTCGCCGCCGCCGAAGCCGACCTCGCCGCCGCCGCGGCCAACGTCGCCGCCGCGCGCGCCGAACTGCTGCCGCGCATCAGCCTGTCCGCCTCCGGCGGCGTGGCGAGCGGGCTGCTGCTGTCGCTGGCCGACCCGTCGCGCAGCGTGTCGCTGTCGGCCGCGCTGGTGCAGACGCTGTTCGACGGCGGCCGCCTGCGCGCGCAGGCCGACATCGCGCGCTCGCGCCAGCGCGAACTGGTCGAGGGCTACCGCGGCGCCATCCTCACCGCGCTGAAGGAAGTCGAGGACGCGCTCGCCAACACCGAGCGCGACGCCAACCAGGAAACCGCCCAGCGCGAAATCGTCGCCGAAGCCCAGCGCGCGCTGCGGCTGGCCGAGCTGCGCTACCGCGAGGGCGCCGACGACCTGCTGTCGGTGCTCGACGCCCAGCGCACGCTGTTCGGCGCGCAGGACCAGTTGGCGCAGTTGCGCCTGGCGCGGCTCGTCGACAGCGTCGACCTGTACCGCGCGCTGGGCGGCGGCTGGCAGGCCGACGACCCGGCCGCATCCTGAACGCGCGGCGGCACGGCGCCGGCCTTCCCGCCGGGCCGTGCCGCCGCCCCTTCCGGCCGGGGCCGCCTCCGGCCGCAGCTTCTTCCCGCCGCGCGTCGTCCCCTTACATCCGCCCCGGAGGATGCCGCGCAGCGGCGGGGGAGATGGCCCGCGAGCGCTCCCGCCCGGCGGCCAGCAGGGAACACGCCCGCTTCCCCGGCACCCTCCGCCTGCCGCCCCGGCTCGCAAGGACACATGCAGTGCAAAAAAACAACGCATCGCGTAATCAGTAATGCGAATAATTCGTAGTTGCATTGACCTGCCTTGTAGCTTTTTGTAAGAATCGGCCGCATCTGCATACGCAGACGTGCCGAAGCCCGCCTTTCACGGCGGGCCCGGCCCGGGCACCCCGGTATCACCAGCCAGCCAGTCCGCCCTCGCGGACCAGCCAGCCAAGCCCAGTTCAGCAACGCTTGCCCTGGAGGTCCGCCAGGCGGCGAACGGCGTCGCGCATCCGTCGCGGCAGCCCGTTCGGCGCCGGCATTCCATCGTCCGTCCCTCCCTCGCCATCCGCGCACGTCCGCGTGCGGCGCGGCCGCACGGGAACGGCTTCCAGGCAGGCGGAAGCGACCGACAAACCACGATGGACCAGGAAAACAATGCCAATGAAGAATCCGAAAGCAAAGCGCCCCGCCAGCCTGCGAAGCAAGCCCGCCGCCTCCGCCCGCACCATGGCGAAGACCAGCCTCGCGCTGGGCATCTCCACCGCGATGATCATGCCGGCCACCGCCATGTCGGCCGAGAACGAAACGGTGCTCGAAGCCACCAAGATCGTCGACACCGTCATCGACCCGAACCCGAACGCCGAACCCAACGTTCCGTACAAGGCCAGGACGTCCGGTGACGACCGCCACGTCAAGCCGCTGGCCGAGACGCCGCAGACCATCACGGTGATCACCTCCAAGCAGCTCGAGGACAGCGGCACCACCGACCTGCGCGACATCCTGCAGGCGCAGCCGGGCATCACGCTGGGCACCGGCGAGAACGGCAACGCTTTCGGCGACCGCTACATCATCCGCGGCCAGGAAGCCCGCAGCGACGTGTTCGTCGACGGCCTGCGCGACCCCGGCATGACGGTGCGCGAGAGCTTCGCCACCGAGCAGGTCGAGATCACCAAGGGCGCCAGCTCCACCTTCGCCGGCCGCGGCTCCACCGGCGGCGCGGTGAACTCCATCACCAAGCAGGCCACCACCGACCTCGACTTCGCCAAGCTGTCGGCCGGCTTCGGTACCGACGAGTTCCGCCGCTACACCTTCGACGGCAACCGCGTGATCTCCGACACGATGGCCGTGCGCCTGAACCTGCTCGACGCCTACCGCGAAGTGCCCGACCGCTCGCCGGCCGACCGCGACCGCGAAGGCGCCGCGCTGTCCTTCCTGTGGAAGCCGGTCGACAAGCTCGACGTGGTCGCCGACTACTATCACCTGAAGGGGGCGGACAAGCCCGACCTGGGCGACTACATCAACGGCGCTACCGGCAAGATCGTCAAGACGCGGCCCTACCTGCAGGACGAGGATTTCCTGAAGTCCACGATCGACACCTACACGCTGCGCGTCGGCTACCAGTTCACGCCCGACGTGCGCCTGGAAAACCTGACCCGCTACGGCACCACCCGCAACGGCTACCTCATGACCGGCTATCGCGGCACCACCCTCAGCACCCACCAGGGCTGGCAGGACGTGAATTACTTCGCCAACGCGCTGAACCTGCATGTGAAGCAGGACATCGCCGGCATGAAGCACCAGTTCGTGTTCGGCGCGGAATACTCCGACCACAGCGTGACGAACGGCCTGTACGTCAACACCCTCACCGGCACGACGAGCTTTCCCACGGCCACTCCGATTGCCAACGGCGTGTGGCGGCCGAACACCGATCGCCTCCTGAACCGCGCCGTCGGCAAGGGCCCGTGGGACTCCGACTGGAACGTCAAGACCCTGTCGCTGTCGGCCATGGACACCGTTGACCTGACCGACAAGTGGACCGTCTTCGGCGGCCTGCGCTACGACCGCTTCGACTACAGCAACACCGTCGCCAGCAACGCGGTCAATCCGCTCACCCGTTCCGAAATCACCTACAAGCTCGACGACGGCCTGTGGAACGGCCACCTCGGCGTGACCTACAAGTTCCTGCCCTACGCCAACGTCTACGCCAACTACAGCACGGCGAGCGACTTCAACGGCGGCGAATCCGACGTCGGCGCGAGTTGCGACTACGGCGGCATCTGCGTGCCCAGCGTCGGCACCGCCTCGGACCGCGTGCGCATCTTCGCCGGCAGCAAGCCCGAGAAGACGCAGAACTTCGAGCTGGGCACGAAGTGGGATCTGATGGGCGGCAAGCTGCTGGCCACCGCCGCGCTGTTCCGCACGGAGAAGAGCGACGTGATGGAGACCACCAGCGCCACCAACTACAACGACATCGGCACCATCAACACCGGCAAGTACCGCATCCAGGGCCTGGAACTGGGCCTCTCCGGCAAGCTGACCGACAAGCTGATGCTGCAGGCCGGCTACGCGGTGATGAAGGCGAAGATCCTCGAATCGCAGAACCGGGCGAACGTCGGCGAAACGCTGAGCAACTTCCCCGAGCAGACCGCCTCGCTGCTGCTGAGCTACGAAGCCACGCCCAGCTTCACCTTCGGTGGCGGGCTGACCCACTCCAGCAAGAAGTACTCCGGCACGCCGGAAGGTGTCGCGGCAACCAATCTGAAGGTGCCCGAATACACGGTGTTCGACCTGTTCGCGGCCTACAAGATCACCAAGCAGCTCAACGCGCGCCTGAACGTGATCAACGTGACCGACGAGGACTACTACACCGCGGCGTACCGCTCCGGCTCCTTCACCTACAAGGGCGACGGCCGCAACGTGCGCCTGACCCTCGACTACAACTTCTGATCTGACTAGAAGCAAAAGGCCGGGCATGATCGCCCGGCCTTTTTGCATTGGACATGCCTAGATGAATGAGCGTCCTTCCGTCATTCCGGCCCTGCACCACATCCCGCCCGGGATCCAGTGCGCGCAGGACTACGAAGCCCTCGCCGACCGCTTCATCCCCGCCCCCGCGCACGCCTACATCGCCGGCGGCAGCGGGCAGGAAGCGACGCTGCGCGCCAATCTCGCGGCCTTCGACGGCATCGGCATCGCGCCGCGCCTGCTGCGCGACGTCACCGCCGGCCACACCCGCGTGAAGCTGCTCGGGCGCGAACTGCGCCACCCGGTGCTGCTGGCGCCGGTCGCCTTCCAGACGCTGGCGCATCCGGGCGGCGAAATCGAGACCGCGCGCGCGGCCGACGCCACCGATTCCTGTCTGGTCGCCAGCACGCTGTCGTCCTTTCCGCTGGAAGACATCGCCCGCGCCACGCGCGGCGACAAGTGGTTCCAGCTCTATTTCCAGCCGCGCCGCGAAAGCACGCTCGACCTCGTGCGGCGCGCGGAAGCGGCCGGCTTCGGTGCCCTGGTCGTCACCGTGGATGCGTCGGTGCAAAGCCCCAGCCTGCGCGCGCGCCGCGCGGGCTTTCGCATGCCCGACGACGTGCGGCCGGCCAATCTGCAGCACCACGTCCAGCCCGGCCAGGTGACGCTGTCGGGCGGGCAGAGCCTGATCTTCCAGGGCCTGATGAGCGAAGCCCCCACCTGGGACGACCTCGCCTGGATCATGGGCCAGACCGCGCTGCCGGTGCTGGTCAAGGGCGTGCTGCATGCGGACGACGCGCACGCGCTGCAGGCCATGGGTGTGGCCGGCCTGGTGGTGTCCAACCACGGCGGGCGCACGCTGGACGGCATCCCCGCCAGCCTGAAGGCGCTGCCGCGCATCCGCGAAGCGGTCGGCGCAGGCTATCCGCTGCTGCTCGACAGCGGCATCCGCGGCGGCAGCGACATCTTCAAGGCCCTGGCGCTGGGCGCCGACGCGGTGATGATCGGCCGCCTGCAGGTCTATGCGCTGGCGGTGGCCGGCGCGCTCGGCGTCGCCCACCTCGTCAAGCTGCTGCGCGAAGAACTGGAACTGTGCATGGCCCTGGCGGGCTGCCCCACGCCGGCCGACATCACGCCGGCCTTCATCGAACGTTGAAGCGATTAGGAAACGCGTATGTTGATCTCGATTGAAAACGTCCTCGGCAAGGACGAAGTCGCACGGTTCAGGCAAGGGCTGGAGGCGGCCGAATGGCAGGACGGCCTGCAGACCGCCGGCACGCTGGCCAGCGCGGTCAAGCGCAACCTGCAGATCGCCGACGGCTCGGAGCTGGCCATGAGCCTGGGCAACCACATCCTGCGCAAGCTCGGCAGCATGCCGGAATTCATCTCCGCCGCACTGCCGCTGCGCATCTATCCACCCAAGTTCAACTGCTACCGCGACGGCGGCACCTATGGTGCGCACGTCGACAGCGCGCTGATGCAGGTGCCCGGCACCAGCCTCACCGTGCGCACCGACCTGTCGGCGACGCTGTTCCTGTCCGAGCCGGACGAATACGAAGGCGGCGAACTGCAGATCGAAGGGCCGTTCGGCGTGCAGGCGGTCAAGCTCGATGCCGGCGACATGGTGTTGTACCCATCGTCCAGCCTGCACCTGGTGAGCCCGGTGACGCGGGGCGCACGCATCGCCTCCTTCTTCTGGATCCAGAGCATGGTGCAGGACGAAGGCGAACGCACCCTGCTGTACGACCTGGACCGCTCCATCCAGGGCCTGACCGCCGCAGGCCTGCAGGGCACGCCCGACCTGCTGCAGCTCACCGGCGTGTATCACAACCTGCTGCGGCGCTGGGCCAGCACCTGAGCCGGGCGTCTCCCGGCGAAGCGTGCGCCGCGCCCACGGCGCAGATGCGGCGGACCCGGCGCGCAGCAGCAGGACGGGGCCGAAGCCCCGTTTCCCATCGGCGCGGCGCAACGCGCCGGCCGGCACCGGTCACTTCTTGTCGAAAGGCTTGGGACGCGGCGTCGTGTCCGAGGACGGCGGCAGCACCGGCAGCGTGAAGCTGGGCTGCTCGCCGGTCAGCGTCTTCAGGAAGGCGACGATCCTGGCGTTCTCGTCCTTCGTGAATTTCTTGCCCAGTTGCAGGCGGCCCATGGTGTCGACGGCCTCGGTCAGCGTGTTGGCGGCGCCGTCGTGGAAGTACGGGTAGGTCATTTCCACGTTGCGCAGCGTCGGCACCTTGAAGTTGAAGCGGTCGGCGTCCTTGCCCGTCACCGCCGAACGGCCCTCGGCCGGGCTGCTGGCCTTGTACGGCTCGACCAGGCCCATCTTCTGGAACGAGTTGCCGCCCACCGCCACCCCGTTGTGGCAGGCCACGCAGCCCGACTCCTTGAACAGCCCGTAGCCGGCCATCTCGTCGGCGGTGAGCGCGTCCTGTCTGCCCAGCAGCCACTGGTCGAAGCGCGAATTGGGCGTCACCAGCGTCTTCTCGAACTCGGCGATGGCCAGCGTCACCTGGTCGATGTCGATCCTGTCCTTGCCGAAGACCTGCTTGAATTCACGCACGTAGGCCGGGATCGATTCGAGCACGTCCAGCGCCAGCGTGTGGGTGAAGGCCATCTCGCCCGGGTTGGCGATCGGGCCGCCGGCCTGCGCCTTCAGGTCGGCCGCGCGGCCGTCCCAGAACTGCGCCACGTTCAGGCTGGAGTTGAGCACCGTGGGGGCGTTGATCGGGCCCTGCTGCCACTTGTCGCCGATCGAGGTCGGGATGTTGTCGGTGCCGCCCATCGACAGGTTGTGACAGGAGTTACAGGAGATGAAGCCCGACTTCGACAGGCGCGGATCGAAGTACAGCTTCTTGCCCAGTTCCACCATCCCGAGGTTGATGTTCTGCGGCGGGCTGATCGGCTGGATCGGCTCGTCGGAGGCGGCCCGAGCCAGATCCGCGGAGGCGAGGCCGGCAAGCAGGGCGAGGGCGGAAACCACCGCTTTCGTTTTCATCATGCGTCCTTTGAGGCGGAGAAAAAATATCCGGTAACATTTTCCTCCCGCCCCCTCCGCCGGTCTTGATTCAGGTCAAGGCGAAAGGACATCCCCGGCAGCGGCGGATGCCTCCTCGCACCCGCTCCCGCCATCGCTGCGCGCGCGCACGAAGACGCCCGCCAGGCGCGCCGCGGCCAGCCCCCAGGCCAGCGCCCAGGCCGTCCCACCGGCGGCAAGCAAGGGCAGCGGCCAGCCGGCGGGCAGGCCCGTCATGCCGGCCGCGGCGCGCACGGCGGCGGCAACGCCGATCGCCGCCGCGGCGAGCATCACCCACGGCCGCCCGTCGAGCGGCAGCCCGGCATGGGTGCGGCCGGCGATGCACAGCACGGCGAGGATGGACAGGCCCATCGCGCCCACCGTCAGCACATGCAGGCCGGCGCCGGCGGCGACCGGCGCGCCGAGCTGCGCCAGGCCGAGCAGCCCGTAGCCCAGCGCCATCAGCCAATACACCATGTACAGCAGGAAGGCCCAGCGCGACAGCAGGGCGCGGCCGACGTGCCAGTCGTTGAGCAGGTTCAGCACCGCCGCCGCCGCGGCGAGCGCGAGCCAGCCGGCAACGGCCGGCGGTATCGCCAGCAGGCCGCCGGCGGTGCATAGCGAAATGGCGAAGATCGCCAGGTTGCGCCGCGGCGGCCGCGCGCGGTAGGCGGGGAGATCGTCGGCCTCCCCGTCCTCCGCGTCGCGGCGGCGGCGCTGCGCATCCAGCGCGTCGTTGACGATGCGCATCGAGATGCGGCTCATCGCCACGACGATCAGCACCATCATCACGCCCACCGCCGCCACCAGCCAGCGCATCGGATACAGGCCGCGCAGCACGTCGGCCTGGAAGCCCGCCACCGTGGCCGCCATCGCCGCCAGCCCCCACAGGAAGCCGCGGTGGCGCCGCGCGGGGTCGCGCCACAGGCGCCTTGCCACCGCGAGCGGCAACGCGGCGGCAAAACCGGCATCCAGCAGCGCCGCCAGCCACTGCCCCGCCGCGCCCAGGCTGCCCGACGACCAGAACGCCAGCCGCGCCGCCAGCCACAGCAGCGCCAGGCCGAGCGTCGTGCCACGGCCGAAAGGCGCGGTGGCGGTGAATTCCGGCACCGCGGTCAACACGAAGCCGGCCACCGCGGCGAGCCCGAAGCCGAACATCAGTTCGTGCGCATGCCACACCACCGGCCCGCCGGGTACCGCGGGCAAGGCCAGGCCGGCACCGAGATACCCCAGCCAGAGCGGCAGCAGCACCGCGCCATACACGGCCGCGGCGAGGAAGAACGGCCGGAAGCCGCACATGAACAGCGGCTGCGCCGCCATGCGCGCGAACACGCCGGTGGTCGATCGGCCGTTCACCGGGCTGCCCTCCTCACCGCGAAGACCACGCCATGGCGATGCCCCGGAGCCATCCACCGGAAGCGGACGCGGGTAACCCCCTCGCCTTCCGCGCGGCCAGGAAGCGGATGGCCCGCGACGGCGAAGCATCCGCCGGGCAAGGCATGCCCGACGGGAAGGCGATGGCGCGCGCGGACATCGGCCGGGAACAGGCGCGGCGCCGGGGATGCAATCCGATTCCCGTCCCCCTGCGGTTGCCGCCCATGGCCACGGCCACTCGGCGGCCCGCACGAGACCCGCGACCCGCGGGAAGCCGGCAGATCCAAGCGGGTTGCGGGCGCCGGCGCCAGCGGAAAACGCCCCGGGCACCGGCCGGCGAACGGCCCGTGCGGACTCATGCGCCACACCTGCCGGTCCGCGCAGCCGGGCCTGCCGGCACGGCCGGCGCCAGTGGCCGCAGATCCGGCGCGGATTGCCAGCCGTCGGTGACCGGCCTGCATGCCGGCATCGCCGGCGGCGGCAGTCCGAAGCCGGTGCGCAGCTCGGGCGTCTGCAGCAGTTCGGCGGTGTGCCGGTACACCCAGGATTCGTCGCGCAGGGCGGCCGGGCGGGCGAGTTCGAAGCGGCCCACGATGCGCCCCGGCGCCGGCGCCATGACGAGGATGGCGTGCGACAGGCGCACCGCCTCCATCAGATCGTGCGTGATCATCAGCACCGCGGTGCCGCGCGCCGCCTGATGGTCCAGCAGCAGGCGGTACAGCTCTTCCTTCAATCCCACGTCCAGCGCCGAGAACGGTTCGTCGAGCAGCAGCAGGTCGGGTTCGAGCACCAGCGCGCGCGCCAGCGCCACGCGGCTTTGCATGCCGCCCGAAAGCTGGTGCGGGAACTTGTCGAGATCGCGCGCCGCCAGCCCCAGGCGCAGCGCCAGCGCATGCGCGCGCTCGTGCCGCGCGCGCCGCGCCATGCCGGTGGCCTTGAGGCCGAGCGCGATGTTGTCGAGCGCGGTCTTCCACGGCAGCAGCCGCGCCTGCTGGAACATGAAGGCGGTGGCGGCGAAGCGGTTTTCCACCTCGCCCGCCTGCACCGCGAGCAGATCCGCGCACAGATGCAGCAGCGTGGTCTTGCCGCAGCCGGACGGCCCCACCAGCGCCACCGATTCGCCGCTGCGCACCTCGAAGCCGATGTCCGCCAGCACTTCGTCGCGGCCATAGGCATGGCGCAGGCCCGCCACCCGCAAGCCGGCGGATGGCGGCGGACAGGTCGCGGCGGACGGAGAGGCCGCGCCGCCCGTCGCCGCGCCGGAGTGCGTTCCATCCGGCCCGGTCCGCCGCACGTCCAGCGCATCGTCCATGCTCATGCCCCCTGCTCGCGCCAGCGCTCGATCTCGCGCTTGACCGGCTCCAGCACCAGGTACTCCAGCGCCAGCAGCAAGCCGACCACCGCCACGATCCAGGCCATCGTCGCGGTGGTGTCCAGGTGCGCGCGCGTCACCGCCAGCGCCGCGCCGACGCCGTCCTGGGTGGCGAGCAACTCGGCCATCACCACCACCTTCCACGCGGTACCGAGCGCGGCGATCCAGGCCGGAAACAGGTAGGACGCCACGTGCGGCAGATAGACGTCGGCGAACATCATGCGGCGCGGCAGGCGGAAGGCCGCGGCCATGGTGCGCAACTGGTTGTCCAGCGTGCGCGCGCCCTGCAGCGCACCGACGAAGATCACCGGAAAGGCCGCGGCGAATACGGTGAATACCGGCGTGCCGTCGCCGGCGCCGAACCACAGCAGCGCCAGCACCAGCCAGGCGATGGGCGGCGTGCCCATCAGCACGGTGACGAGCGGGCGCGCCATCGTCGAGGCGGTGGCGGAGAGGCCGGCGGCCAGCCCCAGCGTGCTGCCGGCCGCTACCGACAGCGCATAGCCGGCCAGCGCGCGGCGCGCGGTGGCGGCCAGTTCGGGCCAGGCCGCGCCGCTCCGCATGAGATCGAACAGCGCGGCGAAGGCCGCGCGCGGGTCCGGCAGCACCAGCGGGCCATGGACGAGGCTCACCGCCTCCCATGCGGCCAGCAGCAGGAACAGGCTGGCGAGCGCGCCCCAGCCGCTCCACAGGTAGGCGGGCAGGCCGCCCAGCCAGGCGCGCAGCAGCTTCATGGGGACGCGGCGGGCCCGACGCCGTAGAACGCGTCGTCGGGCAGCTTGCCGCCGACCAGTGCCGGGTTCTTGCGCAGCAGTTCGCCGAACAGGAATTCCAGTTCGCCGCGTGCCGCGCGCGCGGGCACCGCCTCCATGCGGCTCACCGCGATCGAATCGGCCACCGCCTCGGCGCTCAGCGCATCCACCCGCGCCGCCACGCCGCGGCCGCATTCGGCGGCGTGGTCGCGGCACCAGGCCAGCGCGCGGGCGTACTCGGCTTCGATGCGCGCGGCCAGATCGGGCCGCTCGCGCAGCGCGCCCATCACCGCGATGCCCGCCTGCGGAATGCGCGCCTCGCGCTGGAAAACCCGCCCCCATTCGGTCTGCAAGTCGATGCTGCGATGCAGTTCCGGCGCCACCACGCTGAGCGGGAAGGAGCCCGTCTTGCGCAGCGCCATCGACACCGCCGGCTCGGCCAGCAGCGCATGGTCCACCCGCCGCATCACCAGCAACTGCATCGCATCGACCGGGCTCGCGACGTAGCGCAGGCGCAGGTCCTTGCGCGGGTCCAGGCCCTGCCGTTCGGCCAGCAGGCCGAACACGATGTCGGGCATGTCGCCGCGGAACGGCAGCGCCAGTTCCTTGCCGCGCAGGTCGGCGATCGTCTTCAGCGCCGGGTCGCGCGACACCAGCCACAGGATGCCCCAGGTGGAGACGTTGAGCAGGCGCAGCCTGGCGCCGCGGTTGTAGAGGTTGGCGGCGACGTTGGTGGGCATCGCCAGCACGTCGGCGCCGCCGTCGAGCGCCATCACGCGCAACTGGTCGGGGTCGCGCCACGGCACGAATTCGACGCGCTCGGCGACGTCCGCGAGCGCGCCGGAATCGACCATGCGGATCAGCGGGTTCGACACCGCGGCGGCCGGGCCCGCCAGCACCAGCTTCGGCAGCCTGGCGGCGCCGGCCGCGCCGGAAACGACGGCCAGCGCCAGCACTACGCAGACATGCAGCAGGACGCGCATCCAGGCGAATGCGGGAGCCGGCGCATGCATACCGTCCCGGCGCATGGCCGTGCCCTGCGGCGGCAGGCGCGCGGGGGCGGCCAGGCCGGCGCTGGTGCCGGCCGGGAGCAGGCGGCGATGGCAGGCGCACATGTCAGAATCTCCCCGACAGGCTCAGCGCGACGCCGCGCCCGGCCGCGGCCAGCTCCCGGCCCGAGACGCCGTCGGTCAGATGCTCGTGGTAGCGCTTGTCGGCGAGGTTGGTGAGCTTCACGCCCAGCGTGGCGGCATCGAAGGCGCCGAGCGCGCCGAAGTGCCAGCCGAACTCGCCGTCGGCGGTGACGAAGCCGGGGGTACGGTCTTCGGTGCCGTTGGAGAATTTCTTCGCGATGCGGTTCTGCGCCGCCACCGCGCGCAACTGCGCACGCCAGTAGAAGCCGCGTTCGGCCGGCTGGCCGATGCCCAGCGTCAATTCGGGCGCGGGCATCTGGTACAGCGGCTCGTCGTCCTGGTGGTTGGTGCCGCGCAGCCAGGTGAAGCCGGCATCGACCACCCAGGCGGCCAGCGGCACGCTGGCACCGCCTTCGACGCCGTAGATGGTGACGTGGTCGAGGTTCTCGGTGCGCTTGAGCGGCAGCCCGGTGCCGGGGTGGCGCGCGCCGGTGATGCGGCCGGCGATGTAGTCATCGACGCGGGTGTGGAAGGCGGCGAGCTGGTAGCTCAGCGCGCGCTCGCGCCCTTTCAGCCCGACCTCGAAACTGGTCGACACCTCCGGCGCGAGTTGCGGATTGCCGACGTGGTAGTAGCCGTCGCCGCGCGCCGAATCCTCGAAGCGCTCGCGCATGTCGGCGGCGCGGTAGGCCCGGCCGACGCTGGCATACACGCTCGTCGCCGCAGTCAGCGGATGGATCGCGCCCAGCGACCACGACAGGTTGCCGTCGGCGTTGTCCAGCCCGCTGGTCTGGGCCGCCGGCCCCGCGCCCTTCCGCTTGGCATCGCCCGTGACGCGGTCGTAGCGCGCCCCCGCCACCACGCGCGTGGCGCCCAGTGCGATCTCGTCCTGCACGAACAGGCCGGAGGATTCGATGCGGCCATCGACGAAGGGATCGTTGCGCTGGTTGTTGTTGAAGAAAGGCGCGTTGTTGTCGATGTAGCGCGCCGGGTCGCCCGTCATGCGCCACGTCTCGGCGCCCACCGTCAGCATCTGGGTCTCGCCCAGCGGCAGCAGGTATTTCGCGCGCGCGCCGTCGGTGGAGAAGGTGACGTCGTTGCGCACGTAGTCGCGCCCCAGCCTCGATGCGTAGGCGCGGATCTGGCGGAACACCTCCTGGTGATACACCTCCGCCGCAAGCTGGCCGGGGCCGAGCGCGGCATCGATGCCCAGCTCGTACAGTTCGCGCCGCTGCTCGGGCGAATGGATGGTCGCCACGCCCAGCGGCGCCGGGATGCCCGCGCCGCTGCGCGCCGAGCCGGGGTACCACACGTCGTGGTCGGTATGGCGCTGCAGGTTCAGCCGCAGGCTGACGTCGTCGGACAGACGATGGCGGTATTTCGCCAGCAGCGAATCGGATTCGTAGCCGGTGTTCGCTTCGCGTCCGTCCGGGCTGCGGTAGTCGCCGACCTCGCGGCCGGCGATGCCCAGCACCAGCGCATGCCCCGGATCGGAATGCGTCAGCAGCACGGCGCCGGCCAGACCGCGGTCCACACTGCTGGCGGCAAGGCCGATGCGCCCGCCCGTCCTGCTCGTGGCCGAAAAACGCGCATCCGGCGTCATCAGGTTCACCACCCCGCCCAGCGCGCCGCTGCCGTACAGCACCGAGCCCGGCCCCTTCACCACTTCGACGCGGTCGAGCAGTCCGAGATCGGCGAACGAGGCGATGGCCCCCTGCGGCTGGGCGGAATTCACCCGCAGGCCATCGACCATCACCACCACGCTTTCCTTCTTCAACCCGCGCAGCACCGGGTTCTGCCCCCATGCGCCATCGGCATGCACCGCCAGGCCGGGACGGCCGCGCAGCAGATCCCCCACCACCGTGGCGGCCGCCTCGGGCGTTCGCACGACCTCCACCGCCTGCGGCGTCTCCAGCGCATCCGCGGCGTAGCCCTTGGCGGTGACGAACTGCTCGGCAAGCACGGTCGCGGCCGCCTCGTCCGCCTCGGCGGCATCGGCGCGGGAAGATGACAACGGAAACACGGCCAGGCCCAGCAAGGCCAGAACCAGCGGACGCATACGCAGCACCATGCAGCACTCCATCGAAAGGATGGGCTGGCTGGCGGCGGCTGGCTTGCCCTGGGTGGAAACGGGATGTGCGGATAATACTGCAAATGAGAATTATTATTATTTGATCTTCGTCAAAAGTGGGACCTTGCTGGCCGGGAACTTGCCGCGGCCGGACGCCTGCGGAAACCGGAAGCGTCCGGAGATCGAAGGTTCAGGTTCCCATGCGTGCGGATAATCGGATGCCGGCCGGCAGCGGTCCCTCCGGCCAGGCACGCCGGGATACCGTAATGCGTTCAGTTCTCATTCGAGCTATAGTTGCGCGCTGCGTCTTGCCCTCCGGTCCGCCGATGCCTCCTCATTCCGCCCGTTCCCTCCCGATCCCCCGGCACACGACCGGAGACGACGCGTGAGCCGCATCGTCTCTTCCCTCCCCGGCCGCATACGCGTGCGCGACAAGACCCTGCGCAACCTCGAGCGCCTGGCCCGGGTCGAGCGCGCGCTCGGCGGCGTGCGCGGAGTGCATAACGTGCAGACCAACACCGGCGCGGGCAGCGTCGTGCTGCACTTCGATCCGAAGCAGGTGGACGTGGCCAAACTCGAAGGCGAGGTGGATGCGGTCATCGACGCGGTGCTGGCGGCGCCGGCGCGCGCGCCGGGCCAGCGTTCGCTGCGCGTGCAGGTGAACCGCTACGCCAAGATGGGCATGATCGGCAGCCTGGCGACTTCGCTCGCACTGGCCGCCACCGGACAGAAGCGCGGGCATGCGGTGTCGGGCGCAATCTTCGTGGCCTGCCTGGGCGTGCATCTGGGCGTACACAGGCGGCATCTGTTGCGCTGAAACCGGGATCGCGCCTCACGTGCCGCCCCGGAAACCGAGCAGGGCGAGCACGACGGTTTTTTCATCCGCCCGGATGGCGCGACACGGCAGGTCTGGTGGTGGGGGATGCGTTGAGCGGGCGAGGACTGTCCGAGCACCGAGCGCAGCGAGGGCGAGTTCCGCAGCCCGAGGAACGCATCCCCCGCCATCAGACCGGATTCCAGGCACTCAACCCCGGTAACCGAGGCGACGGTGGTGGAACGCCGGCACGGCCCCGGGGCGAGCCGCGTGATCCGGCGTCAGCCGCCAGGCGCGTCCTCGTGTTCCACGCAGCCAGCCGCCAGGCCCACCAGCCGCCTTGCCAGCGCGACCGCAGGCGCGCGGCTGCGGGCTTCGTCCGCGAGGTAGATCTCCAGCCCGAGATAGCGAAAGGCGCGGTTGTTCCAGATCTGCTCCGGGATCACGGTGCGCGCGTGCAGCGAGAACGGCGGGCCGAGCGGAATCACCCGCACCCTGCCGGCGTCGGCGCCGTCCTGCTCCAGGGCGGCGAGCAGCCGTTCGCGCAGGGGCGCGTCGGCGCAGATGAAGTCGGCGCACGGGCCGTTCTCGTCGAAACCGGTGTGCAGGTCGATCAGCAGGCGATGGCGCTTCAGTATGTGGGGCAGCAACTGCAGGTAGAGCGCGCGGTGCAGCGTGTCGTAGCGGAAACACTGGTCGGGGCGCGGGCGGCGCCCCGACAGACCTTCCGGGATCTCGAGCACCGCCACCTCCCGCGCCTGCAGGCCGGCGGCCACCTCGCGCCCGAAGTCGCGTTCCTCGCGGTGGATGCCCAGCACCAGCAGGGTGGCCGCGGGGTTCATGGCACGCGCGCGGCGACGGTCACTGCGCCGGGCCGTCGCCCGTCCACTGGTACAGCGTCTGGGTGGCCGAGTCGCAATTGGAGCAACTGCAGCCGCAGGTCGACCCCGGCGGCAGGCGCTTGACCCGGCCCTTGCGCTCCAGCGTGCCGAGCATCGCTTCCAGCGCCTCGGGCGTGCTGTCCAGGCCGTTGGCCATGTCGGCCAGGCTCGCGCGGCGATGCTCGCGCAGGTAGTTGCTCAGACGGGACAGGATCATGCGGATCTCCGTTCAAGCCCGCTGCGGCAGCGGCAGGCGCGCGCCTGCATCGCGCGCGCCGTAGCGGCGCAGCAGGAACATGACCACCGCGAACGCCACGACGACGGTGGCGATCCAGCCCAGCGACGCGCCCGGATGGCGCGCCCAGGTCGCGGCCTGGTAGTACAGCGTGGCCAGGCCGTAGCCCAGGCCGGTGGTCCATGCGGCGACGAACATCGTCCAGCGCATGCCGGCTTCCTGGTACATCGCGGCGACGGCCGCGGTGCACGGGAAGTACAGCAGGATGAACAACAGGTAGGCGAAGGCGCCGGCCGCGCCGTCGAAACGCGCCGCCATGGCGCCGAAGGTGCCGGTGGACACTTCCTGCTCTTCGGCCACCGCGGCCTGGTCGCTCAGATCGCCCACGTCGAGCCCGATCGGGTCCGCCCATGCGCCCAGCGCCTTGGCGAGATTTTCCGGAATGGTGGCGAACGCGGCTTCCACGCTGGTGCGCAGGTCGAACGGCTCCTCTTCCCCGCCGCCGCCAGCGTCCTCCTCGGCCAGTGCCGAATAGGTGGCGTTCAGCGTGCCGACGACCGCTTCCTTGGCCAGCACGCCGGTGAAGATGCCGACCGCCGCCGGCCAGTTCTCCTCGGTCAGCCCCATCGGGCCGAAGGCGGGCGCGATGCCGCGGCCGACCGCGGCGAGCACCGAGGCGTCGCTGTCCTCGTTGCCGTAGCTGCCGTCGGTGCCGATCGCGTTGAGGAAGTTGAGCACCAGCACCATCGGCACGATGACGCGCCCGGCGCGGAAGATGAAGCTCTTGAGCCGGTCCCAGGTGTGGATGAGCACGCCCTTCGCGGTGGGCAGGTGGTAGGGCGGCAGTTCCATGATGAAGGGCGTGGCCTCGCCCTTGAGCAGGGTGTTGCGCAGCACCAGCCCGGTCAGGATGGCCACCGCGATGCCGATCAGGTAGAGGCCGAACACCACGTTCTGCGCGCCTTCGGGGAAGAACGCGGCGGCGAACAGCACGTACACCGGCAGGCGCGCGCCGCACGACATGAACGGCGCCATGGCGATCGTCATCAGCCGGTCGCGGCGGTGCTCCAGCGTGCGCGTGGCCATGATCGCCGGCACGTTGCAGCCGAAGCCGACGATCAGCGGCACGAAGGACTTGCCCGGCAGGCCGACCCAGCGCATGAAGCGGTCCATGACGAAGGCCGCGCGCGCCATGTAGCCGGAGTCTTCCAGCACCGACAGGAACAGGTACAGGAAGCCGATCACCGGGATGAAGGTGGCGACCACCTGCATGCCGCCGCCGATGCCCTTGGCGACGAGTAGATTGAGCCACGCCGGCGCGCCGAGGCCGGCGAGCGCCTCGCCCAGGCCGTCGACCAGCAGCGCGCCGGCGAACTGGTCGAAGAAGTCGATGAAGGCGCCGCCGATGTTGATGGTGAAGAGGAACATCAGGTACATCATCACCAGGAAGATCGGGATGCCGAGCGCGCGGTGGAGCACCACGCGGTCGATGCGGTCGGTGATGTCGCGGCTGGCGCGCCCGCTCACCGCCACCACCTCGCCGGCGATGCGGTTGGCGAGCCCGTAGCGGGCGTCGGCGATCATGATGTCGAGATCGTCGCCGAGCCCGCCGCCGGCCTGCTCCGCCAGCGCGGCGAGTCCGTCGCCGGCGGTGGCGCGGGCGAGATCGTCGCCTTCCAGCAGGCGCACCGCGAGCCAGCGCGCCGACGTGCCGGCGCCTTCGGCCGCCTGCGTCAGTTGCGGCACCAGCGCCGCGATCGCCTCTTCCAGCGCGGGCTGGTAGTCGATGAGCGCACTGGCCGGGCGGCGCGCCTCGGCCGCGGCGCGGATCGCCTCCTTCAGCGCGTCGATGCCCTCGCCTTCGGAAGCCACCACCGGCAGCACCGGGCAGCCGAGCCGCCGCGACAGCGCTTGCGCGTCGATGCGCATGCCCTTGTCGCGCGCGACGTCGACCATGTTGAGCACCACCAGCACCGGCACCCGCATCTCGGCGAGCTGGGTGGTGAGGTAGAGGTTGCGCTCCAGGTTGGAGGCATCGACGATATTGATGACCAGGTCGGCCTCGCCGGCATGCACGTAGTCGCGCGCCACGCGTTCGTCGAGCGAGACTTCGCGGTCCACCACGTCCAGCGAGTAGGTGCCGGGCAGGTCGACGACCTCGAAGTGGATGTTCTCGCGGCGGTATTCGCCGCTCTTCTTCTCGACCGTGACGCCGGGCCAGTTGCCCACCCGCTGGCGCGAGCCGGTGAGCGCGTTGAACAGCGTGGTCTTGCCGCAATTGGGGTTGCCGACGAGGGCCAGGGTGTAGCGGGTATCCATCACAGTTTCTCCACCGTCAGCGCATCAGCTTCGTCCTTGCGCAGCGACAGCGCGAAGCCGCGCACGCGGATCTCGACCGGATCGCCCATCGGCGCGACCCGCGTCACGCTCAGTTCGGCGCCCGGGGTCAGGCCGAGCGCCAGGAGCTTGCGGCGATAGGCGCCGCCGCCCTCGGAAAAGCCGAGCACCTTGGCGCGGTCGCCGACGGCGAGTTGCTTGAGCATCATTTGGAATTCTCCAGGGTCCGGAAACAGGCGGCGATGCCGGAGCACCGCCCGGTATAAGGGTTCATCGGATCAGACCTTGCACACCATGATCTTGTGGGCCATGCCGCCGCCGAGCGCGAAGCGCGCCTCGCCGCGCAACACGACGAGCCCGGCGCCCTGGCGCTGGCGCACGATGATCTCGCTGCCGACGTTCAGGCCCATCTCGGCGACCCGCCGCGCCATGCCGGCGCCGCCGACGATGGCGGCCACCCGCAGGACGTCGCCCTCGGCGGCCATGGCGAGCGGAAAGGTGGCGGCGGACCGGGGCGCGTTCATCCGGCAAGCTCGCTGACGGGAAGACGGGCCGGCGCCGCGGCGCGTTGCCGCCGCCGCTGCCGCGGCAGGCCGGCGCCCGCCAGTGCGCGCAGCAGAATCGCGATGGTGCTGCCGTTGTGCAGCGCCGAGGCGGCCACCGGGCTCAGGAAGCCGAAGGCGGCGGCCGACAGCACCGCGGTGTTCAGGCCCACGGTGAGCTTGAAGTTGCTGTCGATCAGGCGCCGCGTGGCCAGGGCCAGCGCCTTCGCGTCGGCGACGCGGCCGATGTCGTCTTCCAGCAGCGCGATGTCCGACGCCAGGCGCGCGACGTCGGCGCCGTTGTGCATCGAGATGCCGACGTGCGCGCCGGTGAGCGCGGGCGCATCGTTGACGCCGTCGCCCACGAAGGCGATGCGGGCACCCTCGTCAGCGAGCTGCTTCAGGATGCGCGCCTTGTCTTGCGGCAGCAGGCCGGCGTGGAAGGCGTCCAGCCGCAGTTCCCCGGCCATCGCCTGCGCGCGCTCGGGATGGTCGCCGGTGAGCATGACGATGCGCCTGGCGCCGAGCCGGCGCAGCCGCGCCACCGTCGCCGCGCTGTTGGGGCGCAGCGTGTCGCTCAACGCCAGGAGTCCGAGCAGTTCGCCGTCGTAGGCGATGTAGAGCAGCGTCTTGCCTTCGCGGCGCAGGCGGTCGATCACGTCGAGGTGGTCGCGGGTGGAAACGCCTTCGTCGTCCTCGACGAAGTGGCGCGAGCCGACGACGATGCGCTTGCCGTCGATGACGCTGGCCACGCCGTGGGCGACGATGAACTGCACTTCCTTGTGGTCGAAGTGGTGCGGATGATCCAGCCGGTGCGACGCCTGCACCACCGCCAGCGCCATGGGGTGGAAATAGTGCTCCTCGACCGACGCGGCGAGGTTGATCAGGTCTTCCGGCGTGTAGCCGGCCCGCAGGGCGACGGAATCGGTCACCTTCAGCGCGCCGCTGGTCAGCGTGCCGGTCTTGTCGAACACGAAGGTGTCGGCGTCGGCCAGGCGTTCCAGCGCGCGGGCGCCCTTCACCAGCATGCCGGACCTGCCGGCCTCGTACATCGCCGCCTTGAAGGCGACCGGCGTGGACAGCTTGAGCGCGCACGAATAGTCGGCCTGCAGCACCGCGGCCACGCGCTGCCAGTCGCGCGCCACCAGCCAGGTAGCGCCGGCCAGCCCCAGCACCATCGGCACCAGGCGGTCGGCCAGGCGGGCGGCTTCGAGCTGGGTGTTGCTCTTGGCGGCGAGCGACTGCTCGACGAAATCGGCGATGCGCGCCGCGGCCGCCTGCGCGCCGACCTTTTCGGCATAGATGCGCAGGCGGCCCTCGTCGACCAGCGTGCCCGACAGCACCGGGTCGCCGCGGCGCCGCGCCACCGGCACGCTCTCGCCGGTCATCGTCGCTTCGTTGACCAGCGCCTCCCCGCCCAGCACCGTGCCGTCGACCGGGATCACCGTGCCGGTGGCGGCGATCACCGTGTCGCCCACGCGCACCTCGGCGGCATCGACCTGCACCTCGGCGCCGCCGCGCTCGACCCACACTTCGCTCACCGCCGGCTTGAGCAGGTGCTTGAGCAGTTCGTCGGAGCGCTGTTCGATCGACTCTTCGAGATACTCGCCCAGCGCGAGCAGGAAGGACGTGGTGTTAGCGGTCAGGAAGTCGCGGCGGCCAATCGAGATCGCCACCGCCATTGCCTCCAGCACGTGCGAGGTGACGCCCTTTTCGAGGAAATCGTCCATCGCCTCGCCCAGCAGCGGGATCGCCGTGCCGAACGCGACCGGCGCCTGCAGTTGCGGGCGCAGCGCGCGGGTGGCCAGCAGCGTGGCGCCGCTCAGCGCCACCGGCGCCATGCTCACCTCGCCGTTGCCCCTGCCCGGCCGTGCCGGGAGCACCGGCGGCGCCAGGCCGAGGATGGCCGCGCCCAGCGCGCCGGCATCGGTGCGCCCGGGCTCGAAGTCGATCACCAGCGCGCGCGCCGCCGCGTTGATGCGCACCTTCGCCACGCCGTCCAGCGCCGCCACCGCGCGCTCGATCTGCCTAGGTTCCCGCGGCGCGCCGGCGCGGCAGCCGTAGCGGAAGCGCACCCGGCCGCGGGTGGCATGCACCGGCTCCAGCAGCGAGAACCAGCCGCCGCCCATCATGCGTCTCCGTGGCGCTCCGCTTCGACTTCGGCCCGGATGTCGGCCATCTGCTCCTTCATTTCCTCGAAGCCGCCGGCGATGCCGGTGTAGAGCTTCATCGCCGACTTGACAATCTTGCCGCGCAGTTCCTCGTCGCTGAGCACCCAGGCCGCGGCGGCGCCGATCAGCGCGCCGATCAGGAACTGCTCGGTGTTGCGCGTGCGCAGGAAGGCCGGCATGCCCTGCAGCAGGCCGGCGTCCATGCCCGCGGCGGCCAGTCCGGCCTGGATGCCGGCCTGCATCCCGGGACCGGCGCCGAAGCCCTGCCCCTGGCCGAAACCGAAGCCGTTGCCGGCGCCGTAGGCTGCTCCCGCGGCCTCCCCGCCGTATCCGCCCGCCGCTTCGCCGCCCCAGCCGCCGCCCTGCCAGGCAGCCCCGCCGTATTGCGGGCCGCCCTGCATCGTGCCCGCCGGGCCGGCGCCGTAGCGCTTCTTGTGCTTCTTAGCCATTGTCCTTCTCCATGTCGGCCTGCGCGGCGTCGCGCAGCATTCGTTCGATGAACAGCACGCCGGCGGCGCCCGCCGCGGCCGTGAGCAGCGCCGCACCGTAGTCCTGCCGGTGCAGCGCGGCGGCGGCCTGCGCCCCCGCCGTCAGCGCCGTTCCTGCTTGCAGCGCATGGCGCAGCACCCGCTTCAGGTCGGCGGGCGAGGTCGGCGACGGCCTGTCCTGGAAGGCGGAAAGGCAGCCTCCGGCGACGAAGCCGCGGATGAAATCGCCGCCCGCGGCCTGCTGCGGCGCAGCGCCTGCCGCATAGGGGTAGTAGGGCCGGATCGGGGCAAGCACGGCGTCACTCCTGGGCAGGTTCATCGCCCGCGGGCCTGGCCGCGGGTTTCGCCGCGGCCTTGGGCGCACGCGGCGCGGCCTTGCGCGGCGCACGGCGCGCGGGCGCCTTCGCGGCGGGAGTGTCTTCGGCGGCATCCGCCTTCGCGGCGGGGGCCTCGGGCTCTGCCGCCCCGGGCTCTGCCGCTTCGGCCGCGGCGCCGGCCAGGCGCTGGCGCGCGCGCGCCGAAGCCTGCTCGATCGCCTCGAGGCTCGACACCGTGGCGTCGCGCAGCCTGTCCTGGGCCTTCTCCAGCCCTGCCTTGGCCTTGTCCGCCTTCATCAGGCGGAGCGCGACCGCGCCGGCCAGCACGCCGGCGGCGAATGGAAGCAGCGGGAACATGTCAATTCTCCTTTCGATGGCGGCCGATCCTGTTCTTCAACAGGTAGCTCCCGGCGCCCCCCGCGACCATGCCGGCCAGCATGGCGGGGTGTGCTCGACGCAGGAGCGGACTGAAGAGGCCGAGCGGGCCGGCATGCGGCCCCAGCTGGGCCAGCGCCCGCTCGAGGAAATCCGACACCGGCCCGTGGCGGACGTACGCCTGCTGCGGCGGAATGCCGCGCGCGGCGTGGTAGCTTTCCTGCGCCTGCGCATCGGACACCGCCTGGCGGAAGGCGGGCAGATGGCGCTCGAAGGCGGTCGCCTGCAGGTCCTGCAGCACGCGCCGCGCCTCGGGCTCGGCGACGTTCGCCAGCAGGTAGCCGTACAGCCGGATCTTGCCGGCCTCGCCGGCCATCGCACGCTCGCAGTTGGCCAGCCACAGCGGCGCCACCGAGGTCTGCTGCGGGAAGGGGTCCAGCGGGCGCGGAATGCCGAAGCGCTCGCACAGCGCCGCCAGCGCCGCCACCTGCTGCTCCTGCGAGCGCAGCACGTCGGCGAAGGGCGGGCGCGGGCCGAACGCCTCCACGACGCGGGCATGGAAACTGCGCGCCGCATACTCTTCGTACATCGCGATCCGCACCGCCTGGTGCAGCACGGGGAAGGGCGCGGCGGAATCGATGCGCCGGCCGCGCAGGATCAGTTCGTCATAGTTCTGCATTGCGGATCTCCCGCCACGCGTCGTGGAGAATGCGCTCGAGGATCTCCGCCGCGCCGGAATCGACGCCGGCCATGAAATCGCCCCACGCCTGCATCGGGATCACGTCGGGGTCGTAGCGCACGGTGCATGAGCGTGCGAGCAGGTTGAGCTGCACTGCATGCACGCCGGGGATGCGGTCGAGGATGTCCTGGAAGGCCCGCACGCGCCTGTCGGGCAGCTCGAAGGCCGCCTCTTGCGGCTCCAGCTTGAGCCTCACGCGGCCGCGGATGTGATGCGCGATGCGCACGCCCGCGAGGCCGCCACGCAGTTCGTCAAAGCCAGGCGCCATCCGCCTCTCCCCACCTACGGAACGGGAGCGACTGCAGGCCGCCCCGGTGACGACGGCGCCCTTCAGGCGCCCCCATGGCGGGAAACTCCCCGCCCGGTACCTGGCTTGCCGTTCCACGGCTGGCTACGCGAACCGCCCGAACGAGAAACCGCGCCATCCGCCGCCTGCGGTGCAGGCCGGCGAGAGACATCCGGTTCGTCGGGAATCGTCTGCAACATATACCCATACGGCCACCCATGCTCTGATATCGATCAACTTCCCGCAGGCTGCCGGCGCATCATCCCCTGCCGGCATCCGCATGGTTGTCGAGCGCGACGCCGAAATGCCAGCGGGCCAGCGTCGGCGCTCCGCCCCCGGCCGGCGCCACCCGCCACACGTCGCCGCCATCGCCGGTGGCCAGCAGCACATCGCCCTCGGGCAGCAGCGCGCACACCCGCGGCGTGGGCAGCACCGCGAGGGGCCGGCCGTCCCGCGCCCACAGCGCGGTGACGCCGGCGCGCGTGCAGCTCACCGCGAAACCGCCGCCCACCGCGGCGACATCGCCGGCGTAGGTGCCGCAGGCGGCGAGCAGGGCGTCGTCGGCCTCGCCGTAGCGCAGCCGCTCGCCGTCGAGCAGGGCGAACAGCGGTCTCGGCTCGCGCCCTTCGTTCTGCAGCGCGACGCCGACGGTGCCGTCGGCGGCCTGGGCGACGTGGCGCACGCTCATGAAGGCATCCGGCAGCCGGTGCTGCGACAGCAGCCGCCCGCCGGCCGGATCGAGCAGCGCCAGCGACGGGTCCATGCTGTCGAGATTGCGCTTGACGCGCCCGGTCTCGGGCAGCGTCAGGATGCCGCCGTTGGCCACCGCGAGCCGGCCGTCGGCGAGCAGCGCGACCGCATGCGGGCCGATCCCGCCCACCTCCCACAACGCAATCTGTTCCAGCGTGCGTGCGTCATGGACACCGAGCCGGCCGTCGCCGCTGTCGAGATCGGTGGCGGTGGCGAAGAGCAGGCGAGCGTCGCGGCTGAAGGCGAAATGCCCCTCGAAGCGGATGTCGTCGTCGGCGTCGAAGCGCGCCAGTTCCCGCCCGCTCGCCACATGCCAGCGGACCAGGAAGCTGCCCGGCCGCCGCGCCGCGACCACCGCGCTGCCGTCGCTGGCCGGGTGCCAGGCGATGTCGTGGCCGCGCGCGGGCAGCGCCAGGGCAGAACTCGCGGCATGCGGGCGGCCGGCATGGAAGGCGGACGGCCGTTCGGCCGAATCGCTCCAGCAGGTCAAGAGCCTGGGCGCGGATTGCGCCACGGCCGCACGCAGCGGCGGCGCGGCGAGCAGCAGGCCGGCGGCGGGCACGGCCGCCAGCAGCCGGCGGCGCAGCGGATCAGTCGCCATCGTTGTCTCCGAAGCCGATCGACACTTTCAGCGCACCGGCGACGTCGTTGCCGAGCACCGCCTGCAGCCGGCCCAGCGCATCGATGGCGGTGGCCGCTGCCGCACGCCCGCGGGCGGAGGCGAGATCGTCCGGCAGCGCGGCGAGCGCGCCCTCGGCCGCCGCCACGCGGGCATCGACCCGCCCGGCCAGTTCCAGCAGGCCGCGTCCGCGCAGCACGGCGGTGAGCCCGTACGCCTGCCCGGCACCCTGCAGGCCGGCGCGCACGCCGGCGAAGTAGGCCGCCAGGTGCGCGCGCGTCCGGCCGCTGCGCCAGGCATCAAGCTCGGGCGCGGCATTCTTGGCGCGCAGCGGCTTTTCCAGGTATTTGAGGCGCAGGGTGTCGATGCTGCCGATGAGGATGTTCACCCCATCGGTCAGCATGCGCGCCTGCTCTTCGTCTCCGGCATCGGGCACTGCCTGCGCCCACGCCGGCCACGCTTCGGCCACCGGGCGGACGGTGTCGGCCACGTCGCGCGCCACCCATTCCGCGTAGGCGCAGGCCCTGGCGTCGGTGGCGAGCGCGGCGCGGCCGCGGTCGAACAACAGGTATTCCAGCGCCGGCAGGCCGCGTGCGGTGGTGCCGACGCGCGCGGCCGCATCCGGGCTGAAGCCGGCGGCGGTGGTTTCGATCTGCGCCGGCCGCGTGGGCCAGAAGTCGACGCGGCGCAGCAACCGGCTGTCCATCGCCGGCCCCAGCGGCAGCGCCGCCACGCGGCGCAGCGCCAGCGCGGCCTCCTCCCATTGCCGGCGCGCCTGGGCGGTGGCGGCCGCGTCGCGCCGTTCGCACGATTCGTGCACCGCGTCGGCGAGCGCCTGCGAGCTTGCGGACAGATCGGCATACGCCGGCTGCAGGTAACCGCGGGCGAGACCCTCCATCCACTGCGCGGGCGCCACCACCGGTGCCGGCGGCGCGGCGTAGGCGCAGGCCGCGCCCAGCGCCAGGACGGGAACGATGCACAGGCAGCGCAGCTTCATCACAGCGACTCCAGGAAACGGATCAGGGCAGCACGCCCGGCCTTCGGCATGTCCAGCACGGCCTGCTTCGCCGCCTCCGCCTCGCCGCCGTGCCACAGCACGGCTTCCATCAGGTTGCGCGCGCGGCCGTCGTGCAGGAAGAAGGTATGGCCGTTGACCGTCTTCACCAGGCCGAGCCCCCACAGCGGCGGCGTGCGCCATTCCCGGCCGTCGGCGGCGAAGTCCGGGCGGTGGTCGGCCAGCCCCTCGCCCATGTCGTGCAGCAGCAGGTCGGTGTAGGGGTAGATGGTCTGGCGGGACAGTTCCGGCAGGCCGGGGACGTCGCCGGTGACGTGGCGCGGCACGTGGCAAGCGGCACAGCCGGCGGCGTGGAACAGCCCCTTGCCCTGCAGTACCTGCGCGTCGCGCGGGTCGCGGCGCGCCGGCACGGCGAGCGTGGTGGTGTAGAAGACGGTGCGTTCGAAGGCGCGGTCGTCCAGGTCGACGGTGGGTTCCCCGCGCCCGCTGCGCCACGCCGCCTCGCGCTGCTGGCGCTCGCGGCAGTCGGTCTGCGCGGCGGTGCATTCCTCGTGCGGGAACATCGACGAGGTGATGCCCATGTCGCCGTTGAAGGCACCGCCCGTCTGGTGGGCGACGCTGCCCACGTTGGCCTTCCAGCCGAAGCGGCCGATCACCCAGTCCTGGCGCGATGCGTCCCACACGCGGTTGGGGCGGCCGGACACGCCCTGCCCGGCCGCGGCCTGGCGCTCGGCGATCGCCAGCAGGCCGGCCTCGGGAATCGCTTCGAGCAGTCCGAGCCCGATCACCTGCGGCGCGATGCGCGGCGACATCAGCGTGCCGGGGTGCAGCGGACCGTAGGCGAGGTTGCGCAGCCGGTAGGCCGGGCGGCGCAGGCGGTAGCGCGTGCCGTCTGCGAAGCGGCCCGGCTGCTCGGTGTATTCGATGACGACCTCGGCCTCGGGCTTGATGCCGGCGATGGCGGCGTTGTTCAACTGGCCGCCGTAGGCCGGCTCGGGGATCACGCCGTCCTTGCCGGTGTCCTGGCCCGGCGCCGCCGGGATGGACAGCCGCAGCAGCAGGCCGACGGGCTGTTCGGTGCTGGCGCCCGCCTTCACCGCGGGCGGCGCGGCGCGCCCGTCCATGGCGTGGCAGCCGGCACAGGAACGGGTGATGAAATGCGGCCCGAGCCCGTCGCGCCCGGTGGTGGAGGCCGGCGCCTCGACCCAGTTCTTCTTGAAGAAGGAGTTGCCGATGAAGAATGCCGTCTGCCGCTCGACCGACAGGTTGGCGGCGGGATAGGAAAAGGCGTTGCGCCCGAAATCGTTGACGGTGGTGTCGCCGCCGGCGAGTTCCTCGCCGGGCTCGTAGCCGGGCAGCGGCGCGGCGCCGGTCAAACAAAACGCGGCGCCCGCGAGCGCCGCAACCTGAAGCAGTCTGGAACCCATGGCGGGTCGTTCTCCCGATCGATCGAAACGGGCGGCAGCGGGAAGGCCGGAACGGCGAAGCAGAACGCTCCGCCCGCCCGGCCCCGGCAGCCGCCCCGCCTTATTCCGGCAGGGCCGTGTTCAGGCGCTTGATGCCGAGCACGCGCGCCGCCTCGACGAGGCTTTCGGTCTGCGCCTTCAGCGCCACCACGGTCGCCTCGACCTTGAGCCGGCCCGGATTGCCGGCGAGGATCGCCTGGTCGAAGGGCGCCGGCACCGCCTGCGCGGCCTGCACGCTGACATCCATCTGCGCATCCACCTTGTCCGCCACCGCCTTGTCCCTGGCGGCGACCAGGTCGCGCAGCGACGGCCCGGCAAGGCGGCTGCCGTCGGCGCGCAGGAATTCGCCGCGCCACACGTTGCGAATGCCGGTGGCGTTGGCGACGATGTCGCGGTGGGTGTTGTCCGAGAAGCACGAATGCTCGTCTTCCTGGCTCTGCGAATCGAGCGCCACTTCCATGCGCTCGCCGGCCAGTTCGGCGCGGCTGAGGATGCCCAGCGCCGAGATCACCTTGGCGAGACTGGCCGGCTGCTTCACGAAGCCGGCGCGGTAGTTCTTCGCCTGCGGCGCCCACGCCTTCTCCAGCGCGGCGAGATCGGAAACCAGCAGGTCGGTGACGACCTTCAGGTACTGCCGGCGGCGGTCGGCGTTGGGCGCCGAGCCGTCCACGAAATCGGTGTAGACACGCTTGCCGGGGCCGTCGGCGCTGAGGTCCTGCCCCCACAGCAGGAATTCGATGGCATGCCAGCCGGTGGCGATGTTCTCTTCGCCGCCCTTCTCGTTCAGGCCGGACAGCGTACGCGCGTCGAGGCGGATCTTGCGCTTGTTGACGATGCCGGCATCGGCATGGCCCTGCACGGAATCCACGTAGGCTTCGTCCATCGGCCAGCCGTTGATGCGGCCTTCGGGGCCGTCCTTGCCGTCGATCGGGCCGCCATAGAAGCGGAAGGCCTCGGTCTGGCCATACCATTCGCGCGCCGCCAGCCACGCCTTGCGCGCCTCGTCGAGGCCGGCCTCGCCCGGCGCGGCGACGAAGGCGTCCACCGCGGCCTGCAGCCTGCGCGCCGCGGCCGCACTGTCGGCATAGCTCGCATGCACCAGTTCGCCATAGTGTGCCAGCACGTCGGTGACGGCCGGCCCCTTGTCGGCCCATGCAGGAAAGGCGCAAGCGGCGGCGAGCGCGCCGGCCGCGATGAACTTCAGACGCATCGATGCTTCTCCCAGATGAATACGCCGGAGCGCCGCCGCGACGCGCGGCCGGCCGCCCCGGCCAGGTCAAAATTCCCAGGCAACGCCCACGTTGGCGATGTTGCGGTCGTTGCCGCGCCCCACCGCGCCGGAGATCTTCAGCCCCTCGGCGATCTCGTAGCGCAGGCCGATCTGGCGGTCCGGCCGCGCGTGCTGCGCGCCGAAGGTTTCCACCGTGACGTGCAACTGCTCGGTCAGCGGCACGTCCAGGCCGACGCCCCACACGTTGGCGGCGTCGCCGTCGTCGTCCGCATCCACCCATTCGCGCCCGAGGTTGACGTGCAGCAGCGGGCCCGCTTCGAAGGACCATGTGAACAGGCCGGTGAGCGCCTGCCCATGCGCCGATGCGTCGCCGAGCACGCGCTCGTTGATGTACTCGTACTTCAACCCCGCAGAGAGGCCGACGTCCGACTTCAGCGGCACCCACTTGACCACCGCGCCCAGCGCGCGGATGGTCTCGGTGTGCGCGGGCTCGTGGTCGCGCGCCCGGCCGAAGTCGAATTCCAGTTCCAGATCGTCGATCGGCGCGTAGCCCACCGCCCCCTCGAAGCCGCGGACCTTGCCGTCCTTGGCCCAGCCGAACTCCACTTTCGCGCCGCCGCGGTCCAGCGTTCCGGCGTCATCCACCGCCATCGGCCGCTCGGCCCGGGCGAAGCCGGCATATGCCAACAATATCGACACCATCAGCGCGTTGCGCATCATCCCCTTGCAGTACATCGTCAGCTCCCTGAGTCGTTTTGTGCGTTCTGACACCTACAGGCGGGTGCCTCTGCACCAACGACACCGGGCAGCCGGTTGCGCGGCACGGTCTGCTGGGGAAGGCACCCACTAATGCGACTGACTCGCATTCGCGGTCATCGTAGCGCAGGACAGCAGGGCATACTTTTGCCATTCGTCAACAAGTCTGCTTGCGCAGTCGCGCAGGCAATCGCCGAACCGGGCATCGCCTTCTATGATCTGCAGATGGTCGACGATGGCGCGCGCCAGCGCCGGCGATTGCCGGGCCGGAAAGCGCGACAGCAGGTAGAGCACGGCGGCGACGGCCAGCTCGGGCTGGCAGTCGTACTGCGGGCCGTCGGCAGGCCGCGCCGCCGCGGCCTCCGGTTCGTGGCGGGCAGCCGGGTTCACAGCCGCACCGCGTAGTATTCGACGACGTGCTGGACCTCGATCGGGAACGGCACTTCGTCCGCCGCCGGCATGCGGGTGACGGTGGCCGCGCAGCCGGCCTCGTCGAAGTTCAGCCACTCCGGGCGCGCCAGCGCCGGTTCGGCGAGCGACTCGGCGGCCATCGGAATCTTCCGCCCCGTGTCGGTCAGCGCGATGCGGTCCCCCGCACGCACGCGGATCGACGGGATGTTCACCGCCCTGCCGTTCAGCAGCACGTGCTTGTGGCGCACCAGTTGGCGGGCGGCCACGGCGGTGGGCGCGAAGCCCGCCCGGAACACGAAGTTGTCCAGACGTCGCTCGAGCAGTTCGAGCAGCTTCTCGCCGGTCGGCTCCTTGGCCCGCTTGGCTTCGCGGAACAGGCGCTGGATCTGGCTTTCGGTCAGGCCGTAGTTGAAGCGCAGCTTCTGCTTTTCGATCAGTTGCACGCCGAAGCCCGACTTGCGCTTGGGTTTCTGGCCGTGCTGGCCGGGCGGATAGTTGCGCTCGCCGAGCGCCTTGCGCGACAGGCCGGGCAGTTCCGTGCCGAGGGCACGCATCACTTTCAGGCGGGGGCCGGTGTAACGGGACACTGGGTTCTCCTTCGATCGGATCGGGTTTGTACGGATGGCGGATGCGGCAACGCAGGCGCGCGGACGGCGCAGCCGGAGCCGGCACCGAAGCGCCAGGCCGCCGCGCCGCGGTTTTCTTTCGCTACTGGCAATGCCGGTTCGAGATCGCCTGGTCCAGCAGTTCGCATGACGCGGCCAGGTCCCGGTCCAGTGCGCTGGCATCGAGCCGATGCAGCAGCAGCCGCGCCTGCTGCGCGGCTCGGGGACAACCGGTGTTCAGATAGCTCGACACGTGCGCGAGCACGCCTGCGAGCATGACGGCGCATTCGGGGCCGGGTTGCGTGGCGGACACGGCGGGCTCCTGACTTATTTGCGAACGATTCTCATAATCGTTCTCATCGATCCCGAAGTCAAGCCCCTGCGCGGCGCAGCGCGCCCTCGCCTACCAGCCCAGGCCCTTGCGCAGCGCGATCAGCACGCCCATGCCGAGGATGAACGGCAGCCACGGGTTGCGCGTGCGCAGGGCGATCGCCACCACGACCACCGCCGCCAGCAGCTTGGGATTAAAGGGCACGAACCGTTCCCCTTCGAGCAGCACGTCGGGCACCACCAGCGCCGCCAGCGCGGCCGCCGGGGCGTAGCGCAGCGCGCGCTGCACCAGGGGCGGCAGGCGCCCGCGCTCGCCGATCAGGATGAAGCTGCCGCGCGTGAGCATGGTCGTCAGCGACAGCAGTCCGAAGGTGATCCACAGCCACACGTCTTCCATCATCTGCGCGCCTTCCTTTCGCCCCAGTGCTCGGCGGCGAAGCCCGCGCCGATGCCCAGCGCGATCGCCGCGAACAGCCCCAGCCGCAGCGGCAGCCCGCGCAGGAACACCGCGCCCAGCCCGCCCACCAGCGCGGCGAGCAGCATCGGGCGCGTGCGTACCATCGGCACGACCATCACCATCAGCGCGATCGTCGCCATGAACTCCAGCGACCAGTCACGCGGCACCGCGCCGGCGCCGAGCACGCCGACCAGCACGCACACCTGCCACAGCACGAAGCCGTACAGCGACGGCGCCAGGTAGCAGCCCCAGCGCCACTGCGGGTCGTCGGACTTGAGCAGCTTGTCGGACACCACCGCGAACACGCCGTCGGTCAGCAGATAGCTGCTTGCCAGGCGGCGCGCCAGCGAATAGTCATGGAAGGCGGGCGCGATCGCCGCGCTGAAGATCAGGAAGCGCAGGTTCAGCACCAGCCCGGTCACGAAGATCAGCCACAGCGGTGCGCCGGCGGCGATCAGCGGCAAGGTGCCGAGCTGCGCGGTGGCGGCGAACACGAGCAGGCTCATGCCCATCGCCTCGAGCCCGGACAGCCCGATCGAGCGCATCGCGATGCCCGTGACCACCGCCCAGGGCATCAGGCCGACCGAGATCGGCAGGAACGCGCGCATGCCCTCGCGGGCACCGCGGCGAAAGGGGGAATCCATCGGCAGGGACCGGAAAAGGAACGGAGTATATCGGCGGCGGCGGCCGGCCCGGCTTCAGTCCTTGTTGGCCAGGGCGACGAAGTCCGCCTTCTCCATCAGCCACGACACGACGAAACCGGCGACCAGCCCCCAGAACGCGGCGCCGATGTTCAGGATGCCGATGTCGGTGACCGCCACGAGCAGGCTCACGAGCGCGCCCAGCGTGAACCTGCCCGCGCCGAACGAGGCGATGAAGGCGCCCTGCAGCACGCGCAGCATGGCCAGGCCGCCGAGCACCATGATGAATTCCTTGGGCGCGGCCAGCATCAGGCCGGTGAAGGTCGGCGCCATCAGGCCGAACAGCAGGCCGAACGCGCCGAAGGTCAAGGCCGCGGTGTATTGGCGCTCCAGCTTGCCCGACGACGTCATCAGCGCGTTGCTGGGGCCGGTGAGGCAGGTGCTGACCGCGCCGACCGCGGCGCTGAGCGCGGCGCCGATGCCGCAGGCCACCGCGATGGCGTTGACCGGCGGGTCGTGCCTGGCATTCTTCAGCACCGCGACGCCCTGCCCGTTCTGCACCACCAGCACGGTGATCGCGAGCGGCACCACCAGTTCCACCAGCGCGCCCACCGACCACACCGGCGCCTGCACGACCGGCGCCACCAGGGCGAAGCTGCCCAGCGCGCCGGTGTCGATCTGTCCCAGCAGGCCGACCGCCAGCGCGCCGACCAGCAGCGTGCCGATCAGCGGCGGCATGCGCCTGGCGAGCGCCGGGCTCGCCGACAGGATCAGGAAGACGACGACCATGGGCGCGGCGACCGCGACGTTGCCGTGCAGCGCGCGCACCAGGTCGAGGCCGAAGCGCAGGAACACGCCGGCCACCATGCCCATGACGATGGGCATGGGCAGCGCCGACATCAGCCGCTTGACCCAGCCGCTGGCACCCATCACCAGGATCAGCAGGCTGGTGGCGTAGAACGCCCCGATCACCTCGGCGAAGCTCAGGTGCTGCAGCGCCGGCCCCACCAGCACGGTGCCGGGGATGGTCCAGGCGAAGCCGAGCGGCGATTTGTAGCGCCAGCTCATCGCGATGGTGACGAGGCCGTTGACGAAGAACACGCCGAACACCCACGACGCCAGCTCGGCCTGCGACAACCCGCCGCGGGTGCCGACCGACAGGATGATGGCGAGCGGACCGGTGGCCGAGAAGATGAAGGCGATCAGGCCATTGACGAAGTAGGTCAGGCCGTAGTCGGAAAGGATCTGGCGCGGGGGCGGCGCCGGCAGGGTGGGGCGTTCGAGTTGGGCGAGCATTCGGGGCCTCGATTCTCCGGTCGGGTTGTCTGCAGCCTGCGCGGCGGTACACGCCGCGCGAGCCGGGGAACACCGTCGCCAGGAGTGCGGAATGCCATCCATTCCGCCTTTACCGCCGCCGATGAAGCCGGCTCTCGCAAGTTGCATCGCAGCAAATTATCGTTATTCGCCGCTCCGGGATAAACGCTAGTACTACCGCTTCACTATTCATTCACGCAAAACAATCGTAGTGAAACCGGCAGCATGCCAAGGCACCCGCCTTTGCCAGGGCGATCGCACGATGGTTTTCCATCGGCCCGAACGACGCGACACGGCAGGTCTGGTGGCGGGGGATGCGTGGAGCGGGCGAGGACTGTCCGAGCCCCGAGCGCAGCGAGGGCGAGTTCCGCAGCCCGCGGAACGCCTCCCCCGCCACCAGACCGGATTCAGGAGACACACGGAACGAGCGGAGATTGCCCAAGCACCGGACCAAGCGAGCCCGGATTCCACCGCTCGACCGAACGCATCCCCCGCCAGACCAGATTCCACGCACTCATGCGATCGCCCCGCCGCCTTTGCCGCGGTGCGAACGCAAGCGCAGATTGCTAGCGCGGCGCCTTGCGCAGCATGTGCGGCGGCATCACGCCGCGCGCGCCGCTGTCCAGCGTCACCCCGTAGGCGAGTTCCGGACCTTGCGGCCCGGCGACCTGGCTGACGTGGGTCACCCGGCCGCGCACCCAGGCCGGGCCCGAGCGCGCATAGACCACCTCACCCACCGAGAAACTGCGCGCCATCGCCGCCGCCGGCTGGGGTGCGCGCTGCTGCTGCGGCGCCTGCACCGCCGGCGCAGTGCGCGCCGTGGCGCGGCCTTCCGGACACAGCACTTCCCATTGCTGCGAGATGCCCAGCCCGCCACTGGCGTTGTCGCGGCCGACGATCTGGCCGCCACGGTCGCGCCAGCGCGTACGCCCGCCGCCGATGTCGCTGTTGTCCCAGCGTCCGGCCAGCGTGTAGGTCTCGCCATCGACGGCGGTGATGCGGCCGCGGGTGCAGTCGGCCGAAGCGCGGTAGGTGCGCTTGGCCTCGGGCGAGGACAGTTCGCGCTGCGCGCAGCCGCGGTCGCCCGGCGACCAGTTCTGGCACCAGCCCTCGATCTCCTCGCGCGTCACGCGCGCCTCGGCCGCCGCCTTGGCGGTCCCGATGCCGGATTTCGAGACCACGGAAGGCGCCCAGTGCTTGCTGCCCAGCGACAGCCACTCGCCGCCGGCGGCAGCCGCCGCGCCGGACAGGCCGGCGAGCAACGACCCGATGACCACTTCCATTCGCATGTCCGCCTCCTCGTTCCGCTGCCCGCACCACTCGCGGCCGCCCCGTGCGCGCCGCCAGCCCCGATTTTCACACTAGCCGATGGCGGAAGACTGCGCAGCACGCGCCTCGCGCCGCGGCCGGAACTGGCGCGTGTCGCGGTAGTAGGCGGCGCACTCGCTGGCGGGCGTCACGCCCGGGATGCCCAGCAGCGGCAGCGGCGACAGGTCGCGCGGCGTGGCGATGCAGGCGGGGCCGGACAGCCGGGCGGCGAGCCAGGCGTCGGTCTCCGCCTGCCGCTCCGCGCGCCCCAGCGCCAGCCACGCCGGCTCGACCACCCGATACACCGCCTTCGCGCACAGGCCGGCGAACGGCGCGCGCAGTTGATCCCAACTGCCGTGGCCGAACACCATGAAGCAGGTCGTCCGCATCAGCCGCTCGCGGCGGCGCCAGAAGACCTCCTCCCACTCGTGCGCCGCCAGCAGGGACGGGATCTCGCCATCGGCGCAGACGACCACCATGCCGCACTCGTCGAACTGCGTCAGCGCGTCGCGCCGCCAGCCGCGCCCGGGCAGGCCCGCCCGTTCACGCGCCAGCCGCTCCTCCATGTGCAGCGCATTGCAGGCGGCCTTGCTGCGCGGCCAGACGCACCACGCCAGCGCGTTGAAGAAGTCGTGCCAGTCGCCGGCGCGGGTGGGCACCTCGCCGGTGGCGTGGATGTGCGCCTCGTAGCCATCCATCCCGGCCCGCGGTTCGGCGAAGCGGATCGGCCGCCCCGACCCGCTCGCGGCCGCCGGCGCGACGCGGCGCAGCAGTCCGGTGAGTTGCTGCGCATCCGGCACGCCGGAACCGCCGCAGGCCGCCAGCAGGTGGGCGATGGGCTCGAACAGCGGGCGCGCCGCGTGGGCGGCCGGCCCGGAAGCCCCGTCGCTCATCGCCCCCCGCAGGGATGGCGGTCGGCGCCGCAGCGGTCGAAATCGCCCAGCGGCCGGTTGAAGGTGTATTCGAAGGGAGCGGCGACCCACTCGCGCGCCGTATCCCCGGCGCTGCCGCTCGGCACGGTGAAGGGTAAAGCCAGCACGAAGCCGGCGGTGCCGATCACGGTGGCGATGATGCCCAGCGGCCGCACCACCACCAGATCGACGGCCATGTCGCCGCCGCGGTCGCCGGTCACGGTGTCGTTCTGCTGGGCGGCAACCGGCGCGACAGGCGACAGCGCCAGTGCGGCGATCAGGGAGAGTGCCTGCACGCGGTTCCGAAGAAGTCGTTTCATGTGCTGCTCCTGACGATGCGTTCGCCGTTTCCCGGGCGCCATTGTCGCCCATCCCTGCCACGGACGCGCCGCACAGACGCACCTGCGCTCCTCCGCGGCGGCCCGTCCTGCACTTCCGGCCTTCCGCCGGCTACGTTGTCGACCACGCCTTTCTCCGCCGATTCCGCCCCGGCCGCGCGCGCATCGCACGCCGCGCCGCGCATTCCCCGAGCGGCGGCGCCTCCACGCGCAGGCATGCCCCGCAGCAGCAGCCGAAAGCGGTCCGCACCACCGGCGCGCGGAGCCCGCGCGGCGCCTCGCGCCTTCCGCTCAGTGCCGCGCGAAGACCGTGCTGCGGCCTTCGCGGTCGAAGCCGACGACCTCGTAGCGGTCGGCGGGGAACGGTCCCTCCATGCCGGGCGAGCCCTGCGGCATGCCCGGCGCAGCGATGCCGGCGATCGCCGGCTTTTCGGCGAGCAGGCGCTTGACGTCGGCGGCCGGCACGTGGCCCTCGATCACGTAGCCGCCCACCTTCGCGGTGTGGCAGGAACCCAGTGCCTGCGGCACGCCCGCGGTGCGCTTGACCTCGCCCATGCCGGGCGTGGCGATCTCCTTCACCGCGAAACCGCCGGCGCGCATGTGCTCGGCCCACTTGCCGCAGCAGCCGCAGTTCGGGTCCTTGTACATCATCACCTCGTCCGCGGCGGCGACGGCCGGGGGCAGTGCGAGGACGGCCGCGCAGGCGAGCGCGCCGGGCAGGCCGCGCCACGCGGCGGCCGGCCGGAAGCCGGAATGGAATGGATGCTTCATGCTGCGTTCTCCACAAGGATGTTCGATGTCTCAACCGGCCACGCGCGCCGGCCGGGGACGGGCGAGCGGCAGGTGAAGGATGAAGCGCGTCTCCCCGGCATCGGACGCCGCCTCCACCCGTCCGCCATGCGCCTCGACGATGGAACGGGTGATCGCCAGCCCCAGCCCGGCGCCCTCTCCGCGGTCGCGGCGCCCGGGGCCGGCGCGGTGGAAGCGCTCGAAGATGCGCGGCAGTTCCTCCGCGGGAATGGGCTTGCCAGCGTTGCGTACCGCGATCACCGCCTCGTCGCCCCGATGCCCGACGTCGATGGCGACCGTGCCGCCGGCCGGCGTGTGGCGCAGCGCGTTCGACAGCAGGTTGGACAGCGCCCGGCGCAGCATCAGGCGGTCGCCCGCCACCGCGACGCCTTCTCCCGCTTCGTGCACCGAGATGCGCACGCCGCCCTCGTCGGCCAGCGCCTCGTAGAACTCGGCCAGCGCGCGCGCCTCGTCGGCCAGCGTGACGGTCTCGACCGGCAGCGGCAGACGGCCGTTCTCGGCCTGGGCGAGGAACAGCATGTCGCCCACCATGCGCGCGATGCGCTCGTATTCCTCGAGGTTGGAGCCCAGCACCTCGCGGTACTCGTCGGCGCTGCGCACCTGCGACAGCGCCACCGCTGTCTGCGTCATCAGGTTGGAGACCGGCGTGCGCAGCTCGTGGGCGATGTCGGCGGAAAAATCCGACAACCGCCGGAACGAAGACTGCAGGCGGTCGAGCATGCCGTTGAAGGCTTCCACCAGTTCGCGCACTTCGGACGGGGCGTTGCGCTCGTCCAGGCGCCGGTCGAGGTGGTCGGCCGACAGGCCGCACGCGGTCGCCGTCACCCGGCGCAGCGGCGCCAGGCCGCGCCGCGCCGCGACCCAGCCCAGCAGCGCCGCCGCGGCCGCTGCCAGCGAGATGCCCAGCCACAGCCGGCTGCGCACCGTCTCGAGGAAGTGCAGATGGTGGGAGATGTCCAGCGCCACCAGCACGCGCACCTCGCCTGCCGCAACCGCCGCATCCGGCGCCGGCAGGCGAAAGACGGATTCGCGGCCGATGTAGCGGCGCCCGTCCTGCGTCCAGGCCGCGCCGGCGGCGGGCAGGGCGGTGCCGGCGCGCTGCGCGGCGTCGAAATTCGACGGCCGGAAGGCGTAGATCTCCGCGCCTTCGGCATCGCGGATCAGCACTGCGACGGTGTCGAAGCCGACCAGCGCATCGTCCAGCCGCCGCGGCAGCGTCGCCAGCGCCTGCGGGTCGCCGGTGCGCTGCAACTGGTTGCCGATCAGCGTCATCCTGCCCGCCAGCTCGTGCGCATCGAGTTCGTCGAAGTGCGCCTCCACCGCCCGCCCCAGCACCACCGCGACAACCACCAGCAGGCCGGCCGTCGCCGCGGCGAACAGCAGCGCCAGGCGCGCGGTCAGCGACAGCCTCACCGCGCCGGCTCCGCCGCGTCCAGCACGTAGCCCATGCCGCGCACGGTGCGGATCAGCTTGGGCTCGAAGGGTTCGTCCACCTTGGCGCGCAGCCGCCGCACCGCCACCTCGATGACGTTGGTGTCGCTGTCGAAGTTCATGTCCCACACCTGCGAGGCGATCAGCGAGCGCGGCAGCACCTCGCCCTGGCGGCGCAGCAGCAGTTCCAGCAGCGCGAACTCCTTGGCGGTGAGGTCGATGCGGGTGCCGCCCCGCGTCACCCGGCGGCGCAGCAGGTCGAGTTCGAGATCGGCCGCGCGCAGCACCTCCGCCTCCCTGGTCTTGCCGCGGCGCAGCAGCGTGCGCACGCGCGCCAGCAGTTCGGAGAAGGCGAAGGGCTTCACGAGGTAGTCGTCGGCCCCGAGTTCCAGCCCGCGCACCCTGTCCTCCACCTGGTCACGCGCGGTCAGGAACAGCACCGGCATGTCGTGCCCGCCGCGGCGCACCGTCTGCAGCACGCCCCAGCCATCGAGCGAAGGCAGCATCACGTCGAGCACGACGAGGTCGTATTCGCCGGTGAGCGCGAGATGCAGGCCGTCGAGGCCGTCGCGCGCGAGGTCGACGACGAAGCCGGCCTCGCTCAGGCCCTGGCGCAGGTAGTCGCCGGTCTTGGGTTCGTCCTCGACGATCAGGATCTTCACCGCGGTCTCGCGTCGGTTCGTGCAGGCAGGTTCCGGGCGCATTGTGCCCGGCGGCGGCGAGGGCGGCAGCAGGATTACAAAGATGTAATCGCAACGTCAGCTTGTGGACGCCGCCCCGGCCCCACGTGCGAACCAGCCACCCCGTCGGCGTGGCCGCGCCCTCGACCGCCCGGCAAGCCTGGACGCGGCTGCCCGGTGTCCGCACCCGGCGCGCGATATCCACATTTCCTCGGGCTGCGCCCGCTTCGATCTTGACTCTCCCGTCGGATGGTTCCCGAGATCGACGCCAAATATGCAGCTCACCTGTTTCAGTCCAGATAGATTTTCATTCTGGATTACCGAATGTGATATTCGTCATATTCATACTTTGGTGATCGGCTATTCTCGCGTGATGTTTGTATTCCATGAGAGTTGATCTACATGTCGAACATGCGAGCAAGCTCAGGGCTTGCCTGCCTCATCATGCTGGCTCGCCTGCACGGCGTGGCGGCGGACGCGGATGCGCTGCGTCACCGCCACGGCACCCCGGCCGGGGGCTTTCCGCTGCCGTCCATCCTGCTCTCCGCGCGCGAACTCGGCCTCAAGGCCCGGCACGGGCGCTTTCGCGGCGATGCCCTGGCGAACGCACCGCTGCCGGCCATCGCCTGTGACCGCGACGGCGGCTTCTTCATCCTCGCCCGCATCGAGCACGGCGCCGACCCCGGCGCCGAACGCCGCGTCCTGATCCAGGACCCCGCCACCGGCCGGCCCCAGATCCTGCCGGAAGCCGACTTCCTGGCCCGCTGGGACGGCACCCTCGTACTGCTGGCCTCGCGTGCCTCGCTCGCCGCCGAACTCGCCCGCTTCGACTTCTCCTGGTTCATCCCGGCCATCGTCAAGTACCGCAAGCTGCTCGGCGAGGTGCTCGTCGCCTCCTTCTTCCTCCAGCTCTTCGCCTTGGTCACGCCGCTCTTCTTCCAGGTGGTCATGGACAAGGTGCTGGTGCACAAAGGCTTTTCCACCCTCACCGTGATCGGGGTCGGCCTCGTGGTGGTCAATCTCTTCGAGAGCCTGCTCTCCGCACTGCGCACCTACCTCTTCGCCCATACCTCAAGCCGCATCGACGTCGAACTGGGCGCACGCCTCTTCCGCCACCTGCTCGACCTGCCGCTGGCCTACTTCGAAGCCCGCCGCGTCGGCGACTCGGTCGCGCGCGTGCGCGAACTGGAGAACATCCGCCAGTTCCTCACCGGCCAGGCGCTCACGCTGGTGCTCGACCTCTTCTTCTCCATCGTCTTCATCGCGGTCATGGCCTGGTACTCGGTCTGGCTCACGCTCGTCGTGCTCGCCACCCTGCCGCTCTACGCTGCGCTTTCCATCGGCGTCACCCCGCTGCTGCGCCGCCGCCTCAACGAAAAATTCCAGCGCGGCGCGGACAACCAGGCATTCCTGGTCGAATCGGTCGCCAACATCCAGACGGTCAAGGCGATGGCGGTCGAACCGCACTTCACCCGCCATTGGGACAACCAGCTCGCCGGCTACGTCGCGGCCGGCTTTCGCGTCACCCGCCTGGGCGCCTGGGCATCCGAAGGCGTGGGCCTCATCGGCAAGCTCACCACGGTCGCCATCCTGTGGCTGGGCGCTTATCAGGTGATCGACGGCGCGCTCACCGTGGGCGGGCTGATCGCCTTCAACATGCTCGCCGGGCGCGTCTCGCAGCCCATCATGCGGCTCGCCAACCTGTGGCAGGACTTCCAGCAGACCGGCATTTCGATGGCGCGCCTCGGCGACATCCTCAACACCCGCACCGAACTGCCCACCAGCCGCACGGCGCTGCCGGCGATGCAGGGACGCATCGAATTCGAACAGGTGCGCTTCCGCTACCGCCCGGACGGCGCGGAGATCCTCAAGGGCGTGTCCTTCGCCATCGCGCCGGGCGAAATCATCGGCATCGTCGGGCGCTCCGGCTCGGGCAAGAGCACGCTCACCAAACTGGTCCAGCGCCTCTACGTGCCCGAACGCGGCCGCGTGCTGGTCGACGGCGTCGATCTCGCGCTCGCCGACCCGGTCTGGCTGCGCCGCCAGATCGGCGTGGTGCTGCAGGAGAACATGCTCTTCGCCCGCTCCATCCGCGACAACATCGCACTCACCGACCCCGGCGCCCCGCTCGAAGCCGTGATCGCCGCCGCGAAACTCGCCGGCGCGCACGACTTCATCATGCAGCTCCCGCAAGCCTACGACACCCCGGTGGGCGAGCACGGCGCCACGCTCTCCGGCGGCCAGCGCCAGCGCATCGCAATTGCCCGTGCCCTCATCACCAACCCGCGCATCCTCATCCTCGACGAGGCTACCAGCGCGCTCGACTACGAATCCGAACGCATCATCCAGGACAACATGCGCGACATCTGCCGGGGCCGCACCGTCATCGTCATCGCCCACCGCCTCTCGGCGGTGAAGGACGCCCACCGCATCCTGGTCATGGACCACGGCGAACTCATCGAGGAAGGCCACCACGGCGAACTCAAGGAACGCCCCAACGGCACCTACGCCAAGCTCTATGCCTTGCAGCAGGGTAAGCCATGATCGCCAAGCCTACCCTTGAGGCCGCGCTGGACCTGCTGGCCCGCTACAAGCGCGTCTTCGCGGCCGCCTGGAACGTTCGCCACCAGCTCGCCCCCACCCCGCGCGGCGCGCTCGAAAGGGAATTCCTTCCCGCCGCGCTCGAACTGCAGGACACCCCGCCCAGCCCGCTGCCGCGCGTGCTGATGTGGACGCTGATCATCGCCTTCGCCATCGCGCTCGCCTGGTCCATCCTCGGCCGCATCGACACCGTCGCCAGCGCCTCCGGCAAGATCATCCCCAGCACCCGCGCCCAGGTCATCCAGCCGATCGAGACCGCGGCCGTGCGGCGCATCCACGTCGCCGACGGCCAGGCCGTGCACGCGGGCGACCTGCTGGTCGAACTCGACGCCACCGCGGCCGGCGCCGAGGACGCCCAGGCGCGCGAAGCCTGGGCCACCGCGCGGCTCAAGGCCGAGCGCGCCCGCAGCCTGCTCGCCAGCCTGGAACGGGGCGAGAACGCCGGTCTGCCAGCCTTGCCCGCCCAACCTGAACTCTCCGACATCCCGGCCAGCCGGCGCCTGGCTGAAACGCAACTGCTCACCCGCCAGTTCGAGGAATACCGCAGCCGGCTACGCGCCTTCGACGGCGAAATCGCCCGTGCCCAGGCCGAGCAATCCGCCACCCGCGAACTGGTCGCCAAACTCGACGCCACGTTGCCCATCGCCCGCCGGCGCGAGGCCGACTACAAGAACCTGGTCGAACGCGCCTTCGTCTCCCAGCACGGCTACCTGGAACAGGAACAGGCGCGCATCGAGATCGAACGCGACCTCGCCTACCAGCGCGCCAAACTCGCCGAACTGGGCCAGACCATCGCCCAAGGCCGCGCCAACCGCAGCGCCTGGCAGGCCGAGTTCCTGCGCGGCGTCACCGCCGAACTCACGGAGGCCGAACAGCAGGCTGCGAGCCTGCAGGCCGAAGTCACCAAGACCGAGAACAAGTCCCGCCTGATGCGGCTCACCGCCCCCGTCGACGGCACCGTGCAGCAACTGGCCATCCACACCGAGGGCGGCGTCGTCACGCCGGCCCAGCCGCTGATGGTGGTCGTACCCAACGATTATTCGGCGGAAGTCGAGGCGGTGCTGGAAAACAAGGACGTCGGCTTCGTCAAGCCCGGCCAGCATGCCGAGATCAAGATCGAAACCTTTCCCTTCACCCGCTACGGCACGATTCCGGCCGAAGTCAGTTTCATTTCCAACGATGCAGTGACCGACGAGCAGCGCGGATTGGTGTTTCCGGTGAGGTTGAAGCTGGAGCGTTCGACGCTGCAGGTCGACGAGCGGACGGTGAATCTGGCCGCAGGCATGGCGGTGACGGCGGAGATCAAGACCGGGCACCGAAGGGTAATCGAGTATTTCCTTAGCCCGGTGTTGCAGACGATGGATGAAAGTTTGGGGGAACGGTGAAGGGGGTGGTGGATTATTTGATCAGTGGGGTGTATCGAGCGGCAATGTCATTTTTCAAGTTTTAAACTGTCAAATAAAATTTTATATAGATACCATTTATCATAATTATGATAAAGAGATACTTCATATTTTTGGTTCTGGTGCTTGCGATCACAACATTACTCGGATTGTTATATGTATTTTTCTCTTTTCGGTCAGAGTCGATGGTTTTCATTAGGAATGGGTTGGACGACGATGTAATTATCGACGGGTTTGCGATAAATGGAAATAAGTTGACTAAGCCGTTGGTAAGTATTCCAAGGGGGGCGCACGGGTTCTCCGATGTGCCTGTGGTCGAGGGGCGTAATGTGTATGAAATTGAGTTTACAGTAAGCAATGGGCAATTACGCAAACGCGCTGGATGTGAGTTCTTCGTGACGGCAAGGTCTTGCGTGCTTGAGGTAAGAATTACGCCTGCTGGTGAAATGAGTTGTGATGAGTGCGAGCATAATTAATGGGAGGCTGTAATGACTAGAATCTATGATCTATACAATGATATCCGGAATGGTTTTGCATTTAATGTATTTTGTTAGGTTTTATAGTGATTACCATCAATTTCCTTCCTGTCCGTCTTTGGATAGTTCACATAAATGATATATACCAATTACTGCCGCTCCTTTCTAACCAAAACAGATGAAACCGCCTCCATATTTTGGATAGCCGCCTCATATTTAATTTATATCGCACTGGAGATAATTCCGAATGATTTAATAAAGAATCTTGCTGAGATTTTGAGATTTCTTGAATTTATCCCTGCCGTAAAATCAATTGAACATGGAGCCGTCTTTAATGCATTGATGGCAAAAGTACATTTTTGCGTACTCATACTATTTTTCCCGATAATTTTAATGTCATACATGTGCATACCAAAGAAGATGTTTTTCCGAAAAGTTACTGGCCGTAACAGATTAATCCTGTTTTCCTTTGTAATGCCATTAATTTCATTGATTGCTTTTTTAGCACCCGTAAGCAGTGGATCTATTGGTCGTTTTCTCTCATCTTTCTCTATTGGTTTTTCATTCTTATCGGCATTAATTGTAATTTGCTGGTCTATGACATTTCGCGGGTTTATTGAGGTTGTAATATTTATTAACTCTAACGAAGGGGATTGATATGTTATCTGCGGGAGCACTGTCTAGCATAGCCAATGCATGGAGAAGCCTGTCTCCGGTGCAAAAAGACATAATTCAGGCAATTCCTGATGTAAAGACAATGAATGATGTCTTGGTTCAGAATTACTATCGCGACCAAAATACTGGGCGCGATGCGTTTGGTGCAATTCTCGACGTTGGAATGGGAGCGCTCGCTGGAGCAATTGTGGTCAGCATGGGTGGTCCTATTGTGGCGGCCATTGCTGCTGGTTATATTGCGGGAAAAGCTGGGGAGTGGCTTGGCGAGCAGGTGTGGGACGCATTGACTAGCCCTGAAGCCAGTGATAGCTGGGCCTCCGCGTTAGGGAATGAATTTGCCAATGAGTTCCTGAATTTTTTCCTCCCCGAAGGCATGCGCCCCATCGACCGTGGCACAAACACCTACTTCTCCAGTGCCCGTGCCTGGCGTCTTCCTGTCGACCCACTCGCCCTGGACCTCGACGGCGACGGCATCGAAACCCGCGGGGCCGATGGCACAGTCCTCTTCGACCACGACGGCGATGGCATCCGCACCGGCACGGGCTGGGTCAAGGCTGATGATGCATTGCTGGTGCTCGACCGCAACGGCAACGGCGCCATCGACGGCGGCGCGGAACTCTTCGGGGTCGATACGGTGCTCGCCAATGGAAAGAAGGCGACGGACGGGTTCGCGGCCCTGCGCGATCTCGACAGCAACGGCGACGGCACTTTCGATGCGGCCGACGCACAATTCGGCAACGTCCGCCTTTGGCGTGATCTGGATCAGGACGGCGTTTCCGACGCGGGCGAACTGATGTCGCTTGGAGACGCCGGCATTGCCAGCATCTCGCTCCAGGTCAGCCGGACGACCAAGACGCTTGCGGGCGGCAACGCGCAGACGGCCACGGCGAGCTTTACCCGCACCGACGGCAGCACGGCCAGCGTCGGTACGGCAGCCAACCTGGACCTGGCCAGCAATCCGTTCTACCGCGAATTCACCAATCCGATCCAGATCACCGAACAGGCGGCAGCCCTGCCGGACATGGGCGGCTCCGGCCGTGTCCGCGATCTGCGCGAAGCGGCAAGCCAATCCAGTCGGCTGGCCGATCTGCTGGATCAATTCAGCCGGGCGTCGACGCGCGACGCGCAATTGGCGCTTCTCGACGAATTGCTCGACGCGTGGGCCGACACTTCCGGCATGGCGGAAGACCTGGATTCGCGGTATCCGGGGAGCTTTGCATTCCTGTACATGGGATTCGGGAACGTCACACGAGATAAGAACCTAACCTCGCAAACCTCCTACCTTGGAGGGTATGTACCAGATGCCGGGAACGGTATGCTGACCGCGGAGTATCGGAGCCTCGTCGCCGAGTGGAGCAACAAGATCCATATTCTCGAGGCGTTCAACGGGGAGTATTTCTTCGATCTGCCGACGCAGAATGGGGAACTCAGGCCGGGCGCCGTGGGATTGTCGAATGGGCAATCCGGTGGTGCCGTCATCCTTCTCGGATGGCCCGAACGGATTCTGAACGTTTCTTATACTCAAGGTCAGTTGGATCTGCTGCAGCAGAGCTATGACGCACTGAAACAGTCGGTGTACGAAGGGCTGCTCTCGCAGACGAGGCTGAAGCCTTATCTGGATGCGGTGCAATTGACGATCGACGACAGCGGGCTGAAATTCGATTTCGCCGCCATGGAGACGTTGCTCGATCAGGCTTATGCAACAGATCCCCGTAGCGCGATGTTCGATGTGCTCGAGTTGCGCAAACATCAGGGAGATGCGCTCTTGGCAATGGGATGGGACGGAGCGGAACGAATCGTCGGGTGGACCGATGCACTGTCGATCGACGAAGCCATGCGCGTGGATTTTGCTGCACTTGGCTACATCATCGGTTCAGGCAATGTAACGGGCACTACCGGCGACGACCTGATCGTGGGACAAGGAAGCAACGACACATTGTCGGGCGACGCCGGAGCTGACCAGTTGTACGGCGGAAATGGCAATGATGTTTTGTCCGGCGGCGATGGAGATGACATCCTGTCGGGCGGCGCCGGCAACGACGTGCTCGATGGCGGCAAGGGCCGCAACGTGCTCGATGGCGGGGCGGGCAATGACCGGCTGCTGGTGGCGGCGACCTCGTCGAACAATGTGCTGGCCGGCGGCGCAGGCAACGACACGATCACGGGCAGCTACTACGCCGACACCTACGTGTTCAACTTGGGCGACGGCGTCGACACGATCACCGATTACACGCCCTACACGGGTTACACGGACGTGCTGCAGTTCGGCGAAGGCATCGCGGCCTCGGACATCCGGACGCTGCGCTCGGGACTGGACTTGGTGTTCACGCATCGCAACGGCACCGACCGGGTGGTGGTCAAGAACTGGTTCGACTACACGGATTCGAGTGCGTCGGCGGTGACGGACTACCTGATCGAGACGGTCCGCTTTGCCGACGGCACCGCGTGGACGTGGTCGCAGATCGCGGCCAGCGGGCTGGAGCAGATCGGCACGGACGGCAGCGACACGCTGACGGGCTGGAGCGGCAACGACATTCTGTCGGGCGGCGCCGGCAACGACGTGCTCGATGGCGGCAAGGGTCGCAACGTGCTCGATGGCGGGGCGGGCAATGACCGGCTGCTGGTGGCGGCGACCTCGTCGAACAATGTGCTGGCCGGCGGCGCGGGCAACGACACGATCACGGGCAGCTACTATGCCGACACCTACGTGTTCAACCTAGGCGACGGCGTCGACACGATCACCGATTACACGCCCTACACGGGTTACACGGACGTGCTGCAGTTCGGCGAAGGCATCGCGGCCTCGGACATCCGGACGCTGCGCTCGGGACTGGACTTGGTGTTCGCGCACCGCAACGGTACCGACCGGGTGGTGGTCAAGAACTGGTTCGACTACACGGATTCGAGTGCGTCGGCGGTGACGGGCTACCTGATCGAGACGGTCCGCTTTGCCGACGGCACCGCGTGGACGTGGTCGCAGATCGCGGCCAGCGGGCTGGAGCAGATCGGCACGGACGGCAGCGACACGCTGACGGGCTGGAGCGGCAACGACATCCTGTCGGGCGGCGCCGGCAACGACGTGCTCGATGGCGGCAAGGGCCGCAACGTGCTCGATGGCGGGGCGGGCAATGACCGCCTGCTGGTGGCGGCGACCTCGTCGAACAATGTGCTGGCCGGCGGCACGGGCAACGACACGATCACGGGCAGCTACTACGCCGACACCTACGTGTTCAACCTGGGCGACGGCGTCGACACGATCACCGACTACACGTCCTACACGGGTTACACGGACGTGCTGCAGTTCGGCGAAGGCATCGCGGCCTCGGACATCCGGACGCTGCGCTCGGGACTGGACTTGGTGTTCGCGCACCGCAACGGTACCGACCGGGTGGTGGTCAAGAACTGGTTCGACTACACGGATTCGAGTGCGTCGGCGGTGACGGACTACCTGATCGAGACGGTCCGCTTTGCCGACGGCACCGCGTGGACGTGGTCGCAGATCGCGGCCAGCGGGCTGGAGCAGGTCGGCACGGACGGCAGCGACACGCTGACGGGCTGGAGCGGCAACGACATCCTGTCGGGCGGCGCCGGCAACGACGTGCTCGATGGCGGCAAGGGCCGCAACGTGCTCGATGGCGGGGCGGGCAATGACCGCCTGCTGGTGGCGGCGACCTCGTCGAACAATGTGCTGGCCGGCGGCGCGGGCAACGACACGATCACGGGCAGCTACTATGCCGACACCTACGTGTTCAACCTAGGCGACGGCGTCGACACGATCACCGATTACACGCCCTACACGGGTTACACGGACGTGCTGCAGTTCGGCGAAGGCATCGCGGCCTCGGACATCCGGACGCTGCGCTCGGGACTGGACTTGGTGTTCGCGCACCGCAACGGTACCGACCGGGTGGTGGTCAAGAACTGGTTCGACTACACGGATTCGAGTGCGTCGGCGGTGACGGGCTACCTGATCGAGACGGTCCGCTTTGCCGACGGCACCGCGTGGACGTGGTCGCAGATCGCGGCCAGCGGGCTGGAGCAGATCGGCACGGACGGCAGCGACACGCTGACGGGCTGGAGCGGCAACGACATTCTGTCGGGCGGCGCCGGCAACGACGTGCTCGATGGCGGCAAGGGCCGCAACGTGCTCGATGGCGGGGCGGGCAATGACCGCCTGCTGGTGGCGGCGACCTCGTCGAACAATGTGCTGGCCGGCGGCGCGGGCAACGACACGATCACGGGTAGTTACTACGCCGACACCTACGTGTTCAACCTCGGCGACGGGGTCGACACGATCACCGATTACACGCCCTACACGGGTTACACGGACGTGCTGCAGTTCGGCGAAGGCATCGCGGCCTCGGACATCCGGACGCTGCGCTCGGGACTGGACTTGGTGTTCGCGCACCGCAACGGCACCGACCGGGTGGTGGTCAAGAACTGGTTCGACTACACGGATTCGAGTGCGTCGGCGGTGACGGACTACCTGATCGAGACGGTCCGCTTTGCCGACGGCACCGCGTGGACGTGGTCGCAGATCGCGGCCAGCGGGCTGGAGCAGATCGGCACGGACGGCAGCGACACGCTGACGGGCTGGAGCGGCAACGACATTCTGTCGGGCGGCGCCGGCAACGACGTGCTCGATGGCGGCAAGGGTCGCAACGTGCTCGATGGCGGGGCGGGCAATGACCGCCTGCTGGTGGCGGCGACCTCGTCGAACAATGTGCTGGTCGGCGGCGCGGGCAACGACACGATCACGGGCAGCTACTACGCCGACACCTACGTGTTCAACCTAGGCGACGGCGTCGACACGATCACCGACTACACGCCCTACTCGGGTTACACGGACGTGCTGCAGTTCGGCGAAGGCATCGCGGCCTCGGACATCCGGACGCTGCGCTCGGGACTGGACTTGGTGTTCACGCATCGCAACGGCACCGACCGGGTGGTGGTCAAGAACTGGTTCGACTACACGGATTCGAGTGCGTCGGCGGTGACGGACTACCTGATCGAGACGGTCCGCTTTGCCGACGGCACCGCGTGGACGTGGTCGCAGATCGCGGCCAGCGGGCTGGAGCAGATCGGCACGGACGGCAGCGACACGCTGACGGGCTGGAGCGGCAACGACATCCTGTCGGGCGGCGCCGGCAACGACGTGCTCGATGGCGGCAAGGGCCGCAACGTGCTCGATGGCGGGGCGGGCAATGACCGCCTGCTGGTGGCGGCGACCTCGTCGAACAATGTGCTGGCCGGCGGCGCGGGCAACGACACGATCACGGGCAGCTACTATGCCGACAGCTACGTGTTCAACCTCGGCGACGGGGTCGATACGATCACCGACTACACGCCCTACTCGGGTTACACGGACGTGATGCAGTTCGGCGAAGGCATCGACTCCGACGACCTGTGGTTCCGCCGCGTCGGCAGCAACCTCGAGGTCAGCGTCATCGGTACCGGAGACAAGATCACGGTCAACGATTGGTATTCGGGCACCGCCTACCATATCGAGAAGTTCACCACCGCCGATGGCCTGACGCTGCTCGACAGTCAGGTCAATGCGTTGGTCTCTGCAATGGCGGCCTTCAACCCACCGCCTGCGGGGCAGACCACGCTTCCTCCGGAACATCAGGCCGCGCTTTCATCCATCATTGCTGCAAGCTGGAAATAGACTCCCATGCGAGATCCCGGCTCCATTCGTCATGGAGCCGGGTGCAAGAATGCTCCGCAGCCCCACGCGCGCCGGTTTTCGTGTCCGATGCGCATCCTCACGGACCGGCGGCGCATCTGCCCCGCAGACCTCCGTCGATCTGCCATGTCGGTGCCGAAACCCCTCTGCGAATCGGTCTGATGCATAGGCCCCTGCGCCAGCCGTCCCGAGCACGGCCCTGCCCCGGCCTTCTACCCACTGCCGGCCGAAGCTGACACAAATGTAATCCCCGCGTCAGCGCGCTGTCCGGCAGGCGCCGGCACACTTGGCGGCACGTTTCCGCCATCGCTGGAGTCCCGCATGAAGATCCCTCTCGCCCTGTCGGCGATCTGCCTGTCCCTGCTTTCCGCCGCGCCGGCCCGGGCCACATCCGGGCACGACGCGCACCACGCGGCCACGCCCCCCGCCGCCGCCGCGGCCGCACTCTCGGAGGGAACGGTGAAGAAGGTGGACAAGGCCGCGGGCAAGCTGACCATCGCCCATGGCCCGCTCGACAACCTGGGCATGCCGCCGATGACGATGGTGTTCCGCGTGAGCGATGCGGCGATGGTCGACAGGGTCAGGGCGGAGGACAAGGTCCGCTTCAGGGTCGAGAAGGTGGGTGGCGTCTATACCGTGACGGTGCTGGAACCGGCGCGGTAGCGCGCCGGGCCGGCATTCCATTCAGTCCGCCTTCCCCGGGCCGGCGGAGTCTGCGTGCCGCGGGCCGCGGAACCTGTCGGCGCCTGCCCGGCGGCGGAACACGAGAGCCTGTCCGTGGAATCACTTCCGATGGTTATCACAACTGCCTTGGTGCGGCGGCGCCTCGGGCCGGCGCTGATCGTGGCGCTGTCGGTCTTCGCCGCCGGCCCGGCGCCGGCCGATCCGGGCGCGCCCGGTGCGGGCGTCGCCGGGCTGATCGAGCATGCCCGCCGGAACAGCCCGATGTACGCGCTGGAACGGGCCGAGGCGGACGCCGCACGCGGACGGGCGGACGCCGCGGGCGCCCTGCCCGACCCGACCTTCCAACTGGAGCTGATGGATTTCACCAATGCCATGCGCGGCGGATCGGCTTCGCTGCTGCCGGGCCAGGTGGGCGAGACGCGCTATCGCATCACGCAGCCGCTGCCCGGCTGGGGCAAGCGCGAGCTGGCATCGCAGGCCGCCGGCGCGCTGGCGGCACGCGCGGATGCGAACCGCGATGTAGCCTGGCTGAACCTGGAGGCCGACATCAAAGCGGCCTGGCTGCGGCACTACGCGGCCGACCGCGAGGCGGGACTGGCGCGCAACGCGCTGGTGCTGATGCAGGGTCTGGAGGAAACGGCGCTGGCGCGCTACCGCGCCGGCCTGCTGCCGCAGGCGGCGGTGCTGCGCGCGCAGCGCGAGATCACCGTGCAGCGGGTGGCGCTGGTGGCGGTGGAGCAGCGCCGGCAAGGGGCCATGGCGGCACTCAACGCCCTGCTGGCGCGCGCGGCCGATGCGCCGCTGGCGGCGCCGGGCGAACTTTCCCCGCTGCCGCCGGTGCCGGAGTTCGCGGCGCTGGCCGAGCGGGCGCGCGGCTTCAGCCCGGCGTTGGCCGCGGAAACGCACGGCATGGAGGCGGCACGGCTGGAACGCGAGCGGACTTGGCGCGAACGCTACCCCGACTTCGCCGTGGGCCTGACCAACAACCGGCCGCGCGGCGGCGAGCAGTCGTGGGATGTGATGTTCGAGGTCATGATCCCCTTGCAGCAGCCGGCCCGCCGTGCGCGCGAACGCGAGGCCCTGAGCATGGAAGCGGCGGCGGATGCCCGCCGCGCCGCCGCCGAGGCGAAGCTGATGGGCGAACTCGGCCGCGCGCATGCCGCCTTCGCCAGCGGACGCGACACCGTGCGCCTGCTGCGGGGCACCCTGCTGCCGCAGGCTGAGGCGACGCGCGACGCCACGCGCGCGGCCTTCGCCAACGGCCGGGTCGATTTCGACTCGGCGCTGGAGGCCGAGCGGCAGATCACCGACACCCGCATGGCGCTGCTGCAGGCCGAGGTCGATACCCGCATGGCGCTCGCCGACATCGAGAAACTGGCCGGAGACATCCGATGAAGCCCGCCCTGCAACTGACGCTGGCCGCCGCAGTGGCCATCCTCGCGCTGGGCGCGGGTTACCTGCTCGGCAGCCGCGGCGCGGGCGAAGGCGGCGGCGCCCCGGCGCCCGCGCCGGCCGGCGGCGAGCGCAAGATCCTGTACTACCGCAACCCGATGGGCCTGCCCGACACCTCGCCGGTGCCGAAGAAGGATTCGATGGGCATGGACTACATCCCGGTGTATGCCGACGACCGACCGGACGACGGCGGCACGGTGGCCGTCAGCCCGGCGCGCATCCAGACGCTGGGCGTCAAGACGGAGCCGGCCGGGGAGCGCGTGGTGGACGAAGCGCTGCGCGCGGTCGGCCGGGTGGAGATCGACGAGCGCGCGGTGGTCGAGGTGGCGCCACGCTTCGAGGGCTGGATCGAGCGCCTGCACGTGAATGCGATCGGCGATCCGGTGCGCCGCGGCCAGCCGCTGTTCACCGCCTACAGCCCGGAGCTGCAGTCGGCGGGCGAGGAACTGCGCATCGCCGAACGCCTGCGGAAAGACAGCGCCGAAATCGACCCCGCCGCCGCACAATCCGCGCAGCGCCTGGCCGAGGCTGCGCGTGCCCGGCTGCGCAACCTGGAGGTCGCCGGCCAGACGGGCGAGCGCCAGACCTTTGCCTCGCCGGCCGGCGGCGTGGTGCTGGAAAAGAACGCGGTGCAGGGCGCGCGCTTCATGCCCGGCGAGACGATCTACCGCATCGCCGACCTGTCCTCGGTGTGGGTCATCGCCGACGTGTTCGAGCAGGATCTGGCGCGGGTGCGGGTCGGCCAGGCCGCGGCGGTGACGCTGCCGGCCTACCCCGGCCGCAGCTTCACCGCGCGCGTGGGCTACATCTACCCGACGCTGGACGCCGCCACCCGCAGCACCCGGCTGCGGCTGGAACTGCCGAACCGCGAGGGGCTGCTGCGCCCGGGCATGTTCGCGCACGTCGAACTCGCCACCGGCGCCGGCACGCCGCGCCTCGCCGTGCCAGCCTCGGCCGTCATCGACGACGGCATCCGCCAGGTCGTGCTGCTGGCGCTGGACGAGGGCCGCTTCCGGCCGCAGCCGGTGAAACTGGGCGCGCGCGGGCGGGACTACGTCGAGGTGCGCGAGGGCCTGCGCGCGGGCGAGCGCGTGGTGGTGTCGGCGAACTTCCTGCTGGATTCGGAAAGCCAGCTCAAGGCGGCGCTGTCCGGTTTCGCCGACGGCGATGCGGGCGGCGGTGTGGCCGCGGCGGCGTATCGCGCCGAAGGCGTGATCGAGGCGGTGGACCTGGCGGCGAACAGCGTGACGCTGGCCCACGGCCCCATCCCGGCCCTGAACTGGCCGGAGATGAGCATGGACTTCGGCCTCGCGCGGCCGGATCTCGCCGCCGGACTCGCGCCGGGCACGGCGGTCCGCTTCGAGTTCGAGCAGCGCGCGCCGGGCGAATTCGTCGTCACCCGCATCGACGAGGCTACGCCGCCGGCCGCCGGCACGGCGCACGAGGGGCATTGACATGCGGCAAGCGTCCGGCGAGAGCGCGGTGGAAGGCGCAACGGAGGCAGCCACGACCGGAGCGGCCGCGGCGGAAGCGGGCTCCGGCCTGCTCGGCCGCGTCATCGACTGGTCGGCGCACAACGCCTTCCTGGTCCTGCTGGCGACGCTGTTCCTGGTGGGCGGCGGCCTCTACGCGGTGAAGCACACGCCGCTCGACGCCCTGCCCGACCTGTCGGACGTGCAGGTCATCATCTACACCGACTTTCCCGGCCAGGCGCCGCAGGTGGTGGAAGACCAGGTCACCTATCCGCTCGCCACGTCCATGCTGGCGGTGCCGCGGGCGAAGACGGTGCGCGGCTTCTCGATGTTCGGCGCGTCGTACGTGTATGTGATCTTCGAGGACGGCACCGACATCTACTGGGCGCGCGCCCGCGTGCTGGAATACCTCGGCTCGGTGGCCGGCCGGCTGCCGCAGGGCGTGGCGCCGCAGATGGGGCCGGACGCGACCGGCGTGGGCTGGGTGTTCCAGTACGCGCTGACGGGCAAGGACATGAGCCTCGCCGACACCCGCAGCCTGCAGGACTGGTACGTGCGCTACCAGCTCACCAAGGCGCAGGGCGTGGCCGAGGTGGCGAGCCTGGGCGGCTTCGTGCGCGAGTACCAGGTCACCGTCGATCCGCAGCGGCTGGCGGGCTACGGCATTGCGCTCGACGAGGTGACGAAGGCGATCCGCGCCTCCAACCGCGACGTCGGCGGCCGCGTCGTGGAACTGGCCGAAAAGGAATACATGGTGCGCGGCCGCGGCTACCTGCGCGGCGCGGACGACATCGCCGCCATCGTGCTGAAGGCCGGGCGCGGCACGCCGGTGCGCATCGCCGACGTGGGCCGCGTCGAACTGGTGCCGGCGGAGCGCCGCGGCATCGCCGAACTCAACGGCGAGGGCGAGGTGGCCTCGGGCATCGTGATGGCGCGCTTCGGCCAGAACGCGCTCGACGTGATCGCCGGGGTGAAGGCGAAGATCGCCGAGATCGCCCCCGGCCTGCCGCCCGGCGCCGAAATCGTGCCGGTGTACGACCGCTCCGGCCTCATCGAACAGGCCATCGCCAACCTGCGCTGGACGCTGTTCGAGGAAAGCCTGATCGTGGCAGCGGTGTGCGTGGTGTTCCTGCTGCACGTGCGCAGCGCGCTGGTGGCGATCGTCACGCTGCCGCTGGGCATCCTGATCGCCTTCATCGCCATGCGCGCGCTCGGGCTGGGCTCCAACATCATGAGCCTGGGCGGCATCGCGATCGCGATCGGCGCCATGGTGGATGCGGCGATCGTGATGATCGAGAACGCGCACAAGCGGCTGGAACAGCTCGACGCGCAGTACGCCGGGCAGCGCGGCGGCCCGCCGCGCGCCGAGCGCGCCGCCGCGCTGATCCAGGCGTGCAAGCAGGTCGGCCCGGCGCTGTTCTTCTCGCTGCTCGTCATCACCGTGTCCTTCCTGCCGGTGTTCGCACTGGAAGGCCAGGAACGGCGCCTGTTCTCGCCGCTGGCCTACACCAAGACCTTCGCCATGGCCGGCGCCGCGCTGCTGTCGGTGACGCTGGTGCCGGTGCTGATGCTGTACTTCGTGCGCGGGCGCATCCTGCCCGAGGCCCGCAACCCGGTGAACCGCGTCCTCGTCCGGCTGTACCGGCCGGTCATCGGCGCCGTGCTGCGCTTCAAGGGGCCGACGCTGCTGCTGGCGCTGGCCGCGATGGCGGCGACGGTGGCGCCGGCGCGCCAGCTCGGCTCGGAATTCATGCCGACGCTCGACGAGGGCACGCTGTTCTACATGCCGGCGGCGCTGCCCGGCATGTCGGTGACCGAGGCCGGGCGCCTGCTCGCCACCACCAACCGCATCATCAAGACCTTTCCCGAGGTCGAATCGGTATATGGCAAGGCCGGCCGCGCCAGCACCGCCACCGACCCGGCGCCGCTGGAGATGTTCGAGACCATCATCAACCTCAAGCCGCACCAGGCGTGGCGGCCGGGCATGACGACCGACAAGCTGGTCGCCGAGATGGACGCGGCGCTGAAATTCCCCGGCCTGGCGAACTCGTGGACCATGCCGATCAAGGCGCGCATCGACATGCTCAGCACCGGCATCCGCACGCCGGTGGGCGTGAAGGTGTTCGGCAAGGACCTGGCGACCATCGAGAAGGTGGCCAGACAGGTCGAGGCCGCGGTGCGCAGCGTGCCCGGCACCGCCAGCGCCTACGCCGAGCGCGTCGCCGGCGGCTACTACCTGGACATCGAGCCGCGGCGCGAGCAGCTCGCGCGCCACGGGCTGAGCATGGACATGGTGCAGGAGGTGATCGCCACCGCGCTCGGCGGCGAGCGGGTGACGACCACCGTCGAAGGGCTGGAGCGCTACGGCGTCGGCGTGCGCTACCCGCGCGGCCTGCGCGACGACGCGCAGCGCATCGCGCGCGAGGTCTATGTGCCGACGGAAAACGGCCCCGTCCCCCTCGGCCAGCTCGCCGACGTGCGCCTCACCCAGGGCCCCTCGGGCATCCGCACCGAGAACGCGCTGCTGGCCGCCTACGTGTATGTGGACACCCGCGATGCCGACATCGGCGCCTTCGTGAAGCGCGCGCGCCAGGCGGTGGCGGAGCAGGTGAGCTTTCCGCCCGGCTACTACGCCACCTGGAGCGGCCAGTTCGAGAACATGGAGCGCGCCAGGGAGCGGATGAAGATCGTGCTGCCGCTGACGCTGGGCCTGATCTTCGTGCTGCTGTACCTGAACTTCCGCCGCCTGACCGAAACCCTGATCGTGATGCTGTCGGTGCCCTTCGCGCTGGTCGGCGGCATATGGCTGATGTGGTGGCTGGACTACCAGATGAGCGTGGCGGTGGCGGTCGGCTTCATCGCGCTGGCCGGCGTCGCCGCCGAAACGGGCGTCATCATGCTGATCTACCTCGACCACGCGTGGGAAGCGGCCAAGGCGAGGCGCCGCGCGGCAGGGGCGCAGCCGACCGCCGCCGACCTCTCCGCGGCGATCATGGACGGCGCCGTCGAGCGCGTGCGGCCGAAGATGATGACGGTGGTCGCCATCATGGCCGGCCTCTTGCCCATCATGTGGAGCAGCGGCACCGGCAGCGAGGTGATGAGCCGCATCGCCGCGCCGATGGTGGGCGGCATGCTCTCGTCCACCGTGCTGACGCTGGCGGTGATTCCGGCGATCTATGCCTGGGTGAAGGGGTGGCAGATGCGCGGGGATCGCCGGCGGGACGCATCGGGCCCGGCCCCGGACTGACGGCGCGCCGCGGACGGGCGCGCGCCCTCCCCCGCGCGGTCGCACCGATCCGCGTCAGCGCGGCTGCGGCGCCTCACGCCGGCTGCAGAACCGCCGCCGTGCCCACGGCAGCAGGCCGCGGCCGAGCAGGCCGGCACCGTACAGCCAGCGCAGGAAGGCCCGCGTATCGCCGCTGGCGGCCTGCACACGCAGCAGCCAGCGGTAGCCGCGGTTGCCGAGCATGGTGTACAGCGCGCGGTTGACCAGCGAGGCACGCAACGCAGGGGCCATGCGGCCGCGCCACAGGCTGTCGTAGTCGCACCCTTCGAGCAGCGCGCGGGCGGCCAGCACGCCCGAACGCATCGCGTGGCGCATGCCGAAGCCGGCCAGCGCATCCTGGAAACCGGCGCGCTCGCCGACGACCGCGCTCGCCCCTTCCATGGCCGTGCGCGGCAGCAGGATGTTGCCGACCCCGGCATGGAAGCGCGGCGCCCGCATGTCGAGGCCGGCCAGGCGCCGGAAGCGCGCCACCGTGCGCTCGACGTATCGCTGCTGGCGGCCGAAATCCGCGAACATGCAGCTCTTCACCGTACCCCGGCCGCCCATGACCAGCAGGTAGGCATAGCCGCACGGCGCGAGCGCGTCGTCCAGCACCAGCCAAAAGCCGTCGGCCATGCGGGTCTCGAAGTGGTAGCCAGCGGCGATGGCGTCGGCATGCGTCGGTCCGGTGGCGAGGATGCGCGCCGCGCCGGCGTCGCGCACGCGGCTGCCGAAGCGCAGTTCCACGCCCAGCGCGAGCGCCTGCTGCTGCAGCGCATGGTCCAGGCTGCCCGGCCGCGGACCGCGCTCGACCACATAGACGAGAGGGCTTGAAGCGGCCAGCGGGTAGGAGACGTCCCAGGCGTCGAAGGCGACACCCGCGCTGCATCCGAGATGCGCGAAGGCGGTGCCCAGGCCGTCGCGGCGCAGTTCGTCGAGCACGTCGTCGCGGCTGGACCAGTTTTCCAGCCCCTGCAGGTCTGTGCCGAAACGGTATCCGACCTCGCGGCGGGCCTCATGTACCACCACCCGGCGCCCGGCGCGCGCCAGCGTGATGGCGGCAGCCAGGCCCGCCGGGCCGGCGCCGGCGATGACCACCGCATCGCCCGCGGGCGTCTGCGCAACGCTGCCTGCATCGTGCGGCATGGCCTGCTCCCGGCGCCGCCGGCGCCCGATGCGCCTGCCGGCCAGGCGAAACCGCGCCGCTCGCCGGCGGCCCGGCGCAGCCGCTCAGGCGTCGTTGATGACGCGAAAGCTCACCGTCGGCGCGGTGAAATCGTCCGGCGTGGCGCCGAGGCCGATTTCGCCCTCGCCGTTCAGCGTACAGTTGTCGCGCCGCAGCATCACCGCCACCGGCGAACCGGCGAAGCGCACCCACGTGCCGTTGCTGCTGGAGTCGCTCAGCACGCACTGGCCGCCGTTCCACTCGATGCGGGCATGGCGCCGCGACACGCGCTGGTCGTTCACCTGGAAGCCCGCGTCCTGGCCGCGCCCGATGATCAGCGGCCCGTTGCGCGGTTCGAGCTGCAGATGCTGGTCCATGCAGTCGAGGTCGATGCGCTGCAGCGCGGACCGTTCGCCCTGCAGCTCGAAGAATTCCAGCGGCGCGGTCAGCGTCGTCTCGGCGGTGCGCGCCCAGTCGATGCGCCACACCCGCATCGGCTCGGCCTTGCCGCGGATGGTGATGCGGTCCAGGTTGTGGCAGCCGACGCGGTGGAAATCGGGCAGGCAGGCATGGACGGACTCGCCGACGAGGATCTCGCCGGGCTGGGCCAGATCGCTCAGGCGGGCGGCGACGTTGACCGCATCGCCGTAGCAGTCGCCGTCGTGCTCGACGATGAGGCCGCGCTCGATGCCGGTCTTGGCCTCCAGCGGCGCGCCGCGCAGTTCGGCGATGTCGAGTTCGGCAAGCAGGTCCTTGACCCGCGCGCAGGCTTCGACCGCGGCGACGGTATCGCCGAAGAGCACCAGCACGCCGTCGCCCAGATACTTGACGACCTGGCCGCCGGCACGTGCGAAATGGCGGCCGATCGCCTGCGTGCAGCGCGTGACGATCTGCGTCGCAAGCACGTTGCCGACCGATTCGAACAAACCGGTACTGCCCGTCAGGTCGACAAATACGACGGTCCTTACCGACTGTTCCACATCATTCCTCAGAAAAGGGCCGTGCCGGACGACTGCTGGCCGCGGCGCCGCGCTGGCTGTCTTGGAGATCGACTCAGGGCCGAATCCTAACACTGCGGCGCGGCAATCGTCATCGCCCGCGGGCCTCGCTGCGGCGGCGCACGGCCGATGCGCCCCGCCGCCATGCCGCCGCCCCGGGACCGTCGAACGGAAAATCGATCTGCAGCGGGACGAGGCCCAGCGGTATCGCCCGGAACGGGTTCGGGATCAGGCCGCCGGGCCGGGCAGTTCGCGCAGCGCGGCGGCCAGCAACGGCGCCACACCAACGGCGTTGGTGGGGTGGGCGATGCAGTCGGTGCTCCACACCCTTCCGACGCCGGCGGCAAGAATGGCCTGCAGCGCATCGCCGGCAAAGAGGGCGTGGGTGACGGCCACGTCCACGCTGGCGGCGCCCGCCCGGCGCAGCAGCAGGGCGGCCCGCGCCAGCGTGCGCCCCGAACTCGCGACGTCGTCCAGCAGCACCACGGCGCGGCCGCGCACGTCCCGCGGCGGCAGTTCGATGTCCACCTCGTGATCGCCGTGCCGGTGCTTGGTGCACACCGCGTGATCGAAGCCGTGGCGCGCGGCCGCGGCGCCGACCCACTGCGCCGATTCGGCGTCGGGGCCGATCAGCACCGGCGCCGTGCAGCGGGCGGCGATCAGGTCGGCCAGCAGCGGCGCCGCCGACAGGGCCACCGCATGCGGCAGCGGCACCGCCTCGGACAGCGCGGCGACGCGGTGCAGATGCGGGTCCAGCGTGACGAGCGCATCGAACAGGCTGCCGAGGAAGTCGCCCACCACGCGCTGGCTGACCGCCTCGCCGGGGCGGAAGGCGGCGTCCTGGCGCATGTAGGCGAGGTAGGGGGCGACCAGGACCAGTTGGCGGGCGCCGAGCGTGCGCGCGGTGCGCGCGGCGAGCAGCAGTTCGACGAGCTTTTCGTTGGGGCGCGCCAGGCTGCGGAACAGCACCACGCGCGGCGGCAGCCGGCCGTCGGCGCCGACGGGCAGGCGCAGGCGCAGTTCGTCGTCGGGGAAGCGGTGGCGTTCGATGCAGGCCGGTTCGAGCCCGGCGGCCTGCGCCAGGCGCGCGGCGGCGCCGCGTTCGTCGTCGAAAAAGAGCAGCGCCGCGCCCATCAGAACTCCACGTACATGTGCGGCACTTCGCGGGCATCGCCTATCGTGTAGCCGCTCGCGCGCACGGCGGCCTGGCGGGCGAACTCGAGGTCGGCGGGGAAGTCGGCATGCACCCGGTACAGGATCCCGCCCGCATCCACCGGATCGCCCAGCTTGCGCAGCAGGTCGACGCCCGCGCCGCGCACCTTGGGGGCGCCGGCCAGGCGCGCGATGCGGGCGAGCTGATGGTTGTCGATGGCGGTCACCACGCCTGCGGCGGGCGCGGCCACGGTGAAGTCGAGCCGCGCGAGTTCCGGCGCGTTGTGGTCGAACGGCCGGGCCCCCTGGGCATGGACGATCGCATTCATCTTCGCCAGCGCGCGGCCGGAATCGAGGATGTCGCGCGCGATCGCAAAGCCGTCGCCGCCCCGCACGTCGGGATCGAACTCCAGCATGCGCCCGGCCAGCCGCAGTGCCTTCTGGCGCAGGTCCACCGGTGCGCGCGGATCGTTCTCCAGCACCCGCATCACGTCGCGGGCCTCCAGCACCGGGCCGATGCCGCAGCCGATGGGCTGGCGGCCGTCGGTGATCACCACGTCGAGCGTCAGGTTCAGGCGCGCGGCGACGAACTCGAACAGCTTGCGCAGGCGCTGCGCCTCCGGCATGGAACGCACCTTGGCGCTGGGCCCCACCGGGATGTCGAGCACGAGATGGGTGGAGCCGGCGGCGATCTTCTTCGACAGGATGGAGGCCACCATCTGCCCCGGCGAATCGATGGACAGCGGCCGCTCCACCGAGATCAGCACGTCGTCGGCGGGCGACAATTGGGCGGTGCCGCCCCATGCGAGGCAGCCGCGGTGCTCGCGCACGATCTCGGACAGGCGCGCCATGGGCAGTTCGACGCCGGCCAGCACCTCCATGGTGTCGGCGGTGCCCGCCGGCGAGGTGATCGCGCGCGAGGAGGTCTTCGGACACAGCATGCCGTGCGCGGCGACGATGGGCACCACCAGCATGGAAGTGCGGTTGCCGGGGATGCCGCCGATGCAGTGCTTGTCCACCACCGGCCGCTCGCGCCAGTCGAACCGGCTGCCGGCCTGCGACATCGCCTCGGTGAGGAAGTAGACCTCCTCGCGGTCGAGTTCGCCCTGATTGGACGCCACCACGAAGGCGGTCAGCTCGATCTTGGAATAGCGGTGCCCGGCGATGTCGCGCACGATGGCGTGGAAATCCTCGCGCGTCAGGCGCTCGCCGGCGATCTTGCGGTGCAGGGCCGGGATCGACGGCGGCGGCTCGGCCTGCGACACCCGCACCGGCGCGCCGTTCTCCACGCCGAGCTGCGCGAAGGCATCCTCCGACAGGCCGAGTTCGTTGCAGCGCACGATGCGCGGATCGGTGGCGACGTTGAGCGTGGCCAGGATGCGCCGGCCGTCGGCGCGCACCTCGACCTTGGCCAGGGCCTGGAAGCCCTCGGCGCGATACACCTCGCAATCGCGGTGCAGGTAGGCGACGTTCTCGCGGTAGGTGTCGATCGCCACGCGCCGCAGCACCAGCGGGAAAGCCGCACCGCCGTTGCCGGCGGCAGGCGTCGGTTCGGTCTCGTCCATGGGCGCAGCCTACACCCGCGTGCGCCGGGCTTGAAGGGCCGGCGCACGCGCTGCCAGGCGGGCCGGCCTTGCCGTGGCGCTCGACCGTGGCGGCGTGCTGGCGTAGCATCGCCGCCCATCCCGCCACCGAACCCGACCATGCAAGCACCCGCCCGCGCCTGCGGCATCGACTTCGGCACCTCCAATTCCACCGTGGGCTGGCTGCGCCCGGCGGCGCCCACCCTGCTCGCGCTCGAGGACGACAGGCCGACGCTGCCGTCGGCGGTGTTCTTCAACGCCGACGAGGACACCACCAGCTACGGCCGCGCCGCGCTCGCCGAATACCTGGAAGGCTACGAGGGCCGGCTCATGCGCGCGCTCAAGAGCCTGCTCGGCAGCAGCCTGATCGACGGCCACACCGAGGTGCATGGCCGCGCGCTGCGCTTCCGCGACCTGCTCGGGAGCTTCATCGGCGAACTCAAGCGGCGCGCCGAAGCGCAGGCGGGACGCCGCTTCGAGCAGGCGGTGTTCGGCCGCCCGGTGCATTTCGTCGACGACGACGAGGCGGCCGACCGCAAGGCCCAGGACACGCTGGAGGCGATCGCCCGCGAGGCGGGCTTTCGCGACGTGAGCTTCCAGTTCGAGCCGATCGGCGCCGCGCTGCACTACGAACTGTCGCTGGCGCGCGAGGAACTGGTGCTGATCGCCGACATCGGCGGCGGCACCGCGGACTTCTCGCTGGTGCGCCTCTCGCCCGAGCGCGCCCGCAGCAGCGAGCGCCGCGAGGACCTGCTCGGCAACGCCGGCGTGCATGTCGGCGGCACCGACTTCGACCGCGCGCTGAGCCTGGAATGCGTGATGCCGCTGCTGGGCTACCGCGGCAGGATGAAGAACGGCGCGGAAATCCCGTCCAGCATCTTCTTCCAGCTCGCCACCTGGCACACGATCAACTTCGCCTACAGCCGCCAGGTGTGGGCCGACCTGCAGCACATCTACCGCGACGCCGCCGCACGCACCGAACTCGACCGCCTGTCGCGGCTGGTGAGCCGGCGCGAGGGGCACTGGCTGGCGCTGCAGGTGGAACAGGCGAAGATCGACCTGTCGGCCGCGCCCGACGCCACCCTGCAGCTCGACCGCCTGGAACCGGGCCTCGCGCACGCGGTCACCCGCGAAGACTTCGCCCGCGCCACCCGCAGCCTGGTCGAGCGCGTCGGCGAATGCGTGAGCGGGCTGCTGGACCACGCAGGCATCGGCCGCGACCGGATCGACACCATCTACTTCACCGGCGGCGCCAGCGGCGTCGCCCAGTTGCGCGCGCGCATCGCCGCGGAACTGCCGGCCGCGCGCAGCGTGGAGGGCGACCTGTATGGCAGTATCGGCGCCGGACTCGCGGTGGAGGCGGCAAGACGCTATGGCTGACGGATCGACGGAACGGGACGCGCGCACGAACGGCGCCCTCGAACACCCCCGGCAGGGGCGCTGGCTGGCCTTTCGCGGCGCCGAACTGCTGCTGACCGACACCGGCACGCTGCCGGCCGGCGACGCCCTCGCCGCCCTCGGCTGCCTGCCGCTGCGCATCCAGTCGCTGGGCATTCCGCCGGAGGCGGGCGCGGGCACCGGCCTGCCCTGCCACGCGGCCGAACTGCCGGCCGATGCCGAACCGCCGCCGGGCACCGCCTTCACCCACCTGAAGCGGCTCAACGACCACCTGCCCGACGGCCTGCGCCGGCTGGCCGCGCGTGCGCTGGAACTCATCGAATGGGACCGCGCCCACCAGTTCTGCGGCGCCTGCGGCGCGCCCACGGTGCAGGACGGCGACGCCAAGGTGCGCCGCTGCACCGATCCCGGATGCGGACGCGAGCACTATCCGCGCGTGTCGCCGGTGATCATCGTCGCGGTGGAGCGCGGCGACGAGATCCTGCTCGGCCGCTCGTACCATTTCGCCCCCGGCTTCTACAGCACGCTGGCGGGCTTCGTGGATGCCGGCGAATCGGCCGAGGAGGCCCTGCACCGCGAGATCCAGGAAGAGGTCGCGCTGCGCGTGCGCAACCTGCGCTACTTCGCCAGCCAGCCGTGGCCCTTCCCGCACTCGCTGATGCTGGGCTTCCACGCCGACTACGATGGCGGCAACGTCGTCTGCGCCGAGGACGAGATCGAGCACGCCGCCTTCTTCCACATCGACGCGCTGCCCGCCTCGCTGCCGGGGCCCTCGACCATCGCCCACTGGCTGCTGCGCGACTTCTGCCGCCGCCGCGGGCGCGCCTGGCCGCCGGCGTAGGCGCGCCCGCTACACCGACACCAGCACGTCGCCCTGCGACTGCGTCAGCACGTGGCGGGTGACGCTGCCCAGCAGCACGTCCTCGACCGGGCTTTCGCCGTGCTTGCCGACGGCGACCAGGTCGCAGTCCTGTTCCTGCTCCTGCTCGATGATGTGCTGCCACGGCTCGCCGTGCACCACAAGCATGTGCGTGCGCTGCGGTTCGAGGCCGGCGCCGGCGGCCAGCGCGCGCATCCTCTCCAGCGCCTCCTTCCGCGCGGCGCCGCGGTAGCAGTGGATCACATCGTCTTCCACGCCGGCCAGGCGCAGCTTGCCTTCGAACGGCACCTCGAAGGCGTGCAGCAGCACGATGTCGGCGCCGGGTGCGAGCGTACGCACGTCGCGCAGCGTGCGCTCGGACGACGGCGAGAAATCCACCGGCACCAGCACGCTGCGGTATGCCTCGTGCGCGGCCTGCTTCACCACCAGCATCGGCCGCGTCGCGCGCCCGATCATGCGCTCGGCGGTCGAGCCCAGCAGCACGTGGCGCATGAAGCTGGCGCCGCGCGCGCCGAGCACGACGAGATCGGCGCCGCTCTCCCCGGCCTGCGCCGCCAGTTCGGCCAGCAGCGCGCCGCTGCGCACGTGCACGCCGGCGGCCACGCCGTGATGGCGATGCAGCACGGCGGCGAGCGCGGCCAGTTCGTCCCGCGCCGCGTCCAGCATCTGCTGTTCGATCCGCTCGGGCACCGCGCCCACCAGCCGGCGGAACTTCTGCAGCGGCGCCAGCGCGGCCACGTGCAGCAGGTCGAGCGTGGCGCCGGATTCGCGCGCGACCAGCGCCGCGCGGTCGGCGGCATGGCGCGCCGGGGCGGAGAAATCGGTCGCCGCCAGCAGGTGTTGCAGTCGATGGGCCATCGCTTCGCTCCTTGCTCGTCGCCGGGCAGAACGCCCGGTACGGATGGAGAAGCCATTATAGTTTCGTGAGAATCCAATCGAACGGTCCATGACCGTCCCATGACAGGTACCCCGCCATGCACGACGATGCGCTTGCCGCCGCCCGCACCGAGGCGCCTTCCCACCACTGGCACACGCTGTCCGGCGACGAGGTGCGCGATCTGCTGCAGACCGGGCCGTACGGCCTGAGCGAAGCCGCGGCGCGCTCGCGCCTCGCCCGCTACGGGCCGAACCGCCTCGCGCCGCCAAAGCGCCGCGGCGCACTGCTGCGCCTGCTGGCGCAGTTCCACAACATCCTGCTGTACGTGATGATGGCGGCGGCGCTGATCACCGCGCTGCTCGGCCACTGGGTCGACACCGGCGTGCTGCTCGCCGCGGTGGTGATCAACGCGATCATCGGCTTCATCCAGGAAGGCCGCGCCGAAGCCGCGCTGGACGCCATCCGCGGCATGCTGTCGCCGCATGCGATGGTGATCCGCGACGGCCACCGGCGCGAGATCGACGCCGCCGACCTGGTGCCGGGCGACCTCGTCGCGCTCGCTTCGGGCGACCGCGTGCCGGCCGACCTGCGCCTGGTGTCGGTGCGCGAACTGCGGGTGGAGGAAGCGGCGCTCACCGGCGAATCCCTGCCGGTGGAAAAGGACACCGTGGCGGTGGCGGCCGACGCGCCGCTGGGCGACCGCGGCGGCATGGCGTATTCCGGCACGCTGGTCGTCCATGGCCAGGCCACCGGCATCGTCGTAGCCACCGGCAGCGCCACCGAGCTGGGCCGCATCGACGAGATGCTGAGCGGCATCCGCAGCCTGGCCACGCCGCTGATCCGCCAGATCGACCGCTTCGGCCGCGTGCTGGCGCTGGCCATCACCGGCATGGCCGCGGCGACCTTCATCATCGGCACGCTATGGCGCGGCCATGCGCCGGCCGAGATGTTCATGATGGTCGTGGCGCTGGCGGCGTCGGCGATTCCCGAAGGGCTGCCGGCGATCATGACCGTCACGCTGGCGCTGGGCGTGCAGCGCATGGCGCGGCGCAACGCCATCATCCGCCACCTGCCGGCGGTCGAGACGCTGGGCTCGGTCACGGTGATCTGCTCGGACAAGACCGGCACGCTCACGCGCAACGAGATGACCGTGCAGCGCATCGCCTGCGCCGGCCACGTGTTCGACGTGGGCGGCATCGGCTACGCGCCGGTGGGCGACATCGGCATCGACGGCCGCGTCGTCGACACCGCGCGCTATCCTGCGCTGGCGCTGGCGATCCGCGCCGGCGTGCTGTGCAACGACGCCCGCCTGCGCAGGGAGGACGGCGTGTGGCGGGTGGAAGGCGACCCCACCGAAGGCGCGCTGCTGGTGCTGGGCGAAAAGGCCGGCTTCACGCGCGATGCCGGCAAGTCGGCGTGGCCGCGGGTGGACACCATCCCGTTCGAGTCCGAGCACCGCTTCATGGCCACCCACCACCGCGATGCCGACGGCGAACCGTGGATCTTCGTCAAGGGCGCGCCCGAGCGCATCCTGGACATCTGCGCCTCGCAGCTCGGCCACGACGGCGAACGCGCGCTCGATGCCGACGCCTGGCGCCGCGCCGCCACCCACCTGGCGGCGCAGGGCCTGCGCCTGCTCACGCTGGCGTGCCGGCGCGCCGCCCCCGCCGACGGCGCGCTGGGCCTGGCCGACGTGGAGCACGGCTACATGCTGCTGGCCATCGTCGGCATCATCGACCCGCCGCGTGAAGAGGCGATCGAGGCCGTCGCCGACTGCCACCGCGCCGGCATCCGGGTCAAGATGATCACCGGCGACCACGCCGAGACCGCGCGCGCCATCGGCGCCCAACTGGCCATCGGCGCCGGCCGGCCGGCCCTGACCGGCGCCGAGGTCGCGCTGATGGACGACGCCGAACTGCGCCGCGTCGCCATGGAGGTGGACGTGTTCGCGCGCGCCAGCCCGGAGCACAAGCTGCGCCTGGTGCAGGCGCTGCAGGACGACGGCCAGGTGGTGGCGATGACCGGCGACGGCGTCAACGACGCCCCCGCGCTCAAGTGCGCCGACGTCGGCGTGGCGATGGGGCTGAAGGGCACCGAGGCGGCCAAGGAAGCCGCCGACATGGTGCTGGCCGACGACAACTTCGCCACCATCGCCACCGCGGTGCGAGAAGGCCGCGCGGTGTACGACAACCTGAAGAAGTTCATCCTGTTCATGCTGCCCACCAATGGCGGCGAGGCGCTGGTGGTGATCGCCGCCATCCTGTTCGAGCTGACGCTGCCGCTCACCCCGGCGCAGGTGCTGTGGATCAACATGGTCACCTCCAGCACGCTGGGGCTGGCGCTGGCCTTCGAGCCGGCCGAGCGCAACATCATGGCGCGCCGCCCGCGCCCGCCCGGCCAGCCGCTGCTCACCGGCTTCTTCGTGTGGCGGGTGGCGATGGTGTCGGTGCTGATGATGAGCGGCGCGCTCGGCCTCTTCCTGTGGGAACTCGATCGCGGCACCGGCATCGAGGCGGCGCGCACGATGGCGGTCAACGCGGTGGTCGCCGCCGAGATGTTCTACCTGCTCAACAGCCGCTCCATCTTCGCACCGGTCGCCAACCGCGCCGGACTCACCGGCAACCGCGCCGCGCTGCTGGCCATCGCGGCGTGCATCCCGCTGCAGCTCGCGTTCACCCACACCGCGACCATGCAGCAGATCTTCGGCTCGGCCGATCTGTCGCCGCTCGAATGGCTGAAGGTGTTCTGCGCCGGGCTGCTGGTGTTCGTCGTCGCCGAACTGGAGAAATTCGCGCTGCGCCGCAGCGGCCTCGCGGCCCGGGTAGCCGGGGGCTGAAGCCGGCCGCATGCCGGACACATTGCCCCGATCACGTGCCGGCGCGCCTTCGCAACTGGCTCACCGGCACCGATTCCGGCCCGACGCGGCCTGCCTGCCCGGCTTCCATGCCGCCGGATTTCATCGCGTCGCGTTCGGCGGCGATGTGATAGATGCCGTAGCGCAGATCGCCGGACCACGGGTCGTCCGCAGCGGCATGGCCCGCGTGCCCCATGGAACCGCCGAAAGCGCTGGCCGACACGCCCAGCACGGACGCCGCAAGCGTCGTCAATACCGTGTGAGTCAAGCCTCTCATGATGTTCTCCCGCAAAGGACGGGTCCCCGGTCGTGCCGGCATGTACCGCCGCCGCACCGGGGCGCGCCGCAGTCGGGACGCCCGCATCGCCCTGGCGGCACGCCCTACCGGCGGTGCAGCACGAAATGCGTCGGCGGGTTGGCACTGTAGCCATTCCGGCTTTCGAGCACAAAGCGGATCTCGTCCCGCCCCGGTTCGCCGACGTAGCGGTGCAGCACCTCGCGCGGTGGCGAGTCGCCCAGTACCTCGTTGCTGCGGGTGGTGAAATGCAGCCGTCCGCCGCGCAGTTCGCCGGATTCGATGGTGCGCGGCAGGCCCAGGAAGCTGGCGCTGCCGACGATGGCGCCGTCGCGCACGGCCAGCTCGAAGCGCTCGTCGTGGCGCGCGCCCCATGGATATTCGACGCTGCCACCCCAGGTCCCGGCGATGTCGTCGGCCATTGCGGGCTCCGCACGCCAGCCGGGGACCAGGGCCGCCAGCGACGCCGCCAGCACGACCCCCAGCGCGGCGAGCAGCCACGCACGGCGCGCCGGCGGGCGCCCCCGCGGCGGTACGGAGGTGCTGGCCGCCTCATCCCCGCCGCCGGCCAGCACGGGTTGCAGCGCGGCCTCCAGGGCGGCCAGGTCGCTCTTCCACGACGCATCGCCCAGCACCAGCGCCTGCCGCGCCGCCAGCGGCCGGATCGACGGCGGCAGGTGCTCCGCGGCCGGCATGCGGGCGCCGCCGACGAGGATCGGCAGCAGCGGCTTGCCGACGGCCAGTGCGCCCTCGATCTCGCGCCGCACGAAATCGTCGGCGCGTTCCAGGCGCCGTCCGCCGGCGTCGCCGGCATCGAGCCAGCCGGGGCCGATCACCACCAGCACCGCCGCCACCTCGTCGAGGCCACGCTGGATGATCTGTGCGAAGTCCTCCCCGGGGCGGATGTCGTCCACGTCGCGGAAGACGCTGCCTTCGCCGTAGGTGCGCTCCAGCGCGTCGGTGAGGCGCCCGGCGAAGCCGGCGCTGTCTTCCCTGCGATAGGACACGAACAGCCGCGCCATCCTTTTCCCTCCCTCCGCCGACAGGCCGTCCGCGCCCGGCCCGCGGCCGCTCATCCTACTGCTGCGCTTCCGTCACCTGGAAGCGCAGCGTGCCGATCATCTGCCCGGCGTCGGTCAGCACTTTCACCTGCCAGCGCCCGGCCGGCTGCGGCGGAAAGTTCTGCTTGTGCGTCCACGCCCGGTAGCCTTCCCTGCGCCCGCCGCGGATGTCGAGCGCGATGCGGTCCACCTCGACGCCGTCGCGCATCCAGACGTGCCAGATGCGCTCCTGCAGGCCCTGCGGCGCATTGATGGCGGTATAGGCATAGAGGCCCTGCGCAGCCAGTTGCGCGGCGTCGATCTCGCGCAGCGTCTGCCCCGGGACGCGGCTGGCACCGTCGAATTCGGCCGTCACCGCGACGTGGTGCAGCCACAGCGTGGCCGGCGGCACCCATAGCCGCAGCCACCATCCGGCAGCAGCCAGCGCCGCCATCAGTGCGATCAGCACCGCGCCGCGCCACCAGCGCCGCAGCGGCAGCGACCCGGCGACGCTGGGAAAGGACAGCAGCACTGCCACGCCCAGCGCCAGCCGGTAGCTCTGCGGCGTGGGCGTCTGCAGGATCACCGGCAGCGCGGCGAGCAGCACCGCGAACAGCGTCAGCGTATGGTAGGTCAGGTACAGCCAGCGCCGCGGCGCCAGGCGCCGGTAGTAGACCGGATCGATGATGGATACCAGCGCCGCCGCGCCGAGCAGGCCGGTGAACACGAACTGGCCGCTGTTCCACGAGGTCGTGGTGGCGAAGAAGGGCAGCGCGAAGAACAGGCTTTCCTGATGGATCAGTTGGGTAGCGTAGCGCAACAGCGGCGGCGGCAGCGTGAAGCCGAACCAGCGCTCCACCAGGCGGCACAGCAGTTGCTCGAGGATCAGCCACACCCAGCTCGCCAGCATCAGCACCGCGATGATGCGGGCGAAGCCTTCGTGGCGGTCGACGAGGAAGAAGCTGACCAGGCCCGACACGAAGCCGAAGGCGGCGATGACGCCAGGGTAGCGGCGGACCAGGACGAAAAGCCGCAGCAGGCGGGTTTTCCAGACGATCATCGACGGCGGACGGCGGCGGGCCGAGACTTCAATGGAACACGCCGCCGATGTCCACCGACGAGCGCCGGCCGATCTCCCAGCGGTGCGCTTCCAGCCAGTCCGCCGCGTGCGCGCGGCCGCGCTCGCGCAGCATCTCGAGAAAGGCCAGGCTGGTGGTCAGCTTGGTCTCGGTGGCGAGCTGGCTGAGCAGTTCGTCGGCGGCGATGAGGTGGAAATGCACGCGCTTGAGCCGCCGCTCCAGCCGGCCCAGCGGCAGCAGCGAGCGCGACGCGTATTCGCGCGCGTGCGCCAGGGAGCGCATCTCGCGCAGGAAGGTCGCGTTGAAGGCGAGGTCCATCTGGCGCGCGCGGATCTCCTCGGCGCTATGTGGCGTCTGGCCGTGCAGCAGCGGGCTCAGCAGCACGAGCACGATGTCGGTGGCGCTGCAGTCGTACACCAGCGGAAAGATCGCCGGGTTGGCCGAGTAGCCGCCGTCCCAGTAGGGTTCGCCGTCGACTTCGATGGTGTGGTGGATCGACGGCAGGCAGGCCGAGGCCAGCAGCGCCGCGACGCTCAGTTCGTGCGTGCGGAACAAGCGCAGGCGGCCGGTGTTGGCGTGCGTGGCGGCGACGAACAGCTTGAGCCGGCTGGTGGCGCGCAGGCGCTCGAAGTCGATCTGCGCGCTGATGACGTCGCGCAGCGGGTTGATGTCGAACGGATTGAGCTGCGACGGCGAGAACTGCCGCGCCCAGTACAGCAGCATGCGGATGCCCGGCGCCAGGGTGCCGGTTTCGGCGTCGGCGCCGACGCTGAGGTCGAACGGAGCGGCGCTCGCCACCGCTTCCCAGAAGCGCCGGAGCGCCTCGCGCGCGCCGTCGCGGCCGCCCCGCTCCAGGCCGTCGGCGAGCACGACGGCGTTCATCGCCCCGGCGCTGGTGCCGCTGACGCCGTCGAACTCCAGCCTGCCGTCCTCCAGCAGCGCATCGAGCACGCCCCAGGTGAAGGCGCCATGGGCGCCGCCGCCCTGCAGGGCGAGGCTGACACGGTTGGCGTGGCGCGGGGTGAACAGCATGGGCGGCTCCGGCTGGAGAAAACTTTAATGTTGCATTGCAGCATCAAAACTGCAAGCGCAGCCCGTTACCGCGCGTATCAGCCGCGGCGGCCGGCGCCTGCCACGACGGCCGCGCGAAGGCCGCGGCGAGGAAATCCACCAGCGCGCGCACCTTCACCGACAGGTGCTTGCGCGACGGGTAGACGGCGAAGATGCCGATCTCCGGCCCGCTGCAGCCGGGCAGCACTTCCACCAGGCGGCCCGCGGCCAGGTCGCCGGCGACGAGGAAGTCCGGCTGCAGCACGATGCCCTGGTGCGCCAGCGCCACTGCGCGGCAGGTGTCGCCGTTGTTGGCGCGCATGCGCGGGCGGGTCTGCACTTCCTCTTCGCCGTCGGCGGTGGCGAAGCGCCACAGGTCGCCCTTGGCGGCATAGGTGTAGGCGATCACCGGATGGCGCGCGAGTTCGGCAACGCTTGCCGGGCTGCCGTGGCGGGCGAGGTACTGCGGGCTGGCGCAGGCGACCACGCGGGTGGACGCCAGCCGGCGGTGGACCAGGCTGGAATCCTCCAGCCGGCTGATGCGCACGACGACGTCGAAACCTTCCTCGACCACGTCGACCAGGCGGTCGGCCAGGCTCACCTCCAGTTCGACGTCGGGATAGCGCTCCATGAACGGCCCCCACAGCGGCGCCAGATGCAGGATGCCGAACGAGAACGGCGCGTTGATGCGCAGCCGCCCCACCGGATGGCCGGTGACGGCGCCCACCGCGCCGTCGGCCTCTTCCACTTCGGCCAGGATCTGCTTGCAGCGGCCATAGTAGGCGCGCCCGGCTTCGGTCAGCGACAGGCGGCGGGTGGTCCGCTGCAGCAGGCGCGCACCCAGCCGCTCCTCGAGTTCGATCACGCCGCGCGACACCGCCGCCTTGGTCACGCGCAGCAGCTCGGCGGCGCCGACGAAGCTGCCGGCTTCCACCACCGCGACGAAGCTCTCCATTTCCCGGAAGCGATCCATATGTGACTTATCGTCAACTTTTCCTTTACAGTCAATCAAGCATTCCGTGGTTTATCCCTGCCGGCAATGGCAATAGATTACGTCCATCGCCATGCCGGCACAGGCTCCGGCCCGAGGAACCCCGATGAAGCTGCCCACGCTGTTCCTGTCCCACGGCTCGCCGATGTTCGCGGTGGAGCCGGGCCTGCTCGGCCCGCTGCTCGGCCGGCTCGGCCATGCGCTGCCGCGCCCGCGCGCGGTGCTGGTGCTGTCCCCGCACTGGATGGGCCGCCGGCTGGAAGTGACCGGCGCCGCCGCGCCCGACACGGTGCACGACTTCGGCGGCTTTCCGCGCATGCTGTACGAACTGCGCTACCCTGCCCCCGGCGCGCCGGAGGTGGCCGCCGAAGTGGTCGCGCAGCTCGCCCACCATCGCCTGCAGGCCACGGTCAATCCGCACAACGGGCTCGACCACGGCGCCTGGGTGCCGCTGCGCTACCTCTACCCCGGCGCCGACGTCCCGGTGGTGCAGATCACCCAGCCGAGCAGCCCGTCGCCGCTCGCGCTGCTGGAACTGGGCCAGGCGCTGGCACCGCTGCGCGAACGCGGCATCCTCATCGTCGCCTCGGGCAGCATGACGCACAACCTGTACGAGTTTCGCAGCGCCGGCGGCGGCGACCCCTATGCGCAGGCGTTCGCCGACTGGGTGTGGCAGCGCATCGGCGACGGCGACCTCGGCGCGCTGCTGGACTACCGCAGCCAGGCGCCGTCGGCGGTGCGCGCACATCCCACCGACGAGCACTTCCTGCCGCTGTACTTCGCCATCGGCGCGGCGGGCGAGGACTGGCGCAGCGCCACGCGGCTGGAAGGCGGCATCACCTACGGCGTGCTGAGCATGGACAGCTTCGTGTTCGGCGTGCGCCTCGCGCTCGAAGCCGTGCCGCAGCCGGTGCCGGCCTGAGAACCCCCTTCCCCCGGATTTAAGGAACGAACATGGACAACCGCTACGACCGTACCGCGATCTCGCTGCACTGGCTGGTTGCGCTGGGCATCATCGGCACTTTCTCCCTGGGCGTGTACATGCACGACCTGCCGCTGTCGCCGACCAAGCTGCAGCTCTATTCCTGGCACAAATGGGCCGGCGTGACGCTGTTCCTGCTGGCCATCGTGCGCCTGGCTTGGCGCATCGCCCATCCGGCACCGCCGCTGCCGGCGGCCATGCCGGCGCTGCAGCGCGCGGCGGCGCAGGCCGCGCACTGGGTGCTGTACGCGCTGATGCTGATGATCCCCATCAGCGGCTGGCTGATGAGTTCGGCCAAGGGCTTCCAGACGGTCTGGTTCGGCGTGCTGCCGCTGCCCGACCTGGTGGCCAAGGACGCCGAACTGGGCGATCTGCTGCTGGGTGTGCACAAGGCGCTCAACTTCACGCTGCTGGCGGTCGTCGTGGCCCACGTCGGCGCGGCGCTGAAGCACCACTTCATCGACCGCGACGACGTGCTGACCCGCATGCTGCCCGCCACGCAGAAGAGCTGACCGTCCCTTCCGCATCCCTATGAGAGAACCCGCATGGACCTGCCGCCGCTGACCGAAGACCTGAGCCTGCCCTACCGCCTGAGGGAGGCGCACGGCGCCGCCGCCGGCCTCGTGCTGCTGATGCACGGCGTGGGCAGCAACGAAAGCTCGCTCGCCGGGCTGGCCGCGCTGCTGCCCGACGACGTCGCCGTGGCGCTGGTGCGCTCGCCGCTGGAAATGGCGCCGGGCTCCTACAGCGCCTTCACCGTGGAATTCACCGCAAACGGCCCGGTGATCGACGCCGCCGCGGCGGAAGACAGCCGCCGCAGGCTGCAGCGTTTCGCCGGCGAACTGCAGGCGCGCACCGGCATCGCGCCGGCGCGCACGCTGGCGGCGGGCTTCAGCCAGGGCGGCATCATGGCGGCGGGGCTGGCGCTGACCTGTCCGCAAACGGTGGCAGGCTTCGCCATCCTGTCGGGCCGCATCCTGCCGGAGATCGCCCCGCTGATCGCACCGCCGGAAGCCCTGGCCGGGCTGGAGGCGCTGATCGCCCACGGCGAACAGGACGACCGCCTGCCGGTGGCGTGGGCGCAGCGCAGCGCCGAACTGCTGCGGCGGCTGGGCGTGCGCTTCGAAGAGAGGCGCTACGCCGCGCGCCACGAGATCACCCGCGACATGGCGGACGATTTCGCCGCGTGGGTGCGGCGCCTGCTGGCGCCGCGCGGCTGAGAGGCGCCGTCAGCGGGTTTCGAGCGCCTGCAGGATGCTGGCGCCCAGTTCGCGCTGGCGGCCGATCGCGCGGGTGATCTGGGTCACGACCTCGACGCGCTGCTTCGCGCCCGACTGGATCTGGACCATCGCGTCGTGCGCGCCCGAGGCCAGCGAGCGGCCGCTGTCGACCACGCGACTCGTTTCGCGCACCGCATCCGAGGCGTCGCGCGAGGTCATGTTGAGATCGGCGGCGATGCGGCCGATGCGTTCGCTGGCGTTGCGCGCCTGCTCGGCCAGCTTGCGCACCTCGTCGGCCACCACCGCGAAGCCGCGGCCCGCCTCGCCGGCACGCGCCGCCTCGATCGCCGCGTTGAGCGCGAGCAGGTTGGTCTGCTCGGAAATCTGCGTGATCGACGCGACGATGCCGCTGATCTCGCCCGACTGCGCCGCCAGCGCGACGAGATCGTCCTGCGCGCGCTGCAGGCCGGCACCCAGCAGGTCGATCGCCTCCCTGGCGCGCGTCATCAGATCGGCGCCGGCGGCCACGCTCTCGCCGCTGCTCTTGGCCAGCGTGTTGGCCACCGCCATGTCGGACAACGCCTGATCCACCAGCGCGATCAGCTCCGTCGCCAGCCCGGCGGCATCGGCGCACGTGCGCTGCAGCGCGGCGACCTGCGCGCCGCTCGCGGCTGCGTCGGACTGCGGGCGTGCCGCGGCCTCTGCCTCGGCGTTCTGCAGCCGGGTGCGCAGCGTCGCGTTCTCGCCGCGGCTGCGTTCGAGATCGGCTTGCAGCTCGCGCAGCGCGGCTTCGTGCCTGGCCGCCGGCGCGCCCCGCAGCCCGAGCGCCGCGCCGGCCAGCGCTAGCAGCACCGCGACGCCGCCGCCGATGCGGGCAATGTCGGGGGAAAGGAACGAGACGGCGATGACGACGATGGCCGACAGCAGGCAGAGCAGGGAGCCTGCGGAAACACGAGAGCTGGATTGCATGGCGGGAATCGAAAGAGTGGAACTACGGGATCCGTGCACGCACCGCCATTTTCCGCGGCGTACGCACGGGCAATGGCGAGGATGATATCCCATCGGCACCGGCGCGCAGATGTGACGCAGTCGACGGCCGAAGATCGGCGTCCGGCGGCAGGCCGGGCGCCGCCCCGCCGCCCTTTTGCCTGCGGCGATACTGCTCTATCGTGTGCACGAGGCGGCTTGCATCGCCGCCTGCCCGCCCGCCACACCGGCACGCCTTCGCCACGGAGACCCAGCATGGAAAAAGCGACGCATGAACTTTCGGAGCTGTTCGGCCAGCTCGGCCTGCCCGACGACGCCGAATCGATACAGCGCTTCATCGCCAGCCATCGCCCGCTGCCGCCCGGCGTGCCGCTGGCCGATGCCCCCTTCTGGTCGCCGAGCCAGGCCCAGTTCCTGCGCGAGGAAATCGACGACGATGCCGACTGGGCCGAGCTGATCGACACGCTGGCGGTGCTGCTGAGCGAGTGAGAGACGCGGCGCGCGCCTACAGCATGCTGTCGAGGAAGGCGCGCGTGCGCGGATGCTCGGGGCGGGCGAAGAATTCCGCCGCCGGGCGCGACTCGATCAGTTCGCCGCCGTCCATGAACGCCACCCGGCTGGCGACTTCGCGCGCGAAGCCCATCTCGTGCGTGACCACCAGCATCGTCATGTGCTCGTCGGCGAGCTGGCGCATGGTGCGCAGCACCTCGCCGGTGAGTTCCGGGTCCAGCGCCGAGGTCGGCTCGTCGAACAGCATGATGTCCGGCTCCATCGCCAGCGCGCGGGCGATCGCCACGCGCTGCTTCTGCCCGCCGGAGAGCCGCGCCGGATAGGCGTCGCGCTTGTCGGAGAGGCCCACCTTGCGCAGCAGCGCCTCGGCCTTGGGCACGACGGCTTCGCGCTTCAGCCCTTTCACCGTGACCGGCGCCTCGATGATGTTCTGCAGCACGGTGAGGTGCGGAAACAGGTTGAAGTGCTGGAACACCATGCCCATGCGCCGGCAGATGCGGCGCACCTCGACGTCCGGCGCGTAGCGGCAGTGGCCGGCGGCGTCGGTGGCGACCAGCGTGTCGCCCTCGATGTCGATGCGCCCGGCGTCGATCGTCTCCAGGTGGTTCAGGCAGCGCAGGAAGGTGCTCTTGCCCGAGCCGGACGGGCCGATCACCGCGATCACCTCGCCCTTGGCCATGGCGAGCGACACGCCCTTGAGCACCTCGTGCGCACCGAAGCGCTTGCGGATGCCTTCGGCGCGGATCATCGGCGCAGCGTCAGTCATAGACGGCATGGCGTTTCTCCAGGCGCTGGAAGAGCCAGGTCAGCACCAGCGTCATCGCCAGGTAGAAGGCCGCAGCGACGACGAAGGGCGTGATCGTGAAGTCGCGCTGCACGATGCCGCGCGCGGCGCGCAGCAGGTCGTTGAGCGCCAGCACGTAGATCAGCGAGGTGTCCTTCACCAGCGTGATCGTCTCGTTGCTCATCGGCGGCAGGATGCGCTTGACCACCTGCGGCAGCACGATGCGGCGCATCGTCTGGCCATAGGTGAAGCCCAGCACCTTGGCGCCCTCGTACTGGCCGCGGTCGATGGACTGGATGCCGGCGCGGAAGATCTCGGCGAAGTAGGCCGCGTAGTTCAGCGCGAAGGCGACGATCGCCGCCGGAAAGTCCGGCAGCCGCACGCCGACCACCGGCACGAAGGGCAGCGCAAAGTAGATGAACAGCAGTTGCAGCATCAGCGGCGTGCCGCGCATCAGCCACAGGTAGCCGTTGACGAGCCGGCTGGCGGTGCGAAAGCGCGAGATGCGCACCAGCGCCAGTGCGAGCCCCAGCGGGACCGCCAGCGCCAGCGTGACGAAGAAGAGCTTGAGCGTGACCACCGAACCCTGTGCCAGCGGCCCGACGATGCTGAGGATGTAGTCCATGCGGCGATCGAAGCGATGCAAAGGCGGCCCGGGCCGCGTGGGGAACTGCGCGCAGGGCGGATGCCGCAGCCGGTCCGGCGCCGCGCGGGAGGCCCGGCGTCCGCGTCCGCTTCTTATCTGATGATGTCCTTGCCGAACCACTCGGTGGAGATGCGCGCCGCGCTGCCGTCCTGCTTCATGTCGTCCATCGCCTTCTGCAGCTTCGCCAGCAGTTCGGTGTCGTCCTTGCGCGTGCCCACGCCGTATTCCTCGGTGCCGAAGTGATCGTCCAGCACCTGGTATTCGCCCGGCTTCTTCGCCGTGTAGTAGCGGCCCACCACTTCGTCCATCACGATCGCATCGACGCGGCCGGCGGACAGATCCATCAGCGCGGTCACGTTGTCGGCGAACTTGCGCAGTTCCTTGATCGAGCCGGCCACCGCGTCCTTCTGCACCGCGTCGACCGCGCTGCTGCCGTCCTGCACGCCCACCGTCCTGCCGGCGAGGTCGGCCTTCGTCCTGATCGCCGAATTCGCCGGCACCACGACGATCTGGTGGTTCTCCATGTACGGCGACGTGAAGCCGATGTTCTGCCTGCGCTGCTCGGTGATGGTGAGGCCGTTCCACAGCGCGTCGACGCGCCTGCCGTTGAGTTCGGCTTCCTTCGCGCTCCAGTCGATGGGCTTGAACTCCACCTCCACACCCAGGCGCTTCGCCGCCTCCCTGGCCAGATCGATGTCGAAGCCGACCAGTTCGTTCTTCTCGTTGCGAAAGCCCATCGGCGGGAAATTGTCGTCGAGGCCGATGACGATCTTGCCGGAAGCGGCAGCGGCCGGCGGCGCGGCCTGGGTCTGGGCGGACGGCGCGGGTTCGTTCCTGCCGCAGCCGGCCAGCAGCGCGCCGGCAGTGAGGGACATCATCAGGAGGGACGTCAGTCTGTTCATGGTTTCGGGCCCGGGAAAAGAAGAAGTCGCAGGAAAGACGCAAGGAAACGCAGGGAAAGACGCACTGCAGGCACCGGAAGGCACGCGGGCCGGCGCACCGGCGGTTCCGTCACGGCCACGGCGCGGGCGTGATTGTCCGCCCGAAGCCACGCCCGATCAACCCGCGTCCGCCCCGACCAGGGCAATCGCATGAAGAGGTCTTGCGGCCATTGGTCTGACGTCGCGGCGGAGGATGCGTGGAGCGGACGGGCACTGTCCAGATTCCGAGCGGCAGCGAGGTCGAGTTGCGCAGGACGCGGAGCGCATCCCCCGCCGCCAGACCGGATTCGGGCGATCATGCGATCGCGCCGCCGCCGGCGGTGCTAGCATCCGCCCGCCATGCACATCGAACATCTCCGCCAACGCCTGCGCGCCGCCGGCGCCAAGCCCGGCCACGAGCGGCGCGTGCTGCAGGCGTGGGCACGGGCCTGCACGCTGGACGCCCGCCGCAGCCGCGCCGACGACTTCCTGCCGCTGAGCGTACGTGCCGCGCTGCCGGCCTTCCACGACGAACTCGAACGGCTCGCCCGCGTGCTCTCCGAGCATCCCGGCGAGGACGGCACGCGCCTGCTGGTGGCGCTGGCCGACGGCCAGACGGTGGAAAGCGTGCTGCTGCCGCGCGGCGGCGTGTGCGTGTCCACCCAGGTCGGCTGCGCGGTGGGCTGCGTGTTCTGCATGACCGGCCGCGACGGCCTGCTGCGCCAGCTCGGCAGCGCCGAGATCGTCGCCCAGGTGGTGCTGGCGCGCCGCCGCCAGGCGCTGAAGAAGGTCGTCTTCATGGGCATGGGAGAGCCCGCGCACAACCTGGACGAAGTGCTGGCGGCGATCGGCTTTCTCGGCACCAGCGGCGGCTTCGGCCACAAGAACCTGGTGTTCTCCACCGTCGGCGACCGCCGCGTGTTCGAACGCCTGCCGCAGGGCGGGGTGAAGCCGGCGCTGGCACTGTCGCTGCACACCACCCGCGCCGAACTGCGCGAGACGCTGCTGCCGCGCGCGCCGCGCATCGCGCCGGACGAACTGGTGGAACTGGCCGAGCGCTACGCACGCGCCACCGGCTACCCCATCCAGTACCAGTGGACGCTGCTCGAAGGCATCAACGACGGCGACGACGAAGTCGATGGCATCGCGCGCCTGCTCGCCGGCAAGTACGCGGTGATGAACCTGATCCCATACAACACGGTGGCCGAACTGCCCTACCGCCGCCCGCCGTGGGAGCGTGCCGCCGAGATGGCGCGCAGCCTGCACCGGCGCGGCGTGCTGGCCAAGCTGCGCCGCTCGGCCGGGCAGGACGTGGATGGCGGCTGCGGCCAGTTGCGCGCCCGCGCCGCGGCGGCCGGTCTGCAGCCGCTGCCGGCGCGCATCCGGCTGCATGGGGCGATGCGGGCGGCGGGCGGCGCGTCCGGTGCCGGCATCGCCGCTCCGGAGGGCAAGCCGGATTCACCCGCCTGAACCGCCGGCACGCGGACGGAGCCGGCCAGGCGAGCGCGCCGTCGCGGCGTCAGCCGAGCACCGTGAAATCGGCGTGGCCCAGGCCGGCGGTGGAGCCCTGGATCACCGCGATCAGCACGGCGGCGCCGGCCCCGTTGCCGTCGGCATCGTAGTAGAGCTTGCCGCCCGCGGTGTTGAAGATCAGATGATGATCGGGCGTGGTGGCCGCCGCGCCCTTGCCGACGACGACGTTGTCCGCATCGATGCCGCCGGCAAGGCTGGTGAAGACGGCGGCGTCGAAGGCGAGCATGTCGCCGGCGCCGAAATCGGTGATCGTGTCGTAGCCGCCGACGGCGAGGTTGTCGAACACGAAGATGTCGCTGCCCGCGCCGCCCGACAGCACGTCCTTGCCGGCGCCGCCCCTCAGCACGTCGTCGCCGGCGCCGGCCTCGATCGTGTCGTTGCCCGCACCGGCGTTGATCGTGTCGTTGCCGCCGCCGGAGACGATCATGTCATTGCCTGCGCCAGTCTCGATGAAATCGTCGCCCGCCCCAGCCTTCACCGTATTGTTGCCGCCGCCGGCGTAGATCTGGTTGTTGCCGTCGCCGGCGACGATCGTGTCATTGCCCGCGCCGGTCTCGATGAAATCGTCGCCCGACCCTGCCTTCACCGTGTTGTTGCCGCCGCCGGCGTAGATCTGGTTGTTGCCATCGCCGGCGACGATCGTGTCATTGCCCGCGCCGGTCTCGATGAAATCGTCGCCCGACCCTGCCTCCACCGTATTGTTGCCGCCGCCGGCGTAGATCCGGTTGTTGCCGTCGCCGGCGACGATCGTGTCATTGCCCGCGCCGGTCTCGATGAGATCGTCGCCCGCTCCGGCCTTCACCGTGTTGTTGCCACCGCCGGCGTAGATCTGGTTGTTGCCGTCGCCGGCGACGATCGTGTCATTGCCCGTGCCGGTCTCGATGAGATCGTCGCCCGCTCCGGCCTTCACCGTGTTGTTGCCACCGCCGGCGTAGATCTGGTTGTTGCCGTCGCCGGCGACGATCGTGTCATTGCCCGTGCCGGTCTCGATGAAGTCGTCGCCCGCCCCTGTCTCCACCGTGTTGTTGCCGCCGCCGGCGTAGATCTGGTTGTTGCCGTCGCCTGCGACGATCGTGTCATTGCCCGTGCCGGTCTCGATGAAGTCGTCGCCCGCTCCGGCCTTCACCGTGTTGTTGCCGCCCCCGGCGTAGATCTGGTTGTTGCCATCGCCGGCGACGATCGTGTCATTGCCCGCGCCGGTCTCGATGAAATTGTCGCCCGACCCTGCCTCCACCGTGTTGTTGCCGCCGCCGGCGTAGATCCGGTTGTTGCCGTCGCCTGCGACGATCGTGTCATTGCCCGTGCCGGTCTCGATGAAGTCGTCGCCCGCTCCGGCCTCCACCGTGTTGTTGCCGCCCCCGGCGTAGATCTGGTTGTTGCCATCGCCGGCGACGATCGTGTCATTGCCTGCGCCGGTCTCGATCACGTCGTTGCCGCTGCCGGTGATGATGTCGGCCTTGCCTTCGGTGTCGACGATGGTGTTGTCGCCCTCGGTGTCGACGATGCGGTCGTTGCCCGGGCCGCCCGAGATGAAGTCGTTGCCGCCGCCGCCGAAGAGCGTGTCGTTGCCCGCCCCGCCGTAGATCTCGTCGTCCCCGTCTTCGCCGTACACCTCGTCGTTGCCGTCGCCGGCATCCAGGTAGTCGCCGCCGGCGGTGCCGCGGATCACGTCGTTGCCGGCATACAGGCCCGCCGCCAGCGAGGCGAAGCCATGGCTCCCGACCGCGGCGAACAGCGTCGCAGCATCGAACTTCAGGCCGCCGATGCTGGCGGCCGGCGCGAGGACCAGGTCGGCGTCGTGCAGCTCGGCGCTGGTGGCGGTCCCCCACTCCACGCCGGTCACCTTTCCGGTGATCTCACCGGCGGGCGTGATGCTGGCATCGCCCTTGAGCGTGAAGTACTGCCATTCGAAGGCGGGGGTGGCCGGATCGTCCACGCTCCACGCCAGGGTCATCGTCTTGAGATCGCCCGTCGCCGCACCGGTGGCGAGGTCCAGCGTCAGGTTGCCGGTCCACACCTCGGTGACCTGGCCGTTGCCGAAGCCCAGCCTGGATGCGCTCACCTGCGACAGCGTGCCATTGCCGCCGTCGATCTTCAGCTTGCCGTAGCCTTCGACCCAGATACCGGAGGTCTCCAGGCCGATGTGGTCGAGCGTGACCACGTTGCCGTGCTGCGACGCGATGTCGCCCACCAGCGTGGTGCCGTCGCTCCAGTTCAGCACCAGTTGGCCGGGGCCGTAGGAAGGCTGCGGATATTCACCGGAGATAGCGGCCGCCACCGCATACAGCGTGCCGAAAACGGTATTCATCTCCACCGCGAAATCGGCATAGTCGAAGCCGGGGCCGATGACGCGGGTGTCGCCGATGTTGCCGAATGTGCTCATGTCGTATCCCATCGCAGGTTGGACGAATCAATCCGCGGCGAGTCTAACCGGCGCGCCCGTACGGCGCTACCGCGTGCGCGGCCGGCGGGGCGCCGTGCTCCGGCCGCCGCCCTCATGCCGCCATGCCCGCCCGCATCGCCGCCGGCCGGCGACGGCGGCCGTTTCCCGTCAGGCCGCCCCGCCCTCCCAGTAGCCGGGCGTGTTGTAGATCGCCTTCACGTGATCGATGAAGCGCCGCACCTTCGCCGGCAGGTAGCGCTGCTGCGGATATACCGCCTGGATGTCGTAGCTGGGCACGGCGAACTCGTCGAGCACGGTGACGAGTTCGCCGCGCTTGAGTTCGGCCTGGATCTCCCAGGTGGAGCGCCATCCTATCCCCAGGCCCTGCTTGACCCAGCCGTAGAGCAGTTCGCCGTCGTTGCAGTCGAGGTCGCCGTCGACCCGCACCGCGAACAGCCTGCCGTCGCGCATGAAGCTCCAGCCGCGCTGCTGGCCGCCCTGCAGGTTGAAGGCGAGGCAGTTGTAGCGCGCGAGATCCTCGGGCACGCGCGGCACGCCGTGGCGCTCGAAGTATCCGGGCGTGCCGCACACCACCCGCCGGTTGGGATACAGGCGCACCGCGACGTAGTTCGGGTCGGTGACCTCGCCGATGCGGATCGCCATGTCGTAGCCCTCGCGCACCAGGTCCACCACGCTGTCGGTGAAGTTGAACGACATCCTGAGTTCGGGATGCAGCGCCTTGAACGCGGGCGCATGCGGCGCGACGTGGCGCCGGCCGAAGGCCGCCGGCGCCGAGACGACGAGATGCCCGCGCACGACGGTGCGCCCGGCGCTGATGCCGGTCTCGATGGCATCGAACTCGCGCAGCAACTGGCGGCACTGTTCGAGGAACTGTTCGCCGAGGTCGGTGAGCGTGAGCCCGCGCGTGGAACGGTGCATCAGCTTGACGCCCAGGCGCCGCTCGAGCGCGTCGAGCCGGCGCCCCATCACGACGGGGGTGACCCCTTCGGCCAGCGCGGCGGCGGCGAAGCTGCCCTTCTCGGCGACGAGGGTGAAGCTGCGGATTTCGGTGTGGCGGTCCATTCCTTGCTCCGGCTCCCTGCCCCGGCGGAACCGCGATGTTAGCCGCGATGGCCGCGCCGCGGCCATGCGCCGCCCCCGCCCGAGCACCTCGCGGCAGCCGATGCGCAGTTCGTCGTCGGAGGGTTCAGGCCGTTATCAGCCGCATAGGCAAGACGGCGGAGCGACGGAGCCGTTCGATACCTAAAGTATCGGCAGAAGCGACGGGCGCTGGCATTCAACAGGCGCGGGCATGCCTCTAACCTTGCGCCATCCTCGACCAACAATGGCAATGGAGACAAAGATGGCCCGTATGAGAGCAGTCGACGCCGCCGCCGCGGTGATGCGCAAGGAAGGCGTGGGCACCGTGTTCGGCGTGCCCGGCGCCGCGATCAACCCGCTGTATTCGGCGCTGAAGAAGAACGGCGGCTTCAATCACATCCTCGGCCGCCACGTCGAGGGCGCCTCGCACATGGCCGAGGGCTACACCCGCGCCAACCCGGGCAACATCGGCGTGTGCATCGGCACCTCGGGCCCGGCCGGCACCGACATGATCACCGGCCTGTATTCGGCCTCCGCCGATTCCATTCCCATCCTGTGCATCACCGGCCAGGCGCCGCGCGCCCGCCTGTACAAGGAAGACTTCCAGGCAGTGGACATCGAATCGATCGCCAAGCCGGTGACCAAGTGGGCGGTGACCGTGCGCGAGCCCGCCCTGGTGCCGCGCGTGTTCCAGCAAGCCTTCCACCTGATGCGCTCGGGCCGCCCCGGGCCGGTGCTGATCGACCTGCCGTTCGACGTGCAGATGGCCGAGATCGAGTTCGACATCGACACCTACGAGCCGCTGCCGGCCTACAGGCCCGCCGCCACCCGCGCCCAGGCCGAAAAGGCGATGGAGATGCTCGACGCCGCCGAGCGCCCGCTGATCGTCGCCGGCGGCGGCGTGATCAACGCCGACGCCGCGGCCCGCCTGCAGGAATTCGCCGAGATCACCGGCGTGCCGGTGATCCCCACGCTGATGGGCTGGGGCACCATCCCCGACGACCATCCGCTGATGGCCGGCATGGTCGGCCTGCAGACCTCGCACCGCTACGGCAACGCGACGATGCTGGCCTCCGACTTCGTGTTCGGCATCGGCAACCGCTGGGCCAACCGCCACACCGGCTCGGTCGAGGTCTATACCGAAGGCCGCAAGTTCGTGCATGTCGACATCGAGCCGACGCAGATCGGCCGCGTGTTCGGCCCCGACTACGGCATCGTGTCCGATGCCGGCGCGGCGCTCGACCGCCTGCTGGAAGTGGCGCGCGAGATGAAGGCCGCCGGCCGGCTGCGCGACCGCGGCGCGTGGGTGGCGGAGTGCCAGGAACGCAAGCGCACCCTGCAGCGCAAGACCCACTTCGACGACGTGCCGATGAAGCCGCAGCGCGTGTACGAGGAAATGAACCGCGCCTTCGGCAAGGACACCTGCTACGTCAGCACGATCGGCCTGTCGCAGATCGCCGCGGCGCAGTTCCTGCACGTGTACAAGCCGCGCCACTGGATCAACTGCGGCCAGGCGGGCCCGCTCGGCTGGACCGTGCCGGCGGCGCTGGGCGTGTGCGCGGCCGACCCGCAGCGCAAGGTCGTGGCGATCTCCGGCGACTACGACTTCCAGTTCATGATCGAGGAGCTGGCGGTGGGCGCGCAGTTCAAGCTGCCCTACCTGCACGTGCTGGTGAACAACGCCTACCTCGGCCTGATCCGGCAGTCGCAACGCGGTTTCGACATGGACTACTGCGTGCAGCTCGCGTTCGAGAACATCAACGCGCCGCAGACCGAAGGCTACGGCGTCGACCACGTGTCGGTGGTCGAGGGCCTGGGCTGCAAGGCAATCCGCGTGCGCAAGCCCGAGGACATCCAGCCCGCGTTTGCCCAGGCCAGGCAGTGGATGGAAGAATTCCGCGTGCCGGTGGTCGTCGAGATCATCCTCGAGCGCGTCACCAACATCTCGATGGGCACCGAGATCAACGCCATCAACGAATTCGAGGAACTCGCAGAAAAAGGCGCCGACGCGCCGACCGCGGTCTCGATGCTCGATTGATGCAGGTGTTCGCTGCCAGGCCCGCTCCGGTGCTTACGCTCCCTCCTCCCTCCACGTACGCCGGAGTGGACCTGGCCGCGACATCCCACACCCCGCAACCCTGTCCGGAGTGACCGACATGCCGAAATTTGCCGCCAACCTGACCATGCTGTTCAACGAGGTCGCCTTCCTCGACCGCTTCCAGGCCGCCGCCGAAGCGGGCTTCAAGGGCGTGGAATACCTCTTCCCGTATGCCTTCGACAAGAACGAACTCGCCGGGCGCCTGCAGCAGCATGGCCTGGCCCAGGTGCTGCACAACCTGCCCGCCGGCAACTGGGAAGGCGGCGAGCGCGGCATCGCCTGCCACCCGGACCGCGTCGGCGAATTCCAGGACGGCGTGGGCCGCGCGATCGACTACGCCACCACGCTGGGCTGCAAGCAGGTCAACTGCCTGGCGGGTATCGCGCCGGCCGGCGCCGATGCCGACGAGGTGCGCGCCACCTTCGTCGACAACCTGCGCTTCGCCGCCGGGCAACTGAAGGAAGCCGGCATCCGGCTGCTGGTCGAGCCGATCAACACCTACGACATCCCCGGCTTCTACCTGAACCGCACCGCGCAGGCGATCGCCCTGCTCGACGAGGTCGGTTCCGACAACCTCTTCGTGCAGTACGACATCTACCACGCGCAGCGCATGGAAGGCGAACTCGGCAACACCATCGCCAGGTACCTGCCGCGCATCGCCCACATCCAGCTCGCCGACAACCCGGGCCGCAACGAGCCGGGCACCGGCGAGATCAACTACCCGTGGCTGTTCCGCCACATCGACGGGCTGGGCTACGACGGCTGGATCGGCTGCGAATACAAGCCGGCCGCCGGCACCGCCGCCGGCCTGGGCTGGATCGAGACGCTGGCCGGCTGACGGCACGGACACGAGCATCCACCAACGAGCATCAGGAGACGCAGGAAATGGCAAACATCGGCTTCATCGGACTGGGCATCATGGGCGCCCCCATGGCGGGCCACCTCATCGCCGGCGGCCACACGGTCCACACCTTCACCCACGGCGAAACGCCGAAGACGCTGATCGAGGCGGGCGCGAAGACGTGCGCCGACGGTGCCGAAGTGGCGCGCAACGCCGACATCATCATCACCATGGTGCCGGACACGCCGCACGTCGAGGACGCGCTGTTCAACCCCAGGGGCGTCGCCGCCGGCCTGAGCAAGGGCAAGATCGTGGTCGACATGAGTTCGATCTCGCCGGTCGCGACCAAGGAATTCGCCAGGCGCATCAACGCGCTGGGCTGCGAATACCTCGACGCCCCGGTGTCGGGCGGCGAGGTCGGCGCCAAGGCCGCCAGCCTGACCATCATGGTCGGCGGCAGCCAGGCCACCTTCGACGAAGTGAAGCCGCTGTTCGACCTGATGGGCAAGAACATCACCCTGGTCGGCGGCAACGGCGACGGCCAGATCACCAAGGTCGCCAACCAGATCATCGTCGCGCTCAACATCGAGGCGGTGGGCGAGGCCCTGCTGCTGGCGGCGAAGGCCGGCGCCGATCCGGCCAAGGTGCGCCAGGCGCTGATGGGCGGCTTCGCCAACTCGCGCATCCTCGAAGTGCATGGCGAGCGCATGGTCAAGCGCACCTTCGATCCGGGCTTCCGCATCGAGCTGCACCAGAAGGATCTCAACCTGGCCCTGACCACCGCGCGCCAGCTCGGCGTGTCGCTGCCCAACACCGCCACCGCGCAGGAACTGTTCAACGCCTGCGCCGCGCACGGCGGCGCCGGCCAGGACCACTCGGCGATGGTGCGCGCGCTCGAGCGCATGGCCAACTACGAGATCGGCGGCAGGTAGGCGGGCGCTTCGCCGGCACGCGGCGCGGACCGCGCCGGACAACGACAAAGGGCAGGCAAGGACCGGCCCGCCCCGCCGGGCGCAGCGCCCGGCGGGGCCACCAGAGGAGCACGTCATGCGTCATCTCGCCATCGAAGTCGGAGACATCCGCTTCGTCGCCCGCCTCGAAGAAGAAGCCGCGCCCCGCACCTGCGCCGCCTTCCTGGAACTGCTGCCCTTCGCCAACCAGGTCATCCACTCGCGCTGGAGCGGCGAGGCGGTCTGGATTCCGCTGGGCGACTTCGACACCCGCCTCGGCTTCGAGAACCACACCAGCCACCCCTCGCGCGGCGATATCCTGCTCTACCCCGGCGGCTTCTCGGAAACCGAGATCCTGTTCGCCTACGGCAGCAGTTGCTTCGCGAGCAAGATGGGGCAACTGGCCGGCAACCACTTTTTGACCGTGGTCGAGGGCGGCGGGCGGCTGATGGAAATGGGCCGCCGGGTGCTGTGGCAGGGCGCGCAGCCGATCCGCTTCAGCGATCCCGGCCAGCGCTGACGCAACGACGGAGCGACACCGACATGAACCTCACCCCGCGCGAGCTGCTCGCCAACATGTTCGCCGCCGCGGTGAACGCGGCGCAGCCCGAACACTGCATTCCGCGCTTCCTGCCCGAGCCGCCCCGCGGCCGCACCCTCGTCATCGGCGCCGGCAAGGCGTCGGCCGCGATGGCGCGGGCGCTGGAGCGCCATTGGCCGGGCGAACTGCAGGGCCTGGTCGTCACCCGCTACGGCTACGCGGTGCCGTGCGAGCGCATCGAGATCGTCGAGGCGGCACACCCGGTGCCGGACGCCGCCGGCCGCGAGGCCGCCGGACGCCTGCTGGAGTTCGTGCGCGGCCTCACCGAAGACGACCTGGTGATCTGCCTCGTCTCCGGCGGCGGCTCGGCGCTGCTGCCGCTGCCCGGCGAAGGCATCACGCTGGAGGACAAGCAGGCGATCAACCGCACGCTGCTGAAATCCGGCGCGACGATCTCGGAGATGAACTGCGTGCGCCGCCACCTCTCCGCCATCAAGGGCGGCCGCCTGGCGGCGGCCTGCCATCCGGCGCGGGTGGTGAACCTGCTGATCTCCGACGTGCCCGGCGACGACCCCATCGACATCGCCTCCGGCCCCACGGTGGCCGACCCCACGACCTGCGCCGACGCGCTGGAGATCGTGCGCCGCTACGGCATCGACCTGCCCGAGGGCGCGCGCCGGCTGCTCGAGAGCGGCGCCAGCGAGACGGTCAAGCCCGGCGACGGCCGCCTCGCCGGCGTTTCCACCCACCTGGTCGCCACCCCGCAACTGGCACTGAAGGCCGCCGCCAAGGTCGCCGCGCTGGAAGGCGTGACGCCGGTGCTGCTGGGCGACGGCATCGAGGGCGAGGCGCGCGACGTGGGCAAGGTCATGGCCGGCATCGCGCTGCAGGTCGCCAAGCACCGCCAGCCGGTGCCGCCGCCCTGCGTGCTGCTGTCCGGCGGCGAAACCACCGTCACCGTGCGCGGCAAGGGCCGCGGCGGGCGCAACGTCGAATTCCTGCTGTCGCTCGCGGTGGCACTCGACGGCGCACCCGGCATCCATGCGGTGGCGGGCGATACCGACGGCGTGGACGGGCTGGACGAGATCGCCGGCGCCTTCGTCACCCCGGACACGCTCGAGCGCGCCTGGGCGCGGGGCATCCGTCCGCGCGACAGCCTGGACGACAATGACGGCCACGGCTTTTTCGAAGCGCTCGGCGATTCGCTCGTCACCGGCCCGACGCTGACCAACGTGAACGACTTCCGCGCCATCCTGATCACCTGATCCGGCGCCGCCACGAGAACGAGCAAGGAGACAAGCAGATGAAGGACATCAAGGCATTGACGCTGGACGACGTGAAGCGCATCGCCGCGGCGGCCGAGGCCGAGGCACTGGCCAATGGCTGGGCCGTCAGCATCGCGGTGTGCGACGCCGGCGGCCACGCGCTGTGGCTGCAGCGCATGGACGGCGCGGCGCCGATGAGCGCCGCCGTGGCGCCGGAAAAGGCGCGCACCTGCGTGCTGAGCGGCAAGCCCAGCCGCGTCTATGAAGAGATGGTCAACAACGGCCGCTTCGCCGCGCTCAGGATGCCGGTGGTGCCGCTCGAAGGCGGCGAACCCATCGTCATCGACGGCACGGTGATCGGCGCCGTCGGCGTGTCGGGCGTGAAATCGGGCGAAGACGCCCAGGTGGCGCGCGCCGGCGTCGCCGCCGTCACTGCGCCCAGGGAGGCAGCATGAAACGCGAACGCAGCGCCCGCATCCTCGCCACGCTCGGGCCGGCAAGCTCCACCCTCGAACGCATCCGCACGCTGGCCGAGGCCGGCGCCGACGTGTTCCGCCTGAACTTCAGCCACGGCAGCCACGCCGACCATGCCGAGCGCCTGGAGCTGATCCGCCAGGTCGAGCAGGAACTCGGCCGCCCGATCGGCGTGCTGATGGACCTGCAAGGCCCCAAGCTGCGCGTCGGCCGCTTTGCCGCCGGCAAGGTCGTGCTGGCCCCCGGCGCGCGCTTCCGCCTCGACCTGTCGCCGGAGGACGGCGACGAGCACCGCGCCAACCTGCCGCATCCGGAGATCTTCGCCGCACTCGAGGCCGGCACCGACCTGCTGCTCGACGACGGCAAGCTGCGCCTGCGCGTGGACGCCTTCGGCCCGGATTTCGCCGACACCACCGTGCTGGTGGGCGGCGTGCTGTCCGACCGCAAGGGCGTCAACGTGCCCGGCGTGGTGCTGCCGATCTCCCCGCTCACCGCCAAGGACCGCGCCGACCTCGACTTCGGCCTGTCGCTGGGCGTGGACTGGGTGGCGCTGTCCTTCGTGCAGCGCCCCGAAGACATCCGCGAGGCGCGCGAGATCATCGGCGACCGCGCCTGGATCATGGCCAAGCTGGAAAAGCCGGCGGCGATCGAGCATCTCGAACCCATCGTCGCGCTGGCCGACGGCATCATGGTGGCGCGCGGCGACCTCGGCGTGGAACTGCCGCCGCAGCAGGTGCCGGTGCTGCAGCGGCGCATCGTGCGCGCCGCGCGCGCCGCCGGCCGCCCGGTGGTGGTGGCGACGCAGATGCTGGAATCGATGATCAGCGCGCCGGTGCCCACCCGTGCGGAAGCCTCCGACGTCGCCACCGCGATCTACGACGGCGCCGACGCGGTGATGCTGTCCGCCGAATCGGCCTCCGGCCAGTATCCGGTGGAGGCGGTCGGCATCATGCACCGCATCATCTGCGAGGTGGAGCAGGACCCGGCCTGGCGCGAGGGCCTGGAAGCGAGCCACACGCCCGCCGGCGCCAACACGCCGGACGCGATCTGCTGCGCGCTGCGCCGCGTGGTCGCGCTGCTGGAACCGGCCGCTACCGTCGCCTACACCTCGTCGGGCTTCAGCGCGCTGCGCGCCAGCCGCGAGCGGCCGGTGGCGCCCATCCTGGCGCTGACGCCGCAGCTCGGCACCGCGCGCCGGCTGGCCCTGGCCTGGGGGGTGCATCCGATCCCGTTCGAGCAGGTGGCCGACGTCACCGAGATGGTCGCGCACGCGGCCGGCGCCTCGGTGAGCCATGGCTTCGCCGCGCCGGGCGACAACATCGTCGTCATCGCCGGCCTGCCCTTCGGGCGCAGCGGCAGCACCAACCTGCTGCATGTGGAGCGCATTCCGCGCTGATCCGGTGGCCCCTGGACCACCAGGGCGGCGGTTGCGCGTGGGGACTGTGCGTGGCCGAACCGGAGCGCATCGCTCCGGCAGGTTCCGGCAGCCCATCGAAGTGATGCGGGGATGACGTGATGGGAGGCTACCCGAACCGGGTCTATCACCTAAGTCTTAGCTCGTGTGGATCATGCCGGATATATCTCCGGGTCATGATGAAGGCGTACTCTCCAATGCCGATCGATTGGGGAGAGCGCCCGTGCTTCGTCGTTTCATCGCCGTGCCGCTTGCCGGCACCTTGCTCGCCGCCAGCGCCGTCCCGGCGTTCGCGGCGGGCGACTACGGACTGGCCGGCCGGCAGGCTGCCGACTGGCTGATTTCCCGGCAGGACGCGAGCGACGGCAGTTGGGGCAACGCGCCCGGCCTGAAACCCGTGCATACCGCCCTGGCCGTGCGCGCGCTGCACGCCATGAACCGGCGCGACGCCGCCTACTACGCGGGTATCGCCTGGCTGAAGAACCACGAGACCGGCAACATCGACTACCGCGCGCGGCGGATGGTGGCGCTGGCCGAGAGCGGCGCGGTGGTCTCGAACGACCTCCAGGCGTTGCTGAGCGAACAGCGCCCCGGCGCCCCTTTCAATCGCGGATGGGGACTCACCGCCGCCTACAACGGCTCGCCGCTCGATACCGCGCTCGCGCTGCAGGCGATCGGCGTCAGCGGCCAGACCGTCGATACGTCCGCCGCCATCTCCTACCTCAAGGGGGCCCAGCTCACCGGCACCGACAAGGGCTGGTCCATCAGCCAGAACACCGCCAGCGACGCCACGACCAACGCCATGGTCATCCTGGCGCTTGTTCCCTACCGGGCCCAGGACAACACGCTGGCCACGCCCCTGGCCAATGCGGCGGCGACGCTCGCGGCCCAGGTCGGCGCCGGGGCGCCGGTGCAGATGCGCGCGCTGGCCGCCCAGGCCCTGCTGGCGCGCGATCCGGCGTCTTCCAGCGGCATCGCGCTGATGAACGGGGTACTCGCCCAGCAGGGAAGCGACGGCGCCTGGGGCGGCGACATCCACGCCACCGCCTCGGCCCTGCAGGCCCTCGCGGTGGCGGCCGGCAGTGATCTTGCTGCGCAGCGCCTGCGCGTCGAAGTCCCCGACGAAGCCCTGCGGGCAGCCATCAACAAGGCGCTCAACCGGGGGGCGCTGGATCATCTCAATCGCGGTGAATTGGCGAAGCTGACCTCGCTCGACATCTCGGGGAGCGGGGTGACGAGCCTGGCCGGGCTGGAGTACGCCACCAGTCTCACCGCGCTCCATGCCGCCAACAACAGCATCACGGACACCTCGCCCCTGAATGGCCTGACCCAGCTCGCAACCACCGATCTGGCCGGCAATCCCTGCGCCGGGTGCAGCGCGGGCGGCACGTCGATGCCCATGGGCGAAACCCCGCTGCCGGCCTGGGCGCTGGCTGCATTGGGCGCGGCCTTTGTGGGCGCCATGCGCCGTTCGCGCAACCGGAGAGGTTCATGACCCCGCTACGCACAGCCCTCACCTGCCTCTTCCTGGCAGGCAGCCTTTCCCTGCTCGCTATCCCGGCGGGCGCCGAGCCGCCCGCCGTCGGCCGCAGTGGTGCCATCCCGCCCGAGGTACTGAATCCCCGGCAGGTCCAGACGCTGCAGATGGTTGGCAGCCGCGTGTTGCAGGCCATGGCGACCGAACGCGCGGTCGCGGATCAGGAAGCCGCGGAGGAGCGCGCCCGCCTGGCGCCGGTGAAGGACGCGCTGAAGGAACTGGAGCAGTCCCTGACCGAAGAGGTCATGCATCCGCGCCTGCTGGCCGGCGGCAGCCAGAAGCGCGACCAGCCGGTGCCACGCATCGATCTCAAGCTGGTGCCGGCCGACGTTCCCGTCGATTTCAGATTCGACCCCTCCCGTCCTGCGCGACCGCTGGCGGCACCCGCCATGCCGCAGCCCGCACCACAGGTGTTCAACTGGTCCGAGCTGACGGGCAAGGCGGGAGGGCGCAACGCGGCAGCCATGGAACACCTGGCGCAAAAGCAAAGCGAAGCGCGCTCGCGCATCGCCGCAGCGCGCGGGCTGCAGCGGCGAGAACGAGTCGTTGCCGACACGGATGCAGTGGAGCGCCAGTGGGATCAGGTGCTGGAGCGGCTCGACGCCTTGCCCGAAGAGCCGGCCCAGCGCCTGGCCGAGGTCCGCCGCCTGCGCCGCGCCCTCGAAGCGCCCGAGCCGCCGGCGCTCAAGCCTTCGAGCCCGTCGATCCGGCAGGTGCCAGTGGATGTCGGGCCGGACGTTCGCCAATCAGCCCCCCGCAAGTGAGCCCGGACAAGGAAGCGCGTGCCGCCATGAAGATTTCCTTCCCCAGATGTGTCGTATCGATCCTGCTTGCGGCGAGTGCTGCCAGCGCGCAGGCACTCTGTCTCGACACCGCAGAAGACCCGCTGCTGTGCGAAACCCGCGAAATCCGTTTCCGGGGCGAAGCGGCACAGGTCTTGCGCAACAAGGCCGCCGCCTTGGGCAACGCTGCGGACATCTACGCCTACCTGCGCAACCATGCGGAATACACCCCGTATTACGGCGCGCGCAGTGACTCGATCAACAGTTTCGGCGGGCTCGTCGGCAACGACGTAGACCTCGCCTCCACGCTCATCGCGATGCTGCGCTCGCAAGGCATCAAGGCGCGTTACGCACTGGGTTCGGCCACCATTCAGAAGAACCCGCTTGCCAACCAGCTTCGCGTGGACAACATCGCGCTTCTGCCCACCGTGCTCGGTTCCCAGGGGGTCATCTACACCGCGAACACCGATACCACGATGACCATCGAGCGTACCTGGGTCGAGGCCCTGGTGCCCTACCGTGCCTACCGTGGCGCGGCGCCCGCTACATGCGCCGCGGAGAGCGTCGACTGCCGCTGGGTGGCACTCGACCCCTCCTTCAAGCAAAAGCGCTATGCCCATCCGGACAAGCATCTGCTGCTGAGGGATGTCGGCTTCGATTTCACCGCCTATTACAACGCCGACAACCCGGCGAGCCCGAACCACGATGCGAGCCTGAAAAACAAGAACCCGATCACCATCTTCGAGGAAAAGGCCCAAGCCTACCTGAAGGCGAATCACGCCGGCGTCACGCTGGACGACGTGGCCGATGTGGGCGAAATCGTCGCCGACGACAGTGGCCTGCTGCCGGCGTCACTCCCCTTTGCAGCGACCACAACGGGCCGCTACCCCTCGGTCGACGACCACGATGCCGCAATTTCCACGCGATGGCGCCGGATGGCTTCGGTCACGCTCGAAGTCGACGACTGCGGCGACACCGCCCATGTGCTGCCGTCGGCTCAGGTGCCGCTCGCGGTGCTCGCGAGCTCGCGGCTCACCTTTGGCACCCTGACCGATGGCGGCCAGACCCGTTTCGGCTTCCAGCTCGACGGCGTACAACAGGGCAGCACCGTCACCCTGGGCAGCCAGCAGGTGAGTTGCACCGATGGTTCCACCCGGACGCTCGGCGCGGGCAGCCGCGTGACGGCCACGGTCTCGTTCGACAATATCGACCAGGATTCCGCCGCGGTTTCCGCAAAGTACGACAACCTCACGATTGGCGGGTACTTCGTGCTTGCCACCGGCGCCGAGGTCTCGAACTGGGATCAGGTCAAGCGTGCCTACACCCGGCTCAACGAAGCGAATGACCAGTATCCGCTGGTCGTCGATTCGGGCGGTGCGGTGTACGTCGATCGCAACGGCAATGGCGCCGTGGATACGGGCGATACGCTGCTGGGCAATCACGCCCAGGCTCGCGAAGCCCTGGTTGGCGGCCTGCTCGACGTGGCCTCGCGGCTCTACGTGAGGTCCCTCAAGCACTCCGTGGATCGATATACGCTCTTGACCAACCATATCGACCTCCTGCAGTCCTCGGGGGGCATTCTGAGTACCGCGCAGGCCGCCCACTACCTGGGCGAGACCAGCTTCGGAATCGCGCCCGAAGGTCTGCTGATCGACCTGCAGGCCTACCAGACCGGGGGGACCTACAAGCGCGAAACGGTCAGCCGGGCGCCGTCGTCCACCTTTCTGTTCGTGGGCCATGCGCTGTCCGCCCACGAGCACGAGGTCTGGCAAAAGGTCACGGGGCTCGATGCCATCTCCACCCTGCGCGGTTTCCAGACCAGCCTGAGCCAGGGGCACAGTCTGCTCACGCTGAAACGCAGTACGTCGGTCGATCCGCTTCCCGCGGCGCTCGATGCCTGGCGTTTCAAGAGCACGCCACCGGCCGGCTACACGCCGCGTGAATACACGCTGTTCGGCCGCAGGATCTACACGTGGGAATACACCGGATCGAATCCCGCTGCCGCCGGGCTGGACATCATCCGCGCCAACGCCAGTGGCGTCTCCGCCAGCGTGCTCAATGCCGAACCCGACCAGTTCTGGGTATCCGTCAACGTGCAGTCCGTCATCAAGAGCTACGACGACGTCGAAAACTTCCTGCTTGAACGGCAGCCGAGTGAAGGACAGCCCAAGACCAACATCCAGACCGACGTGGGAACGCAAAACTACGACATCGTCAGGGCCGATGTGACCAGTCCGCCGTCTGGTTTCTCGGTAGGCGTGAGCCGCCTCGATTCGACGACCCATCGTCTCACGTACAACGAGAAGAACCCGCCGCTGCCTGACAACACATACAACATCCTGACTCGCCTCTACCTGGCCACGTCCAATAAGACGACATGGGACATTCCCATTCCTGCGCAGGGGTACAGCTTCACATTGACCGGCATGACGTCCAGCAACCCGGCTTTCAGGGTCGTCAGCTATCCGAGCCAGATACCCTACAACACGGCAGCGACAGCCCGAGTCGAGAAAATCGCCTACATATCGGACACCGACAATCTGGTGATTCAGCTCGTCGCCAGTGGCATGGCGTACAACCAGTCGGGCACCCCGTATATCGTGAACAACAATGCCATTGGGGGCCAGGCATTCTGGGCGCGGGAAAACCGGGTGATCGAAGGCCTCATGGATTTTGCCCTGAACGGGGTGAACACCTCCGACGCAATCAGCATCCAGGCCTGCAACGGCCAGACATTCAGCGGTACCCCGACCCAGTTGCTGTCCAGCCTCAGGACCCAGTGCTTCGAGCCGGCCATCGCCGGTGCGATCGACCTGATTGACTTCCTCGACCGGAACAAGGGTTTCAATCCCTCGCTGTACCTGTTCCGGGACGCTGCGACAAAGGCGGCCAACGAGTATCCGGTGCGATTCCTCAAATCGCTGCAGGGCGCCTACTACGGCGCCGAACCTGGCCTCGTGGAATACGTGCTGCCGAGCCGGATGCCGCAAGGCGACGGCTATCTCTTCAACGTGCATCTGCTGAACGAGTTCAACTCGGATGGCAGCTACAAGTCGTCCAGCTACGCCATCTCCAACCAGAGCGATGCGGACTGAGGTCTGCGGAAGGAACGATCCATCATGTCCACTCGACATCCACGCGTGCGCCGCATCGTTGCCGGCCTGACGCTCGCCGCCTTCACGCTGACGACCGCGGCCCCCGCAATGGCGGGGGGTTTCGTGACGGCCGCCAAGCCCATCATCCCGTCGGTGCCGCCGGTCAATCCCGGCACGCCGCCGGTGGTTGCCTACAACAACGCGTCCTTCACCGACAAGATACTGGTGAGTGCGGTGAACAACGACTGGTTGCGCACGCCCTCGACCTCGGACCCCATCTCGACGGTGACGGGCAACAACTATCACGACGAGACCGATTTCACGATCCGCGGCCGCAATGGGCTGAACATCGTTTTTACGCGCACCTACAACAGCCTGCCCGTCACCAAGGTGGATCGCGGCCTGGGGTATGGCTGGGTGCATAGCTACATGATGCGGCTGAAGTCGAACGACTTCGGCGAATGCCCCAACTGCGCGACCAGCCAGAAGCCGGAGAACGGCAACGGCAAGACCAGTTCGGTCACCTACACCGACGAGCGCGGCGGCGAACAGAATTTCCTCGTCAACGAATCCAGTTACGCCATCACCGCGCCCCAGGGGATTCACGACACCCTCACCCTGGACAGCCCGGCCGCCGGCCAGCACACGCTGACGTTCCGCAACGGCGTGAAGTACGTCTTCGAGACGCCGAGCGGCAACCTGAAGACGACGCCCAACGTCACGGCGCGCCTGAAGTACATCGACAACGCCTGGGGCGACCGCCTCACGCTCGCCTACGACGCCAACGGGCGGCTTTCGACGATCACCGACAACCTCGGCATCCCGAACCGTACGGGCCTCACCTTCACCTACGATCCCAATGGCCGGCTGAAGGACGTCACCGACTGGAGCGGTCGTCAATGGCGTTTCGCCTACGACGGCTCGGGCAACCTCGCGAGCACCACCCATCCGCTCTCGCACACGCTCACCTACGGCTACGACACCAGGCACCTGCTCACCCGCATCACCAAGCCCTTGCAGCGTGACGGCAAGGCCGTCGAAACGCGTTTCACCTACTACGAGAACGGCCGCGCGATGAGCCAGACCAACGCGCTGGGCGAAGGCGAGTTCCTCGACTACGACCTCTTCCGCCGCAGCACGCGGGTGACCGATCCGCGCGGCGGCGTGCGCCAGTACGACTACGATGAGAACGGCCGGATGACCAAGCTCGTCGAGGCCGACGGCGCGATCCTCAACTTCGAGAACCAGGCCGACGCCATTCGCAGCGCGAAGGTCGATGCGCTGGGCTACGCGACCCGCTACAGCTACCGGCTGGATCGCGCCTTCACCGGCACGTCCGATGCCTACGGCAACGTCACCCGCGAGCAGGACGCGCTCGGGCGCACCATCGACTACGGCTACGGCCCGCTCGACCAGGTCGCCACGGTCAAGGACAAGCGCGGCACGGTCACGACGACGACCTTCGGCACGGCGACCAGCGGCTGCGACCATGCCGGACGCCCGAAGGAGACGCGCATCAGCACCCTGGCAGGATCGGGCAATGTGCTGCTCGCGAGCCAGTGCTGGAACGGCGATGCCACGCTCGCCCACCGCCGCCAATACCTGGACGGCACGCGCTACGTCGAGACGCGGCTCAGCTACACCGACAACGGGCTGAACGTGAGCCAGCAGCAGACGGTCGGCATGCCGTCGGGCGCCACGGTCACCCGCACCTACACCTACGATGCGCTGGGCCGCAAGAAGACCGAGACCCTCAAGCGCCGCACGAGCCCGACCAATGCGACGCTCCTCGACCTGACCACCCGCTACGACTACGACGCGCTCGACCGCGTCGTCAAGGCGACCGATCCGCTGGGCAACGAAGTCATCAACAGCTTCGACGCCAACGGCCAGCTCTGGAAGATCACGCATCGCTACAAGCGCCCTGACGGCAGTTTCGACGTGCGCGACGTGGCCACCCGGACGTTCGATGCCGCCGACCGGGTCAAGACCGAGACCGACGCCGCGGGGCATGCGACCACCTACGCCTACGACGCGGCAGGCAACGTGGTGGCGGTAACCGATGCCGAGGGCCACACGGCGCGCGTCGAATACGACGCGATGAACCGGAAGGCCGCGGTGGAGGACGCCACCGGCTACCGCACCGAGACCACCTACAACCAGCGCGGCGACGCGATCGCCCTCACGAACGCGAACACCGAGACCGTGGTCTTCGAGTTCGACGCGCTGGGCCGCAAGACCGCCGCAGTGGACGCCAGGGGCTATCGCAGCGAGTTCCAGTACGACGCGGCGGGCAACCTCGTCTGCACCACTGACGCCAACGCCCAGGCCGGGCTGCAACCGAAGAACGGCCACGGCTGCACGGAATTCCGCCAGTACGACGAACTGAACCGCGTGACCCGGATCGTCGATGCGCTGGGCGGCGAGACGGCCTTCACCTATGACCTCGCGGGCCACCGCCTGGCGGTGACCGACGCCGCGAACAAGACCTGGGCCTTCGCCTACGATGACCTGGGCCGGCTCGCCGCGGAGACGGATCACGCCGGCAAGAGCCTTGCCTACAAGGCGGACGAAGCGGGCAACGTCTATGAGAAGACCAACCGCCTCGCCGAGGTCACCCGCTACAGCTTCGACACGGGCAACCGCCTCACTCGAGTGGACTACCTCAAGGACGGCAGCGCGGAGACCTTCGCCTTTGATGCGGCGGGCAACCGCAGCGCCGCGGCCAACGGCGCGGTGAGCTACACCTTCCAGTACGACGTGCTCAACCGGCCCACCGCCAAGCTCGACAGCCGTGGCCGCAGCCTGAGCTTCACCTACGACGCGGCGGGCAACCTCCTCACCAAGACGACCTACCAGGGCAGCACGACCCACTACGTCTACAACGCCGCCAACCGGCTGGTGATGCTCCGCAACCCCGACTACACCCAGGTCGACTACCAGTACGATCCGGCCGGGCGGATGCTCTCGCGCGTGACCGCCAACGGCGCGCGCAGCACCTACCAGTACGAGGCCAACGGCACGCTCACCCGCGAAACTCAGTACGACGCGGCCAACACCCTGGTCTCCGACACCACCTACACGCGCGACCGGGTGGGCCACATCCTCACCCGGACCGACGGCGCGGGCACGACGACCTACGCCTACGATGCCCTCTACCGCCTGAAAACGGCTGACTACCCGGGTGCGACGAACGACGAAGCGTTTACCTACGACGCGGTCGGCAACCGGCTCACGCACACCAGGGGCAGCCTCGCGCCGAACGCGAACACGCGTTACTACAGCTATACGGCGGGCACCAACCGGCTGCTGGACATCCGCATCGGCGGCACGGGCGGCACGGTGGAATCCAGCTTTGTGCACGACCACGAAGGGCGGCTCACGAGTCAGACCGGAGCCGGCGCGAAGGCGCTGACGTGGGATGCCAAGGGCCGGCTGAAGACGGCCGGCGCGGAAAGCTACGTTTACGATCCGATGGATTACCGGATCGGGCGCAGCGGCGGGAGCCTCGGCAGCCGCAGCTATTTCCTCGAAGGCGAGCATCTGGAATCGGTCGAGCGCGGTGGCGAACTGGTCGAACGCTACTTCCGGGGCGCCGGCACTGACGAACTGGTCGCCGGTTTCCTCAAGGACGGCGAAGGCAAGACGAAGCCCTATCTTTTCCACCACGACGCGCTCACCAACACCACGGCGGTGACGGGGCACAACGGCGGCACGATCCAGCACATCGCCTATGGAGCCTTCGGCAACGTGCTCACCAACTCAGGGAGCAGTCCGAACCGGTTGAAATATACGGGGCGCGAAGATGACGGCAATGGGTGCTACTACTATCGCGCACGGTACTATTGCCTGGGCATCGACAGGTTCATCTCCGAAGACCCGCTCGGGTTCGCGGCAGGGGATGTCAATTTCTATGCCTATGTAGGGAACAACCCGGTCAATGCGAATGATCCGAGCGGCGAGGCAGTCAACCTCTTTGCTGGTGCTGGTGGAGCGATTATTGGAGGTATAGGAGGAGGCATGACAGCCTTCATTAAATCCGGAGGGGATTGGTCAGCCACTTGGAAAGGTGCGCTGGCAGGTGGGGTATTCGGTGCAGTAGCAGGCTTGACGTTCGGCGCGAGTGTGGCTGCATCAAGTACTGCACTAGTAGCCAAAGGTGCAGCCATCGGGGTAGCTTCCGCAGCAGGCGGTAGCGCTTCTGGACAATTCTTCGGCAATAGGGGACAAATCAATTTGACAGAAGTGGGAGTCACGGGAGCATTAGGAGCAATTCCTGGGGGAGCTCAGGGCGCTCTTAAAGCTGTTGCCTTGAGCTCTGGGCTAAGCCAAAGCACCGCGAATACTCTTGGAAGCTTGGGTTTGGTTGCACAACTGAAGGTCGGGACGACGGCAGCTGGGGTTGGAATAGGTCCTGTCTTGCCAGAATACAATCTTGATCTTAGTAAGACTTACTCCACAGTCAATTCCATCGAGAGTAGACTGCCGAATTTAGTGTCTTCTGGGGCCAATTCTTCTTACGCGAGCGATCCGAGTTCTTTATTGAAGTCTGTTTATAACAAATAGATATAAAAATATGGAGGCTGGTCGATGAACCCAAATGGAAATAATTCATCGTTTCCGTGGTTTAAGATTCTTATTGCACTCCAAGTGTTGGCTTTTGCGTGTTTATTCAACCCTTGGTCTCCGATAATTAGGGGGGTAGCGGTTGCGATATTTGCAGTCGAAATTTCATTTTTCGTTCTATGGGCGTTTCCCGTGTTCATTTATCAATGGTTAAAGAAAAAGAAAACGCTAAAAGAAAGCGCGCGCATTGCTATTGCCTCATTTCTTGAGGCGATTTCTTTTGTCTGATAGCTTCTATTATTAACCCGGCAATCAAATAGATTCTGTTAAGATTCCGGCATGGACAAGATCGATGCCAGAAAGCTGCCGCCTGAGACCCTCGAACATATTCGCCGCCAGGCGTTTGTGCTTCACAAGCAGGGCTACACATGGGCTCATATCGCTGAGGTTTGCGGGGTTCATGTTGGCACGGTGTTGAAATGGGCGCGGCGTGCCCAAGCGGACAGCGTCGATACCGTCATCAAGGGCGGGCAGCGTGGCCGCCGCCATGGCTCGGGGCGAACACTGACGCTGGTTCAAGAAGAGCAGTTGCGCTTGAGGATCATCGGTTCGAGCCCCGCGCAGTTGCAACTCGAATTTGCGCTGTGGAACCGTCGTGCGGTCATGCTTGCGATCAAGCAGCTGTACGGTATCGATATGCCCATTCGCACGGTTGGCGAGTACCTTCGACGCTGGGGTTTCACGCCGCAGCGACCAGTCAAGCGCGCACTTGAACAGGATCCAGCTCGGCTCAAGGCGTGGCTCGAGGACGAATACCCGAAGATCGTCACGCGCGCCAAGGCTGAGGACGCCGAGATTTACTGGGGCGACGAGACGGCGATTCGCCAGGACTCGAACTGGGTGCGCGGTTACTCGCCGGCGGGGATGACGCCGGAACTGCCCCTTCCGGCCGCTCGCCGTGGCTCGATCTCGATGATCTCGGCGATCACCAACCAGGGGCTGGTGCGTTTCTCGTTCTTCGAGGGGGCCATCGATGCCGAGCGCTTCATCGTCTTTTTGCAGGATCTGATCCAGGACGCGCAGCGTAAGGTGTTTCTGATCGTCGACAACCTGCGTGTGCATCGTGCCAACCGTGTTCGTGAGTGGGTCGCTGAGCATGTCGGAAAGATCGAGCTGTTTTACCTGCCGCCCTATGCGCCGGAACTCAATTCCGACTTATTGCCGGGTTAATAATGAATCTTCTGCATGCTGGCCCCTCTTTGTCGGAAGCTGACATTGATGCTTTTGAGCATGAAATTGGCTTTGCACTGCCTTCAGAGTACCGAAGGTTTCTGCTCATTCATAACGGTGGGACTCCAGAAACGTATCCAGCTGTTTTTTGGATGTGTGTTGAATCAGAACTGAAACGCTACTTTGAAGGTGAATCGTCAGCCAATAAAGCCAGTGGCCTTGTTAAAACACCCGAAGGCTACATTTGGCATCATGTTGAAAACGGGGAGAAACTGCAGTTGGTGCCTTACGATGTTCATCTAATTACGGGGAGGCATAGTGCTATTAGCCGCTTTCACCAGAGCAACGCAAAAGGAAATCTGTATGCCCAGATGCACAGGGTCAAGGAGTTAAGAGAACCGGGGCATCGAAATGTAAAAGAGGTCACTGACACTGTGCACTCCTTCTTTCAGCTTATCGAAAAATTGGATCCGCGTAGTATTCTGTGGAACTATAGAGTATTGGCAAATAGAATTCCGAGTGATTTCCTTCCGATTGCTTGCGATGGTTCGGGAAGTGTTATCTGCTTGGCACTCTCGGGAAAAGATTTCGGAAGCGTCTATTTGTGGGATTGGTATGCGGAGCAAGTGCCCCCAAATTATCGCAATGTGCACTTTGTTGCTGAGTCATTTGAGGGGCTGATAAATGATTTGGATAGTGAAGTACGAAGGTTCTACAATTAACGATGCATAAGTTCTCCACCTTGCGCTCCTCGACTACGACCTCTTCCGCCGCAGTACGCGGGTGACCGATCCGCGCGGCGGCGTGCGCCAGTACGACTACGATGAGAACGGCCGGATGACCAAGCTCGTCGAGGCCGACGGCGCGATCCTCAACTTCGAGAACCAGGCCGACGCCATTCGCAGCGCGAAGGTCGATGCGCTGGGCTACGCGACCCGCTACAGCTACCGGCTGGATCGCGCCTTCACCGGCACGTCCGATGCCTACGGCAACGTCACCCGCGAGCAGGACGCGCTCGGGCGCACCATCGACTACGGCTACGGCCCGCTCGACCAGGTCGCCACGGTCAAGGACAAGCGCGGCACGGTCACGACGACGACCTTCGGCACGGCGACCAGCGGCTGCGACCATGCCGGACGCCCGAAGGAGACGCGCATCAGCACCCTGGCAGGATCGGGCAATGTGCTGCTCGCGAGCCAGTGCTGGAACGGCGATGCCACGCTCGCCCACCGCCGCCAATACCTGGACGGCACGCGCTACGTCGAGACGCGGCTCAGCTACACCGACAACGGACTGAACGTGAGCCAGCAGCAGACGGTCGGCATGCCGTCGGGCGCCACGGTCACCCGCACCTACACCTACGATGCGCTGGGCCGCAAGAGAACCGAGACCCTCAAGCGCCGCACGAGCCCGACCAATGCGACGCTCCTCGACCTGACCACCCGCTACGACTACGACGCGCTCGACCGCGTCGTCAAGGCGACCGATCCGCTGGGCAACGAAGTCATCAACAGCTTCGACGCCAACGGCCAGCTCTGGAAGATCACGCACCGCTACAAGCGCCCTGACGGCAGTTTCGACGTGCGCGACGTGGCCACCCGGACGTTCGATGCCGCCGACCGGGTCAAGACCGAGACCGACGCCGCAGGGCATGCGACCACCTACGCCTACGACGCGGCAGGCAACGTGGTGGCGGTGACCGATGCCGAGGGCCACACCGCGCGTGTCGAATACGACGCGATGAACCGGAAGGCGGCGGTGGAGGACGCCACCGGCTACCGCACCGAGACCGCCTACAACCAGCGCGGCGACGCGATCGCCCTCACGAACGCGAACACCGAGACCGTGGTCTTCGAGTTCGACGCGCTGGGCCGCAAGACCGCCGCAGTGGACGCCAGGGGCTATCGCAGCGAGTTCCAGTACGACGCGGCGGGCAACCTCGTCTGCACCACTGACGCCAACGCCCAGGCCGGGCTGCAGCCCAAGAACAGCCACGGCTGCACGGAATTCCGCCAGTACGACGAACTGAACCGCGTGACCCGGATCGTCGATGCGCTGGGCGGCGAAACGGCCTTCACCTATGACCTCGCGGGCCACCGCCTGGCGGTGACCGATGCCGCGAACAAGACCTGGGCCTTCGCCTACGATGACCTGGGCCGTCTCGCCGCGGAGACGGATCATGCCGGCAAGAGCCTTGCCTACAAGGCGGACGAAGCGGGCAACGTCTATGAGAAGACCAACCGCCTCGCCGAGGTCACCCGCTACAGCTTCGACACGGGCAACCGCCTCACTCGAGTGGACTACCTCAAGGACGGCAGCGCGGAGACCTTCGCCTACGATGCGGCGGGCAACCGCAGCGCCGCGGCCAACGGGGCGGTGAGCTACACCTTCCAGTACGACGTGCTCAACCGGCCCACCGCCAAGCTCGACAGCCGCGGCCGCAGCCTGAGCTTCACCTACGACGCGGCGGGCAACCTCCTCACCAAGACGACCTATCAGGGCAGCACGACCCACTATGTCTACAATGCCGCCAACCGGCTGGTGATGCTCCGCAACCCCGACTACACCCAGGTCGACTACCAGTACGATCCGGCCGGGCGGATGCTCTCGCGCGTGACCGCCAACGGCGCGCGGAGCACCTACCAGTACGAAGCCAACGGCACGCTCACCCGCGAAACCCAGTACGACGCCGCCAACACCCTGGTCTCCGACACCACCTACACGCGCGACCGGGTGGGCCACATCCTCACCCGGACCGACGGCGCGGGCACGACGACCTACGCCTACGATGCCCTCTACCGCCTGAAAACGGCTGACTACCCGGGTGCGACGAACGACGAAGCGTTTACCTACGACGCGGTCGGCAACCGGCTCACGCACACCAGGGGCAGCCTCGCGCCGAACGCGAACACGCGCTACTACGGCTACACGGCGGGCACCAACCGGCTGCTGGATATCCGCGTCGGCGGCACGGGCGGCACGGTGGAATCCAGCTTTGTGCATGACCACGAAGGGCGGCTCGCCAGCCAGACCGGGGCCGGCGCGAAGGCGCTGACGTGGGATGCCAAGGGCCGGCTGAAGACGGCAGGAGCGGAGTCCTACACCTACGATCCGATGGACTATCGGATCGGGCGCAGCGGCGGGAGCCTCGGCAGCCGCAGCTATTTCCTCGAAGGCGAGCATCTGGAATCGGTCGAGCGCGGTGGCGAACTGGTCGAACGCTACTTCCGGGGCGCCGGCACTGACGAACTGGTCGCCGGTTTCCTCAAGGACGGCGAGGGCAAGACGAAGCCCTATCTCTTTCACCACGACGCGCTCACCAACACCACGGCGGTGACGGGGCACAACGGCGGCACGATCCAGCACCTCGCTTATGGGGCCTTCGGCAACGTGCTCACGAACTCAGGGAGCAGTCCGAACCGGTTGAAATACAGCGGGCGCGAGGATGACGGCAATGGATGCTACTACTATCGCGCACGGTACTATTGCCTGGGCATCGACCGGTTCATCTCCGAAGACCCACTCGGATTCGCGGCGGGGGATGTCAATTTCTATACCTATGTTGGCAACAACCCGGTCAATGCGAATGATCCGGAAGGAAAGTTCGCAAACCTGTTGGTTGGTGGTGGCATTAGCGTAGCAATGGGTTACGGAATATCCATGCTTACTGACCAAGAATATACATGGCAAGACGCCGCAAGAGATGCAGCCCTAGGCAGTGTTGGGGCGGGTCTTACCAGCAAAGCAATCCAGCTTTACCAAGCTCGTCACATTGCGGCTCCACTCATAACAAAATTGACAGCAAGCAGCGGTTCGGCAGCTCAGGCAGAAATAACCAGTGGGATTTATTTTCTTGAGCAAGGTGGTGCAAGTTATGTTGGCCAATCTGGGCAATTAAGTACGCGCCTAGCCACTCATGTCGCAGATGCCACAAAACCAATATCATCCATTGACGATGCTGTAAGGGCTGCGGTAAGCGGCAGCAAGACTAGCCGGGAAGTTGCCGAGCAATTGACATTGAATAATATGGGCGGAGTTAATGCGACAGGCGTGCTAAATGTGGTAAACCCTATTGGATCCGCCCGATCTGGATTGTTGAACAATCCAACACTGGGTAACATCACCTCGATCGCAACTCCTGCGCAATCAATTTGGAATCCGATTTCCGCTGGGTCAATAACAGGGGCAAGCGCGAATCTTTACCCATCACAACCCATTGCTGGAATAGCAAATGGTGTGTATAGAAAATAGGAGCAACGAATGGGCGCTTGGGGGGTGAATCCGTTTGAGTGCGATGAAGGGCTTGACGTTAAGGAACGATGGAGTAGCTGGACAGAAGGTCACGGCGCGATTAGTTATGATGAGGCCGCGAATCGTTTCTTTCTGCAATGGGGTGATTCAATAAATCACGGCGATACAGTAACAAACAACGAGGTTATTGCGCTTGCTGCGATATATATTGAAAATGGAATTGATTTTCCAAAAAAACTTCTTTCTGCCACAGAAGATGCGATTAATAGAGAGCTTGATCCATCCGAGATTGAAAAATGGGAAGCCAGTCGGCAATCTGCTCGCCAAGACTTCTTGCTTGAGCTTCTAAAAAATATTGGCGGCACAAGAAGAAAGCCCAAAAACCCTAATCTATTTCTTGATCCAGCTTTACACTATCGATCTGTGGGGTCTGCGAGAGATAGTCTGCTAAAGGCTTATAAAAAAATCAAGAGCAGTAAGATTAGGATTGGACTTTCTAAAGCGGGGTTTCCATCTTTCATTCTTACATTAGACCGCCTGATGAATTATCGCATTTGGGAGAAGGATTCCGCTGTGTACATTCAGGCAAGCAATGAAAGGCTGTTAATGCTGGCAACATATTTAGCCATTGGACTCAATTACTCTGAGAAAGAGTTGGAGTTCTTGCTTGATGAGATAGTGAAACGAACTGGAAAATAAGTTGTGACTTGGACCAGCGGATGCGCAGCGACATGATGCAATTGCGTTCGAACGACTTCGGCGAATGCCCCAACTGCGCGACCAGCCAAAAGCCGGAGAACGGCAACGGCAAGACCAGCTCGGTCACCTACACCGACGAGCGCGGCGGCGAACAGAATTTCCTCGTCAACGAATCCAGTTACGCCATCACCGCGCCCCAGGGGATTCACGACACCCTCACCCTGGACAGCCCGGCCGCCGGCCAGCACACGCTGACGTTCCGCAACGGCGTGAAGTACGTCTTCGAGACGCCGAGCGGCAACCTGAAGACGACGCCCAACGTCACGGCGCGCCTGAAGTACATCGACAACGCCTGGGGCGATCGCCTCACGCTCGCCTACGACGCCAACGGGCGGCTTTCGACGATCACCGACAACCTCGGCATCCCGAACCGTACGGGCCTCACCTTCACCTACGACCCCAATGGCCGGCTGAAGGACGTCACCGACTGGAGCGGTCGCCAATGGCGTTTCGCCTACGACGGCTCGGGCAACCTCGCGAGCACCACCCATCCGCTCTCGCACACGCTCACCTACGGCTACGACACCAGGCACCTGCTCACCCGCATCACCAAGCCCTTGCAGCGTGACGGCAAGGCCGTCGAAACGCGTTTCACCTACTACGAGAACGGCCGCGCGATGAGCCAGACCAACGCGCTGGGCGAAGGCGAGTTCCTCGACTACGACCTCTTCCGTCGCAGTACGCGGGTGACCGATCCGCGCGGCGGCGTGCGCCAGTACGACTACGATGAGAACGGCCGGATGACCAAGCTCGTCGAGGCCGACGGCGCGATCCTCAACTTCGAGAACCAGGCCGACGCCATTCGCAGCGCGAAGGTCGATGCGCTGGGCTACGCGACCCGCTACAGCTACCGGCTGGATCGCGCCTTCACCGGCACGTCCGATGCCTACGGCAACGTCACCCGCGAGCAGGACGCGCTCGGGCGCACCATCGACTACGGCTACGGCCCGCTCGACCAGGTCGCCACGGTCAAGGACCCGCGCGGTACGGTCACGACGACGACCTTCGGCACGGCGACCAGCGGCTGCGACCATGCCGGGCGCCCGAAGGAGACCCGCATCGGCACCCTGGCGGGATCGAGCAATGTGCTGCTCGCGAGCCAGTGCTGGAACGGCGATGCCACGCTCGCCCACCGCCGCCAATACCTGGACGGCACGCGCTACGTCGAGACGCGGCTCAGCTACACCGACAACGGACTGAACGTGAGCCAGCAGCAGACGGTCGGCATGCCGTCGGGCGCCACGGTCACCCGCACCTACACCTACGATGCGCTGGGCCGCAAGAAGACCGAGACCCTCAAGCGCCGCACGAGCCCGACCAATGCGACGCTCCTCGACCTGACCACCCGCTACGACTACGACGCGCTCGACCGCGTCGTCAAGGCGACCGATCCGCTGGGCAACGAAGTCATCAACAGCTTCGACGCCAACGGCCAGCTCTGGAAGATCACGCATCGCTACAAGCGCCCTGACGGCAGTTTCGACGTGCGCGACGTGGCCACCCGGACGTTCGATGCCGCCGACCGGGTCAAGACCGAGACCGACGCCGCGGGGCATGCGACCACCTACGCCTACGACGCGGCAGGCAACGTGGTGGCGGTAACCGATGCCGAGGGCCACACGGCGCGCGTCGAATACGACGCGATGAACCGGAAGGCCGCGGTGGAGGACGCCACCGGCTACCGCACCGAGACCACCTACAACCAGCGCGGCGACGCGATCGCCCTCACGAACGCGAACACCGAGACCGTGGTCTTCGAGTTCGACGCGCTGGGCCGCAAGACCGCCGCAGTGGACGCCAGGGGCTATCGCAGCGAGTTCCAGTACGACGCGGCGGGCAACCTCGTCTGCACCACTGACGCCAACGCCCAGGCCGGGCTGCAACCGAAGAACGGCCACGGCTGCACGGAATTCCGCCAGTACGACGAACTGAACCGCGTGACCCGGATCGTCGATGCGCTGGGCGGCGAGACGGCCTTCACCTATGACCTCGCGGGCCACCGCCTGGCGGTGACCGACGCCGCGAACAAGACCTGGGCCTTCGCCTACGATGACCTGGGCCGGCTCGCCGCGGAGACGGATCACGCCGGCAAGAGCCTTGCCTACAAGGCGGACGAAGCGGGCAACGTCTATGAGAAGACCAACCGCCTCGCCGAGGTCACCCGCTACAGCTTCGACACGGGCAACCGCCTCACTCGAGTGGACTACCTCAAGGACGGCAGCGCGGAGACCTTCGCCTTTGATGCGGCGGGCAACCGCAGCGCCGCGGCCAACGGCGCGGTGAGCTACACCTTCCAGTACGACGTGCTCAACCGGCCCACCGCCAAGCTCGACAGCCGTGGCCGCAGCCTGAGCTTCACCTACGACGCGGCGGGCAACCTCCTCACCAAGACGACCTACCAGGGCAGCACGACCCACTACGTCTACAACGCCGCCAACCGGCTGGTGATGCTCCGCAACCCCGACTACACCCAGGTCGACTACCAGTACGATCCGGCCGGGCGGATGCTCTCGCGCGTCACCGCCAACGGCGCGCGCAGCACCTACCAGTACGAAGCCAACGGCACGCTCACCCGCGAAACCCAGTACGACGCGGCCAACACCCTGGTCTCCGACACCACCTACACGCGCGACCGGGTGGGCCACATCCTCACCCGGAACGACGGCGCGGGCACGACGACCTACGCCTACGATGCACGCTACCGCCTGAAAACGGCTGACTACCCGGGTACGGCGAACGACGAAGCGTTTACCTACGACGCGGTCGGCAACCGGCTCACGCACACCAGGGGCAGCCTCGCGCCGAACGCGAACACGCGTTACTACGGCTATACGGCGGGCACCAACCGGCTGCTCGATATCCGCATCGGCGGTACGGGCGGCACGGTGGAATCCAGCTTTGTGCATGACCATGAAGGGCGGCTCACCAGCCAGACCGGAGCCGGCGCGAAGGCGCTGACGTGGGATGCCAAGGGCCGGCTGAAGACGGCAGGAGCGGAGTCCTACACCTACGATCCGATGGACTACCGCATCGGGCGCAGCGGCGGGAGCCTCGGCAGCCGCAGCTATTTCCTCGAAGGCGAGCATCTGGAATCGGTCGAGCGCGGCGGCGAACTGGTCGAACGCTACTTCCGGGGCGCCGGTACTGACGAACTGGTCGCCGGTTTCCTCAAGGACGGCGAGGGCAAGACGAAGCCCTACCTCTTTCACCACGATGCGCTGACCAACACCACGGCGGTGACGGGGCACAACGGCGGCACGATCCAGCACATCGCCTACGGCGCCTTCGGCAACGTGATCACGAACTCGGGGAGCAGTCCGAACCGGTTGAAATATACGGGGCGCGAGGATGATGGAACGGGGCTGTATTATTACCGAGCGCGCTACTACGATCCTGGCAGAGGGCGATTCATCTCCGAAGACCCGCTGGGGTTCGCGGCAGGGGACGTCAACTTCTATGCCTATGTAGGGAACAACCCGGTCAATGCGAATGATCCGAGCGGGATGATTGATATTACTTATTCTGCCGGCAGCCTGAAACCAATCATCACAAATATTAACTCCCCTGGAAGGAATTATTTTGTAGCTGGCTCGGATGGTGCCACTTATCCTATGGGGACGGGTGTATATCAGAGAACCGTGGTGCAGGGCCGCCCATTCGATAATGTCATTGGCGCAATACAGACCGCAAAAATTGTTGATTGGGGTGTTTCGCATATTCAGAATAACCGGCTTAGCGGTGCGAGTGGGGACGCTTCTTTGTCGGAAGTCAACAGGCAGTCTGGTGAAGGAAGAGTTTGGGATACAAAACAGTTCTTATCCCCCACGAGTGTTTATGCCATCAATGGGAAGGTCGAGTTAAGGGATTATGTTGGGAATGCCATTTGGGGCGCTGGTTTGAGGTCGCTTGGCATAAGCGAGCTGGTTGCTCGGATTGGTGCACAAGTTCAATCTATAAGAGCAAACGGTTCGCTAGACGATCCAAGGGATCAGCAAGCGATTCACTTTGGATATAATTTCCCGTCATCATCAAATGGAGGGGGTGGCTTGGGTACCGATGCCGCAGACGGTTTCCTCCTCTATCCGAATAAACCGAATACCAATCAAATGCAGTCGGTGTACTCGAAGTGAAAATTTTCCTACGTGGCCTTCGGTTTTTTTTTGTCAGTTTAGTAGCCGGAATACTCGCTAGCGAAATCCTGTTCCGCATGGATCAGTTTTATTGCGATGATCTTCACGGCGAGAACGCTGCCGGAGGTGGTGCGGCACTCGGTATGATCATGCTTGCTTTCTTAGCAAGTGCGCTTCTGTCCGAATTTGCAATACTTGCAGGCATTGATTTAGCACGCCACTTCGGACTCATTCCTTGGCGCGCAACATGGAAGACTGAGGTAGTTAGCCTAGCTGTAGTGCTGGTTATTTCAGGCGTTGCCGCCTACCAATTTATACAAAGCTCGTGCTGAATTTATGTCTATGTGGCAAGAGCCTTGCCTACAAGGCGGACGAAGCGGGCAACGTCTATGAGAAGACCAACCGCCTCGCCGAGGTCACCCGCTACAGCTTCGACACGGGCAACCGCCTCACTCGAGTGGACTACCTCAAGGACGGCAGCGCGGAGACCTTCGCCTTTGATGCGGCGGGCAACCGCAGCGCCGCGGCCAACGGCGCGGTGAGCTACACCTTCCAGTACGACGTGCTCAACCGACCCACCGCCAAGCTCGACAGCCGTGGCCGCAGCCTGAGCTTCACCTACGATGCGGCGGGCAACCTCCTCACCAAGACGACCTACCAGGGCAGCACGACCCACTACGTCTACAACGCCGCCAACCGGCTGGTGATGCTCCGCAACCCCGACTACACCCAGGTCGACTACCAGTACGATCCGGCCGGGCGGATGCTCTCGCGCGTCACCGCCAACGGCGCGCGGAGCACCTACCAGTACGAAGCCAACGGCACGCTCACCCGCGAAACCCAGTACGACGCCGCCAACACCCTGGTCTCCGACACCACCTACACGCGCGACCGGGTGGGCCACATCCTCACCCGGACCGACGGCGCGGGCACGACGACCTACGCCTACGATGCACGCTACCGCCTGAAAACGGCTGACTACCCGGGTGCGACGAACGACGAAGCGTTTACCTACGACGCGGTCGGCAACCGGCTCACGCACACCAGGGGCAGCCTCGCGCCGAACGCGAACACGCGTTACTACGGCTATACGGCGGGCACCAACCGGCTGCTCGATATCCGCATCGGCGGTACGGGCGGCACGGTGGAATCCAGCTTTGTGCATGACCATGAAGGGCGGCTCACCAGCCAGACCGGAGCCGGCGCGAAGGCGCTGACGTGGGATGCCAAGGGCCGGCTGAAGACGGCAGGAGCGGAGTCCTACACTTACGATCCGATGGACTACCGCATCGGGCGCAGCGGTGGAAGCCTCGGCAGCCGCAGCTATTTCCTCGAAGGCGAGCATCTGGAATCGGTCGAGCGCGGCGGCGAACTGGTCGAACGCTACTTCCGGGGCGCCGGCACTGACGAACTGGTCGCCGGTTTCCTCAAGGACGGCGAGGGCAAGACGAAGCCCTACCTCTTTCACCACGATGCGCTGACCAACACCACGGCGGTGACGGGGCACAACGGCGGCACGATTCAGCACCTCGCCTATGGGGCCTTTGGCAATGTCCTCACGAACTCGGGGAGCAGTCCGAACCGGTTGAAATATACGGGGCGCGAGGATGATGGAACGGGGCTGTATTATTACCGAGCGCGCTACTACGATCCTGGCAGAGGGCGATTCATCTCCGAAGACCCGCTTGGGTTCGCGGCGGGGGATGTCAACTTCTATACCTATGTCGGGAACAATCCCACAAATGCGAATGATCCAAGTGGGCATGCCGCGATGCAGCTTGGCGGGGCTGTTGTCGGCGGCGTCGGCGGATTGCTGACACAAGGAGGCATTGATCTGGCCCGCGGCAGGCTCAGTTCCTTCGCGGATTACGCCGGGGCGCTCACCGGTGGCGCGGCGGGCGGCGCGGCAGCGGTCACTTGCGGACCGATGTGCGCGGGTACCGCGGCCGGAGCAGTGAGCAGCGCGACGACACAGGGAATCAATTGGGCGCAGGGGCAGGCGGTAAGTGCCTGGAACTTTGTTACCGATACTGCGCTGGGTGCTGTCGGCGGCAAGGTGGCGGGCACCGTGGTGCCGTATTTGTTCAAGACAACCTTGCCCAGCCTCTTGGGTACTGGTACGGCAAATCAGGTTAAAGGCTCGCTTGGAGAAGCGATGTCTGCAATCGGGCTAACTGCAACTGGCCGGTCTTTCAGCACACAAGTCGAGAATGGAGTAGTTAGAAATGGTCAAGCATCTACATATGATTTCGGCTTGGCAGGCTATCGCAATTTCGTTGAATCGAAATGGGGCACAGCGACCCTATCCTCCGCACAGCGTGAAGCCGCACAAATACCAGGCACATCGCTAACCGTACACCAGTGGACCTATCCGACCGTTTCTGGAGTTGCCGGAGGCAGTTTCTCTGCGGGGGCTGTCGGTTACGACTATGGCAGCGCAGGAGGAGGATTTCTCCTTTATCCAAACAAAGCTAATTTAAACATGATGCAGTCGATCTACTCGAAGTAGCCAGGGTGCATCATGGATTATCAAAAACGTTTCACTCGTTGGCGTGCGAAGCTCGGCCAGAACACGAACTACCTAGTCGAACAGGTGTGTACGCGCATTGTACCGGAGTTCGAAAAGCACGGCTTTGTTTGGCTCAAAAGCATGGAGCCACCGGCGATAAGGAACTTGAACTACATCACGCTTTTGAAGCGTAGCGGCACTAATTGGCCTATCGTGGAGCTTCACTTCGATAAGCGGGGAAGGCCGCGATTCATAGTCGAAGTCTCAGTGCTGCCGCCTGTGTGCAAAAAGCTTACTTCTAGTGCAATAGTCGATATCCCACGGGAAGAGGCGTACCTGGGCATGGGGCCAGTGCAGCTACGTCTTCAAAAAGGGCGGAGCGCGAGTGATAGTATTTTCGGGTTCGGAGCCCTAAACGCATTGTTCACGAATCCATTCAGAATCATTTTCTATATGCTGAATCCTCAGCGATACCTGCACAACGAGGTAGATAAGGCCGCGTCGCTCCTGCCAGAACTGTTTGATTTTTTCGAGCGTGGCATACCAGAAGAGTGGTTTAACGCTGAACCACAGCATTTCGCAATGTCAGACCACTTTGCACTTCTCGCCTCGTGGCATCTTGCTGAGCAGGCCTATAAGTCTGGTAAGCCTGGAAAGATCACATATGTTGGCAAGAATGATTGAGTCTCGCAGATGAGGCATTAACACGAATGGCTACGACGTCCCGAAGCCTCTGCTCACCCGCATCACCAAGCCCTTGCAGCGCGATGGCAAGGCCGTCGAAACGCGTTTCACCTACTACGAGAACGGCCGCGCGATGAGCCAGACCAACGCGCTGGGCGAAGGCGAGTTCCTCGACTACGACCTCTTCCGCCGCAGTACGCGGGTGACCGATCCGCGCGGCGGCGTGCGCCAGTACGACTACGATGAGAACGGCCGGATGACCAAGCTCGTCGAGGCCGACGGCGCGATCCTCAACTTCGAGAACCAGGCCGACGCCATTCGCAGCGCGAAGGTCGATGCGCTGGGCTACGCGACCCGCTACAGCTACCGGCTGGATCGCGCCTTCACCGGCACGTCCGATGCCTACGGCAACGTCACCCGCGAGCAGGACGCGCTCGGGCGCACCATCGACTACGGCTACGGCCCGCTCGACCAGGTCGCCACGGTCAAGGACCCGCGCGGCACGGTCACGACGACGACCTTCGGCACGGCGACCAGCGGCTGCGACCATGCCGGACGCCCGAAGGAGACCCGCATCAGCACCCTGGCGGGATCGGGCAATGTGCTGCTCGCGAGCCAGTGCTGGAACGGCGATGCCACGCTCGCCCACCGCCGCCAATACCTGGACGGCACGCGCTACGTCGAGACGCGGCTCAGCTACACCGACAACGGACTGAACGTGAGCCAGCAGCAGACGGTCGGCATGCCGTCGGGCGCCACGGTCACCCGCACCTACACCTACGATGCGCTGGGCCGCAAGAGAACCGAGACCCTCAAGCGCCGCACGAGCCCGACCAATGCGACGCTCCTCGACCTGACCACCCGCTACGACTACGACGCGCTCGACCGCGTCGTCAAGGCGACCGATCCGCTGGGCAACGAAGTCATCAACAGCTTCGACGCCAACGGCCAGCTCTGGAAGATCGCGCACCGCTACAAGCGCCCTGACGGCAGTTTCGACGTGCGCGACGTGGCCACCCGGACGTTCGATGCCGCCGACCGGGTCAAGACCGAGACCGACGCCGCAGGGCATGCGACCACCTACGCCTACGACGCGGCAGGCAACGTGGTGGCGGTGACCGATGCCGAGGGCCACACCGCGCGTGTCGAATACGACGCGATGAACCGGAAGGCGGCGGTGGAGGACGCCACCGGCTACCGCACCGAGACCGCCTACAACCAGCGCGGCGACGCGATCGCCCTCACGAACGCGAACACCGAGACCGTGGTCTTCGAGTTCGACGCGCTGGGCCGCAAGACCGCCGCAGTGGACGCCAGGGGCTATCGCAGCGAGTTCCAGTACGACGCGGCGGGCAACCTCGTCTGCACCACTGACGCCAACGCCCAGGCCGGGCTGCAGCCCAAGAACAGCCACGGCTGCACGGAATTCCGCCAGTACGACGAACTGAACCGCGTGACCCGGATCGTCGATGCGCTGGGCGGCGAAACGGCCTTCACCTATGACCTCGCGGGCCACCGCCTGGCGGTGACCGATGCCGCGAACAAGACCTGGGCCTTCGCCTACGATGACCTGGGCCGTCTCGCCGCGGAGACGGATCATGCCGGCAAGAGCCTTGCCTACAAGGCGGACGAAGCGGGCAACGTCTATGAGAAGACCAACCGCCTCGCCGAGGTCACCCGCTACAGCTTCGACACGGGCAACCGCCTCACTCGAGTGGACTACCTCAAGGACGGCAGCGCGGAGACCTTCGCCTACGATGCGGCGGGCAACCGCAGCGCCGCGGCCAACGGGGCGGTGAGCTACACCTTCCAGTACGACGTGCTCAACCGGCCCACCGCCAAGCTCGACAGCCGCGGCCGCAGCCTGAGCTTCACCTACGACGCGGCGGGCAACCTCCTCACCAAGACGACCTACCAGGGCAGCACGACGCACTACGTCTACAACGCCGCCAACCGGCTGGTGATGCTCCGCAACCCCGACTACACCCAGGTCGACTACCAGTACGATCCGGCCGGGCGGATGCTCTCGCGCGTCACCGCCAACGGCGCGCGCAGCACCTACCAGTACGAAGCCAACGGCACGCTCACCCGCGAAACCCAGTACGACGCGGCCAACACCCTGGTCTCCGACACCACCTACACGCGCGACCGGGTGGGCCACATCCTCACCCGGAACGACGGCGCGGGCACGACGACCTACGCCTACGATGCACGCTACCGCCTGAAAACGGCTGACTACCCGGGTGCGACGAACGACGAAGCGTTTACCTACGACGCGGTCGGCAACCGGCTCACGCACACCAGGGGCAGCCTCGCGCCGAACGCGAACACGCGTTACTACGGCTATACGGCGGGCACCAACCGGCTGCTCGATATCCGCATCGGCGGTACGGGCGGCACGGTGGAATCCAGCTTTGTGCATGACCATGAAGGGCGGCTCACCAGCCAGACCGGAGCCGGCGCGAAGGCGCTGACGTGGGATGCCAAGGGCCGGCTGAAGACGGCAGGAGCGGAGTCCTACACCTACGATCCGATGGACTACCGCATCGGGCGCAGCGGCGGGAGCCTCGGCAGCCGCAGCTATTTCCTCGAAGGCGAGCATCTGGAATCGGTCGAGCGCGGCGGCGAACTGGTCGAACGCTACTTCCGGGGCGCCGGTACTGACGAACTGGTCGCCGGTTTCCTCAAGGACGGCGAGGGCAAGACGAAGCCCTACCTCTTTCACCACGATGCGCTGACCAACACCACGGCGGTGACGGGGCACAACGGCGGCACGATCCAGCACATCGCCTACGGCGCCTTCGGCAACGTGATCACGAACTCGGGGAGCAGTCCGAACCGGTTGAAATATACGGGGCGCGAGGATGATGGAACGGGGCTGTATTATTACCGAGCGCGCTACTACGATCCTGGCAGAGGGCGATTCATCTCCGAAGACCCGCTTGGGTTCGCGGCGGGGGATGTCAATTTCTATGCCTATGTGGGAAACAACCCGGTCAACTACACAGACCCCAGCGGGGAGGTCGCTGTAGTTGGCATGATCTACGGTGGAATTGCTGGCGGTGTTGGTGGGGCAATCAGCGGCTATGCGTCTGAAGGCTGGTCGGGGGCAGCGAAGGGGTTCGGCACAGGTTTTGTTGTTGGTGCGGGCGTTGGTGCAGTTACTCCCTGGCTTTCGCATCAAGTAGGGGCGACCGCTGCTACGCTTCTGGTTGGCGGCGCTTCCAGCGCGGCGGGCCAATTGTCCGGAAACGTGGTGACGGGTCAGACACCAGGCACCAATTTCAGTTGGGGTGCTGTTGCTGGTTCCGCTACTGGCAATGTACTCGCCAGCGTTCCGGCCAAGCTCGTTGGCAACGCGGCAGCCACTTCGGTGGGTACCAGCGTGACTTGGGGTTCCCGCTCCCTGACCATTGTCACTCCGACTGTTCAGCATACGGGCAGCACCTTCCGGGCGCTCACGGAAGGGGCCATAGGCGGCACCTTCGAGGCGGGCGGACAGGCCATCGAGAACATGCTCTTCCCGACTCCGCCTGCCGGGGACGCATCAAGCGGTAGCCAGACCCTGCAAAGCTTCCAGCAGTTGAGCGCATCCCAGGGCGCGGCCGGCGGTTTCTTGCTCTATCCCAACAAGTCCAACACCAACATGATGCAGTCGGTTTATGTCAAGTAGATATCCGCGTTGCGGAGCACGTCAAGGTAGTTGTCGCCTGATTTATGCAACGGACTGCTTCTTGTCTTCTGCATGGAGATGGTCGCAAATGACGGCATCGCGCTCGGGATTAAGCGTGACAACGCAGATCGGTGACCAGTCGCGTGTGGGGTCGGACCAGCGTGACGGATGGCGTACTCGCGCCTGGAGATACGTTCGATGACGCGCTTGCAGGATCGCGTGATCCTCGCCGGCATGGCGCTGCGCTGGCTCGACATAGCGAATACCGCTATGCAGGTGCTCGAAGTTGTAGGTTATGTCCCAGCACTAGACTTAGCCGGGCGCCGTGGCAATATGCGTGATCGGCCTCCGCGAGAGCTAGGGGGTTGCCAGTGAACGAGGCGCGAGAGTCCAGGCTATATGTGATTGCCAGTGGCATCCTGCTATGGCTGGCTGTTTCGGCTGGGGGGGTGTTTGGGGCATTCAGCGTTACCTATCTCTGGCTCTTGCTGACTGGGCAGCTTCAATGGACACCGTGGCCGATACCTGTCGATGAGGAAAGGGCATTCCGTACTTTGCTGGCAAGTGCCTTTATTGGTTCAGCACCTGGCGCCTTGCTCTGTGTGCGCCTATGGTCGCGGCTGATGCGCCGTACCGGCTGGATCAGCGCAGAGCGGATCAAGCGGATGAGCGGGTTCTGACGCCTCAGCCGGCTTTGCTCAGGCCGAGCACTTCAGCCGTCAGCCTCGATGAGCTCGATACTCCATCAGGGAGGGCTTCTCGGGGCCGGTGCTGCCGTGCTGGGTGGGGTCGCGGAAGCTGCAGAAGCTGCGGATACCTTGATGGACGCGGTCTCTCCTTGGGGTTTGCTGCGCTCGGAAGGTTTGGGCCGCTGCATCAGTGCTGGCGTGTGCAGCGACGTGCTCAGCGGGAGCAACTTTGGACCATCTTCCTCCTACGGTGGGCTCCCGCTCTATCCGAACAATGCCAATACCAACATGATGCAATCGGTTTACAGCAAGATTCCAGTGCATTTACTTAGGTTGATTCTCGATTTCTTCTTTCTACCGGTTTTGATGTGGGTTGGTTCAGTGTTTGCTGGATTTCAATGGAGAAACCCCAGTATAGGTTTCCAGCAATCAATGATTACTGGTCTGTTAATGTTAGGCGTTCTGCTGGCATTGAGTTATCAAACCGGATATATGGGTTATTATAAAATTGGTCGTAGACGCTACTTCTACATGGTGTTCGTCGTTCCTATTGTGGTTGGTCTATTTGGATTATTGGCCAGCACGATATTCGGGCATGATTGAGGGGGAGGCAATGCTCACGACCGCTATTGCTGAATTAATTGATCTCGCTATTTCCTTGGCAAGAGGATTCCTTCTCTATCCGCAAGGGCCCAATGCAAACCAGATGTAGTCTGGTCTACGCAAAGTAGGCTGATGAGGTCATGGAAGCGAATTGCCAATTTTCCCCTGTCCCCTGATCGATAATACATTGCCCTAGGCATGGGTAAGTCAGCAGTAATAGGGTCGTTTCTCTCCATCGCCAGCGTCCTAATCGTCGCTACGGGGTGATGTGTTGGGCACGTCTGCTTTGTGGCAGCAAATTATGGTGAAAACCTTCGCTGGCGCTCCAAGAGTCGACTATGTTACCGGATCGTTTGATGACCTTGCCAAACTTACTGGCGTCGAAGTGAAATACGGAAACGCTCCCCTCACCGCGGTACAGAAAGCGGGATATGGGGTTATTGAGAATGGTGGCGTTGGCATTGCCAGCGGCTCTCGTGCCATGAGAGCTGGAATCGAAGGGCAGGCAATTAACGCTATCGAAACTCTCCGCTTCGGGCCATGGGACCAGGCTCTCACTCTAACTCCCGCAATAGCAGAAGGGGTAGGCGCTAGCCTTGGCTATCCCAGCAACTCGAATGCCAATATAATGCATTCGGTGTATCGTAAATGAAGACGGGGCTTTTTCTTCTGCGCGTCTGGGACGAAATTACCTATTTTATTTTTGATAGCACGCCATTCAAAAAGCCGCCTCGTAATCCGAAACACTCACCTCTTAAAACAGTCGAAATGCAGGAGCGAATTGGGTCTTTTCTCGATCAACGCCTTGCCAAGCACGGATTCCACCGTGTGCGCGCAGACGTTTGGGAGCGACCACACACTGGGATTGGACCAGAATAATGCACTTGGACTCAATGTCGAATTCAAGACTATTGTGAACGAATGGAGCAAGAAGGCAGGTGCAGCTCTTCTGGATGCTGGTTCGGCGATCCTCGGCGCAGCAGCAATTGCGGGCGAGGTCTTGGATCCGACGACCTACATTACCTCTGGCTCAAAGGCGCCCGAAGGTTCAATACCAGGGCCATGGTGGTGCTTAGGATGTTATTCACCGCCGCAGTCTTCAGCGGGTGGGTTCTTGCTATATCCGAACAAAGCGAATACCAACCAGTTGCAGTCGGTGTATAAAAAAAAGTGACGATCGAGGGGCAAGCTCGGAGCGGTTAGGATGGAATGGATGCCTAATGGGACAAATGTGGCAGCTCGCATAGTCGATCTTGCGCGCGCGATCTTGAGTGAAGAGATGGACCCGGTTTCCGGTTCACGCCAAATTACTGATCTACGGCTTGAATTGGATAACTCCGATGACGAGTGCTTCGACTTCTTTGTTGCGTTCGTTTCTGAAACAGACGTGTGGCCGGAACCGGAGAATAGATATAGGTACAGCGAGAACGCGTTGAAGAAATTTGACGCCGAGAAGGCGCGATACCTGTCCCATATGTCCGAGAAGATCAAGGACGCATGTCGGCGGCTCATTGCAGAACTATCCGACGGGGAAAACCCGAACCGATAAGGGGTCGGAGTAAAACAGAAAAACCTACCCCACCCGCCGCTGGCGGGTAGCTGCTAAGAAGCTCTAACAAAATGATGAAATGGGCTGTTCACCCTTGATTTCATTTGTTAACCTCTGCCTTGTTTGTCGAGGCAGAGGAGATGGCGAAACCGATACTGGATGACGAATTGTGGGCGTTGATCGAGCCGCTGTTGCCGCCACCGAAGCCGCGCCGGGAACGGTATCCCGGACGCAAGCCACTGGACGACCGCAAGGTGCTCACCGGCATCCTCTTCGTGCTGCAGTCGGGCATTCCTTGGGAGATGCTCCCCAAGGAGATGGGCTGCGGCTCAGGGATGAGCTGCTGGCGACGACTACGGAAGTGGCAGGAGGCCGGCGTGTGGGACCGCCTGCACGAAGTGCTGCTTGCACGGTTGCGCGCTGCCGGCCGCCTCGATTGGTCTCGCGCCATCGTCGATTCCTCGTCCATACGCGCTGTGGGGGCCGGTCAAAAACAGGACCGAACCCCACCGATCGCGCTCGTCCAGGCTCCAAGCACCATCTCATCACCGAAGCGCAAGGCATCCCGCTGGCGGTGATCCTCACCGGTGCCAACCGCAACGACGTCACCCAGCTTCTCCCTTTGGTCGAGGCGATCCCGCCGATCCGTGGCAAGCGCGGCCGACCGCTGTCGAAACCCCGACTCGTGCAGGCCGATCGCGGCTACGACCACGACAAGTACCGCCGACCGCTCCACGCTGCAGGCATCACCACCCAGATCGCCCGCCGGGGCCAACCGCATGGCAGCGGTCTGGGCAAGACCCGTTGGGTTGTGGAACGCACCTTGGGTTGGCTGCACAACTTTCGGCGATTGCGCATCCGTTTCGAGCGGCTGGCCATCATCCACGAAGCCTTTCTCGAGATAGCCTGCTGCATCATCTGCTGGCGGCAATTGCGAAAGGCATAGCATGCATTTTGTTAGCGCTTCTAAGCCGGCAAACAAAAAGGATCGAGTACGATTCGAGAATGAAGAAAATCGACGCTCGCGCCCTATCCGCCGAATCACTGAAACTGCTTCGCCGTCAGGCACTGACGCTGCACCGAGAGACGTGGCTCACTTGGGCCGAAATTGCGAAGGTGCGTGGCATGTCGATCTCGACAGTGATGGAAGTGGTCGCGCTGGTTTGCCGGCCAGGGCGCAGCGGCGTTCGTTCCGAAACGTCACGGGCGCAAACACGGTTCGGGGCGCACACTTACCAGCTTAGGCTATTTAAATGATCAGTAGGGAAGGTTCAGTTCTACTGCCGGAAAGCAGGATTCGAGTCTTCTTGGCTTGGCTGTCATGGTTGCTAATGTTGGTCGGAATTGGGCTCGTTGTTGTCTACTCAATAATTTTCATATCATTTTTTTTGGTGGGCGGGATAGGCCTTGTAACCGGGGTTTTGAGTGGTCAAGTAAGGAATAACCCTGTGCTCTTGAGAATCATCTTGGCATCGTCGATTGGATTTCCAGTCGGTGCCATATGTGGAGTTCGTTTGTGGGCAAGCTTGATGCGCAGAGCGCACTGGATTGGTTCTGATCGAGTGAAGCGGATGAGCGGATTTTGAATCGCCCCGGGCATGGCCACCGTTACCGCCAATTGTTGGAAGATTTGGTCTTGGTGGCGGACTGCAGTATGAACCCACAGGGAGCCCGTCTAGACATGCGAAAGATAGCTCCAATTATATTGCACGATCATTTTCATCGGTCGGACTGGAAGCAGGTGCTGGTCCGTTTGGAGTAGGCAGTTCTACTACATGGCGATCAGGAAATGCAATTACAACTCCCGTAGGTGGGGATTATCTCGAATCTTCAGGAGCCACATACTCAGTAAGCAATGAAGTGAGTAAGCCGTATTTTGGGGTGCGATTAAATGGCGCCGTTGGCATTGAAGTGGGAAGCTATATAAAAAGACCTGTATCCATCCAATATGATGATGAAAAATTAATGAAGGCAGAGCCTGTTTTCAATCCATTGTTGAGTTTTGAGCAGATTACTTCTCCCTCTACTTTTGAATCGTACTCGTCATACTCAAGCAAAACTAACATTAATCATATAGTAAATATTTACAGAAAATAATCCACCGAGCAATGGCAATGCCAAAAAAATTGAAATGGGTATTCCTATTTTTTGTATCAGCAATTGCTATGTCTGCTCTATTGAAAGGGTTGGACTATTTTGATTCGGGACAGAGAGAAGCCCTTCATCTCCTACTGACAAGCAAAGAAGTTATAGAGCAAGTGGGAGTGATTTCAGATTATTCCCTTCACAAACGTTACTATATCGGCCATGGGGGCCAGACTCCACCATATCGGGAATATCTTTATCTGGCAAAAGGAGAAAAAATGCGCGCATTCGTTACCATTAGAATGGACGGAGTTAACGAAGGGCAGCGTCGATATTCAGTGACGAGAATCCAAGAGTACCCATAATTGGTCGAGAGTGCTGACGGGCTGCGATTGGAACCACGAGACCCATTCGAGGACAACCCGGCAAACCTTCCGACCAGTGGTACAACAATTCCTGCAGATACGCTTTTCCCCAGGAATCAGACGGCTCAGGACTTGGCTACGGTGTGGCAGACTTGTCCTTGGCCCTCGCCCGCCCGCGGCCCGTGGTTCAGCCGGGCAGGTCGCGCAGGTCGACCACCGGTGCGGCGCCGAAATCCTCGCTAAGCAAATGGGCCACCAGACGCGCGGCGGCCGCGGCGGGCGGGATGAGGCCGCCGGCGCGCTGCATTGCGGCGAACTGGTCGCGCAGCGGAAACTGTTCCAGCGTGGAGGCGCGCACTTCGGCCTGCATGCCGGTATCCACCACTCCCGGCGCCGCGCTGCAGATGCGCAGGCCCGCCTGCGCGTCCGCCTGCACCGCGCGCGCGTGATGATCGAGCGCGGCCTTGGTGGCGCAGTACACGCTCCAGCCCGCATAGGGCTTGCGCGCCGCGCCGCTCGACACATGCAGCACGCGCCGTTCGGCGGCGGTCGATTCCACCGCCGCGACCGCGGCGGCGAGCATCAGCGGCGCCGCCACGTTCAGCGCCACCGCCGGGGCGATCGCCGCCACGTCCTGCAGGCGCGGCGGCCCGACCGGCTGCAGCGTGCCGGCATCGTTCACCAGCAGCAGCATATCGCCGTCGGCGGCGAAGCCGGCGAACTCGCCGCCGCCCAGCCACGCCGCCAGGCGCGCCGGATCGGCAAGGTCGATCGCATGCTGCGCCAGCCCGGCCGGAAAGCGCGCGGCCAGTTCGTCGTTGTGCCTGCGCGCCAGGCCCAGCACGGCAACGCCCCGCTGCAGCAGGTCCTCGGCGATGGCGGCGCCCAGGCCGCGGCTGTGTCCGGTGACGATGGCCTTGATGGTCATTGAACTATCTCCTGTCGTCGCTGTGGGACGGCAGGCCGGCCTCGCACGGCCGGCCCGTTCCGCAGGCGCGAAGCGGTGCTCTGCAAGATCCCTGCCCTGCCCTTCGAACGTCCCCTTCGGACGGCCGGGCGGTAGAACTCACGAGCGCACTTCCCCGGCCACTCCGTTCGATTGCAACGGCCGCGGAAAAATCCGCTCGCAGCAGCCCAGCCACGCCCGCGCCGCGCGCGAGACGTAGTCCTCGCGCCAGATCAGGCCCAGTTCCCACACCACCTCGGGGTCCTTCAGCGGACGGCGCGCGATGCGGGCGGGGTCGAGGCGGGTGAAAGCCTCGTCGGGCAGGATGCCGATGCCCACGTCGGCCGCCACCAGTTCGCCGATGAAGTCCCAGTAGCGGCTGCGCGCCACCACGTTGGGCACGAAGCCCGCGCTGGCGCAGGCGTCGGAGACGATGCAGGCGAGCGCGAAATCGTCCTCGTACAACACGAAGGGGTAGTCGGCCAGTTCGCGGAAGGCGACGGGGCCCTGGCCTGCCGGCGCGCGCGCGATCGGGAACAGGGCCGAGGCGGCCTGCCTCGCCACCGGGTAGCTCGCGATCCCGGGCCGCGCCACAGGCAGGAAGGTCACGCCGATGTCCAGTTCGCCGCTGGCGACCGCATCCTCCAGCGCGCGGGTGCCCTGCTCGCGCAGGCGCAGCGTGACGTCGGGATACTGCTGGCGGTAGGCGCCGATCGCCTGGGCGAAATAGGGGCCGGTCGCGGGCGGGATGCCGATCATCAGTTCGCCGCGGGTCAGGCCTTCGACTTCGGCCACTTCCTGGTACAGGCGCGCCACCTCGTTCAGCACTGCCTGGCCGCGGGCATGGACCACCTTGCCGGCATCGGTCAGCCGGGTGTGCCGCCCCTCGCGGATCAGCAGCGGGCCGCCGAGTTCGTCCTCCAGGCTGCGCACCATCTTGCTGATGGTCGGCTGGGTGACGTGCAGGGCTTCCGCCGCGCGCGTGAAACCTTGCTGATTCACCACTTCCACGAAATAACGCAGGGCCCGTACGTCCATTTTCATTCCTTCATAGAATCGATTTTATGATTTGTATTCATTTTACGAATTCAAAACCGCCGCGTACACTGCAATCGTCCTTCCGATGAAAGCATGCCGCAGCGACGGCATGTCGGGCACCGGCCGGCAGCACTCAGGCCCTGCCACGGAAGTTTCGACCAAGGAGAGCAATATCATGGAAGCCATCGAACGCACGCGCACCCACGACCGCACCCCGGCCGGCAGAGTCGCCGGCGAAATCGAGCGGCTCCGCGCCCAGAACGCGGCCCTGCTGGCGGCCATCGCCTCGGCGAACGCGGCGATGACCGCGGCGCCGAGCTGGCACGAAATGCACCGCACCGCGCAGAAGGTGCTGCGCGCCGCCCTCGCCGAAGCCGGCGCCGCACAGCGGCCGCAGACGCCGGTCCGCCGCGTCGGCTGAGGCCGGACCCCGCACGGAGCGGCGCCCGGCGGCCGCTCACGCGCGTTTCGGCAGCCCCGCGGCCAGCAGGTCGCCGCAGGCTGCCGCCGGCACCGGCCGGCTGAACAGGTAGCCCTGCACTTCATCACATCCCGACCCGCCGAGGAAGGCCAGTTGCGCCTCGGTCTCGACGCCTTCGGCGATCACCGTCAGTTGCAGCGTGTGCCCGAGCTGGATGATGGCCTTGACGATGGAGGCGCCGTCGGCGTCGGTCAGCATGTCACGCACGAAGGACTGGTCGATCTTCAGCTTGTCCACCGCGAGCCGCTTCAGGTAGGCGAGGCTGGAATAGCCGGTGCCGAAATCGTCGATCGAGAGCTTGACGCCCAGCGCCTTCAGCGCATGCAGCGTCTTCATCGTCGTGTCGACGTCCTGCAGCAAGATGGATTCGGTCAGTTCGAGTTCCAGGCAGTGGGGCGGCAGCCCGGAGTCGCGCAGCGCCGCGGTCACCGTCTCGAGCACGTCGCCGCGCTTGAACTGCAGCGCGGAAAGATTGACCGCGATCACCAGCGGCGCGCCGCCGCGCTCCAGCCACGCGCGCCCCTGGCGGCAGGCTTCGAGGATGACCCACTCGCCGATGGCGACGATGTGCCCGCTCTGCTCGGCCATGGGGATGAAGCGCCCCGGCGAGATCAGCCCTTCGGCGGGGTGCTGCCAGCGCAGCAGCGCCTCGACGCCGACGATGCGCCCGGTGGCGGCGTGTACCTGCGGCTGGTAGTGCAGCACGAACTCGCGGTTGCGCAGCGCGCCCGGGAACATGCCGGTGAGCCGCATCCGCTCGACCACGTCGGCATTCATCTCGCGGGTATAGAAGCGGAAGGTGTTGCGCCCGCTTTCCTTCGCGCTATGCACCGCGGTGTCGGCGCGCTTGAGCAGGGTGTCGAAATCCCGCCCGTCGTGCGGGAACACGCTGATGCCGATCGAGAACGAGGTCGTCAGCAGGTGCCCGTCCACCGCCAGCGGCTCGGCGAAGGCGTCGCGGATGGCGTTGGCGACGGCGGCGATGCCGGCCAGGTCGCGGCCGCCCGACAGCAGCACGACGAATTCGTCGCCACTCAGGCGGGCGATGGTGTCGGTTTCCGGCACGCAGCGCCTGAGGTACTCCACCGCCCCCACCAGCAGCCTGTCGCCGACGTCGTGGCCCAGCCCTTCGTTGACGTGCTGGAAGTTGTCCAGGTCGAGGTACATCATCGCCAGCAGGCCGTAGCCGCCCTGCTCCTTGTCGGCGATCAGCGCCGCATGCTCGAAGCGGTCACGCAGCAGCAGGCGGTTGGGCAGGCCGGTCAGCGTGTCGTAGCTGGCGAGGAAGGCGACCTTCTCCTTGGCGGCGGCATGCTCGGCGCGGGTGCGCAGGGTGACGATGCCGAAGGCGAGATCGCTCGCCATCTCTTCCAGCAGGCCGACCTCGTCGGGGTTGAAGGCATGGGCGTCGCGCGAGTACAGCGTCAGCGCGCCCAGCGTCGTGCCCTCGCAGATCAGCGGCAGCGCCAGGGCGGCCTGGTAGCCGCGCTCGAGGGCGGCCTCGCGCCACGGCGCCATCTGCGGGTCGGTCAGCACGTTCTGGATGACGGCCGTCCTGCCGGTGCGGATGGCGGTGCCGACGGGGCCGCGGCCATGCTGGGATTCGTCCCAGGTGACGTGGATGTCGTCCAGGTAGCCGGCCTCGTGGCCCGACTGCGCGATCGGGCGCACGGTCTTGCCGGCGCCGGCATCCACGTAGCCCACCCACGCCATCAGGTAGCCGCCGCGTTCGACGATGAGGCGGCAGACCTCGACCAGCAGCCGGTACTCGTCGTCGGCGTGCACCAGCGCGGTGTTGCAGTCGCTCAGCAGGCGCAGCGCGCGGTTGAGCTTTTCCTGCACAAGCTGCGCCTCCTTGCGCGCGGTGACGTCGCCGAAGGTCACCACGATGTCGCCGTCCGGCAGCTTGTAGACGAAGCGTTCGCGCCAGCCCGAAACGCGTTCGTCGGCATAGAAGCTCACCGGACACGCTTCCGGCGTGCCGCTCAGCCACACGCGGCGCATCATGTCCAGGAGGCCGCTGCCGGCGACGCCGGCAAACACGTCCTGCAGGCGCCGCCCCAGCACCTCGCCGCGCGGGATGCGGTCGATGCGCTCGGCCGCCCGGTTGAAGGCGCGGAAGTAGAAATCCCGCCCGTCGGCCGACGCCCGGAACACCGCCAGCGCGCTGCCCATGTTCTCGAACAGGGCGGTCTGCTTGGCCTCGGAGCGGCGCAGCTCGTCGGTCATGCGGCCGGCCATTGCCAGCGCGCGTGCGCGCGCGGTGAGCGTCAGCCACGCCACCCAGGCCAGCGGCGCGCTGCCGAGCACGCCCAGGGTCAGGATCAGGTCGGCGGCGTCGGTGCGCAGGCGCGCATCGAAGGCCGGCAGCGGATACGCCACCACCGTCCACGGGTGGCCGAAGATCTCGATCGGGCGCTCGATGCGGTAGCGCGCCCGCGCGCCGTCGGCCGCGCCGGCGGATTCGAACATCAGCGCATCGCGGCCGGTGCCGCGCCCATCGTAGATCTCCAGCCCCAGACCGGCGCCGGTTTCGCCGAAGTGGCTGCCGAGGATGCCGCTCATCAGGTCGTCCATGCGGAATGGCGCATACACCCAGCCCAGCAGCGCCGCGCGCCTGCCGTCCACGGTGTCGACGGACATGCCCGGCCGGTACAGCGGCAGGTACATCAGGAAACCGGACTGCACGTCCCGTTCCGTCTCCTGCATCAGCCGCACCCGGCCGGAGATCGTCGTGCCGCCCTCGTCCCGCGCGCGTTCCATGGCGGTCCGCCGCACCGCCTCGGTGTACATGTCGTAGCCGAAGGCGCGCTGGTTGCGCCAGTCGAAGGGCTCCAGGTACAGGATCGACGAATACCATTCGCGCTCGCCGGGCGGACGCAGGTCGTAGTCGGGAAAGCCCTCCGCGCGCACCGCCTGCACATGGTCCGCCTTGTCCTCGGCCGCCATCCACTGCGCGAAACCGACCCCCTGTATGCCCGGATACGTGCTCTCCAGCTTCAGCATGCGCACATAGGCGCGGAACCCGCCGCGTTCCACCACGTGCGAGGCCGCGAACAGGCCGGCCGTCCCCCACAGCACTTCCTCGTAGCTCGCCAGCCGGCCGCGGATGTTGCCGACCAGTTCGTCCACGCGAAAGGAGAATTCCTCGCGCAGCGTCGCCTTCGCATGCTCGCGCAGGGCATCCTGGACGAACCAGGTGATCGCCACGCCGGACATGAAGATGAGAACCGGGATCAGGAGCTTGCGGAATCGGGACGGGCTGCTCGGCATGGTCATGGAAAGGGCGCGCGCCCATGCCGGATGCGTCGCGGCACGAACCCGCCATTGCTTCGGGGGATGACGAATGTTGCGCGGATTATGCGCCAGGGCGATCGCGTGAGTGCCTGGAATCCGGACTGATGGCGGGGGAGGCGTTCCGTCGGGCTGCGGAACCCGGGTTCGCTTTGTCCGGTGCCTGGGCGGCCTCCACTCGCTCCATGTGTTTCTCTAATCCGGTCCGATGGCGGGGGATGCGTTCCGCGGGCTGCGGAACTCGCCCTCGCTGCGCTCGGGGCTCGGACAGTCCTCGCCCGCTCCACCCATCCCCCGCCACCGGACCTGCCGTGCCGCGCGGTCCGGACCGATGAAAGACATCGTAAGATGGGCCTGGATCATGCGCCGCCCGCGGCTGGCGGGCGCCTTGCGGCATGGATAGAATCGCGCCTTCCGCGGCTACCGCTCACGCCTGCCGGGACGCCATGAAGCCTCGCTCCTCTCGCCTCCGCCTGCCGGTTTCCGGCATCCTGCTCGCCACGCTGCTGGCCGCCTGCGCCACGCCGGAGCCGCCCCGCACCCAGCCTCCGGCACCGGTCGAAAGCCGCATGCCCGGCAGCGTCCGGCCGCCGGCCACCGCGCCGGCGGCAGCCCCCGTGCCGCTGCCCGCGCCTTCACCCGCGGCGCCGGGCGGCGTGTTGCAGCCGCTGCCCGCACCCGGCCTGCCCCCTGCCGCGCCGGCGCCGTTCACCGGTCCGCAGGGCCAGGCATTGGTGCAGCAGTTGCTGCCGCCGGTGGTGACGAAGGACCGCGCCGGCTGGGCCGCCGACATCGCCGCCGCCTTCACCGCCCTGGGCCTGCCGCCGAGCGCCGAGAACTACTGCGCGGCGATCGCCGTCATCGAGCAGGAATCGACCTTCCAGGCCGACCCCGCAGTGCCCGGCCTGTCGAAGATCGTGTGGCGCGAGATCGAGGCCCGCCGCGCGAAGTACCTGATCCCGCGAGTCGCGCTCGATACCGCCCTGGCCAGGCCGTCGCCCGGCGGCCGCAGCTACCGGCAGCGCATCGACGCGCTGCGCACGGAACGCGAGATGAGCGAGCTTTTCGGCGACATGATCGACGAACTGCCGGCCGGCAAGCTGCTGCTCTCCGGCTACAACCCGGTGCGCACCGGCGGGCCGATGCAGGTCAGCGTCGCCTTCGCCGAGGAGCATGCGCGCGCCCGGCCCTATCCGCTGCCGGCCCGGGCCACGCTGCGCGACGCGGTGTTCACCCGCCGCGGCGGCCTGTACTTCGGCATCGCCCACCTGCTCGACTACCCGGCGCCCTACCGCGACCCGCTGTACCGCTTCGCCGACTTCAACGCCGGCCACTACAGCAGCCGCAACGCCGCCTTCCAGCAGGCGGTGGCACGGCTTTCCGGACGCACGCTGGCGCTCGACGGCGACCTGCTGAACTATGCCGGCGGCACCCCCGCCGCCACCGCCAGCAACACGCAGCGCGCGGTGCTCGGCCTGTCGCGCAGGCTCGGCCTGAGCCGGGAAGAAATCCAGGCCGGCCTGCGCCAGGAGAAGGACGAATCCTTCTACCGCACGCAGGTCTATCGGCGCGTGTTCGCCCTGGCCGACGCTGCCGCCGGCCGGCCGCTGCCGCGCGAAGCGGTGCCGCGCATCGACCTCAAGAGCCCCAAGATCCGCAGCAGGATCACCACCGGCTGGTTCGCCGAGCGCGTCAAGATGCGCTACGGCCACTGCATGGACCGCGCCGCCCTCGCCCGCAGCCTGTAGCCGCAGGCCGGCGGCGGCCACGCGCCGGGTGGCGCCGCCCGCTGGATGTTTCCGCCGCGGATCGCGACAATCGGCGCAATGATCGGGGCAACCGCCCCGTACCGCCGGAGAGGGAGAGGACGCGTGATTCCGTTGGACGTCGCGGTGCAGTTCATCGTCGTGTCGATCGCGCTCGCACTCGTGCCCGGGCCCGACAATCTGTTCGTCCTGCTTCAATCGGCCATCGGCGGCAGCCGCAGGGGCGTGGCCGTGACGCTCGGCCTGTGCACCGGCCTGGTCGTCCATACCGCTGCGGTCGCCCTCGGCGTAGCCGCGATCTTCCAGGCGTCGGCCACGGCCTTCACCGCGCTCAAGATCCTCGGCGCCGCGTATCTGCTCTACCTGGCGTACGGCGCCTTCAGGGCCGGCGGCGGAACGCCGGCGGGCGGCGGGACAGAGGGGGCGGCGGCGGAAAGATCGGGGCTTGCGCTGTATGGGCGCGGCGTCCTGATGAATCTCACGAACCCCAAGGTGGCGATCTTCTTCCTTGCCTTCCTGCCGCAGTTCGTGAAGGCCGATGCGGGCTCCGTCACGTTCCAGATCGCGCAACTGGGCATGCTGTTCATCCTGTCGGCGCTCGTCGTCTTCTGCGCCATCGCCTGCGCCGCCGGCAGCCTCGGCGGGTGGCTGAAGAGGTCGCCCCGCGCCATCCCGGTGATGAACAAGGTGGCCGGCTGCGTCTTCGTCGGACTGGCCGCCCGGCTGGCCATGGCCGAGCGCTGACTTATCCCGGAGCATGGCCATGCAACACCGGGATCGTGCGTTCCTTAGCCGGTGCCGATCGCCTACACCTTCGCATCGTTCGACGGGCGCCTCATCGTCCCCAACTGGATCATCCCGCTGGGACAGTGGCTCACCGGCCAGCGCCACATCGACTTGTCCGGCGTGTGGCCGGGCAGGACCGGCTGCATCGAGCGCGAAGCGCGTTGAGGCGCCGCCCTGCGGCGTGGCAGAGAGCTGCTCAGGCGGCGTGGTCGATCTGCCCGAGCGCCTGCAGGATCTCGCCGGCGGCCGTGGGGCGGACCAGCCGCGCGACTTCCTCGCCGTCGCGCAGGAACACCAGCGTGGGCCACAGCTTGACGCGGAAGGCGCGGCCCAGGCGGCGGGCGGGGCCGTCCTCGACGCGGAGGTGGCGCACGCGCGGATGCGCGGCCAGGGCGGCGGCGATCGCCGGCTGCGCCGCCCGGCAATGGCCGCACCACGAGGCGCCGAACTCGACGACCGTCGCCCCTTCGAGCGCGTCGACCTCGCTGCGCGCAGGCTCGTGCGCGGTGGAATCGTCGTGCAAGCCACACCTCCCTTCAACATCGTTCCTGGATCCTTGCGCCGCGCCCCGAGCGGGATGCGGTCGCGCGCTGCCAGTTTACCGCCGGCCCTCGTATCGGGTGCCGCAGGCGCGCGGCCGGCGGCGACGGAGCACCGGCACGCGGCGCGCGCCGGGCGCGTAGAATGGCGCCTCGCCATCCGCAGCCCAGCCCATGTCCCGCTACCAGCACGTGCTGTTCGACCTCGACGGCACCCTGATCGACTCCGCGCCCGCCATCCTCGCCAGCTATCGCGAGACTTTCGCCGCCGCCGGCCGCGCGCCTGCCGTCCCCATCGACGAGGGCATCGTCGGCCCGCCGCTGCTCGAAACGCTCGAACTGCTCGCCGGCAGCACGGATGCCGCGCTGGTCGGCGAACTCGCCGCCCATTTCAAGGCCAGCTACGACACCGCCGGCTACCGCCGCACCGCCGCCTACGACGGCGTCGGCGACATGCTGACGCGCCTGGCCGCGGGCGGGTGCCGGCTCGCCATCGCCACCAACAAGCGCCTGCACCCGACGCGGCTGATCCTCGAACACCTGGGCTGGGCCGGGCATTTCGACGCGGTCTACGCGCTCGACATGTCCGAGCCGCGCCTGCCGGACAAGGCGGCGATGATCGCGCGCCTGCTCGCCGACCGCGGCATACCGCGCGAGGCGGCGGTGTATGTGGGCGACCGCAGCGAGGATGGCGAAGCGGCCGACGCCAACCGCCTGCCCTTTCTCGCCGCGACCTGGGGCTACGGCAGCCTGGACGCGGCCGGACTGGCGCCGCACTGGCGCGCGCTGCCCAGCCCTGCGGCGCTCGCCGACGCCGTCCTGGACGAACGATGATTTCCAGTTGCTTCACCTACGGCTCGCTGATGTGCGAGGACATCATGTCGGCGGTGTGCGGCACGGCCTGCACCCGCCATGCGCCCGCCGTGCTCGCGGACCATCGCCGCCACCCGGTGATCGGCCAGCACTACCCTGGCATGGTGTGCGCCGCCGGCAGCACGGTCCAGGGCGTGCTCTACCTGGATCTGCCGACGGCGGCCTGGCCGCGGCTGGATGCCTTCGAAGGCGAGGAGTACGAACGCGGCCGGGTCGACGTGAGCCTTGCCGACGGCCGCACGGTCGCCGCCTGGACCTATCTCTTCAAGCCCCGCTACGCCGCCCGGCTCGCCGCCGGCGACTGGGATTTCGACCGCTTCCTGCGCCACGGCAAGGCGCGCTTCGAGGCCGCCTACCTCGGCTTCGGCGTGCTGGCACGCGACGCGGACCGCCGCGGCTGAAACCGCCGCGGCACCTCAGCCGGCGAGGCGGCGCAGGTAGCCGACCACCGTCGCCGACACGCTGAGGATGTGCGCCTGCGCCGCGGCGTCGGCACGGCGCGCGTCGCCGGAGGCGATCGCGTCGATCACGTCCTGGTGCTCGCCGGCGACGCGGTCGAGGTGGGCGTCGAAGCCGCAGCTCTGCACGATGAAGAAGTCCGACATCTCGAAGTTGGCGAGCTGGCGCGCGCTGATCAGCGGCGAATGCGCCATCAGGTGCAACTGGCGATGGAAGTCGACGTTGATGCGGCGGTAGTCGGCCGCGCTCGCCGCATGCGGCGCCAGATGGTCGAGCTGCGCGTTGATGTCGCGCAGCCGCGCCAGTTCGTCCGCGGTGGCGCGGCCCGCCGCCAGGCCGGCGATGACGCCCTCCACCGCCGCGAACATGCGGTAGAAGTCCTCCACCTCGTCCGGCGCGGGCGAGATCACCTCGCAGCCGACCTGGGCGGTGATGCGTACGAAGCCGCGCTCCTGCAGGCTGTACAGCGCCGTCATGACGGGCTGGCGGCTGACGCCGGTTTCCTCGCCGATCTCCTTCACCGGGATGCGCTCGCCGAAGCGGTAGCGCCCCGCCAGCAGGCGCTGCAGGATCTCCTGGTAGATCAGGGCTTTCTTGTGCGGGGTTTCCATGTCGTCGGCGCCGCGGGCGGAAATGGCGAGGGCGGATATTAGCATCGGCCCCCTTGCATCCTACAACTTGCATGCTAGCATGCAAGCTCTACACCACAACAACCCGGAGACCCCCATGCAATCCACGCTCAAGACCTTACTCGCCGCCCTCTGCCTCGCGCTGGGCGCAGCGCCGGCACTGGCCGACATCAACGTCGGCGTGGTGTTCTCGCTCACCGGTCCGGCCGCTTCGCTCGGCCTGGAGACGAAGAAGGCGGTGGACCTGATGCCGCAGAGCCTGGGCGGCGAGAAGATCAACTACATCGTGCTCGACGACGCCACCGATCCGGGCAACGCCGTCAAGAATGCGCGCAAGCTGGCGAGCGAGCACAAGGTGGACGTGCTGTTCGGGCCCAACCTCATCACCTCCGGCATGGCGATGGCCGACGTCGCCAACGAAGAGAAAGTGGCGCTGCTGTCGCAGGCACCGATCGAGATCGCGCCCGAAAAGCGGAAATGGGCATTCCGCGTCGAGCCCACCGCCGACGTGATGGTCGGCCGCGCGGTGGCCGACATGAAGGAGAAGGGCATCAAGACGGTCGGCTTCATCGGCTTTGCCGACTCCTGGGGCGAACTGCTGCTGAAGGCGCTGACCAGGACGACCGAAGCGGCCGGCATCAAGATCGTCGCCACCGAGCGCTACGCCCGCGTGGATACGTCGGTGACCGGGCAGTCCCTCAAGCTGCTCGCCGCCAAACCCGACGCCATCTTCGTCGGCGGCACCGGCACGCCCGCGGCGCTGCCGGCGACCACGCTGCGCGAGCGCGGCTACACCGGCCCGATGTACCAGTCGCACGCCGTCGCCAACAAGGAGTTCCTGCGCGTCGGCGGCAAGGCCGTCGAAGGCACGCGCCTGCCGGTGGCGCCGGTGCTGGTCGCCGAGCAACTGCCGGACAGCCATCCGAACAAGAAGGTCGGACTCGGCCTGGTGCAGGCGATCGAGGCGAAGAACGGCCCCAACACGCGCTCGACCTTCGCCGGCGCGTCCTGGGACGGCTGGCTGCTGCTCGAAGGCGCCTTCACCCAGGCGCTGAAGAGCGCCAAGCCCGGCACGCCGGAGTTCCGCGAGGCGGTGCGCGACGCGCTCGAGAAGTCGCACAAGGTCGTGGGCGCCAACGGCACCTACACCATGTCGCCCACCGACCACGGCGGCTACGATCCCGCCGGCCCGGTGCTGATCGAGGTCGCCAACGGCGCGTGGAAGCTGGTCAAGTGAGCGCAGCGGAAACGGAGATGAAGGACCCGGACGGTTTCGATACCGACGTGCTGGTGGTCGGCTCCGGCCCCACCGGCGCCACCACCGCGCTCGCGCTGGCCACCTACGGCGTGCGGGTGCACATGGTGTCCCGCTGGAACTGGCTGGCGGACACGCCGCGCGCCCACATCACCAACCAGCGCGCGATGGAGGTGCTGCGCGACCTCGGCGTGGAGGACGAGGTGCGCAAGTACGCCACGCCGTGGGAGCAGATGGGCGACACGCTGTTCGCCACCAGCCTCGCCGGCGAGGAGATCGCCCGCCTGCGCACCTGGGGCACCGGCGACGAGCGCCACGGCGACTACGTGCAGGGCAGTCCCTGCACGCTGCTCGACGTGATCCAGCCGAAGATGGAGCCCATCCTGCTGAAGAACGCCGCCGAGCGCGGCACCAGCGTGGCCTTCAACACCGAATACCTCGGCCACGAGCAGGACGCCGACGGCGTCACCGCGAGGCTCAGGGACCGCCTGTCCGGGCACGAGTACTCGATGCGCGCCCGCTACCTGGTGGGGGCGGACGGCGCGCGTTCGCAGATCGTCGAGGAACTCGGCCTGCCGCTGGAAGGCGTCATGGCGCGCGCCGGCACCGCCTACGTGATCTTCCGCGCCGACCTCGCCCGCTACGTCGCTCACCGCCCCAGCATCCTGCACTGGATCGCGACCTCGGCCGCCGGTTTCGGCGAGATCGGCATGGGCCTGCTGCGCGCGGTGCGACCGTGGGACGAATGGATCGCCGGCTGGGGCTTCGACATGGCCGACGGCGAACCCGACCTGTCGGACGAAGCCATGCTGGGCAAGATCCGCACCCTGGTCGGCGACCCGCAACTGGAAGTGGAACTGGTGCGCAGCTCGACCTGGTACGTCAACCAGCAGCACGCCACCGCGTATTCCAGGGGCCGCGTGTTCTGCGGCGGCGACGCGGTGCACCGCCATCCGCCGTCGAGCGGCCTGGGCTCCAATACCTGCATGCAGGACGCGTTCAACCTGGCGTGGAAGCTCGCCTACGTGATCAAGGGCCACGCCGGCCCCGGCCTGCTCGACAGCTACGGCGCCGAGCGCGTGCCGGTGGGCCGGCAGATCGTGGCCCGCGCCAACCAGTCGCGGCAGGACTACGCGCCGCTGCACGCATGCCTCCGCGCCGAAGGCGGCAGCGATCCGGTGGCCGCCGGGCTGGCCCGTCTGCGCGCGCCCACGCCCGAGGGCGTGCAGGTCCGCGAGGCGCTGCAGAAGGCGCTGGAGCTGAAGAACACCGAGTTCAACGCGCAGGGCGTGGAGCTGAACCAGCGCTACGAATCCTCCGCGGTGATCCCCGACCCCGCCGCCGGCGAGGAGGTCTGGAAGCGCGACCGCCAGCTCCATCTCCAGGCCACCACGCGGCCGGGCGCGAAGATCCCGCACGCCTGGCTGGTCGACCGGCGCGGGCTGCGCGTGTCGACGCTGGACGTCACCGGCAAGGGCCGGTTCACGCTGCTGACCGGCATCGCCGGCCAGGCTTGGGTACGCGCCACGCAAGCGCTGGATCTGCCCTTCCTGCGCACCGTCGTCACCGGCGAGCGCGGCACCGCCGACCCGTACTGCGCCTGGCAGCGGGTGCGCGAGATCCACGAGGCCGGCGCCCTGCTGGTGCGGCCGGACGGCCATGTCGCATGGCGCCAGGGCGAAGCCGTGTGGGACGACGCCGAGGCGCTGCGCCAGCTCTCCGCCGCCATCGATGCGGTGCTCGACCGCCGCGGCTAGGACGCCCGCTCCGCCCGCGGCGGAGCAGCATCCGGCAACGCTTCGCAAACAGGGTGCGGGGCGTGCCGGGCGGCCAGTGCGACGGCATCGGGGACTGAAGCGCACGCGCGCGGCGCGGACTCGCATATCCAGACCGGCGCGGCAGCGGCCGGGATGCCGGGGCCCGTGATTCAGTCGTCGGCGAAGTTGCGGAAGATCACCTGCAGGGTCTCGGTGAACTTCGTCAGTTGCGATTCCGTCAGGCCCTGGTAGCCCTTCACGAAGATCTTCCTCGTCGCCTGCTGGATGCGGTCGGCGAGTTCCTCGCCCTTCTGCGTGATGTGGACATCGGTGATGCGCGCATCCTCGGCATTGGTCTTCGTCTCGACCAGGCCCTCCTCGCGCATGCGCTGGATGATGCGGGTCAGCGTGGACAGCTTGATGATGGAATGCGTCGCCAGCTCCGACACGCTGACGGTGCCGTGCAGGCGCAGCATCATCAGCACGCGGCGGGTCGGGATGTCGGTGCCGAGCTTCTTCAGTACCCGTTCCATCTCGAGCGCGTAGATGCCATGCACCCGGGCGAGCCAGTAGAACGGGAAATCCTCGTAGCGAAAGGCTTCGCTGTCGGGCAGAAAGCGGCTGATCTTCTTCTTCGCGGGCATGCTGTTGTCGTTCCGTTTCGCGGCGGGATGCTCTCCGGCGGGCCTTTGCGGCGACGCTGCCGGGGAATCACTTTACTTTGCAAGTATATCCCAGCGCCCTGCCGTGCCGGAACCGCATGACGGACGCCTGCCTTCGATCCGCGCCTTGCACCGGATGCGCGTGCCAGTGGTGGATGTCGGCGGACGCGGGCGGATGTGCGCCGGCCCGTCCGGCGGCAGCGTGGCCGGGCGGCACGCGTTTCCCCGCGTTCGCGCCGGCACGATGCCTCAGGCGCATCCCTGCCGCGATGCCGCGCCGGCGGCCGACGGCGCGGCGGGCTCATGCCGGGGGCCGACACGCCGCACCAGGACCCACGCCACCAGCGCCACCGACACGCTCCAGAACGCCATGCCCTCGATCAGCGGCGACGCGGTGCCGTCCATGTGCGCACCCACCCAGCCGCCGGATGCGAACGCCACCGCCATCATGAGGAAGCCCGCCAGCGCGGAGGCGGTGCCGGCCGCCTGCGGGAACGGACCGACCGCCCCGCTCTGCCCGCAGGGCTGGTGGATGCCGTGGCCGAGCATGTAGAGCCAGGCCGGCGCCATCACCGCCCAAGGGTCGTTCACCCCGGCCACCAGCAGCGCGGCCATCAGCCCGCCGCCGCTCAGCGACAGCAGCCCGCCCACCCGTACCGCGCGCGTCACGCCGATGCGCACCAGCAGGCGCCGGCACAGCATCGTGCCGGCGATGTAGCAGGCGGACAGCGACAGCAGCACCATGCCGTAGGCGGTGGAGGAGAAACCGAACAGCCCGATGAAGATGAACGAGGACGAGGCCAGGAAGCAGAACAGGCCGCCGAACGACGAGGTGCACAGCAGGGCGAAGGCCCAGAAGGTGCCGTTGCCGAGGATCTGCCTCGCCGTGCCCGCCAGCACCGCCGGCCGCAGCGCTGCGGGGCGGCGCTCCCGCAGCGTCTCCTCGAAGCGGCGCGCGACCACGAAGAGCGTGGCGCCGCCGAACAGCGCCAGCAGCATCAGCGCCGTGCGCCAGCCGAACAGTTCGGCGACGAGGCCGCCCAGCGGCGGGCTGATGCAGGCGACCACACCCAGCCCCGACAGGCCCTTGCTCATCGCCCGCGCACCTGCCTCGGGTGCGTACAGGTCGCGCACGATCGCCCGCGCGCATACCGTGCCCGCGCCCATGCAGGCGCCCTGCACGGTGCGCCACAGCACCAGCGCCTCGATCGACGCGGCAAGGGTGCTGCCGACGGCGGCCACGGTGTAGCCCGCCAGGCCGGCGAGCAGCACCTTGCGCCGCCCGACCAGGTCCGACACCGGCCCCCACACCAGTTGCGACAGGCCGAAGGCCAGCAGCAGCGCGGTGAGCGTAAGCTGGGCCTGCGCCGGCACGGTGCCGAAGCTCTTGGTCAGCGCCGGCAGGGCCGGCAGGTAGAGGTCGGTGGTGAGCGGCTGCAGGCCGAGCAGCAGCGACAGGATCAGGATGACGAAGGGCGGCGACATGGCGGGCGCATCGGGAGACGGACGATGGCAGCGATTCTATTTGCGCATAGTGAATGGATAAACCCGGGAGCCGTTGATGGTTTGGTTCTCGATTGTTGATAATCGACCCGTTTCGATCGCCTGCACGGACGGCCATGGATACGCTGACCAGCATGAGAGTCTTCGCCGCCGTCGTCGATGGCGGCAGCTTCGCCGCGGCGGCCGAGCGCCTGGGCCTGTCGCGGGCGATGGCGTCCAAGTACATCGCCCACCTGGAGGAACATCTCGGCACCCGCCTGCTGCACCGGACCACGCGCAGGCTGGGCCTGACGGAATCGGGCGCGGCCTATCACGAGCGCTGCACGCAGATCCTCGCCGAGATCGCCGAAGCCGAGGCCAGCGCCGTCAACCTGACGGTGAAGCCGCAGGGCCTGCTGCGCGTGGCGATGCCGGTCTCGTTCAGCGTCCGCCACCTGGGGCCGCTGATTTCGGGCTATCTCGCGAAATACCCGGAGGTGCGCATCGACGCCACGCTCAGCGACCGCCGCGTCGACCTCATTGAGGAAGGCATGGATCTCGCGCTGCGCGCCGGGCCCTCGCCCGAACCCGGGCTCATCGCCCACCGCCTCGCCACCGACCGCGTGGTGTTCTGCGCCTCGCCGGACTACCTGCGACGCCACGGCGTGCCGGCCTCGCCGGCCGATCTGCAGCGGCACAACTGCCTGCTCTACAGCTACTCCTCCTCCGGCAGCGAATGGACCCTGCGCGGCGCCGACGGCGAACAGACGGTGAAGGTGGGCGGCACCGTACGCGCCAACAACGGCGACATGCTGCTGCAACTGGCGGCCGATGGCGTCGGCCTGCTGCGCCAGCCGCGCTTCCTGGTCGGCGACGAGCTGCGCGCCGGGCGGCTGGTGGAGGTGCTGCAGCACTACACGCTCGACCCGATCGGCATCTACGCGGTCTATCCCAGCCGCAAGCACCTGTCGGCGAAGATCCGCACCTTCGTCGACCATCTGGCCGAACATCTGCCCGCCCGGCTCGCCGGCTGAAGGCGGGCCGTCACGCCTTCATCCTGGCCTGGGTCTGGCGCGGCAGTTCGTCGAAGCGCTCCTGGTAGTACTGCGCGAAGCGGCCCGGATGGCCGAAGCCGAAGGCCAGCGCGGTTTCGGTGATGCCGAGGTCGGGCTGCAGCCGCAGCCGCGCATGCACCGCGTCCAGCCGCAGATTGCGCAGCAGGTCCATCGGCGTGACGCCGTGGTGGCGGTGGCAGAGCTGGTTCAGCGTGCGCACGCTGGTGCCGGCCGCGCGGGCGAGGTCTTCGAGCGTGATCGGCGCGCACAGGCGCGCTTCCATGTATTCCATCAGCGCCGCCATGCGCGCGTCGCCGGCATCGCGCAGCGGCGCCGTGCCCGCGTCGTCAACCGGCGTCGCGCCGCCGGGGCCCGTCGCGGCCTGCTCCGTGGCAGGAAGGCCGTCAGGCTGGTGCGAGAGCATGAAGAGGGCGAGATTGCGTTCGAAGTGGTCGAGCCACGCCCGGTTCATGCCCTCGCCGCCCGGCTCGCCGGACATCGCCGTCATGTTCAGCAGCGACTGCAGCAGCAGGCCCCACTGCACGCCGTGTGTGCGCGCGAACATGAAGCCCGGCGCGAGGCCGAGCGGCTGGTCTTCCTCGCCGGCGGCGGCCTCCCGCATCAATGCGTGCGGCACTTTCACGATCAGTTGCTCGGTGCCCGGATACCAGCGCAGCAGCAGGCGCCGCCGCGGCGCCAGCACGGCCGTCCTGCCTTCGGCCAGTTCGATGCGGTTGCCGTCCGCCTCGATCTCGGCGGCGCCGAGCAGCGAGGTGTGCACCAGCGCGAAGTCGTCGAACGGACGCGGCGTCACTTCGACCTCGGCGCCGTACCGCAGCAGGTAGACCTGCAGGCGGTTCGCCTGGCCCTTGTACATCGCGACGTCGGGCCGCCCCCGCTTCCAGCGCAGCACATGGTCGATCAGTTCGCGCGCGACGTATTCGTGCGCCTCCACGCGCTCGTCGGAACGGAAGAGGCAGTTTCCATACAGCGGGGCAAGGACGCTGGGCTTGGCGGACATGGGCCTCCATCGATCGGCCGGCGGGCTCGTGCGGGCGGCGGAGCACCGGCGGCACGAGATGAGCGTTCCGTTTGATGTTCATCAAACACCAAGCATCGTATTCGTGCAAGGAAGTGGCCTTCCCCGCCACCGCCGGCTGCCGTTTCCGGACGAATCCGCGCCCGCCCACCGCCGTTTCCGGATAGTCCGGCCGGCGGCGCGCTTCTAGACTGAACGGTTCCCCCGACAGCAACAGGCCCGCAGCGCCGTCGCCTGGGTGCTGCGCAACATCGGCCGCCACGGCGGCGACCCGCGCCGGTGGCCTGCCGGAAGCGGACTTCATTGCCTGTTCCGGGCGCAAATTTCGGATATACGGAAATTTCTCGATATTTCTAGAATTCGACCCGGATCAATGCCGCACCATCCCCCGATCCGAAGGGTATGGACGCGAACACGCAGGTCCTGCGGAATCCGGACCAGAACAAAAGCATTGATTCACCTCGACACCGCACCCCGGCTCCCGGCCTCGTGCCGGGCGCGAAAGGGGACGGCAACCCGGCAAGGTTCGCCGATGAGACAGGAGACAGATCAATGAGCCACACCATCGCGCTGGATTTCGAAGACGGCGTGACCCGCTTCATCAAGTGCAGCGGCAGCGAATCCGTCGTCGATGCCGCCTACCGCCAGGGCATCAACATTCCCATGGATTGCCGCGAGGGCGCCTGTGCCGCGTGCAAGTGCCGCGTCGAATCGGGCAGCTATGCGCTCGGCGAATACATCGAAGACGCGCTGAGCGGGGACGAGGCGGCGCAGGGCTACGCCCTGGCCTGTCAGATGCGGCCGACGTCCGACTGCGTCGTGCGCATTCCCGCCGACTCCTCGGTGTGCAAGACGCGCCAGGAAAGCTACACCGCGCAGATCAGGGAGGTGCGCCGGCTGTCGGACAACACCTTCTCGCTCGTCCTGCAGGGCGACGCGCTGCAGAAGCTGCTCTTCCTGCCCGGCCAGTACGCCAACCTGCAGGTGCCCGGCGACGGCGCGCACCACCGCGCCTATTCGTTCAGCTCGATGGACCCCGGCGGCGACACGGTCTCGTTCCTGATCCGCAACGTCCCCGACGGGCTGATGAGCGGCTACCTGGCCGAACGCGCGCGGCCGGGCGAGGCGATGACCCTCACCGGCCCCTTCGGCAGCTTCTACCTGCGCCCCGTCCAGCGCCCGGTGCTGATGCTCGCCGGCGGCACCGGCCTGGCGCCGTTCCTGGCGATGCTCGACAGGATCGCCGCGGCCGGCGGCAACCCGCACCCGATCCACCTGATCTACGGCGTCAACACCGACGGCGACGTGGTCGAGACCGCGCGCCTGGACGCCTTCACGCGCCTGATCCCGAACTTCAGCTACGCCGTCTGCGTGGTCGACGAGAACAGCGGCCACCCGCGCAAGGGCTACGTCATGCAGCACATCGAGCCCGCCCGCCTCAACGGCGGCGAGGTCGACATCTACCTGTGCGGACCGCCGCCGATGGTCGAAGCGGTGGCCCGGCACCTGCGCGAGATCGGCGTCGAGTCGGCCTCGTTCCACTACGAGAAGTTCGCCGCCAGCACCGCCTGAGCGGCCCCGGGCCCACCGGCCGCGGCAGGGCGGCTCCCGCCCGCGATCGCCCCGCCCGCCCCGTGCGCGGGCGGCGGCCGGCATTGCCCACGATTCTGCAGACAACAACCCAAAAAGGAGGAGACATCCCATGCGTCAGATCGATGTACACAAGCTGGCGGACGACGCCCGCTTCAACGGATTCCACGGCCTCGTGCTGCTGTGGTGCGCGCTCATCATCGTCTTCGACGGCTACGACCTGGCGGTGGCCGGCATCGCGCTGCCGTCCATCATGAAGGAGATGGGCGTCGATGCGACCAGCGCCGGCTACAGCCTGGGCTCGGCGCTGACCTTCGTGCTGGTGCTCAACGCCGGCGCCATCGCCGGCGCGGTGGGCGGCGGCTGGCTGGCCGATCGCTTCCACATCAAGCACGTGCTGGTGGGCATGTACCTGCTGGCGGCGGCGTCGATCACGCTGCTCGGCTACAAGCTGCCGACCGGGATGCTGTACCTGGTGGTCGCGCTGGCCGGGGCCTCGACCATCGGCACGCAGATCGTGACCTGCGCCTATTGCGGCCAGTTCTACCCGATGGCGGTGCGCTCCACCGGCCTGGGCTTCATGCTCGGCATCGGCCGCGCCGGCGCCATCCTCGCGCCCATCGTCATCGGCACGCTGGTCGGCATGGCGCTGCCGCTGCAGCAGAACTTCGTCGCCATCGCCATCCCGGCGGTGATCGCGGCGGCCGCGTTGACGCTGATCGACCACCGCCGCTCGGCCTCGGCGCATCACGAGGACGTCAGCGCCGAGGTGCCCGACGCGGCGCCGGAGCGTGCGCTGGCGGCCGGCACTTCCAGCCGCTGAGCGGAGATCCACGCGGGAGCGCCGCCGCCGGAGCGCCCCGCCTTCCCGTCCATCGCGCTTTCCCCGGGATCGCGCGATGGACTTTTTTTCTCCCGCATTCCCGCCCGGCCATGCCCTTAGCGCGGCGGGGCGGAGCCGATACACTGCAGACCTCCCGCGAACCGGAAGACTTGGGATGGACAACCTGCTCTACTGGGTCGGCCTCGCCGCCGTGGCGGTCAATGCGCTGACCGGCGTGCTCGATGCCGGGCGCAAGAACATGGACATCATCGGCGTCGTCATGGTGGGCGGCGCCACCGCGCTGGGCGGCGGCACGGTGCGCGACATCCTGCTCGACCGCACGGTGTTCTGGATCAACGACCAGACCTACCTGGTGGCCGCCCTGGCCACCACGGTGGCCACCTTCTTCGCGGTGCGCGGCCTGCGGCTCCCGGCGCGCCTGTTCCTGATCCCGGACGCGGTCGGCCTGGCCCTCTTCACCGTCGTCGGCACGCAGATCGCGCTCGAATGGCAGGCGCCCTGGCTGGCGGCGAGCCTGCTTGGCGTCATCACCGGCGTGGTCGGCGGCGTGCTGCGCGACGTGCTGTGCAACGACGTCCCGCTGGTCTTCGTGCGCAGCGAACTCTATGCCTCGGCGGCCTGGGCCGGCGCGCTGTCGCTGGTCGGGCTGCAGCGGCTCGGCGTGCCGCCGGTGCTCGCCGCCTGGTGCGCGATGGCGCTGATCTTCGCCGTGCGCCTGCTCGCCATCGTCTTCCGCATCACGCTGCCGACCTACGCCGAGCGCAAGTAGGAGCGGCGCCGGCCAGCCAGATGCCGTGCGGCCGGCCCGCGCGCTTCAGTCGAGCCGGATGTTGGCGCGCCGGATCAGGCTTTCATACTCGCGCGAGCGCTGCTCGGCGTTGCGGCGGATCTCCTCGGCCGACCAGGTCAGCGGCTCGTAGGCGAAGCCGCGCAGCTTCTCGCGCACCTCGGGTTCGGCGAGCACCTGCTGCACGTCGCGGTGGATGCGTTCGCGCACCGCCCCGGGTACGCCCCGGGGCGCGACGATGACCGCGCACGACTCGACGGTGACGCCGGCCGGGCCGCCCGCCTCGGCGATGGTCGGCACGTTGGGAAACAGGTCGATCCGCCTGGGCGCGGCCACCGCGAGGTAGCGGATGCCGCCTTCGCGATACGCCTCGAGGCTGGACGGAATGCTGGCGAAACTCCACGACACGTGGCCCTTGGCCACCGCGTTGTAGAGCTGGCCGACGTCCTGGAACGGCAGGTGGGCGGTCTTCACGCCGGCGCTCAGTTCCAGCAGTTCGCCACCCAGGTGCCCCGCGCTGCCGACGCCCCAGGAACCATAGGTGATCTCGTCCGGCGTCCTGGCGGAGGCCGAGATCAGGTCGTTCACGCTGGTCCACGGCGACTTGCTCGACACCGCCAGCATGAAGGGCGTCTTCAGCAGCGCGGTGACCGGATCGAAGACGGTCAGCGCGTTGAAGTTGCGCTTCGGGTAGAGGTGCTGCAGCGCGGTCAGGTGCTCGCATTCCAGCTCCAGCAGGGCGTGGCCGTCGGCCGCCTCGCGGCGGGCGGCGCCGATGGCGAGGAAGCCCGCACCGCCCGGCCGGTTCTCCACCCTCACCTTCTGCTTCCACGACTTCTCCAGCTTGCCGCCCATGAAGCGCAGCAGGACGTCCGGTCCGCTGCCCGGTGCCGATACGGTGTAGATCGTGACCGGCCGCGACGGGAAGTCGGCGGCCTGCGCCGCCGTGCCGGCCAGCGCCGATGCCAGCGCCAGGCCGCACAGGGCGCGGAAGGGGTTGGAGGAACGGGATTCGGATATGCGGCTCATGGGATGCTCCTGACGCGATCCACGATGGAAGATCAAAAAAATCCGTCCGAGGCGCCAGCCTCGGACGGACCGAAGACGGTGGGCAGGCAAGAAACAGGAAAGACCGCCCACCGGAGGAGAGATGAAGGCGCGGCGGTCCGCGCCGCCGGCGCGACCCGGCCGGCCAGTGGTGCGAAGCCCGGTGCGCGGCGTCCCGCCGTGCCTGCCATCGCCGGCTTCAGACGGTCTCCGGCGCCGGCTCGGCCGGTTCTTCGCCGGGGCATTCCGCCGCCTGCCGGGAACGCCGCGCAAGCAGCCTGCCGGCCGCCACCACGAGGACGGCGCCGAGCGCCGAGGCGAGGTATTTCGCGTACGGCACCGCCGCGAACAGGTCGGGCGGCAGGGCCGGATCGCCGACGATCATGCCGCCGCCGATCCAGCCGAGCAGCGCGCCGCCGCCGGTGATGACCATCGGGAAGCGGTCCATCATCTTCAGCACGAACTGGCTGCCCCACACGACGATGGGGATGGACACGAGGATGCCGAACACCACCAGCGCGAGGCTGCCATTGGCCGCGCCGGCGACGGCGATGACGTTGTCCAGGCTCATCACCGCGTCGGCGACGACGATGGTCTTGATGGCGCCGGCCAGCGTGGCCGGCGCGGCGACCTCGCCATGCCCGCCGTCCTCGGGCTGCAGCAGCTTGATGCCGATCCAGAACAGCAGCAGCGCGCCCGCCACCTTCAGCCAAGGCACCGCCAGCAGTTGCAGCGCGAAGAAGATCAGCACCACGCGCAACCCGATGGCGCCGGCAACGCCCCACAGGATGCCCTGCCTGCGCTTGTCGGGCGGCAGCCGGCGGCAGGCCAGCGCGATGACCACCGCGTTGTCGCCGCCGAGCAGGATGTCGATGAGGATGATCTGCAGCAGCGCGACGAGGAAACTCGCCGAGAATATGTCGACCATGATGTGAATCCGTCCGTCGTTGTCGTGCGGGGCGGGCGCTCAGCCCACGGCCGCGGTGAGTTCGGGCACCACCTGGAACAGATCGCCCACCAGGCCGTAGTCGGCCACCTGGAAGATCGGTGCCTCCGGGTCCTTGTTGATCGCCACGATCACCTTGCTGTCCTTCATCCCAGCCAGGTGCTGGATCGCCCCCGAGATGCCCACCGCGATGTAGAGCTGCGGCGCCACGATCTTGCCCGTCTGCCCCACCTGGTAGTCGTTGGGCACGTAGCCCGCATCCACCGCCGCGCGGCTGGCGCCCAGCGCCGCACCCAGCCTGTCGGCCAGCGGTTCGAGCAGCGCGTGGTAGTTCTCGCTGCTGCCCACCCCGCGCCCGCCCGACACGATGATCTTCGCCGCGCCCAGCTCGGGACGCGCGCTCTTCGTGATCTCGCGCCCCACGAACTGCGCCAGCCCCAGGTCGGCGCCCGCCGCCACCGCCTCGATCGGCGCCGCTCCGCCGTCCCCGCTCACCGCCTCGAACGCGGTCGTGCGCACCGTCACGACCTTCACCGCATCGGCGCTCTGCACCGTGGCGAGCGCGTTGCCCGCGTAGATCGGCCGCACGAAGGTGTCGGCCGATTCCACCCCGACGACGTCCGAGATCTGCGCCACGTCCAGCAGCGCCGCCACCCGCGGCAGCACGTTCTTGCCCGACGACGTGGCCGGCGCCAGCACGTGGCTGTAGCCGCCCGCCAGCCCCTTCACCAGTTCGGCCACGTTCTCCGCCGCCTGCGCCTCGTAGTGCGGCGCATCGGCCACCCGCACCCTGGCCACGCCGGCGATCTTCGCCGCCGCCCCGGCCACCGCGCCGCAGCCCGAACCGGCCACCAGCACGTGGATCTCGCCGCCGATCTTCGCCGCCGCGCCCACCGTGTTCAGCGTCGCCGCCTTGAGCGACTGATTGTCATGTTCCGCAATCACCAGGAGCATTGCGCCCTCCGCTGGGCCGTCCCGAGGAGGGGGCACGCCCCCTTGGGGGGCAGTGCAGTGGCGGATGCCGCAAACGTGGGGGTCGTATCCATCTTCAGATCACCTTCGCTTCGTTCTTGAGTTTGTCGACCAGCTGGGCCACGTCGGCCACCCGCACGCCCGCGCTGCGCCGGGGCGGCTCGGCCACCTTCAGCGTCGTCAGCCGCGGCGTGACGTCCACGCCCAGGTCCGCCGGCTTCACCGTCTCCAGCGGCTTCTTCTTCGCCTTCATGATGTTGGGCAGCGTCGCGTAGCGTGGCTCGTTCAGCCGCAGGTCCGTCGTCACCACCGCCGGCAGCTTCACCGACAGCGTCTCCAGACCGCCGTCGATCTCGCGCGTCACCGTCGCCCGGCCCTCGCCCAGCGCCACCTTCGAGGCGAACGTCGCCTGCGCCCACCCCAGCAGCGCCGCCAGCATCTGACCGGTCTGGTTGGCGTCGTCGTCGATCGCCTGCTTGCCGCAGATCACCAGCGCCGGGCCTTCCCTGTCGCACACCGCCTTCAGCAGCCTGGCCACCGCCAGCGGCTGCAGCTCCGTATCGCTCTCGACCAGGATGCCGCGGTCCGCGCCGATCGCCATCGCCGCGCGCAGCGTCTCCTGGCACGCCGCCACGCCGCAGCTCACCGCCACCACCTCGCTCGCCACGCCCGCTTCCTTCAGACGCACCGCCTCTTCCACCGCGATCTCGTCGAACGGGTTCATGCTCATCTTCACGTTCGCGATGTCCACGCCCGTGCCGTCGGCCTTCACCCGGACCTTGACGTTGTAATCGACCACGCGTTTGACGGGGATGAGAATCTTCATGTCGTTTCACTCCGCTGGCGGGGCGCCGCGGCCCCGGCCGGGCCGTGCGCGGGCGAGCCGGCGCGGCCGATTGATCGTGGCGGGCGCCGCGCGGCGGCGGCACCCGCGTTCAGCGCCCCTTGAAATCCGGCGTCCGCCGTTCGGCGAAGGCGCGCCGGCCTTCGCGGAAGTCGTCCGAGGCCAGGGTCAGCCTTTCGCGCGCGCGCATCGCGGCGAGGTCGGGCTGGCCGCGGGCGATCTCGTCGAGCGACAGCTTGGTCGCCTGCGCCGCCAGCGGCGCCAGCGCGGCGGCCTGCCGCACCAGGCCGTCCACCGCGTCGCCGAAGCCGCCGGCATCGGCCAGCGCCGCCAGGCAGCCGAACCGGTCGAGCGTCTCCGCCGACAGCGGCTGTCCGGTCAGGAAGGCGCGCTTGGCGCCATTGATGCCCAGCCGCGACACGTAGCGCTGCAGGCCGCCGGGGTAGTAGTGCAGGCCCAGCACCGCCGCCGGCATGCGGAACTCGATGCCGGCGAGTGCCACGCGCAGGTCGCAGGCCAGCACCAGGTCGGTGGCGCCGCCGTACACGCTGCCGTTGAGCGCGCACACCGTCACCGGCCGCAGCGCCGCGAGCGCATCCGGGACGCGCTCGAAGAAATGCGGATCGCTGTCGGGGCTGTCGAAGTTGCCCATGTCGTAGCCGGCGCAGAACACCGGCCGGGTCTGCCCTGCGGTGCTGGCGGTGAGCACGGCGACGCGCACCGACGGGGTATCGTCGATCCGCTCGAAGTGCCGCAGCAGCACGTGCAGGTCCTCTTCCTGGAGGCGGTTGCGGTGGGCGGGGCGGTTCAGCGTGATGGTGGCGACCGCGCCGTCGACGTCGAGCAGCGGCGGCGACGGCGGTGGCGTGCTGGATCGGGACATGCTTTCCTCTGCCTTTTCTGCGGGATCGGGAACGGCCTGCGGCGGCGCGGCTCAGCGCCAGCCGTAGACGTCCAGCGTGCTCTCGCCCTGTTCCAGGCGGCGCACGATGGCGGCCTCGTCCGCTTCCCGGCGGGTGGCCAGGTCCACCACCGCCGCGGCACTCGCGGCGGGGATCGCCACGACGCCGTCGGCATCGCCGGCGACGAGGTCGCCGGCATGGACGATGACGTTGCCCATCATCACCGGGTAGTTGATCCAGCCGGTCGCGCCGAAGTCCTTGCCGGTGCCGCGGATGCTGAGGCCGCGGGAGAACACCGGGAAGCCCAGCCCGGCCAGCAGCACGCTGTCGCGCACGCCGCCGTCGATCACCAGCCCGGCCAGCCCTCGGGCCTTGGCCATGGTGGCCATCACCTCGCCCCAGTAGCCGTGCTCGTAGGCGCCGCCGACATGCACCACCAGCACGTCGCCCGGCTGCGCGACGTCCAGCGCGCGGTGCAGCCACAGGTTGTCGCCGCCGGGAGAATGCACGGTGAGCGCCGAGCCGGCGAAGCGGAAGTGCGGCGCCACCGGCTTGATCGCCGCCGGCAGGGCGCCGGTCTTCTTCGCCGCCTCGTGCAGCGTGGCGGTCGGCAGCCCGGCGGCGGCCACCGCCAGCTCGCGCGGCAGGCGGGTGAAGTCGAGGCGCGTGGTCAGCGCCGGATCCAGCCTGTTCATGAAGCCTCCCGCGTCTGCAACTGGTGGTACTTGAACTGGCGGCGGGCCTCGTCGAGCCGCATGCCGCCGCGCACCGCCTCGCGGATGCGGTTCTCGGCGGCCTCGATCTCGTCGGCGGTATCGAGCACGCGGTCCTCGTGCTCCTTGGGGATCACCACCACGCCGTCGGCGTCGCCACGCACGATGTCGCCCGGCGCCACGCGCGCATCGCCGATGTTGACCGGGATGCCGGTGGCCTCGACCTGCACGCGGTCCTTGCCGGTGCGCATCCAGTGGTCCTTGCTGAACACCGGGTAGCCGAGTTCGAGGCACAGGCGGGTGTCGCGGCACACGCCGTCGATCACCGTGCCGGCGATGCCGCGGCGGTGGGCGATCTCGGTGAGGATGTCGCCCCACACGGTGGCGTTGTCGCGCCCGCCGTTGTCGAGCACGATCACGCTGCCCGGCGGCACGTCGTCGATGTAGTCGCCCACCGTGCCGGGGGGATTGGCGGCCGGGCCGTAGAGCAGGGTCCAGGCGCGGCCGGCCATGCGAAAGCCGTTGTCGCGCGGCTTGATCCTGTAGCACTGGCCGGCGATGCCCAGCTTGTCCAGCGCATCGGACAGGGTGGCGGTGTCGAAGGCGGCGGCGCGTTCCACGTTGCGGTCTCGGGTCTTGCTCATGGTGTTCATTTCTCCAGCATCTTTTCGTAGTTGCCGCCCATGACGTCGCCGATCGGGGTGCCGGCGAGGATGGACCTGGCCATGGCGGCCTCCTTGGCGACGATGGTCTCGGCCGCTTCGAGCACGCGCCCGATGTCGGCGGCGGCGATGAAGATGGCGCCGCTGCCGTCGGCGAGCAGGTAGTCGCCCGCATTCACCTGCACGTCGCCGATCTGCACCGGCACGTTGGTGCCCTTCTCCACCACCCGGCCGCGGGCGGTGCGCGCGGTCAGGCTGCGGCTGAAGACGGGGAAGTCGTAGGCGACCGCCTCGTCGACGTCGCGCAGCGGACCGTCGGCCACCACGCCGGCCACCCCCCGCACCTTGGCGCCCAGGGTCAGCAGGCCGCCCCAGCAGCCGGCCTCGATGCCGGTGCGCTGTTCGACGACGATGACGTCGTCGGGGCCGGCGGCCTCGATGGCGGTGCAGCCCAGGTGGCGCGGCGGCCCCGGCGGCGGTTCGCCGGTGCCGAGCTTGACGGTGATCACCCGGCCGGCGATGCGGCGGTTGCCGGAGCGCTGCGCCAAGCCGGTCACCGCGCCCGGCAGGCCGAGCTTGTCGAGCGCGTCGGAGACCGCGCAGGCGTCGAGACGGCGCAGGCGCTGCACGTTCTCGCTCACGGAGTCGGAAACTTCGGTCATGTGGAAATCCTTTGCCGATGGAGGGCGGTCGGGGTTCTCAGTCCAGCGTCTGCCAGGCCGCGAAGCACAGGCCGGTGCCGGTCAGCGCCGGGCTGCGGTAGCCCGGCACGTAGCGCACCCATTCCAGGTCGAGCGGCTTCACCGCCTCGGCGGCGATGATCCAGTTGCGGATCTCCGAGCTGCCGGCCTGCAGCAGCTTCGGATCGATGCCCGCCAGCCAGGCGGTGTCCTTGTCGCGCAGCGCGCGGATGATGCCGTTGTCGAGATCCTCGTCGACGACGAAGTGGCTCAGCCCGCCGGAGGCCAGCACGCCCACGCGCAGGTCTTCCGGATAGGCGGCGATCAGCTCGCGCAGCGCGGCGCCGAGCTGGATGCAGCGGCGCGGCGTCGGCTGGTTGGGCGGATCGAAGGTATTGACGATCACCGGGATCACCGGCAGTTCGATGTCCTGCAGGTAGCGGCGGTGGATGAAGGAAAACGCGTGCCCTTCGTACTGGCCGGGTTCCAGGCCGTCCATCGCGGTGATGTCGAAATCGCGGTCGCACAACTGGCGGATCAGCCATTCGGCCATGTCGGCGCGCACCGGGTAGTCGCGCTCGCCGCCCGGCTCCTGGCGCCATACGCGCGCCTTCTGGTACCAGGCGTCGGCATCGCCGTGCACCTGGGCGCCGTTGCGGATGGTCTTGCCGTAGTAGATGGCGAAGGCCGGGTTGTTGGTGGTGCGGAACAGCTCGGTCTGGTCGTCGCCGACCAGCACCAGCACGTCCAGGCGCGCGGCGCGGATGCGCTCGCGCAGTTCGTCCATCGCGGCCTGGGCCTGGTCGAAGCGCTCGCCCATGCGTTCGGGCGTGACCATCTCGTCCGCGCCGGGCGGCGCGAGCGGCAGCAGGCTTGCGTAATCGGTCTTGTTGCCGTTCTTGTCGTAATAGAAACGGTTCTTCGGGTCGATCGCGCGAAAGCCGTGCTGCCAGTCCTCGCGCTGCGAGGCCAGCATGATGCTGTGGGAGGAGCCGAAGGCGGCTACTAGTCGGGCCATGTGGAAACTCGCTGGTGAGGGTCAGACGACGAAGGCGGCGCGCAGGCGCGCGATGTCCGCCGGCGCATAGCCGAGATCGGCCAGGATGGCATCGGTCTGGTCGCCCTGGTGGGGCGCCGGACGCAGCGGGCCGTCCTCGCGGGGATGGCTCGAGAAGCGCATCGGCAGGCCGATCAGCGAAATGTCGCCGAGTTCGGGATGGTGCATCGGCCGGGTGATGCCCAAGTGGCGCACCTGCGCGTCGCCGAACACCTGGTCGACGCGATGGATCGGCCCGCAGGGCACGCCCGCCTCGAGCAGGCGCTCGGTCCAATCCGCCGTGCTGCGGGTCTTGAACGCCGCGCCGACGGCGGCATTCACCCGCTCGCGGTTCTGCACGCGCTCGGGGTCGGAGCCGAAGCCGGGTTCCTGCACCAGGTGCGGGACCTCCAGCGCGTCGCACAGCCGCTTCCACATCGTCTGGCCGATGGCGGCGAGGTTCAGGTAGCCGTCGCTGGTCTCGAACACGCCGGTGGGGACGGTCAGCGGATGCTCGTTGCCGTTCTGCCCCGGCACCTTGCCGTCGATCAGCCATTGCGCGGCCTGGAAGTCGAGCATCGCGATCTGCGATTCCAGCAGCGAGGTCTGGACCCACTGCCCTTCGCCCGAGACTTCGCGCTCGAGCAGCGCGGCGAGGATCGCCTGCGCGCAGAAATGCCCGGCGCACAGGTCGGCGATGGGGATGCCGACGCGCATCGGCCCCTCGCCCGGCTTGCCGGTGACGCTCATCAGCCCGCCCATGCCCTGGGCGATGGAGTCGAAGCCCGGCCAGTTGGCATACGGCCCGTCCTGGCCGAAGCCGGAGATGCTGGCATACACCAGCCGCGGGTTGATCGCGCGCAGCGCTTCCGGACCGATGCCGAGGCGGTACTTCACGTCCGGCCGGTAGTTCTCGATGAACACGTCGGCCTGCTTCACCAGCTTGTGCAGGATGGCGATGCCCTCGGGCGCCTTCATGTTGAGGGTCAGGCTCTCCTTGTTGCGGTGCAGGTTCTCGTAGTCGGCACGGTTGTGGTCGCGCCCGCCTATCATGTCGTCGCCGCCGGGGGCGCCGGACGGGATCTCGAGCTTGATCACGCGCGCGCCGAGGTCGGCGAACAGGCGGATCGCGGTCGGGCCCGCCCGCACGCGCGAGGCGTCGAGGACGGTGAAGCGGGACAGCGGCCCCTTGCGCACGCTGCCGTTGCTGTCGCTGTTGTGCATGGGCGGCTCCTTCACGCCGGGGTGAACATCGGCACGGCGTATTCGCCGTCGCTGGGTTTGAAGCTGACCCTCACCCGCTGGCCGATCCCGACGTTCGCCGGATCGCAATCGACGAGGTTGGTCAGCAGCGTCACGCCCTCGTCGAGCGTGACGAAGGCCAGGGTGCAGGCGGCCTCGCCCTTCCCCATGGTGCTGAACGAATACACCGTGCCGGTGCCGGCGGCCTGCACCCACGCGGTGTCGGCGCTCAGGCAGTGCGGGCAGATGTCGCGCGGGTAGTGGTGGAATTCGCCGCAGGCCGCGCACTTCTTGACGAGCAGCCGGCCCTCGTTGGCGGCTTCCCAGAACGGAAGCGACTCGGGGAGGACCCGCGGCGCGGGGATGCGGCGCGGCGTGCCCGGCGCGCGGGCGGCCTTGTCGCTGTCGGCTTGCTGGTTCATGGTCAAACCCTCTCCAGGATCAGGGTGGCACTGGTGTGGCGCGAGGCGAGCGCGCCGCCGATGCCGTTGGCGAGCGCGAGCGTGCAGCCGGGCACCTGCACGGCCGGATGCGCCTCGCCGCGGAGCTGGCGGACGGCCTCGATGATCTTGGTCATGCCGCCGCGGTTGGCCGGATGGTTGTTGCACAGGCCGCCGCCGTCGGTGTTGAACGGCAGGCGGCCGACGCCGGAGATCAGGTTGCCGTCCATCACGAAGCGGCCGCCCTCGCCCTTGGCGCAGAAGCCGAGGTCTTCGAGCTGCATCAGCACGGTGATGGTGAAGCTGTCGTACAGCGAGGCGTACTGGATGTCGGCGGGCGTCACGCCCGCCTCGGCGAAGGCCAGCGGGCCCGACCGGCGCGCGGCGGACCAGGTCAGGTCCACCCGGCCGCCCATGCCGTGCTTGGGCGCCTCGCCGGTGCCGCGCACCACGACCTGCGGGCGCTTCAGCTCGCGCGCGATCTCCGGCCGCGCGACGATGATCGCGCCGCCGCCGTCGCTCATCACGCAGCAGTCGAGGCGGTGCAGCGGATCGCTGACCATGGGCGACTCGACGACGTCCTCCACCGTCACCACCTTGCGCAGCACCGCATTCGGGTTGTGCTGCGCATGATGGGAGGCGGCGACCTTGATCCACGCCAGTTGCTCGCTGGTGGTGCCGAACTCGTACATGTGGCGCTTGGCCACCATGGCGTAGAGGTTCTGCGTCGCCGGGCCGAAGGGCAGTTCGAACGCCAGTTCGGGCGCGTCCGGATCGGGCGCCCTCAGCGCCAGCGGCGCCTTGCCGCCGCGGCCTTCCTTCGCCGCCGCCTGCGCCTGCGCCATCTGCGCGCGCGGGCGCCCGGCGAGGGTGATCAGCGCGACGTTGCAGCGGCCCGCGGCGATGGCTTCGGCCGCGTGCGCCACGTGCAGGATGGGTGCGGACCCGCCGCATTCGGTGGAATCGACGTGGCGCAGATCGAGGCCGAGGTACTCGGCGACGGTAGTGGTGCCCAGGCCGGGCGCGTCGCCGGCGCAGAAGTAGCCGTCGATATCGCCCTTCGTCAGCCCGGCGTCTTCCAGCGCGCCCCTGGCCACGTCGGCATGGAGCCGCACCACCGACAGATCGTCCGCCTGGCGCGTCGGATGCTCGTAGGCGCCGACGATGCAGGCTTTTCCGTTGAGGCTCATTTCAGTCCTTCCCGTGGATGGTCCCGCCGCTCACTGCGCGGGGGTGAAGCCGGATGCCTTGATCACCGGGCCCCAGTAGGCGAGTTCCTTCTGCACCAGCTTGTCCATCTCGGCCGCCGGGCGGAAATCCGGCTGCAGGGTGGCCTTGCTGGTCAGGTTCTCGCGGATGGCCGGCTTGTCGAGCGCCACCTTGAGCGCCTGCTGCATGCGCTCGATCTCGGCCTTGGGCGTCTTCGCCGGCGCCCACACCGCGGTCCAGGCATCGCCGGTGTCGACGTCGTAGCCCTGCTCCTTGACGGTGGGCACGTCCGGCATCAGCGGCGAACGGCTGGCGCCGAACACCGCCAGCACCTTCACCGTGCCGGCCTTGTGGTGCTGCAGGATGTCGCCCGCGGTCATCACCCCCGCGGCGATCTGGCTGCCGAGCAGGTCGGTGACCAGCGGGCCGTTGCCCTTGTAGGGCACCACCTGCAGATCGACGCCGATCGCCTTGCCCAGTTGCAGGCCGGAGAAGTGGGTGTGGCCGCCGGCGCCGGCGGTGCCGAAGACGCCGTCCTCCGGATGGGCCTTCACCCACTGGACGTATTCCTTCAGGTTGCCGGCCTTGACGCGCTTGCTGACGGCCAGCGCCAGCGGATAGGAGACGACGACGCCGACCGGCGTGAAATCGGTCAGCAGGTCGTACTTGCGCTCGGCGGTGGAGTACAGCAGGTTCTGGAAGATGGCGGTGGCGTTGGGGGCGAGCATGTAGGCGGTGCCGTCGGCCGGCGCGCCCTTCAGCGCCTGCGCGGCGATGCGCCCGCCCGCGCCGGGCTTGTTCTCGACGATGACCGGGCGCTTGAGCTGCTCGCGCAGTTCGTCGCCGATCACGCGCGCCACGGTGTCGGTCGAGCCGCCCGGCGGGAAGCCGACGATGAGTCGCACCGGGTCGCCGTCCGCGGCGTGCGCGGCGCCGGCGGCGCCCATCATCAGGAGGCCGAACAGGCGGCCGAGGGTACGGGTGGAAAGCATGGGTGTCTCCTTCGTTCTGCTCTGGGTGGTGTGTCGGAAGCGTTCGCGCTCAGTTCTGCCGCTGTGCGTCGAAGCGCCGGAGGTGGTGGCCGGCGTCGCCGAGCAACTGGCCGATCACCATCAATCGCTTGGCGTAGTGGCCGACGCGGCATTCGTCGGTCATGCCCATTGCGCCGTGCATCTGGATCGCCGCCATGCCCAGTTGCCGGCCCTGCTGGCTGGCGAGCACCTTGGCCGCGGACACCATGCGGCGGCGGGTGGCGGCGTCGGCGCCGGCCAGCGCCATCGCCGCGGCGCAGTCCATGGACTTCAGCATCTCGAGCGCGATGGCCATGTCGGCGACGCGGTGCTGCAGCACCTGGAACCTGGCCAGCGGCACACCGAACTGCTTGCGCGTGCGCAGGTGCTCGACGGTGTGCTCCATCAGCGCCTCGACCGCGCCGACGACCTCGGCGCACAGCGCGGCGGCGCCGGCGTCGAGGACGGCCTCGATGTCGTCCGCCGCCTCGCCGGCGCAGCCGAGCACGCGATCGGCGCCGACGGCGGCGCCGTCCAGCGCCAGATGCGCGGCGCGGCGGCCGTCGAGCGTGTCGAAGCCGCGCACGGCCAGGCCGGGCGTGCCGGCATCGACGGCGAACACCGTCAGGCCGCGGCGCTCGCCGGCCTCGCCGGAGGTGCGCGCCACGACCAGCAGCAGCCCGGCGGCGTCGCCGTTCAGCACCAGGGACTTGCGGCCGTGCAGCACGTAGCCGCCGGCGGCCGGCACGGCGCGGGTGGCGACCCTCTGCCAGTCGTAGCGCGCGCCGTCCTCGTAGGCCGCCAGCGCCACCTGCAGCGAACCCTGCGCCAGCGCCGGCAGCCACGCCTCCTTCTGCGCGTCCGAGCCGAGGCGGGCCAGCAACTGCCCGGCCATCACCACGCCGGAGAGGAAGGGGCCGCCGCCCAGGCAGCGGCCGAATTCGCGCGCTGCGAGCATGATCTCGACCGGCCCCAGCTCGCCGCCGCCGAACGCGGCCGGGAAGGGCAGCCCGAGCAGGCCCATTTCGGCCATGCCGGCCAGACGGCGGGCGGCCTCGTCCGTGCTTTCGGGATTGCCGCGGTGCTGGAGCGGATATTCGCCATCGCAGAAGCGCCGCACCGCGTCGGCGAGCGCCAGATGGTCTTCGTTCAGGGAGAAATCCATCGCATGTCCTCGTGGTGGCGGCGCGCCGTCAGGCTTCCATCGCCGCGCGGGCGATGAGGTTGCGCTGCACCTCGCTGGTGCCGCCGTAGATCGTGATCTTTCTGGAATCGAGGCAGTTGGCGGCGAGCGCGACCAGTTCTTCGGGGACGACGCCTTCGCCGAGGTGCGCCAGCTCCAGCACCTCGGGCGAGAACGGCACCGCGTCGGGGCCGGCGATGTCGACCAGGGTCTCGTAGATCGCCTGGCGCAGTTCGGTGCCCCGCACCTTCAGCATCGAGGCTTCGACCGCCGGCATGCGGCTGCGCTGGTTGGCGCTCAGCAGGCGCAGCGCGGTGAATTCGAGCGCCATCAGCTCGATCTCGAACTGGGCCAGCCGCGCCTGCAGCAACGCATCGCCGTCCAGCCCCTGCTGCGCGGCGATCCTGCGCGCACGCGCCAGTTGCTGCTTGCATGAGCCGATGCCGGCGATGCCGGTGCGCTCGTGGCCGAGCAGGTACTTGCCGTAGGACCAGCCCTTGTCGAGTTCGCCGACGAGGTTCCCGGCCGGCACGCGGACGTTGTCGAGATACACCTCGTTGAGGTCGGCGCCGCCTTCCAGCATGCGGATCGGACGCACTTCGACGCCGGGCGAGGCCATGTCGATGAGCAGGAAGGAGATCCCCTCCTGCGGCTTCGCGGCGGGATCGGTGCGCACCAGCGCGAACATCATCGGGCACCACTGCGCGTACGAGGTCCACACCTTGTGGCCATTGACGACGAAGTGCTCGCCGTCGGGCTCCAGCACCGCGCTGGTGCGCACCGCGGCGAGGTCGGAACCGGCGCCCGGCTCCGAGAAGCCCTGCGCCCACCAGGTGTTGCTGTGGCGGATGTCGGGCAGGTACTTCTTCTTCTGCTCCTCGCTGCCGAAGGCGATCAGCACCGGCCCCAGCATCTGGATGCCGCTGGCGATGATGCGCGGTGCGCCGCCGAGCAGGGTTTCCTCGTCGAAGATGTAGCGCTGCACGTGGTTCCAGCCCGGGCCGCCGTGCTCCACCGGCCAGCCCGGCGTGATCCAGCCGCGCTCCTCCAGGATGCGGAACCAGGTGACGTAGTCCTCGTGCTCCAGGCGCAGGCCGAGTTCGACCTTGCGCTTGATGTCGGCCGGCAGGCGGGTGCGGACGAACTCGCGCACCTCGAGGCGGAAGGCTTCGTCCGCTGCGGAAAATTCCAGTTTCATCGGCCTGGCTCCTCAGTCCCTGACGGCCACGACCAGCGCGTCGAGCGCGAGCACCGGCTGGGCGGAGCCGGCGGGATAGGCCACCAGCGGGTTGATGTCGATCTCGGTGATCTGCGGATTGGCGCGCATCCGGGCGCCGATCAGCGCCACCACGCGGGCGATGGCCGGCAGATCCACGCCGGCCGCGCCGCGGATGCCGCGCAGCACGCTCGCCGCCTTGAGGCGGCCGAGTTCGACGACGATGTCTTCCTCGGCCATGCTGGCGGGGACCAGGCGCACGTCCTTCAGCGCCTCGATCCAGATGCCGCCCAGGCCCACCAGCACCACCGGCCCCCAGTCGGCGTCGCGCTTGGCGCCCACCACCAGTTCCAGCCCGCGCGGGCCCATCGCCTCGACCAGCGCGCCGTCGAGCTTCAGTTCCGGGCGGTGCGAGGCGACGCTGGCGTGCAGGCGGTCCCAGCCGCTGCGCAGCGCCGCCTCGTCGGCGAGGCCGACCAGCACGCCGCCGACGTCGCTCTTGTGCGGCAGCTCGCTCGCCTGCGCCTTCAGCACCACCGGATAGCCGATGCGCGCCGCGATGCCGGCGGCCTCGTCGGCGCTGCGCGCCAGCCCGCCGGCCGGCACCGCCAGCCCTGCCTGCGCCAGCCAGCCCTTGCCCTGGTATTCGGCGAAGATGCCGTTGGCCGGCACGGCGCCCGGCAGCGGCAGCGCACCGGCGCCGTCCGCCACCGCGCGCGCGGCGCGCTGCAGGGCCTCGCCGTAGGCGGCCACATTGCCCAGCGCGCGCAGGGCGCGGTCGGCGGAGCGGAACATCGGCACGCCGCTGGCCTCGATCGCCTCCTCGAAGAAGGGCTCGATCGGGCTGGTGTCGCCGGTCAGCACCAGCACCGCCGGCTTGGTCGCGCGGGCGACCACCGGCACGATGTGCCCGGCCTTGTCGCGCTGCGCCACCTCGGGGCCGACCGGGATCGCCAGCACGATGTTGCCGATGCCCGGATCGTCGAGCATGGTCAGCAGCACCTCGCCGATCAGCCCCGGCTGGCGCACGCCGATGGTGGTGTAGTCGAGCGGGTTCTCGGCCACCGCGTAGTCGGGCAGCATCGCCTCGAGCTTCGCCACCGTCGCCGGGGCGAGTACGGGCAGGTCGAGGCCGAGGTCGTCGCAGAAATCCAGCGCGAGGTTCTTCATCGCGCCCGAGCCGGTCATGAAGCCGGTGCCGCCGGCCGGCGGCACCGGGAAGCGGAGCAGGATCGCGGTGGTGTCGACCAGTTCGTCCAGCGAATCGACCACCACCACCGCCTCGCTGCGCAGTTGCGCGACGGCGGTGGCATGGTCGCCGGCCAGCGCGCCGGTGTGCGACTGCGCGGCCTCGCGGGCACGCGCGCTGCGGCCCGGCATCAGCAGCACCACCGGCTTGCCGGCGGCGCGCGCCGAGGCCGCCAGGCGCAGGAAGAGCTGCGGGCGGCGGATCTGCTCGGCGTAGACCGCGACGACGCGCGTCTGCGGATCGGCGATGTAGTGCGCCAGCACGTCCTCGATCCCAACCGAAACCTCGTTGCCGGTGGAGAACACCGCGGTCGTCGGCAGGCGGCGGCCGAGGAAGGCTTCGCGCAGGTTGGCGGCCATGAAGCCGCTCTGCGCCACCACGCCCACGCCGGGGCGCAGTTCGCGTTCGCGCGCGGGCAGCGGCTCGAAGGTCAGCGGGATGCCGGCGGCGAGGTTGGTGAAGCCCATGCAGTTGGGGCCGACCAGCAAGAGGCCGGCAGCGCGCGCCAGTTCGGCGAGCGCGTCCTGCCTGGCGCGCCCGTCCTCGCCCGCTTCGGCATAGCCCGAGGCGAACAGCATCGCCGCATGCGCCTTGCGCGCGGCGAGCGAGCGCACGGCGTCGAGCACGCCCGCTTCCGGGATCGCCAGCACGGCGAGATCGATGCCTTCCGGCAGTTCGTCCACCGTCTTCACGCAGGCGCGGCCGTTGATCTCGCTGCTGCTGCGGCTGACCAGGTGGATCTCGCCGGCGTAGCCGAAGCGCTCGAGGTTGGCGAGCACGAAGCCGCCGAAGGAGCGCGGATCGGCGGAGGCGCCGACGATGGCGATGGAGGCCGGCGCAAGGATGCGGCCGACGGGCAGGGGCTCGCGGACGGAGCCGGACACGGAAACACTCATTTCGTACACATCCTCCTGTCTGGTGCAGTGCAGGGCGGTTGCCGGAGCACTTGATTATTGTTGAGACGGATTCTGGCATACAAAAATAGCTTTATCAATACGCCACAAGTTTTTATTGGTATCCACTATCGCCTCTGAAATAAACATGGCCGGCAGCCCGGCGGCGACGCACAATCCATTGATTCGTCTGTTCAATTTCGGCAAGGCGCCGTTGCCCGTCGATGCCCTGCGCGCCGCCGGGCGCAAAAAACCGGCATGCACCTGCTGCCGCGTGGTGTATCAGACGCATCTTCTTGCGCGCAAAATTCCGCCATGTATATACTTCGGCCACCATGGAAAAGAACCCGAACACCACTTCCGCCCTCCAGGAGATCCCGCCCCCTTCCCCGTCCGCCGAAACGCGCGGCCGCGGCGGGAGGGCAAACGAGATCCGTGCCACGCTGCAGGAGGAGATCGAGTCGGGCCGGCTGCCGCCGGGCGCCTCGCTCGACGAACGCGCCCTGGCCGCCCGCTTCGACGTGTCGCGCACGCCGGTGCGCGAGGCGCTCCAGCAACTCGCCGCGCGCGACCTGGTGCGCATCGCGCCGCGCCAGGGCGTGACGGTCGGGCGCCTGTCCATCGGCCAGGTGCGCGCCATCATGGAAACGGTGGGCGAACTCGAATCGCTGTGCGCCAAGCTGGCGGCGCGGCGCATCGACGACGACATGCGCAGGGCGCTGGACGACGCCCTGCAGCGCTGCCAGGAAGCGGCGGTGCAGGGCAGCCCCGCCGAGTACGGGGTCGCCAACAACCAGTTCCACGAAGTGATCTACGGCGGCAGCCGCAACGCCTACCTGGCCGAACTGATCCGCAACGCGCGGCGGCAGATACAGCGCTACCGCACCAAGGACTTCCAGACCAAGGCCGAGATCAGCAAGTCGCTGCAGGAACACCTGAAGGTGGCGCGCGCCATCCAGGAAGGCGACGAAGCCCAGGCGGCGCAGAGCATGGCGCAGCACGTCCCGTCCGGCTCCACCGGCTTCTCGGAATTCCTCGCCCGCCTGCCGGAGAGCTTCTTCGAGTCGGATTCGCACGACCGCTGAAGGCCCGCGCCGCAACGCATCATCTCCCGCCACGGCAACCGCCTGGCTGAAGCGCCGGCGCCGAAGCGCGGCCGGCCGGCCGCGACCGTGCGCACCGCGACGGCGGTCCGCTCGGCGGCGACCCGCCCGGTGACGCTCCGCCCGGCGACGCTCCGCCCGGCGACGCTCCGCATGAGCGGCGGTACATCCCACAACTCCATCCCGCTCCCGCACGCCGGCTCCTGCGGCGAAGCCACGCCCTCGCCGCGGCCGGACGAAGGCTGCCGCGGCACGCCGGAACGGCCACGCCCGCCGGCGCGCCCCTGCTGGAAGCGCGCCGGCGGGCATGCCGGGCGAGGCCGCCGTCAGAACTTGTGACGGACGCCGAGCGCCCAGGTGCTGGCGGTCTCGCCGGGCTGGATGGGTTGCTCGATGCCCGACAGGTTGGGCGCGAGGTCGTCGTGATGCATGCGGTTGAGGATGGCGTAGAGCGCGGTGCGCTTCGACAGGTTATGGACGAAGCCGGTCGACAGCGAGTTCGAGTCGTTGTCCCTGCCCTTCACGTCGAGCGAGGCATAGCCCAGGTGGAAGGCGCTCGAGGTCAGCACCGGCACCACCACGCCGACCGACCACAGCCGGTTGTCGCCGCTGCGGACCTCGGCATCCTTGCGCTGCCAAGTCGCCATCGCCTTCAGGAAGCCGAAGTCCCAGGAGCCGCCGATGAAGAACTCCCTCGTGTCCTCGACGCCGGCACCCACCCCCACGTTGTGGTAGACCACGCCGATCTCGCCCGGCCCCTTCGCGTAGCCGAAGCCCATCGCCCAGCGGTCGTCGCCGCTCGGATGGCGCGTCCTGGCCGGGTCCTCGTTGTTGTAGTTGGAGTAGATGCCCTCGAACGAGAAGCCGCTCAGGTCCGGCGACATGTAGCGCACGGAGTTCGACCAGCGCGCCGGGGAGCCGGGGTTGATGGTGTAGCCGCCGACCGAGGTCAGCCAGCCGCGGGCGCTATACAGCCCCGACCCTTCGAGGATGTCGAAGCGCGCGGTGGCATAGCCCGGCGCGTACTGCCGGCCGAGCCCGAGCGTGCCCCAGGCGCCGCCGAGGCCGACCCACGCCTGGCGCTGGAAGGCCCAGCTCTCGCCGGCGGGAGCCCCCGGAGGCGCGGTGCCGGTGTCGACGTTGAGGCCCTGTTCGAGCTGGAACAGCGCCTTCAGGCCGTTGCCCAGATCCTCCGTTCCCCTGAAGCCGAGCCGGCTGCCTTGCAGGATGCCGCGGCCGTCCATGGCCGTCTGGTTGTAGCCGCCGCCGGTGGTCCTCGTCATTGCCGCATCCACCACGCCGTAGATGGTGACGTTGCTCTGCGCCGCCGCCGGCAGCATCGCGGCGCCAAGCACTCCGCCGGCCACCAGGGGGACGAAACGATTCGTTTTCTTCTGCACACCTGTCTCCTTTTTCTGGATGTCGATCCGGCCGGTGCCGGGCGACGGTCGCCACGGACCCGCCCACACCGCCCGGAACCTGCTGCAAGGTCGATTCAGCTTGCGGCGCGATTGTGGCGTACACATTTACATTTTGTACATACCAGTTTTTAAATTTTGGCATCCACCCTTCCAAATGAGGTGCACACGATCATCCAGGCCGTGCCGCCGCCGGACCGCCGGACGGCACCGCCGGGCCTGCCCGCGGCGGCGCGGCAGCCGGTGGCGGCAAGCCGTTCCGCCGCTCGGCGACGCTGCCCGGAAAGCTGCTCATGGCGGGGCCTTGGAGCCGGAGAGGGGGAAACGGGCACCGCGTCTGCCGGTCTATGCGCGGCGATGGAAGCGGATGTGCCGCGCTGCGCGGACGACGAGGCGGATGCGGAAACCAGGTGGTGCAGTGCAGCGAAAATGCCTGTTCGTGGTATTTATTTTTAAAACTATTGCACACCACAAGAGAATCGATGTATATATTCGCCTGCACCCCACCGGTCGACGGCATCGCGCCCGGCGCCGGCGGGGACTCCGCCATCCAGTACGCTGCGAGACACGCCATGCCCCGTATTCCCCGTTCCATCGACGTTCCCGGGCTGTCGCACAACGCCCCGATCCCGCAGGCCGCGAGAGTCGGCGCCGTGCTCTGCTCGTCGGGCATCTCGGGCAAGGATGCGTCCTCCGGCAAGCTGCCCGGGGACGCCCGGACCCAGGCGCAGAACGCCTTCCGCAACATGGAGGCGCTGCTCGCGGCGGGCGGCGCGACGACGGGCGACGTCGTCAGGCTGACCATCTACGCCAGGGACGACTCGGTGCGCGAGGCCGTCAATGCCGAATGGCTGCGCTGCTTCCCCGACCCCGCCGACCGGCCCGCGCGGCACGTCCTCATCCACGACCTGCAGCACGGCATGTGGCTGCAGCTCGAATTCATGGCCGTCATCCAATAATCGATCAGGAGACAGAACCGATGATCATCGACTCCCACGCCCACATCGTGATGCCGCCGGAGAGCTTCCGCTTCATGGCGGAACTCGTCGGCGGGCGCGCAAACCCCCACACCACGCCCAACGTCCCGGACGCATCGGTGCGCAAGGTCGCCGAAGAACTGGTGAAGACGATGGATTCGGTCGGCACCGACATCCAGTTCCTGTCGCCGCGCCCCTACCTGCAGATGCACTCGGTCAAGCCGGCCAAGGTCACCGAACTGTGGTCGCGCCACTGCAACGACCTGATCGCGCGCGTCGTCGCCATGTTCCCGGACCGCTTCCGCGGCGTCGCCGGCCTGCCGCAGTACATGAACGAGTCCCCGGAAACGAGGGCCGTCCCGGAACTGAGGCGCTGCGTCACCGAACTGGGCTTCATCGGCTGCCTGATCAACCCGGACCCGACCGAAGGCGAGGGCCCCACCCCGCCGGGCCTGGGCGATCCGTTCTGGCACCCGCTGTACCAGGCGATGGTCGAACTCGACGTGCCCGGGCTCATCCACTCCGCCGGCAGTTGCTGCGCGCGCGAGTCCTACACGCTGAAGTTCATCAACGAGGAGAGCATCGCCATCGTGTCGCTGCTCGGCGCGAAGACCTTCGAAGCCTTCCCGGAGCTGAAGATCGTCGTCGCCCACGGCGGCGGCGCCATCCCCTACCAGATGGGCCGCTTCCGCTCGTGGAACGTGCGCAGGGGCGAAAAGGAAACCTTCGACGAGCAGTTGAAGAAGCTCTACTTCGACACCTGCAACTACAGCAAGGAGGCGATCGACCTCCTGCTCAAAGTCGCCGGCACCCGCAACGTGCTGTTCGGCACCGAGAAACCCGGCACCGGCAGCGCGCGCGACCCCGTCAGCGGACGCGACTACGACGACATGAAGCCGGTGATCGAGAGCATTGAATGGCTGTCGGCCGAACAGCGCGCCGACGTCTTCGAGAACAACAGTCGCCGGGTCTACCGGCGCGCCTTCCCCAAGGAGTAGGCCGTCGTCCGCGGGTTCGCGGCGACAGATCAACAGAACCGAGGAGACCTCCATGCCTTTGACCAAGGAAGAAAACGACCTGCTCACCCGCGTCGCCGACGGCGCGCCGATGGGCGAGATGATCCGCCAGCACTACTGGCTGCCGGCGGTACCGTCGTGCAAGCTCGAAGCGGACGGCGCGCCCGTCCGGGTGCGCCTGCTGGGCAGGAACTACGTGGCCTTTCGCGCCACCGACGGCAGCGTCGGCGTGCTCGACGAGCAGTGCCCGCACCGCAAGGCGTCGCTGGCGCTGGCGCGCAACGAGGACGGCGGCCTGCGCTGCATCTACCACGGCTGGAAGCTGAACGTGAAGGGCGAGGTCGTCGAGGCGCCCAACCACACCGGCAACCAGGAGCAGTTCTGCAAGCACGTGCGCGTCAACCGCTACACCGCCGCCGACCGCGGCGGCATCGTGTGGGTGTGGCTGGGCCAGGGCGACACGCCGCCCAAGTTCCCCGAGCTGCCCTTCGTCGACCTGCCGCAGTCGCAGCGCTCGGTGACCAGCGTCGAGGTGCCGACGAACTGGCTGCAGGGCGTGGAGGCGTCGATGGATTCCTCGCACGTCGGCGTGCTGCACGAATCCACCACCCAGCTCACCGCCGGCGGCGGCAACCAGCGCATGCTGATGACCAAGTCGCTGGCGCCGCGCCTGGAATTCGAGGAACGCCCCTACGGCTACCGCTACGCCGCGATCCGCCCGCTGGCCGACAGTTCGATCTACGTGCGCATCAACAACTTCGTGATGCCGTGGTACGGGATCATCTGTCCGCCCGACGAGAAGGGCCCCACCACCGTGTTCTTCTCCACCCCGGTGGACGACGTCACCCACCGCGCGTGGTTCGTGCATTTCAACCAGCACCGCGACCTGGGCATGACCGTGATGTCGGCCTCGCCCGACGTGTGGAACTTCCCGCCGCTGCCGCCGGGCGAGGCGAAGGACAACTGGGGGCAGAACCGCGACCTGATGAAGCGCGGCCACCAGACCGGCTTCCCGCAGCACCTGGGGACCGAGGACTTCGCCATGTTCCTCAGCCAGGGCCCGGTCTACGACCGCACCGACGAGCAGTTGTGCTCGGCCGACGGCGCGGTGATCCGGCTGCGCCAACTGCTGCTGAAGGCGGTGCGCGAGTTCCAGGAAGGCAAGGCGCCGACGATCGCCTCCAGCCCCGAACTCGACTACACCGAGGTCAGGTCGGTCGGCGGCGTGCTGCCCCCCGGCTCAGACTGGCGCAGCATCGCCGAAGCGGCCTGAAGGCCCGCCGGAACAACGACAACAACAAACAACAGGAGACAGCATCGTGTCGATGACGCGAAGAAAGGCGCTGCTGGCGCTGGGCATCGGCCTCGGGCTGGCGACGGCCAGCCCGCTGCTGCAGGCGCAGGGCGGCGACAAGGCGGTGATACGCATCCTGGTCGGGCTGCCGGCCGGCGGCGGCACCGACGCCATCGCGCGCTATTTCGCCGAACAGTTGCGCGCCGAACTGGGCCAGCCGGTGATCGTCGAGAACAAGCCGGGCGCCGGCGGGCGGCTGGCCGCCGACGCGCTGGCGAAGGCGGCGCCCGACGGGCTCACCTACATGATCGCGCCGAACGCGACGCCCACCTTCCAGACCCTGGTGTTCGGCCACCAGTTGAGGTGGGACCTGTGGCGCGACTTCGCGCCCGTCGCCGGCCTCGTCTCCTACCCGATCGGGCTGGCGGCGAGCAACGCGCTCAAGGTCGGCAATGCGCGCGAATTCGTCGCCTGGGCGAAGGCCCACCCGGCGCAGGCCAGCTTCGGCACCGCCGGCATGGGCGGACAGACCCACTTCCTCGGCGTGCAGTTCGCCAAGGTGGCGGGCATCGAGCTGCAGCCGACGCCCTACAAGGGCACGCCGCCGATGATGAACGACCTGCTGGGCGGCCATATCCCGGCCGGCGTCGCGCTCATCGAATCGCTCGCGCCCCAGCACCGCGCCGGCACGCTGCGCCTGCTCGGCATCTTCAGCGACAAGCGTTCGCCGCTGCTGCCCGAGGTGCCGACCCTGGCGGAACAGGGCTACGACGTCACCCTGGGCGAAGCCTGGACCGCGATGTGGGCGCCGGCGAAGACGCCCGGGGCCGAGCTGGAGCGCATGCAGCAGGCGCTCGCCCGCATCCTCGCGCGTCCGCAGGTGGGCGACCACCTGCGCACCCAGTTGGCGGTCGTGCCGCGCTACCTGGATGCCGGGGCGATGGCCGCGGAGCAGCGCAAGGAGCTGGCCGCCTGGGAGCCGATCATCAAGGCTTCCGGCTTCAAGCCCGAATAGGTCCGCCGCCGCATCCCGCGCCGCCGGCAGCGGCCGGCGGCAGAGGAGCCGCCGCGCCCGCCCGTCCGCGCGCAACCAAACCACGTCACGAGGACAACCGTGAACACTCCCGAGATCCTGCAGGCCCGCGTGCGGGCCGTCAGCTTCGAGGCCGAGGGCATCCTCGGCTTCGAGCTGGTGCCGATGCCGCCGCTCAAGGAACTGCCCGCCTTCACCGCCGGCGCCCACATCGACCTGCTGCTGCCGAGCGGCCTGACGCGCAGCTACTCGCTGCTCAACGCGCCGCACGAGCGCCACCGCTACGTCATCGGCGTGAACAAGGATGCCGCCAGCCGCGGCGGGTCGCGCTACATGCACGAGACGCTGCGCGCCGGCGAGACGCTGAGCATCCATCCGCCGCGCAACAACTTCCCGCTCGACGAGAACGCGGCGCGCAGCGTCTTCATCGCCGGCGGCATCGGCATCACGCCGATGCTGAGCATGATCGCCCGCGCCCGCGCGCTGGGCATGCCCTGGCAGCTCCACTACGCGGCGCGCACGCGCCGCCATGCCGCCTTCCTCGACCTGCTGCAGGGCTGGCGCGACGAGCCCGGTGCGGAAGTGAGCCTGGTCTTCGACCAGGAGCCCGGCGCCGCGATGATGGACATCGCCGCCATCGTGCGCGGGCTGCCGGCCGATGCCCACGTCTATTGCTGCGGCCCGCTGCCCATGCTCGACGCCTTCGAGAAGGCCGCCGCCGGGCTGCCGCCGCAGCGCGTGCACCGCGAGTACTTCGCCGCCAGGGAGGCGGCGGCGACCGAGGGCGGCTTCGTCGTCGAACTGGCGCGCGCCGGCAAGCGCATCCAGGTGCACCCCGGCCAGACCATCCTCGACAGCCTGATCGACGCCGGCATCGAGCCGCCCTACTCCTGCCGCGAAGGCGTCTGCGGCACCTGCGAGGTGCGCGTGCTGGAGGGCGTTCCCGACCACCGCGACCTCGTGCTCAGCGCCGACGAACAGGCCGCCAACGACCGCATGATGGTCTGCTGCTCGGGCGCGAAGAGCGCCCGCCTGCTGCTCGACCTCTGACACCCACGCATTCCGGAATCCACACCATGAACGAACCGCTGATCACCTATGAACTGGACGGCAACATCGCCCTGATCGGGCTCAACCGCCCGGACAAGCGCAACGCCATCAACGACCCGCTGATCGACGAACTGCGCGCCGCCGTGCTGCGCGCGCACGAAGAAGCCGACGTCGCGGTGCTGTTCGGCCACGGCAGCAATTTCTGCGCCGGGCTCGACCTCGCCGAGGCGCTCGCCCGCGCCACCGGCCAGATCAAGCCGCCGCGCAAGCGCCGCCGCCACAACTGGCACGAGGTGTTCGACCTCATCGCCCGCGGCCCCATCCCCTTCGTCGCCGCGCTGCACGGCGCGGTCGTCGGCGGCGGCCTGGAACTGGCCACCGCCGCCCACCTGCGCGTGTGCGACGAGACGGCGACGTTCGGCCTGCCCGAGGGGCAGCGCGGCATCTTCGTCGGCGGCGGCGGCACCGTGCGCATCCAGCGCGTGGTCGGCACCAGCGTGATGATGGACATGATGCTCACCGGCCGCCTGCTCACCGCGGCCGAGGGCCTGCAGGAACACGTCGTGCGCTACGTCGTGCCCGCCGGCGAGGCGCTGCAGAAGGCCGGGGAACTGGCCGCGCGCGTGGCGAAGAACAGCGTCGAGACCAACTGGATGATCATCAACGTGCTGCCGCGCATCCACGACATGTCGCACGACGACGGCCTGTTCGTCGAGCAGCTCAACTCCGCCCGCGCCCGTCCGCCGGAGGCCGAGGCCCGCCTGCGCGAATTCGTCGACGGCAAAGCCCGGCGCCTGCAGGACAACCAGGCTTGAGAGACCCCGCCATGAACGCCACAGACCTCTTTTCCGTCACCGACGAAGAGCGCCGCCGCGCGCTCGATCACGCCCGCTTCGCCGCCGCCGAGGCGGCGAACGTCCCCGACCTGCCCGCCGGCCTGCAACTGCGCCCCGTCACCCGCGTGGCGGTGATCGGCGCCGGCACCATGGGCGGCGGCATCGCCATGTCGCTCGCCAGCATCGGCATCCCGGTCACCCTGGTCGACGCCAACGCCGAAGGGCTGGAGCGCGGCCTGCAGCGCATCCGCGACAACTACGCCGGCAGCGTGAAACGCGGCAGGCTCGCCGAGGCGGACATGGCGCAGCGCCTCGGACTGATCACCGGCTCGATCGACATCGCCGACGTGCGCGATGCCGACATGGTGATCGAGGCGGTGTTCGAGGACATGGAGCTGAAGAAGAACGTGTTCCGCCGGCTCGACGCCCATGCCCGGCCCGGCTGCATCCTCGCCACCAATACCTCCGGCCTGGACGTGGACGAGATCGCCGCGGTCACCGGCCGCCCGCAGGACGTGGTCGGCGCGCACTTCTTCAGCCCCGCCCACGTCATGAAGCTGCTGGAGGTGGTGCGCGCAGCGAAGACCGCGCCCGACGTGGTCGCCACGCTCATGGACCTGGGCCGCCGCATGGGCAAGATCGCCGTGCTGGCGCGCATCTACCCCGGCTTCATCGGCAACGCGCTGTTCCGCAACTACACCCGCGAGGCGCATTTCCTGGTCGAGGACGGCGCGCTGCCGCACGAGGTGGATGCCGCGCTGAAGAAGTTCGGCTACGCCATGGGCATCTTCGCGGTGCACGACATGGCCGGCAACGACGTCGGCTACCAGACGCGCAAGGCGCAGATGGCCACCCGCCCGGCCGACCGCCGCTGGAACGACCTCATCATGAAGCTGTGCGACATCGGCCGCCTCGGCCAGAAGACCGGCAAGGGCTGGTACCGCTACGAAGAGGGCGGGCGCACGCCGCACCGCGACCCCGAGCTGGAAGCCTGGATCGCAGCGGAATCGGCGCGCATGGGCATCGTGCGGCGGGAGATCCCGGAGGACGAGATCATCAAGCGCTGCCTCTACGGCATGATCAACGAGGGCGCGAAGCTGCTCGAACAGGGCATCGCGCTGCGCCCGAGCGACATCGACATCACCTACCTGACGGGCTACGGCTTCCCGGAACACCACGGCGGCCCGATGTACCTGGCCGACCGCATCGGCCTGGAGAACGTGCTGGCCGACATCCGGCGCTTCCACGAACGCGACGGCTTCTGGTGGCAGCCCGCGCCGCTGCTGGAACGCCTGGTGCGCGAGGGCAGGCGCTTCGCCGACCTGCAGGCCACGCCCGCCTGAGGCGCGGCGGCGCGCCCACCCGCACCGGCCGCGCGCCGCCGGCCGCCACACTGGAGACATCATCGTGCAAGCGAACAACCCGCCCCCCGCCGAACTCGTCGCGCTGCTCGAACGCGCGCCCATCACCCGCCTGCTGGGCCGCCGCATCCTGGCGCTCGATCTCGAGGCCGGCACGCTCGCCGTCGAGTTCGACGGCAGCGAAGCCTTCCAGAACCCGGCCCGCCAGATCCAGGGCGGCATGCTGGGCGCGATGCTCGACGACGTCACCGCCGTCCTCGTCACCGCCACGCTGGAGCCGGGCGCCTTCTGCGCCACGCTCAGCCTCAACACCTCCTTCCTCGCGCCGGCCGGAGTCGGCACGCTGAACGGCAGGGCCAGCTTCGAGCGGCGCGGCGCGAACATCTGCAACGTGCGCGGCGAGATCTGGCAGGGCGACACCCTCGTCGCCAGCGCGGCGGCGGTCTGCATGGTGCGCCGCCCCCGCCAGGCCGCGGCGCAGGTACGGCCCGACAGATAACGAGACATCCCGCATCCAAGCGACGGGAAAGGAGACAAATTGAAAACCGACAGAGTCAACCTGATATCGGGGGCGATGTTCGCCACCTTCGGCGTGCTCGCCCTGCTGCTGTCCGCCGACCTGCCGGCCGGCAGCGCGGCGCGCATGGGCCCCGGCTACTTCCCGCGCGTGCTCGGCTTCCTGCTGATCGCGTTCGGGCTGCTGGTGGCCTTCGCCGCCCGGCGCAGCGAAGGCGGCGAGGAGCTGCGCATCGCCTGGCGGCCGCTCGCCAGCCTGACGCTGGCGATCGTGCTGTTCTCGGTGCTGCTGCCCCGCGCCGGCCTCCTGCTGACCCTGCTGGCGATGTGCGCCGTCAGCCGCGCCGCCCGCCCGGAATATTCGTGGCGCGAGACGCTGGTGCTGTCGGCCGCGGTGACGGTGCTGTGCGCGGCCGTCTTCCACTACGGCCTCGGCGTGCAGATGCCGATGTGGCCGGTCTCCGGCCAGGAGTGACATCGTGGAACTGCTCTCCAACCTCGCGCTCGGGTTCTCGGTCGCGCTGACGGTCAAGAACGTCCTGTACTGTTTCATCGGCACCCTGATCGGCACGCTCGTCGGCGTGCTGCCCGGCCTCGGCCCGGTGGCGACGATCGCACTGCTGCTGCCGCTCACCTACAGCCTGGAACCCACGACCGCGCTGATCATGCTCGCCGGCATCTACTACGGCGCGCAGTACGGCGGCTCGACGACCGCCATCCTGGTCAACCTGCCCGGCGAGACGAGTTCGGTGGTCACCGCCATCGACGGCTACCAGATGGCCCGCCGCGGCCGCGCCGGCACCGCGCTGCTGACGGCGGCGCTGGGCTCCTTCTTCGCCGGCACCGTCGGCACGCTGCTGATCGCCGCCTTCGCCCCGCCGCTGGCGACGCTGGCGCTGACCTTCGGGCCGGCCGAGTACTTCGCGCTGATGGTGGTCGGCCTCATCGCCGCGGTGGTGATGGCGCGCGGCTCCATCGTCAAGGCCATCGCCATGGTCATCCTCGGCCTGCTGCTGGGCCTGGTCGGCACCGACGTGCAGAGCGGGACGGAGCGCTTCACGCTGAACATCCCCGAACTGATGGACGGCATCGACTTCGTGGTCGTCGCCATGGGCCTGTTCGGCATCGCCGAGATCATCAACAACCTGGAGACGCGCGAGGAAGAACGCGAGGTCTTCACCGAAGGCAAGCAGAAGCTCAAGCTGTGGCACTTCACGCGCGAGGACTTCCGCCGCGCCTGGCCGGCGACGCTGCGCGGCACCGCGCTCGGTTCCGTGCTCGGCATCCTGCCCGGCGGCGGCGCGGTGCTCGGCTCCTTCGCCTCGTACATGCTGGAGAAGAAGATCTCGCCGGACCCGTCGCGCTTCGGCAACGGCGCCATTGAAGGCGTCGCCGGCCCGGAATCGGCCAACAACGCCGGCGCCCAGACCTCCTTCATCCCCATGCTGACGCTGGGCCTGCCGGCCAACGCCATCATGGCGATCATGGTGGGCGCGCTGACCATCCACAACATCCAGCCCGGCCCGCAGATCATGTCCGCCAACCCGGCGCTGTTCTGGGGGCTGATCGCCAGCATGTGGGTCGGCAACCTGCTGCTGGTGATCCTCAACCTGCCGCTGATCGGCCTGTGGGTGAAGCTGCTGTCGGTGAAGTACCGCCTCCTCTACCCGGCCATCCTCGCGATCTGCGCGATCGGCGTGTACAGCGTCTCCAACTCGGCCTTCCTCGTGCTGATGATGGCGATCTTCGGCGTGCTCGGCTACGCCTTCTCCAAGCTCGGCTGCGAGCCCGCGCCGCTGCTGCTCGGCTTCGTGCTGGGGCCGATGATGGAGGAGTACCTGCGGCGCGCGCTGACGCTGTCGCGCGGCGACCCCACGGTGTTCGTCACCCGGCCGCTGAGCGCCGCGCTGCTGGCGGTGGCGGTCCTGATGCTGGCGGCGATGATGGCGCCGATGTGGGCGCGGCGGCGCGAGGAAGCCTTCCAGGAAGACTGAGGCCCGGCAGCCGCTGCAAGCCTGGCCCCACACCCATCCACCGATTCGCCGGGCCCGCGCCCGGCCCAGGAAAAGCCCATGTTCAAGCACATCCTCGTACCGACCGACGGCTCGGGCATCTCCCACGTCGCCGAAGACAACGCCATCGAGTTCGCCCGGCTGACCGGCGCCGCGCTGACCTTCATCCACGTCATGCCGGAACCGCCGTTCCCGGTCACCGACTTCACCGAGTCCGGCCATGTGGACATGAAGCGCAAGCAGGAATTCGTCGACCACGAGACCGAGGCCGGCCGCAGGATCATCGCGCAGGCGCTGGACAAGGCGCAGGCGCGCGGCCTGGCCGCCGCCGCGGTCACCGAGACCGGCGCCAGCCCCCACCAGGCCATCATCGCCGCCGCCGAACGCCTCGGCTGCGACCTGATCTTCATGGCCTCCCACGGACGCAAGGGCCTGCAGGCGCTGCTGATCGGCAGCGAAACGCAGAAGGTGCTGACCCACTGCAAGGTCCCGGTGCTGGTGTATCGTTGATCCACCCCGGGCACAGGCCCTGCCCCGCGCCTTTCGCCCGCCCCACGCCCGAAGCATGAACCATCCCGATCCCGCGCCGCCGGGCGACGCCGCGCCCCACGCCGACGCCCTCTCCCCGCTGGCGCCGCTGCGGCTGCCGGCCTTCCGCATGCTGTGGTCGGCATGGCTGGTGGCGAACGTCTGCATGTGGATGAACGACGTCGCCGCGGCGTGGATGATGACCTCGCTGACCGACACGCCCATCTGGGTGGCGCTGGTGCAGACCGCCGCCACCCTGCCGGTGTTCCTGCTCGGCCTGCCCAGCGGCGCGCTGGCCGACATGCTCAACCGCCAGCGCTACCTGCTGGCGACCCAGGTCTGGGTGGCCGTCGTCGCGCTGGTGCTGTGCCTGCTCGCATTCTTCGGCTCGCTGTCGCCGGCGCTGCTGCTGGCGCTGACCTTCGCCAACGGGATCGGGCTGGCGATGCGCATGCCGGTGTTCGCCGCCATCGTGCCCGACCTCGTGCCGCGACCGCAGCTCGCCGCCGCGCTGGCGCTCAACGGCGTGGCGATGAACACCTCGCGCATCGTCGGCCCCATCGCCGCCGGCGCGCTGATCGCCGGCGCCGGCAGCGCCTGGGTCTTCCTGCTCAACGCGGTGCTGTCGCTGCTCGCGGCGGTCACCATCGCGCGCTGGCGCTACCAGCACAAGCCCGACCCGCTGGGGCGCGAACGCCTGTTCAGCGCGATGCGGGTGGGCATGCAGTACGTCGGGCAGTCCTACCACCTCAAGGGGGTCATGCTGCGCACCGCGATCTTCTTCCTGCACACCTCGGCCCTGCTCGCCCTGCTCGCGCTGATCGCCCGCCGCATCGAGGGCGGCGACGCCGGCACCTTCACCCTGCTGATCGCCTCCATGGGCTGCGGCGCCATCGCCTCCAGCCTGTTCCTGCCGCGGCTGCGGCTGCGCCACGCGCGCGACACGCTGGTGCTGGGCAGCGGCATCCTGCTGTCCGGCGCCATGCTGGTCGTGGGCAACACCACGCAGGAGTGGATCGCCGCCCTGGCGATGCTGGTCTGCGGCGGCGCCTGGATCACCACCGCCAATTCGCTCAGCGTGTCGGCGCAGATGGGGCTGCCGGCCTGGGTGCGCGCGCGCGGCATGTCCATCCTGCAGATGGCCGTGATGGGATCGAGCGCGCTCGGCGCAGCGCTGTGGGGCCAGGTCGCCACCCTGGGCAGCGTGCCGCTCGGCCTGTCGGTGGCGGCGGTGAGCGGCCTCGCATGCATGGCGCTGGCCCATCGCCTGATGCCCGACCTCGGGTTCAAGGACGACCTCACGCCGTCGCACGCCTTCCCCCCGCCGATCGCCAATGCACCGCCGCCCTCGGGCCGGGTGATGACGACGGTGGAATACCGCATCGACCCCGCGCGGGCCGCCGAATTCCGCGCCCTGATGAACGAAAGCCGCCGCAGCAGGCTGCGCCACGGCGCCCTGTCGTGGGAACTGCTGCAGGACCTCAACACCCCGGGGCGCTTCGTCGAGGTGGTGGTCGACGAATCCTGGATCGAGCACCTGCGCCGCTTCGACCGCGTGACCTCGGCCGACGTCGCCCTCCGCCAGCGCAAGCTCGCCTTCCACCTCGGCGACACCCCGCCGGCGGTCAACCGCTACCTGCTGGAATCCACCGTCTAGCGGCCCGTGCCGCAGGGCGGCGAAGGGCCGAGCCACCAGGGGATATGACATGAGCCGCGCCGACATACCGCTCCGCTACCGCACCGTGACCACCGCCGCCGGCCGGTCCTTCGAGGTGCCCGAACACATCGTCCGGCGGGAAGATCCGGCGCCCGCGGGCTGGCAACTGCGCTACGGCGAATGGACCGACTACCCCGACCGCCCGGGCGACGGCGATGGCGCGGCGAAGGCGCTGGCACTGGCCATCGCCGAGATGCGGTTCCGCATCGACACCCTGGGCAAGTGAGGCGCCGGGCGGTCCGGGCTATTTTCGCCCGCCGCCTTCGTCCAGGAACAGTGCCGGATCGACCATCGCGCGGTTGAGGCTGACCGACCAGTGCAGGTGCGGGCCGGTCGCGCGGCCGGTGGCGCCGACCGCGCCGATGCGCTGGCCGGCGGCGACGAGGTCGCCCGGCTTCACGTCGACCGCGCTCAGGTGGCAGTACATCGTCAGCAGGCCGCTGCCGTGGTCGAGCCAGACCGTGCCGCCGTTGAAGAAATAGTCGCCGCTGTCGATGACGCGCCCGGCTGCCGCCGCGACCACCGGCGCTCCGGCCGGCGCGGCGATGTCCATGCCGCTGTGCGGGTTGCGCGGCTGGCCGTTGAAGACGCGGCGCAGGCCGAAGGAGCTGGAGCGGCGCCCGTCGGCGGGCGGGCGCATGCGCAGCGAGGCGGGCGGCGCATCGCTGCGGGTGGCGGCCACCGCGGCCAGGTGTTCGCGCTCGCGCTCATGGCGCGCGAGATCCTCGGCGGACAGGTCCACCTTGCCGGGCGCCACCTTCAGCCGCTGCTCGGCGTAGCGCACCGGGCCGACGGCGAAGGGCAGCCGCGCCTCGGCGCCGCCTTCGTGCCGCACGACGAGTTCGCGCATGCCCGGCCCGGCGTCGAGCCGGATGCCGACCACCGCCTGCCACCGGCCGCCTTCGCCGACCACCAGCACCGGCTCTCCGTCCAGCATGGCCTGCGGCGCCGCAGCCGACGTGCCGAGATCGACGATGGCGACGCCGCCCGGCACGCTGCGCGCGCGCGGCAGCTCCAGCGCGCCGGCATGCGGCGCGGAGAGGCAGGCGGCGGAAAGTACGAGCGCGGCTGCGATGCCGCGCCACGGAGAGCGGTGGAGGAAGAGGCAGGCCATGGGGCCCCATTCTGTGCCGGCGGGGCGATGATGAGAATCGATTTCCGCGCCCGCGGCAAGTACGCCGGTGCCCGTCCGGCGAGAACGGCGCACGCGCCGTGCGAGACCAAGTTCCTTGGCAATTGCCCATTTTGGGCCTATGTTTTGCGCGAAATCGATTTGCGGAAACAGGAGCCCCCGCGATGCCCCGTTCCCTGCCCGCGCCGTGGGATGCGCCGCCCCTGCATGAACTCCCGGATGACTACCGCCTGTCGGCGCTGCAGATCCACGGCGCGGGCATCGGCACCTGGGCATGGAACGTGCAAACGGGCGAGATCCGCATCGCCGACGAATGGGCGCGCACCGTCGGCTACACCCTGGCCGAACTCGAGCCGGCCACCATCACGCTGTGGGAATCACTGGCGCACCCCGACGATCTCGCCGAATCCGGCCGGCAGTTGAAGCGGCACTGGCGCGGCAAGACCGACCGCTACGAGTGCGAATGCCGCCTGCGCCACAAGGACGGCCACTGGGTCTGGGTACTCGACCGCGGCAGGCTGCTGTCGCGCGACGAGGGCGGCAGGCCGCAGTGGATGTTCGGCGCGCACACCGACCTGACGCGGCAGAAGGCGGCCGAGGCGGAACGCGACCAGATCCTGGAGCGTTTCCGCCGCCTCGCCACGCATCTGCCCGGCAGCCTCTACCAGTACCGCCTGCGCCCGGACGGCAGTTCGCATTTTCCCTATGCGACCGACACCATCGAACTCATCTACGGCTGCACGCCGGCCGACGTCGCCGACGATGCCGCGCCGGTGTTCGCGGTCATCCACCCGGACGACCGCGACCGCGTCCGCGCGGGCATCGCGGAGTCGGCCGTGCGGCTCGGCGTGCGGCGCGACCGCTATCGCGTGCTCCACCCGACGCGCGGCGAGATCTGGATCGACGGCGTGTCGACGCCGGAGCGGCTGGCCGACGGCAGCACCTTGTGGCACGGCTTCCTGCTCGATGCGACGGAGGCCGAACGCCAGCGCGCCAAGCTCAAGCTCACCGCCAAGGTGTTCTCCTCCACCCAGGAGGGGGTGATGATCACCGACCCGAATGCCCGCATCCTGGAGGTGAACGAGGCATTCTGCCGCCTGACCGGCTACCGCGCCGAGGAGGCCATCGGCCAGCGTGCCTCGCTGCTCAAGTCCGGCCGCCAGGGGCCCGACTTCTACCGCGCGCTGTGGAGCGACCTCCGGCTCAAGGGCCGCTGGCGCGGCGAGATCTGGAACAGGCGCAAGAACGGCGAGATCTACCCCGAACTGCTGTCGATCGACGCGGTGCTGGACGAGTTGGGCCAGCCCGAGAACTACATCGGCGTGTTCCGCGACATCACCGAGGTGAAGCAGCACCAGTACGAACTCGACCGCGCCACCTACTACGACCCCCTCACCGGGCTGCCCAACCGCCGGCTGGCGAGCGACCGCCTGCACATCGCCATCGAGCATGCGAAGCGCCACCAGGAACTGGTCGCCATCTGCTATCTCGATCTCGACCGCTTCAAGCAGATCAACGAGAACCACGACTTCGGCGTGGGCGACCTGCTGCTGACGCGGTTCGCCGAACGGCTCGCGGACGCGCTGCGGGGCCACGACACCATCGGCCGCGTCGGCGGCGACGAATTCCTGCTGCTGCTCACCGGCCTGCGCAACAGGCACGAGGCGCTGGAGCTGATCCACCGCGTCATGGAACTCGCGCGCACGCCGTTCTCCCTGCGTCAGGACGAGCAGATCGCGCTGAGCGCGAGCATCGGCGTCGCCCTGTATCCGGAACTCGACCTGTCGGCGGACGAACTCATCCGCTACGCGGACCAGGCCCTCTACCGTGCCAAGGAACGCGGCCGCAACTGCTACGTCGTCTTCGACCGCGAAGAAGGCTTCATCAGCCGGGTGCGCGCCGACCTGCTGCAGGCGGCCGAACGGGCGCTGGCCGACGGCGAATTCCGCCTCTTCTACCAGCCCAAGCTCGACCTGCGCAGCGGCCGCGTCTGGTCGGTGGAGGCGCTGATCCGCTGGCGCCTGCCCGACGGCCGCATCCGCCCGCCGGGCGAGTTCATCGAAGCCCTGAGCGGCACCCCGCTCGACACGCGCGTCGGCGACTGGGTGATCGACGAGGCCCTGCGCCAGCAGTGCGCCTGGCACGCGCAGGGGCTCAGGCTGCCGGTCAGCGTCAACGTGTCGGCCGACCATCTGCTCGGCGATGATTTCGTCCCCATGCTGCGCACCGCGCTGCAGCACCACGCGATGGCCGAGCCGCACCTGCTGACGCTGGAGATCCTCGAGACCTCACGCATCTCGGACTTCGCCCGGGTCTGCCGCCGGCTGGAAGAGTGCCGGGAGCTGGGCGTGCTGTTCTCGCTCGACGATTTCGGCACCGGCTACTCGTCGCTGACCTACATGCGGCAGTTGCCGGTCGACGTGCTCAAGATCGACCGCAGCTTCGTGCTGACCATGCTCGACAGCGAGGCGGACCTCAGCATCGTCAAGGGCATCATCGGCCTGGGCCGGGCCTTCGGCCGCCTGGTGATCGCCGAAGGCGCCGAGACGCCCGCCCACATCGAGCAGTTGAAGGCGCTCGGCTGCGACCTCGCCCAGGGCTACGGACTCTCCCGGCCGATTCCCGCCGACGGCGTCATGCAGTGGGTGACGGACTGGAACCGGTCGACCGCTTGAGCCGGGCCGGCATGCCCGCTCAGCGGACGATGACCACCTTCTGGTAGAGCCCGCCGAAGGCCGTCGTCCGGGTGACGGCGGCGGGGTCGATGCCCTGCGGCAGGTAGTGCGCGACGTCGTGCCGCCAGAGGTCGAGCGCGAAGGGCTCCAGCGTGCGCAGCACCAGCCGCATCGGCCAGCGCAGCGGATGCCAGCGCGCCGGCCGGTGGTAATCGACGATGATCACCTTGCCGCCCGGGCGCGTCACCCTCAGTGCCTCGGCCAGCGAGGCGCGGCGCACGTCCTCCGGCTGCTCGTGCAGCAGGAAGAACAGCAGCGCGGCATCGACGCTCGCATCGGGGAACTGCAGCGCGCTCGAATCCTGGCGGTGCAGCCGCACCGGCACGTCCGTGCCCAGCTTGCGGCGCAGGTTGGCGAGCTGGATCGGCGCCACGTCGACCACGTCCAGCCGGCCCTCGCCATGGAGGCGCGCGGCGATGCGCTGGGTGAAGTCGCCATACACGCAGGCAATCTGCAGCACCTGCTGCCCGATGCGTTCGCCCAGCTCGGCCAGCGCCGCGTCGCGCAAGCGGCGGAAGTTGCCCCACAGGATCAGGTTCACCAGCCATTCGCGCTCGAACACGCGCACCGCGTTGGGGTGCAGGTAGGCCCACCAGTAGACCTTCTGCAGGTAGGCGGGGATGCCGGGGGCGGAGAGGCCGGCGGGGGTCGCGGGGTCGCCATAGACCGGGGCGATGGCGTCGGGGTTGTCGTTCATGCTGGGGCCGGATGGGGATCGTCGCGCCGGGCCGTCGTGCGGCCGCGGCATTGTGCACGTCGTCGTGCCAAGGGATTGCCTTGCCGCGCCGCCGCCGGGCGCGGCGCGCCGTCAGCGGCGGCCGTGCGCGCCGGTCATACGCGGATGCACTGGGCGATGCTAACAGAGGCGGCGGTCCGCGTCCCGCCGGCACGGGCGCCCCTTCCCGCAGGGCGTTGCCTGCAGGACGCCCGCCCGGCGCGCTAGACCCCGATCCACGGCAACGGCGGCGCCACCAGCGGCGGGCCGTCCCAGCCCTCGATGCGGCCGAAGCGCTCGCCGCCCGCCTCCCAGTCGCGCTGCGCGCGGGCGATGTCCGCCTTGTCGTGGCCGACGAAGTTCCACCACATCAGCACTTCCGTGCCGAACGGCGCGCCGCCCAGCAGCAGCGCGCGGGTGCCGGCGGCAAAGCCGACGTCGATGCCGTCGCGGCCGCTGCCCAGGTCGGCGAGTTCATTGACGCCGAACTGCTCGCCCTCGACCGTCACCGCGCCCTCCAGCGGCAGCACGCAATGCTCGAAGCCCGGTTCGAGCGGCAGCCGCAGGCGGGTTTCGGCGGGCGCATGCACGTCCAGCCCCACCAGCGGCGAATACAGCCGCGCCGGGGACTCCCGCCCGCCCCAGCGGCCGGCCAGCAGCGTGAAGCGGCAGCCGTGCTCGTCCCACAGCGGCAGATCGGGATAGTGGTCGAAGGCCGGCGCACAGTCCCGGTCATCCGCCGGCAGCGCGATCCACAACTGCGCCGCATGCAGCCGGCGCTCGCCCGGCAGCGATTCCTCGGTATGCGAGATGCCGCGCCCGGCCGTCATCAGGTTCACCTGTCCGGGCCGGATCACCTGCACGTGGCCCAGGCTGTCGCGATGGAGGATCTCGCCCTCGATCATCCAGGTGAAGGTCTGCAGCCCGATGTGCGGATGCGGCCCCACCCGCATCCCCGCCCCCGGCTCGAAACGCGCCGGCCCGGCGTGGTCGAGGAAGCACCAGGCGCCGACCATGCGCCGCTGCCGCGTGGGCACCAGCCGGCTCACCGGCACCCCGCCGCCGATTTCCGCCGTGTGCGCGACGATGCGCTGCAGCCGGGGCGCGCCCGCGTCCGGCAGTCCCGTGGGCGGCGGCGATGCGCCGAGAGAATCGCGATTGCTCATGGTTGCCTCCTGTCATGTATGGCGGTGCCCGGCTCCGCAGCCATGCGCGGAACCGCGACGGAACGGGTCTACCTCACCTTGGCCGGCGGTACAACGGCGGCGTCCGCCATGCCCCGCGCACCGACGCCGGACGGGAGGCGGTCGCCTGCAGGCCGTTGCCGAAGCGCTTGACATCCTGAGCCGATTTCATGATATTAAGAATCATTCTCAAATAAAAAGGTGCCCGCATGGCAATGGACCCGACCCTGGAGCAGACACGCCTGCTGGCCGGCGTGCTGGCCCACGTCTCGTGCTACCTCGACACCGGCTGTCCGCGTGCCGCCTTCCAGGCGGGCCTTCTGCTGCGTCGTCTCGACGCCGGCATCATGGATCGGGAGCTGATGACATCATGCGAGCAACTGGACCAGGCGATATCCCGTCGACGACATCCCTGCGGCGCAGGCGGAACCGGCGATGCATCGACTTCGAAGCCGCCTCGCTCGCGCTCTTCGCGCGCCTGCGCCTCGGCCATCCCGTTTCCGGGCTGACCGAAGAAGGCCGCGTCGTTCCGCTGCATCGTCCACCCGGCTGAAAGCGATGCATGCGCCCCTCTCCGCACGCCCGGCGCCCGGCACGCACGGCGGCCGGCCTCTCCTGCTCTTCCGGGAGCAAGCCGGGCCACGGCAGCCGGCCCATCGGGAACCGCATGGCGCCCGCGCGCCGCGGTTCCGCCCGCCCGGACCGGATGCGACGCGGCCCCGAATTTCTCGAGGAGTTTCCGACATGCAGGCACCGCACAACCGACTGCCCGGCTGGAGCCGCATCCTTCTGCACGCCTGCGTGGTGTTCGCTTTCCTCATCGTGACCGGCATCGCCGACGCGCACGAAACCTCCGCCCCCGCACTCCAGGCGGCCGGCCAGAGGGCCGCATCCGCGCCGCCCCCTGCCGCGGCGCGGCAGCACGCCATGCCGTAGAGCGCCGCGGCTGCCGTTTTCAGAAGACGGCTACACGGGGGTGCGCAAATCGGCCCGGCTGGCATTGCGCAGATCGGGACGCGCAAAGGGACGGGCCGGCGATTCCTGCGCGCCGGCAAGCGCTGCGCCGGCACGCCCGCGCCTTGCCGGCTCACCGGGCTTCGTACCAGCCCCTGGATGCATTGACGACGCGCACCACCAGCAGCATCACCGGCACTTCGATGAGCACGCCGACGACGGTCGCCAGCGCCGCGCCCGATTCGAAGCCGAACAGGCTGATGGCCGCGGCCACGGCAAGCTCGAAGAAGTTCGAGGCGCCGATGAGCGCCGACGGGCAGGCGACGTCGTGCTTCTCGCCGACGGCGCGGTTGAGCCAGTAAGCGAGTGCCGAGTTGAAGAACACCTGGATCAGGATGGGCACGGCGAGCAGCGCGATCACCAGCGGCTGGCGCAGGATGGCCTCGCCCTGGAAGGCGAACAGCAGCACCAGGGTCAGCAGCAGCGCCGCGATCGACCACGGGCCGATCCGCTCCATCGCCGCGTCGAACGCGGCCTGCCCCTGGGCCAGCAGCCGCCTGCGCCAGATCTGGGCCAGCACGACCGGGATGACGATGTAGAGCACGACCGAGGTGAACAGCGTGTCCCACGGCACCGTGATGGCCGAGATGCCCAGCAGCAGGCCGACCAGTGGCGCGAACGCGAACACCATGATGGTGTCGTTGAGCGCGACCTGCGACAGCGTGAACAGCGGATGGCCGTTGGTGAGCCGGCTCCAGACGAACACCATCGCCGTGCACGGCGCCGCCGCCAGCAGGATCAGGCCGGCGATGTAGCTGTCGAGCTGGTCGGCGGGCAGCATCGGCGCAAACAGGTGGCGGATGAAGAGCCAGCCGAGGAAGGCCATCGAGAAGGGCTTCACCAGCCAATTCACGAACAGCGTGACGCCGATGCCGCGCACGTGCTCGCGCACCTCGTGCAGCGCGCCGAAATCGACCTTCACCAGCATCGGGATGATCATCACCCAGATCAGCAGGCCGACCGGCAGATTGACCCGGGCCACCTCCATGCGGCCGACGGCCTGGAACACGCCAGGCAGCCACTGCCCCAGCGCGATGCCGGTGACGATGCACAGGAACACCCAGACGGTGAGGTAGCGCTCGAAAACGCTCATCGGCGCACCCGCCGCCACCTTGGCCGTCACTTCACATTGGACCGACATGATGCCTCCTCACAGTCCCAGCGCCTCGCGGACCGCCGGCAGCAGCCGGGCGCGGATGTCGTCGCGCACCGCGACGAAGCGTTCCAACGGCTCGCCGTGCGGATCGTGGAACGGCAGGTGGATGCGCGGCAGCGGGCGCGGGAATACCGGGCAGCTCTCCTTGGCGTTGTCGCAGACGGTGACGACGAGGTCGATGGGTTCGTTCAGCACGGCATCGATGTCCTTCGGATGGAGGCCGTCGGTCGGCAGTCCCGCGAGCTTCAGCGCTTCGATGGCGCCATCGGCCACCTTGGACTGCGGCACGGTGCCGGCCGACAGCGCACGGACCCGGCCAGCCAGGTCGTGGTTGAGGATGGCCTCGGCCATCTGCGAGCGGCAGGCGTTTCCGGTGCAGAGAATCAGCACGGTCCTGGGTGCGGTCATGGGGCGTCCTTCGTGGCGGTGGTCCGACGCTTGTCGATGGTGCTGCAGCCTTCTGCCTTGGGCAGGCAGGCATTGCCCTGGCAGCAGTTGCTGGTGAGGAAGGCAATCAGTTCGTCCATCGTGTCGTACCTGGCCGAGTAGTGGATGAAGCGGCTTTCGCGCTCGCCCTCGATGAGGCCGACCCGGCTGAGGTGGGCCAGGTGGAAGGAAAGCGTGGCCGGGACGAGGCCCAGCCGTTCGCCGATGGCGCTCGCATTGAGCCCGTCCGGACCCGCTTCCACCAGCAGGCGGAAGATGGAAAGGCGGGTCTCGTGGCCGAGCGCGGCAAGGAGTTCGGCTGCGTTCAATGTTTCCATTATTTGAATAATATCGAAATATGGAAACCGAACCATACGCCATCCGGAGCCCTTTCGTCCACGGCAAGAACGATCGGATCACATGCCCGCCCTCCCCGGCAGCCGCTACCTCCGTGGATTCGCATATCTGCAATCCGGAGTCGCAGTTTTGATCTTCATCAAAAAAACGGCACCTTTTACATTCTGAGCGCGTTGCACACGACGCCCCAACAAAGAAGAGACATGAGGAGACATCAGATGAGCAAGAGATTCATCGAGCAGCACAACCTGTGGACCGACGCGCAGCGGGCCGCCGCGCGGGAGGTCCTGGAGCGGATCGAGAAGGAAGGCATCCAGATGGTGCGCCTGTCGTGGTCGGACCAGTACGGCCTGCTGCGCGGCAAGATGCTTTCGGTCTCCGCGCTGAAGTCGGCGTTCGCGAGCGGTTCCGAGATCACGATGGCGCCCTTCTTCTTCGATACGGCGAGCGCCATCGTCTTCAACCCCTTCGAAGCCGGCGGCGGCTTCGGTTCGTCGGAGCTGGCGGGCAGCCCGAACGTGGTGATGGTGCCGGACCCAGCCACGTTCCGCGTCCTGCCGTGGGCCGATCGCACTGGCTGGATGCTGGCCGACCTGTACATGCGCAGCGGGCGCCCCTTTTCCCTCAGCCCGCGCGCCATCCTGCGCAAGGCGCTGGCGGAGCTGGCGGAGGCGGGCTACGAGATCAGGGCCGGCCTGGAGGTGGAGTGGTATCTGACGCGCATCGTCGATCCCTGTCTCGACCCCGAGACCATCGGCGGCCCGGGCACCCCCGCCGCGCCGCCCAAGGTCATGCCGGTGGCCAAGGGCTACTCCTACCTGCTGGAGAACCACCTGGACGAGGTCGAGCCGATCATGGCCGAAGTCCGGCAGCATCTGCTCGCCCTGGGCATGCCCCTGCGCAGCATGGAGGACGAGTGGGCGCCCAGCCAGATGGAGACCACGTTCGACGTCATGGCCGGAATGGAACTGGCCGACACGATGATGCTGTTCCGCAGCGCGGTGAAGCAGATCTGCCGGCGGCGCGGCCATCTCGCCAGCTTCATGTGCAAGCCGCGGATTCCCGGCTTCTACGCCTCGGGCTGGCACCTGCACCAGTCGCTGGTGGACACCGCGAGCGGGCAGAACCGGTTCATCCCGCAGGAGGGCGAGCCGCTGTCGGCGCTGGGCAGGGCCTACGTCGGCGGGCTGCTCGAGCATGCCTGTGCCGCCTCCAGCTTCACCACCCCGACGGTCAACGGCTATCGCCGCCGCCGGCCGTACTCGCTCGCGCCCGACCGCGTGACGTGGGCGATGGACAACCGCGCGGCGATGGCGCGGGTCATCTCCGCCCCCGGCGACCCGGCCAGCCGGGTCGAGAACCGGGTGGGCGAACCCGCCGCCAACCCTTACCTCTACCTCGCCTCACAGGTGTTCGCGGGGCTCGACGGCATCCGCCGGCACCTCGATCCGGGCCCGCTCCAGGAAACCCCCTACGCCGCCGACGTGACCATCCTGCCGACCAGCCTGTCGGCGGCACTCGACGCCCTGGGCGGCTCGCAGATGTACCGCGAAGCGTTCGGCGGCGAGTTCATCGACTACTGGCTGCACCTGCGCCGCAGCGAGTGGAACCGCTTCGTGGCGGCCGAAGGCGAGGCGGGAGCCGCGTCCGACGAAGTCACCGAGTGGGAACACCGCGAGTATTTCGAACTGATGTGATGCGGCGGGCGTTCGCCGGACGCACCGGCGGACGCCACGCGGGCAGGAGGCGAGACGGCCAATGAAAAGATTTGCACTTGTATCGTGCTCCGAACGCCTGGGCGAAGAGTTCCAGCACATGCTGCTGGCGTGCTTCGCCGGGGAAGGGGAGCAGTGGAACGTTCTGTCGCCGGCGGACCCGGACTTCGCCGAGGCGGCCGCCGGCTACGACGGCTACGTCCTGAGCGGCAGCGAGAAATCCGTGATGGACGATGCGCACACGCCGCCCGTGCAGCGCCTGCTGGAATGGCTGCGGCACCGCGCGCTGCCGTCCGGCAGCCCGGTGCTGGGCATCTGCTTCGGCGCCCAGGCGCTGGCGGCAGCCGGCGGCGGCAAGGTGGGCCGCAATCCCGGCGGCGGCTTCCGCCTGGGCGTGGAGTCGATCCGATGGAACGACGCCGCCTCCCGCTGGCCCGAGGCGGCACAGCCCGCGGCGATCGTCGCCAGCCACGGCGAATGCGTGCTCGACCTGCCGCCGGGCGGCGTCGGACTGGCGTCGTCCGCCTCGATCCCGCACGAGGTCTTCCTGGTCGGCGACCGCGTGCTGGGCATCCAGGGGCATCCGGAGATGAGCGCGCATGCGCTGAAGTCGCACTTCATGCCGCTGCATCGCCCGCTTTTCCCGGCGCAGGCATGGCAGGCGGTCGAGCGCGAAGCCGAACTGCCGCTGCAGCGCGACGGCATGGTCGCGCTCGGCCGGCGCCTGCTGGCGCAGGGCCGGCTGTGAGCCGGCCTCCACGCGCCGTTCCGCCCGGCACGGCGCCTTACCGAATCACGATCCGATGGTGACACCATGAATACCGAATTTCCGCAGGCCCCCGGCCTGCCGCCGCTGGACTTCCTGATCCAGCCGCATCGCGTACATCGCGGCGTCTATACCGACGCCGCCATCTTCCGGCGCGAGATGAGCCACATCTTCGCGGCGACCTGGGTGTTCCTGCTGCACGAGAGCGAGATCCCGGAGCCGGGGGATTTCCGCCGCGCCTGGATGGGCACACGCGAAGTCATCGTCACCCGCGACGAGCACCGCGCCATCCACGTCTTCGCGAACCGCTGCTCGCACCGCGGCGCCACCGTGTGCCGCGAGCCGGCCGGGCGCGCGTCGGGCTTCACCTGTCCCTACCACGGCTGGAAGTACGACAGGCGCGGCCAGTTGTTCGGCATCCCCGGCAAGACGGCCTACGGGCCGGAATTCAAGGCGCGGGACATGCACCTCGCCCGCCCCGCCCAGGTCGCCTCGTACAAGGGATTCGTGTTCGCCACGCTGAACCCGGACGCGCCGCCGCTGGAAGAGCACCTCGGGGCCGCCGCGCGCTTCATCGACGCGTGGATCGATCACCAGGGCGGCGCCGGCAACATCGTGGTCGCCGGCGCGCAGCGCTTCCACCTGGAATGCAACTGGAAGATGGTGTTCGACAACGCGGGCGACGGCTACCACGTGCCCTTCTCGCACCAGTCGCTGCTGCAGATGACCAGTGCGCGCTACGGCGGCGGCGACATGTCGTACTTCGCCGACGCGGACCGCTCGCGCATGAAGCTCTACGCGCTGGGCAACGGCCATACGGTCATCGACCAGCGCCCCGACATGTACGGCAACTCGGCCTGGGAACAGCAGCGCCCGCAGCCCGGCCGCGAGGTGTTCGAGGCCCACGTCCGCGCCAATGTCCCGGAGCAGGACGTCAAGCGGGTGCTCGAGAGCGCGGTCGGCGCCGGGATGAACCTGAACATCTTTCCCAACCTGCTGCTCATCGGCAACCAGATCCAGGTCATCCAGCCGCGGCATGCCGGCGCCACGACGATGCACTGGCATGCGACCTGCCGGCGCGATGCCGACGCCGAGCTGAATACGATGCGCATGCGCACCCAGGAAGACTTTCCGATCTTGGGCGAGATGGACGACGCGGGCAATTTCGAGGAATGCCAGCGCGGCCTGGAGAACTTTCCCGAGGACGAATGGGTGGACATCAGCCGCCACCACGAGACGGGCGCCGACGCCGGCGACGACCTGGGCCGCATCGTCGGGCCGGTGACGTCGGAGCTGCACCTGCGCATGTACTACGCGCACTGGAAGCGCCTGATGGCGGCGAGCCCCAGGCTGCAGGCGAACAAATCGAGGATCCCGCAATGAACACGGACAACACGGCCGCGGCCAGCGCGGCATCCCGCTACCAGCCTCCCTCGCACTACGTCGACGACGCCTTCTACCGGTGGCTCGGCGAGGTGTCGGCGGATCTCGCCGCCGCCGTGCCCGATCGCGCGGCCGGCGCCGACGCGGCCCTGCACGACGAGGTCGGACGGCTGCTCACCGTCGAATCGCGCCTGCTCGACCAGCATGCCTACGCGGACTGGCTCGATCTCTACCTGCCCGAGTGCGCGTACTGGATTCCGTCCACCCGGCCGGCGGGCGATCCGCGCCTGCAGATCACCCTGGAATTCCACGACCGCCGGCGGCTGATGGATCGCATCGCCCGCCTCGGCACTGGCCTGGCCTATTCGCAGTTGCCGGCGTCCCGCACGGCGCGCCAGCTCGGCGGCCTCGAAGTCTGGGCCGCGCCGGGCGGCGACGGCGGATGGCACGCGCGCTGCAACTTCCTCGTCGCCGAATCCCGCGCCGGCAGGTCCCGGATGCTGGCCGGCTGGTACGGATTCGTCGTCCGCCGCGTCGACGGCACCCTGCGGCTGGCGCTCAAGCAGGTGAATCTGCTCGATCCGGAAGAGCCGCAGGGCAACAACTCGTTCTTCCTCTGAGGGCCGACGGATGAAGCGGGCTCATACCCTGACGCTCTCCGGCGTCGTTCCCCAGGGGTCGGATGCGGTGCTGCTGCGCTTCGGCCTGGACGCGGCGCAGGCCGGGCACTTCGGCTTCCGGCCGGGGCAGTACCTGACCCTGCTGGCCGGGCCGGCCGATGCGCGGCGCTGGCGGTGCTACTCGATCACCAGCGCTCCCGCGGCGCCGCTCGAGGTGCTGGTGCGCCGCGTGCGGGGGGCCTGGTGTCGAACTGGATATGCGACAACGCACGTGCCGGCGACACCCTCACCGTGCTGCCGCCGGCGGGGCGCTTCACGCTGCGGCGGCCCGGCGGGCCGGCCCTGCTGTTCGCGGGCGGCAGCGGCATCGCCCCCGTCATCTCGCTCGCCCGCCAGGCACTGGCGGCGGGCGGCGAGGCCGCCGTCTTCTACGCCAACCGCGACCGGGAGTCGGCGATGCTGGTGGCCGAACTCGAGGAAATGCGCGCCCTGCACGGCCACCGCCTGGAACTGGAATACTGGTACGACGCCGACGACGGCCTGCCCTCGGCCGAACTGCTCGCGTCGTTCGCCGCGGACCGCCGCGGCCGGGATGCCTACGTGTGCGGGCCGGAACCGTTCATGCGGATCGCCGGCGAGGCGCTCGCGCGGGCGGGGTTCGACGCCTCGCACATCCACCGCGAGGATTTCGGCGCTCCGCCCGACGGCGACGACGAGACCGGTGGCGGGGAGGATGCCCCCGCGTCCACGCTCGCCGTAGAATTCGGCGGACGCACCGCGACGGTGCCGGTGAAGGGCGGCGAATCCCTGCTGAGCGCGATGCTCGATGCCGGCCTGGACGTGCCCCACGCCTGCAACGCGGGCGAATGCGCGTCGTGCATGTGCCGCCTCGTCAGCGGAGAAGTCGTGCGCCTGGGCAACAGCGTGCTCGACGACGACGACGTCGCCGACGGCTGGCTGGTGGCCTGCCGCACGCGGGCGGCCGGCGGCGCGGTGGCGATCCGCTTCCCGTGATGGAGCGGGCCATGTCCGGCGGCAATGAGATCAACCCGGCGCAGGCCCAATGATGGACGACGACGGAGCGAACAACCTTCCCTGGGACCTGATCCGCGCCTTTCTCGCGCTGGACCGCCACGGCGACTACGCGGTTGCCGCCGAGATGGAGCGCATCGACGACTCCACCCTGCGGCGGCGCATACGCACGCTCGAGCAGCGCATGGGCCGGACCCTGTTCGTGCGCACCGAGCACGGCTCGAAAGCGGCGCCCGACCAGGTCGAACTGGTCGGCGCCGCGCTGCGCATGGAAGAAGCCGCCCGCGCCTTCTCGAGTTCGAGCCAGGAAAACACCGGCGTCATCTCCATCACCCTGCTCGATGTCTGCGCCGAATTGTTCAGCGAAGCCTTCTGCGAATTTCAGCGCAAGTTCCCGCGCATCGTCCTGAACATCACCACCGAATCCCACTTCGTCGACCTCGAGAAGGAGCAGGTCGACATCGCCATCCGCCTCGCCCGGCCGCTGCGCAACGGCGGCTCGCTGCGCATCCGCAAGATCGGCGATCTCCGGCTCAACGCCTACGCCAGCCGGGACTACCTCGCGCGGCTGGCCGCCCGCGGAATACGCCCCGAGTCGGCCAGCCACGACCTGCTCGCGATGAACCTGGGCTTTCCCTCGAGCGACCACAATTTCGCCTACCGCGAACTGACGTGGGAGGAACTCGGGCTGCACGGGAGGGTGGTCAGCCGCTCCGACAGCATGCTGATGCTCGCGCGCATGTGCGAACTGGGGATGGGCGTAGCCGTCATGCCCAGCGTCACCGCGGCCAGCCATCCCGACCTCCGCCCGGTGCTCCCCGACCGCCCGGACACCCCGGGAGACCTGTGGATGGTCAGCCGCTTCGACCTGCGGGCCGCCTGGCAGCGGGAACTGGCCGAGATGCTGAAGGAGGCGCTGAGCCTGCGGCAGGCGATCCAGACGTACTGACCGCGCCGCGGCGGCAACCCGCCGCAAGCCCCGCCCTACTCGGTGTCATACCCCAGCAGCCGCCCGCCGACGATGCGCTGCGCCACCGGTTCGGGCACGTCCTTCTCCCACGCGCCGCGCCCGCGGCGCAGGCCGGCGAGCACTTCGGCCACGTCGATGTGCAGGTGGCTGTCGTCGAGCGGCTGCACCGCGAGCAGCTTGCAGTTGTCCACCAGGTGGGCCAGCAGGTGGCGCAGGTTGGGCGGCACCTCGACGTTGTCGAGCGTGACCAGTTCCGCGCCGCCGCCGCTGGGCCGCGACGGGTACACATAGACGTGGGTGTTGTCCGGGAACAGCTTGCCGAAGGCTTCCAGGATGCCGCCCTCCAGGCCGTCGTAGTACTTCTCGTCGAACAGGGAGCCGAAGTCGCGCACCGACAGCACGATGCCGATCGGCTTCTGCGTGTAGCGCCGCAGGTAGGCGCGCAGGCGGAAGAAGCGCACGTAGTCGGAGATCATCACCGTGTAGCCCTGCGAGGCGAGCAGGTCGATGCGGGCGAGGAAGTCGGCGCCATCGACGTTGTCGCCGCTGATGAGCGAATTCATCGTGATCTCGGCCAGCGACACGATCTCGTCCTGGTCGACCGCGGCGAGCTGGCTGAACTGCTTCAGGCCGGCGGTCATCATGTCCACGTTGACGCAGGTCACCGGCTTGAAGCTGCCGCGGATCACCATCACCGGCTTGCGGTAGAACAGTTCGCCCGGCACCACGACCTCGCCCGCCGGGTTGAACACCACCGCCCGCGTCAGCCAGCTACGGATCAGGTGCAGGTTCATCAGGCGGTTCTCGACCTCGTCGAAGTAGGGGCCGGAGAAGTGGATCAGGTCCACCTCGATGCGCTCGGAGCCCAGCCCGTCGGCCAGCCCTTCGATCACCCATTCGGGATGGTGGTGGTTGAAGAAGGCGCCGTGGATCAGGTTCACCCCCAGGATGCCGAGCGCCTCGGCCTGCTGCGCGTTGTCGTTGTCCAGCATGCGCACGTGCAGGATCACGTCGCTGGGCGCGGCGCCCGGGTGCAGTTGCAGGCGGATGCCGACCCAGCCGTGGCATTCGTTCTTCTGCTTGAAGCTGCGCGCGGTGACGGTGGCGGCGTAGGCGAAGAAGGTGGTGTTCTTCGGCCGCACGTGGGCGAGCCGCGCCACCACCTGGTCGAACTCCTTGTCGAGCATCTGCAGCAGCCGCGCGCGGCTGACGTAGCGGTCGACGTGGCCGTAGATGTCGTCGCTCACCGCCATGTCGTAGGCCGACATGGTCTTGGCGACGGTCCCGGCGGCGGCGCCGACCTGGAAGAAGCGGCGCGCCACCTCCTGCCCGGCCCCGATCTCCACGATGGAGCCGTACTTGTACTTGTCGAGATTGACCTGCAGGGCCTTCTGATCGGTGGTGAGGGAGGTGTCGCGCTTGTGCATGGACGGGGCTCCGGCGCTGATGGACAGGATGGGGCGGCTCGCGGCAGCGGCACGTCATTTTCTTGCATGCGCCGTGGCCGCGACAAGCGCGGCGGCACGATCCGCGCCGGGATGCGGCCTTAAGCCTGCGTTAAGTCGCACGCATCTACGCTGCAACCCTGTCCGGCCCGATGGAGGCCGCGCACGCGACGAGGCCACGCAACAATGAAAATGTCGTTACCCTTCCCTCTCCGGGATGCATGCCCAGGCGATCCGCTGCGCGCCAGCCCAATACCGCGACAGCAACCCGTCCGCCGCGCACTGCCCGGCGGAGCGGACCACCACGCGGAGGATGACCGCATGCAGGAAAACACGACGACGGACGACGGGCGGAGCGCATTCGCGGAGCGGACGAAGGTGCTGCGCCGCCTCGCCATGCCGGTGGTCGCGGCCCTGCTGCTGATCCTGGCCTGGTTCGCGGTCGGCCACCTGGCGTCGGACGTGTCGTACGCCGACCTGCGCTCGGCCATCGCCGGCATCGGGCCGGCCGCCCTGCTCGCGGCGCTGGCCTGCACCGCGTTGAGCTTCGCCGCGCTGACGCTCTACGACCTCGGGGCGCTGGCCTTCGTCGGCCGCCGGCTGCCCCTGCCGGTGGTGGCGCTGACTTCCTTCTGCGCCTATGCGGTGGGCAACACCGTCGGCTTCGGGCCGCTCACCGCGGGGGCGATCCGCTACCGCTTCTACACCTCCCAGGGCCTGGAGCCGGAAGAGATCGCCGGCATCGTCGCCTTCGTCACCGTGGCCTTCGGCCTGGGCCTGGCCGGCGTGGCCGGTCTCGGCATGGTGGCGGCGGCCGGCGAATTCGCGCGCCTGCCGCTGCCGCCGGCGGGCCTGCAATGGCTCGGCGCCGCGGTGGTGGCGGCCCTGGCGGGGCTCGTGCTCACCGCCGGCGCGGGGCGCACGGTGACCCTCTTCGCCCGCGCCTGGCGCCTGCCGTCGCGCCGGCTGATGCTGCGCCAGTTCCTCGCCACCGCGGTCGACGTGTCGGCATCGGCGACGGTGCTGTGGGTCCTGCTGCCGGCGGGCAGCGTCAGCCTGCCCGCCGTCATCGCGCTCTATGCCGTCGCCGTCGGGCTGGGCGTGCTGAGCCACGTGCCGGCCGGGCTGGGCGTGTTCGAGACGGTGATCGTCGCCGGCCTCGGCGACCGCGCGGGCCTCGACGCCGTGCTGGGCGCCCTGGTGCTGTACCGCGTGATCTACCACGTCGTGCCGCTGGTGCTGGCGGTGCTCGCCATCTCCATCCTCGAGATGCGCCGGGTGGCGGCAAGCCCGCTCGCCCGCCTGGCGCTGCGCGCGGCCACGCGCATGGCGCCGCCGGCCATCGGCGCCCTCACCCTGGTGCTGGGTGCGGTGCTGATCTTCTCCGGCGTGACGCCGCCGGGCCCGCCCTGGGCCTGGGCGCCGCTGCCGCTGGTCGAAGGCGCCCACTTCCTGGGCAGCGTCCTCGGCGTGGTCCTGCTGCTGGTGGCGCGCGGGCTGGTGTTCAGGCTCGACGGCGCGTGGTGGCTGGCGATGGTGCTGGTGCCGCTGTCGATGATGCTGTCGATGGCCAAGGGCATGGCGGCGGGAGAGATCGCGCTGCTGGCCACGCTGCTGCTGGCGCTGGTGGCCTCGCGCCGGGTGTTCTCGCGGCCCGCCTCGCTGCTGCACCAGGCACTGTCGCCCGGCTGGCTGGCGGCGATGGGCACGCTGCTCGTGACCGCGGCCGCACTGCTGTTCTTCGTCTACAAGGAGGTCGCCTACACGCACGAGCTGTGGTGGCAGTTCGAACTGTCGGGCGAGGCACCGCGCAGCCTGCGCGCCATGGTCGGCATCATACTGACGGCGGGCTTCGGCGCCGGCTGGCTGCTGCTGCGCCCCTTCGCGGGCACGACGGCGCCGCCCACGCCCCAGGCGCTCGACCAGGCGATGCGCATCGTCGCGGCACAGCCGCGCACCGACGCCTGCCTGGCCGCGATGGGCGACAAGAGCCTGCTGTTCTCGGCCGACGGGCGCGCCTTCATCATGTACGGCCGGCAGGGGCGCTCGTGGGTTGCGCTGTCCGACCCCGTCGGCCCGCGCGAATGCTGGCCCGAACTCGTCTGGCGCTTCGTCGAGATGGCCGGCCGCGCCGGCGGCCGCGCGGTGTTCTACCAGGTGGGCGCCGATTCGCTGGCGCTGTATGCCGACGCGGGGCTGATGGCCTTCAAGCTCGGCGAGGAAGCACGGGTGCCGCTGGCCGATTTCGACGTGAAGGGCGCCCGGCGCGCAGGCCTGCGCCAGGCACTCAACCGCGCCGAGCGCGCACGGCTCGAATTCGCCATCCTGCCGCCGGACGAGGTGCCCGGCCGGATGGCCGAACTCGCCGCCGTGTCGCAGGCCTGGGTGGCGCATCACAAGGTGCGCGAGAAGCGCTTCTCGCTGGGGGCGTTCGACCCCGCCTACCTGCGCGGCCAGCCGGTGGCGGTGCTGACGCAGGACGGGCGCATCGTGGCCTTCGCCAACCTGCTGCTGACGGGCCTCCGCGACGAGGCCAGCATCGACCTGATGCGCTTCGTCCCCGAGATCACCGGCGGCGTCATGGAAGTCCTGCTCACGCGCTTGATGCTGCACTTCAAGGCCGCCGGCTACGCCTCGTTCAACCTCGGCATGGCGCCGCTGTCGGGCCTGTCGGCGAGCGAAGCGGCGCCGGTGTGGCACCGCGTGGGCCGCGCGGTGTTCGAGCGCGGCGAGCGCTTCTACAACTTCTCCGGCCTGCGCGCCTTCAAGGCCAAGTTCCGCCCCGAATGGCAGCCGCGCTATCTTGCCGTCGGCGGCGGCATCAACCCCATGCTGGCGCTGACCGACATCACCGTGCTGATCGGCGGCGGACTCAAGGGCGTGATCGGAAAATGAACGGCACATGCACGAACAACGGGCAGAAGGCGGGCGGACGATGAGCCTGCGCAGACACCTGCTGGCCGCGGCCGCGCTGCTGTGCGCCGCCACGGCCCGCGCCGCGATGCCGGCGCAGGCGACCATAGGCACGCCCGAGATCGTGCTCCCCCGCGCCGCGCCCACCGGCACCGTCGTACTGTTCTCGGGCGCGGACGGCTGGGGCGATGCGGAACGCGGCATCGCCACCACGCTCGCCGGACGCGGGCAGATCGTCATCGGCATCGACCTCGCGGCCACCCTGCGCCGCATGGCGGCGAGCCGGGACGCCTGCGCCACGCTGATCGGCGAGATCGAGGCCGCCAGCCACCAGGCGCAGCGCGAGGCGGGCGCGCCGGCCTACCGCTTCCCGGTGCTCGCCGGCATGCGGGCAGGCGGCACGATGGCGCTCGAAGTCGCCGGCCAGGCATCCACCGCCACGATAGACCGCGTGCTGGCGGTCGACCCCGACCCCGCGCTGCCCGGCCGCAAGCCCCTGTGCACCGACGCGCCCCGCCCCGCCGGTCCGCCGCCGCACGATCTGCCGGCCTACGACCTGCCCGCCGGCCGGCTGCCCTACGGCGTCGACATCCGGCTCAGCGTTGCGGCGACGGCGCCCGTCCGCCGGCAGGCGGCCGGATTCTCCGCCCGCCATCCGGACGCGAAGCTGGCGGACGCCCCCCAGGCATCGCCCCTGTCCGCCCTGCTGGACGCCCTGCCCGCGCCGCTGCCGCCGGCCGGGGCGGCGGGCGTGGCCGACCTGCCGCTGGTCGAGCTTCCCGTCGCCCATCCGGGCGGCGCCTTCGCCGTGCTGTACTCCGGCGACGGCGGCTGGCGCGACCTCGACAAGTCGCTCGCCGCGATCCTGCAGCGCAACGGCCTGCCGGTGGTCGGGGTGGACGCGCTGCGCTATTTCTGGACGCACCGCAGCCCGGAACAGGCCGCGCACGACCTGGGCCGCATCATCGATGCCTACCGCCGCAAGTGGGGCGCGGACAAGGTCGCGCTGATCGGCTTTTCCTTCGGCGCCGACGTGCTGCCGGCGCTGTACAACCGCCTCGCGGCCGCGGACCGGGCGGCGGTGGCGCAGTTGTCGCTGCTCGGCTTCTCGGCGACGGCGGATTTCGAGGTCACCGTCGCCGGCTGGCTGCGGCAGCACGGCAGCGGTGCGCTGCCCACCCTGCCCGAAGTCCGGCGCATCGAGCCGCAGCGGGTGCAGTGCTTCTACGGCGAGGACGACGACGAGGCCGCATGCCCGCAGGTCGGCAACGGCCTCGAACTCATCCGCACCTCCGGCGGCCATCACTTCGACGGCGACTACGAGGCGCTGGCGCGGCACATCCTGCAGGGGCTGAAGCGGCGCGACGCGCCCTGAAGCCGGCAGGCCGGTCCGCCGGCCGGCCATCGGAACACGCCGGGGGGATGGGCCTCCCCGGCGTTCCCCGGTACGCCCTCCACGTCCGGGGCATCCCCTGCCGCCGCGGCCGCGGCCCCTACGGCCGGCGCCGCACGACCAGGCTCGCGACGTAGATCTGCAGCGCCTCCCCGTCCTGGTTCAGCGTCGTGACCTTCACCCGGACGATGCCCTGTTCCGGCCGGGAGCGCGACGGCCGGACTTCGAGCACCTCGCTTTCGACGCGCAGCTCGTCCCCCGGGCGCACCGGGCGGGGCCAGCGCAGTTCTTCCAGTCCGGCGCCGACGATGCCGCCGGCCGGCCGGAACTCGCCGTCCACCAGCAGCCGCATGGTGAGCGCGGCCGTATGCCAGCCGCTGGCCGCCAGCCCGCCGAAGATCGTGTCCCGCGCCGCGCCGTCGTCGAGGTGGAAGGGCTGCGGGTCGAACTCGGCGGCGAAGCGCCAGATCGCCCCGGCATCGATCGCCAGACGGCCGGAGCCGAATTTCTGCCCGACCGCGAGGTCGTCGAGATAGTGCGGTTCTGTCATCGTTCAGACTCCCTCGTATGGAGCGACCGCCAGCACGCCCGGGCGGCGCAGGGTGTGGAACATGGCTCCACCCCGTGTGGAAGACGAGGCCGATTGTGCTGGCCCGGCACGCCGCCGACAAACGATCTAATATGGGCCATGCCGTAGATTTTCTATTCCATGAATCGCCATCCACCGATGAAAGCGCTCGTCGCGTTCGATGCCGCGATGCGGACGGGCAGTTTTTCTCTTGCCGCGGCAGCGCTTTTCGTCACCCCCGGCGCCGTCGGCCAGCAGATCCAGAAGCTGGAGGAATGGCTGGGCGTGGCGCTGTTCGTGCGCCGGACCCGCCAGGTGCAGCCGACCGAAGCGGCGCTGGCCTACTGGCAGCGCATCCAGCCGGCGCTGGCCCAGATCGTCGATGCCAGCGACAAGCTCAGGAACAGCCGCAGCATGGCGGTGTCGCTGTCCATGCCCCCCGGCTTCGCGGCGCAATGGTTCACCCGCCGCATGGCCGGCCTGCTGCGGCGGCATCCGGCCATCGAACTGCACCTCAACGCCACGCCGCAGGTGATCGACTTCGAACGCGAGCCGATCGACCTCGCCATCCGCTATTTCGACGGCCGGGCGCCCGACCTGGACGCCACGCTGCTGCTGCAGGACGAAGGCCGCGCGTACGGCAATCCGCGCTACCTCGCGTCGCTGGACCTGCGCGTGCCGGACGACCTCACGCGCGCCACCCTGCTCGTGACCACGCTGCAGCCGCACTGGCCCGCCTGGCTGCGGGCCTGCAGCGGCCTTCCGGATGCCCGGATCGACGCCATCCCGCGCATCCACTTCGACCAGAGCCTGACGGCCATCGAAGCCGCCCGGCAGGGACAGGGCGTGGTGATGACCAGCCCGCATCTGGTCGAAGCGGAAGTGGCCGCGGGTTCGCTGGTGGAACCCTTCGCGCACGCGCTGCCGCTCTCCCAGGGCTACTACGTGGTCCACCACCGCAGGCTGCCCCTGCGGCCGGCCGCCGCGGCGGTCAGGCAATGGCTGATCGACGAGGCGAACGGAGCGGGAAGGGAGCGCGACGATCTCCCACCCGAAGGCTCCCGCCACCGCTGACCCGGCCGCCGCTTTGTAGTAGCCTTGCGCCTTTTTCGCCGATCCGGCCCCGAACTTTCTTATGGCGCAAGGACTTCCGCGCACGCATTTCAACAGCGCCGGACTGGTTCGCCTCCTGTCCGGGCTCGCGGTCGCGGACGTCGCGGAGGCGCGGCAGTCGTTCGCCGAGCGGCTGGGCGACTGGCTGGACTTCACGCATGCGCTGTCGCTGTACTCCGCCCTCGATGCGGCGGCGGGGGAATCCGGTGCGCCGGCCGCCGCGCCCTCACCGGCGCGGCAGGCGTTCGCGCGCGTGCGCGGCACGCTGGCGGAATCGATCACCATCGACGGCGTGCAGAACCCGGGCAAGGCGCGCATCGCGCTGCCGGCCCCGCTGCCGCACGACACGGTGGAGAGCGCGTCCGACTTCGGCCCCTACCATCGCTACTATCTCGCGCACCAGCGCGACATGAACGCGAACGTCGGCCCGCTGCGGGCCACGGTGCGGGCCGCGCTGTCCCGGCAGTCGCCCGTCCTCGCGCGGCTCGCCGCCCTGGATGCGGCGATGGACCAGGCCCTGGCCGACCGGGAGCGCACCCTGCTGGCGACAGTGCCGGCGCTGCTGGCCGGGCGCTTTGAGCGCCTGTTCCAGGCGCACCGGGCGGCACGGGCCGACGCGGAGACGGCGGACGATCCGGCCCGGTGGATGGAGCCGGGCGGCTGGCTGGCGCGGTTCTGCGGCGAGATGCGGGCGGTGCTGCTGGCCGAGCTGGAACTGCGCCTGCAGCCGGTCGCGGGGCTGATCGAGGCACTCGACAACGAGGTAGAAAAGCAGCAATGAACAAAAGCATCTGCGTGGCCGCCTTCGTCGCCGGCCTGCTCGCCGTCGCCTGGGTGGGCGCCGGCTACATCGGCCACAGTGCGCTGGCCCTGGCGGTGACGGCCCTGATCGGCGCCGTCCATGTCGCCGGTGCGGTGGAACTGCTGCGCTTCCACCGCGCCACGGCCGCGCTGGAACGCGCGCTGGCGAACATCCCCGACGGCCTGCCGGAACCGGGCGACTGGCTCGGCCGGTTGCCGCCATCGCTGCGCAACCCGGTGCGCCTGCGCCTCGAAGGCGAACGCGCCGCCCTGCCCGGACCGGCGGTCACGCCCTACCTGGTGGGGCTGCTGGTGCTGCTGGGCATGCTCGGCACCTTCCTCGGCATGGTGGTGACGCTCAACGGCGCGGTGGTGGCGCTGGAAAGCACCACCGACCTGCACGCCATCCGCTCCGCGCTCTCCGCCCCGGTGAAGGGGCTGGGCGTGGCCTTCGGCACCTCGGTGGCCGGCGTGGCCGCCTCCGCCATGCTGGGGCTGATGTCGGCCCTGTGCCGCCGCGCGCGGCTGCAGGCGTCGCAACTGCTGGACACGAAGATCGCCACCGATCTGCGCGGCTTCTCGCGCGCCCATCAACGCCAGGAAACCTTCAGGGCGGTGCAGCAGCAGGCGCAGGCGCTGCCCGAGGTGGTGGGCACGCTGCAGGCGATGATGGCGCAGATGGAACGCCAGCAGCGCGAACTGAACGAGCGCCTGTTCACCGAGCAGCAGCGCTTCTACCAGGACGCGCGCGAGGCGTATTCCGGGCTGGCGGAATCCGTCGGCAAGTCGCTCGGGGACAGCCTGACGGAAAGCGCGCGCCTCGCCGGCGACGCGATCCGGCCGGCGGTGGAGGCCACCATGGCCGGCATCGCGCGGGAAACGGCCGATCTGCAGCAGCGCGTGGCCGACACCGTCACCGCCCAGCTCGACGGGCTCTCGACACGCTTCGACGGCGCCGTCGCCACCGTATCCGATACCTGGACCGCGGCGCTGGCCCGCCACGAACACAGCAGCGAATCCGTGGCCCGCAGCCTGCAGGACACGCTGACGGCCCATGCCGACACCGTCGCGCAGCGTTCGGCTGCGCTGCTCGCCTCGGTGGAAGGCGCCCATGCCGGCCTGCGGGCGGAACTGGCGGCCACGACGGCGGGCATGGCGCAGGAAACCCGCGCGCTGCACGCCGGCCTCACGGAAGCCGTCGGGACGCAGCTCGACGGCATCGCCCGGCGCTTCGGCGCGGCGGTCGACACCGTGTCCGGCACGTGGACGGCGGCGCTGGCCCGCCACGAGCAGGCCGGCGACACGCTGAACGCCGAACTGCGCGCCGCCCTCGGCGCCTTCGCCGAGACCTTCGGCCAGCGTTCGGCCTCGCTGCTCGCCGGGGCGAGCGAAGCCGCCTCCGCCCTGCGCGCCGAACTGGCCGCCGCGGACCAGGCCCGGCTGGCGGCGCAGACCGAAGCCCTGGCGGCGATGACCGCGGCGCTGCGGCAGGAATGGCAGCAGGCCGGCGAACACGCCCGCGCCCAGCAGGAACGAATCTGCGAGGCGCTGGACGACACCGCCCGCGACATCGCCGCCGCCGCGCAGGCCCAGGCCGGCCGGACGATCGAGCAGATGGCCGGGCTCATGCAGACCGCCGCCGAGGCGCCGCGCGCCGCGGCCGAGGTCATCGGTGAACTGCGCCGGGAACTGTCCGCCAGCATCGCGCGCGACAACGAGATGCTGGCCGAGCGCAACCGCATCATGGAAACCCTGGGCGCGCTGCTCGCCGCGATCAACCACGCATCGACGGAACAGCGCGAGGCGATCGACGCCCTGGTGGCATCCTCCGCCGCGGCGCTCGAAACCGCCGGCAGCCGCTTCGCCGAACGCGTCGACGCGGAATCCGCGAAGATGGCCGACGCGGCCAGCCAGGTCGCCGGCGGCGCCGTCGAGGTGGCCAGCCTCACCGAGGCTTTCGGGCTCGCGGTGCAGCTCTTCGGCGACTCCAGCGCCAAGCTGATGGAAACGCTGCAGCGCGTCGAAGGCGCGCTCGACAAGTCCATGGCACGCAGCGACGAACAGCTCGCCTACTACGTGGCCCAGGCGCGCGAGATCATCGACCTGAGCCTGATGTCGCAGAAGCGGATCGTGGACGACCTGCAGCAGATCTCCGGCCGGCAGCCCTCGCTCGCCGGCGAGGTGTGACGATGGACGAGATCGACGCCGGCATCGAGCATTCCACGCCGGTCTGGGCCGTGTTCGGCGACCTGATGTCCGGCCTTCTGGGCGCCTTCGTGCTGATCCTGGTGGGCGTGCTCGGCGTCCAGTTGGAACTGGCGACCACGCTGGAGGCCGAGGTGCAGAAACGCCGCATCGAGGAACAGCGGCGCGAAGCGCTGGAGAAGGCCCTGGCCGTGCCGCTCGCCGCCGGCCGCGTGACGCTGGACGACGGCCGCATCGGCATCAGCGGCAGCGTGCTGTTCGCGCTGAACTCCGACGCGCTGCAGCCCGAGGGCCGGCAACTCCTGAAGAGCCTGGCGCCGCCGCTGGCCGCCTATCTCGGCAGCCGCGACGAGATGCTGATGGTGAGCGGCTTCACCGACGACCGGCCGGTGCACGACAGCAACCGGCAGTTCGCCGACAACTGGGAACTTTCCGCCCAGCGCGCCCTGACCGTGACCCGCGCCCTGATCGACGAAGGCATCCCGTCCTCGTCGATCTTCGCCGCGGCCTTCGGGCCGGAACAGCCGGTGGCCTCCAATGCCGACGCCGAAGGGCGCTCCCGCAACCGGCGCGTGGAGATGGCGCCGGTGCCGAAGTCGTCCAGGGCGGACGGAACGCCCCGATGAACGAAGCCGCCCGAGCCGGCGCCACGCCGGACGCCGCGCCGCAAGGCACGCCCGCCGCGCCGCCGCTCGAAGCCCTGCGGGCGCGGGGCGCGGAACGCTTCGATCCGGTCGGCCTGCGCTTCCTCGAAGCCCTGGCGCAGCGGGCCGCAGCCCGGCGGGACGACGTCCGGCGCCTGCTGGACCAAAGGCTGGAAGCGGCGATCGCCGGCTACGCCGAACGCTTCGACAGCGCCCGACGCGAGGCCGAAGATGCCGTCGCGCACGCGGCGGACCGCTTTCCGGAAGCCGTCGACGCGCTGCGGCAAGACTGCGAGGCGGGCGATTTCGGCGCCCTGCGTCGCCGGCTCACCGCGCTGGGAGCCCGGGCCCGCCGCAGCCCGCTGGCCGAACTGCTCGCCCATGCCGGGCGGCACGCGCCGGCCGGCGCACCCGCCCCGGCCGCCGACGGGCCGCGGGTCGAGCTGAAATCGCTGCAACATTTCCGCCGCACCTGGTCGAAGCTCGGCATCGACCGGCAGTTCTCCCACGCGCTGGCGCACGCGCCCGAAAACGCCGGCCCGCTCAACTCGCACCACCTCGTGCTGCGCTCGCTCACGCAGATGCGCAAGCTTTCGCCGGCCTACCTGGAGCAGTTCATGTCCTACGTCGACGCCCTGCTGTGGCTGGACCAGGCGGACGCCGGCCGCAGCAGCGCGGCGGCGAAGGGAACGGCAGTGAAGGGCACGACACGCGGGGAACGCGACAAGAAACGGAAGCCGGCCCGCGGCAAGGCCGGCTGATCCGGGCCGCGCGCTTCCGCCGCCCCTTCCATGCCACCTCTGCGACGGCGGCGAGGCTACGGCCTCAATCGGCCGGCGGCTGCAGGGCGATGACCGCCATGCCGAAGAGCGCGATCGCCGCCCCGGCGACGTCCCAGCGCGTCAGCGGCACGCCATCGACGAATCTCAGCCAGAGCAGGGCGACCGCGATGTACATGCCGCCGTATGCGGCGTAGGTCCGGCCGGCGGCGGTGGGATGCAGCGTGAGCAGCCATGCGAACAGGGCCAGCGAAAGCGCCGCCGGGACCAGCAGCAAGGGGCTCCGCTCCTGCTTGAGGACGAGCCAGGGCAGATAGCAGCCGACGATCTCGGCCAGCGCCGTCACGGCGAAGAGGAAACACAGACGCAGGGCTTCCAAGACGAATGACCAGGTTGGTTGGAATCAGGACACTGCCGCTCCCGCCGCTTCGCTGCGAAGGGCTCCGCGATCGAGGAGGCGGCTGGCGTGTCCGGGCGCAACGCGCCGGGTGGAATCCTTCGCCGGCACCGCATCCATTCTCCCCGCCCGGGCGGCGGCGGGATGCAGCAGGATACTACCTGTAGTAGAAACTGGCGACCCGGCAACTATCGGTAGCGTCATCCGGCTTGACGGCCCGGAGCCCGGGCCACTAGACTTCCCGGCGTTGAACGGTTCCCCGTCCGGGGATTAAAAGGGAATCCGGTGCCAGGCCGCCAGCCTGAATTCCGGAGCTGCCCCCGCAACTGTCATCGGCGAGCGCTTCGCCATCGTCGCCACTGGTCGCGTACCGGGAAGGCGGCGGAGCGCGATGAACCGAGAGCCAGGAGACCTGCCGCAACGTCCTTCCAACCAATGACGGGGCGGGGTGTCCCTGGCGAAAGGTCCGTGCATGCCGCTGCTCGTTTCCGTTCGCAAGTCGTCTGCCGCCGCGGGTTCTGCCGCGGGCGCAAGCCGGCTTGCGTGCGGCATGCTCCGCCGGTTCCCCGCCCCCCGATCCGGAGAATCGCCGTGTCCTCGAACGTATCAGCACTGCCCGTCGGCAGCGAATCCGCGCTCGCCGCACTTCAGGTCATCCGCCGCAACGGCGCCGTCGTCGCCTTCGATCCCGAAAAGATCGCGCTTGCGATGACCAAGGCTTTCCTCGCCGTCGAGGGCAGCCAGAGCGCGGTGTCGTCGCGCGTCCGCGAACTGGTGGCGCGCCTGACCGACATCGTCGTCCGCTCCCTGACCCGCCGGCTGCCGGACGGCGGCACGGTGCATATCGAGGACATCCAGGACCAGGTCGAACTGGCGCTGATGCGCTCCGGCGAGCACGACGTGGCGCGCGCCTACGTGCTGTACCGCGAGCGCCGGGCGGCGGAACGCGCGGCGCTGGCCGAGGCCCGGGGCGCGCCGGCGCTGCACGTCACGGTCGACGGCGAACGCCGCCCGCTCGACGTGGCCGCGCTGCTGGAGACCTGCGAGGCTGCCTGCGCCGGCCTGGACGAAGGCGTGTCGGCACGGCTGATCCTCGAGCAGGCGCTGAAGAACCTCTACGACGGCGTCGCCATGGCCGACGTGCAGCAGGCGCTCATCCTCGCCGCGCGCGCCCTCATCGAGCGCGAACCGGGCTACGACCAAGCGACCGCCCGCCTGCTGCTCGGCAGCCTGGTGCAGGAGGTCGCCGGCCGCGCGGTGGCGCCGCAGGACATGGCGCCGGCCTATGCCGAATACCTGCCGGAGTTCGTCGGGCGCGGCATCGCGGCCGGCCTGCTCGACCCCCGCCTGGCCGAATACGACCTCGTCCGGCTGGCGTCGGCGCTGAAGCCGGAACGCGACCTGCTGTTCGGCTACCTGGGCCTGCAGACGCTCTACGACCGCTATTTCCTGCACGTCGAAGGGCAGCGCATCGAGCTGCCGCAGATCTTCTTCATGCGCGTCGCGATGGGGCTGGCGCTGGGCGAGATCGACCGCGAGGCCCGCGCCATCGAGTTCTACGACCTCATCTCCAGCTTCGACTTCATGTGCTCGACGCCGACGCTGTTCAACAGCGGCACGATGCATCCGCAGTTGTCGTCGTGCTACCTCACCACCGTCGACGACGACCTCGACGGCATCTACCAGGCCATCAAGGAGAACGCGCTGCTGCAGAAGTACGCCGGCGGCCTGGGCAACGACTGGACGCCGGTGCGCGCCCTGGGCAGCCGCATCAGGGGGACGAACGGCCAGAGCCAGGGGGTGATCCCCTTCCTCAAGGTGGTGAACGACACCGCGGTGGCCGTCAATCAGGGCGGCAAGCGCAAGGGCGCGGTCTGCGCCTACCTGGAAACCTGGCACCTCGACATCGAGGAATTCCTGGAGCTGCGCAAGAACACCGGCGACGAGCGCCGCCGCACCCACGACATGAACACCGCCAACTGGATTCCGGACCTGTTCATGAAGCGCGTGCACGAAAACGGCGAGTGGACGCTGTTCTCGCCGGTGGACGTGCCCGACCTGCACGAGAAGTTCGGCGCGGCGTTCGAGGCAGCCTACCTGGCCTGCGAGGCCAGGGCCGCGGCGGGGGAGATCCGCCTGCACAAGAAGATTCCGGCGGTGCAGTTGTGGCGCAAGATGCTCACCATGCTGTTCGAGACCGGGCATCCGTGGATCACCTTCAAGGACGCCTGCAACCTGCGCTCTCCGCAGCAGCATGCGGGCGTGGTCCACGGCTCCAACCTGTGCACGGAAATCACGCTCAACACCTCGGCTTCGGAAACCGCGGTGTGCAACCTGGGCTCGGTCAATCTGCCGGCGCACCTGAAGGACGGCGAGCTGGACCTGCAGAAGTTGTCGCGCACGATACAGACGGCCATGCGCATGCTGGACAACGTGATCGACATCAACTTCTACGCCACGCCCAAGGCGCGCAACGCCAACCTGCGGCATCGCCCGGTGGGGCTGGGCATCATGGGCTTTGCCGATTGCCTGTACCGGCTGGGCCTGCCCTACGCCTCGCCGGCAGCCGTCGAGTTCGCCGACCGCAGCATGGAGGCGGTGTGCTTCCACGCCTACCGGGCATCGACCGAACTGGCGCGGGAACGCGGCCGCTATTCGAGCTTCGCCGGCAGCCTGTGGGACAGGGGCATCCTGCCGCACGAATCCCTCGACCTGCTCGCGGCCGACCGCGGCGGCTACCTCGACACCGACCGCAGCGCGAGCCTGGACTGGGCGAGCCTGAAGGAGCGCATCGCCCGCTACGGCATGCGCAACTCCAACTGCGTCGCCATCGCGCCGACGGCGACCATCTCCAACATCGTCGGCGTGTCGGCCAGCATCGAGCCGGCCTACCAGAACCTCTACGTCAAGTCGAACCTGTCCGGCGAATTCACCGTCATCAACGAAGCGCTGGTGCGCGACCTGAAGGCGCTGGGGCTGTGGGACGAAGTCATGGCTGCCGACCTCAAGTATTTCGACGGCTCGCTCGCCCGCATCGACCGCGTTCCGGACGAACTCAAGGCACGCTACGCCACCGCCTTCGAGATCGACCCGCGGTGGCTCATCGAAGCCGCCGCCCGCCGCCAGAAGTGGATCGACCAGGCGCAGTCCCTCAACCTCTACCTCGCCCTGCCCTCGGGCAAGAAGCTGGACGAACTCTACAAGCTCGCCTGGGTGCGGGGCCTCAAGACCACCTACTACCTGCGCACCCTGGGCGCCAGCCAGACCGAGAAGGCGGGCGCGCGCGACGACGCCCCGGCGCAGGAGGCGCCCCGCTTCTGCAGCATCGACAACCCGGAATGCGAGGCTTGCCAATGAGCGCGCTGCGTTTCGACGACTGGGACATGCCGGCGGCGCCGGCCGCGACCCGTGCGATGCCGGGCGCACCCGCTCCGGCGGGCACTGCCGCGCTCGCGCCGGCCGCGCCCGCCGGCGGGGAGGCGGCACCGTCCGCCCCGCCAAGCCTCGCTCCCGTCAATGCGGCGGACAAGCGCATCGTCAACGGCAAGACGGACATCAACCAGTTGGCGCCGTTCAAGTACCCCTGGGCGTGGGAATTCTTCCTCAAGGCCAACCGCAACCACTGGACGCCGCTGGAAATCGGCATGGCGCAGGACGTCCACGACTACCACCACAAGCTCACCGGGGCCGAGCGCCACGTCTTCTCCAACGTGCTGGCCTACCTCACCACGTCCGACATCCTGGCCATGCGGAACATCGGCCTTGCGGTGATGGAGAAGATGAGCGCGCCCGAGCTGCAGATCTACCAGGCGCGCCAGGTCTATGAAGAGGCGCTGCACACCTGGACCTACCAGCACTGCATCGAGAGCATCGGCCTGGACCAGCAGGAGATCTACAACCGCTACCGCGTCGTTCCCGAGATCCACGGCAAGATCCGGCTGGCCAGCCAGCGCCTGGAGCGGGTGATGCGTTCCGACTTCGACCTCGCCAACCGCGACGCGCTGCACGAATTCGCGCTCTCGTACTTCTTCTTCGCGGTCGTCTTCGAGGGCTGCTGGTTCTACAACGGCTTCACCCCCATCTTCGCGCTGCAGCGGCGGGGCCTGATGAAGGGGACCGCCGAGCAGTTGCAGTACATCATGCGCGACGAGGTGCTGCATTGCGCCTTCGGCATCCGCGTGGTGCGCGAACTGCTGAAGGAAGAAAACCTCGCCCTCGCCCCGGACGCGCTGCGCACGCTGTGGGACGAGGCCGAGGCGGCGGAGGCGGCCTACGCCGGCTACATCCTGCGCGAGCCCATCCTCGGCTACAACGCCGAGCTGCACGTCCAGCAGTTCCGCTTCATCGCCAACCGGCGGGCGCGGCAGGTGGGTGTGGCCGAACCCTTCCCGGGGGCCGAGAACGTGCTGCCGTGGCTGGACGAGCAGGCCAACCTGCGCAAGGAGAAGAACTTCTTCGAAACGCGGGTCACCGAGTACCAGACGGGGGGCGCACTGGCCTGGGACTGAGGCGGCCGGCCGGCGGGCATTGCCCGCCCTCACTCATGGCGCAGCGCCTCGATGGGGTCGAGCCGCGCGGCGCGGCGCGCCGGGAAGTAGCCGAACAGCACCCCGATCGCCGCCGAGAACAGGAACGAGATCACGTTGATCGTCGGGTCGAACACATAGGGCACCTGCATCACCGCGGTCAGCGCCAGCGACGCGGCGGTGGCGAGCGCGATGCCGATCAGCCCGCCCAGGCTGGACAGCACCACGGCCTCGATCAGGAACTGCAGCAGCACCTCGCGTTCGAGTGCGCCGATCGCCAGCCGGATGCCGATCTCGCGGGTACGCTCGGTCACCGACACCAGCATGATGTTCATGATGCCGATGCCGCCCACCAGCAGGCTCACCGCCGCCACCGCGCCGAGCAGCATGGTGAGGATGCGGGTGGTGCCGGTGAGCGCCTCGGCGATCTGGCGCGTGTCCATCACGCGGAAGTCGTCCTCCTCGCCCTCGCCGATCTTGCGCCGTTCGCGCAGCAGCGCTTCGAACTGCGCCTTCACCGCGTCGATGGAGGCATTGCCCGCCACCGACACCATGACCATGCGCACGTCGAGGCTGCCGGTGAGGCGGCGCTGCACGGTGCGCAGCGGCATCACGATGGTGTCGTCCTGGTCCGAGCCCATCGCCGATTGGCCCTTGGAGCGCAGCAGCCCCACCACCTCGCAGGCGAACTGCTTGATGCGGATCTCGGCGCCCACCGGGTTCTGCTGGCCGAAGAGCTTGTCGCGCACGGTCTCGCCGATCACGCACACCGCCTTGCCGGAACGCTCCTCGGCCTCGGTGAAGCTGCGCCCGGCGGCGAACGTCCAGTTGCCGGCGGAAAAGTAGGCGTCGGTGGTGCCGGTCACCACCGCACTCCAGTTGCGCGCCTGATACACCGCGGTGACGCTGCTGCTCACCACCGGCGCCACCGCGGCCGCGCCGCCGATCTGGTTGCGCACCGCGTCGACGTCGGCCGCCTTGAACTGGGGCGCGTCCTCGCCGCCGGGGCCGAAGCGCTGGCCGGGCCGCGCCATCAGCAGGTTGCTGCCCATGCTGGCGATCTGGTCCGACACCGACTGCGTCGCGCCGTTGCCCAGCGTCACCATGGTGATGACCGCGGCGACGCCGATCACCACGCCGAGGATGGTGAGGAAGGAGCGCATCAGGTTGCGACGGATGGCGCGCATCGCCAGTTGCAGGGTGTTCCACCACATCAGGCGCGCTCCTCGTTGCGGCGGTCGCTGTCCACCCGGCCGTCGACGAAGCGCACGATGCGCCGGGCGTGGGCGGCCATGTCGGGCTCGTGCGTCACCATCAGCACGGTGATGCCGCGTTCGCGGTTGAGGCCGGCGATCAGTTCCATGATCTCCTGGCTGTTGTGGGTGTCCAGGTTGCCGGTGGGCTCGTCGGCGAGCAGCACCTTGGGGCCGGTGACGATGGCGCGCGCGATCGCCACCCGCTGCTGCTGGCCGCCGGACAGCTCGTTGGGCGCATGGTGCTCCCAGCCTTCCAGCCCCACCAGCCGCAGCGCCTCGCGCGCCGCCGCGTGGCGCGAGGCCGCGGGCTCGCCGCGGTAGATCAGCGGCAGCTCGACGTTCTCCAGCGCGGTGGTGCGCGCCAGCAGGTTGAAGCCCTGGAACACGAAGCCGAGGAAGTGCCGCCGCAGCAGCGCGCGCTCGTCGCGCGACAGGCGCTCGACGTGGGCGCCCTGGAACAGGTAGCTGCCCGTCGTGGGCGTGTCGAGGCAGCCTAGGATGTTCATCACCGTGGATTTGCCCGAGCCGCTCGGCCCCATCACCGCGACGAACTCGCCTTCGCCGATGTCGAGGGTGATGCCCTTCAGCGCCTGGAAGGCCGCCTGGCCGCGGCCGTAGGTCTTGGTGATGGCGTCGAGCCGGATCAGCGGTTCGGCTGCGCTCATTGAACGACCCTCCTGTCACTGCGTGACATCCTCCCCAGGGGAGGAAGAGCGCCCCCTTCGGGCGGCCGGGCGGGGGCGCTCATCGCTTGACGCCCAGCGCTTCGGTGATCACCGCCATGCCGGCCTGCAGTTCGCCGCCGACGATCTCGGTGTGGCGGCCGTTGGTGGCGCCGGCCTTGACCTGCAGCGGCACCGCCTGGCCGTCGCGCAGCACCCAGATGCGCTGGCTGCCGTCGGTGCCGACGGCCGGCGCGGCCGCCTTCGGCGTGCTCGCCGGCGGACGCGGCATCAGCGAACCGAACACGCCGCCGCCGGATTTCTGCGGCGCGGCGCTTATCGGCGGCGCGAAGCGCAGCGCGGCGTTGGGCACCAGCAGCGCGTTGTCGCGCACCAGCGTGGTGATCTCGGCGGTGCCGGTCATGCCGGGGCGCAGGCTGAGGTCGCCGTTGTCCACCCGCAGCACCGCCGGGTAGGAGATCACGCCGTTGTCGTCGGTGGCGTTGAAGCCGACGCGGGTGATCTCCGCCTCGAAGCGGCGCCCCGGCCAGGCATCCACGGTGAAGCTCGCCTTCAGCCCGGCCTTGACCTGGCCGACGTCGGCCTCGTCCACGTCCACCTTGAGTTCCATCTTGGAAAGGTCCTCGGCCAGGGTGAACAGCGTCACCGCCTGCAGCGAGGCCGCCACCGTCTGGCCGGGATCGACCGAGCGCGCCAGCACCACGCCGTCGATCGGCGAGCGGATCTGCGCCTTGCCGAGATTGGTCTCGTCGGTGCGCAAGGCCGCCTTGGCCTCGGCGATGGCGGCCCGGGTGCTGGCGACGTTGGCCTCGGCGCGCGCCAACTCCGCCTCGGCGGTCTCCATCTCGGTCTTGGACGGCACCTTGCCGCCGGAAAGCTGCGCCACCTCGCGGTAGCGCGCGAGCTTGGCGCGCGCCTCGACCACGGTGGCCTCGGCCTGCTTCAGCCCGGCCTCGGCCACCGCCACCGCGGCGCGCGACTTGGCCACCGCGTCCTCGAACTTCGATAGGTCGAGGACCGCCAGCACCTGGCCCTTCTTCACCCTGTCGTCGTCGTCCACCAGCACCGTGGCGACGGTGCCCGAAAGTTCGCTGCCCACGTTCACCTGGTTGGTCGGTTCGAGATTGCCGGTGGCCGAGACCTCGACGACCAGGGTATCGACGCTCGCGGTTTCGGTGCGGTACTGCGGCCTGTTCGCCTCGCCGTTGCCCCTGAACACCAGCACGGCGGCGATGACCGCCGCTACGGCCACGCCGAGCAGCGGCAGGCGCCAGCGCCGCAGGCCGCCGCGGCCGTTGGCGGCGAGGATGGCGTGGAGGCCGGTCGCCGGCGCGCCGGCCTTGTCTTCGTTCTGCATGCGGGTCTCGTTCATGAGGCGTTGCCGGGTTCATCGGCGGGGGCGCTCGACCAGCCGCCGCCGAGCGCCTTGTAGAGCTGGATCTGCGCGCTGGCGAGATCGCCGGTGCTGCTGGCGAGTTCGTCTTCGAGGCCGAGCAGCGTGCGCTGGCTGTCGAGCACGGTGAGGAAGTCGGTCAGGCCGGTGGCGTAGCGGTGCTGGGCGATCTGCAGGGTCAGTTGCGCCGCCGCGGTCGCACGCGCGAGTTGGGTGTGCCGTTCGGTGCCGTTGGCGACCGCCACCAGCGCGTTCTCGACGTCTTCCAGCGCGGTCAGCACCGCGCCCTGGTAGGCGACGCGCGCCTGCTCCAGCAGCGCGTCCTGGATCTCGACGTTGGCGGCGATGCGGCCGGAATCGAAGATGGGCGCGGTGACGCCGGCCAGCAGCGAGCGGGCCACCGCGCCGCTGTTGCCGAGCGCGCCCAGGCGCAGCGCTTCCACGCCGATCGAGCCGGACAGGCTGAAGCTCGGGTAGCGCGCCGCCTGCGCCTCGCCCAGCCGGGCGGTCTGGGCGGCGAGCCGGCGCTCGCCGGCGCGCACGTCGGGGCGCTGGCGCAGCACGTCGGCCGGGATGCCGGCGAAGACGGCCTCGGCGGCCAGCGGAATCGCCACGCCCGTCGTCTCCGTACTGCTCAACCGCACCGCCAGTTCGCCCGGCGCACGGCCGCACAACACCGCCAGCCGGTTGCGGGCCTCGACGATGGCGGTGCGCAAGGCGGGCAGCGCGGCGCGCGCGCTTTCCAGCTCGGTCAGCGCCTGCGCGGTGTCCAGCTCCGACACCAGCCCGGCCTGCAACCGCCAGCCGGTCAGCGCGTGGGTTTCCTCGCGCGCGGCGACGCTGGCCTCGGTCACCGCCAGGCGGCGCTCGGTGGTTCTCAGTTCGACGTAGTTCAGCACCACCTCGGCCAGCAGCGACACCCGGACGTCGCGCAGGCTTTCCACCGCCGCGCCGAGATCGGCCTCGGCCGCCTCGACACCGCGCCGCAGGCCACCGAACACGTCCGGCTCCCAGCTCGCGTCGAAGCCGGCGCTGTAGAGATTGACGGCGCTGCCGCTGCCGCTCTCGGCGCTGGAACGCGAACGCCGCGCGCTGCCCGAGGCATCCACCGACGGGCCGAGCTGGGCGCCCGCCAGCAGGCGCCGCGCCCGCGCCTCGCGCAGTTGCGCCCGCGCGGTGGCGAGATCGAGATTGGCCGCCAGCGCATCGGCCACCAGGCCGTCCAGCACCGGATCGTCGAACTGCCGCCACCACGCCGCGAGCACGGCGGGATCGCTGCCGCGGCCATCGCCGGCCACCGACCATGCGGCCGGCACCGCCACGTGCGGCGCGTGGTAATCGGGGCCGACGGTCATGCAGGCCGACAGCGCCAGGGTCGCCAGCAGCATCGGGCCGCCGCGGGCAAGAAGGCGCCGCCACGCGGGCAGCGGCACGGAAACAGGTTTCATGCGGATTCCCGTCTTTCGACGTCCTGGAAGAAGGGTGCCCGCCGGCGGCGACGCCGTCCGGCAGAGCATGCCGGACGCCATGCTAGCGGGGGGGCGGCCTGAGGATGTACCCGAATGTAGATGGCGGGCATATGACGGTCCCCGCGTTCTCTGCCCGAGGGCCGGCGGACGTCGCGGTGTCGCGGCCGCGGCCCGCCGCATTTTCACCTATGCGGCTTCATCGCGGCGCGCAGGCTCCGGCGGCGCTGGAGCCGTGTCGGCACGAAACGGACGAGTGGCGACGCATGTGCCGATGAGCGCATGGCGCATGGCCGGCGCGGCAGCCGGGCGTGCGAGGGTGTCACGGTCGCCGGCGGCTATGGGAGGCCGGACGCGGCTACGCGCACCCGCTGCGGGAGTCCGCTTCGCATCCCCGGCCGGCGCGTCCCCGCCGCTGCGCGGTGTCACGCCGCATCGCCGCCGTCGTCCTCTCCGATGAGGAGCCGGGCATCGGACAGCCACTTGTAGGGCGGCACTTCGAGATTGGTCGGCGCGGGCTGGTTGCGGAACACGCGCCCGGCAAGGTCGAAGATCGAGCCGTGGCAGGGGCACAGGAATCCGCCCGGCCAGTCGTCCTTCATGCCGCCCGCCGCGCCCGGTGCGAACTTCTCCGACGGCGAACAGCCCAGGTGCGTGCAGATGCCGATCACGACGAGAAATTCGGGCTTGACGGAACGGTGGCGGTTGGCGGCGTACCCGGGCTGCTGCGCCTGCCCGGATGCCGGGTCCACGAGCCGGCCCTCGTGGCCTTCGAGCGTCGCCAGCATCTGCGGCGTACGGCGCAGGATCCACACCGGCTTGCCCTTCCATTCCACCGTCGTCATCTCGCCGGCGGCGAGCTTGCCGGCGTCGACCTCCACCGGCGCCCCTGCCGCGCGTGCACGCGCCGACGGCGTCAGGCTGGCGACGAAGGGTACGGCGCTCGCGGCCGCCGCCGCCGCGCCTGCACCGGCGGTGGCGATCAGCAACTTGCGGCGATCTTCTAGACGGGCGGACATGGCGGCTCTCCGGGGCAGGCTTGCGGGTGGCATTGGTATGGAAAAGGCGAAGCGAAGCCGCCGGGGGATGAGCCTCGCAACAGCCGTCCCAGGGGCGGGTGACCGTAGAGGCGGCGATCGGACGGCGATTGCGGCGCGGCTTCGCTCCGGCATCTCCTTGTGCAAGCGTCGTGCCACATGCGAATCCACCCGCCATGCCGTGGAACCGGGCCTCGCCGCGGGAGGGGGACTGCCAGATCCGCCAGAATCGTCAGATCACTGCCACTGCACCCTGGCAGTCGTCAGTCGCCCGGCCCCTCGGGCCCGAGCGCGCGCAGCCGCCGATAGAGCGTGCGCTCGCTCATGCCGAGCTTGCGCGCCAGTTCGCGGCGGCTGCCGCGATGCCCGCGCAGGGCCTGCAGCAGGGCCTGGCGCTGGATCTCCCCCAGGTCCGGCGTGGCATCGGCGGCCGGTGCGCCCTGCCCGCCGCCGGCTTCGTCCGCCGGCAGGGAGGCGGGTCGGCGGACTTCCTCTGCAAGGTGTCCAGGGCCGATGACCTCGCCGTCGCACATCAGGCTGGCGCGCTCGAGCACGTTGCGCAGCTCGCGCACATTGCCCGGGAAGGGATAGGCGGCCAGCATGCGCAGCGCCGCCGGCGACAGCGCGAGGCCGCGGTGCGGCGCCACCCGTTCGAGCAGCGAGGATGCCAGCAGCGGCAGGTCCCCGGTTCGCTCGCGCAGCGGCGGCACGCGGATGGGGAAGGTGTTGATGCGGAAGTAGAGATCCTGGCGGAAGCGCCCTTCGCGGATCATCTGCTGCAGCGGCCGGTGCGTGGCGGAGACCAGGCGGACGTCGGCACGGCGCAGTTCGGTGGAGCCGACGCGGCGATAGGTGCCGGTTTCGAGCAGGCGCAGCAGCTTGACCTGCATGCCCAGCGGGATGTCGCCGACCTCGTCGAGAAAGAGCGTGCCGCCGCTGGCCGCCTCGACCAGCCCGGTCTTGCGCGCCACCGCGCCGGTGAAGGCGCCGCGCTCGTGGCCGAAGAGTTCGCTTTCGAACAGGGTCTCGGGCAGGCCGGAGCAATCGACCACCACGAAGGGACGGTCGGCGCGCCGGCTGGCCTGATGCACGGCGGCCGCGACGAGTTCCTTGCCGGTGCCGGATTCGCCCTGCAGCAGCACGCTGGCGTCCGACGGCGCCACCCGCATCACCAGTTCGAGCATGCGCCGGAAAGCCGGCGCGCGGCCGATCAGCCCATGGTGGCCGGAGACGCCGCGGGCGACGGGCATCGGCTCCATCTTCTCGACGAACCAGGTGATCTCGCCGGCCGCATCGCGCACCGGGGAAAGCTCGATGTTGACGTACTCCTCGCCGCGCGGCGTGTGGTGCAGGTGCAGCACGCGTTCGCGCTGGCCGGAATCCAGGCTCCTGGCGAGCGGGCAGGATTCGCCCGCGCGGTCGCAGGGCACGCTGTAGCGGTGCGAGACCTCGTAGCAGGTCCGCCCGACGACGCTGCGCCCCCCGGCGCATGAACTGCGGTAGGCCGCGTTGGCCGCGATGATGCGGTAGTCGCGGTCGCACAGGATGTGCGGCTCGGGCAGCGTTTCGATGAAGGAGACGAGTTCGGGCAGCGGGCGCGGATCGGCAGGCATCGGATGCCACATTGGCTTTGTCACTGCCAACAATCTGCCGCGTCGGCACGATCCGCGCAACGGACTTTGATGGCAGGATTGCGCCGGACAACGATGGGCGGCGTGCGGTCGAATGCACCGCACCGGCCCGAACAGAGGATTTCATCCATGCAGCAGTGGCTTTTCCTTTCCGTGGCGATCGTCAGCGAGGTGATCGCGACTTCGGCGTTGAAGGCGTCCGAGGGCTTCAGCCGCCTGTGGCCGTCGCTGATCGTGGTGGCGGGCTACGCGGTCGCCTTCTTCTTCCTGTCGCTCACGCTGCGGACGATTCCGGTGGGCGTGGCCTACGCGGTGTGGTCCGGTGCCGGCGTGGTGCTGATCGCCCTCGCGGCGTGGCTCATCTACGGCCAGGCGCTGGACCTGCCGGCGATCGTCGGCATCGTGCTGATCGTCGCCGGCGTGCTCGTCCTCAACCTGTTCTCGAAGACGACGGGCCACGGGTAGCGGCGCTTCCCCAGCCGCCGCAGGGCTGCAGCGCCGTGACGGCGCGGCGGACGCGGCGACGGTGACGCCGTCCGCAGGTCCGGGCGATACTGCGCGCCATCCCATACAACGAGGCGACCCATGCATTTCGACATCGTGATCGTCGGCGGCGGCGCCGGCGGGCTGGAACTCGCCGCGCGGCTCGGGCGCAAGCTCGGGCCGCGCCAGGGGCGCGAACGGGTGCTGCTGGTGGACCGCGCGGTCTTCCACATCTGGAAACCGACCCTGCACGAAGTGGCGGCCGGCACGCTCGACGCCCACCAGGAGGGCCTGTCCTACCCGGTTCTGGCGCGGCGCAACCACTTCAGCTTCGCGCTCGGCGAACTCGCCGGGCTGGACGGCGAGCGCCGCCTGCTCACGCTGGGCGAGACCCGCGACGAACATGGCGGCGTGCTGGTGCCGACCCGCACGATCAGCTTCGGCCGGCTGGTGCTGGCGATGGGCAGCGGCTCCAACTCCTTCGGCACGCCCGGCGCCGAGCACGCCCACGTGCTGGAACACGCCAGCGACGCCCAGCGCTTCCACGCCAAGCTGCTCGCCGCCTTCGCCCGCGCCTCGTTCTCCGCCGAGAAGACGCTGTCCATCGCCATCGTCGGCGGCGGCGCCACCGGCGTGGAACTGTCGGCCGAACTGATCGAGGCGCACAACGAACTGCTGGAGAGCCTGGGCAGCGAGCAGCGCTTCCGCCTCGACATCGCGCTGGTGGAGGCGGCCGACCGCATCCTCGCCGGGCTGCCGGAGCAGATCTCCGCACAGGCCCGCCTGGCGCTGGAGCGCAAGAACGTGCGGGTACTCACCGCCACCCGCGTCACCGAGGTCCGGCGCGACCGCCTGCTGACCACCGCCGGCGAGATCCCGGCCGACATCATCGTGTGGGCGGCGGGCATCAAGGCGGCCGATGCCAACCGCGAGTTCGGCCTCGAGACCAACCGCATCAACCAGTTCGTGGTGAACGACCGGCTGGAGACCTCGGTGCCCAACGTCTATGCGCTGGGCGACTGCGCCGCCTGCCGCTGGCAGGGCGACAAGCTGGTGCCGGCGCGCGCCCAAGCCGCCCACCAGCAGGCCGGCTACCTCGCCGGCGTGCTGCTGGCCGCGCTGCAGGAGCGCCGCATCGACGCACCCTTCGTCTATCGCGACTTCGGCTCGCTGGTGTCGCTCGGCGAGAACAAGGGCATCGGCAACCTGATGGGCGGGCTGTCCGGGCGCAACTTCTTCGTCGAGGGCCTGATCGCCAAGTGGATGTACATGTCGCTGCACCTCAACCACCACCGCGCCATCCTCGGCACCGGCAAGACCGCGGTGCTGGCGCTGGCGCGGCTATTGCAGCAGCGGGTGTCTGGGCGGCTCAAGCTGCACTGAATCAGCCGCTACCTCGGCGTCGACGCCGGCGATGTACGCGGTGGCGCGGCGGTAGGAATCGGTACGGGATTCGGTCGTCGTCATCGCTGCTCCGCTCGCGCTGCAGTCCGGCATGATGCCGCAGCCGGCGCCGGCCCGCCTCCCGTTTCCTGCGCCCGCCGCCGGGAAGCAACCCGGCCCGGCCGCCACAGACAAAAAAAGCCCGGCCGAGGCCGGGCAACGACGAAGGAGCCCCCTCCTTCGCCGGCTGCGTATCGTGCCCGTCCGCTAGCGGCCGGCGGCCTCGAGCTTGCCGAGCGTCACGTCGTCGGCGCTCATGGCTTCGTTGACCCGCAGGTCGCCGACGAAGATCGTGGCCTTGCGCGCCTTGACGTCCACCTGCTCGCCCTGCAGCGGCCCGATGGCCCGGAAGCCGTCCTTGCCCTGCACGGTGCTCTGGTGCCAGGTGAAGAACTTCCAGAACTCGCCCTTCTTGTCGTACATCTCGGCCATGTAGACGCGCGGGAAGGCCGTGTCCATGTACACCACCTTCTTGCCGTACGGATGCTCGTCGGGCGGCACGCCCTCGATCACCCAGACCTCGCGCGGTTCCCATTCGTCGTGGGTGTTGATGAAGGGCGGCGTCTTGAAATCCACCTGCGGGTAGCTCTCCTCCGGCGTCGCCTTGCCGTCCACCAGCGCCTGCTTGCCGTGGGCGACGGCGAGCACCCAGCGCTTGCCCACCAGCTTCACCTCCCGGTACCACGACGGCGGCGAATCCCAGCCGTCGATGTCGTCGTTGAGGGACACGGTGCCGCCGATGGGGTCCATCCAGGCGTTGCCCGACAGGCGCCGGACGCGGCGCACGGACTTCACATACACCCAACTGTCGTCGACCTTGGCCGGGTCGGTGTAGCGGATGGTGAAGGTGCCGATGCCGCGGATGTCGTGCGGATAGGTCGCGTACAGCAGGGTGCGGGAATATTCGCTGCCATCGCCCTCGAAGGTCTTCGCGCCGGTGAGCCGTCCCACGGTCATGTAGCGCTTGATCTGCCATTTCTGCACGCGGTCGAGCCCCTTGTCGAAATCAACCATCAGGAAGTGCAGGTCCTCGACCGGCTGGTCGCCCATCATCGAGCCGTAGCGCATGTTCCAGATGAGCTTCTCGCCGGCGTGGGGGTCCTTTTCCGACACGTCCGGGAAGGGCAGGCCGGCGGTCCAGCCCTTCACGCTGCGGGTGGCCGCATCGAAGCTCACGTTCGCCGCGTTCTTGCGCGTGACCTCGAGCAGGCGGGGGTCGGGCGCGATGGGCGCCGACTTGCGCAGCCTGATGTAGAGGCCGTGGTTGCGGATCATGTACTCCATGCGCTCGGTGAGCATGCTGGCGATGGTCTTGCCCTCGAAGCTCTCGGTCTTGAGCTTGTCGAGGCTGGCGGCGTTGATGACCGTGCCGGGCGCGACTTCGGCGGCGGCGGCCCAGGCCGGAGCCAGCGCCATGCCGAGCAGGAGCATCCAGCGGGCGGCGGTTCGGGCGGTATCGTTGTTCATGTCTCCTCCTGTGATGTTCGGTAACGGGCCGCTCAGAATTGGCGTGTCAGGCGGACGTAGAGCTGGTTGTTGTCGCGGAAGTAGCCCATCGTGCTGGTGGAACTGTCGAGGTCGCCCGGCCGGCGCGGCTTGCCGCCGAAGAACAGGTCGGCCTCCACCTTGAGCCGCCACAGGTCGCCCATGACGACATCCACGCTGGGAATGACGAAGCCCCCGCCGTAGCTCATGTCCCAGCCCGCGGCGATCTGCGGGTTGATGCGGTCGCCGTCGTAGTGCATGCCCAGCAGGGCGGTGAGCAGCGCGGAATCCCGCTTCTTGCGGGTGGCGTAGCCCACGTTCATCACGATGTCGTCCTGGCGGTCGAAATCCAGGATGCGGGTGTTGAAGAACTGCACCGAGAACATCGACTGCTTGCTGGTGCCGATGAGGTTGCGCAGGTCCAGGTTCTTGTCCATGCGCAGCATCGTGGTGAAGGTGTCGCGGCGCAGGATGCCGCCCAGCCCCTCGGGGAGCACGCCGGGGAACAGGCTCCTGCTGCCGGTGTTGAAAGCTGCGTCCTTGGTGTAGACCAGCTCGGTGCTGAGCACCGCGTCGATGGGCTGCACGTAGCCCGACAGGGTCGCGCCGACGACGTCGTTGCGCGGATGTATCCAGTCGCCCAGAAGGCCGCCCGGCGCCTTCTTGTACGGGAAGAAGGCGGAATTGAGCACCGGATCGGGGTTGTAGGTCTGCAAGTAGGCCAGCGAGTAGTTGACCGGCCCCGCCCTGCCGCTCCAGCGCGCGCCCCAGGTCTTGTCGCGCACGTCGCCCTCGGGGTGGCGCGGGTCGTAGTCGGTGGCCGACAGGGTATCCACGCCGCGGTAGGGCTGGGGCCGCCAGCGCCCGCCGGCCAGGTCCGCCGTGTTGCCGATGTCCTGCCTGCGATCCCAGCCCGGCCGGAACAGGAACTGCAGGGCGCCCTGCGCCTCGGGCACCTGGATCATCACGTTGGCGAGGATGAGCGGCTTGCGCAGTTCCTCGTTCTCGGGCTCGAGGAAGGCGCGCCAGCGGTAGTCGAAGCCGTGCACCACGTCCATGGCGCGGAAGAAATCGGTCTCGCCCCACACCACCTGCTGCTTGCCGAGCCTGAATTGCACGCGGTCGGAGGCGTCGAATTCGACGTACAGCTCGCGCATCTCGGCCTCGTTGTAGAGGTAGTCCATCATGTCGGAGCCCGGCCCGCCGGGCGTGCCCGCCTTCACCCGCTTCTCCAGCCGGTCGAGATAATCGGTCTGGTATTCGCGCACCGCGCGCGCGATGCCCTTGACGCGGAACGGCCCCATGCGGGCGTCGCCGTCCAGCAGCAGGGTGCCGCGCAGCATCGACAGGGTGCCGGCGTCGTCCTGCCGCGTTTCCGGCGCGTCCTGCAGGTTGACCGACGCGGCGGCGCGCACGTAGCCGCCGAGGTGGAACTCAGGCCCGTCGTCGGCGGCGGCCGTGGTCGCGGCCAATGCCAGGGCGATCAGCAGGGCATGCGCCCGCGGCCGGATCGGCGAGGTCGTTCTTTTCATCTGTCTCCTCCTTGGTTGATTTGCTGCGGCTGCCCGGTCCTGCCCGCCATCGCCGGGCAGCCGGCGGAAAACGGGCGTCAGGCGGGTGCGGCGAGCGGGCTCGGGCGCATCCCGTCCGGCGCGCCGACGATGAAGCGCGGACGGAAGACGCGGACCATCGCCGGCATGACGAAGAGCGCGCAGCAGGCGGAGACGCCGAGCCACAGCGCCATCAGCAGCCCCATCTCCGCCTGGAAGCGCAGCGACGACGACGCCCACAGGATCACGCTGGCGGTGAGCGTCAGCGCCGTCACGAGCACCCCCTTGCCGGCGCTCGACAGCGCATTCGCGATGGCGCGGTCGAGGTCGCGATGCTTGTGCAGTTCCTCGCGGATGCCGTCGACGATGTAGAACGCGTAATCCACCCCCAGGCCGATGCCCAGCGCGGCGATGGGCAGGGTGTTGATGTTCATGCCGATGCCCTTCCACGCCATGTAGCTGAAGGTGAGGGTGTTGGAGAGCACCACCGGCACCATGAAGAACATCCCGGCCACGGCGGAGCGGTAGGTCACCGTGCAGCACAGCACGAGGACGAGCAGCGCCAGCGCGATGCTTTCGATCTGCCCGGCCAGGATCACCTCGTTGACCGCCGCGAGCACCCCGACCAGCCCGCCGGCGAGCAGGTACTCGCCGCCGCCCGGCAGGGGGTGCTCGGCGGCGTACTGCTTGACCCGCTCGACCGCGGTGCGGATGGTCTCCCCCTGGTGGTCGCGGAAGAAGAAGGTCACCGCGCCGTTGGCGAAACGGCTGTCCGCATAGCGTTCGAGGTCGCCGGGGTCGGCGCCCGAGATGAAGAGGTAGAGCAGTTCGCCGTTTTCTTCCGGGGAGTTGCCGAACTCCTCGTAGCGCGGGCTGCCTTCGCGCAGCGTCCGCTTCACGGTGGGCACGACGTCGGCCAGCGACACGCTCGCGCCCACGTCGGGCTGGGCGTCCATGAAGCGCTGCAGCCCGGCGAGGTTGTCCAGCACGGCCGGGTCCTTGAGGCCGTCGGCGCGGCCGGTGGCGGCCACCACGAACATGCGGTCGGCGCCGGGAAAGCGCGCGTTGATGCGGGCGGCATCGCGGTTGTATCCGGAGTCCGGCCACAGGATGGGCGAACCCGGATTGGCATCGCCGACGTTGAGCCTAAAGGCATACGCCAGCGAGCCGGCGAACACCAGCGCGGTGGCGGCCAGCACCAGCGCCCTCGCCCGGCGCGCGCGGACCAGCGCGGTGCACAGGCCCAGCACCCGCGCCAGGGCCGGTCCGAGGTCGACCGGATGCACGGCCGCCTGCGCGCGGCGCGCCCAGGACAGCAGCACCGGCGTCAGCACCACCGCGCTCACTGCGATGGTGGCGACCCACATCGTGCCGATGACGGCGACCTTCTGCAGCAGCGGGATGGGCGTCAGGATCACCACGATCATGCAGCCCGCGTCGGCCACCACGCCCAGCATGCCCGGCTTGAACAGCGCCAGCATGGCGGCCCTGGCGGCGAGCGCGGCCTGCGGCGCGGCGGCGTCGCGCGCCATCTCCTCGTCGAAGCGCGTCACCAGTTGCACGGAGTGCGAGATCGCCCGCGCGGTGATGAGGAAGGCCACCACGATCACCAGCGGGTCGAGGTGATAGCCGATCAGCCGCGCCCCGCCCAGCGCCCATGCCGCGCTGACGGCACCCGCCGTCAGCGGCACCAGCGTGCCGCGCCAGCTCCGGGTGATCAGCAGGAGCAGCAGGACCAGCGCGCCCAGGGTCAGCAGGAAGATGTGCAGGGTCTCGGGCAGGTAGTGATCCACCCAGCCGTACAGCATCGGCTCGCCCACCACGCTGACGCGGATGCCCTGGCCCGCGCCGCGCCGCTCCAGCTCGCCGGTCAGCGCGCGCACCTGCTCGAACACGGCGCGGTAGTCCAGCAGGTGGTCGTAGAAATCCACCGTCACCAGCGCCGCCTTGAAGTCGGTGGAAACATAGGCGCCGTAGGCCATCGGGTTGCCCATCACCGCCTGGCGCAGCGCGGCGATGCCGGCCGCGTCGGCCGGCACGTCCGGCCACATCAGCGGGCGGATCTCGATGCCGTCGTTCGACGCGCGGACCTCCTTGAGCTTCCTGGATGCCAGCGACACGATCTGGAAGGGATCGACGCCATCGACCCTCTGCAGGTCGCGCGTCAGCCGGCGCAGTTCGCCCAGCACGTCGGGGCGGAAGATGTCGCCCTCCTCCACCTCCAGCATGATCGACACCATGTTCGAGCTGCCGAACCCGCCCTTGAAGCGGTCATGGACCTGGACGTAGGGGTGCGCCGCCGGCAGGAGGTCGGAGAACACGGTGCGCACCGACACCCCGGCGGCGAGCCATGCGAACACGGCGGTGAGGCCGCCGAGCAGGGCCAGCACGGCGAGCCGGCGGCGGATGCACAGGGCGACGAAATCGCCCAGTCTGCGATAGGTGGCGTCCTTCATTGCTGTGGTCCTTTGCCGTCGTTCGCGGGCGGGATGCCCGCCGCGGCCTGCGCCGCCAGGGAGGGGCCGGGGCCGGCGTAGAGCCGGCGGCCGTCGCGGATGGCGATCTCGGAATGCCACGCCAGCGACGTGCCGGTGGCGCGGGATGCCCGCCACGCGCCGGCCTCGGCGTCCGCCTGCAGCAGCAGGTCGCGCTCGCCGACGGCGTACCAGCCTTCGCCGTCGTGGGCGACGTCGTAGAGATGGGGTGTATCCCGGATCGAACGATCGTTCCAGTCCAGGCCGCCGTTTTCGGTCGTCAGGATGGTTCCGTTGAGGCCGACGGCCACGCCCCGCCGCGCGTCGCGGAAGGCGACCGCCGTCAGGCTGCGCGCCACCGGCACCGGCTGGCGGACCCAGGTCGCGCCGCCGTCGGCGGAATGGAGGATCAGGCCGCGCTCGCCGGCGACCCATACCCGGTCCCCGACGACGGCGACGCCGTTGAGGCCGACGTCCTGCTCCGGCATCAGGCGCTGCCAGTTGCGCCCGTGGTCGCGGCTGCCGAGCAGCGCCCCCATCTCGCCCACGGCGAACGCCCGGCCGTCCGCCGTGGTGCGGACCCGCAGCAGCTTGTTGTCGACGGCGGACAACGGCACGGCGACGTTCGACCAGTGCCGGCCGCCGTCCTCGGTCCTCAGCAGCACGCCGCGGTTGCCCACGGCGACGGCGCGCTGCGCGTCCCACGCGGCGATGTCCTGCAGGTGCTCGGCGGTCGGCGCCGCCTGCCGCGCCCAGGTCCGCCCGCCGTCGTCGCTGCGCACGATCTTGCCGCGGCTGCCGGCGGCCCACACCACGCCGCTCGCCGGCATGTCGATGCCGAAGAACGCATCGCGCCGCTCCAGCACCGGCAGCGGCACCGCCTGCCCGGACGGCGCCGGCTTGATGAACAGCCCGGCGTACAGCAGCCCGGCGATCACCGTCGCCGGCAGGACGGCCGCGGCCAGCCGGCCCGGGGTGACGCGGCGCGCCGGCGATGCGCGCATCGCCAGCGCCGCCGGGTTGCAGGCCATCCGCAGTTGGGCAAGCTCATATCGATCGTTCGTTCTATTCATGTCGATGTTTCCTCCTCGACAAACCCGTTCCGCTCAGGCCGACGGGATCAGGCGCTGTCGCGCAGCGATGGCAGGCTTTCCACCAGGCGGCCACGCAGGCTGCGGCACTGGCCGAGCGCCACCGCGACCACGCGCCGGCCGTCGCCGTAGACCTTGATGTCGTAGCTCCCCGTGCGGCCGGCGTGGCTGCTCTCCACGGCTTCGGCGGCGAGGGTCTCGCCCAGGCGGGCGGGCGCCATGAACACGATGTTGACGGCCTGCGACAGCGTATTCACGTTGTAGGAATTGCAGGCGTAGGCGCAGGCCGTGTCGGCAAGCGCGAAGGTGTAGCCGCCGTGGCAGATGCCGTGGCCGTTGATCATGTCCTCGATCACCGTCATCGCGATGCGCGCGAAGCCGGGCCGCACCTCCTCGATCTTCATGCCCAGGCGCTGCGCCACGCGGTCCCTGCGGTACATCTCGGCGCCAACCTCCTGCGCGACGGCGTCGGCGGCCGCTGCGGTTTCGTCGTTCTTCATGTCGTTGTCGTCTCCCTGTTCGTCGGATGCGCGCGGCGCCGGTCAGCCGGCGAGGATCGCCACCGTCATCGATTTCGTGTCGGCGGCGCGGTCGCCCCCCATGCAGTGGGCCAGGCCCACCCTCGCGCCCGCCACCTGGCGTTCGCCCGCGGTGCCGCGCAGATGCCGGGTGAGCTCCACGATCTGCTCCACCCCGGTCGCCCCCACCGGATGGCCGCGCGAGATCAGCCCGCCCGATACATTCACCGGCAGGCGCCCGCCCAGCGCGGTCGCGCCCTCCGCCGCCAGCCTGCCGCCCTCGCCCGGCGCGCACAGGCCGAGCGCTTCGTAGTGCAGGATCTCGGCGATCGAGAAGGCGTCGTGGCACTCGACCAGATCGAGATCGGCGGGGCCGATGCCGGCATGCTCGTAGGCCCGCTCGATGCCCTCGCGGTCGGTGCGCCAGCGCACCATGTCCTGCGGATTGTCGTAGTCGCCCGACAGCAGCGTCGCCGCGCGCACCGCGACCCGCGCGCCGATGCGCCGCGCGACGGCGGGCGAACAGACGATCACCGCGGAGGCGCCGTCCGCCATCGGGCAGGACTGCAGGCGGGTGAGCGGGTCGGCGATCATCGGCGAGGCGAGCACTTCCTCGACGCTGACCGCGCCGCGGAACTGGGCGAGCGGATTGAGCACGCCATGCCGGCGGTTCTTCACCGAGACCTGCGCCAACTGCTCCACCGTGGTGCCGAACTCGACCATGTGGCGGCGGGCGCGCATGGCGAAGCTGGCCGGCGTCACCAGGCCGAGCAGGGTATCGAGTTCGCTGTCGCCCGAACTGAGCAGGCCCAGTTGCGGCACGCACATCTTCTCGGCGCCGATCACCATCGCGCAGTCCGCCTCGCCGGCGCGCACCGCGAGGCAGGCGAGATAGAAGGCGGTGGAACCCGAGGTGCAGGCGTTTTCCACGTTGGCCACCGGCAGGCGCGGCATGCCGAGCGCGGCGAACACGTTCTGGCCCACGGTGAGATCGCCGAACAGCTTGCCGGCGAGCGCGTTGGCGAACACGCCCATGCCCACCTCGGCCGGCTTGAGCCCGGCGTCGGCAAGCGCCGCGGCGCCGGCCTCCACCGCCAGATCGAGCAGGCTGCGGCCGGGCTGCCGCCCGAAGGCGGTGCTGCCGATGCCTGCGACAAAAACGCGTTCAGTCATGCCGCTTCCCCCTCGCCGCCGGCTGGAAGAGCGGCCGCAGGCAGGGCCTGCCGTGGCGGTCCACGCCGATGGAACGCAGGCCGATCTCCATGCGCTGGCCGACTTCGAGCCCGTCCGTCGCCGCCGGGTCGATCAGCCCGAACACCCGCAGGCCGGATTCGTCCAGGTCCACGTAGCCCACGGCATAGGGTTCGGGCAGGCCGAACGGCGCCCGCGTGCGGACGACCGTGTAGGTATAGAGGCTGCCGGCGGTGCCGACCCTCGTGGGCGCCTGCCTGCCCTGGCAGCGCGGGCAGCGTTCCAGCGCGGGGAAGGCCCAGGCACCGCAGTCCGGGCAGCGGCTGCCCATGAGGCCGTAGCGCCCCGCTCCGTCGAGCGCCTCGACCAGGCCCGGCACCAGTTCCACGCCGCCTTCGGCCGCTTCGTTGCGCGCGTTCATGATGCGCACTCCACGCCGGCCCGCTCGCGGTCCCAGGTGTCCGGCGTCACGCCCTCCTCGCGCAGGCGGAACTTCTGCACCTTCTCGGTGGGCGTCTTGGGCAGGGCGTCGAGGAAGCGCACGTAGCGCGGCACCATGAAGCCGGCCATCAAGCCCTTGCAGTAGTCGACGAGTTCCTGCGCCTCCAGCCGTTCGCCGGGCCTGCGCACCACGCAGACCATCACCTCGTCCTCGCCCAGCTCGGACGACACCGGCAGCGCGGCGGCCTCCAGCACCGCCGGATGGCCGACGACGAGGCGTTCCACCTCGAACGAGCTGATGTTCTCGCCGCGGCGGCGGATGGCGTCCTTCTTGCGGTCGATGAAGCGGTAGAAGCCCTCGGCGTCTCGCACCAGCGTGTCGCCGGTGTGGAACCACAGCCCCTGCCACGCCGCCACCGTCTTCTCCGGCATGCCGTAGTACTCCAGCAGCATCGACCACGGCCGCTTCGGCCGCACCAGCAGTTCGCCCGGCGTGCCGTCGCCGACCGGGGCGCCGTCGTCGTCGACCAGCACCACCTCGCAGTCGGGATGCGGCTTGCCGCAACTGCCGGGGCGCGGATCGTCCGGGTCGCTCACCAGCGCCAGGCCGATCTCGCTCATGCCGTAGCCTTCGATCAGGCGCACGCCGAACCTGCGCTCGAAGGCTTCATGCACCTCCGGCGTGGCGCCGGCGCCGAACAGGACGCGCAGCGGATTGTCGGCATCGTCCGCGCGCGGCTCCGCCTTCAGCAGAATCGCCAGGATGCTGCCGATGTAGTTGAACTCGGTGCAGCCGTGCCGCCGCACATCGTCCCAGAAGATGCGCGCGGAAAAGCGCTCGCCCAGCACCATGCGGGTTCCGGCCAGCAGCGACGGCGCGGCGGAGAGGAACTTCGCGTTGCCGTGGAACAGCGGCAGGGCGTTGTAGAGGCAGTCTTCCGCGCGGTAGCGGGCGATGGCACACACGCTCTCGGCGGTCTGCACCGCGTAGTTGTGCGGCAGCACGGCGCCCTTGGACGGCCCGGTGGTGCCGGAGGTGAACTGGATGCCCATGGCGTCGCTCCAGCGCACCGCCGGACGCTCGAAGCGGCCGTCGTTCGACACCAGCGCCCGCCACGACATCACCGTCCGCCCCGGCAGGGGCAATGCGCCCGGCTCCATGTCGAGCACCACCACCGTGCGCAGGCGCGGCAGCGCGTCCGGCGCCGCGGCCATCAGTTCGGACACGCGGTCGGCGAAGGCCGCTTCGACGATCAGCACCTCGCAGTCCGCCTGCCCGAGCAGGTAGGACAGCAGGTAGCCGCGGTGCGCGGTGTTGACCGGCACCTCGACCGCGCCGAGCTTGGACAGCCCGAACCAGGCGGCGAGGAACGCCGGCCGGTTGGCGAGCATGACGGCGACCTTCACCCCCTTGGCGACGCCCTGCGCGGCCAGCCCGGCGGCCACGCGGTCCGCGTCGCCGTCGAGTTCGCCATACGTGATGACCCGCTCGCGGAACCACACCCAGGGCGCATCCGCCTGGCGGCGGGCGCGCCACTCGAGCATGCCGTGGAGCGTGCGCTCATCCGGCCCGTCCAGCTTGATCCAGTCCATGGCGCGCACCTCAGGCCGCGGCCGCCAGGGCCGGGCGGCCCGGCTCCGGCCAGTGGCCGTACCAGCGCAGCACCTGCGCCGGCGGCGCCTGCCGCAGCCAGTCGCGCTCGAACTCGGCATAGGGCCTGGCGCGCGCCATGCGGGCCCGCCGCGCCTCGGCGCGCAGGGCCCCGGTCGCCGCCGCATCCACGTGCAGCGAAGCCTCGTCGTAGGCCACGCGGTAGATCTCGCGCGCCGCCCACGGGCTCACCAGCTTGCGCCGCAGGTCGGCCATCACCCGCTCCGGATCGCGTTCCAGCACGTCGCCATAGCCCGCGCCGCCCGACACCGGCACGTAGATCGTGTCGCCGCCGGCCAGCGGCTGCGGCGGAAAGCTCACGTGCTGCAGCCGCCGCCGTCCGGCTTCCGGCGTGCCGCCCTCGTACAGTTCGTCGAGGTTGTGCGGCAGCGCCCGGCCCTCGGCCAGCAGGCCGGGCATGTTGCTGCCCGACACCACCTGCACGAACACCGTGGGCGCCGCGCGCCCGCCGAAGATGCCCAGCGTGGCCGGAAAGCGCGTGCCGAAGCCCATGCCGCCCACTGCCAGCCCCGGCACGCCGTGGATCATCGCGCCGAAGCCCACGCCGGAGCCGCCGCGGAACTTGCCGTGGCCGTAGGAATTGCTGAAGAAGTTGCGGAACAGGTAGAGGAAGGGCCGGTCCGCCTCGGTGGCTTCCACGTCGCCGCAGTCGCTCATGGTGGCGAAGAACGCCCCCGCCGCATCGACGCCGTCGCCGTCGGGGCAGGCGCCGCCGCCGGTGGCGTTGATCTCCGGCGTGATGTCCGCCACCGGCTCGCCCCACTGGTTGAGGCCGCCGTAGGGCGTGACCGCGAAGCCGGAGTACCAGCAGCCCACCGCCCGCTCGGGCTCGATGGCGTAGGTCATGCGCGCGCCGCACATGAACATGCCCTGCGTGAAGGCGACCTGCGTCGCCGGCGCGTAGGACACCGGCAGGTCGCCGCCCGCGCTCACCAGCGAGTCGTCGTCGAACTCCCAGTCCATGCTTTCGAGCAGGCCGTTGTTGGCGGGCAGGTCGTGGAAGAACCAGCCGCAGAAATACACCATCGCCAGGCCGATGATGCCCTGGAAGTAGCTGTTGACCGGGCGGTCCGCGATCGCCGGCGAGGAGCCGGTGAGCAGCAGCGTGATGCGGTCGCCGCGCTTCTTCACCGCGAGGTTGATCTTCAGCAGCGCGTCCTCGGGGCCGGTGGTGTCCATGAAGCGCGGCTGGCGGTAGATGCCGTCGTTGATGCGGGCAACCTTGCGCCGCGCCGCCTCGCCGGTGATGCGCAGCACCCGCCGCAGCGCGCCGACGAAGAAGTCGGCGCCCTTCTCGGCGACGATCTCCTTCACCCGCCGCTCGGCGATGCGCGAGGCCGCCAGCCGCGCCTTGATGTCGAGCAGCATGGTGCGCGGGTCGCGCGTCATGTTGGCGAGCATGCCCAGCAGGTCTTCCTTGAGCGTGAAGTTCTCGCCGATCTTGATCGGCGTCACCAGCAGCCCTTCGTCGTAGCGCGAGCGCGCGCCGTTGACCATGCCGCCCGGCTCGGAGCCGCCGCACTCGCCGGTATGCACGGCCGCGCCGATGAAGCACACCAGTTCGCCGTCGGCGAACACCGGAATGGCCAGCCCCATGTCGGCGTTGTGCACGCCGCCGTAGAAGGGATCGTTGTAGAAGAAGGAATCGCCTTCCTTCAGCCCCACCGAGGGATCGTCCTTCCAGTGCTTGACGATGTACTTGATGGGGATCTGCGACAGCACCGCGTGGTGGTAGATGCCGGTGGCGCAGATCGCGAGGTCGCCCTGCGCGGTGTAGATGCCGAAGGCCACGTCGCCCCAGCGCATCGCGGTGGAGGCGCCCAGGCGCATCGTGGTTTCCTTGCCTTCCAGGGCAATCATGCCCGCCTTGTGCTGGAAGATCTCGAACTCCAGGTCGTCGATGCCCTGCTGCGCGGCGGTCTCGCGCGCGGTCTCGGGCTCGGGGCGCAGGCGCTGCACCACTTCGAAGTCGCGCCCGTAGCGGAAATTCGCTCGTGCGTTCATGTTTCCTCCTGATTCGGGTCGTCTTGTGTCGATGTCGGGGGCGGCGGGAGCCTCATTCGGCGCGCTCGAGCACGCCGTTGCGCCAGCCGTCCATGCGGTAGGTCCAGCCCGGCAGGATCACGTAGGTGGTCTCGGGCGCCTCGATCAGCGCAGGGCCGGCGATGCGGTGGCCGGGGGCCAGCCTGGTCCAGTCGAACACCGGGGTCTCGACCAGCCCGGCGGCGGGATCGAAGCAGGCGGGGCGGCTGCCGCTGCGTGCCGCGGCGGGGTCTTCGCCGGCCGCGGCCTGGTGGTGGAAGGGCGCGCGCGGCTGGCTGACGGAAGCCGTCAGGTAGAAGCATTCGACGTTGATGCCCCCCACCGGGAAGGCCGCCTCGGGGGAATAGATCTCGGAGTAGCGCTGCGTGAAGCGCTCGCACAGTTCGCGCACGTCGTCCCCGCCCTGCAGCAGCAGGCGCGGCGCCTCGATCTTGGTGAGGTTGTACTGGCTGCCGTAGCGCATGTCGAGTTCGAGCCGGAAGTCGATGCTGTCCTCGGCGAAGCCTTCCAGGCGCAGGTCGCGCACCGCCTGGTCCCTCAGTTCACGCACGACGCGGTTGAAGGCTTCGAGGTCGTCCAGCCATGCCTGCTCGTTCCAGCGGAACAGCTTGAGGGTGCGCGACACGTCCCATACCTGGCGGATCTGCATGGTCGAGGCGCCGAAGGCGCCGAACACCGAGGCCACCGCCGGCACGACCACCGTGCGCGCGCCGATGTAGGGCGCGAAGCCGCACGCGTGCGCCGCCCCCGCGCCGCCGCAGGCGAACACCGCGAACTTGCGCGGGTCGTGCCCCTTGAGCGCGACTTCGTTGAACACCTCCTGCCCCATGCGCGCATCCACCAGGCGGCGGATGCGGTAGGCCGCCTCCAGCACGCCGATGCCCAGCGGCCGGGCCACCTTTTCCTCGATGGCATCGCGGGCGAGGTCGGGGTCGAGGAACATCTCGCCGCCCAGGTAGTTGTCGGGGTTGAGGTAGCCGAGCACCAGGTCGGCATCGGTGACGGTGGGCTGCGTGCCGCCCTTGTCGTAGCAGGCCGGCCCCGGCATGGAGCCGGCCGACTGCGGCCCGACTTCCAGCGCCTTGCCCATCAGTTCGTTGATCCAGGCGATGGAGCCGCCCCCCGCGCCGATCGACTTGACCTCGATGGCGGGGATGTTGGTGCGCCAGCGGTCGATGACGGGGATGAAGTCGTGGGCGCGCAGCGCGCCGCCGGCAATCACGCCGATGTCGAACGAGGTGCCCCCCATGTCGGTGAACACGATGTTGTCGTACCCCGCCAGCCGGCCGATCTCGACCGAGCCGTACATGCCGGCCACCGGGCCGGCGTTGTGGGTCAGCACCGCCTTGGTGCGGGACACCTTCTTCGTGCCGCCGGTGTTGTGGACCAGGATCAGCGGCCGCTCGTAGCCGCCGTCGCGCAGCTCGTTGCCGAGCCGGTTCAGGTTGTCGGCCATGATGCCGTGGATGTAGGCATTCACGACCGTGGTCATGGTGCGGGTGTATTCGCCCGACTTGGGCGAGATCTCGCTCGACAGCGTGACCGGCATCGCCCCGAGGTAGTCCTCCGGGTATTCCTCCTCGATGATCTCCTTGATCATGCGTTCGTGCGCGGGATTCACGAAGGACCACATCAGGCTCACGACGAAGCCCATCGCGCCGCGGTCCACCAGTTGCTGGAGCTTTTCCAGCACGTCCTCGCGCGACAGCGGGGTGACGATCCTGCCGTTGCAGTCGATGCGCTCGCGCACGCCCACCACCATCTCCGGATCGACCAGGGGTTCGGGCTTGCGGATGCGCGCGAGGTCCCGCGCCTGATGCACCGGCACGCCGTCGGCCCAACTGCGCGAACGCCCGATGAAGACGGTGTCCTCGAACCCCGCGGTGGTGATGAGGCCCAGCTTGGGGCCGTTGCGCTCGATGAGCGCGTTGGTTCCCACCGTGGTCGAGTAGCGCAGCGCCTCCACCCGCGACAGATAGTCGTGGCCGCCGAGCCCGCTGCGGCGGGCCAGCTCCTTGATGCCGCGCATGAAGCCGACCGACAGGTCGTAGTGCGTGGTCGGCGTCTTGTAGACGACGACCCGGCCGTCCTCCCCGACCGAGCAGAAATCGGTGAAGGTGCCACCGATGTCGATGCCCACGTTGAATCCCATTTTCATGTCTCCTGTGTTCGCTCTTCTTTTGTTCGGATTGCTGTGCTAGACGCCGGCCAGGGCACGCTGCAGAGCCTCGATGTCGCGCTGCGCGCCGCTCATCGCGAACCACGGCGCGGCACCGTCGCCCTCTGCCGCCGGCACGCCGGCCGGCGGCCCGGCCAGCCCCAGGCTGCGCCAGCCGGCGGCGCTCGCGGCCGCCAGGCATTCGGCGTGGCTGGCCGCCGCGTCGGCGATCAGCAGGTGGTCCAGGCGCAGGGCGCGCCGCGCCGCGATCGCAGCCAGCGGGTCGTCCACCTGCGACAGGCACAGGCCCAGGGCCACGCCGTAGTAGTCGGCGACGTTCCTCGCGGTCGCCGCCAGGCGGCGGCAGGCGGTGCCGTCGAGGGCGGGATCCTCCCGCTCGTCGAGCAGCACCATTGCCGGCCGGCTGGCGCATATGCGCTCCATGAGGCCGACCAGCGCGGCCTTGACGTCGTTCACGCTCGTGCCGTCGGCCAGCAGCCGGCCCGGCCCCGGCAGCAGGACGGCGAGGTCCCGTTCCGCGCGCTGGGTCTCGGCCAGCCGGGAGACGGTGTCCACCAGCGTGTCGGCCGGCGGCGCGAAGCCTTCGGCCAGCGCGGCGCGCAAGACCGCCTGGAACGGCCCGCCGCCGACGGCCAGCGCCTTGCTGCCGACGAGCCGCGCCGCCCGCGGCAGCGCATTCGCCCAGCGCGTCGCATCGGCGGCGAGCGCGGCTTCGGCCACGCCCTCCATGTCGGCGGCCAGCGCTTCGAGCGAGGTCAGGACGCCGGCTCCCGCGGGCCGGTCGCCCGCCGCCAGGGTCGCGAAATAGCCCATGGTGCGGCCCTCAGCAGCCGCGACGCGCCTTGAGCGCATCGATGTCGAGTTCGATGTCGTGGGTGAGCGGATGCCCCGGCGGCAGGTACTCGTTCTCGATGAGCGTGCCGCAGTCCGGGCAGTAGAACTCCACCAGGCGGCAGTAGTCCGGATCGGGCGAGAAGGAAAAGGCTTCGCCCTGCGTCAGCGGCGGATGCGCCTCGCGCATCGGCACCTCGGCCACGAGGCAGCCGGTCTTGTAGTTGCTGCGGGCCGGCGCCAGCGCGTGCCCGCAGCGGCTGCACTGCCATTGCTCGGTGGAGAGTTCGATGTCGAGGTATTCGGTGATGCGCACTTTCATGATTCGCGGCTCCGCTCGATGAGGGCGTTGTCGTACGGGTCCACCCGCAGGGTCCATCCGGCGGGGATCACCATCGTCGTCTGCCGGGATTCGACGATCGCCGGCCCGGCGAGGGCATGGCCGTGCCCCAGCCGCTCGCGGTCGTACACCGGCAGCGGCCGCACGCCCTGGCGCGGGTCCAGATACACCTTGCGCTCGCCGCGCCGCGCGGCGGCAAGCGGCGCCTCCGTCGCCGGGCGGGCGGCCTGGCGGTAGTGCGGCACCGACGAGCGGGCGAAGACGCCCAGCGTCGCCAGCCGCGCGCCGGCGTCCGGCTCCAGGCCGAGCGCCGCGGCCGCACGCCGGCGCAGGGCTTCCAGCGGCGCCGCTTCGTCGAGGATCTCCAGCGGCGCAGCCAGCCGCGCCTCGCGGCCGCCGCCATCGTCGACGATGGATTCGAGCTGCCAGCGGATGCCGTCGCGCTCGAAGCCTTCGCCGCGCATGTCGGCCTCAGCCCGCCGCCGCAGGCTTGCCACCGCCTGCAGCACGGGCTCGGCGTCCTGCCCCGGCGCGAGGGAGAGATCCATCCGCTGGCAGTAGAGGTGGCCGACGTCCATCAGCGAGGAGGAATAGGCCGAGAACACCGCCGAGAAGGGCGTGACCACGAGGCGGCCGATGGCCGCGGCTTCGGCGATCGCGCAACTGTGCAGCGGGCCGGCGCCGCCGTAGATCACCATCAGCGGGTCGGGCTGCGGGCCCATCTGGTCGCGCAGCCGCGCCAGCTCCCGCCCGACGTCGGCCTCCACCGTTTCCCTGATCCGCCACGCCGCTTCCTCGATGCCGATGCCGAGCGGACCGGCGACGTGCTCGGCGATCGCCCGGCGCGCCTTGTCGACATCCAGGCTGCGGCTGCCGCCGAGGAAGTAGGCCGGGTCCAGCCAGCCGAGCACGAGGTTGGCGTCGGTCACCGTCGGCTGGGTTCCGCCCAGGCCGAAGCAGGCCGGGCCGGGCAAGGCGCCCGCCGACTGCGGGCCGACGCGCAGGCGCCCGCCCGCCACGCTCGCGATCGAACCGCCTCCGGCGCCGAGCGCGCGGATCTCGAGCATGGGCAGGTTGCAGTCGAAGCCTTCCACGTCGGGGCGCAGGGCATAGCCCGGCTCGCCTTCGAGCACGCAGCCGATGTCGAACGAGGTGCCGCCCATGTCGCCGGAGATCACGCAGCGCGCGCCGTACAGCGCCCCGATCTCGCGCGCGCCCAGCAGGCCGGCGGCGGGGCCGGAATTGTAGGTGTTGATGGCGCGGGTCTTGGCCACGCGCGCCACCGCCCCGTTGTTGTGGCCGATGAGCAGTTGCCCGCGGTAGTGGCGGCGGCGCAGGTCCTCGCCGGCCTTGTACAGCAGCCGGGTGAGCTTGCCGTGGATGTAGGCATTGAGGACGGCGGTGTTGATGCGCTCCCGGTAGCCGCTGCGCTGCACGATGTCGGACGACAGGAAGACCGGCACCGAGCCGAGGTAGTCGCGCGGATATTCGCGCTTGATGGTCTCGCGGATGGCCTGCTCGCCGGCCGGGTTCAGGTCCGCGTTGGCGAGCGCGACGACGAGGCAGCGCGCCCCGCGGTCGATGAGACGCTGCGCGGCCTCCATGATCTGCCCGGCCTGCGGCGCATGCCTCGCGCGGCCGGTGGCGTCCATCGCCTCATCCACGCCGGCGACCATGTCCGGCGCCACCAGCGGGCTCTTGCCTTCCGCATCCACCGCCGGGGCGAGCGCCTCGTGGCCGGCGGTGACGATGAGGCCGATCTTGGCACCGTCGCGCTGGATGATCGAATTCGTGCCTATCGTGTTCGAGAACCGGATGATGTCGGTGCGGAACAGGAAGTCGCGCAGCGGCAGGTCGAACGCGCGGGCGGCTTCCTCGATGCACGCCATGAAGCACAGCGTGAGGTCGTGCGGCGTGGTCGGCGTCTTCACCGTGCGGAAGGCATCGCCGGACGTGACGAACCCATCGGTGAAAGTGCCGCCGGTGTCGATATCGACGGTAAAACCCATTTGTCTCCTCCGTTGTCATCGGTCGTTGCTTGCGTTTTTTTTCGGGTGACGACCGCGGATCAGCTCCGCCCCGGCGGCGCGCCGATCACGCCGTAGAGGACGAAGGCCACGATCTCCTCGTACACCTCCTCGGGGCTCATCGGGCCGTCGGAGCGATACCAGCGCAGGTACCAGTTCACGACGCCCAGCACGTTGAAGGCGAGGATCTTGGTGTGCGGGCTCTTCACCAGCCCCTCGGCGTGCAGGGCCTCGAGCAGTTCCACGTACACGTCCAGCACCCGCTTCTGGATCGCCTTGCTCGCCTGATCGCCGCTGGCGGACATCCGGTCGTAGTCGATCAGGAAGATCTTGGATTCCTTCTGGTAGGCCGACGACGCGGCCAGATGCGCGCGCAGCACGCGGCGGAAGCGCTCGAGCGCATGGCCGCCCCCCGCCGCCGCCTTCTCCAGCCGGTCGGGCAGGCCCTTCACCGAGTAGTCCAGGATCGCCGACCACAACCCTTCCTTGTTGGTGAAGTAGTGGTAGATCACCGAAACGCTCACGCCGAGCGTCGAGGCGATGTCGCGTATCGACGTTCCCTTGAACCCCTTGGCGGCGAACAGATCGACCGCGGTCTGGAGCAGTTCTTCTCGCCGTCCGGTGCGCTCGACCGGCTCGGCCTCGGCGACAGCGACGGCTGGGGTTTCGAACATTTCTGTTTCCTCGATGGCTGATGGGTATCGATCATTCGTTCTACTGCCCGCCCATGTTAGCCGCGCTCCCATCCGGCGCGGCAGTCGGGAAAGTTGAAGCAGGATCGTCCAGGCTTCGTTGCGCGGAAATAAATCGAACGATCGTTCTTGTGTCCATTCTTGCGATGCCGCCTGCCCTTGTCAACCGCTTTCCCAGTATTTTTGTACGAAACGAGCCATCACGCGCTCTGCCCTGGGCGTCTTGACGAAGCGCCTTCCGGCAAATTAAGGTATTCGTATCGAACGATCGTTCTGTCGTTCGCCCGCCGTTCCGACGCATCCGATCAAGACAAGGAGGAGACAGACATGAAACGCGTAGAAGGCAAGATCGCCCTCGTGACCGGCGCCGCCAACGGCCTCGGCCGCGCCACCGCCGCCGTGCTGGCCCGCGAAGGCGCCCTGGTGCTGCTCACGGACATCGACGACGCCGGCGGAGAAGCCGCCGCCGAAGGCATCCGCGCCGCGGGCGGCAAGGCCCGCTACTGCCACCACGACGCCTCCAGCCCCGACGACTGGGCATCGGTGCTCGCCCGGCTGGACGAAGCCCACGGCCGCCTCGACATCCTGGTGAACAACGCGGGCGGCGGCACCTACAACGACATCGAGACCGTCAGCCTCGAGCAATGGCGCAGGATCATGGCGATCAACCTGGACGCCACCTTCATCGGCACCCAGTCCGCCATCCGCTGGATGAAGAACACGGGGGGCGGCAACATCATCAACGTCAGCTCGGTGGCCGCGTTCAGCGCCGCCCCCAACCTCGCCGCCTACTGCGCGGCGAAGGCGGGCATCAACATGCTGTCCAAGTCGGCCGCCGTGTATTGCGGGCAGAAGGGCTACAACATCCGCATCAACGTCGTGCATCCCGGACTGATCGAAACCAGGTCGGGCGTCGAGATGGCGCGCCTGGCCACCGGCGCCGCGCGGGACGAAGACGCGATCGCGATGTTCACCGCCCTGCACCCCATCGGCCGCATCGGCCAGCCGGACGACATCGCCAACGGCATCCTGTACCTGGCCTCGGACGAATCGCGCTTCGTCACCGCCTCCAGCCTGATCATCGACGGAGGATTCACCGCCGTCTGACGCCGGACGCCGCCACGGCGGACCCCGATGCAGCCGCCGGCGGCGCAATCGCGCGCCGCACGTGCGCACGGCAAGGCGCCGGGCGGGCCTGCCGCGCCTTTTCCGAAGGCGCGCCTGCCGTCATGATGGCGGCCGGGGACGTTCCGCGACCGCCCGACCGGTGCGGCGCCGCGCCCCGCACCGGAGCCGCCGAGGCATGGACCTGAAGAACTTCGACCTGAACCTGCTGGTCATCTTCGACCTGTTGCTGAAGGAAAAGAAGGTATCGGGCGTCGCCGACCAGCTCGGCCTCACCCAGCCCGCCGTCAGCCGCTCGCTGAAACGGCTGCGCAACCTGCTTGGGGACGAACTGTTCTACCGCACCTCGACCGGCATGGAGCCGACCGCCCATGCGCGCCAGCTCGCCGAGCCGATTTCCTCCGCGCTCGATGCGCTCGGCAACGCGATCAGCCAGCGCGCCTCCTTCGACCCCGCGACGAGCGACAGGAACTTCACCATCCGCATGTCCGACATCGGCGAGATCTACATCCTGCCCCGGCTCCTGAGCGTGCTGGCGGAAGAAGCGCCGGGCGTGTCGATCACCGTGGTGCGCGACCACGGCGAGACGCTGAAGGCCGGCATGGAAGCCGGCCGCATCGACCTGGCCATCGGCCTGATCGACAACCTCGAAGCCGGCTTCTTCCGCCGCCAGATCTACAGGCAGGGCTACGTCTGCGTCTTCCGCCCCGACCATCCGCTGGCCGGACGGACGATGAGCCTGGACGATTTCCTGGCGGCCGAACACGTGCTCGTCACCGGCACCGGCAGCGGCCACGCGCAGGTCGACGACCTGATCGGCAAGCAGGGCATCCAGCGCAAGGTGCGCCTGCGCATCCCCAACTATGCGAGCCTCGAACGGCTCCTCAGCGGCTCGGACCTGATCGCCACCGTGCCCGAGGCACTGGTCCAGCCCAACATCTCGCCCTTGTCGCTGGCCTGCTCCCGCCATCCCGTCCAGCTTCCCAGGCTGTCCGTCAACCAGTTCTGGCACGCGCGCTTCCACCGCGACCCGGCCAGCCAGTGGCTGCGCGAGGTGATCGCCGTCCGCTGCGCCCTGCCGCCCGTCGTTCCGGCGGCCTGAACGCCAGCCCCGCGCCACTTTTGCCGCGATGCCCCGGCACCCTAGGCTTCGCCCGCCCTGAAGCGCGCGAACAGCCGGCGGAATTCGTCGTCGCGCGCCTCGCGCTGCGCCGGCCGCTCGGTGCCGTCGATCTCCTGGCCGAGCCGCGCCCAGCCGGCCTCGGACAGCGCGTCGTCGGCGCGCAGCAGCAACAGCCGGTTCTCGTCGCGGACGTGGGCGACGATGAAGTCCTGCCACGCCATCGCCGCGGCCCGCGCCGGGGCGATGCCGGCGTCGCCGCGCCGGCGCCAGGCGGCCTGCAGCTCGGCGAAGCGCCGCGGCTCTTCGTCGTGCTGGGCCTCGATGGTGGCGAGCCCGGCCGCAGCACCACCGGCTTCCAGCGCGGCCAGCAGCCGCGCCTCCTTGGGGCCGTGCGCCTCGCTGCTGAAGCGGGCGAGGAAGTCGAGGGTGTCGTCCATCAGGGCGGCATCGATGCGGGGTTCGTCGGCGGCAAGCGCGTCGACCAGGCGGTCGGTCAGCGCCACCCAGGCCGCGTGTTCCTCGCGGAAGCGGGCGATCAGCCGATCCCTGGCCGTCTGCGGTGCGACGCCGGTCTCGGCGACGAAGACCGGCAGCGGTGAATTCAGGATCAGCTTCACGGTGACCGAGTCGAGCAGCTTCTGCAGCCTCGTCGTGCGCCCGTGCGAGCCGATGACGACGAGGTCGGCCGCGCGCGCCGCGGCGGTCGCCACGATCTCCTCGTGCACCTTGCCCCGGCTGACGCCGCCGATGAAATCGGCCTCGACGCCGTTCATCTGTGCCCATGCGCGCGCCTTGGCCTCGACGTAGCCGTCGGCCCACAGGTACTTGCGCGCGAACAGTGCCGGCGCCATCGCGTGCAGCAGGCCGGCGTCGCCGTCGATGATGTCCTGCGCGTCCGGCTGCAGGTAGAGGAAGCTCGCACGCGCGCCGAAGGCCCGCGCCAGCTCCACGCCGCGCTCGATCACGCGCATCGACAGCGCACTCTCGTCGATCGGAATCAGGATGTGCTTGTACATTTGCGCGCCCTCCTCAAGCTTGGACCGTTGCAGCGACCGACGGCGGCCGTGGCGTTTCCGCCACCGGCGCGGGCGGCGACGCAGCCGCGCCCGCCACCCCCTCGCGCCGCGCCGGCAGCAGGAAGGTGGCCAGCGCGGGGATCAGGATCAGCGCGCCGAGCATGTTCCACAGGAACATGAAGGTGAGCAGGATGCCCATGTCGGCCTGGAACTTGATCGGCGAGAAGGCCCAGGCGCCGACGCCGATCGCCAGCGTGCAGCCGGTGAAGATCACCACCCGCCCGGTGAACACCAGCGCGCGGTAGTAGGCTTCCGACAGCGTCGCGCCGTTGCGCAGCCAGGTCTGGGTGACGCTGAGCACGTAGAGCGCGTAATCGACGCCGATGCCGACGCCGAGCGCGATCACCGGCAGGGTCGACACCTTGATGCCGATCCCCAGCCCCACCATCAGCGCTTCCACCAGGATGGAGGTCAGCACCAGCGGCAGCACCGCGCACAGCACCGCCCGCCACGAGCGGAAGGCGATCACGCACAGCAGGGTCACGGCCACATACACGCCGAACAGCATGCGGTTGTTGGCCGACTTCACCACCTGGTTGGTCGCCGCCTCGATGCCGGCGTTGCCGGCGGCAAGCTCGAAGCGGATGCCGGCGGACGGATTGGCCGCGCTGAAGTCCTCGACCACGCGCACCACCTCGTCGAGCGAATCCGCCTTGTGGTCCTTCAGGTAGGCGTAGATCGACAGCAGGTCGCAGGTGGCGTTGAACAGCTCGCGCGGCGCCCGCGCGGCGCTGCCGTTGATGAGGTGCTGGTTGGCGACCAGGTCGTACCACTTCAGGCTGCCCTCGTTCATGCCCGCCGAGGCACGCCGCACCAGCCCGGCGAAGGAGCTGGTGCCTTCGACCACGTTCGACTGGCGCAGCGACCATTCCAGCGCATCGACCTGCAGCAGCTTGTCGTAATCGGCGCACTTGCCGGGTTCGGTACGGCCGAACACCACGAACACGTCGCTGCCGGCCTGGTAGTTGCGCACCAGGAAATCGTTGTCGAGGTTGTGGCGCGAGTCCGCGCGCAGCTCCGGCGCGCCGGCATCGAGGTCGCCGATCTTCACCTGCTTGCTCACCAGGAAGCCGCCGACGCCCAGCGCCAGCGCCACGCCGATCGCCCACGCCGCCGGACCGCGCCGGGTGAAGAGGTCGAGGAAGCGCCACAGACCGTGCCGGCCGGCCGTGGAGGCGCTGAGGCGCTCCTCGCGCAGGCTGCGTTCGGCCGCCTGCGGCGACACCCCGGTGTAGGACAGCAGGATGGGCAGCAGCGCGAGGTTGGTGAAGATCAGGATGCCCACGCCCAGGCTGGCGATCAGCGCCAGCTCGCGGATCACCGGGATGTCGATCATCGTCAGTACGGCGAAGCCGACCACGTCGGCCAGCAGCGCGGTGGCGCCGGCCACGAACAGGCGGCGGAAGGTGTAGCGCGCGGCGATGAGTTTGTGCGTGCCGCGGCCGATGTCCTGCATGATGCCGTTCATCTTCTGCGCACCGTGGCTGACGCCGATGGCAAAGATGAGGAAAGGCACGAGGATGGAGTACGGGTTGAGTTCGAAGCCCAAGAGCGGCAGGCAGCCGATGAGCCAGACGATGCCGATCATCGTCGTGGCGATCACCAGCAGCGTGCTGCGCAGGCAGCGGGTGAAGGCGTACAGGATCAGCGCGGTCACCGCCAGCGCGAAGGCGAAGAAGGCGAGGATGGCGTAGAGGCCGGCGATGAGGTCGCCCATCACCTTGGCGAAGCCGGTGATGCGGACATGGACGCCGCGCGCCTCGTAGCGCGCGCGGATGTCCTCCAGCCGGTCGGACAGCGCACCGTAGTCCAGCCGCTGGCCGGCCTGCTCCACCAGCGGCACGTAGAGGATGGACGAGCGGAAATCCGGCGCCACCAGTTGCCCGATCTCGCCCGAGCGCAGCACGTTGTCGCGGAAGGCGGCGATGCTGGCGGCCGAGCCGTCGTAGCCGTCCGGCATCACCGGGCCGCCCTCGTAGCCCTCGTCGGTGACGCCGGTCCAGCGCACCGCCGGCATCCACAGCGACTTCATGAAGGGGCGGTCGACGCCGGGCAGCAGATAGACCTCGTCATTGACCTCCTTGAGGATGCCGACGTAGTCCGGCGTGAAGATGTCGCCGCCCGGCGCGGCCTCGACCACGATGCGCACCGCGTTGCCCAGGCCCTTGACCTCGTTCTCGTACTTGAGGAAGTTGAGGACGTAGGGGTGCTGGTTGGGGATGGTCTTGAGGAAGCTGGCGTTGAGCTGCACGCGCAGCGCCGAGAAGGCCAGCGCGGCGGTGACGAGCGCGCACAGCAGCACGATCAGCCCGCGATGGTTGAACAGCAGACGCTCGACCGCGTTGCCGGAGCGGTGGTCGAACTGCTCCAGGCGGGCGATCGATTCGAATTCCTGTGTGGAGACGGCCATGTTTCTACCTGCGTGTGGTGATGCGTTCAGAGTCCGGGGGCAATGCGCAGCGCCCCCAGCAGGCCGCTGGCGACCACGCCGCCGTCCGCGGTGCGTGCGAGGCCGGCGAGCGGGAAGCGGGCGGAGCTGTCGAGCCGGCGCGGCGCGGCGTCGCCAGTGGTGAGCCGCCAGATGCCGCCGCCGTCGTCGGCGAGCAGATAGCCCTTGCCGGCGGCAAGCGCGAGGCCGGCGACGAAGGAGTACTTGGTATCGACCGGCAGGCGGTGCCAGTGCGCGCCGCCGTCGTCCGAGCGCCACAGCGCGCCGCGCAGGCCGAGCAGCAGCAGTTCGTCGCCCGTGCCGACCAGGCCGAACCAGCTCCCCTCGGCCGGGCTGGCCAGCCGCGCGAAGCTGGCGCCGCCGTCGGTCGAGCGGTAGAGCAGCCCTTGCTCGCCGGCCAGCAGGAGCGTGTCGCCCAGTTGGCGGATGGCGTAGATGTGGCGGTCTTCCTCGTCGTCGAGCAGGTCGCAGGCCACCCGCCAGCGCTCGCCGCCGTCGTCGGTGGCGAGCAGCAGGCCGTAGGCGCCGACGGCGAAGCCGCGCTTGCCGTCGAGGAACAGCACGTCGAGCAGCGGCTTGTCCGGGCCCTCGTCGATGAAGCGCTGCAGCTTGTCGGCGAGCGCGGCCTTGCCCGCCGCCTGCGCAGCGCGGAGCGCTTCCGTCAGCGCGGCGGCGAGCGCGCGGCCGTCGGTCTGGCGGGTCCAATGGCTGCCGCCGTCCTGCGTGCGCAGCACCACGCCGCCGTGGCCGACCGCCCAGCCGGTCTGGCGGTCGGCGAAATGGACGGCGGTGAGGGTGACCGAGACCGGCGTGGCGGCCTGCGTCCAACTGGCGCCGCCGTCGTCGGAGAGCAGCACGTGGCCGCGCTCGCCGACCGCGACCAGGCGGCCTTCGGCTTCGGCGACGTCGAGCAGCGCGCCGTGCGCGGCCAGTCTGGAGCGCTGGGCGGGGCGGTCTAGGGGTGTCGCCTGCGCTGCGGCCTCATCCGCGGCAGGCGCAGGCGGGGCCGCGTGCAGGCCCGACAACAAGGCGGCGAGCACTACACCGGAGCAGAACTGGATTCTCATGATCGTTGGGCATTTCCGGAGACATGCACGGTCTGGAGCCGTGTCCGTTCGTTCCGCCGGCCGGCAACGGCCGGCGGAACGAACGCACTTCAGGGGAAAGCCGGGTACGTGCGGCGGCGCTCAGCGCACGCCGCGTCCCGACAGCGCATCCGGGGTGAATACCGAGTCCGGCTTCATCGCCACCGCCTTCAACTGGTAGCCGGGCTCGTAGAACACCGTGTTGCGCGACGACCAGCTTCCGTCCAGCACGTACAGGATGTCGGAATACGAACTCATCACCCCGGGCATGTCCGGCAGGTAGTAGTTCAGGCTCAGGCTGACCCGCCACAGCTTGCCGGACGGGTCCCAGCCGTCGAACAGTGCCGTGCCCCAGGTGTCCTCATCCACGTAGAACACGCGTTTGCTCACCGCATGGCGCTTGCCGGGCTTGAGCGTCGCCTCCAGCACCCACACCCGGTGCAGTTCCCAGCGGATGGCGTCCGGGTTGTGGTGGTCCTTGAGATAGATCCCGTCTTCCTTGAGGCCGAACACCTTGTTGTTGTTGTACGGGATCAGCATCTCCTTCTTGCCGGCCAGCTTGTACTCGTAGCGCTCCTGGCTGGTGTAGGGGCTGCCGAACACCTCGTCGAAGAAGTTCGCACCCGAATTCACGAAATCCGGCGTATCCCAGCCCATGTTCGGCGCGCGCCGCACCCGGCGCTGGCCGACGAGGTATTGCCACACCTGGCGGTCGCGCTCGACGTAGTTGGTGGAATCGCGCGCGACGATCCCTTCGCCGGCACGAAACGACGGCGCGTCGGTGATCTGCATCAGCATCCAGCCCAGGTATCCCTTGGCGGCGTACTCCTGGGGCGACATGCCCTTGCGGTAAGCCTCGAACTGGTTGTACTGCAGGTCCTGGGTGCCGAGCACGCGGTCGCCGGCGGAAGTCATCGAGAAGTGCCGCAGCTTCGATTCGAAGGATTCGCCGCGCCAGCGGAAGTTGGTGTTCCAGCGCACTTCCGCGCCGTCCTTCGGGATCGGGAACGGGATGCCGTTGACCGCGCCCTCCACGCCGTCGTTGTCGCCGCCGGCCACCCGCTTCGCATTGACCGCATTCTTCGCCGTGGCCTGGTACACCCATTCCGGCGCGCAATGGTTGCGATGCGTCGGATAGACGTCGAGCTTCATCGTCTCCGGGTACTTCTGCAGCAGCGCGCGCACGCCGTCGGACAGCTTGTCCGCGTACTGCGCCATGTTCGCCGCCGTCACGGTGTAGAGCGGCTTCTCGGCCGCGTACGGGTCCCAGCGGCGGTCGCCGGCCTTGAGCTTGTCGAGCGGCGCGCCGAGGTCGGGGCAGCCCTTCCATTCCGGGATCGAGCCGTCCTTGTTGCCGGCGCGCTCGGCGCCGAGCGGGGTGAGTTCCTTGCCGAGCCGGGCCGCCTCGGCCTCGCCGACCGCGGCGGCCAGATTGGCGCCCAGCGCCGCGCCGGCGGCGACGCAGGCCGCCAGCGCGTGATGCTTGATTCTGCTCATTCCGTTGTCTCCGTATCGTTGTCGTTTTCAGAAGCTGTATTGCGCCGAGAAGGACACGTAGTCGCGGTCCGCCAGCGCCTGGCCGAAGTTCTGGACATAGCCGCCGGCGACGGGCCGCAGCGTCGTCCTGGTGGCGCCGAGGAAATGCGTGTAATTGAGCGAGAGCCGCAGGTTCTTCAGGTATTCGCCCTTGACCCCGATGCTGAGGTCGCCGCCTTCGTGCGCGCCACCGTTGAACGCGCCGACCACCGCGGAGCGGCCCTGCGGGTTGTAGCCGAGGCCGATCGGCACCGAGACGTCCAGCCCCGGTAGCACCTGGTAGTAGTTCGGCTCGAAGATGAAGCGCAGGCCCCAGGCGTCGCGCGTCGTGTTCGGGTCGAGCGCCGGCCGGTTCTTCGTCACCTTCAGCAGGCGGTTCCAGCCGAGTTCGGCGGTGAGGGTGGCGTTGTCGAACAGCGCGGTGCTGCCCCAGGCATGGATCGCAGAGAAGTTGGCATGGGCGGTGCGGCCGATGGCGTACAGCGCGTTGCCGTCGTTGTCGCCGGTGCCGGTGAAGTCGAGTTGGCCAAGCGACACCAGCGGCATGTCGGTGCGGTAGGACAGTTCGCCGGCCACGTTGGTGTCACCCAGCACCGTGCTGAAGCTCGCGCCGTAGGCTTTGATGTTCTCCGGATACACCCAGCGGAAGCTGCCACTTACGGGCAGCAGGTAGATCTGCGGCGTCTTGTCGTGATAGCGCACGGCGTAAAAGCCATACTCGCCCTCGCCGCCCTGCGGCCGCCAGCGCAACTGGATGCCGCCCTGCCCCTGGTCGCGCGCCTCCATGTCCTTCACCCGGCCGAAGGCGACGCCCGGCCCGACGAACAGGCGCTCCGCGCCATCGCCGAGGAAATCGATGGTGCTGAAATAGCTGCCGGCCGCCGGCAGGCGCGTCTTCTTCCAGTCGAACTGGTAGTAGGCGCCGATGCTGAACTCGGCGTCGATCTGCAACTGGCCGGAAACCTGCTGCACCGGCATCAGCAGTTCCTTGAACTGGGTGTTGGGCACCGACAGCGCCTTCACCGCATCCACCGGACCCTGCGCCGCGGCGATGCCGTTGGCGCCGAAGAAGAGCGTCTCGCCATACACCAGGGTGTGCTTGCCCGCGCGCAGGGTGAGCGGCATGCCGGCGGCGTCGAAGCGGCCGAACACGAAGGCGTCGAGCAGTTCGGCCTTGCGGCCGTGCAGCTTCTCGGTGGGGTCGGTGAAGTGGCGGTGGTCGACGCTTGCCGCGTTGGCGGTCAGCGGGCTGTCGTTGTCGTTGCGGCGGTTGTAGATGTCGTCGTACCAGGCGGCGCCGCTCACGCGAAAGCCGACGTCCTTGTAGACCACGTCCAGCTCGGACAGCAGGTCGACGCGGTTCGAGACCAGGCCGCGGGAGAAATTGCGGTCGCCGTCGTCCTGGTTGGCCTCGGCGACCAGCTCGCCCGATGCGTCCTTCACCCGCCACATCGCGCTGTACTTGAGGTTGTTGTCCCAGCGGATCTTCAGGTCGCTGTTGCCGGTGTCGAACTCGATCGCCGGCGCGGGCGCGCTCGCGCCGGCCGCGAACAGCATCGCGGCGAGCCGGATCGGGGAAAGACGGCGGTCACCCGTCCCCGCTTGCCGGACATCCATCTTGTATTTTTTTGTCATCTCCACCTCTTATATGTCTTCTGGTGCGCATGCCCGCCGGACGGACGCCCGCCGGGCGGGACCGATCAGCTCGCCTGGGGCAGCTCGAACACGCCGGGCGGCAGGCCCTGGCCGAGGAGATAGGCCCCCAGCAGCGCCGAGGTGTCGTCCTCGTTCTGGGCGATGTGATTGCCCGCCACCAGCAGGGCACGCAACTGGCGCTGCAGCGGGCTGGTGTTGAAGATGCCGCGCGCAGTGGTCTTCTTGAACAGCATGTGGCTGGCGGCGAAGCAGTCCTTGCTCGTGCCCTGGACGTCGAGGAATTGATGCACACGCACGTCGAGCGGCACCGGTTCGTTACGCTCGGCATACACCGTCGCCTCCTGGATGCACTGCAGGATGCGGGCGCGCGCCGAGCGGATCAGCAGCACCGCGTTGCCGAGCTTTTCCTGCACGAAGGGATTCGCTGCAGCCACCGGTCCGCCCATGAAAACGTTCCGGCGCGGCGTCATGTGTTCGACGAACAAGTCGACCATGCCATTCGCAAAACCGACGATGACCGAGGCCACGGCGCCGAAGAACACCTGAGCGAACGGCAGCCGGTAGATCACCGGGCCGTGGCCCATCGTGTACTCGATGATGCTGTGGGAACGATGGTCGGGCACGAAGGCTTCGCCCTTCACCTTGAGCGTCTTGCTGCCGGTGCCGGCCAGGCCGACCACGTACCAGTCGTCGATCAGCTCGTAGTCGTCGCGGCCGACCAGGAAGGAACGATGGTCGATCATGTTGCCGTCGCCGTCGAACAGGCGCGCGCCGAGGAAGGCGCCGCCCTCCGCATGGTCCGAACCGCTGGAGGTCGGCCAGGTGCCGGAGATCATCCAGCCCCCTTCGACCCTGCGCGCCTTGCCGCAGGGCGCATAGGACGACGCCACCAGGATGTCGCGGTCGGCCGCCCACAGTTCGTCGCCGGCGCGCGGATCGAGCTTGCCGAACTCATACTGGTGGATGCCCAGGATCATCAGGTTCCACGCGCTGGACGGGCAGCCGCGGCCCAGCTCCATCAGCACCCGGTAGAACGCCTCCGGGTTCATCTCGTAGCCGCCCCAGGCCGCCGGCTGCAGGATTCTGAAGAAACCCGCCTCCCTGAACGCCTGGATCGTCGCGGCCGGCACGCTGCGCGCCGCCTCCACCGCGTCGGCCTGCTCGCGCAGCCACGGCAGCATCGCACCCGCGCGCTGCACGAGATCGTCCATCGTCGGCCTTGCCGACACGTTTTCAGTCACTACTCCCATCTCCAGTCTCCTTGTCGTTTTTCAGAGTTCGCCGATGGACGCGAAACGTCCATCGAAATACACCAGCGGCTGCCCGGACCTGCCCGCGGCTTCGTCGGCCCCGGGAGTACGCAGCCCCACCACCTCGCACAGCACCATCGTGTGCGACGAAGCGGGAATCATCTCGACCACGCGGCACTCGAAGGCGGCCAGGGCATCGTCCAGCACCGGCGCGCCCGCCTCGCCGTCGCGCCAGGCGCCGCGCCGGAAGCGCTCATCGCCGATCACGCCATCGACCATCCCGGCAAAGCGCCGCGCATCGCCCAGGCTGTCGGCACCGAGCACGTTCACGCACAGCGGGCCGCCGACCTCGAGCAGGTCGTGGGCGAACACCCCGCGATTCATGCAGACCATCAGCCGCGGCGGCTGGGCCGACACCGACATCACCGCGGTGGCGGTGAGTCCCGCCCGCATCCCGCCCTTTCGCACGGTCAGGATGCAGACCGCACCCGCGAGGCGGCGCATGCCGTTCTTGAACGCCGCTGCGTCCACCGGCGGAGGGCCATTCATGGTGGATACGCCTTCGAATGCCGTTCCCATCTCACACCTCACCGGTCAGCAGGTAGGTGCGCATCACCGCGTTGAATTCGTCCGGCGCCTCGTACTGCGGCCAGTGCGCCGCGTCGGCCTTCATCACGTACAGCTTGGCCCGCGGGTTACGGACGCACGCGGCCTCGGCGGCGGCCACGTCGTGAATGGGGTTGTCACGGGTCCAGAAAAACAGCGTGTCGCACTGCAAGTCCTCCACGGGCATCATTTCGCCACGTGTCTCGACTTCGCTCTGACGGGTCACGAGACTGAATACCAGCGGGGCCGACTTCTGGAACTCGGGACGGGTATAGAACGCGAGCCGGCAGCCGATCAGCTCGTCGTCCAGCAGGTGCCAATTGGCTTTGTGCAACAGCCACTGCATGCGCATGCGGACGGTTTCCACCGACGGCGGTTTGCCGAAATTCTTCTTGTTGAGTTCGTCGAGTTCCTGAAGGTCTCGCCGCCCCTTTTCGCTCACCACCGGGATACCCCCCGCGGTATTGAGCACGAGACGCCGCACCCGACCGGGATGGCGCACGGCAAACAGGCCGGCGACCCAGCCCCCCAGCGACTCGCCGGAAATGTGCGCCCGCTCGATGCCGAGCACGTCCATCAGCTCGGCCAGCATGGCCGCGTAGGTCGAAGGCATGTAATCGACATCGGTCCGTTTCTCGGACAGCCCGTGTCCGATGAAGTCGAACGCGACCACATGGAAGGTATTGGCCAATGCCAGCACATTCTTCGCATAGGCTTCGAGATGACCACCCATCCCGTGCATCAGAATCAGGGATTCGGCATTGCCCTTGCCCGCCTCGGCGATTCGCACACAACCGAACGACGGCGTGTCTACGTAGCGGATCTCCGCACCAAGAAAATCAAGCCACAGGCTCATGGTTTTCAATTCCAATCTGTGAATGGATAAGACGTGCCTGACGCATTCAGGCAGCCACAGGCGGCGCGGGAAGGGAAAAGCGATGCCCCCAGTAGCTCAGCTTGCTGAAGCTGCGGACATTCCAGTCGGCGTCGACGACGACGATGCCGCCCCAGCCGTATTCGAGGCCGAATCCGGACGGCGTGGCGACGTAGAAGGAAATCATCCGGTCGTTCGGGTGCTGCCCGAGATCCATGATCACCGGCAGGCCGGCCTCGCGCACACGGTCGTACGCCAGCCCGACGTCCTCCAGGCTGCGCACCTGGATCATCAGGTGGTTGATCCGCTTCTTCGAGGGCACCACGCCCGTGGCCAGCGAATGGTGGCGCCCCGTGCGCGCATGCATGAACACGGCATCGACCTCGACGCCGGGAATCACCTCGGGGTCGCGGATGTAGTCGGAAATCTTCAGTCCAAGCACCTCGGTGTAGAAACGCACCGATTCCGCCTTGTCCCTGGCGACCGCGAACACGTGCCCCACGCCCAGCGCGCCGGTCACGAAGCCGCCGCCGGCCAGCAGCGGCGAATGGAAGACCCTGGCGAGCGGCGCGTGGGCGGGTCCATAGAAGAACTCATGCCGGAAGCCGGTCGGATCGGCGCAGTAGTAGACCTTTTCCACGCTGCGCGCCCGGGCCAGTTCGGTGCCGGCCTCGACCACGTCGACGCCCCGTTCGCGCAGGCGCACCACGTAGGCTTTCAATTCCGCGGCGGTGTCGAACTCCCAGCCGAGCGCCGCGAGATCGTCTTCGTCGCCGCGCTCGATGATCACCCGCTGCTCGCGCTCATCCATGCGCAGGCGCAGCGTATCGGCGCTCCGGGCGCCGACCTGCAGCCCGAGAATCCGGGTCGCGAAGCCTTCCCATTCGTCGAGGTTGCTGGCGTCGAATACCACGTAACCCAGCGTCGAGATTTCCGGCATGTGCTCCTCCTGTGCCTTCTCCGCAGCGCGCATCCGCGCTGATCGTGGAACCGGCCTTGTGATTTTGAGAATCGGACGCGATCGGCGCCGCGGCTACCTATCAGCAACCGGCGTGCCAGATCGATGCAGGAATCGATCTGCTGCATCGCAAGATGAATTTTTTCTTTTGATAATGAAGAGCTACGTTGCCCTGGAGACGTCTTTGCTGCGATTGCAGCAGGACGGGCAAATCGGGAGGATGAATGGAATTATTCATTTCCCCGGGAATCGGCCGCCCCGCGGCTGAATGATTTTCTCGACGGCCTGCGGCACTTCATCGGACCCGGCTTCCCGCGGACACCCGTCCGGACTTGCGCAGGCGGATCATTTGTGGGATTACCCTGCTTCCAGGTTCGAACAGGCCCGCAGAGGCCGTCGGGGGAGACGCGAGTGAGAAAATCCCAGGTACGGGAGAGGCCCGTCCAAACACCCACCATCGTTGGCGACGTGCCGCTACCGGTCACGCCCGAAGTGCTCAAGCGCCTGCACTTCAATCCGGCGGAGGGCCTGATCTGGCTGGAAGACCGCCGCATGGTGCTGATGCATGCCGATGCCATCGGTGCGCTGCGCCAGGAATTGATCGAGAGCGTGGGCATCGAGGCCGCGCGGGGCCTGCTGACGCGCTTCGGCTACGCCGCCGGCTGCCGGGATGCCGAAATGGCACTGAAGCTCAGCAATCGCTCCAAGGCGATAGACGACCTCCTCGTCAGCGGCGCGCAGTTCCATGCGCTGCAGGGCATCGTGATGGTCGAGAAGGTGTATTCCGAAGTCGATGTCGAACGTGGCATCTGCCATCTCGAATTCGTCTGGAAGAACTGCTTTGAGGACCAGGTGCATATCGCGGCCTACGGCATCGGCAGCGAGGCGGCGTGCTGGACCTCGGTCGGCTATGCCTCGGGCTTTCTGTGTACCTGCATGGGCAAGCGCATCCTGGTCAGGGAGGTCAGTTGCCGGGCGATGGGCCACGATGTCTGCCGCTGCATTGCCAAGCCGGTCGAGGACTGGGTCGATCCGGAGGACGATCTGAAATACTTCGAACCGGGGCCGATCCGGATGCTGGCCCATGAACTCGGGGCGGTCCCGGCGGGGACGGTATCCGCCCTCCGTGGCGAGCCATTGCCGGCTGCGGCGCTGCCGCGCACGGGCGTGATCGGGGCTTCGGTCCAGTTCAACGCCATCATGCACAAGATCCGCCGCGTGGCCCCGACCAATGCCACGGTGCTGCTGCTTGGCGAAAGCGGCGTCGGCAAGAGCGCCTTCGCGCGCGAAATACAGCGGGCAAGCCGGCGTGCCGACGGGCCCTTCCTCGAAGTGAACTGCGCGGCGATTCCCGAGCAATTGATGGAATCCGAACTGTTCGGCGTGGAGCGCGGCGCCTATACCGGCGCGGCCGAATCCAGGCCGGGCCGTTTCGTGCTCGCCGACGGCGGCACCCTGTTCCTGGACGAGATCGGCACCTTGTCGATGACGGCGCAGGGCAAGCTGCTGCGCGTCCTGCAGACCGGGGAGTTCGAGCCGCTCGGCGGCGGGACGACGCGCAAGGTGGACGTGCGCATCGTCGCGGCGACCAACGAGAACCTGCACGGCGCGGTCAAGGAAGGCCGCTTTCGCGAAGACCTCTTCTACCGGCTCAACGTCTTTCCCATCCTGATCCCGCCGCTGCGCGAGCGGCGCGACGACATCCCGCTGCTGCTCGAGCACCTGATCCGCCGTTACGGCGCCCTCCACGGCAAGCGCGTGTCCGGCGTGACGTCGCAGGGCCTGCAGCTCATCCTCAATTACCGCTGGCCGGGCAACATCCGCGAACTGGAAAACGTGATCGAGCGTGGCGTGATCCTGGGCGAGGACGATCAGCCGCTGGGCTATAACCAGCTCTTCACGATCGGCGGCGAGGCCCGGGAAAGCGGTCCGATGGCACTGAACGAACTCGGGCTGATCGCCGCGCAGAGCGCCCCGGCCACCGATTCCACGGTGCCGGGCGAGTACGGCGGCGTCGAGGCCGATGCCTGGAGTTCCTGGGCCGAAGACATCGTTCAGCACGCCAGCGTTTCGCTCGACGTGGTGGAAAACTCGCTGGTCAAGGCCGCCTTCTCCGCGGCCGGGGGCAACATGTCGAAAGCCGCCGGCCTGCTCGGCCTCACGCGCGCGCAACTCGTCTATCGGGTCAAGAAGCTCGAAGGCAGTGCCGGCTAAGGATCTCCCCGACCCGCTTTCGCCTGCGCCAGCCGACGGAAGGATCGATGCGGCAGCCGGCGCAGCGGGGCGGCAGCCCATGGGTGCCGTGGTCGCCTGATTCGCGCCCCCTTTATGTTCGGAAACAAAGGAACTACGCTGTTCCGGCCCCACTCCGCCAAGGAGCGTTCCCATGGACGCCATGCCCGCCCTGCCGCTGGATCTGGCCGCCCTTCGCGCTGCCCGGGAGCGTGTCGCCGGCCTCGTACTCACCACGCCCCTATGGGCGAACGATCCTCTCTCGCAGGAACTGGGCGGCTCCATCTACCTGAAGCTGGAGAACCTGCAGCGCACCGGCTCCTTCAAGCTGCGGGGGGCGACCCACAAGATCGCGTGCCTCCTGTCCCGTGGCGAAGGAAAGCATGGCGTAGTCGCCGCCTCCGCCGGCAACCACGCCCACGGCGTGGCCCGGGCGGCCCGGGAGGCGGGCATCCCGGCCACCGTGGTGATGCCGGTCAATGCGCCCCTCACCAAGATCGAAGCCTGCCGCCATCTCGGCGCCACGGTCGTCCTGCAGGGCGGCACCCTGGAAGAGGCGCGCCAGGCCGCGGAAGGCATTGCCGCCGAGAGCGCGGCGAACTTCATCCACCCCTACGACGACTGGGAGATCATCGCCGGCCAGGCGGGGGTCGGCCTGGAGATCATCGAGGCCCTGCCCGCAACGGCCCAGATCGTCGTCCCCCTGGGAGGCGGCGGGCTGCTGGCGGGAATCGCCCTGGCGGTGAAGAGCCAGCGGCCGGACGTCCGCCTGGTTGGCGTTCAGGCCGACGCCGTCGCCCCGTGGCGGCATTTCCTGGCCGACGGCAGCGTCGGCCCCGTGCCGGCCGATGCCCACACCATTGCCGACGGCATCAAGGTCAAGGCCCCCGGCCACTGCCCCCGGCAGGTGATCGCCCGTCACGTGGATGCCATCGTCACCGTCGACGACGACACCATCGCCGAAGCCATGGTGCGTCTCCTGGAACGCACCCGCACCCTGGCAGAAGGGGCCGGCGCCGTGGGCCTCGCCGCCCTCATGCGCGGCCTCGTCCCCCTGGACGCGGATCGCCCCACCGTGGTGGTGGTGAGCGGCGGCAACGCCGACATGACCCTCATCGGCCGCACCATCGACTACGGACTCGCCAGCAGCGGCCGCCTGATGAGCCTCGCCGTCCGCATCCCCGACACCCCGGGGCGCCTGGCATCCATCCTCGGCCTGGTGGCGGAGCACGGCATGAACATCCGCCACGTGGAGCACCGCCGCGGGGAACTCCACGTACCCGTCGGCATGACCGAGATCATCCTCCAGATGGAAACCCGGGACGCCGCCCACCAAGAGGAGTTGATCGAGCACTTCGGGCGCCAGGGGGTGGAGGCGCGGCGGATGGGGAGCAACTGAGGGTGGGTGGCGAGTCGTTTTTGAATAATGCCAAATTCTTCGAGTGTTGACATCGCTTGGGCCTACAAGAGCCGCTCCCCAGCTATCGCTATACTGGCCCAAATTATGGCTATGTCAATTCATTTGAAGTGTGGCCCAATATAGCCTACATGAACGCGCCGGTCCCTAGTGTCGCAAAAAAAATGAACCCTGAAACCAAGCTGCACTTTAATATGATCTTGGAAGTAAGCAGCCTCGCCCGTAGTGTTCAAATGGAAAGTGCGCTGAAGCTGCCTCCTTCGTAAGCGCTCCACGAACCCCATCCTTCCCCGAGCCCGCTACGCCGTGATCAACTGCTCAGCCTTGAGATTCCAGGGCAGGAGGGCCTCGAAATGTTCGACGGTGGTCGCAGCGGGCAAGGCGCGCAGCACGTGGCGCAGCCACAGATACGGCTCGAAGCCGTTGGCTTTGGCGGTTTCGACCAGCGAGTAGAGCAGCGCGCTGGCGCGCGCCCCGGCTTGGGTGTCCGAGAAGAGCCACGCCTTCCTCCCAATGACGAAGGGACGGATGGCATTCTCGGCCGGGTTGTTGTCGATCGGCAGATCGCCGCGCTCGAGGTACCGGATCAGGCGCGGCCACTGCCGATGCAGGTAGCCCAGCGCACCGCCGAGCACCGAGGTGGGCGGCACGGTGGGGAGCGCTTGATCGAGCCAGCGGCGCAGTTCGTCGATGACGGCGCGGCTTCTGCTCTGGCGTAGCACCAGGCGCTCGGCGTCATTGAGTCCGCGTGCGTCCTTCTCGATGGCGTAGAGCTTGCTGATCAGGGCCAGGGCTTCGTGGGCCCGGCCGCGCTTACCGGCGGGCAGCACCTTGCCGGCGTCGACGAAACGACGCCTCGCATGCACCCAGCAGCCGAGCCGGGTCACCCCTTCGGTGAAGGAGATCGCGCCGTAGCTCTCGAGCCCGTCGGCCATCAGATGCCCCTTCCAGCCTTCGAGCAGGCGTAAGGGCACCGCCTGCGCGCGGCTCGGATCGTACTCGAAGAGGACCACCGGCTTACCCGGCGGGCCGCCGCGCTGCACCCACATCTGGCTCTTGCTCGTGGCTGCCCGGCCAGGCTCCTTGAGCACCTGCACCGGGGTCTCGTCCATGTGGATGACGTCGTGCCCGAGCAGCACGTCGCGCATCAGGTTGGCGAGCGGCTGCAGCGCCCGGGCGGTGCCGATCACCCAGCGGGCCAGGGTCTGACGCGGCACGAGCACGCCCGCGCGAGCGAGCACGTACTCGAAACGCGCCAGCGGCAGCCCATCGACGTACTTGGTGACGAGCAGCATCGCCAGGAGGTCGTTGCTGGCGTTGCTCTTGGGCAGCACCTGCGCTGGGGCGCGGGCGGTGACCGGCGCCTGGTCGCCCTGGGGGCAGCCGTAGCGCTTGCGGATATGGCGCAGCACACGCACCTGCATCGGGACGATGTCGAGCTGTTCGCTGACGTCCTGGCCGATCTCGACCATGGGTGTGCCGCAGGCGCAGGTGCGCTCGGCTTCGGGGACGTCGTGGACGACGTCGATGCGCGGCAGCTCGACCGGCAAGGGCTTGCGCTTGCCGCGCGCCTTCTTCTTGCCGGTGTCGGCGGGCGTCTCCCCCGTCGTCTCGGTGGCCGGCGGCGGCAAGGTTGCGGTGTCGCCCGCCTCGGGCGCGGACTCGACCAGCGCCTCGGCCTCGTCGAAGAGCCACCCCTGGCCCGCGTGCGATTCGCTGCTGGGCCCGAACATGCGCCGACGCGCCAGACGCAATTGCTCGTAGAGCTCGAGGATGCGTGCCTCGAAGGCTTTGTGCAGTTCCGCCTCCCGCGCATCGAAGGCTCTTTGGCGTTCAAGCTCGCGGGCATCGAACGCTTTCTGAAGTGCGGCCTGCCGGGCATCAATGGCTTGCTGGAATGCGGCCTCCCGGGCCTCGAGGGCTGCCTGTCGTTCGGCTTCACGCGCCTCGAAGGCACGCTGCTGCGCCAGCAGCAAGACCTTGAGTGCAGTCGGATCGTCGGGCAACTGCGCGGGGAGGACGGATGCGCACACGCCAACGGCGGAGTTCGAGAGCGGGTCGGCGGGGCGGTGCGGCATGCCGCAATTATACCCGATTATGCTACGTAACTGATTGGTATTGCAGTGTTTTATGTGGCCTGGCCGCCCACAGATCAAAGCCCTCGAGCAACCATTCGAGCTCCTTCATCGTGAGTACGCAGGGGGGCTCACCGGCCTCGGTCGAAGGCCAGGCGAAACGCTCGGCTTCCAGCCGCTTGTACCAGAGGCAGAAGCCATTTCGGTGCCAGTACAGCGCCTTGAGCTTGTCGCGGCGGCGGTTGATGAACAGATACAGCGCGTCGCCGAACGGGTTCAGCCCCAGCTCCTGCTCGACCAGCGCCGACAGCCCGCCGATGGACTTGCGGAAGTCGATCGCCGGCCGGTACAGATACACCGCGCCGATCGAATGCCCCGGGTGCATCAGCGCCCCCGCTCGGCAAGGGCTGCCGACAGCGCGGCGAGCCAGTCGACGCCCGGCAGTGTCGCGCACTCGAGCCGCAACTGTGCATCGATCACCACCGTGCAGCCCGCGCGGGCCGCCATCGAGGGTTCGATCTGGATCGGGACGAATCCGCCAAGCTTGGCGCGGCTACCACGGCCACCGGCTACCAGGCGCTTGCGCCACTGATAGAGCGCCTGTGGCGACAGCCCTTCGCGCTCGGCGTACGCCTTTGTGGTAATGCCCTCGGCTTCGATTGCCGACAGGTGCGACAACCAGAACGTACTGCGCTCCGACATGCTCGTGCTCACTGAAAAAACGGAAGCCAAAGCATGCCGGCTCACCCGGGACTACATAAGGATGGGGTTCGTGGAGCGCTTACCCTCCTTCGATCGTTTGCGCACGTTTCAGACTCTCCGCTTACACGGTGGGCCAGACCGAGACGCCGCAATGTTTCATGAGTGTACTCGTGAATCTCACCCCTTTTCCACTTGTCTGCAAACACGTCAAGAACTCTCATCGCGTCGCGGCTCTGTTCGAGGCAGGATAACCGATGGCTCCACGTCCGCAGCTGATCTGGCGCACGGCCACAGAATTCCAAGTGCGGAAACAAACCATTTCTATTCTCCCAGATTTCCCTACCTGAGCGCATTGCTGCATGTCTTGCAGCAATCAGGGACTGCTCAACGTCATCAAACACATCAAGCGAATAAAGGTTTACCACCCAGTTCGCTTTTATTTTAATCTCGCCGATATCGCCCATCTCCTGGACGTGAACCATGATTGGTGATTTATTCCATGGTTGACGAGTGGGAAAGCTTATAATTCCAGAGCCATGCCAGACAGCCGCCCTCAGCACAGAAAATGAAGTCTTTGATTCACTATGTTCGACATCAAACAATAGCGCAGCTTCTAATTCTTCCGGTGAAAAAAAAGGCTGTCGGGTTGAGATGCTGCGAAAAGCCTGCGCCTGTTCCCTCAGTAATGGATCACGAAGAGCCCTCTCCGAGTACCAATCCTGCCAATAGTAACCGGGAGTCAGTTCAATTCGAAACCAGTGCGCATCAACATTCTGGTCAACAATGATTGTTTTCAATCCACAACGCCCAGCCCTCAAGCATAATCTCAAGAACTTTGGCATCAGGTCATTGAGCTGCTCCTTGTCAGCAAACGGCAGGCAGTGATGGTTGAAGAAGGCAAACTCTCCCATCACAGAAGCTGCTCCAGATTCCTGTCCCACTCATCAAAAAATCCCGTAGGCCAATGATCGATGCGTCCGTCTGCGTCAACGGCTGGCCTTTGAACTACAGATGCGTGTTCGTTGTCGTCCTGATGACGTTCCAAGTAAAATAAACAAACCTGGTCCGGTTCAATTGACTTCTTACGTATAGCAACACGAATCCCGTTCAAGAAGTGATCGGAGTGGGATTCGATAATCAACTGAATCCCAGATGCGGCTGCAAGCGCGCACATTCTTCCGATCGACGACTGACCCGCGGGGTGAAGGTGGGACTCTGGGTTCTCAACAATAATGAGGTCCCCAGGCTCGCTACGTAGCACTGCAGTTACAACGGGGAGAACGTACGATAGCCCGAAACCAACATTCTGAGGCTTGAATTCAGCGGTTAGATCCTTCCCTTGCTCAAAAGAGAAGGACAAGTTTGCTACACCAAACTGCGATTGCGTTGATGCATTTATCCTAACACCAGGTGAAATCTCGGACATCCATGCATTTACGTTTGCCAAGATGGTATTGGACGTCGCCATGGAATGCTGTAGCACAGGATTCTGAACAGTCTTTTGCCCGTACTCCGCAATATACTGAACCGCATACTCTCCGTGATTACCGATTGAATTCAAGAGACGTAGATTGAAATCTGAAACTTCGTGCTGACTACGAGGCCCAATCCTGTCCGCCGACAAATATTGGAACTGACGATTAAATAAGCTCTGTAATTCCAACTGCTCAATGTCGTTTGATGCTCCGGACGGCTGAAGGTCAGAATCCTGTGAGTAATCAAAGCAGAATTTCCTTCCGGGTAGAGAACTCCATTTCACGAAGAATTCAAATGAGTTGAGATCCGCTTGAGCGGAAAGTACATCTTGACCGACGCCTAGATTGACGTATGCACCCTTCAATAGAAGGCCACGCTTTTGAAGCACATTGAGTTCATATGACTGTCTCAGCAGCAACAATGCTTGAATAACTGACGATTTACCCATTCCATTAAGACCCGTAAACAGGTTCAACCGCCCGAGTGCAAAACTATTATCTAGTAACGTTTTGAATCGTTGAATTCGAACAAACTCAATCATTGATGATCTCCGTAAGAGAAAGTCATCGTACCGCTTCTGCTATTATCCGATTAATCCGTTCGTAACGAATTCGAACATGATCTCGTTTTTGTGTTGCCAACGAAATTGATCGAAAGAAATCATCATCTTCAGTTATCAATCTTTGAAGCCTTGCGATAATATCTTGCCGTGCAGAAATCAGGGTTTCTGCGGATACATAATTTACCTTGGCCAGGCAGACAGACCAAACCTCGAATAAGGTTGTATTCTTTCGCTTGCGCCGGTCAGTATCGCCTATTGCTTTCTTTTCAAATGCGGAATTGCCGAATATTTGCTCGCACAACTGCATCGATCCCCGAAATTTCTTTTCGAGATCTACCAACTCCAAGTCTGTCTTCTTTTCAAGAGCCCCCATTGCCTCGTCCATGAATTCGGCGATATTTTTTGGACTCTTTATGTAGTCTTGTGTGAGAAAAGCGATAAAACGTAAGACCAACTCCTGATCTAGCAGGCGCTTTGATTGGTCCCCGATGGTGCGTAGAAAGTTTTCATCTCTTGCTAGCTTTTGAAGGAATTCACGTTCGCGCGGTTTCGCCAGAGCATTTCTGATTTCCTGGCTATTCAATACTAAGCCGCCGGTATTAATGCGGCGAAAGATGCTATATTTGACCTCACCTGGCGTGCCTCTTTGAATCAAGAACAGCGTTACCGGGCATTCGTCGATTCGACGTTTGTATTGTCTCGGCAGATCGTTATAAGTTTTTGACGTAAGATCCTTAAGATATTCTAGATTGGACAGTCGGAGCGGTTTTTCGTGATCGATTACGAATCGACGTATAGAAGATAGTCGCTGTAAACCATCTACCACAAGCCATCTGTCGTCGTCTGAGGCATCGAAGTAGAAAGCAGGCAACGGGAAGCGGATCAAAATCGATTCGATCAGCCTGGACATTTGGCCTGGGGTCCACAGGTCGGCATGCCGTTGAAAGTCGGTATTCATGTCGATCTCGTCATTCCGCAGCCGATCAATTAGATTCCGTAGAGTATCCTGCTTGGCTTGGATGTTTATTTTCGTCGGATCGAACGGTTCCATCATTAATGGATCGGTCACTTCACCGTCGCGATCGTCGGCAAGCTCATCGCCGGTCTCAAGCTCGTACGTTTCGTTGAGTGCGTCGCTAGATTGGAGATTCATCGAGTACTGTATGCAATGGAGGCTGGTAAGCCGGTTATCATATAACACTTAACCCGCAGACGTGACCTGGGGAGGGCAGTGGGTGCCCGGTGAAGTTGTCGCAGGCGCTATGATCGGCGCGTGACCACGCGCCCTCAGGATATAGATCAATTCAGGATGTGCCCCTAGCACCACATCCGTGGATATTTCGCGGAGAGTGAGTCGTCCGACTACATGCTGAAGTTCCCCGAAAGATGTTGCCCGTAACCCAGCCTATATCCTGTTTTTCGCGTCGGACAGATGGCAGAAGCCGCCCGGAAGCAGGCGGGCGGCAGCGATTTGGAGCTTAGCCGAAATGGTTGAACTGCTCAGTACTGTAACCTCCCCCTGCTAGATACAAACCACCGTGTCCTAGCGTACTCTGAACTGACCCCAGATAAAAAAACGCCCGGCAATCAACCGGGCGTTTTCGACTTCATTTGTCAGCAATAGCAAGGCCAACGCGACCCCATCATTCCACCGTAACCGACTTAGCCAGATTCCGCGGCTTGTCCACATCCGTCCCCTTCACCAGCGCTGCGTGATACGACAGCAACTGCAGCGGGATCACGTGCAGCACCGGCGACAGCATGCCGTAGTGCTCGGGCATGTGCAGGATGTGCACACCTTCGGTTTCGGGAATCTCGCTGCCGGCGTCGGCGAAGACGTAGAGTTCGCCGCCGCGGGCGCGGACTTCCTGCAGGTTGGACTTGAGTTTTTCCAGCAGGTCGTCGGCCGGGGCCACGGCGATGACCGGCATGTCCTTGTCGACCAGGGCCAGCGGGCCGTGCTTGAGTTCGCCGGCGGCGTAGGCTTCAGCGTGGATGTAGGAGATTTCCTTGAGCTTGAGCGCGCCTTCCATGGCGATCGGCCAGTGGCTGCCGCGGCCGAGGAAGAGTGCGTGTTCCTTGGCGGCGAAGCGCTGCGCCCAGCGTTCGATCTCGGGTTCGAGCTCCAGCACCTTCTGCACCGCGACCGGCAGGTGGCGCAGGGCGGTGAGGTGGCGGTTTTCCTCGGTCTCGGAGAGGCGGCCGTTGAGCTTGGCCAGGGCCAGCGTCAGCAGCGCGAGCGCGGCGAGCTGGGTGGTGAAGGCTTTGGTGGAGGCGACGCCGATCTCGGGGCCGGCGCGGGTGATGAAGCGCAGCGCCGATTCGCGCACGATGGCCGATTCGGGCACGTTGCAGATCGCCAGCGTGCGCTCCATGCCCAGGCTGCGGGCGTGCTTGAGCGCGGCGAGGGTGTCGGCGGTTTCGCCGGACTGCGAGATCACGACGACCAGCGTGTCGGGATCGGGCACGGATTCGCGGTAGCGGTATTCGCTGGCGATCTCGACCGTGCAGGGCATCTTCGCGACCGCTTCGAACCAGTAGCGCGCCACCAGGCCGGCGTGGTAGCTGGTGCCGCAGGCCAGCACCAGCACGCGGCGCGCACCCTCGAAGACTTCGGGCGCGCGGGCGCCGAAATGCTGGGTGGCGACGGCGCCGCCGCCTGCGATCATTTCCAGCGTGTTGCCCAGCGCCTGCGGCTGCTCGAAGATTTCCTTCTGCATGTAGTGGCGGAACTGGCCCAGTTCCACCGCGTCGGCCGACAGGCTGGAGATGTGCACCTCCCGCTCCACGGGTGTGCCGTCGGGGCGGACGATGCGGTAGCCGTCGAGGCGCAGTTCGGCGAGGTCGCCGTCTTCCAGGTACACGACCTTGCGCGTGACCTGCAGCAGCGCGGCGGTATCGGAGGCGGCATACATGCCGTCCTCGCCCACGCCCAGCAGCAGCGGCGAGCCGCGGCGGGCGACGATGGCGCGGAAGGGGTCGGCCTCGGCGACGACGCCGATGGCGTAGGCGCCGGCGAGTTCGTTGGTGGCCAGGCGCACCGCGTCGAAGAGGTCGGGCGTGATCTCGAGCTTGCTGTGCACGAGGTGGGCGATGGCCTCGGTGTCGGTCTCGGATTCGAACACGTAGCCGCGCGCCTGCAGGCTTTGCTTGATGGTCTCGAAGTTCTCGATGATGCCGTTGTGCACCACCGCGAGGCCGCTCGAGATGTGCGGATGGGCGTTGCGCTCCGAGGGCACGCCGTGGGTCGCCCAGCGGGTGTGGGCGATGCCGATGGTGGCCGACAGGCGGCGCGCGTCGGCCAGGGCGGCGAGTTCCGCGACGCGCCCGGCCGAGCGCAGGCGGATCAGTTCGCCCGACAGCACGGCGAGGCCGGCGGAGTCATAGCCGCGATATTCGAGCTTGCGCAGCCCCTCGAGCAGCACGGGCACGACGTTGTTCGTGGAGATGGCGGTAACGATGCCACACATGGCGAGGGCTCCTCGGAGAAGTCAGGGGGCGGGCGGATGCCCGGGGTGCTCAGCGTGGAGTTTTCTCAGGCTTCTTCCAGCCGGCGATGCTCTGTTGCCTGGCGCGCGAGACGGTGAGCTGTTCCGCCGGCGCGTCCTTGGTCAGCGTGGTGCCGGCGCCGAGCGTGGCGCCGCGTCCGACGCGCACCGGCGCCACGAGCTGGGTGTCGGAACCGATGAAGACGTCGTCCTCGATCACCGTGCGGTGCTTGTTCACGCCGTCGTAGTTGCAGGTGATGGTGCCGGCGCCGATGTTCACCTTGCGGCCCACGTCGGCGTCGCCGATGTAGGCGAGGTGGTTGGCCTTGGACTGGTCGGCGATGGTGCTGTTCTTGATCTCGACGAAGTTGCCGATATGCACGCCCTTGCCCAGCCTGGTGCCGGGGCGGGTGCGGGCATAGGGGCCGACCAGGCAGTCGGTTTCCATCGTCGTGCCGTCGATGAAGGAAAACGGCGTGACGCGGCCGCCGGCGCCGATGCGGGCGTCGCGCAGCACGCAGTTGGGGCCGATGCGCACGCCGTCGGCCAGTTCCACCCGACCTTCGAACACGCAGTTGATGTCGATCTCGACGTCGCGCCCGCAGATGAGTTCGCCGCGCACGTCGATGCGCGCCGGGTCGATCAGGGTGACGCCTTCTTCCATCAGGCGGCGGGCGATGTTGCCCTGGTGGATGCGCTCGAGTTCGGCCAGTTGCGGCTTGCTGTTGACGCCCAGCGTCTCGGACGCCGCATCGGGCTGCACGGTGACGACTTCCACGCCTTCGCCCACGGCGAGTCCGATGATGTCGGTGAGGTAGTACTCGCCCTGGGCGTTGTCGTTGCCGATGCGGCCCAGCCAGTTGCGCAGCCGTTCGACCGGGGCGACCAGGATACCGGTGTTGACTTCGCGCACCTTGCGCTCGTCGGCGGTGGCGTCCTTTTCCTCGACGATGCGGGTGACGCGGCCGGCGGCGTCGCGCAGGATGCGGCCGTAGCCGGTGGGGTTTTCGAGTTCGACGGTGAGCAGCGCGAGGCGGCTGGCGCCGGCTGCCTCGGACAACCGGCGCAGCGTGGGTACGCCGATCAGCGGTACGTCGCCGTACAGCACCAGCGCCATGTCGCCATCGGCCAGGTGCGGCAGCGCCTGCTGCACCGCATGCCCGGTGCCCAGTTGCGGCTCCTGCCGCGCCCAGGCGAGGTCGGGCGCGTCGAGGCGCTCGCGGACGACCTCGCCGCCGTGGCCGTACACCACGCAGATGCGCTCGGCCTGCAGGGTGCGGGCGGTATCGATGACGTGTGCCAGCATGGGCTTGCCGGCAATGGGTTGCAGCACCTTGGGCAGGATCGAGCGCATGCGCTTGCCCTGGCCGGCGGCGAGGATGACGACTTCCATGGGAGCTTCCCGAACATTGCACGAATCGGGCGCGATGGTAGCACGCGGCAATCTGCCTAAGACGTGATCGCCTTCATGGCAAAGGGCTGAAACAAAACGGTAATGCAATGCACAATACGATCGTCCGATTCGCCCTATCCACCAGACCGAGCGGATAGAATTACATTGTTGCATCGCAAACAGAGACATCCGCCATGGAAAGTTCCAACCAACAATACATCCAGAACCGAACCTTCGACGAGATCCAGCGCGGCGATTTCGCCCAGCTCATGCGCACGCTGCGGCCGGAAGACATCCACCTGTTCGCCGTGATGTCCGGCGACGTCAATCCGACCCACGTCGACCCCGAGTTCGCCCGCTCCAGCCAGTTCCGCGAGGTGGTGGGCCACAGCATGTGGGGCAGCACGCTGATCTCGTCCGTCCTTGGCACCGAGTTCCCCGGACCGGGCACGGTGTATGTGTCGCAGAACCTGAACTTCTGGCGCCCGATCACGATCGGCGACACGCTGACGATCACCGTCACCTGCCGCGAGAAGTACGAGCACAACCACCACATCGTGTTCGACTGCCTGGCGGTGAACCAGGACGGCCTCAAGGTCATCGACGGCACCGCGGAAGTGGCCGCGCCCACCGAGAAGATCCGCCGCCCGCGCGTCAACCTGCCCGACGTGACGATTTCCGACCGCGAGCTGCGCTACAGCCATCTGCTGTCGATCTCCGCCGGCCTCACGCCCATTCCCATCGCGGTGGCCCACCCGTGCGACAAGGAATCGCTGGCCGGGCCGGTGCAGGCCGCTGCCGCCGGCCTCGTCACGCCCATCCTGGTCGGGCCGGAGGCGAAGATCCGCGCGGTGGCCGAGGAGTTCGGCCTGGACATCAGCCGCTTCGAGATCGTGAACACCGCCCACAGCCACGAATCCGCCGCCACCGCGGTGGCGCTGTGCCGCAGCGGCAAGGCCGAGGCGCTGATGAAGGGCTCGCTGCACACCGACGAACTGATGGGGGCGGTGGTCGCCCGCGAAACCGGCCTGCGCACCGGCCGCCGCATCAGCCACGTGTTCCTCGCCGACGTGCCGACCTACCCGCATCCGCTGATGATCACCGACGCGGCGATCACCATCGAGCCGACGCTCGAGGACAAGGTGGACATCATCCAGAACGCGATCGACCTCGCCCACGTGCTGGGGCAGGCCGAGCCCAAGGTGGCGATCCTCGCCGCGGTGGAAACGGTCAATCCCAAGATGCGCTCCACCATCGAGGCCGCCGCGCTGTGCAAGATGGCCGACCGCGGCCAGATCAAGGGCGGCCTGCTCGACGGCCCGCTGGCCTTCGACAACGCGGTGTCGCTGGTGGCCGCCAAGACCAAGGGCATCCGCTCCGCAGTGGCCGGCAACGCCGACATCCTGGTGGTGCCCGACCTCGAGGCCGGCAACATGGTCGCCAAGCAGCTCGAATACCTGGCCGATGCGCTGATGGCCGGCGTGGTGCTCGGCGCGCGCGTGCCCATCGTGCTGACCAGCCGTGCCGACACCGCCGAAACCCGCGCCGCGTCGTGCGCCGTGGTGCAACTGATGGCCCACTGCAAGCGGGAGGCGACGAAGGCATGAAGGCCGTCCTGATCCTCAACGCCGGCTCGTCGAGCCTGAAGTTCGCGCTGTACCCGCTCGATGGCGAACTCGCCTCGCACCCGGCCATCTCGGGCCAGGTGGAAGGCATCGGCGCCACGCCCGAGCTGACCACCAGGACGGCCGACGGGCACAAGTCCAGCGAGCCGGTCCTCACTTCCAGCGACCAGCTCGAGCAGCAGCACCGCGACTCGCTGGCCCACCTGTTCCGCTGGCTGACGGCCAACAATCCGGACCTCGACATCGTCGCCGCCGGCCACCGGGTGGTGCATGGCGGCGAACGCTACAGCGCGCCGGTGGAGCTGACGCCCCAGGTGCTGGCCGAACTGGAGCGCTTCGTGCCGCTCGCGCCGCTGCACCAGCCGCACAACCTGCGCGCGGTGCATGCCGTCGCCGGCCTGATGCCGGGCATCCGCCAGATCGGCTGCTTCGACACCGCCTTCCATCGCACCCAGCCCGTGCTGGCGCAGACCTACGCGCTGCCGCGCGCGATGACGGCCGCGGGCATCAAGCGCTACGGCTTCCACGGCCTGTCGTACGACTACGTCGCGCGCGCGCTGCCCGGCGTGGTGGGCGAGCGTGCGCACGGCGCAGTGGTGATCTGCCACCTCGGCAACGGCTCGTCGGCGTGCGCGCTGCGCGAAGGCAGGAGCGTGGCCTCGACGATGGGCTTCACCGCGGTCGAGGGCCTGATGATGGGCACCCGCACCGGCAGCCTGGACCCCGGCGTGATGCTCTACCTGATGGAGCAGAAGGGCATGGACGCCAGGGCCCTGACGAAACTGCTGTACAAGGAGTCCGGCCTGCTCGGCGTGTCGGGCATCAGCCACGACATGCGCACGCTGCTGGCCTCCGATGCGCCCGAAGCGCGCGAGGCGGTCGACCTGTACTGCTACCGCATCGCCCGCGAACTCGGTTCGCTGGCCGCGGCGGCGGGCGGGCTCGACGTGCTCGTGTTCACCGGCGGCATCGGCGAGCATGCGGCGCAGGTGCGCCAGAAGGTGGCCGAGCAATCGGCCTGGCTGGGCGTGCGCATCGACCTCGCGGCCAATGCGGCGGACGCCTCGCGCATCGACGGCGAGGAAAGCCGGGTGGCGGTGGCGGTGGTGCCGACCAACGAGGAACTGATGATCGCGCGCTACACCGTCGAACGACTGCAGTTGCTGTAAGCCGTCCGCAAAGCCACGAAGGGCGGCCCGCTGCAGGAAGCGGGCCGCCCTTGTCCGTTCACCGCCTCAGGCCAGCAGCGCGTCCCACAGCAGCTTGGCGCCCGACAGGCCGAGCGCCGCGGTGGCGAACAGGTAGAAGGGGCGTTCGGGAATCCGCGCCAGCAGGCGCATGCCGATGAACACGCCGAGCGGCACCAGCGGCAGCAGCATGGCCGACATCAGCAGCGTGTCGCGGCTGAACAGATCGAGGCCGAGATAGAAAGGCAGCTTGGCCAGGTTGATCGCCGCGAAGAAGAAGACCGAGGTAGCAGCAAAGGTCTCCTTCGGCAGCCTGCGGCTCAGCAGGTAGATCATGAAGGGCGGACCGCCGGCATGCGCGAGCGTGCTGGTGAAGCCCGCCCCGCCGCCGCACAGCCAGGCGAAGCCGCGCCGGCGCCCGCCCGGGCCGGCCACTGCGCCGCGGCTGCGGCGCAGCACGCGATCGAGGGCGAAGCCGACGGCGATCAGGCCCACGGTCCCTTTCACCACCCGGTCGGACAGCACGCCGAAGGCCAGCGTGCCGAGCACGATGCCGGCCAGCGCCGCCGGGATCAGCAGGCGCAGCTCCGCCCAGTCGGCCCTGCCCCGCCAGGCGCGGATGCCGACGAAATCCATCGCGATGAGGATGGGCAGCATCACCGCCACCGCGTCGCGCGGCGAGATCCACATCGACATGAAGGGCACCGCCAGCCCGCCCAGCGCGCCGCCCAGACCCGACTTGGAGATGCCGGTGAGCAGCACCGCGACCGCGGTGACGGCCCAGCCGGCGAGATCCATGTCCACCCGCACCGCTCCCCGTTACAGAAAGACAGGGGCGGCCCGAAGACCGCCCCGCATGCCGTTTCCCGGCCGGCCGCTCAGCGCGGCAGCAGGCTCTCGCCCATCAGGAAGGCATCGACCGCGCGCGCGCACTGCCGCCCTTCCCGGATCGCCCAGACCACCAGCGACTGGCCGCGGCGCATGTCGCCGGCGGCGAACACCTTGGGCACGTTGGTGGTGTAGCAGCCCTCGCCATCGGTCGCGGCCTTGGCGTTGCCGCGGGCGTCCTTGGCCACGCCGAAGGCGTCGAGCACGCCGCCCACCGGCTGGGTGAAGCCCATCGCGAACAGCACGAGGTCGGCCTTGATCTCGAATTCCGAGCCCGGGATCTCGCTCATGCGGCCGTCCTTCCATTCGAGGCGGGCGGCCTTCAGCGCCTTGATCCTGCCGTTCTCGCCGACGAACGCCTTGGTGCCGACGGCGAAATCGCGCTCGCAGCCTTCTTCGTGCGAGGACGAGGTGCGCAGCTTGGTCGGCCAGTAGGGCCACACCAGCGGCTTGTTCTCCTGTTCGGGCGGCATCGGCATCAGCTCGAACTGCGTCACGCTGGCCGCGCCGTGGCGGTTGGACGTGCCGACGCAGTCGGAGCCGGTGTCGCCGCCGCCGATCACGACGACATGCTTGCCCTTGGCCGAGATCGGGTTGGAGGCATCGCCCGCGTTCTGCTTGTTCTGCGGAATCAGGAACTCGAGCGCGAAATGCACGCCGTCGAGGTCGCGCCCCGGCACCGGCAGGTCGCGCGGCACTTCCGCACCGCCGGCGAGCACCACGGCGTCGAACTCGTTCTGCAGTTGCTCGGCGCTGACCATCCGGGCGGCGTCATTGACGATGCCGGCCGGGATGTCCTGCGTGCCGACGACCACGCGGGTACGGAAGGTCACGCCCTCGGCTTCCATCTGCGCGACGCGGCGGTCGATCAGCCCCTTCTCCATCTTGAAGTCGGGAATGCCGTAGCGCAGCAGGCCGCCGACGCGGTCGTTCTTCTCGAACACCGTCACGTCGTGGCCGGCGCGCGCCAGTTGCTGGGCCGCGGCAAGGCCGGCGGGGCCGGAGCCGACGACGGCGACCTTCCTGCCCGTCTTCACCGCGGCCGGCCTGGGCTGCACCCAGCCCTCTTCCCACGCCTTGTCGATGATCGCGTGCTCGATCGACTTGATCCCCACCGCCTCGGCGTTGATGTTCAAGGTACAGGCCGCCTCGCAGGGCGCCGGGCAGATGCGGCCGGTGAACTCGGGGAAGTTGTTGGTGGAATGCAGCACCTCGATGGCCTGCTGCCAGTTGCCGCGGTAAACGAGGTCGTTCCAGTCCGGAATGATGTTGTTCACCGGGCAGCCGTTGTTGCAGAACGGGATGCCGCAGTCCATGCAGCGCGCGCCCTGCACGGCGGCCTCGGCATCCGTCAGGCGGACGACGAACTCCTTGTAGCTCCTCAGCCGCGCCTCGACCGGCTCGTAGGCTTCGGAAAGACGCTGATACTCCAGAAAACCAGTGGGCTTGCCCATTTTTTACGCGGCCTCCAGTTGCTGCTGCCGCTGCTCGGCCATCTCGGCCAGCGCGCGACGATACTCATGCGGGAACACCTTCACGAACTTGGCGCGGTGGGTGGCCCAGTTGTCCAGGATCTCACGGGCGCGGGCGCTGCCGGTGAAGCGTGCGTGACGTTCGATGAGGCCCTTCAGGATGAGCTCGTCGCCCATCTCGAGGTGGTCGATGTCCACGCGGCCGTGCGATTCCAGTTCGTCGCCGGATTCGGAGCCCTTGCGCGCCTCGAACTCGTCCGGCAGCGGCTCGAGCGAGACCTGCGCCATGTTGCAGCGCTGCTCGAAGGTGCCGTCCATGTCGAGCACGTAGGCGACGCCGCCCGACATGCCGGCGGCGAAGTTGCGGCCGGTCTGGCCGAGCACGACGACCGTGCCGCCGGTCATGTACTCACAGCCGTGGTCGCCGACGCCTTCCACCACCGTGGTGGCGCCCGAGTTGCGCACGGCGAAGCGCTCGCCGCCGACGCCGGACAGGTAGGCTTCACCCTCGATCGCCCCGTACAGCACGGTGTTGCCGATGATGATGTTGTCGGCCGCGTCGCCGCGGAACTCCGCCTGCGGACGCACGATGATGCGGCCGCCCGACAGGCCCTTGCCGACGTAGTCGTTGCCCTCGCCCACCAGTTCCAGCGTCACGCCGCGCGCCAGGAAGGCGCCGAAGCTCTGGCCGGCGGTGCCGTTCAGGCGCACGTGGAGGGTGTCGGTGGGCAGCCCGGCATGGCCGTACTTGGCCGCGACACGGCCGGACAGCATGGCGCCGACGGTGCGGTTGATGTTGCGCACCGGCAGGTCGATGGCGACCTTCTCGCCGCGCTCGAGCGCGGGCGCGGCCAGTTCGATCAGCTTCTGGTCGAGCGCGCCGCCGAGGCCGTGATCCTGCTCCTCGGTGTGCATGCGCGGCACGCTGGCGGGCACGTTCGGGCGGTAGAAGATGCGCGCATAGTCGAGCCCCTTCGCCTTCCAGTGCGCGATGCCCTTCTTCATGTCGAGCAGGTCGGCGCGGCCGATCAGCTCGTCGAACCTGCGGATGCCCAGTTGGGCCATCAGCTCGCGCACTTCCTCGGCGACGAAGAAGAAGAAATTCACGACGTGCTCGGGCTGGCCCGAGAAGCGCTGGCGCAGCACCGGGTCCTGCGTCGCCACGCCCACCGGGCAGGTGTTGAGGTGGCACTTGCGCATCATGATGCAGCCTTCGACGACCAGCGGCGCGGTGGCGAAGCCGAACTCGTCGGCGCCCAGCAGCGCGCCGATGACGACGTCGCGGCCGGTCTTCATCTGGCCGTCGACCTGCACGCGGATGCGTGAGCGCAGGCGGTTCAGCACCAGCGTCTGCTGGGTTTCGGCCAAGCCGAGTTCCCACGGCGAACCGGCATGCTTGATCGAACTCCACGGCGAGGCGCCGGTGCCGCCGTCATGGCCGGCGATGACGACGTGGTCGGCCTTGGCCTTGGCCACGCCCGCCGCCACGGTGCCGACGCCGATCTCGGACACCAGCTTCACCGAGATGCTGGCCGCCGGGTTGGCGTTCTTCAGGTCGTGGATCAGTTGCGCCAGGTCCTCGATCGAGTAGATGTCGTGGTGCGGCGGCGGCGAGATGAGGCCGACGCCCGGCACCGAATGGCGCAGGAAACCGATGTATTCCGACACCTTGTGGCCGGGCAACTGGCCGCCTTCGCCGGGCTTGGCGCCCTGCGCCATCTTGATCTGGATCTGGTCGGCGTTGACCAGGTATTCGGCAGTGACGCCGAAGCGGCCCGAGGCCACCTGCTTGATCGCGGAACGCAGGCTGTCGCCGGCCGACAGTTCGAGGTCGCGCTCGATGCGGCCGGCGCCGATCACCTGCGACAGCTTCGTCGCCCTGGTGAGCGGCTTGAAGCGCATCGGGTCTTCGCCGCCTTCGCCGGTGTTCGACTTGCCGCCGATGCGGTTCATCGCCACCGCCAGCGTGGTGTGCGCCTCGGTGGAGATGGAGCCGAGCGACATCGCGCCGGTGGCGAAGCGCCTGACGATCTCCTTGGCCGGCTCGACTTCGTCGATCGGCACCGGGGCGCCGGCGGGCTTGATCTCGAACAGGCCGCGCAGCGTCATGTGGCGCCGGCTCTGGTCGTTGATGATCTTCGCGTATTCCTTGTAGGTGTCGTACTTGCCCGAGCGCGTCGAGTGCTGCAGCTTGGCGATGGCGTCCGGGGTCCACATGTGCTCTTCGCCGCGGATGCGGAAGGCATACTCGCCGCCCGCGTCCAGCATGTCGGACAGCACCGGGTCGGGGCTGAAGGCGGCCTTGTGCAGGTGGATCGCCTCTTCCATGACCTCGAACACGCTGATGCCCTCGACCTGGGTCGTGGTGCCGGTGAAGTACTTGTCGACCATCGCCTTCTGCAGGCCGATCGCCTCGAAGATCTGCGCGCCGGTGTAGGACATGTAGGTCGAGATGCCCATCTTGGACATGACCTTCATGAGGCCCTTGCCGACGGCCTTGACGAAGTGCTTGACGTACTTGGCGCCGGTCTCGGCGTCGCCCGCCAGTTGCTGCAGCGTCTCGAGGGCGAGGTAGGGATGCACCGCTTCCGCGCCGTAGCCGGCGAGCACCGCGAAGTGATGCACTTCGCGCGCCGAACCGGTTTCGACGACCAGGCCGGCGCGCGTGCGCAGGCCCTTCGCCACCAGGTGCTGGTGGATCGCGGACAGCGCCAGCAGCGCGGGGATGGCGACGCTGTCGGCCGACACCATGCGGTCGGACACGATCAGGATGTTGTAGCCGCCCAGCACCGCGTTCTCGGCATCGGCGCACAGCGAGGCCAGGCGCGCCTCGACGCCTTCCTTGCCCCAGGCGGCCGGATAGCAGATGTCCAGCTCGGCTGAGCGGAACTTGTTCTTGGTGTAGTGCGCGATGTTGCGGATCTTCGCCATGTCGGCGAAATCCAGCACCGGCTGCGTGACCTCGAGGCGGAACGGCGGGTTGATCTCGTTGATCTCGAGCAGGTTGGGCTTCGGGCCGATGAAGGACACCAGCGACATCACCAGTTGCTCGCGGATCGGGTCGATCGGCGGGTTGGTCACCTGCGCGAAGAGCTGGCGGAAGTAGTTGTAGAGCGGCTTTTCCTTCGACGACAGCACCGCCAGCGGCGAGTCGTTGCCCATCGAGCCGGTGCCTTCCTCGCCCGACTTGCCCATCGGCTCGAGGATGAACTTGAGGTCTTCCTGCGTGTAGCCGAAAGCCTGCTGGCGATCGAGCAGCGCCGCGGCGCATTCCGGCGCGGCGGCATCGGCCGGCGCCTCGAGGCCGTCGAGCTTGATGTTGATGCGGCGCAGCCACTCGGCATACGGCTTGGCGTTGGCGAGCGAATCCTTCAGTTCCTGGTCGCCGATGATGCGGCCCTGCTCCATGTCGATCAGGAACATCTTGCCCGGCTGCAGGCGCCACTTCTTGACGATCCTGCCGTCGGGGATGGGAAGCACGCCGGACTCGGAGGCCATCACGACGAGATTGTCGTCGGTGACGAGGTAGCGCGCGGGACGCAGCCCGTTGCGGTCGAGCGTGGCGCCGATCTGGCGGCCGTCGGTGAAGGCGACGGCGGCCGGGCCGTCCCACGGTTCCATCATCGCCGCGTGGTACTCGTAGAACGCGCGGCGGCGCTCGTCCATGTGCGTGTGCGACTCCCAGGCTTCCGGGATCATCATCATCATCGCGTGGGCGAGCGAATAGCCGCTCATCACCAGCAGTTCGAGCGCGTTGTCGAAGGATGCCGAGTCGGACTGGCCGGGGTAGATCAGCGGCCAGATCTTCTGCAGATCGTCGCCGAGCAGCGGCGAATTCACGCCTTTCTCGCGTGCGCGCATCCAGTTGTAGTTGCCGCGCAGCGTGTTGATCTCGCCGTTGTGGGCGATGTAGCGGAACGGATGCGCCAGGTCCCACTTCGGGAAGGTATTGGTCGAGAAGCGCTGGTGCACCAGCGACAGCGCCGACACCGCGCGCGGATCGACGAGGTCGGCGTAGTACTCGCCGACCTGGTTGGCCAGCAGCAGGCCCTTGTAGTTCACCGTGCGGGCCGACATGGAGACCATGTAGAACTCCCGCCCGTGCTTCAACTGCAGCGCGGCGATGGCGTTCGCGGCGCGGCGGCGCACGATGTAGAGCTTGCGCTCGAGCGCCTCGGTGACCATCACGTCGGAACCGCGGCCGATGAAGATCTGGCGGATCACCGGCTCCTTGGCCTTCACCGCGGGGCTCATCGGCATGTCGCGGTTGACCGGCACGTCGCGCCAGCCGAGGACGGACTGGCCTTCGGCGACGACGGCGCGTTCGATTTCCTCTTCACAGGCCAGGCGCGAGGCAGCTTCCTTTGGCAGGAAGACCATGCCTACGCCATACTCGCCGGACAACGGCAGGGCCACGCCCTGCTGCGCCATTTCTTCGCGGTAGAGCTGGTCCGGGATCTGGATCAGGATGCCGGCGCCATCCCCCTGCAGCGGATCAGCACCGACTGCGCCGCGATGATCGAGGTTCTTCAGTATCTCGAGACCCTGCAGAACGATGTCATGACGTTTCTCGCCCTTGATGTGGGCGATGAAACCCACGCCACAGGCATCGTGTTCATTGGCGGGGTCGTACAGACCCTGCTTTTGGGGCAGATCCATCTCTTTCTTCCTCAAACGACACGCAAGATCACGCGCAGGGACCCGGAGGGCCGTACAAACAAAACCGAACGCGCACAAAAAAGCCGGGCGCACGCGCACCGGCTTTATGGTTGCACCGAATCGGTGCATAACAGAGACGGGAAACGGGGCTTTTCGGGGACGCCGGCTACCGTACTGACTGTTGACGAAAAAAACTATACGCCCGACGGGAGCGAGGTTCAAGTTTTTTTGCGCTGCGGCAATCATCCCGCAACAAAGGGCGCCATCAGTGGATCTCGCCGACCGCGAACAGTCGCCGATGCTCTTTCATCGCGTAGCGGTCGGTCATGCCGGCGATGTAGTCGGCGATGGCCCGCGGCTTGTCTTCGCGCGCCTTGGCCTGGTATTGCGGCGGTAGGATGTGGGGGTCGTCCATGAAGGCCGCGAACAGCTCGCCGACGATGCGGCGCGCCTTGTTGGTCATGCGCAGCACCTGATAGTGGCGGTACAGCTCGTCGCGCAGGAAGACCTTCAGTTCGCGCAGGCGCGGCAGCAGTTCGTCCGAATAGGCGACCAGGCGGCCCGCGGCGTGCACGTCGGCCAGCGTGTGGACACCGGCGGCGGCGATGTTCGCACGCGTCTGGCCGATCAGGTCGATCACCATGGTGTGGATCATCCGCCGCACGGTTTCGTTGATCAGCTTGCGCCCACCCAGGCCCGGCCACAGCGCCTCCGCCTCGCGCCGCCTGGTGGCGAAGATCGGCACCGTCTCGAGTTGATCGAGGGTGATGAGGCCGGAGCGCAGGCCGTCGTCGACGTCGTGATTGTTGTAGGCGATCTCGTCGGCGAGGTTGGCGAGCTGGGCTTCCAGCGAGGGCTGGGTACCCTCGATGAAGCGCCGGCCGAGCGCTCCCAACTGCTCGGCATTGGCCCGCGAGCAGTGTTTCAGGATGCCTTCGCGCGTCTCGAACATGAGATTGAGCCCGTCGAAGGCCGCATAGCGGTCCTCGAGCAGATCGACCGTGCGCAGCGACTGCAGGTTGTGCTCGAAGCCGCCGTAAGCCTTCATGCAAGCATTCAGCGCCTCCTGCCCCGCATGGCCGAAGGGCGTGTGGCCGAGGTCGTGCGCGAGCGCGATGGCTTCGGCGAGGTCTTCGTTCAGGCCCAGTTCGCGCGCTATGCCGCGGGTGAGCTGGGCAACCTCGAGGCTGTGCGTGAGCCGCGTGCGGAACAGGTCGCCTTCGTGATTGACGAACACCTGGGTCTTGTACTCGAGGCGGCGGAACGCGGTGGAATGCACGATGCGGTCGCGGTCGCGCTGGAACTGGCCGCGTGCCACGGGCGCCGGCTCGTCATGCACCCTGCCGCGGGAATTGGCCTCGGTGACGGCATACGGGGCGAGTTGCATCATGCGTCGATCCTCCATGGATTGGAGCGCCGCCGAAGGTCGAGCCTCCTCACCGGCAGCGCGCGGCGATCGCCGCGGCAATGTCCTCGCGCGACGCATCCGCGTGGATCACCGCCTGGCCGATCGACTTCGGCAGCACCAGACGCAGCCTGCCGGCTTCGACCTTCTTGTCGTGCGACATCAGTTCGAGATAAGGCCCGGTGCCCAGTTCCGGCCCCCATACCGGCAGCCCCGCGCGCTCGAACAGCGCCGCGATGCGCCCGACGTCCGCATCGCTCAGCCAGCCCAGGCGGCGCGACAGCTCGGCCGCCATCATCGTGCCCGCGGCGATCGCCTCGCCGTGCAGCCATGTGCCGTAGCCCATACCGGTCTCGATGGCGTGGCCGAAGGTGTGGCCGAGGTTGAGCAGCGCCCGCTCGCCCTGCTCGGTCTCGTCGGCCGCGACCACTTCCGCCTTGTTGCGGCAGGAGCGTTCGATGGCATGGGCCAGCGCTTCCGCATCGCGGGCCACGAGCCGTTCGAGGTTCGCCTCGAGCCAGGTGAAGAACCCGGGGTCGCGAATCAGACCGTACTTGATCACTTCGGCCATACCCGCGGCCAGTTCGCGCGCGGGCAGCGTGTCCAGCGTGGCGGTGTCGGCGAGCACCAGCCTGGGCTGGTAGAAAGCGCCGATCATGTTCTTGCCGAGCGGATGGTTGATCGCCGTCTTGCCGCCGACCGAGGAATCCACCTGCGCAAGCAGCGTGGTCGGCACCTGGATGAACGGCATGCCGCGCTGGTAGGTGGCCGCGGCGAATCCGCCCATGTCGCCGACGACGCCGCCGCCGAGTGCGATCAGCGTGGTCGAACGCTCGCAGCGCCCCTCGAGCAGCGCGTCGAAGATGCGGTTCAGCGTCATCCAGTCCTTGTGGGCCTCGCCGTCGGGCAATTCGACGGCGGACACGCGCACGCCGGCACCTTCGAGCGTGGCGCGCAGCGTGGCGAGGTAGAGCGGCCCGACCCGGTCGTTGGTGACGATGATCGCGCGCGGCGTCCTGAGCGCCGGCAGCAGCAGTTCCGGCCGGGCGAGCAACCCGCGGCCGATGTGGATCGGATAGGCCCGATCGCCGAGTGCAACGTTCAGGGTTCGCATGGGAATTTCTTGTCCAGATTCTGCACGACCTTCTCGATCTGCCGCACCATCGTGCCAGGGTTGCCACGTCCGCCGTCGATGACGATGTCGGCGACTTCGCGGTACAGCGGATCGCGCGCACGATACAGTTCCTCGATGCGCGCACGCGGATTCTCCACCTGGAGCAGCGGACGGTTGCGGTCGGTGCGGGTCCGCTCCCACAGGATCTGCGGCGGTACGTTGAGGTATACCACCACGCCACGCCCCGCCATCAGCTCGCGGTTGCCCGGGTCCAGCACCGCGCCGCCGCCGGTGGCGATGACGATCCCGGACTCCCGGGTGAGGTCGTTCAGCGCCTGCGACTCGCGCTTGCGGAAGCCCGCCTCGCCCTCGATCTCGAAGATCGTCGGAATGCTCACCCCGGTGCGGGCGATGATCTCTTGATCGACGTCGGCGAAGCGCACCCCGCGGCGGCGCGCCAGCTCCTTGCCCACGGTGGTTTTTCCGGCTCCCATCATGCCGATCAATATCAGACAGCTCACGCCAGATTCGCCGGAAGTTGATCAAAAAAAGGGCGGGCACCCCCGGAGGGTGCCCGCCCGGCATTGTAACAGCAGTGCGGGACGCGGAAAGGAGCGGCGGAACGGGGCCGCTCAGCGCAGCGTCAGCGCGTCGGCGACGATCCGCGGCGTGATGAACACCAGCAGTTCCTTGCGGTTCGAGTCCTTGCGCGTCGTGCGGAACAGCCCGCCGACCACTGGCAGTTCGCCCAGCACGGGCACGCGGTCGATATTGGTGGTTTCCTCTTCCTCGTAGATGCCGCCGATGACGACCGTGCCGCCGTTGTCGATCAGCACCTCGCTCTTGACGTTCTTGGTCTCGATCGGCGGCACGCCGAGCAGGGCGGCCTCGAACAGCGGACGGTCCTTGTTCACCTCGACCTTGAGCTGCAGCCGGCCGTCGGGCGTGATCTGCGGCGTGACCTTGAGCGACAGCACCGCCTTCTTGAACGACACGCTGGTCGCGCCGGAACTGGTCGCCTGCTGGTAGGGGATCTCGGTGCCCTGCTCGATCGACGCCTCGACCTGGTTCGCCGTCAGCACACGCGGGCTCGACACCACCCGGCCGCGGCCATCGGATTCGAGCGCCTGCAGCTCCAGGTTGAGGAAGCGCGTCAGCCCCTTGTTGAACAAGGTCAGCGCCAGCGAGCCGTAGCCGTTGGGCAGGAAGCCGTCGCCGCTCGTCGCGTCCTCGCCGATGCGACGGACCGTCGAATTCAGCACCTGGTCGGGCGAGGTGGTGATCTTGCCGTCGGCGACGGTGGCGAACTCGGACTTGCCGAAGCCCAGCCGCCCCAGGCCGCCCAGGTTGGCAACCTTCGCGTTGCCGAAGCCCAGCCGCACGCCGAGGTCGCGGGCGAAGGTCTTGTTCGCCTCGACGATGCGCGCCTCGATCAGCACCTGGCGCGGCGGCACGTCGATCTCGGAGATCAGCTTGCGCACTTCGCGCAGGCGGATGCTGACGTCGCTGACGAAGACCTTGTTGGTGCGGTCGTCGTGGGTGACGCTGCCGCGCTTGGACAGCAGGGACTGGTCCTTGCGCTTGGTGATGAACTCCTCGATCTCCTTGGCCTTGTGGTAGTTGATCTGGAAGCTCTCCGTCTGCACGGGCTCGAGGTCGCCGATCTGCGCCTTGGCTTCGAGCTGCAGCTTTTCACGCGCGGCGAGTTCGTCGCCCGGCGCGATCCAGATCACGTTGCCTTCCTTGCGCTTGTCGAGGCCCTTGGCCTGCAGGATGATGTCCAGCGCCTGATCCCAGGGCACGTCCTTGAGCCGCAGCGTCAGATTGCCCTGCACCGAGTCCGACGTGATGATGTTGAAGTTGGTGAAGTCGGCGATGACCTGCAGCACCGAGCGCACGTCGATGTTCTGGAAGTTCAGCGACAGCTTCTCGCCCTGGTACTGCCCGCGGCTGCCCTGCACCAGCTTGTTCGGGTCCTCGATCACGCGCTTGACCTCGAGGACGAACTGGTTGTCGCTCTGGTAGGCGTTGTGCTCCCACATGCCGTTGGGCGTCACCACCAGGCGGACGTTGTCGCCCTGCTGCTGCGCGGCCATGGCGCTGACCGGCGTGGCGAAATCGATGACGTCCGAACGGCGGCGCAGATGCTCCGGCAGCGTCGTCTTCAGGAAATCGACCACGAGGTTGCCGCCCTGCTGGCGGATGTCGATGCCGGCATCGGGCCGCGACAGGTCCACCACGACGCGGCCCTCGCCGTTCCTGCCGCGGCGGAAATTGATGTCCCGCACGCTGCTGCCGCCCGGCGCGGCGGCGCGGGCATCGGAGAAATTGCCGTACGACTGGCCGACGGCCGTCTCCGGCGCGGCGCTCTTGCCGGTCGGGCTGATGGCGATGATCAGGTTGCGGCCGTCGATGCGGGTCTCGTACGGGCTCACCTTCACCAGATTCAGCACGAGCCGCGTGCGGTCGCCGACCTGCACGATGTTGGCGCTGCGCAGGTCGCCCTGGTCGATGCTCTGCAGCGTGCGGCCGAGCCCGTTGCCGGTGCCGGGAAAATCGAAGGCGATGCGGGCCGGATTGGCGACGCTGAAACTCGCCGGTACCGCCGCGAGCGGCTGCTTGAGGGCGAGCCGGACGTAGAGCGTGCCGCCCTGCTCGGCCACCTCGAGCGATTCGATCTGATTTGCCTGCGCCTGCGCCGGCGCGGCCTGCTGCGCGCGCGCAGCCTGGACCGGCGCAAGCGCGACGCACAGCGCCGCCAGCAGCACTCCGATGCCGTTTTTCATTTCCTGCCCTCCTGGCGCTCCTGCAGCATCAGCGTGCTCACGCGCTCGACCCAGTCGCCGTTGACGTCTTCGACGAGCTCCCGCAGCGTCATCGACGTGTCGGAGATGTCCGTGACGATGCCGAAATTCTGGCCCATATAGTTCCCCACCTTGACCTGATACAGGCTCTTGTCGGCCATGACCAGGGCATTGACCGCCCTGCGCTGCCGCATCACCCCGACCATCTTCAACGACTCGAGCGGATAGGCTTCGAGCGGTTCCTTGCGGCGCTCGAGATTGGGCCGCACCCCGCCCGGCGCCTTCTCCGGCTCGAGACGGCTCGCCCGGAACGGCTCGACCAGACCCGCAGCCGCATAGGCCACGACCGGAAACGGCTTGATCTCGGGCAGCGGCTTGACACTGCCGCGCATGGTCTTGGCCTGCTCGTCCATCCATCCCCGGATGTCGTCCTGCGCGTCACCCGAACATGCGGCCAGGCCGAGGCAGCATGCGAGGACGGTCATGGTGCGCCTCACTTCTTCTTCCCCTTGGCAGCCTTCTCCGCCGCTCGCTTCTTGGCCAGCTCGTCCTCGTCGAGATAGCGGTAGGTGACCGCCTTCGCCTCGAGCTTCAGCCTGCCGTCCTTGTCCGTTTCCAGCGCGACGTTGTTGAGCGTGACGATGCGCGGCATCTGCGCGACGTCGCTCGCGAACTCGCCGAGGTCGTGGTAGGCCCCGATGACCTTGATGTCGATCGGCATCTCGGCATAGAAGTCCTTGACGACATCGGAACCCGGCTTGAACAGGTCGAACTGCAGGCCACGACCGAGCCCGGCCTGGTTGATGTCGGACAGCAGCGAGTCCATCTCCGCGCGGTTCGGCAACTGCCTCAGCAGCGCACCGAACTGCCGGTCGATCTCGGACAACTGGCGCCGGTGCTCGTCGAGGTTGACCGCCTGCCGCTTCTTGTTCAGCCATTCCTCGCGCAGACTCGCCTCCTCGGCCTGGCGCTGCTCGAGCGTCAGCGCCTGCTCGCTCCAGTCGAACCACCAGAAGGCGGCGACGGTGGCGACGAGCAGGCCGACGAAGACCGCGACGCGCGGCGCCAGCGGCCACACGCCGGGGTCCTTCGCATCGAGCCCGCGGAAATCCTGCGCAAGGCGTTTCAGATCGACACTGCGCAGGCTGGCCAGCGCGCCGCTCGCACTCATTTGGACACTCCCTTGCCCGCCGCCGGCGCCGCCTTGCCCTTGTTCTGCGCCGCGTCGTCCTGCTTTGGCTGCTCGATGCTCACGCCCAGCGTGAACTCGCTCACGCGGCGGTTGTTGACGGTGGCCGCCTTGACTTCGACCAGCGCGGGCTGCTCGAGGAAGGGCGAGGCATCGACATTGCGCATCAGGTGGGAAACGCGCGCGTTTGACTGCGCGTAGCCGACCAGGGTCACGCGCTGCCCGGCCTGCTTGGCCGATTTCAGATACACGCCCTCCGGCATCGCCCGGGCGAGTTCGTTGAACAGATGCACGGTCTGCGCCCGGGTCCCCTGCAGCGATTCGATCACCTGCTTGCGTGCCAGCAGGGCGTCGATCTGCTCGCGCAGCCTGCGGATCTCCACGATCTGCTGGTCGACCTTGGCGATCTCGGACTTGAAGAAGGCGTTGCGGGCCTCCTGCTCGCTGATGTAGCCGGCGTAGATGGTATGCACCAGCAGGCCGATCAGCCCGCCCAGCACCACCATCATCGCGGACAGGACGTAGAACTGCTTTCTCCGCTGCCGGCGCTTTTCCTCGCGATGGGGGAGGAGGTTGATCCGGATCATGCGTCGAATCTCCGCAGGGCCAGCCCGCACGCCACCATCAGGGAGGGCGCATCGGCAAGCAGGTTCTTGGGCCGCACTTTCGACGAGAGGGTCATGTTCGCGAAGGGGTTGGCGATGACCGTCTCGACCTGCGTCCGCGCGCCGACCACCTGCGCGAGCCCCGGCATCACCGCGCAGCCGCCGGCGAGGACGAGATGATCGACCTGGTTGTATTGCGTGGAAGTGAAGAAGAATTGCAGGGCGCGGGACACCTCCAGCGCGAGGCTGTCCATGAAGGGCCGCATCAGGTCGTGCGCGTAGGCTTCGGGAAGGGTGCCGGCGCGCTTGGCCGCCTCGGCGTCGTCCACGCTCATGCCGTACTGGCGGGAAATGTCCTGCGTGAGCTGGTTTCCACCGAACGCCTGCTCGCGCGAATAGACCTGGATGTGGTTGCGCAGCATGGTCACGTTCATCACGCTGGCGCCGACGTCGATGAGCGCGATGACCTTGTCCCGCCCGCCGTTGGGCAACTGGGCGCTGACGAGTTCGAGGGCGGACTCGATCGCGAGCGACTCCACGTCCACCACGGTCGCCTTCAGTCCCGCCGACTGCGCGACCGCCACGCGGTCTTCCACCTTGTCCTTGCGCGAAGCGGCGATGAGGACTTCGACCTCACCGGGGCTGCCGGGCGCCGGACCGATGACCTGGAAGTCGAGATTGACCTCGTCGAGCGCGAAGGGGATGTACTGGTTGGCCTCGGACTCGACCGCCAGTTCCATTTCCTGCTCGCGCAGGCCCTCCGGCAGGATGATCTTCTTGGTGATGACCGACGATGCGGGCAGGGCCATCGCCACGTTGCGCACCCCCGCGCCGAAGCGCCGCAGTGCGCGCCGCACGGCCTCGCTGACCGCCTCGAGGTTGGCCACATTGCCGTCGACGACCGCGTCGCGCGGCAACGGCTCGATCGCGTAACGCTCGACTTTGTAACCGTCCTTGTCCCCTCCGGACAGCTCGACAAGCTTGACCGATGAAGATGAGATATCAAGTCCGGCCAGTTGACGCGCCTTTGAACCGAAGAGGGAGAGCTCAATCACAAAGAAAACCCTTACATTTCTTTATGTTACGCGCAACTTGTGATTAATTTTCTTGGATGCTAGCAACAACGACCATGGGTGTAAAGCGCAACTCTTCACGAATAAACCGTTGTAACGGCCTGCCGGCACCCATCCTTTATACTAGCGACCCGATTTTTCTTGCGGACTGCCAATGCGTTGGGTCCTTTATCCGGTCGTGGCGGCAATCTCGCTCGCGGTCCTCGGCATCGCCACCCTGGCGGCCATCTCGCTCTTCGCCTGGCCCAACCTGCCCTCGCTCGAAACGCTGACCGATTATCGCCCGCGCGTGCCATTGCAGGTGTTCACCGCCGATGGCCACCTGCTGGGCGAGTTCGGCGAGGAACGCCGCAGCGTGGTACGCATCGCCGACGTGCCGCCCGTCCTCAGGCAGGCCATCCTCGCTGCCGAGGACGAGCGCTTCTACGAACACCCTGGCATCGATCCGATGGGGATCATGCGCGCCGCCCTGGCCAACATTTCCTCGGGCGGCCGCGGCCAGGGCGCTTCGACGATCACGATGCAGGTGGCGCGGAACTTCTTCCTGACTCGCGAGAAGACCTTCAACCGGAAACTCTACGAGATCCTGCTCGCACTCAAGATCGAGCGCAGTCTGTCCAAGGACGAGATCTTCGAGCTGTACCTCAACCAGATCTATCTCGGCCAGCGCTCCTACGGCTTCGCGGTTGCCGCGAAGACCTACTTCGGCAAGCCGCTGGCCGAGATCACGCTGGCCGAGGCGGCGATGCTGGCCGGCCTGCCCAAGGCCCCGTCGGCATTCAACCCCATCGTCAACCCGGCGCGCGCGACGTTGCGCCAGCGCTACGTGCTGCGCCGCATGGTCGAGGCGGGCTTCATCGACGAAGTCGCCTACCGCGACGCCATCGACCAGCCGCTGACGACGAGCCGGCGCACAGCCGCCAACGGCGGCGACCCGGTGCTGCACGGCGACTACGTCGCGGAGATGGCGCGCCAGATCGCCGTCGAGCAGTTCGGCGACCGCGCCTACGAACTGGGCATCCGCGTCGTCACCACGATCACCCGCAAGGATCAGGAAGCGGCCTACGCGGCACTGCGCAACGGCATCATGGATTACGACCGCCGCCACGGCTACCGCGGCCCGGAGGGCTTCGTCGATCTGCCCGCCGGCAAGCTCGACGACGAGCAGCTCGACGACCTGATCGGCGACGTCAGCGATTACGACGACCTGCTCGCCGCGCTGGTGCTGGAATCGTCGCCCAAGCAGGTCACGCTGTACCGCCATGGCGAGCGCGTCACCGTCGCCGCCGCCGGCCTGCGCTTTGCCGCGCCGATGCTGGCCGAGAAGGCGCCGCAGACCCGCCGCATCCGCCCCGGTGCGATCGTCCGCATCCGCGCGGCGAACGGCGGCAAGGGCTGGGAAATCACGCAACTGCCCGAGGCCCAGGGCGCGCTGGTGTCGATCGACGCCCGCAGCGGCGCGGTGCACGCGCTGATCGGCGGCTTCGACTACAACCGCAACAAGTTCAACCATGTCACCCAGGCGCAGCGCCAGCCGGGTTCCAGCTTCAAGCCCTTCATCTATTCCGCTGCATTCGAGCGCGGCTTTGGTCCGGGCAGCGTGATGAGCGACGAACCGATCTCCTTCCCGGCCGGCACCACCGGCGGCCAGGCGTGGGAACCGAAGAACTACGACGGCAGGTACGGCGGCCCGATGACCTTGCGCAGCGCGCTCGCCCGCTCCAAGAACATGGTGTCGATCCGGCTGCTGCAGCAGATCTCGCCCGAATACGCCCAGGACTACATCACCCGCTTCGGTTTCGATGCCGCCAGGCACCCGCCCTACCTGACCATGGCGCTGGGCGCCGGCTCGGTCACGCCATGGGAGATGGCCTCGGGCTACGCGGTGTTCGCCAACGGCGGCTACCGTGTCGAACCCTACGTCATCAAGGAGATCTACGACGGCAACGGGCGGCTGATCGCGCGCACCGATCCGCCGGTTGCCGGCGAAAGCGCGCCCCGCGTGATCGACGAGCGCAATGCCTGGCTGCTCGACTCGATGATGCAGGACGTCGTCCGCTCCGGCACCGCGACGCGCGCCCGCGCCCTCAACCGCAGCGACCTGGCCGGCAAGACGGGCACCACGAACGACTACCTCGATGCCTGGTTCTGCGGCTATGGCGGCGACGTCGTGGCGGTGGCGTGGATGGGCTACAGCCAGCCGCGCAACCTCGGCAGGGGCGAGACGGGGGGCGCCGCGGCGCTGCCGATCTGGATCGACTACATGCGCACCGCGCTGAACGACGCGCCCCCGCGGGAGCATCCGCTGCCCGGCGGCCTGCTGGCCGTGACCGCCGGCGACGGCAGCCGGCAGGACTACATCTACGCCGAGAACAAGCCGCCCGCACCGCCCGCCGTGCCGGACTGGCTGAGGGAACTCTTCTCCGACGAGACGACGCCGGCGACCGAGGCGCCCGAAGAGGCGATCCCGCCGGCGCCGGCCGCGTACCCGGCAGCGGCGGCGGTGCGGCACCAGGTGCCCGCGATGCAGGCACCAGCACCGGTCGTCGACCGGGTGCCCGTGCCCATCAGCCGCTGAGCGGCACCCTCCCCGCGGGAGGAAGCGCTTCCTTCGGGCGGCCGGGCGGAAGCGCCTGTCGCACTGCCCTCCCGCCGCTTCGCGGCACCCTCCCCGCGGGAGGGAGCGCTTCCTTCGGGCGGCCGGGCGGAAGCGCCTGTCGCACTGCCCTCCCGCCGCTTCGCGGCACCCTCCCCGCGGGAGGGAGCGCTTCCTTCGGGCGGCCGGGCGGAAGCGCTCAGGGACCGCGCCGTACCGTGACGGGCGTGCCGCTCTGCTCGCCGACCAGCGCCGACAGCGTGGCGTAGAGGTCGGCGCCGTCGCGGGTATCGACCCAACGGCCGTCCTCGGGGCGGAAGTGGAATCCGCCCGAGCGCGCCGCCACCCAGATCTCGCGCGCCGCCGTGTGGCGGTTGATGATCATCTTGCTGCCGTTGTCGAACTCGATTTCGAGCACGCCGCCGGGCTTGGGCTCGATGTCGAAGTCCGCGCCGCACTCTTCCAGCGCGGTCTCGATGCACGCGAGTTCCGCCTCGGCGAGCGCGTTGAATGCAGACTCTTCCATGCTGACTCCTTCTGTTAGCATTCCGCTTTTTCCTGAAGAACGGCGATGCAAGCAAAGTCTCTGGTGATCGTGCTCGGCTGCATGCTGCTTTCCGCCTGCGGCATCAAGGGGCCGCTGTACATGCCGCCGCCGCCGGCCGAAGGGAAGGCCGCCAGGACGGACTCCCGGGCGGGCGCCGATGATAACAAACCCTTCGTCACCCCGGACGACGGCCTGCCGCCCGCCCTGAGACCCCGATGAGCCACCCCTACCCCACGCCCACGCTGCACGCCGTCGACGGTGCGCTGATGCTCGAAGACGTCGCGCTGCAGGACATCGCGGCCCGCTACGGCACCCCCACCTACGTGTATTCGCGCGCAGCCCTGACCTCGGCCTTCGATGCCTACCGGCGAGCCCTGAACGGCCGCCGCGCCCTCGTCTGCTATGCGGTGAAAGCCAACTCCAACCTGGGCGTGCTGTCGGTGTTCGCGCGGCTCGGGGCCGGCTTCGACATCGTGTCGGGTGGAGAACTCGCACGCGTGATCGCCGCCGGCGGCGAGGCCGCCAAGGTGGTCTTCTCCGGTGTCGGCAAGACCCGCGCCGAAATGCGCCAGGCGCTCGCGGCGGGCATCCGCTGCTTCAACGTCGAATCGGCGGCGGAACTCGAGCGCCTGAACGACGTGGCGGGCGAACTGGGGCGCAGGGCGCCGATCGCGCTGCGCGTGAATCCCGACGTCGACCCCAAGACCCACCCCTACATCTCCACCGGCCTCAAGAGCAACAAGTTCGGCGTGGCCTTCGACGACGCGCTCGCCATCTATCGCCGCGCGGCGCAGTTGCCCAACCTGCGCATCAGCGGTGTCGCCTGCCACATCGGTTCGCAGCTCCTGGACCCCGCGCCGATGGCCGAGGCCGCGCAAAAGGTGCTCGGCCTGGTCGACCGGCTCGCCGCCGAAGGCATCGCGCTCGAGCACATCGACCTCGGCGGCGGACTGGGCATCCGCTACAGTGACGAGACTCCGCCCGCCGTGGCCGAATACCTGGCACCGCTGCTGGCGGTCTTCGACGGGCGCCGGGAAGAGCTGTGCTTTGAACCCGGGCGCTCGCTGGTGGGCAATGCCGGCCTGCTGCTGACCCGCATCGAGTACCTGAAGCCGGGCGAAGAGAAGAACTTCGCCATCGTGGATGCGGCGATGAACGATCTGGCGCGGCCGGCGCTGTACGACGCCTACCACGAGGTCGTCGCCGTGCAGGCGCGCGAGGTTCCGGAGCGGCGCTACGAGATCGTCGGCCCGATCTGCGAGAGCGGAGACTTCCTTGCGCACGACCGCAGCCTCGCCGTCGCCGAGGGCGACCTGCTGGCCATCCTGTCGGCCGGCGCCTATGGCATGACGATGAGTTCGAACTACAACACGCGGGGCCGCGCGGCCGAGGTCATCGTCGATGGCGCCGGCACCCACCTGGTGCGCGAGCGCGAGCCGATCGAGAGCCTCTATGCATCGGAGAAGCCGCTCGCCTGAGCGGCGGCGGGCCGGGCTCCGCGCCCGGCCCCGGCTTCACGCCTTGGCGGTGCCCGTGCCGGCCCGCAGCGATTCTTCGTAAAGCGCGCGTCCGAACGCCTTCCAGACCGGCCCGCCGCTGGTATGCACGCCGATCTGCGCGCTCTGCCGCATCGTGTTCAGCATCAGTTCGGCCAGCGCGAAGAGTTCCCCCTTGCCGCGGCGCGCGTAGTCCGGAGCGCGCAGCAGCCCCAGCCGGCACTCCGCGGTGCACTCCAGCGCCTCGCGCGCGAGCGCGCGCATCGTCGCCGCATCTCTCCAGTCCAGCCTGAGGAGGATGCAACGCTTGATGATTTCCCGTTCGACTTCTTTCGCCGTGCGATCGTAATGCCCGAATCCGCTCATGATTGCCGCTTCCCCGGGGCGCGCGCCGCGCGCACCGGTGCTGTTCCTCCCTGATCACCAACGTATAGTATTGCGCACCCGTCGATACTTGCGGCACCGCAACATTCCCACCACGGTGTTCGAACCCTTCTCCGTCACGTCCACGCTCCGGTTTGCGATGACCGTCCCGATGCTCCACCGTTTCGGCCGCCGGCTGCGCGGCCTCGCCGGCGCCATGCTGGCCTGCACCGCCCTGCTCGCCACCGCCGACACCCTGCCGCCCACCGTGCGCCTGGCACTCGAACAGGCCAGGGTTCCGGCCGAAGCGGTCTCGATCTGGGTCCAGCCCGTCGACGGGGGCCGGCCGGCACTGGCCTTCAATGCGGCACAGCCGATGAATCCGGCCTCGGTGATGAAGCTCGTCACCGCGTTCGCCACCCTCGATCGCCTCGGTCCCGCACACGTCTGGACGACGCGGATCGCGAGCACGGGCAAGGTGCACGACGGCATCCTGGACGGCGATCTTTACATCGTGGGCGGGGCGGACCCGATGCTCGGCTACGACCGGCTGTGGAAGATGCTGCGGCGCGTGCAGGCGCTCGGCATCCACACGGTGCGCGGAGACATCGTGCTCGACGGCTCGGCACTGTCGCTGCCGCCCCACGACCCCGGCGCATTCGACGGCCGCGGCCTGCGGCCCTACAACAGCGGACCGTACGGCCTGCTGCTGAACTGGAACACGTTGCAGCTCGCCCTCACCCCGGCCGCGCGCACCGGCGAGGCGGTGGCGGTCGCCGCCGAGCAGCCGCTCTCCGGCATGGCGATCGACAACCGGCTGGTCACCTCGGACGCGCCATGCACGGTCTGGTACCGCGACCTCGATGCCCGCCTCGACCCCGGCCCGCGCCTGGTGCTGGCCGGCAGCCTGCCGGCCAGTTGCGGCCCGCGCAACTGGAGCGCGGCGCCGCTGGCCCCCGCCGATTACGGTACGGCGCTCGTCGCCGGCCTGTGGCGCGAGATGGGCGGCGCACTGCGCGGCAGGGTCAGGCCGGGAACCGCGCCTGCCGATGCCGAAGTGCGCCTGACCGAGGACTCGCCGCCGCTCGCCGACGTCGTGCGCGACATGAACAAGTGGTCGAGCAACGTGATCGCCCGCCAGTTGCTGGCCACCCTGGGGGCGACCGCCGCCGCCGCGCCCGCGGCGGACATGGTGGCCGGCGGCGCCCGCGTCGCCGCGGACGTGCTCGCCGCCGCCGGCATCGATACGAGCGGACTGGTGATAGAGAACGGCTCCGGCCTGTCACGCATCGAGCGCATCGCCGCGGCGAGCCTGGGACAGTTGCTGGCCACCGCCTGGCAGCGGCCGTGGATGCCCGAATACATCTCGGCGCTGCCGGTGGCCGGCGTCGACGGCACCGCCCGCAAGCGGCTGGCCCGCAGCCCGGCCAGCGGACAAGCCCACGTCAAGACGGGCACGCTCAACGGCGTGCGCGCGATCGCCGGCTACCTGCTCGACGACACGGGGCACCGCCACGTCGTGGTCATGATGATCAACCACCCGGAGGCCGCGAACACCGCCGCGGCGCAGGATGCGCTGCTCGAATGGGTGTGGGCCGGCGGGCCGGGCCGCGCGCCCTAGGACAGGCTCCGCCCCCGTTGCCGGCCGGCAGGCGGACGGCGCCGCAGCCGGCCCTTCCCGCGGGTCAGTTCATCGGCAGCGTGCGGCGATTGATCAGCGCCAGCCAGCCGCGCACCACCCGGTACAGCACCCACAGGCCGGCGAGACCGAGCAGCAGCAGGGCAAACGGAATCCCGATGATGGTGAGCATCATCAGCACCGCCACGGCGATCCACAGCACCGCGAACCAGAAGGTCCGGATCTGCCAGCGGAAATGGCACTCCAGCCAGGTGCCGCGCACCGCGTCCTGATTCCAGTAGTTCAGCACGATCGCGGCGATCGACGGCAGGCTGGCGACGAAGCTGCCGATGATGGAGGCTGAGCCGACCACGCCCGAGAAGACCGCGAAGGCATGCAGCGCGTAGATCAGGTGGGTGAGCGTGACCATGTTCTCGGAAGGCTGGCCGGCCTGCACGGGCGCGGGGACGGGGACTGGATCGTTCATCGGTTGTTCCTCCGGAATGCTGGAATCGGGCGCCGTGGCGCCGGTCGAGGCGGTTGACCCGTGCGGGTCCGTTTCGTTCTTGCGCCGCAACGTCGTCGGCCCGCCCGGCCGCGTGCCGGGCAGATGCTCCGAAGCCGCGGCAGGTTCGCGGGCGGTCAGAGCCCGAGTTCGCTCCACATCGCATCGACGCGCCGCTTCACCGCGTCGTCCATGACGATGGGTCGGCCCCATTCGCGGCCGGTTTCGCCCGGCCACTTGTTGGTGGCGTCCAGCCCCATCTTGCTGCCCAGGCCGGCCACCGGGCTGGCGAAGTCCAGGTAGTCGATCGGCGTGTTGTCGACCAGGGTCGTGTCGCGGCTGGCGTCCATGCGCGTGGTCAGCGCCCAGACCACCTCCTTCCAGTCGCGGATATCCACGTCGTCGTCGACCACGATGATGAACTTCGTGTACATGAACTGGCGCAGGAAGCTCCAGATGCCGAACATCACCCGCTTGGCATGGCCGGGATACTGCTTGCGGATGCCCACCACCGCAAGCCGGTAGGAGCAGCCTTCCGGCGGCAGGTAGAAATCGGCGATCTCCGGGAACTGCTTCTGCAGCAGCGGCACGAACACTTCGTTCAACGCCACGCCCAGCATCGCCGGCTCGTCGGGCGGCTTGCCGGTGTAGGTGCTGTGGTAGATCGGGTCGCGCCGCATGGTGATGCGCTCGATCGTGAACACCGGGAAGTCGGATACCTCGTTGTAGTAGCCGGTGTGGTCGCCGTAGGGGCCTTCGGGCGCCGTGTCGCCGGGCAGGATCACGCCCTCGAGCACGATCTCGGCCGAGGCCGGCACCTGCAGCTCGTTGCCGAGGCATTTCACCAGTTCGGTCTTGGCGCCGCGCAGCAGACCGGCGAACTGGTATTCCGACAGCGTGTCGGGGACCGGCGTCACCGCGCCGAGGATGGTCGCCGGATCGCAGCCGAGCACCACCGATACCGGAAAAGGCTCGCCGGGGTGCGCGCGCTGGTGCTCGAGGAAATCGAGCGCGCCGCCGCGGTGCGCCAGCCAGCGCATGATCACGCGGTTGCGGCCGATCACCTGCTGGCGGTAGATGCCCAGGTTCTGGCGCTTCTTGTGCGGCCCGCGCGTCACCACCAGGCCCCAGGTGATCAGCGGCGCGGCGTCGCCGGGCCAGCAGTGCTGGATGGGCAGCTTCGCCAGGTCCACCTCGGCGCCCTCCCACACGACCTGCTGGCAGGGCGCGGAGCGGACTTCCTTCGGCGCCATGTTCAGCACCTGCTTGAGCACCGGCAGTTTTTCCCAGGCGTCCTTCAGGCCCCTGGGCGGTTCTGGCTCCTTGAGGTAGGCCAGCAGCCTGCCGACCTCGCGCAGCGGCGTGCTCCAGTCGCCGTCGGCGACGTCCTCGCCCATGCCCATCGCCACCCGCTGCGGCGTGCCGAACAGGTTGGCGAGCACCGGAATCGACTGCGGCACGCCCTTCGTCACCGGCTTCTCGAACAGCAGCGCCGGGCCGCCCGCGCGCAGCACGCGGTCGGCGATCTCGGTCATCTCGAGATGGGTGTCGACCGGCACCGCGATGCGTTTCAGCTCGCCGCGGGCCTCGAGTTGGGTGATGAAGTCGCGCAGGTCGTCGTATTTCATGGATGTCTCGTGATCGGCGCAGGGCGCGAAGCGCCGTCCGGCACCCACGCCCGATGGCGATTGCGGTGGTGGGTGTTCAGCGGCAGGCGTTGATCGCGTCGCGGGTGGCGAGCGCGGCCTGGCGCGCGGCGGCGGCGAAGCCTTCGCTTTCGGCGGACATCGCGCCCGCATAGAGGATGGCGCGCGAGGAGTTGATCATCAGCCCGGTGCCGTCCGCCGTGCGGCCGGCGGCCACGGTGGCGGGAACGTCGCCGCCCTGCGCGCCGATGCCCGGCACCAGCAGCGGCATGTCGCCGGTGAGTGCGCGCACGCGCGCGATCTCGGCCGGAAAGGTCGCCCCCACCACCAGGCCGCAGTTGCCGCCGGCATTCCACTCCTCGGCCACCAGGCGCGCGACGTGCTCGTAGAGTTTCAGGCTGCCGCCGGGGGCGCCGACGTCGAGGAACTGCAGGTCCGAACCGCCCGGGTTCGAGGTGCGGCACAGCAGGATCACGCCCTTGTCCGGGTAGGCCAGGTAGGGCTCGACCGAATCGCGCCCCATGTAGGGGTTCACCGTGACCGCATCGGCCTTGTAGCGTTCGAAGGACTCGACCGCGTACTGCTCGGCGGTGCTGCCGATGTCGCCGCGCTTGGCGTCGAGCACCACCGGCGTGCCGGGATGCCTGGCGTGGATGTGCTCGATCAGCGCTTCGAGCTGGTCTTCGGCGCGGCGCGCGGCGAAGTGGGCGATCTGCGGCTTGAAGCAGCACACGGCGTCCGCCGTGACATCGACGATGGCCTTGCAGAACTCGAAGATGGCGTCCGGACGTCCCTGCAGATGGGCCGGGAACCTGGCCGGATCGGGATCGAGGCCGACGCACAGCAGGCTGTTGCGCTGCTGCCAGGCGGCCTTCAGGGCGGTCATGAAGTGCATGATGGTTCCTGGATGATGGCGGGCGCAATGATAAGCCCGATGAAGCGCGCCGCGCACCGCGAAGGCTCGGGCCGCGGCCCGGGAACCGTCCGGCGCAGGCCATGCGGCCGGCGCCGGTTGCAGCACGGATAGGTCAGATATTCAGGATCTTCATCGCCTTGGCCAGGGTATCGATCGACTCCTGGTGCTTTCCGGCGTCGTGCAGCGCCTCGCCTTCGGCCCGCAGCTTCTTGACCTCGGCCATCTGCTCGCTGCTCAGCGACGGATTCTTCGACAGCGCCTCGTCGATCTTCTTCATGTCGGCCGGGCAATGGAAGGCCAGCGCGGCCGCCGACAGCAGCATCGCCGCCACCCCTGCCAGCATGTGCATCCCGTTCATCATCATCTCCTCGGCTTGCGGGCCAATTCCCGCGAGGGGTTGACCGGCACCACGCCCGAGGGTTGCGGCAGGATCAGAAGCGGCGCAGCAGGTCGTCGAGGAACACGCCGGCGAAAATCGCCGCCCCCACCCAGTTGTTGTGGCGGAACGCCTTGAAGCAGTTGGCGCGGTCGCGCTCGCGGATCAGCGTGTAGTGATAGCCGGCGATGCCGGCCGCGCCGAGCAGGCCGGCGAAATAGAGCGGGCCGCGGGCGGCGGCGACGCCGACCGCCGCCAGCAGCGCGAACGCCGCGGCATAGCACAGCATCACCGCCGCGACGTCGAAGCGCCCGAAGGTGATCGCCGAGGTCTTGATGCCGATCTTGAGGTCGTCGGGGCGATCGACCATCGCATACTCGGTGTCGTAGGCCACTGCCCAGCAGATGTTCGCCAGCAGCATCACCCAGGCGATGGCCGGCACCTCGCCGAGGATCGCGGCAAAACCCATCGGGATGCCGAAGCCGAAGGCGATGCCCAGGTACGCCTGCGGGATGGCGAAGAAGCGCTTGGTGAACGGATAGCTCGCCGCCAGGAACAGCGCCGGCACCGACAGCCAGATCACCAGCGGCTGGAGCGGCAGGATCAGGATGAAGGCCGCGGCCGACAGCCCCGCCGCCAGCAGCAGGGCCTCGCGCGGGCTCACCGCGCGGGTGGCGAGCGGACGGCTCCGGGTACGCTCGACGTGGCCATCGAAGTCGCGGTCGGCGTAGTCGTTGATCACGCAGCCGGCCGAGCGCATCAGCAGCGTACCCAGCGCGAAGATCAGCAGCACGTGGAGCGGCGGCACGCCGTCCGCCGCGATCCACAGCGCCCACAGCGTGGGCCACAGCAGCAGCAGCGTGCCGATCGGCTTGTCGAGCCGCATCAGGCGGACGTAGTGGGGCAGTTTGGCACTCAGTGTCATCGTGTTCATCATCGGGGCAGATCGAATATCGCAGGCAGAAAGAATTCGCTCACCAGCAGGGCGCGGCCGTGCAGGCGGAACAGCGAGCGGCGCGCCCACGACTGCCGCGGCAGCGGGGCGCCGTCGTGCACGGCGAGCGCGGAACGCGCCCGATGATAACGCGCATCGCGCGCATCGAAACGCATGCAGCTCAGCGGCGAACGGCTGATCGCCGGATCGGCGAACAGCGCCTCGCCCAGCGGCCGCGACCCCATGCCGTGGAACAGGTTCCAGGCGCCGCGCACGTTGCGCCGCGGCAGCAGCGAACGCCCGAACACCACCGGCCGGCCGTCGGCCAGCAGCAGCACCTCGCGCACCCAGACCCGCTCGCCCGCACGCAGGCCGAGCAAGGCTGCCTCGTCGAGCCGCGCGCTGCCCGGCCCCTGGAACAACAGGCGCACGGCGAAATGCGTGCAGCGCGCACGGATGCGCGAGGTCAGCGAGGCAGGATCGGTCAGCCAGGGGATCAGGGCGGACGGGACGCCGGCGCGCGGCGGTGCCGGGCGCCAGGTTTCGCGGTGGAGTCGGGTACGCATGAGGGGCAAGGCGGTTCGGAGCGGCATTCTAGCAAGCCGATCGGGCAGCCGGCCCGACGACGGCCACGACGGAACGAGACGACTCACACCCCACCCCAGGCACGCAACCGCGCAGGGATTCGGCGCCGGGGATTCGCGGAACGGGCGAGGACTGTCCGACAAGACGACTCACACCCCGCCCCAGGCACGCAACCGCGCAGCGATCCGGTGCCGGGGATTCGTGGAGCGGGCGAGGACTGTCCGAGCACCGAGCGCAGCGAGGGCGAGTTCCGCAGCCCGACGGAACGAATCCCCGGCGCCGGATCGCGGGAAGCACGCAATGGCGCCCGCAACCCCTCCGAACAGCCGGCCAGAAACACTCAAGCGCGCAGCAACGCCTCCCGCCCGCCCAGCCAGCGCGCCATCAGCCGCTCGGCCGCCTGCGGCATGTCGCGCAGCATCTGCTCGGCCAGTGTGCGCGCCGGCTCGATCAGGTCGACGTCGCCCTCCAGGCTGGCGTAGCGCAGCAGCGGCAGGCCGCTCTGGCGCGCGCCGACGAACTCGCCGGGGCCGCGGATGCGCAGGTCGGCACGGGCGATCTCGAAACCGTCGGTGTGCTCGTAGATCACCTTCAGGCGCTCACGGCCCGTCTGCGACAGCGGCTGGGCGTAGATGAGGATGCACACCGACTCCGCACTGCCGCGCCCGACGCGGCCGCGCAACTGATGCAGTTGCGCCAGGCCGAAGCGCTCGGCGTGCTCGATCACCATCAGGCTGGCGTTGGGCACGTCCACGCCGACCTCGATGACGGTGGTGGCCACCAGCACGTCAAGCTCATGGGCGGCGAAGGCCGCCATCGTCGCCGACTTCCCGTCGGCCTTCAGCTTGCCGTGCAGCAGGCCGATGCGCAGCTCCGGCAGCGCGGCGGACAAGGTCTCGAAGGTTTCGAGCGCGGTCTGCAGTTGCAGCGTCTCGGACTCCTCGATCAGCGGGCACACCCAGTAAGCCTGGCGCCCCTCGCTGCAGGCGGCGCGCAGCCGGCCGATGACCTCGTCGCGGCGCGCATCGGACACCAGCCGCGTGCGGATCGGCGTGCGGCCCGGCGGCAGTTCGTCGAGCACCGACACATCGAGGTCGGCGTAGTGCGTCATCGCCAGCGTGCGCGGGATGGGCGTGGCCGACATCATCAGCATGTGGGGCCGCAGGCCGGCGCCTTCGCCGGCGATGCCCTTCTCGCGCAGGGCCAGGCGCTGGCGCACGCCGAAGCGGTGCTGCTCGTCCACGACGGCCAGCGCCAGCCGGGGCAGGTTCACCGGGTCTTCGATCAGGGCATGCGTGCCGACCGCCAGCAACGCCTCGCCGCTGCGCAGGCGCTCGAGTTCGGCCTCGCGCTCGCGCTTCTTCCTGCTGCCCGACAGCCAGACCACGTGCAGGCCGAGCGGCTCCAGCCAGGCGGCGAGCTTCTTCCAGTGCTGTTCGGCAAGGATTTCCGTCGGCGCCATCAGCGCCGCCTGGTAACCGTTCTCGGCCGCCTGCAGCATCGCCAGCGCGGCGACGATGGTCTTGCCGCTGCCGACGTCGCCCTGCAGCAGGCGCTGCATCGGATGCGCCGCCGCGAGATCGGCGGCGATCTCGGCAACGGCGCGCGCCTGCGCCCCGGTCAGCCGGAAGGGCAGTTGCGCCAGCAGCGCGTCCGTCAGCTCGCGGCGCGCCGGCAAGGCGGCCGCGCCGCGCGCGCGGCGGGCGTTGTAGGCGCGGCGCAGCGACATCTGCTGCACCAGCAGTTCCTCGAACTTGATGCGCCGCCAGGCCGAATGATGCCGCTGCTCCAGCGCCGCCGGATCGGCATCCGGAGCCGGATGGTGCAACGCGCGGACTGCGTCGGCGAAAGACGGCAGGAGCAGCGCATCGCATACCGCCGGCGGCAGCGGATCGTCCAGCGGCGACACCGCCAGCGCGCGGTCGATCAGCCTGCGCAGCGTCGCCTGCCCCAGGCCCGCCGTCGTCGGATACACCGGCGTCAGCGCCTCGGGCAACCCTTCGCCGGCCGCCACCGGCCGCAGCCGCGGATGCACCATCTCGTCGCCGAAGAAGCCGCCGCGCACCTCGCCGAACAGCCGCACACGGCGGCCGGGCGCCAGCATCTTCTGCTGCGACGGGTAGAAATTGAGCCAGCGCGCCACCAGCGTGCCCGATGCGTCGCGGACCCGGGCGACGAGCTGGCGGCGCGGATGCGGGGTGACTTCGCAGGACGACACCTCGCCCTCGACCTGTGCCGGAAAGCCGGGGCGCACGGCCTCGATCGGCGTGATGCGGGTCTCGTCCTCGTAGCGCAGCGGCAGATGCAGGACGAGATCTTCCGGCCGGTGGATGTCGAGCTTCGCCAGGCGGCCGGCGAGCTGGGAGCCGACGCCCGCCCAGCCGCGCGCAGCCGGCGCGGGCGCCGCCGGAGATGCATCCTGCGCGGCAGGCTTCGAGGCGGACGCGGACGGCAATCTGGAAAAGGGAAGCGGTCGGCGAACGGGCCGGCCCGCGGGACCGGTCCGTTCGCAGCGGCAGCCCGGGTCAGCCGAGAACCAGGATGGCGTCGGCCTCGACCACCGCGCCGCGCGGCAGCTCCTTCACGCCGACGGCGGCGCGCGCCGGATACGGCTCGGCGAAGTAGCGCGCCATCACCTCGTTCACCTTGGCGAAGTTCCCCAGGTCGGTCAGGAAGATCGTCAGCTTGACGGCGTCGGCGAGCGAGCCGCCGGCCGCCTCGGCAAGCGCCTTCAGGTTCTCGAACACGCGCACGGTCTGCGCCTCGAAACCCTCGGCCATCTGCATGGAGACAGGGTCGAGGCCGATCTGCCCGGAGATGTAGACCGTGTTGCCCGCCTTCACCGCCTGCGAATAGGTGCCGATGGCGGCCGGAGCGTTCGGCGTGGAAACGATGCTGCGGCTCATGAACTCATCCTCGCGTGTTTGAAATCACAGGATTCTAACCCCTGCCGGACTACGGACACGCTTCCGCCCGCCGCGGTGCGTACGGCCGCGCTCAGCGCTGCGCCATGGCACGGACCAGTTCGGCCTCGGCCAGCGTGATGCCGCAGCGCTCCGCAATGGCGGCGGCCTCGACGCCGCGGCGCGCATACGCGAGGGCCGCGTCGTATTCGGGCGAGACGCCGGCCGGCGCCGGCGCCAGCCGCTCGCGCAGATCCTCGACGTCGGCGCGCAGGCCGGCGATGGTCCGGTCCTGCTCGGCGCACCGCTGCTGCAGCCGCTCCAATTCGCGGTGCAGGTGCTGCCACTCGAACGACCTGCGGAAGGCATCGTCATCCGTGACCGCGGCAGGCTGCGGCCGCAGTTCGGGCGCGTAGTCGAAATCGTCGTCCGCCGCATCGGACTCGTCGTCTTCGGCCTGCGGCGGAGCCGGCTGCCGGGCCCCGCCCGCCGCCGCTGCATCCACCCCGGTCTTGCCGCGCGCGGGCACCAGCCCGCGCGCACGCACGTACCACCACGCGCCGGCCGCCACCGCCAGGGCCAGCAGGACGCCTCCGACGGCCAGCAGATCGACGGCCACCTAGACCTCCGCCAGACCGGTGGAACCAGCTTGCGGCACGGACACGCGGGAAGCAGGGGCAAAAGCGATCATCGACGGCGGGGACGGGCTGAATTGAACCGATAATAGCGACCACCCTTGGCACAGACAAACGCCGATGCCGTTCGATACCTCGCTGCTGCTTTTCTGGCTGAAGAAACTCGTCGCCCTCGTGGTACTGCCGCCGCTGATGCCCCTGCTGCTCGTCGCAGCCGGGCTGTTGCTGCTGCGCCGCCGCCGGCGCCTCGGCCTGGGGCTGGCCTGGCTCGGCGTCGCGCTGCAGCTGCTGCTGGTCTTTCCTCCCGCCGTCGGCTTACTGCTGGCCCCGCTGGAGGCGCAGCCGGTGCTGCAGCCAGCGGCCGCCCGCGGCGCCCAGGCCATCGTGATCCTGGGGGCGGGCAAGCGCGACCATGCACCGGAGTTCGGCGGCGAAACCGTGAACCGGCTCGCGCTGGAACGGCTGCGCTACGGCGCGCGCCTGGCGCGCGAAAGCGGCCTGCCGGTGCTGGTGAGCGGCGGCGCGCCGACCGGCGAGCAGCCTGAAGCCGTGCTGATGCGGCAAAGCCTGATCGAGGATTTCGGCGTCACGCCGCGCTGGGTCGAGGCCGGATCGCGCGACACCCGCGACAATGCCCGCCTGTCGGCGCTGCAGTTGAAGGAGGCCGGCGTGCACCGTGTGCTACTGGTCACCCATGCGGCGCACATGCCGCGTGCGCGCGCCGAGTTCGCGGCACAGGGCCTCGACGTGGTGCCGGCGCCCACCGCCTGGCTGGGCAGCCACGAATCGCAGGACCACAGGCTGGCGCTGCTGCCCAGCCAGAACACGGCCTACGCCGGCTGGTACGCCCTGCACGAATGGCTGGGCCTGATCGCCTACCGGCTGTCGCGCTGAAGGGCGGCGCCCGCGGCACTCACGCCTTCCTGAACACCGCCCTGCGCTTTTCCAGGAAGGCCGTCACGCCCTCGGCAAAGTCCGCCGTCGCGCCGCAGCGTGCGAAGGCTTCGGCCTCGCTCTGCAGTTGCGATTCGATCTGGTTGCCGTGCGAATCGGCGAGCAGGCGCTTGATTTCCGCGTAGGCGTGGCGCGGCCCGCTCGCGAGCCGTTCCGCCAGCAGGCCAACCTCGGCGTCCAGCTCGGCTGCGGGCACGCAGCGATTGACGAGGCCCAGCCGCAGGGCCTGCGCCGCGTCGAAGCGCTCGCCCAGCAGCAACAGCTCGGCGGCCTTGCGCCGGCCGACGATGCGGGGCAGGAAATACGAGGCGCCGCCGTCGCCCGGCAGCCCGATCGCCGAGTAGGCGGTGGCGAACGTCGCGTCGTCGGCGCATACGGCAAGATCGCAGCCGACCATCAGCGACAGGCCGAACCCGGCGCAGGCGCCGCGCACCTTGGCGACCACCGGCTGGCCCAGGCTCTGCAGCGTCTCGACGGTGGGGTTGATGTACTGCACGATCATCGCCTTGAACGCGGCCAGGCGCGCCTCGGGCGACAGATGCAGGTGGCGCGCGAAGTCCTTCAGGTCGCCTCCCGCCATGAAGTGATCGCCCGCGCCGGTGACGACCACCACGCCCACATCCTTGCGCCCGGCGAGTTCGCGCGCGGCGGCCGAAAGGTCCTGCATCATCTCGACCGACAGCGCGTTGAGCGCGCCGGGTCGGTTCAGCGTCAGGGTGGCGACGCCGCTGGCGACGTCGAGCAATGCGGTTCCGGCCATTGCAATAGCTCCTGCTCCTGTCGGGATGCGCGTCCGGCGGACGAACCCGGACCCGCTCCCTGCACGCCGCGCGGCGGTCAGACCCGCTCGAAGACGCCCGCCGCGCCCATGCCGGTGCCGATGCACATGCTGATCATGCCGTAGCGCAGGTTGGCGTCGCGCTGCATGGCCGACATCAGCGTGGCGGTACGGATCGCGCCGGTTGCGCCCAGCGGATGGCCCAGTGCGATGGCGCCGCCCTGCGGATTCACGCGGGCGGGATCGAGGCCGAGCTGCCCGATGACCGCCAGCGCCTGCGCCGCGAAGGCTTCGTTCAGTTCGATCCAGTCCACTTCGTCCTGCGCGATGCCTGCCTGCGCCAGGGCGCGCGGGATGGCCTCCACCGGCCCGATGCCCATCACCGCAGGCGGGACGCCCGCCACCGCATACGCCGCGACGCGCGCGATGGGCACGGCGCCGCTGCGCCTGAGCGCGGCCTCGCTCATCAGCAGTACGGCGGCCGCGCCGTCCGACATCTGCGAGCTGTTGCCGGCCGTCACCGAACCGCGTGCGGCAAAGACGGGCTTCAATCTGGCGAGGCTCTCGACGGAGGAGTCGGCACGCGGCCCTTCGTCGTGCCGCACCACGCTCTCCACGATGCGCACCGCTCCATCCTCGCCCGGCAGGTGGCTGCGCACGGTATAGGGCGCGATCTCGCCGGCGAAGCGGCCGTCGGCGATGGCCGCGCAGGCGCGACGGTGCGATTCGGCGGCGAAGGCGTCCTGGTCTTCGCGGCCCACCCGCCACTGCTCGGCGACCTTTTCCGCGGTCAGCCCCATGCCGAAGGCGATGCTGCGGTTTTCCGCATGGGCGAAGATCTCCGGATTGATGCTCACCTTGTTGCCCATGATCTGCGGCATCGCGCTCATGCTCTCGGTGCCGGCGGCGATCATCACGTCGGCCTCGCCCAGCCGGATGCGGGCCGCGGCATCGGCCACCGCCTGCAGCCCGGAGGCGCAGAAGCGGTTGATCGTCACGCCCGGCACGCGCTCGGGCAGGCCGGCCAGCAGCAGGCCGATGCGGGCGACGTTCATGCCCTGCTCGGCCTCGGGCATCGCGCAGCCCGCGATGACGTCGCCGATCTCCTGCGGATCGAGCCCCGGCACCTTCGCCACCACGGCGCGCAGCACGTGCGCCAGCATGTCGTCCGGGCGCACGCGGCGGAAGACGCCGTTGCGCCGGCCCACCGGGGTGCGGACGGCGGCGACGATGTAGGCATCCTGGATCTGTCTGCTCATGCCCGTCTCCGTGTCAGTTGCGCAGCGGCTTGCCGGTTTCCAGCATGTGCCCGATGCGCTGCTGCGTCTTGTGCGTCTTCAGCAGTTCGACGAACTGCGCCCGCTCGACGTCGAGTATCCACTGTTCGCTGACCTGCGTTCCGCTGTCGACCTCGCCGCCGCACAGGGCGGTGGCCGCGGCCTTGGCGACGCGGTAGTCGTGCGGCGAGATCATCCCGCCTTCGGCCATGTTGAGCAGCAGCATCTCGCAGGTGGCGATGCCGTTGCGCCCGGCCACGATGACCGCGCGCTGCGGCAGGGGCGGATGCCAGCCCGCTTCCGCCAGCGCGCGCGCGCGGCGGATGGCCACGTACAACAGTTCGGCGGCGTTGAAGACGATGTCGTCGCCCGCGCGTGCGAAGCCGAGCTGCACCGCCTCGAGCGCGCTCTTGGCCACCGTCGCCATGGCGATGGTCTGGAAGGCGTTCTGGATGTAGGGGAACACGTCGCCGCCCGCGGCGCGCTGCGCCATCGCGTGGGCCTGCAGGGCGAATTCCTTGCTGCCGCCGCCGGCCGGTATCAGGCCGACGCCCGCCTCCACCAGGCCGATGTAGCTCTCCAGCGCCAGCACGCGGTGCGCCGCGTGCATCAGGAACTCGCAGCCGCCGCCCAGCGCCATGCCCTGCACCGCGGCCACCACCGGGATCTGCGCATGCCGGATCGTCATCGCCGTGTGCTGGAAGCGGGCCACCATGCGATCGAGCAGGTCGAAGCGGTGCGCATGGCATGCCTGCGCCACCTGCTGCAGGTTGGCGCCGACGGCGAACGGCGGTTCATGCCAGATCACCAGGCCGTCGAGATCGGCTTGCGCACGCGCGATGGCCTCGAGGATGCCGTCCATCACGTCGTCGCCGATCGCGTGCATCTTGGAAGTGATCGACAGGATGCCGATGCCCGCGTCCTGGTCCGGCCGCCGCCACAGCCGCACGCCGGTGTTCTCCCACAGCAGTTCGCCGCGGTCCGCGGGCGCCTCGCCGAACACGCGGTCGGGATAGAGCTGGCGCCGGTAGACCGGCAGCGCGGTGCGTGGCTCGAGCACGCCCTCGGCCGCGCTCCACGATCCGGACGGCGCATGGACGCCGTCGCGCTCGCCCACCCAGGCCGGCAGCGGCACGTTCGCCATCGCGCGGCCATGATCGATGTCTTCCTGGATCAGCCGGGCGACGGCGCGCCAGCCGGCGGCCTGCCAGGTCTCGAACGGCCCCATCGTCCAGCCGAAGCCCCAGCGCATCGCCAGGTCGATGTCGCGCGCGTTGTCGGCGATGTCGGCCAGATGCACGGCGCAGTAGTGGAACACGTCGCGGAACACCGACCACAGGAACTGCGCCTGGGGATGCGGATGCGCCGCCAGTTCGGCGAACTTCTCTCCCGCATCGCGCAGCTTGAGGATGTCCTCGACGTCGGGGAAGACCTCGCCGCCGCTGTCGACGTAGTCCTGCCGGTGCAGGTCGAGCACCAGGATGCGCTTGCCGTCCTTGCGATAGATGCCGGCGCCGCTCTTCTGGCCGAGCGCACCGCGCGCGATCAGCACCTGGAGCCATTCGGGGGTGCGGAAGTGGCTGCTCCACGGGTCGTCGGCCAGCGTCGCCTGCATCGTGTCGATGACGTGGGCCACCGTGTCCAGGCCGACCACGTCGGCGGTGCGGAAGGTCGCGCTCTTGGGACGGCCGATGCGCGGCCCGGTGAGCAGGTCCACCTCGTCGAAGGCGAGGCCGAGGCGCGCGGTGTGGTGCATCACCGCCAGGATCGAAAACACGCCGACGCGGTTGGCGACGAAGTTGGGGGTATCCCGGGCGCGGACGATGTTCTTGCCCAGCCGGGTGGTGAGCCAGGTTTCCAGCCCGTCGAGCATCGCGGGCTCGGTTTCCGCGGCGGGAATCAGCTCCACCAGCGGCATGTAGCGCGGCGGGTTGAAGAAATGGATGCCGCAGAAGCGGGGACGGCGATCCGGCGGCATGCCCGCGGCCAGCGCCTGGATCGACAACCCCGAGGTGTTGGACGCGAACACCGCGCCCGGCTTCAGGTGCGGCGCGACCCTGGCGTAGAGGTCGAGCTTCCAGTCCATGCGCTCGGCGATCGCCTCGATCACCAGGTCGCACTCGCCCAGCCGGGCCAGGTCGCTGCCGTAGTCCGCCGGCTCGACGTGCTGCGCCCTGTCCCTGGTCGCGAACGGCGCCGGGTCCAGCTTGCCGAGCCCGGCGAGCGATTTCGCCGCGATGCCGTTCGGCGGCCCCTCCTTCGCCGGCAGGTCGAACAGGATCACGGGCACGTCGGCGCTGGCACAGTGGGCGGCGATCTGCGCGCCCATCACGCCGGCGCCCAGGACGGCAACCTTGCGAATCATGAAACGGCTCATGCTGCGCTCCAGATTGGAAACGGGGCGGAGAGCCGGACCCGTCGCGGGCGGGCTCCCTCGCCGGGTCATCGGGCCCGGTGCCTCTTCGCATCGGGCATCCGCATCGCGGACGTTCAGAAGGACAGCGAGTATTGTGCGCCGAGAATCCACACGCTCGAATCGTACTCCCCCTTGACCAGCCCCTTGAGGGGATCGCGCGCATCGCGGTTCTCGATGGACGTATCCGGGATGTAGAGATACGCCACGCCGAGGTCGAGCAGCGAGTCCTTGCCCGCCCGCCACTGGCCGCCGAACGAAAACCACGTCCGATCGTTGTCGGGCAGCGAGGTGAGGCGCCGGCGCGCGTCCTTGACCGGCGATTCATCGTAGGCGATGCCGAACTTGAGCTTCCAGGCATCGTTGTACTGGTAGCTCGCGCCGAGCGCGTACCGCCACGAATCCTGGAAGTCGGTCGTCAGCACCTGCGCGACGGCACCGTTGTCCAGCCCCGACGTGCGCACGATGTCCACTTTCTTGATGCTGCTCCAGCCGGTGCGCGAGATGTCGCCCAGCAGTTCCCACCTGCTGCCGAGCTTGTGCACGGCACTGAGGATGACGGTATCGGGGAGTTCGACGTCGGCCTTCGCATTCGAGCTTCGCGCCGCATTGAAGAGAGGCGACGGCCCCTTCACCTTGAGGTCGCCCTTGAGTTCGTGATCGATGCTGGAGCGGTACGAGAGGCCGACCCGGGTCGCGCTGGTCAGCTCGAGCAGGACGCCGACGTTCCAGCCCCACGCGTCGCTGGCGGCATCCAGGGTCGCAAAGCTGGCGGGGAGGGGAAATCCGCCCACCGGCACGATGCCCGTGCGCCTGACGTATTCGACCTCCATGCGCTGCCAGTTCACCCCGGCCCCGAGCGACAGTTTGTCGTTGACGCGCCAGGCGATCGACGGATTGATGTTGTAGGTCTTGATGTCGAATTTCGTCGAATGCGCCGCCCCCGCCCAGTCGTCGTCGTATTCGGTCATCAGGCCGAAGGGCGCGCCCAGGCCGACGCCGACATGGACGTCTTTGTCGAGCGCCCATGAGACATAGCCGTTGGGAATGGCGGCCCAGCCCCCCGCATCGCTCGTCCCGGCATTCAGCACGCCGGTCTGGGAGCCCTCGTTGCTGAACCTGAAGCTCGGCCGCACCGCGGCCAGGCCGACCGACAGGGTCCGCGCCGGCAGCCGCGTCATACCGGCCGGATTGAAGAAGATCGTGCTGGCATTCTCGGCGATCGCCGCGGACCCGGCATACGCGTTGGCGATGCCGCTCGCATTCTGTTCGAGAAGCTGGAAGCCCGCTGCCGACGCCGGGCCGGAAGCCATCGCCGCCAGCGCAGCGGCCAGCACACCTGAAATCGTCGATCGCCGCATCTGTCATCCCTCCACGGTTCGTCTTGTAATGGACACCGATATCCGCGGCGGCCGGGATGGTCCCGATGCCCCGGCCCGGCGCACCCGCCCATGCGACGGTACCGCCTGTCCCGCCGGGAGGGGTTTCGTGCCGCAGCGCCGTGTCCGGTCGCCGCACGGAAATGCACCATCGTGCAGCATGCCCTCTCCGCCAATCAGGGTTTCCCCGCACGGGCAAGCGCCCGCCCCCCGCAAACGCCCGTGCCTGCACGCTGGCAGCGCCCGTCGCGCAGCGGTTGCGGCGGACCGGGCGGCAGTCGAAATGAACCTTCCCGCCATTTATAGTGATATAAACGATTAAGGAAAAAATTCCGTTCCCTCCACGACCGGCCGGGTTGGTCTCGTCTTCCCGCGCCACGGGCGTTCTGGCACTACCTTCGACGTGGGACGGAACCATAGGTGGTGGAGCCCCATGAAATATCGCCTGCTCGACGAGAAGAGTCTGATCTTCGAAGGCGCGGACCCGTTCGAGGTATCGGAGTACGTCAATCGCCACGTCGGCGTGCACCGCATCCGGCTGCCGGGAAGCGCAGATCCCGCGGCCGGGCTGCGCCACCGCAAGGTGGGCCTGATCGACCTGTGCCGCATCAGCTACGGCGGCCCGGTACGCGTGGTGTCCACCGGGCTGTCCGACGTCTACCACCTGCAGATCATCCTGCGCGGCCACTGCCGGTACGAGATCTCGCGCCAGAACCATGAGTTTTCTTCCGGCGACATCCTGCTGCTGAACCCCGACGATCCGATCGACCTGACCTACTCGGAAGACTGCGAAAAGTTCATCCTCAAGATCCCGGCCTCGCTGCTCGACGACGTCTGCGCCGAACAAGGCTGGCTCAAGCCCCGCGAGGGCATCAAGTTCATCCCGATCCGCTACCAGCTCCACGAGATCGAGAGCCTCATGAACCTGCTGGCGCTGCTGTGCCAGGAGGCCGAATCCGCGGACGGCTCACTGCAGATCTTCGGGCACTACAACTGGATCGTCGCCAACAAGCTGCTGACCCTGCTCAAGCACAACATCCGGCGGGAGTTTCCCACCCTGCAGTCCTGCTCGTTCGAGCGGCTCGTCCAGCACATCGACGAGAACATCAAGCGCGACATCTCGGTGGAGGAACTGGCGCGCGTGTCGCACATGAGCCTGCGCTCGCTCTACCTGCTGTTCGAGCGCTATGCGGACACGACGCCCAAGAACTACATCAAGCGGCGCAAGCTCGAACGCATCCATGCGACGCTGATCGACCCGGCGAGCACGGTGCGCAGCGTCACCGCGGTCGCCCTCGACTACGGCTTCACGCACCTCGGGCGCTTTTCCGAGTGCTACAAGGCAGCCTTCGGCATCCTGCCGTCCGATTCCCTGAAACGCCGCTGACCTGGCCGCGGCCTTCGCCGCCGCGCCGGCCGTCCCGCATGCGCCGTCCGCAAGGACGAAGGGCGGCGCCCCGATGCCGGAACGCCGCCCTTCGACAGACCCGGACGACCACGCGGTGCCCGGGGGTTTTCATCGGCCGCAGCCTCAGTCGACTTCCATCATGCCGGTCTCGGCGGCGAAGGCGAGGTTCTTTTCCTCTTCCGGCGCATGCACCGCGCTGCGGCCGACCATCGAGATCGCGAGGCCGGCAATGGCGCCCGGCACCGCGAAGGCCAGGAAGTTGAACTGGAACGCAAGCTCCGCGCTCACCAGGAAGCCGCCCAGCATCGGGCCGGAGATGGCGCCCAGGCGGCCGACGCCCGATGCCCAGCCGATGCCGGTGGAACGGATCGCCAGCGGGTAGTACTGCGCGACGTAGGCGTACAGCAGGATCTGCGCGCCGATCGTGCATGCGCCGGCCACGGCGATGAACAGGTACAGCAGGCCCTGGTCTTCCTTCGGCAGGAAGCCGAGTCCGCCGATCGACAGCGCGGCGATCACGAACATGATCGTCAGCACGCGCCGCAGGTGGAAGCGGTCCGCCAGCCAGCCGCCGCCGATCGCGCCGAAGATCGCGCCGAAGTTCAGCACCAGCAGGAAGGCGAGGCTGTTCTTCAGGTCGTAGCCGGCCTTGACCATCAGCTTCGGCAGCCACGAGCCCAGCGCGTACACCATCAGCAGGCAGCCGAAGAAGGCGACCCAGTACATCAGCGTGCTCAGCAAGCGGCCGTTCTGGAACAGCGCGCCCAGCGCGGCGCCCTTGCCCTTGCCGGTGGGGTAGTGGAGCGTGTCGCCCGCCCGCATCCTGAAGGACGGCTCGACCCGCGACAGCAGCCCGCCCGCCTCGGTCTCGCGCCTGGCCTGGATCAGGAAGCCCACCGCGTCCGGCAGGAAGAACCAGATCAGCGGCAGCAGCAGCAGCGGGACGCCGGCCACGAAGAACACCGCCTGCCAGCCGTAGTTCGGCATCAGGTACATGCCGAGGAAGGCCGAGGTCATGCCGCCCACCGAATAGCCGGAGAACATCACCGCGACCATGGTGCTGCGGATCTTCTTCGGCATGTATTCGGTCATCAGCGCGACCACGTTGGGCATCACGCCGCCGATGCCCAGGCCGGCGATGAAGCGGCAGATGCCGAACTGCGTCGGCGTGGTGGCGAAGCCGTTCAGGAAGGTCATGCCGCTGAAGATGAGCACCGTGATCATGATCACCTTCTTGCGGCCGATCTTGTCGGACAGCGGCCCGAAGATCAGTGCTCCGAACATCATGCCGAACAGCGCGTAGCTGCCCAGCGCACCGGCCTCGATCGGGCTCAGCGCCCACTGTTCCATCAGTTTGGGCAGCACCACGCCATAGATGACGAGGTCGTAGCCGTCGAAGATGATGACCAGCGCGCACCAGAAAAGGACATTGAGGTGAAATCTGTTGAATTTCGCCTCGTCGATTATTTTGTGTACATCAACCGTTGCCACGTTACGTCTCCTGCTCGCTTATGAAAAACCGGGGGATGGGGAAGGCTCTTCCACGCATCCGTGAAGGGGACGGGGCGCCTGATCCTGTTTTGCGCGCACAGTCTCCCCTCCAGTGCGCATGACGCACCGGAAACCGTGGCTTTCCGCCGCTGCGGCCCCGGCTTGCGGGGCGCCCCGTCTATCGTTTGGGAGTGTCTGCGATCAGCCCAGATCGCCGCCGCCCACCGGCAGCACCACGCCGGTGATGTAGGAGGCATCGTCCGAGGCCAGGAACAGGATCGCCCCGGCCTGCTCGTCGGTGGTGCCGAAGCGCTTCATCAGGCTGGTGTCGAGCGACTGGGTGTAGATCTGCTTGTACCAGGTCTTTTCCTGCCGGGACTGCTTGCCGGTGTTGCGCTGCACGCGCCGCGGCGGCGCCTCGGTGGCGCCGGGCGACACCGCATTGACGCGGATGCCGCGCTCGCCGTTCTCGAACGCGAGGCACGCGGTCAGGGCATTGACGCCGCCCTTCGCCGCGCCATAGGGCACGCGGTTGACGCCGCGCGTGGCGATCGACGACACGTTGACGATGACGCCGTGCTCCTTCTCGAGCATGTAGGGCAGCGCGGCGCGGCAGCACCACAGCGTCGGGAACAGCGAACGGCGCACCTCGGCCTCGATCTGCTTTTCTTCGTAGTGCTCGAAGGGCCTGGTCCAGATCGTTCCGCCGACGTTGTTGATCAGGATGTCGATGCGGCCGAAGCGTTCGACGGCCTCGTCCATCACCCTCTGGCACTCGGCGAACTGCTCGAGATCGGCCGTCAGCGTCAGCACCTGGGTGATCTTGCCCAGCGTGTCGTTCAGCTCATGGACGAATTCGGCGCGGTCCACCAGTACCAGGAGTCCCCCCTCGTCGGCCATCCGCTCCGCTACGCGCAGGCCGATGCCCTGCGCGGCGCCGGTGATGACCGCGACCTTGTTGTCGAAACGCTTGTTCTGCTGCATGTCGAATTACCCGAATGGATGGATTGCGTGGATCGGAACCCGCTCAGACGCTGGCGGCGAACTTCTCGTAGTGGAAGCTGGCCGGTTCGACCTTGCGCTCGCGCAGGTTGTGCGCAACGGCCTCCACCATCGGCGGGGGGCCGCACAGGTAGATATCCACGTCGCCCTCGTTCAGGTGCGCCGGCTCGATGTGGGCGGTGACGTAGCCCTTCCTCGGGCAGGCGCTGTCCTCCGCCACCACGCACACGGCATAGGTGAAGTTCGGCAGCAGTCTGGTGAAGGCGTCGAGCTTGTCGGTCTCGACCACGTCGGCATCGGTATTGACGCCGTAGATCAGGTGGATCGGCTGCGCGCTGCCGCCGTCGGCCACGATCTTGTCGAGCATGGCGAGGAACGGCGCCAGGCCGGTGCCGCCCGCCAGCATCAGCACGGGACGCTGGATGTCGCGCAGGTAGAAGCTGCCGAGCGGGCCGGCGAGCTTGATCTCGTCGCCCGGCCGGGCCTTGCCGGTCAGGTAGCCGCTCATCAGGCCGTTGGGCACGTTGCGGATCAGGAAGGACACCTCGCCCGCCTTCGGCATCGAGCTGAAGGAATACGCGCGATGCTGGTCGCTGCCGGGAACGCCGAGGTTGGCGTACTGGCCCGGCAGGAAGGACAGCTTGTCGATGCCTTCGCCCTGCAGCGTCAGGTTGATGGTGCTGGCCGACAACTGGCGCACTTCCTTGACGGTGGCGGCGATGCTGCTCTGCCTGATCTTGCACACTTCCGACGACGCCGGGATGCGGATCACGCAGTCGCTCTTGGGGTGCATCTGACAGGTCAGGACGTAGCCCAGCCCCGCCTCCTCTTCGCTGAGGGCATCCTCGATGTAGAAGTCCAGTTCGAACTTGCCGGACTCCGCGAAGCTCTTGCAGGCGCCGCAGGCGCCGTCGCGGCAGTCGATCGGAACGTTGACGCCCTGGCGGTAGGCGGCGTCGGCCACGGTCTCGGTCGACTTGCAATCGATGAAGCGGGTGACACCGTCTTCAAAGTTCAGTGCGATCTTGTAAGTCATATTGACCCCCTCTGCTGGAGATGAGCCCGAATCGACACCACCCTCCACATGTCGATCAGGCGAAAACCGGCGACAACCCCGGGTAAGAGCTGTCGCCGGCCACTGACACGCCCGAGCCTGAGCCCGGCGCCTGCGTCAGACGTGATAGACGTCGATGACGTGGCGGATGTAATCGGTCTTCAGAACGACCTTCTTGTCCTTGATGATCGGGCCGGCGCCCGAGAAGTCGATGGTGTAGAAGCTGCTGCCGTAGAACAGGTCCGTGTGGTTGTAGCGGGTGCTCGACGTGTGCCAGTTGAAGCGCACCTTCACCAGGCTGCCGCTCTGCTCGACGACTTCCACGTTGGTGATGTTGTGCGAGGTGCGGGTATCCGGGATCGTCGCGCTCGAGCGCTCGGTGCGGATACGGAACACACGGTCTTCCAGGCCGCCGCGGTTCGCGTAGTAGATCAGCGAGATTTCGCTCTGCGGATCTTCCGTCAGCTCACCGTCGTCGTCCCAGGCGGGCATCCAGTAGGTGGCCTTCTCGTCGTAGCAGGCCAGCCAGCTATCCCAGTCGCGGTCGTCGAGGTAACGGGCTTCGCGGTAGAGGAAGGCGCACACGGCCTCGTAGGAAATGCTCATTTAATTCGTCTCCTCGGTATTATTGTTCGGCGGCCTGCTGTTCGGCGACGAGCGCCTTCTTCATTTCCTCGAGCCAGTAGGTGTGCTGGGCGACGTAGAGACCTTCGTCTTCCGTCTTCACACCGCTGAGGATGGGCTTCAGGCCGATCTTGTCGGCTTCGGCGTCCGGCCCCTCGACCCAGTGCTCGGCACCGCGGGACATGTCGTTCCAGACGAGGCTGCGGCCGTTGAAACCTTCCTGGCAGGCGCGGAATTCTTCCAGATCGTCCGGCGTGGCCATGCCCGAGGCGTTGAAGAAGTCCTCGTACTGGCGGATACGGCGGGCGCGGGCCTCGGCGCTCTCGCCCTTCGGCGCGATGCAGTAGATCGTCACTTCGGTCTTGTTCACCGACAGCGGACGGAACACGCGGATCTGCGAGCTGAACTGGTCCATCAGATAGACGTTCGGGTACAGGCACAGGTTGCGCGAGTTGTTGATCATCCACTCTGCGGTGTTCTCGCCGACGCGCTCGGCGAGCTGCCCGCGCACCGGATACAGCGGACGGTCTTCAGGGTTGTCCCAGCGCGTCCACAGCAGCAGGTGGCCGTTCTCGAACGAGTAGGAACCACCGCCCTTCTTGGCCCAGCCGCCGGCGCTCATCGCCTTGATGCCGTCGCCGCCGGCGTCGCGCTCCTTGCGGGCGGCCTGGGTGGCCGCATAGTTCCAGTGCGTGGCCGTGACGTGGTAGCCGTCGGCGCCGTTCTCGGCCTGCAGCTTCCAGTTGCCCTCGTACACGTAGGTCGAGGAACCGCGCAGCACTTCCAGACCTTCCGGCGACTGGTCGACGATCATGTCGATGATCTTCGTCGACTCGCCCAGATGCTCTTCGAGCGGGACGACGTCCGGGTTCAGGCTGCCGAACAGGAAGCCGCGATAGGACTCGAAGCGGGCGATCTTCCTGAGGTCGTGCGAACCGTCGGTGTTGAAGCTGTCCGGATAGCCGGTTTCGTTCGGGTCCTTGATCTTCAGCAGCTTGCCCGAGTTGTTGAACGTCCAGCCGTGGAACGGGCAGGTGTAGGTCGCCTTGTTGCCGTGCTTGAAGCGGGCCAGCGTGGCGCCGCGGTGGGCACAGGCGTTGATGAAGGCGTTGAGCTGGTTGTCCTTGTTGCGCGTGATGAAGATCGGCTGGCGACCGATCTTGGTCGTGTAGTAGTCGTTGATCTTCGGCAACTGGCTTTCATGGGCGAGGTAGATCCAGTTGCCCTCGAAGATGTGCTTCATCTCGAGTTCGAACAGTTCCTCGCTGGTGAACATCTCGCGGTTGCAGCGGAAAAGCCCCTTCTCCTTGTCCTTCTCGAGCAGGGAATCCAGGTACTCGTTAGTCACTTGCATGGCCGTAGTCTCCTTCGTTGGCTGGCAGGGGCAGAGATTAGAGATCGCGCCGGATCGATAATATCCATTTCCTGCACGATCAATATCCGTTTTTTGCATGCGGTCGATGAATGAAAGGAATACCCTGTTTACGTAAACGTGACGAGAATGGAAGAGGAAAATCGATGGGGCGGACACGGCCGGGAGGGGAAACGGGAGTCATGGATTTTTTTTATCGACAAACCTCTTGCAGTACCGGCCGTTCTCGAGTATAAAATCTCGAGATATTTTTGCTGTACGCTGGAAAAGCGTGCAAGCAACTGAAAATTCAGGATTTATCGACGGCAGGGCGAAGGCATTAGGGTTTCCCCTTGGCGCACGTCGATGACATCGCCGGCGGCGAGGGGAGACTCTTCGCGCCGGCCGGAATTTCGGGCGGCGAATCGACATTCGTTCATCTATCGAATAAAAAATAATACGCCGCTGCACGACATGCAATCGTGCCCGAATCGGCGGCGCAATTACCTGCAATTGGAGGAGGCGGCAAAATCGCACCACAGAACAATAACTGCGCACGGCAATTCAGCGTGCTGATCTCCAATAGCGGAGAAGAGTATGTCTGCGCCGAAAGCGACAATCTGCTCAAGGGGATGGAGCACCTGTCGCGCAGGGGGATCCCCGTCGGCTGCCGCGGCGGCGGGTGCGGCGTCTGCAAGATAAGAATCGCGAAAGGCCGGGTGCGCTCGCTGAAGATGAGCCGCCAGCGCGTCACGCACGAGGAGGAAGCCGAGGGCGTCGTCCTGGCCTGCCGGGCCTTTCCTCAAAGCGACATCGAACTCGGCGTACTGGGGAAGATGTCCCGGAGTTTCGATCTGCACCGTTTCATGGCACGCCCTCCGCAAGGGCGTGTCGAATCATTGGCGGCGGCCCAACCTTGCCGTTCGCCCACCATCAGAGAGGAGAGTTGATCATGGCACTTACTGGCGTTCTTCGTCCCGGCCACGTCGTCATCCGCGTACTGGACATGGCTGCGGCACTCAACCACTACGTCGAGGTTCTCGGCCTTATCGAGACGGCCCGCGACGACAAGGGCCGCGTCTTCCTCAAAGCCTGGGACGAGCATGACCACCACAGCGTGGTGCTGCGCGAGGCCGACGAAGCCGGCATGGACTACATGGGCTGGCGCGTCGATTCCCCCGCCACGCTGAAGAAGCTGGCGGCCGACCTCGAAGCCTCGGGCTTGTGTACGGACTTGAGCTGGGTCCCGGCCGGCGAGCACCCGAAGACGGGCGAGCGCTTCCGCTTCACGATCCCGACCGGCCACATCATGGAGCTGTATGCCGAGAAGGAACAGGTCGGCAACGGCATGCCGACCACCAACCCGGACGCCTGGCCTGACGGCCTGAAGGGCATGGCGCCCTCCCGCTTCGACCACTGCCTGCTGTACGGCGACGATCTCGACGGCACGGTGAAGGTGTTCACCGAGATTCTCGGCTTCAACATCGCCGAACTGGTGGTGGCCGGCCCCGACAAGTTCCCGATCGGCGCCTTCCTGACCTGCTCGAACAAGGCGCACGACGTCGCCTTCATCCGCCAGCCGGTGAAGGGCAAGCTGCACCACGCCTCCTTCCTGCTCGACAACTGGTACGAAGTGCTGCGGGCGGGCGACATCATCTCGAAGAAGGACGTGTCCATCGACATCGGCCCGACCCGCCATGGCATCACCCGCGGCGAGACGATCTACTTCTTCGACCCGAGCGGCAACCGCAACGAGGTGTTCGCCGGCGGCTACATCTGGTACCCGGACAAGCCGACGATCTACTGGACCGACGACCAGCTCGGCAAGGCAATTTTCTACCACGACCGGGTGCTCAACGAGAAGTTCCTGTCTGTTTTCTCCTGATTCACGCAACGGGCGACCCCGGAGGCCAGGCATCGCGGCCTCCGGCGACTGCCCGACCACGACTGCCCGGCACCGCAGGTTCGAGCCGCGCAGTCCGATCGGCCGCAGCCCGCGTAGCCGCCTTCTCCATCAACTTTGGGAAACCTGAGCATGAAAGACATCAAGAACTTCATCAACGGCGAGTACGTCACCAACGTCAGCGGCAAGACGTACGAGAAACGCAATCCGGTCGACAATTCGCTGATCGGCACGGTTCATGAAGCCGGCAAGCCCGAAGTCGATGCAGCGGTCGCGGCGGCCAAGGCCGCGCTGAAGGGCCCGTGGGGCAAGCTTTCCGTCGTCGAGCGCTGTGCCATGCTCGACGCCGTCGTGGACGAGATCAACCGCCGCTTCGACGACTTCCTGCAGGCGGAGATCGCGGATACCGGCAAGCCGGTCCATCTCGCCTCCCACGTCGACATCCCGCGCGGCGCGGCCAACTTCAAGATCTTCACCGACACGATCAAGAACGCCTCGACCGAGTCGTTCGAAATGCGCACCCCCGACGGCAAGACCGCGCGCAGCTACGGCGTGCGCGTGCCGCGCGGCGTGATCGCGATCATCTGCCCGTGGAACCTGCCGCTGCTGCTGATGACCTGGAAGTGCGGCCCGGCGCTGGCCTGCGGCAACACCGTGGTGGTCAAGCCCTCCGAGGACACGCCGAGCACCGCCACGCTGCTGGGCGAGGTCATGAACAAGGTCGGCCTGCCCAAGGGCGTGTACAACGTGGTGAACGGCTACGGCGTCGATTCCGCCGGCGCCTTCCTGACCGCCCACCCGGACGTGAACGGCATCACCTTCACCGGCGAGACCAGGACCGGTACCGCCATCATGAAGGCGGGCGCCGACGGCATCCGCCCGGTGTCGCTGGAACTGGGCGGCAAGAACGCCGCGCTGGTGTTCGCCGACTGCGATTTCGACAACGCCATCGCCACCGTGACCCGCTCCTGCTTCGAGAACGCCGGCCAGGTCTGCCTGGGCACCGAGCGCGTCTATGTGCAGCGCCCGATCTTCGACAAGTTCGTCGCCGCGCTGAAGGAGAAGGCCGAGACGATGAAGCCCGGCCGCCCGTTCGACCCCGACACCAAGATCGGACCGCTGGTCAGCAAGAAGCACCAGGCGAAGGTGCTGGGCATGTATGCCAAGGCCAAGGAAGAAGGCGCCAACATCGTCTTCGGCGGCGGCATCCCCGACATGCCGGCCGAGCTGAAGGACGGCTGCTGGGTCCAGCCGACGATCTGGACCGGCCTACCGGAGACCGCGACCGTCATCACCGAGGAAATCTTCGGCCCCTGCTGCCACATCCAGCCGTTCGACACGGAAGAGGAAGTGATCGCGATGGTCAACAACAACCGCTACGGCCTGGCCACCTCGATCCACACCCAGGACATCGGCCGCGCCATGCGCCTCGCCAACGCGATCGAAGTGGGCCTGTGCTGGATCAACAGTTGGTTCCTGCGCGACCTGCGCACGCCGTTCGGCGGCTCGAAGCAGTCGGGCATCGGCCGTGAAGGCGGTCTGCACTCGCTCGAGTTCTACACTGAACTGCGCAACGTGATGGTCAAGTATTGATCGCACGTCCGGCGCGGACGGGGCCACCGCCCGCCCGCGTCCGGCGCCCGCCGTTCCGCATCCCTACCCGCTCCGCACATTCACACGAGCCAGACATGGACCAAACCAAGATCGATCATTACGGCGACGAGTTGTACAGCGCGCTCAAGACGCTGACTCCCGTCGCGCCCCTCACCGACCGCGAAAGCGACATCACCATCGAGGACGCCTACCAGATCCAGTTGCGCATGATCCAGCGCCAGCTCGACGACGGCCACACCATCGTCGGCAAGAAGATCGGCGTCACCAGCAAGGTCGTCATGGACATGCTGAAGGTGAACCAGCCCGACTTCGGCCAGTTGCTGTCGAACATGGTGTACAACGAAGGCGAGCCGATCCAGGCATCGTCGATGATCGCGCCCAAGGCCGAAGCCGAGGTCGCCTTCATCCTCAAGAGCGACCTGACCGGCCCCGGCGTGACCGCCGCCGATGTGCTGCGCGCCACCGACTGCGTGGTGCCCTGCTTCGAGATCGTCGATTCGCGCATCAAGGACTGGAAGATCAAGATCCAGGACACCGTGGCCGACAACGCCTCGTGCGGCGTGCTGGTGCTCGGCGGCGTGCGCAAGAGCCCGCGCCAGCTCGATCTCGCGCTGGCCGGCATGGTGCTCGCCAAGAACGGCGACATCATCAGCACCTCCACCGGCGCCGCGGTGCAGGGCTCGCCGGTCAACGCCATCGCCTGGCTGGCCAACACCCTGGGCCGCCTGGGCATCAGCCTGAAGGCCGGCGAGATCATCCTGTCCGGCTCCCAATCCCCGCTCGTCCCGGTCGTCGCCGGCGACAGCCTCATCTGCAACGTCGGCGGCCTGGGCGGCACGTCGGTCCGCTTCATCTGACAAGGAATCCGCACACATGGCCATCACCCTCGACCAGGCAACCATCGCCAGACTCGCCGAGCATCTCGAGAACGCCGAGCTGCAGGCGCACGACGTCACCAAGATCACCGACGAATACCCGGACATGAGCTGGGAAGATGCCTACGCCATCCAGGACGAGATCCGCCGCCGCAAGGAAGCCCGCGGCAACAGGATCGCCGGCCTGAAGGCGGGCCTGACCTCGCGCGCCAAGATGAAGCAGATGGGCGTCGAGACCCCAGTGTTCGGCTTCGTCGCCGACTACATGTCGGTGCCCGACGGCGGCGAAGTCAAGTTCGACGAACTCATCCACCCGAAGGTCGAAGCCGAGATCTGCGTCGTCACCAAGGCGCCGCTGCGCGGCCCCGGCTGCCACATCGGCAACGTGATGGCGGCGATCGACTTCGTGCTGCCGGCCGTCGAAGTGATCGACTCGCGCTACCGCGACTTCAAGTTCGACCTCAAGAGCGTGATCGCCGACAACACTTCGTCGGCCCGCTTCGTCATCGGCGGCAACATGCGCGACCTCGGCGAACTCGACCTGCCCACGCTGGGCGTGGTGCTCGAGATCAACGGCGAGGTCAAGTCGATGGCCGCCGGTGCTGCCGTGCTCGGCAACCCGCTGGTCGCGATCGCGATGATGGCGAACGAACTCGGCAAGCGCGGCCAGGAGATCCCGGCCGGTACCTTCATCATGACCGGCGGCGTCACCGAGGCGATTCCGGTCGCCAAGGGCGACAACGTCGTCGTCCGCTTCCAGGATCTCGGCAACGTCTCGTTCCGCTTCGTCTGACAATACCTACTGCACGCCAGGATCAGTCATGCGCTGAAACGTTGCGCATCGGGGCAGCAGCGGCCGGCGCCGCTGCTGCCGCAGACATGGCTGGCCGAGCGATGCGGTGCTTTCGGGAGGCATAGCGATGTCATCCAAACAGGACTTCACCAGGCAGTTCACCGCGGAAGAAGGCGTCATCCACATCGGCGGCATCGAAGCGCTGGTGCGGCTGACGATGGACCAGATCCGCTTCGACCGCCGCCGCGGCCTGAACAACGCCATGTTCATCTCCGGCTACCGCGGCTCGCCCGTCGGCATGCTGGACGCGAATTTCATCAAGCAGCAGAAGCTGCTGCTGCAGCACAACATCCAGTTCGTCGATGGCCTCAACGAGGACCTCGCCGCGACCGCCGTCTGGGGCACCCAGATGCTGCACACCGTCGGCAAGCAGAAGTTCGACGGCGTCGTCGGCACCTGGTACGGCAAGGCCCCGGGGGTCGACCGCAGCGGCGACGTGCTCAAGCACGCCAACTACACCGGCACGCTGAGGAACGGCGGCGTGCTCGCCATCTTCGGCGACGACCCGAGCTGTAAGTCGTCCTCGCTGCCGAGCCAGTCGGAGGCGATGTTCTACCACGTCGGCATTCCCTCGCTGTACCCCGGCAACGTGCAGGACATCCTCGACTTCGGCCTGCACGGCTACTACCTGTCGCGCATCTCCGGCCTGTGGTGCGGCCTGAAGATCGTCACCAACGTGGCCGACGGCAGCGGCAGCGCCATCGTCGATCCCGACCGCATGAAGTTCGTCGCGCCGGTGGTCGAACTCGACGGCAAGCCCTACGTGCCCGAGGTGAACCTGGGCATGAACGTGCGCAAGGACGCGCTCGACATGGAGCGCACGCTGTACTACGCGCGCCACGAGGTGGCCCGCCAGTATGCGCGCGAGAACAACCTGAACAAGGTCGTGCTGCCCAACCCCGACGCGTGGCTGGGCATCATCGCCGCCGGCAAGACCTACCACGACCTGCGCCAGGCCTTCCTCGAGATGGGCCTGGACGACGACGCGCTGCGCAGCTACGGCGTGCGCATCCTGAAGATCGGCATGCTGCATCCGCTGCAGCCGCAGGACATCAAGGATTTCGCGAAGGGCCTGGAAGAGATCCTCGTCATCGAGGAGAAGCGCCCCTTCATCGAACTGTTCGCCAAGGAAATCCTCTACGGCACCGCCAACGCCCCGCGCATCGTCGGCAAGCGCGACGAGGAAGGGCGCGACCTGCTGCCCTTCCACAGCGAATTCGAGTCGGACATCATCGCCCGCGCGCTGCATGCCCGCATGTCGCGCAAGGCCAGGCTGGAATCGGCCGAAGCCTGGATCAAGCGCCTGGACGAGATCCACAGCCGCAACACGCTGACCACGCTCGGCCGCTCGGCCTGGTACTGCTCCGGCTGCCCGCACAACACCTCCACCAAGGCGCCCGACGGCAGCATCGTGTCGGCCGGCATCGGCTGCCACACGATGGCGATGTGGATGAACCGCGGCGTGGTGATGGGTACGCACATGGGCGCCGAGGGCACGCAGTGGATCGGCATGCAGCCCTTCACCGACACCAAGCACATCTTCCAGAACATGGGCGACGGCACCTATGCGCACTCGGGCAGCCTCGCCGTGCGTTACTGCGCCGCCACCAACACCAACATCACCTTCAAGATCCTGTTCAACAGCCACACGTCGATGACCGGCGGGCAGGAGATCATGGGCGCGGAACCGGTGCGCGCGATGGTGTCCGAACTGGTCTCCAACGGCGTCAAGCGCGTGATCGTCACCACCGAGGACCTGAGCCGCTACAACGGCGTCAGCCTCGCCGGCAGCACCGAGGTCTGGCACCGCGACCGCATCATGGACGCGCAGAAGGAACTGGCCGCGACGGAAGGCACGACGGTGCTGATCCACGACCAGGAATGCGCCGCCGAGCTGCGCCGCCAGCGCGGCCGCGGCAAGGCTTTCGAGCCTGAAGCGCGCATGGTGATCAACGAGCGCGTGTGCGAGGGCTGCGGCGACTGCGGCGTCAAGTCGAACTGCATGTCGGTGGAGCCGGTGCAGACCGAATTCGGCCGCAAGACCCGCATCCACCAGCCGTCGTGCAACAAGGACTATTCCTGCGTGAAGGGCTTCTGCCCGTCCTTCCTGACCATCACGCCGAATGCCGCGCCGGCCGAGGAAGGCGGCAAGAAGAAGAAAAAGGGCCGCCTGCCGGCGCTCGACCGCAGCCTGCCCGAGCCGGCGTACAAGGCCGATCCGGACAACTTCGGCGCCCACATCATGGGCATCGGCGGCACCGGCTCGGTGACCGTGGCGGCGACCATCGCCAATGCGGCGCGCATCGACGGCAAGTGGGCCATCGGCCTGGACCAGACCGGCCTGGCGCAGAAGGGCGGCGCGGTGATCTCCGACATCAAGGTCACCGGCACCCGGTTCGACGGCTCGAACAAGATCTCGGACGGCAGCACCGACCTCTACCTCGGCTTCGACATCCTGAACGCCACCGACCCCAAGAACCTCGACAAGTGCCATCCGGAACGCACGATCGCCATCGTGGCGACCGGCCAGGCGCCGACGGGCTACATGGTGTCCGACAAGTCTGTCCAGTTCCCCAACGTCGGCGGGCTGACGCGCGGCATCGACCGCGTCACGCGCAAGAACGACAACGTCTACATGGACGCGCAGACGCTGGCCGAAGGTCTGTTCGCCGACAGCATGGCGACCAACATGTTCATGGTCGGCGTGGCCTACCAGGCCGGCGCGCTGCCGATCGGCGCGGCCTCCATCGAAGCGGCGATCAAGCAGGCCGGCGTGGGCATCGAGATGAGCCTGCTGGCGTTCAAGTGGGGCCGCATGGCGGTGGTCGACCTCGATTTCGTCAAGGCCGAGATCCACAAGTACGAAGCCAAGGCGTCCAGACTGCCGGCGCTGACGCCGGAAGCCCGCCAGATCGTCGATTCCGTCGGCGCCGCCGGCGAGGTCCGCCACCTGCTCGAGGTCCGCGTCCCCGACCTGATCGAATACCAGGATGCCGCCTACGCGCGCCGCTATGCCGCGAAGATCAAGGACGTGCTGGAAGCCGAGAAGCGCGTCGCGCCCGAGAGCAGCGCGCTGGCCGAGGCCGCGGCCCGCTACTTCTACAAGCTGATGGCCTACAAGGACGAATACGAAGTGGCGCGCCTGCACTCCGACCCGGCCTTCCTGGCCGAGCTGGACGCGCAGTTCCCGAACGGCTACACGGTCGAGTACAACCTCGCGCCGCCGCTGTTCTCGAAGCGCGACCCGGAGACCGGCGAACTCATCAAGCAGAAGTACGGCCCGTGGGTGCTGAAGGCGTTCCGCCATCTCGCCAGGTTCAAGCACCTGCGCGGCGGCAAGTGGGACATCTTCGGCAAGACCGAGGAGCGCCGCCAGGAACGCCAGGCGATCGAGGACTACGGCAGGCTGCTCGACGAGATCGCCGGCAAGCTGAGCCGCGACAACCTCGCCACCGCCGTGCAACTGGCCAGCGTGCCGGACGACGTCCGCGGCTACGGTCACGTGAAGGAGAAGAACATCCATCTGGCGAAGGAGAAGGAAGCCAGGCTGCTCGAAGCCTTCCGCAATCCACAGCCGGCCCGCGTCGCCGCCTGATTCTTCCCCTGCGCGGCAGGGTGGCCTTCCGCCGCTGCGCGGAAAGCCGCCCGGCGCCGGCGGCATCAGCTCCCTCTTGGCCTCTCCCGCGCATCGCGGGCGGGGCTCTTTTTTTCCTCCGCCCGCACCGTCGCCGCCCTTCGCGGCACCACGTTTGACGCCCGGCGCCGGGGGCAACAGAATCCGGCCTGCCCGCGCAGCCCGCCACATGCCGGCCGCGGCGATGCCTGCGGATGCGGGCACGGCCATCCAGCCGCCTGCCCGGCACCAACCCGAACGCCCTTCCGGATCTCCAGTTCATGAGACGCGCCCCAGCCGCCGCCCTCCCCGCCCCCGAACCCGCCGAACGCCACGACTGGCAGACGGTCAAGAGCCTGCTGCCTTTCATCTGGGCCTACCGCGGACGCGTACTGTTCGCGCTCGCCTGTCTGTTCGCCGCCAAGGGCGCCAACGTGGCGGTGCCGCTGATCTTCAAGGATCTGATCGACGCCCTGTCGATCACGCCGCAGCAGGCGCTGATCGTGGTGCCCGCGGCGCTGCTGCTGGCCTACGGCATGCTGCGCTTTTCCACCTCGCTATTCACCGAACTGCGCGAGGTGGTGTTCGCCCGCGTCACGCAGCAGGCGGTGCGCGAGATCACGCTGCGCACCTTCCGCCACCTGCATTCGCTGTCGCTGCGCTTCCATCTCGAGCGCCAGACGGGCGGCCTCACCCGCGACATCGAGCGCGGCACCCGCTCGGTGGGCTCGCTGATCAGCTACACGCTGTACTCCATCCTGCCGACGATGATCGAGATCAGCCTCGTCATCGGCATCCTGCTGGTCCGCTACGACGCCGTCTTCGCCCTGATCACGCTGGCGACGCTCCTGCTGTACGTGGTGTTCACCGTGAGCGTCACGAACTGGCGCACCGCGCTGCGCCGCCATGCCAACGAACTGGATTCCGCGGCAAACTCGCGCGCGATCGACAGCCTGATCAACTTCGAGACGGTCAAGTACTTCAACAACGAGGAATACGAAGCGCGCCGCTACGACGAACAGCTGCAGAAGTGGATCAAGGCCCAGATCACCAACCAGTACTCGCTGTCGGCGCTCAACGTCGGCCAGGCGGCGATCATCGCCGTCGGCGTCACCGCGATGATGTGGCAGGCCACCGTGCGGGTGGCCGCCGGCAGCATGACGATCGGCGACATCGTGCTGGTGAATGCCTTCCTGATCCAGCTCTACGTCCCGCTGAACTTCCTCGGCGTGCTGTACCGCGAGATCCGCCAGTCGCTGACCGACATCGAACGCATGTTCGCGCTGATGCACCAGCACCGCGAGGTGGCCGACGCGCCGGGTGCGCTGGCGCTGCCACCCGGCCCGGCGAGCGTGCGCTTCGAACACGTGGACTTCGCCTACGATGCCAAGCGCCCCATCCTGTTCGACGTCGATTTCGAGATCCCCGCCGGCAGCACCGTCGCGGTCGTGGGGCATTCCGGCTCCGGCAAATCGACCCTGGCGCGGCTCCTGTACCGCTTCTACGACGTGCAGCAGGGCGCCATCCGCATCAACGGCCACGACCTGCGCCAGCTCGGCCAGCACAGCCTGCGCGCGGCGATCGGCATCGTGCCGCAGGACACCGTGCTGTTCAACGACACCCTGCTGTACAACATCCAGTACGGCCGCCCGAACGCCAGCCGCGCCGAGGTCGAGGCCGCCGCGCGTGCCGCCCAGCTCGAGGACTTCATCCGCGAACTGCCGGACGGCTATGGAACGCGGGTCGGCGAGCGCGGCCTGAAGCTTTCCGGCGGCGAGAAGCAGCGCGTCGCCATCGCCCGCGCCCTGCTGAAGAACCCCGCCATCCTGATCTTCGACGAAGCCACCTCGGCGCTGGACTCGAAGACCGAGAAGGCGATCCAGGCACAGATCGAACGCGCCGCCGAAGGCCGCACCGCGCTGGTCATCGCTCACCGGCTGTCGACCATCATGGATGCCGACGAGATCATCGTCCTGGAAGCCGGCCGCATCGTCGAACGCGGCCGCCATGCGGCGCTGCTCGCGCGCGGCGGCACCTACGCGCAGATGTGGCTGTTGCAGCAGCAGGAGGAAGAAGAGGCAGCCGCGCCTGCCGCCTGAGTGGCGCCCGGAAAGGAATCGGCGCCCGCAGGCGCCGATTCCCCCTCCCTGAACCCTTCCGGGTTTCTGTTTCTATATCAAAGCCGTCAGGCGGCAGCCCTGCGGCGGCGGCGCAACCCCACCATGCCGAGGAAGGCCACGCCGGCAAGGGCGAGCGAACCGGGCTCGGGTGCGCTTCCACCGCCGCCGCTGGTGCCGCCGCCACCCGTCACGCCACCGATGCTGGTGAGCTTGAGGTAGTCGAATTTCTTCTTGCTGGACGTCGAATCCAGGGGGAGGTAGCTGCTGCCGGACGTATCTCCCGAATTCACACCGGTGCCAACCGTGAAACCGCCCGCGCCGATCAGCCAGTAGCTGGACGTGATCCCTGCCGACTGCGCGCTCAGATCGACGCTGGTCGTACCCTTGTTCGAGTAGTTGCCGACCAGCGTCCAGCCGCTCAGGGTCGCGTAGGTCAGGTCGGTGAGCGTCGGCGTGCCGCCCCCGATATAGGCGAGCACGAAGAAGTCGCTGTCGTTGGTCGTCCAGCCGAACGTGATGCTGTTCAGGGTGACGGCGGTGCCGAACGACAGCAGCACCGAGTCGGCGCGCTCGTTGTTGTCGATGGAATGCTCGGGGCTCTGGCTTTCCTGCCAGTCGTAACCGGAACTGCTGGACGTGCTGCCGCCGGCGTCCCGGTTGTAGACGCCGAGCCCTTCCCAGGTTCTGTCGTATGCGAGCCTCGCGGTCTGGAGCCGGTTGGCATTGCTGTTGTCCACGCTCGTCGTCGAGGCGCCGTTGTTGCCCGTATTGGAATACGCGCTCACGCCCACCGTCACGCCCGAGTTGGTGTAGTTGCGGGAGTTGCCGTAGCCGGACGCATCGCCGGACGTCGTCGACGTCGTTGCATTGGTCTGCAGATTGAAGGACCAGTCCGTCGCCGCCTGCGCCACAACCGGTGCCAGGGCCAGTACGGCGGCTGCAGTGAGCGTCAGAGGAATGCGGTAGAACATGGTAAATCTCCGGTTGTACGCTATTGCGCTAGACATGCAAGAATCGATCCAACTTCACAAGCAACTGAAAATAAATGATTTTTTGAAGACTAGCAGTACTCGCTGGAAAAACCTGTAAGAATCGCCGACATCTATTTGCCGGCATTGATCTCACGCAGGAAGCTGCCGACCTTCTCGGGAACCGACGCCGCCGGCATGCCGGAGACATCCACCATCTCGGCGCGGGCCTCGGCCGTGCGGCCCGTTTCATGCAAAGCGCGCGCGAGGTGGTAGCGGATCTCCAGGTTGTCGGGATCGCGCAGCCTCGCTTCGCGCAGGTAGCGCATGCCCTCCTCGCGGCGCCCGGCACGCAGCAGGAGCCAGCCGTAGGTATCCACCACGTTCGGGTCGGCAGGCGCCAGGGCGTGGGCCCTTTCCGCCATGGCCAGCGCCTGCGCGTCCCCCAGTTCGTGCAGCACGAGCGCGTAGTTGTTCAGCACGCCGGGATGGGCCGCGCCCTTGTCCACCAGGGTCCGGTACTCGCGCGCGGCGGCGGGCCAACTCCCCGCGCGCATGTGCAGTTCCGCCAGGGCCTGCCTCACCGCGGCATCGTCATTTTGCTGCTGCAGCCGCGCCTCGAGGGTCGCGACGGCCTGCGCACGCTTGCCCTGCGCCATCTGCGCGCGGACGACGCTCAGCACCCTCGCGCCCGAAGGCTGGAGGCGCGCCGCCTCGCGGTAGGCGTCTTCGGCTTCGGCATACCGGCCGGCCAGCAGCGCGAGATCCCCGCCCAGGCGCAGACCCTCGACATTGCCGGGGTGCCGGTCGCGCAGCGTCCTGGTGCGCTCGCGCGCCTTGTCGAAGTCCGTGGACGCCATCGCGGCTTCTGCCGCCAGGATCAGGGCGCCCGCATCGCCGGGGCGCCCGGCCAGCGCCTTTTCAGCGGAATATTGGGCGCCGGCGGGGTTGCCGGCAGCCAGTTGCAGGCGGCCGACGCGGACCTGGGCATCGGTGTCGAACTCCGCCAGCTTCGTCATGTCGCGCAGCGTCTGCTGCGCGGACTTGCCGTCGCCGCTGTCGAGCTGCGCCTGCGCCAGTGCGGCCAGGACGGCGAGATCGTCGCTGCGCCGCGCCGCCAGAGCCTTCGCCGCCTCGAGCGCGCCGGGCCGGTCGCCGGCCATTGCCTTTGCCCGGACCAGGGCGAGGCCGACGCGCGTATCGTTCGGGCGTTCGGCCGACGCCTTCTCCAGCCAGCGCATCGCCTCGGCCGGACTGCCGGCACGCTGTTCGAGCAGCGCGGATTCGTACATCGCCGTCGCATCGCGCCTGTCCTTCTTCAGCATCTCGGCGTAGGTCTTGCGCGCATCGTCGAAGCGGCCCTCGGCGATGTCGAGCCGGGCCAGATTGAAGCGTGCCGGGGTGAAGCCGGGGTCGCGCCCGAGCGCATCCGTGTAGGCAGCACGGGCCCCGGCGCGGTCGCCGGCGCCTCCCTTCACCACCCCGAGCAGGTTCAGCGCCGCCGGGTTGCCGGGGAGGGCGGCGCTGGCGCGCTGCGCAACGTCGAGCGCCTTCTTCGGATAGCCCTGGCGCATCAGCGTGTTCGACAGCGTGGTCGCCAGGCCGAGATCGCCGGGGGATCCGTCGAACGCCGCCTGCAGGTTCATGGCCGCTGCCACGGTGTCGCCCTGTCCGAGGCGGCTGACGCCGAGCGCGGCCTGGGCGCGCGTGTCGCCGCCCTGGGCGGCCTTCTCCAGCAGTTCGGTGGCCTTCGCGTAGCGCTTCTGGGCGAGATAGACACGCCCCAGCAGATGCAGGGCCTGCGGGTCGTCCGGCTGCGCGCGCAGCACCTGTTCGAGCAGGCCGGTCGCCCGCGCGTAGTCGGCCGTCTCGACATGGATGGAGGCCAGCAGCTTGCGCGCACCGAGGTTGCGCGGAAAGCGTGCCACGAGCGAATCGAGGTATTTGCGCGCCTTTTCGTACTGGCGCCCGGCATGGTGGGACAGCGCGCCCACCATCAGCAGGGGTTCGTGGCCGGCCAGCCATTCGATGGGCAGGGCATCGACCAGGCGCGCCGCCTCCTCGAGATATTGCGTCGCCTGGGCCGCATCCCCGCGGCGGCTGGCCAGCAGCGCCAGCAGGTAGGACGCGCGCGGCTCGACCGGTCCGTCCTTCGCCAGATCCTCGAGATCGGTGCGCGCGTCGGCATCGCGGCCGAGGTCGATCAGGATGCCGGCACGCGCGACGCGGGCGTCGACGAAACCCGGCTGCAGTTCGATCGCGCGTTCGTAGTCCTTCAGCGCGGCGGCGACGTCGCCGCCGGCATGCGCCACCGAGCCGCGCACGTTGTAGGCGGCGGCATGGGTCGGCCCGAGCTGCACGGCCTTCGCGGCGCGCTCGCGGGCGAGGTCCATGCGTCCCGCCGCGATCAGCATCGGCACCTCCGCGATCAGCGGCACCGGCGACGCAGGGTCGATCGCGCGCGCATCGGCAAAGCTGCGCTCGGCCTCGGCGCGCTTGTCGAGCGCCGCGTAGGCCGTGCCGCGCTGCGCGAGCAGTTCGAGCCGTATGCCGGGCGGCAGGCCATCCGCCGGGATCGACTCGATCAGCTTCCCCGGCCGCCCCTGCAGCAGGTAGATGCGCCCCAGCGGCACGGCCACCTCCGCGCGATTCACGCCCAGGCGCAGCGCCTCGTTGAACTCCACCTCGGCCGGACCGACGTCGCCGTCATGCAGGTAGGCGTTTCCCAGCAGCAGATGCGCCGCGAGCATGTTGCGGTCCTGCTGCAGCGCGTTCTTCAACTGGATGATCGCGCCGGTGACGTCTTGCTTCTGGTAGCGCGCCAGTCCATCCTCATAGTAACGGCTGGCGGCGGCGGCATCGGCCAGCGCGGCGACCGGGAGCGACATCAGGCCGAGCGCGACGGCGACGGGCAGCAGCAAGGGGCGAAACGACTTGGTCATGGCGGAGCCGGCAGCGGCGTGTGGTGGACGCGCACACTTTAGGGAACTCGGGCAAATACCGCCGTGACATCCTTGGCTGCCGCCGTGATCGCACGCTCCGGCGCGCCACGCGTCAGTGTTGGCCGCAATTTCGGCAGCACGCGGTTTTGTGCGATGCTTGGATACAGGGATGTCCGTCACCCGATCATTTCGACCACGACTGGAGGCTGTCCATGCGCAAGTCCCTCACCGTCCTCGCCCTGTGCCTGTCCGCCGCCGGACTTGCCGCACCGGCCCACGCCCAGCTCACCGGCACGCTGCAGAAGATCAAGGAATCGGGCACGATCACCGTCGGCCATCGTGAGTCGTCGGTGCCCTTCTCCTACCTCGACGCCGACCAGAAACCGGTCGGCTATGCGATGGACCTTTGTGCGAAGGTCGTCGATGCAGTGAAGTCCGAGCTGAAGCTGCCCAATCTGCAGGTGAAGTATCAGGCGGTGACCTCGCAGAACCGCATCCCGCTGATGCAGAACGGCACCATCGACCTCGAATGCGGTTCCACCACGAACAGCGTGGCGCGCCAGCAGCAGGTCGGCTTTTCCGTCAGCTACTTCATCACCAGCGTGCGCATGGCGGTACGCAAGGATTCCGGCGTCAAGGACATCGGCGACCTCAACGGCAAGCCGGTCGCCACCACCACCGGCACCACGTCGGACGCGCTGATCAAGCAGAACGAGAAAGGCAGGTCGATCGACGTGAGGAACATCTACGGCAAGGACCACGCCGACTCCTTCCTGATGGTCGAGAGCGGGCGTGCCTCCGCGTTCGTGATGGACGACATCCTGCTCGCCGGCCTCATCGCCAACTCCAAGAATCCGGCGAATTTCGCCATCGTCGGCCCGTCGCTGCGCGACGAACCCTATGGCGTGATGCTGCGCAAGGACGACGCGCCCTTCAAGGCGCTGGTCGACAAGACGCTGGTCGACCTGATGAAGTCGGGCGAGGCCGAAAAGCTGTACACCAAGTGGTTCATGAACCCGATCCCGCCGCGCAACGTGAACCTCAACTTCCCGATGAGCCCGGCCCTCAAGGCCGCCCTCGAGACGCCGACCGACAAGGGCGTCGAATAAGCGGCAACCGCCCAGGCCCGGTGCGCGGCCCGGACGAGCCGCGCACCGGGCCAATATGATCCGTCCGCCGGCCGGCCTGCCGGCCGGTACCCGCGGCGCGTGGCCGGCGCGCCGCCTCATGCCAGGGGATGCTCATGGACTACCACTGGGACTGGCAGTTCTTCTTCCAGGAGACCGACGACGGCCTCAAGTACTACGAGTGGGTAGTGTCCGGCCTGGGGTGGACGACGGCCGTGTCGCTCGCCTCGCTGGCCGTCGCGCTGCTGCTGGGCTCGGTGCTCGGCGTCATGCGCACCACGCCCAAGCGCTGGCTGGTGGCGGTCGGCGACACCTATGTGGACGTGTTCCGCAACGTGCCGTTGATCGTCCAGCTCTTCCTGTGGTTCTTCGTCGTGCCCGAGCTGGTGCCGCAGCAGATGGGCATCTGGATGAAGCAGGACCTGCCCTATTTCGTCACCGCCGTCGTCGGGCTGGGCCTCTACACCGCCGCGCGCATCGCCGAGCAGGTCCGCTCCGGGATCAACTCGCTGCCCCGCGGCCAGCGCTTCGCCGGCCTGGCGCTGGGCTTCACCGAGTGGCAGACCTACCGCTACGTGCGCCTGCCGATGGCCTACCGCATCGTGCTGCCGGCGCTCACCTCGGAGGCGATGAACATCTTCAAGAACTCGGCGGTGACCTACGCGGTGGGCATCCTCGAACTCTACTTCCAGTACAAGCAGATCATCGAGAAGACCTCGCAGGTGCTCGAGATCACCATCGTCGTCACGCTCGCCTACTTCATCCTGGCCTTCGTCATGAACCGGCTGCTGGCCTTCGTCGAGAAGCGCACCCGGGTGCCGGGCCTGATCACGGGTACGGGAGGGAAGTGACATGAGCGACTTCGATTTCTCGGTCATCACCGCGAACTGGAGATTTCTCGCCGAGGGCCTGCGCTACACGCTGCAGGTCACCGTCACCGCGATGACCGGAGGCATCATCCTCGGCACGCTGCTCGCGCTGATGCGGCTGTCGTCGATCAAGCCCCTGCAGTGGTTCGCGGCCGGCTACGTGAATTTCTTCCGCAGCGTGCCGCTGGTGCAGGTGATCCTCGCCTTCTACCTGATCCTGCCGCTGGTGCTGCAGTTCGTCACCGGCCGGATGATCCCGATCGGCGCGGAGAATTCGGCCTATTTCACGTTCACGATCTTCGAGGCCGCCTACTACTCCGAGATCATGCGCTCGGGCATCCAGTCGGTGCCGCGCGGCCAGATCGGTGCGGGCTACGCGCTCGGCTTCACCTACAGCCAGACGATGCGCCTGGTGGTGCTGCCGCAGGCGTTCCGCAACATGCTGCCGGTGCTGCTGACGCAGACCATCGTGCTGTTCCAGGACGTGTCCCTGGTGTATGCCATCGGCGCCACCGACTTCTTCGGCGCGGCCGACAAGATCACCCAGCGCGACCTGCGCCCGGTGGAGATGTACACCACCGTCGCCGTCGTCTATTTCATCATCTGCTTCGTGCTGTCGAGGCTGGTGAAACGGCTGCAGGCCCGCATCGCCATCATTCGCTGACCCGGGGAGTTCCCACCGATGATCCAGATCAAGAACGTTTCCAAGTGGTACGGCAGCTTCCAGGTCCTGACCGACTGCACCACCCATGTGGCCAAGGGCGAAGTAGTCGTCGTGTGCGGCCCGTCCGGCTCGGGCAAGTCCACGCTGATCAAGTGCGTGAATGCGCTGGAGCCCTTCCAGCAGGGCAGCATCGTCGTCAATGGCATCGCCATCGAAGACCCCAAGACCAACCTGCCCAGGCTGCGCTCGCAGGTCGGCATGGTGTTCCAGCATTTCGAGCTGTTCCCGCACATGACGATCACCGACAACCTGGCGATCGCGCAGATCAAGGTGCTCGGCCGCAGCCGCGACGAAGCGGTGAACAAGGGCCTGAAGCTGCTCGACCGCGTCGGCCTGAAGGCGCACGCAGGCAAGTTCCCCGGCCAGCTCTCCGGCGGCCAGCAGCAGCGCGTGGCGATCGCACGCGCGCTGGCGATGGACCCGATCTGCATGCTGTTCGACGAGCCGACCTCGGCGCTCGACCCCGAGATGATCAACGAGGTGCTCGACGTGATGGTCGAACTCGCGCGCGAGGGCATGACCATGATGTGCGTGACCCACGAGATGGGCTTCGCCCGCAAGGTCGCCCACCGCGTGATCTTCATGGACCGCGGCGCCATCGTCGAGGACGCCGCGAAGGACGACTTCTTCGGCAAGCCGCGCTCCGAGCGCGCGCAGAGCTTCCTCGCCAAGATCCTGCAGCATTGAGCGGCCTGCCCGCCGCCGGACGCGCCCTGGCCGGCCGCCACATGGCCAGCCCCTTCCCACGGAGACGACCATGAAGATACTGCACCGCATCGTGCCCGGCCTCGCCGCCATCGCCCTGCTGCTGCCCGGCGGCCTGCAGGCCCGGGAGACACCGACCGACACCCGGCTCGCCAACGTCGTCATCCTCGCGACCGGCGGCACCATCGCCGGCGCGGGCGCCAGCGCGGCCAACAGCGCCACCTACCAGGCGGCCAAGGTGCCGGTGGACAAGCTCATCGCCGGCGTGCCCGAACTCAAGGACCTCGCCAACGTGCGCGGCGAGCAGGTCTTCCAGATCGCCTCGGAGAGCTTCACCAACGACCACCTGCTGCAACTGGGCAAGCGCGTCGGCGAACTGGCGAAACAGGGCGACGTCGACGGCATCGTGATCACCCACGGCACCGACACCATCGAGGAAACCGCCTACTTCCTGAACCTGGTGATCCACAGCGACAAGCCGATCGTCGTGGTCGGCTCGATGCGCCCCGGCACGGCGATGTCCGCCGACGGCATGCTAAACCTGTACAACGCGGTCGCCGTGGCGCGCAGCCCCGAGGCGCGCGGCAAGGGCGTGCTGGTGGCGATGAACGACGAGATCCACACCGGGCGCGACGTCTCCAAGATGATCAACATCCGCACCGAAGCCTTCAAGAGCCCGTGGGGCGCGCTGGGCATGGTCGTCGAAGGCAAGACCTACTGGTTCCGCCAGCCGGCCAAGCGCCACACGACGGCCTCCGAGTTCGACATCGACCGGATCGGCACGCTGGCGCCGGTGGAGATCGCCTACGGCTACGGCAACCTCTCCGACGTGGCCTACCGCGCCTTCGCCCAGGCCGGCGCCAAGGCCATCGTCCATGCCGGCACCGGCAACGGCTCGGTGGCGAGCCAGGTGGTGCCGGCCCTGCAGGAGCTGCGCGGGCGGGGGCTGCACATCATCCGCTCGTCGCGCGTCACCACCGGCGGCTTCGTCATCCGCAACGCCGAGCAGCCGGACGACAAGTACGACTGGGTCGTCGCCCACGACCTCAACCCGCAGAAGGCACGCATCCTCGCCGCCGTCGCCCTGACCCAGCCGCGCGACGCCAAGGACCTGCAACGCATCTTCTGGGAGTATTGAACCAGGCCCAGGCGGACGACACCCTCGCCAGCCGGCGACCGGATGACTCGACGCGGCAGGTCTGGAGCCGGGGGATGCGTGGAGCGGGCGAGGACTGTCCGAGCACCGAGCGCAGCGAGGGCGAGTTCCGCAGCCCGACGGAACGCATCCCCCGGCTCCGGACCGGATTCAGGAGACGCGCCGTAACGAGCAAAGACCGTCCAAGCCCCAAGCGCAGCGAGGGCGGGTTCCGCGGCCCGACGGAACGCACCCCCCGGCTCCGGACCGGACTCAGGAGACGCGCCGTAACGAGCGAAGACCGCCCAAGCCCCAAGCGCAGCGAGGGCGGGTTCCGCAGCCGACGGAGCGCATCCCGACTCCAGACCGGATTGCCGGGCATCCATGAGCCTGGCCCGGCGACCTCACAGGCCGGCGTCGGTCCCGCCGCCGCTGCGCGCCGCCTCGACGATGCGGCGCGTCAGCGAGGGCACGAACAGCTCGATGAACGCATAGACGAAACCGCGCAGCCACGCGTTGCGGCGGATGCCGATGCGCGTGGTGCTCGATTCGAACAGGTGGCTGGCATCCACCATGCCGAGCTTGCGGTCCTCGTCGGCATCGTAGGCCATGCGCGCGAGGATGCCGATGCCCAGGTCCATCTCCACGTACTTCTTGATCACGTCCGAGTCGATCGCGGTGAGCACCACGTTCGGCTTCAGGCCGCGGCCGAGGAACGCCTTGTTGATCTGGCCGCGGCCGGTGAAGGCATCGTCGTAGGTGATCAGCGGATAGCGCGCGATCGCCTCCAGCGTCAGCGGATGCTCGCGCAGGATGGGGTGGCGCGGCGTGGCGACGATGCAGCGGTTCCACTGGTAGCACGGCAGCATCACCAGGTCGGGATTGTCGGCGATGGCCTCGGTGGCGATGGCGATGTCGGCGCCGCCGCTCAGCACCATGTCGCACACCTGCTGCGGATCGCCCTGGTGCAGCTCCAGCCGCACCCCGGGATAGCGCTGCATGAAGTCGCGCACCACGCGCGGCAGCACGTAGCGCGCCTGGGTGTGGGTGGTGGCGATCGACAGCGTGCCGGACGACTCGTTGGAGAATTCCTCCCCCACCTGCAGCAGGTTGTCCATGTCGCGCAGCATGCGCTGGGCGATCGCCAGCACTGCGCGGCCCGGTTCGGTGACCGCGACGAGGCGCTTGCCGTGGCGGGCGAAGATCTCGACCCCCAGTTCCGCCTCCAGCAAGCGGATCTGCTTCGAAACGCCCGGCTGCGAGGTGAACAACGCCTCGGCCGCGTCCGACACGTTGAGACCACGCCGCGCGACCTCGTGGATGTAACGCAGTTGCTGGAGATTCATCGTGGTTTCGCACGTGCCGGGCGTGCTTAATAACCAATAGTTCTTAAAGTCTAACGCACATCGCCTTTATCGCCCTAACCGTCACGATTAGGATGCCGGGCATAAAAAAGGAACATTCTATGGATTTCGCCTACACGCTCGCAGGCTTCTCGGTCGGCGCCATCGTCGGACTCACTGGCGTCGGTGGAGGTTCGCTGATGACGCCGCTGCTGGTATTGCTGTTCGGTATCCATCCGTCGGTGGCGGTGGGCACCGACCTGCTCTACGCTGCAATCACCAAGGCGGGCGGAACCTTGGCCCACGGCCTGCGAGGGACGGTAGACTGGCAGATCACCCGCCGCCTGGCATCCGGCAGCATTCCGGCCGCCGCGCTGACGCTGCTGCTGGTGCACCAGTTCGCACCCGGCGGCATCGACGGCGCAGCCGACCTGATCAAGGTGGTGCTGGGCGTGGCCCTGCTGCTGACGGCGGTGGCCCTGATCCTGCGCAAGCGCATCCAGGACTACGCCCGCCGGCACTTCGGCGACACGCCCAACCCGGTCCGCACCGCGCGGCTGACGGTGCTGACCGGCGCGGTGCTCGGCGTGCTGGTGTCGATCTCGTCGGTCGGCGCCGGCGCACTGGGCGTCACCGCGCTGTTCTTTCTCTATCCGGCCATGCCCGCCCTGCGCATCGTCGGCTCGGACATCGCCCACGCGGTGCCGCTGACCGCCGTCGCCGGCATCGGGCACTGGATGCTGGGGAGCGTGGACTGGCTGCTGCTGGGCAGCCTGCTGGTCGGCTCCCTGCCCGGCATCTGGATCGGCAGCCACATTTCGACCAAGGTGCCCGACCGCATCCTCCGCCCGATGCTGGCGGCGATGCTGGTGATGGTGGGTGCGAAGCTGATCGGCCGCTGACAGCGCGCCCGCAGCACGCGGTGAAGAACCCCCGGACTTAACCAGAGAGACGCAATGTACCGATACGACGAATACGACCAGCACATCGTGGACGAACGGGTGGCGCAATACGCCGACCAGACGGCACGCTACCTGGCCGGCGAACTGGGCGAGGACGAGTTCCGTCCGCTGCGCCTGCAGAACGGCCTCTACATCCAGCGCCACGCGCCGATGCTGCGCATCGCGGTTCCCTACGGCAACCTGCGCGCGGAGCAACTGCGCATGTTCGCCCACATCGCACGCACCTACGACCACGGCTACGGCCACTTCACCACGCGCCAGAACCTGCAGTACAACTGGCCGAAGCTCGAGGACGTGCCGGAGATCCTGCGCCTGCTCGCCAGCGTGCAGATGCATGCCATCCAGACATCGGGCAACTGTATCCGCAACGTCACGTCCGACCCGTTCGCCGGCGTGGCCGCCGACGAGTTGATCGACCCGCGCCCGTGGTGCGAGATCGTGCGCCAGTGGAGCACCTTCCACCCCGAGTTCGCCTACCTGCCGCGCAAGTTCAAGATCGCCGTGAACGGCGCGGCGGAAGACCGCGCCGCGATCCAGATCCACGACATCGGCCTCGACCTCAGGCGCGACGCCGGGGGCAACGTCGGCTTTCGCGTGCTGGTGGGCGGCGGGCTCGGCCGCACGCCCATCCTCGGCGAGGAAGTGGCGAGCTTCGTGCCGTGGCAGCAGATCCTCAACTACTGCGAGGCGGTGCTGCGCGTCTACAACCTGCACGGCCGGCGCGACAACGCCTACAAGGCACGCATCAAGATCCTGGTGAAGGCGCTGGGCGTGGAAGAGTTCGCGCGCCAGGTCGAAGCCGAGTTCGTGCATCTGAAGGACGGCCCGTCCACGCTCACCCAGGCCGAGATCGACCGCGTCGCCGGCCGCTTCACCGATCCGGAACTGGCGCCGCTGCCGCCGGACGAGGACTACCGCGCCCGTCTCGCCGACGACAAGGGCTTCGCCAACTGGGCCAGGCGCAACGTGCGCGGGCACCAGCTCTCCGGCTACGCCAGCGTCGTGCTGTCGCTGAAGAAGCCCGGCATCGCCCCCGGCGACATCACCGCCGAACAGTTCGACGCGGTGGCCGACCTGTGCGAGCGCCATGCCCAGGGCGAAGTGCGCGTGCTGCACGAGCAGAACCTCGCCTTCGCCAGCGTGCGCGAAGCCGACCTGTACGATTTGTGGCAGCAGTTGCGCACGCTCGGCCTGGCCACGCCCAACATCGGCCTCCTGACCGACATCATCTCGTGCCCCGGCGGCGACTTCTGCTCGCTCGCCAATGCCAAGTCGATCCCGATCGCGCTGGCGATCCAGGACCGCTTCGACGACCTCGACTACCTGCACGACATCGGCGAACTCGAGCTGAACATCTCCGGCTGCATGAATGCCTGTGGCCACCACCACGTCGGCCACATCGGCGTGCTCGGCGTCGACAAGAGCGGCGAGGAGTGGTACCAGGTCACGATCGGCGGCGCCCAGGGCGAAAACGCCTCGCTGGGCAAGGTCATCGGCCCGTCCTTCGCCGCGGCCGAGATGCCCGACGTGGTCGAGTCGCTGATCCGCAGCTACGTCGACAACCGCAACGAAGGCGAGTCCTTCGTCGACACCGTACGCCGCCTCGGCATCGAGCCGTTCAAGACGCGCGTGTATGCCGAACGCGCCTCCCGCCAGGAAGAAAGGAAGACCGCCCATGCCTGAGATCATCAAGAACGGCCAGGTCCATGCCGACGAATGGACGGTGCTGCGCCTTGCCGCGGACGAGGACGCCGCCGGCGCCGGACTGCCTGCGGGCCGCGTGATCGTCCCGCTCGCCGTCTGGCTCGCACGCCGCGAGGCGCTGCTGCCGCTGGCCGAAGCCGGCGTGCTCGGCGTCTGGCTGGCCGGCAGCGACGATCCGGCGGCGCTCGCCGGCGACCTGCCGAGGCTGCAGCTCATCGCGGTCGATTTCCCGAAGTTCGTCGACGGCCGCGGCTATTCGATCGCCGCGCTGCTGCGCAGCCGGTACGGCTACGGCGGCGAACTGCGCGCGATCGGCGAAGTGCTGCGCGACCAGTTCTTCTACATGAAGCGCTGCGGCTTCGACAGCATGCAGCCGCCCGCGGGCAGATACACCCACGCCCAGCTCGAGGCGGCGCTCGCCAGCCTGCGCACCTTCTCCGAACCCTACCAGGGCGCGGTCGATGTCGCCGAGCCGCTGTTCCGCCGCCGCCCGCACCCGGCTCCGGCCAAGGAAAAAGCATGAGCGCCCCCGCCCGCCCGAAGGGGGCGCTCATCCTCCCTCGGGGAGGATGTCGCGCAGCGACAGGAGGGTAGTCCAATGAGCGCCACCGTCTCCCTGCTGCGCCCGGCGCCGACCAACCCCGCCACCCGCCCCGAACTGACCGACGCACTGCGCGCGGCGGTCGCCGGCAAGGCCGCGGCCGCACAGGACTTCCTGCGCGCGGCGATGGCCGAGTTCGGCACCGGCGGCGAACTCACCTTCGCCAACAGCTTCGGCGCCGAGGACATGGTGCTGACCGACCTGATCCTGCAGGCGAAGCTGCCGATCGAGATCTTCTCGCTCGACACCGGCCGCCTGCCGGCCGAGACCTACACGCTGATCGGCGAAGTCGAGAAGCGCTACGGCGTGAAGCTGAAGATCTTCTTCCCCGACGCCGCCGCGGTCGAACAGTTCGTGCGCACCAGCGGCATCAACGCCTTCTACGATTCGGTCGATCTGCGCAAAGCCTGCTGCGGCGTGCGCAAGATGGAACCGCTGCGCCGCGCGCTCGCCGGCAAGAAGGCTTGGATCACCGGCCTGCGCGCCGCCCAGTCGGTGACCCGCACCGGCATGGCCCTGCGCGAGTTCGACGACGGCAACGGCCTCGAGAAGCTCAATCCGCTGCTGAACTGGAGCGAAGCCGAGGTGTGGGCCTACATCCGCATCCACGACGTGCCCTACAACGCGCTGCACGACCAGTTCTACCCGAGCATCGGCTGCGCGCCCTGTACGCGGGCGATCGCCGTCGGCGAGGACGTGCGCGCCGGCCGCTGGTGGTGGGAGGACCCCGCCACCAAGGAATGCGGCCTGCACGTGAGCGAGCGCTGAGCGATGCAAAGCCCGCATCCGGCACACGCCCCCCCGGTGCGGCGCCCCGCGCGCTCCGCTCCCCGGCCGGGACCGGCTGCCGGCGCTGCGGGCCGGCCTGCACGCCTTCGGCCCCGCGACACCCACGAAATGCTGAACAGAATCATGTCGACCCTTACCAAACAGACGCTTTCCCATCTCGACTGGCTCGAGGCCGAGGCCATCCACATCCTGCGCGAAGTCGCGGGCCAGTGCTCCAACCCGGTGCTGCTGTTCTCCGGCGGCAAGGATTCGATCTGCCTGCTGCGCCTGGCCGAAAAAGCCTTCCGCCCGGGCCGCTTCCCCTTTCCGCTGATGCACATCGACACCGGCCACAACTACAGGGAAGTGACGGACTTCCGCGACAGGCGCGCCGCCGAACTGGGCGAGCGCCTGATCGTGCGCTCGGTGGAAGATTCGATGGCGCGCGGCACGGTGGTGCTGAAGCACCCGCAGGAGAGCCGCAACAAGCACCAGTCGGTGACGCTGCTGGAGGCGATCGAGGAATTCGGCTTCGACTGCTGCATCGGCGGCGCCCGCCGCGACGAGGAAAAGGCGCGCGCGAAGGAGCGGATCATGAGCTTCCGCGACGAGTTCGGCCAATGGGACCCGAAGAACCAGCGCCCGGAGCTGTGGAACCTGTACAACGCGCGCAGCCACAAGGGCGAGAACATCCGCGCCTTCCCGATCAGCAACTGGACCGAACTCGACGTGTGGCAGTACATCGCCCGCGAGCAACTGGAACTGCCGTCGATCTACTTCGCCCACACCCGCCCGGTGGTGCGCAAGAGCGGCCTGCTGCAGCCGGTGACCGAAGTGACGCCGGCCAGGGACGGCGACGTGGTCGAGGAGGTTCTCGTGCGCTTTCGCACCGTCGGCGACATCACCTGCACGGCGCCGGTCGAGTCCGACGCCGACACGGTGGAGAAGATCCTCGCCGAGACCGCGACGACGACGATCACCGAGCGCGGCGCGACGCGGATGGACGACCAGACCTCCGAAGCGTCGATGGAGCAGCGCAAGAAGGAAGGGTATTTCTGATTTCTTGACCCTGTTGAAAGGCAAGACCACGGAAATCTGAACGGACGGCGCGCGGGGTATTTGCTCCGTTGGGCTGCGGAACTCGCCTTCGCTGCGCTCGGCTCAGACAGTCCTCGCCCAACTCCGCAAACACCCCGCTCGTCCCGCCACGGTGTTACCGATGGCCGCAAAGGCAAAAACCGAACCGTCGATCGTTCCCTGCCGGCGCATGAACCACCATCCACGGTAGCCAGAGACGTGCCGGGTGTTCCTGGAGAAGGCGAGGACTGTCCGAGCCCGAAGGGCGAGTTCCGCAGCCTTCGGAAGGAACACCCGGTGCGGCTCCGGCGGATCGCAGGCGCGAACGCCCCACCGGCAGAGGCCCGCAGCCAACGAATTTGAGAAAGCTTGAAGGAATCATGACCATGTCCGCTCCCGAACAACTGCCCGAGATCGACAACGGCCTGCTGCGCTTCTTGACCTGCGGCAGCGTGGACGACGGCAAGAGCACGCTGATCGGCCGCCTGCTGTTCGACACCAAGACCATTCTCGCCGACACCCTCAACGCCATCGAGAAGACCTCGGCCAAGCGCGGCATGAGCGCGGTCGACCTGTCGCTGCTCACCGACGGCCTGCAGGCCGAACGCGAGCAGGGCATCACCATCGACGTCGCCTACCGCTACTTCTCCACCGGCCGGCGCAAGTACATCATCGCCGACGCCCCCGGCCACGAGCAGTACACCCGCAACATGGTGACCGCGGCCTCCACCGCCAACCTCGCCATCATCCTCATCGACGCGCGCAAGGGCGTGCTGACGCAGACCCGGCGGCACTCCTACCTTGCCAGCCTGGTCGGCATTCCCCACCTGGTCGTCGCGGTGAACAAGATGGACCTCGTCGACTACGACCGGGCGGTGTTCGAGCGCATCGAGGCCGACTACCGCGCCTTCGCCGGCAAGCTCGGCATCCGGGACGTGCGCTTCATTCCGCTGTCGGCGCTCAACGGCGACATGGTCGTCGAGCGTGGCGACCGCCTGGACTGGTACAGCGGCCCCACCCTGCTCGACATCCTCGAGGCCGCGCCGGCCGCCCACACCGAGCGGGCCGAGGACTTCCGCTTTCCGGTGCAGTTCGTGTGCCGGCCGCAGGACTCCGCCAACCCCGAACTGCACGACTACCGCGGCTTCATGGGCCGGGTGGAGTCGGGCGAGATCGCCGTCGGCGACGAGATCACGGTGCTGCCCTCGGGCGCGGCGAGCCGGGTGAAGGCGATCGAACTCGGCGGCGTGCCGCTGCCGCGCGCGATCCACGAGCAGTCGGTGACGCTGCTGCTGGAGGACGAGATCGACATCTCGCGCGGCGATCTGATCGTGAAATCGTCGGAAGCGCCCGAGCCGGTCAAGCAGATCGAGGCCGCCGTGTGCTGGCTCTCCGAAACCCCGCTGTCGCCGGCCCGCACCTACCTCGTGCGCCACACCACGCGCGAAGTGAAGGCCAAGGTGGCGAAGATCGACTACCGCCTGGACGTGAATACGCTGGAGCGGGAAGCGGCGACCGGCCTGGCGATGAACGACATCGCCCGCGTCACGCTGAAGCTCGCGCAGCCCATCGTCGCCGACCGCTATGCCGGCAACCGTACCACCGGCGCTTTCATCGTCATCGACGAGAGCACCAACAACACCGTCGGCGCCGGCATGATCGGCTGAAGCGGTCCACAGCACGCCACCCGACCGAACCCGCATGGCCACCGAGCAAACCAGCGAACGCATCCGCCTCGACAAATGGTTGTGGGCGGCGCGCTTCTTCAAGCACCGCACCGCGGCCACCGAGGCGGTCGACGGCGGCCGTGTGAAGCTCAACGGCGCGGCAGTGAAGCCGGCGCGCGAGGTCAGGGCGGGGGATCGGGTCGAGATCACCGCCGATGACGGCGTGCGTACCGTCGTCGTGCGTGCGCTGGCCGACAAACGCGGACCGGCCAGCGTGGCGCAGACCCTGTACGAGGAAACGCCGGAGAGCATCCGAAAGCGCGAAGCCGCGCGCGAGATGCACCGCCTGGCCGCCGTGCCGGGCGCCGACCTGCACGGCCGGCCGACGAAGCGCGACCGCAGGCGGATGGACCGCTTCGGCGGGCGCTGAGCCCGCCCCGGCGGCCGTGGATGCCGCCGGACCGCAAACGCGGACGACATGCCCTCGCCCGCAATGAACTTGCACCCGCATCCGCACTCCCACCGTTGGAAGCCGCAGCGCTCCCATGCGGCACGCACTGGAGGCACGCGATGCAGATCCGTTCGTTCGCCCCGTCGCGGTACATCGCCCGCGTGCTGTCGCTGCTCGCACTGCTGATCCTCGCGGCCGGAAGCACGAACGCGGCGGCAGAAGGCGTGCTGGTCCTGAAGGTGGATGGCGCGATCGGACCGGCGAGTGCCGACTACATCCACAAGGGCTTGGCACGCGCGGCATCCGGCGGCGCCCGGCTGGTGGTGATCGAGATGGATACGCCCGGCGGGCTGGATACCTCGATGCGCGCCATCATCAAGGACATCCTCGCCTCGCCGGTGCCGGTGGCCACCTTCGTGGCGCCTGAAGGCGCGCGCGCGGCCAGTGCCGGCACCTACATCCTCTACGCCAGCCACATCGCGGCGATGGCGCCGGCCACCAATCTGGGTGCCGCCACGCCGGTGGCGATCGGCATCGGCGGACCGCAGCCGGGCAAGACCTCGCCGGCTCCGCCAGCCGGCGAGCGCTCGCCTGCCCAGCCTCCGGACGACAAGGCCGCCGCCGGCGCCGATGCGATGGCCGCCAAGGCGATGTCCGACGCCACCGCCTACCTGCGCAGCCTCGCCCAGTTGCGCGGCCGCAACGCCGATTTCGCCGAACGCGCGGTGCGCGAGGCGGCCAGCCTGTCGGCCGAAGAGGCGCTCGCCGGCGGCGTGATCGACCTGATCGCGGCCGACGTCCCCGAACTGCTCAAGAAGCTGGACGGCCACCAGATCTCGGCGTCCGGCGGTTCCCGCACGCTGACCACCGCCGGGGTGACGATCGAGCGCGTCGAGCCCGACTGGCGCAACCGCATCCTCGCCACGCTCGCCAGCCCGCAGGTGGCGCTGATCCTGATGATGATCGGCCTGTACGGCCTGTTCTTCGAATTCTCCTCGCCCGGCGGCGGCGTACCCGGCGTGGCCGGCGCGATCTCCCTGCTGATCGCGCTGTATGCCTTCCACCTGCTGCCGGTGAACTGGGTGGGGGTGCTGCTGCTAGCCGTCGGCGCCGGCCTGATGCTGGCCGAGGCCTTCCTGCCCAGCTTCGGGGTGCTGGGCGTGGGCGGCATCGTCGCCTTCGTCGTCGGCGGGCTGTTCCTGATGGACGCCGAGGCACCCGGCTTCGGCGTGCCGGTGGGGCTCGTCGTCGGCCTGGCGCTGGCCAGCGCCGCGATCCTGCTGGCCATCGGCAGCTTCGCCGCCCGCAGCCGCAGCCGCCCGGTGGTGAGCGGCCGCGAGGAACTCGTCGGCGCGCTCGGCACCGTCGGCGCCGCGGCGGACGACGGTACGTGGTGGATCACCGTCCACGGCGAAAACTGGCGCGCCCGCTCCCCTGTGCCGCTGTCGCCCGGCGCCAGGGTGCGGGTCGAACGGCTCGACGGGCTCACCGTGGACGTTTCTCCCGCCGACCCGCCCGCTCCCCCAACCCGCACGCCCCGGAGACCACAATGAGCATCGACCTTCAATTCGGCCTTGCCCCGCTGATCCTGCTGCTGATCCTGCTGGGCCTGTCGTCGCTGCGCATCCTGCGCGAATACGAGCGCGGCGTGATCTTCATGCTGGGACGCTTCTGGAAGGTGAAGGGGCCGGGGCTGGTGATCGTGCTCCCCGGCGTCCAGCAGATGGTGAAGGTGGACCTGCGCGTGGTGACGATGGACGTGCCGTCGCAGGACGTGATCTCGCGCGACAACGTGTCGGTCAAGGTCAATGCCATCGTGTTCTTCCGCGTGGTCGACCCGCAGAAGGCCATCATCCAGGTGGAAAACTACCTCGTCGCCACCAGCCAGCTCGCCCAGACCACGCTGCGCGCGGTGCTCGGCAAGCACGAACTGGACGAGATGCTGGCCGAGCGCGAGCGCCTGAACCTCGACGTGCAGCAGATCCTGGACGCGCAGACCGACTCCTGGGGCATCAAGGTGACCAACGTCGAGATCAAGCACATCGACCTCAACGACAGCATGGTGCGCGCCATCGCCCGCCAGGCCGAGGCCGAGCGCGAGCGGCGTGCCAAGGTCATCCACGCCGAGGGCGAGAAGCAGGCCGCGCGCTCGCTGCTGGACGCCGCCGACATGCTCGCGCGCCAGCCGGCGGCGATGCAGTTGCGCTACCTGCAGACGCTCACCCAGGTCGCGGGCGACAAAAGCTCGACGCTGGTCTTTCCCGTGCCGGTGGACCTGCTGGGCAGCCTGCTCGCGGGCGCCCGCTCCCCCGCGCCCGGCGATGCGGACCCGGGCGGCGGCAAGGCGTAGTTCCGCGGTGCCTCAGGGCAGCGCCAGCGCGAGCGCGATCGGCAGGGACACCACCGCGGCGATGTTGCCGATCAGCACCATCGACGCGACCTTGTCCGGCTCCTGGTCGTAGCGCTCGGCGAACATGTAGTTGAGCACCGCCGGCGGCAGCGCGCCGAATACCAGCAGCAGCGCCCGCTCACGCGGCGGCAGATCGATCAGCAGCATGATGCCCCACGCCAGCAGCATGCCCGCGGCCGGACGCAGCGCCGCGCCGAAGAGGCCGAAGCCCACTGCGCCGATGCGCGAATCGGCCAGCCTGACACCGAGTGCGAACAGCATCAGCGGAATCGAGATGTCGCCGACCATCCTGATCGACATCAGCAGCGGCGGCCACACCTCGATGCCGAGCAGCCCCACCGTCAGGCCGGCGATCGTCGCCAGGATAGGAGGCGATCTCCACACGGTGGTCAGCCGCGTGCGATGGTCCAGCAGCCAGGCGCCGTAGGAAAAGTGGATCACGTTCGACACCACGAACATCACCACCGCGGGCGCCAGCGCCGATTCGCCGAAGGCCAGCACCGCCAGCGGCAGGCCGAGGTTGCCGCAGTTGTTGAACATCATCGGCGGCACCAGCGTCTTGGGCGCGATGCCGGCTGCGCGCGCGACGAACAGCCCGACCACGCCCGAGCCCACGATGATCACCACCGTCGCCAGCAGCAGCGGCAGGTATTCCCCGATGCGGAAGTCCTTGCTGACCAGCGCGCCGAACACCAGCGCCGGCACGAAGACGTCCATGTTCAGCTTGTTCGCGTGCGACAGGTCGGGCTTCATGCGGCGGCCGACGAAATAGCCGAGCGCGGTGATCGAGAACAGCGGAAACAGGATGGAGACGATGCGGATCAGCATGGGGTGGCCTGAAAATGAAAGGTCCGCGGCAGTACCGCGGACCGGTACCGGGGGCCGCTTCGTGCGGCGGCCCGCCGGATCGTCGCCTGGAGCGGGTTACAGCACGTAGCGCGCGAGATCCTCGCGTTCGGCGAACACCTCGAGGCGGCCGTCGACGTAGGCGGCGTCGACGCGCACCGCGATTTCGCCGCTGCTGCGGCCGGCCTCGAACGAGACCTCCTCGAGCAGCTTTTCCACCACGGTGTAGAGCCGCCGCGCACCGATGTTCTCGGTCTTCTCGTTCACCTGGAAGGCGATCTCGGCGAGGCGGCGGATGCCGTCCGGCGCGAACTCGAGCTTCACCCCGTCGGTGGCGAGCAGGGCCTCGTACTGGCGCGTCAGACAGGCGTCGGTGCTGGTCAGGATGCGCTCGAAATCGTCCACCGACAGCGATTCGAGTTCGACGCGGATCGGGAAGCGCCCCTGCAGTTCGGGGATCAGGTCGCTCGGCTTGGACAGGTGGAAGGCACCGCTGGCGATGAACAGCACGTGATCGGTCTTGATCATGCCGTACTTGGTCGAGATCGTCGTGCCCTCGACCAGCGGCAGCAGGTCGCGCTGCACGCCCTGGCGCGACACGTCGGCGCCATGGGCGTCGGTGCGCGCGGCGATCTTGTCGACCTCGTCGAGAAAGACGATGCCGTCCTGCTCCACCGCCCGCACCGCCTCGGCCTTGATCTCGTCGTCGTTGATCAGGCGCGCGGCCTCCTCGTCGGCGAGCAGCTTGAGCGCCTCGCGGATCTTCAGCTTGCGCTGCTTCTTCTTGCCCCCGCCCAGGTTCTGGAACATGCCCTGGATCTGCTGGGTGAGTTCCTCCATGCCCGGCGGCGCGAAGATCTCCGCCTGCATCGACGGCGCGGCGACCTCGAGTTCGATCTCCTTGTCGTCGAGTTCGCCCTCGCGCAGCTTCTTGCGGAATTTCTGCCGGGTGGCCGAATCCTGCGGTTCCGGCTCGGCGTTGAAGCCGACCGGACGCGCCGGCGGCAGCAGCGCATCGAGCACGCGGTCCTCGGCGGCATCGAGCGCGCGGTCGCGCACCGTCTTCATCGCCCGCTCGCGGCCATCCTTGATCGCGATCTCGACCAGGTCGCGGATGATGGTGTCCACATCGCGGCCGACGTAGCCCACCTCGGTGAACTTGGTCGCCTCGATCTTGATGAAGGGCGCGTTCGCCAGCCGCGCAAGGCGGCGCGCGATCTCGGTCTTGCCGACGCCGGTGGGGCCGATCATCAGGATGTTCTTGGGCGTGATCTCGCTCCTCAGCGGCTCGGCCACCTGGGCGCGCCGCCAGCGGTTGCGCAGCGCGATGGCGACGGCCTTCTTGGCCCTGTCCTGGCCGACGATGTGCTTGTCGAGTTCGGAGACGATCTCCGGCGGGGTCATCTGGGTCATGTTTCTACCTTCGCGCCGGCTTCAGTCCAGCGTCTCGATGGTGTGGCACTGGTTGGTGTAGATGCACAGGTCGCCGGCGATCGCGAGCGCCCTGGCCACCACGTCCTTCGGTTCGAGCTCGGTGTTCTCGACCAGCGCACGCGCCGCCGCCTGCGCATAGGCGCCGCCGCTGCCGATGGCGACGATGCCCTGCTCCGGCTCGAGCACGTCGCCGTTGCCGGTGATGACCAGCGAGTTGTCGCGGTCGGCCACCGCCAGCATGGCCTCGAGGCGGCGCAGCATGCGGTCGGTGCGCCAGTCCTTGGCAAGCTCCACCGCGCTGCGCAGCAGGTTGCCCTGATGCTTCTCGAGCTTGGCCTCGAAGCGCTCGAACAGCGTGAAGGCATCGGCCGTGCCGCCGGCGAAACCGGCCAGGATCTTGCCGCCGTAGAGGGTGCGCACCTTGCGCGCCGAAGCCTTGATGACGATGTTGCCGAGGGTGACCTGGCCGTCGCCGCCGAGGGCGACGTGGTCACCGCGCCGCACCGACAGGATGGTGGTGCCGTGATACTGTTCCATGAGCCTTTCCTTGCGGGATGTTCGGCCCGGCCGTACGCTCAGTCGCGCAGCGTGACATGGGCCACCTGGTCGACGTTCATGACACGCAGCAGGGCGCCGACCATGGCATTGACGTTCTGCAGGGTGACCAGTCTACCCTGAGCGCGCAGCGTGGACAGAATGTTGAACAGCGTGCCCGCGCAAACGAAATCGATGCGCCGGAGGCGGGCGCAATCGACGATGATCGCGGTGCGCTCGGCACCGAAGGCCGCCAGTGCGCGCAGCGTGTCGTTCGACGCACCGGCCAGTTCGGCATCGAAACGGAACACGTCATCGGCGCCGGCATCCCCCGCCGGGACGGTCGCCGCGGCTGCCCGCCCCGCCGGCGCCTGCGCCGCGCGCCCTTCCCACGAGGGCGGCGACTCCTCGAAGGTCACCGCATAGTCGATGGCGAGGTTCTCGAAGCGCGCCTCGTCGGCGCCGTACTGCAGCAGGTCGAGCAGCAGCAACCACACGTCCCGCCCCTCGGCGCGGCCGGGCGCCGTCTGCCCGGCAAGGGAGTCGGCCAGCGGCCCGCAATTGAGCAGCGCAACCTTCACCCGATCGGCGGCCAGCGCGGCCAGGGCCTGGCGCAGCAATGCGCAGCCGGCCTCGTCGGCGCCGCGCACGCGGCCCAGGTCGATGCGGATCGCGCCGCTCTTGCGGCCGATGATGCCGATCTGCTGGAACTGCGCGGCGGCCTGCGCCGACAGCCTGCCCGACAGGTTGACCATGGGTGCGACGCCCGCGTCCCGGCGTTCGGCCTGCGGCGACAGATCGGCCCAGGGCGGCGGCGAGCGCTCGAAGTGCGTGGCGTAGTCGAGCACCCGCGCCTCGAAGCGCTGCTTCTGGCCGGTGAGGCGGTAGAGATCGAGCAGCATCAGCCAGAGCCCGTCGCCCGCGATCGTAGAGGGATCGTCGAGTGCCGCCTCGAGCGTCCGCTCGGCCTCGGCCACGTCGCCGTTCGCGTACAGCACGGCGGCCTCCTCGGCGGCGGCCCCCACCCCGGTTTCGCTCTCCTGCACTTCCACCATGCGCGCGACCTGGGCGAGCGCATGGCTGGCATCGATGCCGCCGAAGTTAAGCGACGACAGCTCGGTGCGGGGCGGCTGCGACTCATCGGCACGATCGTCCGCGCCTGTGCCCGTTCCTCGCTGGGACGGGCCCGTGGGCGGCTTCTTGCCGAAGAAGGAAAGTACCACTCTGAAGTCCTTCCGAATCGGCTCGTCTGAGCCCGATGACAATGCTGCCCCGAGGATAGCACTTGTCGAATCGACCTTGCGCGCCGCCCGCCGCAAGTCCTTACATCCTGAAAAGTTTGCGCGATGGGCTCCGTCCATGCTGCGGACGGCCAAGCTCGGCTAGAATGCTGCGATGCACATCGACGACCCTGGCCGCAGTCCGACGTTGCCGGCTGCCGCGTGCGGAACCGGCAACGGGTTCCGCATGCCCGTGCGCGTCTATTACGAAGATACCGACGCCGCCGGGGTGGTCTACTACGCCAACTACCTGCGCTTCTGCGAGCGGGCGCGCACCGAATGGCTGCGCGCCCTGGGCTTCGAGCAGCAGGCGCTGCTGGCCGCCGAGGGCGTGGGTTTCGTGGTGCGTTCGGTGAGGGCCGACTACCTCTCGCCCGCGCGCCTGGACGACGGCCTGACCGTCGTGTCGTCGCTGGCCGGCCTGCGCCGGGCGAGCCTCGACTTCCGCCAGGAAATCATGCGCGACGACGAACGCCTGTTCGTCGCACATGTCGTACTCGCCTGCGTCGACTGGCGCCGCCAGCGGCCGGTGGCCATTCCCGCTGCAATGCAACAACGATTTCAAACGTACGCGATCCCAGCATGACCGTCTCCCACGACCTTTCGATCATCAGCCTGATCAGCCAGGCCAGCGTCCTCGTCCAGCTCGTCATGGCGCTGCTCGCCACGCTGTCGCTGGTGTCCTGGTACTGGATCTTCCGCAAGTGGTTCCAGATCCGCGCCGCCCGCGCCGAGACCGACAACTTCGAGCGCGATTTCTGGAGCGGGGCGGACCTCAACAAGCTGTTCGACGCGGCGACCTCGTCGCGCCACCAGACGGGCGGCATGGAACGGATCTTCGAGGCCGGCTACCGAGAATTCTCCAAGCTGCGCAACAAGAGCCACGATCACAGCGCCACCATCGACGGCTCGCGCCGCGCGATGCGCGCGACCTACCAGCGCGAGGTGGACGACCTCGAAGCCCATCTCGCCTTCCTCGCCTCGGTCGGTTCCGTGTCGCCCTACATCGGCCTGCTGGGCACCGTGTGGGGCATCATGAACGCCTTCCGCGGCCTGTCCAACGTCAGCGCCGCCACCCTCAACCAGGTGGCGCCGGGCATCGCCGAGGCGCTGGTGGCCACGGCGATCGGCCTGTTCGCGGCGATCCCGGCGGTGGTCGCCTACAACCGCTTCGCCCACGACATCGACCGCATCGGCATCCGCTTCGAGAGCTTCATGGAGGAGTTCTCGAACATCCTGCAGCGCAACCTGCGCTGAGCGGCGGAAGACGACCATGCGCCAGCGCCGCCTGATGAACCAGATCAACGTCGTGCCCTACATCGACGTGATGCTGGTGCTCCTCGTCATCTTCATGGTCACCGCGCCGATGATCCAGCCCGGCACGATCAACGTGCCCTCGGCCGACACCGTGTCGGCCCCGCCCGCCGAAGCGATCGTCATCGAGGTCAAGCCCGACCGCAAGTACGGGCTGCACATGTCGTCGAGCGCCTCGTCGCGGCCGGTGACCGAACTCGAACTGCAGCGCGAGATCCGCAGCGCGCTGGCGAAGAACCCGGAACAGCCCTTCCTCGTGGCCGCCGACCGCAAGCTGGAATACCAGACGGTCATCGACGTGCTCGAGGCCGCGCGCGGCGCCGGCGTCACCAAGATCAGCCTGCAGACCCAGGGCGGCAGCACGGGCCGATGAACGAGCGCGCAGCACCCCCGCGCCGCGAGCCCCCTGGCAAGAGGGCCTCGGCCGCACTGACGGTGGCGGTCCACCTCGGCCTCGCGCTGTTCCTGTTCTTCGGCATCCGCTGGCAGAGCCAGCCGCCCGCCTCGCTCGAGGTGGAACTGGCAAGCGCGCCGCAGCGCGCCGCCACGCCGGCCGAAACGCCCAAGCCGCCCCCCGGCCAGCCGAGCAGCCAAGACCGCAGCCCAGGCCCGAACCTCCGCCCGAACCCAAGGCGCAGCCCAAGCCCGAGATCGCGACCAAGGCGCCGGAGAAGAAACCCGAGCCGAAGCCGGAACAGAAGAAACCCGAGCAAAAGCCCGAACCCAGGAAGCCCGAGGCCAAGGCGGAGCCGCCCAAGCCGGCCCAACCGCCCCCGGAAGACTATCTGAAGCAGCAACTGGAGCAGGAGCGCAAGCGCGCCGAAGCCGCCCGCCGCGAAGAGCAGACCAGGCGGGAAGAGGACGCCCGCCTCGCAAACATGCTCAAGGCCGATGCCGCGCGCGCGTCCGCCGCACGCTCGCAGGGCGACTTCGACAAGTACAAGCTCGCCATCCAGCAAAAGGTGCGCGGCAACCTGCTGCGCCCGCCCGGGCTGAGCGGGAACCCCGAAGCGGTGTTCGAGGTCGATCAGCTTCCGTCCGGCGAAGTGCTCGCCATCCGGCTCAAGCGCTCGTCCGGCCTCCCGGCGCTCGACGACGCGATCGAACGCTCGATCCGCCGCTCCAGCCCGTTGCCGCTGCCCGAACAGCGCGATCTGTTCCAGCGCACCCTCGAACTGCGCTTCCGGCCGCTCGAGGACTGAAGCCAACCCTAGGATTTCATGGATATAATTCGATGCCTCGCGCCCACGCCGTCACGCAGATGCCCGCCGCCCTCCGCCTCTTCATCCTTGCCGTCCTCGCCAGCCTGTCGCTGACGGCCCACGCGCAACTGTCGATCGAGATCGTCGGTGCCGGCGCCTCGCGCTACCCGGTGGTCATCCCCATCTTCGAGAACGAGAGCCAGTTGCCGCGCGGCGTCACCGACGTGGTGCGCGCCGACCTCGAGCGCAGCGGCCTCTTCAGCCTGATCAGCATCGGGCCGCAGCCCCTGCCCGAATCCGTGGTACCCGACCTCGCCGGCATCCGCGCCCGCGGCGCCGACGCGGTGCTGACCGGCTCCTTCGTGCCGCAGGGCGACGGCCGCTACCAGGTCAGCTTCCGCCTGTTCGACACCCAGAAACAGGCCGAACTGGGAGCGATGGCCTTGCCGATGGCGCCGGCGCAGAACCGCGCCACCGGCCACCGCATCGCCGATTTCGTCTATGAGAAGCTCACCGGCCAGCCCGGCTACTTCTCCACCCGCATCGCCTACGTGGTCAAGAGCGGCACCAACTACGAGCTGCAGGTCGCCGACGCCGACGGCATGAACGCCGCCACCGCGCTGCGCTCCCGCGAGCCGATCATCTCGCCCGCGTGGTCGCCCGACGGCCAGCGCCTGGCCTACGTGTCGTTCGAGCAGAAGAAGCCGATCGTGTACGTGCACACGCTCGCCACCGGCCAGCGCCGCGTGGTCGCCAACTTCAAGGGCTCGAACTCGGCGCCCGCCTGGTCGCCGGACGGCAACCAGCTCGCGGTGGTGCTGACCAAGGACGGCCTGTCGCAGCTCTACGCCCTCAATGCCGACGGTTCGGGCGTGCGCCGCCTGGCCAGTTCGTCGGGCATCGACACCGAGCCCGCCTGGGCCGCCGACGGCAACATCTACTTCACCTCGGACCGCGGCGGCAGCCCGCAGATCTACCGCGTGTCCGCCACCGGCGGCACGGCCCAGCGCATCACCTTCGACGGCGGCTACAACGTGACGCCGCGCCCGTCGCCCGACGGCCGCCAGCTCGCCTTCATCACCCGCAACAACGGTCGCTTCCAGGTCGCCGTGCAGGACCTCGCCTCGAAGCAGACCACGATCCTCACCGATTCGGCTCGTGACGAATCCCCCAGTTTCGCCCCCAACGGCCGCATGATCCTCTACGCCACCGAAAGCGGCGGACGGGGCGTGCTCGCCGCGGTGTCGTCGGATGGGCGGGTGAAACAGCGCCTGACGGTGCAGGCTGCCGACGTCCGCGAACCCGCCTGGGGTCCGCAGGTCCGGTAAGTTGGTTGTTCCCCCCCTGTCATCACCAAAACAAGTTGGAGTTGCATCCATGAAGAAGCTCGCTCTGCCCATCCTCCTGTCCGTGCTGCTGGCCGCGTGCTCGAGCACCGGTCCTGAAGCCACTACTGGTGCCAAGGTCGAAGACCGCACCGGCGGCGGTCCCGGCGTCGCCACGGTGAACGCCGGCAGCCCGTCCGGCTCCGGCATCGCCGCACTGACCGATCCGAACAACATCCTGTCCAAGCGCAGCGTGTATTTCGACTTCGACAGCTTCGTCATCAAGTCCGAAGCCAAGCCGCTGATCGAAGCCCATGCCCGTTTCCTGGTGCAGAACCCGCAGATGAAGATGCTCATCCAGGGCAACACCGACGAGCGCGGCAGCCGCGAATACAACCTGGCGCTGGGCCAGAAGCGTGCCGACGCGGTCAAGCAGGCGCTGCTGCTGCTGGGTGCCAAGGAAGGCCAGACCGAATCCGTCAGCCTCGGCGAGGAGAAGCCGCGCTGCGAGGAAGCGTCCGAGTCTTGCTTCGCCCAGAACCGTCGCGGCGACATGCTGTACTCCGGCGAGTTCTGACATGAAGCGCCTCCTGCCGCTGGCAGCGCTGCTCGCAGTGTCATCGGCCGGACCCGCCCAGGCGGGTCTGTTCGATGACACCGAGGCCCGGCGCCAGATCACCGAAATGCGTCAGGAGCTCGAAGGCCGCATCGACACCACGAGCCGCGGCCAACTCGAGCTTGCGAACCAGAACGAGCAGTTGCGTGCCGAGGTGGCCCGCCTGCGCGGCCAGCTCGAAGTGCTGATGAACGAAGTCGAGAACCTCGGCGCACGCCAGCGCGACTTCTACGTCGACCTCGACAGCCGCCTGCGCAAGATCGAATCCGCAGCCGCCGCGGCATCCGCGCCTGCAGCCGCCACGGCGCCCGGCACCGCCCCCGCCGCCGCGCCCGCCGATCCCGGAGCGGAATCGGCCGACTACGAAGCCGCGCTGAACCTGCTCAAGCAGGGCAAGAACAAGGAAGCGCTCGGCGCGTTCGAAAACCTCCTCGCCCGCTACCCGTCCGGCAGCTTTGCGCCCGGTGCCCACTTCTGGGCGGGCAACTCCGCCCTGCAGGCCAAGGACGTCGCTTCGGCGACCAAGCACTTCAACTCCGTGCTCAACAAGTGGCCCGGCGACCCGAACGCGCCCGACGCGATGCTGGGCCTGGCCAACAGCCAGCAGGCGATGGGCGACGCGAAGACCTCGCAGCGCACGCTGCAGCAACTGGTCGATCGCTATCCGCAGAGCAACGCGGCAAAGATCGCCAAGCAGCGCCTGGGGACGCGCTGACCGCATGCACGACACTGCCGCGGCAGACGCCGCTGCCCCCCTTGCCGGCGCCGCCCCACCGGACGCCAGGCTGCGCATCACCGAGATCTTCGCCTCGCTGCAGGGCGAATCGACCCGGGTCGGCCTGCCCACCGTGTTCGTGCGCCTCACCGGCTGTCCGTTGCGCTGCACCTGGTGCGACACCGCCTACGCCTTCCATGGAGGCGAAACGCGTACGCTCGAATCCGTGCTCGCCGAGGTGGCGGACCACGGCCTGCGCCACGTCTGCGTCACCGGCGGCGAACCGCTGGCGCAGAAGGGCTGCCTGTCCTTGCTGGGCGCGCTGTGCGACGCCGGCTACTCGGTGTCGCTCGAGACCAGCGGCGCGCTCGCGGTCGGCGCCGTCGACCCGCGCGTGTCGCGCATCATGGACCTGAAGGCGCCCGGCTCCGGCGAGGCCGGCAAGAACCTCTACGCCAACATCCCGCTGCTGGACGCGAACGACGAGATCAAGATCGTGCTCGCCGACGAGGCGGACTACGCGTGGGCGAAGCAGCAGATCGCCGAACACGACCTCGCGCGCCGCTGCACCGTCCTGCTGTCGCCGGTCGCGGGAGCCCTGGGCCCTGCCACGCTCGCCGGATGGATCGTGCGCGACCGGCTGCCGGTGCGCTTCCAGTTGCAATTGCACAAGATCCTGTGGAGCGACGCCCGCGGGCGCTGACCGGCTTCCCGTCCATTCCGGCGGCGGCGATGCCCCGCGGGCACGGCGCGTGCATGGAGCGTAGATCGCCCGGCCCCGCCGCATCCCGGTTCCGGTCCCCGCGGGAAGCACAACGAAAGGTTTGCCATGACCACGATGTCCCAAGCCAAACGCGCAGTCGTCCTGCTGTCGGGCGGACTCGACTCCGCCACCTGCCTCGCCATCGCGCGCGACATGGGTTTCGAGGCCTATGCGCTGTCGGTGGCGTACGGCCAGCGCCACGCCGCCGAACTCGCCGCCTCGCGGCGCGTCGCCGCCGCGCTGGGTGCGACGGCGCACCGCACCGCCAGCGTCGACCTCGGCCAGTTCGGGGGCTCGGCCCTCACCGACGCCTCCATCGCGGTGCCGGAAGATGGCGCCGGCGACGGCATCCCGGTGACCTACGTGCCGGCGCGCAACACCGTGATGCTGTCGATCGCGCTGGCCTGGGCCGAGGTGCTAGGCGCGCACGACATCTTCGTCGGCGTCAATGCGGTGGACTACTCCGGCTACCCGGACTGCCGCCCCGCCTTCATCGAAGCCTTCGAGAACATGGCCAACCTCGGCACCAAGATCGGCGTCGAAGGCGCCCGTATCCGCATCCATGCACCGCTGATCACGCTCTCCAAGGCCGACATCATCCGCCGCGGCCTCGCACTGGGCGTCGACTACGGCCTCACCGTCACCTGCTACCAGGCCGACGAGCGGGGACGGGCCTGCGGCCGCTGCGAGGCTTGCCGCCTGCGCGCCGCAGGCTTCGCCGCAGCCGGCGTGCCCGACCCCACCCCCTACAAGTAGGCAGCACCGCCCCGACCGGGCCCTTCGCCGCGAGGCAATCATGCAGGACATCCAGGCCATCACCGGCACCGTCGTCTGGCTCGCATTCGCCATCGGCGCCGCCTTCGGCTTCGTCGGCGGCAGGACCCGCTTCTGCACCATGGGCGCGGTCTCCGACGTCGTGCTCATGGGCGAATGGGGCCGGATGCGGATGTGGATGCTGGCCATCGCCACCGCCGTCGCGGGCAGCGCCGCGCTGCAGTTCGCCGGCCTCTTCGACGCATCGAAGACGATCTACACCGGCAACCGGCTGGCCTGGCTGTCGCACGTCGCCGGCGGCGCGGCCTTCGGTGTGGGCATGACGCTGGCGTCGGGCTGCGGGGCGAGGACGCTGATCCGCCTCGGCGGCGGCAACCTCAAGTCGGTGGTCGTGTTCGCCTTCTTCGCCATCAGCGCGCTGATGACCATGCGAGGCCTGTTCGCCGTCGGCCGCGTCCGCCTGCTCGATACCGCGGCGATCACGCTGCCGCACGGCCAGGACATCCCCGCCTTCCTCGCCGCCGCGGGACTCGCGCCCGACACGGCACTGGCCCTTGCCGCCGGCACCGTCGCCATCGTGCTGTTCGCCGCCGCGCTGCACCGGCGCGAAGCCTGGTGCACCGACATCCTGCTCGGCGGCTTCGCCACCGGGGCACTGGTCGTCGCCGGCTGGTACGTCACCGGCCACCTCGGCCATCTCGCCGAACATCCCGACACGCTGGAAGAAGCCTTTCTCGCCACCAACAGCAACCGCGCCGAATCCCTGACCTTCGTCGCGCCGCTGGCCCATGCGCTCGACCTGCTCATGGCCTGGAGCGACGCCAGCCGCGTGGTCACCTTCGGCATCGCCAGCGCGCTCGGCGTCGTCGCCGGCGCTGCACTCCATGCCGCGACCAGCCGCAGTTTCCGCATCGAGAGCTTCCACGGCGCCGGCGATCTGGCACGCCACATCGCCGGCGCCGTGCTGATGGGCTTCGGCGGCGTCACCGCGCTCGGCTGCACCATCGGCCAGGGCATCAGCGGCCTCTCCACCCTGGCGCTCGGCTCCGTGCTGACGACCGCCTCCATCATTCTCGGCGCCTGCGCGAGCCTGAAACTGCAGTACCGCGCGGCCCGGCGCACGGGCTGAACACCGGGCGATCGCCCCGGCGGGCGCATCCTTGACACCTCCTCACCCGGCCGACTAGAATCCGGCCTCTCTTTTCGGGTCGTTAGCTCAGCTGGTAGAGCAGCGGACTTTTAATCCGTTGGTCGCTGGTTCGAATCCAGCACGGCCTACCATAAAAAGAATAATAATCAAGCACTTGACGCCACCTTTCCGGTGGCGTTCGCTTTTCCGCCCCAGGCTGTGACCAAGACGCGACCGTTTCGGCATGGCGCGCCAGATGCGACGGCGCTAGGTAAGCGTACCGTGTCGGGGACGGATCATCCGGCACAGGGGCGGGTCCGTCTCCCAAGCCTTCGCTCTCGCATGGGCTCTCGCGCGACGCCGGACCCGCCTGCGCGTTTTCGCCGCATCGCCGCCGGGCTTAGAATCCGTACAGGACACCGGCGCCGACCGGTGCGCAACGATAGGGAGACTTCATCATGGGCTCGCGCTCGTTCACGGTTTCGATCTCGAACACCGGGGAAGAATTTGTCTGCTCGGAAGAAGACAACCTCCTGAAGGGGATGGAGCAACTTTCACGCAAGGGCATCCCCGTCGGCTGCCGCGGTGGCGGGTGCGGGGTCTGCAAGGTGCAGATCGACGCGGGCGAGTTCCGGACCATCAAGATGAGCCGTGCCTACGTCACGCACGAGGAGGAAGCCAGCGGCGTCGTGCTCGCCTGCCGCGTGTTCCCGCAGAGCGACGTCGCGCTCACGGTACTGGGCAAGATGGTGAAGAAGTTCGAGCTCTATGCGCTGCCGGCCCGGCGCGCCGCACCCGCGCCGGCATCCGCACCGCAGCCGGCGGGCGTTGCTTCGCAGCCGGGCGATGGACAAGAAGCACCGTGAAACGTATCATGTGAAACAAAACAACGGATGTGGCCGGATTCGGACTGTCCCGAAACCTACCTGCCCCAACCCGGCGTTCCGGCAAGAATCCGGTGCGCACGAGAACACAGGAGATAGCCGGAGTCCGCTCCGGCTATTTTCTTTCCGCTTGCCGCGGCTGCACTGCAGCCGTGGTCCGTACCGGTCGCCCAGTCCCGATGCCGCGACCGGCCGTCATGTGGCGCGCTCATCCTGCTGTCGCGCGCCGCTCGCGCCTGCCTCATTTGCGTGCAGGCGCGCCATCGCAGCATCCCGTCGCCCGGCCCGCCGATTATCGAGCCGATCCGGCCGGACGCGCCCGGCGCCACCCGCGCCGGATGGCGGTCCGCCCAGCCTGTCGCGGCGGAGACAGGCCCGCCCTTCCCGTCGCCCACACCCGGCGCCGGCGACGGGCACAACCATAAGGAGCCCGAACATGGCCAAGGAAGAACTCATCGAAATGCATGGCGCCGTCACCGAAGTGCTGCCCGACGGCCGCTACCGCGTCACCCTCGACAACGGTCACAACCTCATCGCCTACGCCGGCGGCAAGCTCAAGAAGAACCACATCCGCATCATCGCCGGCGACAGCGTGTCGCTCGAGATGTCGCCGTACGATCTGAGCAAGGGCCGCATCACCTTCCGCCACCTGCCGGGCCGGCCGGCCAACGCCGCGTCGGCGCCGGTGCATCAGCGCCGCCAGTAAGCCGGGACGGCTGCGCCGCACCGACGCTGGGCGAGGATCGCGGCATGGCCGTACCGCAACCGTCCCGCCGCCTGCCCGGCGGCATCTGGGCGCTGGGTTTCGTGTCCATGCTGATGGACATCTCGTCCGAGATGATCCATGCGCTGCTGCCCGTCTATCTGGTCGTCTCGCTCGGTGCCTCGACGCTTGCAGTCGGCCTCATCGAGGGCATCGCCGAGGCCACCGCGGCCATCACCAAGGTGTTCTCCGGCGCGTTGTCGGACCGGCTCGGCCGCCGCAAGCTGCTCGCGGCCGCCGGCTATGGCCTGGCCGCCTTCACCAAGCCGGTCTTCCCGCTCGCCGGCTCGGTGGGCTGGGTGGTCGCCGCCCGTTTCGTGGATCGCGTCGGCAAGGGCATACGCGGTGCCCCGCGCGACGCGCTGATCGCCGACCTCGCCCCGCCAGCGCTGCGCGGGGCCGCCTTCGGCCTGCGCCAGTCGCTCGACACCGCCGGCGCCTTCATCGGTCCATTGCTGGCGATGGTCCTGATGGCATGGAGCGGCGGCGACATTCCTTTCGTGTTCTGGGTCGCCGTGGTGCCGGCCTTCGGCGCCTTCGCCCTGATCGTGTTCGCCGTGCGCGATGCCCCCCGGCCCGCGGGGCCGCAGCACTTCCGGCAGCCCCTGTCGCGTGCCGAACTCGCGCGGTTGCCGCGCGCCTACTGGAGTGTCGTCGCCGTCTCCGCCGTCTTCACGCTGGCGCGATTCAGTGAGGCTTTCCTGGTGCTGCGCGCGCAGGAACTCGGCCTCGGCCTGGCGTGGGTCCCTGCGGTGCTGGTAGCGATGAACGTGGTGTATTCGCTGTCGTCCTATCCGGTGGGCGTGCTCGCCGACCGCATGGACCGCGGCAAGCTGCTCGCGCCGGGCTTCGCGCTGCTCGTGGCCGCCGACCTCGCCCTGGCGCTGGTGGATGGGCTGGCCGGACTCGCGCTCGGCGTCGTGCTGTGGGGCCTGCACATGGGCATGACGCAGGGGCTGCTCGCCACCCTGGTGGCCGATGCCGCGCCCGCCACGCTGCGCGGCACCGCCTTCGGCATCTTCAACCTCGTGAGCGGCGTGGCGCTGCTCGCGGCGAGCGTGCTGGCCGGCGCGCTGTGGGATGCCTGGGGCTCGCAGGCGACCTTCCTGGGCGGCGCCGCGCTGGCCTGCCTGGCCCTCGCTGGCGTGCCGGCGCTGCACTGGCGATCCGCCGGCCGCTGATGCGCGCCGCGGACGGCGACGGCCGGCAGGGCTGGACCGTGCCGCATCGCTTGGCAGAAAATCGAGATTCCCTCACGCCTCACCGGAGCACGCATCCCATGACCTATCCCAACACCCAGCTTCTGATCGACGGCCAATGGCAGGACGCCGCGGACGGGCGCACGCTGGCCGTGCACAACCCGGCCACCGGCGCCGAGATCGGCCGTGTCGCCCACGCCAGCGTCGCCGACCTGGATCGCGCGCTGGCCGCCGCGCAGAAGGGTTTCGAGACCTGGCGCGACGTCCCCGCGCTGGAACGCCAGAGAATCATGCGTCGCGCCGCCGGCCTGATGCGCGAGCGCGCCGATGCCATCGCCGCGCTGCTCACGCAGGAACAGGGCAAGCCGCTGGTCGAGGCCCGCCTGGAGACCCTGGCGGCGGCCGACATCATCGAATGGTTCGCCGATGAGGGCATGCGCGTGTATGGCCGCATCGTGCCGTCGCGCAGCCTGACCACCCGCCAACTGGTGCTGAAGGACCCGGTCGGCCCGGTGGCGGCCTTCACGCCGTGGAACTTCCCGATCAACCAGGTGGTGCGCAAGACGGCGGCCGCGCTCGCCACCGGCTGCTCCATCCTGGTGAAAGCCGCCGAGGAGACCCCCGCCGCGCCGGCCGCGCTGATCCGCGCCTTCGTCGATGCCGGCGTACCCGCCGGCGTGGTCGGCCTGGTGTACGGCACCCCGGCGGAGATCTCTTCCTACCTGATCCCGCATCCGGTGATCCGCAAGGTGACGTTCACCGGCTCCACCGCGGTCGGCAAGCAGCTCGCCGCGATGGCCGGCCAGCACATGAAGCGGGTGACGATGGAACTGGGCGGCCACGCGCCGGTGATCGTGTGCGAGGACGCCGACGTCGAGCTGGCGGTGAAGGCGGCCGGCGCGGCCAAGTTCCGCAACGCCGGCCAGGTGTGCATCTCGCCCACCCGCTTCCTGGTGCACGAAAGCGTGCATGACCAGTTCGCCGCCGCCCTGGCCAGGCACGCCGCCTCGCTGAAGGTGGGCGACGGCCTTGCCGAAGGCACGCAGATGGGACCGCTGGCCAATCCGCGCCGCATCAGCGCCATGACCGATTTCCTGCAGGATGCGGTGCAGCGCGGCGCCACCGTCGCGGCCGGCGGCGAACGCCTGGGCAGCGCCGGGAACTTCTTCGCGCCGACGGTGCTGACCAACGTGCCGCTGGACGCCAGGGTGTTCAACGACGAGCCCTTCGGTCCGGTCGCCGCGATCCGCCGCTTCGGCGCGCTGGACGAGGCCATCGCCGAGGCCAACCGCCTGTCGTACGGCCTGGCCGGCTACGCCTACACCCGCTCGCTGAAGAACGCGCACCTGCTGTCGCAGCGCGTCGAGGTCGGCATGCTGTGGGTGAACCAGCCGGCGCTGCCGTCGGCCGAGATGCCCTTCGGCGGCGTGAAGGATTCGGGCTACGGCACCGAGGGCGGGCCGGAAGCGCTCGACGCCTACCTCAACACGCGCGCGGTGTCGATCGCCAACGTGTGATGCCGCAGCGCGGCGATGCGCCACGCCCGGCGCATCGCCGCCGGCTCATCCGGCCACCAGCAGGAGGGCATGCCGCGCGAAGGCGTCCGGCGCCAGCGGCGGGCTGAACAGGTAGCCCTGGTAGGCGCTGCAGCCCAGCTTGCGCAGCACCTCGAGTTGGGCCTCGGTCTCGACCCCTTCCGCCACGGTGGAAAACCCCAGGCTGCGCGCCATCGCGATCGTCGCGGTGACGATCGCGTGGTCGTTGCCGTCGTCCGGCAGGCCGCGCACGAAGCTCTGGTCGATCTTCAGCTTGTCGAGCGGCAGTCGCTTCAGGTAGGCGAGCGACGAGTAGCCGGTGCCGAAGTCGTCGATGGCCAGGCTCACGCCCAGCCTGCGCAGCGCATCCAGCGTCGCCACCGCCCGTTCCACGCCTTCCATCAGCGCCGACTCGGTGATCTCCAGTTCCAGGTAGCGCGCCGGCAGGCCCGTCGCCGCAAGCACGTCGGCCACCTCGTCGACGATGTCCTTCTGGCGGAACTGGCGTACCGAAAGATTCACCGACACGCCGCCGAAATGCAGGCCGGCGTCGAGCCATGCCTTGGCCTGGCGGCAGGCCGCGCGCAGCACCCAGTCGCCGATCGGCACGATGAGCCCGGTTTCCTCGGCCAGCGGAATGAAGCGGGCCGGCGGGACCATCGCCTCGTCCGGCGGCTGCCAGCGCAGCAGGGCCTCGGCGCGGATCGGCTGCCCCGGCTCCAGGCCGACCAGCGGCTGGTAGTGCAGCAGCAGTTCGCCGCGCTCGAGTGCCCGGTGCAGCCGCATTTCCAGTTGCAGATGGTCGTTCACGCGGCTCGTCAGCGCCGCGGAATGGAAGCAGAACGTGTTGCGCCCCAGCTCCTTGGCCTGGTAGAGCGCGACGTCGGCATGCTGGTTGAGTTCGGTGACGGTCTCGCCGTCGTCCGGGTACAGCGCCACGCCGATGCTGGCGCTGACGATCACCTCCTGCCCGCCCGACAGCACGAACGGCTGCTGCACCAGGTTGATCAGCTTCTGCGCGACGCTGGCCGCCTCGTCGGGCGACTGCAGGTCCTCGAGCACGACGATGAATTCGTCGCCGCCCGCGCGCGCCAGCGTGTCCTCGTCGCGCAGGCCGCCGCGCAGGCGCCCCGCGACCGCGCGCAGCAGTTCGTCGCCCGCCGGATGCCCGAGGCCGTCGTTGACGTTCTTGAAGCGGTCGAGGTCCAGGAAGAGCACCGCCGCGCCGTCGTGATGGCGGCGGGCCTGCTCGATCGCATGCTCCAGCCGGGACTGCACCAGCAGCCGGTTCGGCAGGTTGGTGAGCGGATCGTAGTGGGACAGGCGTTCCAGTTGCTGCTCGGAGCGCCTGAGCTGGGTCAGGTCGGTCATCACGCCGACGTACTGGCTGGCCTGCCCGCCCTCGTCGCGCACCGTGCTGATGGTCAGCCACTGCGGATACACCTCGCCGTTCTTGCGCCGGTTCCAGATCTCGCCCTGCCAGTAGCCGAGTTCGTTCAGGCTCGCCCACATCTCGCGGTAGAACTGCCGCCCGTGGCGGCCGGACTTCACGAAGTTCGGGTCGCGGCCCAGCACCTCGTCCGGCGTGTACCCGGTGATCTCGGTGTAGGCCGGATTGACCGCGACGATGCGCGGTTCCAGCGTGGTGATGACGACGCCGTCGCGCGTGCTCTCGAACACCGCGGACGATTGCCGCAGCGCGGCTTCGGCGCGCACCCGCTGCACGGCCAGCCCGGCGATGCGGGCGAATTCCTGCAGCAGCTCGAGTTCCGCGCCCTGCGGCCCGCGCGGCTCGCCGAAATAGGCGGCGAAGGTACCCAGCACGCGCCCGCCGGCATCCTTGAACGGCACCGACCAGCATGCGCGCAGGCCCGCCTCCCGTGCCAGGGCGCGGTAGGACGTCCAGTAGGGGTGGGTGTCCACATCCTCGACCACCACCGTCTCGCCGCGCCACGCGGCGGTGCCGCAGGAGCCGCGGCCGTCGCCGATCTCGAGCCCCTGGATCGCCTCGTTGTAGAAGGCCGGCAGGCTGGGGGCCGCGACCACGTCCAGGCACTGTGTCTTGCCGTCCAGGAGCAGCACCGACACGCGCATCTGCGGCGCGATCGACTCCAGCCGGCGCACGATGCTCTCCATGATCTCGTGCAGCGGCCGCGCCGCGACGACCTGGTCGAGCACGTCCGCGCGCGCCACCCGCAGCAGCTCTGCCTGCTTGCGCAGCGTGACGTCGGTCCATGTGCCGGCGATCTCCAGCGGGCGGCCGTCCGGCGCGCGCAGCAGATGAAGCTCGTCGAGCAGCCAGATCGGGCTTCCGTCCTTGCAGCGGAAGCAGTACTCCTGCCGCAGGGTGCCGGTCTCGAGGAGCCGCTGCAGCCAGTCGGCGGCGACCCCCGAGCCGCGCGGATCGAGGTTGCCGCACCACCAGCCGGGGGCCAGCGCCTCCTCGACCGAAAAGCCGGTGAGGCGGACGACGTTCTCGCTGACCCACACCGGGACGGCGTGCCCGCCGTCGAACTTCATGCTGTAGAGGACGGACGGGCTCGCCATCAGCAGCCGCGACAGCCGCGCGGCGGTGGTCCGCAGTTCGGCGCGCTCGCGCACCAGCGCCGCCTGGCGCTGCACCTTCTCCAGCGTGGCCGGAATCTCGTACAGGTAGCCCTCGTGCTTGGTCAGGTAGTCGTCCACGCCCAGGCTCACCGCCTGCGCCACGACCTCTTCGCTGCCGTGCCCGGCGATGGTCAGCACGATGGGCAGGTCCAGCCCGCGTTCGTGCCGCAGCGTACGCGCCAGCTCCAGGCCGTCCATGCCGGGCAGGCGGAAGTCCAGCAGCAGCACGTCGTAGGCGCAGGGCTGGCCGGATGCGGCAGGCAGCCGTTCCAGGACCTCGCCGGCGCTGCCGACCGCCTCGAGCCGGATGTGCGGCGCGTGGGCCTCGAGATGGCGCCGCATCAGATCGGCATCGGCCGCGTTGCGCTCGGCATGGAGCACCCTGAGCGGTTCCCCCCTGCGCTGCTGCTGCGCACGGAAGCGGGCCAGGGCGTCGGCCAGCAGGCGCGGAAGGCGCGCGAGGTAGTCGTCGCGCTTCACGAGGTAGTCGTCGGCGCCCGCCTTCAGCGCCGACACCGCGGCCTCCTCGTCGCCCAGGCCGGTCAGCACCACCACCGCCACGGGCAGGGAGCGTGCGCGCACGCCGGCGAGCAGGTCCAGCCCGCTGCCGTCCGGCAGCTTCAGATCGACGAGCAGGACGTCGGGCACCGGCGCACCGCCGAGGTACCGCAGCCCCTCGGCGAGCGACGGCGCGACGGCCAGTTCGGCGTCCGGCGCCGCGCGCACCAGGGCGCGCCGGGCGAGGTCCGCGTCGGCGGCGCTGTCCTCGACGTACAGCACCCGCATCGCCTGCCCTGCCGCCATCATTTCTGCACTCCATGGTTGAGCGCGCACCAGTAGTTCTCCACCTGCCCGATGGCCTCGCCGAAACGGCCGAAATCGACCGGCTTGACGATGTAGGAATTCGCGCCGAGGTCGTAGGCGGAACGCAGGTCGCTATCCTCGCCCGACGAGGTCAGGATGACGACCGGGATGCGCCGGTATTGCGGATGCGCCTTGAATTCGCGCAGCACTTCGAGCCCGTTGATCTTCGGCAGCTTGATGTCGAGCAGCACGAACAGCGGCAGGCGCTCGCCCGCATCCCAGCGTGCGATGTAGGACAGGGCCTCCTCGCCGTCGCGCGCCACCTCGATCGGATGGCCGCAGCGCCTGCCTCCGAAGGCACGCAGGGTGAGGTCGAGATCGACCGGATCGTCCTCGACCAGCAGGATGGGCGGCGACGCCAGCGTGTTCGTCATTTGCGCAGTTCCACGTAGAAGCAGGCGCCCTGCCCCGGGGCGCTCTCGGCCCAGACCCGTCCGCCCATGCGCTGCACGGCCTTGCGCACCAGCGCGAGCCCGACGCCGGTACCGGGATAGTCTTCCGCACGGTGCAGACGCTGGAATATCTCGAAGATTCGGTCATGGTATTTCATGTCGAAGCCGACACCGTTGTCGCGCACCGACAGCACCACGCGCGCGCCCTCGGCCTGCGCCCCGAGGCAGATGCGCGGTGGGGCGGCATTAAGGCTGAACTTCAGCGCGTTATCAAGCAGATTTCGCACGACCATGTTCAAACCGTCACGGTCGGCGACGACCGACAGCGGCGGCAGGCGGTCGTCGACCACCGCGCCGCAGCGCTCGAGCTCGGGCCGCAGCGACTCCAGCACGTCGCCCACCAGTTCGCGCAGGCCGAGCGGCTGCGCCTCGAAGGCGCGCCGCTCCGTGCGCGAATAGGCGAGCAGATCCTCGATCAGTCCATGCATCTGCGCCACGCCGCGGCGGACGTTGCGAAGCAGCACGCGGCCGTCGTCGTCGAAGCGGCCACCGTAGTCCTGCAGCAGGATCTGGCTGTAGCCGTCGATGCCACGCAGGGGCGCCTTGAGGTCGTGCGATACCGAATAGGAAAACGCCTCCAGTTCGAGATTGGCCGCCTTCAACTGCGCGGTGCGCTCGGCCACGCGCGCCTCGAGCCCGGCGTTGATGCGGCGCAGTTCGTCCTCCGCGGTGCGCTGCGCGGTGATGTCGAGCAGCACGCCATGTATCGTCAGCACGCGGCCGCCGGCGTCGCGCGTCAGCCAGGTCCGGTCGTCCACCCAGACCCAGCGCCCGTCGGCGGTCTTCAGGCGGTATTCCTGCCGGTAGTCGTCCGGCCCTTCGGCGAGATGGCGGGCGACCTCGTCCTGGATGCGCGGACGGTCGCCGGGATGGATCAGGTCGGCGAAGATGAAATCGCCGGCCAGCACCCGATCGACCGTGTAGCCCCACTGCGAGATGGCGTCGCTGACCATCCTCACCGGCCAGCCCGGGCTGTTCTCCCACTCCATCGCCACCACCGGCGAGCGCGCCAGGATCGAGGTCAGTTGCTCGAGCCGCGTGTGGCGGAACTGCAGGCTGCCGGCCATCTGGTCGACCGCCGCGCCGATCTCGGCGAACTCGTCCCGCCCGGCCAGGCCGGCGCGCGTCCCCAGGTCGCCGGAGCCGATGGCGCGCAGCGCCGTCACCAGGCGGCGGGCGCGGCGGAACCACAGCAGGTGCAGGACGGCGGCGACGAGGACGGCCAGGCCCAGGATGAGTGCCGACACGCGCCAGATCTCGCCGCGGCCCTCATGCGTGCGCATGGCCAGGAGGGGCTCGAGGTCGCTGTAGACGATGAGGCGGTAGTCGGGCACGACGGCCGCCCGGCCGACCAGCGCCAGCCCCGGCGCATCAGGGGCCTGGACATGCACGCCCAGGTCCGGCCGCCGCGCCGCGTCGAGCAGCGCGGTGCGTATCGCGGGCGCCTCGCCGCCCAGCGCTTCGCCGAGCGGCTTGCCGATGCTCGCCCTGCGCATCGATGCGAAGACGCGCAGTTCCGGGTCCACCAGGTAGGCATGCGTGATCTCGGGCCTGCGCCCCCATTCCGAGACCAGCCTGCGCGCCTGCATGCGGTTGCCGAGCCCGAGCTGGACCTGCAGCCGCCTCTGCTCGACATGCAGCCGGCCGCGCAGGCTGCTGCGCTGCTCGGCGTCGATCGCCGCGCGCTGCTCCTGCCGCTGCTGCCAGGCGGTGAACGCGATCAGCACGAGGGCCAGCACCGCCATGCCCAGCGGCACGAGGTAGCGGGCCGGCAGCAGGTAGAGCAGGCGGCGGATCACCGCGCACCTCCGAGCGCCTGCCGCGCGGGCTCCGCGGCAAGGAGGGCGGACCAGTCCCCGCTGCCGTGGATCAGGCCCATTTCCCGCAGGCTTTCGGCCGTCCTGCGGCCGGCCGCGGCGATCGCCGGCGCCCGGCCCTCGAAGCTGGCCACGCTGTCGCCCAGCGTCAGGAAGGTGAGTCCGCCCAGGATCGCGTGGTATTGCTCCGCCGTGAGATCGATGCCGGGCGCGAGCAGCGCCGCGTGCCCGGCGGTATCCGCGCGCAGGGCGGCCAGCCCGCGCTCCCAGCCGGCCAGCAGTTCGACCACGTCGTCGCCGCGCTCGGCCAGCACGCCCTCGCACACCACCAGCAGGCCGACGATCTCGCCGGGCATCCGGCGGCTGTCGAAGATCGTGCGCGCACCGTCGGCCCGCAACAGGCTGGCGATCGGCTCGTAGGCGACCACCGCATCGACGTTGCCGGAGCCGGCCGCGATGCGCTGCCGCGACGCCTCCACCCGCAGCACCGACACGTCGCCGCGTTCGAGCTTTCCGGCCTGCAGCACACGCGCCAGCACCAGCGCGCCGACGGCGGAATCCTCCACCGCGATGCGCTTGCCACGCAGGTCGGCAGGCGTGGCGACGGGCGGCCGGGCCACCACCGCGTCGGCACCGTCCGACAGGCTCAGCAGGGCCACGATGCGGATCGCCATGCCCTCGTCCGCAAGCCGCAGGGCCTCGTCCAGCGTGAGCGCGGCGGCCTCCAGCACGCCGTTGCGCAGGCCGCGCAGGCTTTCGCTGCTGGAACCGACCTCGACCACGCGCACGCGCCGCGCATCGACCAGCCCCAGTTCACCGGCAAGCACCAGGGGGTCGTAGCCCACCCAGGGGCTGACGCCGACGCGGAGCACGGCGCGCGGCGGCTCGCCGCAACCGGACAGCAGCAACAGCATGCAGACGAGACAAACGCACAGTCGCATCATCCTTCCAGGCACTCCCGGGCAGCACGGCTGCCAGATTCCATCGTTTCGCATGGCGGCGCCCGGCCGGGGACGGACGCCGTCTCCGGCGGCTGCGGGGCATGCGCCTCGCCCGCCATGGTGCCATGCCGTACCGCCATCGCCCGTCCATCGAGCGTGCCGGCACCCCTTGGGGCGGGCCGTTGCACCTTCAGCCGGCCAGATCCGGTTCGCCGCAGCGGGCGAGTATCCGGGCGCGCACCGCATCCCGCAGGGCAACGGCCGCCTGCCAGGTGCGCCCCGAGGCTGCCAGCGGTTCGTCCAGATGCACGGTGATCGCCGCCCGCCGCGGCATCCAGGTTTCGTCGGGCAGCACCGCGCGCGTGCCGCGGATCGCCAGCGGCACCACCTCGAGGCCGGCCTCCGCGGCTGTCAGGAAGGCGCCGAGGCGAAACTCGCGCAGCCCGGCGCGGCGGACGAAGGTCCCCTCCGGGAAGAAGAACAGCGACTCCCCGGCGCGGGCACGTTCGCCAAGTTCGCGCGCGGCCCCGACGCTGTCGGCCAGGGAGAAGCGCTCCACGAAGGCGGCGCCGAGGCCGCGCAGGAAGGGGCCGGCGATCGGATGCTCGCCCAGCTCGCGCTTGGCGACGAAGGTGAAGGGCCGCGCCAGCGCCGCGACCGCCACCAGGCCATCGACATAGCTCGCATGGTTGGCCGCCACCACGCACGGCACCTGCGGCGGCAGGTTGACCGTGCCTTCCACCTCGACCGGCACGCCGATCAGCCGCGCATAGGCCCGCGCCCCGTGCCGGGCGATGCGCCAGCCCCGCGCGGGACGGCGCAGTGCCACCACCGCCAGCCACACCGGCGGCGCCAGCACCAGCAGCATCGCCCATGCCCAGCCGGCCCACGACAGCGCACCGCAGCGCGCCAGCAGGTGCCGGCCCTGCGCGGCCAGGCCCGCGGCGGCAAGGCGCAGCATCTGCATGCGCACGCCGCGGCGACTGCCCAGCGCGCCGGCGAGGTAGAGATCGCGCGTCGCGGCGCGGCGGATCTTGCCGCTGGACGTCTTCAGCACGCTGTGCGGCGGTGCCAGCACGACCTCGTCGAGCGGCAGGCCGAGGCGTTCCAGCGCCAGGTCCTCGACGGCGCGCACCAGCGTGCGGCGCGCCTCGTCCGCGTCCTCGCGCGTCTCGACCACCGCGACCAGGCGCTCGCCCGCCGTCGCCCGGTCGAGCGCGCCGAACACCGCGACGCAGCCGCGGCGCACGCCGGGCAGCGCACCGATCGCCTCCTCCAGTTCGTAGGGATAGAGGTTGCGCCCGCCGCGGATGATCATGTCCTTGACGCGGCCGGTGACGAACAGCTCGCCGCCGGCGAGGTAGCCGAGGTCGCCGGTGTCGAGCCAGTCGCCGTCGAAGAGGCGCGCGGTCTCCTCCGGGTTGCGGTAGTACCCGGCGGTGGCCGAGGGCCCCTGGAATTCGATGCGCCCCACCTGCCGCTCCGGCAGCGGCGTCCCGCCGGCATCCACCACGCGCAGCGCGTGCCCGGGCAGCGGCCGCCCGCAGCCGACGAAACGGATCGCGTCCGCATCGCCGACGTCCGCCGCGGGCACCGCCAGCGCGCGGCGCAGGAAGGTGTCGCGCCGCACCCTGTCGATGAGGGGGCCGCGGCCGGGGGCGGGCACCGTGAGCCCGACCGCGTTCTCGGCCAGGCCGTAGAGCGGCGTCATCGCCTCGCGCCTGAAACCGGCCGGGGCGAGGTGCGCGCAAAAGCGCTCCATCGTGTCCGGGCTCACCGGTTCCGCGCCGTTGATCGCCAGCCGCCAGCACGACAGGTCCAGCCCCGCGAGTTCGGCCCGGGCGGCATGGCGCACCACCAGTTCGAAAGCGAAGTTCGGCGCCGCGGTGATGGTGCCGCGGTAACGGTGGATCGCGCGCAGCCAGTTGACCGGACGCGACAGGAAATCCAGCGGCGGCATCAGCACCAGGGGATTGCCGTTGTACAGGCTGCCGAGCCAGGTCCCGATGAGGCCCATGTCGTGGTACAGCGGCAGCCAGCTCACGCACACGTCCCCGGGAGCGAGCGCGATCGCGCCGCTCCAGGCGCGGATGTTGGCGAGCAGGTTGGCGTGGGTCAGCATCACGCCCTTGGGGTTGCCGGTGCTGCCCGAGGTGTATTGCAGCAGCGCGAGTCCGCCTGCCGATGCCGGCGCGGCCGTCCCCGCAGCGCCATCCTCCTGCAGTTCCGGCGGCGTGACGACGTGGCGCAGCGTCGGCGTCTGCGCGCGCAGCACGCCGGCCGCCAGGCGCGCCTCCGCCACCGTGAGCAGGACCGGGGCGCCGCAACTGGCCAGGATGCCGGCCTGGCGGCGCAGATGGTCCTCCAGTTGCGACGGCCGCGTCGGCGGGTACATCGGCACCGGTACGCCGCCCGCCAGCAGCGCGCCGAAGAAGCCGGCGAAGAACTCGAGCCCGGTCGGCAGCATGATCGCCACCGCGTCGCCGGGCTGCAGCCCGGTGCGCCGCAGGCCCGCCGCCATCTGCAGGCCGGAGTCGAGCAGGGCACCGTAGCTGAGCGCCGCCACCTCGGCATCGTCATGCAGCAGGCGCACATGGACACGCTGCCGCCAGTGCTGCGCATGCCATTGCAGCACCTCGACGAGCGTGGCCGCCGCCGGCGCCTCGACGTGCTCTCGGGCCGGCGCCGCCGCGACGGGTTCGGGGACGGCCGCGGCGATGTCCGGATGCGCGTCGTGCAGCGCCTGCGCCAACTGGCGCGGCGTCTCGGCGGCGGCCAGCGTGTCGGGCGGCAGCCTGACGCCGGCGCTGCGTTCGAGGCGGGCGAGAAGCTCCACCCGCGCCAGGCTGTCCAGGCCCAGGTCGCGCTCGAGGTGGCTGTCCAGCGCCGCCGCGGCCGGCCGTCCGGCGCGCAGCTCGCCGACGAGTTCGCCGACGATGCGCAGCACCTCGGCCTCGACCGCCCCGCCCTGCGGCGTGCTCATGGCGCCCCGCTCAGGTCCTGGGCAGGCGTCCCATCAGATAGAACTCGTCGTTGGGCGCGATGCTGGCGAAGTTCACGATGCGGTTGCTCATGCCGAAGAAGGCGGCGATGGCGCCGATGTCCCAGATCGCATCGTCGTCGAAGCCGTGCGCCCGCAGCGCGGCATGGTCCTCGTCGCCGATCTCCTGCGCGCGCAGCGCGACCTTCATCGCATAGTCGAGCATCGCGCGCTGGCGCGGCGTGATCTCGGCCTTGCGGTGGTTGGTCGCAAGCTGGTCGGCCAGGCGCGGATTCTTCGCGCGGATGCGCAGGATCGCGCCGTGGGCCACCACGCAGTACAGGCACTCGTTGGCCCCGGAGGTGGCGACGACGATCATCTCGCGCTCGGCCTTGGTGAGGCCGGCGTCCTTTTCCATCAGCGCATCGTGGTAGTCGAAGAAGGCGTGGAACTCCGCCGGCCGGTGCGCGAGCGCCAGAAAGATGTTGGGCACGAACCCCGCCTTTTCCTGCACGGCGAGAATGCGCCCGCGCACGTCCTGCGGCAGCGAATCGAGTGGAGGTAGCGGGAAGCGGCTGATGGCGCGCTCGGTCATGAGGGTCTCCTGGTCCTTGTCGTGCGGACCGCGGCGCAGCGCCGGGCCCGATGCCCGAATACACCACGTTGCCGCCGTCCTTGCAATCGCCGCGCCGCTTGCGGAACATTCGTCCTGGCCGGCGCGTCACATCGTCGCGCCGTTCGACGCCCGGCCAAGAAGAACCCGCCCCCACCGGAGACCCTCATGAACACCGTCGCCCACCCCGAGATCGACAGCCTGCTCCCCGCCGCCCACATGGACAGGCGCACCTTCGTCACCACCGTCGCCGCCGCCGGTTTCGCGCTGGCGGTGCAGCCCGTGCAGGCACAGACGGTGATCACGACCGATGCGGAGGGACTGGAGGCGGGCGACGCCACGATCGCGGTGGCGGGCGGCAGCCTGCCGCTGTATTTCGCGCGGCCGGCCGCGTCGGCCGCGAACGGCGCCGTGCCGGTGGTTCTGGTGGTGCAGGAGATCTTCGGCGTGCATGAGCACATCCGCGACGTATGCCGGCGCCTGGCGAAGGCGGGCTACCTGGCGATCGCGCCGGAGCTGTACTTCCGCGTCGGCGATCCGTCCAAATACGAGAGCATCCCGGCCCTGGTGGAGAACGTCGTGTCGCGCATCCCCGATGCGCAGGTCATGGCCGATCTCGACGCCTGCGCCGGCTGGGCCCCGGAAAAAGGCGGCGACCCGGACCGGCTCGCCATCACCGGCTTCTGCTGGGGCGGCCGCATCGTCTGGCTGTACGCCGCCCACAACCCCAGGCTGAAGACGGGCGTGGCCTGGTACGGCCGCCTCGACGGCTCGCCCACCAACATGACGCCCCGCCACCCGCTGGACGTCGCCGCGCGCCTGCACGCGCCGGTGCTGGGCCTCTACGGCGGCCAGGACCAGGGCATTCCGCTGAAGGACGTGGAGGCGATGCGCGCCGCGCTGGCCAAGGCCGGCAACCACAGCGAGATCGTCGTCTATCCCGATGCGCCGCACGCCTTCCATGCCGACTACCGCCCCAGCTACCGCCCGGCCGAGGCGGAGGACGGCTGGCGCCGGCTGCTGCAGTGGCTCCCGGCCCACCTCGGCTGAACGGCCCTCAGCCCGCCGCAGGCCCCTGCGGCCCCGCGGCCCGCAGTTCGGCGAGCAGGCGCGCCGCCACCAGGCCGTTGGCCAGGCCGAACACCACCGCCGCCATGGCGAACACCGGCACGAGGTAGAACACGCCGTCGTGCGGCACCAGCCACAGCCGCGCCACCAGCAACTGCGCGCCGATGTGCGCGAACGCAGCCAGGATGCTATGGCTCACCGGGCCGAACCAGCGCGCCGGCAGATGCATGGACGCGCCCAGCGCGACGAGGCTGGCGAGCGCCCCCGACAGGCTCAGGAAGAAGCCGGGCGCGAGGAACTGGCCGAGCAGCAGGCTGCCGGCGAACACGCGCAGCAGCGCCACCCACGCCGCCTCGCGCCAGCCCCAGCGCGCCAGCACCACCAGCGTGACGATGTTGGCCAGCCCCGGCTTGACGCCGGGCAAGGGCAGCGGGATCGCCGCCTCGGCCACCGTCAGCGCGATGGCCGCCGCCGCGTGGCGGGCGATGCGGTGGTCCTCTGCGGTGGGAACGAGTTCAATAGTTGAGCGCGTCATAGTCCGCCCCGCGCCCCGTCAGCGTCAGGCTGACCTGGTTGGGCGCGCAGATCGCCACCGCGCCGGCGCGGCTCAGCCAGCCCTGGCGCACGCAGTACTGCCGCGGCCCGGGGTCGGAGGCGACGCGCGCGCGGCCCGGCTCGATCTCGATGCGCGTGATGCCCAGCGGCCCCGGCACATCGACGACCTGCCGGCGCGACAGGCCGAGTTCGGCGAACACCTTGCCTCCCGCCCTCACCACCGCGCCGTCCGGCGCGCCGCCCTGCCACAGCAGGACGGCTGCATGCACGCACACGCCCAGCCCGGCCAGCGCCACCAGCACGTCCCCCGGACGCAGCAGGTGCCGCCATGCGCCGGGGCTCATCCTCACTGGCGCGAAGCCGTCTGGTCCACCGCGCGCCGCGCCGCCGAGCGGTGGCGCACGATCACCCGCACCTTGTCCTCGAACTTCCCCGCCAGCCATTCGGCCAGATAGACCGAACGGTGCTGGCCGCCGGTACAGCCGATGGCCACCGTCAGGTAGCTGCGGTTGTCGCGCACGTAGGCCGGCAGCCAGTTGGCCACGAAGCTGCGGATGTCCTCCGCCATGCGGCCCACTTCGGGGATGCGCTTCAGGAAGTCGATCACCAACTGGTCCTTGCCGGTAAGCGGGCGCAGGTTCAGGTCGTAATAGGGATTGGGCAGGCAGCGCACGTCGAACACCAGGTCGGCGTCGAGCGGGATGCCGTACTTGAAGCCGAAGGACTGGAACATCAGTGTGAGTCCCTCGCTCGCCTCCACGTGGATGAAGTCCTTCACCCAGGCGCGCAGGGTGTTGGGGTGCAAGTCGCTGGTGTCGATGCGGTGGCCGAGTTCGGCGATCTCGTCCAGCGCCTCGCGCTCGCGGCGGATCGCCTCCTCCAGCGACACGCCCTCCTCGGCCAGCGGGTGGCGGCGGCGCGTTTCGGAGAAGCGCGCGATCAGCGCGTCGTCGCGCGCCTCCAGGAAGATGAAGCGCAGGTCGTCGACGATGCCGCGCAGCGCCTCGACCTGGACCGGCAGGGCCGCGATGCTGACCCCCGAGCGCATGTCCACCGCCACCGCCACCCGCCCGTAGCCGACGCCGCGCAGGTGGGACACGAGCTGCGGCAGCAGCGTTGCCGGCAGATTGTCCACGACGTAGTAGCCGGCGTCCTCCAGCACGTTCAGCGCAATGCTCTTGCCCGAGCCCGAAAGGCCGCTGATGAGTACGATCTGCATGTTCCCCAACCGACGAAAGAAGCCGAATTTGCCGCCGCCACTATAGCGCAGCCCCGGCGGCCGGCGCGGCGCCGGCCCGCGTTGCCGGTTTCGGATAACCGCCCCGCCGCGCCGGCCCCATGCTCGCAGCGCTCGGAGACGCCCAACCCGCTTAGACGGGAAAAGCGCCGCGCGTTCCCTGCGGCCCATCCGATGCCGCTCCGAACCGCCGCCCGCAGCCGGGCGTCGGGTACGGACCGGCCGCCGGCAGGTTCAGGCTGCTCCGCCCGCGGGCCGGGGCGCGCCGGCCTGCGCCGGCGGCAGGCTGCTCCCCGCCGACGCGACCAGCGCGCCGTGCTCCCGATGCGCCACGCCGGCGCGCTCGAGTTCACCCACCAGCCAGGCCGCCAGCGCATCCGGCGCGAGGCCAAGGAAGCGGGCGTTCGCCTCGCGGTACAGCGGCGTTTCCGCCAGGTGGCGCGGCAGTTCGTCGAGCGCGATGCTGCGCGCATCGAGCAGGTGGAAGGTGAGGCAGGCGCGGATCGCATTGCGCGCCATGCGCGCGCCGTCGTCCTCGAAGGCGCGCAGCCGCGCGAAGGCGCGTTCGAGCGCATCGTCGAAATCGGAGAACGGCGCGCCGTGGCCGGGGATCACCGCATCCACGGCGAGGCGGCCGATCGCCTCCAGCGTGCGCCGCGCGGCGCCCACGCCGTCGCCGCTGCCCAGCACGTCGGCGAACAGGATGCCGAAGCCGTCGCGCCACAGCGCATCGCCCGAGATCAGGATGCGGCGCTCGGCGTTGTAGTAGACGAGCGCATCCATGTCGTGGCCCGGCGCCGCCAGCGCCTGCCATTGCAGTCCGCCGGCGGCGAAGACGTCGCCCGCGGCCAGCGTGGCGTCGGCGGCGAAGCGCTCGCCCGTCTGCGCCGCGGTGGACAGCAGCAGCGCCGCTTCGTCCCAGTCCGCCACCGCCGCGGCCATGCCTTCGGGCACGGTGATCGTGCAGCCGAATTCGCGCTGCACCGCGGCGTTGCCGCCGATGTGGTCGGAATGGGAATGGGTGTTGATGAGGCGCGCGAGGCGCCGCCCGCCGAGCGCGCCGCGCAGCAGCGCCAGCGTCTGCGGCGCGTGGCTGACGTAGCCGCTGTCGATCAGCGTCGCCTCGTCGCCGTCGAGCAGCAGGATGTTGTTGGCCGACAGCCAGCCGCGCTCGAACACCTGCAGGCCGGGCGGGAAGCGCAGCGCGGCGCTCAATCGCTGCCCTCGCCGACTTCCGCCGCCACGTTGGGCGGCAGCGGCGCGGCCGGCGCCGCTTCGTCCGTGGGCGGCGGGACGGGCACGCCGTTGATTTCGTCCGCGGTGCGTCCGCAGCCCATGCAGACGCCGGAGTCCCAGTCGATCATGCACACGCCCACGCACAGTGCATCGCCGCTCATCGCGCCGCTCCCTCTGCCGTGGCGCGCGCGGCCGGGAGCCGTTCCCGCCGCCGCGCGACGAGCGCGAGGATGGCGCGCCGCTCGGCGTCGGAGCTGCGGCTCCAGCATGCGATCTCGTCCATCGTGCGCTGGCAGCCTTCGCACAGGCCGGTTTCCGCGCTCATGCGGCAGATGTTGATGCAGGGGGAAGGGACGCTCATTTCCGTGGCTCTCGTCGGGGACGGCCATTGTAATCGCGGGGCCGGCTGGCGCATGGCCGTGCGCCGGTCGTGTGGAGGGATTGCGCGTGCTTTGGCATGGTTGCTCTGGATCCGGTCTGGCGGCGGGGGATGCGCTCCGCGTCCTGCGCAACTCGACCTCGCTTCGCTCGGGACTCGGACAGTGCTCGTCCGCTCCGCGCATCCCCCGCCGCCAGACCTGCCGTGTTGCGGACTCCATCGCCGCATTGGAGACCCCATGCGACGTCGGGGACTTCGGACCATCCCGGCGACACTCGACTGGTGAAGCTCGCACCTGCAGCCGGCATCCAGCCTCCAGGCACTCATCCCGTTCAGTTCACGCACGCAGCCTGCGCGCGCTTGGCCAGCACCGCGCGCGCGACGCGTGAAGCCGGCTCGCGGCCGAGCTGCGCGCTGATCCAGGCGGCGGTGTCGACCAGGCGGTCGAGGTCGATGCCGGTGGCGATGCCCATGCCGTGCAGCAGCCACACCAGATCCTCGGTGGCGACGTTGCCGGATGCGCCGGCCGCATACGGGCAGCCGCCGAGACCGCCGACCGAGGCGTCGAACACCGCCACGCCCATGTCGAGCGAGGCGAAGACGTTGGCCGCGGCCATGCCGTAGGTGTCGTGGTAGTGGCCGGCCAGTTGCGCGGCCGGGACTTCCTGCATGACCGCTTCCAGCATGCGGCGGATGCTCAAGGGGTTGCCGGTGCCGATGGTGTCGCCGAGCGAGATCTCGTAGCAGCCCATGTCGCGCAGCGTGGCGGCGACCCCGGCCACCTTCCGCGGCGCCACCTCGCCCTCGTAGGGACAGCCGGCGACGCACGAGATGTAGCCGCGCACCTTCACGCCCGCCTCCCGCGCGGCCGCGGTGACGGGGCGGAAGCGTTCGAGCGATTCGGCGATCGAGCAGTTGATGTTCTTGCGGCTGAAGGATTCCGACGCGGCAGCGAACACCGCCACCTCCTGCGCGCCGGCGGCGAGCGCCGCTTCGAAGCCCTTGAGGTTGGGTGTGAGCACCGGATAGGAGACTCCGGGCGCCGGCTGCGCCAGCACGCGGAGCAGCACCTCGGTGCTGTCGCCCATCTGCGGCACCCATTTCGGCGACACGAAGGAGGTGGCCTCGATGGTCGCCAGCCCCGCTTCGGCGAGGCGCTCGATCAGTTCGACCTTGATGTCGGTCGGCACCACCTGCTTTTCGTTCTGCAAGCCGTCGCGCGGGCCGACCTCGACGATGCGCACGGAGGACGGCAGGTTTGAAGTGGTCATGGACGATGCTCCATTCCGAGTGACGATCACGGCCGCCGGCGCGGCCGCATCCCGCGGGCTCAGGCGGTCCTGGACTCCTGCAGCCCCAGTTCCTGCTTCATTTTCTCCCGGATCATGAACTTCTGGATCTTTCCCGTCACCGTCATCGGGAAGCTGTCGACGAAGCGGATGTGGCGCGGGATCTTGTAGTGCGCGATCTGGCCCTGGCAGAAGGCGCGCACGTCGGCCTCGGTGAGCGCGCCTTCCTCGCGCGGGATGATCCACGCGCACAGTTCCTCGCCGTATTTCTCGTCGGGCACGCCGACCACCTGCACGTCGAGGATCCCGGGGTGGGAGTAGAGGAATTCCTCGATCTCGCGCGGATAGATGTTCTCGCCGCCGCGGATCACCATGTCCTTGATGCGGCCGACGATGTTGCAGTAGCCGGCTTCGTCGATCACCGCGAGGTCGCCGGTGTGCATCCAGCCGGCGGCGTCGATCGCTTCCTTCGTCCTCGCCTCGTCGCCCCAGTAGCCGAGCATGACCGAGTAGCCGCGGGTGCACAGTTCGCCCGGCATGCCGCGCGGCACGATGCGGCCCTCGTTGTCGACGATCTTCACTTCCAGGTGCGGCTGGATGCGGCCCACCGTGGACACGCGGCGGTCGATAGGGTCGTCGGTGCCGCTCTGGAAGCTCACCGGCGAGGTTTCGGTCATGCCGTAGGCGATCGTCACTTCGCGCATGTTCATGCGTTCGATGACGCGCTTCATGACCTCGATCGGGCACGGGCTGCCGGCCATGATGCCGGTGCGCAGGCTGGCGATGTCGAATCCGGCGAAGCGCGGATGGTCGAGCGCGGCGATGAACATGGTCGGCACGCCGTACAGCGCGGTGCATTTCTCGTCCGACACCGCTTCCAGCACCGACAGCGGATCGAACGCCTCGGCCGGGTACACCATCGTGGCGCCGTGCGTCAGGCAGCCGAGGTTGCCCATCACCATGCCGAAGCAGTGGTACAGCGGCACCGGGATGCACAGGCGGTCGCCGGGCACCAGGCGGATCGCCTCGCCGACGAAGTAGCCGTTGTTGAGGATGTTGTGGTGCGACAGCGTCGCGCCCTTGGGGTGGCCGGTGGTGCCGGAGGTGAACTGGATGTTGATCGGGTCGTCGAACTGCAGCTTCTCGCCGCGCAATGCCAGCGCGGTCAGTTCGTCGCGCGTGGGCGCCGCGAGCAGGTCGTCGAGGTTCAGCATGCCCGGCGTGCGCCCGGCGCCCATGCGGATGACGAATTCCAGCGCCGGCAGCGCATGGCTGCGCAGCAGGCCGGGCTCGCAGTGGCCGAGTTCGGGGGCGAGGTCGCCGATCATCTCCAGGTAGTCGCTGGTCTTGAACGACGGCGACAGGACCAGCGCGCGGCAGCCGACCTTGTTCAGCGCGTATTCCAGTTCCGCACGGCGATAGGCCGGGTTGATGTTCACCAGCACCAGCCCGGCCTTGGCGGTGGCGAACTGCGTCAGCGCCCATTCCGCGTTGTTCTGCGACCAGATGCCGACGCGCTCGCCCGGCTCCAGGCCGAGGCGCATCAGGCCGCAGGCCAGCGCATCGACCTTGTGCTTCAGCGCGACGTAGCTCAGGCGCACGTCCTGGTGGCGCACCACCAGCGCATCGCGCTCCGCGTGGCGGGCGCAGGCTTCGTCGAAGAAACGGCCTATGGTCTGGCCGATCAGCAGCTTGTCGGATGCGCCATGCACGTAGCTCGGGTTGCCCATCTCCTTCGTCTCCTTTCTTGCGCTCTTCGTCGTCTCGTCTTGCCGCAGGCGGCTCGGGCCGCTCTCAGGCTTTCGCCTCGAATTCCACCAGTTCGGCGCCGTCGCCCACCTGGTCGCCGACGCCGAAGCGGAAGGACTTCACCGTGCCGGCGGCCGGGGCGGTGATGGTGTGCTCCATCTTCATCGCCTCCAGGATCAGCAGCGGCGCGCCCTTCTCCACCGCGGCGCCTTCGGCCGCGACCAGCGCGATGACCTTGCCCGGCATCGGCGCCAGCAGCCCGCCCTCGGCCCCCGCGCCCTCGCCGGTGTGCAGCAGCGGATCGACGCGCGTCAGCGGCCAGGCCCGCCCCTGCAGAAAGACGTAGCGCTTCTCGGCGCCGACGATCACCGTGGCGTCCATGCGCAGGCCGTCCAGTTCGACGCGCAGCAGGCCGCGCGGATTGAGTTCGCCGCGCGCCTGCACGCTGCGCGCGCCTACCGTCAGGCGGTAGCGGCCGGGCAGGTAGTCCACGCCGACCGCCTGCTGCGCCTCGCCGAGGCGGAACACCAGTTCGCGCCGCGCGGTCGCGTTCAGGCGCCAGCCGTCGCGCGCATGCCAGGGCGACAGCGGATCGCGATGGCTGCGCGCAGCCTCTTCCGCGCGCCGGCCTTCGCGCACCAGTTCGGCGAGCGCGGCGACCAGCCACACGTCGCCGGGCACCGCCTCGTCCTCGGGGAAGAGGTAGTCCCTTTCGCGTTCGATCAGGCCGGTGTCGAGGTCGGCGGCGGCGAACGCCGGGCAGGCGGTCAGGCGCGACAGGAACTCGATGTTGTTGGCCACGCCGACCACGCGGTAGTCGGCCAGCGCCTGCAGCATGCGGGCGAGCGCGCGGTCGCGGTCGATGTCCCAGACGATGAGCTTGGCGATCATCGGGTCGTAGTGCGGGCTGATCCCGTCGCCTTCTTCCACGCCGGTGTCGACGCGCACGTGCAGGTTCTCGGCCGGCGGCGCGAGGTGGACCAGGCGGCCCGTCGACGGCAGGAAGCCCTTCGCCGGATCTTCGGCATAGATGCGCGCTTCCAGCGCGTGGCCGCGGATCTGCAACTGCTCCTGCGCGAGCGGCAGCCTTTCGCCGGACGCCACGCGCAACTGCCACTCGACGAGATCCAGGCCGGTGATCATCTCGGTGACGGGGTGCTCGACCTGCAGGCGGGTGTTCATCTCCATGAAGTAGAACGAGCCGTCCTGGTTGGCGATGAACTCCACCGTGCCGGCGCCGACGTAGCCCACCGCCTTCGCCGCCTCGACCGCCGCCTTGCCCATCGCCGCGCGGCGCCCGGCCGTCATGCCGGGCGCGGGCGCCTCTTCCAGCACCTTCTGGTGGCGGCGCTGCACCGAGCAGTCGCGCTCGAACAGGTACACCACGTTGCCGTGGGTGTCGCCGAATACCTGGATCTCGATGTGGCGCGGGCGGGTGATGTATTTCTCCACCAGCACGTGATCGTTGCCGAAGCTGGAGACCGCCTCGCGCTTGCAGGAGGCGAGCAGGTCGATGAAGTCCTCGGACCGCTCCACCAGGCGCATGCCCTTGCCGCCGCCGCCGGCCGCGGCCTTGATCAGCACCGGGTAGCCGATGGCGTCGGCCTGCCGGTGCAGGAAGGCGGGCGTCTGGTCGTCGCCGTGGTAGCCGGGGGTCAGCGGCACGCCGGCCGCCTCCATCAGCTTCTTCGCCTCGGACTTCGAGCCCATGGCGCGGATCGCCGACACCGGCGGGCCGATGAAGACGATGCCTTCGCGCTCGCAGGCGTCGCAGAAGTCCTCGTTCTCGGACAAGAAGCCGTAGCCGGGGTGGATGGCCTGCGCGCCGGTGGCCTTGGCCGCGGCGATGATCTTGTCGACCACCAGGTAGCTTTCGCGCGCCGCCGCCGGGCCGATCAGCACCGCCTCGTCGGCAAGGCGCACGTGGCGGGCGTCGGCGTCGGCGTCGGAATACACCGCCACGGTCCTGATGCCCATGCGGCGGGCGGTCTTGATGACGCGGCAGGCGATTTCACCGCGGTTCGCGATCAGGATCTTGTCAAACATGTCGTCTCCAGCCTCTCTCTTGTCTCATGTCGCTCCGGACCGCGTCCGCGGCCGGAACAGTCGTCCGATGAAGCGCCACATCAGCACGATCACCGCCAGGGCCAGCAGCAGGAAGGCCGCCAGTGCCCCGAGGAACCACAGCGGCTGGTGCAGCAGCATCCACAGCCCGCCGGCGAACAGCGCGTCCTCGCCGAGCGAGGCGGAGACGTTGGTCACCGGCTCGGGCGAGGCGTTGATCGCCATGCGCGCGCCCGCCTTGGCGAAGTGCGTGCCCGCCGCCAGCGTGCCGCCGGCCAGCGCCGCGGCCACCTGCGCCGCGCCGCCCATGTCGCCCATCACCGCGGCGGCGAGCGCGGCGCCCGCCGGGATGCGGATGAAGGTATGCACCGCGTCCCACAGCGAATCCAGCCAGGGCAGCTTGTCGGCGAAGAACTCGACGGACAGCATCAGCCCCGACAGTCCCAGCACCAGCGGATGCGTGAGCACCGCGAGGTCGCCCGGCAGATGCACGCCGCCGAAGCGTCCCAGCGCGCCGAGCACGAACACCAGCGCATACAGCCGCAGCCCGCTCGCCCATCCCAGCCCCGCCGCGAGCGCCGCCAGCGAGGCGAGATCGAGCGGGATGCCGCTCCAGTCGAGCAGCGGACTCAGGGAATCGAGTTTGCTGCTCCAGGCGTAGATGAAGTCCATGCCGTCTTCCCTTCTTGCTGCGCACCCGACGAGGCAGGGCCGTTACGTCGATGCATCGAATCCGGTCCGGCGGTGGGGCAGGCTCGATCCGGTACCACCCTTCTTCCTGCCTTCCTGCCTTGGTTACCGCGAACTCAGCCCCTCGGCACCCATGCCGCCAACCGCTTCGACAAGAACGCGTCCAGCCCTTCCCTGGCCTCCGGCGTGGCGCGCAGGGCGGCGATGCGGCGTGCGGTGTCTTCCACCACCGCGTCGCCCAGCGGCCGGTTCGCCACCGCGCGGATGAGGTCCTTGGCCGCGGCCTGCGCCTTCGGGCCGCCCTGCAGCAGCGCGTCTACGATTTCCGCCACCTTGGCGTCGATCTCCTCGGTCGCCACCACCTCGTGCGCGAGGCCGATCTGGCCGGCGCGTACCGCGCCGATGCGTTCGGCGGTCTGGAAGTAGCGATAGGCGTGGCGTTCGCCGATGGCGCGGATCACATAGGGGCTGATCGCCGACGGGATGATGCCGAACTTCACTTCCGAGGTCGCGAACACCGCCTTGTCGCCCACCACGCAGATGTCGCAGGCGCTCGCCAGTCCCATGCCGCCGCCCAGCGCCGCGCCGTGCACGCGCGCAATGGTGGGCTTGCCCATCCCGGCCAGGGTGCGCAGCATGCCGGCGAGCTTCATCGCGTCGGCGAAGTTCTCGGCCTCGCTCGCCTCGCCGGCGGCCTTCATCCAGTTGAGGTCGGCGCCGGCGGAAAAGCTCTTGCCGCGCCCGGCCAGCACCACGACGCGCACCGTGTCGTCGGCGTCGAGCGCACGGCAGGCGGCGGTGAGGTCGGCGATCAGTTGCGCGTTGAAGGCATTGTGCACGTCCGGCCGGTTCATCCACACCGTCGCCACGCCGCCGTCGCGCAGGATTTCCAGGGTCTCGTAGCTCATCGTGTGTTTCTCCCGGCGCTCACATGCGGAACACGCCGAAGCGGGTCTGCGGGATGGGTGCGTTGAGCGCCGCCGACAGCGACAGGCCGAGCACGCGGCGCGTCTGCGCCGGATCGACCACGCCGTCGTCCCACAGCCGCGCGGTGGCGTAGTAGGGGTGGCCCTGCGCCTCGTACTGGTCGCGGATCGGCGCCTTGAAGGCTTCTTCCTCGTCCTTGCTCCAGGCGCCGCCCCTGGCCTCGATGCCGTCGCGGCGCACGGTGGCGAGCACGCTCGCCGCCTGTTCGCCGCCCATCACGCTGATGCGCGCATTGGGCCACATCCACAGGAAGCGGGGACTGTAGGCACGGCCGCACATGCCGTAGTTGCCGGCGCCGAAGGAGCCGCCGATCAGCGTGGTGATCTTGGGCACCTGCACGGTGGCGACCGCGGTCACCATCTTGGCGCCGTCCTTGGCGATGCCGCCGTTCTCGTACTTGCGGCCGACCATGAAGCCGGTGATGTTCTGCAGGAAGAGCAGCGGAATGCCGCGCTGGCCGCACAGTTCGATGAAATGCGCGCCCTTCTGCGCCGACTCGCCGAACAGGATGCCGTTGTTGGCGACGATGCCCACCGGGTAACCGTGGAGCTGGGCGAAGCCGGTGACCAGCGTGGTGCCGTAGCGCGCCTTGAATTCGTCGAAGCGCGAGCCGTCGACCACGCGCGCGATGATCTCGCGCACGTCGTAGGGCTTGCGGGTGTCGGTGGGGACGATGCCGTAGATCTCTTCGGGATCGTAGACCGGCTCCTCGCCCGCACCGAGGGCGACGCCGACCGGCTTCACGCGGTTGAGGTTGGCGACGATGCGCCGCGCGATCGACAGCGCGTGCGTGTCGTTCTCGGCGAGATGGTCGGCCACGCCGGACAGCCGCGTATGCACGTCGCCGCCGCCGAGGTCTTCGGCGCTCACCACCTCGCCGGTGGCCGCCTTCACCAGCGGCGGGCCGCCGAGGAAGATGGTGCCCTGGTTCTTGACGATCACCGTCTCGTCCGACATCGCCGGCACATAGGCGCCGCCGGCGGTGCACGAGCCCATCACCACCGCGATCTGCGGAATGCCCTTGGCCGACATGTTGGCCTGGTTGAAGAAGATGCGGCCGAAGTGGTCACGGTCCGGGAACACCTCGTCCTGCCGCGGCAGGAAGGCGCCGCCGGAATCCACCAGATAGACGCAAGGCAGGTTGTTCTGCTCGGCGATCTCCTGCGCGCGCAGGTGCTTCTTGACCGTCATCGGGTAGTAGGTGCCGCCCTTCACCGTGGCATCGTTGGCCACGATCATGCACTCCACGCCCTGCACGCGGCCGATGCCGGTGACGACGCCCGCCGACGGTGCCTCGTCGTCGTACATGCCGTGCGCGGCGAGTTGCCCGATCTCGAGGAAAGGCGTGCCCGGATCGAGCAGATGATCGACGCGGTCGCGCGGCAGCAGCTTGCCGCGCGCAGAGTGCTTGGCCCGCGCCGCCTCGCCGCCGCCGAGCGCCACCTCGGCCGCCCTGGCGCGCAGATCCTCGACCAGGCTGCGCAGGCTGGCGGCGTTCGCCTGGAAGTCCGCCGAGCGGGTGTTGATGCTGGACTTGATGGTGCTCATGTCTCCCCGTCCCTTGTTGGTTTGGGCGGCGGTTCCGGCCTGAGGGCGCGGGAACTGCCGCCTGCGGATGCGAGTGTGCGCGTCCGCTTACGGATGGGGAAGACTAGACGGTTGTGGGCCGCATGGGGTGCCAAGAGGGTTGCAAAATGCGCCAGGGGGAAATGAAGAGGACGTTAAACCTGATGCCAAGTGGAGCGCTGTACCGTCACACCCATTCACCGGTTGCACACCGAGAAGCAACGACAGAAACAAAGCGGCAAGTGCAGGGTTCATGAGCATTTTGGTCCGTATGCGGGCAATCGAGGAGCGCAACCCGCAGGGCAGCCTACTCATCGCAGGAGCAGTCCACCGTGTTGGGAGGGGCATCGGCCTTGGAGAAAGACGATTGCCAGGCCATCGGCGCCGCTGTCTTTGCGACGGCTCACCGGTGGCGTGGCATCCGTGAATGCCACGCCTTCGGAGCAGCCCGCCGCGCTAACCGATCCAGCGCAGCACGAACAGCGAAATACTCGGGAACAGCACCAGAACGACAATACGCAGCAGGTCCGAAACCAGGAACGGCACCACGCCGCGGAAGATGGTGGACATGGGGATGTCCTTGTTCATCGAGCTGATGATGTAGACATTCATCCCCACCGGCGGTGTGATCAGGCCGACCTCCATCACCACCAGCGCGATTATGCCGAACCAGATCGCTTTGTCCTCCGTGCTCAGGCCCCAGTAGTCCATGCCCAGCACGATGGGCAGGAAGATGGGAATGGTCAGCAGAATCATCGACAGGCTGTCCATCACGCAGCCGAGCAGCAGGTAGACGACGATGATGGCGATCAGCACCGTGAAGGGACCCAAGCCCATGCCATCCACCCATTTCGCCGCTTCGACCGGCATCTGGCTCACGGCCATGAAAGCGTTGAGCATGTCGGCGCCGAGCAGGATCAGGAACATCATGCCGGTACCGGTCGCGGTGCCGTAGATGCAATCCATGAGCCCTTCGCCCTTCAACCCGCCCGACTTCCAGGCGGTGACGCCAGTCGCGACCACGCCCACCGCCGCGGCCTCGGTCGGGGTGAACAGCCCGCCGTAGATGCCGCCGATCACCACCGCGAAGATCAGCATCACCGGCCAGGTGTCGATCACCGTTGAGAGGCGCTCGGCCCAAGTGTGCCTGGGGCTGCCGGGGCCGCCCGCTGCCGGGTCGAGCCGGGTGACGATGGCGATCACCACCATGTAGCCCAGCGCCGCCAGCACGCCGGGCACGAAGGCCGCGACGAAGAGCTTGGCGATGTTCTGCTCGGCCAGGATGGCGTAGATCACCAGCGGCACCGAGGGCGGAATCAGGATGCCGAGCGTACCGCCCGCGGCCAGCGCGCCGCCGGCCAGGCCCGGCTTGTACTGATGGCGTTTCAGTTCCGGCATCACCACGTGCGACATCGTCGCCGCGGTCGCCAGCGACGAACCGCAGATCGCGCCGAAGCCGGCGCAGGCGCCCACGCCCGCCATCGCCATGCCGCCCTTCCAGTGGCCGATGAAGGCGTTGCCGGCACGGAACAGTGCGCGCGACAGGCCGCCGTGAGTGGCGAACTGGCCCATCAGGAGGAAGAGCGGGACGACCGACAGGTCGTACAGCGAGAAGCGGCCGTAGGGCGCGTTCTTGAGGTAGGCGAGCAGGGGGTCCCAGCCCGATGCCCACACGTAGCCGATGGCGCCGGCGAGGAACATGGCGATGCCGATCTGCACCCGCAGCGCCAGCATGCCCATCATCACCACGCCCATGGTCAGGCCAATCGTCGTGCCGCTCATGCTTCGCCCTCCCCTGTCACTTCGCACACGAAGGTCTGCAGCGCCGCAACGCCCAACAGCACGAAGGACGGCACCACTGGCACATAGCCCCACCAGATCGGCAGCGCGATCACCATCGAGGTTTCGCCGTATTCACGCATTTCGAGCATGCCATCCCACACCCGCCAGGCGAGGAAGAAGGCCGACGCGGCCAGCAGCAGCGCGGCGAGCGAATCGAGCAAGCGTTTCAGCGCTGCCGGCGCCCACAGGGTGAAGAAATCGACGAACACGTGGCCTTTTCTGAGCTGGCAGTAGGGCAGGCACATGGCGATGCCCATCGCCGACATCATCTGCACCAGTTCGTAGTCACCCGGCACGGGCAAGTTGAAGAGCGCACGCCCGACCACACTCACCACCGACATGATGGCTTCGATGAGAAAGATCGCGCCGCCGAGCATCGCCAGGCTGGCGCAGGCTGCTTCCACGGTCCTGCCGAACGGACCGGAAGCCACGATGAGAGGGTGTTCCAGGGACTCAGCCATGAGCGCCTCCGGATTGGGGTGCCAGGGCCGGGACTACGACCTTCTGCTCGATCGCGCCGAACACGCTCCGACCGTCGCCATCGAGCACCTCGATGCGCACGGTGTCGCCCGCCCGCATGTAGCCGGTGCTCGGCTTGCCCTGCTCCAGCGTCTCGTAGGTGCGCAATTCGACGATGCAGCAGTAGCCGACGCCGCCATTGGCGATCGACGACCCCCACAAGCCGCCCTGCTTGTTCGACACGGTGCCGGTGCCGACGATGGTCCCGGCTTCCAGTTCGCGCGTCTTCGCGACGTGGGCAGCGAGCATGCCGAAATCGAAGGTGGCATCCACGCCGGCGTTCGGCATGCCGAAGGGCTGGCCGTTGAGCGCCACCCGCAGCGGCAGGTGCATCCGGGTGTCATGCCAGGCCGCGCCGAGTTCGTCTGGTGTCACCGCGACCGGGCTGAAGGCCGACGCGGGTTTGCTCTGGACGAAGCCGAACCCCTTGGCCAGTTCGGCCGGGATCAGGTTGCGCAGCGAGACGTCGTTGACCAGCATCAGCAGGCGGATGGCGCCGGCCGCCTCCGCCGCGGTGGCGCCCATGGGTACGTCGCCGATGATCGCGGCCACTTCGGCCTCGAAATCGATGCCCCACTCCTCGGCGGCGACGATGTCGTCGCACGGCCCGATGAAGCTGTCCGAACCGCCCTGGTAGATGATGGGGTCGGTGTACATGGACGGCGGCAGGTCGGCGCCACGCGCCTTGCGCACGAGTTCCACATGGTTCATGTAGGCCGAGCCGTCCAGCCACTGGTAGGCGCGCGGCAGCGGCGCCTGGCATGCCGCGGCCGAGAACGGCTGCGCATCCTCGACTTCGCCGGCGTTCAGCCGCTCGTACATGGCCCGCAGGCTCGGGGCGAGTTCGTCCCAGTCGTCCAGCGCCGCCTGCAGCGTCGGCGCGATGTGCGGCACCGGGCAGCAGCGGCCGAGATCGCGGCTGACGACGACGAGTGTGCCGTCACGCCCGCCTTGTTTCAGTGTTGCCAGTTTCATTGGTGTCTCCTCGTTATGGATTGGCGGCGGCGGTGCCTTCACTCACCATGTCCCCCAGCAGGACGCGCACGTCGTCCAGCGCATGCAGGGCCGCCACCCGCTCGATCAGCCGCTCCGCCTGGCGGGCGGAGAGCGGGATCGCGGCGTAGTCCATGCAGTCCCGGAAGCGCGCCAGGTGCGCCTCGTCCGCCAGCGCATTGCCCGGAAAACCCGGTGCGATCTCGAGCGTGGCGTCGTGGCAGCGGCCATCGGCGGTTTCGACGTGCAGGTCCACCGCGGTGTGGTGGCGTTCGCCCATGGCCTCGTCCGCCACCACCTCGACACGCTCCGCGAGCGCGCACACCGCCGGCTCGCGGATACTGGATTCGGTGAAGTGCGCCAGTTGCGGATGGCCGCGGACGAAGGCATTCGCAACGCAGTAGTGCGCGCTGAACTGCGCATTCACGCGCGGGTTGTCGCCGATCTCGAACGGGTGCCCGACCAGCTTGTAGGCATACGGCGGCAACCCGATCCGCACCCGACGGATGTCCTCCGGCGCCACGCCCAACTCGCGCTTCACCCGCAAGGCCAGTTCGGTTACGCCCTGGGTCAGGCCGCAGCTCGGGTATTTCTTGAACATCGTGTTCATCAGCAGGTAGCGCTCCCCCAAGCCCTCGACGAACGCCTCCGGCCGCCGCTGTCCCTTGGCGAACAGATGGGCGTAGCCGTACACGCCCGACAGGAAATGCCGGGGGCCGGTGATGCCGAGTTGGGCAAGCTGCGCGCAGACCACACCCGACTCGGCAACCCAGCCTTGGATCAGGCGGACGGCGAGCGAACCGTCGACGTTGCTCTGGAAGCTGCCGGCGGCCCGGTTGAAGGCCAGCGCCAATGCGTGCAGCGTCTGCTGCGGGCCCAGGCCGAGCAGGCGCGCGGCCGCGGCGGCGGCACCGAAGACGGCGGCCACGCCGGTGGGATCGGCACCATCGTAGGCCGCCTCGGTGAGGTTCATGCGCGCGGCGGTCTCGGCGCCCACGACGAGCGCGGCAAGGAAATCCCGCCCGGAACACCCGCCCTTGAGTTCCGCCGCGGCGAGCGCGGCCGGAATCAGCGACGAACCGATGTGCAGGCCCGGCGCCATCGCATCGCAGTAGTCCAGCGCCCGGCACATGACGCCATTGACCAGCGCCGCGCCGCTGGCCGAAACCCGGTCGCCATAGACGAACACCGTGGCCGGCCCCGTGCCGTGTTGTGAGCGCACGAAGGCCCGCACGGCCTCGCAGCCCTCCTCCGCCGCGCCTGCGACCGCGGTGCCGAGCACGGTCAACAGCATGCGCCGCACGACGGCAAGCGCTTCTTCCGGCACCGCCTCATAGGCGAGCCCATGGGCGAAATGCGCCAGTTTCAGTTCAGGTTCCACGAAATGAAATCTCCTCGGCCTCTTCTCGTTCTTGTCGTCACCGGCCAGACCGGGTAGCGGGACTCAGCGGAACATTTCCCGGTAGCTGCCGTCGTGCATCCAGGCCGCGTGCTTGGGCGCCTTTCTGGTCTGCGACCACTCTTCCAGCATCGGCCACTTGACCTTGTCGAGCGCCGCCTGCATGCCCGGGCGCACGGTGTTGGCGGCCAGTTCCAGGCGATGGCCGTTGGGGTCGAAGAAATAGATCGACTGGAACAGCGCGTGGTCGGTGGGGCCGACCACCTCCACGCCCCCGGCTTCCAGCTTCTCCTTGGCCGCCAGCAGCGTGTCCATGGACTCGACCTGAAGCGCCAGATGCTGGGTCCAGGCCGGCGTGTTGCGGTCGCGGTCCATCGGCGGCTTGGTGGGCAGCTCGAAGAAGGCGAGTACGTTGCCGGCGCCTGCGTCGAGAAAGATGTGCATGTAGGGGTCGGGTTCGCCGGTGGAGGGCACGGCGTCCTCGGCGATGGACAGCACCAGCTTCATGTCCAGGTGCTTTTCGTACCAGCGCGCGGTTTCCAGCGCGTCCTTGCAGCGGTAGGCGATGTGGTGGATTTTCTTGACCAGCATGGGTTGTCTCCAGATGTTCGGCGGCGAGCGGCTGGCATGCCGCTCGCCGCAATGGTTCAGGCGCCTTCGCGGGCGATCTGCAGCGCTTCGTGCAGCACGGCGATGTCGCCGACGTGGTTGGCGAGCAGCAGGATCAGGCGGGCGTTGACCATCGCGCTCTGCTCGTCGCTGAGGTCGCGGTGGGTGTCGATCAGCAGTTCGTAGAAGTCGTCGCCGGGGCTGAAGGCGCGGAAGTAACGCTTGCCGGGTTCGGCGAAATTGGGCTGGGTGTTCAAGGCCATGGCGGGCTCCTTCAGGCGTTGCAGGTGGCGCGGGCGACGGCTGCGCGCACGCGGGCGGCGTCCAGCGTGCGCCAGCGCGCGGTGACGTGCTGGTCCGGGCGGGCGAGGTAGGTGTTGCCTGGGCTCAGGTCGTAGCGCTCGCGGATGCAGCCTTTGCTGTCGATCACCGTCTTCAGCCCGCCGGGCGCGCTGCCACGTTCGGCGACGACGATGGCCTCCACCGGAATCGCGCCGTCGGCCAGACCGGTGAGCGCCTGCACGGTAGCGCCGTCGAGCGCCGAGGCATCCGGCACGTAGTAGAGCAACTGGAAGCGGTTGCCCAGCACGCCGAGCAGCCAGGGTTGGCCGCCCGCGGTCTCGATCGGTGCATCGTCCATCGGCGCGCCGGGCACCATGTCGCCGGCGAAGGCATCCCTGTCTGGCGTGTTCAGGCGAGATTCGGTGAGGAGGCTCGGCACCGACAGCCGGCCCGAATTGACCAGCGCGCGGGCGAAGGCGTAGTGCTCGGCCAGGCCCAGCACGGCGTTGCGGAAAGTCTTGCTGACCGTGCTCTTGGGCGTGATGAAATCGGTCGAGCGGGTCGAGTTCATGATGTTCTCGTCCGCCGCGAAGGTGCGCTCCTCGCTATAAGTATCGAGCAGCGTGGCCGGCGCCTTGCCGTCCATCACCAGCTTGAGCTTCCACGCCAGGTTGTCGGTGTCCTGGATGCCGGAATTCGCCCCGCGTCCGCCGAAGGGCGAGACCTGGTGCGCGGCGTCGCCGACGAACAGCACGCGGCCGTGGTTGAAGCGGTTCATGCGGCGGCACTGGAAGGTGTAGACGCTGACCCATTCCAGCTCGAACTCCCTGTCGTCACCCAGCATCGCCTTGATGCGCGGGATGACGTTCTCCGGCTTCTTCTCCTCTTCCGGATCGGCCTGCCAGCCGAGCTGGAAGTCGATGCGCCAGACGTTGTCGGCCTGGCGGTGCAGCAGCACCGACTGGTTCGGGTGGAAGGGCGGATCGAACCAGAACCAGCGTTCGGTGGGGTATTCCGCCTTCATCACCACGTCGGCGATCAGGAAGCGGTCCATGAAGATCTTGCCTTCGATGTCCAGCCCCAGCATGGTGCGGATCGGGCTCTTCGCGCCATCGGCCACGACCAGCCAGTCGGTGGTCAGCGAGTAGCCGCCATCCGGCGTTTCCACCCGGACGGCCACGCTATCCTGCCCCGGCGTGACCCCGATCACATTGCTCTTGAAACGGATTTCGAGGTTAGGCAGTTCGCGGGCACGCCGCAGCAGGTACTCCTCCAGGTAGTACTGCTGCAGGTTGATCATGCCCGGCCGGTGATGGTCCGGCTGCGGGCAGAGGTTGAAGTTGAAGACTTCTTCCTCGCGGAAGAAGGTGCGGCCGACGTTCCACGACACGCCCTTTTCCATCATCGGTTCGCAGCAGCCGAGCCGGTCGAAGATCTCCAGCACGCGCTTGGCATAGGCCACGCCGCGCGAACCGATGGACACGGTGTCGTCGTTGTCCAGCACCAGCACCGGCTTGCCCTGGATGGCGAGGTCGATGGCGGCGGCCAGGCCCACCGGGCCGGCGCCGACCACGACCAGGGGATAGCGGCCATCCCCCTTTCCGTCCAGTTCCGGCGGACGGATGAATTCGAATTTCGGGTATTGATATGTGTTCAGCATGATGTCTCCTCGTGTGCGGCCGCTGCGTTCGGCAGAACGCGACGGCAGCCGTCGTCGGGGCGTCGCCCGGTGGCCGCTCAGTGGCCGTATTGCCGCAGCAGCGCCCGCGCGGTGTCGTACATTTCCTGCGCCGGATGACCCTTGGCGGTCATCTCCTCGATCCAGTCGTGGGAGACCTGCTCCCCGACCTTCTTGAAGGCATCCAGCTCGGCCCCGGAAAGCATGTTCAGCACGTTGCCGCGCTCGATCGCCATCTGCCGCGCGGGCGGACCCGCCTCGTCCCAGGCCCGTCCGATGGAGGCCGAGAACTCGACGCCGCTGTGCTCGTCGATCACCTTCCTGAGATCGGGCGGCAGACTCTCGTAGCGCTTCTTGTTCATCACCATCGCAAAGACGGCGGTATAGAGCGCGGGCTGGCTGCGGTCCGTTTCGGTGTGGTAGCGCGTCAGCTCATGCAGCTTGACCGAGGGCACCGACTCCCAGGTCAGGATGTAGCCGTCGACCACGCCCTTGGAGAGGGCTTCGGGCAGGGATGGCATGGGCATCGACACCGGCGTGGCGCCGAGCGCGGTGAACATCTTGGTCGTCACGCGGGTCGGCGTGCGGATCTTGAGCCCCTTGACGTCCTCGATATTCTTGATCTGGCGCTTGTTGGTGTGGATGTAGCCCGGGTCCTGGACATGGAACGCCAGCGGATGCACGGCGGCGAAGTCCTTGCGGCCGAACTTCTCGTAGTAGGCCCACAGCGCGCGGCTGGTGCTTTCCGCATCCTTGGCCATGAAGGGCAGTTCGAAGACCTCCACTGACGGGAAACGGCCTGCCGTATAGCCGGGCACGGTCCAGACGATGTCGGCCACCCCGTCGGCGGCCTGCTGGTAGAGCTGCGGCGGTGTGCCGCCGAGCTGCATCGACGGATAGAGCTGGCACTCCATCCGTCCGGACGAAGCGGCCTTGATCTTCTCGCACCAAGGCTCGAGAACCTTGCGCTGCGAAATCGCCGCCGGCGGCCAGAAATGGGCAACCTTGAGCACGACCTCGGCCGCCTGCGCCAACGGGGTGGCGAGCACGGCGGAAACGAACAGCGCCGATGCCATTTTCCTTGTCATTGAAGTCTCCTCCTTGTTTTCGGCACGTATGCCGTGTGGAATCCGGCCCGAGTCGGCCGGCATGTGGGCTCCGTTGGGGAAACGGACGGCCTACTGCTCGTTGATCCGCGCCCGCAGCGCGGTCTTGAGCACCTTCCCGTAGTTGTTCTTGGGCATCTCGTCGAGAAAGCGGTATTCCTTCGGGCGCTTGAAGCGGGCGATGTGCGCGATGCACAGGGCATCGAGTTCCGCCGCCGTGACGCGCTGGCCCTGGCGGCATACGACGCAGGCGACCACCTCTTCGCCCCACTCCGGATGCGGGCGGCCGATCACCGACACTTCCGACACCGCCGGATGCATCAGCAGCACTTCCTCGACTTCGCGCGGGTAGATGTTCGAGCCGCCGGAAATGATCACGTCCTTGGATCGGTCCTTGAGCGTGAGGTAGCCGTCCTCGTCCATCACGCCCAGGTCGCCGGTCCATAGCCAGCCGCCGCGCAGGGCGCTCGCGGTGGCGTCGGCATTGCCCCAGTAGCCGGCCATGACCGACTCGCCCCTGACCAGCACTTCGCCGGTGGTCCCCGGTGGCAACGGGTTCCCGCCATCGTCCGCAACCCGGACCTCGACCAGCGCCTGCGCGCAGCCGACCGAGGCGATGCGCTGCGGCCAGCGTGGATCGGCGCGGTCCGCCAGTTGCTCGCGCGACAACGCGGTGATGGTCATGGGCGATTCGCCCTGGCCGTAGATCTGGACGAAGCGGTCGCCCATGACATCCAGCGCGCGGCGGATGTCCTCGACGTACATCGGGCCGCCGCCATAGACGATGGTCTTGAAGCCCGACGGGGCGACACCGGTGGCTTCGATGCGGTCGACCAGCCGTTTCACCATGGTCGGCGCCGCGAACAGGGTCAGCCCGCCGATCCGCTGCGACAGGGCGATCAGTTCGTCGGCATCGAAGCCGCCCGACTCGGGAATCAGGTGGCGGGCGGCCTTGATGACCTGCATGAAGTTGTACAGGCCCGCGCCGTGCGACATCGGCGCGGCATACACCATCACGTCGTCGGGCGTGACCGCATCGACATCCATGAAGTAGCAGGCGGCCATCGTCAGCAGGTTGCGGTGCGTCTGCATCACGCCCTTGGGCCGGCCGGTGGTCCCCGAGGTGTAGAAGAGCCATGCCAGCGCATCGGAATCGCGGGGCTGCAGTTCGAGCGGCGGACTCTGGAACAGCGCGCCGTAGGCAGCCGAGCCCGGAATGTGCAGTTCGCGTACGCCATCGCCGGGCAGCAGACCGGCCAGTTCCGCGGCGAAATCCTCGCTGACGAAGAGCGCCGCCGCCCCCGAGTTCTCGACGATGTAGGCCGCTTCGCGGGCATGCAGCTTGGCGTTGATCGGTACCACCGCCAGCCCTGCCCACCACACGCCGTACAGCACTTCGAGATATTCCGGGCAGTTGTGCATGAAGAGCGCCACGCGGTCGCCGGGCTGCAGGCCGGTCCGCCCGCGCAGATGGCCGGCGATGCGCGCGGCGCGGTCCGCGAGTTCGCGGTAGTCGAACAGCACACGCTCGCCGTGGAGCACCGCGGGACGGCCGGGATGGACGTGGGCGCTGCGCGCCAGCAGCCGGGCGACGTTCATTGCGCGCGCTCCAGGATGCTGACGTAGCTCGTCACCGCCGAACCGCCCATGTTGAACACGCCGGCGAGCCGGGCGCCGGCAACCTGCATGTCGCCGGCTTCGCCGCACAACTGCATCGCCGACAGCACGTGCATGGAGACGCCGGTCGCGCCGATCGGATGGCCCTTGGCCTTGAGGCCGCCGGACGGGTTGACCGGCAGGCGGCCATCCGCGAACACCGTGCCGTCCTCGATCACGCGCGCCCCTTGGCCCGGCTCGGCCAGCCCCATGGCCTCGTAGGCGAGCAGTTCGGCGATCGTGAAGCAGTCGTGCACCTCGGCGAACGACAGGTCGTCGACGCCGATCCCGGCCTGATGCAGCGCCTGGCGCCAGGCCCGGTGCGGCCCCTCGAAACCGGCCGGATCGCGGCGCGACATCGGCAGGTAGTCGCTGACGTGGGCGCGGGCGCGGAAACGCACCGCGCGCGGAAAGTCCCTGGCCACGGACTCGTGGGCGATGATCAGCGCGGCGGCGCCGTCGGACACCAGCGAGCAATCGGTCTTGCGCAGCGGCGCGGCGATCAGCGGATTGCGCTCGGAAACCGTATTGCAGAACTCGAAACCGAGAACCTTGCGCATCTGCGCCCACGGGTTGCGCACGCCGTTGGCGTGCCCCTTGGCGGCGATGCGGGCCAGCGTGGCGGAATGGTCGCCATGGCGGGCGAAGTAGGCCTGCGCCATGTGCGCGAAGATGCCGGGGAAGCTCAGCCCGGCGCTCGCCTCCTCCCGCACGTAGGACGCGTTGCCCAGCACGCGGGTGATCTCGGCACCGGACACCGCGGTCATCTTCTCGGCGCCGACGACCAGCGCGATCCGCGCGCGCCCGGCCTCGATCGCATCGATCGCCGAATACACCGCGGCGGCACCCGACGCGCAGGCGTTCTCGACCCGCGTCGCCGGCTTCCAGCGCAGGCCGTCGTCGGCCTGCAGCACCATCGACGAACAGAAGATGTCCGGCACGAAGCCGCCGTTGAGATTGCCCAGCCAGATGGCGTCGACCTCTTCGGCGGGCAGCCGGGCATGGTCAAGCGCGTCCCGGGTGACCGAGACGATGAGATTTTCGAGATCGAACTGGTCCAGGCGGCCGAACGGCGAATGGGACCAGCCGACGATGCAAGCGGTCATGGTGAGTGTCTCCTCGTGTCGCGTGTTTTCTTGGAAGCGACTTCGGAGACGACTTTATCGGCCGCGCTTGCCCTGCTCCATTCGTATGCCTACCCTATCGTAGTCATACGTAACCCCCGTCCAACGATGGCCGAACCGCACGACGTTCAACTCACCCACGACGATCTCCAACTCGCGTTCGATCTCGCGCCGGTGGGTTTGTGCGTTTCGCGCAGCCGCGTGATCCAGCGCTGCAACGAGGCTTTTGCCGCGATGTTTGGTTATCACGCCCATGAACTGGCCGGCCGCACGCTCGCCTCGCTCTACCCCTCGGAGCAGGAGGGCCAGCGCATCGGCGAGCAGGCCTATCCGGTGCTGCGTGCCGAAGGCTGCTACAGCGACGAGCGCATCATGCGGCACCGCAACGGCACCCTGTTCTGGTGCCACGTCTCGGGCCGCAGCCTCGACAGGGACAATCCCTACGCTTGCGCGGTGTGGATGTTCGAAGACATCTCCAAACGGCGTCCGGTCACGGCAGACCTGACGGCGCGCGAGCGCGAGATCGCCAAGTTCCTTTCACTTGGAGAAACGAGCAAGGAAATCGCCCGCCACCTGGCGATCAGCCCGAGGACGGTCGAAGCGCATCGCGCCCGCTTGATGCGCAAATTGCAGGTCCGCACGCACACCGAGATGATCGCCCGCCTCGTCGGGCTCTGCTGAGCACCGGCCAGCGGCGGCCGGTTCGCGGCGGTCAGAGATCCAGTTCGAGCGATTCGCCCCGCGCGCGCGACACGCAGATCATCATCGACGTGCCGGCCTCGCGTTCCGCCGCGGACAGCACGCAGTCGCGGTGCTCGACCGCGCCGGCGCACACCGCGGTCTCGCAGGTGCGGCACAGGCCCTCGCGGCAGGCGAAGGGCACCATGAGGCCGTGCTCTTCGAGCGTGTCGAGGATGCTGCGTCCGGCGGGCACCGTCAGCGTTCTGCCCTGGCGCCGCAGCACGAGTTCGAAGGCGCGATCGTCCGCCACAGCCTCGCCGCCGCCGGCCTCGGCCGGGGCCGAAAACCACTCGAAGTGCACGCTGGCGGCGGGCCAGTGCGCGCTGCACTCGCGCACCGCGCGCATCAGGCCGTCGGGCCCGCAGCAGTAAAGCTGTTCGCCCCCCGCCGGCGTGGCCAGGGCGGCAGCGAGATCGGGCGGAGCGCCGGCGCTTTCCTCGTCGACGTGATAGCGCACGCGCCCTGGCCATTGCGCCAGTTCCTCGTGGAAGGCCGCGCGCTGACGGCTGCGCACGCAGTAGAGCAGCGACCACGGCGAGCCGACGGCCTCGCAGTGGCGGATCATGGACAGCAGCGGCGTGATGCCGATGCCGCCGGCGACGAAGCGATAGGCCGGAGCGCCCTCCGCCAGCGGGAAGTTGTTGCGCAGCGCGGTCACCGTCAGGCTGTCGCCGACGGACAGCGACTGGTGGACGTAGCGCGAGCCGCCACGGCTCGCCGGGGCGCGGCCGACGCCGATCACGTAGCGGTCGCGCTCGCGGCTGTCGTTGCAGAGCGAGTAGTGGCGAACCAGGCCGTTGGGCAGCGCAAGTTCGAGGTGAGCGCCGGGGGTGAAGGCCGGCAGCGGCGCGTCGGCGGTGGCCCGCAGCTCCAGCGTGACGACATCGCGCGCCTCGGCGGTGCGCTCGGTGACACGGACGCGAAACGGCGTGGCGGTCATGCCTCGGCCTCCTCGCGGATGCGCTTGTTCATCACCCAGCGGAAATGCGACAGCGCGGCATCGACGCCGAGCGGCACCATGCGGAAATCGGGGTCGAACGCCAGCATGCGCGTCTGGCCGCTGATGATGTGGCGGTCCTCCTCGAAGGCGTCGATCAGCACTTGGTGGATCTTGCGGGTGACTTCGGCATCCTCGATGCCGAAGTTGTGGGGCTGGGCGAAGAAGTAGTGGGTGGTGCGTGCGGTCTCCGGCGTGATCGCCTGGCAGCCGCGGAACTGCAGCGCGCCCTCGCGGCTGCCGCCGGCACCGCCGCGCCCCACCGGGACGCTGCCCGAATCCATCAGCAGGACGCCGGGTACGAGGAATTCGTAATTGTTCCAGCGATCCACCGCCTTCCACTCCGGGCGCAGCTTCTTCACGAACGGGGCCGGCTCGTCGTTGTCCAGCCCGCGGGTGATGCGCACGCCGTTGTCGAGCCGCTCGATGCGCGGCTGCGACTTGGCGTAGGCCACCGAGCCGCCGACCGTTTCGGGATGGACGAAGGAGAAGTGCGAGAAGTCGCACAGGTTGTCGGCCACCTGCAGGTAGTTGGCCTGGTGCAGCATGTAACCCGACAGGCTGCGCCACGCCGGGTCGTCCAGCCAGTGGTGGTCGGGCAGCAGCGCGGGGTCGGCGCGTTCCGGATCGCCCATCCAGATCCAGATCCAGCGCGACCGCTCGACCACGGGATAGGCCCGCACGCGCGTCTGCGGCGGGATGGTTTCCTGCATCGGGATCTCGACGCAGCGCCCGCTGGGGTCGAACTTCATCCCGTGGTACATGCAGCGCACGCAGTCGCCCTCGCGCCGCCCGAGCGACAGCGGCGCGGTGCGGTGACAGCAGCGATCGTCGAGTGCCACCACCTGCCCGGCGCTGTCGCGGTACAGCAGGATGGGGGTGTCGAGCAGGGTGCGGGCAAAGAGACTGTCCGTGACTTCGTCGCTCCAGGCGGCGACGTACCAGCAGTTTTTCAGAAACATGTTCGTTCCTTCGGTGAGGGTCGATGGCGGGTGATGGACGCGAACCGTCCCGCCCGGCGGCCGTCGGAGCGGCCGGGGCGTGGATGTTTTCTGGTCCGGATGGGAGGCGGGCCGCGCCCGCCGTGGCGTCAGTCGCCGAGGTAGCGCCAGGCGCCCTGGCGGATTTCCACCAGCGCGACGGCGCGGCCGTCGTAGCCGACGTGGTCGGCGGAAGAGAGGTTCATCACGCCCTGGCTGGTGGTCAGCCCGCGGGTGACTTCCATGCCGTCGCGCAGCGCGGCGCGGAACGCCGGGGTGCCCGGCTTCTCCTTCGCCAGCGCCGCTTTCAGGCCCTCGCGGATCAGCAGGCCGGCATCCCAGGCGTTGGCGGCGAAGATCGACATCGAGCCGGCGCCGTATGCCTTCTCGTAGCGCGCCGTGACCTCGGTCGCGACCGCGCGCACCGGATTGCCCGAGGGCAGTTGATCGGCGACCAGCACCGGACCGACGGCGAAGACCGCGCCTTCCGCATCGCGCCCGGCCACCCGCAGGAAGTCGCGATTGGCAACGCCGTAGGTCTGATAGATGCGGCCCTTGAAGCCGCGCTCGACGAGGGTCTTCTGCGGCAGCGCGGCCGGCGTGCCGGCGCCGGCCACCAGGACCGCGTCGGGCTTGGCCGCGATCAGCTTGAGCACCTGTGCCAGCACGCTGGTGTCCGTCTGGCCGTAGCGCTCGACGGCGACGAGCTGGATGCCCTGGGCTTCGGCCTGGGCACGCGCCTCGTTGAGCCAGCCTTCGCCGAAAGCGGTGTTGAAGCCGATGAAGCCCAGTCGCTTCACCCCGGTGGCCCGCATGTGCGCCACGGTGGCCTGCACCATCAGCGCCTCGTTCTGCACCGCCTTGAAGGCCCAGCGCCGGGTCTCGTCCTGCGGGCTCACGATCGCGGTGCCGCTCGCCACGCTCACCAGCGGCACGCCGGCGCGGGCGGCCGGCTCCACCATCGACAGGGTGGAGGGCGTGGTCGAGGAGCCGATCACCACGTCGACCTTGTGTTCCTCGGTGAGCTTGTGGAAGTTCTTGACCGCATTGGTGGGATCGGAGGCGTCGTCGAGCACGGTGTACTCGATGCGGGTGCCGTCGACCTCGCGCGGCAGCAGCTCGACCATGTTGCGCGCCGGGGTGCCGAGCGAGGCGGCGGGGCCGGTGAGGGAAAGGCTGACCCCGACATGGACCTGCGCGAAGGCAGGCGCGGCGAGGGCGAGCAGGGACAACAGCAGGCTGCGGGGGCTGCGGCGGATCATCGTTTTGTCTCCATCGTTGTCGTTACCGTCTCGGTCGAACGGTTGCCTCAACCATAGTGTCCGCCCCAAAATCAGTCCAACTCATGGCGCCGATTAAGGTAATGAACAACGTGCATAACGACTTCGACCTCAACCTCGTCGCCGTGCTCGACGCGCTGATCCGCGAGCAGAGCACCACCCGCGCGGCCGAACAGCTCGGCCTCAGCCAGAGCGCGGTGAGCCATGCGCTCGGCCGCTTGCGCCGCCTGCTCGACGATCCGCTCTTCATCAAGACCGCAACCGGCCTCAAGGCCACGCCGCGCACCGAGGCGCTGGCGCCGGCGGTGTTGCAGATGATGGAGATCGTGCGCAACGATCTCCAGCAACGGCCGCGCTTCGACCCGGCGCGGGCCGAGCGCTGCTTCCGCTTCTGCATGACCGACATGGGCGAGCTGGTCTTCCTGCCGCCGCTCATCGAACGGCTGCGCCGCGAGGCCCCGCACTGCACGCTGCAGACCCTGCAGGTGCCGCCCCCGCGGATCGCCGAGACGCTCGAATCGGGCGAGGCCGATCTCGCCATCGGGTCGCTGCGCGCCATCCCGCCGGGGCTCTTCCAGCAGCACCTGTTCACACACCCCTTCGTCACCATCGTCGCTGCCACCAACACTGCGGTGGGGGAGCAGCTCACGCTGGCGCAGTTCGAGGCGATGGACCACGTCGTCGTATCGCTCGGCGGCACCGCCAGCGTCTACGACCGTGCGATCGACGAACTCGGCATCCGGCGCCGGATCTTCCTGACCACGTCGCACTTCCTCGTCCTGCCGATGCTGCTGGAGCAGCAGCCCGATCTCATCGCCACCGTACCGCGGGAACTCGGCGCCGTGTTCTCGCGCTCCAAGGCGGTGCGGGTGGTCCAGCCGCCCACCCAGTTGCCGCGGTTCTCGCTGCGCCAGCATTGGCATCCGCGCTTTCACCACGATTCGGCCAACATCTGGCTGCGCAGGCTGGTGAAGGAGACCTTTGCCGACTATCCGGAATGAGCGGACACGGACTTCCGTCGACGAGGAAACCGGCGCGGCCGGACGGCAAGCGGCCAACTTGTCCAGAGCGCAGTCATCCCCGCGCTTGTCTCAACGCCCTGCCGTAGGCTCGCCCCCGACCGATTCCCCCCTCGCCGCCGCCAGATACCCCTGCCACAGATGCCCATACCGGTCATCGAACCGCTCCGCCCTCATCTCCACCGCCTCGATCCGATCCACCCGAAACGTCCGGAACCCCTGCCGCAGCTCGCACCACGCGCCCAGCGTCCAGCACCGCCCCCAGAACACCAGCCCCAGCGGCCATAGCGTGCGCTGCGAGACCTCGCCGTCCTCGCGGCGGTAGCGCACCTGCACCTTCAGCCCCTTTTCCATGCCCTCGCGCAGCAGCGTCATCGGTTCCCGCAGCGGCGCGGGGTGCATGAAGTCAGGGGCGCAGAAGCGCATCTCGCTGCCGGCGATGCGCTCCTCCAGCGCGCGCGGCAGCACCGCCTCGATGCGGGCCATGGCCTGCGCGGCGGCCTTGCCCAGGGCGGGGTCGGCGTAGGACTGGACGAGCTTGGCGCCGATGACCAGGGCTTCGAGTTCGTCGCCGGTGAACATCAGCGGCGGCACCTGGTAGCCGCGGCGCAGGCGGTAGCCGACGCCGGCCTCGCCGTCGATGGGTGCACCGGAACCGATGAGGTCGGCGATGTCGCGGTAGATGGTGCGCTCCGAGACTTCCAGCGCCTCGGCCAGCGCCCGCGCGGTTAACACGCGGCCGTTGCGCAGCATGAGGATGATCTGGAACAGGCGGTCGGCGGGACGCATGGTGGCGGCAGCGATGACGGACGGGCCACCTTAGCATGACGGCCGCGCCGACCCCGCCAGGCTGCTGACACCACGTTGTCAGGAGGGGGTGCCGACAATGCCCCTGTCCGTCGCATCCTGCGGCGGAGACTTTTCAGGAGCCCGAAAATGAACGATCCGATCTGCTGGTTCGAACTGCCTGTCGTGGATATCGAGCGTGCGGTGCGCTTTTACGAAAGCGTGTTTGCGGTGTCGCTGCGCCGCGAGGTTTGCGGCGGCCATCCGATGGCGATCTTTCCGTATGCGAAGCCGCAGCCGTCCGGCGCGCTGGTGCAGATGCCGCAACTGGAGCCGCGCGACAATGGCACGCTGGTCTATCTGAATGGCGGCGAGGATCTGAACCTCGCCCTGGAACGGGTGAAGGCGGCCGGCGGCGAGGTGGTGATGGAGAAGACCTCGATCGGCGAGGAGATCGGCTATATCGCGCTGGTCATGGACAGCGAGGGAAATCGCGTGGGGCTCTATTCCCGGCATTGAGGGTGCTTGCGGTGGGGCGGTATGACCTGGCCCGCCCCTTCCGTTCCGCTGTGCCCGCGTCCGATTGACAGCCATCCGCCCCGGAATCAAACTAGTCATTCAACTAGTCTGATGGAGACGACCATGCACACGTGGCCTGTACAGGATGCGAAAGCGCGTTTCAGCGAATTCCTCGATGCCTGCCTGTCCGAGGGGCCGCAGATGGTCACGCGGCGCGGCGCGGAAGCGGCCGTGCTGGTACCGGTTCAGGAGTGGCGACGCTTGCAGGCCACCGCGCGACCGTCACTCAAGGCTTTGCTGTTGTCCGGCGAGGCGCGCACCGAACCGATCGTGCCACCCCGCGGGCAGGCCCGGCGGCGCAAGGTCGAACCGCTCGGGTAATGCGCATGTACCTGCTCGACACCAATGTGGTTTCGGAACTGCGCCGACCCAAGCCGCATGGCGGCGTGGTGGCATGGCTGCAATCGGTGGATGACCCGCATGTGTTCCTGTCCGCGGTCACGATCGGAGAAATCCAGGCCGGCATCGAGATGACGCGCGAACAGGACCCGGCCAAGGCGGCCGAGATCGAAAGCTGGCTGGAGCGGGTGGCAGGCGCCTATAACGTGCTGCCGATGGATGCGGCGGCGTTCCGGCACTGGGCGCGACTGATGCACCGCAAGTCCGACACCCTCTACGAAGATGCCATGATCGCCGCGACCGCCAGGGCCAACGGCCTGACGGTGGTAACGCGCAACGTTGCGGACTTTCGCGCGCTGGGCGTGGAAATCTTGAATCCGTTCGAACCGGGCGGAAGCGCCCAAGGCGGCTGACAGGAAGGATCGCAGGCAGCGGGCGGCGAGCGCCGCCCGCTACCGCCTTACATCGTCTCCGCAAACAGTTCCCGCCCGATCAGCATGCGGCGGATCTCGCTGGTCCCCGCGCCGATCTCGTACAGCTTGGCATCGCGCCACAGGCGGCCGGCCGCATATTCATTGGTATAGCCCACGCCGCCCAGCGTCTGGATGGCTTCGCCGGCCATCCAGGTCGCCTTCTCGGCGGTGTAGAGGATCACGCCGGCGGCGTCCTTCCTCAGCGTGCGCGCATGGTCGGCGCGGTCGCAAGCCTGGCCCACCGCGTAGGCGTAGGCGCGGCAGGCGGACCAGGTGGAATACATGTCGGCGACCTTGCCCTGCATCAACTGGAACTCGCCGATCGGCGTGTCGAACTGCCTACGCTCGTGCAGGTAGGGCACCACCACGTCCATGCACGCGGCCATGATGCCCAGCGGCCCGCCCGACAGCACCGCACGCTCGTAGTCCAGGCCGGACATCAGCACCTGCACGCCGCGGCCGATGTTGGCCTCGCCGCCCAGCACGTTCTCCACCGGCACCTCGACGTCGTCGAAGAACAGCGGGAAGGTGTTGGAACCGCGCATGCCCAGCTTGTCGAGGTGCGTGCCGCAGGTGAAACCCTTCATGCCCTTTTCGACGACGAAGGCGGTGATGCCCTTCGGCCCGGCGTTGACGTCGGTCTTGGCATAGACGACCAGCGTGTCGGCATCGCCGCCGTTGGTGATCCACATCTTGCTGCCGTTGAGGATGAAGCGCTCACCCTTGCGGTCGGCGCGCAGCTTCATGCTCACCACGTCCGACCCGGCGTTGGGCTCGGACATCGCCAGCGCGCCGACGTGCTCGCCCGAGATCAGCTTGGGCAGGTACTTCTGCTTCTGCGCCCCGGTGCCGTTGCGGCGGATCTGGTTGATGCACAGGTTGGAGTGGGCGCCATACGACAGCCCCACCGACGCCGACGCCCGCGAGATCTCCTCCATCGCCACGATGTGGGCCAGGTAGCCCATCGCGGTGCCGCCGTACTCCTCCTCCACCGTCATGCCATGAACGCCGAGATCGCCCAGCTTCTTCCACAGGTCCGCGGGAAACTCGTTCGCACGGTCGATCCCGGCGGCGCGCGGCGCGATCTCCGCCGCGCAGAAAGCCTGCAGCGTGTCGCGCAGGGCATCGATGGTTTCGCCGAGATTGAAGTCCAGGCTGGGAACGTTCATGGCTTGTCTCCTTCTTCAGTTTGTCTTGGCGCGATGGCCGGGCGCGCATCACGATTATGGACGGCGCATGCCGGCGGATGGGCGCAGATTAGCCGGGACCTGCGCGCGGCGAGTGCCAACGGAGTTGCAAATCCTGCCACGCGGCCTAGGATTCCGGCACATGAAGATCCTCGCCCCCTCGCCCGCCGAACTCACGCTGGGCCGCGCCGCCACGCCGATCGCCTTCATCCGCGCGATCGTCCTCGGATACCGGCAGCGGGGAATGGATCCGGCCAGCGCGTTGCGGCAGGCGCAGATCCCCGCCGGGCTGCTGGACGACCCCGCCGCCCGCGTCACCGCAGCGCAGATGGAGGTGATGTCGGGCATCGCCATGCAGGAGCTGGACGACGAGGCGCTGGGCTGGTTCTCGCGCCGCCTGCCGTGGGGCAGCTACGGCATGCTGTGCCGCGCCTCGCTCACCTCGCCCACGCTGGAAGTGGCGCTCAAGCGCTGGTGCCGCCACCACCGCCTGCTCACGGACGACATCGTGCTGCACTTCGGCCAGCAGCGCGGCGGCGCGACGATCCGCATCGCCGAGAACACCGCGCTCGGCCGACTGCGCGAGTTCTGCCTCGTCAGCAGCCTGCGCTACCTGCTCGGCTACGCCTGCTGGCTGGTCGACTCGCGCATCGCGCTCGCCGAAACCACCTTCCCCTTCCCCGCCCCGCCGCATGCCGACGCCTACCGCTACCTCTTCCCCGGCCCGGTGCGCTTCGAGGCGGAAAGCGCGGCCCTCTCGTTCGACGCCCGCTACCTCGCCCTGCCGGTGCGCCGCGACGAGCGCGCGCTGCAAACCATGCTGCAGCGCGCCCTGCCGCTCACCGTGCTGCAATACCGCCGCGACCGCCTGCTGGTGCACAGCGTCGGCCAGATCCTCGCCGCCGCCCCCGCCGCCGCCCACACCGCCGAGGACGTGGCCGCGCAACTGAACCTGTCGGTGCGCACCCTGCACCGGCAGTTGAAGGACGAAGGCGTGTCGCTGCAGCGGCTGAAGAACGAGGCCCGCCGCGAACGCGCCGCGAGGCTGCTGCTGCAGACCCGCAAGCCGATCAAGCAGATCGCCGCGGCGGTGGGCTTCGACAGCGAGAAGAGCTTCGCACGGGCGTTCCGCGACTGGACGGGAGTGGCGCCGGGCGCCTTCAGGGCGGGAGCCGCGGAGCATCTGCATCCGCAGGAGGACGCGTCCGCAGCGAAGCGGGACGGCGCCTGACATCGGCTGCCCGCTCACATCGCGTTCCGCCTGCGCCGGCGGAACGCCTGCCTTCGCCACCCCGCGGCCGGTCGCGTACCGCGCCAGGCAACTATCCGCCCTTCAGCATCCATGCCCGCGGATTGTGTTCGAAACCCAGGCGCGGATAGTAGTCGTTGGCCCTGGGCGCGGCGAGCAGCACGATCATGCACTCCGGCCACAGGCAGCGCTTCGTCTCTTCGATGAGGCGCTTGCCGATGCCCTGCCGCTGATAGTCGCCATCGACCGCCAGGTCGGCGAGATAGGCGACGTAGGCAAAGTCGGTCAGCGTACGGGCGATGCCGACGAGGCGCTCGCCGTGCCAGGCGGAGACGACCAGGCTGGCATTCTTCAGCATGTCCTCGAAGACGTCCGGGCGCTCGACGGGCCGGCGCTCGGCCAGCGTCGACCGCCGGTAGAGGTCGATGGCCTGCTCCACCGAGATCGGCGCATCGTCGCGGTAGTCGATTTTCACGGGCATCCTCCAGGGTCGCGGCGGGACGGCCTTTCGGTGCTTCTCCTCGCCGATGGTGCGAAGAAGCGCCGGCACGTCATCCAGGCGCGTAGCGCGCCAGGAATTCCCGCTCGGTGAGCTTCTCGGTCGCTTCCGCGAACGAGTAGGCCGCCGGCTTCCGGTCGATGAAGACCTGGCTGGCGAAGACGAGGTCCCCGGCATCGTCGAACAGGCCGAGGGGAACGTAGTAGTCGCCGCTGGCCGTGAGGCGGAAGAACAGGTGGGTGCCGCAGCGGCTGCAAAATCCGCGCTCGGCCCATTCGGACGAGGCGTAGCAGGTGATGCCGGACTCGCCCTCCAGGACGACCTCGGTGCCGCAATGGACGGCCAGCAACGGGCCGCCGCACCAGCGCCGGCAGGTGTCGCAGTGGCAGGCATGGAAATGGCGCCGGGCCGCCGCCGTCAGGCCCACCGCTCCGCATAGGCATTTGCCGTGCATGGCAAGCTCCTGCTCAAAAGATGTTCGTCCGATACGCTGCACGCCCGCACCCGCCACCGGCTTCGCACCGCCCCGGTGGGGCGATTCAGGCGATGTCTTCATTGAACCGCAACCGATTGCCGAAGGGGTCGGTGACTTCCATCAACTTCGCATTCCAGGGTGCCATTTCGATTCCCGGGCGCATGTACGCATAGCCCTTGGCCGTGACTTCCCGATGGAACTGCTCCAGGCCGGAAACCCGGATGAAAACCGCCGAGCCGGGGCAGCAATCCCCGTGGTGCTCGCTGAGGTGCAGAACGCAGTTGCCCCGGGAGACTTGAAGATACACCGGCGCGCCGGGTTCGAACCGATGCTCCCAATCGACGCGAAAGCCGAGGAAACCGACGTAGAATTCGCGCGCCTTCGCCAGATCGAAGATGCGCAGGATCGGGATGGTCTGCTGCACGTTCAGCATATGTTCCGCTCCCTCGGCGTCCGGTACCCCAGGCAAGCGGCGCCGGAGCGAAAAACGCGGCGGACGCCAATCAGCACGGTTTGCCGGCGCCCGCCCGGCCCGTCATGCATGACGCGACCGCGCCAGCGCAATCGCGGCCTGAATCGCGGCACGCGCCTGCGGACTGTTCTTCCAGCACGTGGAACCGACGATGGCCGCGGCGCGGGAAACGACATCCAGAACCTCGGCCTTGCCCAGATGGGCAAGCGACTCGTATCCCATCTGCTCGAGGCGGGCCACCACGGTGGGGCCGACGCCCTTCACGCCCAGCAGGGCCTTGCGCTCTTCCGGTGGGAACGGCATCGGGTTTCTCCATTGTTCCATGACGTGCCGCCGGCGGCGGCGATGCATCCATTCCGCCGGGCTCAGCCCGCCGGCATGCCGTGCCACCAGATCCGGCATTCCCGGCACAGGCCGTTCTCGAATTCTGCCTTCAGCACCCCGTCCAGCACCATCCTGGGCAAGGGATCGCCCGGCTTGCGTGCGACGAGGTTGGTGCCGGTGGAGCGCGCCCAGATCTGGAACAGTTCCTCCGAGGCGACCTGGTAGGTGACGTGCCAGTGCGCGATGCCGCCCGACGGCGAAGCGGCGAGGATCTCGAACCGCACCTCCACGTCCTCCTGCAGCCTGACGCGGCGCCAGTATTCCGCGAGCTGCGCCTGGCCGCGCTGAACGGCGAAAGGCGTGTTGCGGTATTCGCCGTCGGCGGCGAAAAGGGCGCAGAACAGGGATTCGTCCCGCTGCTCCCATGCCGCCTTGTAGCCCTGCATGAACTGCTCGATATCCATGACTCGCCCTCCTCCCCGGTATGGTGGCAGGACGCCATGATAGTTCGTCCGCGCGCCGGGCCGCACCACGGAGCAGCGGCGACGGCACCGTTGCCGCGCCGACGAGGACGGCGGGGCCTCGTGCATGGGGATGGCAAGAAAACGAACGGCCGGGCGCCCCGACGGACGGCCCGGCCGCGAGGACAGGCGCGACGCCCCTCAGCCCGCCAGCGCGCGCCCGATCACCAGACGCTGGATGTCGCTGGCGCCTTCGTAGATCTGGCACACGCGCACGTCGCGGTAGATGCGCTCCACCGGGAAGTCGGTGACGTAGCCGTAGCCGCCATGCACCTGGATGGCATCCGAGCACACGCGCTCGGCCATCTCCGAGGCGAACAGCTTGGCCATCGAGGCTTCCTTCAGGCACGGCCGGCCGGCGTCCTTCAGGCTGGCGGCGTGCCACACGAGCTGGCGCGCGGCTTCCAGTTGCGTCGCCATGTCGGCGAGGCGGAAATTGACTGCCTGGTGCTCGAAGATCGGCTTGCCGAAGCTCTCGCGCTCCTGCGCGTACTTGACCGCCGCCTCCAGCGCGGCGCGCGCCATGCCCAGGCACTGCGCGGCGATGCCGATGCGGCCGGCCTCGAGGTTGGAGAGCGCGATCCTGTAGCCCTCGCCTTCGCGGCCGATCACCGAATCCGCCGGCACGCGGCAGTTCTCGAACAGGATCTGGGTGGTGTCCGAAGCCTTCTGGCCCATCTTTTCCTCGATGCGGCCGACCTGGTAGCCGGGCGCATCCGCCGGCACGAGGAAGCAGGTGATGCCCTTCTTGCCGGCGTCCTTGTCGGTGACGGCGAAGACGATGGCGACGTCGGCGTGCTTGCCGGTGGTGATGAACTGCTTGACGCCGTTCAGCACCCAGCCGCCACCCTCATCGTCGGACACTCGCACCGCGGCCGTGCGGATGGCGGACGCATCCGAACCGACGTGCGGCTCGGTGAGGCAGAAGCAGCCGAGCCGCTCGCCGCTCGCCAGCGGCCTGAGCCAGGCTTCCTTCTGCGCATCGGTGCCGAAGCGGTTGAGGATGCCGCAGGGCAGCGAGTTCTGCACGCTGACGATGGTGGACGTGGCACCGTCGCCGGCGGCGATCTCTTCCAGCGCGAGCACCAGGCTCATGTAGTCCATGCCGGCGCCGCCCCACTCTTCGGGCACCACCATGCCCAGCGCGCCGAGTTCGGCGAGTTCCTTCAGCGCCTCGCGCGGGAAGGTGTGGTTGCGGTCCCACTCGGCGGCGAAGGGCGCCAGGCGCTCCTGCGCGAAGGCGCGGATGGAATCGCGGATCAGTTCCTGTTCGGCAGTCAGAATCATGTATTTCCCTCTCCCAAGGCGATCGCCGCCGCCCCTATCAATGTGAGTGTGGTTTCAAGAATGTGGTCCCGCACCACGGCCAAGCCGGCCGTGGCGGGGACTCGTGGAGCCGACGAGGACTGTCCGAGCCCGAAGGGCGAGTTCCGCAGGAGGCGGAAGGAGTCCCTGCCACGGCCGGCGGTTCAACGCGCAACCCCCCCCCGCGACGGCTTCCCCGCAAACCCGACAGCCCAATGACCCAAGACAACGCTCAGCCGCCGCAGCCCACCGACGCATCGACCTCGATCGCCATCGCCGTCGCCTCGCCGCCGCCGATGCACAGACTGGCGACGCCGCGCTTCAGCCCGCGCTTGCGCAGCGCGCCGATCAGCGTCACCAGGATGCGCGCGCCGGAGGCGCCGATCGGATGGCCCAGCGCGCACGCGCCGCCATTCACGTTGACCTTGTCGTGCGGCAGATTCATCTCGTGCATCGCCGCCATCGTCACCACCGCGAAAGCCTCGTTGATCTCCCACAGATCGACGTCGCCGGTGCTCCAGCCAGCCTTCGCCAACACCTTCTGCATCGCCCCCACCGGTGCGGTGGTGAACCAGGCCGGCTCCTGCGCATGCGTCGCATGGTCGACGATGGTCGCCACCGGCCTCAGGCCGAGGCTGTCGGCGGTCGACCTGCGCATCAGCACCAGCGCGGCGGCACCGTCCGAGATGGAACTGGAGTTGGCCGGCGTGACCGTGCCATCCTTCCTGAACGCGGGCTTCAGCGACGGGATCTTGTCGATCTGCGCCTTCAGCGGCTGCTCGTCCCTGGCGACGAGCACATCGCCCTTGCGCCCGGAAACGGTGACCGGCACCACCTCCCAGGTGAAGTCGCCGCCCTCGATCGCCGCCTGCGCGCGGGTCGTCGAGGCGATGGCGAATTCGTCCTGCGCCTCGCGGCTGAAACCGAAATGGCTGGCGCAATCCTCGGCGAAGGTGCCCATCAGGCGGCCCTTGCTCTCCTTCGAATAGCTGTCTTCCAGGCCGTCGAGGAACATGTGGTCGAACATCTGCCCGTGGCCGAGCCGGTAGCCGCCGCGCGCCTTGGGCAGCAGATAGGGCGCGTTCGACATCGACTCCATGCCGCCGGCGACCACGACCTCGTTGCTGCCGGCAAGGATGAGGTCGTGCGCCAGCATCGTCGCCTTCATGCCCGAACCGCACACCTTGTTGATCGTGGTGCAGCCGGCCGACAGCGGCAGGCCGGCGTCCAGCGCCGCCTGCCGGGCCGGCGCCTGGCCGAGGCCGGCAGGCAGCACGCAGCCCATGATCACCTCCTGCACCTGCTCGGGCTTGAGGCGGGCACGCTCCACCGCAGACCTGATGGCGACGGCGCCGAGCTGCGGCGTGGTCAGGCTGGACAGTTCGCCCTGGAAGCCGCCCAGCGGCGTACGGGCGACGGAAACGATGACGACGGGATCGGACATGGGGTTCTCCTGTTGAATTCGTCGGGAAACGGTGCACTCAACTGCCGAGCGCCTGGAGCGCCGCGACGTAGCGCGGCATGAGGTCTTCGCCGTGGCTGACGTTGAGACCGAGGTCGCGGATCAGGCCGTCCTTCAGTCCGTAGATCCAGCCATGCACGGTCAGGCGCTGGCCGCGCCGCCAGGCGTCCTGCACCACCACGGTCTGCGCCACGTTCACCACCTGTTCGAGCACGTTGAGTTCGCACAGGCGGTCGTGGCGCAGTTCGGGCGCGAGATCGTCCACCGTGCGCAGGTGCTTCACATGCACGTCCTGCACGTGGCGCAGCCAGAGATCGACCAGGCCGACGCGCTCGCGGTTGAGCGCGGCCTTCACGCCGCCGCAACCGTAGTGGCCGACCACCATGACGTGCTTCACCTTCAGCACGTCGACGGCGAACTGGATCACCGACAGGCAGTTGAGGTCGGTATGCACGACGACGTTGGCGACGTTGCGATGCACGAACACCTCGCCTGGCAGCAGGCCGACGATCTGGTTGGCCGGCACGCGCGAATCGGAACAGCCGATCCACAGGTATTCCGGGCTCTGCAGGTGCGACAGCTTCTCGAAGAAGCCGGGGTCGATCTGCTGCATCTGGCGCGACCACGCCACGTTGTAGTCGAACAGATGGACGAGGTTTTCGTTGCCGGCTTCGCCCTCGGACCATTTCGCGAGGTCGAGGGTGAGGAAGATCGTGCCTTCGATCGGCGTCGGATAGTAGGCCGGCGCATCGGTGAAACCGAGTTCGCGGTACAGCTTCACCGCGATGCGCATCGCCGGCAGCGTGTCGAGCAGGATGCGGCGATAGCCCAGCGCCTGCGCGGCCTTGATGGCCGCGAGCGCGAGTTGCCGGCCCAGGCCGTGGCCGCGCATCCCGGGATCGACGTAGAGCCGCTTCATCTCGCACACGCCCTCGGAGAAGCGGCGGATGCCCACGCAGCCGGCGGGGCGGCCATCCGCCTCGGCGAAGAACAGGCGTCCGTCGGTCCGGCCGTAGGCGCCGGGGAGGTTCGCGACCTCGTCGGCAAAGCCCTGGAAGCTCAGGTCCACGCCCAACCAGGCGGCGTAGTGGCGGAAGAACCGGCGCACCTGTTCCAGTTCGGTGGTGTCGGACGCCGACAGTGCACGCAGGCGGATGGTCATGTCGCAGCCCTCATCGGATCGACTGCCGGGAAACGGGGCGGGACGGCGGGAAACGGACGGCGCGGAACCGCATCAGCCCTCGCGCTCCATCTTGCCGTGCATGGCCATGATGGTCTGCTGCATGATCGCGCACAAGGTCCATTGCCCGTCGCGGATCGCATAGACGTCGGCGCGCGTCACGATCAGCGTGCGCCCCGGGCGCACCACCTCGCCGCGCGCCACAAGGCGCTGGCCGTCGGCCGGCGCGACGAGGTTCATCTTGTATTCCACCGTCAGCACGCTGGCATCGGCCGGGGTGAGCGTGTTGGCGGCGTAGCCGGCAGCCGAGTCGGCGACCATGCCGACCACCCCGCCGTGGATGTAGCCGTGCTGCTGCGTGATCTGCGGCCGGTGCGGCAGGTGGATCTCGACGTAGCCCGGCTCGACCACCGCAAGCTCGGCGCCGATCAGCTCCATCGCCTGCTGCAGGCCGAAGCTGGCGCGCACCCGGTCGGCGTAGTCCGGATCGCGTGGCTGGAACTGCGGCAGTTCGGGGCGCATGGTTCGTCTCCTCGGGGTCGCCCGTTCGGTCGGGCTGCGCTATTGTAATTACGTTTACGTAAACGTAAACTAATCGTGGAAAAAATCAGGCGTCGCTGGTGCTGTTGATGTGCTTCTCGAGTTCCTCGCGCGCCGCCTCCGCACCCTCGGCATTCTTGCCGAGCAGCGCATGGCACTGCTGTTCGAGCATGTCGATCTCGAGCAGCACCGCCTCGATGTCCAGTTGCTGCTGCCGGAGTGCGGCGCGGCGCGCCGAGAGCACCGTCAGGAAGCGCTGCAGTTGGGGCGCGGAATCGCGCACGCCGCCGTACATTTCGATCAACTCGCGGATCTCGGCCAGCGACAGCCCCAGGCGCTTGCCGCGCAGGGTGAGCTTCAGGCGCGTGCGGTCGGCCTTGCTGTACACCCTGGAGCGGCCGGCGCGGGTGGGGGTCAGCAGGCCCTCGTCCTCGTAGAATCGGATGGCGCGCGGCGTGATGTCGAACTCGCGCGCGAGTTCGGTGATGGTGTAGGTTTTTTCGTCGCCCATGGCCGCCGTAATACGTCAGAATTTCAAAATGTCAGAATTTCGAAATTCTAGCTTCAAACTCCGCCAAACGCCGGTTTGGCATCAGAAACGCGGATGACCATCGATCCGGCCGCCTGCGGCAGCGCGCACGTCCCTGCCGCTCCGGGCGGCCCCAGGACAGAGAGCCCATGAACGCCCCAGACAGCATCCTGCACTATCCCTTCCCCGACCTGCCCGCCGAAGGCACCGCGGTGCGGATCGCGCCCGGCGTACGCTGGGTCCGCATGCCCCTGCCCTTCGCACTGGACCACATCAACCTGTGGCTGCTCGACGACGGCGACGCGCTGACGGCAGTCGATTCAGGCTACGGCATCGACCGCACGCGCGACGCCTGGAACCGCATCCTCGAAGCCGAATCGCGCCCGCTCGGCCGCATCGTCGTCACCCATCACCACCCCGACCACGTCGGCCTCGCCGCCTGGCTGGCCGCGCGCGACGGCGGCCGGATCCACATGACGCTGGGCGAATACCTCGGCGGCCAGGCGATCTGGCATCAGCTTCCCGGCTATTCCGTCGCCGACATGGTGGCGCAGTTCCGCGCCCACGGCCTCGCCGAGGAGCGCGCGGCGGCACTCGCCCATCGCGGCAACGCCTACCGCCACGGCATCCCGTCGATGCCGGCGAACTTCGACCGCCTGGTGGACGGAGAGCACCTGAGCATCGACGGCAGGGAATGGCGCGTCATCATCGGCTACGGCCACGCGCCCGAGCACGCCAGCCTGTACTGCGAGGCGCTCGGCATCCTGATCTCCGGCGACATGCTGCTGCCGCGCATCTCGACCAATATCAGCGTCTATGCCGCGACGCCGTACGACGATCCCCTCGGCCGCTTCCTCGACTCGATCGGGGAATTCTGCGAGTTGCCCGACGACACGCTCGTGCTACCATCGCACGGTAAACCTTTCAAGGGAATACGCGCGAGGGTGGATCAACTCGTCGAGCATCACCGCGACCGCTGCGCCGCACTATTGTCCGAATGCGGTGCGCCGCGCTGTGCGGGCGAACTGCTCGGCACGCTTTTTCCACGCGAGCTCGATACCCACCAGAGCATGTTTGCCATGGGGGAGGCCATTGCCCACCTCAACCACCTCGAAAAGCGGAGCGCGCTTCGTCGAGTGGTCGGCAGCGATGAGCTGATCCGGTACGTCCGGACAAGCTGAACCGCCCAGAACGATCGTAAAAACAGGAGTTCCCAAGAACATGGCTGCACCCACCCCCGAAACCCAGTACGCCGAACTGCCCGATCCGCAGGAAGTCGCCAAGACCTATGCCGAAGTCGCCCGCCGCGCTTCGAGCCTGATCAGCGACCACGTCCAGCGCCAGCTCAAGAAGGGCGTCGCCGCCCCGGCCGACGAACTGGGCATCGCCCAGGCGTTCATGGACATGATGGCCAAGCTGCTCGCCAATCCGTACAAGCTGGCCCAGACCCAGATGAACCTGGTGTGGGACTACTTCTCGCTGTGGCAGCACTCGATGATGCGCTTTGCCGGCATGAACGCGGCGCCCGTCGTCGCGCCGGAAAAGGGCGACAAGCGCTTCAAGGACGAGGAGTGGGAGCAGCACTTCCTGTTCGACTTCATCAAGCAGTCCTACCTGATCGCCGCGCGCCACATCCACGACACCGTGTGCTGTGTCGAGGGCATGGACGATCAGTCGCAGAAGAAGGTCAATTTCTACACCCGCCAGTACATCGACGCGCTGTCGCCGTCGAACTTCGCGCTGACCAACCCGGAAGTGTTCCGCGAGACGGTCAAGAGCCACGGCCAGAACCTGATCAAGGGCCTGAACAACCTGCTGCGCGACGTCGAGGAAGGCGGCGGCCAGTTGCGCGTGAAGATGACCGACACCTCGGCCTTCGAACTCGGCAAGAACGTCGCCACCACGCCGGGCAAGGTCGTCTTCCAGACCGACATGATGCAGTTGCTGCAATACTCGCCCAGCACCGACAAGGTGTACAAGCGCCCGATGCTGATCGTGCCGCCCTGGATCAACAAGTTCTACATCCTCGACCTGCGCGAGAAGAATTCCTACATCAAGTGGTGCGTGGACCAGGGCCACACGGTGTTCGTGATCTCCTGGGTGAACCCGGACGAGAGCCTGGCGGAGAAGACCTTCGAGTCCTACGTGCAAGAAGGCATCCTCGCCGCGCTCGACGCGATCGAGAAGCAGACCGGCGAAAAGCAGATCAACGCCGCCGGCTACTGCCTGGGCGGCACGCTGCTCGCCACCACGCTGGCCTACCTCGCCGGCAAGAAGCAGGCCGACCGCATCACCTCGGCGACCTTCTTCACCACCATGACCGATTTCTCGGAGCCGGGCGAACTGGGCGTCTTCATCGACGAGACCCAGGTTTCCAGCCTCGAGAAGAAGATGTTCGAACGCGGCTACCTCGAAGGTTCCGAGATGGCCGGCACGTTCAACATGCTGCGCTCGAACGACCTGATCTGGTCCTTCGTCGTCAATAACTACCTGATGGGCAAGGACCCGTTCCCGTTCGACCTGCTGTACTGGAACTCCGACTCCACCCGCATGCCGGCCAAGATGCACAGCTTCTACCTGCGCCGGCTGTACATGGAGAACAAGCTGGTCGAGCCGGGCGGCATCGAGATCGGCGGCGTGAAGATCGACCTCGGCAAGATCAAGGTGCCGTGCTACTTCATCTCCACGATCGAAGACCACATCGCGCCGTGGAAGAGCACCTACATCGGCGCGCGCTGCTTCGGCGGCCCCGTCCGCTTCGTGCTCGGCGGCTCCGGCCACATCGCCGGCATCGTCAATCCGCCGGCCGCCAACAAGTACGGCTACTGGATCAACCCGGCCGCCAAGCTGCCCGCCACCTCTGACGATTGGTTCAACGGCTCGCAGCAGCACGCCGGTTCGTGGTGGACCGACTGGCAGTCCTGGGTCACCGCCCACGACGGCGAGCAGGTCGAGCCGCGCGACCCGGCCAAGGGCAAGCTCAAGGTGCTGGAAGAGGCGCCGGGCTCCTTCGTCAAGATCCGCATCGACGCCAAGCAGGCCGCCTGACGGCACCCGCCCGTCAGCGCAAAGGGAAGGGGTGACCCTTCCCTTTTTTGTTGCCTCCCGCCGATGAGCTCTCCTACTCGCCTGCCCGAAGACGGCGCTCGTTCCTCCGGAGCGTGGAGCAGGGGTTTCGTGCGCCTGCGGAACGGGCCGGCCGTGCAAGGTCCGCACTGCGTCGCGTAGCGATAGGGTAGTCCGGTGAACGCTCCGCTGCACCTCGTCCTCGACACCAACACCGTGCTGGCGCTGTGGCTGTTCCGCGACCCCGGCCTGACGGCGCTGGCGGCCCTGATCGACGGCGGCGCGACGATGCTGTACAGCCGCGACGATGCGCTGGAGGAATTGCGCCGCGTGCTCGCCTATGCGCAGTTCGGCGCCGACACAGTCACCCAGGCCGGCATACTCGCCGCCTACCGCGAGCGGGTAGTGCGGCTCCCGCCCGCCGGCTTCCCGGGCACGTCCGGGCACGTGCCGCCGGCAGTGCTGCCGCCGTGTCGCGACCGCGACGACCAGAAGTTCCTCGAGATCGCCGCCCAGGCGCCCGCCACGCATCTCGTCACCCGGGACAAGGCGCTGCTCAAGCTCGCGCGTCACCGCATGGTGCGGGACCGCTTCGCCATCCTCACGCCGGAGCGTTTCGTCGCCGCAATGCCGCCAGGTATCGCAGCCCCGCGATGACGCGGCTGCCGTACCACGACGCCATCTCGCCGTCGATGAGCATCGCCGGCCGGCCGGCGAGCGACTGCACTTCGGCGACGTGCGCGTCGCGGAAGCGATAGGGTTCGGACGACAGCAGCACGCGCTCCACGCCCGCCAGCCAGGGCTCGTTCCAGCCGAAGGCCGGATACCGCGCCGCACCGGACGCGCCGCCGGCGGCATCGGGCAGCGTCTGCCAGCCCACCGCCTCCAGCATCGCCGCGATGTAGGTGTCGCGCGCCACCGTCATCCACGGTTCGCGCCAGATGAGGTAGAGCACGCGCTCCGGCGGCAGATCCGCCACGACGGCGGCGGCCTCGTCCAGCGCCGCCAGCAGGTCCGCCTCCAGCGCGGCGGCACGCGCTTCGCAGCCGAACACGGTGCCGAACAGCCGGTACAGCGCAAGGTTGTCGCGCGGCGCGCACGGGTGGGTGACGATCACGTGCGGCACGGAGGCGGCGAGTTCCTCGACCGTCTCGCGCCGGTTCTCGTCGATGTTCCCGATCAGGTGCGTCGGTGCCAGCGCGCGCACGGCGTCGAGCTTCACGTCCTTCGTGCCGCCCACCTTGGGAACGCCGTGCAGCGCCTCGCGCGGATGGATGCAGAAACCGGTGCGCCCTGCCAGCCGATCCCGCAGGCCCAGCTCGCACAACAGCTCGGTCAGCGACGGCACCAGGGAAACGATGCGCACCTCGCCGCGCGCCGGCAGGTGGCGGGTGCCGGCGGCATCGACGCCGGCGGAGCCGCCGTCCACCCCGGCCTCGCGACGAATCGGCGCCGGCCCGTCCGCCGGCGGCGTTGCCGGCGTCACGCCCCGGCCCCGCCGCGCCCACCCTGCGGAACCGGCGTTCCGCGCCTCACACCAGCGAGCGCCCCTGCACGATCGCCAGGGCGTCCTTCTCGGTGATGCGGACGGTGGCGCTCATGATGACGTGCGCGACCAGCCACTCCTGCAGGCGCTCGGCATCCTCCGCGGACAGGCGGCTGAAACGGCAGCCCACTGCCGCGCCGGCGGGGCCGGGCACCTGGTTGACGACGGTGGCGCGGCCGCGGATCTCGTCCGGCACGCCCTCGCGCTGCAGCACGACCTCGAACTCACCGTGCGGCGGCTGCGGAAAGGGGGCGGAAAAACCTTCGAGCGACAGATCGTTGAGGGCAAGGCGCCCGCTGTCGGCCAGTACCCAGAAACACGGCCGGCCATGGCGGCGCGCGACGAAGCGCTGCCGCACGCGGCGGTCCGCGTTGCCGACTTCGACCGCGGCGGTAGCGCCGTCGCCCCCGATGGATTCATCGCTCATGCTGTTTCCCGCTCCTCTTCTCCAGGCCCCGTCGCCGCGGCGCTCCCTGCCTGCCTCTGCTTACTTGCCGCGTTCCTTGCGCACGCGGGCGATGAGTTCGTCGGCCTTTTTCAGCGCCGCCTCGTGGCTGCCTGCCATCGACGCCGAAGTCAGGAACTTGCCGTCGATCGCCAGCGTGGGCACGCCCTGGATCTTCATGCCGCGGGCGAGCTGGTCGGCCCGCTGCAGCATCGAGCTGACGCCGAACGACTTGTACGCGTCCATGAACTTCTTCGGATCGGCCACCTTGCCCTGTATCCACTCGCTGATGCCGGCTTCGGTATGCAGAGGACGCTTCTCGTCCTGCACCGCGCCGAACACCTTGCCATGCAGGGCCGACAGGTCGCCGCTGACTTCGGCGGCGTAGTACAGGCGGGCCAGGCCGGCCAGTTGCTGGTTGTTCCAGATCGCCGGCACACGGCGGAAGACAACGTCCTGCGGCAGCTTCCTCACCCAGTCCTCGATGAGCGGATCGAAGTTGCGGCAGTGCGGGCAGCCATAGTGGAAGAACTCCACCACCTCGATCTTCGACGGATCATTGGTCGGCTGCGCGGGGTTCAGCACCTGGAAGGCTTCATCCTCGGCCCACGCACCGGCGACGGGCGCCGCCAGGGCGGCGAGCACGGCGAGTTGCTTCAGGGCGTCACGGCGATTCATGCGGTACTCCTTGTTTGACGGAAACTGCGGTCAGACGCGCGCCGGAGCGCAGACGTTCCCGCCGCACCGGCAAGCAATCATTGCGGATTGCCGGCGCGGCTGATGGTGGCGCTGAAGCCGGCCTCGGCCAGGCGCGCGCGCGCCGGGTTCATCTCTTCCGGGCTGGAGAAGGGGCCGATGCGCACGCGATGCACGGTACGGCCGTCGGCCAGTTGCACGCGCTGCCCGCTGGCCTCGATGCCGGCGAGCGCGAGGCGCGCCTTCAGGTTGTCGGCCTCGGCCGGATTCTCGAACGAGCCGATCTGCAGGTACAGGCGCTCCACCGGCTTGGGCTGCGCCTCCTTCACCGGCGCGACCGCCTTGTCCGACGGCTTTTCCGCGGCCCTTTCCGGTGCCGTCCGGGCCGGCGCCGGCTGCTGTTCGGACGTCGTGCCGTCGCCTTGCGGCAGGATCTTGTAGAACTCGAAGTCCTGCTTCACCACCGGCCGGTCGCCGGGCTTGCCGGGCAGCGCCGCCGGCGGCTGGTCCGCCACCGAGGCGCGCGGCGGAGCCCCGGGCGCCGCCTGGAACGGGTTCGCGCGGGTGAAATACCAGGCGGCGCCGGCCGCGATGAGGGCACCGAGGATCAGGCCGATGAAGATGCCCATCAGAGTGCCGCCGCCGCTGCGGGCGGGCGGGCGGGCGGACTTGCGGGCGGGCTTGCGATCACGACTCACGGGATTCTCCGCCACTCACATCGATTCGGGCGCCGACACGCCCAGCATCGCCAGGCCGGTGGCGAGCACGCGGCACACCGCCGCCGCCAGGGCCAGGCGGGCGAGCTTCACCGCTTCGTCCTCGACCAGCATGCGCTCGGCGTTGTACCAACTGTGGAAGTCGGCGGCGAGATCCTTCAGGTAGAAGGCGATCTGGTGCGGCGCGTAATCGGCCGCGGCGTTCTGCACCAGTTCAGGGAAGGCCGCCAGGCGGGCGCACAGCGCGAGTTCGCGCTCGTTGCGCAGCAGGCCGAGGTCGGCCGCCGCCAGTTCGCCCGGCTCCCCGCCCCACTGGTTCAGCACCGAACACACGCGGGCGTGCGCGTACTGCACGTAGTAGACCGGGTTGTCGTTGCTCTGGCTCTTGGCGAGGTCGAGGTCGAAATCCAGGTGCTGGTCGGACTTGCGCAGCACGTAGAAGAAGCGGCAGGCGTCGTTGCCGACTTCCTTGCGCAGCTCACGCAGCGTGACGAACTCGCCCGAGCGGGTCGACATCGAGGTCTTCTGCCCGCCGCGATACAGCACCGCGAACTGCACCAGCGCCACCTCGAGCCTTTCCGGCGGCAGGCCGAGCGCGGCGATGGCCCCTTTCACGCGCGGGATGTAGCCGTGGTGGTCGGCGCCCCAGATGTCGATGATGCGGTCGAAGCCACGCTCGTATTTGTTCAGGTGATAGGCGATGTCGGACGCGAAATAGGTGTAGAGGCCGTTCTCGCGCTGCACGACGCGGTCCTTCTCGTCGCCGAAGGCGGTGGAGCGGAACCATCTGGCGCCGTCCTGCAGGTAGATGTGGCCCTGCTTCTCGAGCTGGGACACCGCGCGTTCGACCAGCCCGGTATCGAACAGGCTCTGCTCCGAGAACCACTTGTCGAAGCGCACGCCGAACTCCTGCAGGTCTTCGCGGCCGTCGCCGAGCTGCTCGTTGAGGGCGAAGCCATGCACCCAGGCATAGTCCTCGCCGAGCAGGCGCTTGGCGTTGGCGATCAGCGCATCGAGATGCTCCTCGCGCTGCTGCTTGGCTTCGTCATCCTTGCGCTCGGCAGCGGGCAGGCCGGGCGTGCCGGCGAGGATCTGCGCGGCGGTGACCCCGGCGAAGCGGTCCTGGTGGGCGTCGCGCATGTCCCGCCCCATGTCGATCACGTAGTCGCCCTGGTAGGCGTTGGGCGGGAACGGGATCTCGATGCCGAAGAAGACGAGGTAGCGCAGCCAGGTCGACAGCGCCAGGATGTCCATCTGGCGGCCGGCGTCGTTCACATAGTATTCGCGCGTCACGTCGTAGCCGGCGAAGGCCAGCACGTCCGACAGCGAGGCGCCGTAGGCCGCGCCGCGGCCGTGGCCGACGTGCAGCGGCCCGGTCGGGTTGGCTGACACGAACTCCACCTGCACCTTGACGCCCTTGGGTGCGCCGCGGCCGAAGCCGGCGCCCTTGGCGAGCACCTCCTGCACCACCGCGGTCTTGGCATCGGATGCCAGCGTGAAGTTGATGAAGCCGGCACCGGCGACCTCGGCCCTGGCGAGCAACTTCGACGGCGGCAGTTCGGCCAGCAGCAGCGCGGCCAGATCGCGCGGATTGCGCTTGAGCGGCTTGGCCAGTTGCAGCGCGAGATTGGTGGCGAAGTCGCCGTGGTTCGCCTGTTTCGGGCGCTCCAGCAGGATGGCGGTGTCGGCGTGATCCGGCGCCACGCTCTTCAGCGCGGACTGCAGCAGATCGGTCAACAGGAGTTTCGGGTCGGCGCTCATGGCACTCGGCAGGCAAACTAAACGCGCGATTATAACGGATGCGCCGACACCGCCCTGCCGCTGCGTGTGAGCAGGCGTTGCGGAATTCCTCCAGTCGCGCTGCGCCATGGATTCGCAACAAAGTTGCAAGAGAATGCAAGCAACTCCTAGAATGCCGCCATGCCGTTTCCGTCATCCCTCCCCGTGGCTGCACGACAGGGCGCCCGCCGCGCCCGGCCTGCCCGCGCGCATGCGTCCGCGGCCTTCGGCCGCGGGCCGGATGACGGCGCACGCGCGCTGATCGCGCGCCTGCTGCTGGCGCTCGCCCTCGTCCTTGCCCAGACGGGAGCCCTGGCCCATCTCGTCGGCCACCTCGCCGACGTGCCGCATGCCCGCTCCGAGCGGGGGAGCGCGCTGAGCGAGGACGGCGCCCCCGCCGCCATCCCCGACGTCTGCCTCGACTGCCTCGCCCTCGGCGGGCTGGATCTGCCGCTGGAAGGCAGCCCCGGCCACGCATCCTTCACCGCCGCGGGCTTCGCACCGCCGGCCGCCGCTCCGGCGGCACCGGCGCGGGCCGCGGCGCTGCGCCCGCGCTGCCGGGCGCCGCCCCTGCCCGGCTGATCCCTTCGCACCGATCGGCGCGGCCGCCCGCCACCGGCGCTACCGGCCCGTCTCCGATCCCCCCGGACAGCACATCCGCTCCAGCCCGGCGGCGCAGTTCGCCTGCGCCCTGCAGGAGCGGCCGTGCGCGGCCGCGGCGCCCGCGCCTCCAAGCGCGGCGACGCCCGGCGGCCGCGCCCGCCACGATACGCAGGACACACACGATGACCACGAGAATCCACCCCCCCAGCCTCGCGCTGATGATCGCTCTCGCCCACCCGGCGCTCGCCGCCGACCCGCAACCGGCCGCGGCGCCGGACGGCGACAAGCCCGCCGAACTGCGCGCCGTCACCGTTTCGGCCAGTGCCCTGGGCGTCGGCAGCGACGCCATGAGCACGCCGGCGAGCGTGCTCGAGGGCGACGAACTGGTACGGCGCCGCGCCGCCACCCTGGGCGAGACGCTCGCCAACGAACCCGGCATCCACGCCACCCACTTCGGCGCCGGCGCCAGCCGCCCGGTCATCCGCGGCATGGACGGCGCGCGCGTCAAGGTGCTGGCCGACGGCGCCGAGATCATGGACGCCTCGACCATCAGCCCCGACCACGCGGTGGCCGTCGAACCGATGCTGAGCGAGCGGATCGAGGTCCTGCGCGGCCCGTCGGCGCTCGCCTACGGCGGCGGTGCGATCGGCGGCGTGGTAAACGTGCTCGACCGCAAGATCCCGGTCGCCATACCGGAGCGCGGCGTCGAAGGCAGCGTCGAGCTGCGCGGCAACACCGCCGCCCGCGAGGCCGCGGGCGCCTTCGAAATCACCGCCGGTTCAGGCAGCATCGCCGTCCACGCCGAAGGACTCAAGCGCGACGCGCGCGATTACCGCGTCGGCGACGACTGGTCCGGCGGCAGCCGCGTCGACGGCAGCTACAACGAGACGGAGACCGGCAGCCTCGGCATCTCCTGGATCGGCGAGCGCGGCTACCTCGGCATCGCCTGGACCCGCCAGCGCAACGACTACGGCCTGCCGGGCCACACCCACGAACTCGAGGACTGCCACACGCACGGCAACCACCTGCATTGCGGCGCGCACGACGGCCACGAGGACGAGGAAGAGCACGATCACGACCACGCCGAAGGCGGCGTGCCCTACGTGCGGCTCGACAGCGAGCGCTGGGACCTGCGCGGCGAATACCTCGATCCGTTCGCGGGCTTCGCGCGGCTGCGGGTGCGCGCCAGCCACACCAACTACGGCCACGACGAGATCGAGGACGGTGCGGTCGCCACCCGCTTCCGCAACAAGGCCAGCGACGGCCGCATCGAACTCGAGCACCAGCCGCTCGGCGGCTGGCGCGGCGTGCTCGGCCTGCAGAGCACGCGCCGGGATTTCTCGGCCGTCGGCGAGGAAGCCTATGTGCAGCCCACCCTCACCCGCCGCCACGGCGTGTTCCTGGTCGAGGAATACACCGCCGGCGACTGGCGGTTCGAGGCCGGCCTGCGCCACGAATGGCAGAAGATCGACGTCGACTCGGCATCGCGCGACCGCAGCCACCGCGGCAACTCGGTATCCGTCGGCGCGGTCTGGAATTTCGCGCCGCAGTATGCGCTGGGCCTGTCGCTGTCGCGCGCCCAGCGCCTGCCCACGGCCGAGGAACTCTATGCCGACGGCCTGCACATGGCGACGCGCACGCTGGAACGCGGCAACCCCGACCTCGACGCCGAGACCTCGCACAACATCGATCTCAGCCTGAAGAAGCTCGCCGGCCCCACCACCTTCAGCGTCAGCGCCTTCCACAACCGGGTATCGGACTTCATCTACGCCCACACCCTGGACGAACACGATGGCCTGCAGCTCATCGAATACGCCCAGCGCGACGCCGTCTTCACCGGCATCGAAGGGCAGGTCCGCCAGCGCCTGAACACGATGTTCGGACTCACCCTGTTCGGCGACTACGTGCGCGCCCGCCTCGCCTCGAGCGACGGCGACCGCGATCTGCCGCGCATCCCCGCGCACCGCATCGGCCTGCGGCTGGACGCCCACTGGCAAGGCTGGGCGGGCGAAGTGGAGCTGTACCGCGTCACCCGCCAGCGCCAGGTCGCCGAATTCGAGAGCAGCACGCCGGGATACAACATGCTCAACCTCGGCGCGAGCTACGCCGGCCGCATCGATTCGGTGCCCTACCTGTTCTACGTCAAGGTCTCCAACCTCACCGACGAACTGGCCTACAGTCACACGTCCTTCATCAAGGACGCCGCGCCGCTGACCGGGCGCAACCTGACGATGGGGGTGAGGCTGAGCTTCTGAAGCCGGCGTCTGCGCGATCCCCGGCGGCTGCGGCCGCCGGGCCGCGCGGCTACTCCCCGCCGCTGCAGATGCAGTCGTTCGCCCTGGCGCCGGCGCGGGCCATGCAGGCGGACACCCTCTCCGCCTCGGCCGCGCATGAACTCGCGGCATTCCGGGCAGCCTCTTGCGGCGGGACACCCCCCGGCCTGGCGACAAGTGCGCCGTCGGCTTTAGTGCAGTTCTCGACGAATGCCTGCCGGTCGGACCGGATACGCTCCCAGACCCGTCCGGCCTCCGCGAGCGAAAGCGGATTCGCGCAGCCATCGCCTGCCGGGGCGACCGGCGCGGAGTCCCTCGACGCGCGAGCGGCGACAGTGGCGGCCCGCGCAGCCGTATCGACGACACCGCCGTATTTCACGAAGATCGCCTTGAGCTTGTCGAGGGAATAGGACGTCGGACGGTATCCGACCTGCGGCCCCGAAAAGATCCCCGCATCATCGACATGCAGTTCGACGGACTGGATCGATCTGCGGCTCATGTCCCGGATGAGCTGGCCGAGGAATGCGACGTTCCGTTCGCCGACATACTTTCTTCCGGCAGCCGCCTTCTGGCGAACCTCGCTCACGGTATGTCCATCGAGCCGGCGCTGGTCGCCGCCGTAGAGCACGATGAGCAATTGGACATCGTTCAGAAAGCTCGCCTGCTCTGCCACCGTCATTCCCTGCATCACCCTCTGGAGGGAATCGGAGTCGCCGGACATGTTCAGCCGCTCCTCCCCGCATCCGGCCACCATGCAAACGAGTGCGAACGCGGCTACGATCGTCGATGATTTCATACGATCAATTGCCGCGAACACGCTGAGGCAGCGTCTTCGGCATGGACTCGGAGAGACCCTTTGGGAGTATTCCTGTCTTCATATCGAGAAGTTCGTCCCTGGAATATCCATCTTCGATTTCTCCGAAGACGCACGAGCAGGCTTTTCCGGATGCGCCATCGAAGGTGCAGCCGTCCCCGCAACCGGATTCATCGCACTGACTCCCATGAAAGCGCAATCAATGCGACGACAGCGACGACCAATGCCGCGCCCACTATCTTTCCAGCCGAGGAAAACATGACGGCGGGCCGGACCCGCCCCTGTCCGGGCTCGTAGAAGAATCCCCTGTGCGCGCTATCGCCAGGGGGCCACGCATGCAGCGCATACGGAAACCCGATCGACGGATATGCCGCAACGAACTGCTGCCGGGCGTTCATGGATTCTCCCTCGTCATGATGACCATCACATCTTGTCCGATCGCTCATCCGCAATCGACCGCTTGTCTTCAGGGCATTGCAGCCACCGGAATCAGGACAGGCATGGTCTTTTTCCTTCGGTGCGAAGCGATGGATTGAAATATGCCTGCATATCTACATGTAGTCAATATAAATACATCGACTATTAAACGACAAAGCGGCTGCTAGCGTTGTGCGCATGCAGCCTTACCTTGAACGCGACGCCTTCAGTGCCCGCCTGCGCGAAGTTCTGGCGCGGACTGCGCCCGGTCTGGCTCGCCCCACCGCGCTGGCGCGGGAGTTCAACCGGCGCTATGCCGGCACGCCGGTGACGCTGCATGCGACCCGCAAGTGGCTGGAAGGCGAGGCGATCCCGGCGCAGGACAAGCTGCGCGTGCTCGCCGACTGGCTCGGCGTCACCGCCGAGTGGCTGCGCTTCGGCCAAGGCACCGAGTTTTCCTGCTCCGAAGAACCGAGGCGGGAGTTCGACTACCAGTTGATGCGCGACATCGCCGCGCTCACCGAGGCGCACCAGCAGGTGGTGCGGGATCTCGTCAAGTCGCTGCGGCAGGCGGAAACACGCTAGGCGGAACGGGCCGGCGCCCTTCCCCCGCCCCCGGCTTTCCGGCTAAAGTCCGGCCTTTCCGCCGCCCCTCCCGCGCTCCCCACCGTGCGTCTCTTCCGCCTCGCCAAGATCGTCTCCGTCGGCCTGCGCTTCGGCCTCGATCGCATGATCCTCGACGCCGACTCCAGCGGCCGGCTGGCGCGGCTGTGGCACGTGGTGTTCTTCTGGCGCACCTTCGCCGAGCCGCGCGGCGCCCGGCTGCGGCGCGCACTCGAATCGCTCGGCCCGATCTTCGTCAAGTTCGGCCAGATGCTGTCCACGCGGCGCGACCTGCTGCCGCCCGACCTTGCCGACGAACTCGCGCTGCTGCAGGACCGCGTGCCGCCTTTCCCCACGGAACAGGCGCTCGCGCTGCTGGAAGACTTCTACGGCAGGCCGGTCGACGCGGTGTTCAACAACTTCGAGCGCACGCCGGTGGCCTCGGCCTCGGTCGCGCAGGTCCATTTCGCCGAGCTGCCGGACGGCACCGAAGTCGCCGTCAAGGTGCTGCGCCCGGGCATCGAGCGCGTCATCGAGCACGACCTGGCGCTGCTGGAGGTTGCCGCCGCCGTGCTCGAGAAGCTCTGGCCGGAAGGCCGCCGGCTCAAGCCGCGCGAAGTGGTCGCCGAGTTCAGCAAGTACCTGCACGACGAACTCGACCTGATGCGCGAGGCGTCCAACTGCTCGCAGTTGCGGCGCAACTTCACCGATTCGAAGCTGCTCATCGTGCCCGAGGTCTATTGGGACTGGTGCGGCGGCAAGGTCATGGTGATGGAGCGCATGTACGGCGTGCCCATCTCCCAGACCAGCGCGCTGCGCGCGCAGGGCACCGACCTCGCGGCGTTGTCGCGCGCCGGCGTCGAGATCTTCTTCACCCAGGTGTTCCGCGACGGCTTCTTCCACGCCGACATGCATCCGGGCAACATCTTCGTGCATGGCGACGGGCGCTACATCGCGCTCGACTTCGGCATCATGGGCACGCTCGACGAGGTGGACAAGAACTACCTGGCGCAGAACTTCCTGGCCTTCTTCAAGCGCGACTACAAACGCGTGGCGATGGCCCACATCGAGGCCGGCTGGGTACCGCCGCACACCCGGGTCGACGAGTTCGAGTCGGCGATCCGCACCGTGTGCGAGCCGATCTTCGACCGCCCGCTGAAGGAGATCTCCTTCGGCAAGACGCTGCTGCGTCTGTTCCAGACCGCGCGCCGCTTCGAAATGGAAGTGCAGCCGCAACTCGTGCTGCTGCAGAAGACGCTGCTCAACATCGAGGGCCTGGGCCGCCAGCTCGACCCCGACCTCGACCTGTGGAAGACCGCCAAGCCCTTCCTCGAACGCTGGATGGACGAGCGCATGGGCTGGCGCGCACTGGTCCGCGGCGTCAGGGAAGAAGCGCCCAACTGGGCCGGCACGCTGCCGCAATTGCCGCGGCTGGTGCACGAGGCGCTGGCCGGCTCCACCCGGCACAAGGCCGCGCAGCAGGACCGCCTGGCCGACATGGCCGCGGTGCAGCGGCGGCAGGGCCGGATGCTGGCGGTGGTCGGGCTGCTCGCCGCCGGCCTGCTGGCATTGGAGATCCATCGGCTGCTGGGCTGAGCCGGCCGCGGCGCCCGAACCGGAACGCGGGCGCCGCGCGCTGAACGATTCACGCCGCCGCTCATCCAATCCGCAAGACCGGCGCCCGCGCCGCCGGCCGGCGAAACGGAACCAGAGGTGTGCCATGACGCTTGCTGCCCACGTGCCTTCGGGCCCCCACAGCCTGCTCAAGATCATCGGCGCCGGCTCGGCGCTCGGTGCACCGCATCCCGGTTCCGCCGCCGGCCCCGACGCCCTGGAGGCGAGCGGCCTCGTCGAGCGCCTGCAGGGGCTCGGCATCGCGGCGGAATGGCTGGAAACGCTGAAGCCGCTCGCGGCCCCGCCCGACGGTACCGACATGGCAGGGCGCCTGGCGGCCAATGCGGAGTTCGCGCGCAGGCTGGCCGACCACCTCGCCGCGCTGGACCCGGGCTCCTTCCCGCTGGTGCTGGGCGGCGACCATGCGGTCGCGGTCGGCACCTGGCGCGGCTTGGCGCGGCGCGCGGGCGGCGCTCCGGGCCTGGTCTGGATCGACGCCCACCTCGACAGCCATACCGCCGGCACCACCCATTCCGGCAACATCCACGGCATGCCGCTGGCCGCGCTGCTGGGCGAAGGGGACCCTGCGCTCGCCGGCATCCCGGGGCCGCGGCTGGACCCGGCGCGGACCTGCATCGTCGGCGCACGTGCCTGGGAGCCGGAGGAGCGCGCCCGGCTGGACCGCCTGGGCGTACGCATCTTCGACATGCAGCAGGTGCGCGAGCGCGGGCTGGCGGCGGTGTTCCTCGACGCGCTGGCGATCGCGCGCAGCGGCACCGGCAGGGAAGGCGGCTTCGGCGTCAGCATCGACCTGGATGCCCTCGACCCGCAGGCGCTGCCGGCGGTGACCTGCCCCGAGGCGGGGGGCATCGATCCGCAGGCGCTCGCCGACCTGCTGCTGACCCTGCGCGGCTGCGGCGACTTCATCGGGCTGGAGATCGTCGAGTACCGCCCGGACCTCGATCCGCAGGGCGACGGCGCCCGCTGGGTGGCGGAGTTCGCCGGCGCCGCGCTGGGCCCGGGGTCCTACCGGCTGCGCGAGAAGGAGCGCCACTACGGCGCGTCCAACTATGCGCCGCTGCCGGCCGTATTCCATCGCGGCGAAGGCGTGTGGCTGTGGGACGTCGAGGGGCGGCGCTACCTCGACATGATGAGCGCCTATTCGGCGGTCGGCTTCGGCCACGCCAATCCGCGCCTGCTGCGGGCCCTGACCGACCAGGCGCGGCGCCTGGCGCTGACCTCGCGGGCGTTCTCCAGCGACCGCCTGCCGGTGTTGTTCGAGCGCCTGTCGGCCACCTTCGGCTACGAGCGGGCGCTGCCGGTGAATACCGGCCTCGAGGCGGTGGAAACGGCACTCAAGGCCGCGCGCAAGTGGGGCTACAAGGTCAAGGGCATCGCGCCGGATCGGGCCGGGATCATCGCCTGCGACAACAACTTCCACGGCCGCTCGATCGCCATCGTCGGCATGTCGTCGAACGAGCACTACCGCGACGGCTTCGGGCCCTTCCCGCCCGGCCTCGAGCGCATCCCCTACGGCGACGCGCAGGCGCTGGAGGCGGCGATCACCCCCGACACGGCCGCCTTCCTCGTCGAGCCGATCCAGGGCGAGGGCGGCATCGTCGTGCCGCCGGCCGGCTACCTGCGCCGCTGCGCGGAAATCTGCGCCCGCCACGGCGTGCTGCTGATCGCCGACGAGGTGCAGACCGGCCTCGCCCGCACCGGCCGCCTGCTGGCCTGCGACCACGAGGGCGTGCGCCCGGACGGCGTGATCCTCGGCAAGGCGCTGGGCGGCGGCCTGCTGCCTGTGTCGGCCTTCCTCGCCGACCGCAAGGTGATGGACGTCTTCCACCCCGGCGACCACGGCTCGACCTTCGGCGGCAACCCGCTGGGCGCGGCGGTGGCGACCGAGGTGCTGGCGCTGCTGGCCGAGACCCGCATCTGGGAACGCGTCGACCGGCTCGGCGAGCAGTTCCTCGCCCGGCTGCGCGCGGCGAGGCTGCCGGGCGTGATCGAGGTGCGCGGGCGCGGGCTGCTGATCGGCGTCGTGCTCGACCCCGCGATCAGCGCCGCGCGGGTGGCCGAGCATCTGCTGGCGCGCGGCATCGCCACGCGCGACACCAACGGCAACGTGGTCCGGCTGGCGCCGCCGCTGATCGTCGACGAGGCGGAGCTGGATCTGGCCTTCGACGCGCTGTCCGGCGTGCTCGCACAACCGGCCAGGACGGCCGAAGCGATGCACTGAAACGGGGCATCCGCCCGCCGGCGACGCACGGCGCGACAGGCCGCGCGCACTCCCTGCAGCCACACTTCGGAAACTCTTTTCCGGCGCGGGACGATGCGGCTATATTCGCGCCCTGCGGCTGTGTGGCAAGGCGGTCGCGAGATCCATGGGCGGCGATCGAAGCCGCCCTCTTTCTGGCCCCTGCGTCTGCCCAAGGACTGCCCACGCCATGTTGATCGGCTTCGTCATCGCCTATCTCCTCGTCTCCATCGGCGTCGGCCTCTATGCGGCCACGCGGGTGAAGAACTCCACCGACTACGTCGCCGCCGGCCGCCACCTGCCGCTGTACATCGTCACCGCGACGGTATTCGCCACCTGGTTCGGTTCGGAAACCGTGCTCGGCATCTCGGCCACCTTCATCGACGAGGGCCTGCGCGGCCTGTGGTCCGACCCCTTCGGCGCGTCGCTGTGCCTGATCCTGGTCGGCCTGTTCTTCGCCCGCCCGCTGTACCGCATGAACCTGCTGACGCTGGGCGACTACTACCGCATCCGCTACGGCCGCACGGTCGAGGTGCTGTGCTCGATCGCGATCGTGATCTCCTACCTCGGCTGGGTGTCGGCGCAGATCACCGCCCTCGGGCTGGTGTTCAACATCCTGTCCGACGGCGCCATCTCGAACAACGCCGGGATGCTGCTCGGCGCCGGCATCGTGCTGGTGTATACGCTGTTCGGCGGCATGTGGTCGGTGGCGCTGACCGACTTCATGCAGATGATCATCATCGTCATCGGCCTGCTGTACATCGCCTGGCTGGTCGGCGGCATGGCGGGCGGCGTGGAGGCGGTGGTGAGCCACGCCGGCGAGGCCGGCAAGCTCAACTTCCTGCCGGCGCTGGACCCGAAGGACATCGTCGCCTTCCTCGCCGGCATCCTGACCATGGGCTTCGGTTCGATCCCGCAGCAGGACGTGTTCCAGCGCGTGAACTCGGCGCGCAACGAGCACGCCGCCGTCGCCGGCACGCTGCTCGGCGGCACCGGCTACTTCCTGTTCGCCTTCGTGCCGCTGTTCATCGCCTATTCGGCCACGCTGATCGACCCGGCGCTGGTCGCCAGCTACCAGGAGAGCGACAGCCAGCAGATCCTGCCGCAGCTCATCCTGCAGCACACGCCGCTGTTCGCGCAGGTGATGTTCTTCGGCGCACTGCTGTCGGCGATCATGAGCACCGCCTCGGGCACGCTGCTGGCGCCCTCGGTCACGTTCTCCGAGAACATCCTGCGCAGCACCTTCCGCCGCATGACCGACCACCAGTTCCTGTGGATGACGCGCCTCGTCGTGGTTTGCTTCTCGCTGCTGGTGACCTGGTACGCCACGCATACCAGCGAGAGCATCCACGGCATGGTCGAGAATGCCTACAAGGTGACGCTGGCCACCGCCTTCGTGCCGCTCGCCTTCGGCCTGTACTGGAAGCGCGCCACCACGCAGGGCGCACTGGCGTCCATCTTCATCGGCCTGGTGGTGTGGGTGGTGCTCGAGATCCTGGTACCCGAAGCGGACGTGCCGCCGCACTTCGCCGGCATGCTCGCAGGCATCGTGGCGATGGTGCTCGGCTCGCTGCTGCCGCAGAAGCTCGCCCGCCCCAGCCACGGCCACACCGCCCACCTGCAGATCCAGCCGCAGCACCCGGGACACTGATCGCGGTCCGGACCGCCACCGGCTTTGACAGGTGTCAAAGCCGGTGGCGGAGCGCTCGGCTATTCTCGCCGCCTGCCCAGCACTCGGCGGGAATACATGAACCGGATCGAACTCGTCTGCCCCGCGGGAAGCCTGCCCGCCCTCAAGACGGCCGTGGACCAGGGCGCCGACTGCGTCTATCTCGGCTTCAAGGACGCCACCAACGCGCGCAACTTCAGCGGCCTCAACTTCGAGCCGGCGCAGGTGCGCGAAGGCATCGCCTACGCCCATGCGCGCGGCCGCAAGGTCCTGCTGGCGCTCAACACCTATCCGCAGGCGGCGAACTGGCCGTCGTGGACGGCGGCGATCGACCGCGCCGCCGACTTCGGCGTCGACGCGGTGATCCTCGCCGATCCCGGCCTGATGGCCTATGCGGCGAAGACCCACCCCGGCCTGCGCCTGCATCTGTCGGTGCAGGGCTCGGCCACCAGCTACGAGGCGATCGACTTCTACCGCGAGCGCTTCGGCATCCAGCGCGCGGTGCTGCCGCGGGTGCTGTCGCTGGCCCAGGTCGAGCACGTCGTCGCCAACACCGCGGCGGAGATCGAGGTGTTCGGCTTCGGCGGCCTGTGCGTCATGGTGGAAGGCCGCTGCGCCCTGTCGGCCTACGCCACCGGCGAATCCCCCAACTGCAACGGCGCCTGCTCGCCGGGCCGGCACGTGCGCTGGGAAGACACGCCGCGCGGCATGGAGACGCGCCTGAACGGCATCCTGATCGACCGCTTCGCCGACGGCGAGCGCGCCGGCTACCCGACGCTGTGCAAGGGCCGCTTCGAGGTCAACGACGAGACCTACTACGCGCTGGAAGAACCCACCAGCCTCAACACCCTGGAACTGCTGCCCGAGCTGGCCCGCATCGGCATCCGCGCGATCAAGATCGAGGGCCGCCAGCGCAGCCCCGCCTACGTCGCCCAGGTGACGAAGGTGTGGCGCGCGGCGCTGGACCGGCTGCACGCGGCGCCGGACGCCTTCCAGGTGGCGCCGGCGTGGATGGCCGAGCTGAACAAGGTGTCCGAAGGCCAGAGCCACACGCTGGGCGCCTACTACCGGCCGTGGAAGTGAGCCCGGCCGGAAATGCCGGCGCCTGCCGTGGTCACGCCGCCCCCTCTTGCTTGAGATTCTTGCGATGAAACTCGCCCTCGGCCCCCTGCTCTACTACTGGCCGCACCAGAGCGTGCTCGATTTCTATGCCGACATGGCCGACAGTCCGGTCGATAGCGTGTATCTCGGCGAGACCGTATGCTCGCGCCGCCACGAACTCCGGCTGGAAGACTGGCTCGAGGTCGGCAGGGTGCTCGCCGCCGCCGGCAAGGAAGTGGTGATGAGCACCCAGGGCCTGATCGAATCCGAATCGGACCTCAAGACGCTGCGCCGCATCGTGCGCCAGACCGGGTTCCGCATCGAAGCCAACGACATGGGCGCGGTCCGCCTGCTCGGCGAGGCGGGCGTGCGCAACTGGGTCGCCGGCCCCACGCTGAACATCTTCAACCCGGCCACGCTGCAGTTGATGATCGACGCCGGCGCCACGCGCTGGGCGGTCGCCCCCGAGGTTTCCGGGACGGCGCTGGCCGAGGTGCGCGCGGCGCTGGCCGCACCGCTCGAGACCGAGGTGTTCGCCTACGGCCGGCTGCCGCTGGCGCACTCGGCGCGCTGCTTCACCGCGCGCCACTTCAACCTGCAGAAGGACACCTGCGAGTTCCGCTGCCTGGCCATCACCGACGGCATCACGCTGCGCACGCGCGAAGGCGAACCCTTCCTGACCCTGAACGGCGTGCAGACGCAATCGGCGCGGGTGCATAACCTGCTCGGCGACCTCGGCGACGTGCGGGGCAAGGCCGAAGTCCTGCGCATCAGCCCGCAGGGCGCGCATACGCACGCCATCGCCGGCCTCTTCCGCGCCACGCTCGACGGCACGCTCAGCCCCGCCCAGGCCCTGGCCGACAGCCGCGCGCTGATGGTGGAGGCGCCGTGCAACGGCTTCTGGCACGGCCGCGCCGGGGTCGAACAATACGTCGGAGCGTGATGCGCCGGCCGGCCCCCGCGACGGAAAGCGCGCGCGCCGGAGACGTCCGCCCGCAGCCGGGAACGGAAATCGACACACGCCCGCGCCCCGTCGCGCGCAAGACCGGAGATCGAACATGCCTGCATTGCCCACCCTGCCCCGCCCGCCTAGCCTGGCCGAACTGCTGCCCGGCAGCCTGCGCCGGCGCATCGGCGAACGCCTGCAGAACCTGCGCATTCCCGACTTCACCGTGCCCGGACCGGTCGCCCGGCTGGTGGCGCACCTGCCGCAGCAGCCGCCCACCCAGGCGCTGACGCTGGCGCTCAACCTCGCGCTCGACCGCGTCCTGCCGCGCGACACGCTGTCGCCGCTCACCGGCCGCCATCTGCAGATGCGCGTGCTCGACGCCGGCCTGAGGCTGGACTTCACCCTTGCCGGCCGGGGCTTCCGCCGCGTCGCGCCGGCCGCCGGTACGAAGCCCGACCTGGTCGTCTCGGCCACCGCCCGCGACTACCTCGCGCTGGCGCTGCGCGAGGAAGACCCCGACACCCTGTTCTTCAGCCGCCGCCTGCGCATGGAAGGCGACACCGACCTCGGCCTGCTGGTGAAGAACACGCTCGACGCGATCGACTGGGATGCGCTGAAGGCCAGGCTGGGCGGCCAGCGGCAAGGCTGAGATCCGGCGCCGGAAGGCTCGCGCGCGGTGTCGGCGCGCGCTCGACCGTGCCCGCGCCCCGGCACTGCGGTAAGCTTGCGCCCCCCGGGACTTCCCGCTCGCCGCCACGCCCAGCCATGCCTTCGGAATTCGACCTGATCCGGCGCCACTTCGACCGCGCGGCCGCGCACTGCGACCTCGCCGTCGGCGACGATGCCGCGCTGATGCGGCCGCGGCCCGGCATGCAGCTCGCGGTGTCGACCGACATGCTGGTCGCCGGCACACATTTCTTCGCCGATGCCGACCCCGCCCTGCTGGGCTGGAAGACGCTCGCCGTGAATGTGTCGGATATCGCGGCGATGGGCGCCGAACCGCGCTGGGCCTTGCTCGCGATCGCGCTGCCGGCGGCCGACGAGGGGTGGATCGCCGCGTTCGCCGGCGGCCTGTTCGACTGCGCGCGCGCCCACGGCGTGGACCTCGTCGGCGGCGACACCACCTGCGGACCGCTCAACATGACGGTGACCCTCATCGGCGAGGTGCCGACGGGCGAGGCCGTCACCCGCGGCGGCGGCCGCGCGGGCGACGAACTGTGGGTGTCGGGCCAGCCCGGCCTGGCGGCGCTCGGCCTGGCGGCGCTGCGCGGCGACGCCGCGCTCGCCGCGGACGGCCTGCAGCGCTGCCTCGACGCCCTGCACAAACCGCGGCCCCGCACCGCGCTCGGCCTGGCGCTGCGCGGCGTGGCCAGCGCGATGCTGGACGTCTCCGACGGGCTGCTCGGCGACCTCGGCCACATCCTGGAGCGCTCCGGCACGGGCGCCGTCGTCGATACCGCGGCGCTGCCGTTCGCCGCGCTGCTCGCCACCGGCGCCGATGCCGCGCTCGCGCGGCGCTGCCTGCTGTCGGGCGGCGACGACTACGAGCTGCTGTTCGCCGCCCCGCCCGCGCGGCGCGAGGCGGTGCAGGCCATCGGCGCACGCCTGGGCCTGCCGCTGCACCGCATCGGCACCCTCACCGACCAGTCCGGCGCGCTGCTGCTGCGCGAGGCCGACGGCACGCTGCAGGCAAGCCCCGCCACGGGCTACGATCACTTCGGCTAGCGCCGCACCCATTCCAACGCCCATCCGCGATCCTGCCCATGCACCCCACCGCCCGCTTCATGCTGAGCCACCCCGCCCACTTCATCTCGCTCGGCTTCGGCTCGGGCCTGTCGCCCTGGGCGCCGGGGACGATGGGCACGCTGCTGGCGTGGCTGCTATATCCGCTGATCCGCACGCCGCTGTCGGAGTTCGTCTTCCTCGCGCTGCTCGCCAGCCTGTTCGCGGCCGGCATCCTCGCCGCCGAGCGCACCGGCCGCGCGCTCGGCGTGCCGGACCATGGCGGCATCGTCTGGGACGAGATGGTCGCGACCTGGCTGGTGCTGGTGTTCGCGCCCAAGACTCTGCTGTGGCAGGCCGTCGCGGTGGCGCTGTTCCGCTTCTTCGACATCGTCAAGCCGCCGCCGGTGCGCTGGGCCGACCGCGCGCTGAAGGGCGGCTTCGGCGTGATGCTCGACGACCTCATCGCCGCCGGCTATACGCTGCTGGCGCTCGCCGTCCTCGTCGCGGCGTTCCGGCCATGATGACGGCCGCGCTCGACGCCCTGTCCGCGGCGCTCGGCCAGGCGCTGGCCGCGCGCGGCTGGATGCTCGCCACCGCAGAATCCTGCACCGGCGGCTGGATCGCCGAAGCCGTCACCGCCACCGCGGGCAGTTCGGGCTGGTTCGACCGCGGCTTCGTCACCTACTCCAACGAGGCCAAGATGGACATGCTCGGCGTGTCGCCGGCCACACTCGCGGTGCACGGCGCGGTCAGCGAGCAGACGGTGCGCGAGATGGCGGCCGGTGCGCTGGCCCGCAGCCGCGCCCAGGTGGCGGTCGCCGTCTCCGGCGTGGCCGGCCCCGGCGGCGGCAGCACGGAGAAGCCGGTGGGCATGGTGTGCCTGGCCTGGGCGCGGCGCGGCGCGGCACCGCAGGCGGTCACGATGCATTTCGGCGGCGACCGCGAAGCGGTGCGGCGACAGACGGTGGAGCACGCGCTGCGCGAACTGATCCGGTTCGCCGGCTGAGCAGCGCGGCGCCGCTCGTCGGGCGGCATTGCTGTAAAAATAAACAGCTACTACACTGCCGCCGTCAGGGAGCCGCGACAACATCCCTGCAATCTCTGTGCCATAATCCGGACATCACTCAGGAAAGACTCTCATGGACGACAACAAGGCCAAGGCGCTCGCCGCCGCGCTCTCCCAGATCGAGAAGCAGTTCGGCAAGGGTTCGATCATGCGCATGGGCGACGGCAACGTCGAGCGCGACATCCAGACCGTTTCCACCGGCTCGCTCGGGCTCGACATCGCGCTCGGCCTCGGCGGCCTGCCGCGCGGCCGCGTGGTCGAGATCTACGGCCCCGAATCCTCCGGCAAGACCACGCTGACGCTGCAGGTCATCGCCGAGATGCAGAAGCTCGGCGGCACCGCCGCCTTCATCGACGCCGAGCATGCGCTCGACGTCGTCTATGCCGAAAAGCTCGGCGTCAACATCGAGGACCTGCTGATCTCGCAGCCCGACACCGGCGAACAGGCGCTCGAGATCGCCGACATGCTGGTACGCTCGGGCGGCATCGACATCATCGTCATCGACTCGGTCGCCGCGCTCACGCCCAAGGCTGAGATCGAGGGCGAGATGGGCGACCAGTTGCCCGGCCTGCAGGCCCGCCTGATGTCGCAGGCCCTGCGCAAGCTCACCGCCAGCATCAAGCGCACCAACACGCTGGTGATCTTCATCAACCAGATCCGCATGAAGATCGGCGTGATGTTCGGCAGCCCCGAGACCACCACCGGCGGCAACGCGCTCAAGTTCTACGCCTCGGTGCGCATGGACATCCGCCGCACCGGCACGATCAAGAAGGGCGACGAGGTGATCGGCTCGGAAACCCGCGTGAAGGTCGTCAAGAACAAGGTGTCGCCGCCGTTCAAGGAGGCGCACTTCGACATCCTGTACGGCGAGGGCATCTCGCGCGAAGGCGAGATCATCGACCTCGGCGTGGAACACAAGATCGTCGACAAGTCCGGCGCCTGGTATGCCTACAACGGCGACAAGATCGGCCAGGGCAAGGACAACTCGCGCGAGTTCCTGCGCGCCAACCCGGCGCTGGCGCGCGAGATCGAGAACAAGGTGCGCGTCGCGGTCGGCCTGCCCGAGATGCAGCCGGTCGCGGCCGTGGCCGCGACTGCCTCCACCTGAGCCCGCCGCCCGCGGGGCCCGGCATGAGCGAAACCACCCTGCGCGAGCGCGCGCTGCGCTACCTTGCGCAGCGCGACCACTCGCGCGCCGAACTGGCGCGCAAGCTGGCCGGCCACGGCAGCGCCGAGGAAGTCGCCGAGGTGGTCGCACGCATGGGCGAGCTTGGCCTGCAGTCCGACCGGCGCTTCGCCGAAGCCTGGGTGCGCGGCAAGGCGGGCCGCTTCGGCACGGCGCGCCTGCGCAACGAACTGGCGCGGCGTGGCGTGGAGCGCGAACTGGTCGACGCGGCGCTTGCCGCCGAGTGCGTAGAATCGGAACTCGAACGCGCCCGTGCCGTATGGCGCACGAAGTTCGGCACGGCGCCGGCCGATGCGCGCGAATGGGCTCGCCAGGCGCGCTTCCTGCAAACCCGCGGCTTCGCGGCGGAGGTGATCCGCAAGCTGCTGAAAGAGCAACCCGATGAGTCTGCTTAAGGTCACCGGCCTGCAAAAGCGCTACAAGGCGCGCACCGTCGTGCACGACGTCGGCTTCGACGTCGACGCCGGCGAAGTCGTCGGCCTGCTCGGCCCCAACGGCGCCGGCAAGACCACCTGCTTCTACATGATCGTGGGCCTGGTGCGCGCCGACGGCGGCGAGATCCTGCTCGACGACAGCGCGCTGACCCATCGCCCGATCCACGCCCGCGCCCGCCTCGGCCTGTCCTACCTGCCGCAGGAGATGAGCGTGTTCCGCAAGCTCACCGTGGCGGAGAACATCCGCGCGGTGCTGGAACTGCAGGGGCTGGCACGCGAGCAGATCGAAACGCGGCTCGACGAACTGCTCGAGGAACTGGGCATCGCCCACCTGCGCGACAACACCGCGGTGTCGCTGTCGGGCGGGGAACGCCGGCGCTGCGAGATCGCGCGCGCGCTGGCGACCAACCCGCGCCTGATCCTGCTCGACGAGCCCTTCGCCGGCGTGGACCCGATCGCGGTGCTCGACATCCAGAAGATCATCCGCTTCCTCAAGGAGCGCGGCATCGGCGTACTCATCACCGACCACAACGTGCGCGAGACCCTCGGCATCTGCGATCGCGCCTACATCATCAGCGAGGGACGCGTGCTCGCCAGCGGCCGGCCGGCCGAGATCATCGCCAACGAACAGGTTCGCCAGGTCTATCTCGGCGAGCATTTCCGCCTCTGAACCCTGCTCGTCCATGAAACCCAGTCTCCAGCTCAAGCTTTCCCAGCACCTGACGCTCACGCCGCAGTTGCAGCAGTCGATCAAGCTGCTGCAGTTGTCCACGCTCGAGCTCAACCAGGAGATCGAGCGCTTCCTGCTCGAGAACCCCATGCTGGAGCGCGAGGAAGGCGACGGCAGCGAGTTCGCACCGCCTCCGCCGGCCCCCGGCAGCACCACGGCGGCAACCGACCGCGGCAACGAGGCATCCGACAGCCGCGAAGGCGGCGACACGCGCAGCGAGGGCGAGTCCGCCGCCGGCCTCGACGAAGGCATGGACTGGTCCAGCGTCGGCAACGGCAGCCCGTCCAACCGCGACGACGACGACGTCGATTACCAGGAATTCCAGGCCGCCGGCATCTCGCTGCGCGACCACCTCGACCTGCAGGTGGCGCTGTCGCCGCTCAGCGACCGCGACCGCGCGCTCGTGCGCTTCATCATCGAGGCGCTCGACGACGACGGCTACCTGCACCAGACGCTGGAGGATCTGCTGGAGCTGCTGCCGGCCGAACTCGAGATCGATCTCGACGAACTCACGATCGCCCTGCGCCACGTGCAGAACCTGGAACCGGCCGGCATCGGCGCGCGCACGCCGCAGGAATGCCTGTCGCTGCAGTTGCGCGCCCAGCCGCCCTCGCCCGACCGCAACCTCGCGCTGGAGATCGTCGACAGGCACCTCGAACTGCTCGCCGAGCGCAACTTCGCCAAGCTCAAGCGGCTCACCGGCTGCGACGACGACGCCCTGCGCGCCGCCCAGGCGCTGATCGGCCGGCTCGACCCCCACCCCGGCTCGCAGCACTCCGCCGAGGAAACGCGCTACGTGCTGCCCGACGTGGTGGTGCGCAAGGTGCGCAACCGCTGGACGGTGTCGCTCAACCCGGAGGCGATGCCGCGCCTGCGCATCAACCAGCTCTACGCCAGCATCCTGCAGCAGCACCGCGGCCAGGGCGGCGGACTGACGGGCCAGTTGCAGGAGGCGCGCTGGCTGATCAAGAACGTCCAGCAGCGCTTCGACACCATCCTGCGCGTGTCACAGGCGATCGTTGACCAGCAGCGGCAGTTCTTCGATCATGGGGACGTGGCAATGCGGCCACTCACCCTCCGGGAGATCGCGGACCAGCTCGAGCTGCACGAATCCACCGTTTCGCGCGTGACGACGCAGAAGTACATGGCGACGCCGCGCGGTGTGTTCGAACTCAAGTATTTCTTCGGCAGTCACGTCTCCACCGACACCGGCGGTGCGGCATCCTCCACTGCGATTCGCGCGCTGATTCGCCAGTTGGTGGAGGCCGAGGACAGGAAAAAACCCTTGTCGGACGCCAGGATTGCCGATCTATTGGGCCAGCAGGGTATCGTGGTCGCACGGCGGACGATCGCCAAGTATCGCGAATCCCTCAATATCCCGCCGGTCAGTCTGCGCAAAACGCTTTGATAACAAGAGGAGTTGCCATGAATCTGAACATCACCGGACGTCACGTCGAAGTCACTCCGGCCATCCGCGAATACGTGTCCACCAAGCTGGACCGCGTCGTCCGCCACTTCGACAACGTCACCAGCGTGAGCGTCATTCTGTCGGTCGAGAAGCTGAAGCAGAAAGCGGAAGTCACCGTGCACGTGCGCGGCAAGGACATCTTCGTCGAGAGCGACGACAACGACATGTACGCGGCGATCGATTCGATGGCCGACAAGCTCGACCGCCAGGTCCAGAAGTACAAGCAGAAGCAGAGCGACCACAACCACGACGCGCTCAAGCATCAGAGCCCCGAAGCCTGAGGCGGCGGGTTTCCGCCCTCCTTCCGGGGTGAGCGTATAATCGGCGCGTTTTCCGCACGCGCCACCCTCACCCCGAGCCACCATCCCGCACAGCCGCGCCCCGTTTCCGCGAAACGGCACACGCCCCCGACATGAGCCTCATTTCCCGACTACTGCCGCTGTCCAATGTGGTCGCCGATCTCGACGCGAGCAGCAAGAAGCGCGTTTTCGAGCAGGCGGGACTGCTGTTCGAGAACAATCAGGGCATCGCCCGCAGCACGGTGTTCGACAGCCTGTTCGCCCGCGAACGGCTGGGCTCCACCGGGCTCGGCCAGGGCGTCGCCATCCCGCATGGCCGCATCAAGGGGCTGAAGGAAGCCGCCGGCGCTTTCCTGCGGCTTGCCGCGCCCGTCCAGTTCGATGCGCCGGACGGACGCCCGGTCAACCTGATCTTCGTGCTGCTGGTGCCGGAGCAGGCCAACGAAACGCATCTGCAACTGCTGTCCGAACTGGCGCAGATGTTCAGCGACCGCGGTTTCCGCGAGTCGTTGCTGAATGCGGCGGATACGGCGGCCCTGCACGCGCTGTTCGCAAACTGGGGCCCCGATGCGGCAGATCAGCGTAGCGCAACTGTTTGAGGCACAGCGAGAACGCCTCCAGCTCAGCCGCGTCAGCGGCAGCCTTGATGCCCAGCTCTCGGTCGGTGACGAGGCCATCTGGGGCGCCGACCTCGTCGGCCACCTGAACCTGATCCATCCGACGCGCCTGCAGATCCTCGGCACCGCCGAACTGGCCTGGGCGCAGCGCCAGCCCGACGACAAGGTCGCCCACCACCTCAATGAGATCCTCTCGGCGCGGCCGCCGGCGATCATCGTCGCCGATGGCTGCGAGCCGCCGCCTTCCGTGCTCGCCGCCTGCCGCTCGCACGACGTGCCCCTGCTCACCACGCCGCAGCCTTCGGCCAGCGTCATCGACCACCTGAGGCTGTTCCTGTCGCGCAGGCTCGCCGAGCGCATCTCGCTGCACGGCGTCTTCATGGACGTGCTCGGCGTCGGCGTGCTGATCACCGGCGACTCGGGGGCGGGCAAGTCCGAACTGGCGCTCGAACTGATCTCCCGCGGCCACGGTCTGGTGGCCGACGACGTGGTGGAATTCTCGCGCATCGGACCGACCGTCCTCGAGGGGCGCTGCCCGGAGATGCTGCAGGACTTCATCGAGGTCCGCGGCCTGGGGATCGTCAACATCCGCACCGTGTTCGGCGAAACCGCGTGCCGGCGCAAGATGCGCCTGCGCCTGATCACCCATCTCGAGCGACGCCAGCCCGGCACCAACGACCCTTTGCGCCTGCCGATGCAGCACGAAAGCCAGGCCATCCTCGGCGTCCGGGTACAGCGGGTGGTGCTGCCGGTGGCGGCCGGGCGCAACCTCGCGGTGCTGCTCGAGACCGCCGTCCGCTCCGCCATCCTGCAATTGCGGGGCATCGATTCCACGCAGGATTTCATCGAACGCCAGACGCGCGCGCTCGGGCAGGGCGGCGACCACGGCGACGGCGACGCGGGCGACTGACCACGGCCTTGCCGCCGCGGCACGGCGGCTGATACGCTCGATCCCTTTACCGCAGAGCATCAGCCGCCATGACCGCCACACCGGACTACCTGGAACGCATCCTCAACGCCCAGGTGTATGACGTGGCCGAGGAGACCCCCCTCGACCTCGCAGCGAACCTCTCCGCGCGCATCCACAACCGCGTCCACTTGAAGCGGGAAGACATGCAGCCGGTGTTCAGCTTCAAGCTCCGCGGCGCGTACAACAAGATGGTCAAGCTGTCGCCGCAGGCGCTCAGGCGCGGCGTGATCTGCGCGTCCGCCGGCAACCATGCGCAGGGCGTGGCACTGTCGGCGCAAAGGCTGGGCGTGCGCGCGGTGATCGTGATGCCGAGCACGACGCCGCAGATCAAGATCGACGCGGTGGCCTCGCGCGGCGGCGAGGTCGTGCTCGCCGGCGAATCGTATTCGGACGCCTACGCCCATGCGCTGGAACTCGAGAAGGCCGAGAAGCTGACCTTCGTCCACCCCTTCGACGACCCGGACGTCATCGCCGGCCAGGGCACCATCGGCATGGAGATCCTGCGCGCGCATCCGCAGCCGATCCACGCCGTGTTCTGCGCCGTCGGCGGCGGCGGGCTGATCGCTGGGGTGGCGGCCTACATCAAGCGGCTGCGGCCGGAAACCAGGATCATCGGCGTCGAGGCCGTCGACGCCGACGCGATGACGCGCTCGCTGGCGGCGGGCAGGCGCATCGCGCTCGAGCAGGTCGGCATCTTCGCCGACGGCGCGGCGGTGAAGGAGGTCGGCGCCGAGACCTTTCGCCTGTGCCAGCAGTACGTGGACGAGATGGTCGTGGTCGACAACGACGCGATCTGTGCCGCGATCAAGGACGTGTTCGAGGACACCCGCTCCATCCTCGAGCCGGCCGGCGCGCTCGCGGTGGCCGGCGCCAAGGAATACGCCAAGCGCCACAAGCTGCGCGACAAGCACCTGGTGGCGGTCGCCTCGGGTGCGAACATGAATTTCGACCGCCTGCGCTTCGTCGCCGAACGCGCCGAGCTGGGCGAGCAGCGCGAGGCGGTGCTGGCGGTGACGATCCCGGAAAAGCCCGGCTCCTTCCGCAAGTTCATCGGCGTGCTGGGCAATCGCAACATCACCGAGTTCAACTACCGCTACGCCGACCCGCAGCAGGCGCACATCTTCGTCGGCGTCACGGTGCACAACCGCGGCGAGGCCGGCAAGCTGGTCGAGATGCTCGACCGCCACGACCTGCCGGCCATCGATCTCACCGATGACGAACTGGCCAAGACGCACGTGCGCTACATGGTCGGCGGCCATTCGCCGCGGGCCGACAACGAACTCGTCTACCGCTTCGTGTTTCCCGAGCGCCCCGGCGCGCTGATGCACTTCCTGACCAGGCTGCGCTCCGACTGGAACATCTCGATGTTCCACTACCGCAACCACGGCTCCGACTTCGGCCGCGTGCTGGTCGGCATGCAGGTGCCGCCGGCGGACCAGGCCGCCTTCGACGAGTTCCTGAAGCAGCTCGGCTACGAGTGCGCGCCGGAGACGGACAACCCCGCCTACCGCCTGTTCCTCGGCTGACCGCGGCGCCTAACGCCGGATCGCCCGCGCCGCGCCTGCCTCGGTGACGATCCAGTCCATGGGCACGTCATGGGGCTGGGGGCACACCGAGGCCACCCGGCCGACCTCGAAGCCGACGCCCACCGCGAGCGGCCGCATGCGCGCCAGCGTGCGGTCGAAATAGCCGCCGCCGTAGCCGAGGCGGAAGCCCTCGGCATCGAATGCGTTCAACGGCACCAGCACCACGTCCGGCACGACGAACCCGCCCTCGACGGGATGCGGAATGCCGTGGCGATCGGGCTGCATGGCGCAGTCCGGCGTCCACGGCCGGAACGCCATCGCCTGTCCCCGCCCGATCACCACCGGCAGGGCAGCGATGCGCGCGCCGCCGCCCGCCAGCCAGCGCACGACCCAACCGCGCAGATCCGGCTCGGCGCGATACGGCCAGCAGAAACCGAGCACCGCCGGCGCGAGGCAGGCCACGAGGCCATCCAGGTGGCCGGCGAGGCGTTCGGTGAGCGCGGCACGGTGCTCGCCGCTCAATGCCTGGCGCGCCGCCAGCGCCTGGTCGCGCATACTGCGGCGGGTGTGGTCGACGTCGGCCGCGGGGACGCCGGGGCGGAAAATGACATGGTCGCTGTGGTATGGTTCGTCGCTGTTCGAAAGGATGTTAAGGCATGAAGAATAGGCTGTGGGCAACGCTGGCGGCGGGGCTGCTGCTGTCGGGCGGCGCCCTGGGGGAGGCCGGCGACGCGCGCATCCTGGCGGCCCGCGATGCGGTGCGCAACGGCGAGCGCGCCACGCTGGAACGGCTCGCCGCAGAGCAGGACGGCCATGTGCTCGACGCCTACGTGCGCTACTGGCTGCTGACGAACAGGCTCGCCCGCCCCGAATCGCCGCCGTCGGCGGAACTCGCCGAATTCCTCGTCAACGAAGCCGGCTCGCAGCTCGCCGAACGGCTGCGGGCCGACTGGCTGCGCCGCCTGGCCAAGGATGGCGACTGGGCCGGCTTCGCACAGATCTACCCCGACCTGCAGGCACCGGATGCCGAACTGCGCTGCCACGCGCGCACCGCCCGTCTGATGGCGGGCGACCGCGCCGTGCTGGCGGAAGTGGCGGCGCAGTGGGGCGAACTCGTCGACAGCCCCCCCGCGTGCGAGCCGGCCCTGCGCGCCGCGGTGGAACTGGGCCTGGTGGGCGAAGACGACGTCTGGTGGCGCGTCCGCCGCCAGGTCGAGGGCCGCACGCCGTCCGCCGCGCGTCCCACGCTGACCTGGCTGCCTTCCGGCCTGCCGGCCATCGGCGAATTCGACCAGGCGGTCCGTTCGCCCGCGCAGTATCTGGACCGGCTGCCGCCCAACTTCGCCGTCGCACGGGCGGGACGCGAACTCGCGCTCGCCGCGCTGGCACGCCTGGCGCGCGACGACGCGCGCGGCGCCCACGTGCGCCTGCTGCGCATCCAGGACCGCCTGGAAGGCGGCGAGCGCGCCTATGCCTACGCGGTACTCGGCTGGCAGGCCGCGCTCGGCCTGCGCCCCGAAGCCAGCGACTGGTTCCGCGCCGCCGGCAACGTGCCGATGAGCGCGCAGCAGCGGGCATGGCGGGTGCGCAGCGCGCTGCGCGCGCTCGACTGGCCGGGGGTCCGCGGCGCGATCGAGGCCATGACCGCGGCCGAACGCGAGTTGCCGGAATGGACCTACTGGCTGGGACGTGCGCTCGCCGCCGAGCGCAAGCGCACGGAGGCCGAATCGCTGTACGCGCGCATCGCCGGCGAACCGAGCTTCTACGGCATCCTCGCCGCAGAGGAACTCGGCCGTCCCTTCGCGCCGCCACCGCCCGGTGATGCCGCCACCGCCGAGCACGTGCGCCAGGTGGAAGGCGACCCCGGACTGCGGCGCGCCCTGGCGCTGTTCCGCCTCGACATGCGCACGGAGGGCGTGCGGGAATGGAACTGGGCGCTGCGCGGCCGGGACGACGGCTTCGCCGCCGCCGCCGCCCGCCTCGCGCTGAAGAACGAGATCTACGACCGCGCGATCAACACCGCCGAGCGCTCCGGCTCCAACGCCAATTTCGACCTGCGCTACCTGACGCCCTACCGCAGCATCATCGAGCCGCAGGTTCACAACCAGGGGCTGGACATGAGCTGGGTCTATGGGCTGATGCGCCAGGAAAGCCGGTTCGTGGTCCCGGCGCGTTCCAGCGTCGGCGCCCAGGGCCTGATGCAGGTGATGCCGGCCACCGGGAAGTGGGTCGCCGGCAAGATCGGGCTGCGCGGCTACCACCCCGGGCGCCTGGGCGACCCCGAGACCAACGTGCTGCTGGGCACCAGCTACATGCGTCTGATCCTGGAGGACCTGGACAACCATCCGGTGCTGGCCAGCGCCGGCTACAACGCCGGGCCCGGGCGCGCGCGCCGCTGGCGCGACGACAAGCCGCTGGAAGGCGCGATCTACGCCGAGACCATTCCCTTCGACGAGACCCGCGACTATGTGCGCAAGGTCATGGCGAACACCGTCATCTATGCCGCCATGCTCGAGAAGCGGCCGCAGTCGCTCAAGGCCCGCCTCGGCACCATCGCCCCGCGCACGCTCGACGGCGCCGTGCTTTCCAACGAACGAGATCCGCAATGAAACCGAACCGTGTCGTCCTCATCGGTGGCTCCGGCTTCGTCGGCAGCGCCATCGCCAACCGCCTGTGCGAGGCCGGGATCGACGTCCTGGTCCCGACCCGCCGACGCAGCCGCGCCGGCCACCTGCTGCTGCTTCCCAACACCGAGGTCGTCGAGGCCGACGTGCATGACCCGGCCGCGCTCGAGCAACTCGTCGCCGGCGCCGGCGCGGTGGTGAGCCTGGTCGGCATCCTGCACTCGCGTTACGGCACGCCCTACGGCCCGGACTTCGCCAGGGCGCACGTCGAACTGCCGAAAAAGATCGTCGCCGCCTGCCGCGCCGCCGGGGTGAGCCGGCTGGTGCACGTCAGCGCGCTCGGCGCCGATGCCAACGGCCCGTCGGGCTACCAGCGCTCGAAGGCCGCCGGCGAGGCGGCGATCCGCTCCACCGGCGCCGACCTCGCGTGGACCATCCTGCGTCCGTCGGTGATCTTCGGCCGCGATGACCGCTTCGTGAACCTGTTCGCCGGCCTCGCCCGCGCCTTCCCCTTGCTGCCGCTGGCCGGCGCCCGGACGCGCTTCCAGCCGGTGCATGTGGAAGATGTCGCCGAGGTCGTCCGGCGCTGCCTGCAGGACCCGGGCGCTGCCGGCCAGATCTTCGAACTCGCCGGCCCCACCGTGTATACCCTGCGCCAGTTGGTGGAATACGTGTCGGCCCAGGTCGGCTGCCCGCGCCCGATCGTTCCGCTGCCGGAATCCCTGGCGATGCTGCAGGCCACGCTGATGGAGCTTGCGCCGCAACCGCTGATGAGCCGCGACAACGTGCGCTCCATGCGCGTCGACAACATCGCCGGCGGCGTGCCGCTGCCATTCGGGCTGCACCCGACGGCGCTCGAGGCGGTGGTGCCGGCCTGGCTGGGCGCGCAATCGACGCGCGCGCGCTACTATCCCTTCCGGCGCCACGCCCGCCGCTGAGCGCCTGCCGCCGGATTCGCCCTTACCGTCCCACCGTCACGGAGCCCGCGATGAAGCTGATCATCGGCAACAAGAACTATTCCTCCTGGTCGCTGCGCGCCTGGATCGCCGCCCGCGCCGGCGGCTTCACCTTCGAGGAGATCCGCATCCCGCTGTTCATTCCGGGCAGCCGCGAGCGCATCCTGTCGCACTCGCCCTCGGGCAAGGTGCCCTGCCTGATCGATCATGGCCTGGCAGTATGGGACTCGCTGGCGATCGGCGAATACCTGGCCGAGAAGACACCGCAACTGCTGCCGCAGGATGCCGCGGCGCGCGCGACGGCGCGCGCGGTGACCGCCGAGATGCATTCCGGCTTCCAGAACCTGCGCAGCAAGATGCCGATGAACATCCGCAAGGACTACGCCGGCCACGGCCACACGCCCGAGGTCGATGCCGACATCGCGCGCATCACCGCGATCTGGAAGGACTGCAGGAGCGGCGCGGGAGGGGTCGGCGGCGACTACCTGTTCGGCGGTTTCAGCCTTGCCGATGCGGCCTTCGCCCCGGTGTGCTTCCGCTTCAGGACCTACGGGGTGAAGCCGGAGGGTACCGCCGGCGAGTATCTCGCCACCATGCTCGCGAATCCGTGGATGAAGGAGTGGGAGACGGCGGCGCTGGCGGAGACCGAATCCATCCCGTCCGAGGACCTGTACGGCTGATGCGGGCTTACATCGTCGGCGGCGCGGTCCGCGACGCGCTGCTCGGACTGCCGGTCAAGGACCGCGACTGGGTCGTGGTCGGCAGTTCGCCCGAGGAGATGCTGGCGCAGGGCTTCCGGCCGGTGGGCAAGGATTTCCCGGTATTCCTGCATCCGGCCACCGGCGAGGAGTACGCGCTGGCGCGGACCGAGCGCAAGAGCGGCAACGGCTACGCCGGCTTCGTCTGCCATGCCGCGCCAGACGTCACGCTGGAAGAAGACCTCGCGCGCCGCGACCTGACGATCAACGCCATCGCGCGCGACGAGGACGGCACGCTGATCGACCCCTACGGCGGCGTCGCCGACCTGCAGGCGCGCGTGTTCCGCCACGTGTCGCCAGCCTTCGCCGAGGACCCGCTGCGCATCCTGCGCGTCGCCCGTTTCGCCGCGCGCTTCACCGATTTCCACGTCGCGCCCGAGACGCTCGGGCTGATGCGCCGGATGGTCGCGGCAGGCGAGGTCGAGCACCTCGTCGCCGAACGCGTGTGGCAGGAGTTCGCGCGCGGGCTGATGGAAGCGCATCCGTCGCGCATGATCGGCGTGCTGCGCGAATGCGGCGCGCTCGCCCACCTCCTGCCGGAGGTGGAGAGGCTGTTCGGCGTTCCGCAGCCGGCGAAGCACCACCCGGAGATCGATACCGGCGTGCACGTGCTGATGGTCATCGACCAGTCCGCGGCCATGGACCTGCCCCTGGCCGCGCGCTGGGCCTGCCTGCTGCACGACCTGGGCAAGGCCGACACGCCCGCCGACGTGCTGCCGCACCACTACGGCCACGAGGCGAAGAGCGCCGAACGCGCGCGCGAGGTGTCGGACCGCCTGCGCGCCCCGACCGAATGCCGCGACCTCGCGATCATGCTCGCGCGCGAGCACGGCATCCTCGGCCAGGCGGACATCCTGCGGCCGGAAACCATGGTGAAGGTCCTCGAACGCTGCGACGCGCTGCGGCGTCCCGAGCGCTTCCTGCTGATGCTCGAAGCCGCCACCGCCGACCATCTGGGCCGCGGCGGGCAGGACGAAGCCGGCCGCGACTGGCATCCGGCGCAGCGCTGGCGGGCGGCGGTCGGCGCCATCCGCGCAGTCGATGCCGGCGCGGTGGCGCACGCCTGCGCCGACAAGTCAAGGATTCCCGCAGCCGTGCATGCGGCGCGGGTCGCCGCCGTGCGCGCACTTGCGCGGCCGCAGCCGGCAAACCCCGCCGGCGATGGGGCGGGCCGTGATGGATTCAACTGACATGCGCCTCAGATCGACCGCAGAATGACCCAGGCAATCAAGGAGAGCAGCACGGTGGTGGTGAAGGGGAAATGGTATGCTCGCCCGCGGAAGCGGAACGCGACGTCGCCCGGCAGGCGGCCCAGCCTCAGGCGCTGCGCCGGGCCGGGCTGCATCAGGCCGGTCACCAGCACCAGCAGCGCAACGACGAGCAGCCACTTGAGCATTTCCCGCTCTCCTGCAAAGTCCTGATTAGAGCCGCAAAGCACTTCGCCAGCAAGCGCGGCCCTCAACCCCACGGAACGGCACCAAGATGATCACCCTCTATACCTGGGGCACCCCCAACGGGTACAAGATCTCCATTGCGCTCGAGGAACTCGGCCTCGAATACGACGTGCGCAAGATCAACATCACGCGCAACGAGCAGTTCGATCCCACCTTCCTCGCCCTGAATCCCAACAACAAGATCCCGGTGATCGTCGACGGCGACGGCCCCGACGGCAATCCGATCACGGTCTTCGAGTCCGGCGCCATCCTGATCTACCTCGCCGAGAAGACCGGCCGCCTGCTGCCCGCCGATGTGCGCGCGCGCTACGAGACGCTGCAGTGGCTGATGTTCCAGATGGGCAGCATCGGCCCGATGCTCGGACAGGCCCATCATTTCCTGCGCTTCGCCCCCGACGTCATCCCGTACGCGATCGACCGCTATTCCAAGGAAGCGGCCCGCCTGTACGGCGTACTCAACGGCCGCCTGCGCAGCCGCGACTGGCTGGCGGGGACGGAGTATTCGATCGCCGACATCGCCACCTTCCCGTGGATCGCCCGCCACGAATGGCAGGGCATCGACCTGGCCCGCTACCCTGAGGTCAAGCGCTGGTTCGACGCCATCGCCGCACGCCCGGCCGTGCAGCGCGGGCTGGAGGTCCCCCGATGAACACCAGCCGCTTCGGCGATCTCGAGGTCATCTGCCGCGCGCCGGCGGTTGGGACTCACGACCATCCCCTGCTCTTCGTCCACGGCGCCTATGTGTCGGCCTGGTGCTGGGACGAACACTTCCTGCCCTGGTTCGCCGCCCGCGGCTGGGCGGCCTATGCGCTGTCGCTGTCGGGACACGGCCCGAGCCGCCGGCGCGATCACCTCGATTCCTACTCCATCGACGACTACGTGCGCGACGTCGCCGAGGTCGCGGCGCGCCTTCCCGCCCCGCCCATCCTCGTCGGCCATTCCATGGGCGGCCTGGTGGTGCAGAAATACCTCGAGCACCACGACGCCCCCGCCATCGTGCTGATGGCATCGGTGCCGCCGCAGGGCCTGATGGGATCGGCGGTGGGGCTGATGTTCAAGAAGCCTGCGCTGCTGGCCGATCTGAACAACATCATGAACGGCACCGAGGTGGACGTCAGCAGCCTGCAGGACGCGCTGTTCCACCAGCCCGTCGACGCGGCGGCGCTGCACCGCTACTACCGCCTGTGCCAGCCCGAATCGCATCGCGCACTGTGGGACATGACGCTCTTCAACCTGCCGCAGCCGGCGCGCATGCACCGTCCGCCGATGCTGATCCTGGGGGCGTCCCACGACCACCTCATCCCGCCCGACCAGGTCCACATGACCGCGACGACCTACGGCCGCCAGGCGGAAATCGTCGAAGGCTCGGGCCACGGCATGATGCTGGAGCGGAACTGGGAACAGGTCGCCGGGCGCATCGCCGGCTGGCTTGCCGAGCGCGACCTCTGACGGGCCCGCCCCGGGCCCTGCCGGTCGGGGAAAACCCGAATTCGTGCGTTTTCCCCTGGAAAGCGCCGAATGGCTTCCCCATCATGCAATCAGGGACGCACCGGGGCGCTGCCAAGAACAGCGCAGCCCTGGCCGCGAGTGACGGCGGGGCCATCGCGGCACACCCCATGCAAGGAGCGTAACCAGGGACGCCGGACGCGCCGGCGGATGTCGGGAGGGCAGCGGGGTGATCGTCATGAGCAAGAGCCCGGACAGAGAGATCGCGACTTACGAAAACGAGCGCTATGACGACGAGGTGCTCAACGCCGGCTGGCTGCCGCCCGGCCTGGTTCCGCGACTGGCGGAAGCCGTGCCGGCGCCGCATCCGCCGCGCAAGCCGCCGCCGGAGGACGTCGACGCATTCCTGCGGGCGATCTATCGCAACCAGGAATGAGGCGCCGCCCTACAGCGCATGCAGACGGTCGCCGCGCACGAATCCCAGCAGCGGCCCGGAGATGCCGCGGCCAAGCGCCAGCACCTTGAACAGTTCGCCCATTTCCTGCGGTGCCGTCAGGCGCTGCACCGCGCGCGCGGCGCGGATGTAGTCGGCACCTTCGCGCGCGCCGCGCCGCTCAAGGCACTGCAGCACCCCGCAGTTGAACAGGAATTGCGCCTGGCTGGTGTAGCCGTGCACGTCCAGTCCGGCGTCGAAGGCCGCCTCGGCCACCGCGGTGAAATCGACGAAGGCGGTGATGTCGTTGAGCCCGGGCCACAGGAAGGGATCGCCGTGGGCATGGTGGCGGTAGTAGCACAGCAGCGTGCCGTTCGAGCGCGAGGGCAGGTAGTACTCGGCGCGCGGATAGCCATAGTCGATCAGCAGCAGCGCGCCCTGCCGCAGGCGGTCGGCCCAGGCGGCCACCCAGGCGCGGCTGGCCAGGTTCAGCTCGGTGACGTACTCGCCGTGCTGCGGCCGCGGCAGGACGAGGGCACGCGCAGCCTCGGCCACAGCGCCCCCGGCGGGCGTGTCCGCCCAGCGCAACGCCTTCGTCCCCGCCACATCGGCGGCGAACGCGACGCCGCGCTCGAACAGCCCCTCGGGGCGGGACGCCAGCAGATGCACCGGCATCACGTCCAGCACCTCGTTGGCGACCACCGCCCCCGAGAACGCCTCGGGCAGTTCGTCCAGCCAGCCCACCCGCGCAGCCAGGTGCGGCACCTTCTGCGCCAGCGTGTCGAACTGGCGCCCGCGCAGTTCGCCGGACAGCTCGAGGATGTCGTAGCGCTCGGGCAGCGCGCCGCGCCGTTCCAGTTCCAGCAGCAGGTCGGCCGCCAGCAGGCCGGTGCCGGCGCCGACCTCGATGATGCGGGCCTCGCTCGCGCGCATGATCTGCTCGACCTGCGCCGCGAGCGCCTGGCCGAACAGCGGCGTCAGTTCCGGCGCGGTGATGAAATCGCCCCCGGGACCGAACTTCCGCGCCCCGCCGCTGTAGTACCCTTCGCCGGGCGCATAGAGCGCGAGTTCCATGTAGCGCGAGAACGGAATCCAGCCGCCCGCATCCGCGATCTCGGCCTCGATGCGTCGAAGCAGGCGGGCGCTCTGGTCGAGCGCATCGGGAGAAGGCGTGGGCAGCGGTGACATGGCAGCGGGGCAGTGGATCGGGCGAGGCGGCATTGTACCGGCGACGGCCCGCCGCGCACTCGGGCGGGACGCCTGCCGAGGTGGTGGGCCGTCGCCCATGGCCGGGGCCGGGGCCGGGAGCGGGAAGGGACGCGCCCGACCGCCGGACATGGCGGGCCCGCCCCTATAATCCGGCTCCAACGAACCCCTCACGTCCCCCATGAAAGTGTTCCTCAGTTGGTCGGGCGATGCCAGCCGCGAAATCGCCACGCTGCTGCACGAGCACCTGCCCCGGCTGCTGGCGGGCGTCGAGCCCTTCTTGTCCGAGCACGACATTCCGTCCGGCACGGACTGGGCCAAGGTGCTGGCGGCCAAGCTGCGCGAGAGCCGGTTCGCGATCGTCTGCCTGTCGCCCGACAACGTCGACAGCGCCTGGCTACTGTACGAGGCGGGCGCGCTGACCAATCACAAGGCGCAGCGGCTCTGCGCGCTGCTCATCGGCGGCCTGCGCAAGGAGGACGTGCCCAAGCCACTGTCCCGCTTCCAGCATCGGGCCTTCTCCGAGGCCGAATTCGCGCGGCTGGTGAAGGACATCGGCGGCATGCTCGAACCGCCGCCCGCAGCGGCACAGGTCGACCAGGCGCTGTCGGCCGCATGGCCGCAGATACAGGCGAGATACGCCGAGATCCACGCCCGCCATCGGCTCACGCCGCGTCCGCGCAAGGTGGAGACGACGTTCACACGCACCGTGCTGCGGCTGCCGCTGGCGGATGCGCTGCTCGAGGCGCTCGGCGCCGCGGTCGAGGGCATCCGCAGGCAATGCGTCGAACATGTCCGGGCGTTGTCGCCCGGCTGTGGCATCCGCAACGACCGCGTGCGCGCCAACGTGTTCCTGCCCGACTACCATGTGAAGGGCAATGCCGGCCATGGCTTCCGGCTGTTCATGGAACCACGCCTGCGCCGCCAGATGGACCGCCCGGAGGAATTCTCCATCCGCTTCGCGCCGGGCCAGGGCGTGACGGCGACGGTTTTCGACGAATGCCAGCAGCGCATCATCGGCGTACGCGAGTTCGAACTGACCGACGAGTTGCGCAACGTCATCCATCCCGACCTGAAGTGGATCATCTCCACTCCGGTGATGAGCCGTGACGGCACCGCGCTGGGAGTACTGAACATCGACATCCTGGCATGCGAGTTGGACAAGGAAACGGTGCTCGAACCGCTGGGCGATCTGATCGTCCGGGAACTCGAAAGCGTGCAGCGCCGTCTGGACGATCAGCCGCGGACGCTGATCCGGATCGAGTATGGCGAGCTGTGACCGCCGCCATCCATCCATCCATCCGTCTCCACATGATCCGCCCCGAACGCCCATCCCATCCCGTCCTTTCCCTCCCGACATCCGAGCCGAGACCACACCGATGACCGACGGCCTCACCGCATTCGAGCACGCCCTCGCCCGCTTCCCGGACGAGGCTGCAGACTTGCTGCGCACGCTGCCGGATCGCCGCGGTGCCATCCCGGCCGCGGAGGCGGAGCGGCTCGGCGAACTGCTCGGCACGGACCGCCGCAGCCTGATGATCGCGCTGCTGCCCGTCGCCGCCGCCTTCGCGCATCCGGCGATTTCCGCATTCGCGGTCGGCGCGGTGGCTGCCGGCCGTACCACGCCGGACGGCCGGGCCGCGCTCTATCTCGGCGCGAACTTCGAGGTCGGCGGCGAATTCCCCACGCTGTCGGTCCATGCCGAGCAGGCCGCCGCCGCCCATGCATGGCTGGCGGGCGAGACCGGCCTGTCGGCCCTGGCCGCCTCGTCCCCGCCCTGCGGGCATTGCCGCCAGTTCCTGTACGAACTGGAGGATGCGCAGGCGCTCGAGATCCTGAGCGCAAGTGAGGAAGCGCCCGGCTACCGCACGACGACGCTCGCCAGGCTGCTGCCGGACGCCTTCGGCCCTCACATCCTCGGCATCGCCGGCGGCTTCATGGCGAACCGCGGCAGCGCGCCGCGGCTTGTGTTCGACGAAGCGCGGGATGCGGTGCGCGAAGCAGCGCTGCAGGCCGCCAGCGCAAGCTACGCCCCCTACACCGGCGCCTTCGCCGGCTGCGCATTGCAGACTGCGGACGGCGGGATCGTCGTCGGCCGCACGGTGGAGAATGCGGCGCACAACCCCGGCCTGTCGGCGGCGCAGATGGCGTTCTCCGCCTTCAACGCCGGCCCCCTGCGCGGCGATTTCACCGCGATTCGCCGCGTCGTGCTCGTCGAGCATGCCACCATGAGCTCCCAGGCGGCACTGGCGGAGCGCTGCGCGCACGCGCTGGCCCCTTGGGCGGCGTTCGAATGCTGCCGCGCCCGCCTGGCTTCCATGGACTGAACCACGCCACATCCATCGCGACATGAACGACCCGGCCCAAGCTCCCGTCATCCTCGTCACCGGCGCCGCGCGCCGCGTCGGCGCCGAGATCGCGCGCAACCTGCACGATGCCGGCGCGTACGTCGCGCTGCATTACCACCGCAGCGCGGAAGAGGCCGAACGGCTGGCGGCCGCGCTGGCCGCCGCGCGCGCCGGTTCGGCCTTCACCGTAGGCGGCGACCTGGGTGAGGACGGTGTGCCGGAACAGGTGGCGCAGGCCGTACTGGATCGCTTCGGCCGCATCGACGGCCTGGTCAACAACGCCTCCAGCTTCTTTCCCACCGAGGTCGGCCGCATCGACCGCGCCGCCTGGGACGATCTGATCGGCTCCAACCTGAAGGGGCCGCTGTTCCTGAGCCAGGCCCTGGCCCCCGCGCTGCGGGCTGCGCGCGGCGCCATCGTGAATATCGTCGACATCCATGCCGAACAGCCGCTGCGGCATTACCTGCTGTATTCGGTCGCCAAGTCCGGCCTGGCCGGCCTGACGCGTGCGCTGGCGCTGGAGCTGGCGCCCGAGGTGCGGGTCAACGGCGTGTCGCCGGGGCCGATCGACTGGCCCGAGGACGGCCAGTTCCCGCCCGAGGAACGCGAGCGCATCGTCGCCCACACCCTGCTGCAGCGCACCGGCAGCCCCGCCGACATCGCCCGCACCGTGCGCTTCCTGCTGTTCGACGCGCCCTACGTCACCGGCCAGATCCTCGCGGTGGACGGCGGGCGCAGCATCCGCCTGTGATCCGGGAACACGCGCTAAGCGTATAATTCCGCACCATTTTTCAGACCGAGCCCGTCAGTGACCGCCGCCCTCGCTCCCGTCCAGCCCGCCGACACCGCCACCGCCGGCCGCCATTCCAACACCTTCCTGCGCCTGAAGAAGAAGCTCGAGCGCAGCGTGGGCGAGGCCATCGCCGACTACAACATGATCGGCGACGGCGATACCGTGCTGGTGTGCGTGTCGGGCGGCAAGGATTCCTACACGCTGCTGTCCTGCCTGCTCGCGCTGCGCGAGCGTGCGCCGGTCGATTTCCGCATCGTGGCGATGAACCTCGACCAGAAGCAGCCGGGCTTTCCCGACCACGTGCTGCCGGCCTACTTCGAATCGATCGGCGTCGAGTACCGCATCGTCACCGAGGACACCTATTCCATCGTCAAGGACAAGATCCCCGAGGGCAAGACCACCTGCTCGCTGTGCTCGCGCCTGCGCCGCGGCATCATCTACCGCACCGCCACCGAGGTCGGCGCCACCCGCATCGCGCTCGGCCACCATCGCGACGACATCCTCGAGACCCTGTTCCTGAACATGTTCTTCGGCGGCAAGATCAAGGCCATGCCGCCCAAGCTGGTCAGCGACGACGGCAGGCACGTGGTGATCCGCCCGCTCGCCTATTGCGCCGAAAACGACATCGCCCGCTTCGCCCGCGCGATGGAGTACCCCATCATCCCGTGCAACCTGTGCGGCTCGCAGGAAAACGCGCAGCGCAGGCAGATCAAGGCGATGCTGCAGGGCTGGGCGCGCGACTATCCCGGACGCATCGAATCGCTGGCCACCTCGCTGAAGAACGTCGTGCCCTCGCACCTGGCCGATGCCCGGCTGTTCGACTTCGCCGGCCTCACGCGGCAGACGCAGGTGGAAGAAGGCGACACCGCCTTCGATCCGCCCGAGCTTCCGCGCATGGGCGGTGAAACGGTACGCTTCTTCGGCATTTCTTCCGGCGAGGACTGACCCGCGGCGGGCCCCTTGCATCGCGGGGGACGTTTCATCATTATTCCAGAGTCCTCCCCGGCACCCGCCGCCAGCCCATGGTAATCCGATGCCCGAGCGCAAGAACCTGTGTGTCCTCGCCGCAACGCTTCCCAGCGATGCACGCCTTGCCGCGCGCCTGGGCGCGGACGAGGCCGCACATGCGGTGGACCGCTGCATGCGGCGCATGGAGCGGTCCATCGATGGACATGGCGGCAGCGTCGTCCGGCATCAGGCCGAATCGATCGTCGCCACGTTCGAGCGCTGTGACGCCGGCGTCCTCGCCGCCTGCGAGATGCTCGAGCGGGTACGCAGCCTGCCGCCGCTGAGCGGGAGCCGGCAGACCGTCTGCATCGGCCTGCACTACGGCGTGGTCGAAGGAGATCCGGCGCAGGGCGAAGGCGTGGACATCGCCCTGCGGCTGGCGGCGCTGGCCCGGCCGGAACAGGCCCTGGCCAGCGGGCAGGCCATCATGCTGCTGACGCCTGCCGCCCGGCACGCCGCCAGCCCGCAGGCAATCCGCAGCACCGAGATCGATGCGCTCGAGTTCCCCGTGCATACCGTCGGCCAGCGCGTGGGCATGGTCACTTCGCTGCCGCCGACCTCGCGGCTGTCGCAGCGCCTGCGGCTGCGCCACCAGCAGGACGTGATCTTCGTCGAGGAGCAGCGCCCCGTGCTGCTGCTCGGGCGCGAACTCGGCAACGACGTGGTCATCATGGACCCGCGCGCCTCGCGCCAGCACGCCCGCATCGAACGCCGGCGCGAGGGCTTCATCCTGATCGACGAAAGCTCCAACGGCACCTACATATCGGTCGACGGCGCCAAGGAAACCTGCGTCCGGCATGGCGAACTGCCGCTGCTCGGGCCGGGCCGCCTCGGCTGCGGCTTCTCCGCCGGCGAGATCGAACGCGACCTGGTGTTCTTCGACATCGTCTGAGCCGCGCCCGGACGGTGCCCTTTTGCCGGGCGGCGGTCGGCCACCGCCCGGTCCCGCCGTCAGGCGCTCAGGCATTCCGCAATGAAGGTCTTGCGCTTGGCGCCGCTGAGCGACTGCTCCGTGGCGGCCTGGTTGCACGCCTTGCGCTTTGCGGCGCCGGCACGCCCGGACGGCGCATCGGAATCCGCCTGCCCGCCCGCTCCGGCCTTGGCGGCCTTTCCGCCTGCGGCGGCGGATGCCGGCACCTCCCCTGCGCCCGCCTGCTCATGCTTGCCCCTCAGGCAGGTGCTCATGAACTGCCTGCGCGCGTCGCCCTTCAGCGCCTGCTCGCGCGCCTCCTGGCTGCAACGCTTCATCCGTTCCTGCTGCGGACCGGCAAGCGCATCGGCGGGCGCGAGCACCGCGAGGGCGCAGGTGGCGGCGAGCGCGGAAATAAGCTTTTTCATTTTTCGATCTCCTATATGTCGATGTCGTCCGGAGGGACGGACCTGATTCTGCAATCGTCATATACGAATGTCAAAGAGATAATCCGCCGTGCCGTGGCCGACGACCACCTGCGTACCGCGCCTGCCGCTTGCCGGTCGCCGGCTCCGGATGGCGGCCGGCAAGCGGATGCACCACGCCGCGATCGTGCGGGCGCCGGGCTGGCGGGGATCCCCCCACTTCACGCAAGGTCTTGATTTCTGCGCGTGTTGCACTGCGTTTGCTAGAATCCTGAGTCCCCAAGCCGTCGTTTCTGCTACCCCCATGACGCAACGCCTGCGAGAAATCCCCTACAACTACACCTCGTTCTCCGACCGCGAGATCGTGATCCGCCTGCTCGGCACCGACGCCTGGTCGGTGCTCGACGAGCTGCGCGGCGAACGCGTCACCGGCCGGTCGGCGCGCATGCTCTACGAGGTGCTGGGCGACATCTGGGTGGTACGGCGCAACCCCTACCTGGAAGACGACCTGCTCGCCAGCCGCGAGCGCCGCGAGGCGCTGATCGGCGCCTTGAACCACCGGCTGAACGCGGTCGAATCCCGCCGCCAGGGCAACGACCGCGTCGCGCTGCTGATCGCCCGCGCGCGCGACGCGGTGACCGGCTTCGAGCACTGGTTCGAGACCACCGCCCGCCGCCGCAAGGCCACGCTCAAGGCGCTGGCGCGGCACACGCGCAAGGACAACATCTGCTTCGACGGCCACGCCCGGGTGTCGCACGTCACCGACGCCACCGACTGGCGCGTGGAGTACCCCTTCGTCGTCCTGTACCCGGACACCGAGGAGGAAATGGCGCCGCTGGTGCGCGAATGCATCACGCTCGGCCTCACCATCATCCCGCGCGGCGGCGGCACCGGCTACACCGGCGGCGCCATTCCGCTCGACGCCAGTTCAGTGGTGATCAACACCGAGAAGCTGCTGGCGATGAGCCCGGTCGAAGAGGTCGTGCTGCCCGGCGGGGACGGCCCGATGGCCGCGCCCTGCGCCACCATCCGCACCGGCGCCGGCGTCGTCACCGAGCGCGTGTCGGAAGCCGCCGCGGCGGCCGGCCGCGTGTTCGCGGTGGACCCGACCTCGGCCAGCGCCTCGTGCATCGGCGGCAACATCGCGATGAACGCGGGCGGCAAGAAGGCGGTGCTGTGGGGCACCGCGCTCGACAATCTGGCGTGGTGGAAGATGGTCACGCCCGACGGCAACTGGCTGGAAGTCGAGCGCCTGGACCACAACTTCGGCAAGATCCACGAGCAGGAAACCGTCCGCTTCCGCCTGCGCCGCTTCGACGGCCTGAGCTACAAGCCGCTGGGCGAGGAGATCCTGTCGATGCCCGGCGCGAGCTGTCGCAAGATCGGCCTGGGCAAGGACGTCACCGACAAGTTCCTCGGCGGCGTGCCGGGCGTGCAGAAGGAAGGCACCGACGGCCTGATCGTCGCCGCGCGCTGGGTGCTGCACCGCATGCCGCCGCACACCCGCACCGTCTGCCTGGAGTTCTTCGGCCAGGTGCGCGAGGCGGTGCCGGCCATCGTCGAGATCACCGACTACTTCAAGCCAGGCGGCGCCGGCAACTCGGCCGGCGTGCTGCTGGCCGGCCTCGAACACCTCGACGAGCGCTACGTGAAGGCGGTCGGCTACGCGACCAAGGCCAGGCGCCACGGCCGCCCGAAGATGGTGCTGATCGGCGACATCGTCGGCCACGACGAGAACGCGGTGATGGCCGCCGCCTCCGAGGTGGTGCGCATGACCAACGCGCGCAGCGCCGAGGGCTTCATCGCCGTCGGCGCCGAGCAGCGCAAGCGCTTCTGGCTCGAGCGCAGCAGGACGGCGGCGATCTCGCGCCACACCAATGCGTTCAAGATCAACGAGGACGTGGTCATCCCGCTGCCACGCATGGGCGAGTACTGCGACGGCATCGAGCGCATCAACATCGAACTGTCGACGAAGAACAAGATCGACCTGTGCGACACGCTGACCGAGTTCCTGCAGGGCGACCTGCCGCTCGACACCGGCGACGCCGACGTGGCGCGCGACGAACTGATCGGCGACCACCGCCAGGCCGCGCTCGAACAGATCGCCACGGTGCGCCGGCGCTGGCAGTGGCTGCTCGACAACCTCGACCTGCCGCTGGCCGAGGCCGAACCGCAGTTTGCCACCTACGGCATCGAGGCCGATCCGCTCAGCAACCGCGCCGAAGACCCGCGCCTGTTCCACCGCCTGCAGGACTATTCCATCCGCGTGTCGTGGAAGAAGGAGCTGCGTCCGCTGCTCAAGAGCACCTTTGACGGCGCGGTGTTCGCGCCGGTGATGGCGCGCGTCCAGGACATCCACCGCGAGCTGCTGCGCGGCCGGGTGTTCGTCGCGCTGCACATGCACGCCGGCGACGGCAACGTGCACACCAACATCCCGGTGAACTCCGACCACTACGAGATGCTGCAGACCGCCAACCGCGCGGTCGACCGCATCATGGCGCTGGCGCGCAGCCTCGACGGCGTGATCTCCGGCGAGCACGGCATCGGCATCACCAAGCTCGACTACCTGACCGAGGCCGAGATGGCCGACTTCTGGGCCTACAAGCAGAAGGTGGACCCGGACGGCCGCTTCAACCGCGGCAAGCTGATGAAGGGCGGCAACCTCGACAACGCCTACACGCCCAGCTTCAACCTGATGGGGCACGAATCCCTCATCATGGAACAGACCGACGTCGGCGACATCGCGCACGACATCAAGGACTGCCTGCGCTGCGGCAAGTGCAAGCCGGTGTGCTCCACGCACGTGCCGCGCGCCAACCTGCTGTACAGCCCGCGCAACAAGATCCTGTCGACCTCGCTGCTGATCGAAGCCTTCCTGTACGAGGAACAGACCCGCCGCGGCGTGTCGCTGGCGCACTGGGCCGAGTTCGAGGACGTGGCCGACCACTGCACGATCTGCCACAAGTGCGAGAAACCCTGTCCGGTGGACATCGACTTCGGCGACGTGTCGATCAAGATGCGCAACCTGCTGCGCAAGCAGGGCAAGAAGTCGTTCAACCCGGGCAAGGCGGCGGCGATGGCCTTCCTGACGATCAAGGACCCGGCCACGATCAAGCTGATCCGCACCGGCATGATCGAGTGGGGCTACAAGGCGCAGCGCTTCGCCCACGGGGTCGGCAAGAAGCTGGGCCTCGTGCAGCAGCAGGTGAAGGCGCCGCCGGCCACGCTGGGCAAGGCGCCGATCAAGGCGCAGGTGATCCACTTCATCAACAAGCCGATGCCCGGCAACCTGCCCAAGCGCACCAGCCGCGCGCTGCTCGACATCGAGGACGACAAGGTCATCCCGGTGATCCGCGACCCGCAGAAGACCAGCGCCGAGGCCGAGGCGGTGTTCTACTTCCCCGGCTGCGGCTCGGAGCGCCTGTTCAGCCAGGTGGGGCTCGCCACCCAGGCCATGCTCTACCACGTCGGCGCGCAGACGGTGCTGCCGCCGGGCTACCTGTGCTGCGGCTACCCGCAGACCGCCGCCGGCGAGGAAGACAAGGGCCAGAAGATCACCACCGACAACCGCGTGCTGTTCCACCGCGTCGCCAACACGCTGAACTACCTCGACATCAAGACGGTGATCGTGTCCTGCGGCACCTGCATGGACCAGTTGCTGAAGTACGAATTCGACAGGATCTTCCCCGGCTGCCGCCTGCTCGACATCCACGAATACCTGATGGAAAAGGGCGTCAGGCTCGATGGCGTGCAGGGCGTGAAGTACATGTACCACGAGCCCTGCCACACGCCGATGAAGCAATACCAGGGCATCAAGGTCGCCAACGAGCTGATGGGCACCCGCGTCGACCTCTCCGACCGCTGCTGCGGCGAGTCCGGCACGCTGGCGGTGGCGCGCCCCGACGTGTCGACCCAGGTGCGCTTCCGCAAGCAGGAAGAGATCGAGGAGGGCGCCGCCAGGCTGCGCGAGGACGACCCGAACGCCCGGATCAAGCTCCTCACCTCCTGCCCGAGCTGCCTGCAGGGCATGCACCGCTACGCCAACGATGCCGGCGGCGTGGAGCCGGACTACATCGTCGTCGAACTCGCCAGGCACCTGCTGGGCGAGAACTGGCTGCCGGAGTACGTGAACAAGGCCAACAACGGCGGCATCGAGCGCGTGCTGCTGTAAGGCAGTCGGACGCGTCGGACGTGCGGGCCGGGCAGGTGCAAGCCCCGGCCCACGCCGTTTTCCGGCCCTCCCCGGGTCATCGGCCGGCGGTCAGTCCTCCGCCGGCTCCGATGGGTGCATACGGCGCCACAGTTCCGGCATCGCATCGGCGGCGCGCGTGCGCAGGTGGTGCGTCACGATGGGGCTGACGTCGGTCTCGCCCGGGTTGATCTCGATGCTGGGCACGCCGTTGCGATAGGCCCACACGACCGGCCCGGCGATGTAGGGAAAGACGCTGGTGGTGCCGATGGACACGACGAGGTCCAGCCCGCTGGCGAGGATGCCCTCCAGGCGCTCGATGCCGCGCGCGGGCAGTTCCTCGCCGAACAGCACGACGTTGGGCCGCATCATGCCGCCGCACACCGGGCACGACGGCGGGATCTGCATGCCGGCGAAATCGGGGATGCTGCGCGCGTGCGGGCATTCGGTGCAGCGCAGGCGGTGCACGCTGCCGTGGATCTCGATCAGGTTGCGCGAACCCGCGAGGTGATGGAGGCCGTCGACGTTCTGCGTCAGCACCCACACGCCCGGCTTTTCGCGCTCCAGCGCGGCGATGATGTGGTGCGCGATGTTGGGCCGCGCACCGCGGCAGTTCGCCTCGATCTCGGCGAGATACTTCCAGGTGATCCCGGGATGCGACGCCATCATCTGGCCGGACAGCGCCTGCTCGATGGTCAGCCCTTCGTCGGTGAGGCGCTCGTGGTAGAGGCCGCCGATGCCGCGGTAGGTCGGCAGGCCGGAGTCGGCCGAGATGCCGGCGCCGGTGATGAAGAGGATGCGCCGCGCATCGGCCAGCAACGCGGCGGCGGCATCGAGTTCGCGTTTCCGGTTCATGCGCGCGCCACCTCGACCAGGCAGTCGTAGAAGATCGGCCCGCCGCCCATGTCGGTGGAGGCGGACGACGTCACCGCGTTGGCGTTGTTGCCGTCGCCGGAGAGCTTCTGCCACCACACCGAGGGGCTCACCACCACGCCGCGCCGCACGTCGGTGGTGACCACCGCGCGCGCATGGAACTCGCCGCGGTCGTTGTGGATGCGCAGCCGCTCGCCGTCGGCGATGCCGCGCGCCGCCGCGTCCTCGGGGTGGATCTGCAGCTTCGGCCCGCCTTCCCCGTCGCGAAAGCGCGGCAGGTTGGCGAAGCTGGTGTTGAGGAAATTGCGCGCCGGCGGCGTGATCAGCGCCAGCGGATAGCGCGCCGCCAGCACCGGGTTGCTGACGGGCGACTCGGCCGGCGGGTGCCAGGCCGGCAGCGGGTCCAGCCCCATCCGGGCGAGCAGGCCGGAATGGAACTCGCACCTGCCCGAGGGCGTCGGGAAGCCGCCTTCGGCAAAGGGCGCGAACGGCTGCGGCAGGTTGAGCCGGGCCCAGCCGCGCTCGGCGAGCCGTGCCGGCGTCACGCCCAGCGCACGCTGGTCTCCTGGCCTGAACGCAGCCGCGGCGAGTTCGTCGTCCGATTCGAACAGCGCCGGCTCGGTGAAGCCCATGCGCGCGGCGAGCAGCCGGAACACCTCGGTGTTCGGCTTGGCTTCGCCCAGCGGCTCGATCGCCGGGTAGTTGGCGACCGCATACAGGTGGCCGTAGGTGCCATGCACGTCGCGATGCTCGAGCTGGCTGGTGGCCGGCAGCAAGATGTCGGCATAGTCGGCGGTATCGGTCTGGAACAGTTCGTGCACGACGCAGAACAGGTCCTCGCGCGCGAAGCCCGCCTTCACCCGGTTGCTGTCGGGTGCCACCGCGACGGGATTCGAGTTGTACACGTAGAGGGCGCGGATCGGCGGGTCGCGGGTCTCGAGCAGCGCATCGCCGATGAAGGCCATGTTGATCGTGCGCGGCGGCCGCGCATCCCGCGGATAGAGGTCCGGCCGCTGCAGCGCCTTGTGGTCGATCGGGAAATTGCCCGAGGTCGACAGCAGCGCGCCGCCGGCGGCATGGCGCCAGGCGCCGGTCAGCGCGGGCAGGCAGGCGATGTTGCGCACCGCCATGCCGCCGCCGGCGCAGCGGTTGAGGCCGTAGTTGAGGCGGATCAGCGCAGGGCTGGCGGTGCCGTATTCGCGCGCCAGGCTGCGGATCGTGTCCGCCGACAGGCCGGTCAGCGGCGCCGCCCATTCCGGGGTGCAGGCGCGCACGCGCCCGGCGAGCGCGGCGAAGCCGACGGTATGGCGAGCGATGTAGTCGTGGTCGAGCAGGTCGTCGACGATCAGCACCTGCATCATCGCCAGCGCCAGCGCGCCGTCGGTGCCCGGCCAGGGCGCGAGATGCACGTCGCACTTGGCGGCGGTCTCCGAACGGCGCGGATCGATGCAGACGAGCTTCGCGCCGCGGCGCCTGGCCTCCTGCAGGTGACGCCAGCCATGCAGGTTGGACACCACCGGGTTGCCACCCCAGATGAGGATCAGCCTCGCGCCGGCCACCGCCTCCGGGTCGGTGCCGATCGAGGCGCCCACCGTCGCCTTCCAGCCCAGGGCGCCGGCCGAGGCACAGATCGTGCGGTCGAGCAGCGACGCGCCCAGGCGATGGAAGAAACGCCGGTCCAGGCTCTCGCCCTGCACCAGCCCCATCGTGCCAGCATAGCTGTAGGGCAGGATCGCGCGCGGATCGTCGGCGGCGATCGCGCGGAACTTCGCCGCGATGGTGTCGAGCGCCTCGTCCCACGAGATGCGCTCGAACCGTCCCTCGCCCTTGCGCCCGACGCGCTTCATCGGGTAGCGCAGCCGCTGGTCCGAATACACGCGGTCGAGGTAGTGCGCGACCTTGGTGCACAGCGTGCCGTTGGTGAAGGGCATGTCGGACGCGCCGCGGATCTTCACCGCGCGCCCTTCGGCGACGGTGACCTCCATCGCGCAGGTGTCGGGGCAGTCGTGCGGACAGGCGGCGCGGACCACGGCGTGCGGTGCTTTGCTCATCGGTTCATCCCGCGGGTTTCGGGCCGGGGCCTGCGGCGCAGGACAGCCCCGGGGCCATGCGCGCGGGCGTGCGGCCGGCAACCGGCCGTCAGCGCCTCGGCGGCTGTGGAGAAGAGGAACGGGGAGCCGGCCGGGTGAGTTCGACATAGCGGCGCCTGTCCTCTTCGAAGCGGTTGCGTACCGCCTCGCGTTCGCGCACCTTCACGTCGATGACCATGCGCTGCGCGACGATCTCGCCATCGAGATTGCGGATGTCCTCGGCGATGTCCTGCCGCACGTGGCGCACATCGCTCGTCGCCGCCTCCTGGATCAGGTCGCGCTGGCGCTGCGTCAGGTCGGCTTCGCGCTGGCGCAGGGTTTCGATCGCCCGGTCGAGTTCGGCCAGCGCCCGGTCGCGCCGCATGTCGAGGTCGTCGAGGCTGCGGTAGGTCTCGAGCAGCGCACGGTCGATGCGCTGCTGCTTCAGCGCCTCGGCCTCCAGCAGGCGGCGGCGGCGCTGTTCCTCTTCCCGCTTCGCGGCCTCCTCCGCCGTCAGCGGTACCTGCACTTCGCGCCGCACCGTGCCCTGCGGGCTGAGTTCGCGGTACGCGCGCCCGTAGCAGGCACCCGGCAACACGTCGCCGCAGATCGGCTGGCCGCCCACCTCGCAGCAGAAGATGCTCTTGGTCACCTGCGCCGCGGCCGGCGATGCGCAGGCCAGCGGCACGAGCAGCGCGGCGGCAAAGGCGAGATCAGCGAGGCGACGTGATCCCATAGGTATTCCGGTAGCCCTTCACGGCATCGAGGTTCGCGGCAAGCTCGGGACTGTCCGCCAGGAAGGCGATCAGATCCTCCAGCGTCGCGACTGCGACCACGGGGATGCCGAAGGTCTCCGTCACCTCCTGCACCGCGGACAGCGTTCCGTTGCCGCGCTCCATGCGGTCCAGCGCGATCACGACGCCTGCGGGAACCGCACCGGCGGCACGGATGATCTCGACCGACTCGCGCACCGAGGTGCCGGCGGAGATGACGTCGTCGAGGATCAGCACGCGCCCGGCAAGCGGCGCACCGATCAGCGTGCCGCCCTCGCCGTGGTCCTTGGCTTCCTTGCGGTTGAAGGCGAACGGCAGGCTCGCTCCCTCCTCGGCCAGGCGGATGGCGGTACCCGCCACCAGCGGAATGCCCTTGTAGGCCGGGCCGAACAGCATGTCGCAGTCGATATCCGAGGCGCGGATGGCGCGGGCATAGTAGCCGCACAGCTCGCGAAACGAAGCGCCGTCGTCGAACAGCCCGGCGTTGAAGAAGTACGGCGAGCTGCGCCCCGCCTTGGTGATGAAGGTACCGAAGCGAAGGACGCCCTTGCGGCAGGCGAGTGAGATGAAATCCCGGCTAAAATCCACGGTTCAGGCTGCAGTGCAGCGAGGAATTGGAAACCCGTCCATGTTACGCATCATCTCCCTCAACCTCAACGGCGTCCGCTCGGCCACCACGAAGGGTTTTCTCGACTGGCTGCCGGCCCAGGACGCCGACATCGTCTGCCTGCAGGAACTGAAGGCGCAGGCGGCGGACATGAGCGATGCGATGCGCGCGCCGGCAGGCTACTCGGGCTGGTTCCACCATGCCGAGAAGAAGGGCTACAGCGGCGTGGGCATATACAGCAGGCATGCGCCCAACCGCGTCGTCGAGGGTCTGGGCATCGCCGACATCGATGCCGAGGGGCGCTATCTGCAGCTCGACTTCGGCCCGCTGTCGGTCGTGTCGCTGTACCTGCCGTCCGGCTCGAGTTCTGACGAGCGCCAGCAGATCAAGTTCGGCTTCATGGAACGCTTCGCGCCGCACCTGGCCGCGCTGCGCGCGAGCGGGCGCGAGGTGGTGATCTGCGGCGACTGGAACATCGCCCACCGCGAGATCGACCTCAAGAACTGGAAGAGCAACCAGACGAACTCCGGCTTCCTGCCCGAGGAGCGCGCCTGGCTGTCGGGCCTGTTCGACGACCAGGGCTGGATAGACGTGTATCGCCGCCTCCATCCGGACACGACCGGCGAGAGCTACACCTGGTGGTCCAACCGCGGCCAGGCGTGGGCGAAGAACGTGGGCTGGCGCATCGACTACCACCTCGCGACGCCGGGCATCGCCGGCACCGCGAAGTCGGCCGGCGTCTACAAGGAACAGCGCTTCAGCGACCACGCGCCGCTGACCGTCGACTACGACTGGCCGCTGTAGCGGCGGGCCGCTCAGCCCGGCCCCAGCCCCACCGGCGCCGGCGCGATGTTCACGATCTTCGAGAACAGTTGTTCGTACTCGCCCGCCGCCCCTTTCCACGGATTCTCGTTGGACAGGAAGGCGGCGTCGATCGCGGCCCAGTCCTCGCCGGTGAGATGCTTCTCGGCCAGCGGGAAGACCTCGTGCTCTTCCTTGTTCATGTGCTTCCACTCGGCCTCGACGTACTCGTCCACCGCCGCCTTGAAGGCCGCGAAACCCGCCTCGCCCGCCCGCTCGTACTGCAGCATCGCCGCCTCGAGCGCACGGATGCGCGCATCGCCGAGGCGGTGCTCGGCCTCCAGCGCCTCGATCGCCGGCAGCGCCTCGGCGCAGCGCTGGCGCAGCCGCGCGAACAGGTACTCGTCTTCCTTCGGGTGATGCACCTTTTCCGGCACCTTGTCGATGTACTCGATCATGGCGCGGAACAGCACGAAATCGGGCTTCATCCTGCCGGCCTCGATGCCTGCCACGATCTGGCGCAGGCCATGCATCATCGCCGCGATCGCACGGTGCTCGCCGTGAATGATGTTCAGTGATTTGTTCATGCCGATTCTCCTCAGTGCCCCACCCCGAGATGCTTCTGGATCAGTTCCGGGTCGGCCCGCACTTCGTCGCTGGTGCCGTCGAACACCACCTCGCCCTTGACCAGGATCATCGCCCGGTCGCAGATGCTGGTGACCGCCGCATGGTTCTTGTCCACGATCATCGTGGCGATCCCCGTCTTGCGGATCTCTTTCACGATACGCCAGATTTCCATCGCGATCAGCGGCGCCAGGCCCTCGGTGGCCTCGTCCAGGATCAGCAGATCCGGGTTGGTCATCAGCGCGCGGCCGATGGTGAGCATCTGCTGCTCGCCGCCCGACAGTTGCCAGCCACCGTTGTTGATGCGCTCGCCCAGCCGCGGAAAGGTCTCCATGACCCGCTCGAAGGTCCAGTTGCGCTGGCCATCGACACCGGCACGCGCCGACATCAGCAGGTTCTCGCGCACCGTCAGGCTCTTGAAGATGCCCCTCCCCTCCGGCACGTAGGCGATGCCCTGCTGGGCGGTGCGGTAGGTCGTCGCCCTGGTGTAGTCGTCGCCGCGGACCCGCACGATGCCGTGGCGCGGACGCACGATGCCGAGCATGCTCTTGATCAGCGTCGACTTGCCCATGCCGTTGCGCCCCATCAGCGCGATGCCCTCGCCCTGGCGGATGTGGAAGTCGATGCCGTGCAGGATGTGGCTGGCGCCGTAGTAGGTATGCAGTTCCTTCGCTTCTAGCAGCATGTTAGACATGGAAGCTGTCCTCCGTACCGAGATAGGCTTGCTGGACCGCCACGCTGGCCTTGATCTGCGCGGGCGGCCCGCATTCGAGCATCTGGCCGTTGACCATCACGGTGATGACGTCGGCCACCGCGAACACCGCATCCATGTCGTGTTCGACGAGCAGGATGCCGCGCGTCGTGCGCAGCCGCTTGAGCAGTTCGACCATCTTCGCCGACTCGTCCGAGCCCATGCCCGCCAGCGGCTCGTCGAGCAGCAGCACCTGCGCATCGGTGGCCAGCACCATGGCGATCTCGAGCTGGCGCTGTTCGCCGTGGCTCAGTACGCCGGACGCCCAGTCCACCCGCCCGCCGAGCCCAGCCTCCTCGATGCAGGCGCGCGCCTTCTCGAGCGCCCACTTCTGCTCCATTGCCTTGCTGAAGAGCCGCCACGGCTGCTGCTTGCGCGACTGCGCCGCCAGCCGCACGTTCTCGAGCACGGTAAACTGCGGAAAGATGTTGGTGCGCTGGTAGCTGCGCCCGATGCCCACCCGCGAGCGCTGCGCCGCCGACAGCCCGGTGATGTCCCGGCCCATGAAGTCGATGGTGCCTTCGCTCGGCGGCAGATCGCCCGACAGCATGTTGATGCAGGTCGACTTGCCCGCGCCGTTGGGGCCGAGCAGCACGTGGATCATGCCGCGCGCGATGCTCACGCTGACGTCCTGGTTGGCCACCAGCCCGCCGAAGCGGCGGGTGAGCTTGTTCGCCTGCAGCAGGATTTCGCCCGTCTTCGCCTCGTTCATTTGCCTTCCCCTCCCTGCAACGCCCGCCGGATGCGCCCCGGCACGCTGGACAGGCCGCCCGGCAGGAACAGCACGAGGGCGACGATCACCCCGCCCATCAGCAATTGCCAGTGCTCGGTCCAGCTTTCGAACACGCCCCGCATGCCCTCGAAGGCGAAGGCGCCGACGATGGCCCCCACGAGGTTGCCCATGCCGCCCAGGATCACCATCAGCAGCACGTTGCCCGATTCGTGCCACGACAGCAGCTCCGGGGTCACGAAGCCGAACAGCACGGCATACAGGAAGCCCGCCACCCCGCCGAGGGCGCCGGCCAGCGTGAAGGCTCCCAGCTTGTAGCGGAAGGTCAGGTAGCCCATCGACTGCATGCGGTGCTCGTTGCTCTTGATGCCCACCAGCACCCGCCCGAACTGCGACTGCAGCACCCGGCCGAGGAACAGGTAGACGAGCACCATCGTCACCAGGATGAAGTAATACTGGTGATGGCCATCGCCCAGATCGAACGGCTCCCAGCCGCCGATCGCCGCCGACGGCTTGACGTTGAGGTAGATGCCGTCCGAGCCGCCGCCCACCGGGGTGTCGTGGAACACGAAATACGCCATCTGCGCGAAGGCGAGCGTCACCATGATGAAGTAGATGCCCTTGGTCCGGAGCACGAAGAGGCCGATCACCAGGGCCGCCAGCGCGGACAGCCCGACGGCCGCCGGGAACAGGAGCCACAGGTTGGCCGCCTCGTACTTCGGGCTCAGCAACGCCGCCGCATAGGCTGCAATGCCGAAGTAGGCGGCATGGCCGAAGCTGACCAGGCCGGTGAAGCCCACCAGCAGGTCCAGGCTCATCGCGAAGATTGCCATCACCAGCATCTTCGCGATCATTTCGACGTAGAAGGACTCGCCCGTCAGCGGCACACAGGCCAGAGCCGCCAGCGCCACCAGCTTGAGAATCAGGGAAGCTTGCGTGTTCATGGTCTCAGCCCTTCTTCAGGATGCCTTCGGGACGCCACAGCAGCACCACGGCCATCACCAGGTACACCACCATGCCCGAGATCTCCGGCAGCAGCACCTTGCCGAAGGTGTCCGCAAAACCGACGATGAGCGCCGCCACCAGCGCCCCCCATACCGAACCGATGCCGCCGATCACCACGATCACGAAAGAGATGATCAGCACCTGGCTGCCCATGTTCGGGAACACCGACGAGATCGGCGCGGCCAGCATGCCGGCCAGCGCCGCCAGCGCCACGCCGAGCGCGAACACGACGCGATAGATCATGTTGATGTTGATGCCCAGCGCCTCGACCATGGTGCGGTCGTCATTGCCCGCACGGATCATCATGCCCAGCCGGGTACGCTGGATGACGATGTACAGCGCGACCGCCAGCACGATGCACACCACCGAGATCGCCAGCCGGTAGACCGGGTAGGTCATGACGTCGGTGAGCTGGATCGAAGCATCCAGGAAGGCGGGAATGTCCACGCCATGCACGTCGTTGTCCACCAGCAGGCTGCGCAGTTCCTCGAACACCAGGATCAGGCCATAGGTGAGCAGCACCTGCTGGAGGTGGTCACGCTTGTAAAGGTGCGAGAACAGTGCCCATTCGAGGAAGGCGCCGAAGATCAGCGCCAGCGGAATGCCGAGCACGACCGCCAGCACCAGGCTGCCGGTGGCGCTCGTCAGCACGAAGGCGAGGTAGGCGCCGATCATGTAGAAGCTGCCGTGCGCCAGGTTGATGATGCCCATGATGCCGAAGACGAGCGTCAGGCCGCTTGCCACGAGGAACAGCAGCAGGCCGTACTGCAAGGCGTTCAGCGTCTGGATCAGGAAGGTTGCGAAATCCATGACGAACTCCGACCCGGCCATCGCGCGACGTCGCCGGCCGGGGGCAGGATGGAAAGGAGTGGGCACGCAGGCGCCGCCGCGGCCGCGCGGCGGGCGCCAGGGCCCGCGACGCGGCCGCGGCTCGGCCTGTCTTTACATCTTGCAGCCGCGCGCCGGGTCCGAGAGCGCCTTGATCGGCGTGCCGATCATCTTGTTGGCGCTCCCCTCGGCCTGGCGCAGGTAGATGTCCTGCACCGGGTTGTGCGCCTTGGACAGCGTGAAGGCGCCGCGCGGGCTGTCGATCTTGGCGGCCTCCATGCCCTTGATGACCGCGTCCTGCTTGGACGGGTCGCCGCCGGCGGCGGCCAGGCCGGCCTGGTAGAGCTGGGCGGCATCGTAGCCCTGCACCGCATAGACGTCGGGCTGTATCTTGTACGCCTTGGCGTAGTTCAGCCGGAAGGCGGCGTCCTTCTTGTTGTCCAGCCCGTCGGCATAGTGCAGGGTGGTCAGCAGCCCCTTGCCGGCGTCGCCCATCGCCTCCAGCGTCCCGTCGGTCAGGAAGCCGGAGGCGTAGAGCGGAATCGACGCCTTGAGGCCGGCGGCCGAATAGTCGCGCGCGAACTTCGCCGCCCCGGCGCCGGCGAAGAACACGAACACTGCGTCGGGCTTGAGCGCGGCTATCTCGGTCAGGAAGGGCTGGAACTCGACGTTCGGGAACGGTAGCGTCATCTCCTTGACGACCTTGCCGCCCGCCTGCTCGAACGCTTCCTTGAAGCCCTCGATCGACTGCTGGCCCGCGGCATACTTCCAGGTGAGCGTCACCACCTTCTTGTGCCCCTTCTCCGCAGCCACCTTGCCCATCGCGTAGGCCGGCTGCCAGTTGGTGAAGGAGGTGCGGAACAGCGTCGGCGCACACAGGGGGCCGGTCAGTTCGTCCGCGCCGGCATTGGGCACGATCATCAGCGTCTTGTTGTCGCGGGCGACCTTGGCCATGGCGAGCGCCACGCCCGAGTGCACCGTGCCCACCAGCACATCGACCTTGTCGCGCTTGACCAGCTTGTTGGCGTTCTCGGTCGCCTTGGCCGGATCGGACTCGTCATCGACGGCGTAGTACTCCACCTCCCGCCCGCCCAGCTTGCCGCCGTTCTCGGTGACGAACTGCTTGAAGCCGTTGGTGATCGCCGCCCCCAGCGCGGCATAGGTGCCGGTCGACGGCAGCATCAGGCCGACCTTGATCTTGTCTTCGGCATGGGCGCTGCCGAACGCGGCACCGAGGGCCAGGGAAAGGGCCGTCACGCCGATGATGTGCTTGGTGGGCTGCATGAAATTGTCTCCTCGTTTCATTGAGCGATGGTCATTGGGTACGTCTGCAAAACCTGCATTCGGGCGGGCACGCTTCTGCGCGAGCGCTACTGCCGGCCCGGAATTTCGAGATTATCTAGTTATATCGTCAAATTACCAGTATTTATTCACGACGTCATCCGGGTTTTTCCCTAATCGCACCACGCAATTGCCCTGACCACGTCGCGGCGAGCGGGAATTGCCTTCCTGCGCCAATGAGGTTAGCGTTGACCCGGAACTCCCGTGCAGCTCAAACGTCATAAAACCCGATTATGGAGAATGTCATGAGTGAAACCGCCCATCCCTCCAGGGACAAGCTCGTCAGCGATCTGAAAGTGGTCGTCGCGGATGCCGAAGAACTTCTCAAGCTCACGGCCGGCCAGGCAGGCGAGAAACTGTCGGACGTGCGCACCCGCCTGGGAGATCGCCTCTCCGTGGCGAAGGAACGCATCGCCGACGCGGAGACGGCCCTGGTCGACCGCAGCAAGAAGGCCGCGCGCGCCACCGACGACTATGTACACGACCACCCCTGGCAGTCGGTGGGCGTCGCCGCGGGGGTCGCATTCCTGCTCGGCCTGCTGGCCGGCCGTCGTTGATCCGTCCGCACGTCATCGACATGCCTGCGGTTTTCCCGGGCGACACGACGCATGAGTGACGCACAACGGCCGCGCCTGGCGGACAGCCTCCACGGCATGCTCGACACCGGTCTGCACACGGTACAGACCCGGCTCGAACTGCTCGCGGTCGAGGTGCAGGAAGAAAAACTGCGCCTGGCCAGCCTGCTGTTCAACACGCTGCTGTCGGCGGTGCTGCTGGGCTTCGGTCTCGTGTTCGTGGCGATCTTCCTCACCGTCCTGTTCTGGGAGGAGCACCGGCTGCTCGCGCTCGGGCTTGCGTGTGCGGCATTCATCTGCGGCGGCCTGCTGACGGCGACGAATGCCGCGCGCGAACTCAGGCGCGGCAGCCGCCTGTTCGCCGCCAGCCTGGCCGAACTCGCCCGCGACCGCGACGCCGTCCGACGCAAGGAATGAACCCTCGCGCCCTCGAACTCGCGCTGCTCAAGCAACGCCTGCAGATGCGCGCCGAAGCCGAGCGCGACGAACTGCTGCGCCACCTGGCGACGGTGGATTCGGTGCTCGATGCCGCCGACCGGGTGCACGACCGCATCCGCGGCAGCCTGCGGTGGGCACGCGAACAGGCGCCACTGCTGTCGGTCGCTACGCTCGTGGTGCTGGCCGTGCGTCCACGCCAGACCTTCAGGCTGGCACGGCGCGCCTGGATCGGCTGGCTGCTGTGGCGCCGGTTGAAGGGCAAGGGCGGGGCGAGCCTCAAGCCGGCCGTCGCGTCGGTGCTGCTGCGGCTGCTCTCCCGGCTGCGCGCCGCGCTCGACGGCGGCGCGCCGGGAAAATGAGGCGCAGCGGCCATGCCCATCGATCTTGAAGAAATCGAACGCGCGCTCGCGGAGGCCGATTGCCTGGCCGACGCAGCCAGCGTCGAAGCCGCCCTCGACCGCATGGCGGACGAGATCACCGCCCGCCTCGCGGATGCGAACCCGGTCGTCTATACGGTGATGAACGGCGGCCTGATCCTGGCTGGCCGCATCCTGCCGCGGCTGCCGTTCCCGCTCGAAGTCGGCTATCTGCATGCGACCCGCTACGGCCACGCCCTGAAGGGCGCGCGGCTCGACTGGCGCGTACGCCCGACGCAGGACCTGCGCGGCCGCGCGGTACTGGTGCTCGACGACATTCTGGACGAAGGCCGCACCCTGGCCGCGATCATCGACTACCTGAAGGCCGAAGGCGCGCGCGCAGTCCTGTCCGCAGTGCTGGTGCACAAGGTGCACGAGCGCAAAGCCTATCCCGGCATGCGCGCCGACTTCACCGGGCTGGACATCGCAGACCGCTTCCTGTTCGGCTGCGGCATGGATTACAAGGGCTACTGGCGCAACGCGCCGGGCATCTATGCGGTAAAGGGCCTCTGAGGAGGGCACGACATGCTGGTCACCTTCAAATCCGCCGCCAGCGCCGACGTCATCATGTTCGGCGACGTGGCGAAGAAACTCATCGGCATCCTCGGCAAGGACCCGGACGACGGCCAGGGCATCGTCACCGTCGAACAGTTGCCGGCGGCCATCGCCGGCCTGCGCGCGGCCATCGAGGCAGATCGCGCCCGGCAGGCCGCACGCGCCGATGCCGACGAGGCGGCCGATCGCGAGGCCGGGCGCACCGGCATGGCCGCGCCGGTCGGCCTCGCGCAGCGCGGCTGGCCGCTGCTCGACATGCTCGAAGCAGCGCAGAAGGAAGGCGTCCCGGTCATCTGGGGCGAGTAGGGGGCTGGCCGGGACTCCCGGGACGGGGCCGCAGGACAGCGGCAGGCGCACCGGGCACTGCGGCGCGCCCCGCCTGCCGCCGCGGGATAGCGGATCGCCGTCCTCGCAACGACGCCCGGCCTGCCGCGCCGACTCCCGGCTCTATCCGGTCGGTCGCGCCAGGCCCGCCGCGGAGCCTGCGCTTCCCGGCCCGCGCCGCCCCGCCCCTACTCCGCATCGGGCTGGCCGGCCGGCGCCGCCTTGCGGAACGCCTCCAGCGCCTCGCAGCGCCCGGCAATGCGTGCGACGGTGGGGCAGGACTCGAGGCTGCAGTCGAAGCGGCGCGCATTGAACACCTGCGGCACCAGGCAGCAGTCGGCCAGCGTCGGCGTGTCGCCGTGGCAGAACGCGCCGGTGCGCGGATCGTCCGCGAGCATCGCTTCCACCGCCTCCAGCCCGGTCATCACCCAATGCCGGTACCAGGCGTTCTTCTGCCCCTCGTCCGCTCCCAGTTCGCGCTGAAGGTACTGCAGCACGCGCAGGTTGTTGATGGGATGGATGTCGCACGCGATCGCCTGCGCGATCGCGCGGAGGCGCGCCCGGTCGGCCGGCGATCCCGGCAGCAGCGCGGGCTGCGGATGGGTCTCGTCCAGGTATTCGATGATGGCCATCGACTGCGTCAGCACCCGGCCATCCGCCTCGAGAGCCGGCACCAGGCCGGCGGGATTCACCGCGCGATAATCCGGCAGATGCTGCTCGCCCCCGGCGCGCGCCAGGTGGACCGGCACCGCGTCGTAGGCGATGCCCTTCAGGTTCAGCGCGATGCGCACGCGGTATGCAGCCGAACTGCGGAAGTAGGTGTAGAGCCTCATCGGCATGTCCCCTGGAAACGATCCCTCGAATCGAACACATCCACCGCGGATCCCGGCCCCGGCCGTTCGATATCCGTGCCCTCTACGCGCGGACGCGCCCGCGGGCCCGGGCCCGGGCCATCATTTTACTGCGGCGGGCCGGATCGCGGCCGGTCAGGCGCCAGGCGCAGCGACACGGTTCTCTATGGTGCCGAAGACGTTGCGGCCGTCGCGATCGAACATCTCGACGCGCACGACGTCGCCGTTGCGCATGAAGGGCGTCGCCGGCCTGCCCTGCTCGATCGTCTCGTAGGTGCGGACCTCCGCGAGGCAGCAGTAGCCGACGCCGCCGTGCTCGATCGACGAGCCCCACAGGTCGCCCTGCTTGTTCGACACCGTGCCGGAGCCGACGATGGAGCCGGCTTCCAGTTCGCGCGTCCTGGCGACGTGGGCGACGAGCTGGCCGAAGTCGAAGGTCATGTCCTCGCCGGCCTCGGGGCGGCCGAACAGCCTGCCGTTGAGATGCACCACCAGCGGCAGATGCACCTTGGCGTCCCGCCACGCGCCGCCGAGTTCGTCGGGCGTCACCGCAACCGGGCTGAAAGCGCTCGCCGGCTTGCTCTGGAAGAAGCCGAAACCCTTCGCCAGTTCGTTGGGAATCAGGTTGCGCAGGCTGACGTCGTTGACCAGCATCACCAGCCGGATCGCCTTCGCCGCCTCCTCGGGCGTGGCGCCCATCGGCACGTCGCCGGTCACCACCGCGACCTCGGCCTCGAAATCGATGCCCCAGCTCTCGTCGGCCGCCACCGCGTCGCGCGGGCCGATGAAGCTGTCCGAGCCGCCCTGGTACATCAGCGGGTCGGTGTAGAAGGACGGCGGCATCTCGGCATTGCGCGCCTTGCGCACCAGTTCCACGTGGTTGATGTAGGCCGAGCCGTCGGCCCACTGGTAGGCGCGCGGCAGCGGCGAGTGGCAGGCCGCCTCGTCGAAGGGCAGGGAATCCACCGCGCCGCTGTTGAGCGCTTCATACACCTGGCGAAGCCGGGTCTCGCAGTCGGCCCAGTTGTCGAGCGCGGCCTGCAGCGTGTTGGCGATGGCGGGCACCGCGCGGCAGCGGGCGAGATCGCGGCTGACGACGACCAGGGTGCCGTCGCGGCCGCCTTGCTTGAGGGTGGCAAGTTTCACTTGAACATCTCCTTGTAGCTGCCGTCGTGCATCCAGGCCGCGTGCTTCGGGGCCTTCTTGGTCTGCGCCCATTCTTCAAGCATGTCCCACTTGACCTTGTCGAGCGCCTCGAGCATGCCCGGGAGGTGCGTGTTGCAGGCCAGTTCGAGCCGGTGGCCGTTGGGGTCGAAGAAGTAGATCGACTGGAACAGCGCGTGGTCGGTCGGACCGACGACCTCGATGCCGGCGGTCTGCAGGCGCGCCTGGGCGGCGAGCAGCGTCTCCATGGAATCGACCTGTAGCGCCAGATGCTGGGTCCACGCCGGGGTGTTCTCGTCGCGGCCCATCGGCTTGCGCGTGGGCAGCTCGAAGAAGGCCAGCACGTTGCCCATGCCGGCATCGAGGAAGATGTGCATGTAGGGGTCGGGCTCACCGGTGGACGGCACGGCGTCCTCGGCGATCGACAGCACCAGCTTCATGCCGAGGTGCTTCTCGTACCAGCGCGCGGTCTCCAGCGCATCCTTGCAGCGGTATGCCACGTGGTGGATCTTTTGCACGATTGAGCCCATTGCAGTCTCCTCTCCTTGTATTTGCGGTGATTGCGCGCGCCGCGGCGCCAATCACGTCCGTATCCGATGCGGTGCAACGGAATTACAGTTCAAAAGCTTCTATCATTCAAACGGCTTTTTCAGATCCACTTATCGGATGATCCGATGAATATCACGCTACGCCAGTTGCGCGCCTTCATCGCGGTGGCCCGCACCGGCAGCTTCACCCTCGCCGCGGAAAGCCTGTTCGTCACCCAGTCCGCGCTGAGCGGCCTGATCAAGGAACTGGAGCAGTCGCTCGGCGTGCGCCTGTTCGACCGCAGCACGCGGCGCATCCAGTTGTCGGACGTGGGGCGCGGCATCTATCCGCTGATCGACAAGATCCTGCTCGATCTCGACGGCGTGCTGGACGAAGTCGCCAACCTGAAGGCGCTGAAGACGGGCGTGGTGCGGGTCGCCGCGCCGCAGTTGATGGCATGCACGCTGCTGCCGGAAGTGATCGCCGCCTTCGGCAGGGACTTTCCCAACGTGCAGATCCGGCTGATCGACTGCGCGGTGGAAAGCGTGGCCTCGCGCGTATTCTCGGGCGAAGTGGATTTCGGCGTCGGCCCCGAGCGCGACCCGAACTCCGACATCGACGCCACACCGCTCTTCGAGTTGCCCTTCCACGCCGTGTTTCCCCCCGGCCACGCGCTGGCCGCACTCGAGCGCGTGCACTGGGCCGACCTCGTCGACTACCCGCTGATCACGCTGCAGGGACAGTTCACCGAACGCCTGTCGGTCGACCTGCACAATGCGATGCGGGAACTCGATCTCGACCCCAGCACCGTCGTGACCTTCATGTCCACCGCGCTCAGCATGGTCGCCGCCGGCCTCGGCGTGACCATCTGCATCCCCTATGCCGCCTCGCTGGTGCGCCTGCACCGGCTGGAGATGCGGCCGCTGATCGCGCCGGAGATCACCCGCCGCTTCTACGTGTTCACCCGCAACGGGCGGTCGCTGACGCCGGCGGCGGAAAGCCTCAGGGCCTGTCTGTTCCGCCATGTCCGCGAGCACGGGGACTGCGGCCGCTGACGGCGGGCCGCCGCCACTGAAAGCCGGTCTTGGCGGTGCAATTAGCGGCGTCGCCCAAGAACCGCCAAAGCGAACGCGTGCCGCGTCTGACGGTAGAAACGCTGCCGTGGCGGATGCACCTGTCCGGCACCGCCATCGGCGCTGCGGCGCCCGCCCGGCATCGCACCGGCTACAGATCCGCGGCGAAGCCGCAGGGCGGCCCCGACATCCGCAGGATTCCCGTCGGGAACCATCCGATGTTCGAGGATCTTGAAGGGCTTCCAGTGGAAACGCGGCTAGCGGCGTATTGGAGTCGTGTCGGATGATCCGAGCAGAAAAGCGGGAGTACTTTCCTTCCACCAGTTTCCGACGAATCCGGTCAGCACGGGAATCATCAATGCGGCAATGAGGAAAGCATGCCATGGACCGCCTGCGAGGAATCCGGCAAGAGGCGCGGTCATGTCCGGCGGGACCATGGCCTGCAGCAAAGAGCCGATGCCGATGAGCAGGTGGCGAATGGCGACGAATGCGAGGAGCAGGGCAGACAGCCGGAAGGCGGCGAGCAACGATCTGCGCGTGGCGATCGATCTGAACGCTCCGACAAGAATCACGAGCATCGACAAGGCCAGTCCGAGCGCGGAAAGGCTGGCGACGGAGCACGGGTCGACCTGTACGCCCCTCAGGAAAACCATCACTTCGAGCGCTTCGCGGAAGGTGACGAGGAAGGCAATGCCGATGACGGCCGGCCCCCGGGCGAGTCGATGCAGCCATGTGTCGACCGCGTCTTCCACATGGCCATACAGGCTGTTGGCCGAAGCGTAGGTGGAGGTCGCGGTCCAGAGCACGCTCAGGCTGAACGCAATCGAAACGAGTGCGTTGAGTCGGACATCGAGCGCAATCCGGGTCAGCGCCGACATCAGGAGGACGCCGGCAATGGCGCCCAGCACGGCACTCCAGACGATGGGGCTGGCGGTGATCCTTCTATCCGTCTCCCACGCCATGAGGCGCAATGAGGCGATGACGAGCAGCGCTTCGGCCAGCTCGCGCGATATGACGATGAAGATGTCCAGCATGGTGTCCCTATGGTGTCGCCGCGACAGGCAGATACATGGCCGGTAGATGGGCCGGCACCGAAGCCGATACGGCACCGGATCCGTGCCGCGATGACGTTCGCTCGCGGGTGGCAAGGCCGGGGCCGGAACGCCGGCACCGTCGGGGCGAGCCACGAATGAGATCCATTCTCAGTGGCGAGCGAATCTAGAGCCCGGAAGTCGCATTGTCAATAACCACTTCGCGGCGGCGCGTGCCAAACGGAGCGCCATCGAGGCGATCCGCCCGCCGGAAGCGCGCCACACCGGCGATTGCCATTGCACGGCCGGATCCGGTCTTGGCACAGTCAAGGGTAGTTCGTGCGAAGTAGACAACCAAAGTACGAATAGTAGTCGTTGACAGTACTACTTTTCGATGGATAGACTGAGTAAATGCGAATCAATCCTATTTGTGGCTCGCATATATCCCGACCTCCATAACTCAGCGTCCTGTCTATCTTCCAAATGAAACCTGACCTTCAGTCCGCGGTGATCGCTCCGCCGCGCCCCGCTCTGCTCCCGCTGGCCGCGGCCCTGCCGATGGTATTGGCAACGCTTGGTTCGACGGCCCCAGTGGAGGTGCACGCGCAATCGGTCGAACCGGTGCTGCCCGCCGTAGTCGTGACCGCCGGCGATCAACGCGACACGGGCTACAACGCCCGCGCAACCAGTACCGCCACGCGCACGGACACCCCCCTGCGCGACACGCCGCAGTCGATCAGCGTGGTGACAGCCGCGGAGATGCGCGACCGCTCCGTGCAGAACATTGCGGAAGCGGTGCGCTACGTCCCCGGCGTGAGCTTCGCGCAGGGCGAAGGCAACCGCGAGACGCCCATCATTCGCGGCATCAGCAGTACCGGCGACTTCTTCATCGACGGCATTCGCGACGACGTGCAGTACTACCGCGATCTGTACAACATCGAGGCCGTCGAGGTGTTCCGGGGGCCGAATGCCATGATCTTCGGACGCGGGGCTACGGGCGGCCTGATCAACCGCATCGGCAAGCAGGCCAACTGGCAGCCGCTGTACGGTGCGTCGCTGACCCTGGGCTCCCACGACAACCGCCGCGTCACCGCCGACATCAACCAGCCCATCAACGATGTGGCGGCCGTGCGCATCACGGGGATGTACGAGAACTCCGACAGCTATCGCGATGGCGTGACGCTCGAGCGCTCGGGCATCAACCCCACCCTGTCGTGGCGCCCGTCCTCCAAGACGCTCGTCACTGCCGGGTACGAACACTTCAAGGACGACCGTATCGCGGACCGCGGCATCAGTTCCTACCGCGGCGCGCCGGTCGGCACCGACCGTTCGACCTTCTTCGGCAATGCCAAGGGCAGCCCGACGGGGACGGAACTCGACGCAGTCAGCGCTTCGATCGAGCACCAGTTCGACAACGGACTGGTGCTGCGCAACCGCACGCGCTGGTCCACGCAGGACAAGTTCTACCAGAACGTCTTTCCCGGCGCCGTGAATGCCGCCGGCACCAGGGTTGCGATCAGCGCGTACAACAACGCGACGAGCCGCGACAGCCTGTTCAACCAGACCGACGTCATCGCCGACTTCCAGACCGGGCCGGTGCGGCACAAGCTGCTGGTGGGCATGGAGCTGGGCAAGCAGGACACCACCAACTTCCGCAAGACCGGCTACTTCCCCGGCAACGTCACCAGCGTGAACGTGCCGCTTTCGGACCCGACGACGAATCTGCCCGTGACCTATCGCCAGTCCGCCTCCGATGCCGACAATTCGAGCAAATCGACGGTCTCGGCGTTGTACGTGCAGGACCAGCTCGAACTCACGCCGCAATTCTTCGTCATCGGCGGCCTGCGCTACGACCGCTTCGAAGTCGACTTCCGCAACAATCGCAACGGCCAGACGATCAATGCGGACGATCATCTGATGTCGCCCCGGGTTGGCGTGATCTACAAGCCGGTGCCGGCCGCTTCGATCTATGCCAATTACAGCATTGCCTACCAGCCGCGCGCAGGGGACCAGCTCTCCTCGCTCAGCGTGACCAACGCGACGCTGAAGCCGGAGAAGTTCAAGAACTACGAAGTCGGCGTGAAGTGGGACATGGCGTCCAACCTGACGGGTTCGCTGGCGCTGTACCAACTGGATCGCACCAACGTCATCGTGCTGGACCCGACCGACCCGACCAACACCCGGACGATGCTCGCCGACGGGCAGCGCTCCAAGGGCATCGAGATCGGACTGGCCGGCAACCTGACTTCGGCGTGGAGCGTCTCGGGCGGCTACTCGTATGTCGATGCCAAGATGCTCGCAGACACGTCCGCCACCATCCGCGACGGGGCCGAACTGGGGCAGGTGCCGAGCCACACCTTCACGCTGTGGAACCGCTACGACTTCTCGCCGATGTGGGGCGCGGGTGTCGGCGTGATCCACCGCACGAAGATGCTCGCATCGACCGAACAGGTCGCGACTGCGAGCAACGCGTATCCGAACGTCACCTTGCCCGGTTATACGCGGGTCGACGCTGCGGTCTTCCTGACCCTCAGCAAGTCGCTCAGCGCACAACTGAACGTCGAGAACCTGTTTGACAAGAAGTACTACATCAACGCCAACAGCAACACCAACATCACGCCGGGCGCGCCGCGCACCTTCCGCGTGTCGCTGAACGCGGCATTCTGATCTTCCGCCGGCACTTCTGCCTTCGCGGAAAACCGCGAAGGCATTTCCTTTTGATCCTTCCGGACATGACCGAGATTTCCGAACGCTTTCGCGATAGCGGACTGGCGGTGACGAACTGTCGCCTCTGGATCATGGAGTCGCTGATCGCGGCGCCCGGCATGCGCTCCACCGTCGAATCGCTGTTCGAAGCACTCAGACACCGCGGCCGCCGTCTCAGCCTGTCGACGGTCTATGCCGCCCTGCGCGTGATGGAGGCCCATCACCTGGTGGGGCGCGATCTGGACGGCAAGAAAATCATATATTGGGTGCCCTGTACGGCGGCTGCCGGCACGCTTCGTTTCATCTGCCGCTACTGCAAGGCCGAGACGACGATTCACGAGCGGACGCTCCATGAAGCGCTGTACCGGTCCGCAGCCGAGCATGGCGTGGCCATCGGCCCCAATGCCCCGACCCTGCTGATAACCTGCCAGCAATGCGCAGACAGGCGGCCAGGCGTTCATAAGGAGCGACGGCCGCCGCTGCCGTCGCGGTGAACGCCGGGACTTGCCAATCCATGAAATGGAGCACGTTCTTTTTCGGGGGACTTGATTCGGCAGCGAGGTGACGCTACAAGATTGCCGGCCTGCGATGCGACTGGAGAGACACACTTGGCTGGAATGAATGATCAGGAGATCCTCGAAGTCGTCGATCGTGCGATCAACGACTTTACCGGGAACCTGAACGACCTCGGCAGCGCCATCGGCATGCTCATGCTCGGCCGCCGATACGGCTGGCGCGTCGTGCTGCTCATTCATAGTCCGAGCACGGTGCGCAAATACGTCAAGATCCTCGGGCTGCGGAATCTGCGGGACGCACTGCCCGAAGTGGGGGAACTGGCCCATCGCTCCAACGCCTGGAAGTTGATCGACGGCACCGCCAACTTCTGGAAGGTCGTGCGCGGCCAGATCAGCGGCGTGCGCAGCGCCATCGTCGAGCGCAGCAACAATCGCTAGCCTCCGCCGGACCGGGGTACCGGCCCCTGCGCGCCCGGCCAGCGGAGATCGGGAAACGTGCCCAAGGGAAGGATCGCCCTGCGCCGGCAGGAGTGCGCCCATGCCGGGACGCACGAACGCGACGGCCCCTTCGCGGGGCCGTCGCCGATGGCTGCCGCTGGCGGCGGGATGCGGCGCGGAGGCAGCCGCCCGCGCCGCGCGGTCTCTCAGCCCGCGCCGGCCACGCCTTCGCGCGCGACCCGCATCGCCTCGCGCAGCACCGGGATGTCGCCGATGTGGTTGGCGAGCAGCAGGATGAGCCGCGCGTTCACCATCGCGCTCTGCTCGTCGCTGAGGTCGCGGTGGGTTTCGATCAGCGCCTCGTAGAAGTCGTCGCCGGGGCTGAAGGCGCGGAAATAGCGCTTGCCGGGTTCGGAGAGGTTGGGTTGCGTGTTCAGGGGCATGGCGGTCTCCGTCAGGCGTTGCAGGTCGCACGCGCCACCGCGGCACGCAGCTTGGCGATGTCGAGGTTGCGCCAGCGCGCGGCCACGTGCTGGTCGGGGCGCAGCAGGTAGGTGGTGCCCGGCTGCAGGTCGTAGCGCTCGCGGACGCGGCCCTTCGCGTCGATCAGGGTCCTGAGCCCGCCCGGCGCGGTGCCGCGCGCGGCGACGACGACGGCCTCGACCGGGACCGCCGCATCGGCGAGCCCGGCCAGCGCGTGGACGGTACCGGCATCCAGCGCCGCGGCATCCTCGGCGTAGTACAGCGCCTGGAAGCGGCTGCCGACGCCGCCGAGCAGCCATTGCGTGCCGTCGGCCGCCTCGACCGGCGCATCGTCCATCGGCGCGCCGGGGATCATGTTGCCGGCGAAACGCTCGCCGTCGGCGGTGTTCAGGCGCGAGTCGGCAAGGAAGCTGGGCACCGACAGCCGCCCGGAATTGACCAGCGCGCGTGCGAACGGATAGTGCTCGGCCAGGTCCAGCACCGCGTTGCGGAAGGTCTTGCTGACCATGCTCTTGGGCGTGATGAAGTCGGTCGAGCGGGTCGAGTTCATGATGTTCTCGTCCGCCGCGTAGCCGCGCTCCTCGGTGTAGGTGTCGAGCAGCGCGGCCGGCGCCTTGCCGTCCATCACCAGCTTGAGCTTCCACATCAGGTTGTCGGTGTCCTGGATGCCCGAGTTGGCGCCGCGCGCGCCGAAGGGCGACACCTGGTGCGCCGAGTCGCCGGCGAACAGCACGCGGCCGTGGTTGAAGCGGTTCATGCGCCGGCACTGGAAGGTGTAGACGCTGACCCATTCCAGCTCGAATTCCCTTTCATCCCCGAGCATCGCCTTGATGCGCGGGATGACGTTCTCAGGTTTCTTCTCCTCTTCCGGATCGGCCTGCCAGCCGAGCTGGAAGTCGATGCGCCAGACGTTGTCGGCCTGGCGGTGCAGCAGCACCGACTGGTTGGGATGGAAGGGCGGGTCGAACCAGAACCAGCGCTCGGTGGGGTATTCGGCCTTCATCACCACGTCGGCGATGAGGAAGCGGTCCATGAAGATCTTGCCTTCGATGTCCAGCCCCAGCATGGTGCGGATCGGGCTGCGCGCGCCGTCGGCCACGACCAGCCAGTCGGCGGCGAGCGTGTATGCGCCGTCGGGCGTCTCGACGCGCAGCGTGACCCCGTCGTCGCCGGGCGTGACCGCGATGACGTTGCTGCGGAAGCGCATCTCCAGGTTCGGCAACCGGCGCGCCCGCTTCACCAGGTAGTCCTCGAGGTAGTACTGCTGCAGGTTGATCATGCCCGGGCGATGGTGGTCGGGCTCCGGGCAGAGATCGAAGCTGAACACTTCCTCCTCGCGGAAGAAGGTGCGGCCGACGTTCCACGACACGCCCTTCCGCACCATTTCCTCGCCGCAGCCGAGGCGGTCGAGCACTTCGAGCGCGCGCTTGGCGTAGCACACGCCGCGCGAGCCGATCGACACCGTATCGTCGTTGTCGAGCAGCAGCACGCGCTGGCCCTGCTGCGCGAGGTCGATCGCGGCGGCCAGGCCCACCGGGCCGGCGCCGACGATCACCACCGGGTAGCGCCCGTCCCGCCCCTCGGCGATCTCGGGCGGGCGGACGTATTCGAACTTCGGGTACTGGAACGTGCTGAGCACGGCTGTCTCCTCCTGGATGTTGCTGCCTGTCCGGCCGGGCCTCTGCTGGGCGCCTGACCGGGGTGAAGTCCCTCGGCGGGCTCCTTGCGCCTTATTCCTGCAGTGCGTGCCACATCTGGCGGTCACGCTCGGCCGTCCAGATGCGCGGGTCGCGGATGCCGCTGGCTTCGTCGTGGGCGCGGGTGACGTCGAACGGCAGGCAGTGCTCGTAGATGAAGACCTGGCCGAACTTCGGGTCCATGTTGGCGCGGGTGTGCGCCATCGTCGCCTTCAGGTCCATGCCCTGCGCCACCGCCTCCTGCGCGCTGCGGTACAGCGTGGAGACGAAGTCGCGGGTGTAGGCCAGGCCCGCCTTCACGCGCCCGGGCGTGGTCAGCGCCGGGCCGCGGCCGGGCACGAGCTTGTCGAATTCCATCGCCGCCAGGTTGTCCAGCGTCTGCGGCCAGTCGGCCAGGTAGGCGTCGCCGGTGTAACAGGCGGCGTCGGCCTCGACCAGGTCACCCGAGAAGCAGATGTTCTGCGACGGCAGATAGACGATGGTGTCGCCCTTGGTGTGGCCGTGGCCCAGTTGCCTGATCTTCACTTCCAGCTTGCCCAGCCACAGCGTCATCTCGCCGCTGAAGGTCAGCGTCGGCCAGGTCAGGCCCGGCACGCTCTCCACCGCCTGGAACAGGCGCGGGAAGCGGCCGATCTCGGAATCCATGTCCTGCTGGCCGCGCTCGACGATGAGGTCGTAGGTGTCCCGGCTGGCGATGATCTGCTGCAGCCCTTCGTCCTTGTAGCCCGAGGCGCCGAGCACGCGCACCGCGTGGTAGTGCGTCAGCACCACGTACTTGATCGGCTTGTCGGTGATCTCGCGCACCTTGGCGATCACGCCCTGCGCGGCCACCGGCGTGGCGGTGGCGTCGATGATCATCACCGAGTCGTCGCCGATGATCACGCCGGTGTTGGGATCGCCCTCGGCGGTGTAGGCGTAGGCGTTGTCGGACAGTTTTTCCCAGTTGATCTTCTTTTCTTCGAGGTCGGCCTGCGAGGCGAATTGCTTGGTGCTCATGGGTTCTCCTTTGGCACTCCGGGGTGGATGCTGCGAATCCTAGACATTTGTTCGTTTATGGTCAATTTATTTTTTATTATCTAATTTTGAACAGCCGGACAGCCGCTCCGGTGCGGACTTCTGCACCGGAACATTGCTGCTAACATCACCCGCCGTGGAGGAACGGACATGCAGGAAGACGAAACGGCAGGCGGCGAACCCAGGCGCGGACGCGGACGCCCGCGCGGCAGCGCGACGGCGCCCGGCCCCGCCACCGGCGAGGCCGCAGAAGTGCGGGACGACGCCCAGCGCCCCGGCGAACGCGGCGACCGCCGCGGCATCCAGTCCATCGAGGTGGGCGGCCTGCTGCTGCAGGCGCTGGTGCGCAACGGCGCGCCGATGATGCTGAAGGACCTCGCGCGCGAAGCCGGCATGCCACCCGCGAAGGCGCATCCCTACCTGGTGAGCTTCGGCAAGCTCGGCCTCATCGAGCAGGACGCCCTTACCGGCCGCTACGGCCTGGGGCCGTTCTCGCTGCAGATGGGCCTCACCGCGCTGCACGCGCTCGACCCGCTGAAGGCGGCGATGCCCGAGGTCGCCCGCCTGGCCGACGACATCCAGCTCAACGTCGCCATCGCGGTATGGGGCAACATGGGCCCGACGGTGGTGCACATCGAGGAATGCAACAAGCAGATCCACGTCAACATGCGTCCCGGCACGGTGATGGTGCCGCTGATGCGCTCGGCCACCGGCCGCTGCTTCGCCGCCTTCCTGCCCGACCGCGTCGTGCGGCCGCTGCTGCAGGACGAACTCGCCCGCCTCGCCGCGGAATCCGGCCAGCCCCCGGCCGAAGACACCGAAGCGGCCATCGCCGAAGTCCGCCGCCACCGCCTCGCGCGCGCGCTCGGCTACCCCATCCCCGGCATCAACGCCTTCTCCGCGCCGGTCTTCAACGACAGCGGCAAGCTGACGCTGGCCATCACCGCCATGGGCCCGGCCGGCACCTTCGACACCGGCTGGGACGGCAACACCGCCCGCCTCGTCAAGGCATGCGCCGAGGCGATCGCGCGGCGGCTGGGGAATACGGAATCGATGCGCTGAGCGGAATCCATGCGCCGGGGCGGGCGGCCCGGCGCATCCCGGCAGTTCCCCGCGGTCGCGCGTCGTGCCTTCACGGCGCGCTGCGCCGCCGCACCCACTCCGCCGTCACGTCCGCCATCGCCGGACACCCGATCAGCCCCAGCGTGCGCTCCATCTCGCTGCGCAGTATTCCGATGGCGCGGGCGGCGCCGGCCTTGCCGGCGGCGGCGAGGCCATACAGCGTGGCGCGGCCCGACATGGCCGCATCGGCGCCGAGCGCGCGGGCCTTGACGAAGTCGCTGCCGCGGCGCAGGCCGCTGTCGACGATGACGGTCATGTCCGGGCCGACGGCGGCGCGGATGGCAGGCAGCATCTCGACCGGCGCCGGACAGGTGTCGAGCTGGCGGCCGCCGTGGTTGCTGACGACGATGCCGTCGGCGCCGGCCTCCTTCGCGCGCAGGGCGTCCTCGGGCAGCAGGATGCCCTTGATCAGCAGCTTGCGCGGCCACAGGTCGCGCAGCCAGCCGATGTCGCGCCAGCTCAGGGTGAGATCCATCTGCGCCGACAGGAAGGCGGCGGCGTTGCGCGCGCTGTCCATGCCCGGCGGCAGGAAGTCGCCCAGGTTGCTAAAGCGCGGCATGCCGTGCGGCACCAGCACGTCGGCGATCCAGCGCGGATGCAGCGCGGCGTCGAGCAGGTTGCGCGCATCGAGCTTCATCGGCGCACGGTAGTTGCGGCGGTCCCACGCGCGGTTGCCGAACACCGTCGCATCGGTGGTGAGCACGATGGCCTCCGAGCCGGCGCGTTCGGCGCGCCGCACCACGCCGGCGAGGTTGGCGCGGTCCTTGAACGGGTAGATCTGCATCCAGTGGCGCACGCCGGTAGCGACGATCTCTTCCAGCGCGACGGTGGACACCATGCTCTGGCACATCGGGATGCCGGCGTCGCGCGCGGCCTCCGCCAGCAGGCGGTCGCCCTCGCGCGCCAGCAGGCCGTTGAAGCCGGTGGGGGCGATGAGCGCGGGCATGGCGATGCGTTCGCCGAACAAGGTGCAGCCCAACTCGCGCGCGGAAACGTCGACCAGGGTGCGCGGCAGCAGGTCGATGCCGTCGAAGGCCGCGCGGTTGCGCGCCAGGCCGAGTTCGTCGTCGGCCCCGCCCTCGAGGTATTCGAAGCAGAAATTGGGCACGCGCCGCGCCGCCATCGCGCGCAAGTCCGCGATGTCCTGGGCGCGGACGGCATCGCGCCCGCGGTAGAGTCTGCGCCTGAGCATTTTCCGGGTTCCGTTTCGGCTCTCGTTCCGGGGCTTCATCGGGCGCCGGATGCCGGGCGCCGTCCGCCCCGGCCTCGATGCCCTGCCCCATCCCGGGCGATTGTAGCCAAGCGCCGACGGGAACCGCGGTCGCATGCGCGCCGCGATGTGAGCGACAATGATGGTTCCCTTTCTCAACCACCGCATTCGATGGAGCCCGCGCATGACGACCCTGTTCGACCCGATCGCCGCCGGTGATCTGCAACTCGCCAACCGCATCGCGATGGCGCCGCTCACCCGCAACCGCTCGCCCGGCGCGGTGCCGGCGCCGGTCACCGCGACCTACTACGCCCAGCGCGCCAGCGCCGGCCTGCTGATCACCGAGGCCACCGCCATCACCCAGCAGGGCCAGGGCTATGCCCACGTGCCCGGGCTGTACGCACCCGAGCAGATCGCCGGCTGGAAGCGCGTGACCGACGCGGTGCATGCCGCCGGCGGCCGGATCGTGACGCAGCTCTGGCACGTCGGCCGGGTGTCGCACGACTCGCTGCAGCCGGGCGGCGGCGCGCCGGTGGCGCCGTCGGCCATCGCCGCCAGGACGAAGACCTACATCATCGACGCCGACGGCAACGGCAGCTTCGTGCCCACCTCGCAGCCGCGCGCGCTCGATCTGTCCGAAATCCCGGGCATCATCGCCGACTACCGCCGCGCCGCGCGCGCGGCGATGGAGGCAGGCTTCGACGGCATCGAGCTGCATGCGGCCAACGGCTACCTGATCGACCAGTTCCTGCGCTCGGGCAGCAACCACCGTACCGATGCCTACGGCGGCAGCATCGAGAACCGCGCACGGCTGCTGGTGGAGGTGATGCAGGCCGTCGTCGACGAGATCGGCGCCGGCCGCTGCGCGATCCGCATCTCGCCGGTGACGCCGGCCAACGACGCTGCCGATCCCGATCCGCAGCCGCTGTTCACCTACGTGGTGCAGCAACTGGCACGCTGGCCGCTGGCCTATGTGCATGTGATCGAAGGCCAGACCGGCGGCGCGCGCGACTACCAGCAGGGCGACGAGCCCTTCGACTACGTGGCGCTGCGCGCGGCCTACCGGGAAGCCGGCGGCAGCGCGGCGTGGATGGTGAACAACGGCTACGACCGCGAACTGGCCGAAGCCGCCGTTGCCGGAGGCAGGGCCGACATCGTCGCCTTCGGCAAGCCCTTCATCTCCAACCCGGACCTGGTGCGCCGCCTGCGCGAAAAGGCGCCGCTCAACGCCTGGGACACGGCCACCTTCTACGGCGGCGGCGAGAAGGGCTACACCGACTACCCCGCCCTGCCCTGAGGCCGGCCGACGGGGCGCGTGGCGCCGAAGGTGCAAAAAAAGGTCGCCGTCCCTGGCGGAACGGCGACCCGCAACAGGGGCCCGGCACGAGGAGAGGGAGGGGTGCAGAATGACCGGGCCCCGGAAATCCGCACCGCCGGCCGCCGCAAGGGCGGCCGGCGGTGCACTCACTTCGCTGCCTGCAGGAAGCGGCGACGTTCATCTCCGCCACACTGAACCAGGCGTTGGAGGTACGGCGGAATTTGCCGTACCCGCTGAAGATCCTGTTGACGAAGAAGTGGTAAACGCGCCCGCCGCGGCGCCGCCTGAGGCTTCCCAGGAAGTCGCGACGCTGCATGGGGTCTCCATTCCGTTGTCAGATGTCGTTGTCCCGAGAAGCCCGACGATTGTGGGTGAGGCCAGACACGGTCGCAACGGACGAAAAACATTGTTCACGCAGCGCGAACATTCGCCGGAAACCGGCACGCATGCGCCAGCGCTACGGGCGCGGCGGCTGGCGGAGTCGGGCGGATGCCGTGCCGGCCGCCGCCGATGTTCAGGTGCGCAGGCGCCGCGACGTCTCCACCAGGGCCCGCGTCACGCCCTCCAGCGTGGCCTGCTGCCTGGGGTCCGCCAGGCGATGGTCGGGCCCGATCGCCTCGTTGGCACGGCCCACCGCCAGTTGCTGCGGGATGACCTGCATGCCGAGGTAGCCGAGGATGTCGCGCACGTGGAACAGCACCCGCATGCCGCCCAGCGGCCCCGGCGAACTCGCCACCACGGCCGCGGCCCTGCCGGCATAGACCGCGCCGCCGGAGCGTGCCGGGTCTTCGGCATTGGGGCGCGAGCACCAGTCGAGCGTGTTCTTGAGCAGGGGCGAGATCGAGCCGTTGTATTCGGGATTGACCACCAGCAGCCCGTCGCAGGCGGCCAGTTGCTGCTGCAGGCTGACGATGCAGTCGGGCAGGCCCGATTCGGCCTCCAGGTCGCCGTGATACAGCGGCGCGGGGTAGTCGGAAAGCTCCACCAGGTTCACCTCGGCGCCCGCGTGCTGCAGCGGCGCCACGCAAGCCTGCGCCAGGCGGCGCGCCAGCGACTCCCGCCGGGCGCTGCCTGCCATGACCAGGATGTTGGGGCTCGTCATCGTCATCACTCCTTTGGCGTATGGGAAAGGCGACAGCATGGGCGCGCCGGCCGCGCCACGCTGGCAGGCCGGAATGTAGCAGCGCGCGGGACCTTCGCGCACGGCTGGCGGGCGTCCGGCTTTGGCGGCATCATCCGCCCACCCACCTTCGCATCCGGAATGAAGAGGATCTCGCCATGAACACTGCTGCCGCCAGACCCAAGGTGATCGTGACCGGACGCCTGCCCGAGGAAGTCGAGCGCGAACTGCAGGCGCGCTTCGATGCGCAGCTCAACACCGACGACCGCCCCTTCACCGCGCGCGAGCTGCAGGAGGCGCTGCAGACCGCCGACGGCCTGCTGACCACCGTGGCCGACCGCCTCACCGCCGAGGTGCTCGACGTGCCCAGCCGGCGCGCGACCATCATCGCCAACTACGGCGTGGGCTACAACCACATCGACGTGCACGCGGCGAAGGCGCTGGGCATCGCGGTGACCAACACCCCCGACGTGCTGACCGACTGCACCGCCGACCTCGCCATCATGCTGATGCTGATGACGGCCCGCCGCGCCGGCGAGGGCGAGCGGCTGGTGCGCGCCGGCCGGTGGCGGAGCTGGCGGCCGACGCACATGATCGGCACGCGGGTGAGCGGCAAGACGCTGGGCATCATCGGCATGGGCCGTATCGGCCAGGCCACCGCGCGGCGCGCGCAGCACGGCTTCGGCATGAAGGTGGTGTTCTTCAACCGCAGCCGGCTCGCGCCCGAACGGCTCGACGGCCTGGACGCGCTGCAATGCGACACCGTCGAGGAAGTGCTGGCGCAGGCCGATTTCGTGTCGCTGCACTGCCCCGGCGGCGAGGAAACGCGGCATCTGATGAACGCCACCCGCTTCGCCGCGATGCAGCGCCACGCCTTCCTGATCAACACCGCACGCGGCGACGTGGTGGACGAGGCCGCGCTGGCCGATGCCCTCGGCCACGGCCTGATCGCCGGCGCAGGGCTGGACGTCTACGAACACGAACCGCGCGTGCCCGCCGCCCTGCTGGAGATGGAAAACGTCGTGCTGCTGCCGCACCTGGGCAGCGCGACGCGCGAGACGCGCACCGGCATGGGCCTGATGGCGGTGGACAACCTCAGCGCCCATTTCGCCGGGCAGACGCCGCCGAACCGGGTCGTCTAGGAAGGAAGAGCGGCGCGCGGGCGGAGCTGCCGCGGGCACCAGGCGCAGAAAGAACGCGCTCTGACCCCGACGGCCGCGGCCCGCGCCGCGGAAATCAGGCGCCGAGCAGCACCGCCCCGACGCCTGCGATCGCCGCGCCCGCGGCGCGCTTGAGCCGCTGCGCCGCCGCCGTTTCCGGCATCCAGCGCGCCAGCAGATAGCCGCAGGCATGCAGCGCGGCGGTGGCGAGCGCGAAGCCCGCGGCATAGCTCGCCAGCGCCGCGCCGCCGATCTCGGCATGGTGGGCGTAGCCGTGGAACAGCGCGAACGCCGCCACCAGCGGCAGCCCCGCGGCCAGCGGCAGGCGTGCCGCCAGCGCGATCAGCAGGCCGAACACCAGCACCGACAGCGCGATGCCCGACTCCACCGCCGGCAGCGCGACGCCCATCGCGCCGAGCCCGGCGCCCGCCAGCATCGCCAGCACGAAGCCGGCCGGCAGCGCCAGGCGCGCCGCGCCCTGCCGCTGCGCGGCATACAGGCCCACGGCGAGCATCGCCAGCAGATGGTCCAGCCCGCCGAAGGGATGCGAGAAGCCGCTGAAGAAGCTGGCGGTCTCGTGGCCCGGGTGGGCGAGCGCGGTGCCCGACGCGGCGGCGAGGGCGGCGGAAACCAGGAGTTTGCGGGTGTTCATGAGGGTTCCCCTGCTGAGGTTTGGAATGCGTTGCCGGCGGCAGGGGCCAGCAGTCCCTGCCGCTCGATGAAGGTGATGATATCCACCAACCCCTGTCCGGTCTTCTGGTTGGAAAAGACGAAGGGCCGCTCGCCGCGCATCTTCCTCGCGTCGCGGTCCATCACTTCGAGCGAGGCGCCCACCAGCGGCGCGAGATCGATCTTGTTGATGACCAGGAGGTCGCTGCGGGTGATGCCGGGCCCGCCCTTGCGCGGGATCTTGTCGCCCGCCGACACGTCGATGACGTAGATCGTCAGGTCCGACAGCTCGGGCGAGAAGGTGGCCGCCAGATTGTCACCGCCGGATTCGACGAAGATGATGTCCAGCGCCGGAAAGCGCGCGTTGAGCCGGTCCACCGCCTCGAGGTTGATGGAGGCGTCCTCGCGGATCGCGGTGTGCGGGCAGCCTCCGGTCTCCACGCCGATGATGCGCTCGGGCGCGAGCGCCCGGTTGCGCACCAGGAACTGCGCGTCCTCCGCGGTGTAGATGTCGTTGGTGACGACGGCGATGTCGTAGCGGCCGCGGAGTGCCAGGCACAGCGCCAGCGTCAGCGCCGTCTTGCCGGAACCGACCGGCCCGCCGATGCCGACACGCAACGGGCCGCGATGCGGGGATGAGGTCGTGGTCATGATCTGAAGAGCCTCGTGTATTGGGTCTCGTGCCGGCTGCTGGCAATCGCCAGGCCGGGGGTGTAGTTGCTCCAGCGCGCCTCGGGCAGGTCCCGCGCCAGCGCGGCCAGCGGCGGGATGCCGCCGCCCAGCGCGGCGAGCAGGCGCTGGCCGGCGCTCTGTCCGAGCGGCACCGCCTTCACCGCCGCCACCACCTGGTTTTCCGCCCAGGCCCACAGGTAGGCCGCCAGCGCCTGCCCGGCCGGCACCTGCCACGCTGCCGCCGCGGCCGACCAGGCGGTCGGAAAGCAGGGCGTATCGACGGACAGCAGGCGCCCGCGCCAGCCGGGCAGTGCGGCGAAGGCGTCGAGCCCGGCCAGCAGCCCGGCCAGCGACCAGCCCATCTGCACCGTCTCGGCGCGTAGTTCGGCCGTCTCGCGGCTGGCGAGGAAGTCGCCGTTGAGGCGTACGACCTCGCCGTCGTCGCCCGCCGCCCAGGCGGCGAGCTGGCGCGCCATCAGCGGCGCCTCGAAGCGCGCCAGGCTCCATTCCATCAGGTCGCCGATCCACGCCGCCGCGTCCGCCTCGCTGCGCACCATGCCGCTTTCCACCGCCCACTCCAGCCCCTGCGAGTAGGTGTAGGCGCCCACCGGCAGCGTCGGGCTGGCCAGTTGCAGCAGGCGCACCAGCGGCAGCAGGCCGTCCGGCGCCGCGACACAGGAGGCGGATGCGCCGCCGGATCTCGCCGCCGTGGCGGGGGCGCCCTCCGCCGGATGGAACATGGCAGCGCCGCCGGCACCCATGCTCACTGCCCCGCCATCATGTGGATGCGTGCGCCCGAACCGTCGCCGGGATGCTGATGGCCGGGCGCATAGGCGCCCGCCTCGGGCTCGAAGGGCGCGCGCAGCGCACGCAGCCGCGCGCCCAGCCCCGCCAGCATGCCCTCCAGCACGTGGTCGGCCTGCAGGCGCAGCCAGTCGCCGCCGGCGTCGCTGCCGACCTGCACCGCGACGTGGCGGTTGCCCAGGTGGAAGGCGGCGCGCGCCAGGTCGACGGCCGAGGCGCAGCGCGCCTCGAGCAGGTCCTCCTCCGCCGCGACCACGGCGACGATGCGGCCGTCGCTCGCCACGAGCTTCTGCCCGCCGCGCAGCACGGTGCCGCGCGGCAGGAACAGGCCGGCCTCGGCGCCGGAAGCCAGCGCTGCGCGCAACCGGCTCTTGGTGCGGTAGTTGAAGTCCAGCTCCAGCGCGTCGGTGGCCGGCGCATCGCCGTCGTACAAGGCTTCGATCAGCAGCACCGCGGGTGCGGGACTCACGCTCCGGGATTCGATATCCATTGGATCACCCTCCTGCCGCGACGTGACGGAAATGCGCATGGCGGGACTCAGAACAGGAAATAGCGCTGCGCCATCGGCAGCACGTCCGCCGGCTCGCACACCAGCAGTTCGCCGTCGGCGCGCACGGCGTAGGTTTCGGGATCGACTTCGATCGCGGGCATCGCATCGTTCAGGACCATGTCGCCCTTCCCCAGCCTGCGGCAGCCGCGCACCGCCACCAGCGGCTTGGCCAGTCCGAGCGCGGCGACCTCGGGGTTGTGCAGCGCGGCCTGCGAGACGAAGGTGACCGAGGTCTTCAGCGCCTTGCCGAAGGCGCCGAACATGGGCCGGTAATGCACCGGCTGCGGCGTCGGGATGGAAGCGTTGGGGTCGCCCATCGCCGCCGCCGCGATCATGCCGCCCTTCAGGATCAGGCTGGGCTTGACGCCGAAGAAGGCCGGCCGCCACAGCACCAGGTCGGCGAGCTTGCCTTCTTCCATGGAGCCGACCACGTGCGAGATGCCGTGCGTGATCGCCGGGTTGATCGTGTACTTGGCGATGTAGCGCCTGACGCGGAAATTGTCGTTGCCCGCGCCCGCATCCTGCGGCAGCGCGCCGCGCTGGACCTTCATCTTGTGCGCGGTCTGCCAGGTGCGGATCACCACCTCGCCGACGCGGCCCATCGCCTGCGAGTCGGAACTCATCATCGAGAACGCGCCGGTGTCGTGCAGGATGTCCTCGGCGGCGATGGTCTCGCGCCGGATGCGCGACTCGGCGAAGGCCACGTCCTCGGCGATCGCCGGATCGAGGTGGTGGCACACCATCAGCATGTCCAGGTGCTCGTCGATGGTGTTGACCGTGTAGGGCCGCGTCGGGTTGGTCGAGGACGGCAGCACGTTGGCCCGCCCCACCGCCCTGATGATGTCCGGCGCATGGCCGCCGCCCGCGCCCTCGGTGTGGAAGGTGTGGATGGTGCGGCCCTTGAACGCGGCCAGCGTGGCTTCCACGAAGCCCGACTCGTTCAGCGTGTCGGTGTGGATCGCCACCTGCACGTCCATCTCGTCGGCCACCGTCAGGCAGTTGTCGATCGCTGCCGGCGTGGTGCCCCAGTCCTCGTGCAGCTTCAGCCCCATCGCGCCGGCCGCCACCTGCTCCTTCAGCGGCGCCGGCAGGCTGGCGTTGCCCTTGCCGAAGAAGCCCAGATTCATCGGAAACGCCTCGGCCGCCTCCAGCATGCGGTGGATGTGCCAAGGCCCCGGCGTGCAGGTCGTCGCGAAGGTGCCGGTCGCCGGCCCGGTGCCGCCGCCCAGCATCGTCGTCACGCCGCTCGCCAGCGCCTCCTCGATCTGCTGCGGGCAGATCCAGTGGATGTGGCTGTCGATGCCGCCCGCGGTCAGGATCATGCCCTCGCCGGCGATCACCTCCGTGCCGGCGCCCACCGGCACCGTCACCCCCGGCTGGACGTCCGGATTGCCGCCCTTGCCTATCCTCCAGATGCGCCCGTCCTTGAGGCCGACGTCCGCCTTCACGATGCCGGCCACCGCATCGACGATCAGCGCATTGGTGACGATGGTGTCGGCCACGTCCGCCGCCACGCCCTGCCCCTGTCCCATGCCGTCGCGGATCACCTTGCCGCCGCCGAACTTCACCTCCTCGCCATGGATGGTGAAGTCCTTCTCCACCTCGATCACCAGCTCGGTGTCGGCCAGCCGCACCCTGTCGCCCACCGTCGGGCCGAACATCTCCGCATACGCGCGGCGCGAAATCCTCGCCATCTCAGTCCTCCCCCCGAACCGCCCCGGGAGCGGGCGGGCGCGGCTCGTCCAGGGCCCCCATCACCAGGCCGTTGAAACCGTACACCTCGCGCTCGCCATCCAGCGCCACCAGCGCCACGGTGCGCGACTGGCCGGGCTCGAAGCGCACCGCCGTCCCCGCCGCGATGTCCAGCCGGAAACCGCGCGCCGCCGCCCGGTCGAAATCCAGCGCGGCATTGGTCTCGGCGAAGTGGTAATGCGAACCGACCTGGATCGGCCGGTCGCCGGTATTGGTCACCACCACCGTCACGGTGGCGCGGCCGGCGTTGAGTTCGATGTCGCCGTCGGCGACGAAAAGTTCTCCGGGAATCATCCCTTCATCTCCCAAATACACGGACCGCGTCCGGAAAGCCGCAGCGGCAGCGACCGCCATGCCGGTCATTCGCAGCGCAGGCCAGGACTTCCCAAACGAGCGCAGCAACGTTGTCTCCTTTGCGCCCGGAGACCCGGCACAGTCGAACGTAGCGCCCGGCGTGCGGGGTATTCGCGGAGCAGGCGAGGACTGTCCGAGCCCGCAGGGCGAGTTCCGCAGCCTGCGCAGCGAATACCCCGTGCGACGGGCGCGGGCCATCCGCAACGGACTACACGACCTGAACCATGCGCAACGAACTACACGATCGGGTCATGCACCGTCACCAGCTTGGTCCCGTCCGGAAAGGTCGCCTCCACCTGGATGTCCGGGATCATCTCCGCCACCCCCTCCATCACGTCCTCGCGCCTCAGCAGCGTCGCCCCGTAGCCCATCAGCTCCGCCACCGTGCGCCCGTCCCGCGCGCCCTCCAGGATCGCGCAGGTGATGAAGGCCACCGCCTCCGGATGATTCAGCTTCAACCCGCGCGCGCGCCGGCGCTCCGCCAGCAGCCCCGCGGTGAAGATCAGCAGCTTGTCCTTCTCTCGTGGAGTCAGTTCCATCGTTCCCCCCGCGGCGCCGATGCGCCGCCAGCAAGATCCATCAGGTATTCCAGATGCGCGGGATCCGCGCCTCCCGCCCCGCCACCACCGGCCGCGCCGCCGCCCACAAGCGCGTGAACCACCCCCGCCCCGGCTCGCACGCCGGCCCCAGCCAGCGCGCCACCAGCAGCCCCGGCAGCAAGGTCACCGCCCCGGCGCCCGCCGCCGGCTCCACCCCGCGCCACGCCTCCAGCAAATCCGCGGTACAGCGCGGCGACGCCACCAGCAGGCTGCCGCCCACCGGCCGGCCCTGCAGCCCCGCCTTCGAACCCAGCAGCGCCCCGCCGCCCTCGACCACGCCACGCTCCAGCCACAATGGCCGCCCGTCGCGCACGATCCGGGTGCGCATCGCCAGTTCGCCGTGGCGAAAGCGCTCACCCGAGCCCGTGCGCCCGAAACACAGCATCTCGGCGCCGACGAAGCAGGCATCGCCATGCAGGCTCACCTCGGTCGCGAGATCGCCGAGCGCCCCGTCGAACACGATGCTCTCCTGCGGCAACCACTCGCAGATGCCGCCGGCGGCAACGTCGATGCGCTGCGCCAGCCCGCCCCGCGCGCCCGCGCTGCGATACCACTTGCCCGCGCCCGGCGTGGTCACCAGCACGTGGGCGCCGCTGCCCACCGTCACGTCGACGCGCAATTCATCCCCACCGGCAATGCCCGCGGGCGGATGCACCAGAATGGTGTGGCACACGGCGTCGCCCTCCGGATACAGCGGCCGCTGCACCACGAGCGGGCCGCGATGGGCACGCCCGGCGAGCACGGTGCGCGTGCCCCGCTTCTCGTAGGCCAGCCGCAGCGCGGCATGCCAGCGCCCCGCGACGGGCGGAATGCGGCCGGGAAGGTCGGGGGAAGCGATCGCCACATCGTTCATGCAGCCCGATATGCAAATTCCAGGCCAGCGCCTTCGTCCGGCATGCACGGGCAATCGCATGAATGCCCTGCCGGAATGCATGCGCCTGACCGCGAAGGAAATCCGGCGGAAAAACCGGGCGAACCGCGATCTGTCGGCCCATTTTCCACATGCCGCCCCGGAATACGCGCACCGGAACGGGGCATCTGCGCCGTCATGCACGATTCCGGTGCATCTCCGCTCTTCCCCATCGTCCCCACCCACAGGCCATTTCCATCACCGGCGTCAATACGTCACGCAGGCCGATCCGGACCGGAACCGGCAGCGTGACGGAAGTCATCGCATCCAAAACCGTTCCTGCCAACCGAATTCGAAATCTATCTTTTTGTTTTTAAACGATATTTGTCGATCTTTCTTACACCGGCCCCGACCCGCCCCGCACGCATTCGCAGAAAACCATATAAATCAAACCGATAAAGAATGTGGCATGGACCGTGCAGTAGGGAGCAACGTCACCAACCATCGAGTCCGCCATGAAACTCTCGACCCCCGCCCTGCTCGCCTCGCTGCTGCTCACCGCGGGCGGCGCCAACGCCGCAGCCCTGACCGTCACCTTCGACAACCCGATCTTCGGCTACTTCAGCGGCGCGGCGTCGGATACGGTGCGCGTCAGCTACCCCGGCCATACCGAGGTCAGCGTCATGGCCGGGCGCTTCAGCGGCACCGCCAGCCAGCTCGAAGGCGTCGGCCCGAGCATCTTCATCGACAGCGTCGGCAAGCTCTTCATGTATTGCTACGACCTGTACGAGAACATCGACGGCGGCCAGGTCGTGCGCTACGCCATCAATTTCAATGGCCCCGCGCAGCGCACGCTGGACTTCCTGGGCGCGGTCAACTACGTGCTGAACGGCGATTCGAACGACTGGACCGACCCCTACGCCTGGGCGCGCCCGCTCACCGGGCTGCAGGGCGCGGCGGTCCAGCTCGGCATCTGGGAAAGCCTCTACGAGACCCGCGACAAGTGGAACCTGGCCTCGGGCGATTTTTCCGTGCGCATCAACGACCTCGAGCGCGAAACGAAGGACTGGGTCCAGAAGTTCTTCGACGCCATCCCGCTCGCCGACAGCCTGGACAAGCGCTACGTGATGACCTTCGAGGCGCCCGGCGCGCAGGACATGATCACCGCCGACCCGCCGGCCAGCGTGCCCGAGCCGGCCTCGCTGGCGCTGCTCGCGACCGGCCTCGCCGGGCTGGGGCTGGGGCGCCGCCGCCGCGCGGCCTGAGCCCCGCCAGCCGGACCGGGCGCCACAGCCGCCCGGCCCGGCCGGAACATCCCTTCGGACGCTTCCGGCGGCAGCCCGCCGTCACCGCGCGGGCTTGTGCATCAGCACCACGTCCTTCGCCGGGAATTCGCACTGCCAGCCGCGGCGCCGCGCCAGCACGCGGAACGTCGCCTCGCGATAGAACGCCACGTGAGTCGGATCGCGCCGGTAGTGCCAGCGCGCGAAGCGGGCATCGTCGGTCTGGAAGCAGGTCATGATGCCGAGCCAGCCACCCGGGCGCAGCAGCGCGTCGAGCCGGGCGAATTCCGCGGCCGGGCGGTGGAAATGCTCCACGACCTCGGTGCAGGTGACGAAGTCGTAGCTGCGCCGCAGGACGGCCTCGTCGGGAGCGAAGAAGGGGTCGTACAGCGCAACACTGTGCCCCGCTTCGCCCAGCATCCCGGCCAGCAGCGGCCCCGGCCCGCAGCCATAGTCCAGGCCCTCGCCGGCCCGCCCCAGCCGCGCCAGCAGGGGCCGCGCGAGGCGGTCCAGGAACCGCCGATAGCCTTCGTCGAGCGGATCGTTGCGGTGCAGCACGTACTCCGCGCGCTCCGCCTCCTTCGACGGATGCTGCGCCGGCAGCATGAAGGTCGCCTCGCAGGCGTCGCAGCGCCCGTAGTCGAACCCGCCGATGTGCATGAAAAAGCGCGGCGCGGCGGCGAGGCAGACCGGGCAGGCGGCCGGCAAAGGGGTGGCGGGCGGATTCATTCCCCGATTCTACGCGGGCGGCACTGCCCGCTCCCTCGTCCGGCGGCACGGCCTGCCGGCGCGGATCGGGCACGCCGGCCCCGGGCCGAAGCAGCCGGCAGGAGCCCTCATGCGCCGGCTTCGTCCAGCATGCGCCCGACTTCGCTGCGAGCCTTCGCCGCCGCCCATTGCCAGTCGATCTCGACGCGGCGAGGCGCCCCTTCGGCGCCGTCGGGGCGGTCGCGAAACCGGGCCAGCATCACGGGGGCCGCGGCCTCCGTCTCGGACAGCGGTGGCGCGCACAGGCGGGCGCGCATGGCGCGGGCGTCGAGCCCGCGGCGTTCGGCGGCGTGGATGCGCCCCCACAGCGCAGCCAGATGCTCGTGCCCCTGCACGTACATCTGCTCGAACGCCGACGCCACCAGCGCCAGACGGTCCCGCCCGGCAGCGTTGTCGTAGGCGTAGCCGCCGGCGGCTGCGGCGGCGAACGGATCGTGGTAGCCAACGGGCAGGCCGGCATAGACCGCAGGGCGCACCGGCAGCCTGCGGATGTCCGGATCGGCGAGCAGGCGCTGCCCCTCCCCGGACAGCACGAAGCGGGCGAAGGCCCGCGCGCCGTCCGGGTTGGGCGCGCCGGCGGTGATCGCGATGTGCGCGGGATTGATGCCGCCGTGCCGCGGATAGGCGAAGCCCAGCGGCGCTCCGCCGGCGATCGCCGCCGCGGCGAGGAAATCGATCGACAGGCCGATCGCGGCGCGGCCCGGCCCCACTGCCTCGGCCACACGCCGCCCACCGCTGCCCACCAGCACCGACAGGCCGGCGATCTCGCTCCACAGCGCCCAGCCGCGCTCCCAGCCGTAGGACTGCAGCACGATGTCCGCCATCACCTGCGCGAAGCCCACCCGGGCCGGATTCGGCAGCGCGATGCGGCCGGCCAGGCGCGGATCGGCCAGGTCGGTCCAGTCCCGCGGCACGGCGACGCCGAGGCGGCCGAGTTCCGCCGCATCGAAGACGAAGCCGTAGCCGGCGAGTTCGGTGGCGAGGTAGTAGCCGTCGGCATCCGAGATGCGGGTGCCGCCGACATGGTCGGGCAGGCCGTCGCGGTCGATGCCGGCCGACTGGAAGGCTCCCGCCGCCTTGAGCCGGTCGAAGGTGCGCGGCGACGCCGCCCAGTAGACATCCACGCCGCCTTGCCCGGGGCCGGACAGCAGGGACAGTGCCTCGGCCCCGTGGTACCACCGGATGCTCAGCCGGTACTGCGGATGGGCCTTTGCGAACGCCGCCTCGAAGCGGCTCGTCATTTCCTCGGGATAGCCGGTGAGCACCACCACCGGCATCGGAGCGGCTGCGCGCAGGTGGCGCGGCACAAGCAACATCAGCACGCCCCGGGCCAGCAAGGCAAGGGCCCGGCGGCGGCCGGGGGAGGCGGAGAAACGGGCGTTCATGCAGGCTCCTTTGGCATTCGCGGCGACTGCAGGGCTTGGAGCGGCGACACGGACGCTCGCCAACGGCAGCACCCGGCACGGCTTCGCCGCGGGCGAGCGGCGGCACACCTGCCACCATGCGCGCTCCACCGCCGCCGGCGGGACGGCGGACGGCCGCCGTTCAGCCCAGCAGCGCCACGGTCTTGATCTGCGCCCACATCGGCCTGCCGGGTGCGACGCCCAGTTGATCGCAGGAGCGCCGCGTGATCCGCGCCAGCAGCGGCGTGCCCTGCGCGTCGAGGCGCACCAGCACGTGGGCCGGCGTGTCGGCATCGGCGACGCCGGCCACGGTGACCGGCAGCAGGTTGGTGATCGAGCTGCCATCCAGCCGCTCCAGCGCGAGGCTGACGTCGCGCGCATTCACGCGAAAGCGCAGCCGGCGGCCGAGCGGCTCGGGGCGGCGGGCGACGAGCACGCTGCCGCCGGGAAAATCGAGCCGCGTCAGGTGGTAGCGGTCGTCGTGCTCGGCGACCACCGACTCGACCACCGCGCCGGCATCGTCGGTGAAGACGGTGGGCAGGTCGAGCCGCGCCAGCGTGTCGGCCAGCGGCCCCTGGGCCACCACTCCGCCCTCGTCGAGCAGCACGACGTGGTCGGCCAGCCGCGCCACTTCGTCGGGCGAATGGCTGACGTACAGCACCGGGATGTCGAGTTCGTCGTGCAGGCGTTCGAAGTAGGGCAGGATCTCGTGCTTGCGCTTGAGGTCCAGCGCGGCCAGCGGTTCGTCCATCAGCAGCAGGCGCGGACTGGTGAGGAGCGCGCGGACCACGCCGACGCGCTGGCGCTCGCCGCCGGACAGGTGGCCGGGCATGCGGTCGAGCAGATGGCCGATGCCGAGCAGTTCCACCGCCTGCTCCCACGACACCTTGTTCGCACCCGCGCGGCGCATGCCGTATTCCAGGTTGCGCCGCACCGACAGGTGGGGGAACAGGCTGGCCTCCTGGAACACGTAGCCGAGCGAGCGCTTGTGGGTGGGCACGAAGATACCCGCGGCGCTGTCCTGCCACAGCTCGCCGTTGATCTCGATCCGCCCCTCGGACGCCCGCTCCAGGCCGGCGATGCAGCGCAGGCAGGTGGTCTTGCCCGAGCCGGAATGGCCGAACAGCGCGGTGACGCCGCGCCCCGGCAGATCGAGGTCGACGTCGAGCGCGAACCCCGGGTAGCGGACGCTGAAGCGGGCGCGGATGCCGCCCCTGGCGGCACCGGCGGCGCGGGCGAAGGCAGGGTCGGCCAGCGGGGGATCGGCGGCATTCACTACGACTTCCCCCGCATCAGCCCGGCCCCGCCTTGAAGCGCCGGCCGGAATACAGGGCGAGCAGCACGAAGAAGGAGAACACCACCATGCCGCCGGCCAGCCAGTGCGCCTGGGCGTATTCCATCGCCTCGACGTGGTCGAAGATCTGCACCGACACCGTGCGCGTCTTGCCCGGGATGTTGCCACCCAGCATCAGCACCACGCCGAATTCGCCCACGGTGTGGGCGAAGCCGAGGATGGAGGCGGTGACGAAGCCCGGCCGCGCCAGCGGCAGCACCACGGTGAAGAAGGTGTCCCACGGCCCGGCACGCAGCGTGGCCGCCACTTCCAGCGGACGCTCGCCGATGGCTTCGAAGGCGTTCTGCAGCGGCTGTACGACGAAGGGCATGGAATAGAACACCGAACCGACGACCAGCCCGGCGAAGGTGAAGGGCAGCGTGCCCAGCCCCATCGCGGCGGTGAATTTGCCGACCAGGCCGTGCGGCCCCATCGTCACCAGCAGATAGAAGCCCAGCACCGTGGGCGGCAGCACCAGCGGCAGCGCCACCACCGCGCCGATCGGCCCCTTCAGCCGCGAGCGCGTGCGCGCCAGCCACCACGCCACCGGCGTGCCGATCACCAGCAGCAGCGCGGTAGTCAGCGACGCCAGTTCCAGCGTCAGCCAGATCGCGGCGAGGTCGGACGCGGACAGGCTCACCGGACTACCTTCCCGCCGCCGCGCGGCGCCACTCCCCCGGGAGGGCGGGCCCCGTTCGGGCTGCCGGGCGGGGCGTGCTCATGCCGGAAGTGTGCCCTTACAGGTCGTAGCCGTAAGCCTTGATCACCGCCGCGGCCTTCGGCCCCTTCAGGTACTCGACCAGCGCGGCCGCGGCGGGGTTGCCCTTGCCGCGGGCGAGGATCACCGCATCCTGGCGGATCGGCTCGTACAGGTTGTCCGGCACGATCCAGGCCGAACCGCCGGTGATCCTGCCGTCCTTGTACACCTGCGACAGCGCGACGAAGCCCAGCTCGGCATTGCCGGTGGCGACGAACTGGTGAGCCTGGGTGATGTTGGTGCCTTCGACCAGCTTGGGCTTCACCGCGTCGGCCAGGCCGAGCTTGTCCAGCACCTGCGTAGCGGCCAGCCCGTAGGGCGCGGTCTTCGGGTTGCCGATCGACAGGTGCCTGAACGCGTTCTTCTTCAGCACCTCGCCCTTGTCGTCCACATAGCCCGCGGTGGCCGACCACAGCACCAGCTTGCCGATGGCGTAGGTGAAACGCGAGCCGGCGACGGCGTCGCCCTCGGTTTCGAGCTTGGCCGGCGTGGTGTCGTCGGCCGAGAAGAAGACCTCGAACGGCGCGCCGTTCTTGATCTGGGTGTAGAGGCCGCCGGTCGGGCCGAAGGCGGCGACCACCTTGTGGCCGGTGTCCTTCTCGAATTCGGCGGCGATGTCCTTGATCGGCGCGGTGAAATTGGCGGCGACGGCGATCTGGACTTCGGCGGCGTGCGCGGCGCACGCGAGCAGGCTCGCACCCAGGACGGCGATCAGGCGGGACAGCGACGGCTTCATGTCTGGCTCCAGTGGAAGAAAGAAAACGGCAGTCATTCAGTCTGCGGCGGCGAGGATCACGCTCGACGCCTTGAAGAACGCGCAGGCGGCGACGCCGGGCGCGATGCCCAGCGCCCTGCAGCTGTCGCCGGTCACCACCGCGGTGACGCTGCGCCCGGAAGGCAGCGCCAGCGTCACCTCGTTGTTGACCGGCCCTTCGTGCACCGCCGCGACCTCGCCCCACAACTGGTTGCGCGCGGTCAGCCGCAACCCGGGGTCGACGGAAAGCATCACCGAGGACGACTTCACCAGCGCGAACGCGTCCTTGCCGATGGCCAGCGCCAGGTTTTCCGCGCTGGTGCGGGTGATGACGGCGGCGATCTCGGTGTTCGCGTCGATGCGGATGCGGACTTCGTAATCCACCCCGCCGTCGCGCAGCCCGGTGATGACGCCGGAAAACTGGTTGCGGGCGCTGGTCTTCATGCTCATGCGGCGCATCAGTTGCCGGAAGCCGCCGACGTCGCAGCCGCCGGCCTCGTCCAGACGTTCGGACAGGCGGTCGAGCGCGGCCTGGTATTCGATCTCGAGCGCGCGGTACATCGCCACCATCTTGCGCCCGTATTCGGTCAGTTCGGTGCCGCCTCCCTGGCGCCCGCCGATGACCCGCACCACCAGCGGCTCGGGCGCGAGGTTGTTCAGGGTGTCGATGGCGTCCCACGCCGCCTTGTACGACAGCGGCACCGCCTTCGCCGCCTGGTTGATCGAGCCCTTGCGGCCGATTTCCTCCAGCAGCCGGATGCGGGTGTCCGAAAGCGCCACGCCGATCTCGTTCTCGAGCGACATCCGGGCGAGGAAGCGGTTGCCGGCCATGGTCTTCGTCGAACTATGTTCCCGGGTTTATATAAAGGACACCCCGCCGCGGCGCGGAATTTCCATGGTCGATTTTCTACAGCGCTTCTGCGTACAGTCCCGTTCGAGACCGCGCTGCAAGGTCGCTACGGATTATATGTAGTAAACACCGCAACGTGTCCCGCCCATCGCAACCCGTCCATCAGGAGAACGCCATGAAGATCAGTGCGCGCAACAAATTCGAAGGCACCGTCGCCGCCGTGACCGCCGGCGCGGTCAATGCCGAAGTGGGGATCGATCTGGCCAGCGGCGACAAGCTCGTCGCCATCATCACGCTGGAAAGCGCCCGGTCGCTGCAACTGGCACCCGGCGGGAAGGTCGTCGCCCTGGTGAAGGCGCCGTGGGTGATGCTGATGACCGACGGCAGCGGCATCCGCCTGTCGGCGCGCAACTGCCTGGCCGGCACGGTGAAGACGGTGACCCCCGGCGCGGTGAATGCGGAGGTGGTGGTCGCCCTGCCCGGCGGCACCGAGATCGTCGCCATCGTGACCAACGACGCCGTCACCGAACTCGGCCTCGCCCCCGGCGTGCCCGCCACCGCGGTGATCAAGGCGTCGAACGTGATCCTCGGCGTGCCGGCCTGAGCGCCGCCGGCGTCAGACCGACAGCACCTGCCGCACGCCGTCGGCATCCATGTCGGCGCCCGCGCCGCGCATGACGATCTCGCCGCGCTCCATCACCAGGTACTGGTCGGCGAGCGCGCGGGCGAAGTCGTAGTACTGCTCGACCAGCAGGATCGCCATCTCGCCGGTGGCGGCGAGGCTGCGGATGGCGCGCTCGATGTCCTTGATGATGGAGGGCTGGATGCCCTCGGTGGGTTCGTCGAGGATCAGCAGCTTCGGCCCGAAGGCGAGCGCGCGGCCGATGGCGAGCTGTTGCTGCTGGCCGCCCGAGAGGTCGCCGCCGCGGCGGCCCATCATCTGCCGCAGTACCGGAAACATGTCGAAGATGCGCGGCGGGATGGCGGAGCCGCGCGGCCGGGTGGCCAGCCCCATGAGGAGGTTTTCCTCCACGGTGAGGCGGGGAAAGATCTCCCGCCCCTGCGGCACGAAGCCGATGCCTGCGCGCACGCGCTGGTAGGACGGCGCGCGGGTGATGTCGCGGCCGCCGAAACCGATGCTGCCGGAGGCGGCGGGCACGAGCCCCATCAGCGTTTTCAGCAGCGTGGTCTTGCCGACGCCGTTGCGGCCCAGCAGCGTGGTGACCTTGCCCACCGGCACTTCGAAGGACAGGCCGCGCAGGATGTGGCTGCCGCCGTAGTACTGGTTCAGGTTTTCGACCTTCAGCATCGCTCGATCCTTTTTTGGCTCATGGCCGTGTTTCCGGATTTCACGGCGTATTCGTTTCATGGGTGGTTGGTCCGGTGACTCGCCGTTTTGGGGAAGCTCTGCGGCTCATGCCCGTAACCGCGCGCCACGCGGGGCATTCGTTCCGAGGGCTGCGGAACTCGCTCGCTGCGCTCGCTCAGACAGTCCTCGCCCTCTCCACGAATGCCCCGCGTGTCGCGCTTGGCGCCGGCGGTGCCCGACGGCTGGCAAACCCGGCGATCCGGCCTGCCTGCACGACCCTTCGGACGCGGAGCCAGCAACCACGCCAAGCCGGATGTGCGGGGTATTCCTGGAAGGGGCGAGGACTGTCCGAGCCCGCAGGGCGAGTTCCGCAGCCCCTGGAAGGAATACCCCGCGCAGCCGGCGGTCGGAACCGCAACCCCCACCCGTCACCCACCACAACCCAGCCACGGCACCCCCGATTCAGCGCCCCAGATAAACCTCGATCACCCGCGGGTCCGCCTGCACCGTGGCGAGATCCCCCTCCGCCAGCACCGAGCCCTCGCACAGCACCGTGACCTTGCCGCCGAGCGCCTCGACAAAAGCCATGTCGTGCTCCACCACCATCAGCGAGTGCCTGCCCGCCAGGCTCACGAACAGTTCGGCGGTGCGTTCGGTCTCGTCGTCGGTCATGCCCGCCACCGGCTCGTCGAGCAGCAACAGCCGCGGCTCCTGCATCAGCAGCATGCCGATCTCCAGCCACTGCTTCTGGCCGTGCGACAGCAAGCCCGCCGGGCGGTCGGCCTCGCCGGTCAGGCGGATCTGCTCGAGCACCTCGGCGATGCGGTCGCGCTCGTCGTCGCGCAGGCTGGCGAACAGCGTGCGACGCACGCGCTTGTCGGTCTTCATCGCCAGTTCGAGGTTCTCGAAGGCGGTGTGCTGCTCGAAGATGGTCGGCTTCTGGAACTTGCGGCCGATGCCGGCATGGGCGATCTCCGGCTCGGTCAGGCGGGTGAGGTCTATGGTCTGGCCGAAGAAAGCCTTGCCCGAATCGGGGCGGGTCTTGCCGGTGATGACGTCCATCATCGTCGTCTTGCCCGCGCCGTTGGGGCCGATGACGCAGCGCAGTTCGCCGGCGTCGATGGTCAGCGACAGCCTGTTCAGCGCGCGAAAACCGTCGAAGCTCACCGTGATGTCGTCCAGGTACAGGATGACGTTGTGCGACAGGTCGAGTTCGCCCGGCTTCACCACGTGGCCGATGGTGGCCTCGCCCTCCCACTGCTCCCGGCTCTGGTTGGCCCGCTCGGCAGCCTGCGCGGCGGCCAGCGCCTCGGCGCGGTCGAGTTCGGTGGTCTGCATCATGCGGTCGCTCCTTTGGCCGTAGTAGCGGCATCGTCCCGGCTCTTGCCGGGGCGGTCGGCGGTACGCCGTGGCGCGGCGGCTGCCACGGGCGCAGCGGGCGGTGCGCGGCGGGCGCGCAGCTTGCGCCACAGGCCGACGACGCCGTCGGGCAGGTAGAGCGTCACCGCGATGAACAGGAAGCCGAGGAAGAACGGCCAGTATTCCGGCACGGTGACGGTGAAGAAGCTCTTGGCGAGGTTGACGATGCCGGCGCCGAGCACCGCGCCGACCAGCGTGCCGCGCCCGCCGACCGCCACCCACACCGCGATCTCGATCGAATTGGCGGGGCTCATCTCCGAGGGGTTGATGATGCCCACCTGTGGCACGTACAGCGCGCCGGCCAGCCCGCACAGCACCGCCGACAGCGTCCACATGAAGAGCTTGTAGTGCAGCGGGTTGTAGCCGATGAACATGACCCGGCTCTCGGCGTCGCGGATCGCCGCCAGCACGCGGCCGAAGCGCGAGGTGACGAGGTAGCGGCCGAGGACGAGGCAGGCGATCAGCAGCGCGGCCGACAGCGCGAACAGCGTCACCCGCATCTCGGGCGAGGTGATGGAATGGCCGAGGATGCGCTTGAAGTCGGTGAAGCCGTTGTTGCCGCCGAAGCCGGTCTCGTTGCGGAAGAACAGCAGCATGGCGGCGTAGGTGAGCGCCTGGGTGATGATGGAAAAGTACACGCCCTTGATGCGCGAGCGGAACGCGAACCAGCCGAACACGAAGGCGACGATGCCCGGCACGGCGACGACGAGGAACAGCGCCCACAGGAAGGCGTCCGAGCCCGCCCAGTACCAGGGCAGTTCCTTCCAGTCGAGGAAGACCATGAAGTCGGGGATGTCGGCGCCGTAGCTGCCGTCGCGGCCGATCTGGCGCATCAGGTACATGCCGAAGGCGTAGCCGCCCAGCGCGAAGAACAGCCCGTGGCCGAGGCTGAGGATGCCGGCGTAGCCCCAGATGAGGTCCATCGCCACGGCGACGACCATGTAGCACAGGATCTTGCCGAGCAGGCTGACGGTGTAGGCCGACAGGTGCAGCGGATTCGATTCCGGCAGCACGAGATGGGCGAGCGGCACGCCGGCCAGCGTGACGGCGGCGAAGAGCGCGATCGCGAGCCAGCCGGAGCGCGGCGTGCTTTGGATCAGTCTGATCGTGAATGGGGTGCGCATTGGGTTGGCGCCTCCTTGTTTCCTGGGTTCAAGACTTCTTGGGGTTCCGTCGGCTGAGTGCCTGCGAACCGCGCCGACGGGGGTATTCGTTCTGCAGGCTGCGGAACTCGCCGTCGCTTCGCTTGGCTCGGACAGTCCTCGCCTGCGCCACGAATATCCCCGCCACCGCTTGCATCGCCTCGGGCCTGCAGGCCGTCAAAACCACGCTGAAATAGCGCCGTGCATGCCTCGCTTGCCTGTATTCACCGCCGGTTTTTTCGGCCTTTCCGGCCCGCCGCGCCAGCGTCGGCCGGGGGTGTCCGCGCAAGGGCGAGGACTGTCCGAGCGCAGCGAGTTCCGCAGCCCTGGAGCGGACACCCCCGGCCGACGCGTTCCCCCGCGACGGCGCAGCAAACAAACGAGTCAGCCATCCGCAAACCGCCCCTTCAGCGCGAAAATCCCCTGCGGCCGCTTCTGGATGAAGACGATGATGAACACCAGCACCAGGATCTTGGCGATCACCGCGCCAGCCCAGCCTTCGAGGAACTTGGAGACGATGCCCAGCCCCAGCGCCGCCCACACCGCGCCGGCCAGTTGTCCCACGCCGCCGAGCACGACGACCATGAAGGCATCGACGATGTAGCCGGTGCCCATCGCCGGGCCGACGTTGGCGATCTGCGACAGCGCCAGCCCGCCCAGCCCGGCCACGCCCGAGCCGATGGCGAAGGCCAGCGTGTCGACGCGCGCGGTGGGCACACCGACGCAGCCGGCCATCGGGCGGTTCTGCGTGACGGCGCGCACGAACATGCCCAGCCGCGTCTTCTGCATCATCAGCCAGATCAGCGTCAGCACGAACACCGCGAAGCCGATGATGGCGATGCGGTTGTACGGCAGCACCACGCCGGCGGCCAGTTCGACGCCGCCCGACATCCAGGCCGGGTTGGCGAGTTCCAGGTTCTGCGGGCCGAAGACCACGCGCGCGGCCTGGATCAGCACCAGCGACAGGCCCCAGGTGGCGAGCAGGCTTTCCAGCGGGCGGCCGTACAGGTGGCGCAGCACCAGGCGCTCCATCGCCACACCGACCAGCGCGGCAGACAGGAAGGCGGCCGGGATGGCGGCGGCGACGTACCAGTCCAGCCACGCCGGCAGATGGCTGCGGAACAGGCCCTGCACCAGGAAGGTGGCATAGGCGCCGACCATCAGCAGTTCGCCGTGCGCCATGTTGATGACGCCCATCACGCCGTAGGTGATCGCAAGGCCCAGCGCGGCCAGCAGCAGGATGGAGCCGAGCGACAGGCCCGAGAACACGGTGCCGACGCCCTCGGCCACGGCGATGCGGCGGTCGATCGCGGCGATCGCCGTGCCGGCCGCGGCGCGCACGTCCTCATGTGCCTCCACCCAGTCGCCGTCGTGCTTCTGCAGCAGCCCTTCGAGCAGGTTCTTCACCGCCGGGTCGGACGATTCGCCCAGCGCCCGCACCGCGCGCAGGCGGGTCGGAGCGTCGGGCGAGGCGAGGTTGATGCGCGCGGCGGCGCGCGCCAGGATGCCGCGGATCTCCTCGTCGGTTTCGGCGGCCAGCGCGCGCTCGAACACCGGCAGCAGGGTCTCGTTGGGATTGTCGCCGAGCGTGATCGCGGCGCCCAGGCGCTCGGCGCGGTCTGCCGACGTCAGCGCCAGTGCGGCACGCGCGCCGGCCAGCGTGCGGCGCACGCGGTTGTTGACGGTGATGAGTTCGACGTCGTCGCGTCCGCCGGCCAGCGCCTCGCCGCTGGCGGCATCGCGCACCGTGTCGCCATCGACGATCACCGCCTTGTCCGCGGCCACGCCGAGATTGCCGGCCTCGAGCGCGTCGAGCACGCGCCGCGCATCGTCGCCGCCGGCGACGCCGAGCGCCTCGATGGCGTTCATGCGGCTCTGGAAATCGCCGGCGAAGCCCGCGAGCAGGGACGGATCGAGCGCGGCCCGGACCGGAGCGGCAGCCAGCACCAGCCACAGGGCGAGGCCCAGCATGCGTCCGGAAAGAATCAGTCGGAACATGGCATCTCCATCCGGAGAGAAAGACGGGCCGGCCTGCGCCGGCCCCAAGTTGCTGCGGGAGGAGAGTACGGTCTGCATGCCGCACGGCGGACTCGCCTTCCGCCGCGGAGCCGGGCAGACCGGCCGGCTCCGGGGAGAAACGCTGCGCTCAGATCCCCTGCTTGGACTCGTTGCCGGGGATGTAGGGGCTCCACGGCTGGGCGCGGATCGGCTCCTTCGTCTTCCAGACGATGTCGAACTGGCCGTCGGCGCGCACCTCGCCGATGTACACCGGCTTGTGCAGGTGGTGGTTGGTCTTGTCCATGGTCAGCGTGAAGCCCGACGGCGCCTTGTAGGTCTGGCCGCCGAGCGCGGCGATGACCTTGTCGGTGTCGGTGGACTTGGCCTTCTCGACCGCCTGCTTCCACATGTAGATGCCGACGTAGGTGGCTTCCATCGGGTCGTTGGTGACCACGGTGTCGGCATTGGGCACGCCGTTCTTCTTCGCCCAGTCGCGGTACTTCTTCACGAACGCGGAGTTCTCCGCGTTCTTCACCGACATGAAGTAGTTCCACGCCGCGAGGTGGCCGACCAGGGGTTTCGTATCCACGCCGCGCAGTTCCTCCTCGCCGACCGAGAACGCCACCACCGGCACGTCCGTGGCCTTGAGGCCGGCGTTGCCGAGTTCCTTGTAGAAGGGCACATTGGAGTCTCCGTTGATGGTCGAGATCACCGCCGTCTTCTTGCCCGCCGCGGCGAACTTCTTGATGTTGGCGATGATGGTCTGGTAGTCGGAATGGCCGAAGGGGGTGTAGTCCTCCATGATGTCCGCATCGGCCACGCCCTTGCTCTTGAGGAAGGCGCGCAGGATCTTGTTGGTGGTGCGCGGATACACGTAGTCGGTGCCCAGCAGCACGAAGCGCTTGGCGGCGCCGCCTTCCTCGCTCATCAGGTACTCGACCGCCGGGATCGCCTGCTGGTTGGGCGCGGCGCCGGTGTAGAACACGTTCTTCTCGAGTTCCTCGCCCTCGTACTGCACCGGGTAGAACAGCAGGCCGTTCAGTTCCTTGAACACCGGGTTCACCGACTTGCGCGACACCGAGGTCCAGCAGCCGAACACCGCCGCCACCTTGTCCTGGCTGACGAGCTGGCGCGCCTTCTCGGCGAACAGCGGCCAATTGGAGGCCGGGTCGACCACCACCGGTTCGAGCTTCCTGCCCATCACGCCGCCATTGGCGTTGATCTCCTCGATCGTCATCAGGGCGACGTTCTTCAGCGCGGTCTCGGAGATCGCCATCGTCCCCGACAGCGAATGCAGGATGCCGACCTTGATCGGGTCGGCCGCATGCGCCCCGGCGGGCAGGCCGATGGCGGCGATGGAAGCGGACAGCGTGAGCGCTTTGACGAAATTGCGGCGATTCATCGACGGACCCCTTGTTATGAGCTGAGAGAAGGCACAACGCCAGCGCGTTGTCGCTTCATGTTCAGCAAGGGGTGTGCCAGAACCCGCAAAGACCCGGCGGGCATGATGCGGACGGGCGCAAGGGCCGCGGCGCCAGCGGTTCCCGGCGCGGCAACGGGCAAGGCGGGCGCGCGGGCCGGATGCGCCAGGGCGGGATGCCGCGGCGCTCCATGCCCGCGACCAATGCACCGCAACACCGCGGATGCACCAAGACGGTGCCCGCAAAGAAAATCGGCACCCGCAGGTGCCGATCGATGCCGTCTGGCCGGGCGGGGATTACATGCGCCGGCGGCGCAGCAGCATGACGAGGCCGCCGACGCCGATCATCGCGGGCACGCTGGGCTCGGGCACGCTCGACACAGGCAGTTGGTCGAACAGGTTGTCCGTCCCGATGCTGTGCCAGGCTTCGGACCCCGGCTGCCACCAGGCGAGGTCGATGACCCCCGCTTCCAGGCGGTTGTAGTAATCCAGCGACACGCCGTAGTAGCCGATGGCGAGTTCGACCGCCGAGTCGCCGTTGGCGCCGCTCAGCGTGTAGTAGTCGCGCCCGTTCGTGCTCCCGGCGTGGGTGGAGTGGGCGACCGAATACTCGCCGTCGCTGCCGCTCAGCGAGAACACGAAGCCGTCGTCCGCGAACAGGCCGAAGTCGTAGAGGCCGGCCGCGGCGATGTAGATGTAGCCGGTGAAGCTGGCGGCGTAGTTGGTCTGCTGCCCGGTCAGGCCGATGATCGGCGCGAGCGTGCGGGCGTAGTCGTACCCCCACGTGCCGTAGGCGCCGCCGGCGGCGAGATCGTTGTAGGTCGCGTTGGCGAAGCTGATCGCCGACGTGCCGCTGACGCGGCCGACGATCCTCGGATCGCCGTCGGCAAGGCCCTGCAGATAGGGCACGTCCACCGTGCCCCAGATGCCGTCGCCCCAGCCGTAGCTGCCGATCGGCATCGGCGCCTGGCCCGGCTCGGCCCACGGCTGGGAACTGAAGCGCGCATCGTCGCGGACCTGGACCCACGTGGCGGACAACCCGTCGCCCACGGCCTGGGCGGCGGTACTGAGAGGATTGAGCGCCGGGGCGGCGATGGCTCCCTGCGCGGAAACCACCGCGATTGCGGCGAGAGCGGCTTGTATCGATCGGAAAAGTGCTGACATGGGGGAGGACTCCTCAACGGTTTGACACGAGTCTACGTCGCATGCCGGCGGCCGGCCGAGGACCTTGTCACACTCGCGCCGAGAAGTGCCGTTTCGTTGCGATCCCCTGCCTGCGGACGTCTCCGCGGCCCGGAAATGACGGTGAGGTTTTCGGGATCGTGCCACGCATCGTGCATTAATCACTCCACCCACGTCCGGCCGCATCGATATAGTCCGGTGCTTTGCCCGGAAGCCCGTCCGAATGCCCCGCACAGCCCACCTGAGGTCCGTCGCACCCGCAGCGCTGGCTGCCTTCCTCTGCATCTCCCCGGCCGCCGCCGATGAGCCGGTGCCGCGGCCGACCGCGGCCGAGCTGTGGAAGCGCCAGGCCGACAACGCCGACCAGATCCGCGCCGGCCGCCGGCAGATGGAGGACGACTGGACGGCCCGGCGCTACAGCCTGATCGACGAGGCGCTGGCGCACAACGCAGCGCTGCTCGAGCTGGCGGCCGCCGACCCCGGGCTGGCGGCAGTGGCGCGCAGCCTGCGCCAGGACCGCCTCGTCGCCCTGGTCGCCCGCGGCGCCGGCAGCGAAGCGTGGGACCAGGTCGCTCTGCTCGAAGCCGGCGGCGAAGCGCTGCCGCCCTACGCCCTGCAGGCGGCGGGCGACGCCGCGATGCTGGTGCGCCGGCCGCGGGATGCGATGCGCTACTACCAGCACTCGCTTGCCACGCAGCCCGGCGACCGGTCGCTCCGCGTCGCGCTGGCCTATGCCCAACTGGAGGCGGAGGACTTCGACGCCCTGGACCGCAATCTGGAAGAAATCGAACGCGCCGCGCCCGACGATGCCGGCACGCGGCGGCTGCTCGCGCAGTTCGCCCGCTTCGCCGATCGGCCGCAGCAGGCGCAGGCACAGCTCCGGGCGGCACAGCGGCTGGCGCCGGACGACGCCGGCAACGATCTGGAAGCCGCCGCGCTCGACGCGATGCACGGCCATCCGCGGGCGGCAGCGGCACGCTACGCGCGCGTGCTGGCGCTGGCGCCGGACAACCTGCGCGCGCGCATCGGCCTGGCCGAATCGGCGCACGCGGTCGGCGACTTCGCCGCCGCATCCGGGGGCGTGGCGGAAGTCACGGCGCTCGCCCCGGAACATCCGGCCGTCCGCCGCCTTGCCGAGGACGATGCCGCGGCGAGGCGTGCCCAGCTCGTCGCCGAGGTCACCGCGGGCCGCGGCAGCGGGGCGATCACCGGCAACGACGACATCACGCACGACGTCTGGCTGTACAGCCCGCGCCTGGGCGATGCGGTGCGCGTCTTCGGCCACCACCACCGCGCCGCGGCGAGCTTCGACGACAACGACGCGGCCCACGCGCGCGGGGCGGTCGGTGTCGAACTGACGCGCGCGGACTGGCAGGCGAGGCTGGAGGCGGGGCGCGAAACCACCAATGCGCGCTCCACCGGCGTCGCCGCGTCGCTGGCATGGCAGGCCGACGACCACTGGTCGTTCCGCCTCCTGCACGAGACCCGCACCGACGACCTGCCGCTCAAGGGCCGGTGGCGCCCCGACGACGGCGATCCGTTCCTGAACGCCCGCCGCAGCGTGGCGGGCCTCGCCTACCGCGTGGACGAGTCGCGCCGCATCGCCGCCGACTGGTCGCACTACCGCTTCAGCGACGGCAACCTGCGCAACGCGCTGTCGGCGACCTGGTTCGAGCGTCTCGCAAGCCGCACGCGCCACACGCTCGACCTGCAGGCTGCCCTCTACGCAAGCCACAACACGCTGGGCGACCGGGTGTACTTCAACCCGAGGAACGATCTGGCGATCTCGGCCACGCTGTCGTCCGACTGGCTGCTGTGGCGGGAGTACGACCGGCGCTTCAACCACCGCCTCGCCGTCACGCTGGGCGGCTACCGCCAGCAGGGCTTCGAGGAGGACTACGGCTGGAATGCCTTCCACGACCTGCGCTACGAGCACGAATGGGGCCTGGGCCGCGACCTGTCGCTGCGCTACGGCGTGGGTACGCGCCAGTTTCCATACGACGGCGAGCATGAACGCAAGAACTACCTGTATGCGCACATCGACTGGCGCTTCTGATCGCAGCGCCCACGCTGGAGAACGACCATGACGGAAACCGCCACCACTATCGTCGGCATCCTGTTCGGCTTCGCCTTCTACTACCCGCTGTTCATGTCCTACCTGTGGATGACGGGCGGGCTGTACTACTACCGGCACTACGAGCGGCACGACCGCCCGTACGACGAACCGCCGCCCCTTCCCGAATACCCGCCGGTCAGCGTGCTGGTGCCCTGCCACGACGAGGCCGCCAACATCGCCGAGACGGTCGCCGCGCTGCAGGCGCTGGACTATCCGGAAATCGAGATCCTGCTGATCAACGACGGCAGCGTCGACGACACCGGCAGCCTGATCGAATCGCTGGCGGCGCACGACGACCGCATCCGCGTGGTGCACCTGGCGCGCAACCAGGGCAAGGCAGTGGGCCTGAACACCGCCGCGATGGTGGCGCGGCACGACTACTTCCTGTGCATCGACGGCGACTCGCTGGTCGATCCGCACTGCCTGAAGTGGATGATGCGCCACCTGCTGCGCTCGCCCCGCGTCGGCGCGGTGACGGGCAACCCGCGCATCCGCACCCGCTCCACGCTGCTCGGGCGCATCCAGGTAGGCGAGTTCTCGTCCATCATCGGCCTGATCAAGCGCGCGCAGCGCACCTACGGCAAGGTCTTCACCGTGTCGGGGGTGATGGTCTGCTTCCGCCGCAGTGCGCTGCACGACGTCGGCTACTGGAATCCGCAGGCCCTCACCGAGGACATCGACGTGAGCTGGCGGCTCGAGGTTCGCCACTGGGACGTGCGCTTCGAACCCAACGCGCTGTGCTGGATCCTGATGCCCGAGACGCTGCGCGGGCTGTGGCGCCAGCGCCTGCGCTGGGCCATGGGCGGCACCCAGGTGCTGTTCGCGCAGTACCGCGTGCTGACGCGCTGGCGCCACCGCCGCCTGTGGCCGATCTACCTGGAGTACTTCTGCAGCGTCGCCTGGGCCTACGCGATGGCGATCATCGCCGCCCTCTTCGTGATCGGGCTGTTCGTCGAGCTGCCGCCGATGCTGCACGTCGCCACGCTGGTGCCGGCATGGAGCGGCCTCATCATCGGCACGACCTGCCTCTTTCAGTTCGCCGTGAGCATGTTCCTCGATTCGCGCTACGAGCGCGGCTATGGTCGCTACTACTACTGGATGATCTGGTATCCGCTGGTCTACTGGATCCTGAATGTCATGACCTCGGTGGTCGCCCTGCCGAGCGTCGTTCTACGAGGCAAACAGCGCGCAACATGGAAAAGCCCAGATCGCGGCATACGGCCGGCAAACATCCCCTGATCATCGACCGGCCCGACCTGCAGACATGGCCGCAGCGCGCCGTGTCGAAGACGCTCACCACGCTGTTCTGGCTGATCTGGCTCGGGCTGTGGCTGCCGCTGGCCACCCTCCTCGGCTGGGCCATGTTCGGCTGGCAGTTCAAGGTCCACATGTTCGACCTCGGCGGCCTGGAACGCTTCGTCGACCTGCTCGCGGTGTATGCGGCGGTGATCGCGGCGATGAGCGGCAGCCTGATGGCCTGGGCGCGCTACAACTACCTGCGCTTTCGCGGCAAGGACCGCCGCCGCAGCGTCGGCTCCGTGCCGCTGCACGCACTCGCCGCCCGGGCCGGCCAGAGCACGGAAACGGTCCAGGACTGGCATGCGATGCGGATCATGGTCGCGCATCACGACGCCAACGGACACATCGTCCGCGTAGCCGACAAGACGGCCGCAGACCGCGAGACCCATCACCTGCCGCCCCACCAGGCGGTCGCGGCCGCCGCGCTTTCCGCCTGACGGGAGCGGCCGCCGGCGCGCGCAGGGCTCAGACGAACACCGGCTCGGTTTCGAGCACCACGCCGAAGCGCGCAAGCACGTCGGCCTGGATCGCCCGCGCGATCCGGCGCACGTCCTCGCCGGTGGCTCCGCCGCGATTCACCAGTACCAGTGCCTGGTGCTCGAAGCATCCCACCGGGCCGAGGTCGCGCCCCTTCCAGCCCGCGTGCTCGATCAGCCAGCCGGCCGCCAGCTTGACGCTGCCGCCGCCCTGCGGATAGGCCGGCAGCGCAGGGTGCGCCGCCGCCAGCCGCGCGTGCGTGGCCGCATCGACCACCGGATTCTTGAAGAAGCTGCCGGCATTGCCGATGGCCGCCGGGTCCGGCAGCTTGCGGCGGCGGATCGCGATCACCGCGTCGGACACCTGCAGCGCGGTCGGCTGCGCGATGCCGAGCGCGGCCAGCTCGTGCGCCACGTCGGCATAGCGCGCCACCGGCACCCAGTTCTTCGGCAGGCGGAAGCGCACCGCCGTCACCAGCCAGCGCCCGGGATTGCGCTTGAACACGCTGTCGCGGTAGCCGAAGGCGCAGTCCTGCGCGAAGAAGAGGCGCGCCTCGCCGCTCGCCAGCTCGACCGCGTCCAGCGACGCGAAGCGCTCGGCCATCTCCAGCCCGTAGGCGCCGATGTTCTGGATCGGCGCCGCGCCCACCGTGCCCGGGATCAGCGACAGGTTCTCCAGCCCCGGCCAGCCCCGCGCCAGCGTCCAGCGCACGAAGTCGTGCCAGTTCTCGCCCGCCCCCGCCTGCACCACCCTGGATTCGCCGTCTTCCGACACCAGGCTGCGGCCGGCGATCTCCACTTTCAGTACCGTCCCGGCGAAATCGCCGGTGAAGATCAGGTTGCTGCCCCCGCCCAGCACCAGCCGCGGCGTGACGGCCCAGCCGGGCTCGGCCGCCAGCGCCCGCACCTGCTCCGCTGCGGTCAGGAGAACCAGCCTGCCGGCGCGGGCGGGCAGGCCGAAGGTGTTGAGCGGCGTGAGATCGGCATCGGGGAAGCGGGCGGGCGAGGCGGTCACGGTGGCGGTCCGGGCGAAAATGCGCCGCACGATAGGCCGCGGGAGACGAGATTGCAATCCTCGCCGCCAGCGGCCGCGGCCGCGCCGTCCTGCCGCAGCCGGAAAAAACGGCGCATATTCATGCAAGCATCAAACTCCCGGTCTAGGCTGATTGGATGGCAGAATCTCCCAACCCCCACAATCACCGCGGAGCAAGACCATGGAGCAGATGGAAAACTACCGGCAGTTGGCAGTGACCTACGCAACCGACATCGGCCTCAAGATCCTCGGCGCGATCGTCTTCTGGATCGTCGGCCGCTGGCTGATCAGCTTCGCCGTACGCCTGCTGCAGCAGGCCATGAGCCGGCAGAAGGTCGATCCGACGCTGATGCGCTACGTCGGCAGCTTCCTCGCCGTGACCCTGAACATCGTGCTGGTGGTGGCCATCCTCGGCTACTTCGGCGTGCAGACGACGACCTTCGCCGCCCTGGTGGCAGGTATCGGCATCGCCATCGGCGCTGCATGGGGCGGCCTGCTCGGCAACCTCGCCGCCGGCATCTTCCTCGTCGTGCTGCGCCCGTTCAAGGTGGGCGACTTCATCAGCGCGGCCGGCATCGTCGGCACGGTCAAGGAGATCGGCCTGTTCGCCACCGCGATCGACACGCCCGACAACGTCCTGACGATGGTCGGCAACGGCAAGATATTCAGCGATACGATCCAGAACTTCAGCGCCAACGCCTACCGCCGCGTGGAACTGAAGTGCCAGCTCGCCGGCAGCGCCGACCACGTCGCGGCAATGGCCCTGCTGCGCGAGAAGCTGGCCGAGGTGCCCAACGTGCTTGCCGAGCCGGCGCCCGAAGTCGAGATCCTGGACTTCAACCTGGTCGGCCCCGTCCTGGCGGTGCGCCCCTTCTGCCACAACAACCACTACTGGCAGGTGTATTTCGACGGCAACCGCGTGATCCGCGAGGCGCTCGCGGCAGCCGGCTTCCCCGCGCCGATGCCGGCGCAGGCCGTGATCGTGCAGCAGGCAAGCAACTGAGACCCCCACGCTCACTGCGTTCGCTGCCCCCCGAGGGGCGGCAGTACGCTTGAGGCGGCTCGGCGCATACTGCGGCGGCGCCCCCCACGCTCATGGCGCCCGCTGCGCCCGAGGGGGCGTCGGTATGCTCGAGGCGGCTCGGCGCGAACGCGCCGCCTCAGCGCCGCGGGTCGGCGGCGGTGCCGGACGGCGCGGCGGCGTCGCCGATCGGGAACATGCGGTCGTAGCCGAGGTTGAACACCAGCGCATAGACCGTGTAGCCGATCGCCAGGCCGATGTCGGCGACCAGGGCGTCGATCCAGCCCATGCCGGTCCATTGCACGATGACCGGCAGCGTCAGCAGCAGCAGGCCGGTCTCGAAGCCGGCGGCATGCAGGCAGCGCAGGCGGAACGGGCGGCGGTCCGCGGTACGGCCGGTGAGCCGGCCTTCGAACCAGTCGAAGGCGGTGTTGTAGACGCCGTTCCACACCGCCGCCATCAGCGCCAGCACCGCCAGCAGGCCGATCGAGTCGAGTACCGGCACGCCGCTCAGCCACACGAACGGCGGCGTGATCAACAGCAGGCCGCCGACCTCGAACAGGGCGATCTGGCGCAGCCGGTCGGGCAGCGAGCGGAGTTTCGGCCGGACGGACAAGACAGGCGATGCGGCGCGCGGCGCCTCAGCGCCGCAGCACCGCCACGGCCTTGATCTCGATGATGTAGCCGGGCGCGCCGCCGAGCGAGGCCGCGCCGATGGCGGTCCACGCCGGGAAGTCCCGCGTCAGGTAGCGGTCCTTGATCTTCATGAACAGTTGCAGGTCGCGCATGTCGGTGTGGAAGGTGGTGAGGTCCACGATGTCGCTCATCTGCGCGCCGGCGGCTTCGAGCACCGTCTTCAGGTTCTCGAAGGCTTGCACGATCTGCGCCTCGGTCCCTTCGACCAGCTTCATGTCGTCGTCGCGCCCGATCTGGCCGGACACATAGACCGTGTCGCCGACCCGCACCGCGGGGGCGTAGTGGATCTTGTCGTACACGTATTCCATCCCCTTCGGGATGATGGCTTCACGGTCACTCATCGGCTGTCTCCATCGTCGTTGTCGGAAGCGTCGGATTATTGCCGGGCGTGGCCGCGACCTCAAGCCGCGGCGACGGGCAGCCGCCGGCGGCCTGCGGTTCGAGGCGGGGCAGCAGCATCGGCCCCATGGACTTCAGGATCTGCACCGGCAGGCCGGAGGTGAAGCGGTAGGAGGCGGCCTCGGGGCCGATGACGTAGGCGGTCAGCGTGCCGAAGTGGTTCCCGCCGATGTAGAAGACGAAGGTCGCGGTGCGGTTCAGCGCCAGGCCCCTGGCGCCGCCGCGGCCGATGGCGATGCGGTTGTCGCCGGTGCCGGTCTTGCCGCCCACCGCCAGGGTGGTGCCGTCGGCGAGCTTGAATGCGCCCGAAAGGCGCCGCGCGGTGCCGCCCTCGACCACCTCGGACAGTGCGTTGCGCAGCGCCGCCGCCACCTCGGGCGGCATCACCCGCTCGCCTGCGGCGGCGCGGCGGGCAAAGCGCGTCTCGTAGGGCGTGCCGGCCGCGAAGTGCAGGCCCTCGATGCGCGCGGTGGGCAGCCGCACGCCGTCGTTGACGATGATGCCCATCAGCTCCGCCAGCGCCGCCGGCCGGTCCCCCGAGCTGCCGAGCGCAGTGGCGTAGGACGGCACCAGGTGGCCGAAGGGATAGCCCAGGCGCGCCCAGCGGCGGTGGATCTCGAGGAATGCCTCGACCTCCAGCATGGTGTAGATGCGCGAATCCTGCGCGCCCTTGAAGCGGGTGCGGAACAGCCAGCGATACACCGCCTGGCGCTCGTCGGCGCTCGCTTCCACCGTCTCCGGCCAGCTCGCCTCCGGCTTGGCCGACAGGTAGCCGACCAGCCACAGTTCCAGCGGATGCACGCGCGCCACGTAGCCGCGGTCGGGCAGGTCGAAGGCTTCGGGCGCATGGCGCTGGTACAACTGCCCGATGCGGGCGTCCGTCAGGTCGGCATCCGCGAGGCGCTTGCGCAGGAAGGCCGCGAGCTCCTCGGGCGCGCCCTGCGGCGACAGGTAGCGGAACACCGCGGCGAGGCGGTCGGCGCCCGGGCGCAGGCCGTCGAGGAAGGTGGCCTGGATTTCGGCGGGCGTCTTGCCCTGGTACTTGCGCCAGAAGCGCCGCAGGAACACCTGGCCCTCGCGGTCGGCGAAGCGGGCGAGGTACTGCATGCGCCGGGGATCGTCGGCATCGTCCAGCAGTTGCGCGGTACTGCCCGGCACCTGGTACATGGTGTGGCGCACGACGTCGCGCATCAGGCGCACGAAGGGCAGGTTGATCGAGCCCTGCAGCGCCTCGCGCATCGTCGGACTGCGATCGTTGTCGCCGGCATTGAAGTTGTTGAACGTATGCACGCCGCCGCCGGTGAAGAAGCTCTCGCCGGGGCTGGCGGAATAGCGGCGCTCGAGCGCGGCCTCGAGCATCGCCGGCAGGCTGCCGTCGCGGGCGGAGGAGAGATACTCGATCGCCCAGCGGGTGAGATTGTCGCGCTGCTCCACCTTGATGCGGCGCAGTTCGTCGGCCGACTGCCCGGCGAAGCGCCCATGCAGTTCGGCGACGATCTCGAGGTAGGTCGCCAGCACGCGCAGCTTGGCGGTGGAGCCCAGTTCGAGCTTGCTGCCCTCGTTGATGTCGAACAACTGGTCGGAGGTGTCGGTCTGCACCCGCACGCGGTTGCCGCCGGGCGTGCGTTCGACGAGGTTGAAGCTGTAGCGCACCCCGTCCATCGTCGCCGGCGCCAGCATGCGCTCGCCGATCAGGCCCTGGCTGCGCGCGAACTCGGGGTCGCGCAGCTTGCCGAGGAAATCGCTCACCGCCTGCTGCAGCGGGCCGTTGAGGGTGGCGGCGGCGGCCACGTCGAAGCGGTCGAGTTCGTACAGCGAGGCGTCGAGCATGCCGGCCAGGCGCGCGCGGATCGCCGTCGCACCCTTGCCGAGGTCGGCCGGCAGCAGCGCCGGATCGGCCACCAGATCGCGGAACTTGAGCGGCTCGGCGAGCGCCGCGTCGCGCAGCGCCGGAGCGACGGCGCCGGCATCGGCGAGCAGGCGCACGTAGCTGTCGGTAAGCTGCGCAAGGTCGTCGCGGCCGCTGCGCGCCAGATAGAAGGACGGGCGCCGGTGCGCGATCATCAGCGCCACCACCTGGCGCAGCGCGCGGCCCTGCGCCGCCAGCGCACTGCCCTCGCCGGGCGGCGCGGCGAGCAGCGCATTGACCTTGTCGAAATCGGCGCCGAACCATACCCACAGGCCGTCGCCCAGGCCATTGACCTCGCCGTGGCCGGGCGCGGCCGACAACGGCACGGTGTTGAGGTAGTCGAGCAGCAGTTCGCGGCGCACCGGCAGGGTTTCCTCGCCGCCGCGGTAGGCGCGCACGCTGGCCGACACCATCTGGCGCAGTTTCTCGCGCGCGTCGTACGTCACGCCGTCAGGCGAATGGCGGTATTTCTCGATCTGCGTCGCCAGCGTGCTGCCGCCGGGCGCATCGAGATCCTCGTTGACCATGCGGCCGATCTGCGCCAGCACCGCACGCGTGAAGCGCACCCAGTCGACGGCCGGGTTCAGCCTGGGGCGCGACGCATCGAGCAGGTCGCGGTTCTCGATGAACATCAGCGCCTGGCCCACCAGCGGCGGGACGGCGGCGAAATCGGCGTAGTGGCGGTAGGGGTAGCGGAACTGGTACAGCGGTTCGCCGTGGCAGTCCGCCAGATCGAGACCGGCGCGGGTCTTCTCGCGGTAGGGCGTGAAGAAGCCGTGGCCGGTGTAGTTCATCAGTTCGTCGGAGAAGCGCGCCTGGTGCGTCGGCACGAAACCGCGCTCGGCGAGGCGCTGGGTGATGAGTGGCAGATCGACGTAGCCCATGCGCTGGTCGAAGGGGCCGTGCGTGGGAAAGCGGATCGCATCGCTCGCGCCCTCGACCACGCCGTAGTTCAGATCCGCGGCATAGCGGGCGAGGTAGCGCGCCTGCAGGCGCGAACTGTGGATCTCGTCCGCCGCCAGGATGGCGAGCGCCGTCAGGCCGACGAGCAGGACGATCAGCAGCAGCCAGCGCAGCAGGCGGAAGAAGCCCACGCGCGGCCGGGATGGAGCAGCAGGCCCGTCGGCCGCCCCGGCATCGGCGTGCCCGGCCCGCGCAGACGCTGCCGGATCGGTGGGGTCGGAATCGGGCGCTGCGGCGGCTGGGGCTTCGGAGATCACGGACGGTCTTGCGGGTATCGCATTGCGTTGCACCAATTATCCGGCATTCGTCGATCGAAAAACCACCGCTGCGGCAGCCGCCGTGACGTAAGTGGCAGCGGAGGACCGGATGCCGGCGCGGCGGGCCGGACGAAGGCGCGGACGCGTCAGGCGGCCAGCGCCGCCAGCGCCTCGCGCACCTGCACGGCCTGCGCGGCCTCGGCCAGTTCGCCGATGCGCGCCCCGTCCAGGTACACGCCGTCGCCGTCGATGTCGAACGGCGTGCCCTGCTTCAGCGCGGCGACGCAGCGCCCGGCCTCGCGCGGCGACTCGAAGCCCGCGCTCTGCACCAGCAGGCGGCCGTCGCCATCGACGAACTTGAAATAGAAGCGGCCGTCGGCCTCGCGGTACTGCTTGAATTGCGGCAGCGCGGCAGTCCTGGGCTTGTCGGCCGCCCCGGCGGTGAGCGCGGTGGCGAGGTTGCGCAGGCCGACCGCATGGCGCAGCTCGGCCATGAAGGGCGTGGCGATGGCGCGCGCCTTCGCCGCCCCTTCCTGCAGATGGCGCTCGATGCGTTCCGGCTCGGCGATCAGCGCCTCGTACTTCTCGCGCATCGGCGCCACCACGGCGTCGATGCGCTCGAACAGCGCCTGCTTGGCCTCGCCCCAGGCGATGCCGTCCTCGAAGGCGGTGCGCATCGCCCGCGCCTCCTCGGCGCCGGCGAAAGCCTGGTAGAGCTGGAACAGCGCCGAACCCTCGGCATCCTTGGGCTCGCCGGGCGCCTTCGAGTCGGTGACGATGGAAAAGATCAGCCGCTTGAGTTCGGCCGCCGGGGCGAACAGCGGAATGGTGTTGTCGTAGCTCTTGCTCATCTTGCGGCCGTCCAGGCCGGGCAGCGTCGCCACCGAGGCGTCGACCTCGGCCTCGGGCAGCACGAAATGCTCGCCGTACAGGTGATTGAAGCTCGCCGCCATGTCGCGCGCCATCTCGATGTGCTGGATCTGGTCGCGGCCCACCGGCACCTTGTGCGACTTGAACATCAGGATGTCGGCGGCCATCAGCACCGGATACATGAAAAGGCCCATGTTCACGCCGGCATCCGCGTCCTCCTGGGCGGCGACGTTCTTGTCCACCGCCGCCTTGTAGGCATGGGCGCGGTTGAGCAGGCCCTTGCCGGCCACGCAGGCGAGCAGCCAGGCGAGTTCGGGGATCCCGGGGATGTCGGACTGGCGGTAGAACCACACCCGCTCCGTGTCCAGCCCCGCCGCCAGCCAGGTGGCGGAGATCTCCAGCGTCGAGCGCTGCACCCGCGCCGGGTCGGTGGTCTTGATCAGCGCGTGGTAGTCGGCCAGGAAGTAGAAGCTCTCCACGCCCTGCTGGCGGCTGGCGGCGATCGCGGGGCGGATCGCGCCGGCGTAGTTGCCGAGGTGGGGCGTACCCGACGGGGTGATCCCGGTGAGGATGCGCTGGACGGACGGATGGCTGGCGGACATGGATCGCTCCGGCGATGCGTTGGCACGGTGTGAAAGGGCGCAAGTGTAGCGCCTGGCGGGGCCGGCTGCAGACCGGATGCCGTCCGCGCCGGCGCGCCTCGGCCGCCGGCGATCGAATGGCGGGGACATTGCAGCGGCGCATTCCCGCCTCCGGCAGCGCCTGCGATGCTGCACTATCATTTGTGACAGGCGCTGCAACACGACAACCATGATCCCGCACCGCCCCGCAGCGCGGCCACGTACGGGACGGCCGCCCTGTTTCGGGTGCCCCAGGCATGAGCGATCACACCAAGCATGGAAGGCGATGCAGCGCGGACCGGCGCTCCGGCGTGGACCGCCGGCAGGTGGATGTCGGGCCGCGTTTCGGCGAACGCGAACGGCGGCGGCGACCCGATCCGCGCAAGCCGGAGGTGGAAGAAATCGCCCTGTCGGACGCGGAATGGGAGAAGGCTTTCGGCAAGCCGGACGGCGCACAGGACTGAGCGGGCATGCACGGGGCGGCCCGCGCGGACCCGCTTACACGCTACCATTGCGGCCGCGCCGCCCGCCGCCGGCGGGCGCCTTTCGCCATTCGACCCGACTTCGCCGTGAACCGTCCGTTCTCCGACCGCCCCCCCGCGCCGACCATCACCGTCGCCCTCTGCCCCCACCCCACCAGCCCGGCCACCACGGTGCGCGGCATCCGGCTCTCGGCCCGCAGCCTGGAGGACGGCAGTTTCGCGTTTGCCTTCCGTCTGGAGGGCGAGGTGGCGGGATTGTGGATTCCCGCGCCGCAGCCGCCCGGCCCCGCAGACGATCTGTGGAAGCACACCTGCTTCGAGGTGTTCGTCGGGGAACCCGGCGAGGAGGCGTACCGCGAGTTCAACTTTTCGCCGTCCGGGCAGTGGGCTGCCTACGCCTTCGGCGCCTGCCGCGTGCGCGACGCGGCGAACGATCCGCACGTCGCGCCGCAGATCGTGTTCCAGCGGGAGGACGATGCGCTCGGCCTGGACGTGGTGCTGCCGGCGGCCGCCCTGCCCGCCTGCGCGCCGGGCACCAGCCTGCCGGTCGGCGTGGCGGCAGTGCTCGAGACTGCCGGCGGCGGACTCGCCTACTGGGCCTTGCACCATGCGGCGCCGATGCCCGATTTCCACCAGCGCGCCAGCTTTGCGATGGTGCTGACCACGCCGCCGGCAAAGGGCTGAACGGCCATGCCCGCGCCGCTCGAATCCGGCCTCGACCGCCTGCTGGACGACGCCGCGCTGCGCCGCCCGCTCGCCGGCCGCCGCGTCGCGCTGCTCGCCCATCCGGCCTCGGTCACCCGCGGCCTGACGCATTCGCTCGACGCCCTTGCGGCGCTGCCCGACATCCGCCTGTCGGCCGCCTTCGGCCCGCAGCACGGCCTGCGCGGCGACAAGCAGGACAACATGGTGGAGTCGCCCGACTTCGTCGATCCGCTGCACCGCATCCCGGTGTTCAGCCTGTACGGCGAAGTGCGGCGCCCCACCGCGGCGATGATGGACAGCTTCGACGTGCTGCTGGTCGACCTGCAGGATCTCGGCTGCCGCATCTATACCTTCATCACCACGCTGCGCTACGTGCTGGAAGAAGCGGCGAGGCACGGCAAGGCGGTGTGGGTGCTCGACCGCCCCAACCCGGCCGGCCGGCCGGTGGAAGGCACGACGCTGCGCCCGGGCTGGGAAAGCTTCGTCGGCGCCGGCCCGCTGCCGATGCGCCACGGCCTCACCATGGGCGAACTGGCGCGCTGGTTCGTCGCCACGCTGAAGCTCGACGTCGATTGCCAGGTCGTCGCGATGCGGGGCTGGCAGCCCGATGCCGCGCCGGGCTGCGGCTGGCCGCTGGGCGAGCGTAGCTGGATCAACCCCAGCCCCAACGCACCCAACCTGTCGATGGCGCGCTGCTACGCCGGCACCGTGATGCTGGAAGGCACGACGCTCTCCGAGGGCCGCGGCACCACCCGCCCGCTGGAGCTGTTCGGCGCACCCGACCTCGACGCCCGCGCCGTCATCGCCGAGATGCGCCGCCTGGCGCCGGACTGGCTTGCCGGCTGCGTGCTGCGCGACTGCTGGTTCGAGCCCACCTTCCACAAGCACGCCGGCAAGCTGTGCAACGGCGTGCAGATCCACGTCGAGGACCCGGCGCACTACGACCACGCCGCCTTCCGCCCGTGGCGGCTGCAGGCGCTCGCCTTCAAGGCCATCCGCAGGCTGCATCCCGCCTACCCGCTGTGGCGCGACTTCCCGTACGAGTACGAGCGCGGCCGGCTGGCGATCGACCTGATCAACGGTTCGCCGCTGCTGCGCGAATGGGTGGACGACGATTCCGCCCCGCCGGCCGGGCTCGACCGGCCCGCCGCGGCCGACGAAGCGGCCTGGTGCGACGAGCGCCGGCCTTTCCTGCTCTACCCGTAAGGGAGTACAACGCAGCTTCCCGCCGCCTGCGCCCGTTCCGACGCCTGCGCCATTCCGCCCGAGGCCACCGATGAGCAGACACGCCCTCCAGATCTTCGCCTGCAACGCCAGCCGCGACCTTGCCACCGAAATCTGCGCCCGCCTCGGACGGCGGCTCGGCCGGCTCGACATCTCGCGCTTTTCCAACGACAACCTGCGCGTGCAGATCGGCGACAACGTGCGCGAGCGCGACGTCTATGTGGTGCAGTCCTTCACCGAACCGGTGAGCGACCACATCATGGAGCTGCTGATCACGCTCGACGCGCTGCGCAGCGCCTCGGCCCAGCGCATCACGGCGGTGATTCCCTACTATTCCTACGCGCGCTCGGACAAGAAGGATGCGCCGCGCATCTCGATCACCGGCCGGCTCATCGCCGACATGCTCAAGACCGCCGGCGCGCACCGCGTGCTGACGATGGACCTGCACGCCGACCAGGTGCATGGCTTCTTCAGCGTGCCGGTAGACCACCTCACCGCCATTCCGTCGATCGCCGAGCATTTCTGCAACAACTACGACATCAGCAACATGGTCGCGGTGGCCACCGACGCCGGCGGCGCCAAGCGCGTCGGCCGCTTCTCGGAGCGGCTGGGCATCCCGATGGCGATCATCGACAAGCGCCGCACCAGCGACACCGCGGTGAAGCACGGCGACGTCGTCGGCGACGTGGCCGGCCGCGACGCGGTGATCTTCGACGACGAGATCTCCACCGCCGGCACCCTGGTGTCGTCGGCCGCCACGCTGAGGGCGGCCGGCGCGCGCAGCGTGCATGCGGGCGCCACCCACGGCGTGCTGTGCGGCCCGGCGATCGAGCGCCTGCGCAACGCCGGCATCGACTCCCTCGTCGTCACCAACACGGTGCATCTGCCGCCGGACAAGCGCCTCGACAGGATCGCCGTGCTCAGCGTGGCGCCGCTGTTCGCCGCGGCGATCGAGCGCATCCACAGCGGCGAGAGCGTGGGCGCGCTGTTCGAATAGGTCTGCCGCGGCGCACGCTCAGTTGAGGATGAACGCCGCGTCGGGCTGCGGCGCCGGGGCCGGCGTCTCGCCCAGCAGTTCGCGCAGGCTGGCTTCGATCCCGGCGACGATCGCATCGAGCGCCAGATCGTTGGGCATCGTGCCGAACGGCTCCTCGATCTCGTCGCTGAGCGCTTCCAGCGCGAAGAAGGTGTAGGACACGAAGCCCACCACCAGCGGCGTCATCCAGCCGATCGTGTCCACCAGGCCGAACGGCAGCATCATGCAGTAGAGGTAGGAGCTGCGATGCAGGATCACCGTGTAGGTGAAGGGCAGCGGCGTGTTGGCGATGCGCTCGCAGCCGCCGAGCGCGGCGGACAGCTCGTCTACCGACCGCTCCATGTGCTGCGCCAGCATCGGCGACAGGTGCCCCGCCTCGCGCACGCCCTGCAGCCACTGCCCCAGCCACAGCAGGATCAGCGCCGGGGCGCAGCGCGCCGCCTGCACGCGCGCGACCGTTTCCGCCGGCAGCAGACCCTCCAGCCCCTCCTGCCGCGGCCGGCCGCGAAACTGGTTGCGCATCGCCATCGCGAAGGCGATCAGCCCCAGCACGAAGGGCCGCGCATCGACGCCGCCGCCGGTGAGCGTCAGCGCGTGCCGCGCCAGGTTGCGCCCCTCGATGAGCACCGTGCCCCACAGCCTGCGCGCCTCCCAGTAGCGGTCGTAGCTCGCGTTGATGCGAAAGCCGAGGAAGATCGCCAGCGCCACCCCCATCAGCGAGAACGGCGCCGAAGTCAGCGTCACCTTCCAGTGGAACAGTTGCCCGTGCACGACCACCACCGCGCAGGACAGCAGCAGCACGAAGATCTGCTGCGACAGGATGCGCGGCAGCAGCGAGCCGCGGCGGACGAACAGAAGGTGGATCCAGTGCGGGCGGGGGCGGATGATCACGGGCGGACGCGGGGCAGGCCGGAAAGGCGTGAATTCTGACAGCTTCTGCGCCGCAGCGAGACGATGTTCGCGACATCCGCCGGCAGCGCGCGCGAACGGACGGAGCGGCTGCCGGGCGCAACGGAAAGCGCCGTTTGCGCACCTGCACAAGAGACAAAGCCATCGGCTGCGCCTAGAATGCATTCGTCCGGTTGCATCAACGGCTCATAACAATAATTCGCCCTCGCGGCGGGTCCGTCGATGCCGTGGTTTGCCCGCCCGGGAGACAGTCGGCACGCCCCGGATTCCGTTGCAACTTTCGGAGACCCCGCGTGAAATCCAAAATAGTGTGGTTGCTCGTCGCCCTGGTGGGGGCGGCCGGCTTTGCCATGCTCGCCCTCAGCCGTGGCGAACATGTGAATGCAGTGTGGCTGGTGCTGGCGGCAGTGTCCTGCTACGCCATTTCCTATCGTTTCTACAGCAAGTTCATCGCCGAGAAGGTATTCGAGCTGGACGACCGGCGCATGACGCCGGCCGAACGCTACAACGACGGCCTGGACTACGTGCCGACCAACAAGTGGGTGCTGTTCGGCCACCACTTCGCCGCCATCGCCGGCGCCGGCCCGCTGGTCGGCCCCATCCTGGCGGCGCAGATGGGCTTCCTGCCCGGCACGATCTGGATCCTCGTCGGCGTCATGCTCGCCGGCGCGGTGCAGGACTTCCTCGTGCTGTTCATCTCCACGCGGCGCAACGGCCGCTCGCTGGGCGAGATGGCCAAGCAGGAACTGGGGCCCTTCGCCGGCGTGGTCGTGATGCTGGGTGCCCTGGCGGTGATGGTCATCATCCTGTCGGCGCTGGCGCTGATCGTGGTGAAGGCGCTGGCGGAGAGCCCATGGGGCACCTTCACCATCGCGATGACGATCCCGATCGCGCTGTTCATGGGCATCTACATGCGCTTCATCCGCCCGGGGCGCATCGCCGAGATCTCGGTGATCGGCTTCGTGCTGATGATGGCCGCCATCGTGTTCGGCGAAGACATCGCCAGGAGCGAATACTGGGGCCCCCTGTTCACGCTGACCGGCCCGCAGCTCACGCTGGCGCTGGTCATCTACGGCTTCATCGCCTCGGTGCTGCCGGTCTGGCTGCTGCTGGCGCCGCGCGACTACCTTTCCACCTTCCTCAAGCTCGGCGTCATCGTCGGCCTGGCGATCGGCATCGTCATCGTCCTGCCCGACCTGAAGATGCCCGCGGTATCGCGCTTCATCGACGGCACCGGCCCGGTGTTTTCGGGCAGCCTGTTCCCCTTCCTGTTCATCACCATCGCCTGCGGCGCATGCTCGGGCTTCCACGCCCTGGTCTCCTCCGGCACCACGCCCAAGCTGGTGGAGCGCGAAAGCCAGATGCGCATGATCGGCTACGGCGGCATGCTGGGCGAGTCGCTGGTGGCGATCATGGCGCTGATCTGCGCGACCATCCTCGACCCCGGCGTCTACTTCGCGCTGAACTCGCCCGCCGCGGTGATCGGCACGACGGTGGAGTCGGCCGCGACGGTCATCAACGGCTGGGGCTTCGTCGTCACCCCCGAGATACTGACGCAGATGGCCAGGGACGTCGGCGAGCACACCATCCTGTCGCGTGCGGGCGGTGCGCCGACCTTCGCGGTGGGCATGGCGGTGATCGTCACCGACATCTTCAACAGCAAGGCGATGATGGCCTTCTGGTACCACTTCGCGATCCTGTTCGAGGCGCTGTTCATCCTCACCGCGGTCGACGCCGGCACGCGCGCCTGCCGCTTCATGGTGCAGGACCTGGCCGGCATCGTCATCCCCGGCCTGCACCAGACGCGCAGCCTGGTCGGCAACCTGATCGGCACCTCGCTCGCGGTCGCGGGCTGGGGCTACTTCGTCTATCAGGGCGTCACCGACCCGCTCGGCGGCATCAACACGCTGTGGCCGCTGTTCGGCATCGGCAACCAGATGCTGGCTTCGATGGCGCTGATCCTCGGGACCGTGGTGCTCTTCAAGATGAAGAAGGAGCGCTATGCCTGGGTCACCCTGGTGCCGACCACCTGGCTCTTCATCACCTCGATGAGCGCCGGCTGGCAGAAGATCTTCAGCGACAACCCGAAGATCGGCTTCCTCGCCCTGGCAAACAGGTTCAACGAGGCCGCCGCACAGGGCACCGTGCTGGCGCCGGCAAAATCCATCGAAGAGATGAGCCGCGTCGCCTTCAACAACCAGATCAATGCGGCGCTGTGCGGCTTCTTCATGATCGTCGCGGTGACGATGGTGATCGCCGCCTTCGGCGTGATCCGCAAGGCCCTGGCCAGCCGTACGCCGACCGCGATGGAGGCGCCGGTGACATACCGCCCGGCGGTCGCCAATGCTTGACCTCTCCTGCCTCACCGGACGCAGCAAGGCCGGCGCCGCCATGGCGCCGGCCGCGGCGGAGGCCGGGCTCGACGACGCCTACGCGCGCTACGTGGCCGAGACGCGCGCGCGGCAGGCGGACGCGGTGCCCATGTCGGAGGCCGAGTTCGAACGCTACAGCCTGGGATCGAACTGGCTCACCGGCCTGCGCGACGTGGCAAAGAAGGTGGTGCAGACCTGCCGCCTGGTGATCGGCATCCACGACTACGAGTACTACCTCGACCACATGCGCTCGCGCCACCCCGAGGCCACGCCCTTTACGCGCGAGGAGTTCTACCGCTACTGCCTGGAAGCGCGCTTCCCCAGTGCCGAACGCAGCGGCAGCCGCTGCCCCTGCTGAGCGCGGACGGCAGCGCCACGAAAAGAACGGCGGCCGGGAAATCCCGGCCGCCGTTTTCTTGACCGGTACGGACGGGCCGCCCGTACCGCGCGCCTCACTGCTGCTGTTGCTGCGCGGCGATGTCGGCGCGCACCGCATCCATGTCGAGCGAACGCACCCCTTCGATGACCTGGTTCAGCGCATTCGCCGGCAGCGCGCCGGACTCCCGGAACACCATGATGCCCTCGCGGATCGCCGCGATCGTCGGGATGGAACGGATCTGGAACGTGGCGGCCAGTTCCTGCTGCGCCTCGGTGTCGATCTTGCCGAACACGATGTCCGGATTGGCATCGGCGGCGGCCTCGTAGGCCGGCGCGAAATTCCGGCAAGGGCCGCACCAGGCGGCCCAGAAATCGAGGAAGACGATGTCGTTCCTGCCGATGACGTCGTTGAAATTCTCTGCAGTGATCTCGACGCTGCCCATGTCCGTGCTCCGGTTTGAGGTCAGCCGGCAGCTTACCCCAATGCACACGCCCTCGCCGGCATCGCACGGCGACTGCGCGCCCTGCGGCAGGGATCCGCGGTTTCCTCTTCCCAGGCCGGACCGTCGCGCGTGCGGCGGTTCCCATATTCGGCAACCGGGTTACGGAGCCGCCGTCACGCCCACCCGGCGGCCCGCATCCGCTTCCCTTTCGGGCAACGGGCTGGCGCGCATGCCCGGCCGGCCGAGCAGGTCGATGAGCCGGACGCCGGTGTATCGCTTCGGGCCGGGGAGAAGCCGCTGCGTCATCTGTCCGCAGGCGGAATGCTCTTTCTGGTGCCTTTCCCGTTCGCGCCGGTAGATGTCGGTGATCCTGCGCATGAAGGCATCGGAGAACTCGACGGTGTGGACGAACTTCTCTATCCACCCCTGCGTCCGGCTCTGCTCTTCCTCGGTGAAGAACCGCAGGGCGGCAGCGCCATTGCTCGAGCGGCTGGGGCAGGCACTCCTGAAGCCCAGCAGCGTTATTCCCGGCTCATAGGCGCGGTCGAAATAGGAAATGAAGAATCCGATCTCGGTGTCTCCATTCCTGTATTCCCAACCCGTCTTGTGGAACGGCACCCCCTTGCTGCCAAGACGGCCATCCTCGAAGTCATAGCGCGACCGTCTCGGCGCCGGCGGCCGCCTGGGCACGTAGTCGAGGGAACTGAGCCCGGGCCACAGGAAGTCGCGCTCGACGTCGTCGAATCGCCACGGGATCGGTGCGTCGTTATCGACGTAGATGTCCATCTGGCAGGTGAAGGCCGGCGAGCATGCTTCGGGATCGCCGCCCAGGCCGCACAGGGGCCGTCCGATGGTGGTGATGCGCCAGGCGACGGCGAGCGCACCTTTCAGCGCCGGGTCGATCCACTGCCTGGGCATGCCGAAGCGTTCGGCGAACTCCTTCGTGACGGCCCAGACGAAGGGGTCGCGATAGAAGGTTTCGCCATGCTTGAAGGTGAATGCGTCCTCGTAGTCCGACTGGACGAATCGCTGCTCCCAGGTGCGCTGGTTCCAGGGCGTGCCTTCCGCGTTCGGCGCCGCCGGCGCGCATCGCGCACCGGGCAGTACGAAGAACATGGCGAAGGCCATGAGGTGCTTCTTGCTTGCCATAGAGATCGATCCTTCCGCAGATGTCTACCAGCAGCGTCTCGGCGCGGTGCGCCCCGCCGGTCTCATGGGCACATCTTTCCATTCCGCGCGGAGCGGCGCGTTTGCCGAAAGGAAGGAAATCTTTGATCTACGGAATCTTTCGCCCGATGGCACTCCCGTTTCCGGCAGCGGATCAGGAGCGGGGTGCGGCTCAGGATGGCTTCGACGGCCGGCGCGGCGGGACGACCCGCCAGCCGGCGGCCGGAGCCGCCCCGCGCCGCGGCTGTTCGACTTTGAGAAGACCCGGATAGGCTACGGAAACGCGGACGTCGTCAAGGCGCACAACCACCTGGCGCTCGAACACGAGAGCGTCACGACGCTCTTGCACCTCGAGTTTCCACCAAGCCGCGATGGCCTTGAACATGCGCTCCAACGCTGGAGTCAAGCGGGCGCACGTAGCGCGCCCCGCCCGAACGACCTGTTATACCTGACCACCCAGATATGAACCAGGATTGATAAAGAATGCTTTCTTGTAGCCTTGTGTGGAAGCATCGATGGCCCAAGGCACGGGCAGCAACCGGACGATGGAATAATGGAGATGAGGTGGCTTGCCTTTGGCATTCCCGCTATCGCCCACCGTACCTACTGCCTCGCCTGACAATACAAGACTGAGAAACGAAGTATCAATAGTCTCTAGATGCGCAAAATAGTGAAGCCGCCATTTCGGGCCCAGGACAACAACTACATTGCCACCTTTTGCGAGGTTGCCAGTGTAAAGAACCATGCCGTCCGTTGTACTCACGACAGGCCGGCCATGATCCGCAAAGATATCGATGCCTTTATGCACACCAGAAGTACCCCAAGGCTCAAACCAGAATGACTGCTGATTCCAGTCATTTTTCGAAGCACCCGCCACGGGAATCTTGATCCGCTCTGGAACCATGAAGCCTGCCAAAAACAGCAGAAGAAATGAAACAACGATTTTCTTGGATTTTGACATGCTACGACTGGTGTCAAGCCTGGCTCCACACGCTGCCGAAGGCCATCGCGTGGAAGGAAATGTCAGCCCGCAAGCCGGGTAATGGAGTGCTCAAGGTTCTCACGCGCCTGGTCCTCAAGCTGATCATGGAAATGCTCGGTGCTGAAAATCGAGATGCGGCCTATGAATTCACGAAGTACAGCCAACCGCTTGCGGCGAAACAGCCAGCGAGGCACCCAGCCATATTCTTCCCGCACTTGGCGCTCGTACTCGGCAAATCGCTCGGGCTCCGCTCCAAGGATGGAAAGGTCGATATCCACAAGCAAGCGCTCATCCTGGGATACCGGCAATGCCGAATGCCTGGTGGCCAACACGAGCGCCTGGACCCGCTCCCCCGCTTCCAGCGGCACACCACTCGCTGCGAGTTCCCGCTTGGCCCAAAGCGCACTTTGCAATTCATTGTCTTCGCGCCTCAATTCATACACCGCATCATGGAACCACAGTGCAAGCTCGACCTCACCAGGATGCTCGGCCAACTCGAGCACAGGCTGCAATTTCTCAAGACACTCCCGGAGATGCTGAAGCGTGTGGTACTTGCGATGCGACTCCTTGTAGCAATCGACCACCTGTTCGAACAGGGCTCGATCAGGCTGCGCGCCCAACGCAACCCAGGCTCTTTGCCACGACTGCTGGAGGAACTGCATGTCTTGGGGGCTAATGCTGAAATTAAGCCGCGCCGCGAAGCGGCGTCGGCTTGAATGAATTGTTAAGCCTTTTTGGAATCGAATCGGGGCATGAGCGCGAAAACGCCCCAACCCAAATACTCGCGCGTGTAGGCTGCGTGGCGTTCAGGCTCTGTGCTCAGCCTGGAACGGATCTCCTCTGCCAACTCATCGTCGGGATTTTCCTCAAGCCATCGGCGCATTGTGAGCCACTTGGCCGCTTCGTACCTGTCCCAACCGTCTTGATTGGCTAGAACCATCTCAACAACGTCGTAATCAAGGTTGCCGAAGGACGCGACAAGCTCTGAAAGAATGAGGAAGTCGGAGATTGAGTTGGCAAAACACTTCTTGGCAATATCTTCCGTTGGCGGCAACTGCCGCCAGTAAGGCTCGCCAATCAAAATGATTCCGCCGGTACGCAGGCTTTTGGCCAGAAGCTCGATAGTGCCAGCGACGCCTCCACCAATCCAGGTGGCACCGACACAAGCTGCCACATCAGCTTTCTCGTCAGAGACGTAGCCCGCTGCGTTGTTGTGAATGAACTCGACTTGATGGGCAACGCCGAGTTCTTCAGCACGCTGTTTCGCCTGTGCGGTGAACAGGGGACTCATGTCGATGCCAGTACCGACAATGCCGTGGTCGCGTGCCCAAGTGCATAGCATCTCGCCTGAACCACTACCAAGGTCAAGCACTCGCGCTCCTGACTCTAGGCGCAGCGCAGCACCGAGAGTGGCGAACTTATCAGGCGTAAACGGATTGTGGATGCGGTGCATACTTTCCGTGATGTTGAATATCCGTGGGATGTCCAATGCGTAAATTTCCTAAAGATTGCGAATATATTGGGTAAAAGGCCTAACGGTTGAATTCACCGGCGGTGCGCGGCTCTATCGCGCAGCGTCCGGTGGAATGATGGGTTATGCGGATTTTTTATATGGCATTCATTCCTGATTGGTCACTAGCGACCAAAGGCGACAATCTGGCCGGAGAAAAACAGGCGTTCGATGCTAGGTCAAATTGGGGGAAGTGCCTTTAGCTTTTCTGGGTCACAGGCAACTTCCATGATTGGTAAGTCAGCCATCACGTCAACATATTCACCATGCTCGATTCCTTGCTGCGTATAGGAAATCGTCGTCAGTATATTGAAATGATCAAGATAATATCGGTTTGCGCCAGTAAGCTTTTTCCTCTCCGCGCAACTAAAAACCATAAGACTACGGATTTGTATATAAGGGGCTTTGTTGATCGTGTCAAAGTCCTGTTTCGGCATCAGCAATGCAACCCTGATGATCGCTATATTGCCTTCAAGAATTGCACCTGCCCGGTCAACAGCCACGCGGACACCGGGGACGAGTGGGGGGTATTCGACTTGTACCCACTCTGGTCCTTTGAGACTTTCACAGCCAAATCGAAAATATGATGCCTGTTTTAGTTGCCGTACTGTTTCAGCTTCCAGTTCGACCGGTGGCTGCCAGGTGCGACTGTTGTTTTGGTATTTACGTGGCGACGGAATATCCCAAAACAAAATACTGCCTACATCGTTCGTGCAGTGCAACCGTAGTTCGAGTTGTGAGTCTTTTGACAGACGGACCGGAAAAGTCACGAAATCACCATCTCTTAGTACCGCCTCAAGCTTTTTCAGATCTGTTGGCTCGGCAGCCCAAAGAAACGTCGAAAACAGTGCTCCCAAAAGAATAGTGAAAAAAGTACGCCACATGCCTATGTCCTTGGGGTGATGGCAAGTCGCCATTAGTACAAACATCAACCGGATTCCAGTCTTTTACCTCTCTTTATCCTGCAAATGGCCGCTGGTGGCCGCAACCGGCATTTCGCACTCTTGCCGCATAACGTTGGAGGTAAGGGGCGCGGAGCCGGCTTGCCGGCGTAGCGTCCCGCTTGACCGATTAGTTAGCGAGCGATTTAGTTGTCAAGTGATCTATCCTCGTACAAATTGTTCCAACTTTTCATCAGGTACAAGCAGAATACCAAGCTTCCCGGCAAGCTCAATTGCAGAGCGCGTAAAACCGACATTGCTGATTACCGCGGCATGGGTTGCATCATAGAAACCTCTTGCAGCATGTACTTCCTGAACAGCTGCATTGCCTACATTTCCTGAATAAAACTTACATTGCACGACGAGCTTTAATCCAGCCTTAATACATACGAGGTCGGCCCCTTGATCGCCGGTAACGGGGGTTCTGCTAATATTCCATCCGGCTTCTTCGAAAGCTCTACCGACATATTCCTTGTAGTCTGCGCCGGTTTTATATTGAATCGTATTTCCATACACGTCAAAAATATCTATGTTTCGCGCTTTAAACAATTCAATATATCGGTCAATTTTTTCTCTTATCAGCTTTGTTACCGATTCTCGATAGTCAGGATTACTCAGAATTCGACCAACGTGCGTAAGGTCAGCGTTATAAACTTGTTCCAAGCCGGAAAGTATTCTGTGCGCATCTAGAACAATTGGTTAGGCGATTTCGAATTCAAAAGAGAATCCGTTGACCGATCTTTCTTCGGACAAAGCGATAAGTTTTTTCAAATGGCTTTCTATCTTTTGGGTGACCGCTTTTGTCAGCATCTGGTCGGCAATGCTAAAGAAAACATCATCACGCCCATTCTCATAGAACGCGATAACCTCCCTAGCGATCTCTTGTTGCCGTTCGGAAGGCTCGTCCTCGAAGAGTCTTTGCGTAACAATCGCTAGCGGATGGTCAATAGAGGCTGTTGAGTCCATAGTTGTTGGCTCCTTTCGTTCGTGCCAATTCGTCGCTCGCTAACGTTTGAATTCACCGGCCTTGCGCGGCTCTATGCGCAAGGTCCGGTGGAATGATGGGTTGGGCCGCAATCACACGTCACCTGGGGTGAAGAACAAATTGGGACCACCGCAGTTGACGTAATAGGTATTGGCTTTACTCGTGCTTTTGTCTCCGTACTCAACGCGGGAGCACTTCCCGGAATTTAGGAACCTCAGCGCACCCTTGTGAAGGATTTGAACGTCTTGCTCAGTCAGGCCGTGTTGGCCAACCTTGGGGATCGCGTCCTTAGCGATGCGCGGATCGGATTGGATTGACGGCTGGGGAAGCTCAGCGGGTTGAGTTGAAGAAAGACCACTGGCAAGAACCCATCGGGCCACTTGACTGGCCTTCCCTTCAACCGCTCCGTCATAGTATTTGGAAACGCGAGCCCAGCCATCCTTGATTTCAAAAACCTCAACCTTTTGTCTTCGGTAGATTCGATTGGTTACGCTTCCACTCGCACTCGGCGCCAATCGTTCCTCAAGTGCCGCCTCCTTGACGTAGTACGTACCCGGCTTAGATGCCTGGGCGAACGCGCTACCGGAAACAGCCAAAGAGAGAGCTACAACAACAATTTTCTTCATGTGATCCACCTGTGCGGCCTTGCGGCCCAACGTGCTAGCTCAGGGGCGCGAAGCCGGCTTGCCGGCGAAGCGTCCCTCTGGAGCGGAATGTTAGACATGGCGGTGACCAAGAAAAGTCGGCGCTGGTGAGACGGCACTTTCATTTTGCGAAAGGACTCGTGCACCACTGTTGCTCGCAGGGTACGCCATCATTGTTGCCGTCCATTTGAACGTTGGGGCAATTGCGAAGGAAAAATTTGGCTTCAGCGCAGGACGTCATTTGTGAACAGTGGGTGCGACCGTCGCAGGTATAGGTCTGCGGCGGTGTCTGAATTTCTGGCTTGGCTGAGCTTGCAGTCAACGGAGCGGCACGGCGAGTGTATTCACTGTAACCGTAGGCAACCAACCCCACCACAACGAGCAACGGAATGACCCGAGCGAAAAAGCCAGGACGTTCTGTGCGGTGGTAGGAGGCAGGTCTACGGGAAGGTACAGAAGGTGCAGTGGGAGGACGTTTAGCAGTTGGACGCTCTGGACAAAAGAGGTTCTTCGCCCGTTTCTTTCCGTTTTTGTCGGTTTCAATCTCGAAGGTGAGCTTTTCTCCGAGCGTAGGGCGTACCCCGTCCTTGGGAAACGTAGAAATATGGACAAAAATCTCCTGACCACCTTGGGCCGGAGTGATGAATCCGAAGCCCCGGTCGTCATTCCACTTGGAAAGAGTGCCTTCGATGCGCATATGAAATGTCTAACGTTTGAATTCACCGGTCTGCGCGGTTTTTCGCGCAGGTCCGGTGGAATGATGGGTTAGGCGACGTCATGCCCCAGCTCCTTTAGTCTTCTTTTTATGACCTCGCGATGCTTATTCAAGTGACGGACGTTTCGTGCCTTGATCGTGGCGTCAAAGGAGTATTTCGCAATCATTATGCCTACCGAGATAAGCATGAGAGGGGAGACGCTTAGCCATTTGTTCGTTGGAAAAAAACTATTCAGCCAAGCCATCGTGCCAAAAATAACTGCGGATGCAGTCGTTATGAGAATGATAAAAAGTACTTCACGAAGCAAGTCGAGCATAAGGATGCTCGGGTTCTTTGCGAGTTCTTCAATTTCAGAAAGCTCACTGAGCATTTCTTCCACATGCGCCTTTGCGCGACGCTCACTCTGCCGACTTAATAATTGTTGAAACCATGGAGTCGCAAGATTTCCAAGAACGGAGAGAGGGATGGCAAGGGCCAGTCCTATCCAAAAGTTTGCGTCTAACGATTGCATGGTATTAGGTCCATATTCAGATGCCTAACGTGCTAGCTCAGCCGACGACAAAAAGCGCAGCTTTTTGACGGTCGGCTGGAGCGAAGGGTTAGCGGACTTATTGGCAATTTAGTGTCGCGTTGGAATTTTCTCTTGCGGAAACCTGCTTCCCTGTCTTCCCACAGGAGAACTCGACCGTCAGTGTCTTAACGATGCCGTCCTTAGGGTCCCCGCAAAGGGAGTTTGTAGCCTTAACAACACACCGTGATTTGCCATCGCACAACTGTCCTAGCTTATCTGTGCAATCAGCTGAATTGCTTACATCAGCAGCATATTCTGCACGGCTTACCTTGATTACCTCCTGCGCATATGCGCTATGAGAAAAAATGAGAGTTGCGGTAACTAGCGTGGCGATTCGCAGCATGATTTCTCCTTCTGGTGGTTGAAAATTGATTAGGCGCTAACGTAGAAGTGAGCGGCCTGCGCGGCTTTTCGCGAAGGTCCGCTCGACTGCCGGGTTCGGTGTCGTGCAGTGGGTAGCGTGCTTTTCGTTCACTTGTGAGCAGACCTATAAAAAGCGCGGCTCCCGGTCTTTTTGTATTCGACGAGCGACTTGTCCTCAAGCATCCGTGCGAGCGTGGCAAACACCCATCCTTTCGGACCGTACTGCTTTCCGCTCCGCGGAACGGCGACAAAATTGAGGTCGAGGCTGTCCTTAATCTCCGCCGCAGGCACCCAGCGATCGCGGTCCTTGAACTTTGACTCGCAATCTTTGATGAACCCAAGTAACTCCATGGCAGCATCGTCTAGCAGTTTGTGGATTGCGTCTTTTCGAGTCATAAAATTACCTCCCTGTACTGCCTGCGTGATGGTGACGCCGAACGTAGAGGTCACCGGACGCTGCGCGGCCTTATCGCGCAGCGTCCGGTGGACCGCCATGTTATGTCTTTGTGCTAATTTTTAATTGAATTAAAAACAGAATCAATGCCAACGCCTGTCCTATTGCTAAAGAACAGTATGGAAGCTGAATCTGAAAGTGAGAGGCGCATTCGTATATCGTTTTCAACAGACATGATATCGTCGCTTTCAAGACTGTCAGAAAATGATTTTGCGATAGAAATCTTCTTTCCCGATCTGGCAATTAAGCGAAAAACATCCTCATCCGAAGAGTGTAGCTTTCCATGAATCACGAAAATAAATGCATCAAAATATCTGAATGGAAAAGATGAAGAAAATACATAAAGAGGGTGTGATGAGGTGTCGTAACCCGGAACGTCTGCAAACACATAGCGTTCGTAAACGCTGAGTAAGTTGCAAGCGGTGTCACTAGACCAGTCTGTTGCGTCAGTTTGAGCACCGATAACGGGCAAGGGTTTAACTTTTCCGTTGGTCATCTTTTTGAGCAAAGATGATTTACCCGCCCCGGGCTGGCCGAGAATCGCTATTTTGTATCCAGAATGAGATCGTAGTTGTTCCTCTAAACGCTCAAGATTCAATTCAAGAGTTGTTTTTCTCCGTGGGGATGGCGCTTCATCTTCATCGGTCACCGCATCGTAGATGGCTTTACCGACCAATCCAATAACAGGTATTGCAAGCCACCACATATTTATTCACCGAGTTTGTTATTTAGTATTTCTTCGGCAAGTTCATGGCAGTCACTGAGATAGCTATTGCCAACATTGGATGTGATTGCATAGCCGAGACTGGCTGCAATGGCTTGTCCAACAAATGGGATATATTTTGCAAATGTTTTGACTGCCTGCCGACCAGCAAACCTTTTTAGCAATATTAAGATGCCTTCTTTGGCAGCATATTGAACGACATTATTTGCAAGACGCCCCACAACAGGAATTGATGACTGCTTGAGGTTAGTCAGGAAGTTGTCGGTTAGTCCGTAATCATCACGGATTTCTTTGAATAGCTTCATGATTATTGAAATATCGACTGCAACATCGACCCCGGGGACCGGGTTAATCCCGTTGGCTGCGGCAGCCGCTGCCGCATAAGAAACATATTTCTCGCAGGCTGATTTTTTTTCTTGCAGGAAACGAGCGCTGTATGCTTTGGCTCCCCGTGCCCAGCGCTCTCGCTTCGCTCCGTCGAGGTTGTTCTGAATTTCAATGCTGAGAGCATCTAAGCCGGTGCCGTTCCTGCAACTAGTAAAGACAACTTTTACAGGCTGACCAACATGCTTTGTTATGTCATTAATTTTTCGTTGTTCTAGTTCTTCAATCGCTATTCCATCTTCCCAAAGCTCATCGTGTTTGTTTACGACGAAAATGCATACTTTTCCTCGCCTTGCTAATTCTTGAAAAAATTCGGTATCGGCTTGATGAAGCTTGCCACTTGTGACGCATAAAAATAGATCAAATTGCTGAATATCAAACTTTTGGAAGTAGGATTCCTTTGGGAAGTTTTTCGTCCCGTATCCTGGCAAATCGACAAACCGCAATCCTTTTGCCTCATACGATGCCGCCGCGACGGTTTTATCTGTTTCAACGCCAACTTCCGCGACTTTTTGCCCAACAATTTTATTGATCAGTGATGATTTCCCTGCGCCGGGTTGGCCGAATAAGGCGACTGACACAGTAGTGCTGTTTTCTTCATCCAGCTTGCGACGAATTTTTTCTGCTTCATCATGAATAGACATAATTTTCTCCTGAGACATAACGTGAAGGTCACCGGCGCTGCGCGGCTTTATCGCGCAGCGTCCGGTGGACCGCAGGGTTAGCCGACATTATTCGATACGTTCATTATGCTAAAGGAGACTTGAGACAAATCTTGCTTTACTAAAAGCTCTTTATCGGACGCATATTTTCTGATCCATTCAAGCTTCTCCACGACCCTTGAATCGTGAGAAAACTTAACCAGATCGCCTTCAACTTTAGTGAGTAATGTTTTCTTGATCGAATCAAGGGTAATAATGTCTTGGCCAATGACGAATTGACCGCTGCGCTGTAGGACATTGAACGGGTTTACAAAATACGACTTTCCATCATGCTCGGAGACAAAGGGGCATTCCGTGTACATGCTTATGACCTGCCCTGATTCTTCGGACCACGAATTACGTGAGAGGGATGGCTTGGTGGTGGTTGCCTGACTGGTTCTGAACGAACTGCGCCGGGGTCAGGTAGCCCAGCGCCGAATGCGGTCGAACTTCATTGTAATGGCGGCGCCACTGCTCGATCAGCACGCGTGCTTCAAGGCGGTTACGAAAATACTCCATGGACAGGCATTCATCCCGTAGCTTGCCGTTGAAACTCTCGTCGGTGCCGTTCTGCCAGGGTTTGCCCGGCTGCGACAACGCCATCTGCAATCCCTGATCGCTCGCCCACTGAAGCAGCCGGGCCGAGACAAACTCCGGACCGTTGTCCGAACGCAGTGCCTTGGGCGCACCGCGCTCGCTGATCAAGCGGCTCAACACTTCGATGACGCGCTCGGAGCGGATGCTGCCGGCCACATCGATCGCCAGTGCCTCGCGCGTGTGCTCATCGATCACCGTCAGGCACTTGATGGGCTGTCCGTTGGCGCAGGTGTCGAAGACGAAGTCGTAGGCCCAGATCCCGTTCATCCGTGAAGCTCGCTGTACCTGATCGCGCTGACTGGCAACCCGACGCCGGGGACGCTTGCGCGGCACCTGCAGGCCGGCCTTGCGCCACAGCCGCCAGGTGCGGCCGGTGCTCAAGTGGTATCCGGCCCGGCGCAGAAAGATGCGAATGCGCCGATAGCCGTAGCGTGGGTACTGGGCCGCCAAGCGTCGCAACTGGCCGATCAGCGGACGATCGCGTTCGTCCAGGCACGACGCGTAGCCCAGCGTCGAGCGCGACACCGACATCAGCGCGCACGCCCGGCGCTGCGAGATACCTCGCCTGACCGCATAATGCACCTGCGCTCGGCGTGCCCAGGTGCTCACCATTTTTTTGCCGCGATCTCCTTCATGACGTCGATCTCCAGGTCCCGATCGGCCACCATCTTCTTGAGTCGCGCGTTCTCCGCTTCCAACTGCCGCAGCCGTTTGACCTCGTCCGCGTTCATCGCACCAAAGCGCTTGCGCCACGTGTAGATCGTCTGCTCGCTCACGCCGTGCTTCTTCGACACCTCCGCCACCGGCAAGCGATCTGCCTCCCGCAGAATCTTCACCATCTGCTCTTCTGAAAAACGACTCTTGCGCATGACTTCCCCTTCTTCATCGAAGCCATCCTCTCAGGTTTCAACTGGTCCGAAAAGTCGGGGGCAGGTCACTTAGCAGGGCCGGATCTTTATTGTCGAGATTGTGTTCCCAATCAAAAACCTCTTTCCCAATATCGTGATCAAACTGCAATCTTGGAACGTTAGCTTCTTTTGACTCAATTTCATGCGCACGCTCTACAGCCGGGCCAAAAAAGCCTAGCTCATCAATCAGTACATCACCGACGGACAGACCACCTCTAGCAAGATATCCTTTGCTCATAAGCCTAAGAATTGTTAATGAAACATTGTAGGCGGCTATATGAGAAAGCTTCACATCGTCCTTTCTTTCTTCACCGATGTTTTCTTTGTAATAGAAGAAAAAATATGCGCAGTCGGAAAAGCCAAAGACTTTTCTATCGTAGGCTACATGAGGTATGGCTAACTGGCGTTCCGCATGAATGGCTACTTCTTCATGGAAGAGTCTATGCAGTTCATATTTTTTGTCAAAGTCGGTGGTGTTCTTGTATCCAATGACATCAACAAATATGGCAACCATTTTTTTATACGACATGAGCCTCGGCCTTATGTTGGCTAACGCCTGAATTAAGCCGCGCCACGAAGTGGCGTCGGCTTGAATGAATTGTTAGACCGCACCCTGCTTGAGCACAATGGTTGCATCTGCTGGGGCTGGCCATAGCTGCAAGAGATAGCGTCCTTTCTCTTTGAGTCCAGTTTCGGAGCTTGGATCTAACACGGAATAGCTCACTCGAACGCGATAAGTATCTGGCTTAACTTCTATATGGGTTGCATCAGGAGAGTCGCCCAACCAGCCAGCTGCGAGAATGCGCCCGCTTTGAACTGACATTGAACACTCTACAACATGATCCCAACAGTCGAGCGACAAAGGCGGTGATTCGTCTACCAAGTCCAAAGAGACGGCGACCATGTCGTTGAGAACAGTTCCAACTCCTACAACGCCTGGGGCAACTGCCAACTGTCGAGCCAACGCCTCGTCCGACCATCCTAGTTGGTCAGCATCCGCAGATACGTCCTGAATGTGGAATTGAAAGCAATCCGCGTAAAGCTCAAAGTCGTAACGAGGCATAATGCGGTCTAACGTGTTGTAGACAGCAAAAATGACGGATAAACCGGGCGATGCTGGATAATCCAGCACACAACGGAAATCGCATTTGTCATTGCATTCAACCCTTTGCACATCTATGCTGTATATATGAACAGCATAGACAACACCGCCAAACCCGGCAACGCCCATGACACCCCGGCTGGCAGGCCGCCGCGGCTACTCGATCAGGTGCGGGCGTGCATCCGGTATAAGCACCATAGCATACGAACCGAGAAGGCCTATGTCCATTGGGTCCGGGCTTTCATACGGCACCAGGGCATGCGCCATCCACGGGAGATGGGCGCGGCTGAGGTACAGGACTTCCTGGGCTGGCTGGCCAACGAGGGCTCGGTGGCGCCCTCCACCCACAATCAGGCGCTTTCGGCGCTGCTGTTTCTGTACCGGGAAGTACTCGGCATCGATCTGCCATGGATGAAGGAGATCGGTCGCCCGAAGAAGCGCGAGCATGTGCCCGTCGTGCTTTCTCGTGCCGAGGTCGCGCGGCTGCTGGATGCCATGGATGGCATCGAGGGCAAGCTGGCGCGTTTGCTGTATGGAACAGGGATGCGCTTGATGGAGGCGCTGCGCCTGCGGGTAAAGGATGTGGATTTCGATCGCAACGAGATCGTCGTGCGCGAAGGCAAGGGTGGCAAGGACAGGCGGGTGATGCTGCCAGCGTCCATGAAGGATGTCTTGCTGCAACAGCTTGTCGCAGCCCGCCGTGTGTGGGAGGCGGACCGGGCAGCCGGGTTGCCGGGCGTGTGGATGCCGGATGCGCTGGAGCGCAAGTATCCCCGTGCCGGATTGTCGTGGGCGTGGTTCTGGGTTTGGCCATCCGGACGCCTTGCGGTCGATCCAGCAAGTGGAACCGGGCGGTACCATCTCTTTGAACAGCGGCTGCAGCGGGCGGTACGGCGGGCCACGACGACCATAGGCCTCCACAAGCCGGTTACGTTGCATACCCTGCGCCACTCGTTCGCCACCCATCTGCTGGAGGGCGGCTACGACATCCGCACGGAGCAGGAACTACTGGGCCACGCCGACGTATCGACAACGATGATCCATACCCACGTGCCGAACCGGGGCGGACACGGCGTCACGAGCCCGCTGGACCGGCTCTGAGTCCGTTCGGCTCAGGCCGGGACGCCCGCCGATTCAGAGCAGCGGCGCCAGCCAGCGCGCCGCCACGTCTTCGGCAAGACCCGTCCGCTTCGCCCAATCCTCCAGTTGATCCCGGCCGATCTTGCTGATCGCAAAATAATGGCTTTCCGGATGCGCGAAGTAGAAGCCGGACACGCTCGCCGCCGGGGTCATCGCCATCGATTCGGTCAGCCCCATGCCGGTGTTGGCCGGCGCGTCGAGCAACTGGAACAGCGCTGCCTTCACCGTGTGGTCCGGGCAGGCGGGGTAGCCGGGCGCGGGGCGGATGCCGCGATACTGCTCCTTGATGAGCGCGGCGTTGTCCAGCGCCTCGTCGGCAGCGTAGCCCCAGTATTCCCTGCGCACGCGCTCGTGCAGCCATTCGGCCGTGGCTTCGGCGAGGCGGTCGGCCAGGCTCTTGAGCATGATGGCGTGGTAGTCGTCGTGGGCGGCTTCGAATTCGGCCAGCTTGTGCTCGATGCCGAGGCCGGCGGTCACCGCGAAGGCGCCGCACCAATCGCGCACGCCGCTGGCCCTGGGCGCGATGAAGTCGGCCAGGCACCAGTGCGGCTTGCCGGGCGGGCGTTCGTGCTGCTGGCGCAGGCCGTGCCAGGTCATCATCGGCTCGCTGCGCGCTTCGTCGGCGTAGAACTCGATGTCGTCGCCCACGCTGTTGGCGGGGAAGAGGCCGAACACTGCCTTCGCCTGCACCCACTGGCCGGCGATGAGGTCTTCGAGCATGGCCCGCGCATCGTTGTAGACGTTGCGCGCCGTCTCGCCGACGACTTCGTCGTCCAGGATCGCGGGGAAGCTGCCGGCGAGGTCCCAGGTCTGGAAGAAGGGGCCCCAGTCGATGTAGTCGCGCAGCGACTCCAGATCGACGTCGAGCGCCGTCACCCCAAGGCTGTCGGGTTCGGGCGGCAGGTAGCCGGCTGCCGCGAGCGGGTCGTAGGCATTGGCCCGCGCCGCCTCCAGGCCGACCAGTTGCACGCCCTTCTTGTTGGCGTGCAGCGCACGGATCTTCTCGTAGTCGGCCGCCACCTCGGCCTTGAAGGCGTGGCTCTTCTCGTCGGACAGCAGCGCGGTGACCACGCCGACCGCGCGCGAGGCGTCGGGCACATAGACCACCGCCTTGCCGTAATGCGGCGCGATCTTGATCGCCGTGTGGTTGCGGCTGGTGGTGGCGCCGCCGATGAGCAGCGGCACGTCGAAGCCCTGGCGCTGCATCTCGCCGGCGACGTGGGCCATTTCTTCCAGCGAGGGCGTGATCAGGCCGGAGAGGCCGATCGCCTGGGCGCCGTGCTCCTTCGCCGCTTCCAGAATCCTGGCCGCCGGCACCATCACGCCGAGGTCGATCACTTCGTAGCCGTTGCAGCCGAGCACGACGCCGACGATGTTCTTGCCGATGTCGTGCACGTCGCCCTTCACCGTGGCGATGACGATGCGGCCCTTGCTGCTGGCGCCGGTGCGAAGCTTTTCGGCTTCGATGTAGGGAATGAGGTGGGCGACGGCCTGCTTCATGACGCGCGCGGACTTCACCACCTGCGGCAGGAACATCCTGCCCGCGCCGAAGAGGTCGCCGACCACGTTCATGCCCGACATCAGCGGGCCTTCGATGACCGCCAGCGGCGGCTTGCCGTCGGCTTCGAGCTTCGCCCTCACCTCCTCGGTGTCGGCGACCACGTAGTCGGTGATGCCCTTCACCAGCGCGTGCGACAGGCGCTCTTCCACCGGCCACCCGCGCCAGGCGAGGTCCGGCCCGGCATCCCTGGCCTGGCCCTTCACCGTCTGCGCAAACTCGACCAGCGCCTCGCCGGCGCCGGGGCGGCGGTTCATCACCACGTCCTCGACCTTGTCACGCAGCACGGGGTCGAGTTCGTCATACACGCCCAACTGGCCGGCATTGACGATGCCCATGGACAGGCCGGCCTTGATCGCGTGGTACAGGAACACGGTGTGGATGGCCTCGCGCACCGGGTCGTTGCCGCGGAAGCTGAAGCTGACGTTGGAGACGCCGCCGGAGGTCTTGGCCCACGGCAGGTTCGCCTTGATCCAGGCCACCGCCTGGATGAAATCGACCGCGTAGTTGTCGTGTTCCTCGATACCGGTGGCGATGGCGAAGATGTTCGCGTCGAAGATGATGTCCTCGGCCGGGAAGCCTGCGCCGCCTTCGGCCGCCGGCTTCACCAGCAGCCGGTAGGCGCGCTCGCAGATCTCGGTCTTGCGCTTGAAGGTGTCGGCCTGGCCCTGCTCGTCGAAGGCCATCACGATCACCGCCGCACCGTAGCGGCGCGCGAGCCGGGCCTGGCGCAGGAACTCGGCCTCGCCTTCCTTCATCGAGATGGAATTGACCACGCCCTTGCCCTGGATGCACTTCAGGCCGGCCTCGATCACCGCCCATTTCGACGAGTCGAGCATGATGGGCACGCGCGAGATGTCGGGTTCAGAGGCGATGAGCTTGCAGAAGCGCTCCATCGCGGCGACCGAATCCAGCATCGCCTCGTCCATGTTGATGTCGATGACCTGGGCGCCGTTCTCGACCTGCTGGCGCGCCACCGCGAGCGCGTCGTCGAAGCGGCCTTCGAGGATCATGCGCGCGAAGGCTTTGGAGCCGGTGACGTTGGTGCGCTCGCCGACGTTCACGAACAGGCTGTCGCCGCCGACGTTGAAGGGTTCCAGGCCCGACAGGCGCAGTTTCTTGTCGATCTCCGGCACGCGGCGCGGGGCGATGTCCGCCACCGCGCGCGCGATCGCGGCGATGTGCGCCGGCGTGGTGCCGCAACAGCCGCCGACGATGTTCACCAGGCCGCTCCGCGCCCATTCCTGGATCTCGCCGGCGAGATGCTCGGGCGTCTCATCGTAGCCGGTGGGCGACAGCGGGTTGGGCAGGCCGGCGTTGGGGTGGGCGGAGACGTGCGTGTCGCAGACATTGGCCAGTTCTTCGACGTACTGGCGCAACTGGTCGGCGCCGAGCGCGCAGTTGAGGCCGAAGCCGATCGGCTGCGCGTGGCTGAGCGAGTTCCAGAAGGCTTCGGCGGTCTGGCCCGACAGCGTGCGGCCGGAGGCGTCGGTGATGGTGCCGGAGACCATCACCGGCCAGCGCCGGCCGAGGTCGCCGAACAGCTTTTCGATGGCGAACACCGCGGCCTTGGCGTTGAGCGTGTCGAACACCGTCTCGATCAGCAGGATGTCGGCGCCGCCTTCGAGCAGCCCCTGCGCCGAGGCGTAGTAGTCGTCGGCCAGCGCATCGAAGCCGATGTTGCGGAAACCCGGGTCGTTGACGTCGGGCGAGATCGACAGCGTGCGCGAGGTCGGCCCCAGCACGCCGGCGCAGAAGCGCGGCCGGGCGGGGTCCTTCGCGGTGTATTCGTCGCACAGTTCGCGCACCAGGCGGGCGCCGGCGACGTTCAGTTCGTGGGCCAGCCCTTCCAGGCCGTATTCCGCCTGCGACACGCGGGTGGCGTTGAAGGTGTTGGTCTCGATGATGTCGGCGCCGGCCTCGAGGTAGGCGCGGTGGATGCCGGCGACCATGTCGGGGCGCGTCAGCACCAGCAGGTCGTTGTTGCCCTTGAGGTCGCGCGGATGGTCGCGGAAGCGGTCGCCGCGATAGTCCGCCTCGCCGAGCTTCTGCTGCTGGATCATCGTGCCCATCGCGCCATCCAGGATCAGGATGCGCGCGGCGAGAAGCTGGCGAAGTTCGGCGATACGGTCGGCTTGCATGGGGTCTTACCTCGGTCGTTCTGCAATCACCGGGAACGCCATGCACGAATGCGAACGGCGCCACAAACCGGCTGAAGGTTTGTGAGCGCCGTTGATCGGTTGCCGAGCCTGGCCCGCACGTCGTGCGGCGGGTCGCAGCGCTCCTCGGCAGAAGTGCCGGATTCTATCGGCTCAGGCCGAGATCTGCCAATCCGGCAGGGCGATCGCACGAAGGGTCTTGCAGCCGTCGGGATGGCGCGACGCGGCAGGTCTGGCGGCGGGGGATGCGCGGAGCGGGCGAGCACTGTCCGAGTCCCGAGCGCAGCGAAGTCGAGTTGCGCAGAACGCGGAGCGCATCCCCCGCCGTCAGACCGGATTCGGGGCACTCATGCGATTGCCCTGCAATCCCGGCGCGGGCTTACCACCAGTAGGGCCAGTATCCGTAGCCGTGGAATCTCGGGTGCAGCGGATACGGATAGCCAAAAGGGTAGGGGTGCCCCCAGGGGCCCCACATCGCCCCGTCGGGCGGATACACGTAGGTCTGGCTGGTGCGCACGACCTTGCCGTCGATGAAATGCACGTTGAACAGCGTGGCGATCGAGGCGCCGTATTCGTTGCGGATGTTCCAGTCCCACACTTCCTCGCCCGACAGCTTGAAGAACTGCTCGGAACGGTGCTGGCCGAGCAGGCGCGACACCTCGTCGCGCGTCATGCCTTTCGTCACCCGCGCCAGGTTGTCGCCGTCGAGCGCATCCCACTGCCGCAGCACGATGCCGCCGGCGTCGACCTGCACCATCAGGCAGGTGTGGCCGTAGGGCTGGGTCGCGTATTCCAGCGTGGTGGTGCCGTCCTCGTTCTGCCAGCGCCGGGTGGGCTCGCCGCGCGCGGCGAGCGCCTCGGCCTCGGTGGTGAAGGGCCGCGGCGGCGCGAATGCGGCGCAGCCGCCCAGGATCGACGTGCACACGACCAGCAGCAGCGCGAACAGCCAGGGGCGGGCGCTGCGCGCCGCCGCAGTGGATGGGGCGTCCATTCCTTGCCTCCCGATCAACCTCGATGCTTCGTGTAGCGGCCGGTGCCGACCACGCGGCCGTCGGTGTTGAACGACACGGTGAAATAGGCGGGTTCGCCGCCGGTCGCCTGGCCGTGGTCGATCTTCCATTCCCACACGGTTTCCTGCTTGAGCTGGAAGAACTGGCTGGACGCCGGCTTGCCCAGCAGCCGCCTCACCTGGTCGCCGTTCATGCCGGTTTCGACCCGCGCGAAGGTCCGCTCGTTCAACACCTGGTCGATGCTGCGCAGGATGCGGTCGGCGCCGATCGTGATCATGAAGCATTCGATGCCCTCGGGCTGGCGCGAATATTCCCAGGTGACGGAACCATCGTCGTTGCGCCATTCCATCTGCGGCGGACCGAAACGGTCGCGCACCTGCTGCTCGGTGGATACGCCCGGTTCGAGTTCGCGCAGGTTGATGTAGTCGCAGGCGGCGAGGCCGATCGCCGACAGCAGGGAACACAGCCAGACCACGATGCGCTTCATCGAAAGACTCCCTCCATGGTTTCGTTTGCAGGGCGCCGCCGCGCGGGGACGTGCATTCCTGCGAAAGCTCGAAGCCCCGCGGCAGGCGCCTGGGCTAGAATCGGCGAACACCGGGCGCTTTGCAATGCCCGGCGCGGTGCTTGTTTGCGACATTTCGGAGGTTTCACATGCAAAAGAAAACCCTGGTTGCCCTCGCCCTCGCCGGCCTGGGCATGACGGCAGCACACGCCCAGACGGTCGTCAAGATCGGCAACGCCGGCCCGCTCACCGGGCCCATCGCCCATATCGGCAAGGACACGGAGAACGGCGTGCGCCTGGCGCTGGACGACGCCAACGCCAAGGGCATCACGATCGGCGGGCAGGCGGTGAAGTTCGAACTCGTCAGCGAGGACGACCAGGCCGACCCGCGCACCGCCACCACCGTCGCCCAGCGCCTGAGCGACAACGGCGTGAAGGGCGTCGTCGGCCACCTGACCTCGGGCGCCTCCATTCCCGCCTCGCGCATCTACGAGCAGGCCGGCATCCCGATGATCACGCCCTCCTCCACCAACCCGAAGCTGACGCAGCAGGGCTTCAAGACCACCTACCGCGTGATCGCCAACGACCTGCAGCAGGGCGAGGCGATGGCGAAGTACGCCACCGGAGCGCTGAAGGTGAAGCGCATCGCGATCATCGACGACCGCACCGCCTACGGCCAGGGCCTGGCCGACGCCTTCGCCGACAGCATGAAGAAGATGGGCTCCGAGGTCGTGGGCCGCGAGTTCACCACCGACAAGGCCACCGACTTCATGGCCATCCTCACCAAGATCAAGGGCAAGAACCCCGACGCGGTGTTCTACGGCGGCATGGACGCGCAGGGCGGCCCGATGCTGCGCCAGTTGCGCCAGCTCGGCATGAACGCCACCTTCCTCGGCGGCGACGGCGTATGTACGGCGGAGATGGTCAAACTCGCCGGCGACGCGATGAGCGACAAGGTGTTCTGCACCCAGGCCGGCATCCCGATCGGGAAGATGCCGGGCGGCGATGCCTTCCTCGCCCGCTTCAAGCAGCGCTTCAACGCCGAGATCCAGCTCTACGCGCCGTATGCCTACGATGCGGCGACGGCGCTGATCGAGGCGATGAAGAGCGCCGGCTCGACCGATCCGGCCAAATACACGCCAGCCCTGCAGAAGGTCTCCTTCAAGGGCGTGACCGGCGACATCGCGTTCGATCCGAAGGGCGACATCAAGGTCGGCGGCGTCAGCATGTACCACTACAAGGGCGGCAAGTGGGAGGCGTTCGACTGATCCGCCGCAGCATGCACGCCCCGCCGGGGTGCGTGGCGGGGATCTGACGCGCACCGCCGCGGGGCGCCCGGGCCCTCCCGGCCCGGTTCCTGCGGCGTGGCACGGTTTGTGCATCGCAGCATATGCCGTGCTGCGCAATGCGCATGCGCACAGCGCTCGCCCGATGCTTTTTTGGGCACAATACGGGCGCGTTTCGGCTTCAATCCCACGCTCCCCCCTCACTCGATTTCGCTGGAGGATCAAGCATGAAGAAAACCGTCGTCGCAGCCGCAGTCATGAGCATCGGCCTGGGCGCCGCCCAGGCGCAGGAAGCCGTCGTCAAGCTGGGCAGCGCCGCGCCGCTGACCGGCACCATCGCCCACCTCGGCAAGGACCTCGAGAACGGCACGCGGCTGGCCATCGAAACGATCAATGCGCAGGGTGTCACCATCGGCGGCAAGAAGGTCAGGTTCGAACTGATCGGCGAGGACGACCAGGCCGACCCGCGCACCGGCACCACCGTGGCGCAGCGCCTCGTCGATGCGGGCGTCAAGGGCGTGGTCGGCCACCTGAACTCCGGCACCTCGATCCCCGCCTCGCGCATCTACGACCAGGGCGGCATCCCGCAGATCTCTCCGGCATCGACCAATCCGAAGCTGACGCTGCAGAACTTCAAGGGCGTGTTCCGCACCATCGCCAACGACGTACAGCAGGGCGGCGCGCTGGGCAGCTTCGCGGTGAAGGGGCTGGGGGCGAAGAAGGTGGCGATCATCGACGACCGCACCGCCTACGGCCAGGGCCTGGCCGACGAGACCGAAAAGGCGGTGAAGGCCGCCGGCGCCCAGGTCGTGGCGCGCGAATTCACCACCGACAAGGCCACCGACTTCAACGCCATCCTGACCAAGATCCGCGCCACCGGCCCCGACGTGATCTTCTTCGGCGGCATGGACGCGCAGGCCGGCCCGATGCTGCGCCAGTTGAAGCAGCTCGGCGTGAACGCCAAGTTCCTGACCGGCGACGGCGGCTGCAGCCCGGAGATGATCAAGCTCGCCGGCGACGCGATGACCGCCACCACCTACTGCTCGATGGCCGGCCTGCCGCTGGACAAGATGCCGGGTGGCGCGGCGTTCCGCGACCAGTACAGGAAGCGCTTCAACGGCGAGGTGCAGCTCTACGCGCCGTATGCCTACGACGCGGCGATGGCGATCGTGAAGGCGATGGAGAAGGCCGGCTCGCCGGAGCCGTCGAAGTACCTGCCCGAACTGAAGAAGAGCGACTTCGCCGGGGTGACGGGCAACGTGTCGTTCGACGGCAAGGGCGACATCAAGGAAGGCGCGGTGACGATCTACAGTTTCAAGGACGGCAACTGGGTTCCGATGTGATTCCTTCCCTTCACGCCTGACGCGGCGTGAAGGGGCGGGCCGGGCGGGACGCGGCACCTTCCGCGCCGCCCGGCCCGTCTTCTCGATCCCCGGCCGCGCCTGCCTGGCGGCCCGTCAGACTCGGCAAAGGCAACATGGAAACCCTCATCCAGCAACTCATCAACGGCCTGGTGATCGGCAGCGTGTATGCGCTGATCGCGCTGGGCTACACGATGGTCTACGGCATCCTCGGCCTGATCAACTTCGCGCACGGCGACGTGCTGATGGTCGGCGCGCTGGTCGCACTGCAGACCATGATGTTCCTCATGGGCATGGCGCCCGGCATGTCGCCGCTGGTGATGCTGTCGATCGCGCTGCTGGTGGCGATCGTCGTGTGCATGCTGCTCGGTTTCACGATGGAGCGCCTGGCCTACCGGCGCCTGCGCAACGCGCCGCGGCTGGCGCCGCTGATCACCGCCATCGGCATGTCCTTCCTGCTGCAGACGATCGCGATGATCATCTGGGGGCGCAACTACCACACCTATCCGCAACTGATCTCGACCACGCCGCTGCAGCCGATCGAGGGCGTGTTCGTGACCCCGGTGCAGGTCACCATCGTCCTCGTCTCGGCCTCGCTGATGGTCGGCCTGCTGCTGCTGGTCAATCGCACCAAGATCGGCCGCGCGATGCGCGCCACCGCCGAGAACCACCGCGTCGCCAGCCTGATGGGCGTGGACACCAATGCGGTGATCGCCTTCACCTTCGTCATCGGCGCGGCGCTGGCCGCGGTGGCGGGCGTGATGTTCGCCAGCAACTACGGCATCGCCCACTACGGCATGGGTTTCATGCCCGGCCTGAAAGCCTTCACCGCCGCGGTGCTGGGCGGCATCGGCAACCTCGGCGGCGCCATGCTCGGCGGCGTCGTGCTCGGCCTGGTCGAATCCTTCGGCGCGGGCTACATCGAACACCTCACCTTCGGCTTCCTGAACTCCTCGTACCAGGACATCTTCGCCTTCATCATCCTCGGGCTGGTGCTGATCTTCCGCCCGACCGGGCTGCTGGGCGAACGCGTGTCGGACCGCGCATAAGGGAGCGACCACACCATGAACGAACTCGCCGCCGCCATCCCCTGGCTGGGCAAACGCAACCCCATGGCCGCGCGCTGGCTGATCATCATCATCGCGCTGGCCGCGCCGCTGATCGCCTGGCAGTTCGGCCGGAGCTGGGTGCGCATCCTCGACTTCGCGCTGCTGTACATGATGCTGGCGCTGGGCCTGAACCTGGTGGTGGGCTTCGCCGGTCTGCTCGACCTGGGCTACATCGCGTTCTACGCGGTGGGCGCGTACACCTTCGCCTTCCTCGCCTCGCCGCACTTCGAGGTCCATCTGCCGTTCTGGGTGATCCTGCCGCTGGGCGCCGGCTTCGCCGCGCTGGCCGGCATCGCGCTGGGCTTTCCGGTGCTGCGGCTGAGGGGCGACTACCTCGCCATCGTGACGCTGGGCTTCGGGGAGATCGTGCGCATCTTCATGCTGAACCTGAACTACCCGGTGAACATCACCAACGGGCCGCAGGGCATCAACATGATCGACCCGATCAACCTGTTCGGCTGGGACCTGTCGCGCAACATCCAGATCGGCGAGAACTTCACGATCAACTCGCTGTTCCTCTACTACTACTTCTTCCTGCTGGCGGTGACGGGCTCCATCCTCTTCATCCAGCGCCTGCAGATCTCGCGCATCGGCCGTGCCTGGGCGGCGATGCGCGACGACGAACTGGCGGCCAAGGCGATCGGCATCAACACCCGCAACATGAAGCTGCTGGCGTTCTCGCTCGGCGCCACCTTCGGCGGCGTGTCGGGCTGTCTGTTCGGCGCCTTCCAGGGTTTCGTCAGCCCGGAGAGCTTCAGCCTGATGGAGTCCATCGCGGTGCTCACCATGGTGGTGTTCGGCGGCATGGGCAACATCGCCGGCGCGGTGGTCGGCGCCTTCGTGCTCGCCCTGCTGCCCGAGATCCTGCGCGACGTCGCGGTGCCGCTGCAGCAGACGCTGTTCGGCCACGTGCTGCTCGACCCCGAAGTGCTGCGCATGCTGCTGCTGTCCCTGGCCATGATCCTGATGATGCTGCTGCGCCCGGCGGGCATGATCCCGGCGCGCGCCCGCTACTCCCACGACCGGCACCTGACCGAGAAGCTCAAGCAGGAGGGCGCCAAGTGATCACGCTGCTCGAAGCCCGCGGCATCGGCAAGCGCTTCGGCGGCCTGCAGGCGCTGTCAGACGTGTCGCTGACCATCCGCAAGGGCGAGGTGTATGGCCTGATCGGCCCCAACGGCGCCGGCAAGACGACCTTCTTCAACGTGCTGACCGGCGCCTACACGCCGGACGGCGGCGAGTTCGTCTTCAACGGCTCCGAGCTGCCGGCGGGCAAGCCGCACAAGGTGGTGGGCCGCGGCATCGCCCGCACCTTCCAGAACATCCGCCTGTTCCGCGAGCTGACCGCGCTCGAGAACGTCATGGCCGGCCACCACATCCGCACCAAGGCGGGCGTGTGGGGCGTGCTGACGCAGAACCGCTTCACCCGCGAGGAAGAGCGCCTGACCACCGAGCGCGCCTACGAACTGCTCAAGTACGTCGGCATCGCGCACTTCGCCGACGTGGTGTCGAAGAACCTGTCCTACGGCGACCAGCGCCGGCTCGAGATCGCCCGCGCGCTGGCCACCGAGCCGCAGTTGCTGGCGCTGGACGAACCGGCGGCCGGCATGAACGCCACCGAAACCGCGCAGTTGAAGGTGCTGATCGAGCAGATCCGCCGCGACGGCATCACGGTGATGCTGATCGAGCACGACGTGAAGCTGGTGATGGGCCTGTGCAACCGCGTCGCCGTGCTCGATTTCGGCAGGAAGATCGCCGAGGACGTGCCCGCCGAAGTGCAGAAGAACGAAGCGGTGATCGCCGCCTACCTCGGCGGAGGCAAGCATGCACACTAATCCGGTATCGCCGCTGCTGCAGTTGCAGAACCTGCAGATCGCCTACGGCGGCATCAAGGCGGTGAAGGGCATCGATCTCGAACTCTACGCCGGCGAACTCGTCTGCCTGATCGGCGCCAACGGCGCCGGCAAGACCACCACGCTGAACGCGATCGCCGGCGTGCTGCCGGTGGCCGGCGGCGAAATCAGCTACGCCGGCGACAAGATGAACGCCGTGCCGGCCCACCGGCGCCTGCGCCGCGGCATCGCGCTGGTGCCCGAAGGGCGCGGCATCTTCACCCGGCTGACGGTGGAAGAGAACCTGCGCATGGGCGCCTACACCCGCAGCGACGCCGCCGGCATCGACGCCGACCTGGAACGCGTCTACACCATGCTGCCGCGGGTGAAGGAACGCCTGCACCAGATCGCGGGCACGCTGTCGGGCGGCGAACAGCAGATGGTGGCGATCGGCCGCGCGCTGCTGTCGCGCCCCAGACTGCTGCTGCTCGACGAACCGTCGATGGGCCTGGCGCCGCTGGTCGTGGAGAAGATCTTCGAGGTCGTGCAGTCGGTCGCCAGGGAAGGCGTGACCATCCTGCTCGTCGAGCAGAACGCCAACCTGGCGCTGGAATTCGCGCAGCGCGGCTACGTGATGGAATCGGGCAGGATCACCCTGACCGGCACCGGCGAGGCGCTGCTGGCCGACCCGAAGGTGCGCGCGGCCTACCTGGGCGAGGCTGCCTGACGCCGCGGCGCCCTATCGCCCGTCCAGGCTGCGGCGGTACTGGATCGCCTCGGCCACATGCACCATGTTGGGGCGTTCCGCGCCGGCGAGATCGGCGAGCGTGCGCGCCACACGCAGCACGCGATGGTAGGCGCGCGCCGACAGGTTCAGCCGGCTCATCGCCTGTTTGAGCAGCGCGGCACCCGCGGCATCCGGCGCGCAGATTTCCTCCACCCGCCCGGGTTCCAGCCTGGCGTTGGGACCGCCCTGGCGCTCGTGCTGCAGGGCGCGCGCCTGCGACACGCGGGCACGCACCGTCGCCGACGATTCGCCCGCCGGCGCGGCGGCGAGGTCCTCGTGCGCGAGCGCCGGCACTTCCACGGTGAGGTCGATGCGGTCCAGCAGCGGGCCCGACAGCCGGCGACGGTAGCGCGCCACCTGGTCCGGCGTGCAGTTGCAGGCGCGCGCCGGATGTCCGGCATAGCCGCAGGGGCAGGGATTCATCGCCGCAACCAGTTGGAAGCGCGCCGGAAACTCGGCCCGCCGGCGCGCGCGCGACACGGTGACGACGCCCGATTCCAGCGGCTCGCGCAGCGACTCGAGCACGCGGCGGTCGAACTCCGGCAGTTCGTCGAGAAACAGCACGCCGTGGTTGGCCAGCGAGATCTCGCCGGGCCGCGGCAACGCGCCGCCGCCCACCAGCGCGGCGGCCGAGGCGGAGTGATGCGGCGCCCGGAAGGGCCGCCTGCCCCAGGCCGACGGCTCGAAGCCGCCTTCGAGCGAGAACACCGCCGCACTCTCGAGCGCCTCGGCCTCGTCCATCGGCGGCAGCAGTCCGGGCAGGCGCTGGGCGAGCATGGACTTGCCGGTTCCGGGCGGGCCGAACATCAGCAGCGAGTGCCCGCCGGCTGCCGCCACTTCGAGCGCGCGCCGCGCCTGCAACTGGCCGCGCACGTCGGCCAGATCCGGCGCCGCGGCCGCTTCGCCGGCCGGCGCGGCCACGCTGTGGCGGACCAGCGCCTCATGCCCGTTCAGGTGGGCGCATACCGCGAGCAGGCTGGTGGCGGGCAGCACCCTCGCCTCGCGCGCGAGCGCCGCTTCGCCGCCGTTGTCGGCGGCGAGGACGAGGCCGCGCCCGGCCCGTGCCGCGGCGAGCGCCGCCGCCAGCACGCCGCGCACCGCGCGCAGGCCGCCGGTCAGCGACAGTTCGCCGCAGAACTCGAGCGAATCGAGCAGTTCGCCGCTCACCTGGCCCGACGCGGCGAGAATGCCGACGGCGATCGGCAGGTCGAAGCGCCCGCCCTCCTTGGGCAGGTCGGCCGGCGCGAGGTTGACGGTGATGCGGCGCTGCGGGAACTCGAACTGCGAGGTCAGGATGGCGGCCCGCACCCGGTCGCGCGCCTCGCGCACCTCGGTGTCGGGCAGGCCGACCAGATTGAACGCCGGCAGGCCATTGGCGAGATGGACCTCGACGGTGACCTCGGGCGCATCCAGGCCGTCGAGCGCGCGGGTGCGGACCAGCGCAAGTGACATGCGGATCTCCTGACAGGGGGGTGCCCAGTCTAGCGGAGAGGCCCGGACGATGACAAACGGATGGCGGCCGGAGCGGCCGCCGGAAAGGGATCAGGCGGGCCTGCCGCCGCCTGCGGCCAGCTTCGCCTCGAGTTCGGCGACACGCGCCTCGAGTTCGCCGAGCTTCTGCCGCGCCTGCGCAAGCACCTCGCGCTGCACGTCGAATTCCTCGCGCGTCACCAGGTCGAGGCGGCTGAACGCGCTGCCCAGCATGGCCTTGACGTTCTTCTCGATGTCGCGTGCGGGACTGTTGGCAGCCAGTTCGGACAGCCTGGAACCGATTTCGTCGAGGAAGCGGGGGGTGCTCATGGCGGCGTCTTCACTACCTGATGGGGGACGGGCGCCAGTTTAGCACGGCGCCCAGGGCCGGATTCCGGGGCGGAAAACACCTCGCCCCTCCTATTTGGTGCCCGATGCCATTGTCACGCACCACACTGGTGCATCCAGGCTGCCGTTGCGCGTGATTTTTCCTGCAATGCAGCATTAGCACGCCATGACGGCATACCTGCGGCTGCCTCGAATCCCTTTTCTGGCGCCGATTTCATGGATATGGCACGGCGCATGCTTAAGGTCAGCCGTCAGCACCTTCACTCTCACAAGGAGAAAACAATGAGCAAGCCCACCCTCACCGCCGTCTCGGTCGCGGCCCTGATGACGCTGCTGCCGATCGCCGGCACCGCGCACGCCGAGGAAGCCAGCCCCTTCACCGCCAACGTCGGCATCGTCTCCGACTATGCCTATCGCGGCTACAGCCAGACCGACGAGAAGCCGGCGCTACAGGGCGGCTTCGACTATGCGCACGCCAGCGGCCTCTACGCCGGCGTGTGGGGCACGAACGTGTCGTGGCTGTCCGATGCCGATCCCAAGGTCAGCAACAGCCTCGAACTCGACGTCTATGGCGGCTACAAGGGCACGGTCGGTGCCTTCGGCTACGACGTCGGCCTGCTGCAGTACTACTACCCGGGCAGCTATCCGAAGGGCTTCAACAGCCCGAACACGCTGGAAGGCTATGTCGGCGTGTCGTGGGAATTCCTGACCTTCAAGTATTCGTACAGTTTCACCGACCTGTTCGGCACGAAGAAATCCGACGGCAGCCAGTACTTCGACCTGTCGGCCAGCTACGAGATCGTCGACGGCCTGAAGCTGAATGCGCACATCGGCCGCCAGAAGATCGAGGGCGGCTACGGCACCTCCTACAACGACTGGAAAGTCGGCGTCACCAAGTCGCTGGGCGGCTTCGATCTCGGCCTGCACTACGTCGATACCGACGACAGCAAGTCGGATCTCGGCGACGAACGCGTGATCCTGTCGATCAGCCGCGCCTTCTGATCCTTCAACGCAACCGCCCGGCCGCCGCATGGAACGAGGCGGCTGGCCCCGAGGAGATTGAAATGAAATTCATCGCCGCCATCATCAAACCCTTCAAGCTCGACGAAGTGCGCGAGGCGCTGTCCGCGATCGGCGTGCAGGGCATCACCGTCACCGAGGTCAAGGGCTTCGGCCGCCAGAAGGGCCACACGGAACTCTACCGCGGCGCCGAATACGTGGTCGACTTCCTGCCCAAGGTGAAGATCGAAGCCGCGATTTCCGACGACATCCTCGACCAGGCCATCGAGGCGATCGAGAAGTCGGCCGCCACCGGCAAGATCGGCGACGGCAAGATCTTCGTCTTCGACCTCGAGCAGGCCATCCGCATCCGCACCGGCGAAACCGGCACCGACGCCCTGTAAGGGAGAACAAAAATGAAACTTCGCTCCAAACTGCTTTCGATCCTGCTGGCAGCCGCCGCCGCCGGCTTCGCGGGCACCTCGTGCGCCCAGGACGCGGCCGCAGCCGCGGTACAGGTCGACCACGGCGACGTCGCCTGGATGCTGACCTCGACGATGCTGGTGATCCTGATGGTGATCCCCGGCCTGGCGCTGTTCTACGGCGGGCTGGCACGCAGCAAGAACATGCTGTCGGTGCTGATGCAGGTCTTCGTGATCTTCTCGCTGATCACCGTGCTGTGGGCGCTGTATGGCTACAGCCTGGCATTCGGCGGCGAAGGCACCTTCATCGGCAGCCTGGACAAGATCTTCCTGAACGGCGTCACCATCGACACGCTGTCGGGCAGCCTGCCCGAATACGTGTTCGTCGCCTTCCAGTCGACCTTCGCCGCCATCACCTGCGCGCTGATCATCGGAGCCTTCGCCGAGCGCATCAAGTTCTCGTCGGTGCTGCTGTTCTCGGTGCTGTGGTTCACCTTCAGCTACCTGCCGATGGCGCACATGGTGTGGTCCGCGGGCGGCCTGCTGTTCGAGGACGGCGCGCTCGACTTCGCCGGCGGCACCGTGGTGCACATCAACGCCGGCGTCGCCGGCCTGGTGGGTGCCTACCTGGTGGGCAAGCGCATCGGCTTCGGCCGCGAGGCGCTGACCCCGCATTCGCTGACGCTGACCATGGTCGGTGCCTCGCTGCTGTGGGTGGGCTGGTTCGGCTTCAACGCCGGTTCGGCGCTCGGCGCCACCTCGGGAGCCGCGCTCGCCTTCATCAACACCATCCTGGCCACCGGCGCGGCAACGCTGTCCTGGATCGCCGGCGAAGCGCTGTTCAAGAGCAAGCCTTCGATGCTCGGCGCCGCGTCCGGCGCGGTGGCGGGCCTCGTCGCGGTGACCCCGGCGGCCGGATTCGTCGGACCGATGGGTTCGATCGTGCTGGGCCTGATCGCCGGCCTGGTGTGCCTGTGGGGCGTCAGCGGCCTCAAGCGCATGCTCCGCGTGGATGACGCCTTCGACGTGTTCGGCGTGCATGGCGTGGGCGGCATCGTCGGCGCCATCCTCACCGGCGTGCTCGCCGCCCCCGCCTTCGGCGGCACCGGCGCGGCGGACTTCTCGATCGCGAGCCAGGTCTGGATCCAGGCCAAGAGCGTGCTGCTGACCATCGTGTGGAGCGGCGTCGTGTCCTTCGTCTCCTACAAGATCGTCGATGTGCTGATCGGCCTGCGTGTGCCGGAGGACGAGGAGCGCGAAGGTCTCGACATCACCGCCCACGGCGAGACCGCGTACCAGAACTGAGCACGTCCGCGGCGCCCCTGCGCGCCAGGCATGCTGCGGCGCCCTGCGGGGCGCCGTTTTTTTCGCGGGGCCTGCGCGTCCCGTCCGCCGCCGGCCATCCCCGGAGAAGGTCCCGGCGGCGGCGGAATCACGTGCCGCCGCCTCTGCGCGGGTGGCGGCAGTGGTGGAAGAGGTCGGCCGCCGCGGCACTTCCGCCACTTTGTGCACCACAGCATTTATCTTTAAAAATCACATACTTACATCTGTAATGCGGATGACGTATGATGGCCAATCCTGCCTGGACCGGTTCCAGGACGGGCGACACGTCGCATCAGACGACGGTTTTTCTGGAGGACATCCACATGCTATCGATTCGAGACTGCCTCGATTACTGCGGCATCAGCGACGAGGAAGTTGCCCTCCTCGCCGAATACCGCGGCATCTCCGGCATCGCCGCCGCACAGATGGCCTGCTGCCTGGTGCAGACGTCGGCCGGCGTGCTGGTGCTCACCGAGTACATGGACGAACTCATCGACCATGCGGCACGCAACGGCGATACGGAGAAGGTGGAACGCGCCCGGCGGGTGCGTACCCGTTTCGTGACCGACTATCCGTCGCGGTCGTGAGCCCGGCCGCCGCCGCCCCGGCGCCGATCGTGGCCGGCGCGGCGGCTTTCCGGTCGGCGCGCCGGCTGCGGACCTTTCAGCGGAACACGATCGTCTTGTTGCCGTGCACCAGCACGCGGTCTTCCAGGTGGTAGCGCAGGCCGCGGGCGAGAACGGTCTTCTCGATGTCCTTGCCGTAGCGCACCATGTCCTCGACCGCGTCGGAGTGGTCGATGCGGATCACGTCCTGCTCGATGATCGGCCCCTGGTCGAGATCGGCAGTCACGTAGTGGCAGGTGGCGCCGATCAGCTTGACGCCCTTGGCCCAAGCCTGGTGGTAGGGCCTGGCGCCGACGAAGCTGGGCAGGAAACTGTGGTGGATGTTGATGATGCGGCCCGGGTAGGCGGCACACAGCCCGGGCGACAGGATCTGCATGTAGCGCGCCAGCACCATGGTGTCGCCGCGCACTTCCTCGAAGATGCGCTGCACCTCGGCATAGGCCCCCGTCTTGTTGTCGGGCGCGACCGGCACGTGATGGAAGGGGATGCCGTGCCACTCGACGAAGCCGCGGAAGGTGTCGTGGTTGGAGATCACGCAGGGGATCTCGATGTCGAGTTCCTTCGACTTCCAGCGCGCGAGCAGGTCGTACAGGCAGTGCTCCTGCTTGCTCACCAGCAGCACGACGCGCTTCTTGACCGCCGAGTCGGTGATCTTCCAGTCCATTTCCAGCTCCTCGGCCAGCGGGCGGAAGCGCTCGCGCAGCTCGGCGAGGTGGAAGGGCAGCGAATCGGCCTTGATCTCGATGCGCATGAAGTAGCGGCCGACGGATTCGCCGCTGCCGGCAGGGTCGGCCGGCGGCTCGGCGTGCAGGGACGTCTCGAGTATCCAGCCGCCGTGCCCGGCGAAGAAGCCGGACACCCGGGCGACGATGCCGACACGGTCGGGGCAGGAGGCGGAAAGCGTGTAGAAGCGTTCGCGGTGCATGGCAGTGTGCTGCAAGACGTGAATTGAAGAAACCCGGCCCCCGCGGGGGCGGCGAACGTGGCGGGCGGCGGCCGCGTGCGGGCCGTCGCCGGAATCAGCGGGCGCTGGCGAAAGCCTTGTCGATTTCCTGGCGCAGCGCGCCGTAGTCGCGCACCACCGGATACTGCGGGAATTCGCGGACGACGTTTTCCGGCGGGTGGAACAGGATGCCGCCGTCGGCTTCGCCCAGCATCGCGGTGTCGTTGTAGGAATCGCCCGCGGCGACGACCTTGAAGTTGAGTTCCTTGAAGCGCCTGACCGCCTCGCGCTTCTGGTCCGGCATGCGCAGGTGGTAGTTCACCAGGATGCCCTCGCCGTCGGCTTCGAGGCTGTGGCAGAACAGCGTGGGCATGCCGAGCTGCTTCATCAGCGGCTTGGCGAACTCGTAGAAGGTGTCGGACAGGATCACGACCTGGTAGGCGTCGCGCAGGTCGTCGAGAAACTCGCGCGCGCCGGACATCGGCCCCATGCCGGCGATGACCTTCTGGATGTCGGGCAGGCCGAGCTTCCTTTCCGCGAGGATGTTCAGGCGGTACTTCATCAGCGTGTCGTAGTCCGGCTCGTCGCGCGTGGTGCGGCGCAGCCCGGGGATGCCGGTACGCTCAGCGAATTCGATCCAGATTTCGGGGACCAGGACACCTTCGAGGTCGAGACAGACGATACGCACCGGGCGCTCCTGAGCGGGAAAGCGGCGATTCTAACATCCGCGAAACCCGCCTCAGCCCGCCCGCGCCGGCCCCATCTGCGGGCGAGCGTGGATTCTTCCCCCCTCTCCGCTCCGGCCTGCGGCTAGAATCGCGCAAACTCCATATGCAAAGACAATGATCAAGCGCATCGCGATCGGCCAGCTCCGCCCCGGCATGTACATCCACGACCTCAATTGCGGGTGGATGGACCACAACTTCCTGCGCAGCCGCTTCGCGGTGAAGGACGAGGAGACCGTGGCCAAGGTCCGCGAAATCGGCGTACAGGAGATCTACATCGACACCGAGCGCGGTGCCGACGTGCTGGAGGCACCCACGCAGCAGGAAACCGACAGGGCGGCGCAGGACGAACTCGAGACCATCGCCTCCGCGCCGGAAGCGCCCGCGGCGCGCTCCTCCCTCGCCGACGAGGTGACCCGCGCCGTCGCCCTGCATCGCGAGGCCAACCGCATCGTGCGCGACATGATGGACGACGTGCGCCTGGGCAGGCAGATCGAACTCGAGAAGGTCGAGCCGCTGGTCGAGCGCATCGTCGACTCGATCTTCCGCAACCAGGATGCCCTGCTGCCACTGGCACGGCTGAAGAGCCACGACGAATACACCTTCCAGCACTCGGTGTCGGTGTGCACGCTGATGACCACGTTCGCGCGCGCACTGGGCCTGGACCGCCCCACCATCCGCGAGATCGCGATCGGCGCCCTGCTGCACGACGTGGGCAAGGCGAAGGTGCCCGACGAGATCCTGAACAAGCCGGCCAAGCTCACCGACGCCGAAGCCGTCAAGATGAAGAGCCACGTGGTGCAGAGCAAGATCATCCTGCAGGCCACGCCCGGCATCAGCGACATCGCGCTCGACGTGGCGGCCCAGCACCACGAACGCTTCGACGGCACCGGCTACCCGAACGGGCTGAAGGGAGACGAGATCAGCCTGTACGGCCAGATGGGGGCGATCGTCGACGTGTACGACGCGATCACCTCGAACCGCGTCTATCACCGCGGCATGGTGCCCACCGAGGCGCTGCGCAAGCTGCTGGAGTGGGGCAAGTTCCACTTCAACCCCAAGCTGGTCCAGGCTTTCATCCGCTCGGTGGGGATCTACCCCACCGGTTCGCTGGTGCGCCTGGCGAGCGGCCGGCTGGCGGTGGTGCAGCGCCAGCATGGCGACGACCTGATGCATCCGTCGGTCCTGGTCATGTACCACACGAAGGGGTACTACCTCGCGCCCGAGACGATCGATCTGCGCCATTCGCAGGACCGCATCGCCGGGCACGAGGACTTCGCCACGTGGGACATCGATCCGGCGCGCTGGCTCCCGGGCTGACGTCCGCGTACGGGGCCATGCGCCCTGCCGGTTCCGGGCCGGCGCCGGTCAATCCGCCGGAATCGCCTCCAGCGCCTCGTGCAGTTCCAGCCAGCGCAGTTCCGCCTCCTCGATGCGTCCGGCCAGCTCGGCCTGGCGCTTGCCCAGCGCCGGCACCTCGCCCGCCTGCGGGCCGGTGTAGAGCGCCGGATCGGCGAGTTGCGCGTCGAGCCCGGCCTTTTCCTCGTTCCACGCCGCCAGGCGCTTGTCGATCTGCTCGATCTCCTTCACCAGCGGCCGGCGCGCCGCCAGCCGCGCCTGGCGGTCGGCCGCGGCCTGGGCGCGGTCGGCCTTGCGCGCGGCCTTGTCGGCCGCCTGGTCCGGGCACTGCGCCGCCGCCGCGGCTTCGGCGCGGCGTGCGGCGAGCCAGTCGCGGTAGTCGTCGAGATCGCCGTCGAAGGGCTGGATGCGGCCGCCGTCGACCAGCACGAAGCGGTCGCAGGTGGCGCGCAGCAGCGCCCGGTCGTGCGACACCAGCACCATCGCGCCCTCATAGTCCTGCAGCGCCATCGTCAGCGCGTGGCGCATCTCCAGGTCGAGGTGGTTGGTGGGTTCGTCCAGCAGCAGCAGGTTGGGCCGCTGCCAGATCAGCAGCGCCAGCGCGAGGCGCGACTTCTCGCCGCCGGAGAACGGCCCGCAGGGCGTGGTCGCCGGCGTGGACGTGCCGCCGGCGCCGTCGCCGCGAAAGTCGAAGCCGCCGAGGTAGTCGCGCAGATCCTGCTCGCGCGCGCCCGGATCGAGACGCATCACGTGCTGCAGCGCGGATTCGTCCGGCCGCAGGGTTTCGAGCTGATGCTGCGCGAAATAGCCGGTGGCCAGGCCCTTGCCTTCCAGCCGGCGGCCGGCGGCAAGCGGCAGTTCGTCCGCCAGCAGCTTGATCAGCGTCGACTTGCCGGCGCCGTTGCGGCCGAGCAGGCCGACACGCTCGCCCGGGCGCAGCGTGAGGCCGATGCGCTCGAGCACCATGCGGCCGCCGTAGCCGGCCGCGCCGTCCTCGATCTGCAGCAGCGGATCGGGTGCCGGCGGCGCCTCGCGGAAACCGAAGGTGAAGGGTGTATCGATATGGGCCGCGGCGATGCGCTCCATGCGCTCGAGCGCCTTGATGCGGCTCTGCGCCTGGCGCGCCTTGGTGGCCTTGGCGCGGAAGCGGCGGATGTAGTCCTCCATGTGCGCGATCTCGCGCTGTTGCTTCTCGTACATCGCCTGCTGCTGCAGCAGGCGCTCGCCGCGCTGGCGCTCGAAATCGGAATAGCCGCCGGTGTAGAGGGCGAGCTTCTTCTGTTCGATGTGGGCGACGTGGGTGACGCAGGCATCGAGGAATTCGCGGTCGTGCGAGATCAAGAGCAGCGTGCCGCGGTAGTCGCGCAGCCAGGCTTCCAGCCAGATCACCGCGTCGAGGTCGAGGTGGTTGGTCGGCTCGTCCAGCAGCAGCAGGTCGGAGCGGCACATCAGCGCCTGCGCGAGGTTCAGCCGCATGCGCCAGCCGCCGGAAAAATCCGCCACCGGGCGCGCGACCTCGGCGGGCAGGAAGCCCAGGCCGTCGAGCAGCGCCGCGGCGCGGGCGGGCGCCGCGTAGCCGCCGATCTCGTGCAGGCGGGCATGCAGCTCGCCGATGCGCGCGCCGTCGTGGGCGGCCTCGGCGGCGGCCAGGTCGGCCTGCACCCTGCGCAGTTCGGCATCGCCGTCCAGCACGTACTCGATCGCCGGCTGTGGCAGGCCGGGGGTTTCCTGCGCGACATGGGCGACGACCCAGCCGGGCGGCATCTCGAGGTCGCCCTGGTCGGGGTGGAGCCGGCCGCGCAGCAGCGCGAACAGGCTGGACTTGCCGCTGCCGTTGGCGCCCGTCAGGCCGACCTTCCAGCCGGGGAAGATCTGCAGGCTCGCGCCTTCGATCAGGGTCTTGGCGCCGCGGGCGAGGCGCAGGTTGCGGAGGCTGATCACGTCTTGAAACGAGCGCGCGGGCGCGCCGGGCGAAATAAAGGCGGTATTCTACGCGCCCGACCGACGTCTTCACCCGAACCCACCGGAGTTGCCGCGCATGTCCCGCCGTCTCGCCGCCCTGCTGCTGACCCTGTCCGCCTCCTGCACTGCGCTCGCCCCCGCCTGCGCACAGGAAGCGGTGGCGGAAGACTCCGCCGGCCAGGCAGCCGCGCCGTCGGCCGCCGCCGGAACGGAAACCCCGTCGCAGCAGGCCGCGCGCCTGAAGGCGCAGGGACAGGCCCTGCGGGATGAGGCCGAGTCGGACTACCGCAGCACCGAAGCCGCGTGCTACAAGAAGTTCCTCGTCAACCGCTGCATCGACGAGGCAAGGGCCCAGCGGCTCGAGACCATCCGGCGCGCGCGCGGGATCGAGGCCGAGGCGCGCCGCATCGAGCTGGCCGAACGCCAACGCGCCGCCGCCGAGGCCAAGCGCAGCGACGTCACGAATGCCCCTCTCGCACCGGCGGCGCCATCTCCGGCCGGCGATGCCACGGTGCAGCCGACGCCCGAGGCCGAGCGTCTGCGCTCCCAGCGCGAAGCGGATCTGCAGAAGGCCGAACGCGAAGCCGAAGCCGCACGCGCCGAGAAGGACGCCGCACGCGCCAGCGCGCGCGCGAAGGCCGAAGCCGAGGCCGCCAAGCGGGCACGCCAGGCGGAGGCCGACCGCGCACGCTACGACAAGCGCATCCGCGAATACGAAGCGGAGCAGGCGGAACAAGCGCGCGAGGCCGCCGGCAAGCGCTGACGCCGGCAGCAGCACGGCTCTGTCCGAGGCGCGGCGGCCCCTGCGTGCGCCAGGCGCCGCCGGCGGATTTCAGCCGACCGCCGGCGGCAGCCGCTCGCCGCGCGCCCAGGCGAGCGCGTCTTCCAGGCGGTCGTTGCCCCAGAACAGCTCGCCATCGACGCGGAAACTCGGCGCGCCGAACAGCCCCAGTTCCACGGCGCGGTCCGTCTGCTCGCGCAGCGCCAGCTTGTTGGGTGCGGCCTGCGCCCGCTGCAGGATGTCGTCGGCGGGCAGCGCCAGCGCGGCAAGGATGTCGGCGATCACCGCCGGCTCGGAGATTTCGCGGTCCTCGGCGAAGTTCGCCGCCATGACCGCCTGCGAAAAGCGCTCCACCCAGCCTTCCCGGGCGCCGATCAGCGCCACCCGGGCCGCCAGCAGGCCGTTGCGCGGAAAACGGCCGGGCAGGCGGAACGGCAGGCCGTACTTGTCCGCCAGCCGCGCGAGGTCGCGCCACATGTAGCGCCCCTTGGGCGGGTAGATGTTGAACGGCGAATCGTTCCAGCCCAGGGCGAGGAACACCGGCCCGAGCAGGAAGGGCCGCCAGACGACGTCGACCTCCGCCCGCCGCGCGGCGTCGCCGATGCGCATCACCGTCAGATAGGAATACGTGCTGGCGAATTCGAACCAGAACTCGATGCTGGGACGCGGCATGGCGGGCGGCCGGAAGGGATGACGCAGGAACTATAGCCGATGCACCCGCGGGTGCGTTCGGGTGTACGCTCGCGCCGATGATCTCGCGCAAGTACCTCTACCTGATCGCGCTGGCGCGCGAGCGCCACTTCGGCAAGGCCGCCGCGTCCTGCCACGTATCGCCGTCCACGCTGTCGACCGGCATCCGCGACCTCGAACAGGAGCTGGGCGTGGTGCTGGTCGAGCGCGGCCAGCAGTTCGCCGGCTTCACGCCCGAGGGCGAATGCGTGGTGGCGCACGCCAAGCGCGCGGTGGCCGACGCGGAGGATCTGCGCCAGGCGCTGGACGTGATGCGCGGCGGGCTCAGCGGCCAGTTGCGCGTCGGCGTAATCCCGACCGCGCTGGCGGTGATCTCGGCGCTGACCGCGCCGTTCGCGCGCAGCCATCCGCGCGTGAACATCGAGGTGCGTTCGGCCAGCACGCAGACCATCCTCGCGCAGTTGCGCAGCTTCGAGCTGGAGGCCGGCATCCTGTACGTGGAATCCGGCAGCGCGGGCGACCTGCACTGCCTGCCGATCTGGGAGGAAGACCTCGCCTTCCTGACGCGCAGCGGCGGCCCGCTCGCCGGGCGCGACGAGATCGAATGGCACCGGGCCGCGCAGCAGCCGCTGTGCCTGCTGTCGCGCGACATGCAGAACCGGCAGACCATAGACCGGGTGTTCGCCGAACTCGGCTGCGCGCCGCAGATCAGCCTGGAGACCAACTCCATCCTCAGCATCCTCGCCCACGTGCGCGCCGGCCCGTGGGGCAGCATCCTGCCGAGCAGCGTGCTGGAACTGATCGGCGCGCCCAGCGGCTTCCATACCCTGCGCCTGGTCGCGCCCGCGGTGAAGTGGCACACCGGCCTCGTCACGCTGGCCCGCGAGCCGCGCTCCACCATGATCTCAGCCCTTTTCGAGCAGGCCGGAGGGCTCGTCGGGGCGTTCTAGAAAACCGAACACCTCTTCTGAATAATTCGCTTGGCACGAACACGGCGCCGGCCTATCGTCCTGTCACACAACACTTGCGCAAGGTGTGAAGACAATGACCAAGGAGACACCCTCGGCGGCGGGGCTTGCCGCCCTGATCGCTGCGCGCCGTGAACTGCCCGGCGCCACGCTGCCCATCCTGCACGCGATCCAGGACAGCTACGGCTACGTGCCCGACGAGGCGCTGCCGATGATCGCCTCGGCACTCAATCTTTCGCGCGCCGAGGTGGAGGGCGTGGTCAGCTTCTATCACCATTTCCGCCGCACCCCGCCCGGCCGCCACGTGGTGCAGGTGTGCCGCGCCGAATCCTGTCTGGCGATGGGCGCCGAGGCGCTGGAGGCGCACGTGAAGGCGAAGCTCGGCATCGGTTTCCACCAGACCACCGCGGACGGCGCGGTGACCCTGGAGCCGGTGTATTGCCTGGGCAACTGCGCCTGTTCGCCGGCGATGCGGGTGGACGATGACATCCTCGGCCGCATGAACGGACGGCGCTTCGATGCGGTCTTAAAGGAACTGCAGCAGCACGAAGGAGCGCCGGCATGAGCGTGCGCCTCTACGTCCCGATCGATTCCAGCGCGCTGTCGCTCGGCGCCGAGCAGGTCGCGCGCGCGATCCGCCACGAGGCCGCGGTGCGCGGCATCGAGGTCGAAGTCGTGCGCAACGGTTCGCGCGGCCTGTTCTGGCTCGAACCGCTGGTCGAGGTCGACACGCCGCAGGGGCGCGTCGCCTACGGCCCGGTGCAGCCCGAAGACGTGGCCGGGCTGTTCGACGCCGGCTTCCATCAGGGCGCGGCGCATTCGCTGTGCCACGGCCTCACCGGGCAGATCCCCTTCCTCGCCCGCCAGGAGCGCCTGACCTTCGCCCGCGTGGGCGTGACCGACCCGCTCAGCCTGGACGACTACCGCGCGCACGGCGGCTTCGCCGGCCTCGAACGGGCGGCCGCCATGCCGCCGGCCGAGGTGGTGCAGGAGGTCACCGATTCCGGCCTGCGCGGCCGCGGCGGCGCCGCCTTCCCCACCGGCATCAAGTGGAAAACCGTGCTCGACACGCCGGCGGCGCAGAAGTACGTCGCCTGCAATGCCGACGAGGGCGACTCCGGCACCTTCTCCGACCGCATGCTGATGGAGGGCGACCCCTACTGCCTGATCGAGGGCATGGCGATCGCCGGCCTGGCGGTGGGTGCGACGCAGGGCTACATCTACGTGCGCTCCGAATACCCGCACGCCTTCCGCACGCTGCAGGCCGCGGTCGCGCGCGCACGCACCGCCGGCTGGCTGGGCGCGAGCGTCGCCGGCTGCGGGCGCGCCTTCGACATCGACGTGCGCCTGGGCGCCGGCGCCTACATCTGCGGCGAGGAAACCTCGATGCTGGAAAGCCTCGAGGGCAAGCGCGGCGTGGTGCGCGCCAAGCCGCCGCTGCCGGCGGTGTCGGGCCTGTTCGGCAGGCCGACGGTGATCAACAACGTGATGAGCCTCGCCACCGTGCCGCTCATCCTCGCGCGCGGTGCCGCCTTCTACCGCGACTACGGGCTGGGCCGCTCGCGCGGCACCCTGCCCTTCCAGCTCGCCGGCAACCTGCGCCACACCGGCCTGGTGGAAAAAGCCTTCGGCGTCACGCTGCGCGAACTGCTGGAAGACTATGGCGGCGGCAGCGCCAGCGGCCGGCCGCTGCGCACCGCGCAGGTCGGCGGACCGCTCGGCGCCTATGTGCCCGCGGCACGGTTCGACATGCCGCTGGACTACGAACAGTACGCGGCGATGGGCGCGATGGTCGGCCACGGCGGCATCGTCGCCTTCGACGACAGCGTGGACATGGCGAAGATGGCGCGCCACGCGATGGCCTTCTGCGCCGAGGAATCCTGCGGCAAGTGCACGCCCTGCCGCATCGGCGCGGTACGCGGCGTGGAGGTGATCGACCGCATCATCGCCGGGCAGGAGCGGGGCCGGAACATCGCGCTGCTCGACTCGCTGTGCGACACCATGCTGGCGGGTTCGCTGTGCGCGATGGGCGGCATGACGCCCTACCCGGTGCAGTCCGCGCTGAAGCACTTCCCCGAAGACTTCGGCATCGACAAGACGGCGGCGGCCTGAACGGCCTGAACGCCCCGCGCTGTCGCCCGTAGGGAAGCGAAGCGCGGCAGGAGGTACGCCGCCCGGCCGAAAGAGCCCTTCGAGGGACGGCACGGGCGGACGAGGCAAATGTGCAGGAGACAAGAATGACCATTTTTCGCGAACCCGATTACGGCACGCCGAAGCGCACGTCCACCGGGATGGTGACGCTGGAGATCGACGGCACCCCGGTGAGCGTGCCGGCCGGCACATCGGTGATGCGTGCCGCGGAACTGGCCGGCAACCGCATCCCCAAGCTGTGCGCCACCGACAGCCTGGAGCCGTTCGGCTCGTGCCGCCTGTGCCTGGTCGAGATCGAAGGCCGGCGCGGCTACCCGGCCTCCTGTACGACGCCGGCGGAGGCCGGCATGGTGGTGCGCACGCAGAGCGCCCGGCTGGCCGAGCTGCGCCGCGGCGTGATGGAACTCTACATCTCCGACCACCCGCTCGACTGCCTGACCTGCGCCGCCAACGGCAACTGCGAGCTGCAGGACATGGCCGGCGTGGTCGGCCTGCGCGAAGTGCGCTACGGCATGGAAGGGCGCAATCATTTCGACAGCAGGAGCGCGGTCGCGCCCGACCTGTCCAACCCCTACTTCGCCTACGACCCCGCCAAGTGCATCGTGTGCAACCGCTGCGTGCGCGCCTGCGAGGAGATCCAGGGCACCTTCGCGCTGACGATCTCCGGCCGCGGCTTCGATTCGCGCGTCGCGGCCGGCACCAGCCAGCCCTTCCTCGAATCCGAATGCGTGTCCTGCGGCGCCTGCGTGCAAGCCTGCCCTACCGCCACGCTGATGGAAAAATCCGTCATCGCCATGGGCCAGGCGGAAAAGAGCGTGATCACCACCTGCGCCTACTGCGGCGTGGGCTGCTCGTTCAAGGCCGAGCTCAAGGGCAGCGAAGTGGTGCGCATGGTGCCGCACAAGGACGGCAAGGCGAACATGGGCCATTCGTGCGTGAAGGGCCGCTTCGCCTGGGGCTACGCCACCCATCCGGACCGCATCACCACGCCGATGATCCGCGCCAGCATCGACGAGCCCTGGCGCAAGGTGAGCTGGGAAGAGGCGATCGGCCACGCCGCGGGCGAATTCCGCCGCATCCAGGCCAGGTACGGCCGCGGCGCGGTGGGCGGCATCACCTCGTCGCGCTGCACCAACGAGGAAACCTATCTGGTGCAGAAGCTGGTGCGCGCCGCCTTCGGCAACAACAACGTCGACACCTGCGCGCGCGTCTGCCATTCGCCCACCGGCTACGGCCTCAAGCAGACGCTGGGCGAATCGGCCGGCACGCAGACCTTCGAATCGGTGCTGCAGGCCGACGTCGTCATGGTGATCGGCGCCAACCCGACCGAGGGCCACCCGGTGTTCGGCTCGCTGCTCAAGCGCCGGCTGCGCGAGGGCGCGAAGCTGATCGTGGTCGACCCGCGCAGCATCGAGTTGGTGAAGACGCCGCACGTGCAGGCCGACTACCACCTCAAGCTCCTGCCCGGCACCAACGTCGCCGTCGCCAACGCGCTGGCGCACGTCATCGTCACCGAAGGGCTGGTGAACGAAGCCTTCGTCGCCGAACGCTGCGAGGAAGCCGCCTGCCGCCAGTGGCGCGATTTCGTCGCGCGGCCGGAGAACTCGCCCGAAGCCACCGCGGCGGTCACCGGCGTGCCGGCCGAAGCGGTGCGCGGCGCCGCCCGCCTGTACGCCACCGGCGGCAATGCCGCCATCTACTACGGCCTGGGCGTCACCGAGCATTCGCAGGGCTCGACCATGGTGATGGCGATCGCGAACCTGGCGATGGCCACCGGCAACGTCGGACGCATGGGCGTGGGCGTCAACCCGCTGCGCGGCCAGAACAACGTGCAGGGTTCGTGCGACATGGGCTCCTTCCCGCACGAACTGCCCGGCTACCGCCATGTGTCGGATGCCGCCACCCGCGGCCTGTTCGAATCGGAGTGGGGCGTCGCGATCGACCCCGAACCGGGCATGCGCATCCCGAACATGTTCGAGGCGGCGCTGGACGGCAGCTTCCTCGGCCTCTACATCGAAGGCGAGGACATCGCCCAGTCCGACCCCAACACCCAGCACGTCGAGGCGGCGCTGCGGGCGATGGAGTGCGTGGTGGTGCAGGACATCTTCCTCAACGAGACGGCCAAGTACGCCCACGTCTTCCTGCCCGGTTCGTCCTTCCTCGAAAAGGACGGCACCTTCACCAACGCGGAGCGCCGCATCTCGCGCGTGCGCAAGGTGATGCCGCCGCTGGCCGGCATGGCCGACTGGGAGGTGACCTGCGCGCTGGCGAGAGCACTGGGCTACCCGATGGACTACGCGCATCCGTCCGAGATCATGGACGAGATCGCCCGCCTCACGCCCACCTTCCACGGCGTCGGCTACGCCAGGCTGGACGCACTCGGCAGCATCCAGTGGCCATGCAACGAAGCCGCCCCCGAAGGCACGCCGATCATGCACGTCGACCACTTCGTGCGCGGCAAGGGCCGCTTCATGCTCACCGCCTACGTGCCGACCGACGAGCGCGCCAGCAAGCGCTACCCGCTGCTGCTGACCACCGGGCGCATCCTGAGCCAGTACAACGTCGGCGCGCAGACGCGGCGCACCGCCAACATCGTGTGGCATGCCGAGGACAGGCTGGAGATCCATCCCCACGACGCCGAGGAACGCGGCATCCGGGACGGCGACTGGGTCGGCGTGGCGAGCCGCGCCGGCGAGACCGTGCTGCGCGCCACCGTCACCGGGCGCGTGCAGCCCGGCGTGGTCTATACCACCTTCCACTTCCCGGAATCGGGCGCCAACGTCATCACCACCGACAACTCCGACTGGGCGACCAACTGCCCGGAATACAAGGTCACCGCGGTGCAGGTGGTGCCGGTGAGCCAGCCGTCCGAATGGCAGCGCCGCCACCACGACTTCGCCGCGCGCCAGAAAGCCTACCTGCAGGGCCACCGCGAGGCGGAAAAAGGCAAGGTCGATGCTTGAGCCGCGCGCCCGCCTCCTGCCCGCCTACCCGGCCGGCGAACCGGGAAAGGACGGTTTCGACCTGCCGCCCGACCATGCGACGGTGAGCGCCGCGGCATGGGACGGCGCCGGGCAGGGCGGAAGCCAGGCGCGCGCGGTGCAGGACACGCTGGTCGAGGAAATCGCCGTCGCGCTCGTCTACAACGGCATCTCCCACGCGGTGATGCTGACGACGCCCTCCGACCTGGAGGATTTCGCCTACGGCTTCAGTCTCACCGAGGGCATCGTGTCCCGCCGGCAGGACATCTACGGCATGGACATCGTCACGACCGGCGAAGGCATCGAGGTGCGCATCGAACTGGCCGCCGAGCGCTTCGCCCACCTCAAGCTGCGCCGCCGCTCGCTCGCCGGACGGACAGGCTGTGGACTGTGCGGCGTCGACAGCCTGTCCGCGGCGATGCGGCCGGTGGCGCCGCTCACCCACCGCTTCGCGCTGTCGCGGCGGGCGCTGGCGCGCGCGCTGGACGAACTCGGCCACGACCAGCCGCTGCACCGCAAGACCGGCGGAGCGCATGCCGCCGCCTGGGCCGCCGCCGACGGCGAAGTACTGCTGGTGCGCGAGGACGTGGGCCGCCACAACGCACTCGACAAGCTCATCGGCGCCCTGCTGCGCTGGGGCGGCGACCCGCGGGACGGCTTCGTCGTCGTCACCAGCCGCGCCAGCTACGAGATGATCTACAAGACCGCCGCCGCCGGCATCGGCGCCCTGGCCGCGGTTTCCGCGCCCACCGCGCACGCGGTGCGGCTGGCCCTCGACGCCGGCCTCACGCTGGTGGGTTTCGCCCGCGGCGGCCGCGGCACCGCCTACACCTTTCCCGAAACCCTCATCGCCTGAAACCACCATGGACATCGACAACCTCGTGCGCATGGCCAACCGCATCGGCGACTACTTCGCCGCCTACCCCGACCGCAGCGAGGCGGAAGCCGCGATCGCCAGGCACCTGCAGATGTTCTGGACGCCGCAGATGCGCCGCGAACTGCTCGCCTGCATCGCCGAGGGCGACGACATGCGCGGCCTGCACGCGGTGATCGCCGAGGCGGCGAAGAAGCACCTGGCGCAAGGCGAAACCACCCCATCCGGCTGAAGCGCGTACCGCGCAGGGAACGCCCGCTCGCCGCTCATGCGAAGTCAGGTCCATCCGGGAGGATGGACGGCCGGAGAGACCGCGATGTCTCGTCCGGCTTGTATATTGACTTTTCATATGACGATAGTTATCGTCAATGCCTTTGCCCATCTTGCGCATCCCTGCGCATGAATACATGCAATCGCACGAGGCCAGCGATACGCCGTACCTCGCCCATCCCGGCAGATACCCGGATGTGAAATGCCTGGGGATGAAAGCCTTGGAGAACGATGATGCGGGTGCTGCTCATACACCAGAACTTTCCCGGCCAGTTTCGCCACATCGCCGCCAGTTGGGCCGGTAGACCCGGCTGGCAGGTGCTGGGACTGGGCCGCGAAAGCGCCCCGGGGCTTCCCGGGATCTCCTGCATCCGCTACCGGCTGCATCGGCCACCCAACCGGGAGCAGCATCACTACCTGAGGCAGATGGAGCAGGCCGTGCTCCACGGCCAGGCGGTGGCGCGGGCCCTGCTCGGGCTCAAGGCCCAGGGATATCGGCCGGACATCGTCATCGCCCATCCCGGCTGGGGCGAGACGCTCTATCTGAAAGACGTGTATCCGGACGCGCGCCTCATCCACTTCTGCGAATGGTTCTACCGCAACCAGGAGGCCGACTGGGCATTCGATCCCGAATTTCCCTCCACCTTCGACGATCGTGCCCGGGTACGCACGTGGAATGCCCTCCACACCCTGAATCTGGAGAACTGCGATGCCGGGGTCAGCCCGACCCGCTGGCAGCACAGCCGCCATCCGGCGGCATATCGCGACAAGATCGCCGTCATCCACGAAGGCATCGAGACGGAAGGGCTCGCCCCCGACCCCGAGGCCCGGCTCACGCTGAAGGACGGCACGTCCCTGCGCGCCGGCGATCCCGTCATCACCTACGTGGCCCGCAATCTCGAACCCTATCGGGGGTTCCACGTATTCATGCGGGCGCTCGAACTTATCCAGCGCCGGCACAAGCGATGCCATGCCCTGATCGTCGGCGGTGACGAGGTGAGCTACGGGAAGCGCCCGAAGGACGCACCGAACTGGCGCGAGAAGATGCTGCGGGAAGTCAGCCTGGACCCCGCCCGCACCCATTTCCTCGGAAAACTGCCCTACGACGTGTATCGGAAAGTGCTGCAGGTATCGGCCGCCCATGTCTATCTGACCTATCCCTTCGTACTCTCCTGGTCGATGCTCGAAGCCATGGCCAGCGGCTGCCTCCTGATCGCCTCGCGCACCGAGCCGGTGCAGGAGGTCGTGCGCCATGGCGAGAACGGGGTGCTCGCAGACTTCTTCGATCGCGAGGCGATTGCCGCGCGTACCGTCGAGGCACTCGAAGCACCGGCCGATTTCGCCGGCCTGCGCGAGCGGGCCCGCATCGAGACCAGCCGCCGGTACTGTCGCGTGGAGGCCGTCGCGAGATTCGGTGCATTCCTGGACGTGGAAGGCAACGCACCGGTTGCGCGCGCAGACTCCGCAGAGGTCGCGGCGGCGGCCGGCGGCGCATTCCCGGGGTAGCAGCCGGCCTGGGCCGAAAGAATCCTTCCTGCGTCATCGGGCACTTGGCGCAGGCGGAGCACGCCGCCACCGGCCGACGCGCGCCGCGCTAGCGGCGGCCGGGCCGGTTGGCGACCCAGATGCCGGTGCCGACCAGCGCCAGGGCGGCGAACACCGCCGGCGTCAGCGTCTCGCCCAGCAGCAGGCCGCCGGCCAGCACGCCCATGACCGGCGTCAGGAAGGAAAACGACGACAGCCGCGTCGCCGGATAGTGGCGGATGAGCCAGAACCAGCCGAGATAGCTCGCCGAGGCGACCGCCACCGTCTGGAACGCGAGGCTGGCCCACACCGCGGGCGTGGGCGCGAACACGCCGGGCTCGCCCAGCAGCAGCGACAGCAGGGGCAGCGCCAGCGCCGACACCGCGAGCTGGTACAGCAGCATCTTCTCGGCGGACACCCGCGCCAGTGCCGACGCCTTCACGGTGAGCGTGGTCCCCGCCCACAGCACAGCGGCGGCGAACACCATCAGGTCGCCGATCCACGCCCGCCCGGCCGGATGCAGCAGGTTCTCGCCGAACAGCGCCAGCACGCCGGCAAACGCCAGCCCCATGCCGGTCCATTGCGCCCGCCGCATGTGCTCGTGCGGCAGCAGCCACACCGCGCCGAGCGCGACGACGAAGGGCGCGGTGTAGAGGAAGATCACGCCGCGCGACGCGGTGGTGAACTGCAGCCCGAGGAAGAGCAGCGCGAATTCGCCGGCGAACAGCAGGCCGGCGAGCAGGCCCGGCAGCAGCGTGCCGTCGCGCTCGAACAGCCGCACGCCGCGCAGCGCGGACCACGCCCACACCAGCAGCGCGGCTCCGATCGAACGCAAGCCCGCCTGCCACACGGGTGAGATGCCGGCGCTGGCGATCTTCACCGCCACCTGCTGCACGCCCCAGATCGTGCAGAAGACGAGCATCAGGCCGATGGCGAGGCGATCGAGTTGGGTCTTGGGAGGCATCGGGCCCTCATGGCAGAAGAAGCGTTTCGACGATTGGCGGAACGTACCGCATGGCGGGTGCGCAGGCGAGCCCGCGTGCGTGCCTCACCTGCGCCAGTTCAGGACGGCGAGCGCGATCGCGCCCGCGACCACGCCCCAGAAGGCCGAGCCGATGCCGCCCAGCGACAGGCCGGAGGCGGTGACCAGGAAGGTGACCAGCGCCGGCTCGCGCTGCGCATCGTCCTTCATCGCCGTCGCCAGCCCGCCGCCTATGGTGCCGAACAGCGCGAGGCCGGCGATGGCCAGCACCAGTTCGCGCGGGAAGGCGGCGAACAGCGCGCCGACGGTGGCGCCGAACAGGCCCACCAGCAGGTAGAAGAAACCGGCGAACACGCTGGCGAGGTAGCGCCTGGCCGGATCTTCATGCGCCTCGCGGCCCATGCAGATCGCCGCGGTGATGGCCGCGAGGTTGATCGCGTAGCAGCCGAAGGGCGCCAGCACCAGGTTCACCGCGCCGGTCCAGCCCACCAGCGGCGACACCGGCACCCCGCCGTAGCCGGAGGCGCGCAGCACCGCGACGCCGGGCACGTTCTGCGAAGTCATGGTGACGACGAACAGCGGCACGCCGACGCCGATCATGGTCTGCAGGTCGAACTCGGGCATGGTGAACACCGGCACCGCCATCTCCAGGCGCAGCGCGCGGAAATCCAGCAGCCCCTGCGCCGCGGCGATCGCGCTGCCCAGCGCCAGCACCAGCACCACCGCGTAGCGCGGCAGCAGGCGGCGCGCGAGCAGGTAGGCGAGGAACATCGCGAACACCAGCCCGAAGCGCTGGCCCATCGCGACGAAGACCTCCATGCCGAAGCGCACCAGCACACCGGCCAGCATGGCCGCGGCGATGCCCGGCGGAATGCGGTCCATGATGCGCTCGAAGCCGCGCGTGACGCCGGCGAGCAGGATCAGCAGCGCGCAGAACACGAAGGCGCCCGTCGCCTGCGCCAGGCTGACGCCGGCCAGCGCGGTGACCAGCAGCGCCGCGCCCGGCGTGGACCACGCGGTGACCACCGGCGCACGGTAGCGCAGCGACAGGCCGATGCAGGTCACCCCCATCGCCAGCCCCAGCGCCCACATCCACGAACTGATCTGCGCCGGCGTGGCGCCCGCCGCCGCCGCGGCCTGGAACACGATCGCGGCGGAACTGGTGAAGCCCACCAGGACGGTGACGAAACCCGCGGACAGCGGGGCGAGGTAGCTACGCATGGGATCGGACTCGAATGGCTTCGCGCGGCGCAGCCGGCGGGAAAAACCGCGATTCTATTCGCGCAGGATGCGTGACAGACATCACGGCCACACCCCGGATGGGCGCCAGAGGGGAATGCCGGCTTGTCGGACGGCTTTACAGGGCAGCGTCCACGATTGCGGCACGGCACGCCAACCCTTTGATTTCAAAAAATATTTATTGAAGGCACGAACGTTGCTATGTGATCGCGCCCGCAATTTCTTCCCTACCCGGAGTCAGTCATGAAATTCCTCAACCTGGCGCTGGCCTTCGCCGGACTCGCCACGGTCGGCTCGGCGCACGCCCTGACGATCACCTACAACGATTTCTCCAACCTGTCCGGTTTTCAGCAGAACGGAACGACCGCGACCATCGCCGACCCCACCACCGACGACCTCGGCCGCGACGTGCTGCGCCTGACCAACGGACTCGGGCAGTCGGGCAGCGCCTTCCTGACCAATCCGATCAACCTGGCCAACCAGGCATCCTTCAGCACCTTCTTCTCGTTCCGCATCTCGAACCCGCAGGGAAGCGCGGACGGCGACGGCCAGGGCGCCGACGGCATCGTCTTCGTGGTGCAGACCGTCTCCAACAGCGCCGGCGGCGGTGGCGGCGGAATCGGCTACCAGGGCATCCAGAACAGCGTCGGCATCGAATTCGACACCTGGGACAACGGCAGCGGCTCCAACGACCCCAACGGCAACCACATCGGCATCGACCTCGGCGGCGGTTTCAACGGCCCCACCGCCATCGTCGGCACGCGCATGAACAACGGCGCCGACTGGTTCGCCTGGATCGACTACAACGGCAACACCAAGGACATCGAAGTCCGGCTCTCCCAGACCAACGCCCGCCCGACCTCGGCGACGCTGACCCGCAACGCCGATCTCGTCGACGTCCTGGGCCAGACCAACGCCTTCATCGGCTTCACGTCGGGCACCGGCGCGGCGGGCGGCCTCCATGACATCGTGAGCTGGCAGTTCGAAGACGATTTCCGCCCGATCGACCCCTCGAACCCGGTGCCGGAGCCCGGCGTCCTCGCCCTGGTGGGCATCGGCGCGCTCGGCCTGATGGCCAGCCGCCGCCGCCGCGCCGCCTGAGAGACGGCCGCGCGCCGCGACAGGGAGGCGGCCGACCGCCTCCCTGTCGCGCACCGGCCGGCGCCCGCCTCAATCCACGACGGCCGCATCGATACCCGCGGCAAACTGCAGCCGCGCGCGCAATGCCTTCGTCACCTCGACGCGGCCGTCCCCGGCCACGCGCAGCGCATGCTCGACGTTGAAGCGGCGCGTCATCGCGCGCCAGCCGTCGCCGGCGATGAAGGCCGGCTTGCTGGCGGCGTCGGACAGCGTGCCGGCCGCCTCGCCCGCCATGCCGCCCGCGAGGGCCGCCGGGGTGACGAGCACGGTGAGCGAGTGCGTGCCGCGCGCCGGCTCGCCGGTGCGCGGGTCGAGCAGGTGGGAATAGCGCCGGCCGTCGACATCGAAGTAGCGCTGGTAGTCGCCCGAGGTGCCGATCGCCTCGCCGTCGTACAGCGGCAGCGTGGCCAGCGGCGGCTGGCCGGGGCGGGGGTCCTGGATGCCGATGCGCCAGGGCTGGCCGCCCTTGGCGCCGAGCGCCATGAGGTTGCCGCTGATGTTGATCAGCGCGTTGGCGACGCCCTGCGCACGCAGGATGGCGGCGGCGCGGTCGAGCGCGTAGCCCTTGGCGTAGCCGCCCAGGTCGAGCTGCACCACCGGGTTGCGGCTGGAGACGCGGTTGCCGTCGATCGTCAGGTCGGCCATGTGCGGCCGCGCCGCGATCAGTGCCTGCACCCGGGCCGGGTCGGGCAGACGCGGCACGAAGGTGTCGGTGTGAAAGCCCCACAACGCGATGAGCCGGCCCAGCGCGGGGTCGAAGAGCCCGTCGCCGGCGGCGGAGATGCGCTGCGCATCCTTCAGCATCGCGGCAAGCTCATCGGACACCGTCGCCGCCTCGCCGCGGGCGATGGCGGCGTTCAGCGCGGTGAGTTCGGACGGCTCCCAGGCATGGTAGGCGCGATGCAGGCGGTCGAACTCGCGCAGCACCGCGCCGATCGCGGCGTCGGCCTGCGCCTCGTCCTCGCCATAGACCGCCACCGAGACCTGGGTGCCGAAGACGTAGGATTCACGGTGGAACACCTGCGGCCGCGAGCAGCCCGCCAGCAGGACGGCCAGGCACAGCGCGAAAAGGCCGGCGAGCCGGCCGGCGGCGACCGCGCCCGGCATCAGAGCCCGCAGGCCCGTTCGAGCTTGTCGATGACCAGCGCGGCGGCGTCGAAGCCCTGCTGCTGCTCGATCTCGACCATGCAGGTGGGGCTGGTGACGTTGATCTCGGTGAGATGGCCGCCGATCACGTCGAGGCCGACGATCAGCAGGCCGCGCGCCCACAGGATGGGCGCCAGGTATTCCGCGATCTCGCGCTCGCGCCCGGTCAGCGGCATCGCCACGCCGCGACCGCCGGCGGCGAGGTTGCCGCGCGTCTCGCCCGCCTGCGGAATGCGCGCCAGCGAGAACGGCACGACCTCGCCGCCGATGAGCAGGATGCGCTTGTCGCCCTCGGCGATCTGCGGCACGTAGCGCTGCGCCATGATGGTGCGCGTGCCATCGTGGGTCAGCGTCTCGATGATGACGTTGCGGTTGGGGTCGTCGCGGCGCACGCGGAAGATCTGGCTGCCGCCCATGCCGTCGAGCGGCTTCAGGATCACGTCGCCGATCTCGTCGATGAACGCCTGGATGTCGACGGCCTCGCGCGCCACCAGCGAGGTCGGGGTGAACTGCGGAAACTCGGTGATCGCCAGCTTCTCGGAGTGGTCGCGGATCGCGCGCGGATCGTTGAACACGCGCGCGCCGGCCTGCATCGCATCCTCGAGCAGCCAGGTGGCGGTGACGTATTCGAAGTCGAAGGGCGGGTCCTGGCGCATCAGCACGGCATCGAACCCGGCCAGCGACACCGCCTGCTCGTCGCCGGCGGCCTCGTACCAGAGGTCGTCGCCGGCCAGCAGGCGGATCGGCAGCGCGCGGGCGATCACCGCGCCGTCGCGCCAGGTGAGCGCGCCGCGCCGGATCGTCCACACCGCATGCCCGCGCGCCGCGGCGGCACGCATCATGGCGATGCTGGAATCCTTGTAGGCTTTCAGCGCGTCCAGCGGGTCGAGGATGAAGGCGAGCTTGAGGGCGCGGCTCATCGGACTGCCCTCCCGTCGCTGCGCGACACCCTCCCCGAGGGAAGGCGAGCGCCCCCTTCGGGCGGCCGTGCGGGGGCGCTCATGCTTCCACCTCCGCCGGCGCCGTCTCTTCGATCTCGACCGAGGCGGCGAGCAGGGCCAGGCGCGCGACCACGCCGTAGGCGTAGAAGCGGTTGGGCGGGGCGTCCGGCCCCTGGGCGCTGTCGGGCAGCGTGCAGCAGGCGTCGAAGGCGAGCGGCTTGAAGTGCATGCCCGGCGCGTTGAGGTTCTCGTCGCGGCCGCGCTCGGTGTGGACGCGGTAGAAACCGCCCACGACGTAGTGGTCCATCATGTAGACGACCGGTTCGGCAACGCCGTCCTCGACCGTCTCGAAGGTGTGCACGCCTTCCTGGATGATGACCTCCTGCACCTGCAGCCCTTCCTTGATCACCGCCATCTTGTTGCGCTGGCGGCGGTTCAGGCCGATCACCTCGGAGGCGTCCTTCACCGTCATGACGCCCATGCCGTAGGTGCCGGCGTCGGCCTTCACCACGACGAAGGGCGTATCGGACACGCCGTACTCCTTGTACTTGGCGCGGATGCGGGTCAGCAGCGTGTCGACCTGCGCCGCCAGGCATTCCTCGCCGGTGCGCTCCTGGAAATTGACCTGGCCGCACACGCCGAACTCGGGATTGATGCGCCACGGATCGATGCCGATGGCGGCAGCGAACTCGCACGCCACCCGGTCGTAGGCCGCGGCGTGCTTCGACTTGCGCCGCGCATGCCAGCCGGCATGCAGCGGCGGGATCAGCCGCTGCGAGTCCAGCCCCTTCAGGATCTGCGGCACGCCACCGGACAGGTCGTTGTTGAGCAGCACCGCGCAGGGATCGAAGCCGTCCAGCCCGAGGCGGTTGCCGCTGCGCCGCAGCGGCTCCAGCGTCAGCGACGCGCCGTTGGCCAGTTCGAGCACCGTGGGCGCGGCGACGTCGGGCAGCAGGCTGCCGATGCGCACCTCCAGTCCGGTCAGCCGCAGGATGGAGACCAGCTTGGCGACGTTCTGCAGGTAGAACTGGTTGCGCGTGTGGTTCTCGGGGATCAGCAGCAGCTTGCCGGCATCGGGGCAGATGCGCTCGATCGCCGCCTGCGCCGCCTGCACGCACAGCGGCATGAAGGCGTCGTTGAGGTTGTTGAACCCGCCGGGGAACAGGTTCAGGTCCACCGGCGCCAGCTTGAAGCCCGAATTGCGCAGGTCGGTCGAACCGTAGAACGGGGGCATGTGGTCCTGCCACTGCGTGCGGAACCACTTTTCGATGTCGGACGCGTTGTCCAGGAACTGCTTTTCCAGCTCGAGCAACGGGCCGGTAAGCGCGGTGGTGAGGTGTGGGACCATGATTTTCTGTCTCGGGAGAAGCCGCGGCCGCGAACGCATGGCGGTCAGGCGGCAGAAAGCATCGGCCGGAAATGGTACACCAAACGCCGTAGCACCTTGGTCGCGCATGCGAAGGCGGCTCCGCCCCGGGTGCGAGCGGCCCGGATCCTGCGCCGACGCGCTGCGACGGTTCGACGACCGACAGACGGGCATCGTCCCGCAGCCCGGCCGGAATCTCCGGATCGATCCGGTCCGCTGCACCGCAGCAGACGATTTGCCTGTTTCCATGTCGAACCACGGGAATCATGGCCATGTGGAAAACGATTCCGCGGCCATCGACTACGCTTGCAGGAAAAGGACTCCGCCCGACACCCGCTCCGTCCGCCCCGCCGCGCACCGCGCAGAGGAGCCGCATCATGAACCCGACCATCTCCTTCGCCGCCGCTGCGCTGCCCGACGGCCCGCGCAGCGCGCTGCGCCAGCGCATCGACGCCGCGTGGCGCACGCCCGAGCCCGACTGCGTGCCGCCGCTGATCGAAGCAGCGCGGCTGGACGGGCGGATGCAGTCGCGGGCGCAGGACATGGCGCGCGCGCTGGTGGCCGGGCTGCGCGCCACGCGCGCGCGCTCCAGCGGCGTCGACGCGCTGATGAAGGAATTCTCGCTGTCCAGCCAGGAAGGCGTGGCGCTGATGTGCCTGGCCGAGTCGCTGCTGCGCGTGCCCGACAGGGCCACCGCCGACCGCCTGATCCGCGACAAGCTGGCCGACGGCGACTGGCGCTCGCACATCGGCAACAGCCCGTCGCTGTTCGTGAATGCCGCGACCTGGGGCCTGCTGATCACCGGCCGGCTGGTGTCGACCAGCAGCGCGGAAGGGCTGGCCTCGGCGCTGACCCGGCTCGTCGCGCGCGGCGGCGAACCGCTGATCCGCAAGGGCATGGACCTGGCGATGCGCATGCTGGGCGAGCAGTTCGTCACCGGCCGCACGATCGACGAGGCGCTGGAGCGCGGCCGCGCGCACGAGCAGCGCGGCTACCGCTACTCCTTCGACATGCTGGGCGAGGCGGCGATGACCGCGGCCGACGCCGAGCGCTACTTCCGCGACTACGAGACGGCGATCCACGCCATCGGCCGCGCCTCGGCCGGACGCGGCGTGGTCGACGGCAACGGCATCTCGGTGAAGCTGTCCGCGCTGCATCCGCGCTACACCTGGGCGCAGCGCGAGCGCGTGTCCGCCGAACTGCTGCCCAGGCTGAAGACGCTGTGCATGCAGGCCCGGGACTACGACATCGGCCTCAACATCGACGCCGAGGAAGCCGACCGCCTCGACGTCTCGCTCGACCTGCTCGAAACGCTGGCGCTGGATCCAGACCTCGACGGCTGGACGGGGCTGGGCTTCGTCGTGCAGGCATACCAGAAGCGCGCGCCCTTCGTGCTCGACTTCATCGTCGACCTCGCCCGGCGTGGCCGCCGGCGCATGATGATCCGGCTGGTGAAGGGCGCCTACTGGGACGCGGAGATCAAGCGCGCCCAGCTCGACGGCCTGGCCGGCTACCCGGTGTATACGCGCAAGGCCCATACGGACGTGTCCTACCTCGCCTGCGCGCAGAAGCTGCTCGCCGCGCGCGACCTGATCTACCCGCAGTTCGCCACCCACAACGCGCATACGCTGGCGGCGGTCTTCCAGCTCGCCGGCGACGACTGGCGCGCCGGCGACTACGAGTTCCAGTGCCTGCACGGCATGGGCGAGCCGCTCTACGACCAGATCGTCGGCAAGCCCGGCACCCACCGCCTGGTGCGCATCTACGCGCCGGTCGGCAACCACGGGACGCTGCTCGCCTACCTGGTGCGCCGCCTTCTGGAGAACGGCGCCAACACCAGCTTCGTCAATCGCATCGTCGACGAGAACGTGCCCATCGAGGAACTGATCGCCGACCCGGTCGAACAGGCCGCGCCGCTGGCTGGCGCGCCACACCCGAAGATTCCGCTGCCGGCCGGCATCCTCGGCGCGCAGCGGCGCAATTCGGCGGGCCACGACCTGGCGAGCGAAGCGGTGCGCGCGCGCTTCGCCGCCGCCCTGGCAGCCTCGCGCGCCACCGCCTTCACCGCGGCGCCGACGCCGGCGCGGACTGCCCCCGCCGGCCAGGCCGTGCCGGTGACGAACCCGGCCGATCGCGGCGAGATCGTGGGCGCCGTCGTCGAGGCCGGCGCCGATGCGCTGGAAGCGGCCTGCACCGCGGCCGCCGCGGCCGCCCCCGGCTGGGCGGCACGCCCCGCCGCGCAGCGCACCGCCTGCCTCGAACGGGCCGCCGACCTCTTCGAACGCGACGCCGACACCCTGTTCGCGCTGGCGGTGCGCGAAGCCGGCAAGTCGTGGGCCAACGCGGTGGCCGAACTGCGCGAGGCGGTCGATTTCCTGCGCTACTACGCCGCGCAGGCGCGCGGCTTCGACGCGGCCAGCCACCCGGCGCTCGGCCCGGTGCTGTGCATCAGCCCGTGGAACTTCCCGCTCGCGATCTTCACCGGCCAGGCGGCGGCGGCGCTGGCGGCCGGCAACCCGGTGCTGGCCAAGCCCGCCGAGCAGACGCCGCTGATCGCCGCGCGCGCGGTGGCGCTGCTGCACGAAGCCGGCATCCCGCCCGACGTGCTGCAACTGCTGCCCGGCCGCGGCGAGACGGTGGGCGCCGCGCTGGTCGCCGACCGCCGCGTGCGCGGCGTGATGTTCACCGGCTCGACCGAGGTCGCCGGCCTCATCAACCGCACGCTGGCGCAGCGCGGCGGCAACGTTCCGCTGATCGCCGAGACCGGCGGCCAGAACGCGATGATCGTCGATTCCACCGCGCTGCCCGAGCAGGTGGTGGCCGACGTCCTCGCCTCCGCCTTCGACTCCGCCGGGCAGCGCTGCTCGGCGCTGCGCGTGCTGTGCCTGCAGCAGGACGTGGCCGAACGCACGCTGGAGATGCTGCGCGGCGCGCTCGCCGAACTGCGCGTCGGCGACCCGGCCGACGTGCGCACCGACGTCGGCCCGGTGATCGACGCCGATGCGCGCGCCGGACTGGAAGCACACGTCGCCGCCATGCAGGCGGCGGGCGCGCGCGTCACCCGCCTGCCGGTGCCGGCGGACTGCGGCCGCGGCACCTTCGTCGCGCCGGCCATCGTCGAGATCGGCAGCATGGCCGAACTCGGCCGCGAGCAGTTCGGCCCCATCCTGCACGTGCTGCGCTTTCGCGCGGACGGGCTGAGCGCCCTGATCGACGCCATCAACGCCGGCGGCTACGGCCTGACGATGGGCGTGCATACCCGCATCGACGAAACCGTGGAGGGGGTCCGGGCGCATGCGCGGGTCGGCAACCTGTACGTCAACCGCAACATCATCGGCGCGGTCGTGGGCGTGCAGCCCTTCGGCGGCGAAGGGCTGTCCGGCACCGGGCCGAAGGCCGGCGGCCCGCTCTACCTGCACCGCCTGGTGCAGCGCAGCCCGGGAGCGGACCTCCGTAACGGCGCGCTGCGCATCGAGCGCGACGCCGGACCGCCGCTGTTCGACGAACTGGTGCGGTGGCTGGACGCCCACGGCCGCACGCTGCTCGAGGGCGACGAACTCGCGCTGCTGCGCGACCGCGCCGACGCCTGCCGCGCACGCCGGCTGGCCGGCCTGCGCCTGGCGCTGCCCGGCCCCACCGGCGAGGACGACAGCCTGCGCTTCGTGCCGCGCGGCCTGGTCGCCGGCGTGGCGGCGACGCCCGCCGGCTGCCTGCACCAGTTGCTGGCAGCGCTCGCCAGCGGCAACTGCATCGTGTTCGGCGACGACGCCGTCGCCCGCCGCACGCTGTCCTCGCTGCCCGAGGCGATCCGCAGCCGCGCGAAGCTGGACGCGAAGTGGTTCGACGCCGGTTTCGGCGCCCTGCTGTTCGACGGCACCGACGCCGATGCCGACGCCTGGCAGGCACGGCTGGCGGCGCGGCCCGGCCCCATCCTGCCGCTGCTGCGGCCGGCGCCGGACTACGACCACGGCCGGCTGGTGCATGAACGCAGCGTCAGCATCAACACCGCCGCGGCCGGCGGCAACGCGAGCCTGATGGCGATGGGTGCATGAGCGACGCACGGCCGCCCGAAGGCGGCGCTCGTTCCAAGGCTGGCTTTGCACAGCCAGCCCGCTCGGGCGGCGCCCTCCCTTGGCGGGAAGGGCTGAAGCGGCCGCGAGCACTGGCTGCCCACACCGGACTCCGCTATTGCGCCAGCCCGAGTTCCCTGAGTGCCTCGAGGATGCCGGACGCCATCCGGCGATAGCCCGCGGCGTTCGGATGGATGCGGTCGGCGCGCAGCGCGGGCTGCCCGAGGACGCCGGAAAAGACGTCCGCGACCAGCGGCACGCCCTCCGCCCTGGCCAGCTCCGCGTAGAGCGGCGCATCGGACGGCTTGCCCGCGACCGCGCCGAGCAGCGACAACTCCGGCACGGCGACCAGCACCAGTTGCGCGCCGGCCTGCTTCACCGCCCGGATGATGCTGCGTACGTCCTCCGCTACCTCCGCCCGGGATCGCCGCCGTATGAAGTCGTTGCCGCCGATTTCGACGATGACCAGCGCGGGGCGGTGTTCGTCGAGCAGTTCCTGGATGCGCGCCTTGCCGGCCTGGGCCGTATCGCCGGGGACGCCGGCGTTCACGATCTCCCAGCCAGTCTCGCCGGCCAGCAGCGAGGGCCAGTCCTCGCCCTGCGCGGCGCCGGTGCCGTAGGTGACGCTGTCGCCGAAGGCGAGCACCAGGGCCCCGCGCGGGACGGCGGCAAACCCGCCCCGCTTGCCGCATGCGGCGAGCAGGGTGGTGAGCAGCATCGAGGCGAGGAAACGTCTGCGGTCCATGGCGAGATCCCGGAGTCGGTACGGGTGTCGGGCGCGAGAGCGGCGCCGCGGTTCAGGGCACCGCGATGCGGGGAGCCTCGCCGCGGGAAACCCCGGGCACCGGCTGGAAGGCGGCGAAGTCCGCGGGCAGCGGCGCGTTCTCCAGGCTGCGCTGGGTGAACAGGAAGCGGCCATCGCAGACGAAGCCGAGGTCGGCCCAGTCGACCGCGTTCAACGCATCGCGGAAGGCGGCGGGATCGACATCCTCGCGCTGCGGAAAGATCGCCATCACCGCGCCGTCGTAGTCCCTGCATTCGTGCACGAAGAAGGGCCGGGCGACGCGGGTGCGGCCGTTCACGTACACGCGCGCGCGCGCGCTGCGGAAATGCACGCGGCCCCACTGCCACCAGTTGGACTCGTCGAAGCGGGTGACCTTGCGCTGCAGCAGGCGCGCCTTGTGCGGCAGCAGCACGGGCGGCGGCGGGCTGTCCGGTTCGGTCCAGATCATGCGCCGCGTGCGGCCGGTGCTGACGGTGGAGGAACAGACGAAGTCGCGGGTGCCATGCGCATCGTCGACGTACAGTTCGTCCGCGCCCGACACCGCGCCAACCTTGACGAAGGCGACGTCCGACAGCCGCAGCGGATAGTCGCCGCGGGTGAACATCAGGTGGCCGGCGCATTCCACGAAATGGCGCGTCTGCCAGTTCGGCGCGGCGAGGCCGGCGGCGAGGTCGTCGCCGGCGCCGATCTGCGCGTGGCGCATCGTGCGCGCGGAGCAGTCCTTCTCGAAGCGCCAGATCAGGCAGTTGGGCACGGCGTCGGGGAACACGCGCGCGTCGCCGAGTTCGATCGCGTCGGTGATGGTCCCGTCCCCGAACAGCCGCCGGTTGAGCTTCACCGCCGAGGTCGCCTTCAGGAAGTCGCGCGGCGTGATGAAGATCAGTTCACCGCCCGGCTGCAGGTGGCGCAGGCACTTCTCGATGAAGAAGAGGTAGAGGTTGGCGCGGCCGTCGAGGCCGCAGGGCTGCGGCGCGCGTTCGATCAGCCCGCGCGTGGCGGCGCCGATGTCCTGGAAGCGCACGTAGGGCGGATTGCCGATGATGGTGTCGAAGCGCTCGTGCTGCGGGTAGGCGAAGAAATCCATCGCCAGCGCGCCCGGCGGGCAGTGGTCGGCATCGAGTTCGAGCCCCACCGCGCCGGGCAGGTGGCGCAGGAAGGCGCCGTCGCCGCACGAGGGTTCGAGCACGCGGCCGCGGTTGCGGCGCAGCGCGAGCATCGCCCGCACCACCGGTTCGGGCGTGAAGATCTGGCCGAGCGCCGCGACGTCGCGCAGGCCCAGAGGGAGCTGCGCGGTCATGGCACGGACCTCGCCGGCGACGGCGAGCGGGGACGGAACGGCGGGCGGATCGCGGCGGGCGCGGGAACGATGGCGGAAGCGGATGCGGGCATGGGCGCGATGTTACCAAGCCGGCGCCGTGCTCAGGCCACGGCACGCGGCAGGGCAATCGCACGAAGGGTCATGCAGCCATCCGGAGGCTGCGGCGCGGCAGGTCTGGCGGCGGGGGATGCGCGGAGCGGGCGAGCACTGTCCGAGTCCCGAGCGAAGCGAGGTCGAGTTGCGCAGGACGCGGAGCGCATCCCCCGCCGCCAGACCGGATTCAGCGCATGCGGGCGGCCTTGCCGGACGTCAGCCCTCGCCGCCCTCGTGCGCGTGCCACCATGCGATGAACTGATGCAGCGGCAGCGCGCGGCCGTGCAGATAGCCCTGCGCCGAAGTACAGCCCAGTTCGCCGAGCAGATCCATCACCTCGCGCGTCTCGACGCCCTCGGCGACGATGCGCAGGCCCAGCGTGCGCGCCAGCCCGGTGATGGAGCGCAGGATCTCGCGGTCGCGCGGAGATTCGGCGATCGGCATGACGAAGCGCCGGTCGACCTTCACCTCATGCACCGGCAGTTGCTGCAGGTAGCTCATGCCGGCGTAGCCGGTGCCGAAGTCGTCGATGGCCAGCCGCACGCCCAGGCTGCGCAGGCGATGCAGCACGTCGGCGACCTCCTGCGACTCCTCCACTGCGACCGTCTCGGTGATCTCCACGCACAGCCGCTGCGGCGGCAGGTGCCACAGCGTGAGCGCCTGCGCGATGAGGTCCGGCATCTCGGGGTCGAGCAGATCGTTCGCGGTGACGTTGATCGACAGGTCGACCGGAACGCCGGCATCGCGCAGTTGCGCCAGCGTCAGCGCCGCGGTCTGGAACAGCCAGCGGTTGAAGGTGTGGCGCAGGCCGCCGCGCTCGATGGTCGCCATGATCAGCGGCGGCTGCACCCAGTCGCCGCCGTGCCGCTGCCAGCGCAGCAGGGCTTCGGCATGTACGCAGCGGCCGGTGGCGACCTCCACCTGCGGCTGCAGGAAGAGCGCCAGCGCGTTGTCGGCGAGATCGTGCTGCAGTTCGGTGACCAGGCTGCGCTGCGCGACGCTCTCCTGCTCCATGCAGGGGTCGTACAGCGCGACCCACTCGCCGTTCTGCGACGCGGCCAGCGCGGCGATGCGCGCCGACTGCACCAGATGCAGCGGGTCCTCGCCGTGCTCGGGGCTGAGCGCCGCGCCGCACACCGCGTTGAGGCCCAGTTCGATGCCGCCGATGGCCAGCGGCGGCTGGTAGAACGTGCGGCGGAACTTCAGCATCGCCAGATGCACCGGCGCGCTGCTGGGCAGATGGGGCAGCAGGATCAGCCATTCCCACTCGTCGAGCACGTACAGCCGGTCCACCGGCCGCAGCGCGGCGCGCAGACGGTCGGTGATCTGCATGCTGAGGCGCGCGACGGCCTCGGGCGCCAGCCGCAGCAGCGCGGCCTCGCGCACGAGGCTGAACACGACCAGCCCCTGGCAGCGCGAGGGGTCGGCCCCGCCGGCGATGCGCGCCAGATCGGCCAGCGCCTGGCGCAGGCGCGGCAACGCCCCCGGAGGCTCGAACTCGCCCACGCCGGCCTCATGCAAGATAGAACTCCGCCGGATCGATGCCGTAGGCGTCGTCCGGAAGCGCGCCGAGGATGCGGTAGGGCTCGCCGGTCGGCCCCACCGGCTCCAGCATCAGGTCCAGCGTGCGCGGATAGCGCTCCACCGATTTGTCGGGCGCCAGCAGCACCATCACCTTGGGCTGCAGCCTGCGTATCTGGTTCTGCTGCAGCACCACCGCCACCTCGCCGGAATTGAGTTCGACCAGCGTGCCGATCGGGTACAGGCCCATGCACTGCACGAACTGGTCGACCAGCGTGTCGCGGAACTTGTCGCCGCGCAGGCGGATCAGCTCGGCGATCGCCTGCTGGCTGGACAGCGGCCGGCGGTAGGAGCGCTCGCGGATCATCGCGCAGTAGGTGTCCATGAGGCCGGCGAGTTCCGGCAGCAGGCCGATGTCCGGCCCCTTGAGCCTGAGCGGGTAGCCGCTGCCGTCGATGCGTTCGTGATGGCGGCCGATGATCTCGAGCGTGTCCGGATGCAGGCCGGGCTTGCTGGCCACGATGCGCAGCGAATTCACCACGTGGTAGCGCGCCTGCCTGAGTTCTTCCGGCGTCAGCGGCCCCGGCTTGGCGAGGATTTCCCTGGGCAGTTGCGTCTTGCCGAGGTCCTGGACCAGGCCCGCGACGCCCAGCGCCTCGACCTGCTCCCTGGGGAGGCCGAGAAAGCGCGCGAACACCATCAGGTGCACCGATACGTCCAGCGCATGGTCGTAGCTGTATTCGTCGGTGCTCTTCAGGCGGGCGAGCCACAGCATCGCCTCCGGGTTGCGCGCCACGCCCTCGGCGACCTCGGCGACGTTCTTCGACACTTCGGAGAGATCCAGCGCGGTGTCGGCCTGCACGCTGGCGGTGAGCGCGCGCAGGCTGGTCTGCACGTCCTCGATCACCGGCGCGGAGTAGAGCAGTTCCTCCTCGAGCAGGCTGAGTTCGTCGCGCGAACGCACGCTCGGCATGCGCGACCGCCGGCCGGTGCCGCCGCGGCGCACCGCCCGCGCGATGCGGACGAAGTCGGGGGGATCGCGCTTTTCCGGGCGCGGCAGGCCCGCGAGCGGCGCATCCTTCTCATGGACCCTGGCCGTGAAGAAGTCGCCGACGGATTTCCCCCGATCGATCTGGACGGTCTGGCACAGCGCCTGCAGATGCTCGATCTGCGACTGCTCCTCGATCAGGAAGCCCTGCAGCAGGAATGGCGTCTCCAGCCAGGGGCGGTCCAGCTCGGCGACGAACATGCCCACCTTCAGATCCCGGGTCGATACTGGAGTCATAATCTTTGCGCCGCTCCCCGGCGGGATCGGAAATGCCTGAACGATTGGTCGATTGTGCAGCAGTATATAGCGGCCCCCGCCGCGGAATCCTTTAGTCATGTCGGACCAATATGCCCCATCCGGGCGGCTGGTTATCGTCATGAGCATGCGCTATGTTTGGATGGTCCCGTCATCCGCGGGACTGCCCGGGACGGGTACCCTCACCGCAGGAGTGGAGCCATGGCCAAGCGAGCGCTGTGCATCGGCATCAACGACTATCCCGGCACCGACAGCGATCTTTCCGGCTGCGTCAACGACGCCCGCGACTGGAGCGCCACCCTCCAGGCGCAAGGCTTCGCCGTCACCACGCTGCTCGACGCCGAGGCCACCCGGGACGCCATGGTCGGTGCGATCGGAGCGCTGGTCCGCGACGCGAAGGCGGGCGACACCATCGTCTTCACCTATTCGGGGCATGGCACCTGGGTGGAGGACGAGGACGGCGACGAGCCCGACGGCCGCGACGAGGCCCTGTGCCCGTATGACATCACCCGTGCCGGCCCGCTGCTGGACGACGACATCCGCATCCTGTTCGACCGCCGCGCGGCCGGCGTGCGCCTGCTGCTGATCTCCGACAGTTGCCATTCCGGATCGGTCACGCGCGGCGACGACGCCGACCTCGACCCCGGCGGACCGCGCCCGCGCTACCTGCCGCCGCAGGCGTGGATGCAGCCCGGCACGCTGCCCGCCGCGCCGCGCGCCGGCGCGATGAACCTCATCGGCGGCATGCGCCGCACCGGCGGCGACCTGCTGCTGGCCGGCTGCCGCGACGAGGAATACAGCTGGGACACCGGCTTCGGCGGCCGCCCCAACGGCGCCTTCACCTACTACGCGCTGAAGACGCTGAAGCAGGACAGGCCCGAAACCTACGACGCATGGCACGCCGCCATCCGCCGCTACCTGCCCTCCACCCGGCTGCCGCAGGAACCGCAGATCTTCGGCACGCGGAGCGCGCGCCGCATGCGCATCTTCGAATAGCCGCGGCGCGGACGCGGCACCGCCCGTCCTTGCCGCATTCCATTCAATACCCGCTTCGCGGCCGCCTGCGGCCGCGCCTCGCACCGGAGTCCTTCCATGGCGCAGCGCAGCTTCACCATCCGCGGCACCGAGGGCCAGGCCACGACGCCCAAGGTGTCGGCCGGCGTCGGCGTATCCGATCCGCGGCGGCTGTTTCCCGGGCGCGCGCGCGACGGCGCGGCCAACGAGATCCAGGTCGCCGCCGACGACGTCGTGCGGATCGAACTGGACAACGGCTTCGTGCTGTGGTCTCGCGCCGACAGCCTGGTCCGCGAGCACGGCCGGCTGTCGCGGTCGCGCGACGGCGGCGAGGCGTGGGAGTTCGACGCCGTCACCCCGCAACGCGGCGCGGCGGCGTCGCGCGACGAACGCGGCCTGCTCGGCCTGGGCATCCGCGTGCTCGACTTCTTCGGCGTGGACCTGGCGCAGCAGACGGCGAGCAAGCTGTCGTCCTGGTTCGAGGACAAGCAGCTCGGCAAGGGCGGGCCCGGCCTCTTCCGCTGCCCGCTGGACGGCCGGTTCAGGCTGGAGAAGCCGGGCGCGAAGGAATCCGTGCCCGCCGGTTCGCCCGTGCTGCTCTTCCTGCACGGCACCGCCTCGAGCAGCGAAGGCAGCTTCGGCAAGCTGTGGGACCCGGCCAACGCAGCCGGCGAGAAGGCGCGCACGCGCCTGCTGCAGGTCTATGGCGAGCGGGTGTTCGCCTTCGAGCACCGCACGCTCACCGAAAGCCCGATCGAGAACGCGCTGGCACTCGCCGAATCCCTGCCCAAGGGCACGCAACTGCATCTGGCCAGCCACTCGCGCGGCGGCCTGGTGGGCGAACTGCTGTGCCTGGCCGGCAGCGGCAGTGCCGCCGAACTGCTGACCGCCGAGATGCTCGAGGCCGTGTTCCGCACCGACCGCACGATCGCGCCGCAACTGGGCCTGTCGCCGCTGGACGCCGACGAGGAAAAGGCGCGCGACGAGGCTTACCGCAAGGACGGCGCGCGCCTCGTCAAGCTGCTGAAGACGCTGCGCAGCCGCGACATCGCGGTGCAGCGCTTCGTGCGCGTCGCCTGCCCGGCGCGCGGCACCACGCTGGCTTCCGGCCGGCTCGACCGCTGGCTGTCGATGCTGGGCTTCCTCGCCGGCAAGGCGGTGGGCACCGACCTGTTCGGCGACGGCCTGGACTTCCTGCTCGCAGTGGTCAAGGAGCGCACCGACCCGCGCACGCTGCCCGGCCTGGAGGCGATGATGCCTGGCTCGGCGCTGACGCGGCTGCTGCATCACCCCGAACTCGTCACCACCGCGGACCTCAGCGTGATCGCCGGCGACATCGAGGGCGACTCGCTGTGGCAGAAGATCAAGCTGGTGGCCACCGACTGGTTCTACGGCGCCGACCACGACCTGGTGGTGAACACCGGCTCGATGTCCGGCGGGCTGCGCCGCCCGCCGGGCGGGGCGCGCTTCCGCGAAGACAAGGGCGCCGACGTCAATCACTTCTGCTACTTCAGCAACGCCCGCAGCATCCAGTGGCTGGAAGCCGGCCTGACCCGCACGGAGGGCGAAGCCGGCGGCTTCCTGCCGATCGAGGCCGCGCCGCGGGCGGAGCCGCGCTGGCGCGGCGCCGTGCAGCGCAGCCAGGAAGGCGATGCGTTGCGGCCGCTGGCGATCGTGCTGCCGGGCACGTTGGGCAGCGGGCTGTCTGCGGGCGGCGAGCGCGTCTGGCTCGACTACTGGACGCTGCTGCGCGGCGGCCTGAAGAAGATCGCGAGCGATGCGCGCAACGTCGCCCCGGTCGATCTGCTCGACGACTTCTACGGCCCGCTGCTGGAATTCCTGTCCCACACGCACCGGGTGGAAATATTCCCCTACGACTGGCGCCTGTCGATCACCGAAGCCGCGGCGGAACTCGCCCGGCGCCTGGCCGACTGGCTGCCGCGGGCCGAGCGGCAGGGCCAGCCGGTGCACTTCGTCGCGCATTCGATGGGCGGCCTGGTGGTGCGCGCGATGATCGCCGACGGCGGCGCCGGCGCGGCGCTCTGGGAGCGCGTGCGGCGCCTGCCCAACAGCCGCTTCCTGATGCTGGGCACGCCCAACCTGGGCTCGCACGAGGCGGTGCGCTGGCTCACCGGCTTCAACCCCACCCTGGCCAAGCTGGCCCTGCTCGACTTCACCCGGGACACCGACGACATCATCGGCATCGTGCGCGACTACCCGGGGCTGCTCGAACTGCTGCCGTTCGACGACGAAGGGTTCGCCTTCGCGGAGCCAGAACGCTGGGAGACGATCCGTACCGAAACCCGCGCCCGCTGGAAGACCGCCGGCGCCACCCGCCTGCGCGACGCGACGCGGACCTGGCGGCGCCTGCGCCGGGCCGCTCCCGATCCGCTGATGTGCTACGTCGCCGGCTGCCAGCCGGCCACCGTGATCGACTACCGGCTGGTGATGGACGAAACCCTCGGCCGCCACGGCAGCAAGCGCCTGGAATTCCTCGCCACGCGCGAAGGCGACGGCACGGTGAGCTGGGCCTCCGGCCGGCTGCACGGCGTTCCCACCTGGTACGTGGCAGACACCGCGCACGATGCGCTATGCACGCAGAAGCGCGCCTTCGCCGCCTATCTCGAACTGCTGCAGACCGGCGCCACCACGCGGCTGCCCGCCACGCCGCCGGCACGCGCCCGCGCCGCCGAAGGCGAAGGCGCGACCTTCGTGCTGCAGCCCACCCCGCCCGCCGACGGCATACCCGGCGAGCGCGAGATCCCCCGGCTCGGCTTCGGCGGCAACCTGCCCGCCGCGGAAGACGATCGCCCGCCCATCCCCACCATCACGGTGAGCATCCGCCACGGCGACCTGTCCTATGCCCGCCATCCGGTGCTGGTCGGCCATTATCTGGGCGACACCATCGTCAGCGCCGAGAAGGTGCTGGACCGGCGGCTCGGCGACGCGCTGTCGCGCCGCCACTTCCTCGGCCTGTACCCGGGCCGCCTGCAGACGCACGCGCTGTTCTTCCATCCGCGCGCGGAAGGCAGGCCGGGCGGCGCCATCGTCATTGGCCTGGGCCAGGTCGGCGAACTCACCCCCGGCCTGCTCGAATCCGCGACCCGCGCCGCGCTGCTCGACTACGCGCTGCAGGTGGCGCAGTGGGCGGACGACCGCTTCGACCGCACTGGCGGTCCGCGCCGTGCCTCCGTGTCCTGCCTGCTGGTGGGCACCGGCGCCGGCGGCATGCCGGTGCGCGATTCGCTCGACGCCATGCTGCGCGGCGCGGTCGCCGCCAACGCGCGGCTGATGGAAGCCGAGCTGGACGGCCAGGTGACGATAGACGAGATCGAGTTCATCGAGCTGTTCGAGGACGTGGCGATCAATGCCGCCGCCGGTCTGGCGCAGATCCTGGGCGACGGCGAACTGGCGGCGGTAGTGAGTTGGCCGGCGCGCCAGATCAAGGCCGGCGTCGGCGGCCACCGCCGGGTCCGCTTCGACGAGGCGCCCGAATGGTGGCACCGCCTCGAGATCGCCGAGGACGAAGACCGCCGCGACGTACTGCGCTTCGTGTTCGCGACCGACCGCGCCCGCGCCGAGGAAACCCTGTCCACCGGACAACTGGCGCTGGCCGAGGCCTTCATCCGCGCCGCCTCGCAATCGGCGAAGGCCAATCCGGAGGCCGCACGCACGCTGTTCGAGATGCTGCTGCCGCTGCGCCTGCGCGAAACGGCCCCGCACCAGCGCGACCTGGTGCTGCTGGTCGACGAGCACTCGGCCCGCTACCCCTGGGAACTGCTGGAAGACCGCTGGAGCGACAACGGCCGCCCGGCGGCGGTGGCCTGCGGCCTGGTGCGGCAGCTCAAGACGCAGACCTTCCGCCCGCGCCCGGCCCACGCCTTCGAAGCGCGCGCGCTGGTGATCGGCCACCCCGACCTGCAGGGCTGGGACAAGTTCAGCGACCTGCAGGGCGCGCGCGACGAGGCGCGCCGCGTCGCCGACCTGCTGTCCGGCGGCGAATTCCGCGTGACCGACTGCATCGACCGGGGCACCGACGCCATCATCGAAAACCTGCACCGCGACGCCTGGCGCATCCTGCATCTGGCCGGCCACGGCGTGCACGAATACGAGATCCCGCAGCCGCCCGCCGCCGCAGGGACGCAGGCGGGGGCCGTCAAGCCCGCGGCACGCAAGATCTCCGGCATGGTGATCGGCAAGGAGGTCTTCCTGACTCCCGGCGATATCGAGCAGATGCGCTGGGTGCCCGAACTCGTGTTCATCAACTGCTGCCACCTCGGCAGGACGGCCGCCGCCCTGCCGCCAGACCGCGGCGCCCTGGCGGCCAACCTCGGCGTGCAGTTCATCCGCATGGGCGTGCGCGCGGTGGTCGCCGCCGGCTGGGCGGTGGACGACGGCGCCGCGCTGGCCTTCGCCGAGACCTTCTACGGCCGCATGCTCGCCGGCGAAACCTTCGGCGAGGCGGTACGCGCGGCGCGAGAGGAAACCTGGCGCCGCTTCCCCGGCGTCAATACCTGGGGCGCCTACCAGTGCTACGGCGACCCGGACTTCCGCCTGCGGCGTGACGCCGCCGCCCGTCCGCAGCGGCGGGTGCCCTATGCCGCGTGGTCGGAACTGGTTGCCGACCTCGACAATCTCGCCCGCAGCCTGCAGGCGGGCAGCCCCGACGACGAAGCACCCGACACCATCGAGGCGATGCTCCAACGCATCCCCGACGGCCAGCGCGACGACTGGCTGCAGCTCGCCGAGGTCTGCGCCGCCATCGGCTTCGCCTGGGGCGAAGCGCGGCGCTGGAGCGAGGCCATGGCCTGGCTGCACAGGGCGCTCGACGCCGACCGCGGCATCTGCCCGCTGCGCGCGGCCGAACAGCGCGCCAACTACATCGTCCGCGATGCCGCCCAGCGGTGCCTGGCGCGCGGCGAAGCCGACCCGCTGCCGGCGGAAGAGCGCGCGGCACTGGTCGCAGCCGTAAACGCGGCGATCGGCAGCCTGGAAAACCTGCTGCCGGTCGGCACCACCGAGGAACGCCTGAGCCTGCTCGGCAGCGCCTGCAAGCGCCTGGCGCTGATCGAGATCGAGTCGGACCGCCGCAGCGAAGCGCTGCGGCGCATGGCCGGCTACTACGAGCGCGCCTTCGAGCGCCGCCAGCGCAGCACGGCCTACGGCTTCACCAACTGGGCCACCGCCTGCCTGCTCGCCGGCCTGTCGCAGGATGCGAAAGAACGCGCCGACTGGCTGTCGCGCTGCGAGCAGGATGCCACGCGCCTTGCCGAGATCGTCACCCGCCACAACACCGCCGACCCCAACTTCTGGGACGCCGCAAGCCTGGGCGACATCGCCCTCGTCCGGCTGATCGCCTGCTATACCGGGGGCCTCACCACACAAGCAGCCGAGGCGCTCACCAAAGCGGTGCTCGCGCACTACCGCGCCGCGCTGCAGCGCGGCGCCAGCCCTCGCGAGCGAGCCTCGGTGATCGAAAACCTCGACTTCGCGCTCGCCTTCGCCGGCGCGCCCGAGGCATCCGAAGCACCCGAGGCGCCCGAGGCGCCGCCGTCGCTGCGGACCACGCTGCTGCGCATTCTCAACGCGTTGTAGCAAGGGTTGTCGCGGTGTTCCTGACAATCAAAGCCGAAAACTGCAGTCCCGACATTTCGCGACTTTCTGCCGCACCTCGCTTCAACAGGGCACGCGCTAAAGTCAAGAACTCGAAATCGCCGCACTCTCCTGTCGTTGTGGAGGTCGCATACATCAGCACCAAGGTGAAGACGCCATGGAGATTTCAGAGCAGGCTGAAATCTGCCCGCCACATGCGTCCGGGATGGACGTTACTCAACCGGAGCTGACGCTTGACACCCGAGTGACCACTACCGACCCAGCGCAGTCATTGACGTTTGAGGAAAGCCGTCGTTCAACGTGCAAGCTCAGGGGTGCAACGCTTGCGGTGTGTCCCAGCGCCCTACGGGAGCGCCTTGACCGGCGGGTTGGGCGTCTTAAATTAGATCGGGGCGCAGAATTCTGGCGCATTCGATCATCTTGCTCCCCAATTTCGGATGGCCTGAAGACTGAATTTTCTTTCCCACTTCAAGCATGGAATTCGGGTCACCCGCCATGGCCGATTTCAACTGCAACTTGTTCCCCAGGTCTTTCGTATTCACCGGTCCATCAACATCGTTCGAAATAATATCGCGCAGGATCATGGCCAGCTTGCTGTATGCCGAAGGCCTCTTGTGCTTGATCAGCCATGCCGTAATCAGGTAGGCCGATTCAATATCTTCATATTGCAAGGCAATGGTTACAAGATTGCTTGCCGCACGCCAATAGCCTAATTTTGCAGCTTCAATGAAGGCCACCTCGCCTTCCTCGGAACCCATCGGTTCGCCCAAGCCCCTTTGATAGAGAGCCTCTGCCTCGGGATTCGGCGCCTTCATATCAACCTTCGGGCAGTTCGCAAGACTCTTTTCCATCGCAGAAGTCATTTCTGACAGTTTGAGCTTCTCCAGCGCCTTGATTTCACTTCCGACAAGTTCTCGGGCTTCCTTTGCAGAAACCTCCGCTAGGACCCATTGGGATCGCCGTGTATTTTTCTGCCGATAATCATCTATGAAATTATTCGAGGCCGTTGTCTCGCACTCGAACAATTTGCAGCCATCAATCCGCTCGATAACTTTCGCACAATCTTGAAAATTCTCTGGCGCGCCCTTCCAGCATTTCGGATCGACATGAACCCTGAATCTTCCCCACATTAAATCGAGAAGGTATTCTTCCTGATTCAACGCCTTCGTAACAAAAGCCCGCCCCTGCTCGTCTGTAAGGCGTTTCGGTTTGCCAAGCTGAGTGCCATCAGGCAGGAGCCAACGGTAGGGTTCGTCAGCCAAAGGCTGGAAAGGCGTAACCCCTCGATCAAGCACGAAATACTGTTCATTGGCATGGAGATCGACATGAACAAGAAAAAGACCAAGCAAGACAAGGAGAAGTGTGATGGGTTTCATAACCGGAAAAGGAAAAATTGACTGGAAACATGAGCGCTGTGCGACAGCGGGCTCCCTAACTTCAATAATCGCCAAGGTCAGTACCTGTCGGTTAAGTCAGCGCATCGGTGCTACTGCTTCTTCGCGCCGAAGATGCCGGCGATCGTCTTGTTACCGGCGAACAGATGCACCGTTCCACCTATTTCCTTCCCCGCGTTCCCGTAGAACCTTCCTATCACGTTGCCGAAGACATCCGTGCCGTCAAGTGACCTGAGCGAGTCACCATGAAACCGGTTGCCAGCAATGGCTCCAGCGCTGCTGGGCAATTGTGTGGTTATCAGATTTGAACCGTCCCCGCGCCTGAACGTGAAGCCACCGCCAATTTTCATCGTATTGAAATTTGCAGTCAGGTTCACCGTTCCGCCCAGATCGTTATGGCCAACCCCGGCCTCGACGTATTGCCCGATGATCTGTCCGCTGTAGCTGGCCTGCCCGGATTTCGGCATTTCACTCGGCATCGTTGCCCGACCCACGATGAAATGGCCGAAAGTCAGCTTCATCTGATGGTCGGGTTCACTATATGACAGGTTCCCCGACCAGGCTCCCCAAGACATGTAATCGAATTGCGATGCAGAAGCGGCATGATCTAGCCGGATCGCCGTCCGCCCGTAATGCGGCGACGGCAGGACTTCGGCAGCAGGGTGCTTCATTGTCGCATTCTCGATTTCAATGGGCATGTTGACCACATCCCGACGCCTGGGCGCTTCGTGGTAGGCGACGGAAAACCCGTCGAACCCGGTTACGGTACCTGGGTTGGTCGAGGTGCCGGAAAGCGTATTCTCGATCCTGCGAACATCATCCGCCGATTTTTTTGATGCGCTGTCCTGGCTGACAGCAGGAGAAACAGGCTGGCTAGAGGTGGCAGGTTTGGCGGGAACCAGGCTCCAACTGGCAAGGCTGATCTTTTCCAGGCTCTCCGTCATGGTCGACAGCTTTTCCACGGATTGCTCCATCCTGGCGATGAGCGCATTTATTTCCGCCTCCTGCCTCTGGAGCTCCTGCATCGTGCTGTTGTAGTCGTTGATGGCGCTGTATGCAGCGGCAAGTTTCGATGAGTTTGCCGACAACACATCGAGATTAAAACCATCCATCAGCTTTCGAGCAAAAGCCATTGACTCCTCATGGCTGGCGACCGCCACATCGCCATCGAACATGCGATTTTCAGGTTTTTCAGCGGAGAGCTTCTCAAACAGCTCGATTCCATGCTTTAGCTGTATGCGATGAATTTGCTGAGTATCAAGTGCAACACCATTCTTGGCCTCGAACTCTATCTCCGCCCGGACTTCGGTAATGGCATTTACTGCAAGGAGACGAAATCTGTCCGCTTCCTCCAGGGACCACTTTCGTCCTATGCTCAAACCCTGGTCCAACGAATCCGAAATCAAATCCACCCCTAGATCTGTCACACTGATGAGCAGCCCATACCCTGGAATATACGATGTACCAGCCACCACGAGATTCTTGACAATCGTCATGTTATCCACGAGAGTCTTTCGAGATTGGCCGTAGTCCTTGATATCAACGTAGACACTGGCAATATCGGCAGCCGCACCAAGCCCCTTCCCCCACTTTGCAAATTTTTCGGATGAGGATATCGCCTTGTCCAGGCTGCTATTCAATTCGTTCAAATTCCGGAGGGCGCCTCTCATTTCATCGCTATTTCTCTTGACCGCATCCGGGATCAGCGAAACCAGAGACTTGAGTTGTGGATCATTCGATTGCTGAAAGAGTTTTCTCTGTTTTTGATCCAGTTCCTTTACAGTCTTCTCCTGTGCCCTGATGGCATCCTGCAATTTGATCGCGTCAGCAGAATATGATTCTGCAGCTATTTTCACGCCTTCGCTTAGCGTTTTGACCTGTGCGGCAACTGCAGAGTCATAATCCTTGTTACCTGCCTTGAATTCCGCTTTTGCACCAGAAACGGAAATATCCCCTACTGCCCCTGACGGCGCGCTGTTGGCGTTGTTGGCGACGCCGTGCAGACCGACAAGAACCATTGCCGCGATTTTGCTGAGTTTCATTTCATTCCCTCGATTTCAAAAGTGCCTGGCCAGCGAAACCATCGTCTGCTGTCGCTTGTAGCGATACATCCCGATATTCGAGCGATTGTCGGACGCCGTGAATGAAAGCGTCAGATTGCTGTTCCACGGGGCGATCAGGTAGTTCAGGCTGGCGCTCAGATCGGTGCGGCGGTCCACCCGGCCTTTCTGCCAGGCCGCCTCGAAACCGCTGTAATCGGTGTGGCTGAAAGCCGGTGAAACATGCAGATTCAGGTGTTTGTCGAAAGCCTTGAAGTAACCGAACTCGACGCCCCGGGAGCGGTTGCCGTAGGTTTCCAGGCCGGCTTTCTCCCGGCCGGCATAGCCGCCGACGCTGACATGGCTGCTCGCATCCAACGCATAGCGCAACGAAGGGCTGAACGTCACCACGTCGCCGTTACGCGGGCTGTTGTCCTTGTAGCGCCGGTCCTGCCAGGCCAGACTGCCTTGCAGCAACAGCCGCGGAGAAACCTGGTAGGCGATCTGCGGCGCCAGCCCTTGGCCGATGGAGTAATAACGCTGCGAATGGCCGAAGCGGATGACATTGAAAATGTAGGGCAGGGAAAACGACCAGGCATCCTTCGACCAGCCCAGCCCCACCGACAGGGACAGGTTCAGCGTGTCGAAGCCGTTGAGCCGCCGGTAGTCGGTGTAGTTCAGGTGCAAACCCGCCTGCACGGCAAGATCGTCCCGCAAGGCATGGGTATAGCCGGCGCCGAGTTTGTACAGATGGGCCCAGTCATGATTGCCCTTGGCGTCCCGATCGAGCGTAAACGGCAGGTCGTAGATCAGGATGTTGTCGATGTCCGGCCCTTGGTTGGCATTGCTGTCGTAGAGCAGGCCGACGCCGGCATAGGCGCTCCATGCCTTTGCGCCCCCGGATTCGATGAAAGCCAGGAAAGCCTCGATGTTTTCCCCAACCCTGGCCGGCGGATTGCTGGCCTTGACGTCGAGCAGAAGCTGCCTGGCTTTTTCCGGGCGACCGCTGCGGTAATGGATCTCGGCCAGTTCGAGCTTGACGCGGGAAGCCGCCGGCTCGCGCTGGAGCAATTCGGTCAGGTATCTCTCGCTCGCCGCCCAGTCACCGAGTTGCTTTGCCGACAGCGCCAGAAGAAACAGTGTTTGATTGTCGTGGTTCCCGGAACGATGGACTGGCAGCAGCAGGGACTGGGCCTGCACCGGCTGCCCGTTCTGCAGCGCCTCCCGCGCTGTGGACAGGATGTCGCTTTTGGAAGCGGAAACCGCTTGCGCACTCGACCAGACGAGCAGGCCGGAGGCAAATAGGCGGACAAGTCGGAAGGCTGCGTTCACGGCATCACCTCCCCGAAGGCAAATGACCTCCAGACGGCACCCGTGAGCGGCGCCGCGAGCGCCATCAGCTTGATGACGTGCCTATGCTGACTGACTGACTGACTGACTGACTGACTGACTGACTGACTGACTGACTGACTGACTGACTGACTTTCAAAATTATGCTCCTTGTATCAATGCAACGCAAGTAAGTGCTTGAAGAAAATGCGATATAAATTACTTCGCCGCCCTTTTTCCATTGCTTTGCGCCATTCCTGGGAAACCCACGGATACGACGCCGCAAGAGTGGATGGCACGCCATCCTCGACACCGTTAATCCGAATGTCGTATCGCGTGGATGGCGAAGGAATTTTCAAGCCAGTTGGATCGGTCGTTCTTTGCAGGACGATCAGATATCTTTGATCGCTGGCACGAAAGCGGATTTTTTTGCGGGAATGACGTTCGCGGATGGCGGACGGAAAGGTGTCGCGGTACCGGGCGGCGAGTCGGGGAGACGACGAGGGCGTTTTCCACCAGGCCCGGGGATCAGGACCATGCGGCGTGGATTGCCCGGGGTCGGGAGGCTTCCGGGCGCGACCGGTCAGGGCGCGCAGATGACGCCGTCGCGGCCGGGCAAGCCTTGGCAGAATGGCAGCGACGAGAATTTCAACGGCAAATTCCGTGATGAGTGCCTATCCACGGAATACTTCCGCAACCGCCTCGAGGCGCGCGTCGTCATCGAGCAGCGGCGCCGTCACCACGACGAGGTGCAGTCGCATTCCGCGCTGGGCTACCTGCCCCGGCGCAGTACATTCAGAACCCGTCAGGCAACGACCACGCTACCGCGGCCCGGCCATCGCCTCGGTCCGTGCCAGCGCCGGCTGACCGGGCGCCATGTGCCGTGGCGGGACGTCGTCCGGCCGTGCGGCGTCATCGTGCCATTCGGCGCGCAGCGCGAGCGTGTGGCCGTCGATGATGGCGCCGCCCCGTTCGCCCCAGACGATGATCCGCCCCTTGCCGGCGTCCAGCGCCATCGCGGCCGGACGCAATCCGGCCGGCAGCCGGGTGGTGCCGAGCGGGGCGATGCCGTTGCGGATCGAGTACGCCTCGATGCGGCCCGGCTCGCCGGTGACGCGATATACGACGGCCCGCTCCGGCCACAGCAGCTCGATACGGCCAGCCGGCGCCGCCTGGCCGCAGGCTGCGAGCGATGCCAGGCAGAATGTGGCGAGAAGCGGCGAAAGCAGGCGGGCGGACATGTCTGTCTCCTTGACGGTCGGGAAGCATGGATCAAACAATACCGAACACTTTTACGAATTGAACGGACACCTCCGGTGACGGCGCGCTGAAGCGTACCGGTCGAACCGGCAGTACAGGCCGGCCCGCAGCGGCCCTTTCGACAGGAGCAAGACGTGCAGCTCGTGAGTCTCGACGAATCCCTCTCCACCCCGCTGGTGGAGCAGATCGTGAATGCCGTGCGCGGCCAGATCGACGATCGCATCCTGCGCCCCGGCATGCGCCTGCCGCCGATCCGCAAGCTGGCCGAAAGCCACGGCGTGAGCCGGTTCACCGTCGTCGAGGCATATGACAGGCTGGTCGCGCTGGGCTATCTGCGTTCGATGCGCGGCTCGGGCTTCTACGTCGCGGCGCGGCGCGAAGCGGGGGTACCCGCCGCGCCGGCGGACGTGGACCGGGCGGTGGATGTCGCCTGGCTGCTGCGCCAGGCTCTCGACGACCGGCCGGGGCAGATCAAGGCGAGCGCCGGCTGGCTACCGTCCGACTGGCTGGACGAGGAGGGGCTCAGGCGCCATCTGCGCACGCTGTCGCGCCGGCCGGACGCGCGCCTGGCCACCTATGGCCCGGTGCCGGGCTATCTGCCGCTGCGCCAGCAGTTGCAGATCCGCCTGGCGGAATCCGGTATCGGCGCCGACACGCAGCAGATCGTGCTGACCGAGGGCGCGAGCCGGGCGCTGGACATCATCGCGCGCCGGCTGGTACGCCCGGGCGACGTGGTCTTCGTCGATGACCCCGGCTACTTCAACTTCTTCGGCAACCTGCGCCTGCTCGGCGCGACGCTGGTGGGCGTGCCGCGCGGGGTGGACGGCCCCGACGCCACCGCGCTCGAAGCCTTGCTGGAACATCACACGCCGACCGTGTTCTTCACCCATTCGGTGCTGCACAACCCGACCGGCGGCAGCCTGGCGCCCGCGGTCGCGTTCCGCATCCTGCAGCTTGCCGAGCGGCACGGCTTTTTGATCATTGAGGACGACACCTACGCGGACTTCAACTCCCAGCCGCCGACGCGCCTGGCCAATCTCGACCAGTTGAACCGGGTGATCTTCGTCGGCAGCTTTTCCAAGACGCTGTCGGGCAGCCTGCGCGTGGGCTTCCTGGCCGCCCGCCCCGACCTGGCGATGGAGTTCGCCGACGTGAAGGCGCTGACCGGCGTGTGCTCGGGCGAATTCGACGAGCAACTGGTCTATCAGATGCTCACCGACGGCCACTACCGCAAGTACATCGAGCGCCTGCAGACGCGGCTGGCAAGGGCGCGCGAGACCTGCCTGCGGATGCTCGAACGCGTCGGCATGGAGGTGTACCTGGAGCCCAGGGCCGGCGTATTCCTGTGGGCCCGCCCCCCCGGCATCGAAGACGCCGCCTCCGTGGCGTCGAAAGCGGCGGAGCGGGGCATCATGCTCGCGCCGGGCAAGGTGTTCCGCCCGCAGATGCAGCCCAGCCCTTGGATCCGCTTCAACGTCGCGTTCTCCGCCGCACCGGAGGTGGAACGCCTGCTGGCGGAAACACTGGATCACGGCTGAGGCGCAACGTCACGTCCGGATGGCTGCACCGCCACGACGGGTCCAGACTGCGGCGCGGCATGATGCATCCGCGGGCGGCGATCGTCTATCATCCGATCCATGGCGCGCGCGCAAGTCTTCATCTCGTATTCGGGGCACGATGCATTCGAGGCCAATCTGCTGCAATACGCGATCGAGACGATGCTGGCGGCCGAGGGTGTCACGGCGTGGGCCTATCAGCGCGACCAAGCGCGTTCCGAAAAGGACATCGCGGCGGCGCTGAAGCAAAACGTGCGTGAATCCATCGCCACCATCTTCCTGGTCTCGCCAGCGACACTGGAAGGTGGTGCGGCGCAGTGGATGGAACTGGCTTACGCGGATGCGTTCGAAGTGAAGACTTTCATCCTTCTGCATCATCTCGAATACCGCGAACTGCGGGCGCGCGAGCACGGCGTACCGCCGCTGCTGATTGCGAGCCAGTGCAACGCGGCGCTCGAATGGAAGAACATCGTCGGAGACATCCGGAGCCTCGTACGCGGAGTCCACCACCCATGAGCGAAAAGGTCTTTTTGTCGTACGCCGTCCAGGACAGCGAACTGGCCCGGTCGCTGGCGAGGCAGCTCGCCGACGCCGGCGCCGAGGTCGATGTCTTCGACCTGAAGTCGAGCGTCACTCCCGACGACGACGTCCGCAGCGCGATCAAGGCGGCGATGGACGCCGCCAGCACGGTCGTCATCCTGGCCTCGCCGCACGGCGAGAATTCGCAGTGGGTGAACTACGAGGCCGGGCTGGCCGACGCGCTCGGCAAGAACCTCGTGCTGGTTGCCATGCCGGGCAAGGCACGCTCGCTGCTGGTCGACCGCCTCGCCGGCAGCGCCAGGGTCTTCGAGGTGGACCAGCGTGGACGGCTGCCGCAGTCCTTCTGCGGCGCGCTCTCGGGCTGAACGGGCGCCCGCGGCGCATCCCCGCCGCCGCATCCCCCAACCAGGCCGAAGCGCAAGAGTGCCCCAATCCGGTCTGGCGGCGGGGGATGCGCTCCGCGTCCTGCGCAACTCGACCTCGCTGCCGCTCGGGACTCGGACAGTGCTCGTCCGCTCCACGCATCCCCCGCCGCCAGACCTGCCGCGTCGCCTCATCCCGACGCCGAAATGCTGCCGTTTGCCGACCCGCCGCGAGCAGGTAGACTGCGAGCCTGAAATCCGCGTGGCGCGGCCAGAATCCGTGCCACGCATTCGCGTCCGCCAACCGAGGAGTCGCCCATGTCCTTCGCCAAGCCCTGCACCGCCCTGCTGAGCGCCCTGATGCTGTCTTTCGCGGTCGCCGCACCGGCCGTCGCGCAGCAGAAATCCGTCGCCGTGACAGCGATCGTCGAGCATCCGGCGCTCGACTCGGTGCGCGACGGCGTCAAGGAAGGTCTCGCCGCGGCGGGCTTCGAGGAAGGCAAGAACCTGAAGTGGCAGTACCAGAGCGCGCAGGGCAACACCGGCACGGCAGCGCAGATCGCGCGCAAGTTCATCGGCGACAGGCCCGACGTCATCGTCGCCATCGCCACGCCGTCGGCACAGGCGGTCGCCGCCGCGACCAAGGAGATCCCGCTCGTTTATACGGCGGTGACCGACCCGATGGCCGCCCAGCTCGTGCCGTCGATGGCAGCGTCGGGCACCAACGTCACCGGCGTGTCCGACGTGCTGGAACTGGACAAGCAGATCGCGCTGATGAAGCAGGTCGTGCCCGCCGCCAAGCGCGTCGGCGTGGTGTACAACCCGGGCGAGGCGAATTCGGTGGTCGTGGTGAAGGCGCTGCGCGAGGCCCTGCCCAAGCAGGGCATGACCCTGGTCGAGGCCGCCGCGCCGCGCACGGTGGACGTCGGCTCCGCCGCGCGCAGCCTGATCGGCAAGGTCGATCTGTTCTACACCAGCACCGACAACAACGTGGTGTCGGCCTACGAGTCGCTGGTGAAGGTCGGCAACGACGCCAAGATCCCGATGATCGCCGCCGACACCGACAGCGTGAAGCGCGGCGCGGTCGCGGCGCTGGGCGTGGACTACCGCAAGCTCGGCGTGCAGACCGGCGCGATGGTGGCGCGCATCCTGAAGGGCGAGAAGCCGGGCGTAATCGCCTCGGAGACGAGCACCAAGCTCGAACTCTTCGTCAATCCGGGCGCGGCCGAGAAGCAGGGCGTCAAGCTGTCCGAGGCGGTGCTCAAGTCGGCGTCGCAGATCATCAAGTAAACGCGCGCCACCACTTCCGGCCGGCGCGCGCGGCACATCGGCGCGCGCCGCCTTCTTCCCCCACCGGTAAGTCTCCATGTCGCTCTATACCCTGCTCGGGGCATTCGAGATCGGGCTGATCTTCAGCCTCGTCGCACTGGGCGTGTACATCTCGTTCCGCCTGCTGCGCTTTCCCGATCTCACCGTGGACGGCAGCTTTCCGCTCGGCGGCGCCGTCGCCGCCACGATGATCTCCAGCGGCACCGACCCCTTCGTCGCCACCGCGGCGGCGACCGTCGCCGGCGCGGTGGCCGGCCTGATCACCGGCTGGCTCAACATCCGCCTCAAGATCATGGACCTGCTCGCGAGCATCCTGATGATGATCGCGCTGTATTCGATCAACCTGCGCGTCATGGGCAGGCCCAACGTGCCGCTGATCACCGAGCCCACGGTGTTCACCGTGCTGCAGCCGGAGGCGATCGCCGACTACGTGCTGCGGCCGATGCTGCTGGTGGTGGTCGTGCTGGCGGCCAAGTTCGTGCTCGACTGGTTCTTCTCGACGCAGACCGGCCTGGCGATGCGCGCCACCGGCTCGAACGCGCGCATGGGGCGGGCGCAGGGCGTCAATACCGGACTCATGGTGCTGGGCGGCATGGCGCTGTCCAACGCGCTGGTCGGCCTGGCCGGCGCGCTGTTCGCGCAGACCCAGGGCGGCGCCGACATCTCGATGGGCGTGGGCACCATCGTCATCGGCCTTGCCGCGGTGATCGTCGGCGAGAGCCTGCTGCCCTCGCGCCGGCTGTACCTGGCGACGATCGCGGTGGTCGTCGGCGCCATCGTCTATCGCTTCTTCATCGCGCTGGCGCTCAACAGCGACTTCATCGGCCTGCAGGCGCAGGATCTGAACCTCGTCACCGCGGTGCTGGTCACGATCGCGCTGGTGGTGCCGAAGCTGCGCCAGCACTGGTCCGGCAAGAAAGGCAACTAAGATGAAACGACCCCCACGCTCACTGCGTTCGCTGCCCCCCGAGGGGGCGTCAGTACGCTTGAGGCGGCTCGGCGCATACTGACATGAAACGACCCCCACGCTCACTTCGTCCGCTGCCCCCCGAGGGGCCTCAGACAGCCCGGCGGGAGACCTGAATGCTGCGCGCACAGGATCTGCACATCACCTTCAATCCGGGCACGCCGATCGAGACGCGGGCGCTGCGCGGCATGTCGCTCGACATTCCGTCCGGCCAGTTCGTCACCGTGATCGGCTCCAACGGCGCCGGCAAGTCCACCTTTCTGAACGCGGTGTCGGGCGAACTCAAGGTCGATACCGGCCGCATCGAGATCGACGGCATCGACATGACGCGCCAGCCGGTGTGGGAACGCGCCCGCCACGTCGCGCGCGTGTTCCAGGACCCGATGGCCGGCACCTGCGAGGACCTGACGATAGAAGAGAACATGGCGCTCGCCACCCTGCGCGGCCGGCGCCGCGGCCTGGGCTGGGCGGTGAAGCCGGCGCTGCGCGAGGAGTTTCGCGCGCAACTGGCGACGCTGGGGCTCGGCCTGGAAAACCGCCTGTCCGACCGCATCGGCCTGCTGTCCGGCGGCCAGCGCCAGGCGGTGAGCCTGCTGATGGCCGCGCTGCGCCCGTCGCGGCTGCTGCTGCTCGACGAGCACACCGCGGCGCTCGATCCGCGCACCGCCGACTTCGTGCTGGCGCTGACGGTGCGCATCGTCGCCGAACACAGGCTGACGACGATGATGGTCACCCACAGCATGCGCCAGGCGCTGGACGTGGGCGAACGCACGGTGATGCTGCACCAGGGCAAGGTGGTACTCGACGTCTCCGGCGAGGAACGCAAGGGGATGACGGTGAAGGACCTGCTGGCGATGTTCGAGCGCGTACGCGGCGAACAGATCGACGACGACGCGCTGCTGCTCGGCTGACCGGCGCTTCAGCGGTCCAGTTGGCGCGCGACGAAGGCCCAGGCCATCTTCGAGGCATCCGGGCCGCGCGCATCGCTGAAGGGCTGGCGCGCATCGCCGCCGCTCCAGGCATGGCCGAGCCCTTCGACCAGGCACAGGCTGGCGACCAGCCTCTTCTTCAGCTTGAAGTCGGTCACCATCGCCGGATGCCGCTTGCCGCGCCGCAGCGCGCGCGGCTCGGCCGCGGCGGCCCCCGCCGCGGCCGCCCAGGACTGCGCCGCCGCAATCCCGTTGGCCGGCGCGACGACGCGATCTCGATCGCCCTGGATCACCAGCAGCGGCGGCAGGGACTGCGCCGCCGCGGGCAGTTCGGGCTCGCGCCGCCCGCCCATCGCGGCGAGCGCCGACACCGCCGAATGCGCGGCACCCGGCGCCACGCCGGAATGCATCACCACCGCGCGGAAGCGCTCCGGATGCAGCGTGCCCAGCAGCGCCGCCATGCCGGCCCCCGCCGACAGGCCGGCGACGGCGACCGCGGTGCGATCCACCGGATACAGCAGGCAGACCTGGTCGACCGCCGCCATCAGCGTCGAAGCCTCGGCATGCGCCTGCCGCGTGACGGTGCCGTACCAGTCCCAGCAGCCTTGCGGATTCACGCGCCGGTCCTGCTCCGGGTAGAGCACCAGGAAGCGCCCTTGCACGGCGAGCCGGTTCATGCGGGTGCTGCGCGCGAAGCTCGCCGCGGTCTGGCCGCAGCCGTGCAGCATGACCATCAGCGGCAGGCGTTCGGCATTCGACACACCGGGCGGGCGGAACAGGAAGTAGCGTCGCGCGCCGCCGGCGCCGATCGCCTGCCCGGTGATCCAGTCTCCGGGACCGGGCGGCGGACGAAGCCGTGCCGCCGCCGCATCCACCGCCTGCTTCGCCAGGCTGCCCGCCACCTCGCCGGCCATGCGCCCGCCGGCGCGCAGGCCGGCACGGGCCATCGCCGTCATTGCGCGCCGCAGCGCCCCGCCGAGCGGCGAGCGGGAAGTGCGCCGCTTCGTCATCGCTGCCCTCCGCCGGTGGACGCTGCGCCGCGGTCCGCCCGCGGGGGCCGCGCCGCCGCCTCGTCCACGCTGCGCAGGGTGGCGCGAGCACTGTCGGCGAGCGGACCGTCGCCGGCCTTGTCCACGGCCTTCAGGGCCGCCTCGCGCGCCTGCGTGCCGCGGCCCAGCGCCAGCAGCACGGACGCGAGGTTGTTGTAGGCCACGACCGCATCGTGGCGCTGCGCCGCATCGGCAAAGGCGCGGCGCGCGGCCTCGAGGTCGCCGGCGGCGTACTGCGCGTTGCCCAGCCCCATCGCCAGCGTCAGGCTATCCGGCCAGCGCGCCAGGCCGGCGGCATAGGCCTGCACCGCTTGGCGTGGCGGCGCGGCGCGCTCGAAGGCGACCAGCGCGCGGGTGGCTTCGGCCTCGTCCGCGGTGGCCGGCAGGCGCCCGGGCGGCAGGGCGGCGAAGGCCCAGCGTCCGGCGCGCTCCCAGGTGTGTTCGAAGGTGGCGAACGGCAGTTCCTGGCGCTCGATCGGCCCGGAACGCAGCAGGAACCGGCCGGCGTCGAGGTCGTAGCCGATGACCACCGCGTAGTGCCAGGACGGCGCCCAGGACAGGCCCAGGTTCTGCAGCACCACCACCGGGTTGCCCGCGGCGGTTTCGCGCATCACCGCCTCCAGCGCGCCGGGGATCACCGTCGCCACCGCGCCGGAGCGGCGCGCGCCGGCCAGCATCTCGACCTGCAGCGAACCTTCCCGGCCGGGCAGGAATACCTTGCCGACCAGCGATTCCGGCCGCGTCGGCAGCCCCGCCGCGCTCAGGGCGGTGGCCAGCGCCGCCGGTCCGCACTGGAATTCTTCCTGCGGGAAGAAGGGCGTCGACGTCAGTTCCACCCGCCGCGGCAGGCCGGCCGGTGGCGCGGCCAGCAGACGCGGCGCCTGCACCGCGCAGCCGGCCAGCGCCAGTGCCGCGCAGGCCGCGCCGCCGAGAAAGAGACGCCGCCTCGCGGCGGCGCCGGGCTGCGACATCGGGCGGACGCTCAGCGAATCGAGCGGGTGAAGGGAAACACCTTGGTCAGGCCGAGGATGTCGGTCAGCAGCAGCACGAAGAACACCAGCAGGATGGCACCGATGATGCCACCCGCCGGCGCATCGTCGACCCGCTTCACCAGCGCGGCCGCCTCTTCGTCGGTGAGCGCGGCAATGCGCTCGCGCGCCTGCTCCTCGGTGAGGCCGTAGCGCTGCAGTTCGGCCTGCACCTCGGCGCGGGCGAGCATGTCGCCCAGGCGCGCATGATGATCGCCGCCCTGCTGCGCCGCGCTCGCCTGCGCGGCCTGTTCGGTGCTCACCATCACGGCCTGCGCGTTGGGAACCATGGTGAAGCTGGAAAAGCTGGCGATGAGCAAAATGGACAACAGCCGCTTGCTCTTTTCCATGAGGGACCTCCGATGGCGGGATTGTTGGGGTTATCGGGCAGGGGGCGAGCCCGCCGCCTGTCACGCGGCATGCTGCCACCGCCGGCGGAAGGCCGGTACGGCCGGATTCATGCGGATACAAAAAACGACCGCCCGATGACAGACGCAGGGTCATTCCGGCGGCCTCTCGCGCTCTTCGCGTGCGACCGCCGACAGGTCGCGCAGATACCACGCGGCATAGGCGAAGCCGGCCACCGCGACGAGCGCGGTGAACATCAGCGTGCGGTCGAAAGGCACCCCGGCGGCAAGGTTGGCGACGACGACGTAGCCGAGATAGAAGGCAGCGAACAGGCCGCCGATGATGCGGATCAGCGCGAACGTCTTGCGCTGCTTGAGGGTAGGCTGGGGCACTTGAACTCCTGGTCGATGATCAGCGGACGGAGCGACCCGCGCACTGCGCGAGCCGCGCCCCGAGGCCGGCATGGCGCCGGGTGCGGGCGGCGCAGGCGGCGACGAACACCTCTGGCGCGCCGGCCAGCGCCACCCGGCGCGCGGCGCGGGTAACGCCGGTATACAGCAGTTCGCGCGTCAGCACCCGGCTGTGGGCCGCCGGCAGCACCAGCAGCACCTCGTCGAACTCCGAGCCCTGGCTCTTGTGCACCGTCAGCGCGAAGGCGGTGTCGTGCTCGGGCAGGCGCAGGGGTGCGATGGCGCGGTAACCGCCGCCGCTGCGCGGGAAATACACCGCCAGTTCGCCCTGCGCGTCGGCCAGGCACAAGCCGACGTCGCCATTGTAGAGGCCGAGCAGGTAATCGTTGCGCAGCACGATCAGCGGCCGCCCGGCGTACCAGCGCCCGGCCGTACCCACCGCCGCCGGCAGGCCGAGCGCGGTGCGCAGATGCCGCTCCAGATGGGCATTCAGCGCCGCCAGGCCGCGCGGCCCTTCATGCACCGCGACGAGCACGCGGAAACGGTCGAAGGCCGCGAAGGCGGCCGCGGCCCGCGACTGCGTGTCGCCCCGCACGTCGCGCAGGCAGTCCAGGTAGGGCGCATAACCGGCCTCCATGCACGCCAGCGTCCGCGCGCCCGGCCGCGCTCCATCGTCGGCGATCCACACCGCGGCCTCGTCCGCGCCGGCCTGCAGCCACTCCAGCGCCGCGGCGCCGGCACCGGCATTGATGTCGGCCGCGAGCCGGCCGATGCCCGAATCACGCCGGAAGCGGTGGCTCTCGGTGAGCCAGATCACGCTGTCGGCCATGCCGCCGTCCCGCCCGCCGCCGTCGCCCGCCGCCAGCGCCTGCGAGATCACCCCGGCCGGAATGGCGCACGACGCAGCCAATCGATCGACGGTGGCCGGCGTCAGCACGCGCGCGGACGACAACTCGGCGAACACCGCCCCCGCCTCCACCGCCGCAAGCTGGTCCTTGTCGCCGAGCAGCACCAGGCGCGCATCGGGCGGCAGCGCATCGAGCAGCCGCGCCGCCAGCGCCAGATCCAGCATCGACGCCTCGTCCACCACCAGCACATCCACCGCGAGCGGATTGTCCGCATCGTGGCGGAAACGCCCCGGCCCGGGCATCACGCCCAGCAGGCGGTGCACCGTGCTGGCATCGGCCGGCAGGCGCGCGCGCAACGCCGGCGGCAGCGTCGCGGCGCGGCCGCGCAGCGCTTCGAGCATCCGCGCCGCGGCCTTGCCGGTCGGCGCGGCGAGCGCGATGCGCAGATCCGGCTCTCGCTGCAGCAGGCAGGCGAGCAGCGCGGCGACGGTCGTCGTCTTGCCGGTCCCCGGCCCGCCGCTGATCACCGTCAGCCGCCCCTGCAGCGCCAGCGCGACGGCAAGCTTCTGCCAGTCGGGCACGGCCGCGCCCTCCCGTGCGGGGAAGAGCACGTCCAGCAGCGCCGCCACACCCTCCCCCGCCGGCCCGTCCGCACGGACCCGCGTGCGCGCCGCCAGCGCCGCGGCGAGGCGGCATTCGAGATCGAAGAAGCGGCGCAGGTAAAGACGGTCGCCGGCATCGAGCACCATGGGATGGGCCGACGGCCGCATGTCCGCGGCCCGCCCTTCGGCGATCCGCACCCCGACGGTTCGTACCTCGGCGGTCCGCATCCCGGCAACCTGCATCCCGCTGGCCTGCTCCTCGGTAGCCACCAGGCCGCTTCCCAGCAGCCGGTCGCACAGCGCAGCCCGGTCGCCAACGGCAGCTCCCGCCTCGCCCAGCCATTCGCCCTCCTCCAGTTCGGCGAGCGGCAGGCACACATGCCCCGCACTCGCCGCCAGACTCAGCGCACGCGCGACGGCCGGCAGCACCGCGAGGCTTTCCTCCGGCGCACCCAGGCTGCGCGCCCAGGCCAGGGCATGCGCGGCAAAACCGTCGGCGAGATCGTACTGTGCGGAAAGCGCGCCGTTCATGCCCCCTCCCCCGGCAAACGAACCGCACCGCGCCGAACCCCACGCCCAAAGGCGCGACGAGGCTCATCCGGCCACGCGGCGCCTTCGTGGAGGCGGCGAGGACTGCCCGAGCCGAGCGCAGCGACGGCGAGTTCCGCAGCCGCCGGAACGAATGCGCTGCGCGGCCGGATGAACGCCCCGACAACGCCTCCGCCCCCGAACCCACCCGCCAGCGCGGCACAGACGCAGCAAAGGATCATGCGATCACCCCGGCCTGCCCGGCTCCAGCCAGCAGGGCATCGAGTGCCGCGATGACCCCGCTCCCTGCGCGGTGCAGGAACACCCCCGCCGGCTGCCCGTCCACCCGCCAGCCCGGCCGTACGCCGCGCACGAAGAGGTAGAGCACGCCGCCGAAATGCCGCTCGTAGTCGTAGCCCGGCAGGCTGCGGCCGAGATGGCGATGCAACGCGACGGTGTAGAGCAGGTGCTGCAGATGGTAGCCATGCGCCTTCATCGCCGCCTCCAGCCGGTCTGGCGCGTAGTCCTCCGGCCGGTCGCCGAGATGGTTCGACTTCCAGTCCAGCACCCAGTAGCGGCCCTCGTGCTCGAAGGCGAGATCGACGAAACCCTTCAGATAGCCGCCCAGTTCCGCGAATGCCAGCCGCGGCATGCCGTAGCCGCGTGCCGCCAGCCAGGCATTGAGCCCGGCGGCGGACAAGCGCGGAACGGGCAGATGGAAAGCCAGTTCGACCAGCCGGCGCGCGTTCGCCAGCGTTTCCAGGCGCAGCACCGGCGCGCCGTCGGGCAGCAGCGGCGTCGCCAGCACGTCGCCGAGCATGCGCCGCAGCATGCGCGGCAGGCGCTCCGCATCCACGCCGGCGGCCGGGCGCTGCGGATGGTCGGCCAGCGCCGCGGCGATGGCGGCCTCCCAGCCGGCGGGCGCGGTGAAATCGATGCGCTCGAACACCGCATGCAGGCAGTCGCCGGCCGCCGGTCCGCGCGGAAAGCGCAGGATGTCGTCGTCCGCGGACGCAGCGGCGGGCAGTTCCGCCCAGGCCGTCTCCGGCTCGGCGGACGGTGCGCCGAACTCGCCGGTGGACAGGACGCGCGCATCGTGGTCGCGCGCCGCCTGCTCATGCACCGCCCCCGACAGCAAGGCGCTGAAGCTGCCGATGCTCCAGCCCGGCGCGATCACCGGCGGGCGCAGCGCATGCGGCCGGGCGCCCGCCTCCCGCGCCGGCGGAAGCGGCTCGCCACCGCCGTCGGGCAGATCGGCGAGCCGCATCGCTGGCCGGCCATCCAGCAGGCTGGCGCTGGCCAGGCCGCGCCAGCGCGCGTCGATCTCGGCCGGCGTCATCTTGTGTTCGCGCCAGGATTCGACGTCCATGCCGCCGCCCGCCACCATCCAGTTCAGCAGGCTGCGTCCCGCCTCGGCATAACTCGGCCGGCCGAAGCGCATCGCGGCATAGCAGCCCACCACGAGATAGCAGCGATGCACCGCGCGCGTCAGCGCCACGTAGATCAGGCGCAGGCTCTCGGCGTCGCGCTCCAGACGCATGCGCGCCTTGATGCCGGCATCGTCGCCGGCCGCGCGCCGGTAGTCGAGCACCAGGCGGCCGCCGTCGTCGTGCCAGGCACGCATGTCGCCGCCGTCGGCCCGGCCGGGGTGTCCGTCGAACAGGAAGGGGCAGAACACGACGCCGTATTCCAGGCCCTTGGCGCGGTGGATGGTGACGATCTGCACCAGGTTGCGGTCGGATTCCAGCCGCAGTTGCGCCGCGTCTCCGCCCGCTCCGTCGCGGCGGCAGGTGGCGAGCGTGCGCAGCAGCACCTCGGGCGAAGCGCCGCCGGCGGCCTGCTGCAGCAGTTCGGCCAGGTGCATCAGGTTGGTGAGGCGGCGCTCGCCGTCGGTACGCGCCAGCAGCCGCGCGGCAACGCCGTCGTCGGCCATCCACTGGCGCAGCATGACGCCGAAGCCGCGCGTGAGCCAGGTGTCGCGCCAGCGCGCGAAGGCGTCCAGCGTGGCGAGCAGGGCCGCCTCGTCGGCGGCCAGCGCCGCCAGCGCGGCGGCATCGCGCCCCATCGCCGCGGTGGCGAGCGCGGCCTTCACGCGGCGCTCGCGCGCCGGCTCGGCGATCGCCAGCAGCACGCGCTCGAGTTCCTCGGCGTCCTCGGTGGCGAACACGCTGGCCTGCGACAGCTCGACGCTGCCGACGCCGAAGGCGGCCAGCGCGCGGCGCATGCGGGCGCCCTGCGCGTGGCTGCGCACCAGCACGGCGACGTCGGCCGGCGCCAGCCCGCGCTCGCCGATGCGCACCTGGCCGGCGCCGCCGGCCGCGATCAGGCGGGCGATCTCGGCGGCGCTCGCCAGCGCCGCCCGCCGCATCGCCTGCGCGCGCGGCAGGCGGTCGCCGCCCGCCTCTTCCTCGCCCGGCGGCGCTTCCTCGCGCGGGATGCGCCACAGGTGCAGGGCCGCCGCGCTCGCGCCGCTCGCGGTGTCGTCGATGAAGGGCGCGCGCGGCCGCGTGCCGGCATCGACGCGCTCGTAGGTCAGCCCCGGCAGCATGAAGACCGCCGGATTGGCGCCGAACAGGCGGTTGCAGGCTTCGATGAGGGCCGGCGCGGAGCGCTGGTTGTGGCGCAGTGTATGGCGCGTGTCGGTACGGTCGCGGGCGGCGAGGTAGGTGTGCAGGTCGGCGCTGCGGAAGCTGTAGATCGCCTGCTTGGGGTCGCCGACGAGGAACAGGCCGCCGTGGCGCCCCCCGTCGTTGTAGACGCGGTCGAAGATGGCGAACTGCAGTGGATCGGTGTCCTGGAACTCGTCGATCAGCGCCACCGGGAAACGGGCGTGGAGCGCCGCGGCGAGCCAGGGCTGGCGGCCGGCGGTGAGTGCGTCGTAGGCGTTCCACAGGATGTCGTCGAAGGCCACCTGGCGGCGCTCGCGCTTGCGCCGGCGCAGTTCCTCCGCGGTCTGCCGCACGAAGCGGCGCAGCAGCGCCAGGCGCGCCGCCTCGACCCGTTCCTCGGCGGCCTCGCGTGCCGCGAGCAGTTCGCCGGCGGCAGCGAAGAAGGGATGATGCGGCGGCGCGATGCCCTTGGCGTGGCCGGCCTTGGTGACGCTCGATTCGAGCTTTTCCTTAGTCAGCAATTCGAGCTTGCCGCCTCCCGCGGGCAGCGCGGCCGGGTCGCCGGCGGCGAACCATGCGGCCCAACGCTCGTGCGCGCGCGCCACCGAATCGGGGGTGTAGATCTTGCCGTTCAGCCCCGGCAATGCGGCATCGATCGCCTGTGCGATGGCGGCCTCCCCGCCGCGCCAGGCGTATTGCGCCGCCTCGTAGGCCGCCTCGAGGCGCACCGCCGCCGCGCCGAAATCGCCGGCGCCGCCGGGCGGATCGTCCCAGCGCCGCTCGGCGAGCGGCCGCGCCATGTCGCGGCCGAGCAGCTCCGCCCAGCGCTCCGGGCTGTCGCCGCGCTGCAGCAGCCGCTCGGCGAGCGCCGGCGGCAGGTCGGCGCCGGCGATCTCGCGGCGCCAGAAGTCCTGCGTCGCCTCGAGCCGCAGCGCGGCGTCGTCCTCGACCAGTTCGAGCGCGTACGGCAGCCCGGCGGCGAACGGCGTGTCGGCGAGCGCGCGCTGGCAGAAGCCGTGGATGGTGAAGATCGCGGCCTCGTCGAAGGTCTGCAGCGCGCGCCGCAGACGGGCCGCCATGTCGTCGCGGGCCAGGCCGGCCGCGAGCACGGTGTCGATCAGCGAGGGGACGAAGGGATCGCCGCCGGCCTGGCCGCCGTCGAGCACCCTGAGCGTATCGACGATGCGGTCGCGGATGCGGGTCGACAGCTCGGCGGTGGCCGCCCGGGTGAAGGTGACCACCAGCAGCGATTCGACCGGCACCGCCTTTTCGAGCAGCAGCCGCAGGTACAGGCCGCAGATGTTCCACGTCTTGCCGGTGCCGGCCGAAGCCTCGACGAGGCGGATGCCGTCGAGCGGGCAGGTGAAGACGTCGAGATCGGTGGGGGGCATCGCGGGCGCGGACATCGTCCGGATGGTAGCGGCGGCGCCCGGCCATCGCAAACCGCCCGCCCGCATGCGGGCGTATGCCTCTTGCACACTCGCATGGCGGAAACTAGAACACAACTCATCGCCGGCATCCGCCCATGCGGGCCGACTGCTTATGGCGCCGACCCGGAGACCGAGATGGAATTGATCGGAACGATCCCAGTTCGTGGCAGCCGATCCCCGCGCATCGAACTCATGCAGGGCGACCTCACTGCCATCGGGCCGGACGAAGGGTTCGACGTGCTGGTGGTGTCCGCCTTCCCGGACGACTACTTCCCGACGCGCACGTCGTTGATCGGCGCCCTCTTCAACAAGGGACTCTCCGTCAAGGAACTTGCGGCCGGGAAGGATCTGGATCTGCGTACGGCGTTCTCGTGCTGGCTGTCGAAAGACCTCGGGGCGGCCAGGGAGATCTTCCACTTCGATCGCATCCTGTGCTTCGAACCCCTGGTCCGCGGCGAACCGCCCGCCGTAGTGGGAGACATCTTCCGCGCCCTGACGCCGATACTCGCCGAGCATGCCGACTTCCGGTCGGTGGCGATGCCTCTGGTCGCGGCGGGCAATCAGGGATACGCAGCGGCGGACATGCTGGACCCGCTGCTGGACGCGGCGATCCACTGGCTCGAGCGCGGCCTGCCGCTGGACGTGCTGAAGATCGTCACGCTGACGGAGCAGCAGACGAACGAGGCGCGCGCGCTCTTCCTGCAGCGGGCGGCCCAGTACGCCGCCTCCGACTCGGCGGCGACGGTACCCGGAAAAACGTTCGACGTCTTCATCAGCTATGCGCACGAGAACGCGGACGACATCGAAATCTTCGAACAGGCGCTGCTGCGCGCGAATCCGCTGCTGCGCATCTTCCTCGACCGGAAGACACTGGATGTCGGGTGTGCATGGCAGCCGGAGATCTTCGAGAGCCTGGACCGGTGCCGCAAGGTCGTTGCGATGTTCTCGCCCGACTATCTCGCATCCAAGGTATGCAAGGAGGAGTTCAACATCGCCTGGGTGCGGGGCCGCGAGCACGACGAGGACATCATCTTCCCCATCTTTCTGCACAGCGCCGATCTGCCGACCTACATGACGTACCGGAACTATCTGGACTGCCGCGAAGGCGACAGGATGAAGATCGAGTCCGCGGCGGGTCGCCTGGTCGAATCGCTGAAGCGCACTGCGCACCGGCCTTGAAATGAGCGAAGCCGCCCGGACGGACCGGGCGGCTTCGGATCGTTCGGGTCCGCTTCGGCAAGCCGCCGCGCAACCCCTGCGTCTTGCCGATCAGACGGACTTCAGCACCGAGGCGGCGGCCTGGGTCGTCTTGGCGACGGTTTCCACGGCGGCGGCGGTAGCGCTTTCGACGTTGGCCTGGGCGACTTCGGACACCTGCTTGGCCGCCTTGGTCGCGCCTTCGTAGGCGGCGGTGGCGTTGGCGATGGCGCTCTTGAGCGCGCCGATGGCGGTTTCCGAGCCGGCCGGCGCGTTCTTGGCGAAGTCTTCCACCGCGGCGTTCAGGTTCTTCACCAGTTGCGCGGCTTCGGTTTCATACAGCTTGCTCAGTTCGCCCTGGGCCTGGGCGGCGATGCTGGCGACGTTGCCGAGGTAGGCGACGTTCTTTTCCAGCACCGGGGTGATCAGGCCGAGTTGCAGCGAGGCCAGGGACTTCGGGTCCTTGGCTTCGGCGACCGACTTGCTCAGCGCGACGCTGTCGTCGAACAGCGCACGGGCGGCGGCCAGGTTCAGGCTGGACAGACGCTCGACGGCGGAGAACAGGCTGGCGCTGGCGGCGGAGGCGGCCTGCAGGCTGGTCTCGAGGCTGGCCTTGCCGGCGGCGACGAACTTTTCGGGGGAAATGCTCATGGCGATACTCCTGTGATCGATTTCAGGGAAAGTACGAATTGGATGCGGCTCAATGTTGCACTGCAACAAAATCAAATGCAAGAGCCTTCCCGGAAAATTTTTCGTCCCCCGTGTTACTCGACGATCGCCTTGCCCGCGCTCCCGCGCGGGAGCGCGGCCGGCCGCTCAAGCCGCGTCCTTTCCCTCGGCCGGCTGCGGCACGCATGGGGCCGCGGCGCCTTCGGGCCAGGTCGCCCAGTTGGGGTCGGGCAGTTCGCCGAAGACGCGACGCAGGCTGGCGCCCCACTGGCTGTGGATCATGTTGAAGTAGGGGTTGTCCCAGTCGATGCTGACGTGGCGCGCAACCTTGAGCTGGTCGCGGCGGTAGACCAGCAGGTCCAGCGGCAGGCCGACCGACAGGTTGGAGCGGATGGTGGAATCCATCGAGATCAGCGCGCACTTCGCGGCCTCGTCGAGCGAGGTGGCGCTGCTGACCACGCGGTCGATGATCGGCTTGCCGTACTTCGATTCGCCGATCTGGAAATACGGGGTGTCCTCCGACGCCTCGATGAAATTGCCCGCGGCGTAGATCTGGAACAGCCGCGGCGGCTCGTTGTCGATCTGGCCGCACAGGATGAACGAGGCGTTGAAGTCGACGCCGAACTCCTTGAGCGCCGCCGCATCGCGCTGGTAGACCCGGCGCACCGTGTCGCCCACCATGCGCGCGCATTCGAACATCGTCGCCGCGCTCCACACGCTTTCGTGGTCCTGCACGTTGGCATGCTCGCGCAGCAGGTTGACCACCGCCTGCGTGATCGCCAGGTTGCCGGCGCTCATCAGCACCACGACGCGGTCGCCGGGGCGCTCGAAGACGATCATCTTGCGGAAGGTGTTGATGTGGTCCACACCGGCGTTGGTGCGGGAGTCGGACAGGCAGACCAGGCCCTCGTCCAGGCACATGGCGACGCAGTAAGTCATGGGTCAATCGCAATGGGTTGATCGGCGCATGGCCGGCTTGCCGCGCGCCATGCATGGCTGCGGATTGTGGCACGGCGGCGGGTACCGCGCCGCGCCCGTCATTTCAATATGCGCCGAGCCGCCTCAAGCATACTGACGCCCCTTCGGGGCAGCGAACGAAGTGAGCCTGGGGCCGTTTCACTTCAGGCGATCGCCACCGGCACCAGGAAGTCGTTGCTGATGCGGTCGCCGAGCTTGTTGATGCAGGCGAGGAACTTCTCCAGCGACTCGTGCAGGCCGACGGCGAAGATGTCGTCCATGCTGCCGTAGTGCAGGCTGGCATGCAGCGCGCCAGCCTTGCGGATCGTCTCGCACGAGCGCGCGTTGGCGACCTGGCCGAGGATGTCGACGACCTCGTCCAGGCAGGCGTGCAGCGAGCGCGGCATGGCGTCGTTGAGCATCAGCAGCTCGGCCACCTTGTGCGGCGTGATGACGTCGCGGTACACCTGCCGGTAGGTCTCGAACGCGGAAACCGAGCGCAGCAGCGAGCCCCACTGGTAGTAGTCGGTGGCACCCTGCGCGTCCTCGCCGGCGGGCATCAGGGCGTGGTACTTCACGTCGAGCAGGCGCGCGGTGTTGTCGGCGCGCTCGAGGAAGGTGCCCAGGCGCGCGAACTGGAAGGCGTCGTCGTGGAACATCGTCCCCACGGTGACGCCGCGCAGGAGGTGCGAGCGGAACTTCACCCATTCGAAGAAGGCGCCGAGATCCATCTCGTGCAGGCGCTCGGGCGTGAGGTCTCGGATCTCCAGCCAGGTGGCGTTGGTGGTCTCCCACATCTCGCCGGTGAGCTTGCCGCGCACCGCGTGCGCGTTCTCGCGCGCGGCGCGCAGGCAGTTCCACACGCTGGACAGGTTGTCGCGGTCCAGCAGCACGAACTCGATCACGTCGCGCGGGCTCAGCGGCCGGCCGGTGCGCGCGTAGGCGGCGGACAATTCGCTGATGTCGAGGATGGCGCGCCAGTTGCCGTGGTCGTCGCCGCCGGCGTGCGGCAGCATCGACATGCGGTAGGAGACGTCGATCATGCGCACGGTGTTCTCGGCGCGCTCGGTGTAGCGGGCCATCCAGTAGAGATGGTCGGCGGTGCGGCTCAGCATGGTCCTTTCCTCCGGTTCATCGATGGGATCGGGCGGGGATCTAGGCGCACGGCCTCAATCGACCACCCAGGTGTCCTTGGTGCCGCCCCCCTGCGACGAATTGACGACGAGCGAGCCTTCCTTCAGCGCCACCCGCGTCAGGCCGCCGGGCACCATGCGGATCTCCTTGCCGCCCGACAGCACGAAGGGACGCAGGTCGATGTGGCGCGGCGCGATGCCGGCCTCGACGAAGGTCGGGCAGGTCGACAGCGACAGCGTGGGCTGGGCGATGTATTTCTCCGGCGCGAGGAGGATGCGCCGGCGGAAATCCTCGATCTCGGCCCGGGTCGACGCCGGGCCGACCAGCATGCCGTAGCCGCCGGCGCCATGGACTTCCTTCACCACCAGTTCGGGCAGGTGGTCCAGCACGTAGGCGAGGTCGTCCTTCTCGCGCAGCATCCAGGTCGGCACGTTGTTGAGGACGGGCTCCTCGCCCAGGTAGAAGCGCACCATCTCCGGCACGTAGGGGTAGATCGACTTGTCGTCCGCCACGCCGGTGCCCACCGCGTTGGCCAGCGTCACGTGGCCGGCGCGGTAGGCGCGCATCAGGCCGGGCACGCCGAGCATGGAATCCGGACGGAAGGCGAGCGGATCGAGGAAGTCGTCGTCGATGCGGCGGTAGATCACGTCCACCCGCCGCGGCCCCTGGGTGGTGCGCATGTACAGCACGTCGTCCTGCACGAACATGTCCTGCCCTTCGACCAGTTCCACGCCCATCTGCTGGGCGAGGAAGCTGTGCTCGAAGTAGGCGCTGTTGTAGGCGCCCGGCGTCAGTACCACGACCGTGGGATCGATCACGCCGGCCGGCGCCACCGCGCGCAGCGTTTCCAGCAGCAGGTCGGGGTAGTGGTCGACCGGCTGCACGTGGTAGCGCGAGAAAAGGTCCGGAAAGAGCCGCATCATCATCTTGCGGTTCTCCAGCAGGTAGGACACGCCCGAGGGCACGCGCAGGTTGTCCTCGAGCACGAAGAACTCGCCGCGGCCGTCGGCGCCGGCGGCGCGCACCAGGTCGATGCCCGAGATCATCGAATACAGCCCGCCGGGCACGTCCACCCCCTTCATCTCGGGGCGGAACTGCGCGTTGTTGATGATCTGGTCGGCCGGGATGCGCCCGGCGCGCAGGATCTCCTGGCCGTGGTAGATGTCGGCGAGAAAGGCGTTGAGCGCGCGCACGCGCTGCGCCAGGCCGCGTTCGAGTTCGCGCCACTCGCGGCCCGGGATGATGCGCGGCAGCAGGTCGAACGGGATCAGCCGCTCCTTGCCGCCCTCGGCGCCATACACGTTGAAGGTGATGCCGACGCGATGGAAGGCGATGTCGGCCTCACTGCGCTTGCGGTCGATCAGCGCGCGCGGCACGTCGTCCAGCCACTCTGCATAGGATGTGTAGTGCGGACGCACGCTGCCGTCGGCGGTGTGCATCTCGTCGTAGGGCGCAGCCCCGGTGTTGGACGCTTCGGACATTTAGGAACTCCCCTTTCCGTGCATGTATGAGCAGAAAGCGTGCCAATGCCGTTCCTGCCCGGAATCCGGGTTTTGCGCCGGCGCACCGGGCTGGTGCGCACCATCTCGGTCATCCATGCCTCATTGCGGTGCATGTCCGCCGTCTCCGGCTTCGTCCGCGACCGGCATCACCGTGACCGCCACCTCCACGCTGTGGCCGCCGCCGCCCAGGATCACGCCGCGCAGCGGACAGACGTCGCCGTAGTCGCGCCCCCAGGCCAGCGTGATGTGGCCGGTGCCGGGCCGGACGTCGTTGGTCGGGTCCACTTCCACCCAGCCCAGGCCGGGGCACCACGCCGCCACCCAGGCGTGCGACGCATCGGCCCCGGCCAGCCGCGGCTGGCCGGGCGGCGGCTCGGTGAGCAGATAGCCCGACACGTAGCGCGCCGCCAGCCCGAGCGCGCGCAGGCAGGCGATCATCAGGTGCGAGAAGTCCTGGCACACGCCGCGGCGCCGGGCGAAGACCTCGGCCACCGGCGTGGCCACGCTGGTGGCAGACGGATCGAAGCTGAAATCGGCGTGCATGCGCGCCGACAGCGCCAGCAGCGCCTCGACCAGCGGGCGTCCGGGGGTGAAGCACTGAAGCGCGTAGTCGGCATAGCGCGCGGATTCGTCGCTGAACGGAACGAAGGCCGACGCGAAGCGGTACTGCCCGGCATCGCGCGCGTCGGCCTGCAGCGGCGCATGGCCCGACAGCCCGTCGCGCAGATGGTCGCGCGCCGCCTCCCACGGCGGCCCGGCCGCGGCCTGCGGCGGCGTCTCCGGCTCCACCAGCACGCGGGTGCGCGCATGCACCGCCAGCGTGTCGTGCGGCGCGTACAGGCCGAAGCCGGTGACCGGGTTGCCGAAGAAGTCGATGCGCTCGATGCGCCGCGTCGCGTCCGGCACGATGTCGAGGCTGTGCGACAGGCAGCGCTGGCCGGCGCACTCGCGCGGACGCAGGTGGGCGATCTGCTGCGACAGCAGCACGGCGCCGTCGTAGCGGTAGATGGTGTCGTGGTCGATGTCGTAGAGCGGCATGCCTTGGCCCTGTTCGCTCAAAGCGAGGCGGTCGCCTGGCTGCGGGCGTCGAGGTGGGTGAAGTAGCGCTGCGACAGGGCGTCCGCCAGCCGGTTGCCGCAGGCCCAGATGTCCCCCAGCACCGCGCGCAGCGGTTCGCACTGGCGCGCGGCCGGCACCTCGCCCGGCCCGGGCACCACCCAGGCGCACGACGACAGCGAGGCCAGCGCCTCGCGCTGCTGCCGCAGCGGCCGGGCGAAATCCTCGCCGTCGCGCAGCGCCGCCACGTGCTCGATCAGCGATTCGATCTGGTAGCGCAGGGCGCGCGGGTTGTCGCCGTCGAGCATCACCAGTTCGGCCACCGGCTGCGGTGCCAGCCCCCGCGCATGGCGGCTGCGGTAGCGCAATTCGGCATCGGTGACGGCAAGCAGCGCCTGCAGCCCGCCCGGCGCGGCGGCCGGCAGCAGCGCCGACAGCGCCGCGGCGAGGAACTGCAGGCGCTCGATGCGCCGTCCGATGGAGAGGAAACGCCAGCCCGCGTCGCGCGGCATGCTCTCCATGACGAAGCCCGACAGCGTGACGAGCGACAGCAGCGCCTCGTCCAGGCGGTCGAGGGCATCGCCCAGGCCGGCGGGGCCGCCCGGCGCGACGGTGAACTCGGACAGCCGGTTGTAGATGCGCCAACTGTCGGGCGACAGGCGGTCGCGCACCTGGCCGGCCAGGCGCAGCACCTGGCGCAGGTTGGCCGCCACCCCGCCGCCGCAGGCGGGATCGAACAGCGACCGTGCCAATCCCGCCGCCGGCGGCAGCGGGGCGTCCCGCCCGCGCCCGGACTCCGTGCCGGGCACCGCGACGCCGGCCTCGCCGCCGGCCGCCTCCGCGAGCGCGATGCCGGTGCGGCGGCACAGCCCGAGCAGGGCCGCCAGCGTCGGATCGCCGTCGCGGGCGGAGGCCGCCGCTCCGGCTTCGGGCGGCGGCGTGCCGGCCCCCTCGCGCGGCGGTGCGCCGGGGCCGCCCAGGCCGCTCAGCCGCGCCAGCGTCTCGCGCCCCAGCCGCGCCGCGGCATCGGCGCGCTCGCTGTAACGGCCCAGCCAGAAGAAGTTCTCCGCCACGCGGCTCGACAGGCTCAGTTGCCGCGGCCGCCGCTCCGGCGGCGCGATCTGGCCGGGCATGATGCGCGCCGCGGGCCGCTGCGGCGCCGGCGGGCTGAGCACCCAGGCATCCTTGCTGCCGCCGCCGTACTGCATCGACACGATGCGCATGTCGGCCCCGAAGGCGACGCGGGTGAGGCCGCCGGGCAGCGCGCGAAAGCCGTCCGGGCCGGCGGCGACGAACACGCGCAGGCCGATGTTGCGCGCCACCAGTCCGCCGGGCGCATCGTCGGCCGCCAGCACCGGCGCCTGGGAGATGTTGACCATCTCCTGCGCGACGAAATCGAACGGCCGCGCGGCGATGCGCGCCGCCACCGCCTCCAGCGCCTCCGCCGGCAGGTCGCGGCAGAACACCGGCCCCTCGCCCGCTGCGGGATAGGCCGGCTTCACCACCAGTTCGCGCAGATGCTTCAGCGCATAGTCGCAGGCGGCGGGCTCGCCGCACCACCAGGTGGCGACGGAGGGCATCTTCAGCTTCTGCCCGAGCAGGTGCTCGGCCAGCCGCGGCAGGTAGCCCAGCAGCGCCCCGGTTTCCAGGATGCCGCTGCCCAGCGCGTTGGCCACCGCGACGTTGCCAGCGCGCACCGCCGCCACCAGCCCGGCCACGCCCAGCGCCGAATCGTCGCGCAGCTCCAGCGGGTCGCACCAGATGTCGTCCACCCGGCGCAGGATCACATGCACCCGCCGCAGGCCGTCCAGCGTGCGCAGGAAGACCTTCTCGTCGCGCACCGTGAGGTCCTGCCCTTCCACCAGCGGGAAACCCATCTCGCGCGCGAGGAAGGCGTGCTCGAAGTAGGTTTCGTTGTAGGGGCCGGGGGTGAGCACGGCGATCAGCGCTTCTTCGTCGTCGTCCTGGGCGCCGGCCGGCGCCAGCGCCGCCAGGCTGTCGCGGAAGCCCTCGAAGAAGGGCACCAGCGGCTGCACGCCGGCGGCGCGGTACAGCTCGGGCAGCGCGCGCGCCACGACGCCGCGGTTCTCCAGCGCATAGCCGGCGCCGGACGGCGCCTGGGTGCGGTCGGCCACCACCCACCAGCGGCCGTCCGGCGAACGCGCCAGGTCGACCGCGTACAGGTGCAGGAACAGGTCGCCGGGCTGCCTCGTCCCCACCAGCGGGCGCAGGAAGCCGCTGTGGCCGTAGATCAGCGCCGGCGGGATGAGGCCCTGCTGCAGCAGCGTCTGCTCGCCGTAGAGGTCGGCGAGGATGCGGTTGAACAGGGTGGCGCGCTGGACGACGGCGGCCTCGATCTGCGCCCATTCCGCCGCCGGCAGGATGTAGGGCAGCAGGTCGAGTTCCCACGGCCGCTCGAAGCCGCGCGGGTCGGCATACACGTTGTAGGTGATGCCGTTCTCGTGGATCTGGCGGCGCAGCGCGGCTCGCCGCGCCGCCATCTCGGCCGGCGACATCGCCGCCAGGCCGTGGAAGAAGTCGCGCCAGTGCGGCCGCACCACCACCACGCTGCCGATGCGCTGGCACAGTTCGTCGTAGCGGTCGGGCCGCGCGGCATAGGTGGCGAGCAGCCCGGGCGGGCTCTGCAACTGGACCTGCATCGCGCTAGCCGCCCTGCCGGCGCAGGTCGAGGGTGAAGGGGAAGTCGGCGTTGCGCCCGACCGCCGGCGGCGCGATGCGGCCCGGCGTGTGGCCGGTGGTGGTGAAGCGCGCCAGGCGGCGGCCTTCCGCCTCATACGGGTTGACCGGATAGGTCTCGTAGTTGCGTCCGCCCGGATGCGCCACGTGATAGACGCAGCCGCCCATCGAACGCTGCATCCAGCCGTCGACCAGGTCGAACACAAGCGGCGCATGCACGCCGATGGTCGGATGCAGGCAGGACGGCGGCTGCCAGGCGCGGTAGCGCACGCCGGCGACGAACTCGCCCACCGTGCCGGTGGGCTGCAGCGGCACGGCGCGGCCGTTGCAGGCGAGCACGTGGCGGTCGTCGTTGAGCCCGCTCACCTTCACCTGCAGCCGCTCCACCGACGAATCCACGTAGCGCACCGTGCGGCCGGCCGCGCCTTCCTCGCCCATCACGTGCCACGGTTCGAGCGCCATGCGCAGTTCCACGTCGACGCCGCGCGCCGAGAATTCGCCGTATTTCGGAAAGCGGAACTCGAAATGCGGCGCAAACCAGTCGAACCCGAGCGGATAGCCGCACGCGCGCAGTTCGTCGATGACGTCGCGGAAGTCCTCGGCGACCCAGTGCGGCAGCAGGAAGCGGTCGTGCAGTTCGGTGCCCCAGCGCCGCAGGCGATCGGGCGCGTAGGGCTGCTGCCAGAAACGCGCGATCAGCGCGCGCAGCAGCAGTTGCTGCGCCAGGCTCATGCGCGCGTGCGGCGGCATCTCGAAGGCGCGCAGTTCCAGCAGGCCATGGCGGCCCGCCGGGCCGTCGGGGCTGTACAGCTTGTCGATGCAGAACTCGGCGCGGTGGGTGTTGCCGCTGGCGTCGATCAGGAGGTTGCGCAGCAGGCGGTCGATCAGCCACGGCGGCACGTCCTTGCCGGCCTCGGGAAACTGCTGGAAGGCGACCTCAAGTTCATGCACCGAATCGTGGCGCGCCTCGTCGACGCGCGGCGCCTGCGAGGTGGGGCCGATGAAGAGGCCCGAGAACAGGTAGGACAGGCTGGGGTGGTTGTGCCAGTAGCTCACCAGGCTGCGCAGCAGGTCCGGCCGGCGCAGGAAGGGCGAATCCGCCGTGGTGGCGCCGCCGAGCACGAAATGGTTGCCGCCGCCAGTGCCGGTGTGGCGGCCGTCGAGCATGAACTTCTCGGTCGACAGCCGCGACTGGTGAGCCTCTTCGTACAGCGTGGTGGTGCGCTCCACCAGTTCGTCCCAGCTCGCGGCGGGGTGGATGTTGACCTCGATGACGCCCGGGTCGGGGGTGATGCGGAAGTGGGACAGGCGCGGGTCGGACGGCGGCTCGTAGCCTTCCAGGACGACGGGCAGGGCGAACTCCGCGGCCGTCTCCTCCACCGCGGCGACGATCTCGAGGTAGTCCTCGAGCGCGGCGGTGGGCGGCATGAAGATGTGCAGCAGGCCGCCGCGCGGTTCGGCGCAGATCGCGCTGCGCGTGATCCAGCCGGCGGATTCGAAGGGCTGCGGCCTGCGCGTGGGGTCGGCCAGTTTTCCCGGCCCCGGCGCCGCTGCCGGCCCGCCTGCCGGGCCCTCGCCCGCCGCCGGATCCTGCGGGCCGTGGAAACCCGCGTGCCCGGCGCGGCCCGTGGTCCACGCGCCGCCATGCACCTCGCCGCCCAACCCGCTGTCCGCGCCGATGATGGCGCCGGTCGGGCGCAACTGCTGGCGCAGCTCGGCATGCCCCGGCAACGACGGGAAGGCTTGGTTCGGATCGGCATGGTGGATCCACGGATAGTCGCCCTTGCCGACCCACGGTTGCGATTCCAGCGGCAGGCGGTAGCCGATCGGGGAGTCGCCGGGGGTGAGGTACAGCCGCTCGGGACGCAGGAACCACGGTCCGCTCTGCCAGCGCTGCGGGCCGGCGTGGCTGCGCATGATCGGCAGCACGTGGCCGATGGCCTGCTTCAGGCCGCGGTCGAAGACCCTGGCCAGGCGCGCGCGTTCGAGCGGGTCGTCGACGCGCGAGTCGTGCGGGTCCACGTTGGCCGGCAGCCGGCGCTCGCGCCACAGGTAGTACCACGCGTCCTCGTAGGCGGGCACCATCCACTTCGCATCCACGCCCAGGCGCCTCGCGACGCGGGCGAGGAAGCGGCCGGCGGTCGCCTCGTCCACCCCGGTGCCCGACAGCTCGCGCGCGAGCAGGTCCGGGTTGCGCCAGATCGGCTCGCCGTCCTTGCGCCAGTAGCAGTTCAGCGACCAGCGCGGCAGTTGCTCGCCCGGATACCACTTGCCCTGGCCGAAATGCAGCAGGCCCTGCGGCGCATAGTGGTCCTTCAGGCGGAACATCAGGTTCTCGGCCAGCGTGCGCTTGCTCGGCATGGCGGCGTCGCGGTCGAGCGGATCGAGCGCGTCGCCGTTCCAGGCGGCGCCGTCGCGGTCGTCGAGCGACACGAAGGTGGGTTCGCCGCCCTGCGTCAGGCGCACGTCGAATGCCTCCAGGTCGCCGTCGATGCGGTGGCCGAGCGCCTCGATCTCCGCCCACTGCTCGTCGCCGTAGGGCTTGGTGACGCGCGGCGCCTCCCACACGCGCTCGACCTTCATGCGGTGCTCGAATTCGCACTCGCACTCGTCGGTGTAGCCGGTGATCGGCGCCGCGGAGGACGGCTCGGGCGAGCAGGCGAGCGGAATGTGGCCCTCGCCGGCGAACAGGCCCGAGGTCGGGTCCAGCCCGACCCAGCCGGCGCCGGGCAGATAGACCTCGCACCAGGCGTGCAGGTCGGTGAAGTCGACCTCGGTGCCGGAGGGGCCGTCGAGCGACTTCACGTCCGGCGTGAGTTGGATGAGGTAGCCGGACACGAAGCGCGCCGCCAGGCCGAGGTGGCGCAGCAACTGCACCAGCAGCCAGGCGGAATCGCGGCAGGAACCGCTTGCCAGCGCCAGCGTTTCCTCCGGCGTCTGCACGCCGGGCTCGAGGCGGACGAGGTATTCGATGTCCTGCTGCAGCCGCATGTTCAGATCGACCAGGAAATCGACGCTGGCCCTGGGCTCGAGCGGGACGGCGCCGAGGTAGTCGCGGAAGCGCGGGCCGATCTCGTCCAGCGGAATCGTGCGCAGGTAGGACTCGAGTTCGTCGCGCTGGTCGTCCTCGTAGGCGAAGGGGAACTTCTCGGCGGAGGGTTCGAGGAAGAAATCGAACGGGTTGATGACCGACATCTCGGCCACCAGGTCGACCTCGACCTTCAGCTCCCGGGTCGTTTCCGGGAAGACCAGGCGCGCCAGGTAGTTGGCCTGCGGGTCCTGCTGCCAGTTGATGAAGTGCCGGCCCGGTTCGACCGTCAGCGAATAGGCATGGATGGCGGTGCGGCAATGCGGCGCGGGACGCAGGCGCACGACCTGCGGCGACAGCGTGACCGGGCGGTCGTAGCGGTAATGGGTGATGTGGCTGAGCTTGACGTGGATAGACACGGGGCGCCTCGTTGTATCCGGATTGAGCTGCACATGACCACAGCAAGAAGCATGCAACTCGCCGTGCGGCGCGAACCCCGCAGCCCCGCACGCTTTTCGGGCCCGCCCGCGGACGGTCATGCACCTTCGTGGTGCATGACCGTCCGCGCATGCATCGGGATGGCACCCGCCGCCCACCCCGGCGAGGGAACCAGCCGCTACACTCCGGCATCCCATCGTCGTCCGTCTTCCTGCCCGCCACGCCCGCCGCATGCCACCGACGCCGCGCCCGGCCTCCGCCCTGCCGCGCAATCTCGCTCTCGCCTATGCGCTGCTGATCGCCTATGCCTGCCTGCATCCGCTTGCCGGCTGGAAGGCGAGCGGACTGCCGCTGTTCGACTTCATGCTGGCTCCGTGGCCGAAGTACTTCGTCTTCGCCGACCTGCTCTTCAACGTGCTGGGCTACCTGCCCTTCGGCTTCCTGCTGGCGGCCGCCCTGCCGGGCCGCTGGCCAGCCGGCCGCACCGTCGCGGTGGCGACGCTCGCCGCCGGCCTGCTGAGCCTGGGGCTGGAAACCGCGCAGAACTTCCTGCCCTCGCGCATCGCCAGCAACATCGACCTCGGCGGCAACATCCTGGGTGCGCTGCTGGGCGCGGTGCCCGGCGCGCGCTGGGGGCGGGCGCTGTTCGGCCGCCACGGCCGCGCCCGGCGGTGGCGCACGCAGCACGTCGTCGGCGGCCATACCGGCGATGCGGGGCTGGTACTGATCGGGCTGTGGCTGCTGAGCCAGCTCGGCGCGGCCGACCTGCTGTTTTCCAGCGGCGACGTGCGCAGCCTGCTCGGCATCGCCGCGCCGCTGCCTTTCAACGCCGAGCGCTTCATCGCCTTCGAGACCGCGCTGACCGCGCTGTCGGTGCTGGCGGTGGGGCTGTTCGCGCGCTGCATGATGCGCCACACGGCCATCTGGCCCATCGTGCTGGTGCTGCTGCTCGGCATCGGCGCCAAGACGCTGGCCACCGCCACCTTCTTCGTGCCCGGCGCGCCGCTGGCCTGGCTCACGCCGGGCGCGGGGCGCGGCCTGCTGCTGGGCAGCGCCTTGCTGGCCGGCGCACTGCTGCTGCCGCGCGTGCTGCAGCACGCGCTGGCGGGCATGACGCTGCTGGCCAGCACCGCGCTGGTCAACCTGCTGCCGGAGAACCCCTACCTGGCATACGACCAGCGCCTGACCAACTTCAGCAACTTCCTGAACTTCCACGGCCTGACGCAGCTCACCGACAGCCTGTGGCCCTTCCTCGCGCTGGCCTACCTGTCCGCGCTGGGCCTGTGGCACGGCGAGCACCTGGACGACAGCCCGGATCGGCGCGAGCGCCGTCTATAATTCGCAGCACCGAATCGAATGCAGCCGCCACGCCGCAGCGGATGCGGGCATGGCCGACCGTGCCCGCATCCGGCCCGGTGCAGGCGGCGGCGAACCTTCCCCACACCGACCGCAGCGCGGCCGGCACAGCCTTTCCATGGCCGGCGCCGCGCGCACCGAGACCCGCGATGAGCTATTTCGAACACCACGTCTTCTTCTGCTGCAACCAGCGCCAGAACGGCGAGAGCTGCTGCAACGACCATGGCGCCAGCGCGCTGCAGACCTATGCCAAGGAGCGCACCGCCGAACTCGGCCTGAAGGGCGAGGGTCGCGTGCGCATCAACAAGGCCGGCTGCCTGGGGCGCTGCGACGACGGCCCGGTGATCGTCGTGTATCCCGACGACGTCTGGTACACCTACGTGGACAAGGAGGACATCGACGAGATCATCGACAGCCACCTCGTGGCCGGACGCATCGTCGAGCGCCTGCGCCTGCCGGGAGACGCGGCATGAGCCGTCCGCTGCCCACCGAGTCCGCCCTGCTGCGCGGCCACGCCGGCAACATCGAGGTGCTCATCGACGCCCCCGAGCTGGTGCGCGGCGTCGCGCTGGTCTGCCATCCGCACCCGCTGTTCGGCGGCGCCAACACCAACAAGGTGGCGCACACGCTGGCGCGCAGCTTCCGCGACCTCGGCTATGCCGCGATCCGGCCCAATTTCCGCGGCGTCGGCAAGAGCGAGGGCGAACACGACCTCGGCAACGGCGAGACCGAGGACATGCTGTCGGTCATCAGTTGGGCGCAGTCGCGCTGGGGCACGTCGCCGCTAGCGCTGGCCGGCTTCTCCTTCGGCGGCTTCGTGCAGACGCAGGTGGCGAACCGCCTGGCGGACGGCATCGCGCCGCCGCAGCAACTGGTGCTGGTGGGCGTGGCGACCGGCAGCGCGGCCGACGGCGAGCGCCACTACGATACGCCGCCGGTCCCCGCTTCCATCCCGACGCTGGTGATCCACGGCGAGAACGACGACACCGTGGCGCTCGCCAACGTGCTCGACTGGGCGCGCCCGCAGGAGCTGCCGGTGACGGTGGTCCCCGGCGCGGACCATTTCTTCCACGGCCGCCTGCACGTGATCCGCGACGTCATCGCGCGCAACGTCCCACCGCTGGCCTGAACCCGCCCGCCGCCCGGCCCAGGAGTCCGCATGAAGCTCGTCGCCTCGCTCACCAGCCCCTACGCGCGCAAGATCCGGGTGATCCTCGCCGAGAAGGGGCTGCCCTTCGAACTCGTCGTCGATTCGCCGTGGGAAGCCGGCACCCGCGTGCCGACGGTCAATCCGCTCGGCAAGGTGCCGGCGCTGGTCACCGACGGCGGCGAAGTCTTCTTCGACTCGCCCGTCATCGCCGGCTACCTGGAAACGCTGGGCGCCGGTCCGCGGCTGCTGCCCGCCGACGCGCTGGCCGCCGTGCGCGTGCGCCAGCACGAAGCGCTGGCCGACGGCATCACCGACGCGGCGGTCGCCGCCCTGCTCGAATCGCGCCGCCCGGACGGCGAGCGCAGCGAGCGGGAGATCGCGCGCCAACTGGAAAAGGTCGACCGCGCGCTGGCCGAACTGGAGCGCCGCGCCGCCGGCCGGACGTGGCTCGACGGCGCCGACATGCACCTGGGCGACGTCGCCGCCGGCTGCGCGCTGGGCTACCTCGACCTGCGCTTCCCCCGGATCGACTGGCGCGGCCGCCATCCGGCGCTGGCCGCGCTGGCGGAACGGCTGTTCGCGCGCGCCAGCTTCGCCGGCACCATGCCGCCGGCGGCCTGAGCACGGCGGCCGAGGAGAATCGTCCGTGTTCGAATCCATGATGCACGCCGCCTTCTGGCTGTCGGTACTGCAGATCATCGCCATCGACATCCTGCTGGGCGGCGACAACGCGGTGGTCATCGCGCTGGCCTGCCGCAAGCTGCCCGAGCACCAGCGCAACAAGGGCATCGCCTGGGGCGTGGTGGGGGCCATCGCGCTGCGCGTGGTGCTGATCTTCTTCGCGCTGCAGTTGCTCGAGCTGCCCTTCCTGAAGGTGGTCGGCGCGCTGCTGCTGCTGTGGATCGGCGTCAAGCTGATGCAGCCGGAGGAAGGCGACGGCCACGGCGACGTCGAAGGCAGCACCCACCTGCTGGGGGCGATCAGGACCATCGTCGTCGCCGACGCGGTGATGAGCCTGGACAACGTCATCGCGGTGGCGGGGGCGGCGAAGGGCGACCTGGGCCTGGTGGTGTTCGGCATCGTCATCAGCATCCCCATCATCGTGTGGGGCAGCAAGTTCGTGCTCAGGCTGATGGACCGCTTCCCGGTCGTCATCACGCTGGGCGCCGCGCTGCTGGGCTGGATCGCCGGCGGCATGGTGGTGGGCGACGTCACGCTCAGGCCGCTGCTGCAGGGCTCGCCGTCCTGGCTGCACTACGTGACCTCGGCGGCAGGCGCGGTGTTCGTGGTCGGCCTGGGCCACTGGCTGGCCCGGCGCGCGCTGCGCAAGGCGGCGCCCGTCGTCGAACTGCCGCTCGACGGTGCGCCGCAGACCACGGGCGACAAATGAGGAGGGGCGCATGATGAAGATACTCATCCCGGTCGATGGCTCGGACAACGCCGGCCGTGCCGTGCTGCAGGCACTGGAGATGCGGGAGCAGGCGCCCGATCTCGACATCCACCTGCTCAGCGTGCAGATCCCGATCGACGGGCATGCGAGCAGCTTCGTCAGCGCCGAGGCGCTGGCGGACTACCATCGCGAGGAGGGCCTGGCCGCGCTGGCCGGCGCGCGCCGCACGCTGGAGGCCGCCGGCGCGCCCTACGCGCACCACATCGCCGTCGGCCATGTGGCGGACACCATCGTGCGCTACGCGCAGGAACACGGCTTCGACCTCATCCTGATGGGTTCGCACGGACGCACCGGCCTGCTGCACCTGCTGATGGGTTCGGTGGCGCGGGAGGTGTCCAGCCGCTCGAAGGTGCCGGTGACGCTGGTCAAGCCCGCGCCGCCGCGAGCCTGAGCGCCCGCACGCGGGTCGACCCCGACTGTTGCGGCGGGGATGCCATCGGCTACATTGGGAAGATCGGACCGCGGCGCCTCGCCGTGCGGGACCGGCCCGACGCACAAGGGAAGGAGACAACATCATGGCAGAACTCGACAAGGAGGCCGTGGTCGGCGTCCTGAACCGGATACTCGAGGCGGAACTGGCCGGCGTGGTGCGCTACACGCACTATTCCTTCCTCGTCTTCGGCTTCGGCCGCATCCCCATCGTGTCCTGGCTCAACGCCCAGGCCGACGAGTCGCTGCTCCATGCGCGCCAGGTCGGCGAATGGATCACCACGCTGGGCGCCTATCCTTCGCTGGGCATCGGGCCGCTGCTGGACTCCCACCAGCACGACGTGGGCGCCATCCTGCGCGAATCGCTGGAGGCCGAGAGCAAGGCGCTGGACCTGTACCGCGAGTTGCTGGTCCTGGTCGAAGGCTGTTCGGTGGCGCTGGAGGAATTCTCGCGCCAGATGATCCACGCCGAGGAACTGCACCTCGCCGACGTCGACAAGATGCTGCGCAAGCCCGGCGACCTGCAGGCTTTCGCGCCGCGCACGGTCTAGCAGCCGCAGGACGGGCAGAGCGGCCACTGCGCCTGCTCCGGACGCCGTTCCGCCGCAGGAACGCCGCGCACCGAAGGAGAGCGCTCCGGCAGCCGCGCCGCCCGCGCTCCCGCCGCGGCCACTTGATCCAGATCGGCGCACGCGGGCGCACCGTCCGCGATAATGTCGCTCCCCCTGCCGACGGAAGCGACATGACCGACGTCCTGATCGTCCTCACCAACCTGCCCGACGAAGCCGCCGCGCACGCACTCGCCGAGCGCCTGGTCCGCGAGCGGCGGGCCGCCTGCGTGAACGTCCTCGCGCCGTGCCGGTCGGTCTACCGGTGGCAGGGCGCGGTCGAGCACGCACAGGAAACACCGCTGCTGATCAAGACCACGCGCACGGGCTATGCGGCGCTCGAAGCCGCGATCCTCGCCCACCATCCCTACGAACTTCCCGAGATCGTCGCGGTCCCTGTGCAGCAGGGTTTCGCGCCCTATCTCGCCTGGGTGGCGGGCGAGGTCGAACCCGGCCCCCGGACGCCGCCCGCCGCCCAGACCCCACCCGCCTTGCCCAAGACCTGACGATGCACCGCCTGCCCATCCTGCTCGCCCTGCTGGCGAGCCTGCTGTTCCAGCTCTGCACCGCGGCACGCGCCGCCGACCCGATCGAACCCGAGAAGGCTTTCGCCATGCGCGCCCAGGCGCTCGACGCGGAAACGGTCGAGGTCGTGTTCTCGGTGGCGAAGGGCTACTACCTCTACGGCGACAAGTTCCGCTACGAGGCCGAACCGGCCGGGATCACGCTGGGCGCACCGCAGAAGCCCGCCGGCAAGCTCAAGCAGGATGAATTCTTCGGCGAGGTCGAGACCCACCGCGGCGAGTTGCGCGTGCTGCTGCCGGTGAGCGCGCCGGCCGGCGTCGACCGCTTCGAGCTGCTCGTCACCAGCCAGGGCTGCTGGGACGGCGGCATCTGCTACCCGCCCACGCCGCAGAAGGCATCCATCGACCTGACGGCTCCGCCCGCCAAGGGTGGCGGCCTCTTCGCCGGCCTGATCGGCGGCAGCGGAACCGGCAGCGGGGCGCAAAGCACCGCCCCTGCCGCGCCCCCGGCCGCCGCAGCCCCGCCGCCCGCAGAAGCCGACGCCGCAGCCGGCGAAGCCGCCGGCGACGAGAGCGGCCGCATCGCCGGCCTGCTGCAGGGCGCCAGCGTGCCGCTGATCCTGCTGAGCTTCTTCGGCTTCGGCCTGCTGCTGTCCTTCACCCCCTGCACCTTCCCGATGATCCCCATCCTGTCGGGCATCATCGTCGGCCACGGCCACAGGGTCTCGCACTCCCGCGCCTTCCTGCTGTCGCTCGCCTACGTGCTGGGCATGGCGGTGACCTACGCGCTGGCGGGCGTCGCCGCCGGCATGACCGGCACGCTGCTGTCGGCGGCGCTGCAGAACGTGTGGGTGCTGTCGGCCTTCGCGCTGGTGTTCGTGCTGCTGTCGCTGTCGATGTTCGGCCTCTACGAGCTGCAGTTGCCGAGCACGCTGCAGAGCCGGCTCGCCACCACCGCGAGCCACGAAAAGGGCGGCCACCTCGGCGGCGTGGCGGCGATGGGGGTGCTGTCGGCCCTCATCGTCGGCCCCTGCGTGGCGGCGCCGCTGGCCGGCGCCCTGCTCTACATCGCCCGCACCGGCGATGCGGTGCTGGGGGGCTGGGCGCTGTTCGCGATGGGCCTGGGCATGGGCGCGCCGCTGCTGGCGGTGGGCGTGGCGTCGCGTTCGCTGCTGCCCAGGGTCGGACCGTGGATGGAAGGCGTCAAGAAAGCCTTCGGCGTGCTGCTGCTGGCGGTCGCGCTGTGGATGATGGGCCCGGTGATCCCGCCGCTGGCGACGATGCTGGGCTGGACCGCGCTGCTGGTGTTCTCCGGCATCTTCCTGCATGCGATCGACCCGCTGCCGCCGCAGGCCAAGGGCTGGCAGCGCTTCTGGAAGGGCGTGGGCGTGGTGCTGCTGATCTCGGGCGCAGCGATGCTGGTGGGTGCGCTGGCCGGCTCGCGCGATCCGCTGCAGCCGCTCGCCGTGCTGCGCGCGGAAGCCTCGGCGCCGCAGGCGGTGCCGCGGTTCGAGAAGGTGGCCACGGTCGCCGAACTCGACGCACGCCTGGCGAGCGCCGGCCGGCCGGTGATGCTGGACTTCTACGCCGACTGGTGCGTGTCGTGCAAGGAGATGGAGCGCTACACCTTCAGCGACCCGCAAGTGGCCGGCCGCATGGACCGCATGCTGCTGCTGAAGGCCGACGTCACCGCCAACACCGACGAGCACAAGGCGCTGCTCAAGCGCTTCGGCCTGTTCGGCCCGCCGGGCATCATCTTCTTCGACGCGCAGGGGCAGGAGCGCGGCGGCCTGCGCGTGGTCGGCTACATGAAGTCCGGACCCTTCGCCACGGTGCTGGACCGGGCGCTGTAGCACCGGGGGGGGGGGGTTGGGCGTACGTGCCCTCGCCTGGGATGCCTGGGGCGCTCGTAATCCGGTCCGGCGGCGGGGGATGCGCTCCGCGTTCTGCGCAACTCGACCTCGCTGCGCTCGGGACTCGGACAGTGCTCGCCCGCTCCGCGCATCCCCCGCCGCCGGACCTGCCGCGTTGCGTGCTGAAGCGCCGCGAACCGCCGCGCCGGGAACTGCCGCACTGATCGTCCCGAAACGCCGCGTATCCGGTCAGTGCAGGCGTTTTCCCCTACAATCCGCACTTTCCCTTACGCCTCGAAGTCTTTCATGTTCTCCGGCATCGTCGCGGCCGTCGGCCGCATCGAACACATCGAGCCGCTCACCGACGGCGTGCGCCTCACCATCGACACCAACGGGCTGGACCTGTCCGACGTCGTCATCGGCGACAGCATCGCCCACAGCGGCGTGTGCCTCACCGTGGTCGGGATGGACGGCCCCAGGCTGAAGTACGACGTCTCGCGCGAAACGCTGAACTGCACGGTGGGCCTGGAGGCCGTCGGCAACGAGGTCAATCTGGAAAAGGCGCTGCGCCTGGCCGACCGCCTCGGCGGCCACCTGGTCACCGGCCATGTGGATGGCGTGGGCGAGGTGCTGAGGTTCGAGCCGGTCGGCGAGAGCCACGAACTCGTGGTCCGTGCGCCGGCGGAGATCGCCGGCTACGTCGCCAAGAAGGGATCGATCACCGTGAATGGCGTCAGCCTGACGGTGAATCGCGTCGGGGGCCGCGATTTCTCGGTCAACCTGATCCCGCACACGGTGGCGATGACCAACCTGAAGCATCTCGCGCCCGGCGGGCGCGTCAATCTGGAAATCGACCTCATCGCCCGCTACGTCGAGCGCATGCTCGCCTGGCGCAGCCAAGAGGCCCCGCACAACGCGTGAGCGAACGCATCGCCGGAACGCCAACAAAGGAAACAGCATGAGCGCACTTGCGCCGATCACCGACATCATCGCCGACATCAAGGCCGGCAGGATGGTCATCCTGGTGGACGAGGAGGACCGTGAGAACGAGGGCGACCTCGTCATGGCGGCCGAGTTCGTCACGCCCGAGGCGATCAACTTCATGGCCCGCTACGGCCGCGGCCTCATCTGCCTGACGCTCACCGACGAGCGCTGCCGCCAGCTCGGCCTGCAGCAGATGGTGCGCGACAACCGCACGCCGCACGGCACCGCCTTCACCGTGTCGATCGAGGCCGCCACCGGCGTCACCACCGGCATCTCGGCGCACGACCGCGCGCGCACCGTGCAGGTGGCCGTCGCCCGCCACGCCAGGCCGGAAGACATCGTCACCCCGGGCCACATCTTCCCGCTCACCGCGCAGAAGGGCGGCGTGCTGATCCGCGCCGGCCACACCGAGGCCGGCTGCGACCTCGCCCAGCTCGCCGGCCTGGAGCCCGCCGCGGTGATCTGCGAGATCCTCAAGGACGACGGCACCATGGCGCGCCTGCCCGACCTCGTCGAGTTCGGCAGGGAGCACGGCCTGAAGATCGGCGCCATCCGCGACCTGATCGAATACCGCGCCGCCACCGAGCACCTGATCGAGAAAGTCGCGGAAAAGGAAGTCGACACCGCCCATGGCCTCTTCCGGCTGTCGGCATTCGAGGACAAGACCTCGGGCGACGTGCATTTCGCGCTGTCGCACGGCGACATCAGCCCCGAGCGCGAGACGCTGGTGCGGGTGCATGAGCCGATCTCGGTGATCGATTTCCTCGACCCGTCCAGCGCGGGCCACAGCTTTCCGGTGAATGTCTCGCTCGCCACGCTGGCGGCGGCCGAGGCCGGCGTCATGGTGCTGCTGTACCGCCCGCAGTCCGGTCGCGAACTGCTCGCCGGCCTCAACCGCACGCAGGATCGCCCGACGAAATGGGACGCCCGCCTGTTCGGCGTCGGCGCACAGATCCTGCGCAGCCTGAACGTCGGCAGGATGCGGCTGCTCGCCAGCCCGCGCAAGATCCGCAGCATGGCCGGCTTCGGCCTCGAAATCACCGGCTTCGTCGACAAGGACTGAGATATCCACATGCAACGCACGCAACCCGAGAACGCCCGCAGGACGGCCCGCTACGACGGCATCGCCGAACTCGAACCCGGTTTCGCCGGCGCCGGTCTGTCCGTCGGCATCGTCATGGCCCGCTTCAACCTCGACATCTGCGAGGGCCTGCTGTCGGCCTGCACCGACGAACTGCTCGGCCTCGGCGTCGCACGCAGCGACATCCGCATCGTCACCGTGCCCGGCGCGCTGGAGATCCCGCTGACGCTGCAGGCCATGGGCAGGAGCGGCCGCTACGACGCGCTGGTGGCGCTCGGCGCGGTGATCCGCGGCGAGACCTACCACTTCGAGCTGGTGTCGAACGAGATGGGCGCCGGCATCACCCGCGTCGGCCTCGACACCGGCGTACCGATCGCCAACGGCGTGCTGACCACCGAAGACGAGGACCAGGCCGTCGCCCGCATGAGCGACAAGGGCGCCGACTGCGCCCGCGCGGCGGTGGAGATGGCCAACCTGCTGAAGGCCCTGAAATGAGCGACCCGACCACTGCTGCCGCCGGCACACCCCACCCGACGGGCAAGATGGCCCGCCGCCGCGCGCGCGAACTCGCCCTGCAGGGCGTGTACCAGTGGCTGCTGTCGGGCAACTCGATGACCTCGGTGCAGCGCCACATCGAGGCCGAGACCGAGGACCTGGACAAGGTGGACCGCGAGCTGTTCGTGAGCCTGCTGCGCGGCGTGCTGGAAAACGCCGACGACCTGCGCGCGGCGTTCTCGCCGCTGATCCACCGTCCGGTGGCCGAGCTGTCGCCGATCGAGCACGCGATCCTGCTGCTGGGCGCGCACGAACTGCGCCACAACCTGGAGACGCCCTACCGGGTGGTGATCAACGAGGCGATCGAACTCGCCAAGGGCTATGGCGGCACCGACGGCCACAAGTTCGTCAATGGCGTGCTCGACAGGCTCGCCGCGAACCTGCGCGCAGTGGAAGTCGAGGCGGCGCGCAAGGCCAGGGGCTGATCCGGGGCATTGCGCCCAAAGCCCGCGATGAGCCCGGCGGGGTGTCCGCCGCCCGGGCGGTCGAGAGCGCCGGTCCGGGGCGCGCTGCGGGGGAAACAAGGCGACGCATGTCTGAGGAGCGCAGCGGCGAGTTTGCGTCGCCGCCCCCGCAGTGCGTCCCGGACCGGGAAGCCGAAGGCCGCGAACGCCCCGCCCGGGCGGCGGACACCCCGCCGGGCGGCACCGTGAAGCGCGCCGGCGGCCCCCTCTTCAGAACGTGCGGCGTATCGTCATCGCGCCACGGATCTCGTTCAGGCCGTAGCCGGTCGCCTTGTCGGCCGGGTACAGCTCCGCGAGGCGCGCCTTGACCGCAGGTGCGATGTCGCCAGGGGCGCCGTGGCAACTGAGGCACAGTTGCTGAGTGGGCAGCGCCTTCATGTAGCGATAGCTGTAGACGCCGCCCTCGCTCACCATCTCGCCCCGCTCGAGCTGCCGCGGGTCCTCGCCGGCCGCGGCGCGGCGGTCGAACTCCTTCAGCACGGCGGTTTCCCAGGCATCCGGCACCGCCTTCGGGTTGCGGTTCTTCAGGCTCACGCGGCGAATCTGCCAGCCCGTATTCCCGGATGCCTCCCTCGCCATCTGCGGTGCCCTCTCGCGGCACACGCCGATGGCGCCGTCGACGCCACCCTTCTCGATCTCCTGCTGCAGGACGGCCAGCAGGCGGGGCGGGATGCTGCCGGCCACCGTCCTGGCCTCCTGCAGCAGTGCGAATTCCTCCGCCGCGGCCGGCGCGGCCGCAACCGCCATCAGGGGGACGAGGGCATTCAGGGCGATTCGCTTCAGTATCATGTCCATCTCCGGGCTCTAATAAATAAGCAAACGATTATGTACCACTCAATAAAGCACATCCCGGAAATCGGTGCAGCATGACTTTTCAGCACACCCTCCACATCCAGACCCGCGGCCGCGGCATGACCGAACTGACGGCCGCCGTCCGCGACGCGGTACGCGCCAGCGGCGTGCGCACCGGCCTCGCCCACGTGTTCGTGCGGCACACCAGTTGCTCCTTGCTGATCACCGAGAATGCCGACCCCGACGTGCGGCGCGACCTCGAAACGCTGGCCCGGCGCTGGGCGCCGGACGGCGACCCCGCCTACCGCCACGACATGGAAGGCGACGACGACATGGCGGCGCACGCACGCAGCGTGCTGACCGAGGTCGCCCTCAGCATGCCGGTGGGTGACGGCGAACTGCTGCTGGGAACCTGGCAGGGCATCTACCTGTGGGAGCACCGCGCGCAGGGCCACCGGCGCGAGCTGGTCGTGACCGTGATCGGTTCCTGAAGGCGAAAAAAATCCCGCGGCGCTCGCCGCGCGGCGGGATTTCAAAATCGGACCCGCTTGCCGGGCGCGGCCGGCGGGTCCGGCGAGGTACGTTCAGCCGCGGGAACCGCGGTCGCGGCGATCCCCATGGCTGCGCTCGCTGCGCGAGGGATGGCCTTCGCGGCCGTGGCCGCCGCTGCCGCGGCGCGTGTCGCCACCGGGGCGGCCATGGCCGCCACCGGGCCTGCCGCCACTGCCGAAGCGGCGCCCGCCGTTGCCGCCGGGCCGCGGCCCCGACGGCTTGCGCGGCGCCGGTTCCATGCCCGGAATGGTGTGCACTTCCAGGCGGTCGCCGGTGAAGCGCTCGATGGCGCGGATCAGCCCGGTCTCGCGCGGGCCGGACAGCGTGATCGCGACACCGTCGCGGCCGGCACGGCCGGTGCGCCCGATGCGGTGGACATAGTCCTCCGCCTGGCGCGGCGGATCGAAGTTGATGACGTGGCTGATGCCGGCGACGTCGATGCCGCGCGCGGCGACGTCGGTCGCCACCAGCACGCCGATGCGGCCCTGGCGCAGGCGCTGCAGCGTGCGGTTGCGCTGGGTCTGGTGCATGTCGCCATGCAGCGCGGCGGCGGCGATGCCCTTTTCCTGCAGCGCCAGCGACAGCTCGTCGGCGCTCTTCTTGGTGGCGGTGAACACCACCGCCTGCTGCAGCGTGTCGTCGCCGAGCAGGGCCTCGAGCAGGCGGTTCTTGTGGCCGATGTCGTCGGCGAACATCAGGCGCTGCTCGATCTGGCCGCGATCCTCCTGCGCCACCTCGATCTCGATGCGCTGCGGATTGCGCGTCATGCGCGCCGCCATGTTCCCCACCACGCCGTCCAGCGTGGCCGAGAACAGCAGGGTCTGGCGCTTGGCCGGCGTGGCGGCGACGATGGCGTCGATGTCCTCGGCGAAGCCCATGTCGAGCATGCGGTCGGCTTCGTCGAGGATCAGGATCTCGAGGTCGGAAAGCTTGAGCTTGCGACGGTTCAGGTGGTCGAGCAGGCGGCCCGGCGTGGCGACGACCACGTCGACCGGACGCTGCAACTGCTTGACCTGGGCGAAGAAGGGCGCGCCGCCGACGAGGCAGGCGGTATTGAGCCAGCGCAGCGCCTTGCCGTAGGTCTGCGCCGCCTTCTCCACCTGCTGCGCGAGTTCGCGCGTCGGCGTGAGCACCAGCACGCGCGGGCCGGCGCCCGGTGCCGGGCGGCGGTCGATCAGCCTGTGCAGCGACGGCAGCATGAAGGCGGCCGTCTTGCCGCTGCCGGTGTGGCTCGACACCAGCAGGTCGGCGCCGGCGATGGCGGCGGGAATCGCCTGCTGCTGCACCGGAGTCGGCGTCGTGTAGCCGGTCTGCTCGACGGCCTTGAGAAGTTCGTCGGCAAGGCCGATGCTGTGGAAAGTCATGGTTCTTCCTGTATTGCGTGCCGGCCTCCGCTGTCGGCGGGGGCGGCAGGTTCGGGCCCGGGGAACGGGCCGCATGGCATCGCGCCGCACCGGCCCTGCGGATGGGCAGGCCAGGTGCACGGGATCGCAGGTGCGACGAACGCGCGATGGGCGTGGTCGGCCTCTCAAACCCCGGTCATCGCGACCGGGCCATCGAGGCCGCGCATCGGCACCAACCGGTTGTCACGATGCCAGACGATCGGAAGAACGAATGGAGTTCGGCGGGAGGTCGGGGGCGATGGGGCTGTGGTTACAGTCCCTCGGGCCGGGCAGGCGGACATCCTGGTCCGCACGTGAAACCGCAAAGGCCCTGCTGCTGCATTGCACAACGCCGCGCAGTATATCCGCTTTTCCCCCGGCTGTCGCCGGGCACACGAATGAAAGTGCTTGATGAAAAACAAGAAGCGGGTCGGTACCCGAGGTACCGACCCGCCCGGTCAGGACTCGCCAACAGGCAGATTACTTGTTTACCGCGGCCTTCAGCGTAGCGCCGGCGGTAAACTTGGGTACGCTGGAAGCAGCGATTTCGATCGCGGCGCCGGTCTGCGGATTGCGCCCGGTACGGGCTGCGCGCTCGGAAACCTCGAACGAGCCAAAACCGGTGAAAGCCACCTTTTCACCCTTCCCCAGTTGTTCGGCAATGATGTCGAGCACGGCGGACAGGGCGCGGTCGGCTTGAGCGCGGGAAACATCCAGACGATCGGCCAGCGCTTCGACGAATTCACCTTTGTTCATGCTTTTCCTCGATTGGTGTGTAAGTGATGGGAATCCTGATCTACCCGGCGGATTCTAGCACTGACGCGGCGCGCGGGGCGTGACGAAACAATATCGCCGCCGTGGAAGATGCAACGTGGTTCACGCGAATGTCGGACGCCTTCCCACCGGACCGGCCCCCGCCGGACACGGAAAAGCCTCACTGCTCCGTATAGGGCCCGGCCCCCAGCCCGATGGGCGCCGGCGCCGCGGCCACCAGCTTCGAGAAGATCCGCCCGAAGTCCTCCTCCCCCTCGCCCGTGCGCGTGCCCCGCAGCGGATCGTCCGCCAGGAACCCCGCCTCCGCCGCCGCCCAGTCCGCGTCCGTGAAGTGCGCGATCACCAGCGGCAGCACCTCGCGCTCCTCCAGCAGCATGTGCTCCCGGTAGAACGCCGCATACCCCTCGAACGCCTGCGCGAAGCCCTCGAAGCCCCCGGGCTCCCCCGCCCGGTAGCGCCCCAGCGCCGCCTCCAGCACCTTGATCCGCGCCTCCGCCTCGCCGTGCTCGCGCGCGAGCCGCTCGAGCGCCGCCGCCCCCGCTCCCGTCTTCGCCTTCAGCGGACCGAACAGGTACCGGTCCTCCTTCGGGTGGTGGCGCTTCTCCGGGTAGGCGTCCAGGTAATGCACCATCGCCGCCAGCAGGCCCTGGTCCGCTTCCAGCCGCCCCGCCCTGATCTCGCCGATCAGATGCCGGATCGCGTGGATGATCGCCGCCAGCGACTGGTGTTCGTCCATCAGGATGCGCATCGCTTCCATGGCTCTCGTCCTCCTTCTGTCCTTCTCGGTTCCGTTTCTCAGGCCCGCCGGATCACGCGACGCGGCAGGACGGTGGGTGGGGGCGGCGTGGAGTGGGCGAGCACGGTCCGAGTCCCGAGCGTGAGCGAGGTCGAGTTGCGCAGCCCGACGCAACGCCGCCCCCGCCCGCCGGCCGGATTCCCCGCACCCGCCCCTCAGGTACTGAGCATCGCCTGGTGCTTGCCCCCCAGCCCCAGGTACGCCTCGATCACCCGCGGGTCGTCCGCCAGCCGGTGCGCCGGGCCCTGCATCGCCACCTGCCCCGTCTCCAGCACGTACGCGTAGTCGGCCACCTGCAGCGCCGCCCGCGCGTTCTGCTCCACCAGCAGGATCGACACCCCCCGGCGCCTTAGCTCCGCGATGATGCGGAAGATCTCCCGCACGATCAGCGGCGCCAGCCCCAGGCTCGGTTCGTCCAGCATCAGCAGCTTCGGCCGGGCCATCAGCGCACGGCCCACCGCCAGCATCTGCCGCTCCCCGCCCGACAGCGTGCCCGCCAGTTGCGTGCGCCGCTCCTTCAGCCGCGGGAACAGCCCGTACACCTCCTCCATCGTCTGCCCGTGGTCGCGGTGCCCGCTGCGGTAGCGCTGGAAGGCGCCCAGCACCAGGTTGTCCTCGACGCTCATCTCGCCGAACAGTTCGCGCTTCTCCGGCACCAGGTTCATGCCGCGCGCCACCCGGCGCTCCACCTCGGGCACCGCTTCGACCGTGCCGTCGAAGCACACCTCGCCCTTCGCCTCGAGCACCCCCATGATCGCCGACAGCATCGTCGTCTTGCCCGCCCCGTTGGGGCCGATCACCGTCACGATCTGACCTTCGCCCACCGTCAGCGTCGCGTTCGTGAGCGCTTCCACCTTGCCGTACGACACGCACAGCCCTTTTACTTCGAGCACCGGGGACGTCGCGCCGGCGTTCGACGGGGTGGGCGGGGGATGGGCCTGGGTCTGGGTCTGGGCCTGCGTCTGCATCGTCATCTCCTGTCCCCTCCGCTCAGTCCACGCCGCCCAGGTAGGCTTCGAGCACCGCCGGGTGCTGCTGGATCTCGTCGGGCAGCCCTTCGGCGATCTTCTGACCGAACTCCATCACCACCACCCGATCCACCAGCCCCATCACGAAGTCCATGTCGTGCTCCACGATCAGCGTCGCCATCCCTTCGGCCCGCAGCTTTCTCAGAAGCTCCCCGAGCGCTTCCTTCTCCTTGAAGCGCAGCCCCGCCGCCGGTTCGTCCAGCAGCAGCAGGCACGGGTCCGAGCACAGCGCGCGCGCGATCTCGAGGATGCGCTGCTGGCCCAGCGCCAGGCTGCCCGCTTCGTCGTACAGGTGGTCCTTCAGACCCACGCGCTCGATCTGGTACGCGGCTTCCTTCAAGAGCCGTGCTTCTTCGTGCCGGTCCAGCCGCCAGGCCGAGCGCAGGACGCCCTGCCGGCTGCGCAGGTGCGCGCCGATCGCCACGTTCTCGAGCACCGTCATCGTCGGCAGCAGCTTCACGTGCTGGAAGGTGCGGCTCATGCCCATCCTGGCGATCTCGCGCGAGTCGTGCCCGGCCACCGCCTTGCCCAGGAAGCGCACTTCGCCCGAGGTGGGGGTGTCCACCCCCGAGATCTGGTTGAACATCGTGCTCTTGCCCGCGCCATTGGGGCCGATCAGCGCCAGGATCTCGCCCGCCTTCACCGTGAGGCTCATGTTGTTGTTGGCGATGAGCCCGCCGAACTTCTTCGTGACGTCCTGCGCTTCGAGGATCGGCGTGCCCGCCGCCGGCAGCGTGCGCCGCGGCAGGGGCTCGGCCGCCGCGTCGATGCGCTTGGGCACGCCCTGCACCGGCACGCATTTCTTCAGCAGCGGCCACAGGCCGTTGCGCGCGCGCTGCAGCACCAGCACCATCATGAGGCCGAACACGATCACTTCGAAGTTGCCGCTGGCGCCCAAGAGTTTGGGCAGCAGGTCCTGCAGCCATTGCTTGAGCACGGTGATCACCCCCGCGCCCACCAGCGCGCCCCACACGTGGCCCGCGCCGCCCACCACCGCCATGAAGAGGTATTCGATGCCGATGTGCAGCCCGAACGGGGTCGGATTGACGAAGCGCTGCATGTGCGCGTACAGCCACCCCGAGGCACAGGCGTGCAGCGCGGCGATCACGAAGATGATCATGCGCGAGCGCGCGGTGTCCACCCCCATCGCCTCGGCCATCACCCGCCCGCCCTTCAAGGCCCGGATGGCCCGCCCTTCGCGCGAATCCAGCAGGTTCTGCGTGGTGAGCACCGCCACCAGCACGAAGGCCCAGATGAGGTAGTAGATCTCGCCGCCTTCGTCCAGCGTCCAGCCGAACAGCGTGATCGGCGGGATGCCGGTGAGCCCGGTGTGCCCCCCGAGGCTTTCCATGGTGCCGAACAGGAAGTACAGGCTGATGCCCCAGGCGATCGTGCCCAGCGGCAGGAAGTGGCCCGACAGTTTCAGCGTGAGCGAGCCCAGGATCAGCGCGACCGCGGCGGTGAGCACCAGCCCCACGCCCAGCGCGAGCCAGGGGGAGGTGCCGGCCCAGGCGATCCAGCCGGGCAGCGCCGTCGCGGTGGTGAGCGCGGCGCTGGTGTAGGCGCCCAGCCCGACGAAGGCGGCCTGCCCGAAGCTGGTGAGCCCCCCGACGCCGGTGAGCAGCACCAGACCGAGGGCCACCAGCGCGTACAGGCCGATGTAGTTGAGCAGCGTGACGTAGAACGGCGACAGCAGCGCCGGCACCCCCAGCAGCAGCGCCAGGAAGGCGCCCAGGATCAGACGGTCGGGCCTCATTCTTCTTCCTCCACGTGCCGGCTGGTGAGCGAGCGCCACAGCAGCACCGGGATGATCAGGGTGAAGACGATGACTTCCTTGTAGGCGCTGGCCCAGAACGAGGAGAACGCTTCGAGCAGCCCCACCGCGACCGCGCCCAGCGCGGCGATCGGGTAGCTGGCCAGTCCGCCGATGATGGCGGCCACGAACCCCTTCAGCCCGATCAGGAAGCCGGTGTCGTAGTAGATGGTGGTGAGGGGGCGATCAGCACGCCCGACAGCGCGCCGATCAGCGCCGCCAGGAAGAAGGTGAGCTTGCCCGCCAGCGACGGCGAGATGCCCATCAGCCGCGCCCCCACCCGGTTGATCGCCGTGGCGCGCAGGGCCTTGCCGTACAGCGTGCGCTCGAAGAACTGGTACAGCCCGACGATGAGCACCAGCGAGGCCACGATCACCCACAGCGTCTGCCCCGACACCAAGAGCGGCCCCACTTCGAGGCTGGCGTCGCTGAAGGCCGGGGTGCGCTGGCCTTCGGCGCCGAAGAACAGCAGCCCCAGCCCGACCATGGCCACGTGCACCGCCACCGAGACGATCAGCAGGATCAGCACCGGCGCCGAGGCGATGGGCTGGTAGACCAGCCGGTACATGAAGGGGCCCATCGGCACCACCACCGCCAGCGCCAGCCCCACCTGCACCGCCAGTGGCAGGGACGGGACCGGCAGCACCGCCAAGAGACCCGCCAGCGCCAGCGGGCCGGCGAGGTTCCAGCCCAGCACCGCCGCCAGCCGGCGCCCCTGCCCGGCCTTGAGCGCCGCCGCGCCGTCGAGCACCGCCACCGCCGCGCCCAGCGCCACCAGCAGCCACACCGTGGCCGGCACCGACCCCGACTGCATCATCGCCAGCGTCAGCGCCCCGTACGCCACGAATTCCCCTTGCTGGATGCAGATCACCCGCGTCACCGCGAACACCAGCACCAGCGCCAAGGCCAGCAGCGCGTAGATCGCTCCGTTCGTCAGCCCGTCCTGGGCCAGCATCAGCGCTATCGTCAGATCCATTTGTCTCCTCGCCTCCATGGGCGGTGGGCGCACGGCCGGCGGTGCCGGCATGCGTCCGGTGTCGAACCGCGAGGTGCGGGTTCAGTCGTGCAGGATGCCGTACAACCGGCCCCAGTGCTCGTCGAAGATGCCCGGGTCCATCTGCTTCACCCTGTCCATCTTCGGCACGAAGTCCATGTGGGCGAGGATGTCGCGCTCGATGTCGATGCCCGGCGCCACCTCGAGCAGTTCCATGCCGTGATCCCTGGTGAGCTGGAACACCGCCCGCTCGGTCACGTACAGCACGGTCTGGCCGACGCTGGCGGCGTAGTGCCCGCTGAAGGTGATCTGCTCGACGTGGTCGAGGAACTTGCGGTTCTTGCCTTCGGTGACGATCTGCAGTTCGCCGTTGCCTGCCCGGATCTGCAGCCCGCCGGCGGTGAAGGTGCCGCAGAACACCACCTTCTTGGCGTTCTGGGTGATGTTGATGAAGCCGCCGCAGCCTACCGGCCGGCCGCTGAACTTGCTGACGTTCACATTGCCGTGCACGTCGGTCTGCGCGAGGCCGAGGAAGGCCACGTCCAGCCCGCCGCCGTCGTAGTAGTCGAACTGGTAGCCGGGGTCGATGGTGGCGTCGGCATTCGTCGCGTGGGCGAAATCCAGCCCGTCGGCCGGGATGCCGCCGATGAGGCCGGTTTCCAGCGTCAGCGCCATCAGGTCCTGCACGCCCTCCTCCGCCGCCACCGTGGCGATACCGGCCGGCATGCCGATGCCCAGGTTCACAATGGCGCCGTGGCCGAGTTCCACCGCGGCGCGGCGCGCGACGATCTTGCGCTCGTCCATCGGCAGTTGGGGCAGCGAATGCACCGGCACGCGGATGTCGCCGGCGAAGGCGCGGTTGTATTGGGTGCCCATGGTCTGCATGTGGTTCTCCGGCCGGCCGACGACGACATGGTCGACCAGGATGCCCGGCACCTTGACCTGCTTCGGGTGCAGCGTACCGTTCTGCACCACATGCCTGACCTGCGCGATCACGATGCCGCCGTTGCGCCTGGCGGCCTGGGCGATGGAGATCGCCTCGTTGAAGATGCCTTCGTCCTCGACCGTGATGTTGCCGCTCTCGTCCGCCGTGGTGCCGCGGATCAGCGCCACGTCGATCCGGGGCGCACGGTAGAACAGCCACTGTTCGCCGTCGAAGTCGACCAGTTCGACGAGATCCTCGGTGGTGGCGGCGTTGACCTTGGCGCCTTCGACGCGCGGATCGACGAAGGTCTCGAGGCCGACCTTGGAGAGCAGGCCGGGACGGCCGGCGGCCATCTCGCGCGGCAGCACCACCAGCACGCCCTGCGGCAGGTTGTACGCCTCGATCCGGTCGTCCATGATGAGTTTCATCAGGATCGGCCCGCCGACGCCGAAATGGCCGCCGACGATGCGCTTGATCATGCCCGGATGGGTCAGGTGGTAGATGCCCTTGTCCTTGCCGTTGCCCAGCCCGCAGGCATGCCAGATGGTCATGTCGCGCGGGTGGCCGGTGGCCTTGAAGTTTTCGTGGATCGACACGGCCACCTCTTCGGCGAAGCCGGCCAGGCCGACGCCGCTGCAGTAGATCGTGGCCCCGTCCCTGATCAGCTTGCCCGCCTCGGACGCGGGGATGACTTTCGATTTCGCCATGGGTTGGAATCTCCGGTTGATGCGGGACGTGCGCGGCGCCCGCTCAGAAGGCTGCTTCTTCGAAACGGGTCAGCGCACCGCCCGCCTCGCGCACCGTCGCGGCATGGGCCGCGGCCTGCGGGCCGATGGTGGCCATGTAGAAGCGCGCGAGTTCGACCAGGCTGGCGAGGTAGGCGGCATCGCCCCCGCCGGCGGCGAGCCTCGCGCGCGCGGCGAGCGCGACGCGGCCGAGCTGCCAGCCGCCGCACACGGTGCCGAGCAGGTGCAGGAAGGGCACCGCGCCGGCGAGCACGTCGGCAAGCTGGTCGCGGCCGTTGGCGAGCATCCAGTCGGCGGCCGATTCGAGCGCGTCGACGCTGTCGCCGAGGCCGTCGCCGATCTCGGCGAGCCCGCCGGCCTCCAGCGCGGCGGCGGTACCGCGCAGCTCGACGATGAGTTCGCGCAGCGTGGCGCCGCCTTCGCGCAGGATCTTGCGCCCGACCAGGTCGTTGGCCTGGATGCCGGTGGTGCCTTCGTAGATGGTGATGATGCGGGCGTCGCGGTAGTACTGCGCGACGCCGGTCTCCTCGACGAAGCCCATGCCGCCGAAGACCTGGACGGCGTCGTCGCAGACGTCGTTGCCGACCTCGGTGCACCAGCCCTTGGCCACCGGCATCAGCAGGTCGACGTAGCGGCGGCACTTGTCCGCCACCGCGCGGTCGGGGTGGTGGTGCGCGCGGTCGAACCAGCCCGCGGCGGTGTAGAGCAGCGTGCGCATCGCCATCACGCGGGCGCGCATGGACAGCAGCATGCGCTTGACGTCGGGGTGGTGGATGATGGGCCGGCCCGATTCGCCGGTCACCGCGTCGCGGCCCTGCACGCGCTCGCGCGCATAGGCCAGCGCGCACTGGTAGGCACGCTCGGCCAGGCCCGCGCCCTGCACGCCGACGCCGAAGCGGGCCTCGTTCATCATCACGAACATGGTCTCGAGCCCGCGGTTGGGCTCGCCCACCAGCCAGCCGGTGGCGCCGCCGGCGTCGCCGAAGCTCATCGTGCAGGTGGGGCTGCCGTGGATGCCCATCTTGTGCTCGATGGAGATGCAGCGCACGTCGTTCCTCGCGCCCGGGCTGCCGTCGGCATTCACCAGGTACTTGGGCACGATGAACAGCGACAAGCCCTTCACGCCGGCCGGCGCGTCGGGCAGGCGGGCCAGCACCAGATGCACGATGTTGGGCGTGAGGCCGTGCTCGCCGTAGGAAATGAAGATCTTCTGGCCGAACAGCCTGTGGCTGCCGTCGGCCTGCGGTTCGGCGCGGGTGCGGGTGGCGGCGAGGTCGGAGCCGGCCTGCGGTTCTGTGAGGTTCATCGTGCTGCCCCACTCGCCGCTCACCACCTTGTGCAGCCAGGTCTGCTTCTGCGCCTCGCTGGCGGCGATCAGGAGCGCCTCGGCCTGGCCCTGGTTGAGGATGGGCAGCATGGCGAAGGCCATGTTGGCCGCGTTCCACATCTCCATCACCGGGGTCGACACCAGCCGGGGCATGCCCTGGCCGCCGAACTCGGCCGGCAGCGACAGGCCGAGCCAGCCCGCTTCGCGGAACAGGTCGTAGGCCCGCTGCCAGCCGTCGGGCGTGGCCACGCTGCCGTCGTCGTCCAGGCGGCAGCCCTGCATGTCGCCGTCGCGGTTGATGGGCGCCAGCACGCCGGCGGCGAAACGGCCGGCCTCTTCCAGGATGGCCGCCACCAGGTCGGGCGTCGCCTCGCCGCAGCCGGGCAGCGCGGCGATCTCGTCGAGGCCGGCGAGTTCGGCCAGGATGAACTGCATGTCCCGGATCGGGGGGGTGTAGTCGATCATCGGGGTCTCCTCTCGTTCTTGTCGTAGTTCGGGCGCTCAGGCGCAGGCGGCGCGGATGTCGTCCGGGATGGGCACCGCCTTGATGCGCAGCGGATCGTCCGGGTCCCGCGTGGCGAACACCCGCACCTCGCGCCCCTCGCACAGCACGGTGTCGCCGCGCCGCGCGACGTGGCGCATGACGAAGCTCTTGCCGCGCCATTCCTCGATCCAGGATTCGATCTCGATGTCCTCGCCGTAGGTGGCCGAATTCCTGAACGTGGCCTGGGCATCGACCAGCGGGGTGCCGATGATGCCGCGCTCGGCCGTCGTCTCCCGCCAGCTCGGCACGCCGCAGGCGGTGAAGAACTCGCGGCCGGCGGTGTCGAACCACCTGAAGTAGTTGGCGAAGAACACGATCTGCGCCGGATCGCAGTCGCCGAAGGCGATGCGCATGCGATAGACGTTGCTGCGCGCCATGCCGGCCGGGCCTCAGCGCGCCGCCAGGCGCACCGCGCCGTCGAGGCGGATGGTCTCGCCGTTGAGCATGACGTTGTCGACGATGGCGAGCACCAGCTTCGCGAACTCGTCGGGTTCGCCCAGGCGCTGCGGGAAAGGCGTGTTCTCGCCCAGCGACTTCTGCACCTCCGGCGGCAGGGCGCGCATCATCGGCGTGATGAAGAGGCCCGGGGCGATCGTCACCACGCGGATGCCGAAGCGCGACAGTTCGCGCGCGACCGGCAGCGTCATCGACACGATGCCGCCCTTTGAAGCGGCATAGGCAGCCTGGCCGACCTGGCCTTCGTAGGCGGCGACCGAGGCGGTGTTGACGATGACGCCGCGCTCGCCGTCGGCCTGCGCCTCGCCCTTGCTCATCGCCTCCGCGGCCAGGCGGATCATGTTGAAGGTGCCGACCAGGTTGATCTGGATGGACAGGCTGAAATCGGCCAGCGGCTGCGGCCCGTCCTTGCCCAGCACCTTGCCGGCGTTGCCGATGCCGGCGCAGTTGACCAGGCCCTGCAGCCCGCCGAAGCGGGCCACGGCGAGGTCGACCGCCGCCTTCGCGTCCGCCTCGTCGGCGACGTTGGTGCGGTTGAATGCGGCGCGCGCGCCCAGCTCGCCCGCGAGCTTTTCGCCCTGCTCCACGTTCAGGTCCGCGATGACCACGTTGGCGCCCGCGCCGTGCAGCGCGCGCGCGGTCGATTCGCCCAGCCCCGACGCGCCGCCGGTGACGATGAAAGTGCTGCCTTCGAACTTCATGGGAATCTCCTCTCCGTATCCGGGTTCAAGCCGCGTTCTCGACGATCACCGCCACGCCCTGGCCACCGCCGGCGCAGGCCGACGACACGCCGTACTGCAGGCCGGCCTCGCGCGCGGCGCGCGCGACCGTGTGGGTGAGGCGCACGCCCGATGCGCCGAGCGGATGGCCGATCGCGATCGCGCCGCCATGCACGTTGACGCGCTCGCGGTCCAGCCCCAGCTCGCGCTCGCAGGCGAGGTACTGGGCGCCGAAGGCTTCGTTGATCTCGATGCGGCCGATGTCGCCGACGGCGATGCCCGCCTTCTTCGCCGCGGCGCGGATCGCCGGCGCCGGACCGATGCCCATGATCTCGGGCGGCACCGCCGCCGCCGCGCCGGCGACGATGCGGGCGAGCGGGCGCAGGCCGTGGGCGCGCACCCAGTCGCCGCGGGCGACGATGACCGCCGCCGCGCCGTCGACGATGGCCGAGCTGTTGCCGCCGGTCTGTACGCCGCCGAAGGCGGGCTTGAGCTTCTGCAGGGTTTCGTAGGGCGTGGGTCGCACGTGGCCGTCGCGCTCGCAGCGCTCGGCGCGGTCGGCGAGCTTGATGCCGCGCGGCTTGTAGCCCTCCAGTTCCCAGGTGGCGTTGGCCACGGCGCTGACTTCGGCGGCGAACCAGCCGGCGTCCCAGGCCGCCGCCGCGCGGGCGAAGCTCTGCGCGGCGAAGCGGTCGACCTCTTCGCGGCCGATGCCGTAGCGCACCGCCAGGTTCTCGGCGGTGCCGCCCATGCCGACCCCGGGCGCGGTATCCAGCGTGGCTTCCCACAGGAAGTCCTTGAACTCCACCTGCCCCATGCGGAAACCCGCGCGGTGCGTATAGGCGGCCACCGGGTTGCGCGACATCGATTCGGCGCCGACGCACAGCACCACGCCGGCCTTGCCCAGCGTGATCTGGTCGGCGGCGGTCAGGATGGTCTCGAAGCCGGTGCAGCACAGGCGCTGTACCAGCAGCGCCGGCACGTTCGGATTCACGCCCGAATACAGGCCGATGTGGCGCGGCAGGAAGTAGGCGTCGAAGCTCGCCTGCGCCATGTTGCCGGCGACGATGGCGTCGACCTCGGACGCAGGGATGCCGCTGGTGTCGAACAGCGAACGGGCGGCGGCGATGCCAAGGTCGGTGGGCGACACGTCGCGCAGCACGCCGTTGTAGTCGGCGAAGGGGGTGCGCTGGCCGGCGACCAGCCAGATGTCGTCGTAGGCGGCGGCCAATGCGGCGGCCTCGGAAGCGGCGAAATTGTTCATTGCGGGTCTCGATGTCGTGGATCGGCTGTGTGGGCGCTCGCGGCGGAGCGGCTCACTGGCGGGGGCCCTGGCCCCTGCGCTGCAGGAAGTGGCCGATGCGCTCGGCGACCTCGGGGCTGGTCTGGGCGAGCGCGGCGGTCAGCGATTCGACGAAGAAGCCGTCGTCGCTGGACATGTTGTCGATGCGGGCGATGGCGGTGACCATCGCCCAGTTCGCCATGGGCGCGTTCTCGGCCACGCGGCGCGCCAGTTCCTGCGCCTTGGCCAGGCTCTCGCCGGCGCCCGTGACGTAGTGCGACAGGCCGAGGCGCTGGCCTTCCTCGGCGTTCAGGACGCGGCCGGTCAGCATCATTTCGCACATGCGTCCGGCGCCGACGATCCTCGCCACCCGCACCGAGGCGCCGCCGCCGACGAAGATGCCGTGGCGGCCTTCGGGCAACTGGTAGATGGTGTCGGGCTCGGCCACGCGGATGTGGGTGGCGGTCGCCAGTTCCAGGCCGCCGCCGATCACCGCGCCCTGCATCGCGGCGATCACCGGAATGCCGCCATTCTGGATGCGGCCGAAGATGCGGTGCCAGGTCTGCGAATGCAGCATGGTGCCGAAGGCGTCGCGGTGCTGGTGCTCGGACAGGTCCAGGCCGGCGCAGAAGTGCTCGCCCTCGCCGGCGAGGATGATGGCGCGCGTGCCCTCGGGCGTGGCCGCCAGCGCCGCCTCGAGCGCGGCCAGCAGCCGGTCGCTGATGGCGTTGCGCTTGGCCGGGCGCGCCAGCGTGATGGTGTAGACGCCGTCGGCCGACGACGTCTTGACGAGTTGTTCACTCATGGCTGTTTCCTCGCGTGTTTCTGTCACACCGCGGCATGGACGGTGATGACGGTCTTGTCGAGCACGTCGGCGTGCAGGAACTCGACCAGGTCTGCGCGGCGCGTGAGCACCATGCGCTGGTTGATGTAGCCCTTGTCGGTGATCTCGCCGGCCTCGGGGGAGGGCGGTTCGGCCATCAGGATCGCGCGCGTCGGGTAGGTGGACGATCCACCGCCCTTCTTCATCATCGCCGCCAGGCCTTGCGCCACCCGGCTGCGGATGGCCGGGTTCAGCAGCAGATCGACGATGTCGGCGTCCGGCGGCAGGTGCGGGCACATGTGCCGGCATTCGGGAACGTTGGGGAAGATCAGGAAGCCGATCTCGTCGCGGTTGTGGCCGGTGACGACGATGTCCTGCGCGATCGGCGACATCGCGTCGATGCCCGCCACGCGCAGCGAGCCCACGTGCACCCAGGTGCCGGTCAGCAGCTTGAAGTCCTCGCCGACGCGCCCGTCATAGACCAGGCCGCGCTCGGGGCGCTCCGCGTCGACGAACTCGACGGCGTCGCCGATCATGTAGAAGCCTTCGTCGTCGAAGGACTTTTCCGTCAGATCGGGCTGCTTCCAGTAGCCGGGAAAGACGTTCGGCCCGCGCACCCGCACCTCCAGCTTGTCGTGCGAGGGCACCAGCTTGAGTTCGGTGCCGGGGATGGGCACGCCGATCACGCCGGAGCGGATCGCCTGGAAGTGGCAGTCGGTGGCCAGCGGCGCGGTCTCGGTCGAGCCCCAGGACGACACCATGGGCACGCGCACGCCTATCGTCGCTTCCGACAGCTCCTCGAGGTCGGCCCACAGGTGCTGCGGCAGCGCGGCGCCGGCGTAGAGGATCACCTGCAGCCGGCGGAAGAAGCTTTCGCGCAGCACGGCGTCGTCGCGCAGGTGCGGCACCAGCATGTCGTAGGCGCGCGGCACGCTGAAGTACAGCGTGGGCGAGATCTCGCGCAGGTTGCGCAGCGTCTTCTCGAGCAGGGCCGGCGTGGGCTTGCCGTCGTCGATGTAGAGGGTGCCGCCCCAGCGCAGGATGAGGTTGAAGTCGTGGTTGCCGCCGAAGGTGTGGCTCCACGGCAGCCATTCGCACATCACCGGCCGGTTCTGCGCCAGGAAGGGCCACAGCAGGGCCTTGGATTCCTGGTTGGAACACATCATGCGCTGGGTGTTGATCACCGCCTTCGGCGTGCCGACCGAGCCGGAGGTGAACAGGAACTTCGCGATGGTGTCGGGGGTGAGGCGGGCGAACGCCGCCATCACCGCCGCCTCGTCGCCGTGCGCCTCGATGGCGGCCATCGGCAGCGTCCCGGGCTGCGGCGCGCTGCGGCTGCCGGAGACGACGACCCCGTCGTGCAGGTCGGCCACGGCGTCGATCGCCGCCCGGAAGCGCTCGACCGGGTCGGCATAGATCACCCCCGGCCGCAGCAGTTCGATGTTGCCGCGCAGCTTGCCGAAGTCCTTCGACATCAGCGAATTGCCCGGCGAGATCGGCGACACCGGCACGCCGACATGCATCGCCGCCAGCGCCAGCAGCGCATGCTCGATCGAGTTGTCCGACAGGACGACGACCGGCCGCTCCGCGGACAGGTTCTGCCCCAGCAGCCAGGTCGCGATCGCCACGACGCGGCGGCGGGCTTCGCCGTAGCTCAGCCTGTCCCATTCGCCGGCGGCGTTGCGTTCGGCCAGGAACAGTTCGTCGGGCTGGACCCGCGCCCAGTGCTCCAGCCAGTCGCCGACGCAGCGCGCATAGCCGTCGGGGAGGGGAATCCCCGAACGCAGGATGCGCTCCCCGTTCGCCCGGTGCTCGATGACCAGGTCCGGCTCGGCGAACATGCGGTCGATGTCGCGGATGATTTCTTCATTCATGGCGTCCCCTCCTTTCTCTTTTGTCCGCGCAGCCGGCTTACTTCGCGACCAGCTTGTAGGCGCCGTTCTCGATGCGCACCAGCACGCGCGAACGCGCGTCGAGGCCGAAATGGTCCGCGGGGTCATGTTGAACACCCCATGCACGCCGACGACTTCCTTGTTCGATTCGATCGCGTTGCGCAGCGCGGCGCGGAACTCCGGCGTGCCCGGCCTGGCCTTCGCCAGTGCGGCCGGCACGGCGGCCTCGATCACGCGGAAGGCGTCGGCCGCGTAGCCGGCGAAGGACGAGAAGCTGCCGGCGCCGAACTGGGCCTCGTATTTCTTCACGAACGTCTGGCCGGCGCCCTTGGACGGATGGCTGTCGGGCAACTGGTCGACCACCACCACCGGCCCCACCGGGATGATCGTGCCTTCGGCCGCCTTGCCGGCGACGTTCAGGAAAGCCTGGCCGGTGACCGCGTGGGTCTGGTAGATCTGGCCCTTGTAGCCGCGCTCGGAGAGCGCCGTCTGCGGCAGCGCCGCCGGACTGCCGGAGCCGACCACCAGGATGGCGTCGGGCTTGGCCGCGGTGAGCTTCAGCACCTGCCCGGTCACCGAGGTGTCGGTGCGGTTGTAGCGCTCGACCGGCCCGAGCTTGATGCCGGCGGCCCCGGCCTGCTTCGTCACCGCGTTCAGCCAGTCCTCGCCGTAGGCGTCGGAGAAGCCGATGAAGCCCAGCGTCTTCACGCCCCTGGCCTTCATGTGGTCGATCAGGGCGCCGGCCATCACGCCGTTCTGCTGCGGCGCGCGGAAGACCCATTCGTTGCGGTCGGCGGGCAGGGCGACAGGGCTCATCGTCACCAGCGGCGTCCTGGATTCGTGGGCGACCTCGGCGATGGCGGCGGTGGCCGGCGTGCCGGACGAGCCGATCAGCACGTCGACCTTGTCCTCGGACACGAAGCGGCGCGCGTTCTTGGTTCCCAGGGTGGGATCGGTGGCGTCGTCCAGCACGATCAGCCGGACCTTCTCCCCGCCGATCTCGGCGGGCATCAGGGTGAACGCGTTCTTTTCCGGAATCCCCAGCATGGCGGCCGGGCCGGTCGCCGACAGCGAAACGCCGATGGTGATCTCGGCCAGCGCCGCCGAGCTGGCGGCAAGCGTGACGGACAGGGCGACGGCAAGCTTGGTGAGCTTCATGTTTCCTCCAGGTGGTGATGGTCTCGTCGATTCGCCTGCTCCGGCGATCGACCGGGTGTTTCGGTATTGCCGAACAACTCTTGTGGAGCGGAAGATAATGGTCGACTAACTACCTTGTCAAACACTTGTTCAATTAATTTATTCTATGCACTATCCAGGATGAGAGCCTTACCATCCGGAGAAATGAGGCAAACTTGCGCCCGTCCGATCCGCCGCCCCGCTCTTCGGGGCGAACGGCGCGGAACGGGCGGCCGGGCGGCAGCCGCCGCCCGAATGCAGGTTTCATGAAAAGTCGCACCGAATGAACGAATCACACGCAGTCGACGCGCCCGCCGCGTCACCCGGCATCGCGGAAGAAGAAATCCTGCGCCTGGCGCGAGAGGCGCCCGAACTGGGCCAGATGGCCGTGGCCGAGCGCCTGCGTCAGGCGGGCATACGCATCTCGGCCTCGGGCGTGCGCTACCTGTGGCAGAAGCACGGGCTGGAAACGGCGGTGAAGCGGCTGCAGGCCCTGGTGCAGCAGGAAGGGGAAGGCGCCGAGGTGCTCACCGAGACCCAGCGCCGCCATCTCGAGCGCGGCAGGCTGAGCGAGCGCCTGGCGCGCGGCGAATCAGCCGCGGGCGCCGCGGCGGGTGAGCACGAGCCGCTGGAGCGCCGCCGGCTGATCCTGGATGCGGCAGCCCAGTTGTTCGCGGCAGAAGGCTACGACCGCACCTCGATCCGGGACATCGCGCGCAACGTGGGCCTGCTGCCGGGCTCGGTGTATCACTACTTTCCGTCCAAGCGCGAGCTGTTCCTCGCCGTCCACCGCGAGGGTTTCGAACGCACGCTGGAACGGGTCAGGAACGCGGCGACCAGCAGCGACGATCCCTGGGAATGCCTGGAGCGGGCCTGCGAGGTGCACGTCGAGGGCATCGTGGGCGGCTCGTCGGTCGATCGCCTGGCGGGCAGCAATCTCGCCATCTCGCGCAACGACGACCTGCTGCAGGAGATCCGCCCCATCGCGCCGCCTACGAGCAGGTCTTCAAGACCCTGGTCGACGCGCTCCCGCTGCGGGAAGGAACCGACCGCTCCCTGCTGCGCCTGTTCCTGCTCGGCGGCATGAACTGGGTTTATCTGTGGTACCGGGAAGGCAAGCGGAACCCGCGCGAAATCGCCGCGGCGATGGTGGCCATGCTGCGCGGCGGCGTGCAGGCCTGAACGAACGATCCGCGGCCGCGCCTGCGGATCTCCCCGCCCTGGTGAAGCCTCCGCCACCGCGCGGAGGCTTCACCAGGGGCCCGCCGTGCGGCGGGCCGGGACGGCGCCGGAAGACTTACTTCACCAGCACCCACTTGCCGTTCTGGATCTGCACCATCACGCGCGCGCGCTGGTCGAGGCCGAGGTGGTCGGTCGGGCTCATCGTGAAGATGCCGTGCGCGGCCGGCACCTCCTTCAGGCCCTCGATCGCATCGCGCAGCGCCGCGCGGAATTCCGCGGTGCCGGGCTGGGCCTTCTGCAGCGCCACGGGGACGGCATTCGACATCAGCACGCCGGCGTCCCAGCCGTGCGCGCCGAAGGTGGAGACGCTGCCCTTGCCGTGAGCCGCCTCGTAGCGGGTGATGTATTCCAGCGCCGGCTTCTTGACCGGGTTGGAATCGGGCAGTTGCCCGGCGACCAGCACCGGCCCGGCGGGCAGCAGCGTGCCTTCGCAGTCCTTGCCGCACACGCGCAGGAAGTCGTTGTTGGCGACGCCGTGGGTCTGGTAGATCTTGCCGGTGTAGCCGCGCTCCTTGAGCGCCTTCTGCGGCAGCGCGGCCGGCGTGCCGGAACCGGCGATGAGCACGGCGTCCGGCTTGGCCGCGATGATCTTCAGCACCTGGCCGGTGACCGAGGTGTCGGTGCGGCTGAAGCGCTCGTTGGCCACCAGTTGCAGCTTGCGCACTTCCGCCACCGGCTTGAACTGCTCGAACCAGCCTTCGCCGTAGGCATCGGAGAAGCCGATGAAGGCGACCGTCTTCACGCCGTTGCTGTTCATGTGCTCGACGATGGCGGTCGACATCTGGGCGTCGTTCTGCGGCGTCTTGAACACCCAGCGCCGCTTGTCGTCCATCGGCTCGACGATGCGGGCGGATGCCGCCATCGAGATCATCGGCGTCTTCGCCTCGGCGGCGACGTCGACCATCGCCAGCGAGTTCGGCGTGATCGTGGAGCCCAGCACCACGTCGACCTTGTCTTCCGACACCAGCTTGCGCATGTTCTTGACCGCGGTGGTAGTGTCGGATGCGTCGTCGAGGACGATGTAGTTGATCTTCTGGCCGGCGATCGTGGCCGGCATCAGTGCGATGGTGTTCTTCTCCGGAATGCCGAGCGAGGCGGCCGGGCCGGTCGCCGACACGATCACGCCGACATTGATGTCCGCCTGGGCGGAAACGGCAAAGGCAAGGCCGAGGGCGGCCATCAGGGTGCTACGCAGCTTCATGGTGTCTCCTCCAATGAACTGGAACGGGTTTGCCCGGCGTCTTGTGCGTTGCGCCTTCCAGGCTTGCTGTCCTACGAAAATCGAGGTTGTCTAAAAGGTTTGAACATATCAAATTCATCGCCCGGTGACGACCTCTCCGCAACAAACGAAGGCGCTCGAACGGCGTGGACAGGCCGAAATGATCCCGCGCGAGATCCGGATCGGCCTGCGCATCCCGTCACGGACGGCTGCGGTCCCCGGTGCCGAGCGGCCGCCCGTTTCAGCGGGTGGCTGCAAACCGCTGTTCCATCTCGCGCCGCATGGTCTTGCGCACTTCGGCCGCGGCATGGCGTCTGATCTCGTCGGGCGTGAAGGGTCGCAGAGAGGGAACGGCCGTGGGCCTGCCGGCATCGTCGACCGCGACCATCGTGAAGAAGCAGCTATTGACGTGCCGCCTTTCCTGCGTGCGGATGTTCTCGGCGATCACCTTGATGCCGACCTCCATGGACGAACTGCCGGTGTGGTTGACCGAGGCCAGGAAGCTCACCAGTTCGCCGACGTGGATCGGTTGCCGAAAGATCACCTGGTCCACGCTCAGGGTCACCACATAGCTGCCGGCGTAGCGGCTGGCACAGGCAAAGGCCACCTGGTCGAGCAGCTTGAGGATGGTTCCGCCGTGGACGTTGCCGGAGAAGTTGGCGGTGTCCGGTGTCATCAACACCGTCATGGCGAGCTGGTGCGCGGGCAATTCCATGATCTTCCTCCCGTGAGAATGCCGGTCAGTCTCCATCGGCGGCGTCCGCCTCCCTTATCCGGGCTGGTGGCGCGGAGGAGGCGTTCCGTCGGGCTGCGGAACCCGGCCTCGCTTTGTCCGGTGCCCGGACAGTCTCCATTTGCGCCGTCCGTCTCCCGGATCCTGGCTGGTCCGTCTCTCGAATCCGGTCTGGTCGGTCTCCGCCTGCGCGGTCCGTCTCTCGAATCCGGTCTGGTGGCGGGGGAGGCGTTCCGCGGGCTGCGGAACTCGCCCTCGCTGCGCTCGGGGCTCGGACAGTCCTCGCCCGCTCCACGCCTCCCCCGCCACCAGACCTGCCGCATTGCGTGATCCAGGCGCCTGAAAGACCCTCGTGTGATTCTTGGTTACGTCGTACGCAGGGTGGCCGGGCCGCCAGCCGCGTCGTGTTCCGTTGCCGTCCTGGCGCCGATCCTCCCCTCACTGCTCCTTGTACGGCCCGGCCCCCAGCCCGATGGGCGCCGGCGCCGCGGCCACCAGCTTCGAGAAGATCCGCCCGAAGTCCTCCTCCCCCTCGCCCGTGCGCGTGCCCCGCAGCGGATCGTCCGCCAGGAACCCCGCCTCCGCCGCCGCCCAGTCCGCTTCCGTGAAGTGCGCGATCACCAGCGGCAGCACCTCGCGCTCCTCCAGCAGCATGTGCTCCCGGTAGAACGCCGCGTACCCCTCGAACGCCTGCGCGAAGCCCTCGAAGCCCCCGGGCTCCCCCGCCCGGTAACGCCCCAGCGCCGCCTCCAGCCCCTTGATCCGCGCCTCCGCCTCGCCGTGCTCGCGCGCGAGCCGCTCGAGTGCCGCCGCCCCCGCTCCCGTCTTCGCCTTCAGCGGACCGAACAGGTACCGGTCCTCCTTCGGGTGGTGGCGCTTCTCCGGGTAAGCGTCCAGGTAATGCACCATCGCCGCCAGCAGGCCCTGGTCCGCTTCCAGCCGCCCCGCCCCGATCTCGCCGATCAGATGCCGGATCGCGTGGATGATCGCCGCCAGCGACTGGTGTTCGTCCATCAGGATGCGCATCGCTTCCATGGCTCTCGTCCTCCTTCTGTCCTTCTCGGTTCCGTTTCTCAGGCCCGCCGGATCACGCGACGCGGCAGGGCGGGGGGTGGGGGCGGCGTGGAGTGGGCGAGCACGGTCCGAGTCCCGAGCGTGAGCGAGGTCGCGTTGCGCAGCCCGACGCAACGCCGCCTCCGCCCCCGGCCGGGCTCCCCGCACCCGCCGCTCCCGCCCCTCAGGTACTGAGCATCGCCTGGTGCTTGCCCCCAGCCCCAGGTACGCCTCGATCACCCGCGGGTCGTCCGCCAGCTGGTGCGCCGGGCCCTGCATCGCCACCTGCCCCGTCTCCAGCACGTACGCGTAGTCGGCCACCTGCAGCGCCGCCCGCGCGTTCTGCTCCACCAGCAGGATCGACACCCCCCGGCGCCTCAGCTCCGCGATGATGCGGAAGATCTCCCGCACGATCAGCGGCGCCAGCCCCAGGCTCGGTTCGTCCAGCATCAGCAGCTTCGGCCGGGCCATCAGCGCACGGCCCACCGCCAGCATCTGCCGCTCCCCGCCCGACAGCGTGCCCGCCAGCTGCGTGCGCCGCTCCTTCAGCCGCGGGAACAGCCCGTACACCTCCTCCATCGTCTGCCCGTGGTCGCGGTGCCCGCTGCGGTAGCGCTGGAAGGCGCCCAGCACCAGGTTGTCCTCGACGCTCATCTCGCCGAACAGTTCGCGCTTCTCCGGCACCAGGTTCATGCCGCGCGCCACCCGGCGCTCCACCTCGGGCACCGCTTCGACCGTGCCGTCGAAGCGCACCTCGCCCTTCGCCTCGAGCACCCCCATGATCGCCGACAGCATCGTCGTCTTGCCCGCCCCGTTGGGGCCGATCACCGTCACGATCTGACCTTCGCCCACCGTCAGCGCCGCGTTCGTGAGCGCTTCCACCTTGCCGTACGACACGCACAGCCCTTTCACTTCGAGCACCGGGGAGGTCGCGCCGGCGTTCGACGGGGTGAGCGGGGGATGGGTCTGGGTCTGGGTCTGGGCCTGCGTCTGCATCGTCATCTCCTGTCCCCTCCGCTCAGTCCACGCCGCCCAGGTAGGCTTCGAGCACCGCCGGGTGCTGCTGGATCTCGTCGGGCAGCCCTTCGGCGATCTTCTGACCGAACTCCATCACCACCACCCGATCCACCAGCCCCATCACGAAGTCCATGTCGTGCTCCACGATCAGCGTCGCCATCCCTTCGGCCCGCAGCTTTCTCAGAAGCTCCCCGAGCGCTTCCTTCTCCTTGAAGCGCAGCCCCGCCGCCGGTTCGTCCAGCAACAGCAGGCACGGGTCCGAGCACAGCGCGCGCGCGATCTCGAGGATGCGCTGCTGGCCCAGCGCCAGGCTGCCCGCTTCGTCGTACAGGTGGTCCTTCAGGCCCACGCGCTCGATCTGGTAGGCGGCTTCCTTCAGCAGCCGTGCTTCTTCGTGCCGGTCCAGCCGCCAGGCCGAGCGCAGGACGCCCTGCCGGCTGCGCAGGTGCGCGCCGATCGCCACGTTCTCGAGCACCGTCATCGTCGGCAGCAGCTTCACGTGCTGGAAGGTGCGGCTCATGCCCATCCTGGCGATCTCGCGCGAGTCGTGCCCGGCCACCGCCTTGCCCAGGAAGCGCACTTCGCCCGAGGTGGGGGTGTCCACCCCCGAGATCTGGTTGAACATCGTGCTCTTGCCCGCCCCGTTGGGGCCGATCAGCGCCAGGATCTCGCCCGCCTTCACCGTGAGGCTCATGTTGTTGTTGGCGATGAGCCCGCCGAACTTCTTCGTGACGTCCTGCGCTTCGAGGATCGGCGTGCCCGCCGCCGGCAGCGTGCGCCGCGGCAGGGGCTCGGCCGCCGCGTCGATGCGCTTGGGCACGCCCTGCACCGGCACGCATTTCTTCAGCAGCGGCCACAGGCCGTTGCGCGCGCGCTGCAGCACCAGCACCATCATGAGGCCGAACACGATCACTTCGAAGTTGCCGCTGGCCCCCAGCAGCTTGGGCAGCAGGTCCTGCAGCCATTGCTTGAGCACGGTGATCACCCCCGCGCCCACCAGCGCGCCCCACACGTGGCCCGCGCCGCCCACCACCGCCATGAAGAGGTATTCGATGCCGATGTGCAGCCCGAACGGGGTCGGATTGACGAAGCGCTGCATGTGCGCGTACAGCCAGCCCGAGGCACAGGCATGCAGCGCGGCGATCACGAAGATGATCATGCGCGAGCGCGCGGTGTCCACCCCCATCGCCTCGGCCATCACCCGCCCGCCCTTCAAGGCCCGGATGGCCCGCCCTTCGCGCGAATCCAAGAGGTTCTGCGTGGTGAGCACCGCCACCAGCACGAAGGCCCAGATGAGGTAGTAGATCTCGCCGCCTTCGTCCAGCGTCCAGCCGAACAGCGTGATCGGCGGGATGCCGGTGAGCCCGGTGTGCCCCCCGAGGCTTTCCATGGTGCCGAACAGGAAGTACAGGCTGATGCCCCAGGCGATCGTGCCCAGCGGCAGAAAGTGGCCCGACAGTTTCAGCGTGAGCGAGCCCAGGATCAGCGCGACCGCGGCGGTGAGCACCAGCCCCACGCCCAGCGCGAGCCAGGGGGAGGTGCCGGCCCAGGCGATCCAGCCGGGCAGCGTCGTCGCAGTGGTGAGCGCGGCGCTGGTGTAGGCGCCCAGCCCGACGAAGGCGGCCTGCCCGAAGCTGGTGAGCCCCCCGACGCCGGTGAGCAGCACCAGCCCGAGGGCCACCAGCGCGTACAGGCCGATGTAGTTGAGCAGCGTGACGTAGAACGGCGACAGCAGCGCCGGCACCCCCAGCAGCAGCGCCAGGAAGGCGCCCAGGATCAGACGGTCGGGCCTCATTCTTCTTCCTCCACGTGCCGGCTGGTGAGCGAGCGCCACAGCAGCACCGGGATGATCAGGGTGAAGACGATGACTTCCTTGTAGGCGCTGGCCCAGAACGAGGAGAACGCTTCGAGCAGCCCCACCGCGACCGCGCCCAGCGCGGCGATCGGGTAGCTGGCCAGTCCGCCGATGATGGCGGCCACGAACCCCTTCAGCCCGATCAGGAAGCCGGTGTCGTAGTAGATGGTGGTGAGGGGGGCGATCAGCACGCCCGACAGCGCGCCGATCAGCGCCGCCAGGAAGAAGGTGAGCTTGCCCGCCAGCGACGGCGAGATACCCATCAGCCGCGCCCCCACCCGGTTGATCGCCGTGGCGCGCAGGGCCTTGCCGTACAGCGTGCGCTCGAAGAACTGGTACAGCCCGACGATGAGCACCAGCGAGGCCACGATCACCCACAGCGTCTGCCCCGACACCAAGAGCGGCCCCACTTCGAGGCTGGCGTCGCTGAAGGCCGGGGTGCGCTGGCCTTCGGCACCGAAGAACAGCAGCCCCAGCCCGACCATGGCCACGTGCACCGCCACCGAGACGATCAGCAGGATCAGCACCGGCGCCGAGGCGATGGGCTGGTAGACGAGCCGGTACATGAAGGGGCCCATCGGCACCACCACCGCCAGCGCCAGCCCCACCTGCACCGCCAGCGGCAGGGACGGGACCGGCAGCACCGCCAGCAGGCCCGCCAGCGCCAGCGGGCCGGCGAGGTTCCAGCCCAGCACCGCCGCCAGCCGGCGCCCCTGCCCGGCCTTGAGCGCCGCCGCGCCGTCGAGCACCGCCACCGCCGCGCCCAGCGCCACCAACAGCCACACCGTGGCCGGCACCGACCCCGACTGCATCATCGCCAGCGTCAGCGCCCCGTACGCCACGAATTCCCCCTGCTGGATGCAGATCACCCGCGTCACCGCGAACACCAGCACCAGCGCCAAGGCCAGCAGCGCGTAGATCGCTCCGTTCGTCAGCCCGTCCTGGGCCAGCATCAGCGCTATCGTCAGATCCATCGATTGCCCCATCGCGGCGCGCGGCCGGCCCGGCCGGGCGCCGCTCGATCAAGTATGCACCGTCCGCAAGACGGGGGCGGCCGGTTGCGGGCCGCCCGTGCGGGATGATTACTTCAGCAGCGACCAGTTGCCGTTGCGGATCTCGATCATCACCCGCGAACGCTGGTCGAGGCCGAGGTGGTCGGTGGGGCTCATCGAATAGATCCCGGTCGCACCCGCGGCTTCCTTGATCTGCTCGAGCCCGTCGCGCAGCGCGGCGCGGAACTCGGGCGTGCCCGGCTTGCCCTTCTTCAGCGCGCCGGGAACGGCCGCGTCCAGCAGCACGCCGGCGTCCCAGGCGTAGGCGCCGAAGCTCGAGACCGTGCCCTTGCCGTAAGTGGCCTCGTACTTCTCGACGTAGGCCAGCGAGCTTTTCTTGACCGGGTTGCTGTCGGGCAGGCTGCGCGCCATCTGCACCGGGCCGACCGGCAGCAGCGTGCCTTCGCAGTCCTTGCCGCAGATGCGCAGGAAGTCGTTGTTGGCCACGCCGTGCGTCTGATAGACCACGCCCTTGTAGCCGCGCTCGCGCAGCGCCTTCTGCGGCAGCGCGGCCGGCGTGCCGGAACCGGCGATGAAGACGGCGTCGGGCTTCACCGAGATCAGCTTCAGCGCCTGGCCGGTGACCGAAGTGTCGGCCGGATTGAAGCGCTCGTTGGCGGCGATCTCGATGCCGCGCACGTCGGCGAGTTTCTTGAACTGCTCGTACCAGCCTTCGCCGTAGGCGTTGGCGAAGCCGATGAAGGCGACCTTCCCGACGTTCTTCGCGGCCATGTGCTCGATGATCGCGGTGGCCATCTGCAGGTCGTTCTGGGGAGTCTTGAACACCCACTTCTTCTTGTCGTCCATCGGCTCGACGATGCGGGCGGATGCCGCCATCGAGATCATCGGCGTCTGCGCCTCGGCGACGACGTCGATCATCGCCAGCGAGGCGGGGCTGGTGGTGGAGCCGATCACCACGTCCACCTTGTTCTCGGCCACGAGCTTGCGCGCGTTCTTGACCGCGGTCGTGGTGTCGGAGGCATCGTCGAGCACGATGTAGTTCACCTTCTCGCCGCCGATGGTCTGGGGCAGCAGGGAGATGGTGTTCTTTTCCGGGATGCCCAGCGAAGCGGCCGGGCCGGTTGCCGAGAGCACGACACCGACGTTGATGTCCGCGCGGGCGGCTGTAGCGGCAAAGGCCAGGCCGAGGGCGGCCATCAGGGTGTTACGCAGCTTCATGGTTTCTCCTCCATGGGTTTTGGCGACGGGCCGCGCATCGGTGGCGACGGCGGACCATTATTCTGAATCGCGTAATAAGTTCTGCGTATTAGAAATGAGACAAAAGAACTCGTCAAGCGAAAAAGTTGTATCGCAACGAGGCATCAGGCGGTGTCGGCCGATGCGCCCAGCCGCAGCGACAGTTCGTGGGTGGCGCGGCGCAGTTCGTCCAGGGTCGGGCTGCCGGGGGTCAGGTCCATCGAGCCTTCGACGCCGACCAGCGCGATCGACATCGTGATCTCGTTCTTGAAGTTGAAGACCGGCGCGGCGGCGGCCTCGACGCCGCGGGCGAAGTAGCCGCGGGACAGGATGGCCGCCCCCTGCTCCCTCACCTCCGCGAGCACTGCGCGGGCCTGCGCGAGGCTGGCCACGCCCGGCGCCTTGCCGGCCTCGATCTCCTTGAGCAGCAGGGCCTCGGTCTGCCGTTCGGGCAGCCAGGCGGCGAACACGCGCCCCGCGGCAGAGGACAGCAGCGACAGGCTGGTGCCGGTCACGACGTTGACCGTGATCGGGCGGCGCGGACGCTCCCAGCGCACCACCACCGGGCCGTCGTCGCTCCATACGGCGAGCGAGGTCGTCTCGTTGGTGACGTCGCGCAGGTCGGTGATGGCGGCAAGCCCCAGCCGGATGCGGTCGATGCGGTCCAGTGCGACCAGGCCCAGGTTGAGCGCGAACGGCCCGAGGTCGTAGCGGGAAGTCAGCCTGTCCTGCTCGACGAGCCCGCTGCGGATCAGGCTGACGAGGTAGCGGTGCGCCTTGGAGGGCGGCATGCTGGCGGCGATGGCGATGTCCTTCAGCATCATCGAGCGCTTGCCGGCCGCCATCGCCCGCAGGATGGCCATGCCCACCTCGAGCGACTGCACTCCGTGTTTGCCTTCCAGTTCTTCGCTCATGCCCGGCCTTTCCGACGTGATTACAAAATAAAGAAAACGTTTCTTTACGTGTAACACAACTCGCAGGCGAGAAGAACCGCCGCGCAGCCCTTCTCCATCTGCCCGACCGGCGCCGCACGGCGCGGCCGCGCCGCCGGAACGGTCAGAGCGGCTGCAGCAGCGGGTCGACGTCGCGGAAGCGCTCGAACAGCAACGGCGCGGCCTCCGGCGTGCGCCCGTCGGCCAACTGGAAATGGGCGTCCAGGTGACGCTCGGATGGCGCCAGCAGCCGGCGATACAGCTCCCTGCACAACAGGCGCGCCTTCTGGCCCGGCCATTCGGCGGGCAGCAGCGCGTCGGGCAGTTCCGGGTCGCGCAGCAGCAGGCGGCGGTAGTCGTGGATCAGCAGCGTGCGCACGAGGAAGGCGCTCTCGTCGTCCACGTCGCCCGCGCTGTCGCGCAGTTGCTGCAGGATGGGCTGGTAGCGCCCGACGAAGTCGGCGTACATGCCGGCGAGGCGCTCGAGGTTCCAGGCGCGGCGGACCATTTCGGCATCGCTCGCCGCGGTGCCCAGCGTCGCGTCGGCGGCCAGCAGCGGCTTGAGCCGCGGCAGGACGTCGGCCAGCCCCTCGGCGACCAGCGCATCGAACGCCGCGATCAGCTCCGCGCTGGGATGGACGAAGCAGTCCGCGCCCAGCGCACCGAATCCCTGCCAGAACAGGGCCTGGCGCAGCCGCTCCCGCTCCCTGCCGCCCAGTTCGCCGACGACGACGATCAGGCGCCACCGGCGGTCCCATTGCGGCGTGCTGGAGGCGTAGATGTGGCGGGAGGCATCCTCGAACCGCTGCTGGCCCGATGGCGTCAGCAGGTAGTCGGTGCGGCGGCCGACGGGCTCGCTGCCCAGCCATTCGTCCTTGGCGAGGCGGAACACCGACGTGCGGACGAGCCGCTCGTTCAGGCCCAGCGGGCCGAGCAGCCGGATGAGGCTGCCGAGCCAGATGCGGCTGCCGCGCGGCACGACCGCGTCGCCGAAGACCGAGATGATCAGCGAGCCCGCCTGCACGCGGTCGAGCTGGCGGAACTCGTCGAGACGTTTGTGGATGGGAGTGGACACCGGATTTGCGAACGGGACTTGACTTGCGGTGAGCGAGTCTATCGATTCGCCGGTGTGCCGGATAGCGTCGGCGCTGCGTCGGACGGCGGAATGGGCGGTCGACATGGTGGTGGATGGACGGGTTCTGCAGGCGTAAAAAGAAAGCTGGATGGCCGCCGCTTTCCGGCGGCCTGCCGACCGGGAAGGAGGGACACGAAGCATGTTCACCGGGACGATGCCGGAACGGCCCGGACCATCCCGCCCCCGGGCGGCGGCATCGCTCCAGCCGAACGGCCGGGAGACGCCGGACCCGCGCCAACGGCTCTGGCGGAACGGCCATTTAATGATACACAAACATATAAATATTTCTAGTTTTTGGTATCGAAATACACCCGAATCAGAAGTAAGCAAGACGCCATGAAAAATGACGATCGGCAAAAAATGGCGGCCCATACTCTTTCAATTTTATGTTTTTAAAAGTTTTTCTTTTCTGGTAACCGATTCCTCATTACAGAAATACGCCCCATGGCGGCCAACAGATTGGATACCATGCATTGACATCCATCAAATCCATTCGTATCGTTTACACCCATAACCCCAACGGAGAGAGACGAATGACTCATCCCCTGTTCGAAAAACACCGCGCCACCCTCGAGAGCGCCCTTAACGCCATCTCCACGCGCGGATATTGGTCTCCCTTCCCCGAGATGCCGAGCCCCAGGCTGTATGGCGAGACGGCGCCGGAGGAAGGCAAGCGGGCCTTCGAGGCCCATCTCGGCAAGCACTTCGAACTGGGTCAGCCGGGCCAGACCGGCTGGCACGGGGGTGAAGCCTCTCCCTACGGCGTGGCGCTGGACGTCGGCTATCCGGTGTGCGAGCCGGACGCGCTGATCGCCGCCGGCCTCGAGGCCATGAAGGGCTGGCAGGCGATGGGCACCGACGGCCGCACCGGCATCTGCCTGGAGATCCTGGAGCGGCTGAACAGGCAGAGCTTCGAGATCGCGCATGCGGTCATGATGACCACCGGACAGGGCTGGATGATGGCCTTCCAGGCCGGCGGCCCGCACGCGCAGGACCGCGGCCTCGAGGCCGTCGCCTACGCCTGGCGCGAGCAGGGCTTCGTGCCGGCCGAGGCGGCGTGGGAAAAGCCGCAGGGCAAGAACCCGCCGCTGGCCATGAAGAAGCACTTCCAGATCGTCGGCCGCGGCATCGGCCTGGTGATCGGCTGCGGCACCTTCCCGACCTGGAACACCTATCCGGGCCTGTTCGCGGCGCTGTCCACCGGCAACGCGGTGATCGTCAAGCCGCACAGCAACGCCATCCTGCCGGCGGCCATCACCGTGCGCACGATCCGCGCGGTGCTCGCCGAGAACGGCATCGACCCCGACCTGGTGAGCCTGTGCGTGGCCGCCAAGCGCGCCACCACCCAGGCGCTCGCCACCCACCCGGCGGTGAAGTCGATCGACTTCACCGGCGGCAACGTGTTCGGCCAGTGGCTGATCGACAACTGCCGCCAGGCCCAGGTCTATGCCGAGCTGGCCGGCGTCAACAACATCGTCATCGACTCCACCGACGCCTACAAGGCGATGCTGGGCAACCTCGCCTTCACGCTGTCGCTGTATTCCGGCCAGATGTGCACCACCTCGCAGGCCATCTTCGTGCCGGCCGGCGGCATCGAGACCGACGACGGCCACAAGAGCTACGACGAGTTCTGCGCCGATCTGGCCAAGGCCATCGAGCGCTTCCTGTCCAAGCCCGAGGTGGCGCATGCCGTGCTGGGCGCGATCCAGTCCGCCGACACCGCCGAGCGCATCGGCGTGGCCGACAGCGGCGCGCTGGGCAAGGTCGTACTGGCCTCCACCGCCCTCGAGAACCCCGAGTTCCCCGGCGCCAAGGTGCGCACGCCGGTGCTGCTGGCCTGCGACGCGGCCGACGAAAAAGCCTACATGGAAGAGCGCTTCGGCCCCATCAGCTTCATCGTCAAGGTGGCCGACACCGCCGCGGCGATCGCGCTGTCCGAGCGCGTGGTCGGCACCCACGGCGCGCTGACCGTCGGCGTGTATTCGACGAAGCAGGACGTGATCGACGCCATGACCGAGGCCACCTGGCGCAGCAAGGTCGCGCTGTCCATCAACCTCACCGGCGGCGTGTTCGTGAACCAGTCCGCGGCCTTCTCCGACTACCACGGCACCGGCGGCAACCCGGCGGCCAACGCCTCGTATGCGGATTCGGCCTTCGTCGCCAACCGCTTCCGCGTCGTCCAGCGCCGCTACCACGTCTGAGGAGCGGACCATGGAATACAGGAACATCCTCTTTTCGGTGGATGCGGGCATCGCCCGGCTGACGCTGAACCGCCCGGACAAGCTCAACAGCTTCACCGGCGAGATGCACGCCGAACTGCGCGACGCGCTCGATGCCGTCCAGGCCGACAAGTCGGTGCGCGTGCTGGTGCTGACCGGCGCCGGCCGCGCCTTCTGCGCCGGCCAGGACCTGGCCGACCCCGACATGGCGACGCAGCCCGGCGGCCGCATGCCGGACATCGGCAACATCGTCGAGAAGAACTACAAGCCGCTGGTGCTGCGCCTGCAGAACCTGCGCGTGCCCACCATCGCGGCGGTCAACGGCATCGCCGCCGGCGCCGGCGCCAGCGTGGCGCTGGCCTGCGACCTGGTGCTGGCCGCCCGCTCCGCCTCCTTCCTGCAGGCTTTCAGCAAGATCGGCCTGGTTCCGGACACCGGCGGCACCTGGTTCCTGCCGCAGCGCGTCGGCATGGCCCGCGCGCTGGGGCTGGCCATGCTGGCCGACAAGCTGCCCGCCGACAAGGCCGCCGACTGGGGCCTGATCTGGGCCGCCTACGACGACGCCGAGTTCGCTGCCAGGGTGGATGCGACGGCCGCGCAGCTCGCCGCCATGCCGACCAAGGCGCTGGTGCGCACCCGCCAGGCCATGCATGCCGCGCCGGGCCACACCCTGGAGCAACAGCTTTCCTTCGAAGGCGGCTTCATGCGCGAGCTGGGCTGGAGCCCGGACTACGCCGAGGGCGTCGCCGCCTTCATGGAAAAGCGCGCGCCGAAGTTCACCGGGGAATGAGCGTGACGCATACCGTGACGAATCCCCAGACCGCCACGCCTCCCGCCGCCGCGCTCGACGCCTCGGCCATCGTCGCGGTGGTCGGCACCGGTGCCATGGGCGCCGGCATCGCCCAGGTGGCCGCCGCCGCCGGCCACGTCGTCAAGCTGCTGGACAACCGGCCCGGCGCCGCCGCCAAGGCGATCGACGGCATCCGCGGCCAGTTCGGCAAGCTCGCCGACAAGGGCAGGATGAGCGCCGACGCCGCCCGCGCGGCCGGCGAGCGCCTGATCGCCGTGGAGCGCTTGACCGACCTCGCCGACGCCGCGCTGGTCGTCGAGGCCATCGTCGAGAGCCTGGAAGCCAAGCAGACGCTGTACCGCGACCTGGAAGGCATCGTCGGCGACGGCTGCCTGTTCGGCACCAACACCTCGTCGATCTCGGTGACCTCCATCGGCTCGGCGCTCCGGCGCCCCGGGCGCCTGGCCGGCCTGCACTTCTTCAACCCCGCGCCGCTGATGGCGCTGGTCGAGATCGTGTCCGGCCTGGCCACCGACGAGGCGGTGGCCGACACGCTGTTCGCCACCGCCGCCGCGTGGGGCAAGACGCCGGTGCATGCGCGCTCGACGCCAGGCTTCATCGTCAACCGCGTGGCCCGGCCCTACTACGCCGAGGCGCTGCGCGTCCTCAACGAAGGCGGCGGCGACTGCGCCACGCTGGACGCGATCATGCGCGACGCCGGCGGCTTTCGCATGGGGCCGTTCGAGCTGATGGACATGATCGGCCACGACGTGAACTTCGCCGTGACCCGCTCGGTGTGGAACGCCTTCTACAACGATCCGCGCTTCACCCCCTCGCTGATCCAGCAGGAACTGGTCGATGCGGGCTTTCACGGCCGCAAGAGCGGACGTGGCTTCTACGCCTACGGCGAAGGCGCCGAGCGGCCGGAGCCGAAGATCGCCGTCGCGCAGAACGCGCCCGAAGCGATCGTGCTGCACGGCCATTCCGCCGCGGCGCATGCGCTCGCCGACCGCCTGCACGAGCGCGGCATCGCCTACGCCTGGGGCGAGGCCGCCGACGGCCGCATCGCCGAGGCGGGCGGCGCGGTGGTCTTCGTCACCGACGGCCGCACCGCCACCCAGCGCGCGGCCGACACCGGCATCGCCAACGTGGTGCTGATCGACCTCGCGCTCGACTACGCCACCGCCACCCGCATCGCGGTGGGCGCGGCGATCAACTGCTGGGCGCCGGCGGTGGGCGCGGCCATCGGCCTGCTGCAGGCCGCGGGCTTCGCGGTGTGCCGCCTCGGCGACACACCGGGCCTGGCGGTGATGCGCACCGTCGCCATGCTCGCCAACGAGGCCGCCGACGCGGTGCACCAGGGCGTGTGCGACGCGGCCGGCGCCGACTCGGCGATGCGCCTGGGCGTCAATTACCCGCGCGGGCCGCTGGCCTGGGCCGACAACGTCGGCCTGCCGGCGATCTGCACCGTCCTCTCCAACCTCGCCCGGTTCTACGGTGAAGACCGTTACCGGGTGTCGCCGCTGATCCAGCAGCGCGTCTTTGCCGGAAAGAAGATCCATGACTGACAAGCACATCACCCCCGAAGAAGCCCAGGCGCTGGCCGAGGCCGTCGCCGACGCGATGTGGTCGCGCGACCGCGCCGCCCAGGCGCTCGGCATGCGCATCGACAGCGTCGGCCCCGGCCGCGCCACGCTGAGCATGCCGGTGCGCGGCGACATGGTGAATGGCCACCACATCTGCCACGGCGGCCTCATCTTCACGCTCGCCGACACCGCCTTCGCCTACGCCTGCAACGCCTACAACCGCAACACCGTCGCCTCGGGCTGCAACATCGACTTCGTCGCACCCGGCAAGGAAGGCGACACGCTGCAGGCGGAGGCCGTCGAGCGCTCGCTGTCGGGCCGCACCGGCGTGTATGACATCACCGTGCGCGACGGCGCCGGCAAGACCGTCGCCCTGTTCCGGGGCAAAAGCTATCGCATCGCCGGCGAGGTGATCGCCGGCCTCGCCGCGGAACAGGCCTGACCGGCAATCAAAACAGAGAGAGGAAAGAGGAGAAGACCATGCCCGTGAAGAGCCCCCAGCCCGGCGATCTCGAGCCGATCGAAACCGCCAGCCGCGACGAGATTTCGGCCCTCCAGTTGCGGCGCCTGCAGTGGTCGGTGCGCCACACCTACGACAACGTCGAGCCCTACCGCAAGCGCTGCCAGGAAAAGGGCGTGCATCCGGACGACCTGAAATCGCTGGAAGACCTCGCCAGCTTCCCCTTCATGACGAAGACGGACCTGCGCGACAACTACCCCTTCGGCCTCTTCGCCGTGCCGCGCGGCAAGATCCTGCGCCTGCACGCCTCGAGCGGCACCACCGGCAAGCCGGTGGTGGTCGGCTACACCAGGAACGACCTCGACAACTGGGCCGACGTCGTCGCGCGCTCGCTGCGCGCCGCCGGCGTGCGCGCCGGCGACATGGTGCACAATTCCTACGGCTACGGCATGTTCACCGGCGGCCTGGGCGCCCACTACGGCATCGAGCGCGCCGGCTGCACCACGGTGCCGATGTCCGGCGGCCAGACCGAGAAGCAGGTCCAGCAGATCATGGACTTCCGCCCCGACGCGATCATGGTCACGCCGTCGTACTCGCTGGTGATCGCCGAGGAGTTCGAGCGCCTGAACATCAAGCCCGAAGAGATCTCGCTGAAGGTCGGCATCTTCGGCGCCGAGCCGTGGGGCGAGGGCATGCGCGCCGAGATCGAGCGCAAGCTGGGCATCGACGCCATCGACATCTACGGCCTCACCGAGGTGATGGGCCCGGGCGTGGCCAGCGAATGCATCGAGACCAAGGACGGCCCGGTGATCTGGGAAGACCATTTCTACCCCGAGATCATCGACCCCGACACCGGCGAGGTGCTGCCCGACGGCGAGGAAGGCGAACTGGTGTTCACCTCGCTGACCAAGGAAGCCTTCCCCGTCATCCGCTACCGCACGCGCGACCTCACCCGCCTGCTGCCGCCCACCGCGCGCGCCTTCCGCCGCATCGGCAAGATCACCGGCCGCTCGGACGACATGCTGATCGTGCGCGGCGTGAACGTGTTCCCGACCCAGATCGAGGAGCAGATCCTGCGCGACAAGCGCCTGTCGGGCAACTACCAGATCGTGCTGACGCGGGACGGCCACCTCGACAACGTCGAGATCCGCTGCGAAGTGCAGCGCGAACTGTCGGGCAAGCTCAGCCGCAACGAGACCGAATCGATCGCCCGCGAGCTGCAGCACCACATCAAGACCATCATCGGCATCAGCACCAGGGTGAACGTGATGGAGTTCGAAAGCATCCCGCGCACGCTGACCGGCAAGGCCCGCCGCGTCATCGACCAGCGCCCGAAGCAACTGTGAGGAGCCGGCGATGACCCAAGCCTACATCTGCGACGCCATCCGCACCCCCATCGGCCGCTACGCCGGCACCCTGGCGGCGGTGCGCGCCGACGACCTCGGCGCCGTTCCGCTCAAGGCCCTGATGGCGCGCAACCCGCAGGTCGACTGGACGGCGGTGGAAGACATCATCTACGGCTGCGCCAACCAGGCCGGCGAGGACAACCGCAACGTCGCGCGCATGTCGGGCCTGCTCGCCGGCCTGCCCGTCGAGGTGCCCGGCACCACGGTGAACCGGCTGTGCGGCTCCGGCATGGATGCGGTGGGCCTCGCGGCGCGCTCGATCAAGGCCGGCGAGACCGAGCTGATGATCGCCGGCGGCGTGGAGAGCATGTCGCGTGCGCCCTTCGTGATGGGCAAGGCGGAGACGGCCTTCTCGCGCAGCGCCGCGATCCACGACACCACCATCGGCTGGCGCTTCGTCAATCCGCTGATGAAGAAGCTGTACGACACGCACTCGATGCCGCAGACCGCGGACAACGTCGCCGAGGAGTTCCAGATCGCGCGCGCCGACCAGGACGCCTTCGCGCTGCGCTCGCAGCAGCGCTGGGCCGCCGCCCACGCCGCCGGCCGGTTCGGGGACGAACTGGTGCCGGTGGAGATCCCGCGCAAGAAAGGCGACCCGATCCTGTTCGACACCGACGAGCATCCGCGCCCCGACACCACGCTGGAAATGCTGGCCAGGCTGAAGGGCGTGAACGGCCCCGAACTCACGGTGACCGCCGGCAACGCCTCCGGCGTGAACGACGGCGCCTGCGCCCTGCTGCTGGCGTCCGAGGCCGCCGCGGCGCGCCACGGCCTGACGCCGCGCGCCCGCGTGGTGGCGATGGCCACCGCCGGCGTGGCGCCGCGCATCATGGGCTTCGGCCCGGCGCCGGCGGTGCGCAAGGTGCTGGCCAAGGCCGGCCTGACGCTGGACCGGATGGACGTGATCGAACTCAACGAGGCTTTCGCCGCGCAGGCGCTCGCCGTGCTGCGCGACCTCGGCCTGGCCGACGACGAGGCCCGCGTCAACCCGAACGGCGGCGCCATCGCCATGGGCCACCCGCTGGGCATGAGCGGCGCGCGCCTGGTCACCACGGCGGCCTACGAGCTGCAGCGCCGCAACGGCCGCTACGCGCTGTGCACGATGTGCATCGGCGTCGGCCAGGGCATCGCGCTGATCATCGAGCGCGTCTGACGCAGGGAAGAACGGAGGAGACCCGTGGCGCCGGCGAAGGGCAGGACACGCCCCTCGCCGGCACGCCCGGGAACAGGATCACGATGACATACGAAACCCTGGAAATCGAACGCAAGGGGGCGGTGGCGACGATCTGGATGAACCGTCCGGACGTGTTCAACGCCTTCAACGAACGGCTCATCGCCGACCTCGGCGCCGCCTGCCGCGCGCTGGATGCCGACGCCACCGCGCGCATCGTCGTGCTGGCCGGGCGCGGCCGCCATTTCTCGGCCGGCGCCGACCTCAACTGGATGCAGCGCGCCTCCGGCTACGGCGAGGCGGAGAACCTCGCCGACGCGCGCAGCTTCGCCGGCATGCTGCAGGCGCTGTCCGGCATGTCCAAGCCGACGATCGCGCGCGTGCAGGGCGCGGCGCTGGGCGGCGGCACCGGGCTGGCGGCGGCGTGCGACATGGTGGTGGCGTCCGACGACGCGCAGTTTTCGACGTCGGAAGTGCGCTTCGGGATCATCCCGGCGGTGATCAGCCCCTACGTGCTGCGCGCCATCGGCCCGCGCCACGCGCTGCGCTACTTCCAGACCGGCGAGAAGTTCCGCGCCGACCAGGCCAGGGCGATCGGCCTCGTCAGCGAGGTGGTGTCGCGGGACGAGCTGGACGCCGGCGTCGCCGCGCTGGTCGAGCCGCTGCTGGCCGGCGGCCCGCTGGCGCAGCAGGCCGCCAAGCAGTTGATCGCGGCGGTCTGCGGCCGGCCGATCGACGCCGCAGTGGCCGAGGAGACGGCCACCCGCATCGCCCGCCAGCGCGCCACCGGCGAGGCGAAGGAAGGCATCGCCGCCTTCCTGCAGAAGCGCCCGCCGGCCTGGCAGGGCTGAGTCCCGCGGCCGAACGGCGCAGTTAGCGAGCAAGTCGAACCACACGAGTGTTGAGTTCCGCCCCGGCATCCGCCGGGCCGGTATTTGCGAGGAGGGAGCAGATGTATACCCAGGCAATGGACATCCCGGACGAATCCGGGAAAAAGCTGGCCGTCGTGCCCGGCGCCGCGAGCGGGCAGGAAGCCGCGTTCGAGGCCCGCATCGACGCCGACGGCCGCATCGAGCCGCAGGACTGGATGCCGGACGCGTACCGCAAGACGCTGGTGCGCCAGATCAGCCAGCACGCCCACAGCGAGATCGTCGGCATGCTGCCGGAAGGCAACTGGATCTCCCGCGCGCCCAGCCTCAAGCGCAAGGCGATCCTGATCGCCAAGGTGCAGGACGAGGGCGGCCACGGCCTCTACCTGTATTCCGCCGCCGAGACGCTCGGCACCGGCCGCGACGAACTGCTGGACGCGCTGCACGCCGGCAAGGCCAAGTACAGCTCCATCTTCAACTACCCGACGCTGAACTGGGCCGACGTCGGCGTGATCGGCTGGCTGGTCGACGGCGCCGCGATCATGAACCAGATCCCGCTGTGCCGCTGCTCCTACGGCCCCTACGCGCGCGCCATGATCCGCGTCTGCAAGGAGGAATCCTTCCACCAGCGCCAAGGCTACGAAGCCCTGCTGGTGATGATGAAGGGCACCGACGGGCAGCGCGCGATGGTGCAGGACGCGGTCGACCGCTGGTGGTGGAAGTGCCTGGCGATGTTCGGGCCGCCGGACGCCGACAGCCCGCACAGCGCGCAGGGCATGCGCTGGGGCATCAAGCGCATCAGCAACGACGAACTGCGCCAGAAGTTCATCGACGCCACCGTGCCGCAGGCCAAGGTGCTGGGCGTGACCCTGCCCGACCCCGACCTGAAGTGGAACGAGGAACGCGGCCACCACGACCACGGCCAGATCGACTGGCAGGAATTCTGGAACACCGTCGAAGGCAACGGCCCGTGCAACAAGGAACGCCTGGCGACCCGGGTGAAGGCCCACGACGACGGCCAGTGGGTCCGCGACGCGGCCCTGGCCCACGCCCGCAAGCAAAAAGAACGCGCAACCAAGGAGGCAGCATGAACACCCCCGCACTGAAGGACTGGCCGCTCTGGGAAGTCTTCGTCCGCAGCAAGCAAGGTCTGGAGCACAAGCACTGTGGCAGCCTGCATGCCGCCGACGCGGCGCAGGCGCTGCACATGGCGCGCGACGTCTATACCCGCCGCCAGGAAGGCGTGAGCATCTGGGTGGTGCCCTCGTCGGCGATCACCGCCAGCAACCCGGACGACAAGGGCGAACTGTTCGACCCGGCCGCCGACAAGATCTACCGCCATCCGACCTTCTACGAAATCCCTGAAGAAGTGGGGCACATGTGATGAAGGCGCCCGTCGAATACCTGCTGCACCTGGCCGACAACGCCGTCGTGCTCGGCCAGCGCGACGCCGAGTGGTGCGGCCACGGCCCCATCCTCGAGGAAGACCTCGCGCTCGCCAACGTCAGCCTCGACCTCATCGGCCAGGCCCGCCTGCTGTACCAGCTTGCCGCCACCCGCATGGGCGGCGACGCCACCGAGGACAGGCTGGCCTACTTCCGCGGCGACACCGAGTTCCGCAACTACACGCTGCTCGAACTGCCCAACCACGGCGCGCTGGTCGGCTACGCCGCCGCCGACCGCGACTACGCCACCACCATCGTGCGCAACTTCCTGTACGGCGCGCTGATGGTGCTGCTGTGGGAAGCGCTGGAGAAGTCCGCCGACGCCGACCTCGCCGCGATCGCCGCCAAGTCGCTGAAGGAAGCGCGCTACCACCTGCACCACGCCGCCGACTGGGTGGTGCGCTTCGGCGACGGCACCGACGAATCGCACGCCCGCGCGCAGGCGGCGCTCGACCACCTGTTCCCGTACACCGAGGAGTTCTGGACGCCGAGCGCGGCCGAGGACGCCGCGGTGGCCTCCGGGGCGGCGGTGGACCTGCGCACGCTGCGCGCCGCCTGGGATGCGCTGGTGGCCGACACGCTGGCCGAGGCCACGCTGGTGCGCCCGCAGGTGCGCGGCTACGTGCCCGAGGGCAAGCATGGCCGCCACTCCGAGCACCTGGGCTACCTGCTCGGCGAGATGCAGGGCCTGGCGCGCGCCCATCCCGGCGCCACCTGGTAAGGGCAGCGGCCATGAGCAGCACCGTCGACAAGGCCTGGGCGACGCTCGAGCAACTGACCGATCCCGAGATCCCGGTGGTGACCCTGCGCGAGCTGGGCATCCTGCGCGACGTGCGCGAGACCGCGGAGGGGATCGAGGTCGTCATCACGCCGACCTACAGCGGCTGCCCGGCGATGGGCCAGATCGAGGACGACGTGCGTGCAAGCCTGGAACGGGCCGGCATCGCGGCGCGGGTGGTGACCCGGCTCGCGCCGGCCTGGACCACCGACTGGATGAGCGACGAGGCCAAGGAAAAGCTGCGCGAGTACGGCATCGCGCCGCCGCACCACACGCCGAAGGACGTCAGCGTCGTGAAGTTCGTGCGGCGCGCCGCCCCCGCCGAGCCGGTCGCCTGTCCGCTCTGCGGTTCGACGCACACCGTCGTCACCTCCCAGTTCGGCTCCACGGCCTGCAAGGCGCTGTACAAGTGCCTGCACTGCCAGGAGCCCTTCGACTACTTCAAGCCCTATTGAGGGCCGGAGACAAAACGACATGTCAGCACCCCGTTTTCAAGCACTCTCCGTCAAGCGCGTGAACCCCGAAGCGGCCGGCGCGGTGGCGATCACGTTCAACATCCCCGAGGCCGAGCGCGAACGCTTCGCCTTCGAGCCGGGCCAGTTCCTGACCCTGCGCGCCACCATCGACGGCCAGGAGGTGCGCCGCAACTACTCGATCAGCAGCCCGCGCAGCCGCCTCGCCAGGAACGGCGAGGTGGAGATCGGCATCCGTCCGGTCGAGGGCGGCCTGTTCTCCAACTGGGCGGCGCACTCGATCAAGGCCGGCGACGTCGTCCAGGTGATGCCGCCGGACGGCCGCTTCGTAGTGAAGAAGAAGCGCGCCATCCACCGCGTAGGCTTCGCCGCCGGCTCCGGCATCACGCCCATCCTGTCGATCGCCGCGAGCACGCTGGAAGAGCAGCCCGAGTCGAAATTCACGCTGATCTACGGCAACCGCCGCATGTCCACCGTGATGTTCAACGAAGCGCTGCAGGACCTGAAGGACCGCTACCGCGACCGCCTGACGATGATCCACGTCCTGTCGCGCCAGGCGCAGGAGGTCGACCTGCTGCAGGGCCGCATCGACGGCGGCAAGGTACGCGCGATCATCGACGCGCTGCTGCCGGTGGGCAGCATGGACGAGGTCTTCATCTGTGGCCCGGACGCGATGATCTCCGCCACCGAGGCCGCGCTGCAGGAGGCCGGCGTGCCGGCCGACCGCATCCGCACCGAGCGCTTCACGGTGAACCTGCCCGCCGGCGCCAAACCGGTCGGCGCCTCGAGCACGGCGGAAGCGGCGGCCAGCGCGGCAAAGGACATCCGGATGACGCTGGTGCTCGACGGCAAGGAGCACGAGATCGCGCTCGGCCCCGACGACCACGTGCTCGACGCCGCGCTGGATGCCGGCCTCGACCTGCCCTATTCCTGCAAGGCCGGCGTGTGCTGCACCTGCCGCGCCAAGGTGCTGGACGGCGAGGTGGTGATGGACAAGAACTTCACCCTGGAAGCCGCCGACGTGGAGCAGGGCTTCGTGCTGAGCTGCCAGGCGCGCGCCACCACCAGGCACCTGCGGGTGAGCTTCGACGAGCGCTGATCCCGCCCGTCCGGCGAAGTGGCCCCGGCCACTGCGATGCGCGGCCGCTTCGTCGGCCGCGTTTTTTCGTCCGCCCTGCGCCGCGCACGCAGGACGGGCCGCTGATACAGGTCAATGAGCGCGCGGGCGTCCCTGCATAGACTCCCGGCACCCCCAATGCGATCGCCCAAGGCCGCCATGCTCGACGCCCACTACCTCGGCTCCCTGTTCGAACCGGCCTCCGTCGCGGTGGTCGGCGCCTCCGAAGAGGCGCAGTCGGTCGGCCGCGTGCTCTTCAAGAACCTGGTCGACGCCGGCTACCGCGGCCCGGTGCACGCGGTCAATCCGAAGCACGAGACGGTGCTGGGCAGGAAGTGCTACCGCTCGGTGGAAGACATCGGCCGCCGCGCGGACCTGGCGATCATCGCCACGCCGGCGCGCACGCTGCATGCCATCGTCGAACAGTGCGGACGGGCCGGCGTGCGCAACGCGGTGATCGTCACCGCGCTGGGCCCCGGCGACGGCGCCCTGGAGCGGCGCATGCTGGAGACCGCCCGCGCCGCCGGGATGCGCCTGCTCGGGCCGGGCAGCCTGGGCATCCTGCGCCCGGAAGCCGGCCTCAATGCCGCACTGACGAAGATCGCGGCGGCGAGCGGCGAACTGGCGCTGGTGTCGCAGTCGGGCGCGATGTGTTCGGTGGTGCTCGACTGGGCGGCGACGCACCAGATCGGCTTTTCGTCGGTGATCTCGCTCAGTTCGGAAATGGACGTGGATTTCGGCGAAACGCTCGACTACCTCGTCCACGACGAGCGCACCCGCTACATCCTGCTGTACGTCGACCGCATCCGCAACGCGCGCCGCTTCATGAGCGCGCTGCGCTCGGCGGCGCGCATCAAGCCCATCATCCTGCTCAAGACCGGCCGCCACGCCCCCTCCGGAACGCCGGTCGGCGAAGTCTCGCTCGCCGACGCGGTGTTCGACGCGGCGATGCGCCGCGCCGGCGTGGTGCGGGTGCAGAACGTCGGCCAGTTGTTCTTCGCCGCGCGCGCGCTGGCCTCGGGCTTCCGCCCCGGGGTGGAGCAACTGGCCATCGTCACCAACGGCGCCGGGCCCGGCGCGATCGCCGCCGACCGCGCCGGCGACCTCGGCACGCCGCTGGCGGAACTGTCGCCCCAGGTCCAGGCCGCGCTGGCGAAACTGAAGCCGGGCGGCGGGCGCGCCGGCAATCCGCTCGACCTCGGCGGCGACGCGCCGCCGGAGCGCTACCGCGACGCCCTCCTCGCCTTCGCCGACGATGCCGCGATCCGCAACGTGCTGGTGATCCTGTCGCCGCACGCGCTGACCGACCCGGTCGAGATCGCCCAGGCCATCGCCGACGTGGCAAGGAGCGCGAACCTGAGCATCTGCTGCTGCTGGATGGGCGGCGGCCAGGTGGCGCAGGCGCGCACCCTGCTCGACCGCGCCGGCATCCCGGTGTTCCACGCGCCGGAAACCGCGGTGGAACTCTTCCACAACATCTCCAAGTTCTACCGCCACCAGGCCCTGCTGCTGCAGACCGCCGGCCAGACGGCAGAGGCCGGGCGCAGCGGCCCGGGCGGCGCCCGCATGCTGGTCGAGGCGCTGCTCAACCAGCGCCGCAACGTGCTGTCGGCCATGGAATCGAAGGCGCTGCTGCGCAGCTTCGGCGTGCCGGTCACGCAGACCATGGTGGCGCGCGACGTCACCGAGGCGCTGTTCGTCGCCGAGCAGGTCGGCTTTCCGGTGGTGATGAAGATCGATTCGCCCGACCTCGCGCACAAGTCCGAAGCTGGCGGCGTGCGCCTGAACCTCACCGCGACCGAATCGGTATGGAGCGCCTTCCACGACATCGTCGGCGGCGTGCGCCTGCGCCACCCGGAGGCGCGCATCAGCGGCGTGTCGATCGAACCCTACCTGCACCGGCCGCACGGGCGCGAGCTGCGGCTGGCCGTGTTCCGCGACCCGGTCTTCGGCCCGGTCATCAACCTGGGCGCCGGCGGCGCGGCGGCCGGACACACCGGCGACCGCGCCTACGCCCTGCCGCCGCTCAACGCGGTGCTGGCGCGCGACCTCATCGACGCACCCCAGGTCGCGCAGTTGCTGGACCGCTTCCACGCCCTGCCCACGGTCGACCGCGGCGCGCTGGAGCGCGTGCTGGTGGCCGTGTCCGACCTGGCATGCGAACTGCCGTGGGTATGCGAACTGGTGATCGACCCGCTGATCGCCGACGAGGACGGCGCAATCGTCGCCGACGCCCGCATCGTCATCGACCAGGGCGTTCCGGCCGGCAGCGACCGCTACGCCCACATGGCCATCCACCCCTACCCTGGACACCTGGTCCGGGACTGGAAGATGTCCGACGGCCGCATCGTGCGTGCGCGGCCGGTGCGCCCGGAAGACGCCGCGCTGGTGCAAGCCTTCTTCGACCGGCTCAGCCCCGAAACGCGCTATTTCCGCTTCATGGAACGCATCGACGAACTGCCGCCCGGCATGATCGCCCGCTTCACCCAGATCGACTACGACCGCGAGATGGCCCTGGTCGCCACCACCCGCGCCGGCGACGCCGAGACCATGATAGGCAGCACGCGCTACTCGCTGGCGCCGGACGGCGAATCGGTGGAATTCGCCCTGGTGGTGGCCGACGACTGGCAGCGCTTCGGCCTCGGCCGCCGCCTGATGGGCGCCCTGATCGACTGCGCCCGCGCCAAGGGCTACCGCAACATCGTCGGCGACGTGCTCGGCCACAACCCCAAGATGCTGCGGCTGATGCAGGGGCTGGGTTTCGAGGTGCAGCCGCATCCGGAGGAGAACACGCTGAAGCGGGTGGTCAAGGCGCTGCACGGCTAGCGTTCCGGCGGCATGACGCGGATCACGATCGCCGAAACGGCACTCCGCCGTCCATGCACCGGTTCTCGCGGTACGCGTACGGGCGATGCGCCCGTTTCGGCGCAACCCGTCCGTCTCAATCCGCCCCTTCGTCGAGCAACTGCACTTTCGACGGCCAGTGCCGGCTACTCCACCGTCGTAGTCATCGAAGCCAGGGCGTCTACGTTCCGAATCACCAGGGTGCGTTTTTCAAAGCGGATCAACTGCCGCCGGGCAAAGGCATTCAGCGCCCGGTTGATCGTCTGGCGGCTGGCCCCGACCATGTAGCCCAGCTCCTGATGGGTGAATTGCTTGCGGAAGATGATTTCCTCTCCATCCCAGCTGCCGAAATTCCGTGACAGGCGCAGCAAACCGCGGGCCAGGCGGATATCCGTCGTGCTCGCCGTCTTTTCGATGACCGCATCGCACGCCAGGCGCAGGCGCGCACCCATCAGGGTGATGACGTTGATGCCGAGTTGCGGGTAGCGGTGGATCATGTCCTCGAAGTCCTCCCGCTTCAGCGAATGGATGACCGAATGATCCAGCGCCTGCCCGAATACGGACTGCCTTGCGCAGCCGGAGATCCCGCCGGCGCCGAATATCTCTCCGTCGATGCAGAGCCAGAAAACCGTTTCGCTTCCCTGGGCGGACAGATTGAATATCCTGACCAGACCTTTTTCCAGAAAGAAAACCTGATTGGCCGGATCGTCCGCGCGAAAGATCGTGGCGCCTTTCCTGAATATCTGCCGATGGGACTTGCCCAGCACGGCATGGCGCGCCTGGTCATCCATCTTTTCGAACAGATAGGTACCTTCCCAGTACCAGGGTATTTCACCTTTGTTCTGCATGGGGCCTCCAATTCTGCGGCGCCGGCAGGCGTTCCGCATACCGGAGTCACCATGTGCGCCCGCCCTTCATATAGTCGCAACGGCACATGCGACCAACCGAATTAATGGAATAAGAAATTTCGTTTTTCGCATAAGAATCTGTCGCCAGCGCGACAGAACAGGCCCTTCCGATCAGTGACACTGCCGCCTCGATCTCCCCTGGCAGAGCCGGCAATGACAGAGCAGCCACGCAAGAAAATCACGCTGAATACCCTGAGGGCCAAGAAACAGCGCGGTGAGTTGATCACTTCCATCGGTGTCTACGACGCGCCGATGGCGCACATCGCCGACCGCGTCGGCTTCGACCTGCTGATCGTCGGCAATGCCGGGCCGATGTCGCTGCTCGGACACGAAGACCCGACCACGGTCAGCTTCGAGGAGCAATTGTTCCTGACGCGTGCGGTCAGCCGCAGCACCCGGTACGGACTGGTCGTCGGCCACCTGCCCTATCTGAGCTACCACGGGTCGAAGGCGCAGGCCATCGCCAGCGCGGGACGCATGGTTTCCGTCGGCGGCGCGCAAGCCGTCAAGTGCGAAGGCAACCGGTATACCGCGGAGTACGTGGCGGAGATCGTGCGGGCGGGCATTCCCGTGATGGGCCATATCGGCATGCAGGCTTCGCGGCGCACGGAGCAAAGCGGATTCGGCGTGAAGGGGAAAAGCGCCGAGGAAGCCCGGCACATCATAGACAGCGCGCAGGCGTTCATCGACGCGGGCGTGTTCGCCTTCATTCTCGAACAGGTCCCGGTCGAACCCGCCGCTTATCTGCAGGAGATTTCGCCGGTACCCATCATCACCCTCGGAGCGGGGCATCACGGAGACGGCATCTATCACATCAGTGGCGATGTGGTCGGTTACAGCGCGTTCCCCATTCCGCGCAATCGGGGTGCCTTCGTCAATGTCGGCCCGATCATCGAAGAGGGACTGACACGTTATCGGGATGAATGCCTGGCCGGCACGTATCCACGTGCGGAGCAGGCATTCCACATGCCGCCCGAGGAATTGCAGAAGTTTCGCCAGGGTTTGCCGGGCGAACGCTGAATCCGACTGTTACAGGAGATAGGAATGAAACGCTTGATGCATCGCACGCTGTTCATGGCCGGCGCGCTGGCCATTTCGGTGTCGCAGGTTGCGGCCGCCGACAACAAGTCCGTCAGTTGGGCCGAAATCGACGCGAAGGCCAAGCCGCTGAGCGGCCGGCCGGTCAACCTCAGCAGCAATTACTGGCTGGCCTGGACCGGCGCCTGGGACACGGTCATCCTGAAACAGCAGAAGCTGTGGCAGAAATGGCTGCCAGTGGGCAGCCAGGTGGAGTGGAAGCGCAACCTGCAAGGCCCCCCGGTCATCACCGATCTGGTCGCCAACAAGCAGCAGATCGGCTACATCGGCGACAACCCTTCCATTGTCGCCACGACCAAGCGCGATCTGGCGCCGATCAGCATCGTCGCGGTCAACACCACCTCCCCCGGACGCATGTGCGGCCTGGTGGTGGTCCGTGCCGACGCGCCGCCGTTCAAGGATTACCACGAGGCGGTCAAGTGGCTGGACGGCAAGCGCGTCGGGGTGCCCAAGGGGAGCTGCGCGGATCGCCTCGGCCAGCAGATGTTCGCCCGGGAGAACGTCACGGTGAACTGGCATCAGATGCAGGGCGAGGTGATCGTCAGCAGCCTGCAGGCCAACAAGCTGGATGCTGCCGTGCTGTACGAGCCGCACGTTTCCAAGGCGGTGTTCGACGGCTACGCGCGCTACGCCGTGGCGCCTGCCGGATACGGTGAGCAGGATGCCAACACCGTGCTGATGCGCCGCGATTTCATCGATGCCAACCGGGAGGCGGCGGTTGCCTGGCTGAAAGCCAACATCGAAGCGCTCTACTTCATGCGCGACCGGCCGGTCGACACCATCAACCTGGTCAAGCAGGAACTGCCCGAATACAGCCGTGAGAATCTCTGGTACGCACTGTACGGCAAGCTGCCGGACGGCGTCGGTGCGGCTCCGCAGGCATTGAAGGCCGACATGATCGTCAGCCCCGCGTCCCGTGCCCTGCTCGAGCGCGGACACGCCTTTCTGCGTGATCTGAAAGTGCATCAGGAGCAGGCGCTGGGCGAACAGGCGATCGACGATTCGCTGGTCGCCCAGGCGTTCCGCGAACTCGGGCTCGATCCCGCCCAGGGGCTGTTCGAACTGCAGGCCAGCGCAGACAACCCCTTCAAGGGCGACGACCTGCGCGTCGCCCCCGCGGCCCGCTGAGCGAAGTCCGCCATGCCTGGACAGCACGTCGCGCCCGCGCTGGACGACTACGACGAAAGGCTGGCCCGCTCCGCCGACTGGCCGCTCGCCGCGGGCGACTGGCGCGGCCGCCTGCGCCTGCTGTCCCGCTCGGCCAGGCTGCGGCGCGGTGTTCTGGGGCTGCTGGGCTTCGTCTCCCTGTGGTACCTGCTGACCGCCGTGGCCATCCCGCCGCGTTTCCATTTCATTCCCGACCCGCTGTACCTCTTCAGCGAATGGACGAGCCGCGAACCCTCGCACGGCGTGTCCCTGTACACCAGGGCGTACTACGAGCACATCGGCATCAGCATCCTGCGGGTCTATGCCGCCTTCGCCATCTCCGTGGCACTCGGAACGCCGCTGGGCATCCTGATGGGCTGGAGCACGTTCGCGCGCAACACGCTCGGCCCGGTGATCGAGTTGCTGCGCCCGGTACCGCCGCTGGCCTGGGTCCCGCTGGCGGTGCTGACCTTGCCGAGCGTGGAAAGCGCCGTCATCTTCGTCACCCTGCTCGCGGCCTTCTTCGCGACGGTACTCAATACATTTCTTGGCGTGCGCTCCATCCCGGCAACCTATCTGCGGGCAGCGGCCTGCCTGGGATATCGGCGCGCCGACGTGCTGTTCCGGGTGATCGTCCCGGGCTCGCTGCCAAGCATCTTCACCGGACTGCAGATCGCCATGGGGGTAGCGTGGTTCTCCCTGGTCGGCGGTGAAATGATCGCCGGCCGTTCCGGCCTGGGCTATCTGATCCTGGATGCCTACACGCAGCTCGTGCTGCCCAACATCTTCATCGGCATGATCACCCTAGGCACCCTCGGCTGGCTGTCCAGCGCGCTGATCCGCCGCCTGGGCGAGCGGCTGATGCGCTGGCAGGCGCACAGGACGGGAGGACACCCATGAGCCGGTTCTTCCCGCCATCGCTGCGGCTGGGCCATCCCGCCCTGTGGCAGGGCCTGCTCGGCATGCTGGTGTTCTTCGGCGCCTGGCAGTTGGCCAGGACCGCCGGCATGCTGGCATTCTTGCCCGGGCCGCTGGAGGTTGCGCGCAGCGTGCCGGGGGAGATCGCCCAGCAAGGTTTCGCGCAGTCCTGGCGATTCAGCACGCAGCGCGTTCTTCTCGGCTTTCTTGCCGCGGCCGTGCTGGCGATCGTGCTCGGCATCGCGCTGGGGGTCTCGCGGCGCTGGCACGATCTGCTTTTCCCGATCTTCGAGATCCTGCGGCCGATTCCGCCGCTGGCCTGGCTGCCGCTGTCGATCCTGTTCTGGCCGTCGACGGAAATGACCATGGTCTTCCTGACCTTCCTGGGCGCGTTCTTCCCGATCTTCCTCAACGTGCTGGCCGGCATCGAGCGCATCGACGAACGTTATATCCAGGCTGCCCGGTCGCTCGGCGGCCGCCGCCGCACGCTGTTCTGGCAGATCCTGGTCCCCGGCGCGCTCCCATCGCTGTTTACCGGCCTGTCGATCGCCATCGGCATCACCTGGGAGGTGGTCATTGCCGCCGAGATGGCGTCCGGGCAGAGCGGACTCGGCTATCTGACCTGGAATGCCTACATGAGCCATTCGCTGCCGGGCATCATCGTCGGCATGTTCTCGATCGGACTGGCGGGCATGCTGTCCAGCGCAGCCATGCTATGGCTCGGCCGGCGCGCCATGCCCTGGCGCACGCACTGAAGGAAACACCCATGACGCAGCATGCATCCAGCGGAACCGTGTCCATTCGCAACGCGGGCAAGACCTATGTTTCCCGGGGCCGCCAGGTCGTCGCCCTGGACGATTGCTCCATCGATATCCAGGCGGGCGAATTCTGCGCCATCGTCGGCCCTTCTGGCTGCGGCAAGAGCACCCTGCTCAACGCCATCGCCGGCTTCGACAGCCTGAGTGCCGGCGAGATCGTCCTCGACGAGCGCGTCATCAACGCGCCCGGCCTGCGCCTGCGGCCCGGCCCGGACCGCATCGTGGTGTTCCAGCACGACGCCCTGTTCCCCTGGGCGACGGTGCGCGAAAACCTGATCCGCGCGCCCATGCTGCAAGGTCGCCTGAGCGAGGCCGAAGCGCTCGCCAGGGCGCGCGAACTGTTGGCCCGGGTCGGCCTGGCAGACGTCGAAGGACTGTACCCCGGCGCCATGTCCTCGGGCATGTGCCGGCGGGTGGAAATGGTCCGCGCCCTGCTCAATGCGCCCCGCATCCTGCTGCTCGACGAACCTTTCCGCGGCATGGATGCGCTGACCAAGAGCGCCACGCACGATGCCCTGCTGGAACTGCACGCGAGCACCGGCGGGACCGTGCTTTTCATCACCCACGATCTGGAGGAGGCCATTTATCTGGCGGATCGGGTCCTGGTGATGACCAGCCGTCCGGGCCGTATCAAACGCGCTATCGAAGTGGACCTGCCACGTCCGCGCCATCGGCGGATGCTGACTTCCGGGCGCTTTCTGGCCCTTCACCACATTGCCGTCGAGGCCGTGCGCGAAGAGGCCGTCAGGGCCTTCGTTTCCGGTGAACGGGAGCTGGCATGAGCGCCACCGCCCGGCCGCCCGAAGGGGGCGCTCATCCTCCCGCGGGGAGGATGTCACGCAGTGACAGGAGGGTAGTCCAGTGAGCGCCGGGATGGCCGCCGCCCGGACCGATGGTCACACCCGCCTGGACGGCGTCGGCAAGGTGTTCGCCCGCGCCGGGCGGGCGGACGTGGTACTGCGGGATTGCAGCCTGGAGCTGCTGCCCGGCCGCTTGAACGTGCTGATCGGCCCTTCCGGCTGCGGCAAGAGCACGCTGGCCAAGCTGATTGCCGGCTATCTCCCGCCCAGCGTCGGGCAAGTCAGTGTGGACGGTGTCGCGGTCACCGGCCCCAGCGCCGAGCGTCTGATGGTCTTCCAGGAAACCGCGCTGTTCCCCTGGATGACCCTGCTCGACAACGTGGCCTTCGGTCCCCGGCAAGCCGGCGTCAGCCCCGGCGAAGCGAAGGAAAGGGCACGGAAGTTCCTGGCCAGGGTCGGCTTGCAGGGCTTCGATCGCCGCTACCCGGAACAGTTGTCCGGCGGCATGCAGCGACGCGCCGAAGTGGCCCGCGCGCTGATCAACCGGCCCCGCCTGCTGCTGCTCGACGAACCGTTCCGTGGCCTGGACCATCTGTCGCGCGGCTTGATGCAGGCGTATTTCCTGGACCTGTTCGAAGAGGACCGGCCGACCACGCTGTTCGTCACCTCGGAGGTGGACGAAGCGGTCTTGCTGGCCGACCGGGTGATCGTCCTGACGCACAAGCCGACCACGCAAAGGACGGTCGTCGAGGTGCCGCTGCCCAGGCCGCGAACGGCCGGGATGCTCGAACTGGAACAGGCGGTGCGGATCAAGCGGCAGTTGCTCGATCTACTGCACGAGGAATCCGGCAAAGCCTTTGCGGCGCCCGCACCGCGTTCCGCAGCTTGATGGCGGAGCGCGGCAACCACTTGGCCCGCGCGCTGGCCGGGGAACGGTTCGCGTGGCTGCTGGAATGCATTCCGGCAGCCGGGCGGCGGCCCGAAGCGGACTACGGAGCGCTGATCGGCCCCCGCGGCGCTCCGGACTGGCTGAGCGCGTTCGCGGTGACCGACCGCGTCCTGAGTCCGCAGGACCCTGATCCGCTGCCGATCGCCGGGCGGCTGCTGCAGGCGAGCGGACGCCAGCCGCTGCTGCACTTCGCCGGCAAGGATCGCGAGCTGGCAGAGCTGCGCGATCGAGTCCGGACCATGCAGCAGATGGGCCTGCGCAATCTGCTGCTGCTCAGCGGCGACCGCCTGCCCGGACACGGCCACGGCAAGCGCATCCGCTACCTGGAATCGGTGGCGGCCGTGGCGGCCGTGCGGCGCTGGCAACCGGACTGGCTGCTGGGCGTAGCGGTCAACCCGTTCAAGTACCGCGAGGAAGATGGCATGCTCCAGTACCTGAAGCTGTCCAAGAAACTGCGCGCGGGCGCCAGCTTCGCGATCACGCAGGTGGGCTTCGATCCGGACAAGCATGTCGAGGCCCTCGGCTGGATGGCCGACAGCCCCCTGCGCCGGCCGCTGCTGGCCTGCGTCATGCCCCTGTCCGCGGCGCGCGCGCGCCATCTGCGGCGATATCCGGTGCCAGGCATCACGGTCAGCGACAGCCTGCTTGCACTGCTCGAAGAAGACGCCCGACGCCAGCCGGACGGCGGCCGCGCCCGCGTGCTGCACCGCCTGGCATTGCAGATCGTCCATCTGCGCCGGCTCGGCTACGCCGGCATCCAGTTGACGGGCATCCGCAACGCCATGGATCTGCAAGCACTGGCCGACAGCGTTGATGCGCTCGCGCGGGACTGCGCCGACCAGGCGGCATGGGAAAGCGCCTGGCGGGACCACTGGTGCCGCGCCGACGGCACGCCGGCCGATCCCCGGCCGCCCGGAGAATGCTGGCGGCCGGGGCAGGGCACGGTTCGGGCCAGCCCGCGGGAACGCTATCGCTATCGCGTGTTCGCCGCCACGCATGCGCTGCTGTTCCAACGCGGTCCGCTGGCGGCCGCCTTCGCCTGGACGATGCGCGCCGCCTGCGCGCAGCCGGGCACCATGGCACGAGGGCTGGAACGTCTCGAACGTGCCGTCAAGCATCCCTTGCTGGGTTGCGAGACTTGCGGCCAATGCCGGCTGGCGAGCACGCAGTTCGTGTGCCCGGAGACCTGTCCCAAGGGGCTGGCCAACGGCGCGTGCGGCGGCACTACGCAGAACCGTTGCGAGTTCGGCGAGCAGGAATGCATCCACAGCGTCCGCTACCGGATCGCCAAGGAGACGGGCGCATTGAACGAACTGGAGAGCGTGCTGGTTCCGGCCATACCCGCGGAAACCCGGCATTCATCTTCCTGGCCGGCCTGGTTCATCCGCCAGGAACCCCATGTCCGGATACTCGACGCCTCCGCCCCCGGTACGTCCATCGACACGGCGGGCGCCCCGACGTGCCCGCACTACGGCCCGGACGCGTAGCGCCGCCGCACACCGGCGGCGGGCGATGGCCGTTCCATGCGCGGCTCTCCCGGTCCGAACGCTGGCCGCTCCACCTGCAAGGCCATGCCGCCCCCGACGCCCGATCCACGCCTCATGCGTGGCAAAATCGGCCGCAGCCGAACAAGAGCACACACCACCCATACCAGAGGACCCACCCCATGCCCTGTTACGAAATCGACGGCCTGAAGCCCGTCATCCACCCCACCGCCTTCGTGCATCCCGACGCCGTGCTGATCGGCGACGTGATCGTCGGGCCGCGCTGCTACGTGGCGCCGCTGGCCTCGCTGCGCGGCGACTTCGGCCGCATCGTGCTGGAGGAAGGCTGCAACATCCAGGACACCTGCGTGATGCACGGCTTTCCGGGTACCGACACGGTGATCGGGCAGGACGGGCACGTCGGCCACGGCGCGGTGCTGCACGGCTGCCGCATCGGCCGCAATGCGCTGGTGGGCATGAACGCGGTGGTGATGGACAACGCGGTGGTGGGCGAGGAGTGCATCGTCGCGGCCTGCGCCTTCGTCAAGGCGGGCGTGGAGATTCCGCCGCGCAAGCTGGTGGCGGGCATGCCGGCCAAGGTGGTGCGCGACCTCTCGGAGCAGGAGGTGGCATGGAAGAGCGACGGTACCCGCACCTACCAGGAGCTGACCGAGCGCTGCCTCGCCACGCTGAAGCCGTGCGAGCCGCTCGCCGAGATGGAGCCCGGCCGCAAGCGCTTCGAATTCCCCGGCGTGGTGCCGCTGGTGGAGGCGAAGAAGGAAGGCAAGGCTTGAGCGGACGCGGCAACCTGTTCGCCGCGCTGCCGCCGCCGGGTGCGGAAGAGCGGTTCGACACGCTGCTCGATCATCCGGCGGCGCGCATCGAACGCATCGCGTCGTTCGGCCACGCCAGTCCGCCGGGCTTCTGGTACGACCAGCCGGGAGACGAGTGGGTGATGCTGGCGGCGGGCCGCGCCACGCTCGTCCTCGAACATGCGGACGGAGATCGCGAGACCCTGGCGCTGGCGGCGGGAGACTGGGTCTTCATTCCGGCGCATCGCCGCCATCGGGTCGAATCGACGAGTAACGACGCCATCTGGCTGGCGGTGCATCCCGGGAAAACATGAAGCGGAAACGGCGCGGCTGAAGGCTCGCGACACGGCAGGTCTGGCGGCGGGGGATGCGCGGAGCGGACGAGCACTGCTCGAGTCCCGAGCGCAGCGAGGTCGAGTTGCGCAGGACGCGGAGCGCATCCCCCGCCGCCAGACCGGACGAAGCCCCACCCAACCGGATTCGAGGCGCCAAGGCCCGCTCAGCCCACCTGGCAGGCCAGCCCCTTGAGGTATTCGCCTTCGGGCACCGCCAGCCCGATCGGGTGGTCCGGCGCGGCCGACAGGCGGTAGATGATGCGCGCATCGACCCCGGCGTCGATGGCGGCGCCGGCGACGATCTTCTGGAACAGTTCGAGGCCGATGCCGCCGGAACAGGAATAGCTCATCAGGATGCCGCCCGGCTCCAGCAGGCGGAAGCCGAACAGGTTGATGTCCTTGTAGGCGCGCGCGGCACGCTCGGCATGCGCGGCGGAAGGCGCGAACTTGGGCGGATCGAGCACGATCAGGCCGAAGCGGCGGCCTTCGTCCTTCAGCGCGCGCAGGGCCTTGAACACGTCCGCTTCGTGCCATTCGGCGCGGCCGGCGTCGAGTTGCGGGTTGAGCGAGAGGTTGCGGCGGGCGGAATCCAGCGCCGGGCCGGAGGAATCGATCGACAGCACCGATTTCGCGCCGCCGGCCAGCGCCTGCAGCGAAAAGCCGCCGGTATAGCAGAAGCAGTTGAGCACGTCGCGCCCGGCGGCAAGCCGGCCGGTGAGCAGGCGGTTGTCGCGCTGGTCGAGGTAGAAGCCGGTCTTGTGCCCGCTTTCGACGTCGACCTCCATGCGCACGCCGTTCTCGACGATGGTGAGCGTGCCCGCCGGCAGTTCGCCATGCACGCAGCCGGTGCGCGGCGCCAGCCCTTCGAGCCCGCGCACTTCCGAATCGGAGCGCTCGAACACCGCGGCGCAGCCGGTGGCCTGCACCAGGCCGGCGACGATGGCCTCGCGCCACTTGTCGGCGCCCGCGCTGGTGAGTTGCAGCACCACCACCGCGCCGTAGCGGTCGGCGATGACACCGGGCAGTCCGTCGGATTCGCCGTGGATCAGGCGCACGCCCTCCTGCCCCTGCAGCGCCGGGATCGACGCGCGGCGCGCCACCGAGGCGGCCACCGCGCGCTTGAAGAAGGCGTGGTCGATCGCCGCGTCGGCATCGAAGCTCCACACCCGCGCGCGGATCTGGGATTCCGGCGACCACGCCGCCCGCGCCAGCGGCTTGCCGTCGGCCGACACCACGGTGACGGTGTCGCCCGGCCGCGCACGGCCGTCGAGGCGTTCGACCGAGCCGGCGAAGATCCAGGGATGGCGGCGGAACAGCGAGCGTTCCTTGCCGGGGGTGAGGATGAGCCGGGCCATGGGCGTTCCGGGCGAGATCGCGGCGGTCAGCCGGCCAGCCGCCGGTAGACGCCGCCGTGGTAGATCAGCGGCGGCCGTTCCTCGCGGTCGAAGCTCACCACTTCGCCGATGAAGACGATGTGGTCGCCGCCCGGGTGGCGCACCGTGTTGCGGCACACGAAGCGCGCGCAGCAGCCGGTCAGCAGCGGCACGCCGCCCTCGCCCCGCTCCACTTCGAGGCCGGCGAAACGGTCGTCGACACGGCTGGCGAAGCGGTTCGACAGCGCCTCCTGGTCGGCGGCGAGCACGTTGATGGCGTAGTATTCGCAGCCTTCGAAGGGCAGACGCAGCGAAGCGTCGCGGGCCAGGCTCCAGACGACCAGCGGCGGATCGAGCGAGACGGAATTGAACGAGTTCGCCGTCAGGCCGAGCGGCACGCCGTCGGGGGTGCGCGTCGTGACGACGGTGATGCCGGTGGCGAACATGCCCAGCGCATCGCGGAAGCGGCGCGCGGCATCCTCGCCGGAAAAAGTCTGCTGGGACATCGGACGGTTCGGCGCCGCGGCACGGGCCGCGGCAGGAAGATGGAAACGAGGCCCCGGATTATGGCGGCAGCCGCCGGCAGCGTCGAGTGCCCGCCCGGGCTGCGGTGCCGGACACAGGAAACGGACAACACATGAGCGAATTCGCACGCAGGCTCGTCGCATGGCAGCGCGAGCACGGCCGCCACGATCTGCCCTGGCAGGGCGGCCGCGACCCCTATCGCATCTGGCTGTCGGAAATCATGCTGCAGCAGACGCAGGTGGAGACGGTCATCCCCTACTACCACCGCTTTCTCGAACGCTTTCCGGACGTCGCCGCCCTGGCCGCCGCGCCGGTGGAAGACGTGATGGCGCTGTGGAGCGGGCTGGGCTACTACGCCCGCGCGCGCAACCTGCACCGCGCGGCGCAGCAGGTGGTCGAGCGCCATGGCGGGCGGTTCCCGCACAGCGCGGCGGAAATCGGGACGCTGCCCGGCATCGGCCGTTCGACCGCGGCGGCCATCGCCGCCTTCGCCTACGACGAGCGCGCCGCCATCCTCGACGGCAACGTCAAGCGGGTGCTGTGCCGGGCGTTCGGCATCGAGGGCTTCCCGGGCGGGAAGGCGGTGGAGAACCAGCTGTGGGCGCTGGCCGAATCGCTGTTGCCCGAGCGCGGCACCGGCCCCTACATCCAGGCGCAGATGGACCTCGGCGCCACCGTATGCACGCGCGGCAGGCCCGCCTGCGGCCGCTGCCCGCTGCAGGACGACTGTGTGGCGCGGCGCGACGGCCGCACCGCCGAACTGCCGGCGGCACGGCCGAGGAAGGCGGTGCCGCGGCGCAGCGTACGGGTGGCTGTGATCCTGCATGGCGACCGGGTGCTGCTGGAACGCCGCCCGCCCGCCGGCATCTGGGGCGGGCTGCTGGCGCTGCCCGAGATCCCCGAACAGGTCGGCGACGTGGCGGCGTGGGCGGACGCCGCCCTCGGCGTCGAGTGCGAAGAGGCCCTGCCGCTGGCGCCGCTGACGCACGCCTTCACCCACTTCGTGCTCGACATGCAGCCGCTGCGGCTGGACGCATCGCGCGTGGCGGCACAGGCGATGGAGCCCGGCCATGGCTGGCAGCCGCTATCGGCGCTGGCCGGCGCGGCGCTGCCGGCACCGGTGCGGCGCATTCTCGACGCGCTGGCCGCGCCGGATCTCTTCAGCGGTTGAGCGGGGCGTCCGGATCTTCCGGCAGCAGCCCGAGTTCGTACAGCGCCTGGTGGACGAATTCGAGCCGTTCGAGCGCATCGTCCATCTCCAGCAGGCGCTGCTTGGCCTCGGGCTTGAGCGGCAGCCACTCGGCATAGCGGGCGCCGACCCATCCGGCGTCGTCGTAGCGGTGGGGCTCGGCGACGTGGCCGCCGCCGTACTTGCCGATCAGCCGCTCGAGCAATGGCGCCACCTCGGCCAGATGCGGCGGGACCGGCTGCGCCGGCGGCTCGTCCAGCCAGCGCACGAGGCCGGTCATCAGGCCATCCTGCTCGACCTCGTGGTCGATCACGCGGAAACGCCGGCGGCCGCGCACGACGATCTCCACCACGCCGTTGCGCAGATGGTCGGCGCTGACGATCTGCGCCTCGGTGCCGAGCAGATAGGGCACGGCCGGCGCGCCGACCTCCTGCCCGGCGGCGATCAGGCACACGCCGAAGGTGCCGTGCCCCTTCAGGCATTGCGCGATCATGCGCCGGTAGCGCGGCTCGAAGATGCGCAGCGGCAGGCTGCCTTCGGGAAACAGCGCGGTGCCGAGCGGAAACAGCGGAATACGGGTGGTGTCGTTCATTGCGCCGCTCCCTCGTCGCCCCAGCGCGCCATCAGCCGGTGCGGCACGCCGAGCTGGTCGAGCACGCGGGCGACGACGAAATCGACGAGGTCCTGCACGGTCTGCGGATGGTGGTAGAAGCCGGGATTGGGCGGCAGGATGCAGACGCCGAGGCGGGCGAGCTTGAGCATGTTTTCGAGATGGATGGCCGAATACGGCGTTTCGCGCGGCACCAGCACGAGCTTGCGGCCTTCCTTGATGACGACGTCGGCGGCACGCTCGATGAGGCTCCGGCTGAGGCCGCCGGCAACGGCGGCGAGCGTGGCCATGGTGCAGGGGCAGACGACCATCGCGTCGGGCGGGTTGGAGCCGGAGGCCGGCGGTGCGAACCATTCCTCGCGGCCGAACACGCGCAACTGGCCAGGCACGGCCTCGAAACGCGCCGACAGCTCGGCCTCGACGTCGGCGGGCCGGCCGGGCAGGTTCCAGGCCATTTCCTGCCGCGCCACGACCTGCGCCACCTGCGAATACAGCAGCCACACGCGGCAGCCGCCCCGGATCAGGCATTCGACCAGCCGCACGCCATAAGGCAGGCCGGAGGCGCCGGTGAAGGCGACGGTGATGGTGCGTGTCTGGCCGTTGATCATGGTGATTCGGTAGATGGGAGAGGTTTCGCTCGGGCAGGGTACTCCATCGGGGCGCCACAGGGATATTGGCTCGGGCAGATCGGACCGGCGCCGCTTCATCGCTGCAGGTGCCTCCATGCGCCGCGCGGGGTGTCCGCTCCAGCGGCTGCGGAACTCGCTCGCTGCGCTCGCTCGGACAGTCCTCGCCGCTTCCGCGGACACCCCGCACGACGCAACGCAGCGGCTATCGAAAGGCCCGAAAAACCGCCGCGCAAGCGACGGGCGGGACATTCCTGGAGCCGGCGAGGACTGTCCGAGCCGAGCGCAGCGAAGGCGAGTTCCGCAGCCGGCGGAAGGAATGTCCCGCCCGGCGCGAATTAGCACCCCGTATCACGGGGCACCGCCAACCACAGCGTTCCCACGAACGATGAAACCGGTTACTTCAAGTAATCCGAAATCAGCTCCCATTTCCCGTTCCGGATCTGCGCCAGCCGCCCGTAGCGGTTGCCGAGGTGGTCCGTCGGACTGAAGCGGTACTCGGGGCTGCCGAAATAATCGCGGGTGAAGTCCATGCGCTCCAGCGTACGGGCGAAGCCGTCGATGGTGAGCCGAGGGCCGGCGGCCTCTGCGGTGCGCACGAACATGTCGGCCAGCGTATAGCCCATCACGCTCCAGACGTTGGGATCGGCGTCGTAGCGCTGGCGGTAGCGCCGGATCCAGTCGGCGAGCTGGCGGTTCGCGCCTTCGGCGTAGGGATGGGGCAGCACGCTGACGCCGTACAGCCCCTCGACCGCCTCGCCGCCCAGTTCGTGCGTCTGCGCGGAATAGCCGGACGCGGTGACCAGCATGTCCGCCTTCCAGCCTGTCCTGCGCGCCTCGCTCATCGCCGCCACGGTCTCGCGCACCACGGTGGCGAGCACGACGAAATCGCAGCCGGCGCCGCGCAGACGCGCGATCTGGCTGGACAGGTCGGTGGCGCCGCGCTTGTAGCTGGTCTTCTCGGCCAGCGGCCGGCCGAGCTTGCCGAGCGCGGCTTCGACGCCCTTCATCACCTCGAGGCCGTAGTCGTCGTCCTGGTACAGCAGGCAGGTGTGCCGGTAGCCGCGGGTCTGCACCATGTGGCGGGTGGCCGCCTCCATGTAGGTCCGGTAGGGCGCGAAGTTCTGGAACTTGAGCGGATGCAGCGGCAGATAGGTGGATTCGTGCGGCGAGAACGGGAACAGGTGCAGGCGGCCGGCATCGACGATGACCGGCATCGACGCCATCACCACCGGCGTGCCCATGTCTGCGATGAAGGCGAAGGCCCCGTCGCGCTGCACCAGCTTGCGCGCGGCGAGCACCGCGCGCTTGGGGTCGTAGCCGGAGTCCTCGACCACCAGGCGGATCCTGCGGCCATGCACGCCGCCGGCGGCATTGGCCTCGTCGAAGCGCATCAGCATGCCGTCGCGCACCGGCACGCCGAGCAAGGCGATCGGGCCGGACAGGTCGGACACGGTGCCGACGACGATCTCGCGGTCGGTCACGCCGGGCGCAGCGGCGTGGGAAAGGGACGGGAGGGCGCCCGCGACGACGGCGAACACGAACTGGCGAAACAGGTTCATCGGTGGGAATCCCGGGCGGACGATCTTCGAACCGCTTTATACCCCAACCCGGAGATCCCGCCGGGAAGCCGGGCCGGATGCGCCTGCCCCTCGCGCGGGGCGGGCACGGGAAATCAGCAGGCGCCCTTCCTGGCCAGGCCCGGCGGGCAGCCGTAGGGGTGGCGATGGCGGCGGTCGTGGTAGTAGCGGCGATCGTGGCGACGTTCCTCGTAGCGCACCACCTCGCGCTCGCGGACACGCCCGCGCCCGCGATCCCGGCCGGCATCGTTGCCGATCGCGGCGCCGACGCCGCCCCCGAGCGCGCCGCCGATCACCGCGCCATCGCTGCCGCCGATCGCCTGGCCCACGGCCGCACCGACGCCTCCGCCGATCGCTCCGCCGAGCACCGTCGATGCATCGGCATGGGCGCCTCCGGCGAGCGCGAGGCAGAAGACGGCGGGGAGCAGCTTGTCGAGTTTCATTTTCGCTTTCCTGAGTGATTTGGGTCGGCGGGATCGTAGTGGGCGACCTTGCCGCCCGTCCAATCCAGACTGTCTGAAATTGTTGCCGGCCCGCCGCTCACCCCCGGCCGGCGATGCCGCCGGGCCGCAGCAGCACGACGGCCACGATCACCGCGCCGAACAGCACCGTCTCCAGCCCGGCGGCGCGCGCGGCGCCGCCGGGAAGCACATCGCGCAGCACCGCGATCGCCTGCGGGATGGCGACGACGACCAGCGCGCCCCACGCCGCACCGGCCAGGTGCCGGGCACCGCCGATGAAGGCGAGCATCAGCAGTTCGAACGAGAACATCAGGCCGAACTGTTCCGGGCTGATGAAGCCGATCCAGTGCGCATACAGGGCGCCGGCGAGGCCCGACAGCCCGCCGCCGACGGCGAAGGCCAGCATCTTGGCGCGCGCCGGGGCGATGCCGCAGGCGTCGGCAGCCGCTTCGTCCTCCCGCACTGCGCGCCATGCGCGGCCGATGCGCGAGGCGAGCAGGCGCGCGCACAGCAGCATGGCGCCGAGCAGCGCCGCGGTGCTGACCGCGGCCTGGGCCGCCGGGGTGTCGACCGTCCGCCCGGCAAGCCGCAGCGCCGGCACGGCGAGGCCGGCGGCACCGTGCGTGACGGGCTCCCAGCGCACCAGCGCCTCCTCGACGATGAGGGCGAAGGCCAGCGTGCTCATGCCGAAGTACAACCCGCCGAGCCGGCGCGCCGGCAGGCTGGCGAGCACGCCGCTGCCGGCGGCGACCGCCACCGCGGCCGGCAGGGCGAGCAGCGGCGACGCGCCCGCGGCAACGAGCAGCGCCTCGGCATAGGCCCCCAGCCCCACCAGCGCCGCCTGCCCGAGCGCGATCTGGCCAGCCTGGCCGACCACCACGACGACGCCCAGTCCGGCCAGCGCATAGGTGGCGACCAGGGTCGCCTGGCTCAGCGCGTGGTCCGCACCGAAAGCCAAGATCGCCACGGCGAGCAACGCCGGCCACGGCAGGGCGGCGCGCATGCGCGGCATGCCCGTCATCGCCCCCGCCCCTGCGCACCGGCGCCGAAGCCGGCCGGAAACAGCAGCAGCGCCAGCATCAGCAGCGCATAGGGCACGACGTCCTTGACGCCTTCGGGCAGCGCCAGCCCGGCCAGGGCTTCGGCCACGCCGAGGAAGATGCCGGCGGCGAGCGCGCCCGGCAGGCTGGTGAGCCCGCCCAGCACCGCCGCCGGAAAAGCCTTCAGCGCGATCAGGCCCATGTTCAGGTGGATGAAGGTGACGGGCGCCAGCAGCAGGCCGGCGAGCGCGGCGAGCCCGGCGCCGAGCGCCCATGCCAGCGTGTGCATGCGCGCCACCGGCACGCCCATCAGCGCGGCGCTGCGCGCATCCTCGGACAGCGCGCGCAGCGCGAGCCCGGTGCGGGTGGCGCGGAAGAACAGCGCCAGCAGCGCGGCGACCAGCATGGTGGCGGCGATCACCAGCAACTGCCCGGCGGCCAGGGTCAGCGGCCCGAGCCGCACGGCATCGGCGGCGATGGGCAGGCGGTGCGTCTCCTGCGCGGCGGCCGGCACCGACGCAACGGCGCCGCGCAGCATCAGGCCCAGGCCGAAGGTCAGCAGCACCGCGACGAGGTGCGGCCGGCCGACGGCGCGGCGCAACGCAATGCGCTCGAAGGCCGCGCCGAGCAGGGCGGTGCCGGCCACCGCCGCGGCCGCCGCGGCCGCGAGCGGCCAGCCGGCTCCCAGGTGCAGGCCCAGCGCGGCGAAGGCGCCGGTCATCAACAGTTCGCCCTGCATGAAGCTGACGGTTTCCGTCGCCTTGTAGATCAGCACGAAGGACAGCGCGACCAGGCCATAGACGCAGCCGAGCGCGATGCCGCTGATCAGGACCTGGGCGACGGCGAGCATGCGGGCGGAAAAGGCGGCCCGGCTCAGCGCGCCACGGCGGCACTCGGCGGCAGTGCGCAGGCGGCACGATACTCGTCCGCGAGCCGGTCGACGAGGGCCTCGACCGCCGGGACGTCGTGGATGGTCGCCACGCCGTGGCCCGCGCTCCACACGTCGCGCCAGGCGCGCGCCTCGTCGGACATGTCGTGCAGCCTGCCCTTGCCCGCGCCGGCCGCAAGTGCCGCGCGGTCGTAGCCGGCCTTTTCCAGGCTGGGCCACAGGAAGTTGGCGTTGGTGCCCGAGATGGCGTCGGTATACACGACGTCGGCCGCGCCGCAATCGACGATCATCTGCTTGTAGGCGGCCGGCGCCATGGATTCCCGCGTGGCGATGAAGCGCGTGCCCATGTAGGCGAAATCGGCGCCGAGCACTTCCACCGCGCGGATCGCGGCACCGTCGGAGATGCTGCCGGCGGCGACCAGTACGCCGTCCCAGAACTCGCGGATCTCGCGGATCAGGCTTACCACGCCCTGCCCGCCGGCATGGCCGCCCGCCCCGCCGGCGACGGCGATGATGCCGTCCACGCCGGCACCGATCGCCTTTCTCGCGTGGTAGGCATGGATCACGTCGGAGAACACCAGCCCGCCGTAGGCATGCACCGCCTTCACCACCTCGCCCGGATGGCCGAGGCTGGTGATGACGATGGGCACGCGGTGGCGCACGACGGTGGCGAGGTCTTCCTGCAGGCGCTCGTTGGAGGCGTGCAGGATCAGGTTCACGCCGTGCGGCGCGCATGGCGCCTCGGGGTGCTCGCGCCGCCGGCGTTCGAGCGCGGCATCGATCCCGCCCAGCCAGGTGTCGAGCTGGACGGCCGGCCGCGCATTGAGCGCCGGGAAGGTCCCCGCCACGCCGGCCTGGCAGGCGGCGATCACCAGTTCGGGGCCCGACACCAGGAACATCGGCGCGGCGATCGCCGGTACCCGGAACCTGCCGTGCAGGGAGGAAGGAATGGCCATGTCGTCTCCGTGTCTCGGTTCGTGGGCGGCGTGCGCAGTGGCGGCGGAGCGAATTCTGGCACAGGGCCGGCGCCGCAGGCCGGCGCGCACCTTCGCGGGCCGCGCCGGGATGGCCGCGCCGCGGCTGCCGCCCTCTGTCAATTGATGCAGTGCGGCGTTAAGATGCGCCGCGTATCGCCCCTGCAGCCGGGCTTGACGACATCCGGCAGCCGATCCCCAAACAAATAATGCTCGCCCCCAAGGAGTCGCCTATGAGCTTCGTTCAGGAATTCAAGGAATTCGCCATGCGCGGCAACGTCATCGATCTCGCCGTGGGCGTGATCATCGGCGGAGCCTTCGGCAAGATCGTCGATTCGCTGGTGAAGGACGTCGTGATGCCGATCGTCGGCATGCTGGTGGGCGGGGTCGATTTCGGCAACCTGTACATCAATCTCGGCAGTACCGCCTACGACACGCTGGAAGCGGCGGAGAAGGCCGGCGCGCCGCTCATCAAGTACGGCATCTTCATCAACAGCATCATCAATTTCCTGATCATCGCCTTCGCGATCTTCGTTGCGATCAAGGCCATCAACAAGCTCAAGCGCGCCGAACCGCCGGCCCCGGAACCGGAACCCGCACCGGAGCCGGAGGACGTCAAGCTGCTGCGCGAGATCCGCGACGCCCTGCAGCAGCGCGGCTGAAGCCGGCGGCGGCCCGCCCTGTCGCGGCGCCGTCCCCGAAACCAGAAGCCCGGCCATCGCAGCCCTAGGACACGATGGGCGGGCTTCCTGCATCGTCCGGGAGCATGCCGGCCCGGCTCTGGATAGCCTCCCACCACTGCGCCGCACCCTTCCCGAAGGCGGCGGAGCGCCCTGCGGGCAGCCGGACGTGAGCGCTCAGGCTTGATCGCCCACGTAGGGGTTGCGCCGGCGCTCGTCGCCGAAGGTCGAGGTCGGGCCGTGGCCGGGGATGAAGACGATGTCGTCGCCGAGCGGAAACAGCTTGTTGCGGATCGAGCGGATCAGCGTCTGGTGATCGCCGCGCGGGAAGTCGGTGCGTCCGATGGAGCCGGCGAACAGCACGTCGCCGACGATGGCGAGGCGGGCATCGGCGTGCACGAACACGACGTGGCCCGGGGTGTGGCCGGGCGTGTGGATCACCCGCAGCGTCTCCTCGCCGACCGTGACCGTGTCGCCGTCTTCGAGCCAGCGGTCGGGCTCGAAGGACTCGACGTCGGGAAAGCCGAACATCTTGCTCTGCTGCGGCATGCCGTCGATCCAGAAGCGGTCTTCCCGCTGCGGCCCTTCGACCGGCACGCCCAGTTCGCGTGCGAGTTTCGCCGTGCCGCCGGCGTGGTCGATATGGCCGTGGGTGATCAGGATCTTCTCGATCGTGACGCCCAGCTTCTTCGCCGCCGCGAGGATGCGGTCGAGATCGCCGCCCGGATCGACGACCGCCGCCTTCTTCGTCCTGTCGCACCACACGATGCTGCAGTTCTGCTCGAAGGGCGTCACCGGGACGATGCTGGCCTGGATCATCGGCTGAGGCTCCTGGACGGAATGGGGAGGCGCCAGTCTAACCGATCGGCGGCGCCCTCTCCGCGCCGCCCGGGAGTGCGTGCCGCGGCGCCTGGGCCCGGCCGCCAATGAAAACGCCCGTCCGGCGGCCGGGCCGCGGGACGGGTGCAAAGGCGAAACGCGCCCGCGGGCGCGCCGCGGCCGGGATCAGATCACGCCCTGGGCGAGCATGGCTTCGGCAACCTTGACGAAGCCGGCGACGTTGGCGCCGTCGGCGTAACTCACCGAGCCGTCGTCGCGCTTGCCGTACTTCAGGCAGGCGGCGTGGATGCCGAGCATGATCTCCTGCAGGCGGGCGTCGACCTCGTCGCGCGTCCACGACAGGCGCATCGCGTTCTGACTCATCTCCAGGCCCGACGTGGCCACGCCGCCGGCGTTGCTCGCCTTGCCCGGCGCATACAGCACGCCGTGGTGCTCGAAGATCTTCACCGCCTCGACCGTGCTGGGCATGTTGGCGCCCTCGGCGACCGCGACCACGCCGTTCTTCACCAGCGTGGCGGCATCGTCGGCGTCGAGTTCGTTCTGCGTGGCGCACGGCAGCGCCACCTGCACCGGCACGTGCCACGGACGCACACCCGGCTCGAAGCGGGCGCCGACGCGCTCCGCGTACTCGGAAACGCGGCCGTAGTAGTGGTTCTTGATCTCCATCAGCACGGCCAGCTTCTCGGTGGTGAAGCCTTCCTCGTCGACCACCGTGCCGCTGGAGTCGGAGCAGGTGATCGGCCTGGCGCCGAACTGCATCAGTTTTTCGATCGCATACTGCGCGACGTTGCCGGAACCGGAGACGGACACGCGCATGCCCGCGAGATCGCGGCCGGCGTGCTCGAGCATGGCCTTGGCGAAGTACACCGTGCCGTAGCCGGTGGATTCCGGACGGATCAGCGAACCGCCGAAGGTCAGGCCCTTGCCGGTGAACACGCAGGCGGCGTTGTTGGACAGCTTCTTCATCATGCCGGCCATGTAGCCGACCTCGCGGCCGCCCACGCCGATGTCGCCGGCGGGCACGTCGGTGTCGGGGCCGACGTGGCGATACAGCTCGCTCATGAAAGCCTGGCAGAAGCGCATCACCTCGCCGGGGCTGCGGCCCTTCGGGTCGAAATCGGAACCGCCCTTGCCGCCGCCCATCGGCAGCGTGGTCAGTGCGTTCTTGAAGGTCTGCTCGAAAGCGAGGAACTTCAGGATGGACAGGTTCACCGACGGATGGAAGCGCAGGCCGCCCTTGTACGGCCCGATGGCGGAGCTGTGCTGGATGCGGTAGCCGCGGTTCACATGCACCTCGCCCTTGTCGTCCACCCACGACACGCGGAACATGATCACGCGCTCGGGTTCGATCAGGCGGTCGAGCAGCGAATGCTCTGCGTAGCGGGGATTGGCGGAGATGAAGGGCCAGAGGCTGTCCATCACCTCGCCGACGGCCTGCAGGTATTCCGGCTGGCCGGGGTTGCGCTGCTCGACATAGGCCAGGAATTCAGCCAGGGACTGGTATTTCATGGTGCTCGAACCTTTGTAGACAGATCTCGACGCGGCGCGCCTCGGCGGCATCGCCGCCGCCCAGCGTGACCGCCGGACGGCGCATCAGCACGCGCTCGGCCGGGATGCCAGCGGCGACGAGGGCGCTGCGCACCGACACGGCACGATTCTTCGCGACCTCGGCATTGATCGCCGCGCCGCCGGTTTCATCGTGGTAGCCCGACAGCAGGGCGCGCTTGCCCGGCTCGGCCTGCAGCGCGGCGACGACGGTGGCGATGCTGGCGGCGGCATCGGCCGGCAGCTCGGTCTGGCCGAGGCCGAAATAGACCTTGGCGAGCGCCTCGCCCACCTCTTCCACCTCCGCGAACTCGGCGCCGGCAGGGGCCGCCGCCACCACCGGGGCCGACGGGGCCGCCGAGCGCATCTTGAAGACGCCGAGACCGATGACGAAGGCAATCACCAGGGCGATGATGCCGAACAGTACGCCCATGACGACATTGAGTTCGCCGTCTTCCTGATCGAACATGTTTTGGCTCCAGATTCTCAGGGTTATCCCGCATCCGCAGGGTCGGCGCGCAGTTTAGCGGAAAGACGACACGCCGTTGAGGCTTTTGCGCCCGCGACGGCACCGCCGGAGCCTGCGCATGCTATTCGTGCACGTGGACCCGGCCGGCGTATCCCTCTATCCTGAGTGCGCCGGGGTTCGCACCGTCACTTCGTCACGTCATTTCCGTCAGGAGGAAGACATGGGACTTTTCGCGTTCATCAAGGAAGCTGGTGAAAAACTTTTCGGCAGCGGGGAAGCGCATGCCGCTGGTACCGACGCCGCCGCCAATGCCAAGGCCGGCGAGGCGATCAAGAACTACATCGTCGCGCTGAACCTGGCGCCGGCGGATCTGGCCGTGGCCTTCGACGGCACCAACTCCACCGTGGCGGTGTCCGGCACCGCGCCGGACCAGGCCACCAAGGAGAAGATCCTGCTCGCGGCGGGCAACGTCGCCGGCGTCAGCCAGGTCAGCGACCAGATGACGGTCGCCGCCGCAGCGGCCGAGGCGCGTTTCCACACCGTGGCGCGCGGCGACACGCTGTCGGCGATCGCCAAGCAGTATTACGGCAACGCCAACAAGTACCCGGTCATCTTCGAGGCCAACAAGCCGATGCTCAGCCATCCGGACAAGATCTATCCGGGCCAGGTGCTGCGCATCCCGGCCGAGGATTGACGCGTCCCCGGCCCGGACCCGTTGCGCGGTCCGGGTCGGGAAGCCGGGCGGGCGGAGGTGGTTGAAGCCGGCGCGCACCGTGCGCTAGGCTTCACCCCTTCGCCCGCCGTTCGTTCGGGCCTCCTTCTTCACGCTCTCCACGCGCCGGATCTCCCATGGCCCGCATCAAGATCGAAGTGCCGGAATCGCTGCCGTTCTCCACCGAACTGCCGCTCTACATCGGCCACATGAACCACGGCAACCACCTCGACAACGCCCGCCTGTTGTCGCTGGTCTCCGAAGCACGGGTGCGCTGGCTGCAATCCATGGGCTACCGGGAACTGGACGTCGAGGGCCTGGGCATCCTCGTTGCCGACGCGGCGCTGCAGTACCTGTCCGAAGCCTTCCACGGCGAGACCATGGCGGTCGAAATGGGCGCCGACGATTTCAACAAGTACGGCTGCGACGTGGTCTGGCGCATGCGCGACAAGGCCAGCGGGCGCGAAGTGGCGCGCGGCAAGACCGGCATCGTGTTCTTCGACTACGGTGCACGCAGGATCGCCCCCATGCCCGAGGTCTTCCGCCGCCGCTGCGCCGCGGCATGAACGTCCCCGGCCGTCCGGAAGAAACGCCCGCCACGCCGCGGGAAGGGTGGAGCAGGGGTTTCGCGGAGCATGGCGCCGTATCTGCGGATTGCTCCGGGCGGCCGCGCGTCGCGGTCGTCGGAGGCGGACCGGCCGGCCTGATGGCCGCCGAGGTGCTGGCCGGCACGGCCGAGGTCACCGTCCTCGACGCCATGCCCTCCGTCGGACGCAAGTTCCTGCTCGCCGGCCGCGGCGGCCTGAACCTGACGCATTCCGAACCGCGCGAACCTTTCCTGTCCCGCTACGGACCGCGCCGCGAAGCGCTGGAAACGCTGATCGACGCGTTCGACGCCGATGCGCTGCGGGCGTGGGCGCATGCGCTGGGGGTGTCCACCTTCGTCGGCAGTTCGGGCCGCGTGTTTCCGCACGAGATGAAGGCGGCGCCGTTGCTGCGCGCATGGCTCGCCCGGCTGCGCGCGCATGGCGTGCATTTCGCCGTACGCCACCGCTGGCTGGGCTGGGATCGCGGCACGAGCGACGCGAAGCGGCCCGCGACGGCACTGCGCTTTGCCACGCCGGAGGGCGAGCGGCGCATCGACGCCGACGCCGTGGTTCTCGCCCTCGGCGGCGGCAGTTGGGCGAAGCTGGGCTCGGACGGCGCCTGGGTGCCGATCCTGCGCGCCCGCGGCATCGCGGTGACCGGGCTCGCGCCCGCCAACTGCGGCTTCGACGTCGCCGCCGGCGGAGCGGACGGCCGCGGCTGGAGCGCCCACCTGCTGGCACGCCACCTCGGCGAACCGCTCAAGTCGGTCGCCGCCCGCGTCACCGACGCCGACGGCCGCCTGCACGAGCGCGCCGGCGAATGCATGATTTCCACCACCGGCATCGAGGGCGGGCTGATCTACGCGCTGTCGGCGCCGCTGCGCGACACGATCGCCGCGCGCGGCGAGGCGGTGCTCGAACTCGACCTCGCACCCGGCCGCAGCGCGGAACGCCTCGCCGCCGAGCTTGCACGCCCGCGCGGCAGCCGCTCGATGGCCAGCCACCTGCAGGGCCAGGCCGGCATCAAGGGATTGAAGGCGGCGCTGCTGCGGGAATGCCTGCCGGCGGAGGATTTCGCCGACCCGGCGCGGCTCGCCGCCGGCATCAAGGCGCTGCCGCTGCGCCTCGTCGCCCCGCGTCCGCTGGACGAGGCGATCAGCAGTGCCGGCGGCGTCCGGTTCGACGAACTGGACGGGCGCCTGATGCTGCGCGCGCTGCCCGGCGTCTTCGTCGCCGGCGAAATGCTGGACTGGGAAGCGCCGACCGGCGGCTACCTGCTTACCGCCTGCTTTGCCAGCGGCCGGGCGGCCGGGCTCGGCGCACTCGACTGGCTGCGGGCGGGCGCGGAGCGCTGACCGCGCGCGCCTGGCGCACGGCATCCGCGCCTGCGGCGGCACGCCTTAGAATCGGGGCTCCGCCGTGTCCCGAAATGTCCGGAGAGCCGCATGCCGCCTGCCCGTCGCCTGCAGTTTCCTTCCGGCCGTCCGCTGCCGGCCGGGCGCGCGCTCATCGTCGGCCATCGCGGCGCGCGCGCCTTCGCGCCGGAGAACACGCTCGCCGCCTTCGAGAAGGCGGCCGCGCTCGGCTGCGACATGGTGGAACTGGACGTGCACCTGTCGCGCGATGGCGTGCCGGTGGTGCATCACGACGACCGTCTCGGCCGCTGCACCGACGTCGCCATCCAGTTTCCGCTCTTCGCAGGCGAGTTCATCTCCGATTTCACGCTGGAAGAACTGCGCGTGCTGGATGCCGGCACGTGGTATGCGCATGAACTGGATCTGCCCGCCGAACGGCGCCAGGCCTACCTGCGCGACCTGACGGACGCCGAACTCGACGGGCACGTGCCCGCCGGCGAACGCGAACGCTACGCGAGCGGCGCGATCCGCATCCCCACGCTGCAGGAGGTTCTGGCGCTGGTCGCGGAAGCCGACCTGATGCTGAACGTCGAGATCAAGTCCATCCCGCGCCTCTATGGCGGCATCGCCGCGCGCGTGGTCGACGAGGTGCGCGCCGCCGGCCTGCAGAGCAGCGTGCTGGTGTCGTCCTTCGACCATGAGCAGCTCGTCGAGGTACGCCGCCTGGATGCCGGCATCGCCACCGGGGTGCTGACCAGCGGCCGGCTGGCACGCATCGCCGACTACCTCGCGCTGCTCGACGCCGACGCCTATCACCCCTGCTGCCACGGCGAGGCCGATTCGCTGGGCTTCGATTCGGTGCACGGCGCCCTGGACACCGCCGCCATCGCCGCGCTCGCCGCCGCCGGCCGCATGGTCTTCGTGTGGACCTGCAACGATGCGCACCGCATGTCGGCGCTCGACGCCGCCGGCGTGACCGGCATCATCACCGACTACCCGAACCGCGCTGCGGCCATGCGCCGCGCGCGGCACGATTTCCCGGCGCTGCGCTGGAACTGAGGAGACGACGATGGCAGATGCCCCGCTTGCAGGAAAACGCGTGCTCATCACCCAGGCCGACGCCTTCATGGGCCCGGTGCTGTGCGAAGTCTTCGCCGCCCAGGGCGCGGAGGTGATCGCCAGCACCGAAGCACTGCCCGACCCCGGCGCGCCGGCGGCGCTGGTGGACGCCTCCGGCGTCATCGACGTGCTGGTGGCCAACCTCGCCCTGCCCGCCCCGAGCACGCCGGCCCTGGACGTGGACGAGGCCGAATGGACAAAGGTGTTCGGCTGCCTGGTCGATCCGCTGCCGCGGCTGTGCCGCGCGGTGCTGCCGCAGATGGTGGCGCGCCGCGCCGGCAAGATCCTGCTGATGGGCAGCGCCTCGGCGCTGCGCGGCATGAAGCGCGCCTCCACCTACAGCGCCGCGCGCGGCGCGCAACTGGCCTACGTGCAGGCACTCGGCGTGGAGATGGCGCCGCACGGCGTCCAGGTCAACGCCATCGCGCAGAATTTCGTCGACAACCCCACCTACTTCCCGCCCGAGGTGCAGGCCAATCCACGTTTCCAGGAGAGGCTGCAGCGAGAGGTACCGCTCGGCCGCCTGGTCGGCGCACAGGAAGACGCGGCCTTTGCCGCCTACCTGTGCAGCGACGCGGCCAACTGCTTCGTCGGCCAGGTCTTCCCCGTCTGCGGCGGCTGGGTCGTGCGCTGAGCCGTTCCGGCCCCGTCCCGGCGCGTTGCCGGCCGAATCTTCCCTGCTCGGTCCGCCTGCCGGGCGCAACCGGTGCGGCTCGGCCGGCAAGGCCGCGCCGTCCCCGAAAAAGCGGCTCAGCCGGCCGGAGCGGCTTCCCGGCCGGCTGAGCGTCATGCCGGAGGATCGACGGGCCCTCGACGGCCCGCCCCGGACCGGCTGCGGATCCCTGCCGGTCCGGGGCGCGGGCGTTGCTTCCCGCCGTGCCGCGATCAGGCCGGAGCCGAGGTACGGATCAGGTGGTCGAAGGCCGACAGCGACGCCTTCGCCCCTTCGCCCATGGCGATGATGATCTGCTTGTACGGCACCGTCGTGCAGTCGCCCGCCGCGAACACCCCCGGCACCGAGGTGTGGCCCTTGGCATCGACGATGATCTCGCCGAACTTCGTCAGCTCCACCGTGCCCTTCAGGAAGTCCGTGTTCGGCAGCAGGCCGATCTGCACGAAGATGCCTTCCAGTTCGAGCCAGTGCGTGTCGCCCGACGCCCGGTCCTTGTACATCAGCCCGGTGACCTTGTCGGCGCCGGTCACCTCGGTGGTCTGCGCGCTCTTGATCACCTTCACGTTGGGCAGGCTGTGGAGCTTGCTCTGCAGCACCGCGTCCGCGCGCAGTTCCTCGGCGAACTCGAGCAGCGTCACGTGCGACACCACCCCGGCCAGATCGATCGCCGCTTCCACGCCCGAGTTGCCCCCGCCGATCACCGCCACCCGCTTGCCCTTGAACAGCGGGCCGTCGCAGTGCGGGCAGTACGCCACGCCCTTGCCGCGCAGCGCCTTCTCGCCCGGCACGTTCATCTCGCGCCAGCGCGCCCCGGTGGCCAGGATCACCGTCTTCGCCTGCAGCGTGCCGCCGTTCTCGAGCTGCACCCGGGCGAGCGTGCTGCCGTCCGCGCCGCCGGGCACGACCTTGGCCGCGCGCTGCAGGTTCATGATGTCGACCCCGTACTGGCGCACGTGCTCTTCGAGCGCCATCACCAGCTTGGGCCCCTCGGTCTCCTTCACCGAGATGAAGTTCTCGATGCCCATCGTGTCCATCACCTGCCCGCCGAAGCGCTCGGCCACGATGCCGGTGCGGATGCCCTTGCGCGCGGCGTAGATCGCCGCCGCCGCCCCCGCCGGCCCACCACCGACCACGAGCACGTCGAACGCGTCCCTGGCCGACAGCTTCTGCGCCTCGCGCGCCGCCGCGCCGGTGTCGACCTTGGCGAGGATCTCGCCCAGCTCCATGCGGCCCTGCCCGAACGGCTCGCCGTTCAGGAAGATCGTCGGCACCGCCATGATCTTGCGCGCATCGACCTCGGCCTGGAACAGCGCGCCGTCGATCATCGTGTGGCGCACGTTCGGGTTGATCACCGCCATCAGGTTGAGCGCCTGCACCACCTCCGGGCAGTTGTGGCACGACAGCGAGATGTAGGTCTCGAAGTGGTATTCGCCCTCCAGCCCGCGGATCTGCTCGATCACCTCCGCCTCGGCCTTGGGCGGGTGCCCGCCCACCTGCAGCAGCGCCAGGATCAGCGAGGTGAATTCGTGGCCCATGGGCAGCCCGGCGAAACGCACGCCCAGCTTGGCGCCCCGGCGGTTGAGCGAGAACGAGGGCTTGCGCTGCGCGTCGTCGCGCACCTCGCTCAGCGTGATCTTGTCGCTCAGGCCCGCGATGTCGGCCAGCAGCGCCTGCATCTCGCGCGACTTCTCGCCATCGTCCAGCGACGCGACGATCTCGATCGGCTGCATGACCTTCTCAAGGTAGGCTTTCAGTTGGGTCTTGATGGTGGCGTCGAGCATGGTGTCCTCCTGAAATGGATGGGGAATTCATCGCCAAGCACGCCCGCGGCGGGTGTGCTTGACGCTGGATTCCGCGCCGATGGGCGGGAATTCGGCGGTACCTGCGGTCGCTCAGATCTTGCCGACCAGGTCCAGCGAAGGCTTCAGCGTTTCGGCGCCTTCGGTCCACTTGGCCGGGCAGACTTCGCCAGGATGCGCCGCGATGTATTGCGCGGCTTTGACCTTGCGCAACAGTTCGGCGGCGTCGCGGCCGATGCCCAGGTCATGGATCTCGGCGACCTTGATCCTGCCTTCCGGGTCCACCACGAAGGTGCCGCGCAGCGCCAGGCCCTCTTCCTCGATCAGCACGTCGAAGTTGCGGCTGATGGCCTGGGTGGGGTCGCCGATCATCGGATACCCGATCTTCTTGATCGTGTCCGACGCGTCGTGCCACGCCTTGTGGGTGAAGTGGGTGTCGGTGGAGACGGAATACACCTCGACGCCGAGCTTCTGGAACTCGGGGTACAGGTCGGCCATGTCACCCAGTTCGGTCGGGCATACAAAGGTGAAGTCGGCCGGGTAGAAGAAGAACACCGCCCACTTGCCCTTGATCGTCTCGTCCGAGACGGGGACGAACTTGCCTTCGTGGTAGGCGGTGGCCTTGAAGGGTTTGACCGTGCTGTTGATGATTGCCATTCGATTCGCTCCTGTGTTTGCGTGTCGGGAGAAGACGAAACGAATCCTAAGGCGCGGCGATCAATAGCTCAAATTGATTGAGAAAATGATCATCATTCCTTGAATCTATTGAGAAGTGACGGCCGATCATCCCTTGCGCCATGGCCGGCAGCGCGGACGTCCGGCCCGCCGCCTGTTCATGCCGAACGGGCACGCTCGAAGCCGGCCAGCCGCACATCCACGGTGACCGCCAGCGAATCCAGCGCCGCAGCCCTGGCGCGGCCCTCTGCGGTGGCGCGGTAGAGGTGCGGCGTCATCGCCAGCAGGTCGGCGATCTGCGCCTGGCCGGCCAATTGCAGCGGAGAGCGGACGGCTTCGCCGTCCAGCCGGACGAAGCCCGCCGGCGGCGGGGCATCGGCCGCCGGACGCTCCGGTTTCAGCGCGGGATAGATGATCTCGCGCAGTTCGCGCAGATGGTCGGGGCCGGCATCCACCTGCAGCAGCAGCCCGCCCGGCTTCAGCACGCGGGCGAACTCCGGATGGACCGGAAAGCCGAACATGCACAGCACGCAATCGAACGCGCCCGGCCGCACCGGCAGGTTGGCGTTGCTGCCCACCACCCAGCCGGCCTGCGCAAACTGCTTCGCCGCCGACAGCACCGCCCATTTCGAGATGTCCAGCCCGAGCAGCGCCAGCGTATGGTCGCCTGCGGCCGCGGCCGCCGCTCCGGCGAGCTGGCGCAGGTAGTAGCCTTCGCCGCAGCCGGCGTCGAGGCAGGCCGCGTCGGCGGCGGGCGGCAGGTGCCGCAGCACGGTGCGCGCGACCGCCGCGGCGATGGGCTGGTAGCCGCCGGCATTCAGGAAGCGCCTGCGCGCGGCGACCATCTCCTTGCTGTCTCCCGGATCACGCGAGCGCTTGTTCTGCACCGGCAGCAGATTCGTGTGGCCCTCGCGGGCGACGTCGAAGCTGTGGCCCGACGGGCAGCGCCAGGCGGAACCGCTGCGTTGCAGCGGCGCGCCGTCGAGCGGGCAGGCGAGGGACTGGAAGGGAACGATGTACATGCAGGCGGGTCCCGGCCGGCAGGGCGCCGGAGGTTGCGAAAGCCTGCTGGATATCAGGATCGGCCGCGGACCGCAAACCCGCCGCGCGCCGACCGGCGGAGCAAGCGGGCGGCTTGCACCCGGCCCTCCGGTGCAGACGCCCGCCCGGCCCCCTTGCGGCCGGAGGCAACGGGCCCGCCGGGGCGGGAGCGCACCCGCGTCAGGGCTGGGCGACTGCCAGCAGCTTCTCGATGGTGCCGACCAGCAGCGGGCTTTCCGGCGAGAGCTGGCTGGGGAAGCTGGTCACCCCGTTGCCGCTGCGGTCGATCAGGTACTTGTGGAAGTTCCACTGCGGCCGGTCGCCGGTCATCTCGGCGAGCCGCACGTAGAGGGGGTTGGCGGTACGGCCGGACACCGTGCTGCGGGCGAACATCGGGAAGCGCACGCCGTAGGTGCTGCGGCAGAAATCGGCGATCTCCCGGTTGCTGCCGGGCTCCTGGTTGAAGTCGTTGGACGGGAAGCCGAGCACGACCAGGCCGCGGTCGCGGTACTTGTCGTACAGGCGCTCGAGACCGTCGTACTGCTTGGTGTAGCCGCAGTAGCTCGCGGTGTTCACCACCAGGATCACCTTGCCGGCGTACTGGCACAGCGACTGCGGCTTTTCGTCCTGCAGCGCCGGGAAGCGGTGGTCGAGCAGCGCGGGGCAGGCGGTGGCCGCATCCTCCGCGGCGGACGCGCCGCCCGCCAGGCCGGCCGCGGCCAGTGCGAACAGGACGGCGACAAGTCGTCCCCGCACCCGGGGCATGGTGGCGCGCGCCATCCGCCCGTCAGCCGGCGCCCGTCCGGCAACCGCGGCGGATTCGCCGCGCCCTGTCGATGTCCTGGCATTCATCGCATTCAACTCCGAGACCCCATCGCCGGGCACTCAGCCGCCCTCGCCTTCCGGCCTGTCGGCGTCGCGCGCGGATTCGCGCGGGCGCCCGAGCAGCCTGCCGCCCGGCTGGTTCAGCCGATGCCCGGTGATCAGGTTGTGCTGGAACCGCAGCACCGCGATCATCATCGACAGGCTGATGTCGACCGCCGCGAACATCAGCATCGGCAAGGAAAAAGGTGGCATGGGCGGAACCCCCGCATCCGGACCGCAGGCGCAACCGCGCCGCCGGCACATCACCTGGAAACGGCGGGACTTCCTCGATCGCCTCTTCGCGACCGGGCTCCCGCCGGGCCCCGGGCATTTCCCTGCCCGGACGGCAGGATTGACCACGGCACCGGGCAAAAGGTTCAGCCGGGCACTGCCGCCCCGGCCTCCCGCCCGGCGCCGGCCCTCAGTCGGCGCGGTCCTCCACCGGCTTGCCGGCCGCGCCTTCGCCGGCGGTGCGGCGCAGCGACAGCACCACCGAGGTACCGATGATCAGCGCCACCACGCCCAGCGAGATGCCCACCGGGATCTTGTAGATGTCCATCAACAGCATCTTGGCACCGATGAACACCAGCACCAGCGCGAGGCCGTACTTCAGCAGCGGGAAACGGTCCGCCATGCCGGCGAGCATGAAGTACATCGCGCGCAGGCCCAGGATCGCGAACACGTTGGACGTGAGCACGATGAAGGGGTCGGTGGTGATGGCGAAGATGGCCGGGATCGAGTCCACCGCGAAGATCACGTCGCTCAGTTCGACCAGCACCAGCGCCAGGAACAGCGGCGTGACGCAGCGCACCCACTTGCCGGCGTGCTGCTTCGTGACGAAGAAGCGTTCGCCGTGCAGCTCCTCCGTGACGTTCATGTGGCGGCGGATCCACCTGACGACCGGGTTGCCGGCGAGGTCCGGTTCCTGCTCGGCGAACCACCACATCTTGATGCCGGTGATCAGCAGGAAGGCGCCGAACACGTACAGCAGCCAGTGGAACTCCGCGATCAGCCACACGCCGGCCATGATCATGACGGTGCGCAGCACGATCGCGCCGAACACGCCGAACACCAGCACGCGCTTCTGCAGTTCGAGCGGGATCGCGAAGAAGCTGAACAGCATCAGCCACACGAACACGTTGTCGACCGCGAGCGACTTCTCGATCAGGTAGCCGGTGACGAATTCGAGCGCTTTCTGGTTGGCGATCTCGCGCCCCATCGCACCGTCGAGATGCCACCACAGCGCGCCGGCGAACAGCATCGACACCGCGACCCACACGCCGGACCACGTGGCGGCCTCCCTGAACGAAACGCGATGACGCTTGCCGCCGCCGACCACGAACAGGTCGATGGCGAGCATGACGAGGACGATGGCGAAGAAGCCCGCCCACATCCACCATGTGCCGATTGATTCCATGAAACGAGTCCTCCTTGTCGATACCGTCTTCCGTTCCGTCTCCTGCCGGCCGCAAGACCCGGCAGCGGAAAACGGAACGGCCCTTGTCCGGCGAGGACGAAGGGCCGCAGTACTTCGACAAGGGGACCTCCGCCATCGCGGCAAAGGTCTTGCTCGCAGCCATCCTGTGACGGCTGCCCGGGCGCCGGGAAGGCTCCGTGAGCCGTTCCGAACTGACGACGCCGCGGCGGAGAGCTACTCCCCCTTGGGACGTTCGGACTCTAGATAAGCCGAGCGATCCGGTCAACTACTACTTTGCCGCCGGACGGGGAACCGGCACGCCGCGCGCACCGATCGCCCTCGCCCGCACGCGTTCAGCGTGGATTCAGTCGGGCATCCGCACACTGCGCATCAGCTTCGGTGCCGTGCGCGGAATCCCGCCCGGCGCCGCCATCCGCAAACCAACCGTGACATGAAGATGACCGCCGCACGCATCACGATCGCCCTCCTCCTCGCACTCGGCCCCGGCACCGCCGCACTGGCCGGCGAGCGCGAGGACCTCATCGCCCGCTATGCCGCCGAGGCCCGCGCCGCCGACCCGGCCTTCGCTGGCTTCTCCGCCGCCCGCGGCGAAACCCTGCATCGCACCCGGTACGGCGGCGGCAAGCCCGACACGCCGGCCTGCACCGCCTGTCACGGCGACGACGCGCGCGCCGCGGGCCGTACCCGCGCGGGCAAGCGGATCGAGCCGATGGCCGCGTCGGTGTCGCCGGCCCGCTACGGCGACGCGGCCAAGGTCGAGAAGTGGTTCAGGCGCAACTGCACCGAGGTGCTGGGGCGCGAATGCAGCCCGCGCGAGAAGGGCGACTGGCTCGCCTACATGATGAAGCAGTGACGCAGATGCACGGAGCACGCAGATGAACCTTCCCCTCCGCCCGCTCGCCGTCCTCCTGGCCGCCCTCGCCGCCGCTGCCGCGCTGCTGGGCCGCGCGCAGGCCGGCGACGACGAGTATTTTCCGCCGGTCTCCGACGCACTCGCGCTGCAGGAATGCGGCAGTTGCCACCTCGCCTTCCCGCCGTCCATGCTGCCCGCCGCATCGTGGAAACGCATGATGGGCGGGCTGCAGGACCACTTCGGCGACGACGCCAGCCTCGATCCCGATACCGCCGCCGCGATCACCCGCTATCTCGTGCGCAACGCCGGCGACGCCCCCGGCCAGGACAGCAGGCTGCTGCGCGGGCTGAAGCCGGGCGAAGCGCCGCTGCGCATCACCGAACTGCCGAAATGGGTGCGCGAGCACCGCGAGGTCCCGCGGCGCGACTGGACGCGCAAGGACGTCGGCAGCAAGGCCAACTGCGCCGCCTGCCACGTCGACGCGGCAAAGGGCTATTTCGAGGACGACTGAGGGAGCACCGCCATGAAACGCTTCCTCGCCGCATTCGTCGCGCTCGTCACCCTGGCCTGGGGCTGGGACCTGCTGCCGGCGGCGGGCGCCGCACCCGCCGCCCCGGTCACCGCGTGGACGGTACGGCAGCACGCGCTGACGCTGACCGGCCTGTGGTCCTTCTCGCTGATGTCGCTGGCGATGGTCCTCGCCACCCGGCCGGCCTGGCTGGAGCGTCCCTTCGGCGGCATGGACCGCATCTACCGCGTGCACAAGTGGGCGGGCATCCTCGCGATCGGCTTCGCCGTGCTGCACTGGCTGGTGGAGATGTCGGACGATCTCATCAAGACCGTGTTCGGCCGCGCGGGGCGGCTGCCGAAGGAGCATGGCGGCGCCTTCCTGGAGGCGATGCGCGACGTCGCCGAGGGGCTGGGCGAGTTCGCCATCTACGCCCTGCCGGCGATGCTCGTGCTGACGCTGTGGAAGCGCTTTCCGTTCAGCATCTGGCGCTATCTGCACAAGGTGATGCCGCTGCTGTACCTGGCGCTGGCCTTCCACGCCGCCTTCCTCGCGCCGTCCGGCTACTGGACGCAGCCGGTGGGTGCGCTGCTGGCGCTGCTGATCGCCGCCGGCTCGGCCGCCGGCGTGCAGGCGCTCGCCGGCTGGATCGGACGCGGCCGGCGCAGCGCGGGCGTCGTCGAAACGGTGCGCGAACCCGCGCCGGGCCTCACCGAGGTCATCTGCAAGCTGGACGGGACCTGGCACGGGCATCGCGCCGGCCAGTTCGCCTTCGTCACCTTCGACCGCCTGGAAGGCGCGCATCCCTTCACCATCGCCGGCGCCGACCGCGGCGACCACCGCGTCACCTTTCAGATCAAGGCCCTGGGGGACTACACGCGGGGCCTGGCGCAGAAGCTGCGCAGCGGGCAGCCGGTACGCATCGAAGGGCCCTACGGCTGCTTCGAACTGCCCTCCGGCGCACGCGGGCGGAACCAGGTGTGGATCGCCGGCGGCATCGGCGTGACCCCTTTCCTCGCCTGGCTCGAAGCCCTGCAGGCGGCGCCGGAGAAGGCGCCCGAGGTGGACTTCTACTACAGCGTGCGCAAGCGCGAATCCGACCCCTTCGCCGCCCGGCTGGAAGCGCTGTGCGCCGTGCTGCCCTCGGTACGCCTGCACGTGCTGAGCAGCGAGCGCAACGAACGGCTCAGCGCCGAGACCCTGCGCGAACACGGGCGCCACGGGGCGCGCGCCGAGATCTGGTTCTGCGGCCCGCAGGGCCTGGCCGACAAGCTGCGCGACGGCCTGCGCCGGCTGGGCATGGGCGGCATGCGCTTCCACCAGGAAGCGTTCGAGATGCGCTGAGCGGGCCGCGGCCGGCGGCCCCGCGGAGGGCCGCCGCGCCGCCTCAGTGGCGGCTCTGGATGGCGTCGATGTAGCCGACCATGCCGGTGCGGATGTTGGCCGCGTTCCCCTCGTCGGTGTCCAGATGCATCGCCAGCCGGTAGGACGGGCTCACCCGCACCACGACGTCGCCAAAGATCAGCTCGCGCTCGCCCTCGACGCGCACGCGCACGATGTACTTGTCGCCCACGTGCAGGCGCAGCGCGTCTTCCGGCGTCATGTGGATGTGGCGCTGGGCGCAGATCACGCCGCGCTCGATGGTGGCGCTGCCGTGAGGTCCTTCGAGCGTGACGCCCGGCGTGTTGGCGAGGTCGCCCGATTCGCGGATCGGCGGCTGGACGCCGAGCTTGAACTGCTCGGTCATCGCGATCTCGACCTGGGTCTCCTTGCGCGTCGGGCCCAGCACGCGCACGTTGGCGATGCGCCCCTTGGGGCCGACCAGATGCACCTTCTCCGCACAGGCGTACTGGCCGGGCTGCGACAGCTCGTGCTGCGGCGTGAGCTGGTGGCCGGAGCCGAACAGTTTCTCGACGTCCGCCTGCGACAGGTGCACGTGGTGCGCCGAGATCTCGATCGGGATCGGGCACCGCTGCTGCCCCGCCGACACCAGCAACTGGTTGCGCTCGACCGCGCGCAGGGTCTCCCACGCGACCAGGCGTTCGTTGTCGTTGGCGATGACGAGGATCTTCACCGGCGAATCGTCGGCCGAGACGACGGCGTGCGAGACGAGCCGGCCGAGGTCGCGGTTGCGTTCCTCGTCGAGCCGGATGCCCATGTAGCCCAGGCCCTGGCAGGCCAGGCTGCGCACCGCGGCGCTGGTCTCGCCGACCTCGCCGGTGAAGGCGAGCACGTCGATGCCGCCCATCGCCGCGACGTAGGCGCCGATGTTCTTGCGGATCTGGTAGCAGAACGCCTTGTGCGCGAGCAGCGCGCGGTGGTGGCCGTCGTTGGCCGCCTCCTCGATCTCGCGGATGTCGCCGGACAGGCCCGAGATGCCCTTCAGCCCGCTCTGCGTGTTGATGAGCGCGGAGAGCTGCTCGGGCGTCATCCGGTAGTGGTCCATCAGGTGGATCATCACCGCCGGATCGATGCTGCCCGAGCGCGTCGGCATGATCAGCCCGTCGCTCGGCGTCATGCCCATCGTGGTGTCGACCGAGCGGCCGTGGTCGATCGCGCACATCGACGCGCCCACGCCGAGGTGGCAGGACACGATCTCCAGTTCGCCCAGCGGGCGCTTCAGGACCTCGGCCGACTTCAGCGACACGTAGCGGTGCGAGGTGCCGTGGAAACCGTAGCGGCGGATGCCTTCCTGCTTGTACATCCCGTACGGCAGGCCGTACAGGTAGGCGTAGGGCGGCAGCGTCTGGTGGAAGGCGGTGTCGAACACGGCGACGTGCGGCACGTGGGGCAGTTCCTTCATCGCCACCTCGATGCCGGCCACGTTCTGCGGATTGTGCTGCGGCGCGAACACCGCCAGCGCCTCGATGTCGGCGATCACCGCGGGCGTGACGACCACCGCGCTGGCGAAGCGGTTGCCGCCATGCACCACGCGGTGGCCGACGGCGACGACGTCGGGCAGGTGCAGCGCGAAGTCGCCGCCGAGTTGCCCGGCCGCCTCCTGCATCACCCCGAACAGCCCGGCGAGCGGGAAGGGCGCGCGCTCGTAGCTGCGCCGGTGCGGCCCGACGCCCACGGCGACGCGGCACACCGCCGGATCGGAGACGTCGATCGTGCCCTGCACGTCGGCGCCGAGATCCCGCGTGTCGTAGATGCCGAAGCGGATTCGGCCGGCGCCGACGTTGAGCGCCACCACCTTGCCCGGCACATCGGTCCGCAGCGACAGCGCGTAGGGGTCTTCGGACTTCGCCACCGCGCCCGCCCGCGCGGCCGCCATGTCCGCCGACATCGCGCGCGTCACGTCGGCGAGCACGCGCGACAGGTAGGCGACCGCCTGCGGATTGCCGAGGATGTGGGCGTGGACGACGTCCTGCGGGATCTCCAGCACGAAGCAGCGCGTGCCGGCGATCACGTCGGCCACCAGCGGGTCGCCGGTCAGCAGCGAGATCGCACCGCACACGTCGCCCGGCCCGAGCTGCTGGATCACGGTGCGCACGCCGGTGTTGTCGGTGATGGACACTTCCGCATGGCCGCTGACGATGACGCCGATGAAGCGGCCGCGGTCGCCGGTCTCCATGATGGCTTCGTTGCCTTCGTAGGTGACGAGGCGGGACCTGGCGACGATTTCCCCGACCTCTTCGGCCGGAAAGGCTTCGAACAGGCGCACCTGTTCGAGGAAGAACTTGTTCAGATCGGTTTCGGTCATGGCGCGGCTCGACGGGACTGGAATGCTCTCGGCCCCCAGATTAGCACTTTTGTTGCAGTGCAATATGAATTCGGCCCGCGTCCGTGCAAGGGCGCACGCGGCACCGGCGGGCGCGCCGCAGGACGGCCTCAGGCCGAAGCGACCGTCCGGCGCCACGTCGCCGGCGGCGTGCCGACGAGGCGCTTGAAGGCGCGCGAGAAAGCGGCTTCCGAGTCGTAGCCGACGTCCAGCGCGATCGACGCCACGGTGCGGTTGGTCTCGCGCAGCAGGCGCGAGCCGAGCTGGATGCGCCAGTTGGCGAGGTAGTGCATCGGCGGCTGGGCGAGGAACTGCATGAAGCGTTCGTGCAGCGCCGAGCGCGACAGCCCGACCTGGTGGCCGAGTTCGTCGATGGTCCATGGACGGTCCGGAAACGCGTGCAGCAGCGCCAGCGCGCGGCCGACGTAGCGGTCGCGCAGCCCGGCCAGCCAGCCGGTGGCGTCCTCGGGCAGGCTGTCGAGATAGCGCCGCGCGGTATCGACGAACATCGTCTCGGCGAGCTTTTCCAGCACGGCATTCGCCCCCGGCCTGCGCTCGGCCGACTCCTGCGCCGCCTGGTCGATGACGCGCGAGACCCAGCCGCCGGCACGCGCCGCGGGCAGATGCAGCAAGCGCGGCAGCGCCGCCACCAGCGGATTGAACGGCCGCAGGTCGCAGCCCAGAAAACCGCACACCAGCACGGTGTCGGCATCGTCGTTGGGCTCGGTGGAGCCGGGAGTGCTGACGCCGTGGTGGTAGGCGATGGGCATCGGCTTGGGTTCGTGGCGCGTGGCGAACACCCAGGCCGCCTCGCGGCGTTCCGGCCTGACGTGGGGCGCGCTCGACATCACGTGCCCGTCGCCGTGCGGAAACACCACGATGTCGCCCGCCTCCAGCCGCACCGGCGCGCAGCCGCTCACCGCGGCCCAGCCGCCGCCGCGGGCCACCACGTGGAACTCCATGACGTGCTCGGCGCCGGGCAGCACCGCGTCGGCGATCTCGCACGCGGGCGGCGCTTCCGCCGCCCAGTCGCGCCAGCAGCTCACGTAGTAGAACACCGCGCCGCGCAGGCGCACGGTGCCCAGCAGGTCGGACAGCGTGTCGCGGCTCATCGCGCTCGACTCCGAAAGATTCGCGCCCGGACGCCACCCGCCGGCGGGCAACGGCGGACGCACGGGCAAGTTCGGCCGACTTTCAGTGAAGCATCGAATGCCCCGCGGCGAAAGAATGGGGGCGTCGGCAGGCACGCCCGCCTTTCCGGCACGGGTCCGCAGAGGCCCGCCCCAATCCCAACGCAAGGAAACCACACCATGAACGCTCCCATCGAGACGTGCGCCCCCGGCCAATCCGCCAGCCAGGCCGCGGCGCCTTCCACCCCCGCCCCCGACCTCGCCGCGATCAAGACGCGCCAGCAGGCCACGTGGGCGAGCGGAAACTATGCCGTCGTCGGCACCACGCTGCAGATCGTGGGCGAGATGCTCGCCGAGGCGGCGGACGTGTGCGCCGGCGAACGCGTGCTGGACGTCGCCGCGGGCAACGGCAACGCCACGCTGGCCGCGGCCCGCCGCTTTGCCGAGGTCACCTCGACCGACTACGTGCCGCACCTGCTCGACAAGGGCGCCGCGCGTGCGGAGGCCGAGGGCCTGGCGGTGAACTTCCAGGTGGCCGACGTCGAGGCGCTGCCCTTTGCCGACGGCAGCTTCGACGTCGCGCTATCCACCTTCGGCGCGATGTTCGCGCCCGACCACGACCGCACCGCCGGCGAGTTGCTGCGCGTCGTGCGGCCCGGCGGGCGCATCGGGTTCGCCGCGTGGACGCCGGAGGGCTTCATCGGCCAGTTGTTCCGCCTCGTGGGCAGCCACGTGCCGCCGCCGGCCGGCCTCCGCTCGCCGGTCAAGTGGGGCGACGAACCCTACGTGGTGGCGCTGTTCGGCCCCCACGCCGACGACATCCGCTGCATCCGCCGCACGTTCAACTTCCGCTACCGCTCGCCGGAGCACTGGATCGAAGTCTTCCGCAACTACTACGGGCCGACGCACAAAGCCTTCGCCGCGCTGGACGGCGACGGCCAGGCGCGCTTCCACGCCGACCTGCTGCACCTGCTCGGATCGCTCGACGTCGGCGGCCCCGGCTCGCTGGTGGTGCCGGGCGAATATCTCGAAGTGGTGATCACGCGGCAATAGGCGGGCGGCCTGCCCGTGCCCGCGGCGCGGGGCACGGGCCGCGGGCACGGATCAAGGCGGGCAGACCGGCGGGTTCCGCCCGCCATGCGGCTCAGCCGAACGCCTTGCCGTGCAGCACGAGCACCTGGCCGATCAGTTCGTCCTGCGCCCGGGCATCCTCGGGCAGGTCGAGCCGGCGGTCGATCAGCAGCATGGCCAGGCCGTGGACCAGCGACCAGGTCGCGATCGCCAGCGCACGCGGATCGGTATCCGGCGCCGCGCCGCGCTCGCGCACGATGGCGGCGACGGCATCCGCGCAATGGGCGAAAGCCTCGCCGCCCGCCTCCGCCAGGCCGGCGGACTGGGGCTTGCAGGCCAGCGCCGGCCCGAACATGAGGCGATACAGCGCCGGGCGGCGGCGGGCGAAGGCGAGGTAGGCCATGCCGAATGCGTGCAGGCGCGCCGCCGTGTCGCGCTCCCCCCCCGCAGCGGCACCCATGTCCGCCGACAGGGCGCGGAAGCCGCGTTCGGCAACCGCGGCGAGCAGGCTGTCCTTGTCGGCGAAATGCCGGTACGGCGCCATGTGCGACACGCCCGCGGCACCGGCGACCGCGCGCAGCGTGACGGCATCCAGGCCCTGCGTTTCCAGGATCGCGGCCGCCTCGGCGACGAGCCGCTCGCGCAGGTCGCCCGTCCCCGCCATCCCTTCCGTCTCTTTGTCGATCAGCGCTTTTTTCATCGGGGCAGTATGGCGAATCATGTTTACAACGTAAACAGCGCCCGCTATGTTTACGGTGTAAACATCGCTCCATCAATCCGATCCATTCCGCCGGCCGGCACAGGATGCGCCCGATGAAAACCTTCCTCAGAGTCAAGCTGTTCCTCGTTCCGCTGCTGGCGTTCCTGATCGCGGCGGCGCAGGGCCATGCCCTTCCCGGCGCGCTGGCCGGCCTGGCCTGGAGCGCCGGCGCATCGCTGCTGAGACGCGGCCTGCAACCGCCGCCGCCGTTCGAGGCGGCGCTGATGGCCGGCTTCGCGCTTGCCGCGATCGGGCTGGCGGCCGCAGCCGCGGACGCGGCGCAAGGCATCGGCATCGTGATGGGCTGCCTGTCGGCCGGCGCCATCGCCAGCGTGCTGCGCGGGCGCCCCTGGACGGCGGAGTTCTCGGCCGCCGAATTCGGCGGCGCGAGCGCGACACCGCTGTTCGTCGCCATCAACGAGACGATCTCGGCCCTGTGGGGCGCGCTGTTCGGCTGGCTGGCGGTCGCCGCGTGGCTGGCGCTGCCGCCGCCAGCGCACTGGCTCCCGCTCGCCGGCGGCGCGCTGGCCTCCATCCTGCTGCCGCGGCTGCTGGTAGCGCGCGGATTGCGCAAGATGGCCGCGGGCGACACACGCTACGACTGGCCGCCCCCCGACCTGCGCGCATCGCATCCCGCCGCCCCGGGCGAAGGCGGCACGGCGGACGTGGCCGTGATCGGCGCCGGCATCGGCGGCCTCACCGCGGCGGCGCTGCTGGCCGACGCCGGCCTGCGGGTGGAGGTGTTCGAGCAGCACGACGTACCCGGCGGCTTCTCCCACACCTGGCTCCGGCGCGCCCGCGTACGCGACCCGCAAAGCGGCGAGCCGCTCGTGTTCCGCTTCGATTCCGGCGTGCATGACGTGTCGGGCTGGCACCCGGGCGGCACCGTGCGCAGCGTGTTCGAGCGCCTGGGGATCGCCCGCGAAGACGAATGGGTGCGGCTGGATCATCGCTACATGCTGGACGGCCGCACGCTCGACGTGCCGCGCGACTGGCGCGCCTGGGTCGAACGGCTCGCCGCGGAATTCCCGCACGAGGCGGCCGGGCTGCGCGCGCTGTTCGGAGACATCCACGCCGTCTACGAGGCGATGTTCTCGACGGCCGCCGAACGCGGCGGCATTCCCGGAACGCCGGGAACGCCGCGCGCCCTGCTCGAATTCGCCCTGCGCCATCCGCTCGCGGTCGCCTGGCTCGACCGGCCGTGGCAGGACTTCGTCGAACGCCATGTGCGCGACCGCGCGGTGCAGGCATGGATAGGCGCGCTGGCGGGCTACGTCACCGACGACATCGCCCGGCTCCGGGTGCGCGACATCGTCCCCATCTTCGGCTACTACTTCGAGGGCGGCTACTACCCGCTGGGCGGCTCGGGCCTGATCGCGCGGCGGCTGGTCGAAGCCATCGAGGCGCGCGGCGGGCGCGTCCACCTGCGCACCGAGGTGCTGCGCATCGTCACCGGGGACGGCGCGGCGAAAGGCGTCGTCGTGCGCGGACAGAACGGCCCGGAGCGCAGCGTGCAGGCGCGGGCGGTGATCACCAATGCCGACCTCGGCCAGAGCCTGACCCGGCTGCTCCCCCGGGACGAAGCGCCGCCCGGCGTACGGGAACTGGCCGGGCGACTGCAGCCCACATGCTCGGCGATGGGCGTGAGCCTGGCGGTGAAGGGCATGCTGGCCATGCCGCCGATCGTCCACGTGGAGGGCGCAGGCGGAGCGGTGTCCATCGTCATCCCGTCGCAGGTGGACCCGGGCTGCGCGCCGCCCGGCCATTCCACCGTCGAACTGCTGGCCTTGATGCGTCCGGACGAGGCGCAAGCCTGGTTTGCGGACATGCCGGCCGACGATCGCGCCGAGGAAGGCCACGACCACCGCGCATACCGCCGCTCGGCACCATACCTCGCGCGCAAGCAGGCTGCCGGCGACCGCCTGATCGCACTGGCGCGGCAGGCCATCCCCGACCTGGACCAGCGCATCATCTACCGCACCGACGCCAGCCCGCTCACCTTCCAGCGCTACGCCTGGGCAACCGGCGGCGCCATCTACGGCATGCGCAGCCACGGCGCCATCCCTACCAAATCGCCGGTGCGCAACCTCGTGGTGGCCGGCGCGGCCACCCATGGGCCGGGTATCGAGGCGGTCGTCATCTCCGGCGCCTACGCCGCCGAAGCGCTGCTGCCGGGCCTGCTCGCACGCGCCGCGCCCCCCACGCCGGCCTGATGCGGGCGGCCGGCGGCAAAGCCGTCAGACGCGCCCCCGCTTCGCCAGCTCCACCACCGCCTGCATGACCGACTCGATCGGCGTCGGCACGTCGTCCGGCGCCGCAACCGCGGGCGGAACCAGTTGCGGCAGCCATTCCTTGAGCCGCGCCGGATCGCCGCCGCTGATCTCGATCGCATCCGCAAGGCCGAGATAGAAGCCCCCCAGCAGGATCAGCCGCTGCCTGTCGCGCAGGAAGATCCGGACCAGCAGGATGACGATCACCGCGGCACCGACGCGGGCGACCGAACTGGCGATCAGCGCGTTCAGGTCTTCGGCCCGGCGCGTGGCCTCCTCCACGGCGGCGCGTTCCACGTCGGCCTTCGCCTGCGCGATGTCGCGGTCCGCCGAGGCACGGCTCTCGTCGACGTTGGCACGGATCTGCGCCACCTCGACGGCTGCATCCTTGCGCAGCTCCTCGATCGACAAGCGATCGGCCTCCTCCCCGAGACGGCCGCGCGCCTGCGCAAGCTGCTCGTGGAGCGCAGCATTGTCCTCATACAGTTGCTTGATGGTCCGGTGCAGCCCCTCGTTGCCGGACGTCGCCCGCGCCGGCGGCTGCTTGCCGGCCTTCGGCACCGCGGTGCCGGCCGCGGGACCGGGCATCGGCGACGGCGCCACGCCGGGCAGGCCCGGCGGCATCGCCGGAACCCCTGCAGCCGGCGCGGGAGGAACGGAAGGCAGACGCGGAGCAGCCGGCGCCGGAAGAACCGCATCGCCCTGCACCCCGTCCTGCAACCGTTGCGACGCGGCGGACAGGTTGCGCAAGGTCTGCATGGTCGCCTGGCGCAGCACCGCCTCCACCTCGCGCTCCGCCGCGGTCTTGAACAAGGCGCCCGCAAGCCGGTCCGCCCCCGCGAAGATCAGGATGCAGGCCGACAGCACGAAGATGATGATGTAGAGATAGACCCTGGCCGTACGCTCGTACTTCTGCGCCCGTTCCCGGTATCGGTCGGCAAGGCGCTTGAGATCGGCTCCGGCAACGGTGGCTACGGACGAGTTCATGGAGGCCCCTGGGCGGAAGGTGGGCAGACGCGGCCCGCCGGCCGGCGCACGACCGGCCGCGGCGAACGCCATCATCGACCAGCCTAACCCGTCCCGCCCCGGCTCACCAGACCGGACCGCGCCCGCAGCCCTGCGCCCGCGCGCTCAGCGCGAACCGCCACCCGCCGTCTTGTCCCCCTCCTCGACGTCCAGCCCCCAGTCCCCGTACTCGTACCAGTCCTCCCCCAGGACTTCCATCGGATGCTGCGTGCGCCCCGAACCGTTGCCGCAACCGAGCGAATCGGCAGGGCAATACTTGTCGCATCCCCAGCAGATCCGCTCGGGATGCCTCGGGTGGAGAGGAAACTTCTTGGCCATGGCGGGTGTGGAAAGCGGGGACATCGTCGATACCCGACAAGATTACTCAACTATCGGACACCGGCCTTGACCTGGCTCAAGTCCTGCCCGGCCTGCACCGCTCCCCGAACACACCGGACGTACGCCCCTCGTCCAGCACTGGCTCGCGGCCGCCGCCGATGCGCCCGAGCCTGCAATCAAAGGTTTGCGCCCTTCCAGCAAAACACGCCTATCCAAATGTCCTGCAGGATCATGATCGCGGAATCGCCAGGCAGGCGCCTGCCACGGCCTTTGCCGGATTCCCGAAGGGCGCGCCCGCCGCCCGACGATCCGTCCCAACCCGTTTCGCGAAGGAGAAGCGCATGCCGATCTTGCTGCATCCATCCCTCACCATGAGGACGGTCGCCCATGGGCCTGTTTGACGCCCCCCGCACGCTGACGGCCCAAAGCGCCGCGCTGCCGCAGCACCTCGGCCAGCCTGCCCTGGTGCCGGTGCGCCTGTCCGGGGAAGAAGGGCTCTCGTCGCTCTTCACCTACCTGCTCGAACTCAAGACCCCCGACGCGCTCGCCTTCGCCCCCAGCCTGGCCGCCAACTTCGACCTTGCCGGCATGGTCGGCCGCGAGATCACCGTCAGCATCCAGCTCGAAGGCCGGGGCCACTTCATCCCCGGCGCCGTCGGCGACCAGGGGCTGGCCAACCAGGGCGCCGGCGTGCGCGAAATCTCCGCACTCATCGCCGAGGCCCGCTACCTGCGCGAAGAAGGCCGCCACCACGTCTATGGCCTCACCCTGCGCCCCTGGCTGTGGCTCGCCACCCTCACCGCCGACTGCAGGATCTTCCAGGACAAGACCGTCATCCAGATCCTGGACGACCTCTTCGCCGACACCCCCTTCGTCGTCGAAAAGCGCCTGCAGACCGCCAAGTACCCGCCGCGCGACTACCAGACCCAGTTCAACGAAACCGACTACCACTTCTTCGCCCGCCTGTGCGAAGAATGGGGCATCGCCTGGTGGTTCGAGCACGCCGACGGCAAGCACCGCCTGATCCTCGCCGACCAGCCCGGCGCCTATCGCCCTTCGCCCAGCGACGCCTACCGGCAGGTGAGCGTCTACCCGCCCGGCCACAAGCTCGACGAGGAATACCTGCACGCCGTCTCCATCCGGGACCGCCTCGTCACCGGCGCCTGGGCCGGCACCGACGTCGACTACACCCGCCGCCGCGCCGATCTGGCCGTCCGCCACCACGACCCGCGCCCCACCGGCCATGCCGACCACGAAGTCTTCCACTGGCCGGCCGACACCAGCCAGCCCAAGGCCGGCGCCGGCGGCATGTCCGGCCCGGCCAACGACCCGCGCGCCGAAGGCGGACACTTCGCCCGCGTGCGCCTGCAGGCCCTGCGCGCCGCCGGCTGGCAGGCCAGCGCCCGGGGCAACGTCCGCGGCCTGGCCGCCGGCCACACCTTCCACCTGAAGAAACACCCGCAGGACGCGGCCAACATCGAATGGCTGATCCTGTCCGCGCGCCTGGACATCGAAGAGATTGCCCAGGAAAGCCAGGGCAGCGCCGGCATCCCCGCCCAGCAATGGCGCTGCACCGTCGATCTCGAGCTGCAACCGACGCGAGAGGTCTATCGGCCGCCGCTGAACCATCCCCGCCCGGCCATCGGCGGCCCGGTGCGCGCCATCGTCACCGGCCCGGCGGGCAAGGAGATCTGGACCGACCCCTACGGCCGCGTCAAGGTCGCCTTCCCGTGGGACCGCTACCACCGCAGCGACGACCATTCCTCCTGCTGGCTGCGGGTCTCCACCGCCTGGGCCGGCAACCAGTACGGCGGCATCCAGCTCCCCCGCATCGGCCACGAGGTGCTCGTCAGCTTCGAAGGCGGCGACCCGGACAAACCCATCGTTACCGGCCGGGTGGCCGACAACCAGAACCTGCCGCCCTGGCAACTGCCCGGCAACCAGGCGCTCTCGGGTTTGCGCAGCAAGGAACTGTACGGCCAGCGCAACAACCACCTCGTGCTCGACGACAGCGAAGGCCAGATCCAGGCGCAACTGTCCTCCGACCATGCGCTGAGCCAACTGAACCTCGGCAGCATCACCCGCATTCCCGACACCAGCGGGCGGGCCGACCGGCGCGGGGAAGGGTTCGAACTGCGCACCGATGCGCACGGCGTCGTGCGCGCCGGGGCGGGCATGCTGCTCACCACCGAAACCCGCAGCCACGCCGCCAGCCATGTCAAATCCATGGGCGAGACGCTGGCTCGGCTGGAAGCCGCGCAGGAAGCGCATGCGGCACTCGCCGACCTGGCTCGCCAGCATGAGGCGCAAACCAGCGGCGAGCAGGATGAGGTCTCGGACGCGTTGGAGCGCCAGAACCAGGACCTGCGGGGCGAGGGAGCGCCCAACCCCGAATCCGGCCATTTCCCTGAATTCGCCGCACCGCATCTCACGCTGTCCAGCCCCTCGGGCATTGCCGCGACAAGCGGCGGCAGCATCCACCTCGCCAGCGGCGAGCACACCGCGCTCACCACCGGCGGCGACCTCGGCATCGCCAGCGGCAAGGGATTCTTCGCCAGCGTGAAGGAGAAGATCAGCCTCTTCACCCAGGAGAAGGGCATGAAGTTCGTCGCCGCCCACGACGACATCGACGTGCACGCCCTGAAGCACGCGATCAACCTCGTCGCCAAGCTCGGCATCACCTGCACTGCCGAAACCATCCAATTCCAGGCCAAGAAGGAAATCATCATCAACGGCGGCGGCAGCTATATCCGCCTGGCCAAGGACGAGATCGAGGCCGGCACCGCAGGCAAGGTCACGGTCCACCGCGCCGCATTCTCCATGGTCGGACCGAAGAGCGTGCCGGTGCGGATGCCCGACATGCCATTGGCCGTCGCCGGTCCGTATGCAGCCCGCTACCAGATCTTCAAGAACGATGGGCGCCCCTATGAAGGCTACCGTTGTCAGGCCGGAGTGGACGGCGAAATGCTCAAACACGAGTACACCGATCCGGACGGGCATATCCGGGTGATCGAAACCGAATCGCCCAGGCGCGTTTCGGTAGAAAAAGCCGTGTTGCGCGAAAGCGAGCGCCTGACGGAAGACTGGCAGTCCCGGCTGGCCGGGAAGGGAGGCTGACATGGCCGTGCCAGCCATTGCCTGGGCCATCCTCGAACTGGTGAGTGCCGCCATCACCGCTTACGAAATCTACGACCTCAGCAGGGCGCTGTACGACGGCGTGGGCGAGTTCTCCAAGAATGTCGAGGCAGCCAAGGCCGAAATCCGCAAGAACATGGAGGCCCTGATGGAAGAGATCGCGGCCAAGGTCGATCATGAGACAGAGCGTGCCGCGCTGTGGGCCGCGACCGAGGCGGACGGCAAGATCCAGCAGGAAGTCACGCGCCAGGCCAGCGGGCGCGGGGCCAGGAGCCCCCTGATCCAGACCGCCATCCAGCAGAAGATTCCCTTCCGCCAAGTGATCTCCATGGTCTGCGACCAGGCCGACCGCATGCCGGTCGTTTCCGTGCGCCGCCGGCCGGGCGCCGAACTCAAGGACCTGGGTGCGGCCAGGAAGAAAGTCCTGCTGGAGATCCTGGCGGCCGGCGCCACGGAGCTGGGCTACATCGAAGACATCGACCAATTCATCGTCGTGCGCCAGAAGCAGTTGATGGCCAGCCTCATCTTCGAGTTCATGGACGACCTCGTCGAGTGGGCCAGCCCGCTCAAGGCGGAAGCCAGCTTCGGCCCGGGCCCCGGCTACGCCGACCCGCCGCTCGAAGGCACCAGGCTCTTGCGCAGGGGGCCGTCGATCAACCCCTTCTACCCGCTGCCCCATCGCGGGCGCGGCAGCCTGGCCGCCGACCTGGCCATCCCCGACTACCGCAAGACGCCGCTGCGCAAGGACAACGTCTTTGCCCTTGTCGAGATCAAGTTTGAGCGCGACAAGATCGAAAACCGGCAATTCGAGGGATACAAGGAACTCAGCGACAGATGCGCCAAGGTCAAGACCGAGGCTATCGGCAAGGCGCGCACCTACGGCGGCAAGGGCGTCACCCTCGGCTGCCGGGTGTCGCTCTTCCGCTACCCCGAGGACAAGGCCAAAGCCCGTGACGAGGATGGCAAGCCCGCCCGCGCGGGCTCGCAACGCAAACCCGGACGCAAGCACAACCGTTGAGGAAACCCATGAGCACCAGCGAAACCTACCTGAGCGACGAGGAAATTGCCGAGTTCATCCGGGAGACCAAGGCCGAGCCGCAGTACTTCTACGGCGACGAAGGGCGTGAATACGGCGTATGCCCGTTCATTACCTTCTACGTCTACCACCATGATGCACAATTCCTGAGCCTGTGCGACAAGATGATCGACATCCACCACCGGCTGGAGCGGATGATCGATTCGCCCTACCGCAAGGTTCTGAAGGATGCCACCGAAACCTGGTTCAAGGCCGGCGACAAACGCCTGCCGACCGACCTGCGCGCCGAGGCGCGCAAGGCACAGGCTCAGCATCGCTCATTCTGGATTCAGTCCACCGATATGGACAGCCCGCTCGCCTCGGCCCGCTGGGCCATCGACGCACGTGTGACCAAGAACAGCGCCATGCGCTACACCACGCTCAAGATTACCTTCCGCCATAGCTGGTATGTCGAGCATCGGCGGGAATGGCGGGAATTCGTGCTCGCCTGCCTGCGCTTGCTGGAACCGGAACAGTGCTACAGCGGCTTCGAGATCGGCAACACCGCGGCCGGGGTGATGGGCGCCTACGAAAGCGACGTCCTGGAGCGCATCTGCGCCGACCACTTCTACGGGCTGGACATCGACCACCCCGGCGACATGGGTTTCCAGTACCACCGGGACGAGGACGGCTGGGTCAATCCGGCCCGCCTCGGCGCCGGGATGCGCACGCCCACCTGGGGCTTCCTGCTGTCGCCCCACTGGTTCGACAAGCTGGGGCTGGACGAACTACGCCTGTACGAAGGGCTGAACGATGCACGCATCCGCATCGAAGCCCTGCCGCGCGGCAGCGACGGGCGGACGAGCTACTGGATCGAACTGGGGGATCTGTCGCTGTACCCGGTCGAAGACGGCGTGCCGGAACTGCCGGTGATCGCCAACCGGCTGATCCGCCCGGTGCGTTGCGACGACTTGAACCTGCTCTCGCTCGATCCGTGGGACGGCGACCCGAATCCGCGCTTCGATTTCCAGAGCGGGCCGCGCTGGATGGGACGCTTCGACGAAGGCAGCGACTGGCCCTCGCCCGAGCACCGGGCACCCCGTCCGCCATCCGCACCGGCGCAGCCGAAGCCGCCCACGCTCTCGGCCCGCCCCGGCGAGCCCTGCCCGCGAGAAGGCGTGTGGTTCGCCATCCACCTGCGTGGCAAGGAAATACGCATGCGGCAGGGCGAAACCATGCCCGGGCCGAAGATCGGCCCGTCCGGGGCGGTCACCTGGTATTTCAAGGGGCCGTGACGGGCTTGTCAGAGGGAAGAAAGGACCATGAGCACCAGCGAGTTGTATCTCACCGACGAGGAAATCGCCGAATTCATCGCCGAGACCAAGAAGGGGTATGGCTATACCTACGGCTACGAAGACCAGGAATACGGCGTATGCCCGTTCATTACCTTCTACGTCTACCACCATGACGCGCAGTTCCTGAGCCTGTGCGACAAGATGATCGACCTCCACCACCGGCTGGAGCGGATGATCGATTCGCCCTACCGCAAGGTTTGGAAGGATGCCACCCAAGTCTGGTTCAAGGCCAGCGACAAGCGCCTGCCGACCGACTTGCGCGCCGAGGCGCGCAAGGCACTGGACCAGGGCAAGGAATTCTGGGTTCGGGCCACCGACATGGACAGCCCGCTCGCCTCGGCCCGCTGGGCCATCGACGCGCAGGTGACCAATTGCAGCGCGATGGATTACACCACGCTCAAGATCACCTTCCGCCATAGCTGGTATGTCGAGCATCGGCGGGAATGGCGGGAATTCGTGCTCGCCTGCCTGCACCTGCTGGAACCGGAACAGTGCTACAGCGGCTTCGAGATCGGCAACACCGGCGCCTACGAAAGCGACGTCCTGGAGCGCATCTGCGCCGACCACTTCTACGGGCTGGACATCGACCACCCCGGTGACATGGGCTTCCAGTACCACCGAAATGAGAAGGGCTGGGTCAATCCGGCCCGCCTCGGCGCCGGGCTGCGCACGCCGACCTGGGGCTTCCTGCTGTCGCCCCACTGGTTCGACAAGCTGGGATTGGACGAACTACGCCTGTACGAAGGGCTGAACGATGCACGCATCCGCATCGAAGCCCTGCCGCGCAGCAGCGACGGGCGGACGAGCTACTGGATCGAACTGGGGGAGCTGTCGCTGTACCCGATCGAAGACGGCGTGCCGGAACTGCCGGTGATCGCCAACCGGCTGATCCGCCCGGTGCGTTGCGACGACTTGAACCTGCTCTCGCTCGACCCGTGGGACGACGACCCGAATCCGCGCTTCGATTTCCAGAGCGGGCCGCGCTGGATGGGGCGCTTCGACGAAGGCAGCGACTGGCCCTCGCCCGAGCGCCGGGCACCCCGTCCGCCATCCGCACCGGCGCAGCCGAAGCCGCCCGCGCTCTCGGCGCGGCCGGGCCAGCCGTGCCTGCGGGAAGGCGTGGGGTATCCCAGTAAGGACGACCGGCCATGAACCGCTTCAAATCCGCCCGCACGCTGACGGCCCAAAGCGCCGCGCTGCCGCAGCACCTCGGCCAGCCTGCCCTGGTGCCGGTGCGCCTGTCCGGGGAAGAAGGGCTCTCGTCGCTCTTCACCTACCTGCTCGAACTCAAGACCCCCGACGCGCTCGCCTTCGCCCCCAGCCTGGCCGCCAACTTCGACCTTGCCGGCATGGTCGGCCGCGAGATCACCGTCAGCATCCAGCTCGAAGGCCGGGGCCACTTCATCCCCGGCGCCGTCGGCGACCAGGGGCTGGCCAACCAGGGCGCCGGCGTGCGCGAAATCTCCGCACTCATCGCCGAGGCCCGCTACCTGCGCGAAGAAGGCCGCCACCACGTCTATGGCCTCACCCTGCGCCCCTGGCTGTGGCTCGCCACCCTCACCGCCGACTGCAGGATCTTCCAGGACAAGACCGTCATCCAGATCCTGGACGACCTCTTCGCCGACACCCCCTTCGTCGTCGAAAAGCGCCTGCAGACCGCCAAGTACCCGCCGCGCGACTACCAGACCCAGTTCAACGAAACCGACTACCACTTCTTCGCCCGCCTGTGCGAAGAATGGGGCATCGCCTGGTGGTTCGAGCACGCCGACGGCAAGCACCGCCTGATCCTCGCCGACCAGCCCGGCGCCTATCGCCCTTCGCCCAGCGACGCCTACCGGCAGGTGAGCGTCTACCCGCCCGGCCACAAGCTCGACGAGGAATACCTGCACGCCGTCTCCATCCGGGACCGCCTCGTCACCGGCGCCTGGGCCGGCACCGACGTCGACTACACCCGCCGCCGCGCCGATCTGGCCGTCCGCCACCACGACCCGCGCCCCACCGGCCATGCCGACCACGAAGTCTTCCACTGGCCGGCCGACACCAGCCAGCCCAAGGCCGGCGCCGGCGGCATGTCCGGCCCGGCCAACGACCCGCGCGCCGAAGGCGGACACTTCGCCCGCGTGCGCCTGCAGGCCCTGCGCGCCGCCGGCTGGCAGGCCAGCGCCCGGGGCAACGTCCGCGGCCTGGCCGCCGGCCACACCTTCCACCTGAAGAAACACCCGCAGGACGCGGCCAACATCGAATGGCTGATCCTGTCCGCGCGCCTGGACATCGAAGAGATTGCCCAGGAAAGCCAGGGCAGCGCCGGCATCCCCGCCCAGCAATGGCGCTGCACCGTCGATCTCGAGCTGCAACCGACGCGAGAGGTCTATCGGCCGCCGCTGAACCATCCCCGCCCGGCCATCGGCGGCCCGGTGCGCGCCATCGTCACCGGCCCGGCGGGCAAGGAGATCTGGACCGACCCCTACGGCCGCGTCAAGGTCGCCTTCCCGTGGGACCGCTACCACCGCAGCGACGACCATTCCTCCTGCTGGCTGCGGGTCTCCACCGCCTGGGCCGGCAACCAGTACGGCGGCATCCAGCTCCCCCGCATCGGCCACGAGGTGCTCGTCAGCTTCGAAGGCGGCGACCCGGACAAACCCATCGTTACCGGCCGGGTGGCCGACAACCAGAACCTGCCGCCCTGGCAACTGCCCGGCAACCAGGCGCTCTCGGGTTTGCGCAGCAAGGAACTGTACGGCCAGCGCAACAACCACCTCGTGTTCGACGACAGCGAAGGCCAGATCCAGGCGCAACTGTCCTCCGACCATGCGCTGAGCCAACTGAACCTCGGCAGCATCACCCGCATTCCCGACACCAGCGGGCGGGCCGACCGGCGCGGGGAAGGGTTCGAACTGCGCACCGATGCGCACGGCGTCGTGCGCGCCGGGGCGGGCATGCTGCTCACCACCGAAACCCGCAGCCACGCCGCCAGCCATGTCAAATCCATGGGCGAGACGCTGGCACGGCTGGAGATGGCCGAGGAAACACATACCCAACTGGCCGATCTCGCCCGCCAGCATGAGGCGCAAACCCGCGGCGAACAGGATGCAGTCGCCGCACGCGTGGCCGCCCAGAACAAGGCCCTGCAAGGTGAAGGGATGGGCAATGCCGAACGCGGGCATTTCCCGGAATTCGCCCAGCCGCACCTGACGCTCTCCAGCCCGGCCGGCATCGAGGTGACCACGGCCGGCAGTACCCATCTGGCCAGCGACGAACACGCCGGCATCACCACCGGCGGCAGTGTCGGCATCGCCAGCGGCAAAGGTCTCTTCGCCAGCGTCAGGGCGGGCATCAAGCTCTTTGCCCACAAGCTGGGGCTGCGCCTGGTTGCCGCTCATGACGACATCGACCTGCATGCGCTGAAGCACAGCATCAACCTGCTGGCAAAGGTCTCGATCAACGAAACCGCCGAGACGATCGCCATCTCCGCCACCAAGCAACTCGAACTCAATGGTGGCGGAAGCTACGTCCGGCTTGCCGCCGACACGATCGAGGCCGGCACCTCCGGAAAAGTCACGATCCACCGCGCCGCATTCTCCATGGTCGGACCGAAGAGCGTGCCGGTGCGGATGCCGCCCTTCACGGATTACGACGCCCTGAGTCGAAAACCGGACATGACGCTCCTTTACCACTATCCCGATCTCTGCCCGGTCAGCGGCGCCCCCTATCGGGTCGTGTTTGCCGACGGGCAGGTTCGGGAAGGCCGACTCGACACCGAAGGCAGCGCCACGCTCAAGGACGTTCCAATCGGCGCAGCGACGGTCTACTACGGCGAAACCAGCCAGACCGCCCCGCCGGCAACGCCGGAGTTCGGCAAACCCTCCCTTGGTTTCAGGATCGCGGAAGATCTCGCGGAGATCGGCCTGTCCGTCCGCGGCTGGGAACAGATCGATGCCTGCCTGGCGCAACTGACGGAGCGGCACCATGACTGATCAAGTCGATCTGCAGGACTTCCTGGTCGATGTCGGCAAGTCGGTCGCGCTCGGCATGCTGCCCTTTCTCGGGCAGGCCATTGACATCTACGACACGGCCTATGCCGCCTACGACCTGTATCAGAACAAAGACGGCTCGGCCGAGCAGCGTGAAGAAGCGTGCTTCGGCGTGGTGATGGCGGCGGTGGGCTGGATACCCGGGCCGGGCGACGGGATCAAGAAGACCCTGAAGACCATCAACCGGGACCCGGAACGCTACGCACCGCTGCTGCTCGATGCGGTGCGCTACGTGCTCTACCAAGCAGGCTACAAGGTCGACCCTTACGCCTTCCTGATGGAAAGCATCGACGCGGAGCGCATCCGCTCCCTGATCGAAGGCGCCAGGTCGGATATCGCGAAGTCGGAATTCTTCAGTCACTGCCCGGCGCTCGTACAGGAGGGCATGCTGCGGGGCCTCAATCTGACCATGGCGAACATCCCCGTGATCGTCGGTGTCGTGGAGCGCCGGGTGAAACGCTGGCTGAAAGTGGTTCCGAAGAACACGGCGGCGGTCACGAGGCAAACCGCCCATCCGGCCCCGAAGCAGCCGCCGGGGCAGCAGCAGGGGCGCCGGGAAGGCGAGGTCGGGACGCACGGGCAAGCGCACGGGGTATCGGCCTTCAACGGGACGGCGAACGCCGCCGAGATCGCCACGGCAAACCTGAACCAGCGGCAGGAAAGCATCGGCGAGCACGTGGGCGACTACCACTGCCAGGACGAACTGGGCTGGGGCCGGCAAACGGCGCAGCACGATATCGGCACAGGCAGCGCAAAGCTCACGGATGGCGCACGGCTCATGCGGTTGCAGCACCAGATCAAGGCACGCGGCCGGGGCATCGATGCGATCTGGCGGACCGGTCGGGCGCGGCCGTACGCGGTGGTGGAATACAAGACGCGGAGCGTGCCGCTCTCTGAATCCGGGATACGGAGCCTGCTCATTGCCGAATCGGCGCAGGACAAGAGCCTGCAGCCGGCCAAGCGGGCGGAGCAACGAGAATACCGCAAGCAGGTGAAGGGCGGGAATGCCCGTGCTGTGCCGCCAGCGCCGTTGCCAAATGACGTGCCGAAGATGAGCCACAAGTGGATTCGACAACGGGTCGAGAGACACAAGGGTTTGAGCCCAAGTATGCAAAAAATACTGGGGAATCCTAATAAATACTCCCGCCATGTAATTCAAGTTTCGACAGCCTCTGGTGCCGGTAAGGTTCACCGCGAAGAACTAGATCTGGCCTTAGAAGAGAAGCGGGAGGTTTCCGCCGCAGAGCACACGGCGCATCAGACCGACATCGACAATTTTACGAATGTGTTTACCGAAGCACCCGAAGACAAGCCGCAGGACCGTGCAGGGAAGAAAGGCACGACCAGTATGAATCAGCAGAAATCCAAAGCCCGGAAATAGAAGCCATGGAAGACATCAAGACCAATTTCCTCGAACGCCGCCGTCAGCCGTTTCTGATGGAAGGGTTTTATAAGACTTGGGAACGGGAAACTTTTGAGATTAGGCGGCCGATAACAGCTAGGGAGCTGGCAGATCCCAAATTATCGCCATTAGGCAGAAAGTACATGCTCGAGGGCCACGCCTCCGAAACCACCCATCTCCTTCATCTCCGCTACACAGCGGGCGAACCCATCGAAAAGCTCCGGAGCGATCTGGACGAGGTCGTAGCGGCATGGGAGGACTTCGCCAAGGTTCAAAGAGAGTTCAAGGGGGATGAGGAATGGTCGGCATTCCGCTTCAGCTATCGGACGGACTACAACGACATCGTCCAACTGGTCGGCGTGGCGATCCTGATGCGCCGGGAAGACCTGATTCCCCGTATCCACGAGCTTTGCCACATCTACCGGCGCGACGACTCGATCTATGACGCGCTGACGGAACCGTTTCTGCCCCCCGCCGAGGAAAGCGACAAATACACGTGGTTCCATGATGACCCGTATGCGTTGGTTGTCGACGTCCTGGACAGCGACGATCCCAACGAGCAAAGCGCCTTGATGAAGGAAGCGGTGGAGAGATGGTATGCCGCGAACGAAGGGCTGCCGTTCCACGGCACCCACAAGGACATCGACGACGAGGGGCACGGCGGGTATTTCGGCTACTGGTGCTTCGAACTGGCGGCGTTGTGCTACCTGAAGAACATCGACGACAGCCGCTTCCGGAATCACCTGACCTACCCGAAGGATCTGGTCGATTTTGCCCGAGCCTACCGCGCCGAGCCGGATCGGCAGCCGCCACCGACGTCCGGCGCAGCCACCTTTCAGGTTCTTTCGGCCCGCCCCGGTGAGCCCTGCCCGCGGGAAGGCGTGTGGTTCGCCGTCCACCTCCGCGGCAAGGAAATACGGATGCGGCAGGGCGAAACCATGCCCGGCCCGAAGATCGGCCCGTCCGGAGCCGTCACCTGGTATTTCAAGGGGCCGTGACGGACCGCGGGCCGTACTTTGCCGACAGGTCGGCGCAATTCAGGAAAGAAAGGTGCGACCAGTATGAATCAGCAGAAATCCAAAGCCCGGAAATAGAAGCCATGGAAGACATCAAGACCAATTTCCTCGAACGCCGCCGTCAGCCGTTTTTGACGGAAGGGTTTTATAAGACCTGGGTGCGGGAAACCTTTGAGATTAGGCGGCGGGTGACGGCTGAAGAACTGGCCGATCCTACATTGTCGCCATTAGGCAGAAAATACATGCTCGAAGGCCACGCCTCCGAGACCACCAACCTGCTGCACCTCCGCTACACGGCGGGCGAGCCGATCGAGAAACTCCGGGGCGATCTGGATGAAGTCGTCGAAGCGTGGGAAGCCTTTGCCAAAGCCGCGGGCGTCATCGGCACACAACCCGCGGGATCGATTTTCGGATTTGGTTATCGCTCAGAATACCTGCCTGCGGTGTTGCTGGTGGGTCTCACCATTCTGCTGCGACGCGAGGACTTGTTGCCTCGAATCGACGCTCTGTCTTTCAGCTTTCGAGGGGTTGACGCCGTTTATGAAGAACTGGTGTCCCCCTTTATTCCCGGTCGCGGTTTTGTAGACACGTGGTATCACGCCGAGCCATACACCGAGGCCCTCGACGCCATCGACAGCAACGATCCCAACGAGCAAAGCGCCTTGATGAAGGAAGCGGTGGAAAGATGGTACGCCTCAAATGAAGGAATGCCGTTCCACGGCACCCACAAGGACATCGACGACGAGGGGCATGGCGGGTACTTCGGCTACTGGTGCTTCGAACTGGCGGCGCTGTGCTACCTGAAGAACATCGACGACAGCCGTTTCCGGAATCACCTGACCTACCCGAAGGATCTGGTCGATTTTGCCCGAGCCTACCGGGCCGAGCCGGATCGGCAGCCGCCACCGGAACCCGGCGCAGCCACTTTTCAGGTTCTTTCGGCCCGCCCCGGTGAGCCCTGCCCGCGGGAAGGCGTGTGGTTCGCCGTCCACCTCCGCGGCAAGGAAATACGGATGCGGCAGGGCGAAACCATGCCCGGGCCGGAGATCGGCCCCTCCGGCGCCGTCACCTGGTATTTCAAGGGGCCGTGACGGGCCGCGGGCCGCGCTTTGCCGACAGGTCGGCGCAATTCAGGAAAGAAAGGTGCGACCAGTATGAATCAGCAGAAATCCAAAGCCCGGAAAGAGAAGCCATGGAAGACATCAAGACCAATTTCCTCGAGCGCCGCCGTCAGCCGTTCCTGACGGAAGGGTTCTATAAGACTTGGGAGCGGGAAACGTTTGAGATTGCAAGGCCGATAACGGCAAAAGAACTGGCAGACCCTAAATTGTCGCCATTAGGCAGGAAATGCATGCTCGAAGGCCACGCCTCCGAGACTACCAACCTGCTGCACCTCCGCTACACGGCGGGCGAGCCAATCGAGAAACTCCGGGGCGATCTGGATGAAGTCGTCGAAGCGTGGGAAGCCTTTGCCAAAGCCGCGGGAGTCATCGGCACACAACCCGCGGGATCGATTTTCGGATTCGGTTATCGTTCGGAATACCTGCCTGCGGTGTTGTTGGCGGGTCTCACCATTCTGCTTCGGCGCGAGGGCTTGCTGCCCCGGATCGACGCTCTGTGTTTCGGTTTTCATGGGGCCGACGCGATCTATGAGGAGTTGATCTCGCCCTTTATTCCTGGGCGAGGTTTCGTGAACGCCTGGTATCACGACGAGCCGTACACCGCGGCACTCAACGCGATTGACAGCACAGATCCCGCTGAGCAAAGCGCCTTGATGAAGGAAGCGGTGGAAAGATGGTACGCCGCAAACGAAGGGCTACCGTTCCACGGCACCCACAAGGACATCGACGACGAGGGGCACGGCGGGTATTTCGGCTACTGGTGCTTCGAACTGGCGGCGCTGTGCTACCTGAAGGACATCGACGACAGCCGCTTCCGGAATCACGTGACCTACCCGAAGGATCTGGTCGATTTTGCACGGACCTACCGGGCCGAGCCGGATCGGCAGCCGCCACCGGAACCCGGCGCAGCCGCCTTTCAGGTTCGGGAAGGCCGGTTCGACGCCGGAGGCAGCGCCACGCTCGAGGACGTTCCGATCGGCGCAGCGACGGTTTATTACGGCGAAACCAGCCAGACCGCCCCGCCGGCAACGCCGGAATCCGGCAAACCCTCCCTTGGTTTCAGGATTGCGGAAGATCTCGCGGAGATCGGCCTGTCCGTCCGCGACTCGGAACAAATCGATGCCTGCCCGGCGCAACTGACGGAGCGACACCATGCTGATCAAGTGGATCTGCAGGATTTTCCGGGCGATGTCGACCAGGCGGTGGCGCTAGGCACGCTGCCCTTTCTCGAGCAGGCCATCGACATCTACGACACGGCCTACGCTGCCTACGACCTGCATCACAGCCAGAACGGCTCGGCCGAGCAGCGGGAAGAAGCGTGCTTCAACATGGTGATGGCGGTGGTCGGCTGGATACCCGGGCCGGGAGACGGAATCAAGAAAACCCTGAAGACGGTCAACCGGGACCCGGAGCGCTACGCCCCGCTGCTGCTCGACGCGATGCGCCACACGCTCTACCAGGCCGGCCACAAGGTGAATCCTCAGGCGTTCCTGATGGAAAGCCTCGACGCGGGGTTCATCCGCTCCCTGATCGAAGGCGCCCGGACGGAGGTCGCGAACTCCGAGATATTCGGCCGCCGCCCGGCATCGGTACGGCAGGACATGTTGCAGGGCCTCGATCTGGCCATGGCGAACATTCCCATGATCGTCAGCGTCGTGGAACAGCGGGTGAAACGCTGGCTGGAACGGGTTCCGAAGAACTCGGCGGCGATCACCAAGCAGGCGACGGCCCAGCCGGGGAGCCATTCCGACGGCCTGAGCCGAAAGCCGGAGATGACGCTCTTTTACCACTATCCCGATCTCTGCCCGGTCAGCGGTGCGCCCTACCGGGTCGTGTTTGCCGACGGGCAGGTTCGGGAAGGGCTGCTCGATGCCGAAGGCAGCGCCACACTCAAGGACGTTCCAATCGGCATGGCGACGGTTTACTACGGCGAAACCAGCCAGACTGCCCGACCGGCAACCCCGGAATTCGGCCCCCCCGCCCTGGGCTTCATGATCGAGGAAGACCTCGCAGATCTCGGCATCGATGCCCGCGGCGGAGAACAGATCGATGCCTGCCTGGCGCAACTGACGGAGCGGCACCATGGGTGAGAATTTTCTTGAACGTCGACGTCAGCCATTTTTGACGGAGGGGTTCTATAAGATTTGGGAACGGGAAACGTTTGAGATTGCATTCCCGATGCGCAAGCAACGACTTGCTGACCCTGAACTGCCGATTGATATACGTAAATCCACATTAAGGGGCCAAGCATCTCAAATCAAGAATCTCCTTCATCTCCGCTATACAGCAGGCGAGCCCATAGAGAAGCTCCGGGACGATCTGGATGAAGTCGTAGAAGCGTGGGAAACCTTCGCCAAAGCCGCGGGCGTCATCGGCGCGAAACCCGAAGGATCGATTTTCGGATTTGGTTACCGCTCGGAATACCTGTCGGCAGTGCTATTGGTGGGGCTGACCATCCTGCTTCGGCGCGAGGATTTGTTACCTCGTATCGATGCGCTTTTCCTAGGGTTTCAAGGGGCGGACGCGATCTATGAGGAGTTGATCTCGCCCTTTATCCCTGGACGCGGTTTCGTGAACGCCTGGTATCACGACGAGCCGTACACCCCGGCCCTCGACGCCATCGACAGCGACGACCCCGCCGAACAGAGCACCTTGATGAAGGAGGCGGTGGAAAGATGGTATGCCTCCAATGAAGGTATGCCGTTCCACGACACCCACAAGGACATCGACGACGAGGGGCACGGCGGGTACTTCGGCTACTGGTGCTTCGAACTGGCGGCGCTGTGCTACCTGAAGGACATCGACGACGGCCGCTTCCGGAATCACGTGACCTACCCGAAGGATCTGGTCGATTTCGCGCGCGCCTACCAGGCCGAGCCGGATCGGCGGCCACCACCTGCATCCGGCGCAGCCGCCCTTCAGGTTCTTTCGGCCCGCCCCGGCGAGCCATGCCCGCAGGAGGGCATGTGGTACGCCATCCACCTCCGCGGCAAGGAAATACGGATGCGGCAGGGCGAAACCATGCCCGGGCCGGAGATCGGCCCCTCCGGGGCCGTCACCTGGTATTTCAAGGGTCTGTGACGTGCCGGACATCCCAACGAACTCAACACAGTTTACTGGAGGACATCATGAGCAGAACAGTCATCGTCGTCGGCGACATGACCACGCATGGCGGCAGGGTCATCAGCGGATCGCCCACGGACAGTCTGGACGGCAGAGCCATCGCCCGCCTGGGAGACCTGGTCGATTGTCCGCAACGCTATCCCGGCAGCAAGCCGCACGGCATCAACAAGATCATCGAAGGCGATCCGGACTGGACGCTGGATGGCATCCCTGTCGCCTTGTCAGGCCACAAGACGGAATGTGGCTGCGCCTTGATCGGCAGCCGTCCCGATAGCGTGGGGTGAGCGCGCAGGGAATGCGTGCTGAACAACGAACAACAAGCAAAGACAGGGTTGGAACATGGCTGACAGCGAAGTACCGATTCAATTCATCGAGGATGAAGAAAGCCCATCCGGGTCGCAGGCAAACCGGGCAACAACGCCTTCGACTGGTCCGGAAGGCAATCGCCCCGCAACCAGTAGCAACGAGAGGGCCACAGATGGTCGTGGCCGCTCTTCGGAGAAGCCGCTCCTCGATCCGGAACCGGACGTGGAAGAGAGACTGGGATACATCTTGTCAGCCCGGAATCCTCTGCTGCAGGCATCCATTCCGCTCCTGCGCATGCTGGCGGAAATGCCGGACAATTTGCCCGCCGACCATGAAGCGATGCCTGTCTTTCGGAAACTGCTCGAACAGGAAGTCATGACGTTCCAGAGCCTGTGCGACAAGGCCAGTCTGCGCCGCGAGCATGTGATCACCGCGCGCTATTGCCTGTGTACGGCCGTGGATGAAGCTGCCAGCAGCACGGCGTGGGGCGCTTCGGGCGTATGGGCGGAATACAGCCTCGCCCAGCGCTTTCACCAGGACGTGGAAGGCGGGCGCAAATTCTTTCTGCTGATCGGCCGATTGGCCGAGCAGCCGCAGGAACACATCGATCTGCTGGAGGTGATGTACCGCATCCTCTGCATGGGCTTCGAGGGGCAGTACGCCACCGAATCCGACGGTGCCCGCAAACTGGAAGCGGTGCGCCACCGCCTCTACACCATCCTCCATGCGGCCCAGGGGCCAGTCGATCCGGCGTTGTCGCCGAACTTGTGGGCCGAGGCGGACAAGCTGTTCAAGCCCTTGTACAGCATCCCGGTGTGGGTGACGGCCAGCGTGCTCGGATTGGTCGTGCTCGCGTTCTTTGCCTGGCACAAGTACTGGCTGGTGCAGGAGACCAACCGGGTGGTGGCCCAGATCGAGGCCATCGCCAAGATGGCGGTGCCGCCTGCATCGCCGCCCACAGCGCGCCTGCGGCTTGCCGAACTGCTCCGGGACGAGATCGCGGCGGGCAGGGTCACGGTCAAGGACGAGGCTTTCCGCAGCAGCGTGGTGTTCCGCGGCGACGACATGTTCCTGCCGGCGCAGGCGAGGGTATCGCCCAGGATCGTCGCCACCCTCGACCGTCTGGCGGCGGAGATCGCCAAGGTGCCGGGCAGGGTGGTCGTCACCGGCCATTCGGACGGCCAGCCGATCAAGACGCCGGAATTCCCTTCCAACCAAGTGCTGTCGGAAAAGCGGGCCACCGCCGTTGCCGCCCATCTGGCGGGCAAGGGCGTCGGCAAGGCGCGGCTGGAAACGCTGGGCAAAGGCGATACCGAACCGCTGGCGGACAACGCGACGCCTGCCGGCCGCGCCCGCAACCGCCGGGTGGAAGTGGTGGTGGCGCAGTGACGATCAGGAACGCGCGAGCATCGACGTGAGAAAAGACGATTTCGTCACTTCCACCCATTTCCTGGTCGCGTTCGGGTTGCCGGTGGCGGGCGGAAAGCGCGGCCCGCCGTCCGCCCCATGGGCACATCGCCAGGACTGGCCTACAATGCGGCTTCCCGTTTCACATCCGCCACTTACGCACCGATGAACGCCGCCCATCGCTCCCCGGCCTCTCCCCTCGCGCACTGCGCGGGTGGCCGTGCGCGCATGGGCCTTGCCGCGTCCGCGCTGCCCGGCATCACGCCAGAACTGGCATTCAGGGTAACAGGGTCTCCCGCCGTGCTTTCCACGGCCGTGCGGGGCCAGCACCGGGCCTGAGGGCCCCAAGCTCCCCGCACGGCACCTTGCCCAGGGCGCATCGGCGCCTTGTTCAACGTGCAGCCGGGAGCGTTCTTTGCATCTCATCGTTCCATTTCCGCCCGGCTGCGATCCAGCCGCCACGACGCACGTGGCGGCACGATTGCACGAGGGTCAAGTCCATGGATCTCACGAAAGACTTCGTCAAAACCAAGCGTCCGTGCACCGACGGATTCCGCTGGTTCGTCCGCCACTACCAGGATGGGAGCAACTACCAGGAACTGCTGGATGCGCTGGTGGCTGCCGGCCGTATCGGCGACGCATGCTGGCTGCTCGACCAGTTCGGCCCGTCCGACGGCGTGCGCGTGCTGGATGACGTCGATGCCGACGCCATCGTCTTCGCCGGCACCCTGGAAGTGCGCGGCAACATCGACGTCGCGGGCATCGTCCGTACAGGGCGCGACATCCGTGCCGGCGGCGGCGTGCGCGCCGGAGAAGCGCTGATCGCGGGGGGAGAGCTGCGCGTCGCCGGCGGCATCCGCGCCGGGGACAGGATCGAGGCGGGCGGCGACATCCGGGTCGGCTGGGGCATCGAGGCGAGCGGCGACGTACGCGGCGGCGGCGACCTGCGCGCGGGTGGGACGTGCATTGCGGCGGGGTGCTGGAGCTGGCGGGAAACGCCTTCGTCGGCGGCGACCTCCGCGCCGAAGGCGAGCTGCGCTGCGGCAAGGGCGTGCAGGCGGGGGGCGACGTGTGCGCCGCCGGCCTGCGCACCGGCCACGGCATCGTCGCCGGGCGCTCCATTTGCAGCGCCATGCACATCGAGGCCGGCTGGGGAGTCAAGGCGGGCGAGGCGATCGCGGCCGACGGCGCCATCCGCGCCGGCGAGAGCCTGGAGGCCGGCGGCGAGATCCGCGCGGGCGCGGGCTACGGCGTCTTCGCCGGGCTCGACGTGCATGTGCAGGCGTGGAAGGCCAGTGCGCGGGTCAGCGCCTGCCGCAAGCCCGCCGGGCTGATGAGCGGCTGGTGGGCCGGCCGGGCGACACCCTGATCCGCGCCGCCGTATTCCTCTTCCTTGTCGAGCCGCAGGCACGATGGGTCCCAAGAACGTCCGGGGCAGGTGTGGCGGCGGGGGATGCGTGGAACGGGCGGGGACTGTCCGAGCACCGAGCGCAGCGAGGGCGAGTTCTGTAGCCCGAGGAACGCATCCCCCGCCGCCACACCGGATTCGAAGCACTCCCGCGCCCCGCCCCGATGCACGAAAAACGGCGTGCCCGGCGAACCGGTACAATCCGCCTCCCGTTCCCGCCCCTGCCCGCCGATGCCCCCGCCGTCTCCGCTCCGCCGTCCCGAACTGCTCGCCCCCGCCGGCTCGCTCGACATGATGCGCACCGCCTTCGCCTACGGCGCGGACGCGGTCTATGCCGGCCAGCCGCGCTACTCGCTGCGCGTGCGCAACAACGGCTTCGGCCGCCTGGACGTGCTCGCCGCCGGCATCGAGGAGGCCCGCGCCGCCGGCAAGTCTTTCTACCTGGTGGCCAACATCTACCCGCACAACGCCAAGGTCCGTACCTTCGACGAGGACATGGCGCCCGTCATCGCGATGAAGCCCGACGCGCTGATCATGGCCGACCCCGGCCTCATCATGATGGTGCGCGAGCGCTGGCCGGACGTGGACATCCACCTGTCGGTGCAGGCCAACACGACGAACCATGCGTCGGTGCGCTTCTGGCAGTCGGTGGGGGTCAAGCGCATCATCCTGTCGCGCGAGCTGTCGCTGGACGAAGTCGCCGAGATCCGCGACGCCTGCCCGGACATGGAGCTGGAAGTGTTCGTGCATGGCGCGCTGTGCATCGCCTATTCCGGCCGCTGCCTGCTGTCGGGCTACTTCAACCACCGCGACCCCAACCAGGGCACCTGCACCAATTCGTGCCGCTGGGACTACAAGCTGCACGAGGCCGCCGAGAACGGCACCGGCGACGTGCAGACCTGCGGCGGCGCGCCGATCGGCAATCCGCGCGAGGCCGGCGCGGTGGGCACGGCCACGCGCGGCGGGCAGGATGCGGCCCTGGGGCGGGGGCTGGGCGGCGGCCCCCGCCACGTCGGCGGCAGCAAGGTGTGGCTGCTGGAGGAAGGCACCCGGCCCGGCGAACTGATGCCGATCGAGGAAGACGAGCACGGCACCTACATCCTGAATTCGCGCGATCTGCGCGCGATCGAGCATGTGCAGCGGCTGGTGGGAATCGGCGTGGATTCGCTGAAGATCGAGGGCCGCACGAAGAGTCCCTACTACGCCGCGCGCGCCAGCCAGAGCTATCGCCGCGCGATCGACGACGCGCTGGCCGGCCGGGCCTTCGACACCCGATTGCTGGGCGAACTGGAAGGGCTGGCGAGCCGCGGCTACACCGACGGTTTCTACCAGCGCCACCACACGCCGGAACACCAGAACTACCTGCGCGGCCATTCGGAATCGGGCCGCAGCCTGCTGGTGGGCGAGGTGGTGGGGTTCGATGCGGCGCGCGGGCTGGCCGAGGTGGAGGTGAAGAACCGCTTCGCGCAGGGCGACCGGCTGGAATTCGTGCTGCCGGGCGGCAACCGCGAGGCGGTGGCGGAGCGCATCGAGAATGCGGACGGCGAGGCGCTGGCGCTGGTGCCGGGCAGCGGGCGCCGGGTGTGGCTGCCGCTGCCGGACGGCGCGTCGCCGGGCGAGCCCTGCTATATCGCGCGTTTCATCTGATTCGGTCTGATACGTATCGGTGCCGAGGTTGCGCCGCGCGGGGTATTCGCTCCGCCGGCTGCGGAAGGAACATCCCCCTCGGCGCGGATCGGCACCCCTCGCATCCAGATACCGGGGATGTCCAAGCCCTCTTGCGCTATAATCCCGCGCTTGATTTTCTTGCAGAAACAGGATCTTCCGTGCTCGTCGCCGCCAACATCACGATGCAATTCGGGGCCAAGCCCCTCTTCGAAAACGTCTCCGTCAAGTTCGGCGACGGCAACCGCTATGGCCTCATCGGCGCCAACGGCGCCGGCAAGTCGACCTTCATGAAGATCCTGTGCGGCTTGCTCGAATCCTCCGCCGGCAACGTGTCGAAGGACCCGCACGAGCGCATGGCCTACCTGCGCCAGGACCAGTTCGCCTACGAAGACATGCGCGTGCTCGACGTGGTGATGATGGGCCACGAGGAAATGTGGACCTGCATGCAGGAGAAGGACGCGATCTACGCCAACCCCGAGGCCACCGAAGAAGACTACATGCACGCCGCCGAACTCGAAGGCAGGTTCGCCGAGTACGACGGCTACACCGCCGAGTCGCGCGCCGGCGAACTGCTGCTGGGCGTGGGCATCGGCACCGAGCTGCACGACGGGCCGATGAAGAACGTCGCCCCGGGCTGGAAGCTGCGCGTGCTGCTGTGCCAGGCGCTGTTCGCCAACCCCGAGATCCTGCTGCTGGACGAACCGACCAACAACCTCGACATCAACACCATCCGCTGGCTCGAGGACGTGCTCAACAACCGCGACTGCACGATGGTCATCATCTCGCACGACCGCCACTTCCTGAACCAGGTCTGTACCCACATGGCCGACCTGGACTTCGGCACGATCACGATCTACCCGGGCAACTACGACGACTACATGGAAGCGTCGACGTTGGCCCGCGAGCGCCAGTCCGCCGCCAACGCCCGCGCCAAGGAAAAGATCCAGGACCTGCAGGAATTCGTGCGCCGCTTCTCGGCCAACAAGTCCAAGGCCAAGCAGGCCACCAGCCGCCTGAAGCTGATCGAGAAGCTCAAGCCCGAGGACGTGAAGCCCTCCAGCCGCCAGTACCCGTGGATCCGCTTCGAGTACGACGAGAAGGACAAGCTGCACCGCCTCGCCTGCGAGGTGGACAACATCAGCTTCGGCTACGAAGGCATGGAAGGACCGCTGATCGACAGGTTCTCGATCGCCATCGAGGCCGGCGAGAGGGTCGCGATCATCGGCGAGAACGGCGTCGGCAAGACCACGCTGATGAAGCTGCTGGTCGGCGAACTCGCTCCGCAGAAGGGCCAGGTGAAGTGGGCCGAGAAGGCCAAGCCCGGCTACTACGCGCAGGACCACTCGGCCGAGTTCGCCAGCGACGCGAGCCTCACCGAGTGGATCGCCGACTACTCGCGCATCACCGCCGCGGCCACCGGCGAGGACAACGAGACGCTGATGCGCGGCACGCTGGGCCGCCTGCTGTTCTCCGGCGACGAGGTCAAGAAATCGGTCAGGGTGATCTCCGGCGGCGAACAGGGCCGCATGCTGTTCGGCAAGCTGATGCTGTCGCGCCCCAACGTGCTGCTGATGGACGAGCCGACCAACCACCTCGACATGGAATCGATCGAGTCGCTCAACAGCGGCCTCGACAAATTCACCGGCACGCTGATCTTCATCTCTCACGACCGCGAATTCGTCAGTTCGCTGGCGACCCGCATCATCGAGATCAAGCTCGACCGCAGGATCATCGACTACCGCGGCACCTACGAGGAATATCTCGCCAAGTACGTGTTCGGCGGCAGCGACGCCTGAGCGTTCCCCACGGCTGGAGACGCGGGAGCAGGAGCGCGGCAGCCGTGGGCATCTCCGGACAGGGGCGCCGGGAGAGCCGGTCAAGTGGCTGATATTCCACGAAGAACGCCCCAGCCGCCGGTTTGTGCAGCTTGACGCACGCATCCTCACCATGTATCTCTCAGTCATCAGACGCAACGCCTGAAAGGGTGCGACAGGGCCGGCCAGGCCCTGGTTGGCGCAACGACGAGCGGAAGAATCCCTCATCGACGGCGGTCCGGAACGGCCGCCGGGAATGCGGGGCTCGGCGCGCCAATCGAGAGGCACCCGGGAAAAGGGGGATGTATGAAGCTGTCGCCAGTATCCTTTTCGATACTCGCCGGACTGTCGGCGAGCGGGACCCTCGGTTCTCCCACGGCATGGGCTGCGTGCAGCCCCCTGCCCAATGCCGTGTGCACGGGTACGACCAACGCGACGGTGGGCAGCGGTCCATCCACGGCGTCCGGCGCGACGGTCACGATCAACGGCGGCGCGCAACTGAACGGCGGCAACGCCAGCGCGATCAGCCTCGGCGACAACGCCACGATCACGGTGAATTCCGGCGCCAGCGTCTTAAGCACCGCGGGCAGCAGCGGCGGCAACGGCCTGTGGGGCGCGGGCCGGAACACCATCGAATTCAATTCCAACGGCACGCTGACCATCGCCGAGGGTGCCTCGGTGCGGGCGCTGGGTGCATCGACCAATGCCGAGGCGATCAATCTCATCGGTTCCGGCAACACCGTCATCAACCGGGGGTTGATCTCCGGGCTCAATTCGGCGGCGATCTGGTTCGAGGACAAGACCCTCGGCACCAACACCATCGACAACTACGGCACCATCCAGCGCGGCAGCGGAAGCAGCAGCGTCATCGACAACGTCATCGGCAACCAGTCGCACAGCGACGTCAATTTCATCAACCGCGCCGGCGCCGTGGTCTATGGCGGCCTCTCGTTCGCCAGCGGCAACGACACGCTGACGCTGTTTCCGGGCTCGGTCATCAGCGGCGGTTTCAACGGCGGCGGCGGCACCAACGCGCTGCGGCTCGAAGGCGCGGCCGGGTCGAGCGACGCGCTGCCCGGCAACATCAGCAATTTCCAGACGCTGATCAAGGCCGGCGAGGGCCGCTGGACGCTGTCCGGCACGGTGGGCAGCAACGGCGGCGGCACGCCGCTCGCCGTCACGGTGCAGCAGGGCACCCTGGCGCTGACCGGCAACAACGTCAACTTCAACGGTTCGGTGGTGGTCGACCCCGCGGGAACGCTGGAAGCGCGCGCGCAGAGCCTGCCGCCCAGCGTCACCGACAACGGCCTGGTGCATTTCGTCCAGCCGGACAACGGCAGCTATTCGGGCGTCATCGGCGGGTCGGGCGCGGTGCTGAAGACGGGCGCGGGCGTGCTCACGCTGTCCGGCGCCAACGGCTATGCGGGCGGCACCACGATCCGGCAGGGTACCGTCGCCATCGATGCCGACAACCGGCTGGGCGCTGCCGGCAGTCCATTGACGCTGGATGGCGGCACGCTGGAGATCACCAGCAGCTTCGATCTTTCGCCGTCGCGCGCGCTCACCGTCACCGCCAGCGACGGCACCATCCAGACGGATGGCGGCGTGACCAGCACGGTGAGCCAGGGCATCGCCGGCGCGGGCACGCTCACCAAGAGCGGCGCCGGCACCCTGATCCTGTCCGGCGCCAACACCTATGCCGACGGCACGACGATCAGCGGCGGCACACTGCAGATCGGCAATGGCGGCACGACCGGCAGCATCGTCGGCGACGTGATCGACAACGGCGTCCTGGCGTTCAACCGCTCGGACCGGGTCAGCTTCGGCGGCACCATCTCGGGGAGTGGCGCGGTGGTCCATGCCGGCGCGGGCGTCACCGTCCTCAGCGGCAACAACAGCTATGCCGGCGCCACCACCATCGCCAGCGGCTGGCTCTACGTGGATGGCAGCCAGACCGGCGCGACCGGGCCGACCACCGCCGCCGCCGGCACGCGCCTGGGCGGCAACGGCATCGTCGGCGGCGACGTGACGATCGCCGACAACGCCACGCTCGCCCCCGGCGCCGAGCCGCAGACGCCCGGCGCCCTGACCATCCAGGGCAGCCTCACCCTCAACCCCAATTCCTTCCTGCTCTACAACCTGGTGCAGGCCAACGTCGCCGGCGGCGCGCTCAACGACCTGACCGTGGTGCAGGGCAACCTGGTGCTCGACGGCATCATCGACGTCGCCAACCAGGGCCAGGTCTTCGGCCCCGGGGTCTACCGGATCATCAACTACGGCGGCACCCTCACCAACAACGGCCTGACGATAGGCTCGCTGGTCAATGCCCCGGCTTCGCCGCAGGACACGCAGACCGTGGTCGCGCCGCTGACCGGCTTCACCGTCCAGACCTCGATCCAGGGCCAGGTCAACCTGGTCAACACCGGCGGGCTCGCCCTCAACTACTGGGACGTCGTGCCGAAGAACGACGACGCCATCGAGGGCGGCACCGGCACCTGGCAGGCTTCGCCCGGCACCCTCAACGACAACTGGACCGATTCCGCCGGCGACATCAACGCGCCGTGGCTGGATGGGGGCTACGCCATCTTCATGGCCACGCCGGGCACGGTCACGGTGGACAACGGCCTGGGGGCGGTCACGAGCCGCGGCATGCAGTTCGCCAGCGACGGCTACCGGGTGACCGGCCAGCCGCTCACGCTGCTGGACTCGACGACGGGCAACATCACCTTCGTCCGCGTCGGCGACGGCACCGCGGCCGGCGCCGCGATGACGGCGACGATCGACGCGGAGCTGACCGGCGGCGGTCTGGTGAAGGAGGACCTGGGCACGCTCGTCCTCGACGGCGTCAACACCTACACCAACGGCACCGGCATCTTCGGCGGCACGCTGCGGATCTCGCAGGACGCGAATCTGGGGGTGGCGTCCAGCGCGCTGATCATCCTCAACGGTTCGACGCTGAATACGACCGCCAGCTTCGACACCGGGCGCACGATCATCCTCGGCAGCAGCGGCATCGGCGCCAGCAGCGGAACGATAGCGACGGACGCGGGGACCCGGCTCACGGTCAACGGCGCGATCGTGGAAGACCCGTCGCTGCCGGCCGCCGCGCTGGTCAAGGCCGGCGACGGCGAACTCGTCCTGACCAGCACCAACACCTACAGCGGCGGCACCACCATCGCGGCCGGCACGCTGCAGCTCGGCAACGGCGGCACCACCGGCTCCATCCTCGGCAACGTGGCCGACAACGGCGTGCTCGCCTTCAACCGGTCCGACACCTACGTCTTCGGCGGCGCGGTGTCGGGCAGCGGCGAACTCCACCAGATCGGCAGCGGCACCACGGTGCTGACCAATGCCAGCACCTACTCCGGCGGCACCGCCATCGGCAGCGGCACGCTGCAGCTTGGCGATGGCGGGACGACCGGCAGCATCGCCGGCGACGTCGCGAACGACGGCCGCCTCGTCTTCGACCGCGCCGACCGGGTCACTTTCGACGGCGAGATATCCGGCAGCGGCGAAGTGGTCCAGGCCGGCGCCGGCGTCACCATCCTCACCGGCGACAACAGCTACGACGGCCCCACCACCATCTCGAACGGCTGGCTCTACATCAACGGCAACCAGAGTGCCGCGAACGGGCCGACCACCGCGGCCAGCGGCACCCGCCTGGGCGGCGACGGCACCGTCGGCGGCGACGTCGTCATCGCCGACAACGCCACGCTGGGCCCCGGCAGTCAGCCGCAGACCCCCGCCACGCTCACCATCGAGGGCAATCTCACGCTCAACCCGAACGCCATCCTGTTCTACAACATCGTCCAGGCCAACGTCGCCGGCGGCGCGCTCAACGACCTGACCGTGGTGCAGGGCGACCTGATCCTGGACGGCATCATCAACGTGGTGGATTTCGGCCAGACCCTCGGCCCCGGCATCTACCGCATCTTCAACTACGGCGGAAGCCTCTCCATCCCGAACGACGGGCTGCAGCTCGGTTCCTACATGACCGCGCCGGCGACGCCGCAGGAGGCGCCGGTCGCGACCGGTCCGCTGACCGGCTTCTTCGTCCAGACCGCCGTCCCGAACCAGGTCAACCTGGTCAATACCGCCGGGCTCGCCCTCAACTACTGGGACGGCGACGCCGGCCCGAAGAACAACGACGTCATCAACGGCGGCGACGGCGTCTGGCATGCCGACGCCGGCGTCGGCGACGACAACAACTGGACCAACAACCCCGGCGGCAATCCCAATGCGCCGTGGCAGGACACGGCCTTCGCCGTCTTCATGGCGACGCCCGGCACGGTCACGGTGGACGACACGAACGGCACGGTCAGGACCATCGGCATGCAGTTCGCCAGCAGCGGCTATCTGATCCAGGGCGATCCGATCACGCTGGTGCCCGATCCCGCGAGCGGCGGCGTCTCCTTCATCCGCGTCGGCGACGGCACCGCGGCCAGCACCGCGGTGACGGCGACCATCGCCTCGCCCCTGAACGGCGGCGCGTTGTTCAAGGAGGACCTCGGCACGCTCATCCTCACCGGCACCAACAGCTACACGGGCGGCACCGGCATCTCCGGCGGCACGCTGCAGGTTTCCCGTGACGAAAACCTCGGCGCCGCGTCCGGCGCCCTCGCCATCCTCAACGGCTCGACGCTGCGGACGACCGCCAGCTTCGGCACCGGCCGCATGGTCATCCTCGGCAATAGCGGCATCGGCACCAGCAGCGGAACGATAGAGACGGACGCCGGGACCCGGCTCACGCTCGACGGCGCCATCGTCGAAGCCCCGTCGCTGCCGGCGGCCTTCCTGACCAAGGCCGGCGACGGCACGCTCGTCCTCACCAACGCCAATACCTACAGCGGCGGCACCATCGTCGAGGCCGGCACGCTGCAAGTGGGCGGCGGCGGGACCAGCGGCAGCATCCTCAATGACGTGGATGTGGCGGGCGGCGCCACGCTGGCCTTCAACCGCAGCGACAGCCACGCGTTCGGCGGCATGGTGTCGGGCGCCGGCGAACTGCGCCAGATCGGCAGCGGCAGCACGGTGCTGACCAACGACAGCACCTACACCGGCGGCACCTTCATCGACGCCGGCACGCTGCAGCTCGGCAACGGCGGCACCACCGGCAGCATCCTCGGCGACGTCGCCGACGAGGGCACGCTGGCCTTCAACCGCTCGGACACCTACACCTTCGGCGGCATCGTTTCCGGCGGCGGCGAACTCGCCCAGCGCGGCAGCGGCACCACGGTGCTGACCAGCGCCAACACGTATACCGGCGGCACCACCATCACCCAGGGCACGCTGCAGATCGGCGACGGCGGCACCACCGGCAGCATCGTCGGCAACGTGGCCGACGAGGGCACGCTGGCCTTCGAGCGCTCGGATGCCTACGTCTTTGCCGGCGTCGTTTCCGGCGGCGGCCAGCTCGACCAGATCGGCACCGGCACGACCATCCTGACCGGCGACAGCACCTACACCGGCCGCACCACCATCGCCGCGGGCGTGCTGCAACTGGGCGACGGCGGCACCTCCGGCAGCATCGTCGGGCCGGTGGTCGACAATGCCGTGCTCGCCGTCGACCGCAGCGATGCGGTGACCCTGCCGGGCCAGATCACCGGCACGGGCGCCTTCGTCCAGCGGGGCACGGGCACGACCGTCTTCACCGCCAACAACACCTACAGCGGCGGCACCACCATCGAACGCGGCACCCTGCAACTGGGCGACGGCGGCAGCGCGGGCAACTTCTTCGGCGACGTGCTCGATGACGGCACGCTGGCCTTCGAGCGCAGCGACCTGCTGCCCTTCACCGGCAACATCTCCGGCTCGGGCAAGGTCGTCCAGCAGGGCACGGGCGACACCGTGCTGTTCGGCACCAACAGCTACGGCGGCACCACCGACATCGTCGCCGGCGGCCTCTACGTCAACGGCGACCAGCGCGCCGCCACCGGGCTGACCACGGCGCAGGGCGGCGGGACGCTGGGCGGCACCGGCATCATCGGCGGCAGCGTCGCCATCGCCGCCGGCGCCACCCTGGCACCGGGCGACATCGGCACGGTGCCGGGCACGCTCACCATCAGGCAGAACCTCGATCTGGATGCGGGGTCGGTGCTGGCCTACCAGTTCGGGCAGGCGAACGTCGTGGGCGGTGCGTTCAACGACCTGACCGTGGTGGAAGGCGACCTGACCCTGGCCGGCACGATCGACGTCGCGCTCACCGAGGGCGGCGCGTTCGACGTGGGCATCTACCGCATCATCAGCTACGCGGGCAGCATGAACAACGGCGTGCTCGACATCGGCACCCTGCCCACGGGCAGCGACGCGGCGGACTACTTCGTCCAGACCGCGGTGGCCAATCAGGTGAACCTGGCCTACACCGCCGGTCTCGAACTCAACTTCTGGGACGGCGGCGATCCGGGCCCGGAGGGCAACGGCCAGGTCTTCGGCGGCAACGGCACCTGGCATGCCTCGGCCGGCGTCGCCGACGACGACAACTGGACCAACGGCCTCGGGATTCCCAACGCGGCCTGGTCCAATGCCGCGTTCGCCATCTTCATGGGCGCGCCGGGCACCGTCGACGTGGACGAAGGGCTCGGCGAGGTGCGCGCCTCGGGCATGCAGTTCGCCAGCGACGGCTACCGGATACAGGGCGGCGGCATCACGCTGGTGGATTCGGTGGCGACGCCGGAGCGCTCCCTCATCCGGGTCGGCGACGGCAGCGAGGCGGGGCGCGCATTCACCGCCACCATCGCCGCGGAACTGCGCGGCGACACCACGCTGGTCAAGACCGACCTCGGCACCCTGGTGCTCGAAGCCGACAACACCTACAGCGGCGGCACCGCGGTCACCGGCGGCGTGCTGCAGATCTCGCGCGACGCCAACCTCGGCCAGGCCGGCACGGCGCTGAGCCTGGACGACGGCACGCTGCGCACCACGGCCGATGTCGACACCACCCGGCCAGGCGAACTGGGCGAACTGGGCGGCACCCTCGAGACCGTGGCCGGCACGCGACTCGGCTACGGCGGCGCCATCGCCGGACCCGGCTCGCTCACCAAGACCGGCGACGGCACCCTGGTGCTGACGCAGGCCAACGGCTACGCCGGCGGCACCTGGGTCAAAGGCGGCACGCTGCAGATCTCCACCGACGCCAACCTTGGCGAGGCGACGGCGGACCTCACCATCGAGGGCGGTACGCTGCACACCACCGGCGACGTGACCAGCGCGCGCGGTGTCGGCATCAACGAGCCCGGCGGCACGATCCTGACCGACGCCGGCACCGCCTTCACGCTGAACGGCGTGTTCACCGGCCTGGGTACCTTCGTCAAGGATGGCGGCGGCACCCTCGTCATCGCCGGCAACGGTGCGGGCTACAGCAGCACGGGCACGGTCGCCGCGGGCACGCTGGCGGTCGACGGCGTGCTCGGCGGCTACCGGCTCTTCGTGGATCAGGGCGCCCGGCTGGAGGGCACTGGCCAGGTGATGAGCGTGATCAACCGCGGCACGGTTGCGCCCGGCCGCAGCATCGGCACGCTGACGATCGCGGGCGATTACACCAGCGACGGCGGTGCGCTGGAGATCGAAGCGGCGCTGGGGGGCGACGCCTCGCCCACCGACCTGCTGGTGGTCACCGGCGACACCGCCGGCAGCACGGAGGTCGTGGTCATCAACCGCGACGGCCTCGGCGCGCAGACCAGCGAGGGCATCAGGATCGTCGATGTGGGCGGCGCCTCCGGCGGTGTGTTCACGCTGCGCGGCGACTACACCTTCGAAGGGCAGCCGGCGGTGATCGCCGGCGCCTACGGCTACCGGCTCTACAAGAACGGCATCGCCAATCCGGCCGATGGCGACTGGTATCTGCGTTCCGCCCTCACCAACCCTCCCGAACCTCCCCGCCCCCCCGCGCCGCCGCTCTACCAGCCGGGCGTGCCGGTCTACGAAGCCTACCCCAAGACCCTGCTCGCGCTGAACGGCCTGCCGACCCTGCAGCAGCGCATCGGCAACCGCGCCTGGGGCGGCGACTCCGTCCCGTCCGGGCGCGAAGCATGGGGCCGCGTGGAGGCCAGCCACCACCGTTTCGAGCCGGCATCGTCGAGCGGCCGGGCCGACCAGCGCATCGAGACCAGGCAGGTGCAGGTGGGCATCGACCGCACGCTCAGGCAGGAGGCCGACGGCGGCACGCTGATCGGCGGCGTCAATTTCCGCCACGGCGAGGCCGACGCCCGCATCGACTCGATCTACGGCGACGGCAGCATCGAGACGCGGGGCCACGGCGTGGGCGGCACGCTCACCTGGTACGGCGCGGACGGCTACTACGTGGACGGCCAGGCGCAGTTCTCGTGGTACGACAGCGACCTCAAATCCGCCGTGCTCGGCAAGCGCGCCAAGGGCAACGACGGCACGGGGTACGCCGTGAGCGCCGAAGCGGGGCGGCGCATTGCGCTGGAGCGCGGCTACAGCATGACGCCGCAGGCGCAGGTCGTTTATTCCAGCGTCGATTTCGACCGCTTCACCGACTCCTTCGGCGCGCACGTCTCGCCCGGCAGCGGCGACAGCCTGAAGACCCGCTTCGGCGTCTCGCTCGACTACCAGGACAGCAGCACCGGCAGCGCGGGCGACGTCCGCCGCACCCATGTGTACGGCATCGCCAACCTGACGTACGAATGGCTGGGCGGCACCCGCGTCGAGGTATCCGGCACCGACATAGCGCAGCGCGACAAGCGCCTGTGGGGCGAGTTCGGCGTCGGCGGCAGCTACACATGGAAAGACGGGCGCTACGCCCTCTACGGCGAGATCTCGGCGGATACACCGCTCGACGGCGCCGGCAGGTCGTCCTCGCTGAAAGGCAGCGCCGGTTTTCGCGCCCGCTTCTAGCGCGGGCGGCGGGACGCCCCGGAAGCGGCCGGGGTCCATCGCAGCGATTCCGACCCATTGTTGCAGGTCCGGCAATTGTCTTTTGTCGATTGGCGCCTATCTCGCCATATCGACAGCACGTAGAGTTCGTCCATGGCAGCGGCCCGAACCCGGTTCGGGCGCCTCGGCAAAGGAGTCGAGCGCATGGACGGACACGACACACGAACGGCCGAGGCACCGCACCGGGGCATCGCCGTCCTGATCCCCGGCCTGCTCTGTGACGACGTACCGGCCCGGATGCTCTCCCGCCGCGCCGCCTGACGCCGACCCGTACCGCAACGAAATGCCGGCCATGCAGCGCACCGTTCCGGCCGCCTTCACGCCGCCGGCAAGAAAGCCTTTTCACCTTCCCGTTTGCTTCACCCAACCGTAGAGGACAGATCCATGAACCGACTCGCCAAGCTCTCCGCCGCCCTCGTCATCGCCGCCGCTGCCGCCGCCCCCGCGCTGGCCGCGCCGGAGACCTACAACGTCGACGGCACCCACACCTTCCCGCGCTTCTCGTACAGCCACTTCGGCATGTCCACGCAGCTCTCGCGCTTCGACAAGACGACCGGCACCGTGGTGCTCGACAAGGCGGCGAAGACCGGCGCGGTCGACATCGTCATCGACATGAAGTCGGTCGATACTGGCCATTCGACCTTCAACGAGCACATCCAGGGCGAGGACTTCCTCGATACCGCCAAGTACCCGACCGCCACCTTCAAGTCGACCAAGGTCAATTTCGAGGGCGACAAGCCGGCGAGCATCGACGGCAACCTGACGATCAAGGGCGTCACCAGGCCGGTGACGCTGAAGGTCACCAACTTCGTCAACATGGCGCACCCGATGCTGAAGAAGGACGCCATCGGCGCCGACGCCACCGTCGTCATCAAGCGCACCGAGTTCAACGCCGGCAAGTACGCGCCCAACGTGGGCGACGACGTGACGATCACCGTCTCGCTCGAAGCGATCAAGGGCTGAACCCGCGGGCGCGGCACGTCCCGCCCGGGCGTGCCGCCACCCGCCGACTCATCGAGGACAAGGAAGTGATGGAACTGAGACCGGCCGCGGAGCGCGGCATCGCGAATTTCGGCTGGCTGTATTCGCAGCACAGCTTTTCCTTCGGCAGCTACTACGACCCCGAGCACATGGGGTTCTCCGACCTGCTGGTGATCAACGACGACCGCGTGCGCCCCGGCCGTGGCTTCGACACCCACGGCCATCGCGACATGGAGATCTTCTCCTACGTCCTCGACGGCGCGCTCGAACACAAGGATTCGATGGGCACCGGCTCGGTGATCCGCCCGGGCGACGTGCAGACGATGAGTGCCGGCACCGGCGTGCGCCACAGCGAATACAACGCCTCGCGCACGGACGAGGTGCACTTCCTGCAGATCTGGATCGTGCCCGACCGCAAGGGCGTGGCGCCTCGCTACCAGCAGCGCCGCTTCGCCCCCGAAGAGAAGCGCGGCCGGTTGCGGCTGATCATCTCGCCCGATGGCGCGGACGGCTCGCTGTCGGTGTATCAGGACGCGCGCGCGTACGCGGGCCTGTTCGACGGCGGCGAGCACCAGCGCTTCGAGCTGCCGGCCGGGCGCTTTGCCTACGTGCATGTGGCGCGCGGCGCGATCGACATCGATGGCAGAAGGCTGTCCGCCGGCGATGCGGTGAAGCTGCGCGATCCGGGCGCCATCGACTTCGCGAACGGCGATCAGGCGGAAGTGCTGCTGTTCGACCTGCGCCCGAACGAGATGCCGCGTTACTGACCGGCACGGGGAAAGCACCGCCATGAGACATGTGATCAGGATCGGCTTCGTCATCGGGGCCCTGCTCGCCGTCGGCAGCCCGGCAGGCCAGGCTGCGCCGGCGCCCGCACCGGGCCACCTGAAGCTGGTCGATCCGCTGGACCGGCCGGAGGACGGCTACTGCCTGGACATCGTCGGCTCGGGGCCGTACATCCGCTTCGACCTGCCGATGACGGCGCACAACTGCAAGCCCGGCCTGTATGCCGACGAGGCGGTGGTGCTCGAAGCGGACGGCCGCATCCGGTTTCCGGCCTACGACAAGTGCGCGACCGCCGCCGGCCTGAACGGACGGGCGCTGCCCGGCGCGGCGCTCGTGGCGCGGGACTGCGGCGAACGTTCCCCCTTCCTCGAGGCCGGGCGCCTGCAGGTCTTCACGTTGAAGAAGAACGGACACGTCGAGCTGCAAGGCTCCGGGCTGTGCCTGACGGCCGGCCCCGAGTCCGCGACGACCTTCTCGGACGAGCACCGCTGGCGCGCGCTTTATCTCGAAGCCTGCGAGACGGCCGACCCGGCCCGCTCGCGCTGGCATTTCAGCATCCCGGGCAACACCCGGCCGTCCCGGTAGCATCGACCGCTCGCCCGCTCGATCGGGGCGGAGGGCCGGCCGCCCGCGGCCGGGAACGCGGCGTCGTGGCTTCAGGGGGACACGGCCGGCGCGGCGCCGAACCGGATCTCGTCGCCGACCCGGTGGTGAGGCAGCGCGGTCAGGCTGTTCCCCACGCACGGCCCGTCGGTGCACCTGCCGTCGGAAAGATTGAAGAAGGCGGTGTGGTGGGCGCAGACGACCGCGTCGTCGAGCACCAGGAAGGTCTGCGGCTGGTAGTTCAGCGGCAGCGAGAAATGGGGGCAGAAGTTGAGATAGGTCCACACCCGCTCCCCCCGCCGCAGGAGGAGGACGCGGAAATTCTCGCTCCCGTCGCCGAACTGCACTTCGAGCGCGCCGCAGTCGGGGATGTCCCCGAGCGCGCAGAGCCTGGCCCCCGGCTCGGGACGGTTCGGCCGCTCCATCCAGTTCATCGCGTCGTCTCCGGCGTGCCCAGGCTCCAGGCCCAGGGCCGCACTTCAACCCTGGCAAACAGCCCTGCGCGGGAATACGGGTCGTCCGCGACGAAGCGATCGACGTCGCCGATGTCGCCGGCTTCCACGACGAGCAGGGTTCCGTTCATCGTCTCTCCGTCGGCGCTCAGCGTCGGGCCGCCGAGATGCACCTTGACCGGGTGCCCGTCCGGATCGCGCAGGTAGGCCCGGTGCTGCGGCCGCGTCCGCAGGCGGACGTCCGACTTGCCGGGGGCATCGGTGCCGAGGACAAGGAAATACATGGGCGTGCTCCCGGCGTCGTCTCACGCAACCGCGGGTTCGAGGACGAAGTCGTGATCGACCGTCCATTCGCCGCCCGCCGGCTCGTACTTCACGACCAGCGAATTCTTCACCGCGAAGACGGCGTCCGATTCGAGGTACGCGTCGCCCTCGGTGAAGAGCTGCGTGACGACGGGCCTGCAGCCGGGCGCGGAGACGATGAAGTGGATGTGCGCGGGCCGGTACGGGTGGCGCCCGACCCACCCCAGCCACTTGCCGACCGTGCCATCGGTGGGGATCGAATAGGAAACCGGCTTGAGCGTACGGAAGCGGTAGCTCCCGTCGGCGGCGGTCCTGACCTTGCCGCAGAGGTGGTACTCGTCCTGGCCGGCGTCCTGCATGTGGTAGAGGCCGTTCGGGGCCGTCTGCCAGACGTCGAGCGTCGCATTCGCGAGCGGCCTGCCATCGGGCGTGCGCACCTTGCCGCGCACCGTGACGCCCGGCCCCTCGTCCGGCGCGAGGTCTGCGCCGGTGTTCTTCTCCGGCGCCCCATCGACGTAGAAGGGGCCCAGCACGCTCGATTCCGTGGCCCCGGCCTGCTTGCGGTTGTTGATCGCATCGACCAGCATCGAAACGCCCCAGGTGTCGGACAGGAGGATGAACTCCTGGCGCTTGTCGTCGCACATCTTCCCGGTCTCGGTCAGGAAGCGGATGCCGGCGAACCATTCTTCGGGCGTGGGCTCGATCTCCCGCACGAACGCATGGAGGTGCCGGAACAGGGACGTCATCACGTCCTTGAGCCTCGCGTCCCCGCAAGCGGCCAGGCTCGCCAGCACGGCATCGGTCAGGTTTTCTTCGGTCAGGTTGCGCATGTCCGTATCTCCTCCGGGTCGTTCTCAGATGCGTTCGATGATGAGCGCGATGCCCTGGCCGACGCCGATGCACATCGTGCACAGCGCGTAGCGCCCGCCGGTGCGCCGCAACTGGTACATCGCGGTGGTGGCCAGGCGCGCGCCGCTCATGCCGAGCGGATGCCCCAGCGCGATCGCCCCGCCGTTGGGATTGACGCGGGGATCGTCGTCGGGCAGCCCGAGATCGCGCGTGACGGCCAGCGCCTGCGCCGCGAAGGCTTCGTTGAGTTCGATGACGTCCATCGCGTCCAGGCCCAGCCCGGCAAGCGCGAGGACCTTGCGCACCGCCGGCGCGGGGCCGAAGCCCATGATCCTGGGCGCCACGCCGGCGGTCGCCATGGCGACCACGCGCGCGCCCGGCGTCAGCCCGTGCCTGCCGGCAGCCGCCTCGGAGGCGAGGATCAATGCGCAGGCGCCGTCGTTCACCCCGGACGCATTCCCCGCGGTCACCGTCCGCCCCGGCCCGTTCACGCCCTTGAGCGCGGCGAGCTGCTCCAGGGTCGTGTCGGGACGCGGGTGCTCGTCGGTGTCGAAGCGCTTCGGCTCCCCCTTCTTCTGGGGAACGAGCACGGGGACGATCTCGTCGCCGAAGCGGCCCGCCTCCTGTGCCGCGGCCCACTTCTGCTGGGATCGCAGCGCAAAGAGATCCTGGTCCTCGCGGCCGATGCCGAAGTCCGCGGCGACGTTGTCGGCCGTCTCCGGCATGGAATCCACGCCGTAGCGGGCCTTCATCAGCGCATTCACGAAGCGCCAGCCGATGGTGGTGTCGTGGATCGCACTGCTTCGGGAAAACGCGCTTTCGGCCTTGGGCACGACGAACGGCGCGCGGCTCATGCTCTCGACGCCGCCGGCGATCATCAGCGAGGCTTCGTCCGACTTGATCGCGCGGGCCGCGATCCCGACCGCATCCAGCCCCGAACCGCACAGCCGGTTCACCGTCGTCCCCGGCACCTCGACCGGGAAACCGGCCAGCAGCGAAGACATGCGCGCGACGTTGCGGTTGTCCTCGCCGGCCTGGTTGGCGCAGCCGAAGACCACGTCGTCGATCGCGCCCCAGTCCAGGTCCGGATGACGCTGGCGCAGTGCCCGCAGCGGTTCGGCGCCGAGATCGTCGGCACGGATGGACGAGAGGCCGCCGCCGTAGCGGCCGATGGGGGTGCGGACTGCGTCGCAGATGAATGCCTGGCTCATGATGGCCTCAGAGGTTGGAAGCAGGAGAGGTCCCGAGGGAAATCGACGCTGCGGCCGATGGCGGGGAATCGCGGCGGAGCCGCCGCTGTACGGGGAAGAGCTGCAGGCCGTACCTGGCCGCGAGCCAGCCCCAGATGCCGCGGCGCATGAAGAGCATGGTGAGCACGGCGATGGCGCCCAGCAGGATCATGTACCAGGCGCCGTAGTCGGCCATGAAGCTGCGGAGCACGAAGTAGAGGATGGTGCCCAGCAGCGGCCCCTCGATGGTGCCGACCCCGCCGATGATGACGATGAAGATGACCAGCGCCGACCATTCCATGGAGAAGGCGGCATCGGGCGACACCCGCAGCTTGGTCAGGAAGATCAGCGCGCCGATGATGCCGGTGCCGATCGCCGACGCGATGTACACCTGGAGCTTGATGCGGCCGACCGAGATGCCGATGCTCTCGGACGCGGTCTCCGAGTCGCGCACGGCGGTCAGCGCCATGCCGCGCTTGGAGCGCAGCAGCACATGGACGGCGGCGACCGAGCCCGCGCCGACCGCCAGCGCGAGCCAGTAGCTCAGCGCGCCCCGCCACCACGGGTCGACGTCCATGACGGCGGACGTGATGCTGATGCCGCTGCCGCCGCCGAGCACCGTGAAGTTCGAGAACACCAGCCGCAGGATCTCGGCCAGCACCCAGCTCCCCACCGCGAAGTAGGGCCCCTGCAGGCGGAACAGCGCGCGGGCGGACGGCCATGCCGCGAGGCCTGCCGCGATGCCCGCCAGCGGCACGGCGATGAAGGGGTTGATGCCGGCGAACAGCGTGAGCGCCACCATGGCGTACGCGCCCAGCCCGACGAAGGCTTGCTGCCCGATGGAGATCAGGCCGCCGTAGCCGGCGAGCAGGTTCCACATCTGCGCCAGCGCCAGGAAGTACAGGAACTCGACGAGCGTCACCAGGGTGTCGTCGCCGCCCCAGAAGGGCAGCGTCGCGCCCAGGACGACGAGGGCCGTCCCGGTGCCCAGGGCCGCCCGGGAGAGCGGCGTGCTGCGTTCGACGGCGAATTTCGTGTTCGTCATGATGTTTCTCCCGGCGCGTCAGTGATCGCGGGTTTTCGGGAACAGGCCCTGCGGACGGACGAGCAGGACGGCGAAGAATGCGAGGTGGCCGAAGAGGATTCCCCAGCCGGGGTCCAGGCGGAAACCCACGGCCTGGGCGACGCCCAGCAGCATCCCGCCGGCGAGCGTGCCCCACAGGGAGCCGAGGCCGCCGATGATCACCGCCTCGAAGGCGAACAGCAGTTGCGGCGGGCCGAGCAGCGGGTCGAACGCCTTCGTCATTCCGAGGATGACGCCGGCCAGCGCCACCGTGGCCGACGCGATCCCCATCGCCACCGCATAGATCCTGCGGCTGTCGACGGCCATCAACTGCACGATCTCGGGATCGTCCGACGTCGCGCGCAGCGACCGCCCTATCGCGGTGTGGGAGAACAGGAACTGCAGGCCGGCGATCACCGCCACCGCGATGACCAGCGTCAGCACCGGAAACACGCCCACCGACAGCTCGCCGATGCCGATGCTGGCGCTCGACAGCATGCCGGCATCGAGCCGGCGGGAGTCGCCGGAGAACAGTTCGAGCAGGCCGTTCTGCAGCATCACCGAGAGGCCGAACGTGACCAGCAGCGGCGGCATGATGTCGCGCCCCAGCGTGCGGTTGTAGATCAGCCGCTGCGCCCAGTAGCCCAGGATCGCGAGCGCCGGGACCACGATCGCCAGCGTGAGCAGCGGGTGCATCGGCACCACCCCGATCAGCGCCAGCGCGGCGAACGCGCCCAGGACGATGAAATCGCCGTGCGCGATATTGACGAAGCGCATGATGCCGAAGGCGAGCGACAGCCCCGTCGCGAAAAGCGCATACAGGCCGCCGAGCAGGATGCCCTGCACGACGGTGTCGATGACGTTGAGCATCGAAGTCTCCTCAATGGTGGCTGCCGAAGTAGGCTTCGGAGATCTGCTCCCGGGTCAGCGCGTCGGAGCGGCCGGCGAGCGAGACGCGGCCTTCCTGGAAGCAGTACAGGCGGTCGGCGACCCTCATGGCCTGGCCGATGTCCTGCTCGACCACGATCACCGCGGTGCCGGCGGCGACGATCTTCGGCATGCTCCCGTAGATGTCGCGGATGATCAGCGGCGACAGCCCGAGCGAGATCTCGTCGCGCAGCAGGAGACAGGGGTTCGACATCAGCGCGCGGCCGATGGCGACCATCTGCTGCTGCCCGCCCGACAGCGCGGTGCCAGGGCTGCTGCGGCGCTCCTCGAGGATGGGGAACAGCGCGTAGACCCTTTCGAGGCTCCACGGCCCGGGGCGCCCCGGATGCCCTCCCAGGCGCAGGTTTTCCTCGACCGTCAGGCTCGGAAAAAGCCGCCGCCCTTCCGGAACCAGCGCGATGCCCTGCTTGACGATCTCGTAGGGCGGCATTCCGCCGATCGGCCTGCCGCCGAACTCGATCGCCGTCCCGGCGGCCTTGTTCAGGCCGACCAGGCTGCGCAGGAAGGTGCTCTTCCCGGCACCGTTCGCACCGATGATCGACACCACCTCGCCGGCGTCGATCTCGAAGTCGATGCCGAACAGGGCCTGGAAGTCGCCGTAGAAGCTGGTGAGCCGGCGCGTGCGCAACAAGGTGGTGTTCATGCTTCGATCCCCATGTAGACCTCGCGGACTTCGCGGCTGGCCATGACGGTTTCCGGATCGCCCTCGGTCAGCAGCGCGCCGAAGTTGATGACGATCAGCCGGTCGACGACCGCGAGCAGCGCATTCACCACGTGCTCGATCCAGACGATCGACACGCCGTCCGCGCGGATCGCATCGATGGTGCAGACGAGGGCCTTGGCCTCCTGGTCGGTGAGCCCTCCGGCGATTTCGTCGAGCAGGAGCAGCTTCGGCTTCGTCGCCAGCGCCCGGGCGAGTTCGAGGCGCTTGCGGTCCAGCAGGGTCAGCGTGCCGGCGAGCTGGTTGGCGCGGTGCGAGAGGCCGGTCCGGTCGAGGACGCCGACGCAGTGCTCGTAGGCTTCCTCCTCGTCCAGCAGGGCCCCGTACATGGCGCCGACCACGAGGTTCTCGAACACCGTCATCCCCGCCAGGGGATGCGGCACCTGGTAGGAGCGGCCGATCCCCTTGTGGCAGCGGGCCGAGGGCGGCAGCGGGGTGATGTCCTCCCCCGCGTAGAAGACCTGGCCGACGTCGGGGCGCACGTCGCCGGTGATCAGGTTGAACATGGTCGACTTGCCGGCGCCGTTGGGCCCCAGCACCCCGAGCGCCTCCCCCTCGGCGAGGGAGAAGCTCAGTTCGTCGGTGACTTTCAGCGCGCCATAACGCTTGCTGGCCTGATGCAGGCGCAGTAGGGGTTCGCTCATCGCGTTTCTCCGGGGCAGTGGATCGTCGCGGGGAGCGCGTCAAAGGCCGATCGGCTTGAGCTTGTCCTGCACCGGGATCATCGTCGCCTGCGAGTTGTCGACGATGACGAGCTGGTATTTGTGCTTGCCGCCCTTGCGCCACTGGCCGCCGACGAGCGGCGTCTTCGCGACGTTCTTCACCGGGCCGCCCTGCCAGCTCACGGGACCGACGATCGTGTCCAGGCGCGTGGCGGCGATCGCGTCGCGGATCGATGCGGCGCTGTCGAGGTCCTTCGCGCGCCTGAGCACATCGACCGCGATCTCGAACAGCGCGTGTGCGAAGCCCAGCGGCTGGGTCCATTGCTTCTTGACCGCGGCCTCGTAGGCGTCGGCGAGCTGGGCCGCGGACTGTCCCGTCAGCGAGGACTTGAAGGGATGGTGCGGGGTCCACCAGACTTCCGACGACAGGCCGTCCCCATTGTCGCCGAGCGCCTCGACCGAGGCGGGGAACAGCAGCGCCTTCCCGACCGTGGCCACCTTGGGCCTGAAGCCCTTCTGCATGGCCTGGTTCCAGAACGTCGTGAAGTCCGGCGGGATGGGCACGCCGGTGAGGATCTGGACGTTGGCCTCCTTGTACCTGGCGATCTGCGCCGAGTAGTCGGCGGTGAGGTTCTGGTAGCGCCCCGGATCGACGACGGTGTAGCCATCCTTCTTCAGGACCGGCGGAAAGCCCAGCTTCGCATCGCCCCACGCGTTGCCGTCGCCGTCGTTCGGCCACAGCGCCCCGACCACCTTGTTGGTGCCCGCCCCCGCCCACATGCTGTTGAAGACGGCGATCAGGTCCTCGAGCCCCCAGAAGAAATGGTAGGTCCAGTCGAAGCCCTTCTCGGGCTTGCCGCCGCGGGTGAAGAACCAGGGCTGCCACGGCGCGACCGTCGAGATGCAGGGCTTGCGGTTGAGTTCGCACTGGTCCGAGACGGGATTGGTCGTCTCCGGCGTCGAGGACACCAGCATCAGATCGATCCTGTCCTTGACGATCAGATCGGTCGCCACCCCCGCGGCCCGGTTCGGGTTGGACTGGCTGTCCTTGACGATGATCTCGACCGGATACTTCACGCCGCCGACGTCGATCCCGGCGTCGAACAGCTTGCGCATCTGCTCGATCACGAAGTTGTCCGCCTCGGCGAACGGCGCCAGGGGGCCCGTCTTCGGCGTGACGAAACCGATCTTGAGCTTCTTGCCGCCCTGAGCGAACACGGCGCCCGGAAGGCCCATCGCGCCGGCCGCCAGCGCGGCGCCGCCCATCAGCTTCAGTGCGCGGCGGCGTTCGGAAAGGGCGCTCTGCGCCTGGTCGTTGTCGTTCATGTCCGTCTCCTCCTGTTTTGTCTCTTGTGTGGTCGTGTTCCGGCCGTCAGGCCGGGGGCGGGCGTCTTCCCGCGTAGGCGTCGCGCAGCAGCTCCAGGATGGCGGCCTGTTCGATGGGCCTGGGGTTGTAGTAGGGATTCTGCGTGGCCAGCTCCGCCGCCCGCGCCAGGCCGTCCGCCGGCATTCCGATGTCGGCCAGGGCCATCGGCGCGCCGAGCCGTTCGGCCAGGTCGTAGATGCCGGAGGCGGCCTCCGCGCCGCCGAGCGCGGCCGATACGCGCGCCATCGCCTCGGGCGCGGCATGCCGGTTGTATGCGATGGAGTGGGGCAGCACGATCGTGTGCATTTCGGCATGCGGCAGGTTGAAGGTGCCGCCGAGCGTGTGGCAGAGCTTGTGGTGGATGGCCATGCCCACCGCACCCAGGCACGCTCCGGCCAGCCAGGCGCCGTACAGCGCGTCGGACGCCGCCCCGGCGTCGCCGGGGTTGGCGACGACGCGCGGCAGGCTGGCGGCCAGCGCACGGATGCTCTCCTCCGCCATGAGGCTGATGATCGGGTTGGCATCCTGGGCGTAGAGCGCCTCCACCGAGTGCGCGATGGCGTTGATGCCGCTCGTCGCGGCGATGCGCGGCGGCAGCGTCGCGGTCAGCGCGGGGTCGTAGATGACCGACGCCGGCAGCACGCGCGCATCGCGCCCGGTGCGCTTCAGTCCGCCTTCGGTGATGCCGTAGATCGGCGTCATTTCCGAGCCGGCGAAGGTCGTCGGGATGGCGACGATGGGCAGTTCGGAAGTCATCGCGATCGCCTTGCCCAGGCCGATGGTCGAGCCGCCGCCGATCGCCACGCAGCAGTCCGCGCCCAGGTCCGCCGCGACGTGCCGCGCCTCTTCGGCCGTCTCGATCGGGACGTGCATCTGCGCCTTGTCATAGACGCCCGCGGCGCGCTGGCCGAGCAGGCGGGCGACATTTTCGGCACTGGCGCGCTGGGCCTCGGTGCACAGAACCAGCGCCGACCTGGCGCCGAGCCGCTCGACCTCGCCGGCGACCCCGGCCAGGGCGCCTTCGCCGAAGATCACCCGCATCGGCAGGCTCTGGTAGGTGAAGGCTTTCATCGACGCACCTCCTTGAGCTGCAGATCGACCCCCGTCATCGCGCGCAGCGTCTCCAGGTCGAGCCCTTCCACCATCTCGACGACCTCGGGCCCGCCGGGCCCCAGATCGATGACGGCGAGGTCGGAATAGATGCGGTCGACGCAGCCGATGCCGGTCAGCGGATAGGTGCAGCGCCGGACGAGCTTGCTCTCGCCGGTCTTGGTGAGCAGGTCCATCATCACGAACACCTGCTTTGCACCGATGGCGAGATCCATCGCCCCGCCGACGGCCGGAATCGCGTCCGGGGCGCCGGTGTGCCAGTTGGCGAGATCGCCGGTGGTGGAAACCTGGAAGGCGCCGAGCACGCAGATGTCCAGATGGCCGCCGCGCATCATCGCGAAGGAATCGCCATGGTGGAAGAACGCGCCCCCCTCGAGCAGCGTGACCGGCTCCTTGCCGGCGTTGATGAGTTCGGGGTCCTCGTCGCCGCTGGCCGGCGCCGGCCCCATGCCGAGCAGGCCGTTCTCGCTCTGCAGGAAGATCTCGCGATCCGCCGGCAGGTAGTTGGCGACGCGGGTGGGGGCGCCGATCCCCAGGTTCACGTAGGCGCCCTCGGGGATGTCGCGGGCTACGCGTTCGGCAAGCGCATCGCGCGAAAGCCGTTTGATGTTTTCCGTCATGTCCGCTCCTCAGGCCGCTTGTGCGAGGCTTTCCGCGCCCGCCACGTGGACCACGCGCTTGACGAAGATCCCCGGCGTGACGATGGATTCGGGATCGAGTTCGCCGAGTTCGACGATCCGGTCCGCCTGCGCGATGGTGGTCCTGGCCGCGCGGGCCATGATCGGACCGAAATTGCGGGCGGTCTTGCGGTAGGTCAGGTTCCCCCAGCGGTCCGCGCGGTGGCACTTGATCAGGGCGAAGTCGGCATGGATCGGCATCTCGAGCACGTAGGGGCGGCCGTCGATGATCCGCGTCTCCTTCCCCTCGGCCAGCAGCGTGCCGTAGCCGGTGGGCGTGAAGATCGCCCCGAGGCCCGCGCCCGCCGCCTCGATGCGGCAGGCGAGGTTGCCCTGCGGGACGAGTTCGAGTTCGATCTCGCCGGCGCGGTACAGCGCGTCGAAGACGTAGGAATCGGCCTGGCGCGGGAACGAGCAGATGATCTTGCGCACGCGGCGGGCCTTGAGCAGGGCCGCGAGGCCCGTTTCTCCGTTGCCGGCGTTGTTGTTGACGACCACCAGGTCGCGGGCGCCGCCGGCGATGAGGCCGTCGACCAGCGCGGCGGGCATGCCGGCCGTGCCGAAGCCGCCGATCATCACCGTGGCCCCGTCGCCCATCCCTTCGACGGCGGCGGCAACCGAATCGACAATCTTGCTGATCATGGCTGCCTCAGCGCTTGAAGTGCGGCGGGATCGCCGCATCGACGTTGACCCAGACGGATCTCGCCTCGGTGTAGTCGTGCATCGCCTCGAAGCCCATCTCGCGGCCGTAGCCCGACTGGCCCACGCCGCCGAACGGCGAACCCGGATTCACCCGCTTGTAGCTGTTGATCCAGACCATTCCCGCCCGGATCGCGCCGGCCATCCTGTGGGCGCGGGACAGGTCCCGCGTCCACAAGCCGCTGCCCAGGCCGTATTCGGTCGAGTTGGCGATCGCCAGCGCCTCGGCGTCGTCCTTGAAGGTCGTCACCGTCACGAAGGGGCCGAAGACCTCCTCCTGCGACACGCGGTCCGCCGGACGGGCGCGCACGACGGTGGGCTCGACGTAGCAGCCGGCGGCAAGCGCGGGATCGGCAGGCGGCTTGCCGCCGGCCAGGATCTCGCCGCCCTGCTCGCGGGCGATATCGACGTAGGACAGGACGCGGTCGCGATGGACCGTGGAGGTGAGCGGCCCCATCTCCGTCTGCGGGTCGAGCGGATTGCCCAGGCGGATGGATTTCGCCAGGCCGGTGAAGCGGTCGAGGAACTCGTCGGCCACGCGCTCGTGGATGATCAGCCGCGAACCCGCGATGCACGCCTGCCCCTGGTTGTGGAAGATCGCCCAGGCCGAGCCATTCACGGCCGCGGCGAGGTTCGCGTCCTCGAAGACGATGTTGGCGCCCTTGCCGCCGAGTTCGAGCTGGACCCGCTTCAGGTTGCCCCTGGATGCGTCGACGATGCGGCGGCCGACCGCGGTGGACCCGGTGAAGGAGATCTTGCCCACGCCCGGATGCTCGGCCAGGTGCTGCCCGGCGGTGTGGCCGTAGCCGATGACGACGTTGACGACGCCCTCGGGAAAGCCGACTTCGGCCATCAGCTCGGCGATGCGCAGCGTGGAGAGCGGCGTGATCTCCGACGGCTTCATCACCACGGTGTTGCCGGCGGCCAGCGCGGGGCCGAGCTTCCAGCTCGTGAACATCAGCGGGAAGTTCCACGGCACGATCTGGCCGACGACGCCGATCGGCGCGCGCTGGACGTAGTTCAGGAAGCCCGCCTCGACCGGGACCACGCTGCCCTGGAACTTGTCCGCCATGCCGCCGAAGTAGCGATAGCAGGCGGCGGTGCGCATGACGTCGATGTTGCGCGCGTCGCGGATCGGATGGCCGGTGTCGATCGCCTCGAGGCGGGCGAGCCCGTCGGCCTCGGCCTCGATGCGGTCGGCGAGCTTGAGCAGCAGGCGGCCGCGCTCGGCCGCCGCCGTGGCGCTCCACTTCGGGAACGCCCGCGCCGCGGCTTCCACCGCGCGGTCGACGTCGGCGGCCCTGGCCTCGGCGACGCGCGTGATCAGCGTATTGTCGTGGGGATTGAAGACATCGATCGTCGCCTCGTCGACGGCATCGACGAATCTGCCATCGATGAACAGCTTGTTCTGGATTGAAGTCACGGGGGCTCCGCAAGCAGGAATTGTTCGATGCAGCCGCCCTCCGGGCGCACGGACGGATCGATCGCGCGATCGTCCGGCGGCGCCCGGGGAGCTGCGCCGGTTGAACCGGGGAGGGTCAGAAGGCGACCGGGTAGGGAGGAAGCTCGCCGGATTCGTACTTGCGCACGATGTCGGGGTTCGCGTTTTCCCAGACCAGCAGCATCGACCGCTTCTTCGAGAAACCCTGGTGCGCGATGTTCGCCGGCATGGCGGCCACGTCGCCCGCCTTCATGAGGACGCGGGCGCGGGGGCGGCCGGTCTCCTTGTCGGTGATGTTCCACATGATCTCGTCGGACATCTGCATGAACCACTCGACGCGGTCATTGCCGTGGATGATCGGCAGGATGTATTCCTCCGTCGTCGGGCAGAACAGGCTGTGCTTGCACACCGACGTCACGGAAGGGTTCCAGGTCACGTCCGAGCGCGACAGGTAGGCGAACAGGTTGAAGGCATGCAGTTCTCCCTCGAAGCCGGGCTCGGCCTCGATCGTCGGCTGGTCCTGCGCCACGTCGGCGAAGGCGCGGTTGATCGGGTAGCCGTTGTCGTCGGCACGCAGCGGCGAATCGCCCTCGAGGCCCGGCATGCGCTTGGTGGCGACGCGGAAGCGGTCGATCGCGCCGAGGTTGCTGCCATGCTTTTCGCCGAAGGCCGCATCGCCCGTTTCCATCGGCGCGGCGAACGGATCGAAGCCTTCGTTGACCCAGTCGGCGAGGATCTCCTTGATGAGCCGCATGGCCGCCGGCGAGTCGAAGACCTCGACGTACGAGCGGCCGCTCCTATGATAGTGCTCGTTGAAACGGCCGGCGAAGAACTCGACGCGGCCGTAGAGATTGCGCGTCCCGAACACGTGGTCGAAATTGACGACGCCGTAGAAGAAACCCCAGGCGACGTCGCGCATCAGCGCCCGCAGGAAGGCGTCGACGCTCATCGTGTGCGACTGGTGGCCGCCATCCTCGACCGGCCACGTGATCGTGACGAAATATTCGTCGCGGGAGAAAGTGAAGGCGCCCAGCGTGAAAGTCTTGTATCCGGCGACGGTGGCGGGAATTTTTTCCGCGATTGCGTTCATGGTCTTGTCCTCGGTGATTGGCTCGATGGATTCGGGCGACGGGCAGTGATCAGCGGTAGCAGATCTCGGCCCATTTCTGGACCGTGAGATCGCCCACGATGGTCTGCTGGATCATCACCGAGGGGTTTGCGCTGCTGAACCGGTACGCCGCGCCCTTGGGCAGCAGCGCCTGATGCCCGCGCCGCAGCCGGATCGACCCCATGCGCTTGCCCTTCGGGGCGCCGCCGACCGCGACCGTGCCGTCCTTGCCCGCGGGAGCGATCGCATCCGGGCCGTCGAGCTTGACGAATTCGACGCTGACCTCGCCGTCCATGACGATGCAGAACTCGTCGTGGGATGCGGCCATCCAGCCCGACGTGCCTTCGGCCCGGATGGCCTCGATCACGTATTCGAGATTCTTCGCAACGGCGATCTTCTCGTACGGCTTCGCACGGCTGGCGACCTCGAAGACGTTCGAGAAGACGTAATTCCTGGGATCGTCGTCGATGATTTCGATATGGCCTTTTTCGAAACTGTCGAAAGCGCCGAATCGGGTAACGAATTCAGACATCGGTGTCTCCTCATGATTTGTCGATAACAGGTTTCGATCCAGCGCCTGTCTGGTCGAAACTTTATTTACACGTGCGCCAGGCGGGAAGCCGGCAAACGGTGACCGTGTCGTTCGCGAAAACCGAACGATCGGGCTGCCGGGAACGCATCGCACCGATCTTCGGAACCGGGCAGCCGGACGCGCGGGAAGCGCTTTCCCCTTCCGGGCCGGGCCCCGCCGGGGCCACGGGAACATTGCTGCTGCGCACAAAAATGGATGGAAGGCCGGTCCGGCACGAAGCGCCGCGGGCGGTCGGCGGTCGCGGCGCCGGCGGCGCGCCTGCCGCGGACCGGCAAACGGCGCGTTCGAAAAAACAGAACGACACCCGGCATGCCGGCAAACCGGGAGGCCACGCACGAAGCGAGCGTCAGACGTCCGGAACGGCCGGCAGCAGCGCTCTGGCGATGAGTTCGACGTCCCACGGCGGATCGTGCGGGAAATCGATGACGAGGTGATCGAGGAAGAGCTTGAGCCGCGTGGAATTCCTCTGGGTCTTCGGATAGACGGCGGACAGCCAATAGGGCGGATTGCGGTAGCCGCGCAAGACGGGCACGAGGTTTCCGGCAATGACTTCCCTTGCCGCCACGACGGTCGGAAGGCAGACGACGGCCATGCCTTCCAGGGCGATTTCCCTCAGGAAATGAACCGAATTGCTCTTGAACTTGGGAAGCAGTTCCACCTCGACCTTTTCGGTTCCGTCGTCGAACACCCACTTGTCCTTGGTCGGGTAGCGGGAATAGAGGCCCAGGTCGTGCGTCTTCAGATCCAGGGGATGCAGGATCGGCGGATGGCCTGCGATGTAGCCGGGCGACGCACAGAAGATCCTGCGGACCGGAAAGAGCTTGCGCTGGACGAGATCCTCCGAGATCGGCGAAAAGATCTGCAGCACGCAATCGAAGCCTTCCTTCACCGGATCGATGACCGCATCATTGACGACGAAATCGAAGGTGATTCCAGGATATTTCGCGGTGAACTTGCGAAGAAACGGCGACATGTGGCCGAGCACGAGGCCCGGCAGGCCGTGGACGCGCAGCAGGCCCGAGGGAGACCCCTTCGCATTGCGCATTTCCTCCACGATCTGGTTGGCCCGCGCGACGAGTTGCGAACACTCGTCGTAATAGGACTGCCCCACCTCGGAAAGGCGAACGTTCCGCGTACTGCGGTGAAAGAGCGGCACGCCGACGAAATGCTCCAGTTGCTGGATGCGCGTCGTCACGACCGACTTCGACACACCCAGTTGGCGAGCGACCTCGGCGAAGCTGCCCACCTCGGCAACCCGCACGAACACATCCATGCAGTTGAAGTAATCCATCCCGATCGCCTCATTCGCTTGCCGGCAAGCGCTTCCGTTCCGAAGGGCAGGACTGCTGCCCGCCCCTCACCCCGATTCTAGGCAAGGGATCGGCACCGGCCGGCGGACCTTTCGCATAGCTGCCTTGCCTGCCATACATGGCAAGGAGGATCGTTCGGCGTTCGCAATCAGGAAGGCAGGGAACCCGCTGCCGGACGAAAGCGGTCCGCCCCTGCCAGCGCGCTGCACGACCGGCGCCGGCTCACGCCGCGGGCGCGGCCTGCCCGGCGACGTCCGCGGCGTCGGAACCCGACAGGGCGGTATCCGGCCAGCCGCCCGATTCCACGAGCCTTTCGATCTGCGCACGCACGATCTGCAGGACTTCCCACAGGCCGGTCGGGACCTGGCGATTGCGTCCCTGCACCAGTCCGACCGTGCGCCAGATCTCCGGGCCGGTGACGCGCAGGGCGCGCAGGCGCCCGGCGGCGAGGTCTTCGTTCACCGCGGCCAATGGAAGCACGGTGCAGCCGCAGCCCTGCATGACCAGCCGCTTGGTCAGCGAGATCGAGCCGTCGCATTCGAGCGCGATGTCCGGCTTGAAGCCGTGGCGCACGCCGAGCGCTTCCACCAGCCGGCGCAGGCCGTGATGCGTGCTCGGCAGGATCAACGGCACCCCGCCCAGGCGCGCGACCTCGAAAGCTCCGCCCTGCAGCGCGTGGCCCGGGGGTACGACGAGATGCACACCCTCTTTCAGGAGCGGATCGAACTGCAGTTGGCCGATCTGCTCCGGCAGGTACATCACGGCGAAGTCGAGTTCGCCCCCGGCGAGCCGGTCCAGGATCTGGCTGCCCAGCGCTTCGACGAAACGCAGGCGCGTACCGGGAAAGCGCCCCTGGAGAGCATGCGCAAGCGCCCCGAACGACACGCGGGCGATGGTCGGCTGGGCACCGATGCTCAGCGCCGCGGGGCCGGAACCGCCCCGGGAACGCAGGTCGGCCGACGCCTGCTGCAGCAGGTTGGCGACGGCGGTGGCGTACTCGAGAAGGTGGCGGCCATGTTCGGTCGGCGTGACGCCGCGACCGCTGCGATGCAGCAGCCGGACCCCCAGTTCGGTCTCCAGATGGCTGATGCGGCGGCTGACGGTCGACTGGTCCGATCCCAGGTCCAGGGCGGCGCGGGAAATGCTGCCGGCCCGGATGACGCAATCGAACAGGCCAAGATCGTCGGAGTTCATCCTTGCCTCTTCAGAATCGTGCCCGGCAGCGCGCGGCTGCGCCGCCGAGCACGTCCGCGCCGCATGTCCCGCGCGCCTACCGCGCCGCGAGCTTTGCCGCGATCGTCGCTACGTGGCGGCCCTGGAAGCGGGCGATGGCAAGCTCGTTGTCGCTCGGCGTGCGCGAACCGTCGCCGCCGGCGATCGTCGTCGCGCCGTAGGGGCTGCCGCCGCTGATCTCGCTCATCGTCGTCTGGCGCGCCTCCGAATAGGGCACGCCCACCACGACCATGCCGTGGTGCAAGAGGGTCGTGTGGAAGCTGGTGAGCGTCGTCTCCTGGCCGCCGTGCTGGGTGCCCGTGCTGACGAAGGCGCTGCCCACCTTGCCGATCAGCGCCCCCCTGGCCCAGAGCCCACCGGTCTGGTCGAGGAAATTGCGCATCTGCGAGGCCATGTTGCCGAAGCGCGTCGGCGTGCCGAAGATGATCGCGTCGTAGTCGGCGAGTTCGGCCACCGTGGCGACGGGCGCGGCCTGATCCAGCTTGATGCCCGACTTGCGCGCGATCTCCTCCGGCACGAGTTCGGGCACGCGCTTGACCACCGCTTCGGCGCCCGCCTCGCGGGCCCCTTCCGCGACCGCGCCTGCCATTGCTTCGATGTGTCCGTACGACGAGTAGTAGAGAACGAGAACCTTGGTCACGGCTTTTCCTCCGGATGGTTGATGGTGCATCAGGGAACCACTTCCTGCCTGGCTCGCATACTTGCGCACGAACGCCGCATGCGAAGTCACTGCAGCCTGCGCGAGAAGCCGCGGAGGCGATCTTTCGTCACAGGATCGAGGGAGCGACCCGACCGCCCGCTGCGCACGTCGGGGCACGAAAACGGTTCGCCATTGCCTCGGCGACGAGGCAAACTAGCCCTCGCCCATGGAAATGGCAAGTAGGTACCGTTTGGTAACCAAGGAGGAGAAGCCTCGTGCCCCCGCGTGACGACCCGAGATCGCCGCCCCCGGATGATTGCCCGCTCGAACGCTATCTGCACGTGGTTGCCGGGACCTGGGTGCCGCGCATCATCTGGTTCCTCCGTTTCGGCCCTCGCCGCTTCGGGGATCTGAAGCGCGACCTCAAGTCGGTCTCGCCCAAGGTGCTCACCGGCAAGCTGCGCGCGCTGGAGGCGGAAGGGCTCGTCGTGCGCCGCGTGATCGACGCCTCCCCGCCGCAAGTCGAATATTCGCTCAGCTTGCGCGGCAGGGCGTTCGACCCGGTGTTCGAGGCGATGGCGCGCGTGTCCGCCGAGTTGAAGCGCCTCGACGGCATGGCCCCCGCAGAGGATCGCTGATCGCGGGGCGCATGCACCGCCTATCTTCCGGTCATGGCGCGGGCGCCGCCCCCGCCGCATCGGCTACAATCGGCCGAAACACGCGGACACGCTCATGATCGGCATCTTTCTCGTCACCCACGGCACGCTCGGCGAATCGCTCATCCAGTGCGCCTGCCACGTGCTCAACAAACGCCCGCCGCAGATCGTGCAGCTCGGGCTGGCGGCGCAGGACGACCCGCTCGACATCCTGCCGACGGCGCGCCAGATGCTGGGCTGGGCCGACAGCGGCGAGGGCGTGCTGCTGCTCACCGACATCTACGGCGCGACGCCGTGCAACGTCGCCGCCAAGCTGCTGGAGCCCGGGCGCGTGGAAGGCATCTCCGGCGTGAATCTGCCGATGCTGCTGCGCGTGCTGACCTACCGCGACCGCGACATGACCAACCTGCTGCAGCGCGCGGTGTCCGGCGGCTGCGATGGCGTGCTGCACATGAAGAACGGCTGAGACAGAACGAAGACCGCGGAAGAACAGGGGGAGAACGGAACATGCCGAAGGCGGAAGCCGAAATCGTCAACAAGCTCGGCCTGCATGCGCGCGCGTCGGCCAAGCTGACTCAGCTTGCGAGCAGTTTCGCCGCCGACGTATGGCTCGAGCGCAACGGCCGCAAGGTCAACGCCAAGAGCATCATGGGCGTGATGATGCTGGCCGCCGCGCGCGGCGCGACGATTGCCGTGGAAACCGAGGGCAACGATGCCGATGCCGCATTGCAGGCCATACTCGGGCTGATCGCGGACAAGTTCGGCGAAGGGGAGTGACGCCATGCCCTTCACCCTGCACGGCCTGCCGGTCTCCCAGGGGATCGCGATCGGCCATGTACACCTCGTGTCGCACGCGCTGCTCGAGGTCAACCACTACCACGTCGCGCCCAAGCACCTCGCCGACGAGATCGAACGCCTCGACGGCGCGATCGCCACGGTGCAGGGCGAACTCGTCGGCCTGAAGGCGGCCACCACCTCGGGCCAGGCGCATTCCGAGGTCGGCGCCTTCGTCGACCTGCAGATGATGATGCTGGCCGACCCGATGCTCACCGACACGGCGCGGGAACTCATCAAGTCCCGCGGCTGCAACGCCGAGTGGGCGCTGGTGCAGCAGATGGAACACCTGGTGGACCAGTTCCGCCAGATCGAGGACCCCTACCTGCGCGAGCGCCAGGCCGACGTGGTGCAGGTGGTGGAGCGCCTGGTGAAGGTGCTGCTGGGGCATCCCGGCCACCTGCCGCCCAAGCGCCGCGACGGGCTGGGGACGATCATCGTCGCGCACGACCTGTCGCCGTCGGACACCATCGGCTTCCGCGACCACAACATCTCCGGCTTCGTCACCGACGTGGGCGGCCCCACCAGCCACACCGCGATCGTCGCCCGCAGCCTCAAGATCCCGGCGGTGGTTGGCCTGCACCATGTGCGCGACCTCGTCGAGGACGACGAACTCGTCATCGTCGACGGCACGCGCGGCATCATCATCGTCGCCCCGGACGAACGCATCGTCGAGGAATACCGGCTGCGCCGCAGCGAGCTGGAGATCGAGCGCTCCAAGCTCAACCGGCTGCGCGACACGCGCGCGACGACGCTGGACGGCGAGACGATCAACCTGCTGTGCAACATCGAGACGCCCAAGGACATGGCCGCGGTGAAGACGGTGAAGGCCGACGGCATCGGCCTGTACCGCACCGAGTTCCTGTTCATGGGCCGCGACGTGCTGCCCGACGAGGAGGAGCAGTACGAAGCCTACCGCGCGGTGGTGAAGGCGATGCCGGACAAGCCGGTGACGATCCGCACCTTCGACCTGGGCGCCGACAAGGCGCTCGACCGCGCGCACGCACGCGTCGAACCGAACCCCGCCCTGGGCCTGCGCGCGGTCCGCTATTCCCTGGCCGAACCCAAGATGTTCCTCACCCAGTTGCGCGCGCTGCTGCGCGCCTCGGTGCATGGCCAGATGCAGATCATGGTGCCGATGCTGGCGCACGCGCAGGAGATCGACCAGACGCTGCGGCTCATCGACAAGGCCAAGGCCGAGCTGCGCGCCGAGAAGATCAAGTTCAACGAGGCGGTGCCGGTCGGCGGCATGATCGAGATCCCCGCCGCCGCGCTGGCGCTGGGCATGTTCATCCGCCGGCTGTCGTTCCTGTCCATCGGCACCAACGACCTGATCCAGTACACGCTGGCGATCGACCGCGCCGACGAGGCCGTGGTGCACCTCTACGATCCGCTGCACCCGGCGGTGCTCAAGCTCGTCGCCGGCACGATCTCCGCCGGCGCCCGCTTCGGCATGCCGGTGTCGGTGTGCGGCGAGATGGCGGGCGACCCCGAGTACACGCTGCTGCTGCTGGGCATGGGCCTGCGCAACTTCTCGATGCACCCGTCGAACATCCTCGAGATCAAGCAGCAGGTGCTGCGCGCCGACCTCGGCGAACTCGCGCCCAAGGTGCAGCGCATCCTGAAGATGGACGAGCAGGCCCGCGTGCGCGAGGCCGTGCAGCGGCTGGCACTCTGAACGCCCCGCATTGCGCCGCAGCAGCCCCGCCATTAGAATGGCGGCCTGTTTTGCGCCGGCCCCCGCCGGCGGCCCCTCGGGCGGGTGTCGTATAATGGCCATTACCTCAGCTTCCCAAGCTGATGACGAGGGTTCGATTCCCTTCACCCGCTCCACTTCGACTTTCCAGGGACTTCCAGAAAAGACCGAGGAACGTCGCAAGTGATTGTCACCATTCAGCTTTTTCACCATCGCTGAATCCAGTGACTTCCAGCGAAAACCACTGACTGCCGGTACAAAACGGTACATCAAGTGGTACATCGGAAAGCGGAGCTTCCCGTTTCCGCATAGTTGCTGGAGCGGCGCGGGGTCGGACAGGACCATGGCAGCCAACTCGATTCTCAGGAGTTGGGCGCATGCTCTCAGACCTCATGGTTCGCCAGGCCAAGGCCACTGGCAAGACATACACGCTGGCCGATTCGGACGGCCTCTCCCTCTTCGTTTCCGCCAACGGCGCCAAGGCCTGGCACTTCCGCTTCAGTTGGGGCGGCAAGCGTGATCGCATGTCCTTCGGCAGCTACCCGGCGCTCTCCCTGAAGGAGGCGCGCGAACTTCGCGATGAAGCCCACAACCTGCTCGCCAAGGGCGTTAACCCGCACACCGAACGGAAGCGCAAGCGCCACGCGATCGTGCTGGCGGGCGAACACACGTTCCAGGCGGTATATGACCAATGGTTGAAACACCGCAAGTTGTCACTGGAGGAAGGACGGCAGACCAGCCTGGAGCAGATCGCCCGCGTCTTCAAGAAGGACGTTTTCCCGGTGCTGCGTCACCTGACCATCTACGACATCACCCGCGCGCACCTGCTGGACATCATCGGCAAGGTAGAAAAGCGCGGCTCGCTGTCGGTGGCCGAGAAGCTGCGGACCTGGTTTACCCAACTGTTCACCTACGCCACGGTGGCGATCCCGAACATGCACGACAACCCGTCCAAGGACTTGGAGGTCGTCGCGCTGCCGCTGCCGCCGGTCGAACACAACCCGTTCCTGCGCATGCCCGAGCTGCCGATCATGTTGCAGACGCTGCGCAAGTACCGCGGGCGCCTGAACACGCAGTTGGGGATTCGGCTGCTGATGCTCACCGGCGTGCGCACCGGCGAGCTGCGCTTCGCCACGCCCGACCAGTTCGACCTGGAGCAAGGCCTGTGGATCATCCCGGTGGCCAGGCTCAAGCAGCGCGCACTGCTCACCAAGAAGAAGCGCAAGCGCCTGGTGGACATCCCGCCCTACATTGTGCCGTTGTCGGTGCAAGCCCAGGAGATCGTTCGCCACCTGCTGGACCAGTGCAAGCCGGCCCAGGTCTACCTCATCCCTGGCGACTGGTGCTTGAAGCATCCCGTCAGCGAGAACACGTTCAACGGCGCGCTCAAGCGCATGGGCTACGAGGACCAGCTCACGGGGCACGGCATCCGCGCCACGATGTCGACCGCGCTCAACGAACTTGGCTACCCGAAGAAGTGGGTGGATGCCCAGCTCTCGCACGCCGACCCGGACAAGATCAGCGCGACCTACAACCATGCCGAGTACGTCGAGCAGCGCCGCGTGATGATGCAGGATTGGGCCGATCGCCTGGACCTGTTCGAGCAGAACCAGGTCGAGGTCGCCAGCCGTCATCTGACCATCACGCTGCAGGGCCTGCCGACCATCGCCGGCCAAGCGGCGGTACAGCCGCCGGTGATCGACCTCACGGCACCACAGTTGATCGTGACCGCGCCGACGCCCGACCTGCCCGCAGCGCCGGCATCGGTGCAGCGGCTGTCGGCCGTGCGCATGCCCGAGTACGCGCGGCCGCGCCTGTCGGAGGTGCAGCGCGAACGCCTGCAGGTGCTGGAGACCTTTGAGGCGCCGCACAACCTCTCGGTGGCGGACTACGCCAAGCTCGCCGGCAAGTCGCGCCGGTGGATCACCTACGAGATCCAGGCTGGCAACCTGCTGTCGATCCACATGGGCCACCGCGGGCAGCGTGTGCCCGACTGGCAACTCGATCCGCTCAAGCGCAGGCTCGTGCAGTCCGTGCTCAAGCAGGTGCCGCGCGGGCTCGACACCTGGGCGATCTACCACGCGCTGCTACAGCCCTATGACGCGCTCGGCGGGCGCTCTGCCATCGAGGCAGTCAACCCGAAGAACCTGCACCTGGCTGCGCGGCTGGTCGCGGCGCAGAGCATCGCGGCGGATGATCTCGAGGACTCCGACATTCCGGTGCAGGTGCGGCGCAGCGTGCAGCGCCTGGTGCAAGACGCCATCACGGCCGATGCCGCCGAAGACCTGATGGAGCCTTGACGCGGCGGGACTTCAGGTCACGGAGCGGACGCGGCGCGCGAACCGCTCCTGGGGTTCGGTCAAGGCCTCAGACGTGTGCAGCAGGTAGGACATGACGATCGGCGGTGCGCCGGCCAGCGGTCGCACCACGATGCCGCGGCACTGGTATCCTGCCAGCCGCGCGGCGGGCGCGATGGCGATGCCGTAACCCGCGGCGACCAGCGTCATCGCCATGTCGAAGGTGCTCACGACCTGCTCGTGTGGCGCGTCGCCGATCAACCGATGCACCAGGGCCTGCCATGGCTCGTCCGCGGTAGATTGCGCACAGATGAGGGGCTGCTTTTGCAGTTCATGGCACGGTACGTCGCGATGGACCAGCAGGTGCGAACGCTTGGCGACGGCGACAGCCAGCGTGTCGTGCCACAACGGCTCGCACACCCAGCCAGGCCATTCCAGGTCCGTGGACGACAACGCGAAATCGAAGTCATCGTCCAGCGACTTGCTCGCCAGTTCCGCCGCAGCACATCGGACCAATGCAGCAGAGGTCTCCGGCTCTTCGGCACGTTGCAGTGCCAGCACGTCGGCAAGCTGTGAAGGCACCCACTCGCCGAGCACTGCCACACGGATCGCGGTGGAAGCATAGATCGATGTCACATCCAACCTCCTTCCCAAGGGCAAGAAACTCATCGCGACGGTGAAAGCATGAAGCATGCAATCGCGCTTTTGAGTTAAGTTTAACGTGGTTTATATCGAGGCAATGCTCGACGCTTTTGCTAATGCAGAAGCGCCAGATTCAGAGAGGCCGACCGACCGGCACGACCACCTACGAAGCAGAACCAGCCATCGCGTTTGGGGCCGCCGTTCGCGACGAGAGAACCAACCAGGGCATCGCCCAGGAAACGCTGGCTCACTTGGCCGGCATCGAGCGCTCGCACGTAGGCAAGATCGAGCGCGGCGAGCACACGCCCACGCTGCCCCTGATCCTCAAGATCGCCCGTGCGCTGAAATGCAGTTCTGCCCACCTGATGGCCCTGACCGAAGCCAAGCTGGCCGAACCGGCTCCTTCCAAGACTGAGGATTGAAGCCGGTCTCGCGCTGGCCGCTTTACCTATCCCTGTTCGTTATATTTGTTCTGCTCAAACCGAGAGATTTTCGTCTCTTGGCATGTCGCTGGCGAGACGTAGGTAAGGGTTATCGGGTGGCGTTTCTCCGAATACGCTGTCCGGTGCCAGGAGCAAATAGCCGTGCAGTCGCCGCGATTTGCGCGGTCCCGTGACTTCGCATGTCCAGATATTCAGTCCGCTGGCTTGCTTGCGGTGCGCGGCCAGTTTCTCGAAGCGCTTCTGCACCCACTGCCAAGCCTCTAGCTTCTCCTGCCGCGCGATGCTCGCCACCTGCGGATGTTCCTGTGCGTACCGCTGGAACACGCCGGGGCTGACTAGGTAGGCGGTCCCGGCGACGGTATGCACCAGGGCCTTGGCGTCGTTGATGATGAGTTTGCGCGAGCGCACGCCATGGGTCAGCCAGGCCATGAAGTCGTCGCCGGAGGGCTCGGCCTGTGGCCGGGGTGCCGAGGTTGGCGGTGTCGGCGGCGCCATCACCGCGCTGGCCAGGGAATCTCCTTCGGCGTCTGCCCGCGCGTCGGCGACGGGCTCGGGTGGCATCGGGAGCGGCGCCGACGCGGCGGGCGCCATGTCCAGCAGGTCGAGCAGCGCCCCGACACCGTTGTCCGCCGTCGCTGCCGTCATCGGGGGCGCGACCGGCGGGGCGCCGCTGTAGGCGGGCTCTGGCCCCGTGCGTGCCGCACCAGGCGTTGCGGGAACCTGCTGCGCCACGTCCTCGTGCTCCTGCTCGACCTGCACCTGGCCGGCGAACGGAGCGGGCCGCTCGGCCGCCTCCCAGATCAATGCGGGCGAGAGTTTCAGGAACGTGAAGCTGTGCGACCAACCGGCATCGCTGGCCACCGTGGCCTTCCAGATCGCCTTGCCGTCCGGCGTGGGCAAGGCGATGCCGTGGTCCTGCAGCACGTTGAACACCGCCGTGTTGCTGGCCGGGATGCCGTCGATGCCTTGCTGCAGCAAATGGGCGCGGAGCTTGTCCGAGACGGTCTTGCTCACCAGCCAGAGTGCGTCCTGGGTCAGCCAGCCGTCCGAGGCTTGAGGTTGGTTCAGCTTGAATTCCTCCCGCAGCAGGAAGCGCAGGCCATCGAGCAGCTTGCGCTGCAAGGCGTGTTTGGGCGCGGCCAACGCCTTGCTGGGATCGCCGCCGAGTTCCTGGGCCACCGAGGCCTGATCGGCCTGCACCACCAGTTCGCCGAGCGTGCCGGCATGCTCGTACTGGCCTGCCAGCACGTACAGGAGCGCGGCCCAGAGGTCGGGGTAGCCGGCGAGCCAGTCGAAGATGCCCGGATCGAGCAGCCGGGCGTAGAGCAGCCCGGTGGCGGCACTGTGCAGCCGGTACTCGCGCTCCTTGCGGTAGCGGAAGCGGTACGGCCGCCGCAGCGGGCCGTGCCACGGATGCCAGACCGTGCCGTCCGCGTACTCCACGTGCAGGTCGACGGCGACCTTGCCAACGTCGTGCAACAGCGCCGCATAGGCGGTGCCGGCCGTCCAGGCTTCGGCCTGGGCCGCTTGCGCCTCCGGCGTGGTGCCGGCGGGCAGCAGGTGCGACTGCCGCAGCTTGAGCGCGTAGGCGACGATTTCCAGGCCGTGGTCCAGCATGCCGCCCGGGTAGGCGTGGTGGTGGCTCTCGGATGCGGGGAATTGCTGGACCAGCTCGGCGTAGCGCTCCAGCGGCGCGAGGTACAGCGATGCGAATTGCCTGCGCGACAGCGAGGTGCGCTGCCAGATGTGCTCCAACAGCTTCTGCCGCCGGGGCGTCGCCAGCAGCGATGCGGCCGGCTCGGGCCGCATCAACCCTTTGCCGGTGTCGGCGGGAGGTATGGGTGTCGGCGTCGTGCCAGAGGATGGCGGCGGCCGTTTGCGTTGGAACAGCGAGAGCATGGCGAACCCCGGACGGCGGGCCGGTCGGGGGAGCCTTTTGGCCTTTTCGGGTAGGGCCATTCCCCTTGGCCCCATTCCCTTGCCCCTTCCCCAGCCCTTTGGCCTTTGGAAGCCTTTGGATATAGGGCAACCAGGGTGTCCCGACCACAACCAATACGGAGCTGGCCCAGGCCGATTGGTGATGATGTTTCAAGGAACGGCCTGCTTTCAGCAGCCGTTGAAACAGCGCCAAAGACTGAAACGCCTCCTGCCGCTCTCCACAGCCGTCGATGACCAGCAGGATCGCCGTCAGGCCTGACCCAGCCCCTCATCGAGGGCGTTGGCCTGCGCTGCGAAGTCCGCTGGGCGCCGCTTGCGAAACGCCTCCAGATTGGCGAGCTTCCAGCGCAAGGCGGGCAATTCGGCCGCGTGCGGGCACAGCACCAGCGACCAGTCGGGCTCGGCGCGTACCAGCCCGCTCAGGAACTGTCTGTGCCCCTCGGTCAGGCGACGAGGCAGTTCCTGTCGCATCTGTGCACGAGCGGCAAGCAGCGTGTCCAGCGAGCACTCCACTTCGGTCATGCCGACGAAAGCGCGCTCGTACTCCGCTGCGATGTCCTTGTCGTTGCCGAACAGCACTTCATGCGGCGGCCGGTTATGGCCGGCGAGGTAGAGCACGAAGCACTCGACCATGCCGTCGCTGAGGCCGCCAGACCCATAGAGCTGCCAGACGTCGAACAGGTCACGTGGGTGCTGCCGGTCCAGGGCCGCCACCAACTTGCCGGCATACAGCTCGTCGCGCGCCAGGATCGGCGCCTCGAACTCGACACCGAACAGGTCGCCGGTCTTGGCGCTCAACGGCTTTCGTTCAACCGGGAGCACCGTGCCGCGGAAGACGACGTTCACCTCGATCTTGACCTGGCTGGTGTCGTTCTCGACGATCAGCTTGGTGTCACCGAGATCCTTGCTGCGCACCAGGCGCGTCTGGATGCCCAGCGGTTGCACGCGTTGCGCGATGGCGGCCAGCTCGCCGTTGATCGCCTTCAGCGCGTCGTCGCGTGCGACCTGCCAGGGCCGGTACACCACGTCGATGTCCACCGACAAGCGCGGCATATCCTGCACGAACAGGTTGATCGCTGTGCCGCCCTTCATCGCAAAGATGTCGTTGGCGAAGACCTCGGGCGTGACGGCCAGCAGCAGGCGAACGGTATCGGCGTAGTTCTTATCCATGGGGATTCAGGCTCAGCAAGGTGCCGTCGGCCAGTCGGCTCATCCAGCGTTTTTCGCTGCCGGTGCGCAGCGGATGCCGCTCCAGCAGATCCTTGACGTCGACCACCTGCGTCTCGCGTGCCCAGGTGAGGAACAGACGAACGGTCTTCACACTGGTGCAGCACGACAGCAGTTGCCCGAGCAGTTCCTTCCTCGGCGAGCGCAGGCCATCGAAGAGGTTGCGGGCCTCTTCCAGGCTCTGCTTCGTCCCGGCCTCGTAGAGCAGCTCCAGCACGGCGCGCTCGGACACGGCGACTTGCAACCGATCGGGCAGGCCGGGCGGCGTGGTCAGGGTCTTGTCGGCCAGTGCGGCATCGGGCCAGTCGAACAGGTGCGCATGGACGTAGCGTGCCGGAAAGCGCGAAGTGAACCAGACCGGCAGCTCGTAGCGGCTGTTGCCCCACAGGACCAGCGTGTCGCGGCCGAGGTTGTGGCGCACACCCTGCAGGCCCAGCGCACTCTTGCCGCCGACGTGCAGGCCGGGCACGCGCTGCTGCAGGAACTTCAGCGCCCCGTAGACGCCGAACTCGTCGTTCGGGAAGGCGTAGACGCCCTGGGCCAGGCGCACGAGCCAGCCGCCCTCGGCATAGCGCGCGGCGAGCTTGGACGACACCCCCAGCGGCGCCAGGGTGGTCAGGTCGAACGGCGCACCACGTGGCAGCGTGGTCTGCAGCCGCTTGATTACTTGATGCCGTGAATTTCCATCCATCGTGGAAAAATAGCACAGAATCCAATCAAGCGCTTCCAGAGGACAGGATTCAGCGCTGAAATTCGCCTCATCGGGTATTTTCAATGCAACTTCTAATCGCGCCTGACGGCGCCACCCCTTGACATCGTAAGGAATTTTCCTTGCGGTGATTGCCAGGAGAGCCGTCATGCCCAACGTCAAGGAACTCGCCACTGTCACGTCCAAGGGACAGCTCACCCTGCCCAAGGCGGTTCGCCAGGCGCTGGGCGTGGAGGCCGGCGACAAGGTGGCGTTCGAGTTGCGCGAGGATGGCCAGGTCGTCGTCAGCCGCGGGGAGGCAGAGCATGAAGACCCGGCTATCGGTGCGTTCCTGACCCTGCTGGCTCGTGACATCGAGGCAGGGCGAAACATCCGCGGTCTGCCCGAGGAACTGGCTCGCACAATGCTGGAGCATGCAGGCCATGAGGTTGTCCTGGGCGACGACTTCGATGGGCGCGTGGAAATCTGATGCAGCGGCACGGCTGGACCCTGCTGTTCCATGAGGGCTTCATCGAGCAGTTGCGCAAGGTACAGGCGGCCGCAGTGCCGCTCAGCGACAGCGAGCCGCAGCAGTTCGATGGCGATGCCAACGCCAAGCTGTTTCAGGCGTTGAGCCATCGGGTCATGGACGCCGTGCCGGGCGATCCCTCGCGGGATGAGTTTCGTTACTGCAACATCGCGGAGCCGGCGCACTCCAACTGGCGGTGCGCGAGGATCGGCAGGCGGTTCCGCTTGTTCTTCCGCTACGACGCGAGGGCGAAAGTCATCGTGTTCGCAGCACTCAAGGACCGGGCTACGGCGATAGCACCGAGCCGCGAACAGTCGGATGCACTGAGCAGTCAGATCGACCCGACAGTGACGAAGGTACGGAGGCAACGAATGACCAGGCCTCGCCAGGAAAGATGAATTGAACATGAGGTAGCACCATGAAGACCGCAGCACAGACAACATTCCCCGAGCGCGTGGGCCGAACCCTGGGCCGGCTGTGGCGTGGCTGCGTTCGGCTGGATCGACGTGCGATGCAGGGACTGGTGGCAAAGGGTTGGAAACCCGGTGTCGCAAAGGGCGTGATGCTGATCGTCAAGATCGCAGCGTTTGCCGTGCTGCTCTACGCTGCGTTCTGGATGGCGTTGCTGCTTCTGTGCATCGTGGTCGTTGCGAGGATGGCCTGGCAACACGACTCTGACGACGATGCCGATTTCCTCGGGCGCAAAGCGGAAGAGAGAGACCATCGTGAAGGGCTGTTCTATCACCCGGCCATGCATGACGATGATCCCGATCCGCGATTCAAAGACGACTAACGGAACGCTCTACTTTTTCACTGCACTGATCGCCACGTTAGCTCCCGAACGTCCCGCTTGGCCCGCGTCCCGAGTACCGTTGGCGAGGCCTTGAAGAACACCGCCAGCACGGACACCGACCCATCCCAACGCTGTGATCCACAAGCTGGGTAGCACGAGGAACATCGTCGCCATCACGAAGTTCAACAACATGTCCCCGAAAGCGTTGTTTAGCCCGATCAGCGGATCGAAGTTGCTGTGCGGCCGGTTCGCTCCGAACCCCCAGCCATAGAGCGCGTCGAGAATCGTCGAGTCGAGCCAGCGCGCGAGCTGGAACCAGAAGTCCACGAAGAACAGCGCGAACTCCACGCAGCTCACCGCGACCAGGGCCTTCAGCTCGTAGGTGCCGAAAACCAGCACCAGCGGGATGCAGATGACCAGCGCCATCTTGAGCAGCGACAGCACCATCGGCAGCGCCTGGCGCACCACGTCCATGGCCGGGAAAACGCCGAGCGAGCCCATCGTCATGCCGAGGTCGCCGGCGCCGCGCGTGACGATGTTGGGCAGCGTCTTTTCGATCTGCCCTCCGTAGTCGGTGTAGACCGAGCCCTGGTTCATCTTCTGCTGCTTTGGCGAGACCACGGCGCGGACCACCGAGTCGTTCACCTCCGCCTGTGACAGGAAGCCCGCCCAGCGGCCCATGCGCGTCAGCAGATCGGGGTCGACCTGCGCCAGAAGGCGCGCACGCAGGCCACTGTTGCCGTCGGACCACCATTGCTGGCACGTGGGATAGCCCCCGCCGCTGTCCACCTGAGCCAGCCCCGCATCGCGCGTCGCGTCATACGGCCAGGCGGTGCGGGGCGTGTTGGAGTGGTATGTGTCGTAGAAGCCCGTGCTGCCCAGGAAGTAGCTCGACCCGATCCAGGTGACGTCGTTCATCTGCTCGTCGGAGAGCGTGGGCCGGTTCATGAACAACTTGGCACGCGACGGGCCGTAGCAGTCGTGCACGAAGTCGCCCACCTCCTGAGCCAGCACTGGGTCGTCGATGCGGGTGGCGTCCACGTCCATGCGCATCTGCCGCAGGTCGGTGCCGCAGGGGATCGCCGCCACCGCCCCGCCCGTGACCGCCTTCGAGATCGCGTGCATGAAGAACCACCACACCGGCACCAGCGCGTTCTGGTTGTTGAGCGTCGTGTAGGCGTTGGACCAGCCCGTGTCGTTGGGTTGCGGGACGCTGACCTGGCACTGCGCAGAGCGCGTCGTGTCGAACCGGATCGTGCTGAGGTCGACCGGTATGAAGGGGATGCCGGCGAACAGGATGACGACGATCGCCACCCACACGCGGTTCTCGATGCGCATCGAGGACAGCACGCCCTTATTGCCCTCGTCGGCGCCTTCGGCGCGTGCGCGCAGCCACTCCTGCACGACGATCACAACGAAGGGCAGCGCAAACACGCCGCTGGCCACCAGGATGTTCCAGATGCCGTTGTTGACGATCCACCCGACGAGCGTCAGGTAATACTCCAGGTAGTCGGTCGTGTAGAGGGTCATGGCGTGCTCCTCGCCTCAGTCGTTCAGCCGCTGCGCAGCAGTTGGCTGCCTTCGAGCAGCACGAGGGTGACGACGGCCGCGATCTCGACGCGCAGCAGGCGCTGGTGCGCCTCGGGCGAAGGCTCGCGCTCGCGCAGGCGCCGACGCATCCACCACCAGCCGTAGGACGTGGCTGCGTAGAGCAGCAGCCGCCACACTAGGAAGTGGGCCGAGTGCTCGCGCAGCCACCGCTCCCAGCCGTCGATGCTGCCGACGACATGCACGCCGACGACGTTGACACCCGCCGCGATGCCGGCGACCGCCAGCACCCACAGCAGCGCGAGGACTACGCGCCGGTTGAACAACCAGGCGGGCCGCAGCCAGGCCCATGCGCGCGCGGCCATCAGTTGTTCCTCGGCTTCTGCACTTCCTTGAGCCGGTCGCGCGTGGTGTCGCCCTCGAAGATGCCGCGCGAGCCGGCGGCGCGGGTGCCGTGCCGCTGCACGATCGCCATCGCCGAATTGCCAGCCAGCGTGCGCCGCAGCTCTAGTTCGGTCTTGAGGTTGTTGATCTCCTGCTCCAGCGTGGTGTTCTCCCGGTCGACTGCCTTCACGGCCAGCTCGTTGGCGGCGACGTTCGGCTCTTTCTTGCCGGTCAGTAGCGTGCGCTGCAACAGCAGGGCCTTCTCCAGAACGCTCGACAGCGCGGCCTCGGACGCCAGGCGCTTGCCCAGCAGGTCTTGATCGGGCTCGTCGCGCAGCGCCTCGACCACGCCGCGCGTGATCGGCAGCGAGTTGCTGCCGGCGGCTTCGAGGTTCGCCACCGTCATCGGCGTCGAGCCCGTCACAAGGCCCTGCAGCGCCTGCAGCTTGGCCTCGTACTCTTCCTGGATCACCGGCGTCAGGCCGACGCCGGGCGTCGTCTGCGTCTTCGTGCAGGTCTCGCAGGTGCGTTGCTCGCGCTCGCCGAGCACGCGCGTTGCGAAGTCCGCGGCGGCCTGCGGCGAGGACCAGGTTTGGCAGGTCAGCCGGTTGCCGCAGGACGCGCGCGGGATGGACGAGGTGTCCGTGACGCCGCGGCTGTTCAGCAGGTTGTAGCCGGCGCGGGTCACGTCGCCGACCACCTTGATCGAACCCTGGCCCGAGCCACCTGCGTTGCTGCCCCCGACCCAGGGCACGCCGTTGTTGCCCTTGTTCGATTCGGCCTGCTCGACGGCGGACACCGCATCGGTGCTACTCACCGCATCGCGCAGCGCGAAGCCTTCGGCGAGTTGATCCCAACCGGCCTGGCCACCGGCCATGTCCGCCATCCGGTTGGCCATCGCCTTGCACGTCAGCTTGCTGCGGTCGAAGTCGAGCCGAGCTTGCAGCACGCCATTTGTCAGCAGGTTGTAGAGGCCCGGATCGGCGCGCTGGATGATCAGCGCCGGCAGAGAGGCCACCGCGCTGGTCGCGCTCTGGATCACGTTGCTCATGATCTGCTGGAAGCCGTTGGTGATGCCGTTCAACTGGTTCTGCAGCGTCGTCGTGATGCTCATGTCGCCGCAAATGAGGTTGCTGTTCCAACCAATGCCCACACCGATGCTCTGCATGTTCCCGGCGCCGCCCATGGACACGGCCCGACCGCCACCGATGCTGTAGAGCACGTCGTCGCCGATCACGCTGCCGCTCACGCCGACACCGGTCGGGTTGATGCGGGTCTGCGCCCACGCGACGCCGGCCGCGGCGGTGATGGCGCAGGCGAGCGCGATGCTGAGTGTGTAGGGCTTGGCGCGTTGCGCGAGACGGGAGATGAAAGTTTGCACGGGGGTTTTCATGGGCTTTCCTCAGTTGAAATCGACGCTGCCGAGGAAAACCTGGCCGCGGCGCTGGCAGCAGGCATAGGGCCGCCACAGCGCCCAGGCGTAGTCGCCCTGCTGCGCCTGCGTGAGGCTTCCGCTGTGCGGGAAGACAACGCAACTGTTCGAGAGCGTGGGCGTGAGCGGTTGCCACTTGCCCGTCGAGGCGTCGGTCTCCATCAGTGCGCCGGCCGGCCAGTAGCCGTCGCGGGCGTCGGCGAGCAGCGGCTGGTACACGTGGATCTGGTTGCGCCGCGTCACGACGTCGCCCGCGCGTTGCGCGACCACGGCGCCGCTCTTGTGGTCATCGGTCTGGTGCAGGAAGCCCCCGCGGGCGTACACGTTGCCCCACAGGTTCAGGCCGGTGCGCGTGCCGATCTCGCGCCGGCCGGGAATGAGCGCTTCGGGGTAGAAGGCTTCCGGGATGTTGTAGCGCCAGGCGATGGTGTCCAGCGTGCTGAGCAGGTACGGCATGAAGGCCGTGCCGGCGCCCTCGCAGGAGTAGCCGAAGGAACTCGCGAACTGGCTGAACACGTAGCCGCCGGGGTGGCCGATGACATCGGCGTTCTTGAACTTGGCGAGGTTGTTCTCGTTGTCGTGGTTCGTCGTGCCATCGCCGCCGGCCTGCGCCGTGGGATTCGGCGTGCTCATCGCGCGCACCTCGACCCAGGGGTTCTCGCCAGTGTTGCTGTAGCTCGACACCACCGCGTCCGGCACGTAGTGCCGCACCTTCACCGACGTGCGTACCGAGCAGCCGAACGTGGTGCAGAACAGCCAGTAGCAGATGCCGACGACGCGGTACTCGATGCAGTCGGGCGACAGGGCCGAGGACACGATGGTGGCGGTGTTCAGGGCGAAGCTCGATGCCGCGCCGCCCAGCAGCACCGAAGCGATGGCAAGGCGCGCGCGGCGCGACGATGCCGACAGCAGGCGCTTCATGGCTGTGTCCTCCGATGGGCTTGGATGCGGGCCACGGCGCGCGCCACGTCGGGCTCGCCGTAAACCACATACCGGCGATCGACCACGACGGCGGGCACCTTGGCGATGCCCAGGCCCCAGGCATCGGCCACACCTTGGTAGGCGGTGCCGATCCGGCGCTGCAAGGCCTGGCCGCCATCGCGCAAGCGCTGCTGCACGAGGGCAGCGGCGCGGCTGGGATCGTTGGGCAGACCGGCCGCCAGCTCGGCCTCGATGCGCTCGGGCAGGTCCAGCTCGACCACGCGGGCGCCGGACGTGGATTGCACCGGATGGCTGCTGTCGGTCACGACCAGCACGTCGGCGGCAGAAGCGACCTGGCCACACAGGGCAAGCAGCAGCCCTCCCGCGCACGCGATGCGCGTGGCCCGCAGCCGCGGGATGGAATTGAACAAGGGAGCCGTCATGGCGGGCGTCCTGGGAATGAGAGCAAGGTCCCTAGTCGAACGCCGAAGGCATGTCCGCTGCGACAAGGAATGCGCACCGCGCACACCCCGCTTTCGCCAGCGCCTCAAGGAAGAAGAACGGGAGCCGAAGCTCCCGTGTGGATCAGGCGACCGCAGCCGTGGCCGCCGAGGCTTGAACGGCGCGGCGGGCATGGGCCTGCCAGAATGGATCGACCAGCCGGCCGGCGAGCACGCGGGCACGCAGGCGCAGGCGCTCGGCCGTGCTGTGGTTGTCCCAGCCAGCTTCGTAGGAAGCCTCGCCGCGCAGGTCATCAACCTGCTTCGCGACGTCGGCGGCTTCCGCATCTGAGGCGGTGGGTTCGCACCAGCGGATGCGGCTGCCGCACTGCACCTCGCTGGAGACAACCAGCCGATCGAGCGAATCGCGGATCAGGACCAGCTCCGGCCTAAAGTCCAGCGCCTCGATCTCCGATCTCAGATCGAACTCGTCTTTTGACAGTTCGTCCGCTGCGAGGGCCAGGGCCTCCTCGATCAGGCCGTGTTGGCCCAGCTCAAGGATGTGAGGTGTCCACCAGGTCCCGAAAACGGGATCATCCTCGGGGTACTCGATGTAGCCTTGGCAGGTGATCGTGAACTGGCGCCAGAACACATCCTCGCGGATGAAGGTTCCGGCGCGGTAAGGCGTGGCCACGAAGGTCACACCATCAACAACATGGATCTTGGGTTGCATGGCAGTCTCCAAAGAAGGTGCGGAAGCGCCATGCCGCCCCTGCGGGCGTGGGCGACCCGCGTGGGATAAACAACAAGCGAAGGAAGAACAGGCATCCGCCACCGCAGCGCGGCGGCTGTTCGCGTCGAGGGATGCGAAGCGAACGGGGTCGATCAGCGCGGCCGGGGGCCGCGGCGTAGCCTTGAAGATCGGGGCTACCTGGGCATGTCGCCGAGGGACTCGGCAGGCATTTCCTTCGATGCGGTCTCGGTGGTGCCGCCGGCCGCCAGCAGGTCGATGGCCGACAGCAGCGCATCGCCTTCCACCGGGCCATGCAGCAACAGCGTCTTTCCGGAATGGCGGTCCCGCAGGCGCAGCGTGGGCGTGACCTTGATGCCCTCCTGCGCGGCGATCGCCGACTGCGCGCGGATCAGCGCATCGGGACGGTCGCTGTCGAGGCATTGCTGGGCGGCGGGCGTGATGCCGGGATAGCCCAGGCCCTCGGGCAGGCCCTGGCCGTCGCCGCGGGTATGCGCGTAGACCCACTCCACGGCGTGCCAGAAAGCGGCCGGGCCGCCGGCCTCGCCGACACACTCGACCAGGCGCGCATTGGCAGTCGCCGCAGGCTCATGCGTGGTCAGCGGCAGGTGCTGCCACTGCCAGTTCACCTCGGGGTGAGCATCGATCCACTGTTTGAGCACCGCGAAGTAGGCGCGGCAGAACGGACATTCGAGGTCGGCGTACTCCACCACCGTGAAGCGCGCATCGTCGCGCCCGTAGCGCCACGGCGGGCCGGTGGTGGTGGCGGATGCCGGCGCGGGCGCCGGTTTGAAGTCGGCCGACGTGGAAACGTCTTCAGCGATCGGCGCCTGTGGCTGCATGCCTAGCCAGACCGCTGCGATCAGCGCGACGACGAGCAGCACGGCGACCAGTGCGACCGGGCGGGATGGAATGAAGCGAGCGATCCGCATGGTGTTCTCCCCTCAAGCCAGTGCACCGATCGCCAGCGATTCGATGCCGCGAGCACGGTCGATCTTCTCGGCGATCTTGAAGGCCGCATCCAGCTCGCCGATGCCGTGCTGCTGCATCAACTGGAAGCGTTCCGCCTTCTCCTCGGGCTCGGTCTGAGCCAGCGCCAGGTAGAGGCTGGGAGGCACCGCACGGAACAGCACTTCCATGCTCTTGGAGAGAATCACGCCCTCAGTGAACTTGCCGGCCTCCTTGCGCGCGGAGAGCATCAGCGCCTTCTGCGCCGGGTTCAGCTCGCGGAAGCGCGCAATCTTCTCCACCTCGTCGGGCGGCATCGACAGGCAGATCCACCATTCGATCATGTTCAACATGGGCTCGGCCGCCTTCGGTAGGTCGTCGATGTTCTGCGTCGCCAGCCAGTACCAGGCGCCGAGCTTGCGCCACATCTTCGTGATCTTCACGACATAGGGCGCGAGCAGTGGGTTCTTGGTGATGATGTGGCCTTCATCCGTCACGTTGATGATCGGCCGGCCCAGGAACTGGTCGCGCTCGGCGATGTTGTTCACCGTGTTGATGAGGCTGATGTACGAGATCGAGAGCTGGGCGTTGTAGCCCTCGCGCGCGAACGTGGCGAGGTCCACGATGGTGATGTCGGCCTCGGGCCAGGGCGTGCCGGACCGGTCGAACATCTCGCCGTCCACGCCCTGGCAAAACATATCCATCGCGTCCGCCATCTCCAACAGCCGTGCGCGGCGCACCTCCGGCAGCGAGGTATCGCGGGCGCGCTCGCGCAGCGCGTCGCGCACGTCGCGCGTGAGCACCGTGCGCCGGTCGGCCACGCAAAGCTGGGCCGCATCGAGGATGCACTGGCGGATCAGGCTGCGGTCGGCGCGCGTCATGCGCGCTTCTTCCTTGTCCTCGCCGCCGGTGATCATCAGCCGCGCGGTGATCTCCAGCTCGCCGAGCACGTCGCGCTGCTCGTCCACCTCCTCGCTGCGGCTTACCGCCTGCGCGACAGGCTCCTGGTCCTCGTCCAGCGCATCGGCGTCCAGCGTCTGCACCTGGCTGGGCGTGTCGACCAATCGGTGGGCATCCGCGAACGGCGCGAGGCTGACGCCGGCGCCGGGAGCGAGCTTCACGCGATGCACCTTGAGGCCGAGCCGCGTGGCGAAGTCGCCGAACAGACCGAAGCTGTTGCCAGCCTCCACGATGAACAGCCTCGGCCGATAGATGGCCGTGACCTGGTTCAAGATGTTGTTGAGCGTTGCCGACTTGCCAGAGCCGGTCGGCCCGAACAGGAACAGGTGCGCGTTCATCTGGCGGTCGAGCCGGTTCAAGGGATCGAAGGTGATCGGCCCGCCGCCGCGGTTGAAGAACGTGATGCCCGGATGCCCCGTGCCCTGGCTGCGGCCCCACACCGGCGCAAGGTTCGCAGCGTGCTGCGCGAACATCAGTTGCGTGTACCACTGGCGCTTGTCCAGCGCCGGATCGAACACGCACGGGAGCCAGCGCAGGTAGCTGTTCAGCGGCGCCACCTCGTCTTCCTCGCGCACCGGCTGCAGGCCGGCGTTGAGCATGACGTTGATCAGTTGCAGGCCGCGGGCGTCGAGCTGCGCCAGGTCGCGCCCGCGCAGGTAGAAGGCGAGCGCGCCGCGGTACAGTTTGTGCGCGCTGCCGATCAGCCCGCGCGCTTCCTGCACGTCGCGGCGCGTCTGCTCCGAGGCCAGCGTCTCGCCGACCGACTTCTTGCTCAGGTGGTTCAGGTGAGCTTCGAGCACGTCCTGCGGCGCCGCGACGACCGTCAGGCACATCACCGTGTCCTCGGGCATCTGGTCGAACAGCGCATTGACCGCATCGCCGCCCTTGCGGGTTTCGCCGGTGACGTGGCCGGTCGCTGGCGGCATGCGCAGCCGGTCCATCACGATGACCCGGTGCGGCAGGCCATCGAACAGCCACGTACCGTTCGCCACGTCCGAGCGCGGCTGGCCGAAGAACAGGCGCTGTCCGAAGTCGTCACTGGCCAATTCGATCTCTCCGTCTTCGGCTTGCTCGGGATAGCGCGTGAGCGCATAGAAGCGCTCGCGGTCGTCGGCGCTGGGGCCGAGCAGCGTCGGATGCGGGTTGAACCAGCGCAGCAGCCAGTCGTGGATGTCGGCCGCCTCCATGCGCCGGGATTTCACGCCTGCGTTGGCGAGGCCGCCCACCAGCCGGTCGCAGATCGTCGTCAGCGCCTGCTCGGGCGACTGGCCGCGCCGCGATGCGGTCGCCGTGTTAGCACGCCGGTAGACCACCATGCGCACGCGCCGCACCTGGCCGCGCCACGGCAGGCGCGTCACGGTCGTGTCCTCGAACAGGCCCCCGGGCTTGGCGATGGCGCGCAGGTGGTGTGCGAAGAACCTCACGTAGAACTCTGTGAAGGTGCTGCCCTGCGCGCGCGGCCGCACGTAGTCGGCCAACCCGCGCAGGTAGTTGTCCCAGGTCGATTCGTCCTGGGCGTAGAGCTGCACCACCCAGGGGTTCTCGTCGAGTTCGTCGAAGGAGTCCTGCAGCGCGTTCTCCAACGCATCGCGCGCCTGCCACAGCCAGGCCATCTCGCGGCCCTCGGTGCCCACCGGCGCCAGCTCGAAGAAGCCAGCCACCGATTGGCCGTCTTCCAGCAGCATGCTCTTGGAATCCGGCAGGTACTCCACCCAAGGCAGCAGGTCGGCGAAGGACGGCGCCACGCCGTAGAGCGCTTGCAGGTCCGCCTCGGTGGCCGGTCGGCGCGGCCGGTCGTCCGCTGCGATGCCCGGCTCGGGGATGCCGTGCGACGCCATCATCGTGACATGCTGCGACCAGGCGTCATCGGCATCCAGGTCGGGACCAGCAGACGTCAGGGCCTTGCGCGGCCAGGGCAAGGGCCAGGCCATCAGTAGTCCTCCAGGCGTTCGCCGGGCATCGCGTACTGCACGCGCTGATACAGGGGAAAGACGGTGGTGTAGCCGGGCACCGGCACCGGATCGCTGCCGGCCAGGTGCGGAAACACGTACATCACCAGGTCGGGGTTCGGCAGCCGGTGGAACTGGCGGTAGATCTCGTTGGCCGCGGTGCGCGTGTAGGCTGCTGCGGCGGCAGGTGCTGCCTGCACGTCGGCCTCCGTCAGCGGCCGGCGCAGGCCCTGGCGTGCATCGAGCAGTTGCCGTGCAGCCTGTCCGCCACCCGCAGCGCCACCGGCGCTGCCGCCCGTCTCCTGGTTCCACACATCGAGCATGGTGTGATCGCCGTGCGGCAGCAGCTTGTCCTTGCTGGTGGCGCAGCCACCCAGCACCACGGCCGCGCACAGGATCGCGGCCGATTCAATCCAAATCCGACGCATGCTTGCCTCCGATGCGGTGATTGACCCGGCGCCCCTTGGCGTCGTAGTCGATGTTGAGCGGCTGCTCCAGGTGCACGGCGACCTTGGCGCCGGGGCGCACGTAGACCGCGGCGAAGGCCTGCCCATACAGCTTGTTGACCCAATCGGCCATGTCGCGCACGCCACCGGCCAGGATGCGGCCCATCGCCTCGTTGCCGCTGATGCCCACGGTGCCGAGCGAGCCGTTGCTGTTGGCGACCACGGCCACGCTGCCGTTGTCCGACTTGATGAGGGAGGCTGCGCCGGCACCGGCCGCGGTGATGAGGGCCTGCGAGCCCAGGTACTGCTGCGCGTTGCTGCGCCGTTCGCCGCTGACGCAGGGGATGCCGTAAGGATCGCTGATCCAGCCCAGGCCGCCGTGCGTGATGCTGTTCGCGTTGCCGCCCGAGCCACCGCCGCCATTCTGGTTGCGGTTGCCGTCCTCCGGAATGGTGCGCACCGTGCCGTCGTTGAAGACGAACGTGACAGAGCGAATCTGTCCGCGCACGCAGGAAAGTGTCCAGTCGCCCGAGGCCGTGCCGCTGACCACCGCGCCCGCCACGTCGGGGATGTCGATGCCGTTGGCGGTCAGGTTGTCCGGGCCGATCAGCACCTTGAACGGGTACGGGTCGTTGACCGTGCCGTCGATCGGCACGCGGCCGATCAGCGCGGTCATCGCGATCGAGCCCATCAGCGTCGAGTTCGACGGCACCGTGTAGACCGGCTTGGCCGACGCGCCCACCGCGCGGCTGCCGGCGTCCGCCACGGTGCTGGCCACGTTGTCGGCCGTGTCGGAAAGCGTCTTCTGCGCCGGCCCGAAGCTGGTCGGGAAGTTCAGGGCGCCGCCGCTGCCGTTCTTCGCCGAGGGCTTCGCGTCGTCCGGTTCCACCCAGCGCGTGCCGCTGGCGCTGCGCGCGGCGCCGCCCTGGGTGCCGCCGAAGCCCTTGCCGTCGCCATCCTCCAGGCCCAGCCCCACCGGCAGGTCGGCCTGGCCGCCCTTGCCGGAAAGCCCATCCAGGCGCCGCTGCAGGTCTTGCAACAGGCCCTGGGTCTGCTGGCGGTCGCCGGCCAACTGCTCGCGGTCCTGCTGCAGGCGGCCGCGCTCGCCTTCGAGCGCGGACTGGATGCGCTGGTCGATGGCGCTCTCCCGCGCGCGCATGCGCTCGTTCTCGCTCTTCTGGTTCTTGTTGTCGTTGAGCGCCGTCTGCAGCTCATTGCGCAACTGCTTGACCTGGGCCACCAGCGTCGCGACGGTATCGCGCGGCGTGTCGCCCTCGATGCCCAGCGCCTTCATCTCTTCGGGCGTGAGTGGGTTGGCGCTGCCGGCCGGAACGGGCTTGGCGCCGCGATCCCCGGAGAACATCTTGATGCCGACGAACAGCAGCACCAGCGCCATCGGGATCAGCAGCCACTTCAGGAGGGGATTACTTTTCATGGCGGGCACCTCCTTCGGCCTGGCCGGCCGCCGCAGCCGGCGGCAGGTTCACCGTCGCGTCGATCGGTGAGAGCTTGGGCAGCAGCGACTCGGCCAGGCCGTGGCCACGGGTAACGAGGTAGACCACCGTGGTGTCGGCGGCGCGGCCGGCCGGCGCCAGGTTCGGGTGCTGGAAGGTCGCGGCGAGAAAGTCGCCCTGCAGCGCGCGGGGATCGAGGTCGAGCCAGCGCCCGGAGGCGTTGGTGAGCTTCACCGCCGTCACCCACTGGTCTTCGAGCCGCCAGGCGGCCAGCGCCTGCGCACGCACCGGCAGCGTCGGCACCAAGGTGGACAGCTCCAGGCCGCGCCGCAGGTTGACGCGGCCGATGCCAGGCACGGGCTCCACGGTGCGCAGCGGCGCATAGAGGTTCTGCGCCGCATAGCGCGTGAGCACGACCGCCACCGGCGTAGCGCGCTTCGCAGCAGGTGCCGTGCGTTCAGCATCGTCGTCCGCCGTCGCCCCAGGCCTGGCCGGCTCGCCGTAGCGCGTGGCCGGCACGTCGCCTTCCACGATGCGCACGGGTTCGAGCGCGGGTTGGCCCGCCTTCGCCGGCTCGGCCGCGATGTCCAGCAGGATCAGCGCGCCCGATTCCACGTCCTGCAATTGCAGCCGCGTGGGCGGGATCGGCGCATTGGCGCGCAGGTAGATCGCGCCCCCGGCGCTCTGCACGCGCAACTGTTCGCCAACGGTGGGTGGAACGCCGATGCGCACGTTGCGCTCGACGAACACCACGCGCTCCTGGGCGACGACGAGCGGCACCGCCAGCGGCAGGCGCTCCCAGCGCAGGATTTCGACGGCATGGACTGCAGGCACGAAAGCCAGGCACAGCAGCAGGCCGGCCAGGGCCGCCGCAGATGAACGCTTCACGAGGGACTTCATGGGGTGTCTCCCTGCAGGTTGGAGCCAGCGCTCGCGGCCCGGCCGGGCGGCGCCGCAGGCGGCGGGGTTTCGATGCGCTCCGGCGCGCGCGCATGGCAGTCCAGCGCCAGGCCAAAGGGGTTGCGCTCGGGGTCCACGTCCATGCGCACGACCTTGAGCGCGTAGCGCACGAGCGCGCGCTTGACCTGCTCGGCACCCAGGTACTCGTCGGCGCTCACGTCGAGCGTGACGATCCAGTTGTTGGCCGACACAGTGCGCACGCGCATGGCCGAGTCGTCGCCGTAACCGCGACCCGGAATCTCGTAGATGCCGCGCACGCGCTGACGCAACTCGCCATTGCTGCGCCGGAATTCGTAGTCTTGTTGCAGGAAGGCGCGGCAGCTCGGCGTGAAGTACGCCGACAGCGCATGCAGGTTGCGCGGGTAGTCCTGCTCGCCGTTGGTCGGCCAACGTTGGGCTTGCTGCCAGATGTAGAAGGTGAAGGCGTAGACGCTCTCGGGCGGAACGTCCCACCACTTGCGCGTGCTGCCCGAGCGCAGGTCGGGCGGCACGTGGATGGTCAGGCTCTTGGGCGCGCTCCACCAGCCGAAGCCAAGCAGCAGCGCTACGATGAAAAGCGCAGCGCCGGCCAGGCGCAAGGTCTTCACGTGCGCCTGCAGGTGCGCGACCTCGTTCTTGAATCGGCTCATGGTCTACCTCGACGCAGGGACGGGTCAGGCCGCAGGCGCCGCGTGGACCACCAGCCCGAACGGGTGATGAGCTGGCTCCCGCCCGTATGCGCGGTCAGCACGGGGTAGCACAGCGCGAGGCGCCACTGGAGCTGGCGGTACAGCCAGGTGTCGGGCCGGCCGCGTTTCCACCGCCGCAGCAGGCCGCCGCCCACGAAGACGCCGATGCCGATGCCGGCGACGATCAGCGTGGGCACCATCGCGATGCTGTGCGTCAGCCAGGCCAGCGGCACGCCGACCACGAGGCCGGCCGTGCCGGACAGGCCGGCGCAGACCCACAGCTCGTCGGCCGTGAGCCCACGCACGACCACCGGATGGCGGTTGAGGCGGTGCGGCAGGAAGGTCACGAGCCCGTCGCGCGACGGACTCTCCAGGGAGCCGGCCATCGTTGCCGGGCCTTACAGGACGCCGGTGGCCTTGGTCAGCAGCCAGATGCCGACGACCAGCAGGATCGCGCCCACCGCTACGGTCAAGCCGAACTGGCCCCAGGTCGCGCGGCCGGTGTGGATTTCGGCGTAGCGCGTGTAGGCGTGGTAGCAGACGCCGACGAACATCGAAGCGACCACGAGCAACGCCACCAGCAGCACGATGTCATAGCCGTAGTTCTGCAGCGTCTGCATGATGCCGCTGCCAGTGCCGCGCGACGGGTCTTCCAGTGTGGGAAGGTCGGCGAACGACGGCAGCGGCGTGGCGGCGATGCCCAGCGGGATCAGCAGCGCAGCGAGGCGCGCGGCGGGCCGCGACGTGGGGCGGCGAGAAGTAGCGGGAGCGTTCATGGCGAAGTACCTTTCATGGGGTCAGGACAGGAGGAAAAAGCCCAGCACCAGGTACATCGCGACGAAGCGCACGATGACGCCGAGGAACTGGCGTTGGGTCAGGTGGTGTTCGGCCCAGCCGACATAGGCGGTGCGCATCGCCCACACGCCCCACAGCAGCAGGACGGCGAAGACGAAACCGAGCACGACGGTGGAGACGGCCCCGGGCGCGAAACCGCCATTGGCCGTGAAGGCGGCGACCTGATCGGCGGAAGGCGTCATGGCGACGGCGCCTCCTTGGCAGGCGTCGCGGTGGTTGCATTGCTGCGCGTGTAGTCGCCGGCCAGCAGCGGCACAGGATCGCGCGGCTGGGCGCGTTGCGGAACGAGGTAGTCGTGCACGCCGGTGCGCACGCGCTCCAGATCAGCACGCAGCCGCGCGTAGTCAAAGTGGTAGCGGGTGCGCTCCTGCGGCGCGGTGGCGGCGGCTCGCTCGGCGAGGCGGTCCAGTAGGTCGAGCTGGCGCGTCACCGCGGCGAGCATCTCGCGCTCCGCGGCGTTGTCGGAGGCATCGGCGGCGATGGCGGGCTGCAATCCGGCAGCGGCAAGCAGAAGCGCGACAAGACGCACGGTCCAGGGTGCCGCGACGGCAAAGCGCCGAACCTGCGCGGGATTGCGAGTGGTTTCCATCGAGCCGTTCTCCGAGGGATGCGGATGGCTTGATGCTCAAACGGCCGGTCTTCCGGTGCCGCAATCAATCGGAACCGGCCCGCCACCGCTTTCCGCGACGGCGGCCGATGCGGCTACAGGTACTTCTTGAACGTCGCCGACGCGATGCAGACCGCGACGCCGAGCAGCGCGGCGCTTGGCAGCAGGATCAGCAGCGGATGCACGCTGACCGGCAGCGCCAGGTACGTGACCCAGGGCAGCACCGCCAGCGGCATCAGGCTGGCCCTCGCCCGGTGGTAGACGAAGCCCGATTCGCGCCCGGCGCCGAAGCCGCGCACGTCACGGCGCACCAGGCCATCCACCAGGCCGGTGAAGGCCGCCATCAGGAACAGCGGCAAGGTCAGGATCAGTACCAGCAGCCGCACGAGGAACACCAGCACCGTGTAGGCCGAGGCGATGACGTAGCTCTCGACATGCGCGTAGAGCTGCCCGATGTAGTAGCGGAAGTCCTGCGCCTGGCTCTTGGCACCGGCGCGTGATTGCGCCGCGGCGTCGCGTATCCAGTCCAGCAGGCCCGTCTTCACGAACAAGCCCTGGTAGGCCCACTCGACAAGCTGGCGCGCACTACGCCCCGGCTCCTGCACCAGCACGCTTTGCGTGAAATGCTCCGAGAGCTGCGACAGTTCGTAGTTCAACATGCCCTGCGCATGGCGCCAGCCCTGCTCGGGCCAGAGGAAGTGCATGCCGATGCACTCGATCACGATGCACAGCAGCAGCGAGCCGATCAACACACCGAACAGCCGGAACGGCAGCGTCACCAGCCCCGCGATCAGGCCCTGCTGGCGAATCTGTTGGCGCTGGACGGCGACGGCGGGATCGCTCATGCCGTGGCCTCTTCATCCGCGCTCGCCATCTGCTTGAAGTCGGCGAGCAGATCGTCGGGCAGTGCCTGGTCCTGCAGACCGGGAAGCCCCTTGTTGTCCCACCAGTCGCCGGCCTCGACGTAGTGCCGCCGCATATAGCCGGCCAGCTCCTGCAGATCCTTGGGCATGGCCTCGTCGGGATCGGGTGCCGGCAAGGGCATGCGCACCTTCCACAGGTGCCCGCCCTCGATCAGCGCGAAGCATTGGCCCTTGGGCAGGCCGACCACGTGCGCTGGTTCGATCAATGGCACGCTGTTGCTGCTGATGCGGTCCTGCGTGTTCGACGTGAACGCGGTGTTGCCGGTCGGGTCGGAGCTGTCGGTGGCGCCGCTCATCACCGTCGTCGTGTAGACCTCGACCTTGGGCAGTTGGCGCGTCAGCAGTTCGGCCGTGGCGGTCTCGCGCACGCGCAGCATGAACAGGTTGTTGAAGTTGCCGACGACCTGACCCGCCTTCGCGCGGTTGCCGATGCGCGCCTCGATGTCCGAGAGGGTCTGCGTGTAGGCCGTGACCTGCACGCCGGCACCGCCACCCTTGTTGACCATCGGAATAAACTCATCGCCCATGAGTTCGTTGAACTCGTCGGCGTGCACGTTGATCGGCACCTTCACGCCCGTCGCGGCACCCGGCAGGCCGTCGTCGATGCCGAACTTGTAGATGTGGCCGGCGACCGAGACGAGATCGCTGAACATCGAGTTGCCGACTGCCGCCGCGACTTCCGCGTCCGACAGCGCATCGAGGCCGACGTAGACCACGGCCCGCTTTCGGATGATCTGCATCCAGTCGAAGATCGGCCGCGGGTCGGAGAGGTCCGAATAGTTCGGCGCCAGCAACTGGGCGATCTTGCCGGTGGTCAATTTCTCCAGCAGAGGCAACAGCGACGCGACGATCTTGTCGAAGTACGTCCGGTCGTAGCGCACCGCGCTGCGCAGGCCGTCGAGCACCGGGTCGTAGATGCGCACCTGCGAGAGGTACTGTTCCAGCGCGACGACGCGCTTCTCGCGGCCGATCATGTTGCGCGGGATGTTCTTGTCGTTCAGCTTGGCTTCGAGCTGGACGATGACCTCCCAGGCCTTGGGCTCGTTCCGGGCGAAGTAGTGCTGGGCGTACTCGATGAACAGCGCATCGATGTTGATGACATGGCGCTGGATCAGCAGGTAGTCGGGCCGCTGCCCCAGCTCGACCAAGGCCCGCGCGATGATGTTGACGAAGCGCCAGGCGAACTCGCGGAACGCCGCGCTGTTGCCTTCACCGGAAAGCTGGCCCGCGATGCGCGTGGCGACTTCCGAGATGCGTCCGAAGCGGCCCACCGCGTTGTAGCGCGCGGAGATGTCCGGCCAGCCCAGGTGAAAGACATAGAACTCGCCTTCGCGCCCGGCGCGCTTGGCTTCCACGTACATGCGCTTGAGCAAGTCGGCATCGCCCTTCGGGTCGAAGACGATCACGACCTCGTGCTGTCCGTTGACCTTGCGCCGGATGTCCTGGGTGATGAACAGCTCGGCCAGGCGGGTCTTGCCGACGCGGGTCGTACCTAACACCAGGCTGTGGCTGACGCGCTCGGCCAATGGCAGCGTGACGTCGACCTCGTGCGGTTCGATACCGTGCAGCCGCGGCATACCGCCCACCGGCGGCAGCGGACGCGCCGGGTTGAGCGGGTTGTCCCAGGCCAGGGCCTTCGCCATCTTCGACAGCGGGTACGGCGCGAACTCCAGGCGCTCTTCCATGCGCCGCGCCATCCGGTAGATCGTCGTCGGCTCGACGTAGCGGCGGAACTCCGGCCGGTAGGTCTGCATGAGCCGGTGCGTGTGTCGCTGATCCCAGCGGAAGCCCCGGCCGACAAACAACCGCTGCTGGCTCACCGGCACGTCGCGGCTGGTCATCACGTAGCGCGGCAGGCGGCGGATGTTGCGCCGGTAGCGCAGGATGGCCCAAGCATCGTGAAAACGCAGCGTGCCGAAGGTGAGGAAAGCGAGCGCGCTGCCCAGGCCGAGCAAGGGGCTCAGCGCGAGCGACCACGGGGCCACCAGGCACAGAAGCGCGGCGCCCGCACAGACCGCGACGGTGTATAGCTCCACCGCTGGCCGCAGCAAGACTTCGACGGCTTGGGACTGGGCCATGGCGGGTGCTTCACGTCACGTCAGGGCTCGATGCCGGAGGCGGTGATCAGCACCGGGTAGTGCTTGAGCCCCAAGCGCTGCGCCAGCTCGTCGCCCGAGGCCGGCGAGAGCATCAAGCCCGGTACCAGGCGGCGCAGTGCGGCCAGGGCTTCGGGCGTCGCAACGTTGACCACCAGGCCCACGGCGCGCAGCGCCTGCAAGTCCTTGCCCCGCTGTTTGAGCCAGGCGCGCGAGCGGTCGTCGTCGCCGACCAGGAACAGCGGCGTCAGGCCCGGTGCGCGGATCACGCGGCGCGGCTCGTCGCCGGGTGTTAGCCGCATCGAGCGCACCGGCAGCATGGCCGCCTCGGCTTCGGCCGGGCCGCCAATGCGCGGCTTGGATTGCGGCGTGGCTGGCTGACCGGGCTGCGCATCCTGCGGGTTCAAGGCGCGGTAGTACGGCAGCACCGAGGTGCCGCCCTTGTCCTCGACCACGATCAGCGGCGGGGAGCTGTTCTTGCTGAGAGGGCCGCGGTCCTGCGCGTCGGCGGTGGTGGCCAGCAGCGCCGCAGTCGCGGCAACGAGGATGCGGTTCATGGCATGGGGCTCCGGGCAGAGGGAAGTGAGGCGCCCGGCCCGAGCACGCGGGTCAGGTGCTGGTGGACGCTGCGGCGGTAGCGGGCGGCGGGCTCGCCGCCCGCGGGGCGGTGGTAGCGGCCAATGGCGACCAGCCAGTCCTCGCCCGGCGTGTGCTGCTCCTGCAGGATTTCCGCGGCGATGGCGAGGTTGCGGTATGGGTCCAGCAGCTCGCAGGGATGCGCGTAGCGGTGCGCGTGGTAGCCGAGGTTGACCTGGCCGAGGCCGGCGTCGATGCGGTTGGCCGGCGTGCGGGCGAGCGCCCGGCGGATGCCTGCGCAGGCCTCGGCCCGCGTGGCGTAGCGTTCGGCGCGGCCGGCGACGTTGAGCGTCCACGGCCACGGGATCAACCGGCCGCGCAGCCGGGCGCCGCTCTCCTGCAGCGCCACCGCATACAGCACCGGCGACGGCACGCCCGCCTGCTGAGCGGCGAGCTGGTAGGCGGGTGGCGGCACCTCCTGGCCGAAGACGATGGCGGCATGGGCGCAAAGGCCGAGGACCAAGGCCGCGCAGCCTGCACGGCGGGTTACTGCCGCTGCCATTGGCCGTTGACCTCGCGCACCACAGCGGGCAGATCGCCGGGCAGGCCGAGCGACAGCCAGCGCCCGGCGTCATGGTTGAGCGTGATGGTGCGGGAGCGCACGCGGCCGGCGTCGATGCCGGCCTGCGTCGCCCACTGGCGGATGCGGGCGTCCTCCTGGCGGCTGCCGACCATGTAGAGGTCGAAGGCGGTGCCGGCCGCCTGCAACTGGCGCACGCGCTGCTCGCACGGCGGGCACTCGGCCTTCACGAAAACCGCCAGCCGGCCCGAGCCCCGGTTGCCGGCGCCCGGCACCTTCGCGCCGGGCATGTTCACGCGCTGCTGTCCCGGATAGAGCCGCTTCCACGCCGCGTCGTAGGCCCGCTGGTACGCCAGCGTCTTGCCCACGCGCTTCGATTCCGCCTGCACCTGCAGCTCTGCATAGCGGTTGCGTTCCTCGTCGCTGCGCGCCTCGATGCCCAGCGCCGTCAGCGGATCGAGGTTCGGGGAATAGATGCCCAGCGGCCCCTGCATCAGTTGGCGGTAGCGCGCCCACTCCTCGGGGCGCAGGCCCCAATCGCGTGCCAGGCGCTCGTCCAGCGCAGCGTCGCTGCTGTTCTGCACCTGGGCGGGAACGGTGCGAGAGGACGCGACCGGCGCCGACTGCGCCGAGGCCGTGCCTGCGACAGCGGCGAGGATGGCGGCGAAGCAGATCGCGGCGTGCTTCATGGCCGGCTCCTATGGCAGCGCAAGGCGCTGGGTCTGGCCGTCCACGCGGAATACGGCGGCGCGCGCCTCGATCGCCAGCAGATGCCACGCGCCTACGGCATCGCCTTCGCGCAGCAGCCACACGTCCAGCACCGACGAGGCCTTGGGCGCCGCCACCGACAGGAAGCGCTCGCCGCCGCGCAGCTCCACGCCCACGACGTTGAACGGCGGTTCGGGCACCTTGGGATTGGCCGGCTCGGCGGTGCGCCGGGGTGCCGCGGCAGGCGCGGCGGTTCGCTTCATGCGCGCTTCGAGGTCGCCCATGCGCGCCTGCAGCGCCTGCAAGTCGCCGGTATGGGCGTCTGCGGCCTGGGCCTGCTCGACCTGCGTCAGGCGCTCGTCCAGCGCCTTGTGCGCGGCCTCGAAGTCGGGCTGGGTGACAGGCTTGGGCTGGTTCTTCGAGGCCGCCGCCTGCTGTTCGAGTTCGGCGACGCGCGTGTTGAGCGCCTGCACGTGCGCATCCTGGGCGCTGGCCTGGCTCTGCTCGCTCAGGCGCGACAGGCCCACGCTGCTGACGACCGCGAGGATGCTCACGAGCAGCAGCCACGCGGTCGCTGCGATGTTCAACCAGCGCGCGCGGCCGGCGTTCTCGTCGGGAAGCTGCGGGATGGTCATGGCTGGGCCTCCTGGGGCACGTGGGGTTCGGCGGCCGGCGCGCTCGATGCGGCAGCCGCAGGAATGGGGCTGGCGCCCGGCGCACGCGCAGTCGTCAGGCGCGCGAAGCACACCGCGCGCGCAGCGTCATCGACGGACAGATCCCAGGCCGGACCGGCCAGCGCCAGCAGGGCATCGCGCAGCGGCAGTGGCCCGAGCCGCAGGTGCGCCGCCGGCAGCGGCAGCGTGAACAGCGAAGCGGCGTCCGGCGCATCGCAAAGGCGGTAGCCGGTGCGCAGCAGCACGTGCCGCAGGGCATCGCCGACGCTCGCGTCCAAGGTCGGCGGAATCGAAATCTCGATCACCTGCCGCAGCAGGTCGCGCTGCGCCGGTTCCGGCACCATCTCGACCAGCGTGTAGCGCCCATAACGGGCCACCGGGATCAGGCTCGGCTCGGGCTCCGGGGCGATGGTCCTGACCAACACCGCAGGCTCGGGAATCGAGTCAGGGGCAGTCGGGGTGCTCGCCGTGCCCGTGGCGGCGCAGCCGGTGATGAGCACGCAGCCAACCAGCAAGGCAGGCGCAGCCAGGCGATGAACGACGCAGGTGAGTGGTTGCATGGGGCAGTTCCCTGGAACACGGAGCCCTCACCATCGCCGCCGCAGGGCGTTGGGGCAGCAAACAAAGGGAACTGGCATGCGCCCGACTTCATGGCCTGCCGTCGATGTGCAGAACAAAAAAGAAGCCGGCGCCCCGAAGGGCAGCCGGCGTGGGTGGGTGGGATCAGGCCGCGACGAGTTGCCGGGCCAGTGCCACCTCGACGGAATCACCGTCCTGGTTCAGCACATCCAGTCCCGACTCGGGCACGTCTCCCGACGTGCTCTGCGAGACCATGATCTTTCGCGCCATCAGCCCCAGGCAGGTCATCTGCGAGGAAGCCGCATAGCCGAGGTAGATCACGCGAACCGGCAGCTTCTGGCCGATGCGCCATGAGCGCCGGGCCGCCTGCTGCAGGCTGTAGACGTTGTAGCCCGACTGCATGAACACGATCGTCGGAAACTCCAACAGATCGAGACCCGTCTTGACCAGCTCCGGGTTCGTGACGAGCACGTCGATGCCACGGTCCAACTGCTCGGCGATCCAGTCTTCGCGACGGCTGGCGTCTACGCTCGCGCGCAACACCGCCACCTTGAAGCCCTCCTGCTCCAGCAGCACCTTCAAACGCGACGTGGTGTCGCGCGTTCCGGTGTAGACCGAGTAGACCAGCGTCTTGCGACCCGCAGCCTTCTCCTGCTTGCAGATCTCGATCAGCTCGCGCTCCTTGGGCATCACCTCCAGCTCGTTGAACTGAGCCGGGACGAAGGCCAAGGTCTGGCGCGTGCGAGGGTGCACCACCGTCTCCGACCGGAAGCAGCAATCCGGCCAGGCCAGCAGCACGTTGAGGACCACGCCGAGCAGCGTCGTGTCGCGCTTGGCCAGCGCCTGTTTCAGCGCCGAGGTCAGACGAAACGACAGATCGCGATAGGCCGCGGCTTGCGCCGTGTCCATCGCCACCTCGCGGAACTCCTCGTCGTAGGACGGCAGCACGTTGCCGCCAATGTCCTTGAGCTTGAGGAATACCGTGAACGGCAGGACGCAACGCAGCACGCCCTTCGGGCCGAAGCCCGGCGCCTTGACCGTGCGCACCGAAACCTTGGTGCCCTTGGCCGTCTTGTGCGCCGTGCCCGTGCTCTCGGAATAGATGTCCTTGAGGATGCCGTGATCGCGCATGAACGCCATCGCGGCCGAGGTCATGCTGCCGCTCTTGGTCGGGCGGTAGCCGTCTTCGATCATTCGCCCCGGCAGGGCTCGGAACAGCAGGTGGAACAGGTCGTCGCCGTAGCCGCCCATCAGCGTGCCGGTGAGCAGCAGCGTCTTGCGTGCCTTGGCCGCCAAAACCCCCATCGCTTGGCCCTGTGCGGAGCCGCCGTTCTTGTACTCGTGCGCCTCGTCGGCGATGAGCAAATCGAACGTGCCTTGCGGCAGGTAGCGTTTGACGAATTCGGACGGCTGGTAGCCGCCTTCGCCGAAGCCGAACTCCATGTTCGCCATCGCCCGCTCCATGCGGTGCGCCTGACGATCCGAGAAGACCAGCTCGCCCTTGGCATCCATGAGGTTGATGAACTCGTGGATGTTGTCGCCCAGCATCGAGGCCAGGAAGCCGTCGCCGAACTTCTTCATCAGCTTCTGCGCGGTGACTTCCCCGATGGTCGGGATGCGCTGCAAGGCTTTGAAGACGGCCGTGGACTGGTCGCTGGCGGACAGGCTCCGCGGTCGCATCAGCGTCCACAGTGGTGCGGCGCAATGGCTGCACCGGCGGCGGTAGTCCTCGGCTTCGAGTTCGACCGGGTTGATCGGCTCGCCGTCGAGGTTGGTGATGACCTGGCCGCAGTCCGGGCATGCGCCCACTTCGCCGTGCCGCGTGCGCCGCACGTTGAAGACGGGCTTCCAGTGGAACCCCATGCGCATGCGCACGCGCCCGAGCACGTAGAACTCCTGGCCGCGTACCGGCACGCCCAACTGCTCGCGCAGCTTGATGAGCTTGACCAGCGTGTCCGGGCCATTGAGCACCCAGACCTTGGCACCGGCCACCGTCTCCTGGATTTCCCGGCGCCACTTGTAGACCAGGTGGGGCGGTGAGAGGACCAGCGTGCGACGGTAGCCTTCGGCGTGCAGCACGGCCGCCGTGGCAATGCCAACGGTGGTCTTGCCGCAGCCCATTTCGCCATTGACGATCGCGGCGCGTTCGCCGCGGTCGGCCAGCAGCTCGGTGACGGCATGCACCACCTCGGCTTGCGCGCCGAACAGCTTGCGCTTGAGACTGGCCAGCACGAGCTGGCGATGCGGCCGGGCCTGGCCGGCGTAGACGGGGGGTTGGCGCGGTTGAGCGAGTCCAGCAGCTCGTCGCCGAATTCGGCAACGAAATCCTGGAGGCTCATCGCCAGGGGAGAAGCAGCCGCTTCGAGCAGATCGCCCTGGACGGGCGTGCCATCGGCGGCGGAAACAACGTCGGTATCGAGGGACATGGTGATGCTCCAAATGAAATGGGGCATGCACCTCCCCTGCGGGGCGATTGCATGCCCCGTGGTGGGAAGAGAAGAACGGCGCGTGGCCGCGGTAGATGAAGATCAGTATTCGCTGGGCAACAGCAGCGTGGTCACGCTGCGATCCCATTCGGTGATGATCCAAAGCTTCAGGTCGGGCGCGACCTGGTAGGACGAGAACAGCCGATCCTCGCCGGAGCGCAACGCGGCATCGTTCTGCCGCCGGTCGCTGTCGTCGAGGTCGCCCCAATCGCCGCTGAGATGGCGGCAGAGGTACGGGGTCGGGTTGAGCCGGCCCTGCCGGACCAGCGCGTCAATGCCGCAGGTCATGACAAGGTGACCGGGGGCAAAGCGTGCTTGCAACGCCACGTTGAGAACTGCGAATGCCATGGTGTTTCTCCTTCGGATGAAAGAGGGGCCACGGCACCCGGCGGGGTGACATGGCCCCGTTGGGTGGATGAGTTGGTGGATGAAGCGACGGCGAACCGTCAGGGAACAGCGATCAGCGGATGGTCAGCACCTCGCCACACGTCGACGAGCCCGGCGTCATGTCCCAGGCGCGGATGACCGGCACGAACTTGTCGGTCAGGATGCGCGTCTCGGCCACGGTGCCGTCGTCGCGCTCGGTGTACTCCGTCTGCAAGGTCTTCTCCTTGTGCGTGTCGCCCTTGACGACGAGCACGCGGCCCGTCTTAGACTTCACCACGCCGGAAATCGCACCCGCGGCGAGCGCTAAGGCGAGATGCCAATGCGATAACCCTCGCGCCGGGGACCGCAGCGACTGCTGCGCGGCGCCAAGGTGCGTGTCGAGCGTCGGCCAGAGTCCTTGCAGCCGGCCGACTTCATCGGCGAACTGCTCGGGCTCCATCGTCACGCGGTAGAAGTGCTCCGGCTCGGCCGTGGCAGGCACCGTGTACGGCAGGAACGGCCATTCAACCGGCAGTTCCTCCGCTTCGGCGTCGCCTTGCCCGATCTGCAACAGCAGCGCGCGCGTGGCCTTGCACGAATCCGATACCTGGTCACGCTGGCGAACCTTGCGACCGAAGATCACGATTTGCCTGAACTGCGCGTCCACCGCGCGGTAGATGCGCAGCTCGGCGAAGTGCCGGGTCAGCCATCCGACCAGCTCGGCATCGAGCACATAGTGCGGCACGATGTAGATCAGCACGCCGCCGTATTGCAGCAGCGGCAGCGCCTTCTGATAGAACAGCTTTTCCAGCCTGGCGCGGCCCTGGCTCTGGTAGCCGACGTTGCCGTTGGCATCCTTGGACAGGTCGCCATACGGCGGGTTGAGCCACAGCAGGCCGAAACTCTGCCGGCTGATCAGCGTGTCCATCAGGTCGCCGTGGATGCAGCGATCGACCAACTGCCGGGCGTGGCGTGCACGCTCGGCCTCGTACTCGACGGCGAAGGCCTGGACCCGCTCGCGCCCGAGGGCGTGCGCGGCTTCGGCGATCGCCACGCCTTCGCCGGCGCAGGGATCGAGGATGCACAGCGGTCCGGCCGAGGCCTCGGCGGGCGCCAGTGCGGCGAGTGCTCTTTCGAGCGTGGGTTCATCCGTGGGGAAGTACCCGTTCTTGATGAAGTTGCGGGCGAGCCGCGGGAACATGAGGGCCATGGGAATCTCCTGAAGATGAAGGGATGCGGACATGCGCGCGTGCATGTCCGGTGAAGGAACCTCAAGCCACCGCTTCGAGCGGGCGGGCCGAGGGCATGCGGCTGACGGGCGTGTCGGCGACCAGCGCACCGCTGCGGATCAGGCCGCCCAGCACCTGGGTCAGCGTCGGCACGTCGATGGCGAGCCGATGGCCTTCCAGGGGACCGAGGGCGAACGGCAGGCGCGTCAGCATTGACTTCGCCTGCAGCAGCTCCAGCACGCCATCGCGCCAGGGATCGAGAAGCGGCAGCGGGCAGGTGTCCCGCACCAGCCTCCACATCCGGTCGAGCCGGTGCGCGGAGCCGCGGGGCAGGAGCGCCAGCGCGCTGGCGTTGGCCTTGTCGGGCTTGACGCAGCGCCGATCGAACAGCCAGATGTTGGTCAGCGAGCCGAACAGCGTGCGCCGGTAGGCGCGTGCGCTGCGCTTTTCCAGGTTCTCGACGTTGCCGACGAAGACCGGGATGCTCGCGCCCTGCTCGGTGATGACGTGGAACTGGTCCAGTCCCTGCTCGTCCCGGCCCAGGGTGAGGCGGGCCAGGAATCCCTGGACGGCGGTGTCGCGCGACCAGAGAGAGATGAAGACCAGGTTGCCGTTCTCGTCACCGACGACGCCATCGGCCATCAGGTCGGGGCATTCGTCGATGCGATAGAGCGTCTTGGGGGAAGAAGGTGCAGGCATGGTGATGTCCTCGAAGTGAGCGGAGACAGCACCACCCGCTAGGGCAGTCACTGCCCCAGGGGGATGAAAGAAGACGCGGTGAACGTCGTTGTGAAGAATCAGACCGTGCGTCGCAACGCACCGTAGCCTTGAAGGTCTGGGCTACCTGGGCATGTTGTCGGCTACGCCGACGGACACGAGTCATAGCCTGCGCCAAGCTGCGTACACCGCGTGAGCGAAAAACCGACCCGGCGCCCAACCCTGTTTGCGCTGGCGCATCGCCCGCGGCGCCGGAAGGACGGCCGCAAAAGAAAACCGCCCCGGGGACACCGAGGCGGCAAAGATGACTGCTTGGCTCAGGGAGGAAAAGCCAGGGAGGTATGCAGTCGAATCTCGATTTTCGAGGCAGCCGCGAATTGCCGCATTAGGGTTACACCGAACCAAATGGAACACGGTGCGCTGGCAGCACAGCACCAGCCAAAAAAAAGCGGACCATGCCGTGAGGCACGATCCGCTTGTGGGTCAGGCTTTGAGCTGGCGTAGGCCGTCCGCGAGCAGCCACAGCGCCCGGTTGAGCCGGACGTTCTGGTCGATGCCCTGGACGGCTCGCGTGCGCTGCCGGCGCCCGTTGGCAGCACGGCCGCTCAGGCCGCCCTTGACCAGGTTCTCCTGGACTCTGTTGAAGACAGTCCACAGGTCGGCGCGGTTGTCGTCGTAACGACGGGGCCGCAGGATCTGGGTCTCCGTGATGGGCAAGGCCTTGCCCGAATCGTCGTACTTCAAGGTCAGCGCCGACCTGGCGAAGACCTCGGCCTCGCCGTTGTCCAGCGTGATGCCCTGCATGGCGTCGCGCGAGTCCTGCACGCGCTCGAAGCCGTGCAGCACCTCGTAGGCGCCTTCGATCACGTGATCGGTGACGTTGCCCTTGTGGGGCACCCGCACGTCGGCGAAGGTGTCGCCGCACACCAGGCCGTTGTGGCAGACGAATCTGAACAGGCCCGCGAGCATCTGGTAGCTGCTGCTGCCGTCGTGCGAGTTGAGCAGGATGATCTCGTTCGCCTCGGCGCCGTTGATCTGGCTGGCGTGGCGAAGGCGCAGCATGTGCTTGGTGTAGTCGCGGCGGTCCTCGTGCCGCACGCGGGTCTGGCACACCATGAACGGCTGGAAGCCTTCCTTGCGCAGTTCAGTCAGCACAGCCGCCGTGGGGATGTAGCTGTACCGTTCGGAGCGGCTTTCGTGCGGGGTGTCCGCGAAGATGGACGGGGCCACGGTGCGAATCTGATCATCCGACAGCGGATAGTCGGCGCGCAGCACCGGGGAGCGAAAAGCGAAGCGGGAAGCGAGTTGCATGATGATCTCCTTGCGGAATGAAGCAATCGGTATCCAGCGGCCGAGGCCGGATGCGCGGATTGCATGGGACGAAGAAAAGCCCTGCTGAACAGGGCCTGATGGAAGGGATGAAGAAGCGCGTCGCTGGGAAGCGGCCTATGGGTTCTGAACCGGCTCCCAGCCTCGGCTATGCGGGTTGAAGCAAAGCGCTTCCTGGCCTTTAAGGATCGGCGTGAAGCCTTCGAGGAAGATGTAGCGCAAGTACAGGGCGCGGTAGGTCAGTGCCTGCCACGCCTGTTCTTCGCTCAGGCCGTTGGCGATGAAGTGCTCGCGCAGTTCGTCGTCGTCGGAAACCTCGTTGTTGGCCAACTGGTCTTCGACGAAGCGAAGCAGCTCGGGCGGCAAGGACGACATGAGGGTGTCCATGTGCGCCTCAGTCGGTGGCTGCATCGCCGGCCGCTTTGCGCGTCGGCTGCTGGTGGAAGGCATGCACCCTTGCGCGCCAGGTGGCGCAGCGCTGCGGCGCCATGTCGAGATAGCGCAGCGGGCACGAGTAGTAGTACGGGTGCTCGGCCTCGACCAGGAACTTGTAGCCCCATTCGCGGCCCTCGCTTTCCAGCAGATGGCAGCCGATCAAGGTGGCCGACTCGCCGGGTGCGAGACCCAGGACACCGGCCTGCTTGGCGGTGACGCGCACCACCGTCCACAGCACGTTGCCGACCAGCGTGTGGTCGATGACCTCACTGCACGACCGCTCGGTTTCCTCGGTTGCGGTCAGCTCGCGGATCAACTGATCGCGCGTCAATCGAACGAATGTCCAGCCCATGGAATGACTCCTGTGAGAAAGGGCCGGAGTCCTCCCGCCGGGGAAGGAGCCCCGGCGGGTGGTGGAAAGCCGCAGGCATGCGGCGTGAAATGGCGATGGGATCACACCCTGGCGAGGTGCCAGTCCTGGGACAGCGGAGCGAACTCGTAGCCCAGGTCGCCGAGGCGGTCGCGCTGCTGGCGCAGCACGCGCCGATCCACGGTGGCATCGAGCTTGACGACATCGCCCAGCGGCCAGAGTGTGTCGAACAGCGCCGCGTCGCCGTCGTCGTCCGCATGGGCCGTAGCCTCGGCAGACGCAGCAGCCGGCTCGCTGCCGAACGGCGTGGTATCGACCAGCGGGTCGCGCGAGCTGCGCGCCTTCTTCCGGCCGGCCGCCTTGGGGGCGGTCGTCGGCGTCGGCGTGGCGGTCTGCGCTTCCTCGTCGATCGGATCGACTTCCTGCGGACTCAGCCGGCGGGCGTCGTCACGGCTCAGGGCGTCGATGTTGGACAAAGTCATCCCACCCAGGAGGGCGCGGATCTCGATGACCATGCGGCCGTTGGCGCTGTACGTGGACGGGCGAATCTCCGCGATGGCGAAATCGCCCTCGTACTTGCCTTCGGCGTACTGGTCGAGTTCGGCGTTCTTCACGACGAACTCGCCGATGGAGGTCGCAAGGCGCCCGACGTTGAAGTCGCCGTTGCGGCCGTGGATGGTCTTGATGGCCAATTGGCCGGGAATGGTGATCATGAAGAACTCCTGCGGACGAAGCTGCGGTCACGCACACGGCCGTCATGGTGACGGTCGCATGCGCACGCGAGTGGGAGAAGACAAGGCCCTGGGCTCAATTCAGAGTCAGGGCCTTGCGGATCAGAACGACTCGGCAACTTCCAATGCGGGCGCATCGGCAGTGGCTTCATCGGCAGCTTCAGCGGCGGGCCTGGCGGGCTCGGACGCAGCGGCTTGCGGCTCGGCGGACGTCGCGGGGACATCCGTGGCGCGCACGTCGCGTTCGTCGCGGTCGTCGGCGTCGGTCGGCTTGGGCTCGGCCTTGTAGACGAGCTTGCCATCGACCTTGATCCAACTGACGAACAGCAGGCGGGCCTTGAGGCTAACGCCCTGCTCGCCGGCACGCTTGCCCTTGGAGTAGGTAAAGGTGTCGGTCCACAGGTCGCCCAGGCGGAAGCCGATCATCACCTTCTTCTCGGCATCAACCGCTTGGATGCAGCGGCGCACCAGGTGCTGCGCTTCGGAGCCCGAGACGCGCGTGTCGAAACGCACGTAGGCCACATCATCGCTGGGGCCGTTGAGCGCCGCGATGTCGCAGGCCAGGAACGCATCGCCTTTCTTGGGCTTCACTTCGCGGATGCGATTGAGATACCCGAGTCCGGTGATGTGCAGGTCGAAGAAGGACTTTTCGGTGGAAGTGGTCATGGTGAATCTCCTGAGAACAAAGAGGCGGAGACACACCCGACCCAAGGCGGGGAAGGTGTGGAACCCCCGCGTGGGTTGAAGGAACAGCTTGGGTGGCATCACCATCGGGAGAACCGATGGCCGTTCGCGCTGGGATGCCGGAGCGAACTGGGTGATCAGCGCGGTCGGAACCGCATCGCAGTCTTGAAGATCGAGACTGCCTGGGCATGCTGCTGACGGGTGTCAGCGGAACATGGTGGTAAGCGTGGCGCCTGGCACGCGCCCGCGCGAGCGGCAATCGGTATCCGTGACTCTCCGCATTGCTGGCGCTCTTCAGTCCATTGCGCCAGTGGGGAGCTTGAGCCGACATGCGGCCGGGGCCGCTGAACCAGAAAAAAGAGAAGCCCCCGTGAAGGGGCTGGGAAGCAGGCCAGTCAGTGGCCGGCCGGCGCAGCGGGCATGGGCTGCATCGACAGGTGCGTGGCCGTGGCCGACACTTCGAGGTCGTCCTCGCTGTGCAGGATGCGGGTAAAGACCCGTTCCTGCAGGTCGAAGAACTCGCCGAAGTCGTCGCCGCCGAATTCGGCGCGCGTCAGTTCCCACCAGTCGTCGAACGCATCGACATGGGGGTTGCAGCCCACGGCATAGGCGATCGTCTTGCGCCGTCCATCGGGCTGGCGCTCGCCACGCTCGGCCATGAAATACACGCCCTGGTCCTTGACCAGGATGACGCGGCACTGGTTGGCCGCTGCCTCGGCGAGCACGGGCCGAAGCGCGGCGCCTTTGAATCGAACAGTCATGGAAGTGATCTCCAATGGAGGTACGAGAAAATGGCTTCCCGCCGTGAGGACGGGAAGCCGCTTGGGGATGCAGGGACTCAGTGCTGGACGGGCTTGCGACCGGACAAGCGCTGCACGCGGATGAGGCGCCAGCTCCCGTCGTCGATCAGCCGCTCCAGCACCTGGCCCAAGGTGTCGAAGAACACTTCATCGACCCGCTCGACCAGCTCGCCTTCGCGATGCAGCTCCACCGCGTAGGTGTCGAGGCCGCGTTCGTAGAGCACGGTGACGCGCCCCTGGAACTTCGCCGAAGCGACGGTGAGGCCGATGGCCGGCGGCGTGGCGATGATGTTGCTGGGGCTCGGATCGACCACCGTGAAGTCCCGCGCGCCGGCATCCACCAGCAGGTGCGTGATGCGGCGGAATCCATCGGGCGCGGGCAACTGCTCCAGTTGGTGGATCAGCTCCTGCAGCTCGGGGCACTGCGGCTCGGGGATCGGCAGCTTGGCCGGCGCGGAACCCAGGGTGAGCCGCTTCACCGTGTGCGGCTGGCCGTCGGCGGTGAACTCAGTGCTCTCCTCGGGCGTATCCGCGCGCAAGCCGTCGAAGCGGCGCCGCGCATACGGTTCGACCTGCACCTTGGCGCCTTCGTCGGGCACGTCGGTGACGAGGGCCTTGTCGAGCACCGCGAACTCGGCCCGCCCCGTCTTGACGACGATGGCCTCGTCGGTGGTGGCGATGACCTTGCCCTCGAAGGGCTTGGGATCAACGTGGAAGCCCAGCGTCGAAACCTTGGGCTGGCCGTCGAAGATGTTGAACTTGAAGCTGCGGACGTTGGCAGGCACGTGGCCGCGAACCAGCGTCGGCATCTGTGCGCGGATGGCTTGGGTATCCATGGAAGACTCCTTGTGGCAACCAAGGGACTTCCGCCCGCAAGGGAGGTGTGTCCCTTGGGGGTGAGGTGGATGGACGCGACATGCGCCCGGAGAAGGAAAAGCAACCAGCACGGCGAACCGTGCCGCAGCCTCGAAGGTCTCGACTGCCTGGGCATGCTTGCCGGCAACGCCAGCGAACATGCGAGCAGCATGCGTCAGGCGTGGGCCAGCGTCGCGGGGGAATCGGCACTGCGCGGCCACCGGCTTCGTCCAGAAAGAGAACGAGCCCCGCGTGGGGGCTCGAAAGGTGGTGTCAGTCGTCGTAGATCGGCAGGCCGTCCAGCACCTGCGCATCGGCATCGAAGATCAGCATGCGCACGTCGGCGAGCGCGGCCAGGTGCAGCACGTGCACGAGGGATTCCGGCATGCCCTTCTTGCGATGCTCCTGCATCAGCCGCTTGGCCGTGATGCCTTCGACCGCGCGCAGGTTCTCGTCGGTCCAGGGCGTGGCGATCAGCTTCAACCCGATGGCCGGGCTGTACGGGATGCGGAAGGCGACGAACAGGAACAGCGTCGGCGTGGCGATGTCCGCAAGCTCGGCGAGGAAGCGATGCGCGTCGGCGTCGAGGTGCGCGCTGCTGATTTCCCAGCACCGGCTGTAGTAGCCGGTTTCATAGCGCAGGCGCCGCACGACTTCCCGCGCTGCTTCTTCGGAGTAAGTGTCGCCCACGTGCAGCGGCTTGCCGTCTTCCTGGGCCATCACGGCATAGACCACGTTGCGGGCGAGCCCGTGGCTGCGGCATTGCGCCTGCAACTCGTCGGGGACCGCCTGGTCCTCGGTGATCAGCACGAAGTCGTCCGAGAAGATGCAGGCCCGCCGTTCGACCTGGCTGTCCGGTAGATTCGACTGCGAAGGATGCAGCGGCAGGTAGGTCAGCGGGCAGTCGTCGTCGTAGGAGATGGCGAGCAGCCGCTGGACGGACAGGCCGTCGTAGCCGCGGACAAAGGGATTGTTGTTCGAGTAGGACATGGGATTTCTCCAGCAGGGGATGGCCGAGGCAATCCCCTGCTGGGGATTGAACCCCAGCGGGTGGATGAAGTGGCAGCCGGTCAGCCGGCAGCGGTAGAGGACGGGTCGCCCAGCGCCTTCAACAGGTCGAGCAGGCCGCCATTCGCAAGCTGGTACAGGCGGTTGTAGTCGTCGCCGGTCGGCGCCTGCTCCAGGCGATCCAGGCGCGCATCCAGGTTGAGGATGCTCTGGTGCACGTTGCGGGCGATGCTCAGCGCGGAAGGTTTTCCGGCCGGCTTAGGTGCATCGAGCACCGAAAGGACTTCAGCGGGCGATGGGTAGCGGCAGTCGGGTCCGTACTCGACCGGGAACACCTCGCGCCCGGTCAATCCGGTATTCGGGGTTCCGCTGCTGACACGCAGCACATACTCGTCGGGCACATCATTGCCGGCGTAGTCGAACACCACGATGCGCGGCTTGCGCACGTCGGCCGGCCAGCCTTCAAGGATGACCGCATCGATGTCGTCGTCGGTCACGAGCAGACCGATGGAAAAGTCAGGGGACATGAATCACTCCTTTCAAGAAAAGGAGGGACATGGCCCCATGCAGGGACGCATGTCCCTCGTGGGGTGGGAAGAAAAGAAGAACGTCGGCAGGCCGCAGCGCGGCTCACCAGCCGTTGTAGTTCAGCGTCAGGTCGGCGATGACCTTGCGCCGTTCCAGGTCGAGACCGCCCAGGTCGGACAGACCCTCGAAGCCGCAACGCTTGAGCATCGCACCGCCCTCGCGGGCGTTGTAGAAGCTCACCATCGCGGACAGGAACATCCGCTGGCCGCTGCTCAGGACGCCGAGGGCATCGTTGAGCATCAGCAGCTTCGGCCGCAGATCCCACTTGGTGGTGGCACGCTGCAGGCCTTCGCGGGTACCGTCGCCGAACCATTCGGCTCCGGCGATGTCGACGCCGCGTTTCCACGCCTCGAAGAAGGCTTGGGGCGCGGCGGCGAAGTGCTGGTGTTCCAGCTCGATCTGATCAAGTACCTCTTGAGGCAGGGCACGGTTCATGACATGGGCTCCTGGTGGTTGGACATCACGGGTGGAGGCGCTGCTGCCAGCGGCCCGTTTGCAGGGCGTGCTCGGCGGCGTGGTGCGAGCGGAAGTAGCTGACCGACTCGCGCGAGACCGGGCCGTCCGCATCGGCGGTGCCGATGTAGTGGCCGGCCGCGCTGCACAGCACCTGCAGGGGCAGGCGCTTGCCGACGTAGGCCAAGGCCTGGTAGCCGATGGATTCCGCGCGGGCCTGTTCAGCACTCAAAGGTGCCGATGCGAACGCAAGGGACATGGGGTTCTCCTGGTGGTTGAAGACCGGGAGCACCACGCCCTGACGGGAGCGGATACCTCCCGAAGGGTTGAACATGAACGGCATCGGCGTTGTGAAACGCCTGTCCGCGGTGGTCGATGCGAAGCGGACTGGTGGGTCGCACGAGAGGATTCCCGCGGCAGCCGAAAGACCCAGGCTGCTGGCATGTGCTGATCAGGTCAGCAACACGTGCCGCAAAGGATCACGCTGGGGCGCGTTCTGCGTCACGGGGGAATCGGTTCCCGCCTCGTCCCTGATTGCTGCTGGGTGCTGCCCAATGATTCGATAAATGTTGTATTATTGAATCATGAACGAGACCCAAGCCATTTCCGCCCTGGGCGCCCTGGCTCACACCCAGCGCCTCCGCGTGTTTCGAGCCCTGGTCGTCGCCGGCCCCGAAGGGCTCACGCCCAGCGTCCTAGCCGACCAGCTCGATGTGGCCCGCAACACGCTGTCCTTCCACCTGAAGGAGCTGGCCCATGCCGGCCTGGTCAGCATCGAACAGCAGGGCCGCAACCTGATCTACCGCGCCGACTTCGCCCACATGAACGGGCTGCTCGGCTACCTGACCGAGCACTGCTGCCAAGGCGGCGTGTGCGAGGCCAACGAATCCACCCGCGCCTGTACCTCCTGCTGAAAGGAACCTCCATGAAACGCTTTCACGTCCACCTGCATGTCGATGACCTGGACCGCAGCGTCGGCTTCTATTCCCAACTGTTCGCCGCGCAGCCGGCGCGCATTGAAAGCGACTATGCGAAGTGGATGCTCGAAGATCCGCCGGTCAATTTCGCCATCTCCACGCGCGGCAGCAAGCCGGGCATCGACCACCTGGGCATCCAGACCGACGACGCCGACGAACTCGCCGCCCTGAAGGCCCGCGCGCAGGCCGCTGATATGGCACTGCTCGACGAAGGCACTACGACCTGCTGCTATGCGCGCAGCGAGAAACACTGGATTACCGACCCGCAAGGCGTGGCCTGGGAGCACTATTACACGCTGGGCAACATCCCCGTATTCAACGAAGCGCCGCAGCCCGCGCCGGGCACCGCTCCGGCTTGCTGCGCGCCGATGGATAGCCGGTCTACCGCGAAGCAGGCTTCTTCCTGCTGCTGACGCGAGGCGCGCATGACGACTGAAAAAACCTACAACGCGCTGTTCATCTGCACCGGCAATTCGGCGCGTTCCATCCTGGCGGAAGGCATCCTCGACGAGCTGGGCCAAGGGCGATTCCACGCCTATTCGGCGGGGAGCCACCCCAAGGGCGAAGTCCACCCGCTGGCGCTCGCCACGCTGGAGCGCCTGCACCTGCCGACGACCGGCTACCGTAGCAAGAGCTGGGACGAATTCGTGGCGCCCGGCGCGCCGGTTTTCGATTTCATCTTCACCGTCTGCGACAACGCCGCCGGCGAGGTGTGTCCCGTTTGGCCAGGCAAACCGGTCTCGGCCCATTGGGGCGTGCCCGATCCGGCCGCCGTCGAAGGCAGCGAGGAACAGCAGCGCAAGGCGTTCATGGACGCTGCGTTGACGCTCAAGCGTCGCATCGAGCTGTTCCTGTCGCTGCCGCTCCAACGGCTCGATGCCATGTCGCTCCAGCACGAGCTGCGCGCCATCGGCAAGCAGTGACGTAGCGCGATGGCCATACAGACTGAAGCCGTTGCCGCCACGCCATCGTTCTCGATGAGCATCTTCGAGCGCTACCTGACGGTGTGGGTACTGCTGTGCATCGTCGCCGGCATCGCCCTGGGCCAGTTCGCGCCCGGCGCATTCCAGGCCATCGGTCGCATGGAAGTGGCCCAGGTCAACCTGCCGGTCGGCCTGCTGATCTGGATCATGGTGATCCCGATGCTGCTCAAGGTGGACTTCGGCGTGCTCGGCCAGGTCCGCCAGCACTGGCGCGGCATCGGCGTGACGCTGTTCGTCAATTGGGCGGTCAAGCCGTTCTCGATGGCGCTGCTGGCCTGGCTATTCATCCGCCACGTCTTCGCCGACTGGCTGCCGGCCTACCAGCTCGACAGCTACGTCGCCGGCCTGATCCTGCTGGCCGCCGCGCCCTGCACGGCGATGGTGTTCGTCTGGAGCCGGCTGACGGGCGGCGACCCGATGTTCACGCTCTCGCAGGTGGCTTTGAACGACACCATCATGGTGTTCGCCTTCGCGCCCATCGTCGCTCTGCTGCTCGGCCTGTCCTCGATCATCGTGCCGTGGGACACGCTGCTGATCTCGGTGGTGCTCTACATCGTCATCCCGGTCATCATCGCCCAGGTATGGCGCCGCTCGCTGTTGCGTCGTGGACAGGCAACATTCGACCGGGCGCTGGAACACATCGGCCCGCTGTCCATCGCCGCGCTGCTGTTGACCCTGGTGATGCTGTTCGCCTTTCAGGGCCAGGCCATCCTGCAGCAGCCGCTGGTGATCGCGATGCTGGCCGTGCCCATCCTCATCCAGGTGTTCTTCAATTCCGGCCTGGCCTACTGGCTCAACCGCCGTGTCGGCGAGAAGCACAACATCGCCGGCCCCTCGGCGCTGATCGGTGCGTCCAACTTCTTCGAGCTGGCCGTGGCGGCCGCCATCAGCCTGTTCGGCTTCCATTCCGGCGCCGCGCTGGCCACCGTGGTTGGCGTGCTGATCGAGGTGCCCGTGATGCTGCTGGTGGTGCGTGTGGTCAACCGTTCTCGCGGCTGGTACGAACAGGCCCCGCGCAATGTGATCAGGCATCCGGCATGAGCACCATCACGATCTACCACAACCCGGATTGCGGCACGTCGCGCAACACGCTGGCGCTGGTCCGCGCCAGCGGCATCGAGCCCACCGTCATCGAGTACGTGAAGGTGCCGCCCGCCCACGAGACCTTGAAGGCGCTATTTGCGCGGATGGGCATGCGCGTGCGGGATGCGTTGCGCGTCAAGGGCACGCCCTACAAGGAACTGGGCCTGGATGCCGCACATTGGAGCGACGACCAGTTGATCGACCAGATGCTGGCGCACCCGATCCTCATCAATCGGCCAATCGTGGTGTCTCCCTTGGGCGTGCGGCTGTGTCGCCCTTCGGACATGGTGGTCGATTTGCTGCCGAAGCGGCCAGCGGAAGAGATACGCAAAGAGGACGGCACGTCGCTCCTGGTGGACACGTCGATCGCCGGCAGCGACCCGGACCTTGCGCTGGCGCTGCATGAGGCCGGTCTTCCCACCGACGACCTGACCGAGCCGGGGCGTCGCTTCTTTGCCTATGCCACCGTGTCAGGTGAGCGCGTGGGCTTCGGCGGCTTCGAGCACATGGACCGGGACGTACTGGTGCGCTCCCTGGTGGTGCTGCCACAAGCACGCCATCGCGGCATCGGCAGCGGCATGCTCGCGCTGTTGCTGCGCCGCGCCTTCGATGAAGGCGGACGCGAAGCCTGGTTGCTGACGACGACGGCAGCGCCGTTCTTCGAGCGCGCGGGCTTCAATCCCGCGGAACGCGCTGCCGCGCCAGCGGCGATCCTTGCCACACGGGAGGCCGCGAGCCTGTGCCCTTCGAGTGCTGCGCTGCTCAGCCGCCACATGACGTTGTGATGCAGTCTCACAAGACTGTGCCGGAGCGGGGATGAATCCGCTGATGGAACAAGCGCCGAAGGTCACTCAGACCTTCGGCTGGAGAGGAATCAATCCACCTGTGGGCTGCAAGCAGGCCAGGCTGTCGTCAAAGCCATTCGCTGCGTCAGCAATCTCACCCGGCCCGTTTCGTGGCTGGGGCCGGCATCCTCTGGCGTGTATCCACACACAAAGGGAACCCGTTGTTCCGCCGGCGGGCACCGGCACCGAATACCGTCGACCGCAAGCGGTCTCCTGGCACCTCGCAGCCTTGCGGGCCAAGGCGTCAGGAGACCGCTCGCGGATGGACGGAAGCACGTCGATCAGCGGAATCGCGGCGAGCGCGATTCGATGGAACAATGACCTTCTCGCCCTGCCAGCCGTGATCGGCCTGTGCAGGACGCGCACACCGTTGCAGAAGGGAACGCGCGCTGGGGAGTCCCGCGAGGCGCGGGAGGTTTGCCCCGCCGTCGGCAGCAGCCGGCGTGGCAGAGGGAGATAGGGGCGTCAGTTCGCCCTGGGGCGCCGACGCGGTGGGCCTGATGCACGGCTGGATGCGCCGCGCTTGCCTGCTCCGGTATCTTCGACCGGCTGCGTGCCCTTGCAGTCCGGGTAGCGGCTGCAAGACCAGAACGCGCCGCTCTTGCCGCTGCGCTGGCGCATCGATGCGCCGCACTGCGGGCAGCTCGGTGCGGGCGGCAGTTTGAGGTTCAGCGTGGCGCCGCGGTACTGCTGCACGAGCTGGGCGACCCAGCTCGATTGCTTGGCGATGAAGGTGTCCAGCGTCATCTGGCCGGCCTCGATCATGTCCAGCGCCTGCTCCCACACCGCCGTGGTGCCCGGGTCGGCGATGGCCGCCGGCACGGCGTCGATCAGCGTGAAGGCGGCATCCGACGCGCGGATGGACCTACCCCTCTTCAACAGATAACCGCGGGCCAGCAGCCCGCTGATGATGTTGGCGCGCGTGGCCTCGGTGCCAATGCCCGTGGTGTCCTTGAGCTTCTGCTTCAGGCGCGGGTCGGTCACGAGCTTTGCGACGCCCTTCATGGCCCTGACCAGCTCGCCTTGCGTGTAGGGCTTGGACGGCAGCGTCTTCAACGCCTTCAGTTCGACCTGGCCGACCTGGCAGGCGGCACCTGCCTGCAGCGCCGGCAACACCTGTCCGCGCTGTGCATCCTCACCGTCACCGTCCTCGGGCTCCGGCGCCGCCAGCACTTGGCGCCATCCGGCCACCGCGATCTGCATGCCGACCGCCACCAGCGACTGCCCGCCGCACGTGAGCTGCGCCACCGTCCGGTCGAACTCGTGGTGCGGCAGGAACTGCGCGAGGTAATGGGCGCGGATCAGCCGGTAGACGGCCAGCTCCTTGTCGCTCATCGCCGAGAGATTGGCCGGCTCCAGCGTCGGAATGATGCCGTGGTGCGCCGTGACCTTGCCGTCATTCCAGGCCCGTGAACGCTGCTGGCGGTCCAGGCGGTCGATCAGCGGCCGCAGACCGGGATCGGTCTTGACCAGGCTGTCGAGGACGGCCGGCACCTCGGCCAGCATGCTCTCGGGCAGGTAGCCCGAATCCGAGCGCGGATAGGTCGTTGCCTTGTGCGTCTCGTACAGCGCCTGGGCAATGTCCAGCGTCTCCTGCACGTCGAGGCCCAACTGCTTGGAACACACTTCCTGCAAGGTGCCGAGGTCGAACGGCAGCGGCGGGCCTTCGCGCACGCGCTCGGTCTCCACCGACAGCACCTGGGCGGTGCCGGCCGCGCGCAGGCGTTCGGCGGCCTGCTGCGCCACCGGCTGCTGCAAGCAGCGGCCGGCGTCGTCGGTGCTGCCCTGTGGCGGCATCCAGCTTGCGACGAAGGACTGGCCTGCATGCGAGAGTGCCACCTCGATGGCCCAGAATGGCACCGAGACGAAGCGCGTGATCTCGCGATCCCGGTCCACGACCAGCTTGAGCGTCGGTGTCTGCACACGCCCGACCGACAGCACGCCGTTGTAGCCGGCCTGGCGCCCCAGCAGCGTGAACAGGCGGCTCAGGTTCATCCCGATCAGCCAGTCGGCACGCGACCGGGCGAGCGCGGAGAAGTACAGCGGCAGCGTCTCGGCGGACGGCTTGAGCGCACCCAGCGCCTTACGGATCGACGCATCGTTGAGCGCCGACAGCCACAGCCGCTGGATCGGGCCGCGGTAGCCGCACAGCTCGATGATCTCGCGGGCGATCATCTCGCCCTCGCGGTCGGCATCGGTGGCGATCACCAGTTCGCCCGCCTTGGCGACGAGCTGCTGCACGACCTTGAATTGCGCCGCGGTCGCCGCCTTGGGCTCGACGCGCCACCGTTCGGGAAGAATGGGCAGTTGCTCGATGGCCCAGCGCTTGTACTGCTCGCCGTAGCCTTCGGGCGGAACCGCTTCGACCAGATGACCGATGCACCAGGTCACGACGACACCCGCACCGCTATAGCAGCCGTTGCCGCGTTGGCCGGCGCCCAGCACACGGGCGATGTCCTTGCCCTGAGACGGCTTCTCGCACAGGAACACGCGCATGAAGCCTCCTTGGAAATGAGCGGTTCGTCGGATGGGCCCAGCTTGGCCGGGCCAGCGAATGCCGACAGCAAGGAAGCCGATTGGCGCAGACACCGCTTTGTGATCGGCAGGCGATCCGCTGCCGCAGTGGTGCGAGCAAGACCGCAGCAACTGGCGCAGCGGAAGCGTCGTTTCGGGAGGGCGGCTGGAATTCGGTGGACGACCCTGGAGCTATCCCCTGGGGATAGCTGGTGCATGGCGGGCGTCTGACGGTTGCTACAGCCGCCCTCGGGAGAGCGGCACAGCGCAAAACGGCGAGCGAGCTACTGCCCGCCGGCCGGCTTGGCGCTGAGCGTCACCGACTCGATGCGGTACGGCAGGATGCCCACGCGCCGAGCCTCGATCTTGAAAGTCGTGCGCTCGTTGTCGTCAGCGTCTTCCCACTCGTCCTTGACCGTGCGGCCCTCGACCAGCACCCGCATGCCCTTCTGGTACAGCGTCTGCCAGTGGTTCGCGTCGCGGTGCCACAGTTCGACCGGCGCCCAGAAGCCGCCGCGGTCCTCAAACTCGCCGTCCTTCTTCGGGATCGGGTTGTCGAAGTAGACGTTCAGGCGCAGCAGCCGGCGCGGCTCGTCATTGCCATTGGGGAATTCGCGGTAGTCCGGCGCAGAACCGATGTTGCCTTCGCCGACGAAGTGCGTACTCATGGTGACTCCTTGGGGGTGGTGGATGGAACGGACACGGCATGCCCGTGGACACGCCGCAGGTAAGCCGCTTCGGCCTGCGCGGCCTTGCTGGCGCACTCCTGGGCCTGGCGGCCCAGCGTGTGAAGGAGGCTGATCTGCATGTTCAGCGCGATGCGTTGCAGCTCCATCGCGTACAGGCCGTCGATCAGCGAGGCCGGCGTCGCCGGGCGGTCCAGCAGCGATTCCCACAGCGCCACGCCCATCGAGGAACGGTCGTGGTTGCGCCAGCGCAGGAAGGTCGTGCCTGCGCCCGTGGTCTGCTGGGCCAGTTGCACGTCGAGCAGCGAGAACGGGTAGGCCCGCGCTTGCTGCAGAACGCGCCGCTGCGCCAGGGCGATCAGGTTGTCGCGAAGCGCCGTGCATTGGTTGGCCCAGGCTTCCAGACTCCCCTTACCCTTAAAAGGCTGTAAAAGGCCTTTTAGGTAGCCCGCGTGTTCCAGGCGCTGGAAGTCCGCCTGTTCCAGCGGCAGGAAGCGCGCCGGTTGGCCGGTGGAAGACGGTGCCGTCATGCCTTTGCGCCTTCGCCACCGTGATCATGGTCATGGTCGTCGTCCGCTACGTCGGCTGCGCCAGCGACGGGTGCGGCATCAGCGGCTGCGCCAGGCTTGCCCGCCCGCCGCGCGATCGGTGGTGCAAAGCGCGAGCGGCGCGTGCCTTCGAGCACGTCCTGCGGCAGTTCGCCGAACTTCTCCAGCGCCGCCCGCGCCACCGCGTTCTTCGAGGCGAAGTCGTCGCGCGTCGCGCCGGAGTAGCGGTACTGCTGTGCCAGGGAGAACAGGCTGCGCAGCGCGTGCGCGCCGTCGTTGAGCCAGCGTTCCAACGTACTGCGGTCGATCAGTGCGGTGTGGTGGGCAAGGATCAGCTTGCGCGCCAGGTCGTCATAGTCGGCCAGCAGGTACACCGCCATGAAGCCGAGCTGCGCGTTGACGAACAGCGGCAGCTTCACGGGCTGCACGTTCATGTTCTCGCCCAGCGAAAGCGCAGGCGGCACGTCGGCCAGTGCCTGGTCCACCTGCTCGCGCAGCGCCTGCAAGCTCGTCTTGGTCTGCGTCAGCTTGTCCTCGATGCGCAGCATCCAGAAATCCGAGTAAGGATCGTCCTGCTCGGCACCGCGCTTCATCTTGTTCATCACGCTGATGTAGCCGTTGAGGCCGATGATGCCGGGCCGACCCTCGGCGGGCGCTCGACCATGCCAGATGCGCGAAGCGTGGTGGGTGTGCAGCGTCAGCGACATCGCGCTGCGCAGCGATCCGAGGTTCAACTGCAAGGGCTGCTGGGATTCGTTGGCCATGGTGACGACTCGCGGTAAAGGAACGAGCCGCCAGCATCGGCATCGCCCGGAAGGGCGTCAGTCAACAAACCGCAGCGGGTGCGTCCCCGGTTGTCGTCCCGGAAGGCCGCGTGTTGCGTCTATCCCCAGGGGATAGCTCCCCGTCTCAGGCGATGAAGACGGGGACCGAACCGGGGGCGCGGAAGGCTGCGTGTTCCACCTATCCCCTGGGGATAGGTCCGCGCCGGGCTGCGACGGTGCGACACATGACAGAACCGAAGCCGATGGCTGGAAGGCTTCGTGTCCCAGCTATCCCCTGGGGATAGCTGTTCAGGCGTTGCCCAACGTCGAACGCAGCTTCGCCAGGTAAGCCCGCGCTGCCTCACGGCCGGGGCCGTTAGGTGCGGGCGGTGGCGATGCAGAAGGAGCCGGTTCGGGTGGCCGTGGCGGCGGCGCAGGCGGCGTCGATGGCGAGCCGCCTTCGCCGGCCCAAGCCTTGAACTCGCCGCGGATCGCCTTCTGGATGATGCCGAACAGGTAGCCGGCCGGGTTGCGCACCGCGCTGTTGCGACAGCGCGCATCCCATTCGTCCAGCACCGCCTGCCGCAGCGACTCGTCCACCTGCTGCAAGGCCACCATCGCGCCGCTTTGCTGTTCGTCCTTCAAGCGCAGCAGGCGCTCGGGCAGGCGCAGGTGCTGCAACGCCTTCGCGCGCGGTACTGTACGTACTTCACTATGATTTTCTTTACGTACTGTACGGTCCTCCTTCGGATTCCGAAGTGAGCCGTCTGGCGCGGGTTTCGGCCCTGCTTCGGAATCCGAAGACGGGCCGTCGAGATTCCGAAGTAGGCCGTCCTGGCCTTCTTCGGATTCGTGATCCACAGGCTCTTGTGGATAACTCGCATCGACCCATTCGTTGCAGGCCATGCGTTGTGCCAGCACCTGTAGGCGCGTGGGCAGCGTGCGGCCATTGAGCATCGGGTCTTCGGCGATCTCGCGCAGGGTGTTCGCACCGACGATTTGCACCGCCTTCGCGGCATGGGTCAGCGCCTGGCTGACCAGGCCCAGGTAGTCGGGGTCGAGCTGCATCGCCTCGAAGGGTGTCAGCGGTTCGTCGTGCAGCACGTAGAGGTTGCCCAGGATGCGCCCGGTCTTCGGGTCGCGGCGCCGTCGCACCAGGCTCAGCCAGCGCGTCAGCCGCAGCAACGTCAAGGCGCGCGCCACGGTCTCGTGCGAGGCTTGTGCCGCGCATGGCATTGAGGCAAGAAAGGGCCGGAGCTGGTCGTAGGTCGGGAAAGCCGTCACGCCGTCGCTCTGGAGCTGCAGGCGGAACACCTGCCAGGCGTTGCGCTCCAGCGGCGTCAGGCGACGGTCGAGGAACAGCGCGCGCGGCACGCTCTCGTGCCGGTTGCCGCTGTACAGGAAACCGTCGCTGACCGGCGCGGACTGCGCCGCAGGGGCAGTGCCGCGCGGGGCTGGCGGTGCCGATGGTGTCGGGGGGACCAGTTCGCGCAGCGCGTCGTCGAACAGTGCCGACAGCGCCACGGGGCCATCGCGCCGGGGTGAGCCGCCGGTCGCCATGGTCTACACCAGCCCCTGATCGATCCAGTTGCGTATCGCCGACCAGATCACCGACATCGGCAGGTTCAAGGTCTCGGCCAGGTCCATGGTCAGCGCCAGCATCGCCACCTCGTCGTCCAGCGCGACGCCGCGCTCCGTGACGCCGGCCTTCCATTGCTTCCACAACGCCGTGTCCTGCGCCTCGTCCAGCACTGGATGCCGCCCCTTGCGCTTGGGCAGGCCGAGTATGTCGCGGCGCAGGGCCACCTCCTGGTGCGTCAGGCCGTAGAAGCGGCTGACCATCTCGGTGCTAGCGCCCAGGCGCAGCATGCGGTCAACCGTGGCGATCTCGCGCTCCACGTCGTGCACCTGGCTCAGCAATCGCTTGAGCACCTCGCGATTGACCGACACCGAGCACCACGAGACCGTGGCATTGACCAGCATGCTCACGAGTTCGGGATGCTTCAGCGCATCGAGTTCTTCCTCGCCGAAGCCCATCGCCTTGCAGCGTCGCAGTTGCCCGTTGCGCAGGTCGTGCAGCGCCTGTGCGATGACGGCCTGGTTGAGCGGGTGCGGTGCGGACATGGGTGGTCTCCGCTCAGGCGCCGCGGCCGGGGTCGCTGGAGGCCGCGCCGGTCTCCAAATCCAGAAGCCGCCGCGCCAGGCGCAGCAACCGAAACAGCTTCACCAGAGCGGCATCGCTCAGGCGTGGATGGGCACCGCCGCCGCACAGCAGCGGCGCCAGATCGTCCGCCAGCCGGGCGCGATCGAGCCCGGCCGCGGCACGTGCGGCGCACAGCGCCTGCAGCAGCGTCAGCACTGCCCGTGCGAATGGCGGCACGGCGCGCGGGGCCGGCGGCGCCGTGCAGGTGAAGCCGATGCCGCCGTCGCTGGGCTCGACCTGTTCGGCCACGGCGGCTTCCTCGGCGATCTCGCGCGCGAACTGCGCGATGTGCACGCGCAGCCGATCCGGCACGTCCAGGCCGGGCTCGATGTACCAGACGTCCGAGATGGGATAGAGCCCGCCCGCCTGCACGGGGATGGCGCGCAGCGCGTCGGCCTCGAAGTCGGGCAGCTTGTCGCCCATCTGGTCGGCCACCATGCGCTGGATGGATTGCAGGCGGTCGGTGGTCGTCGCCGGGGAGACGATGTGGCCCTGCAGGCGTTCATCGCGTTGCTTGTCGTCCTGCTGCTCGTCGCCCCGCTGCGCGCTTTCGGCGCCGCTGGTCGAGGCCGCCTGGTTGGCGCCTGCCGACGCGGGAGCGGGAGGCGCTGACGACTGCACCGAAGGCCGTTCCGGCGCGGACGCAGACGACGCCGGGGCTTGAGGTCTTGCTGCCTGCGGCGGCGCCGGATCGCTGGTCAGCGCACGCTGCCGGCTCTCCGTGTCGTCGATCTCCAGGCTCAGCGTGTCGTAGTCCGCTTCCAGCAGATCGGCCATCTGGCCGACCAGCTCGTCCTGCACCCGCTGCGGCGAGAAGTTGTCCGGCTGCGCATCGAACTGCGCAAGCACGTCCTGGAACAGCGTGGCGAAGTCCACCGACAGGCTGCGGCCCAGCGCACGCCGCTCCCAAGTGCGTTCGCAGGCCTTGCGCAGCACCGCGAGCCGTTCGACCTGGTGCCGGCCCAGCCCACCGTACAGCAAGCTCGGGATCGCCGGTAGCAGGTAGTGCACCGCGTCCTGCATGCGGCTGATGTGCGACTGCGGCAGCGGGAAGCCATCGGCCGTGAGCCGACGTGCCAGCTCGCTCTGCGACAGCGATTGGCCGCTGTCCCGCCCCATCTCCTGTTCGTAGAACTCGCGCGCCTTCTCCACGCCCAAGGCCCGCTCGATGAAGCTCAATCCCCGCGCAGCTCGTTCTCGGCCAGGTGCCCGGTCAGCATCACTACCTCGCCGCGCTGCGGCCAGGGGCGGAACAGGCAGGGGATGCGGAGAAAGCGTTCGTCCTTCGTCTCGCTCCACAGCTCGCGCAGGATCGCCAGGCGCGTGTTGCCGCCGTTGCGGATGATGTAGTGCGGCTCGCCGGGCCGGCGCGTGATGGCGGGCGGCGCGTCCAGCCCGCGCTCGCGAATCGACGCCTTGATGTCCTCGTAGGCCGGGTTGCGCGTCACGCGCGGGTCGTGGTCATAGGGGCGCAACTGGTCCAGCGTGACGACCATCGGCGTGTCGGCGATGGGGTCGGTCAAGGCTGCGGCCGAAGGGCTGCTGCGCTCGAAGCCCGAGGCCAGCAGCTTCGCGGCCATGTCGTCCGGCGTCATGTCAGCCATGGCTGCGCTCCTGCGGCGATGCCGCGGCTGCCTGCGCCTGGCGGTCGGCGCGGCGAAGCTGCGCACGGGCATTGCGCTCGGCGCGGTGGTCGCTCGCCGTCGAGCTGGTGTAGATCGGCGCGCAGCCCTGCTTCGTGAACAGCAGGTGCCCGCCACGGGTGCGCACCACCTTCCAGCCCTCGTCCAGGGCAAACTCGATCAGCGCTCGCAGCCGCTTGTGGCCGCGCGCCAGTTCATGCGCGCTGGCCATGGCCGGCCCCTCCCGCGTTCTCTCGGCCGGTGACGAGCGCGAAGCGCTCCTGCCACGCCGGGAAAAGCTCGCCGGCCAGCGCGCGCATGGTGTCCAGTGCCGCGGGTGCGGCGCGGCCCGCCGGCTGGCGGTACTCCACGCGGTGCACCGGCAAGCCTCGCGTCGCTGCGCGCGGATACGCCTCGATCGCCGGCACGTCGGTGTCCAGCACGCGCACGCCAGGCTGCCCCTGGAACACCTGTCGCAGCGCTTGCTGGATCAGCCGCGCGTTCGACGACACCGGATGCACGCGGTTGATGAGCAGGTGCAGCGGCGGCGGCTCGATGCCCAGGTGCCGGTACGGCGCGATGTCCTCGATGAGCTGCAAGGTGCCGCGGCGCAGCTCGCGGGCCGCGAGGATTTCCGGGGTCACCGGCGACAGTGCCAGGTCCGAGGCCAGTACCGCCATTTCCAGCAGCACGCTGCGCGCGCCCTGGGTGTCGATCAGCAGCAGGTCGTAGCGCGGCGCGAGCGTCGGCAGCAGGTGGCGCAGCCTCAGTCTGCCATCCGGCGCGTGCAGCAGCAGCGTGTTCAGCTCGCCGCGGTCGTCGTTCGACAGCACCAGGTCCAGCCCGGCGATGGCGGTACGCGATACCAGTTGCTCGGCGCGCTGCTCGTTGTAGGCCAGCATCTCGTAGATGCCGGCCGGCGCGCGCTCGGCCAGCGTGAAGTAGCTCGACAGTGTGGGCTGCACGTCCAGGTCCAGCAGCAGCACGCGCAGCCCGGCGTCGGCCGCGAAGCCGCCCAGGTTGGCCGCCGTCGTGGTCTTGCCCACGCCGCCCTTGGTCGAAATGATGGACACCACCTGCATGGGCTTCTCCCGGTTGATTGGCATGTGCCGGAAGAAGCGTCAGGCGCGCTCGTTGAGGCGGTCAGCGATCCATTGCTCGACCTCCACCGAGTCCCATCCCACGGCGCGCACGCCCAGGCGCAGCGCCTTTGGGAACCTGCCCTCCTTCATGAGCGAATAGATGTGGGCGCGCTTGAAGCCGGTCTTGGCCTCGACTTCGGCGCGGCGCAGGATGCGGTGCTCGGCCGGCGTAACCGGCGCTGTCGTCTGCGAAGACATGAGAGACACTCCTTGACGCTCATTGGCGTTGTTCGGAAAGTGCCTCGCATTGAATAGACGGCCGCCGCGGAAATCACTGCAATTGCAGAAGGCGCGACTGCAATTGCAGGGCGCGGCCGGGACTTGAATCAGCGCGACGCTTCGAGGTGGCGCCGCGCCTGCGCGAGCTTGCTCCACAGCGTGCGTTCGCTCAGGCCCGGCCGGCCTTCGTGGTGCGCGAGCAGCGCGCTCACCACCGCGTCCATGCTGTGGAAGGACGAATAGGCCGTGCCCGAGGGCGACTTGCCCAGCAGCAAGGTCAGCAGCCCACCGATGATATTGAGGTAGGTCGTCTCGCTGCGCAAGCCCGGCTCGCGCGACGTGTCGCTGGCATCGCCGCGCGCCGCCTGTACCTTCGCCAAGGCTTCGTGCGCGGCTCGCAGCGCCTCGCGCACCTGCGAGAGTTCGGCGAGCTGCACCTTCGTTGCCTCGCGGTCGGCCAGCAGGATGTTGAGCGTGTCCACGCTCACCACCGGATGCACCGCGCGTTCGATGTCGTCAAACAAAAAACCCGGCCGCTCGCCGGGGTAGTAGTGGGCCATCCACGCTTTGAGGTCCACATGGCGCACGGTCAGTTGCGGATCATCTAGCGCCGGCCGTTGGCCGTCCATTACGATACCGTCCCTGCCGCCGGCCAGCTCGCCATGCGTCAGCGCGTCGAAGATGCGGTCGGCATATAGGCGCAGCAGTGGCCAGCGCGGAAACTCGTTGGCCTCCGGCATCGCGCGCCGCCCCAGCGTTTGCAAGATGCGTTGCTCGAAGCGCAGCAGTCCGCACCAGCGGATTGCCGCCTCCATCGGGCGGTAGTAAGTCTTGGCGCCAAAGGCAAGGCTGCTCGATTTCGGCATGTCGTGCGCTTCCCATCGTCGGATCGACAAGTGGCAAGCGCGCGCAGCCCACGTGGGCGCGACGATTGCCCAGAACCCGATCAAGCGCGGGCCGGTCGGCACATGGTGAACGTTGGGTTCGGCGCTGAAGCCGAGCGTCGCATAAAAGGCAAACACTTCTTGCGATGCCCAATACACCTCCACCATAATGCGCCTGCGAAAAGTCTTGTTACCGGCGCAACGGTTTGAAATATCGCGCATCCATCAGGGATGCCGCGCTCAACCAGAAAACCAGGGCAAATCTTTCTTAGGAAATGGGGCGGGGTAAAGCGTCAATGCGTCGGCCGGATGAGCCGGTTTGCATCCAGGCAAAGCTCATGCGTTCCGCGTCAGTACACTGACTTCGGCAGCGCGCCGGCATCGGTCTCTCATGCCATGCGGATTACCCCAGCGATGTGCCCCCTATCGTCGTGACGCATGGTGGTCGAACGGTGATGCAAATCCGGTCTTGCGCCAGACCCAATATGCATCGACCGATCCAGTATTCCCCACCTCATGCCAGGCGTTGATCGCCGCCAACTGGCGTGCCTGCCACACGCTCCGCGCGGTCGATGAACTGGCGCAACGGTTCCAGGATGTCCCCCTGTGGCCGCAGCAGATACGTCGTCAACGAAACGTCCCGCTCCGCAAGCGGTCGCGCCACCACTTCGGCTTGCGTGCAGCCTTCGAGATGCGCTGCACTGGAGAACCCCACGCCATAGCCCGCAGCCACCAGGGCCAGCATCAGCGAATGGGTGCTGACGTACTCCGCCACTGCTGGCTGAATGCCAATGGATCGGAACAGGTGTTCGCGCTGCTGCTGGCAACCGTCACACACCTGCGGGTCGCACAGCACCAGCGAATACTTCACCACCTCCTTCAGCGGCACTTCCTTGTACGCCAGCAGCGGATGCCGCGCCGGCAAGGCCACCAGGAACGGATCGCGCCACAGCGGCGCCACCACGATTTCGCCCTCCACATGCCCTACCGACGCCAGGCCTGCGTCGAACAGACCCACGCCCAATCCGTGCAGGAGTTGGGCCAGCGGTACCTCCGTCAACCGGATGCTGACCTCCGGCGCTTCCTGCCGGCACAGCGCGAGCAGCGCGGCTAGGCGCGTGCGTCCGATGTCGCCTGCCAAGCCGATGCGCAGCGTGCCGTGATAGCCCGCCGCCGCATCCCGAACGCGGGCCTGGGCTTGCTCGCAGGCCAGCATCACGCGCAGCGCATCTTCCAGGAACACGCGCCCGGCCACGGTCAGCCGCACGCCACGCCCGTTGCGGTGGAGCAGCGTCACGCCCAGGTCCGCCTCCAGCCGGCTGATCCGGCGCGACAGCGGCGACTGTTCGATGTGCAGGCGCTTGGCAGCCCGGCCAAAGTGCAGCTCCTCGGCCACTGCGACGAATGCCTCGATATGACGCAAGTTCATGTTTTCTCCCTATCTGTGGGGCCACTGCCTATGGCCCTGGTCGCAGTTAAGGAGAAGAATGCAGCCGTTGCAATCACCCCTCGCAGCTCGCGATGCCTACCGGATGCATTGACCAGCAACGCGCCAACTCGATCACGCCTGCTGGGCTGCCGACATCATGGAACAAGTATGTTGATCAGGCTCAGACGGAATAACTTTGGTGAAGCATCAACTCCTCCCGTAGTGCCGTGACTGCTGCACTACAGATGCTTATCCCAAAGTGGCTCACGTCTTTCCGCCAGCCTCATGACCGAGCCTGAGCGCATCAATACGCTGGTTGAGGGTTGGGTAAGAAAACTCGCCGACGCGAACATCGACCAAGCGTCCAGCCGCGTTAAAGAACAGGGTTGTTGGTAGGCCTTTTTGGCCCATTGAGCGGGCAACTTCGCCCTGCGTGTCAATCAACACATTTCGTAGCGACAGCTTGCTTCCTGCAAGAAATTGCTGGATCTTGGCCGGTGCCTCCCCTTGATTGAGAAACACGATGTTGATGTCAAGATGCTCGTTCTGAGCGCGCTCGAAGACGGGCATTTCGCGCCGGCAAGGTGGGCACCAGGTGGCCCATAGATTGACCACCGTAGGCTTTCCGACGTAGGACTGCAGCGCGATATGGTCGCCCTTTATGGAGAGCGTGTTGAAATCCGGCAGGAACTGCCTTTCACGAGACGGCAAGGCCAGGACCACCGTTCCGACGATCCAAATCGCACTTGCAGCAGTCAAGCCCGACAGCAGGGGCTTGCTTATTGTCGGGAAACGTAAAACGACCGTCGCGGCATAGAGCCATGCTGCAAGTAGCCCAGCCCAGGGAGACCATCCTCCATCACGAAAATCAAGAACGCTCCATGGCGTGCTGGAATAGGCTTCATGGTACTGGAGCACAAACCCCAAGCGAGCGCAGATCGCGCTGATGAACAGACCGCGGTAGATTCGACTCTCTACTTCGACTCCGGCTTTACGCCCAAGCCAATTTCCGACCAACAAAGCGATTGTCAGGACGAGCGCAGCGAGGACCAGGCCGGGCGGCAGTGACACTGGTCCGATCTGAACGGAATGAATCAAGTTCTAGCTCCCGCCTTGAACGAGCGGGCCGAAACATCCGCTCGCCAGCTTCTGGGCAGGAGGTGGCCCTTTCATGCCGATGGGCGGCCTTGCATATCGCACGGTTGGTGTGCCCTCAGGTCACCTGCAAGGAGCCCCTCGCATTCATGAGCAGCTCGATGACATCCGGCGCCGTGATGACTTCGAAGCGCGGGTCCATCTGCTCGGCCGTCAGACCGTTGTGAATCATGCAAGAGCCGCAGATGGCGATGCGACCACCTTTTTCGAGGTACTTGGCCAGCAGGTCTGCCACGGGCTCGAACGGCTTGCCGATCGCCATGCCCGCCGTGGCCCCGGGCTTGCCGAGTTGGACGGCTTCGACCATGAGGATGATGGTGGCCGTGTGGCCTTTGAGCAAGGCGTTGAGGGCCATAGTGAAGGTCACGGTGACCTTGTTCGGATTGCTGGTGCCGTCGAAGACGGTCGCGACGAAATCAGTGGTTTGCATGTTCAGCTCCTGGTCAGTGTATGAATAGAACGGTGGGACGGTCTACGGGGTGAGGTTGCGTGGATTTTGGCAAAGGTGCTCATGCCGAAGCCTTCAACTGCCGGCTTGCATCCTTGAGCGCGCTTTGCACCATTTCCTCGATGCTGGGGTGGTAGTACGGCATCGTCAGCAGACTCTCGACCGTCTCCCCGCGCTGGATGGCCCAGGCCAGCAAGTGGGCCAGATGTTCCCCGCGCGTGGCGAGCAGGCCGGCACCTAGCAGGCGCCCATTGCCGCGGTCCACATACAGGCGAACGAGGTTGCCTTCGGCACCCATCACGCGCGATCGACCATTGGCGTCGCCTTGCGCGGAGCCGATGACGGTCTGGTCGAGATTCAGCGTGTCGTAGGCTTGACCGACCGTCGCGATGTCGGGGTCGCTGAACACGATCGCCAGCGGCGTGCGGCGTGGCGGGAGTTCGGCAAGGGGGGAGCCACCAAGCGATTGCGCAGCGGCACGCGCTGCGATCAGTCCTTCATCGACGGCCTCATGCATCAGCGGCCGAATGGCACTCACATCACCGGCGAGAAACACGAGGGACGAGCCGGCACGCAGGGTCTTGGCATGCAGGACCGGCTGTCCGCGTGCATCAAGCGGCACGCCTGCCAGTTGCAGATCCAGACCTTCGACATTGGGACGGCGACCCAGTGCGGCCAGAACGACGTCCACTTGTTCGACAGCGTCGCCGCTGCGCAGCTCGATTGATTGCTGCCGGGCAGTGGCTTCGACGGGCCGCCCCAGCCACATGGTGATCTCGCCGCTGAAGTGCTCGATGGCACGCGCACCGATCTTGGGGTCGGTGATGCCTGCGGGCAAGGCCTTCATGTCACCGGCGACCAGTCGAACCCCGAGCCGCGACAGCGCCAACCCCATTTCCAGCCCGATGGCGCCCAGTCCCAACATTCCGACGCTCCCGGGAAGGGTGTCCAGGTCGAACAGACTATCCGTGGTGAGCAGCCGATCGCCCAGCGCCGCAAGAGCCTGCGGAACCACCGGCCGGGAGCCGGTGGCGACGATGAACGCCCGAGCGTGAATGAGCTGGCCGTTGACGTCCACGGTGTTGGGACCGGTGAAACGCGCCGTTCCCGTGAGAAGCCGATCTCCTGCGACCTCGCGGGTGCGCTTGGCGGTGTTACCAGCGAGCAGGTCGCGCGTCCTGCGGGCGTGGCTCCACAAGTCGTCAGGAGTGGCCGAGCCCGCAGGTGCGGCGGCCTCTTTCAGCAGCGCGCGCAGGTTGGCCCACTGGTGGCCGGCATGCAGTGCTGCCTTGGAAGGCATGCAGCCCACCCGGGCGCAGGTCGTGCCCAAAGGGCCATGGTCGATCAGAACGGCGGACAGGCCGAGGCGACGCAATTCGCTGAAAGCCGTGAGACCGGCAGTGCCAGCTCCGATGATGGCAACGTCGGTGGTGATGGACGAGGGCATGCTAGGGGTTCTCCTTCGTTGTGTCTGCATCGTCGCAGCGCGTCTCAGCCGACCAAGGGGCCGATGCAGACACGGTTAGGTCGCTTAGGTCGTCAGACGACGGCGCGTGGTACTTGAGCCAGAAGGCTTCCCGGCAGGTCGAGTTGAAAGTCACTCGCGCAGGCGTGATCCGCTCGTCGGAATGCCCATCTGAAACGACCTCGTAGGTGATCCAGCATTCCGGGCAGATATCGGCATCCACCGGCACCGAGTCCTGCTCGGTCGTGCAGAAGATCGTGGCGCCGTCGGTGAACCGATAGGTGACCGTCTCCTGGGTCACTTTGAACCCATCCTCCTGCCAACTCAACGCATCGCGCGTCATGCTCTCGATACACATCGGGCTGCGGCGCTGTCGGATGGCTGCGACGTAGCTGGCCAAGTGCCGCATGGACGCGCTCTATTGCTCTGCCGGCAACGAACTGAGAGGTGTTTCAGCCATGAACTCGTCGAAGGCGGCCACGGCGTTGGCTGCGTACATCGCAGAGGGGCCACCCCCCATGTAGACCGCCACGCCCAGGGTCTCGTGCACTTCGGCTTTCGTGGCCCCCAGACGAGCCAAGGCCTTGGTGTGGAAGCCGATGCAACCGTCGCAGCGCGTCGCGATGCCAATCGCCAGTGCAATGAGTTCCTTGGTTTTGGCGTCCAGCGCGCCATCGGCGATGGCGGCTTTGCCCATTTCCGTGAAGCTCTTCATGACCTGTGGAACGCTGGCACGCAGCGGTGCCAGGTTGGAGGTGATCTGCTTCGTCACGTTCTTGTAGCTGGTCGTCGTCATGGAAGTTTCCCTGGCTCAATGGGCGTTTGCGGTGCCGGCCGGCTGCCGCCGAGCAGGCCACCAGCCAGCGATGGTGTAGGCCAATATGGTCGATCCGACCAGGCCGGCACCGAACACCAGGGCGATCAAGAACCAGTCGGCCGGGCCGGCGGCATCGGTGAAGCCCGAGGAAGACACCTTGGCCATCAGGACCAAAGCCAGTGCTCCCCCGACGATGCCCAGCGCCTCCGAACGCACCAGGCGGCGTGACACGAGGCCTTTCTCGCGCACCAGCAGGGCGACGAAGGCGACCAGGCCCAGGACGACGACGGCCAGGAGAATCCACAGCAAGGGGCCGAGCATTTCCTGGAAAACAGCCAGCAGGATGAAGGGATCGAGTTCTTTCATGGCGGTGTCTCCTTAGGCGCGGCCGCGCAGCATGCTGATGTAGGTGGGCTTGAGCGCCATGGTCTTCATGACCCAACTGATCCACAGCTCCTCCAGCGGTGCGATCACGCCGGGGAAGGATGGCACCAGGTTGTTCTGGTAGTCGAACTCCACCAGCATGGCGCGGCCCAATCGCGTGATCAGTGGGCACGAGGTGTAGCCTGTGTAAAGCGCGTCCGAGGTCTTGCCCGCGATCTCGGCAACGATATGGTCGACCGCGACGGGCACCTGCCATTTCACGCTCGCTGCGGTCTTGCCCTTGGGCACCCCGGCGATGTCACCGACGCCGAAAACGTTGCGGTAGCGCACATGACGCAGCGTGCCCTTGTCGACCTCCAGCCAGCCTTCGGCGGCCCACGCGCCGGTTTGCCAGGGCAGCGGGCTGTTGCGGATGGGCTCGGGCGCACGCATGGGGGGAATGACGTGGATGAAGTCGAAACCCTGTTCTTCGGTTCCCGCCGGCGTGTTGAAGGTGGCGATGCGCTTGCCCGGATCGATGGCCTTGAGAACTCGCTCGTAGTTCACCTGGATGCCGCGCTCCTGGAACAGCATGCGCACCTTCTCCGAGACGATGGGTACGCTGAACAGCGCCTTGTTGTTCGAGTTGTAGACGACCTCCGCCTTGCTGCGCTGGCCGCGCCGGCTCAGGTAGTCGTCCGTGATGAAGGTGTACTTCAGCGGCGCGCCCGCGCACTTCATCTCGGTGCCGGGGCGTAGAAAGACGCCACGGCCGCCCTTGTCGGCGAAAGCCGACATGGCTTGCCACGTGGCTTCGGCCTTGGCCGGGCTGTGGTAGATGCTGCCGATGCCGTTCTTGCCGATCAGGTCCTCTTCCATGCCTTCGATCAGGCCGTACTCCAGCTTCATGCCGGTGGCGACGACGAGGAAGTCGTATGCATGGGCCTGGCCGCTTTCCGTGACGACCTTCTTGCCTTCCGGATCGAACTCGGCAACGCGTTCCTGCACCAGCTCGACGCCGGCGGGCACGTATTCGGCGGTGGTGGACACCACGTAGCCTGCGGGCTTGATGCCCGAGCCCACCAGCGTGAAACCTGGTTGGTAAAAATGCTCCTTGCGCGCGTCGATCAGCGTGATCTTCGCGCCGTCCAGCGCTTCTGAGAGACGCGATGCTGCTGCCAGGCCTGCGGCGCCGGCGCCTGCGATGACGATTCGGGCCGTGGTCTTGACCTTGTTCGCCGCGTTGGCGATGCCCGGCGTAAGTGCAATGCCTGCAGCGCCGGCCGCACCAAGCGTCAGAAGAGCCCGGCGCCGATTGAGCGGTTGATCCATTGCCTTGTCTCCTTGGATAGGGTTCTTGTGGTGATTCATGGTCTCGTACCCCGTTTACTTCGGGGCGCAGTAGATGTCCCAGAGCATGCGCATGACGCGCACGACGTTGTCGTTGGCCAGCCGGTAGTAGACGTACTTCCCCTCCTTCTCGGTCTCGACCAGTCCCTCCTGACGCAACACGGCCAGCTGCTGCGACAACGTGGGCTGGCGAATGCCGGTGATGGCTTCCAGCTCGCCCACGTTGTGGCGAGCGGACGCGATCTGGCACAACAGCATCAAGCGGTCTTCGTTCGCAAGAACCTTGAGCAAGGCGCACGCTTCGCCAGCGTGCTCACGCAGCTGCTCGGGCGCTTTTAGGTTGCTCTTGTTGAACGGTGGCATCTTGGTTCTCGCTGTTGAACGAATGAAGAAATTATAATATGTAAATTCGTAAATCATTCCAGAGGTATCCCCGTGAATGTGATGGTTTCTGATGGGCTCGCCCGCGTGCCTTTCTCGTTGGCTTTCGAGGCCTACCGATGAGCGGGGCTTCCACCTCCCAACGGTCCTCTGCGGCCAAGCGGTGGCTGCCGGTCTTGTCCTGGGGGAAAACCTACGACCGAGGCCAATGGTCCGCGGACATGCTTGCGGCCGGCATCGTCACGCTGATGCTGATTCCCCAGAGCCTGGCCTACGCCATGCTGGCTGGCCTGCCACCGCAGGCGGGCCTCTATGCAAGCATGCTTCCCTTGCTTGCCTATGCGGTGTTCGGCAGCAGCCGCACACTGGCTGTCGGGCCGGCGGCGGTGACGTCGTTGATGACCGCCGCAGCCGTCGGGCAGGTTGCTGCGGCGGGCTCCGCTGACTATTGGGCGGCGGCGCTGGTGCTGGCTTTGCTGTCTGGCCTGATGCTGACCCTCATGGGCGTGCTGCGGCTTGGCTGGCTGGCGAACTACCTCAGCCATCCGGTCATATCCGGCTTCATCTCGGCGTCCGGCGTGCTGATCGCCTTGAGCCAGGCCAAGCACGTGCTGGGGATTGCGGCATCGGGCGATACCCTGCCGGAACTGCTTCCCGCGCTATGGCGAGGTCTGCCCCAGACCAATGGCCCAACCGTGGCTCTGGGGCTGTCGGCGCTCTTGTTCCTGTGGTGGTCGCGCAGCGGGCTCAAGCCATGGCTGCGCCGCATCGGCATCGGGCAGCGCTGGGCAGATGCCCTCGCCAAGGCGGGACCCGTGGCAGCCATCGCGGCGACCACAGTCGCAGTCTGGGCCTGGGACTTGGCCGCGCACGGCGTGCGTGTGGTAGGGGTGGTGCCACAGGGACTTCCGCCGTTCACGCTTCCTGCGTGGAACCCGGCCCTGTGGACGGAACTGGCCGTGCCAGCGCTGTTGCTCAGCGTGGTCGGCTTCGTTGAATCCATCTCGGTGGGGCAAACGCTCGCGGCCAAACGGCGCCAACGTGTCGAACCGGATCAGGAGCTGGTCGCGCTGGGAACGAGCAATGTGGCAGCGGCCTTCACGGGTGGTTTGCCGGTAACGGGTGGCTTCTCGCGTTCCGTGGTCAATTTTGACGCCGGCGCGCAGACGCCGGCGGCCGGGATCTACACCGCTATCGGCATCGCCGTTGCGACCTTGCTGCTCACGCCGCTGCTGCACCACCTGCCACAGGCCACCCTGGCAGCAACCATCGTGGTGGCGGTGCTCTCGCTGGTCGATCTGGGCATGCTCAAGCGGACCTGGCAATACTCACGCTTCGATTTCACTGTGGTGGCGGCCACACTGGCCGCGACCCTGCTGGCGGGCGTGGAGACTGGCCTGATCGCCGGGGTAGGCCTGGCGCTGATGCTGCATCTGTACCGCAGCAGCCGGCCGCATGTGGCTGTGGTCGGGCTCGTGCCCGGGACCGAACACTTTCGCAACGTGCTTCGCCATTCCGTGCTAACGAGCCCGCAGGTGCTGGGGCTGCGCGTCGACGAAAGCCTGTACTTCGCCAACGCACGCTATCTGGAGGACCGCATCAATGAGGCTGTCGCGGATCGCCCCGAACTCCGGCACGTGGTGCTTCAGTGCTCGGCCATCAACGACATCGACGCCAGCGCGCTCGAAAGCCTGGAAACGATCGAGGCGCGGTTGAACGAGGCGGGCATCCGGCTCCATCTGTCGGAAGTGAAGGGGCCGGTGATGGACAAGCTCGCCGGCACACCGTTTCTGACGCGCCTCAGCGGACGGATCTACCTCACCCACTATCAAGCCATCGCGGAATTGTCCCCCGACAGCCTGGCCTGAGGCAGCGAGGGCCGCGGCCACGAGTCACATCATTGGCGTCAATGCTCACGTCTGCAGTAGCAGTAGACGAACTGCTGAGTTGACCCCCACGGCGTCGTGTGCAGGGTCGTCGAGTGGTCCAAGAGGAGGAAGCAACTGCCGAACTCGTCATGCAGTTCGTCGGACGAGTAGCGCACCACGGGTAGACCACTGCACTGCGTCGGACCTTGTGGGCCAAATGCGCCGACGATGGCATAGCCGCCGGGCTTGAGCGCTTTCAATACCCGAGCGACATAGCGCTGGCGCTGTGCATGCTCCGTGAGGAAATGAAAGACAGCCCGGTCGTGCCACACATCGACGGAGCGCGGAGCAAAGTCTTGCTCCAGCACGTCACCCACCAGCCATTTCACCCGAGCGGATCGTTCGGCCAGTCGCTCTCGACAAACCTCCAATGCGCGTTCCGAGATGTCCAGAATGGCAATGTCACGATATCCCGCCTCAAGCAGATCGTCGACAAGCGTGGCCTCTCCACCACCCACGTCGACAATCGCGGCCGCGAGGTCCACGCCAGTTCGGCGGATGTAGCTCAGCGATTCATCGAGATGGGGGGCATACCAGCTCACCGCATTAGGCGACTTGCTTCCATAGACCTGTTCCCAGTGCGACTTGCTCACTTGGCGCTCCTGAATGCGGTACGGCTGACTTCGCCCATGCCCACTCGACCAGTGGCCGGACCCAGCACCAATGCCTGCGGCGGGCGGGCACGGACTTCATTGTGCGGCAGGACGCGTTGCGGATGCTGCGTGGGGTACATGGCGAGGGTCATTCAGGGTCAGACACAAGGCCGGTCGATGAAGACGGCATATTCGCCACGTCCGTGGTTGCTTCTGAACAACCAGCCTTACCGCGTGACCGTCACCGAGGTAGTGGTGCGACGGTGGCGCAACGTCAGCCAGCCCAGCATCACCAGTACCACCGCGATGAGCGGCAGCATCAGGGTGTTGATGGTTTCCCATCCCGAGGTGTTCAGCAGGCGCCCCGAACCGAACGACGCCACTGCCACGGTGCCGAACACCAGAAAGTCATTGAGCGCCTGGACCTTGGCCCGCTCTGCGGGCGTGTAGGTGTCAGTCACCATGGCCGTGGCGCCGATGAAGCCGAAATTCCAGCCTATGCCTAGCAGGATCAGCGAGCCCCAAAAGTGCAACAGCTCAAGCCCTGCCAACGCCAGCAAACCCGAGGCGGCGATCAACACGAGCCCCAGCGCCGTGATGGCGATCTTGCCGAAGCGCGCGATCAAGTGGCCCGTGAAGAAGCTCGGTGCAAACATGGCCAGCACGTGCCACTGGATGCCCAGCGCGGCTTCGCCGACCGTGTGGCCGCATCCGACCATGGCCATGGGAGCTGCGGTCATGATGAAGGCCATCAGTCCATAGGAGACGACGCCCGCGGTGACCGCCACCACGAAGGCCGGGCTGCGGGCGATGGTGCCCAGCGGCCGCGCCGTGCCTTCCGCCACGGCAGCTTGAGGCGGCGGAGCACGTAGCATCCATAGCAGTGGCAAGGCCAGCAAGGCCAGGCCGGCCTGGCCGAGAAAGCTGCCGGCGAACGGCGCCATGGGCCAAGCATCTCGCGTCCAGATGACGACCTGTGGGCCGATGACGGCGGCAACCAGGCCGCCCACCATGATGCGCGAGATGGCCTTCGCCCGTTGCGATGGCTCCACCGCGTCGGTGGCGGCGAAGCGGTAGCTCTGCACGCAAGCACCATAGAAACCGGCCATAGCGGTGCCCACGCAGAAGGTAGCGAAGTCGCCTTGCACTACACCGTAGGTGGCGATCAGTCCGGAGACGCTGCCCAGCAACGCGCCCAGCACGTAGGCCGCGCGCCGGCCCAGGCGGCGCATGAGCATTGCTGCGGGAATGGTCGATAGCGCAAGCCCCAGTTGATAAAGGCTGACAGGCAACGTCGCCAGCGTGGGATCGCTGGCGAGCATCTGCCCGACGATGCCGCCCAGCGAAATGATGATGGGCGGCGCGGCACCGCCCAGGGATTGGGCGGCTACCAGCAGCCAAACATTGCGTTGGGCATCTGCGGTGTTGGCTGCATTTACTGGTGTCGCCGTGATGGAACTTGTCATGGGCTCGTGTCGTGACGGGCACGTAGCCCGGTTCAAGATTCCTTGGGATCGAGGCGGTCGCGCCGGACCGCTTCGTCCTCCATCAACTCGAACCACATTGCATTGAGAACGGCGAAGGCGGCTGCCAGGGGCAAGCCGAGAATCCAGGCGAAATACCACATGGTCAATGTCCTATGAATGATGGTGTGCGTGCGTCAGTACGCATGGCCCTTGCCGTCCTGGATGGCCTCGGGGTCGACCTTGCCGCGCAGGACCGAGAACACCCAACTGGTGTACGCCAGGATGATGGGCATGAAGATGACCGTTGAAACGAGCATGATGAATAGCGTCAGGTGACTCGACGACGAGTCCCACACAGTCAGGCTCGCCGACGGGTTGACCGACGAGGGCAGGATGAAGGGGAACATGGACACGCCCACGCTGGCGACGATGCCCGCGATGCCGACGCCGCCGGCGAGCAGCGCAGCCAGCGGCCGGCGCATGGCCAGACAGAGCGCCGCGATCACCGGCCCGGCCAGACCCAGCGCCGGCACCACCCACAGTGCGGGATGGGTGGCGTAGTTGGCGAACCACGCGCCGCCCTGCGCCACGGCGTTCTTGAGCAGAGGGTTCGAGGCGCCAGACGTGTCGATGCTGCCGGTGATGGCATACCCCGTCACGAAGTAGGCCAGCAGCACGCCCGCCACGGCATACAGCACCGTTGTGAGAAGCGCCGCCACGATCCCGAAACGGCGCGCGCGTTCGGCCACGGTGCCCGACGTCTTGAGCTGCAGCCAGGCGGCGCCGTGCATGACCAGCATCGCGACCGAAACCAGGCCGGCGAGCAAGGCGTAAGGGTTGAGCAGCCCGAAGAAAGAGCCGTCGTAGAAGATCTGCATGTCGTCCTCGATGCGGAACGGCACGCCCTGCAACACGTTGCCCATCGCCACCCCGAAGATCAGTGCGGGCACGAAGCCGCCCACAAACAAGACCCAGTCCCAGCGGCTGCGCCACGCCGGCTCTTCGCGCTTGCTGCGGAACTTGAAGGCCACCGGCCGCAGGATCAGCGCGACGAGGATCGCGAACATCGCCAGGTAGAAACCCGAGAACGACACCGCGTAGAGCTGCGGCCACGCCGCGAAGATCGCGCCGCCGCCGAGGATCAGCCACACCTGGTTGCCTTCCCAGACCGGGCCGATGGTGTTGATGACGACACGGCGCTCGACGTCGCTGCGTGCCACGAAAGGCAGCAGCGTTCCGGTGCCCAGATCGAAACCATCGGTGAGGGCAAAGCCGATCAGCAGCACCCCCAGCAGCGCCCACCAGATCAGGCGCAGGACATCGTAGGAGATCAGTTCGTGCAGGATCATGTTCGTTTCTCCTTGGGGTGTTACTGCGCAGGCGCCAGGTCGGCCGAAGCGGCGGGCCGACCTTCGACGCGGGCCGGCGCATGGTCATCGGGGCCTTTGCGGATCGCCTTGAGCATCAGCTTCATCTCGATGACGAGCAGGACGGTGTAGATCGCGACGAAGCCAGCGATCGTGAGCAGCACGGTCGATGCGCCCAAGTTCGAGACGGCCACGGCCGTCGGCAGAACGCCTTCGATGACCCAGGGCTGACGCCCCACTTCGGCCACGATCCAACCGAGTTCAGCGGCGATCCAGGGCAAGGGGATGGACCACACGGCGACCTTGAGCAGCCATCGGTGCGCATCCAGTTTGCGCCGCGCCGACAACCAGAAGAACACGGCGGTCAGCAGGATGAAGAAGAAGCCCAGGCCGACCATCAGCCGGAACGCCCAGAACAGCGGCGCCACCCGTGGAACGGTGTCCCATGCAGCCTGGGATATCTGTTGCGGCGTGGCCTGGCGGGGGTCGTCCACGTAGCGTTTGAGCAGCAGCGCGTAGCCCAGCGTATGCCCATGCTCCTCGAAAGCGGCCTGCACCTGCGGGGGGACGTCCGCGCCACCCTTCACGGCGCGGATCTGCTGCAGGGCGTCGTATGCCACGATGCCGTCCCGGATGTGCGTCTCGGCACGCGCGACCAGCTCGTCGATGCCGGGAATCTCGGTGGTCAGCGAACGTGTGCCGATCAGTCCCATGGCCCAGGGGATGTGCACCGCATAGTGCGTCTCGCGCGCCGCCTGATCGGGAAAGCCGAAGGCGGTGAACGCGGCCGGCGCGGGCTCGGTCTTCCACATCGCTTCGATGGCGGCCAGCTTCATCTTCTGGTGCTCGGTGGACAGGTAGCCGCTCTCGTCGCCCAGCACCACCACCGACAGCGCGGAAGCCAGGCCGAACGATGCCGCGACCGTCATGGAGCGCTTGGCGAGCTGCAGGTGCCGTCCCTTGAGAACGTACCAGGCCGAAATCCCGAGCACGAAGATGGCGGCCGTCACGTAGCCGGCCGAGACGGTGTGCACGAACTTGGCCTGCGCCACCGGGTTGGTCAGCACGGCGAAGAAGTCCGTCATCTCCATGCGCATGGTCTGCGGATTGAACTGCGAGCCCACGGGGTTCTGCATCCAGCCGTTGGCGATCAGAATCCATAGCGCCGAGAAGTTCGATCCCAGCGCCACGCACCAAGTCACGACCAGGTGCTTCACCTTGGAAAGCCGGTCCCAGCCGAAGAAGAACAGACCGACGAAGGTCGCTTCCAGGAAGAAGGCCATCAGCCCCTCCAAGGCGAGCGGCGCTCCGAAGATGTCGCCCACGTAGTGGCTGTAGTAGCTCCAGTTCATGCCGAACTGGAACTCCATCACGATGCCGGTGGCCACGCCCATGGCGAAGTTGATGCCGAACAGCACGCCCCAAAACTTGGTCATGTCGCGCCAGATGGTCCGGCCCGTCATCACGTAGACCGTTTCCATGATGGCGATCACGATGGACAGGCCCAGCGTCAGCGGTACGAAAAGAAAGTGGTAGAGCGCCGTGATCGCGAACTGCAATCGCGACAGGCTGACGATGTCAAAGTCCATGGTGGGTTCCTCTATCGATGTGAATCTTGTGTGCTTGAAGGGATCAGTCGGGCCGCAGGGCAGCCAATGCAGCGTCAAAGCCCGGACTGCCGCGCGGGAATTCGGCTTCGATGCGACCGCCGCGCAACAGCACCAGGCGGTCCGCAAGCACGGCTTCGCGCCGCAGGTGCGTGGCGAGCAGCCACGCCCGCCCGGAGCCCAGCGTGTGCAGCGTCGCCAGCACGTCGGCGGCAGTGGGCGCGTCCAGTCCTTCGGTGGGCTCGTCGAGCAACCACAAGGTGTGGGGTTGAAGCAGCAGACGAGCGAGGGCAAGGCGCCGCGCCTGTCCGCCCGACAGTCCCAGCCCGCCTTCTCCGAGGCGGGTGTCCAGGCCGGCGTGCAGGGCGCGCACGTCCGACGCTAGGCCTGCCGATCCGAGCGCACGCCAGAGGGTGTCGTCGTCGGCATCGGCTTGGGCCAACCGCAGGTTGTCGCGCAGGCTGTCCTGGAAAAGATCGGTGCGTTGGCTCAGCCAGGCGTGAGGCAGTGATCGGATGGTGCCCTCGCGCGGCACCAGCTCACCTGCGGCCAAGGCCATCAGCGTCGATTTGCCCGCGCCGCTGGGGCCGATCACGGCGATACGTTCTCCGGGCGCCAGGGTCAGGGAGACGGACTGCAGGGCGTCCACGGGACTGTCCGGGTAGCGCGCGGATACCTGGCGCAGGCTGAGCGCATGCCCCGGCTCGGGTGGCTCGGGTGGCTCGGCGGGCCGGATCGTTTGTTGGGTATCGCCGCCACAATGCGGCGACAGTCGCCGCGCCGCCAGCCACGTGCGGCCAGCCTCTACGGCGCCCCGCCGCAGCGCAGCGAAGGGCTCCATGGCGCTCAACGCGATCAGCAAGGCCAGCGCTGCGCCTGCGGTTCCGATCCGCCCGTGGTCAGCCAGGATGCCCACGCCTAGCAGCACGAGCGCCAACGTAAGGCTGCCGGCCACACCATAGACCGCGCCAGCCGCCACGTCCAAGCGGTGCAGATGCCGGTCTGCACGCGCGAGACGACGGTCTGTCTGTTGCAGCGCCTCGCAGTGGCTTGCCAGACGGCCAGCCATGACCAGTTCCGTTTGGCCCGATACCAGGTCGACAGCCTGCGCGCGCAGGCGCTCGGTGATCAACGCGCGGCGCACGGCGGGCGGCCGTGCCCGAAGCGACAGTCCCGCGGTCACGGCCACGCCGACGGCCAGCAGCCAGACGCCCAGCGCGATGCCGAGCCAAGGGGCCATGACGCCGATCACCAAGGCAGCGAGAACGGCGGCGCCCAGGGCCGCGCAGGCCGGCACCAGCAGACGCAGATAAAGGGATTCCAGAGCGTCGAGGTCGCTGGTCAGGCGAAACAGCGCCCGGGCCGGGCGGCGCAACAGATCGCGGATGTCCTGAGCAGCCGCCCACCCCCGGAAGAGACGCTCGCGCAGGTGCGCCAGCGCGGCCAGCGTGGCGTCGTGCGTGATCAGCCGCTCGCCATAGCGGGCGGCGGTGCGCCCCAGCGCCAGCAGGCGAATGCCGGCCGAAGGCATGAAGACATCGAATGTCAGGGCGCTGATCACCTGCAGTCCAGCGATGGCCGTGGCGGCGATGAACCACCCCGACAGGCCGAGCAGCCCCATGCCCGCGAGGACGGTCAGCGCTGCGAGCGCAGCGCCCAGGATCATGCGACGGGAAGATGCTGCGAGCACGGCCCGCAGAGCAGGCAGCAGTATCGATGCCGGGGCGGTTCTACGCGCCATGCCATCCTCCCGGGATGGGCTGCGCGGCATCGACCGGTGCCGACAGGTGCACGATGCGGTCCATGCGCGCGGCGAGCGCCGGGTCGTGGGTGGCCACGATCAGGGTGCGCCCCTGGGCCAGGGCCACCAGGGATTCGATGACCTGCTCGGCGGTTTCGGTGTCCAAATGCGCGGTAGGCTCGTCTGCCAGTAGCAGATCGGCGCGCGGTGCGGCGGCCAGCCGAGCCAGCGCCAGACGCGCGGCTTCGCCCCCCGACAGGCCTGTCCCGCCTTCTCCGAGCGACGTCCCCGGACGGGCCTGAGCCACCTTGTCGAGCTGTGCCCACTGGATCGCGCGGTGCACTTGCTGATCTCTTACGCCCGCTCGACCGAGGGCGACGTTGTGTCGGACCGACCCAGAAAACACGTGGGGCCGCTGCCCCATCCAGGCCATGCGTCCGCGCAACGCGCGTGCGGATTCGGCGGTCAACGCAGTGCCGGCGATCTCGATACGGCCTGCCGAAGCGGGCAGCAATCCGGCCAGCAGCGACATTAGGATGGTCTTTCCCGCCCCGCTGCCACCCATCAGGGCGACGTGCTCACCGGGCTTTACGTCCAGCGCAAAGTCCCTGAAAACCGGTGTCTCGCCAGAGAACGCGAATGCCAGGTCCTGAACCTTGACGCGGGGCGGACGAACTCGCTTGCCGTCTTCATCCGAGTTCCCTGCCTGGGCTTCCTGCCTGGGCTGATCCGACGTCTCGTCGTCCGGCAATGGCAACCCGTCTGCATTGAGCCGGTCCAAGGCATCCATTGCCGCCATGCCGGAAGCGCGGTCATGCCAGACGGATGCCAATTCCCGCAAGGGCTCGAAGAAGGCGGGTGCCAGCAACAGGATGAAGAGGCCCTCGGCGAGACTGAGACGCCGACCCCAGGCGCCGAAATCCAGATGCCCCAGCAGATGGAACCCGACGTAGGCGGCGACCATGGCGACGCCCAGCGCCGCGAAAAGCTCCAGCACCGCCGAAGAAAGAAATGCGATGCGCAGTACGCGCATGGTGCGCTGGCGCAGGTCCTCGGCGCTGGCCCGCAGGCGGCGCGCCGTGACCTCGACGCTGCCGAGTGCGCGCAGCGTCGGCAAGCCGCGCAGGCGATCGAGCAGGAACGCATTCATGCTGCCCATTTGCAGCCACTGAGCCTCGCTGGCGGACTTGGCCCGCCAGCCCACGATCACCATGAACATGGGGATCAACGGCGCGGCCAGCACAAGTACGGCCGCTGCTGCCCAGGAGTACCAGGCCACGGGCAGCAGAATCAGCACGGGTATGAGGCGCACGCGCCAGACAGCGCCGCGGTAGCGCGTCTGCCAGGGCAGGATCGCCTCAGCCTGTTCCGCCAGCGCGCTGGCCGCGGCACCTGCGTGCGCGCGGGCGCGATCCAGCGGAGAACGCGCCGCAACTGCAGCGATGGCGCGGCCGCGCCAGTGGCTCAGGCTTTCGCGGGCCGTATCGAACATACGCCCGGCGCTCCAGGCGTCGAGCCAGGCGCGCAGTACGCCGGCGAGTACTATGCCCACCGCCGGACCCACGACGCCATTCAGGCCGGCGCCACTCTGCAACCGTGCCACGCCCAGCGCCAGCAATGCGGCCTGCGGCAGCCACAGCAGCGGGCTGACGGCATGGAGCAGGCAGGCTGCATCCAACCGCAAGTCCGAACTCGGTCCGGACTTGGGGGCTTGCAGTCTGTCTGGAGGGGCCATGCTTCAACGGACCGTGCGTCGCGCTGCGCCCCTCATGCGGCCATCCGGACAGGGATCTTGAGGTATTGCACGCCGTTGGACTCGGCGCGGGGCAGTTGGCCGGCGCGGATGTTGACCTGGATCGACGGCAGCAGCAGTGTGGGCGCCGCCAGTGTCGCGTCGCGCTGCTGGCGCATTGCGACGAACGCTTCCTCGTCGATCCCTTCGCGGACATGAACGTTGCGCGCGCGCTCTTCGGCCACGGTCGTTTCCCAGGCATAGCTGTCGCGTCCGGGGGCCTTGTAGTCATGGCACAGGAAAATCCTGGTCTGCGGCGGGAGCGCCAGCAGCCGCTGTATGGATCGGTACAAGGTCCGCGCACTGCCTCCAGGGAAGTCCGCGCGCGCCGTTCCATAGTCGGGCATGAACAGCGTGTCGCCCACGAAGACCGCATCCCCGATGCGATAGGAGACGCAAGCGGGGGTATGGCCGGGCGTGTGCAGGACTTCCATGGTCAGTTGCCCGATCTGGAGCGTTTCTCCGTCCTTGAGAAGACGATCGAACTCGCTGCCGTCGCCTGACACATCGTCAAGGTTGAAGACCGGCCGGAAGATCGTCTGCACATCGCGGATGTGCTCGCCAATGGCCACCCGCGCATTCGTGCGTTGTCGGATATAAGGGGCGGCGCTCAGATGATCGGCGTGGGCATGGGTTTCCAGCACCCAGGCGATGGTCAGGTCGTCGGCGCGGGCAGCGTCCAGCACGCGGTCAGCGGACGCCGTAGAGGCCTTGCCGCTGCGATGGTCATAGTCCAGAACCGGATCGATCACCGCAGCTTGCCGCGTCGCCGGGTCCCACACCAGATAGGTCACTGTGCTGGTTGGCTCGTCGAAGAATGCTTGGATGCGGGCTTGAGGCTGCATGCTTGACTCCTTACAAAGAAACACATCTGGAATTCATTATATATTAGAATCTACTAAATTAGTGAACCTAAGTCGAGGACATCCGTGGCACTGAACAAGAGAGACCAGCGATTCATCCAGGAAGGTGCAGCCAAGGCGGCGGCGATGCTGCGCGCTATCGGCAACGAGCACCGGATGTTGGTGCTGTGTCTGCTGATCCAGCACGAAGAACTGACTGTGGGCGCGATGCTGGAGCATGTGTCGCTGAGCCAGTCAGCCCTGTCGCAGCATCTGGCGAAGATGCGCGAGGAGGGGCTCGTGACGTTCCGCCGTGAATCCCAGACCTTGCACTACCGCATCGACAACCCCGATGTGGAGAAGCTGATGACGACCCTCAAGGCCATGTTTTGCCCGTGATGGCTGATCGAAGTCGCTCCGGTGTCGGGGTGGTTGGCAGGGGCGTAGCCGCTGCTGCTACCGGGCCGTGAAGCCGGTCGGAACGTTTTTTTGTTGAAGAAAGGAGCTTGCACATGAAATCCAACGTTGGTGGTATCGACAGGGGCCTGCGCATCGTCCTTGGCATCGTCTTGATCGCCTTGGCCGCCACGGGAACTGTGGGCTGGTGGGGTTGGCTGGGGGTTGTGCCCCTGCTGACCGGCTTGGTGAGCTTCTGCCCGCTGTATCCGCTCCTGGGTCTCAGCACCTGCCCTGTGAAGTCCAAGCAACCTTAAACGCATCCAGGATGCGCTGCCGGCGGAAGTGCGCCGGCATCTTTAGCTGAAGTGTGGCCCGTGGTTGGCACCAGCGCTCGCCTGCTTGGAGCCGGGGCATCCTGGCCGCACGCGGCGAGCACTTGGCTGCACCTGTCGGATGGCCGTCGAGCGTGGTGTGGCGGTAGACAGCTTGCTGACGATGCCGTCCAGAGATGGAGCGAAGCGTGCTCAAGGCCAGAGCATCGGCTGGACCCAACGCAGGTTAGCTCTGCCGACGCCTTGCGCGACCGTGTCTGAGAACTACGCGCTGTCTTACACACCCGCGACGCAGGACGGCCGCTGTGCAGCTTGGCGTGCTGTCATTGAGCAATGCTGACGGCACAACAGCCTGTCGCTTGTTCCCGGGCCTTTTACCTTCTTCGACAGGAGTATGTCGTGACCTCTGAATCAATCGCCGCCGCTGCCGCGACATGGAACGAACGATATTCCGGCGAAGACTACGTTTTTGGACGCGAACCCAACGAATACCTGCGCGCCCAGGCGGCGCTGTTCGCACCTGGCAGCCGCGCGCTATGCGTCGCCGACGGCGAAGGGCGCAACTGTGTCTGGCTTGCCCACCAGGGCCTGCACGTCGAGGCATTCGATGTGGCGCAGGCAGGCGTGGCCAAGGCCCGCAGGTTGGCTGACGAAGCAAGGGTGTCTGTGGCCTACCATGTCGCTGGCTGCGATGAGTGGCCATGGGCCGTGGATGCTTACGATCTCGTCGTCGCGGTGTTCGTCCAGTTCGCTGACCCTGAGATGCGAGAGCGGCTCTTCGCCAATATCGTGCGAGCGTTGAAACCGGGTGGCCTGCTGGTCCTTCAGGGCTATACGCCCAAGCAGTTGGAGTACAAGACAGGCGGCCCAGGGGCACTGTCGCACCTCTACACCGCAGACCTGCTCCGCCGCGCATTCGCCTCTCTGCAGATCGTCGAATTGGTCGAGTACGAAGCCGAGTTGCGCGAAGGGGCGCGCCACGCAGGGCGCTCGGCGCTTGTGGGCCTTGTGGCGCGCAGGCCGTGAATCTGAGGCATCTGGTATGTCGTACTTAGATGATCCCCGTGTGTTGTTCGCCGCCGAACGGACTTTGCTCGCCTGGCAACGCACAGCCATAGCGCTGATGGGCTTCGGCTTCGTCGTCGAGCGCTTTGGACTGTTTCTGCGCATGATCAGCAACCAGCCGCTCTCCGATGCTCAGCGCGGGTTTTCATTGTGGCTTGGGGTCGTGTTGTTGATGCTCGGCGCGGGTGTGGCGGTTGCCTCTGCGCTGCAGTTCCGCCGAGTCTTGCGTGGGTTGGGCGAGAAGGAGATACCCGCTGGTTACTGGACCACCTTGGGCATCTGGCTCAACTTCATCCTGGCGGTTGTCGCGCTCGCGCTCACGGTGTATTTCGTGATCAGCGCATGAACGGTATACGCGGTCGTGAAACCCCGGCAAGAGAAGACCGAGCTACTCTGGGGTCTCCGAAGCAGCGGCCGGCGCAGGTTGGCTGCTGACAGGCCCGCCAGAAAATTGGCGACCTCGGCCATGCCGACACCTGCATCGACACGGCCGGGGGCCGCAAGCGCCGCACTGGCCCACGTCGTCCCTGCGACTGTGAAGGACTAGCAGGGGACGTCTCAGAAAACGGAAAATAAAGCACGTTAAGCCCATTGCAGACGCTAGATATTGACGAGTACGTCGGGTTTTCTCTTGTTTGAGTTGCCTCTTGTGGTAAGATAGCAATCAATTACTATCTTACAAGGAGTGCTCGTGGACACCCATCCAAAGCATCTGCCGGCCGATGAACGTCGTGCCGTAACTGTCGAGTCCGTCGTGGCGCTTGCCGGTTCACAAAACCCAAGCGAGATAACCACTGCAGCTATCGCTAAACACATGAACTTGACCCAGGGTGCGCTGTTTCGGCACTTCCCGAACAAGGAAGCCATTTGGCAGGCGGTCATGGAGTGGGTAGCAGAGCGCCTATTAGCCAGAATCGATCGATCCGCACAAGGAATCGAGTCGCCCTTGGCAGCCATGGAGGCGATGTTCATGAGTCATATCGAATTCGTAGCTGAGCACCCAGGCGTGCCAAGAATGATGTTTGGTGAGCTTCAGCGTGCCGAATCGACACCGGCCAAGCGCATGGTGCAAACCTTGATTCAGCGCTACGGCGAACGTTTGCATCGTCTCATCGAGAAAGGCAAGGCCAGCGGCGAGTTGTCTCCCTCGCTTGACAACGAGGCGGCGGCAACGCTGTTCATTGGCACGATCCAGGGCTTGGTCATGCAATCGCTGTTGGCGGGTGATGTGGGACGTATGCACCGCGATGCGCCGCGCGTCTTTGCAATTTATCGGCGTGGCATAAGGAGTGCGCAATGAAAAAGTTACCCTTGCAAGGCCGCACCCTGGCGCTGCTTGCCGTCATCATTCCTATGCTGGTGCTTTTTATTTATGTCGGTCTGCGATCAGGGCCGCTCGCCCCGGTCGCTGTGACGGTGGCAAGCGTGGAATCACGGGCTATCTCACCGGCGCTGTTCGGCATCGGCACGGTGGAGGCGCGCTACACCTACAAGATCGGGCCGACGTTTGCCGGGCGCGTCAAACGCCTGGACGTGCATGTAGGCGACCAGGTCAAGGCCGGACAGGTGCTCGGCGAGATGGAGCCGGTCGACCTCGATGATCGGGTGCGCTCACAGGAGTCGGCATTCAAGCGTGCGGAAGCGGCTTTGCGCGAGGCAGAAGCCCGGCAAGCCTACGCGCAAACCCAGGCGCGCCGCTACGAGCAATTGTTTGCGGTGCGCTCGACCAGCGAGGAAATCGTCACCACCAAGCGGCAGGAACTGCAGATCGCCGATGCCGCCTTATCTGCCGCTCGGGAAGATATTGTCCGGGCACGCTCCGACCGCGAAGGACTCGTCGCGCAGCGGAGCAATCTGCGCCTGATCGCGCCGGTCGATGGTGTAGTCGCCGTGCGCGATGCCGATCCCGGCACGACCATCGTCGCGGGCCAGGCCGTGGTGGAAGTGATCGACCCCAAGAGTTTGTGGATCAATGCGCGCTTCGACCAGATCAGCGCATCGGAGCTGGCTGGGGGGTTGCCGACTCTTATCGTCCTGCGTTCGCGTGGTGGCCAGACCTTGAAAGGTCGCGTGCTGCGGGTGGAACCCAAGGCCGACGCGGTAACCGAGGAAACGCTTGCCAAGGTGACATTCGATAACAAACCAGAACCTTTGCCACCGGTGGGTGAACTGGCCGAAGTCACGGTTGACTTGCCGGCGCTCCCGGCCGCTCCACTGATCCCCAACGCTGCCGTCCAGCGTGAGGGCGACAAAGTTGGTGTCTGGCAAATCGTGGATGGTGATCTGCATTTCTCCCCGGTCAAGCTCGGCACTTCCGACCTCAATGGTTACGTGCAGGTGCGCGAAGGGCTCAAGAATGGGGACCAGGTTGTGACCTATAGCGAAAAGGCACTGACGGCGCGCAGCCGCATCCATGTGGTCGACCATATCCCAGGAGTGTCACGATGATCAGCCTGGCCGGCCGCGACATTCTCCATGCCTGGGGAAAATTCGTCTTCACCGGCATCGGTCTGGGTCTGCTGATCGGCGTCACCCTGGTCATGGCTGGGGTGTACCGAGGCATGGTGGACGACGGCAAGGCGTTGCTCGACAACAGTGGCGCTGACCTTTGGGTGGTGCAAAAGGATACTCTGGGTCCTTATGCGGAGTCGTCCAGCCTCAACGATGACGTGTATCGCGCCATTCTCGCCATGCCGGGAGTCTCACAGGCAGCGAACGTGACCTACCTGACCATGCAGGTACGCAAGGGCGAGAGTGATGTACGCACCATGGTGGTCGGCATCGCGCCCGGTGCGTTGGGGGCTACACCCGGATGGCCTCCTTATCTCGTCGCTGGACGCCAGATCACGCGCGGTCACTACGAGGCGGTGGCCGACATCGCCACCGGCTTCAAACTGGGAGATCGTCTTGCCATTCGCCGAAATCATTACACCGTCGTGGGGCTGACACGGCGCATGGTGTCGTCCAGCGGCGACCCGATGGTATTCATTCCGCTCAAGGATGCCCAAGAGGCTCAGTTCCTCAAGGACAACGACGCCATTTGGCAAAGCCGGCGTCGCACCGAAGCCAACCCGGCCTTCAATCGACCCGGTGTTACTGGTTTGCTGGATGCCGTGATTGCTTCACAGAGCACCAACGCGTTCGTCAATGCAGTGCTGGTCACTCTGAAACCTGGTCATGCGCCGGACGAGGTTGCCGAATCCATCCGGCGCTGGAAACGTTTGACGGTCTACACACGGGCACAGATGGAAGACATCCTCGTCGGCAAGTTGATCGCCACGTCGGCCAAGCAGATCGGCATGTTCTTGGTGATTCTGGCCATCGTTAGCGCGGCCATCGTTGCCTTCATCATCTATTCGCTGACGATGGACAAAATCCGCGAGATCGCGGTGTTGAAGCTCATCGGCACACGCAACCGAACCATCGCCGCGATGATCATGCAGCAGGCGCTCGCCCTGGGCGTGATTGGTTTCGTGGTCGGCAAGATCACAGCCACTTTCTCAGCGCCCCTGTTTCCCAAGTACGTACTGCTGATGCCGTTCGACTCCATCGCCGGTTTTTTCGCCGTGCTCGTGATCTGCGTTCTAGCCAGCATCGTCGCCATTCGCATGGCACTCAAGGTCGACCCGGCCGAAGCCATTGGAGGTTGAGATGAGTGGCAAAGGCATTCGCATCGAAGGTTTGAGAAAACGTTATGGCGAGGGCGATACCGCGGTCAATGCCTTGAAAGGCGTGGACATGCAGGTGGCACCCGGCGAGGTGGTGGGCCTGATTGGCCCTTCCGGGTCCGGCAAGAGCACGCTGCTCAAATGTCTGGGCGCGGTGATTGATCCGACCGCCGGTCGCATGACGCTGGGCGATGAAGTGATCTACGACGATGGCTGGAAAGTCCGCGACTTGCGCGCCTTGCGGCGCGACAAGATCGGTTTCGTTTTCCAGGCACCATACCTGATTCCGTTTCTCGATGTCACCGACAACGTGGCGCTACTGCCGATGCTCGCAGGCGTCGCGAATGGGGAGTCGCGCGCGAAGGCACTGGAACTGCTCACCGCGCTCGATGTGCAACACCGGGCTCGCGCCATGCCCTCGCAACTCTCCGGTGGCGAGCAGCAACGGGTCGCCATTGCGCGAGGTTTGGTCAATCGCCCTCCGGTGATCCTGGCTGATGAGCCCACAGCTCCACTAGACAGTGAGCGCGCCATGGCTGTAATCCGCATCCTCAATGACATGGCTCGGAAGTTCGAGACCGCCATCATCGTCGTCACCCATGACGAAAAGATCATCCCCACTTTCAAGCGCATCTACCACATCCGCGACGGTGTGACCCATGAGGAAGCTGGCGAAGGGCGGGAGTTCGAATGAGAGAACGATTGAATTACAGGAGAATTTCATGACCCACCGCAAACACAGCCACGCATTTGGAACTATCACCCTGACCGTTACGGCCTGCCTGCTTTTATGGGGTTTTCAGTTGCCAGCTTGGGCTGGTGACGCTACCCAGGTTGAGCCACTGGCGCTACGCAAGATCATGCAGGAACTCGGGCGCAACATGCAGGCTATTACCGGTGCGATTTCGCAGGAGGAATGGGTTCAGGTCGTTCAGCTCGCCCCAAAAGTTGCTGCACACCCCGAGCCACCGCTTACTGAAAAAATGCGCATCCTTGCTTACCTCGGCGCTGATGCGACCAAGTTCAGAAACTTTGACGCGCAGACTCACGAGGCGGCGCTGGCCATGAAGCTGGCTGCTGCGAGCAGCGACGGCAAGGCGGTGATCCAATCATTCGCCCACGTGCAGGAAAGCTGCTTGGGCTGCCACCAAGCTTTCCGTAAACCTTTCGTGGAGCATTTTTATGGAGCACGCTAAAACATGCCAGCGCCCCATCAGCCTCGAAAGACGGCTTGCGGCAACTTACCTGGTAGCTGGTCTGGTCACCGCCGGTCTGGCCGGTTGCGCCGCCGGCCCTGATTTTCAGCGTCCCACCGCACCCGATGTGGCTCGCTACACTGCAACACCGGTGGCTGATAGAACCGCGTCCGCTCTCACGCAGTTCGGCGAAACACAACGTCTAGTCGAAGGGCTTCCGATCGAAACGCAATGGTGGCAAAGCTTGGGTTCATCCACACTCGACGGACTGATCAACGAAGCTTTCCATGTCAGCCCGACGCTGGCGAGCATCAGCGCCAATTTGCGACAGGCGCAGGAGCTTCTTGCCGCACAGGCGGGCTCGACGCAATATCCACAGGTAGATGTCGCACTGGGATCTCAGCGCCAGCAAATGAGTCCCAGTAGCCAAGGGTTGAGCGGAGACGCACGTCAATTCAGCCTCTACAACGCCAGCGTTGGCGTGCATTACAACCTCGATCTGGCTGGCGGCAACCGGCGCGCACTCGAAGCCTTGGCTGCTCGCGCCGACTACCGTCGCTTCGAACTGAATGCTGCGCGCCTGGCCCTTGCCGGCAACATGGCAACCGCTGCCATTACCCGAGCACGCCTCGCCGCGCAACTAGAAGCCACTACTGCCATTTTGCGCGTGCAGGATGAGCAACTGCGCCTAGCCCATGAACGCGTGCGTATCGGTCAGGCCTCACCTGATGAAGCGTTGAGCCTACAAGCTCAGGCGGAGCAAACGCGGGCAGAACTGCCTGCGCTGCGTAAACAACTGCAACAAACCGAACATCTACTGGCGGTGCTAGCCGGTCGTGCCCCAGGCACGGGTGGCATCCCGGCCTTCACTCTGGCCGATTTCACTCTGCCCGTCGAGATGCCGCTCGTCGTGCCCTCAGAACTGGTGCGCCGCCGACCGGATATCCAGGCGTCAGAGGCGCTGTTGCATGCGGCCAATGCAGACTATGGTGTGGCTGTCGCCAAGCTCTACCCACAGATCAACCTGAGCGCCAACCTTGGCTCTCAAGCGCTGACCACCGGTACCCTGTTCGGTGGTGGCTCGGCAGTGTGGGGCCTGGTTGCGCAGCTCACCCAGCCTCTTTTTAATCCAGGGCTACCCGCTGAAAAAAGAGCGGCGCTCGCCGCTTTTGATGCCGCCGCAGCCAATTACCAGAGCGTCGTATTGGAGTCTTTGCGTAACGTCGCCGACACCCTGCGCGCGGTGGAAAGCGATGCACAAACTTTGACTGCCCTCGCTGCCGCTGATATGGCTGCACAGGCCTCCTTGCAGTCGGTCGAGCGGCAATACCGGCTGGGCGCGGCCAGCTACCTGCAACTGCTCATCGCGCAGCAACAGGCACAGTCAATCCGGATCAATATGGTTGCGGCCCAGGCACAACGCCTAGTCGATAGTGTTGCTTTATATCAGGCCCTGGGAGGTGGTGTCAGTTAAGGCTATGCCCTAACCTTGTCATTTTCAGAAGACGACTGCACCAATCAACGAGACATGAAGCCTGCTGTGCATACGGCTCCTGACAGCCCGATATCAGGACTCCTCTGCACGAAACTCGTCTATGCTCAATACTCGTGTGCACCAAAGCGAGGCGAGCATGGCGACCGATACCGTACCGATTGCCGAGCGCGGCGTAGCCACCCTGTCAGAACAGGCATGGGAGCGTGCTCGCTGCCGCGCGGAGATCATTGGGCCGTTGGCGCAGTCGGAGACGGTCGGGCATGAAGCGGCCGACGCAGCAGCCCAGGCGCTGGGTCTGTCCCGGCGGCAGGTCTACGTCCTGATCCGCCGTGCCCGGCAAGGTTCGGGGCTGGTCACTGATTTGGCACTTGGACAGTCGAGCGGTGGCAAAGGTAAAGGCCGCTTGCCGGAGTCGGTCGAACGAATCATCCGCGAGCTACTGCAAAAGCGCTTCCTGACCAAGCAGAAGCGCAGCTTGGCGGCGTTCCACCGTGAAGTTGCGCGGGTGTGCAAGCTGCAAAAGCTGCGGATGCCGGCGCGCAACACGGTCGCGTTGCGGATCGCCAGCCTTGATCCACTCAAGACCACTCGACTTCGGGAAGGCCAGGATGCGTCCCGCATCCTGCAAGGTGTTGGCGGTGTTCCTCCGCCAGTCTCCGCACCGCTGGAGCAGGTACAGATCGACCACACAGTCATCGACCTGATCGTGGTGGACGAGCGCGACCGGCAACCGATTGGCCGTCCGTACCTGACCCTCGCCATCGACGTGTTCACCCGCTGCGTGGTTGGCATGGTGGTCACGTTAGAAGCGCCATCTGCCGTCTCGGTCGGCCTGTGCCTCGCACACGCCGGTTGCGACAAGCGCCCTTGGTTGGAAAGGTTGGACGTGGAAATGGACTGGCCGATGAGCGGCAAGCCCGCGCTGCTCTACCTGGACAACGCGGCCGAATTCAAGAGCGAGGCGCTACGCCGTGGCTGCGAGCAGCATGGCATCCGGTTGGACTATCGGCCTCTCGGGCAGCCGCACTATGGCGGCATCGTGGAACGGATCATCGGCACGGCGATGCAAATGATCCACGACGAATTGCCGGGGACGACCTTCTCCAACCCTGACCAGCGCGGGGAATACGCCTCCGAGAAGATGGCCGCCCTGACACTGCGCGAGCTGGAACGCTGGCTCGCATTGGCGGTTGGCACCTATCACGGCTCCGTGCACAACGGCCTGCTCCAACCGCCGGCCGCACGCTGGGCCGAAGCTGTCGCGCGTACCGGCGTTCCAACCGTCATCACTCGCACCACGGCTTTTCTGGTCGATTTCCTGCCCGTCCTCCGCCGCACCCTGACCCGCACTGGCTTCGTCATCGACCACATCCACTACTACGCCGATGCGCTCAAGCCGTGGATAGCTCGGCGCGACCGCCTGCCTGCGTTCCTGATCCGGCGCGACCCACGCGACATCAGCCGCATTTGGGTGCTGGAGCCGGAGGGGCAGCACTATCTGGAAATTCCATACCGTACCTTGTCGCACCCGGCTGTCACCCTCTGGGAACAACGGCAGGCGCTGGCGAAATTGCGGCAGCAAGGGCGCGAACAGGTGGATGAGTCGGCGCTGTTCCGCATGATCGGGCAGATGCGCGAAATCGTGACCACTGCGCAGAAAGCCACGCGCAAGGCGCGGCGCGACGCGGATCGACGCCAGCATCTCAAGTCAACGGAACAACCTGTCAAAACCACGCCACCAGCGGACACGGACATGGCAGACCCGCAGGCGGACAACCAGCCACCTGCCAAACCGTTCGACCAGATTGAGGAGTGGTAGCCGTGGACGAATATCCCATCATCGACCTGTCCCACCTGCTGCCGGCGGCCCAGGGCTTGGCCCGTCTCCCGGCGGACGAGCGCATCCATCGCCTTCGCGCCGACCGCTGGATCGGCTATCCGCGAGCAGTCGAGGCGTTGAACCGGCTGGAAGCCCTGTATACGTGGCCAAACAAACAACGCATGCCCAACCTGCTGTTGGTCGGTCCAACCAACAACGGCAAGTCGATGATCGTCGAGAAGTTCCGCCGCGCCCACCCGGCCAGCTCCGACGCCGACCAGGAGCACATCCCGGTATTGGTCGTGCAGATGCCGTCCGAGCCATCGGTGATCCGCTTCTACGTCGCGCTGCTCGCGGCGATGGGAGCACCATTGCGACCGCGCCCACGGCTGCCGGAAATAGAGCAACTGGCGCTGACACTGCTGCGCAAGCTCGGTGTGCGTTTGCTGGTGATCGACGAGCTGCACAACGTCCTGGCCGGCAACAGCGTCAACCGCCGGGAATTCCTCAACCTGCTGCGCTTCCTCGGCAACGAATTGCGCATCCCGCTGGTCGGTGTGGGCACACGCGACGCCTACCTGGCCATCCGCTCGGATGACCAGTTGGAAAATCGCTTCGAGCCGATGATGCTGCCGGTGTGGGAGGCCAACGACGATTGCTGTTCACTGCTGGCCAGCTTCGCGGCTTCGCTCCCGCTGCGGCGACCTTCGTCGATTGCCACGCTGGACATGGCTCGCTACCTGCTCACGCGCAGCGAGGGCACTATTGGCGAGCTGGCGCACCTATTGATGGCGGCGGCCGTGGCCGCCGTGGAGAGTGGTGAGGAAGCGATCAACCACCGCACGCTCAGCATGGCCGATTACACCGGTCCCAGCGAGCGGCGGCGGCAATTCGAGCGGGAACTGATGTGAAGCCAGCGCCACGCTGGCCACTGCATCCGGCACCCAGGGAAGCCGAAGCCCTGTCTTCGTGGCTCAACCGCGTGGCCCTTTGCTATCACATGGAAGTGTCCGAGCTGCTGGAGCACGATCTTGGTCACGGCCAGGTTGATGACCTGGACACCGCGCCACCACTGGCGCTGCTGGCGATGCTCTCCCAGCGGAGCGGTATCGAGCTGGATCGGCTGCGCTGCATGAGTTTCGCCGGCTGGGTGCCTTGGCTACTGGACAGCCTTGATGATCAGATTCCAGCCACATTGGAAACCTATGCGTTCCAGCTCTCGGTACTGCTGCCGAGACTCCGCCGTAAGACGCGATCCATCACGAGCTGGCGTGCCTGGCTGCCCACCCAACCGATACACCGCGCCTGTCCGCTCTGCCTGAACGATCCGGAGAACCAAGCCGTACTGCTCGCGTGGAAGCTGCCCCTGATGCTGAGCTGCCCACTGCATGGCTGCTGGCTGGAATCCTATTGGGGCGTGCCAGGGCGGTTTCTCGGCTGGGAGAACGCCGACGCCGAACCGCGCACTGCCAGCGACGCGATTGCGGCGATGGACCAGCGTACCTGGCAGGCACTGACGACCGGCCACGTGGAGTTGCCGCGCCGACGCATCCACGCCGGATTGTGGTTTAGGCTGCTACGCACGCTGCTCGATGAGCTGAACACCCCGCTTTCGACGTGCGGCACCTACGCGGGGTATCTCCGCCAAATCTGGGAATGCTGCGGGCATCCGCTGCGTGCTGGGCAAAGTCTGTGGCGACCGTATGAAACTCTGAACCCGGCAGTACGGTTGCAGATGCTGGAGGCGGCGGCAACGGCAATCAGCTTGATTGAGGTGAGGGATATAAGCCCGCCAGGCGAGCACGCAACGCTATTCTGGTCCGAGCCCCAAACCGGGTTCACCAGTGGCCTGCCGGCGAAAGCGCCGAAGCCCGAACCCGTCGATCACTGGCAGCGTGCAATCCAGGCCATTGATGAGGCCATCATTGAAGCACGACACAACCCCGAGACGGCACGCTCGCTGTTCGCGTTGGCTTCCTATGGTCGGCGCGACCCCGCTTCCTTGGAACAGTTGCGCGCCACCTTCGCGAAGGAAGGCATCCCCCCGGAATTTCTGTCACATTATGAGCCTAGCCTACCCTTTGCATGCCTTAGACAGAATGACGGGTTAAGTGACAAATTTTGACGTGCAGAGCTTCCCGATGCAAACTGTCACATAATCGAACGTATATGTGACAGGTACAAGATGCTGATTGGCTACATGCGAGTATCGAAGGCGGATGGCTCCCAGGCGACGGACTTGCAGCGCGATGCGCTGGTCGCGGCCGGTGTTGATCCGGCGCATCTCTATGAAGACCAAGCGTCCGGAAAACGCGAGGATCGTCCCGGTCTGGCGAGCTGTCTGAAGGCACTACGGCCAGGCGACACGTTGGTCGTTTGGAAACTGGATCGGCTCGGGCGCGACCTGCGCCATCTGATCAATACCGTCCATGACCTGACCGGACGCGGCATCGGCCTCAAGGTGCTGACCGGGCACGGCGCGGCCATTGACACCACGACCGCCGCCGGCAAGCTGGTCTTCGGTATCTTCGCCGCGCTGGCCGAGTTCGAGCGCGAGTTGATCGCCGAGCGCACCGTGGCGGGCCTGGCCTCAGCACGGGCACGCGGCCGGAAAGGCGGCCGGCCGTTCAAGATGACCGCCGCCAAGCTGCGGCTGGCGATGGCGGCAATGGGGCAGTCAGAGACCAAGGTCGGCGACCTGTGCCAGGAACTTGGCATCACGCGGCAGACCCTGTATCGGCATATTTCTCCCAAGGGGAATTGCGCGCAGATGGAATACGACTGCTGTCCAAGATGTAAAAGAAAAACTGGCCTCTACATGGTCAGCACGGATTCGAGGATGACGGCGCTCATCGCGGCATCAATTCACCTATTCACGCCGTCAAATCAGCTTTTTTGTACTGCCATTTGACGCGATGACCGCGAATTGATCGTAAAAACCACCACAATGATGAATAACACAGCGAATTGCGCTGAGAGTGTTTGCCACGACGGATAGATGCCCAGCAGATCAATGCGTGGGATCGATATTGGGCTGGTATGCAATAACCCTGCTTCTTGCAGACCTGCGATGCCCTTGCCTGCCAAGACCACGGCAAGTATGGCCACCAGCAGTGAGCTGGCAGCGAAGAACTGGCCAATCGGCAGGCGCGCACTGGTGCGCAGCAGCACGACTGCCAGCAGGGCCAGGATTCCCATGCCAGTGCCCAAGCCCGCCAGCAGGGGCCAGCCATTTCCTTCTGTCCAGAGCGCTGCGTAGAACAGCACCGTCTCGAACACCTCACGGTAGACGGCGACGAAGGCCAGCGAAAACAAGAACCATGCCGTGCGCTTGTTGAGCGCCGAAGACAGCTTTTCCTTGAGGTAGACCTGCCAACGACCGGCAACGCTCTTCTGGTGCATCCACATGCCCACACCCAGCAAGACCACGGCGGCAAAGAGTGACGAAAAGCCTTCCGTTAGCTCCCGGCTTGCCCCACTGACGCCGACCAAGTAAGTTGCCACTGCCCATGTAATGCCGCCTGCGGCCAGCGCGGATGCCCAGCCTGCATGCACGTAGATCAATACGTCTTTCCGTTCGGCTTTCTTGAGAAACGCCAGCATGGCAACGACCACCAGCAGGGCTTCCAATCCTTCACGTAGCAAGATGGTTAACGCACCGATGAAGGCCGCCACGGCATCGTCGTCGGAGGGGGCAAGCACCTTGTCCGCTTCATCCAGCAAGCCGCGCAAATGCAGCTCCGCTGTCTGCACATCGGCAGGCGAACCATTGGCTATCAATGCCCGGTAGGACACCATCGCGGCTTCGATCTTCTCGAACAGCGGCCGATTGCGAGTGGCCAACGCCGGTTCGACCGGCTCGAAGCCATCGAGGTAAGCAGACAAGGCTAGCTTGGTCGCACCTGCACGGTCGTCAGCCAGCAATGCCGTCACGCTCTCACTGAGTTTGGCTTTGGCAATCGCGGTGCCCTTCGGACTGCTGATATTCAGCGCGCTCGGATTGGCGCGCAAATAGGCCGTCAGGGCTCTGGCGGAAGGCTCATCCAGCCTGTCCGCCAAGACATGCTCAGATGTTTGCGTCAGCACATCCAGACTGGCGAGCGTCTGGCGAACCTGCGCGTTGGCTTGCCAGAGCTTGGCTCCTTCGTCCTTGTCGCTTTGCGTATAAGGTAGCGTGCCAACAAAGAACGCCAATGCCCATCGGTCTTCATCCGACAACGCGCCAAAGCCCTGCATAGCGGTGCCCTGGACACCGTTGCTGATAATTTGGTGTAGCGCGAATAAGCTGCGCTCGCGCGCCCGCATGTGATCGGCCAGCGCGGTCGGCTTGGGGTTGAGGGATGCCGCTAGGGGGCCATCACCGCGCCCTTGCTGACCGTGACAGGCCGCACACTGGGCCTGAAACAACTGCCCTCCCTTCGCTAAGACCGGCATGGCAGTCGGTGCGACTGGAAACGGGTACGCCTTTTGCACCGCACTGGACAGCGCGTGCGCCAGTTTTGCTACGCTGGCCGGATCGGCTTTGGCAGCTACCGCAGCACGCAAAGCGGTCGCTTGTTGCAACAAGCGACCCTTGTCGGTCTGGTCAGGTAATTCTCCCAGTTGACGTTCGGCTGTCGCTGAAAATTCCTGCATTTCAGCGTACTCCGACGCTTTCAGGACAGCACCGTTGGCGACCGCGCCGCCGTAATCGACGGCGACGTAGTCCAGAAGCTGCCAAATCTGTTTGGCTTTGAGTTCGGTGGTGTCGGCTGCGTAGCTTGGCCCGCCAATCAACGCGCAAGTCGCCAACAGCAAAGTCATCAGCCAGCGATAGGTTGCTCGGCAAGTCATGGAAACTCTCGGATTATATCATTGTGAATGATTATAATTCCCATTTGCGCCGGTATCCACCGCCTTGCCTTGGGTTAGCATCTGCATGATGAGCAAAGCAGCACCCGATGTGATCGCCACATCTGCGAGGTTGAAGGCGGGCCAGTGCACAAGCTGCCAATGGAAGTCGAGGAAATCGACAACCGATCCACGCAGCACACGATCCGCGACATTGCCGAGCGCACCACCAAGGATCAGGCTGTAGCCCATCGCTTCGAGACGTGGCCGTTGCTGGCACAGCATGCGCCCCAGCCAAGCAGAAACAGCCAGACCCAGCGTGATGAAAAAGTAACGTTGCCAGCCACCAGCGTTCGCCAAAAAGCTGAATGCCGCACCCGGATTCAGGACATGAACGAGGTTGAAAAACGGGGTGATTTCGACTTGCTCACCGTAGGCAAACGTGCGGATGATGGCGAACTTCGTGAGCTGATCGGTCATGACAGCACTGGCGGCCACGGTGAACCAGACCCAAGCCGATGTGCGGCGGGCCGATTGCCACACAGGGGCGGCCAACGGCAGCAACCACCCGGCGAGTGCCGTGCAGCTCCATCCCAGCGTCCACCCCGCCAACACATCGGCCGGAAAGTGCATTCCGGCCGCGATGCGCGACCAGCCGACCAATGTGGCGTACAGCATTAAACTGAGACGACCACGGCGGCCCATCAAAGGCCAGAGCGCGCCGACCACCATCGCGGCATAGGTGGCATGCCCGCTGGGCAGGCTGTAGTGAAGCTCTTTGTCCCCGATGACGCGCGCCAGGTCGCCAAGGACGGCAGGCGGGCGTGGAAAGTCGAACCATAGCTTCAAGGCGGTGGCGACCAATAACGCCAGCAAGAAGGCCGCGCTAAAACCAATAAGGCGATGCCGAACGGCCGTACCACGCGCCGGGTTTGTAGCCGATTTCGACCACCACCACAGACCCAACAGCATCAGCGGCGCTGTCCAGTAACTTCCCACGAGGCCAAAGAACCATGCCAGTGGTTTCAGCGTGGCGGGCGTGCCTGTGTTGATGGCTTGAAACAACGCGATGTTCAGGCCACCCCAGTCATAGAGAAAGAGTTTCCAGCTCATCGGCGCAACAACCTCAAGCCGTTGCCGACAACAAGCAAGCTGGCACCCATATCGGCGAACACAGCCATCCACATGGTCGCGTGACCCGTGAAGGTGAGCACCAAAAATACCGCCTTGATGCCAAGGGCCAGCACAATGTTTTGCATCAGCACCTGTGCTGTCGCACGCGACAGGCGCACGAAGGTCGGAATCTTGCGCAGGTCATCGTCCATCAGGGCCACGTCGGCGGTTTCAATAGCGGTATCTGTGCCCGCCGCTCCCATTGCAAAGCCAATGTCCGCACGCGCCAAGGCCGGTGCGTCGTTGATGCCATCACCGACCATGCCAACCTTGCCGTTTCTGGACAATTGCTCCACTTCGCGCAGTTTGTCGTCGGGCAGTTGGTTGCCTTGCGCGCGGTCAATGCCGGCTTGTGCGGCGATGGCCTGTGCCGTGTGGGGGTTATCGCCGGTCAACATCACGGTGTTGATGCCCAGAGCATGCAGCTCGGCGATGGCTCTCTTGCTGCTGTCCTTGATGGTGTCCGCAACGGCGAATAAGCCATGTACCCCTTTTGCGCCCACCAGCATCACGACGGTCTTGCCTGCGGTTTCCAGCGCTGCGATGCGCTGCTCCAGCTCTGGTGTGCACTGCCCCAGCTCTTCCAGCATCCGGTGGTTGCCCAGATGGTAGGTCTCCCCGTCGATTTGGCCTTGCACACCCCGACCGGGCAGCGCGCTGAACTCGGCCACGTCGAGCAAGGCAACCCCATCCCGCTGCGCAGCCTGCGCCACCGCTTTGGATACCGGATGGTCTGAGCGGGCCGCCAGACTGGCAGCGATGCTGCGGCTATCCGAGGCGAGTGCATGACCCCATGCGACAAAATCGGTCTGAGCAGGCTTGCCGTGCGTGATTGTGCCGGTCTTGTCCAGAGCCAGCCAGCGCAGCTTGCGGCCTTCTTCCAGATAGACACCGCCCTTAACGAGAATGCCGTGGCGGGCAGCGGCGGCCAAGCCGCTGACGATGCTGACCGGCGTGGAGATCACCAAGGCGCATGGGCAGGCAACCACCAGCAGAACCAGTGCACGGTAAATCCAGTCCATCCATGCCGCGCCCATGAAAAGCGGGGGCAGCAGTGCGACGGCGATGGCTAGGGCGAACACGAGAGGCGTGTACCAACGGGCGAACTGATCGACAAAACGCTGGGTCGGCGCACGGCTACCTTGTGCAGCCTCTACCGCGTGAATGATGCGGGCCAAAGTGGAGTTGCTGGCCAAGGAGGAAACGCGGTACTCGAAGGAACCGGATTCGTTGATCGTGCCCGCAAACACCGGATCGCCGGGGGACTTCTCGACCGGGAGGCTTTCGCCCGTGATCGGGGCTTGGTTGACCGTGGAGCGTCCGTCTAGCACCTCGCCATCGAGCGCGATGCGCTCACCCGGTCTGACCCGGACTCGGCTGCCAATGGCGATTTGCTTGGCGCTTGCCTCTCGCCAGGTGCCGTCAGGCTGTTGCACCGTGGCCTGCTCCGGGGTCAGGTCGAGCAGTCCACGGATGGCGTTGCGGGCGCGATCCAATGACTTGGCCTCGATCACCTCGGCCAGCGCGAAGAGCACCATCACCATCGCAGCTTCGGGCCAGTGGCCGATGAACATGGCACCTGTGACAGCAATCGACATCAGGGCGTTCATGTTGAGGTTACGGTTCTTGAGCGCGATCCAGCCCTTCTTGTAGGTGGACAGGCCTCCCGTCAAGACCGCTACAAGCGCCAGAATGACGACCGACCAATGATTGCCGTTGTGGAACCAGTAGACCGCTTCGGCCGCTGATGCGGCGATGAGGGAAATACCGAGTGGCCACCAGTTGGTCTGCGTTGTCACAGGGGACGCCGATGGCGACGCGGCCATGGCCTTGTCCTCGACCTGCGCCTCGAATCCGAGCGCTTGTAGTGCCACAAGCACATCCGGCAGAACCCCGTCAGCATGGCGTACCGACAACGTGCGCTGCATCAGGTTGAAATCGAGACCGGTAACCCCGGCCACGGTGCCGAGCTTGTTGCGGATCAATGCTTCCTCTGTCGGACAATCCATCTTGGCAATGGACAGCTTGGTTGTCTGCCCAGCCGACGCCTCATCCATGCGCACAGCTTGCATGCCGATGGCCTTCAGTGCCTGTTCAACGGGAGACAGCGAAGGCAATTCGTGCTGCACGGTCAAGGTACGCTGCATCAGGTTGAACTCAAGACCAACCACACCCGCCAGCCCAACCAGCTTGCCTCGGATCAGCGCCTCTTCCGTGGGGCAATCCATGTTCTCGATGCGGTACACCGCTTGAGCCGATCCGGTTGTCGGCGGGGCTTGTGTCGTGGGTTGCATGATCGGCCCAGCCGAGCAGCCACACGCCTTTGAAGCGCATTCACTCATGGATAACTCCTTCAAATCTTCTGTACAACCTCCATTAAAAACTCTATAGTTACTATAGAGTCAAGTGATAAATGGAGATTGAGGCATGGAAATCAGAATTGGCGATCTAGCCAAGCGCTCTGGGTGCGAGGTCGTGACCATCCGCTACTACGAAAAGGAAGGGCTGCTGCCAAAGCCAGCGCGAAGCGGTGGCAACTTTCGGTTGTACAGCGATGTGCACATCGAGCGTTTGCAGTTCATTCGTCATTGCCGTTCGCTTGACATGACGCTGAGCGAAATCAGGATACTGCTGGGTCTACGAGATAACCCTGCTCAGGACTGCGGCGACGTCAATACACTACTGGATGCCCATATTCGTCAGACCGAAGATCGCGTCGAAGCGCTGTTGCAATTGAAGCGGCACTTGCTCTCGCTGCGTGAAAAATGCTCGGGCGCTCGACGAATAGAGGCATGTGGCATCTTGCAAGGTTTATCAGATTGCAATCATCCGGGATGCAACGCATAGCATGAGTTGTTTCGCACGCCGACATTGGCCTGCGATTTTGGATTCGTGAGCGGCCTGCCTAATTGGCATCGGAGAAGGTCGTGCGGCTGACTTCTGATATTCCGTGCAGTCGTCTTCTGAAAATGACAAACCTGATGTCAGATGTTGAGCACAAACAACGTCAGAGTAGAGTGTGAATTTATATTTATTGACACATTCAGCCAAGGGTAATAGATTTCATCCTGACATTTTTACCTTTGGAGGCATCTTGCAAGGTCAACGTATCGGCTACGTCCGCGTCAGCAGCTTCGACCAGAATCCTGATCGACAACTGGAACAAATAGAAGTCGGCAAGGTATTCACCGATAAGGCTTCAGGCAAGGACACACAACGTCCCGAACTTGAAAGGCTGCTGGCCTTCGTCCGCGAGGGCGACACCGTGGTGGTGCATAGCATGGACAGGTTGGCACGCAACCTTGATGACCTGCGCCGCATCGTCCAAGGGCTGACACAACGGGGCGTGCGCATGGAGTTCGTCAAAGAAGGGCTGACGTTCACCGGCGAGGACTCACCGATGGCCAATCTGATGCTGTCGGTCATGGGAGCCTTTGCTGAGTTCGAGCGCGCCCTGATCCGCGAACGTCAGCGCGAGGGAATCGTGCTGGCCAAGCAGCGCGGTGCCTACCGGGGACGAAAGAAATCGCTGAACAGCGAACAAATTGCCGAGTTGAAACGGCGAGTTGCGGCAGGCGACCAAAAAACCTTGGTGGCCCGTGACTTCGGCATCAGCCGCGAAACCTTGTATCAGTACCTGCGGGAAGACTGACCATGCCACGCCGCTCAATCCTGTCCGCCACCGAGCGCGAAAGTCTGCTGGCACTGCCAGATGCCAAAGACGAACTGATACGGCACTACACGTTCAACGAAACCGACCTGTCGGTGATCCGTCAGCGTCGCGGCGCCGCGAATCGATTGGGCTTCGCCGTGCAGCTTTGCTACTTGCGATTCCCTGGCATCTTCTTGGGCGTCGATGAACCTCCATTTCCGCCCCTGCTGCGCATGGTGGCCGCACAACTCAAGGTGCCGGTGGAAAGCTGGAACGATTACGGCCAGCGCGAGCAGACACGGCGGGAGCACTTGGTCGAGCTGCAAACGGTGTTTGGATTCAAGCCCTTCACCATGAGTCACTACCGGCAAGCAGTGCATACATTGACCGAACTGGCCTTGTAAACAGACAAAGGCATTGTGCTGGCCAGCACCCTTGTTGAAAACCTGCGGCGGCAGAGCATCATCCTACCCGCCATGAATGCCATCGAGCGCGCAAGCGCCGAGGCCATTACCCGTGCCAACCGGAGCATCCATGCGGCATTGGCCGATTCCTTGATACCTGTCCATCGCCAGCGCCTGGACGAACTGCTCAAGCGCAAGGATGGTAGCAAAATGACGTGGCTAGCGTGGCTGCGCCAATCGCCCGCCAAGCCGAACTCGCGCCACATGCTTGAACACATCGAACGCCTCAAAGCCTGGCAGGCGCTTGACTTACCTGCTGGCATCGAACGGCAGGTACACCAAAACCGCTTGCTCAAGATCGCCCGCGAGGGCGGCCAGATGACGCCCGCCGACCTGGCCAAGTTCGAGTCGCAGCGGCGTTACGCCACCTTGGTAGCACTGGCCATCGAGGGCATGGCCACCGTCACTGATGAAATCATCGACCTTCACGACCGCATCATCGGCAAGCTGTTCAATGCGGCCAAGAACAAGCATCAACAGCAGTTCCAGGCTTCCGGCAAGGCGATCAACGACAAGGTGCGGATGTATGGGCGCATCGGTCAGGCGCTGATTGAAGCCAAACAAAGCGGCGGCGATCCGTTCGCCGCCATCGAAGCGGTCATGCCGTGGGACACCTTCGCCGCCAGCGTCACCGAGGCGCAAACGCTGGCGCGGCCTGCCGATTTTGATTTCCTGCACCATATCGGCGAGAGTTACGCCACGCTGCGCCGCTATGCGCCGCAGTTCCTGGACGTGCTCAAACTGCGCGCCGCGCCCACCGCCAAGGGTGTGCTCGATGCCATCGACGTGCTGCGCGGCATGAACAGCGACAGCGCGCGCAAGGTGCCCGCCGATGCGCCAACCGCATTCATCAAGCCGCGCTGGGCAAAGCTGGTTCTGACCGACGAGGGTATTGACCGGCGTTACTACGAGTTATGCGCCCTGTCGGAGCTGAAGAACGCACTGCGCTCTGGTGATGTTTGGGTGCAGGGTTCGCGCCAGTTCAAGGACTTCGACGAATACCTGGTGCCGATCGAGAAGTTCGCCACCCTGAAGCTGGCCAGCGAATTGCCACTGGCCGTGGCCACCGACTGCGACCAATATCTGCATGACCGACTGGAATTATTGGAGGCGCAACTCGCCACAGTCAACCGCATGGCGGCGACCAACGACTTACCGGATGCCATCATCACCACTGCATCGGGCCTGAAGATCACGCCGCTGGACGCAGCGGTGCCAGACGCCGCGCAAGCCTTGATTGACCAGTCGGCGATGTTGCTGCCGCACCTCAAGATCACCGAGTTGCTGATGGAGGTCGATGAATGGACGGGCTTCACGCGCCACTTCACACACCTGAAGACCGGCGACACGGCCAAGGACAAAACCTTGCTGATGACGACGATTCTGGCTGATGGTATCAATCTTGGGCTCACCAAGATGGCCGAGTCCTGCCCTGGCACCACCTACGCCAAGCTGTCTTGGCTGCAAGCCTGGCACGTTCGCGACGAAACCTATTCGACGGCGCTGGCCGAGCTGGTGAACGCACAGTTTCGACAACCCTTCGCCGGAAACTGGGGCGACGGCACCACGTCATCGTCGGACGGCCAGAACTTCCGAACCGGCAGCAAGGCAGAGAGCACCGGGCATATCAATCCGAAGTATGGAAGTAGCCCTGGGCTGACGTTCTATACCCATATCTCCGACCAATACGCGCCCTTCAGCGCTAAGGTGGTCAACGTCGGCTTGCGCGACTCGACCTATGTGCTCGATGGCCTGCTGTACCACGAGTCTGACTTGCGTATCGAGGAACACTACACCGACACGGCGGGCTTCACCGATCATGTGTTCGGCCTGATGCACTTTCTGGGATTCCGGTTCGCGCCGCGCATCCGCGACCTGGGCGACACCAAGCTGTTCATTCCCAAGGGCGATACTGCCTACGATGCACTCAAGCCGATGATTAGCAGCGACAGGCTGAACATCAAGGCTATTCGCGCTCATTGGGATGAAATCCTACGGCTGGCCACTTCGATCAAGCAGGGCACGGTGACGTGCCTCGCTGATGCTGCGCAAGCTCGGCAGCTATCCGCGCCAAAACGGCTTGGCCGTCGCCCTGCGCGAGCTGGGGCGCATCGAGCGCACGCTGTTCATTCTGGATTGGCTGCAAAGCGTGGAGCTGCGCCGCCGCGTCCATGCGGGGCTGAATAAGGGCGAGGCGCGCAACGCGCTGGCCAGGGCGGTCTTCTTCTACCGATTGGGTGAAATCCGCGACCGCAGTTTTGAGCAGCAGCGCTACCGGGCCAGCGGCCTCAATCTGGTGACGGCGGCCATCGTGTTGTGGAACACGGTCTATCTGGAGCGTGCCACCAGTGCTTTGCGTGCCCACGGCAAGGCGCTGGACGACACGTTGCTGCAATATCTGTCACCGCTGGGGTGGGAGCATATCAACCTGACCGGCGATTACCTATGGCGCAGCAGTGCCAAGGTCGGTGCGGGGAAGTTCAGGCCATTGCGACCGCTGCCACCGGCTTAGCGTGCTTTATTTTCCGTTTTCTGAGACGACCTCTAGCAGGTCAGAACGCCAATGTCTTCACGCCGGGCTTGAGCAGATGGGCTGCCACATCTGCAGGTTTGGCTGCCGTGACACCCGCCAGCAGGTCCGTCGGCTGCTTGCCGGTGTTGGGCAGGTACAGCGCGCAGACTTCCACCTTCGCGCCACCTTTGATAATCCCTTGCAGCATTTGCTGCGGCGTGACGTTGCGGGGCTTGAGGGTTGGCTGAGCTTTGCCGTCTTGGCTGCTCAAGGCGATGTCGCCGGCCGCGTCACAGAGCAACACCCGTACCGATGCTTTCTGTTCGAGGGCCTGACCTGCCAGCACCAGGCCGGCTCCCTGGGCCATGGGACTTGATGAATGGATCGACACAAAGAGTTCCTCGGCTTGGGCGGCTGTGGCCGCGCAGGCGAGCGCGAGGGCGAGTGCGATGGACTTTTTCATAGGAAGGCTCCTTGGTTGGAAGAAACACGCACGGGCACCCCGTCAAGGCGGGGCAATGCCCAGGCTGCGGCGCAGCGATGCCGCGTCGGGCAGGTATTCGATGGTTTGGACACGCTGTTGCTCCAGCGCAATCAGCGTGACCTCCTTAGGCTTTCGGGGCAGATGACTCGTGATTTCGGAGTTCTGGACCAAGCCGACTTGGAAGGGCAAATCACGCATCTTGGGAAGCGCAAACATGCGGGTCACCATCGCAGGCATGGCACTGATGTCCGCGATATAGACGAGCCGACGCTCAGCGAAAATGGATGGGTGCGGACGCAACGCACCGCTCACGATGTCGCTGGCCGTCTTGTCGGCCGCAAAAACGACAAAACGAGTGGACGCCTCGATGCTCACTTGGCGCTCGTGCTTGTCCACAACGCTCAGGGCTGGCAAGAGACTTCCCGGAGCCAAGGGCGCTGCCAATAGTGGGGTGGAGGCGCCTCCAACGACCACTGCGAGCAGGATCAGCGAGATCCGCCGGCGGGCGATACCTCTGTTGGCCTTCGCCAGCGGTCTGTGTGCATAGGGGATGGTTTGGGGATTCATCGGTACTGCCTGAGATAGTTCCACTCGAAGCCACGCTTGGCCCAATGGAATAAACGGGTCGAAGGCAGCAGTACATTGCGCTGCGGGGTGCGCCACACCAGAGTTCCATGATCGATCGCATCCACGATGCAGATCAGCTCGACACGGAACGTCTCGCTCGATGGGCGGCCGTCCAGGTCGGCAATCAGATTGGCTGCCGCGGCCTTCGCCTGCAGGTCCGCCATGTGGGCCTGCTTGGGCATCCAGTCCGGGCCAGGGAAGCTGCCCGAGTCGCCGACCACGACCACGCGCTCGAAGCCAGGCACCCGGCAATGCGCATCGGCCTGCACCAGGCCGCCTGGGGACCGAGGGAGCGTCGTTGCATCAAACCAGGTGTTGCCGGTCATGCCGGGCATGAAGAGGATCAGGTCCGCTGCGAACGATCCGCCTTCCGTCACAACCTGGTCAGCCTCGAACCGCACCAGCTTGTGGCCCAGGTGGGTCCGGATGCCTCGCCGTTCCATTTCTCGGAGCAGGTGCTTCACCGTCTTCATGCCGAGACGGTTGCCGGGCTCGGAGGACGGGTTGAAGAAAACGAGATCGAAGTGCTGGCGCCGGCCCTCCCGTTTGAGCTGCTCATCGATGCCGAACAGGAACTCGAACATCGGGCCGCCGCGCACCGCACTGGGCTCATTCGGATTTCCCGCGAAGCCGACGGCGATCGTGCCGCCGGTCATTTCGCGCAGTCGATCGCGGATGCGTTCTGCCGCTGAGATGCCTTCGCAGGGTGTGATGGCATGCTCGATGCCGGGCAGCTTCTTGATGAAGCGCCCGCCGGTGGCGAGAACCAGGCCGTCGTTGACGACATCGCCGGTGCTCGTCTGCACGGTGCGGCCGTTATCGGCGAGGCCCGTGACTTCGGCCGGGACAAAGCGCACGCGCTGGCGCTGCAGAAAGCCGTCCAACGGCACGATCAGATCCTCACGGCGGCGCAAGCCGCTCGGGATCCAGATGATGCCTGGAAGGTAGTGCAGTTCCGGGCGCGGTGCGACCAGCGTGATCTGCGCCGCGGGATCACGGCGCCGCAGTTCGCGGATCGTCGACAGGCCGGCAAAGCCCGCACCCAGGACCACAATGTGTCGGGGATTCTGCGCGGTCGTCATGGCAGTGCGTTCGAGGCGTCCCCTGCAAGATCAGCAGGCACCGGGGGCAACGCGGTGAACCTCGCGCCGGACAGGGATATGGATTGCGACACGGTTGGATTCCCTCTCAGGCCGACTCGTCGCCGATGACGATACGTGCGTCGCTCAGAAAACGGTGTGGCGGGATTTCTAGATTGGTGGGTGCCGGCTTGTTCTTGAACACCCGACCGGCGAGGTCGAAGGTCGAGCCGTGGCAGGGGCAGAAGAACCCCCCTTGCCAGTCTTCGCCAACGCTCGGGTTGGAAGTGCCCGCAGCCACCGCGCTGGGAGAACACCCGAGATGGGTGCAGATCCCGATGGCAACGAATAGGTCTTGTCGCTCGGAGCGGCCGGGATTGCGCAGGGCTTCCGGCAAGGCATCCTTGCTGGAGTTGGGGTCGGCGAGCTTGTCGTCCTGCCCGCTGAGTGCGGCGATCATTTCCGGCGTGCGTCGCATGATCCATACGGGCTTGCCCCGCCATTCGACCGTCTTCAATCCGCCGGGCGGGATGTCCGCCAGGTCGACTTCGACCGCCGCGCCCGCTGCTCTTGCCCGTTCACTGGGCGCGAAACTAGAGACGAAGGGGATGGCGGTCGCCGCGGCCGCAACACCGCCGGCCGCAGTCGTGGCGATCAGCCATGCGCGGCGCTCAGGATCCATGGCGCTGGAAGGAGGAAGGGCAAGGTCGCTCATGTCGGGCTCCTGGTGCGCGGCTGACGATGCAACCGCATAGGGGCTGAGGGCTGGTCCGGTGGCCGGTGCGCCAAAGCGCTTGCGCGGCACAGGCTGAACCGGACACCGGACACCGGCCGCAGGCTGGACGGCGGTTCGACGCGAGAGCGCAGATGACGCGCCCAGCCTCCTCCGGCAGCCCAGATCCCACGGCGCGGGGCTGCGGCCTTTCGGTCGCAGCGGCGGACTTAAAGGCTCTTCGTCGAGAAGTACCAGTCCGTGGTCTTGTAGCCTTCGCCCATACGCTGCTTGATGGCGTCGGGACTCTTGGGTGGGGGAACGATCACATCGCATCCCGGCGTCCACCCCTCGGGGGTCGCCACCTGGTTGGCGTCGCTCGTTTGCATGGCCGTGAGCAGGCGCACGAACTCGTCGATCGAGCGGCCGTTGCTCATGGGGTAATACACCATGGCGCGCAGGATGCCGTTCGGATCGATGAAGAACGTCGCGCGCACGGCCTGCGTGTCGGCTGCGCCCGGGTGCACCATTCCATAGGCACGGGCCACGTCCATCTTGATGTCCTCGATGATCGGGAAGCTGATCTCGACGCCGAACTTCTCCTGGATGTTCTGCGTCCAGGCCAGGTGCGAGTACAGGCTGTCGATGGACAGGCCGATCAGTTCGCAGTTCATGCCGCGGAACGTGTCGGCGGCCTTCTGGAAGCCGATGAACTCGGTGGTGCAGACCGGCGTGAAGTCAGCCGGGTGCGAGAACAGGATCAACCACTTGCCCTTGTAGTCCGCCAGGCTGCGCTCGCCGTGGGTGGTCTTGGCCTTGAAGTCCGGGGCAGGTTCGTTGAGACGGGGGAAGGCGACAGGTGCGATGTCTTGCATGATGACCTCTTCAGTTGAAGGTTGTGTGTCGAAGTGACCATCATATATTAGTTGATTCTAAATTAGAAGATATTGAAATAAAAGTATTGAAGTCATTGTTGTCGCCTATCAAGGAGCAACGATGTAGCGGGCAGACAGCCAGGAGTGCACACCAAGCCTGGGGGCGCAGGACCGAGTAGGGGCGGCAGCACGGCCGGCCAAGCGCCGAGGAGACCTCGGCATGTTGACGTGCGGTGACAAGCAGGATGAAACCTGTCTAGGCCTGGGCTGCGGCAGTCTCCTCCGTTCACCCGCGCGGGCGGTCTGCGATCGATGGCGGCAGACCCAGCTCAGTGCGCTTTGGTTCGCCTGTGTGGGGCTCCGGCGAAGGCGGCCTGCGCCTTCGCCTTGCGCTCGAACTGCCTGGCGATGTTGCCGCAGACCAGGTCGCACAAGGAATAAACGGACTTGTCCGCGATGCTGTAGATGGCGCTGTTTCCGCGGCTTTCGCGTGCCACCAGACCGTGCTGGGTCAGCAGCGTCAAGTGCCGCGAGATGTTGGCCGAGCTGTAGCCACACAACTGGGCGAGTTCGCCCACGCTGCGCTCCTGCTTGCGCAGCAGGTTGAGGATCTGCAGCCGCGTTGGCTCGGACAGCGCCTGGAAGTACGCCGCCACCTGTTCCAGCGCCTCGTCGGGAAGGTCTTCCATATGTGTTGAGCATGCCAAGGATAGATGGGTAGACATGATGCCTCGGATCTTGATGATCTGCTTGTCTGTGAGCATCATGGTACTTGACTATTTAGCTATGTGCGCAAATAATGACTGAAATTTCTTCGCACTCGACAGCGCTCCTAACAGAAAGTGCCCTCCATGCGCCACACCAGCTACACCCTTTGCATCGCGGCTTTCGCCTTGATGGCGAGCCTGACTGCCTCCGCCCAGACGCCGCCCCAGCCGTTGAAGGCTACCGCGGCAGTGGCCACTGCGGGCACGACGACTTCGGCCTTCGATGGCGTCGTCGAAGCTGTTCGCCAGACGGTGATCGCGGCGCAGGTGCCCGGTGCGGTCATCCAGTTGGATGTCAAAGTAGGCGATCGTGTGAAAGCGGGCCAGGTGCTGCTGCGCATCGACGCCCGGGCGGCTGAGCAGAATGCCGCCGCCAGCGATGCCCAGGTGCAGGCAGCACGGTCATCCCTGGATCTGGCGACGAAGGACTTTGAGCGTCAGCAGCGGCTGTTCCAGAAGAACTACATCAGCCAGGCGGCCATGGAGCGCGCCGAGTCGGCTTACAAGTCGGCCCAAGCCCAGGCCAATGCGCTGCTCGCGCAGGCCAGTGCGTCGCGCACGCAGAGCGGCTACTACGTCGTGCGCGCACCCTTCGCGGGTGTGGTGTCCGAAGTGCCGGTATCCCTGGGCGACATGGCCATGCCTGGCCGGCCTCTGCTCACCCTGTATGACCCGACGGCTCTGCGCGTCACGGCGGCTGTGCCGCAGTCGGTGACGGCGCGCATGCCGGCCGATCCGAAGCTGCGCATCGAACTGCCCGGCCTGTCGGCGGCGAGTGCATGGGTGGTCCCTGGAAAGGTCCAACTGCTGCCCACCGTCGATGCAGCGACGCACACTGTGCAGTTGCGTGCCGAACTGCCTGGTGGCGTGGACGCTACCGTCGCGCCTGGCATGTTCGCGCGGCTGTGGCTGCCGCTGGCACGCAGCGATGCCCCCGGTACAGCGCCAGGCGCTCTCCTGTCCGTGCCCGTGGAAGCCATCGTGCGTCGCGCCGAACTCACCGGCTTGTATGTACTGAATCCGCAGGGCAAGCCCGTGCTGCGCCAAGTCCGCCTCGGGCGGGCCACCGATGGCCGCGTCGAGATCCTGTCCGGACTGATGCCCGGTGAGCAGGTCGTGACCGATCCGCAATCCGCCGCGCGCGTGCGTTGAGGCCGGTCATGACGAAAACACGATCCACCACTACCGGCGCGCCTGCCATGGGCGTTTCGGGCCGCATCGCCGCCTTTTTCCAGCGGGCACAGATTACGCCACTGCTGGCACTGCTCGCGCTGTTGCTCGGCCTGTTCGCCGTGGGCGTGACCCCACGCGAAGAGGAGCCGCAGATCAACGTCACGATGGCGAATGTGCTGATCCCCTTCCCGGGGGCTGCGGTGCGCGACGTGGAACAGATGGTGGCCGTGCCGGCAGAGCAGGTGCTGAGCCAGATCCTGGACGTCGAGCATGTGATGTCGGTGTCCCGTCCTGGTCTGGCCGTGCTGACCGTCCAGTTCAAGGTCGGCGTGACCCGCACCGAGGCGCTGGTGCGGCTGTACGACACGGTGAATTCGAACGCCGACTGGCTGCCCAAGGGGCTTGGTGTGCTCGAACCGATCATCAAGCCCAAGGGCATCGATGATGTGCCAATCGTTACGTTGACGCTGTTCAGCGAGAACGCGCAGACCGGCGCATTCGACCTGGAGCGTGTCGCGCACAGTGTCGAGGCGGACCTCAAGCGTGTGCCCGGCACCCGCGAAGTGACCACGATCGGTGGCCCGGGCCGAGCGGTGATGGTGCAAATCGACCCGGTGCGCATGAGCGGCGTCGGCGTCACGGTGCCGGAGGTGCGGCAGGCGCTGCTGTCGGCCAATCTGGGGCTTCCTGTGGGTGAGCTGATCGCAGGCAACCGTTCGGTGGCCATCGAGTCCGGGCCTTTCCTGCGCCACGCCCACGAGGTAGCCGATCTGGTGGTCGGCGTGCGGGCCGGCAAGCCGGTCTTTCTGCGGGAGGTGGCACAGGTTCGTGACGGTCCGCTTCCACCCAGCCGCTATGTCTGGCATGGCGTTGCCGGCAAGGACGGCGCCGCGCCGGCCGAGTATCCGGCGGTCACGGTCGCGGTGACGAAGAAGGCGGGTGAGAACGCCATCGACGTGGCCAACGCCGTGATGAAGCGGGTGGAAGGTCTGCGCAACACCGTCATCCCCGGCGATGTCCAGGTGGCGGAAACGCGCAACTACGGCGCCTCCGCCAACGACAAGGCGCAGACGCTGATGAAGAAGCTGCTGTTCGCCACCGCGTCGGTGGTGGCGCTGGTTTTCTTCGCGCTCGGCCGGCGCGAGGCGGCCATCGTCGGCAGCGCGGTGGTGCTGACGCTGACGGTGACCTTGTTCGCGTCCTGGGCCTGGGGTTTCACGCTCAACCGCGTATCGCTGTTCGCGCTGATCTTCTCGATCGGCATCCTGGTGGACGACGCCATCGTCGTGGTCGAGAACATCCATCGGCACCAGCAGCTCTACCCCGGCAAGTCGCTGGCGGCGATCATCCCGGGTGCCGTGGACGAAGTGGGGGGGCCGACCATCCTGGCGACGCTGACCGTGATCGCCGCGCTGCTGCCCATGGCCTTCGTGACGGGCTTGATGGGCCCGTACATGAGCCCGATCCCGATCAATGCCAGCATGGGCATGCTGTTGTCCCTGGCCATCGCCTTCGTCGTCACGCCCTGGCTGGCTCGGCTGTGGATGAAGGCGGTACCGGCTGCTGCGCATGGCGACGGCGGGCCGCACACGGCGACCCACTCCGGCCTGGCCGCGAAGATCGCGCCGGTCTTTGAGCGGATCTTCCGCCCACTGCTGGACGAGCGGCGTGGCTCGCGCAACCGCAGCCTGCTGGCCCTGGGGGTCGCGCTGCTGATCGCTGCATCGCTGGCGCTGCCGGCCACCGGCCTGGTGCTGCTGAAGATGCTGCCCTTCGACAACAAGTCGGAGTTCCAGGTCATCGTTGACATGCCCGCCGGCACGCCGGTGGAGCAGACGGCCGCAGTCCTGCACGAGCTGGGCAGCTACCTGGCGACAGTGCCCGAAGTCACCGACTACCAGGCCTATGCCGGTACCGCGGCGCCGATCAACTTCAACGGCCTGGTGCGCCAATACTATTTGCGTGCCGGCGGCAACGTCGGCGACCTGCAGGTCAATCTGGTGGACAAGACCGCGCGCAAGGACCAGAGCCATGCCATCGCAACCCGCGTGCGGCCAGAACTGCAGAAGATCGGTGAGCGCTTCGACGCCAACGTCAAGGTGGTCGAAGTGCCGCCGGGCCCGCCGGTGCTCTCTCCCATCGTGGCGGAGATCTATGGCCCGGATGCGGCCGGTCGGCATCAGGTCGCCAAGGCCGTGCGCGCCGTGTTCGAGCGCACGCCTGGCGTGGTGGACGTGGACGACAGCAGCATCGCTGCGGCACCGAAGACGATGCTGCTGGTGGACCGGCAGAAGGCCTCCATGCTCGGCGTGCCGCAGCAGGCCATCGTCACCACGCTGCGCGCCGGACTGGCCGGCGAGGCCACGGCCTTTCTGCATGACGAGACCAAGTACCCGGCGGCCGCGGTGCTGCAATTGCCGCCCGAGCAGCACGGCGACCTGAACGCCCTGCTGCAGCTCACGGTGCGCAGCGCCGATGGGAAACTGGTGCCGATCCGGGAACTCGTCACCCTCAGCGACCAGGTGAGCGAGCAGCCGATTTACCACAAGGATCTGTTGCCGGTGAACTTCGTCGTGGCCGACATGGCCGGCGCGCTCGACAGCCCGCTCTACGGCATGTTCCAGATGCGTGGGGAACTCACCAAGATCGCCACGCCCGGCGGTGGGACGCTGCAGGAGTATTTCATCCGCCAGCCTGATGACGCTTACCGCGACTACGCGCTGAAGTGGGATGGCGAGTGGCAGGTGACCTACGAAACATTCCGCGACATGGGCCTGGCCTATGGCGTTGGCCTCGTGCTGATCTACCTGCTGGTGGTGGCGCAGTTCGGGTCCTACCTAACACCGTTGATCATCATGGCGCCGATCCCCTTGACCATCATCGGCGTGATGCCAGGCCACGCCGTGCTGGGCGCGCAGTACACCGCCACCAGCATGATCGGAATGATCGCGCTCGCCGGCATCATCGTGCGCAACTCCATCCTGCTGGTGGACTTCATCAACCTGCAGGTGCGCGAAGGCGTGGAGTTCAAGCAGGCCATCGTGCGCTCCGCCATCACGCGCGCGCAGCCCATCGTGCTGACCGGGCTGGCTGCCATGTTGGGCGCCTTCTTCATCCTCGACGACCCGATCTTCAACGGCCTGGCGATCTCGCTGATCTTCGGCATCTTCGTCTCGACCGTGCTGACGCTGGTCGTAATTCCGATCCTCTACTTCATCGCGTACCGGAACCGGCTGGACGCGATCGCGGGCCGCGAAGAGCCCGAGGAACCCCTCACGCCAACCCCTGCAACCCTGTCCACTCAAGGAGAAACACCATGACTTCCTGGCAACTCGTTCGCGTCATCGCAGGCACCTTCATCCTGCTGTCGCTGGCCCTGGGCATCCCTGGCAGCCCGATCTTCGTCAATCAATGGTGGCTGGCCTTCACCGCCTTCGTCGGGGTGAACCTGCTGCAAAGCGGGCTGACCAAGTGGTGCCTGATGGAATCCATTCTGCGCAAGCTCGGCGTGCGCCAGGGAGCCTGATCATGCATGTCGGCTGCCCCGCCTGCGGGACGATCAATCGCGTCCCCGACGAACGCCCGTCCGGCGAGCCGGTCTGTGGTCGTTGCGGCGCTGAACTGATGGCGGCCAAGCCCGCATCGCTAAGCGATGCGACCTTCGAGCGCTACATCACGCGCACCGATCCGCCGGTGCTGGTGGACTTCTGGGCCAGTTGGTGCGGCCCCTGCAAGATGATGGCGCCGCATTTCGACGATGCGGCTGCGAAGCTCCCCGAGGTCCGTTTCGCCAAGCTCGACATCGATGCCAATCCGCAGGCCGTGGCGGCCAGCGCCATTCGCAGCGTCCCAACGCTCATCCTGTACCGCGCCGGCAAGGAGCTGGCGCGCCACTCGGGGGCGATGGTCGCAGGCGACCTGGTGCGCTGGGTCCGCAAAAACCTCACGCAGAAGGGATGAAGTCCATGAAGAAGCGCATGTCAAAGGCTTTGTGGATCTCGTTGCTGGCTGCGCCCCTGTATTGCCAGACGCAAGTGGCGATGGCCGCAGGGCTCATGGAGGCTTGGCAAGCGGCGACGCAGAACGACAAGGAATACGCTGTCGCCCGCGCGGCCCATGCAGCAGCCCAGCCGCGCCGTGACCAGGCCGCGGCGCTGTGGCGACCGACTGTCGGCGTGGTCGGCTCGGTGGGGGTAGCCACGAACGAGTCCGAAACGCGAGGTGCGCAGTTCAGCGCCCCTGGGTTCGGACAATCCAGTGGCGTAGGCTTCAGCACCTCCGTGACCAACGGCACCGCCTCGCGCTGGGCCGTGGCAGCGACGCAGCCGCTCTACAACCCGAAGCGGCGCGCCGAGCAGCAGCAGCTTTCCACCTCAGCCGACCTGGCAGACCTTCAATGGCAGGCAGCAGGACAGACGCTGATGCTCCGCACGGTGGAGCGCTATCTCGATCTCGCCCTTGCCGAGGAAACCGTGCGCGTGCATAGACAGCAACTCGATGCCGTCGAGAAGGCGGCGGTCGAAGCGCAAGACCGCTTCAAGCTCGGGGACGTCCCCATTACCGATACCCATGAGGCAGGCGCACGCCTGGCAGCACTTCGCGCGCAGGTACTGGCGGCCGAGAGCGACGTGCTGGTCAAGCGCAACCTGCTGGCGAACACCACGGGATTGCCTCCCGGTTCTCTGGCGGCCCGTCTTCCTGGCCCCAGCGCAGGCCAGACGTCATCGCTCCAGCCGCTGGAGTTCTGGCTGGATGAGGCGCAGTCGCGCAACCCTGAAATTCGCACCCAGTTGCTGGCAGCCGATGTCGCGAGGCAAGAGGCGACGAAGTACGGCCGGAGTTCGTCCGCCACCGTCGATCTCGTCGCCCAGGTGGGACGTGATCGACTGAGCGGCAGTGGCGATTTTGGGTCGGCCAGCAACACGGGCGCGAACTGGATGATCGGCATCCAGTTCTCGATGCCGCTTTTCACCGGCGGATACCGCAGCGCCAAGGAAGAAGAGGCGCTGCGACTGGCGGAAAAGGCCGCAGCCGAGGTAGAGCGCACGCGAGAGCAAGTCGCGCAGCAGGTGCGCTTGGCCTGGCTGGGGCTGAGCGTTGGCGCCGAACGTGTCAGGGCGCTGGAACAGGCGCTCAGTGCCAGCCTGGCAAGGCTCGACGCCACGCGCCTGGGACGCGAGGTCGGCCAGCGCACCACGCTGGACCTTCTCAATGCCGAAAACGAATCCGCCACATCCAGCCTTGCGCTTGCGCAAGCTCGCATCGGTCTGTTGATGGACCGGCTGCGACTGGCCGCGCTGATCGGCCGCCTGGATGAGGCTGCTTTGCAAGTAGCCGATGGCGAACTTGCTGCGTCACCTTTGAACTGACACTGGAAATTGATCGCATGAGTTGGTTAGCGAAGATTCTTGGGGCTTCTTGTTCCCGTTTTGGTCGATCGGCGGGTAAATCGGCCGCCGAAATGCTGTCGGCCGGCGCCGTCTTGGTTGACGTCCGCTCCGCCGGGGAGTTCGCTGCAGGGCACATCGAAGGAGCGCTGTGGCTACCGCTTGACCGTATCCACTTAGACGTTGCGACCGCTGTGCCCACTCGGACCCAGCCTTTGATCCTGTATTGCCGCTCGGGCGCGCGCTCCCAACGTGCCTGCAAAATCGTTGAGCAGATGGGATATAGCCATGCGATCAACGGAGGCGGGGTGGGCGCACTTTCGAAGTTATTGAACCGGCCGGTCGTTGGTGGGCCGTGACGCTGTTCATTCACGAACGGGTAGGCTGACGAGAGGAGCCAGGTATCGAGCTTTGGTAGGAGGCGACCAAGAGAACAGTAGCGGGCATCGATTTGAATCCGGCGGGTCGGATCGGCCGAACCAGAACAAGACGAACAAGGAGCACGCAATGGAACTGAGATTGCTGCGCTACTTCGTGGCAGTGGCCGAGGAACTGCACCTGGCGCGCGCAGCCGATCGGCTGGGCATCGATCAGTCGCCACTGTCGCGCGCGATGCGCGATCTCGAACAAGGGCTGGGTGTGGCGCTATTCGACCGCAGTAGCCGGCAGACGCGCCTGACCTGGGCCGGCCAAGTGCTGCTGGTGGAGTGCCGGCGCGTTCTCGCTACGCTGGACCAGGCGATCCAGGCTACCAAGGGCGCCGCGCAGGGGTACCAGAGCTACCTTCGCATCGCGATCTGCGACAGCCTGGCCCAGCCCAGGATCGCCGCGTTGCTCGCTCGCAACCGCGAGGAAGAGCCGGAACTGGAAATTCGCATCTTCGAGCTTCCGTTATCGCAGCAGCTCAAGGGCCTGCACACCGATCTACTGGACGTGGGCTTCGCGTTGTCGGGTTCGGTCAATGGCGGCCTAGTGGCCGAACCGGTGTGGACCGATCCACTTTCGGTGATCGTGTCGGCGCGCCACCCGCTGTTGGTCCACAAGGAGGTCAAGCTCGCCGACGCGCTGAAGTTTCCGGTGGTGTTGTGCCACCCGGACGCAGCCTCGGGCTGCCACGACCAGATCCAGGCGGTGCTCGATGGTGCGGCGCTGCCGCTGAAGGTGGTCGATCATGTCACCAGCTTGGGCGTGATGCTCACGCTGGTTGGGGCAGGATACGGGATCGGCTTTGCGATTGCCTCGCAGGTGGAGGCGCTGAACCGGCCGGACATTGCGACACGGCCGCTAGCGGGCACGCCACCGATGCTCTCGACCTACCTGGTGCGCCGTGGGGGCGAGCCCTCCGAGCCGTTGAAGCGGTTCATCAGTCGAGTGAAACGCTTGAACGCCCCGACACCTGACGAGGGCGGGGCCTGAGCGATCCTTGTCGGCTGTTGTTGGTCGCGGGCAGACACCGATGGACGCCGCGCGGTGACTAGCGTGCGCCGCTGGTACAATATGTGGTCATTTCCTGTGGAGCTAACAGGAAAAACCCGTTATTAATCAATGGGTTGGTTGATTGGACTTGTTCCCATCGCCCGCTCCACTGCATCATTCTGCGGAAGTCCGCAGAAATCCAAGAGAGTCTGCAAGTCGTTGTCACACAAGGACTTTTCTTCTCTTTGACGTTCTGCTGACATCCACGGAAATACACCTGAAGCCAGGACTTTTATGTCCATGAATGTGTCCATTTTGCGGACACGACGGCTTCCGGTTTGTTGATGGATGGGCGCGGTCGAAGTGACCAGCATCAGGTTCCTGACTCATGTTCAGGAGCAGGAGCATGTCACTCTCAGACTTGGCCGTCCGACGCGCCAAAACCACAGGCAAGGCCTACACAATCCCCGATACGCTGGGCTTGTCCCTCGCCGTCACTGCGACCGGCGATAAGCGCGCGGCAGTCAAGCTCGCCGGCGAGCACACCTTCGAGGTGGTCTAGAGGAAGTGGTTTGCCCACCGCGCACTGAGCCTCAAGAAGGGCCGCCAGACCACGCGAGAGACGCTCCCGCGCATCTTCGACAAGGACGTGCTGCCCTTCCTGGGCAAGTGCTCGATCTTCGAGATCAAGCGCTCCGATCTCTTGGAGGTGATTGCCAGGATCGAGAAGCACAAGGCGCTTTCCGTGGCCAAGAAAGTCAGGACATGGCTGAACCGGTTGTTCCGCCACGCGCTGGTGATCGTGCCGGGCCTGGAGCAAAACCCGACCTCCGACCTCGATGTGGTCGCGGTGCCGTTGCCAGCCGTGAACCACAACCCGTTCCTGCGCATGGAGGATCTGCCGAAGCTATTGCAGCGGCTGCGCAAGTACCGCGGCCGACTGCAGACTCAGCTTGGATTGCGGATGCTGATCCTGACCGGCGTGCGCACGGGTGAGCTGCGGCTGGCGACATCTTTGATGCGCAGGCTCCGAGTGCCCCGCCCAAGGCGGCGACCTCGCCGATCCTGCTGGTGACGAAGCCTGGGGATGCGATGCCGCTGGTGTCGGCCGCCGCAAATCAGGCTGTTTCAGCGTGTACTGAAAGAGCGCCGAGGGCCGTGAAACCTGGGGCATCATCTGGGTGACTTGCAGTGCAGGAAGCAAGGAAGTAAGATTTCCTTGTAAAACTTCCAGGAGGCTGCCATGCTTGCCAAGCTCACGTCAAAGAATCAGATCACCTTGCCCAAGGCGGCGGTGTCCAGTGTGGACGCTGCGGAGTATTTCGACGTGACCGTCGAGAGCGGCCGGATCGTCCTGACGCCGGTGCGGGTTCAGAAGGCCCAGGCCGTGCGTGAAAAGCTGGAGCAGCTCGGGATTACCGAGCGGGATGTCGAGGATGCCGTTGCCTGGGCGCGGCGGTGATGCGCAGAGTCGTCCTCGACACCAACGTCGTGCTGTCGGCGCTGCTCTTCACTGCGGGGCGCTTGACCTGGATACGCCACGCCTGGCAGCGCCACCAGCTACAGCCGCTGGTCTGCAAGGAGACGGTCAGCGAACTTCTGCGCGTTCTGGCCTATCCCAAGTTCAAGCTCTCGGCATCGGAGCAGGAGGCGTTGCTGGCGGACTTCCTGCCCTACGCCGACGTGGTGGAACTGCCGGCACCATGGCCCGCCTTGCCGGCCTGCCGCGACGAGAAGGACCAGGTGTTTCTGGTTCTCGCGCATATCGGTAAGGCAGATGCGTTGGTCACGGGCGACGCGGACATTCTCGCCATGCGCGAGGCCTTTCCCGGCTTGATCCTGACCGCCGAAGAGCTGGCGGCTCAGCAGAATGAGCTGCCGCACGAATTTCGTCTTCCAACGTAGTGGTCGTAGGATCGACACAACGAGAGGAAGAACGACGTGAAACGCATCCCGAAGCAGGAATACACGGCCGAGTTCAAGGAGCAGGCCGGCTCCCGACGCCGGCCTTTTTCGTTTTCCGGGTTCCGGAACGGCCGGCACGGATCGCGCGCCGACGCGCACGCCTTCCGTCGGCGCAATCCGGAGAGCCGCCTGACGAAGCCTTGCCCCGGGCCCTACGGGAACCCCACACGCATCCGGCGCACCGCCGGCGGCATCTGCGCGCAGGTCCGCACCGCGCTCAATCCACCGACACGCTCTCCAGCGTCAGCCCCCAGCGCGTCAGCGCGTGGCGCAGGAGGGTCTGTTCCGACAGCGTGATGCGGCCGTCGGCCTTGGCCAGCACCAGCATCGCGCGGCAGACGAGTTTCTGCAGCGCGGGATCGGTGATGCTGTCGAGCAGGCGTTCGGTCTGCTCGAGGTCCAGCACGCGGACGGCACCGGGCGTCGCCTGGCTGGCGAGCAGGCCCCCGCAATGGTCCGCGATCGCTTGGACCAGCGTATCGCGGGGCACGCCGAGCAGTTCGGCGATGTGAAAGCGGTCGATGGCCTCGATCTCGCGGTTGGCCAGCTCACCGTCGGCCACCAGGGTCAGCACCACGAGCCGGGCCGCGGTCAGGCGAGGGTCGGTCGGGAAAGTGCGCATGGGAATCCTTTGCAATCGGGGAGAGGAATGACCATGCCGGCGCCGGCGGGTTGCAACTGTTTCCTTCCGAAACATCCGGCCGGCGCGGATTGCGGGCCGCCGGCTTTGGCTGCACCATGGCGTGCTTCGCCATCTCCGCTTCCCGGCCCCATGCGCCCCGCCCGTGCCCTGATCGACCTCGCCGCCCTGCGCCACAATTACCTGCTCGCCCGCGCACGGCACGGCGGACGCGCGCTCGCGGTGGTGAAGGCGAACGCCTACGGGCACGGGGCCGCACGATGCGCGCATGCGCTGGCCGGTCTCGCCGACGGCTTCGCCGTCGCCTTCCTGGAAGAGGCGCTGGAACTGCGCGCCGCCGGCATCCGCCAGCCCATCCTGCTGCTGGAAGGCCCTTTCGCACCCGGGGAGCTTGCCGAGGTCCATGGCCACGGCCTGTGGATCGTCGTCCACCACGACGAGCAGATCCGCATGATCGAGACCGCCACGCTGGCAGGGCCGCTGACGGTGTGGCTGAAGATCAATAGCGGCATGAACCGCGCGGGTTTCGTCCCCGAGGCGGTCGAGGGCGCGTGGCGGCGCCTGAACGACAGCGGCAAGGTCGCCGGAATCACGCTGATGACGCATTTCGCACGCGCCGACGAACCGCACGTGATCGCCACCGCCGAGCAGATCGACCGTTTCGACACCGCCACCCGCCACCTGCCGGGCGCGCGCAGCCTGGCCAATTCGGGCGGCGTGCTGGGCTGGCCGGCGGCGCACCGGGACTGGGCGCGCCCCGGCATCCTGCTGTACGGCGCCGACCCGATGCCCGGCGAAGACAACGGCCTGCAGCCGGTGATGAGCCTGGAGAGCGCCGTCATCGGCGTGCGCGAGATCGAGACCGGCGAGCCGCTGGGCTACGGCGCGCGCTTCATCGCCGACCGGCCGACCCGCGTCGGACTGGTGGCGATGGGCTACGCCGACGGCTACCCCCGCGTCGTGCCGGACGGCACGCCGGTGGCGGTGGACGGCCTGCGCACGCGGCTGATCGGCCGCGTGTCGATGGACATGCTGACGGTGGATCTCACCGACCTGCCGGCAGCGGGCAGCGGCAGCCGGGTGGAACTGTGGGGCCGCAACATCCCGGTCAATCGCATCGCCGAGGCGGCGGGCACCATCGCCTACGAGCTGCTGTGCAACGTGAAGCGGGTGCCGTTCGAATATCGCGACTGACGCCGCCTGCGCGGCGGCAAACGGGCGGGATCTCGCGCGTTTGGCGCGGGTACTCCTTCTCAACCGCCTACGCGGCGGCAAACGTGAGCGTGGCGTCTTGTGCCGCGAGCACGTACTTCTCAACCGCCTGCGCGGCGGCATCATGCGGCCCGACGCTTGCTCAGTGCCGGGTATCGATCGTCAGCTTCAGGCCCGACGCATCGGGCGCCACTCCGCTCAGCCGGCCTTCGAGATCGCCCGCCGCGGCCGTCACGTTGCCGCTCTTCGAGACCCGCGCCGCCACCGCGACGCGCACGGGGACGGAGGCATCGCCGGTCATCAGCGGCACGCCGTCGAAGCTGAAATCGCGCGGCAGTTCGTTGCCGCGAAAGCGCAGCGCGGCGAGCGGCGGGCCGCCGCCCTCGCCGCGCACGAAGACGAACACCGTGTCGTCCGGCGCCAGCTCGTCGCGCAGCGCCGCATCGATGTCGACGCGGCCGGACAGCGTCAGCGCGGACGACGGGTGGGCTGAAGGGGCTGCGGCAGCGGGTGCTTCCGCCAGCGGCGGCAGGCCGGCCTTTTCCCGCGCGTCGTCGATGCTCGCGCGCACGCCGCGCGCCAGATCGTCGCCCGGCGGGATGCGCGCCAGGATCTTCTCCCAGTGCGCAGCGGCGGCAGCGAAATCCTTGCGCTGGTAGGCGGCGGTGCCGGCCAGCGCCAGCGCCTTGGGGTGCTCCGGCGCGAGATCCAGCGCCTTCTGCGCAAGCGCCTCGGCTTCGCCCGCCACCGAGCCCATCCGGGCGGCGACCACGTCGGCCCAGTCGGCATAGACGTCCGGCTCGCCCGGCGCCAGCTTCGCCACCCGCTCGTAGGTCCGGGCCGCCTTGTCGTAGTCCTGCAGCACCGCGTAGGAACGCGCCAGCATCAGCCAGCCCTCGACGTTGTCCGGCTCCTGTTCCAGCCGGGCGGCGAGCTTGCCCACCATGTCGGCGATCTCGGCCTGGCTGAAGCCCTGGCGTCCCGCGACCTTCGCGGGATCGAGCCCGTCCGGGTTGCCGAGCGCCACATAGGCGACGGCGGCCATGGCCGGCACGCCCAGCGCCAGCGCCAGCGCCCAGCGCTTCGCCGGTTTCGCTTCGGCGGCGGCGACCGATGCGGCGGAGGCTTCGCCTTCTTCCAGCGCCCGGCGTTCGAGTTCGTCGCGCGCCTGGGCGTGCGTCGCGGCATCGAGACGGCCGGCGGCGAGGTCGGCATCCAGTTCGGCGAGCTGTTCGCGCAGCACCTTCAGTGCGATGGCCGCCTGTTCGGGCTCCGCCTCGTCGCGGCCGCGGGCGCGCAGCAGGGGCGGCAGAACCAATAGCAGGGCGCCGGCCACGAGCAGGCCGGCGAGAACGATGAAGGTGATCACGAACGGGACTCCCGGGTTTCGGAGGACGGCGGCGCGTCGGCATCGGTGCCGGCCAGCAGCGCGCGCGCGCGGGCGTGCTCGGCCTCGCTCAGCGCGGCCACCGAGGCGGATTCGGCCGCGCGCCGGCGCACCCGGTACGCCAGCCAGCCGATCCCCGCCAGCAGCAGCACCGCCGGGCCGCCCCACAGCAGCAGCGTGATGCCCTTCACCGGCGGCTCATAGAGGACGAAATCGCCGTAGCGCGCGACCAGATAGTCGATGACGTCTTCCTTGCTGCGGCCGGCGGCGAGTTGCTCGCGCACCTGGTTGCGCAGGTCGAGCGCCAGCGGCGCGTTGGACTCGGCGATCGACTGGTTCTGGCACACCAGGCAGCGCAGCTTGTGCGCGAGTTCCTGCACGTCGGCCTCGAGCCGGGGGTCGGCCGCGACCGTCGGCGCGACGTCGCCCGCCGGTGCCTCCCCGGCCGCGGCGGGTGACAGCCACAGGGCGGCGGAGAAGGCGGCGGCACAGGCCGCCGCGCGCGGAAACCGGATGCGATCAGCCCGCACGGCGGATCTCCTCGACCTTGGGCAGGATCACCTGCTGCAGGTTTTCCGGCGTGATCGGCCCGATGTGCTTGTAGCGGATCTTGCCGTTGCCATCGATCAGGAAGGTTTCCGGGACGCCATACACGCCGAAGTCGATGCCCACGCGGCCGTCGATGTCGAGCACTGACAGCATGTAGGGATTGCCGTGGTCGCCCAGCCAGCGGCGCGCGCGCTCCACGGCGAGGGTGGTCTCGGCCTCCGGCGCCATGCCGCGCACGTCGAGCTGGCCGTCGCCGCGCACTTCCTTGTAGTTGAGGCCGACGACGGGCACCACGTCCCTGCGCGCCAGGTCGACCAGCACCGGATGCTCCTGCCGGCACGCCACGCACCACGAGGCCCACACGTTCAGCAGCCACACCTTGCCGCGCATGTCGGCAAGCGCGAACTGCTGCGCGGGATCATCCACCCGCGCCAGCGTGAAGGCGGGCGCAGGCTTGTCGATCAGCGGCGACGGCACCTCCCGCGGGTTCAGCGTGAGGCCGAAGGCGAGAAAACCCACGAGGCCGAGGAACAGGAACAGCGGAACGAGGAACTTTGCTTTCATGAAAAGACTCTGGCGGACGGCCCGGGCACCGCTCAGGCCGCCTGCCGCGCGGCGCCGGCCGGCGCGCTGCGCTCGGCCAGCCGGCGGTAGCGGCGGTCGGCCGCGGCGAAGATGCCGCCCAGCGCCATCAGGGCGCAGCCCAGCCAGATCCAGCTGATGAAGGGTTTGAAATACAGGCTGACGATCCAGCTACCGTCAGGCAGTTGCTCGCCCAGCGATACATACACGTCGCGGAACGGCCCAATGTCGATCGAAGCTTCGGTCATCGGCATGCCCTGCGCGCGGTAGAGGCGCTTTTCCGGCCGCAGCGTGGCGATGGCGACGCCGTCGCGGCTCACCTCCAGCGTGGCGCGCGCGGCGTCGTAGTTGGGTCCGGCGGCATCCTGCACGCCGCGGAACACGAAGCCGTAGCCGGCGAGTTCGGCGCGCTGGCCGTCGCGCATCTTCACGTCCAGGCTCTGGTTCAGGCTGCCGACCAGGGTCACGCCGATGATGAAGATGCCCACTCCCAGGTGCGCCAGCCACATGCCCCACCACGCCGACGGAATGCCGCGCAGGCGCGCCGCGGACGAGGCGCCGGCACGCTCGCCCAGCCGCGCGGCGAGCTGCTGCACGCTGGCGAGCACCACCCAGGCCGCGAGCGCGAGGCCGAGCACGGTGCGCGGCGTGGCATGGCCGATGGCGAACGCGGTGCCGACGCCGATCGCCACGCTGGCGGCGAAGGCCGGCGCCACGCGGCGCAGCACGGGGCCAAGCGTGTCGCCCTTCCAGCGCAGGAAGGGGCCGAACATCATCAGCACCACCACCGGCGTCATCAGCGGCACGAACACCGCCTCGAAGTAAGGCGGGCCGACCGAGATCTTGCCCATGCCCAGGGCGTCGAGGAACAGCGGATACAGCGTACCCAGCAGCACCGAGGCGGAAGCCACAGACAGCAGCACGTTGTTGCCCAGCAGCGCGGTCTCGCGCGACACGAAGGCGAAGCCGCCGCCGCCCGCCAGCCTGGGTGCGCGCCAGGCGTACAGCAGCAGCGACACGCCGATCACGACGACGAGCAGGAACAGGATGAAGAGGCCGCGCTTGGGGTCGGTGGCGAAGGCATGCACGCTGGTGATGACGCCCGAGCGCACGAGGAAGGTGCCGAGCAGCGACAGCGAGAAGGCGCCGATCGCCAGCAGCACCGTCCAGCTACGGAAGGCACCGCGCTTCTCGGTGACGGCGAGCGAATGGATCAGCGCGGTGCCGAGCAGCCAGGGCATGAAGGAGGCGTTCTCCACCGGGTCCCAGAACCACCAGCCACCCCAGCCCAGCTCGTAGTAGGCCCAGCCCGAGCCGACCGCGATGCCGGCGGTCAGGAACACCCAGGCCACCGTGGTCCATGGCCGCGACCAGCGCGCCCACGCCGCATCCATGCGTCCCGACAGCAGCGCGGCGATGGCGAAGGCGAAGGCGACCGAGAAGCCGACGTAGCCCATGTAGAGCAGCGGCGGGTGGATGATCATGCCCGGGTCCTGCAGCAGCGGATTGAGGTCGCGCCCTTCCGGCGCGCCCGGCAGCAGGCGTTCGAAGGGGTTGGAGGTGACCAGCAGGAAGGCGAGGAAGCCGACGCTGACCCAGCCCAGCACGCCGAGCACGCGGGCGAGGAAGACGTCGGGCAGATGGCGCGAGAACACCGTGACCGCCACCGTCCACAACGCCAGCACCAGCGCCCACAGCAGCAGCGAGCCCTCGTGGCTGCCCCACACGCCGGTGATGCGGTAGTAGAGCGGCGTGGCGGTGTTGGAGTGCAGGGCGACGTATTCGACCGAGAAGTCGCTGGTGACGAAGGCCCAGGTCAGACAGGCGAACGAGAAGGCGACGAAGAAGAACTGCCCCTGCGCCGCCGGCCGCCCGACCGCCATCAGCGTGAGCCGGTTGCGGCTGGCGCCGACCATGGGCACCACCGCCTGCACCAGGGCGAGCACGAGGGCGAGGACGAGAGAGAAATGGCCGAGTTCGGGAATCATTGCGCCACCGTCGCGCCGGCCTTGTGCGCCTGCTCCACTGCGTGGGCGGCCTCCGGCGGCATGTAGTTTTCGTCGTGCTTGGCGAGCACCTCGGTGGCGCGGAAGGTGCCGTCGGCTTCCAGCCGGCCCTGCACCACCGCGCCCTTGCCCTCCTTGAAGAGGTCGGGCAGCGTGCCCCTGTAGGACACCGGGATGGTCTTGGCGGTATCCGTGACGGCGAAGCGCACGGTGATGCCGTCGGCCTCGCGCCGGATGGAGCCCGTCTCCACCAGCCCGCCGATGCGGAAGGTCTTGCCCGAGGGCGCCTTGCCGGCGACGACCTCGGTCGGCGTATGGAAGAACACCAGGTTCTGCTGGAATGCGTTCAGCACCAGCGCCACCGCGGCCACCAGCAGGGCGACGCCGCCGCCCACCAGCACCAGACGTTTGCTACGGGGTTTCATTCGCTTGCGACTCCATGCCGGTGCGCGCCGGCCCATTGCCAATCCCACTGCCGCCGCCGTTCCTGCCCACCGCCTTGCGCCAGCGCAGCAGCCGGTTCACGGTGTCTTTCCGACGCTGGAACACGAACACGAGTTCCAGCGCGACGAGGACGAAGGTGAGGCCATAGCTGCCCCACACGAAGAATGCCGCGCCGCCCATGTTCCAGAACGCGGACCAGCTTTCCCACTGCATCAGGCCCGCCCTCCCTCGCGCGTCAGTACGGCGCCGACCCACTCGGTGTGGCGTTCGCGCTCCAGGATCATCGGCCGTACCCGCCACAGCGTCACCGCCAGCGTATAGGCCCACGCCGCGAAGGCCATCGCCAGCATGCCGAGGAGCATGGTCGCGGCCATCGACGGTGCCTTGGTCAGGCTCACCGAGGCGCCCTGGTGCAGCGTGTTCCACCACTGCACCGAGAAATAGATCACCGGCACGTTGACCACGCCGACCAGCGCGACGATGGCGCCGGCGCGGTCGGCGCGGCGCGGGTCCTCGATCGCGCGCGTGAGCGCGATGAAGCCGAGGTAGAGGAACAGCAGCAGCGCCTGCGAGGTCAGCCGCGCATCCCACACCCAGTAGGTGCCCCAGGTCGGCTTGCCCCACAGCGCCCCGGTCCACAGCGCGACCACGCAGAACATGGCGCCGGTGGGCGCCAGCGCCTGGCTCATCATGAAGGACAGCCGGGTGTTCATGACCAGCCCCACCGCCGACCAGAAGGCCATCACCAGATAGACGAACATCGACATCCAGGCCGCCGGCACGTGGATGAAGATCACGCGATACACCTCGCCCTGGGTGGCATCGGTGGGCGCGACGAAAAAGCCCAGCCACAGGCCGGCGACGGCCAGCACCGCGGCGGCGGCGGCGAACCACGGGGCGAGGCGCCCCGCCAGGGGATAGAAGTTCTGCGGAGCGGCGAAGCGCAGGAAGCTGGGGCCGCGGTCGGGTCTGCTCATCGGGGTCGGTTCAGTTGCACAACGTCATTCGGTCGATATCCGCAGCGCCGCCGCACAGGCCCACGGCGCCAGCGCCAGCGCGCCGGCCAGGCCGCCGCCCAGCAGCAGCAGGTGCGCGGCGGCGCCGCTGCCGGACAGTTCCGCCTCCACCGCGCCCGCGCCGAAGATCAGCACCGGCACGAACAGCGGCAGCACCAGCAGTGCGAGCAGCATGCCGCCGCCGCGCAGGCCCAGCGTCAGCGCCGCACCCACCGCGCCGAGCAGCGCGAGGATGGGGGTACCGAGCGCCAAACTTACTACCAGCACCGGGTAGGCGCCTTGTTCGAGGTCAAACAGCAGCGCGAGCACCGGCGCCACCGCCACCAGCGGCAGGCCGGTGCTGAGCCAGAAGGCGAGCACCTTGCCCGTCACCCACAGCACGGCCGGTTCGCTGGACAGCAGCAGTTGCTCCAGGGTTCCATCGGCGTGGTCCTGCGCGAACAGGCGATGCAGCGACAGCAGGCAGGCCAGCAGCGCGGCGACCCACACCACGCCGGGGGCGATCGAACGCAGCAGGTTGGTCTCGGCGCCGACGCCGAACGGGAACAGGCACACGACGATGACGAAGAAGGCCAGCGTCACCAGCACGTCGGCGCGGCCGCGCCAGGCCAGCAGCAGGTCGCGCCGCAGCACGGCGAGGAAGGTGCTCAGCATGTGTAGGCCCCGACATCCAGCACCTCGGGGGCACGGGCGAAGGGCGCGTCCTGGTGGGTGGTCAGCATCACCATGCCACCGGCGGCGCAATGGTCGGACAGCGTCGTCGCCAGGTCGGCCACCGCCGCGGCATCGAGCGCGGTGAAGGGTTCGTCCAGCACCCACAGCGAGCGCCGCGCCGACAGGAACAGCCGCGCCAAGCCCACGCGCCGCCGCTGGCCCTGGGACAGCACGCGGGCGGGCAGGTCGAGTTGGTTCTCCAGCCCGATGCGGGCGAGCGCGGTGACGCAGTTCTCCTCGTCCACGTCGTCGCCGGCCGCGGCACAGGCGAAACGCAGGTTCTCGAGCGGCGTCAGCAGATCGTTCAGCGCCGCGGCGTGGCCGAGATAGAGCAGTTCGCGATGCAGCGCCTCGCGGTCGCGGCGGATGCCGACGCCGCGCCAGCGCACCTCGCCGGCCTCGGGCAGCGCCAGGCCGGTGACGAGGCGCAGCAGGCTGGTCTTGCCCACGCCGTTGGGGCCTGCCACGCGCAACAGCCCGCCCGCCTTCAGGTGCAGGGCGAGGCCGCGGAACAGAAGGCGGTCGCCCTTCAGGCAGGCGAGATCGTGGGCTTCGAGCATAAGGCGGCGATTATAGCCCGGAGCCCTCCCATCTTCGTCGCGCGGCCGGGCCGGATCATGCCTGCCCGCCATCGAACGGATGGAGGCCGGGCATGAAGGCGGAGACCTCGGCGAGCGAGCGCCGCACGCCCGCAGGCGACAGGCCGGCATACCGTGCCAGCGCGTCGGCCGGCAGCGGGCCGACGATGCGGTCCAGGTCGCCGAAACGCAGTCCCTGGCGGACCAGGTGGGCGATGCAGGTGTGGCGCAGCGTGTCCGGCGTGATGCCCGCGGGGTCGTCCAGCCCGGCGTCGTGCGCGGCGCACAGCAGGCGCCGCTGCAGTTCCTCGTCGGTTCCCGGCGCCAGCGCGGCCCCGCCCCCGTCCGGACCGGGAGCCGCCGCCAGCCTGCGGCACAGGCCCGGCGGCACGGGGAGTTCGCGGGCGGATGCGCCGGCAAGCCGGACGCGGGCCGCGGCGGCGTCCACGTCGGCCGGGGCGAGGCCGCGTATCTCGCCAGGCGTGGCGCCGCACAGCAGCAGACCCGCCCACACGGAATCCTGCGCGGACAGGGTACGCAGCAGGGCCGCGACCTCTTCCTGCGACAGTTCCCGCATCGACTCCGCCGGCGAGGCCAGCAGGTTCGCGCCGGCCGCGGGCCCGCGCAGCGGCCGCGCGGCCGGGCCGGCGGCGAGCGCGGGCGGGAGGTCCTGGCCGACGGCGATCCACGGCTGCGGCACGATGACCGGCGTCGCCGGCGGCCGCGGCGGACGGTTGAACAGCTCGGTCACCCCCATCGCAAGCAGGGCGAGGCCGAGGGCGGCCGCGACGCTGATCGCCGCGTCCCGGGCGTAGTCCGGCCGCCATGCGCTGACCGGCGCGGTCGCGGCCTCGATCACCTGCACCGAGGGCATGCGCGAACGCTCGCTCGCCTCGGTGCGCAGCAGGCGCTCGGACACCGCGCTGCGGCTGGTCTCGAGCTGCGCCAGTTCTTCCTGCATGGACTTGAAGGTGCCGAAGCTGCGCGAAAAGGCGTGCACCGCCCCGCGGTCGCGGGTGATCTGGGCCTGCAGGGTCTGCTGTTCCTCACGCGCGGTGGCGAGTTCTTCCTCGGCCTCGGCCAGCGAAACCTGCCCGGCGGTGGACTTCGTCTCGGCGATCTGCGCCTCGAGTTCGGCCAGCCGCGAGCGCAGGCTGTGCGCCTCCGGGTCCATGTCCATGAACTGCGGGGTATGCGTGCGCTCCATGTCGCGCAGCGATTCCCGCAACTGCGACGCGCGCGACTCCAGCCCGGCGAGGGTGGGGTTGTCGCGCGCCCGCACCACCGGCCTGCCGGCGGCGAGGGATTCGCGCAGCGACCGCACCCGCCCCTCGGCCTTGGCGACCTTCTCGTTGGCCTGGTTCAGCGACAGGGACAAGCCTTTCACACGGGCGAGGACCTGGTTCTCGTCGCGCTCGCCGGAAACGATGTCCGCCGCCTGGCGGAAATCCTCCAGCGCCTTGCGCTTTTCTTCGAGGCGGCGGTTCAGGTCCTGAAGCTCCTGGCGCAGCGCATCGATCTCGCCGCCGGCCGCGCTCGAATAGGAGTCGAGCAAGCGGCGGGAATAGGCATCGATCAGTGCATTGACGAGCGCCGCGAGATGTTCGGGCTGCCCGCCCGTCGCCGCCACGCCGATGATGTTGCTGTCCGCGACCGGTGCCGCGCTCAGGGCCGCCTGCACGCCCTGCACCGGATCGGGGCCGAACTCGTCGAGAGCCACGCCTTGCCCGCGCAGCGCGGCGAGCGCGGCCTCGATCACCGGGCGGCTGGACAGCACGCCGGCCTCGGCCTGCAGGCTGCCGGCAGCGGACGCGGCGGTGGACACCGTCGCCCCTTCGGCCGCCGACGTCTGCAAGTCGGTGACGACGCCCGCCGGCTTCACCGCGATCCGCGCCTGCGCCCGGTACTCGGGCGGACGCAGGAAGGTGTAGGCCAGGCCGGCGAGCAGGGCCGGCACCAGCACCAGCAAGAAGGCACGCAGGCGCCGCCGGTTGCCGCGCGCCGCGATCTCCTCCGCGCGCGCGGTGTCGATGTCCGCGGCGGAATGGGTCAGGGTCCTGAACTCTGGCATGGAGCGGCTCCTCGACGTGTCCCAGGGCGTCCGCTCCTTGCGCGCAAGGGCGTGCCGGCGGCCTATTGTGCCGCGGGCGGCGTCGGGTGCATCACTTCCGGCGGCACGCCGCCGCGGTCGGCACCGATGTCCTGCGCCACCGGCGGCAACTGGTGGGCGATGCCCTTGTGGCAGTCGATGCAGGTTTTGCCTTCGCTCAGCCCGGCCTGGTGCATCTGGTTGGAGCGGCGGCCCTGCACCGAGTAGTCGAAATACTCGTAGTTGTGGCAGTTGCGGCACTCCTGCGAGTTGTTCGCCTTCATCCGCCGCCATTCGTTCTGCGCCAGGCGCAGGCGCTCGGCGTGGAACTTCTCGGGCGTGTTGATGCTGCCCACGATCTTGCCATAGACCTCCTTGGAAGCCTGGATCTTGCGGATGATCTTGGGCACCCATTCCTTGGGCACGTGGCAGTCCGGACAGGTGGCGCGCACGCCGGTGCGGTTCTGGTAGTGGATCGTGTTGCGGTATTCCCTGAACACGTTCTCCTCCATCTCGTGGCAGGAGATGCAGAACTTCTCCCTGTTCGTCATTTCCAGCGCCCAGTTGAAACCGCCCCAGAAGACGATGCCCGCGGCAAACAGGATGGCGATGGCGCTCCAGCCCGCCCCGCGGATCCTCTGCACCAGGGTCTTGTTGTTGTCGCTCATGGTCTATCCCCGTCGTGTCGAGCCTAGCGCAGGCCATCCGCGCGCTGGAACTGGTTGCCCACCAGCGGCCTGGCGTCCGTCTGCGGCACGTGGCACTGCATGCAGAAGTAGCGCCGCGGCGAGATGTTCGACAGTTCGCCGCCATCGCGGTCCTTGAAGTGGGTCAGGCTCACCTTGGTCGCGCCGCTCTCCTTGTAGCGGCTCCACGCGTGGCAATCCATGCACTTGTTGAAGTTCATGGTGACCTCGTAGCCCTCGACCTTGTGCGGGATCAGCGGCGGCTGCTGCACGTAGTCGCGCTGCATCGGCGCCTGGTCGGGAAGGGTCTTGAAGCCGCCGGGGGACGCCTCCGGCGCCGCCACGTCGGCGCCGCGTATGCTCTTGACGGCCTGGGCGCTCGCGGACGGCGGCAGCGCGGCAAGGCCGAGCGCAGCCACGAATGCAAGCACGCGTTTACGGATTGGTCTGTTCATGACTCGCTCCTGTTGAATCGGGTCGTAATGCGGAAAACGCTCCTGCCGCAGACGTCGACGCAGCGGCCGCAGGCGGTGCAGTCGCCGTCCAGGATCAGCGGATGGCCCTGGCCCACGCCCTTCAGCGCCGGACGGATGACCTGGGGTTCGGGGCACACGGCGAAGCAGTCCATGCAGTCGTTGCAGGCCGAGCGGCGGGCGGCGGACACGCGCAGCACGGCGGCGCGCCCGAGCAGGCCGTAGAAGGCGCCCTGCGGGCACAGGTGGCCGCACCATCCGCGCGGAGCGATGAGCAGGTCGTACAGGAAGATGCCGCCGACGATGCCCCATGCCAGGCCGAAGCCGAAGATCAGCGCGCGATGGAACATCGACACCGGATTCACCCATTCCCACGCCAGCGAGCCGGTGGCCGCCGCCGCCAGCAGGACGAAGCCGAGCAGCCAGTAGCGCGTGCCGCCCGCGGGCGCCTTGCCGCCCTTGAGCCCGAGGCGCCGCCGCAGCCAGGCCGCGGCATCGGTGACGAGGTTCATCGGGCACACCCAGGAACAGAACAGCCGGCCGCCGAACAGCAGGTAGAACGCCAGCACGATGCCGCCGCCGAGCAGCGCCTCGCGGTAGGGCCAGTGGCCGGCTGCGAGCTGCTGCGCGACGAGGAAGGGGTCGGTGAGCGGCAGCACGTCCAGCGTCAGGCTGGACGCCAGGCTGCCCTTCACGATCCACGCGCCGAGCCACGGACCGGCGAGGAAGACCGCGAGGATGCCGATCTGGGACAGGCGCCGCAGCAGCAGCCACTTGTGCGCCCGCAGCCAGCCCTTGGCCGCGACCGCCTCGCGCCCCGGACGTGCCACCACGCCACGCTGCGCCGCCCCGCGCACGCTGGTGGGCGGCGGCGGCTTGCGGCCGGCCGCGCCGGCGGAATCCTGCGTGCTCATGGCTTCCACCTCATGGCTTCCACCCCGAATCGAGGCCGCCCGGCTTCGGGAACGGCTTGTAGTCGGGCACCGCCTGTTCGTCGCCGGCGGGCCCCTCGCCCGGGCCGACGCGGGTGTCGCCGTGGGCCTTGCCTTCCAGTCCGCGCACCGGCAGCTCGACCTGTTCGCCGATCAGCGATTCGCCGGCGGCCTTCTTCTCTTCCCAGCCGCGCAGGTAATGCTCGGCCTTGGAGCCCTGGGCGAGCCGTACCGGCAGCACCTTGATCGCCGCTTCGCCCGGCAGCACGCAGGACTTCTCGCACTTGCCGCAGCCGGTGCAGTGCTCGGAATGCACCGTCGGCAGCAGCATCGCGTGGCGGTCGGAACGCGGATTGTGGATGCGTTCGAGGGTGATCGCCTTGTCGATCACCGGGCACACCCGGTAGCAGACGTCGCAGCGTAGGCCGAGGAAGTTGAGGCAGTTTTCCTGGTCGATCAGCACGGCGAGGCCCATCTTCGCCTTGCCGATGTCCTTCAGCCCGCGGTCGAGCGCACCGGTGGGACAGGCGGCGACGCAGGGAATGTCGTCGCACATCTCGCACGGAATCTTGCGCGCCTCGAAGTAGGGCGTGCCGGTGGCGACGCCGTCACCTAGTCTGGCAAGTTGCAGCGTGTCGTAGGGGCAGCCGCGCACGCACAGGCCGCAGCGCACGCAGGCGGCGAGAAAAGCGGCCTCCGCCAGCGCGCCCGGCGGCCGGATGGCCGTCGCCGGCAGGGCCGAAGCCTGACGGGCGTACAGGCCGGCGCCGAGCGCCAGCAGCCCCGCGCCGCCCGCGACGCCGGCCGCATCCTTGAGGAAGCGGCGGCGCGAGGACGGCACGGCGCCCGACTGGCCGCCGGCCTGGCCGCGTTTGTCCTGGTCGCTCATGATCCGTACTCATCCGCCCCCGGCCGCATGCCCTTTCCCGCCTCAGGCTTTGACCACCTTCACCGCGCACTTCTTGTAGTCGGTTTCCTTGGAGATCGGGCAGGTGGCGTCCAGCGTGAGCTTGTTCACCAGCCGTCCCTCGTCGAAGAAGGGCACGAAGATCAGCCCGACCGGCGGCTTGTTGCGGCCGCGCGTCTCCAGCCGCGCGACGATCTCGCCGCGACGCGAGGCGACTTTCACCGCCATGCCGCGCTGCAGGCCGCGCCTGGTGGCGTCGTCCGGGTGCATGAAGACCTGCGCCTCGGGCACCGCCTTGTGCAGTTCGGGCACGCGGCGGGTCATCGAGCCGGTATGCCAGTGCTCCAGCACGCGGCCGGTGCACAGCCACATGTCGTACTCGGTGTCGGGCTTCTCGGGCGGGTCCTGGTAGGGCAGCGCGAAGATCACCGCCTTGTTGTCCTTGTGGCCGTAGAACTTCACGCCCTCGCCGGACTTCACGTACGGGTCGTAGCCCTCGCGGAAGCGCCACAGCGTCTCCTTGCCTTCGACCACCGGCCAGCGCAGGCCGCGCGTCTTGTGGTAGAGGTCGAAGTCGGCGAGATCGTGGCCGTGGCCGCGGCCGAACATGGCGTATTCCTCGAAGAGGCCCTTCTGCAGGTAGAAGCCGAGCACCTTCGATTCGTCGTTCATGTAGCCCTTGATGGCGTGGCCGTTGGCCTTCTCGACGTCGGCGAGCGGGAACTTGTTCACCTGGCCGTTGGCGTACAGCACGTCGAACAGCGTCTTGCCCTTGTATTCCGGCTTCTTGGCGATCAGCTCGGCCGGCCACACCTCCTCGACCTTGAAGCGCTTGGAGAACTCCATGTACTGCCACAGGTCGGACCTCGCCTCGCCCGGCGCCGGTACCTGCTGGCGCCAGAACTGGGTGCGGCGCTCGGCATTGCCGAAGGCGCCTTCCTTCTCGGCCCACATCGCGCTCGGCAGGATCAGGTCGGCCGACAGCGCGGACACCGTCGGATACACGTCGGACACCACGACGAAGGCTTCCGGATTGCGCCAGCCCGGATAGATCTCGCCATTGACGTTGGGCCCCGCCTGCATGTTGTTGGTGGTGGTGGTCCAGTAGCACTTGATCTTGCCGTCCTTCAGCGCCCGGCTCTGGGCCACCGCGTGCAGGCCGATCTTGGCCGGGATGGTGCCCTCGGGCAGCTTCCAGATCTCTTCCGTATGGGCGCGATGCACCGGATTGGTGACGACCATGTCCGCCGGCAGGCGGTGGGCGAAGGTGCCGACTTCGCGCGCCGTGCCGCAGGCCGAGGGCTGGCCGGTGAGCGAGAACGGGCTGTTGCCCGGCTCGCTGATCTTGCCCACCAGCAGATGGACGTTGTAGATCATGTTGTTCACCCAGGTGCCGCGGGTGTGCTGGTTGAAGCCCATGGTCCAGAACGACACCACCTTGCGCTTGGGGTCGGCATAGACCTCGGCGAGGCGCTTGAGCCTGTCCACCGGCACGCCGGACAGCCTGGAGACATGCTCGGCCGTGTAGGTGGACACGAACCTGGCGAACTCGTCGAAGCCGATGTCCCTGGCCGCGCCGGTGTCGCCCTTGGGCTTGCCCTCGGCGTCCGGGTAGCCGTTGCTCGCGGCCTTGGCCTCGAGCGGATGGTTCGGACGCAGGCCGAAGCCGATGTCCGTCTCGCCCACCTTGAACTTGACGTTGCGATTGACGAAGGCGGTGTTCACCCGCTTGGTCTGGATGATGTGGTTGCAGATGTAGTTGAGGATCGCCAGGTCGGTCTGCGGCACGAAGATCATCGGGTTGTCGGCCAGTTCGTACGAACGGTGCTCGAAGGTCGACAGCACATGCACTTCGGTGCCGTCCTTGGACAGGCGGCGGTCGGTGATGCGGCTCCACAGGATGGGGTGCATCTCGGCCATGTTGGAACCCCACAGCACGAAGGTGTCGGTGTTCTCGATATCGTCGTAGCAGCCCATCGGCTCGTCGATGCCGAAGGTACGCATGAAGCCCGCCACCGCGGAGGCCATGCAGTGGCGCGCGTTGGGGTCGATGTTGTTGGTGCGGAAACCCGCCTTGTAGAGCTTGGAGGCGGCGTAGCCTTCCCAGATCGTCCATTGGCCGGAGCCGAACATCGCGATCGAATCCGGCCCGTTGGCCTTCATCGCGGCCTTCCACTTCTCGGCCATGATGTCGAACGCCTGGTTCCAGGTGATGGGCGTGAACTCGCCGTTCTTGTCGTACTTGCCGTTCTTCATGCGCAGCAGCGGCTTGGTGAGCCGGTCCTCGCCGTACATGATCTTGGACAGGAAGTAGCCCTTGATGCAGTTCAGGCCGCGATTGACGGGCGAATCCGGGTCGCCCTGCGTCGCCACCACGCGGCCGTTCTGCACGCCGACCAGCACCGAACAGCCGGTGCCGCAGAAGCGGCAGGCCGCCTTGTCCCAGCGGATCCGGGTCCCGTCCGGGCTCCTGGTCTGCGCTTCCGCGACCACCGGGATGCCGATGCCGGCGCTGGCCGCCGCGGCCGCAATCGCGTTGGTCTTGATGAATTCGCGTCGATCCATGGTCATTTCATGCCTCCAGATGTTCGAGACCTTCGTCGGTGTATTCGTAGGCGAGCGTCACGCCGTGGACTTTCGGCGCCATGTTCACTGCCAGGATGGAATCGGCGACCGACCAGCCCTCGCCGTCTTCGACGGTGACGACGATCCTGCCGGTCTCGGCCGACGCACCGTGCATCTCGACGCCCGGGATGCCGCGCAGGCTTGCCTGCACTTCGGGGAAATCGGCGGGCATCGCCCGCACGACCAGACTTGCGACCTTCATTGCTTGACCTCCGTGGGGGCGTTCATCGCATCTGCATCCATGGACCGCAGCTCGATCGCCCGCACCGGACAGGGCCCGGAGCAGGCGCCGCAGCCGTTGCAGGCATCGGTCTCGAGCACGGGCAGCGCCACCCCGCCCAGGCGCGGGCGAAAGCGGATGGCGGCGGCCGGACAGGCTTCGCCGCAGACCCGGCACTCGACGCCCTGCGCCGCCAGGCAGGCTTGGCCGATGCGCACGCGCAGCGTCCAGGGGGGATCCTCGGCCTGCTCGCGGTACAGCGCGCGGGGTTCGCAGCGGCTGACGCACTCGCCGCAGAAGGTGCATTCACCGCCGGCGAAGTCGACGGCGGGATAGCCGCCGTCGGCGCGCACCAGGATCTGCGTCGGACAGTGGTCGATGCAGGCAGCGCAGCGCGTGCAGTGGGCGACGAAATCGGCCTCGTCCCGCGCCCACGGCGGACGCTGGGCGGTGGCGGCAGCGGCATTCACGCGTCCGCGCAGAAAACCACGGCGCGACATCGAGGCGGCTTCCACAGGCTCTTCCCGGCAACTGATCGTTCGCATTAAAGGCCATGACGCGAACCGGGCCATTGATTCGCATCAAGCCTGCACCCGCGGAAGGGGTTTTTTCACAACGGGAAAACGCCTGCCCTCGCAGCCGGGGATGGCGGGCCGGAGCCCGCCCGTGCGGCGCTCAGCGGCGCAGGTGCTCCACCGCCCACACCGCGGCCTCGACCCGCGAGCGCAGCTCGAGCTTGCGCAGGATGTGCTTGACGTGGACCTTCACCGTGCCTTCGGCGATGTCGAGTTCGCGCCCGATGAGCTTGTTCGACAAGCCGGCGGCGATCTTCTCGAGGATGCGCACTTCCTGCTCGGTGAGTCCGGCCGCCGCCGCGGTGTGCGGCCGGTTGTCGCCGCGCAGGGCGGCGGCGAGCAGGTGGGTGAGCTGCTCCGACACGACGATGCGCCCGGCCGCGGCGTCGCGCAGCGCGGCCATCATCGCCTCGGGCTCCATGTCCTTCAGCAGATAGCCGTCCGCACCGGCCTGCAGCGCCGCGACGAGGTCGGCGGCGCGGTCGGACACGGTGATCACGACCACGCAGGCGTCCGACTGCGCCGCGCGCAGGCTGCGCAGCACCTCGATGCCGCCCATGTCGCGCATGTTGAGGTCGAGCAGCATCAGGTCGGGCTGGAGTTCGCGCGCCAGCACCAGTCCTGCCGCGCCGCCGGCCGCCTCGCCGACCAGGCGGAAAGCGGGGATCGTCTGCAGCATCTGCGCCAGTCCCTTGCGGAACAGGGGGTGGTCGTCGACGATCAGGACGCGTTGCTGCTCGCTCATCGAAGCGGGTTCTCCAGGGCGGGGGGAAGGGGTGCCGGCGCGTGGTGGCTGGCGATGAAGCGCAGGCCGACCCGCGTGCCGCCGCCAGGCCGCGGGCTGATCTCGAGCGTGCCGCCGAGGCCGCGCGCGCGTTCGCGCATGATGGCGAGGCCGTGATGCTGCCACGGATCGGCAGGCGATCCGCCCAGACCCACGCCGTCGTCCTCGATGACGACGCCGACCTCGCCGCCGGGGCCACACGACAGGCTCACGGACGCCCGCCGTGCATTGGCGTGGCGCACCATGTTGGACAGCGCTTCGCGCACGATCTGCAGCACATGGACTTCCTGGTTCGGACTCAGCCCGCAGTCGGCGAGCCGGGTGCTCAGTTCGACCTGCACGCCGCCGCGGGCCGCGTGCTCCTGCACCGCCTCGCGCAGCAGGGTCGGGAAGTCGCCCGACAGTTCGAGGCGGAAGGACACCAGCAGCTCACGCAACTGGCGGTAGGCCGCGCCGATGCCCTCGCGCAGGTCCGCCAGCACCGCCGCGGCCTCGGCCGCGCGTGCGGGGTCGCCGAGCAGCGGCTGCAGCAGGCTGACCTGGATCTTCATGTACGACAGGGCCTGCGCCAGCGAGTCGTGCAGTTCGCGCGCGATCACCGAGCGCTCCTCCTGCAGCGCGAGCAGGCGCTCCTGCTCGCCGCGCCGGGCGGCGCCGAGCGCCATGCCGATGTGGCGGGTGAGCGCCTCGACGAGCTGGAACTGCCAGTCCTCGAGGCGTGCCCCCGCGGGCAGGGTGAGCCGCAGCATGCCGTAGTGGTATTCGCGGTCGCGCAGCGGGATGCGCAGCAGTTCGGCCTCGCGCGCCGGCGGATCGATGCGCAGCGGGTGCGCCGACGCGCGGCACGCGCCGCAGGCGGCATCGCCCAGGGCCAGGCGTTCGGGACAGGCGCCCAGCGTGGAGGCGATCACCGTGGCGGGCCCGTCGTGCCGCGGTTCGATGCACACGAAGCTGCTCGCCAGGCCGGCGATCTGCTCGATGTCGCGCAGCGTCGCCTCGTAGGCTTCGGGTGCGGTCGGCGTCTGGTAGAGGCGCGCGATGGCGTGATAGAGCAGTTCCAGCGAGCGGTTCGAGCGCTGCAGCGCGGCCGTCTTGTCGGCCACGCGCTGTTCCAGCGTCTGGTACTGGCGCGACATCTCGTTGGCCATCAGGTTGAAGGTGGCCCCGACGCGGCCGAGTTCGTCGTAGCCGACGTGCGTCACGCGGGCGGAGAAATTGCCGCGCGCGATCCCCTGCGCCGCCCGCAGCAGATCCACCAGCGGGCGATGCACCGAACGATGCAGCATCAGCAGGGCCAGCGCGATGACGACCAGGATGGCGGCGATGGCGGCGGCGAGAATCTGCTTGAGGTCGGCGATGCGGGCCTCCGTGTCCTGCTCGAGCACGGTCACCAGCGTGTCGAGCTGCCCGACGAAGAGATCGACCTCCACGAGCAGTTTCTCGACGTTCTCCTGCGCCATCGGCGCCTTCTCGCCCATCGTCGCCTCGAGGCGCGGCCTCAGGCTGGTGTGCCAGGTGACATCGATGCCGCGGTAGGTGGCGGCGAACAGGCCGCCGGGGTTGCGCTGCACGGCCCGCTGCAATGCCGGATGGGCAAGGCCGCGTTCGAAATCGTCGATCGCCCCGTGCACGCGCTCGCCGGACAGGCCGCCGCCCAGCGCGTCGGTGGCGACCAGTCCGGCCACCCGGTGGGTGAGGCGCCGCAGGCTGCCGGCGACGTTGATGGCGCTCGCACTGCCGCGCATGCCTTCGGCGACCATGACCGACGCGCTCATGCCGGCCAGGCCGATCAGCGCCAGGGCGATCAGCGCCAGCGCCACCACCAGCAGGATCGAATGCCGCACGAGCCAGCGCGGCAGCATCAGCCCCATGGCCTTCCTCCTGTCGAACCCCGCACGCCGGAGCGCCGCGCCATGCGACATGCATCCGCCCCCGAATACCTCCTTGGAGGTACGGCATGCCTCGAATGCGCCGCGGCAGCGCATTGGATATGGACTTCATCACATCTAGACTTCACACCATCGCCACGCCCTGTGCGTCATCGTCAAGGAGTGACGAAGCATGCATTACGAAATCCCGGCGCCGTCCATCCCGCAGTTGCGGCGCATCCCGCCCTTCGATCTGCTGGCCGACGGTGCGCTGCACCGGCTGCTCTCGGGTTCCAAGCTGATACGCGCGGAGCGCGGCGAGATTCTCGCACAGGCGCAGGACGTCGCCACCAGCATCCATATCGTTCTGGACGGCGAGGTACGGTGCGTCCTGCTGTCCCCCTCCGGCAACGAGAAGCTGCTGCGGCTGGTCGGCGCCGGCGACCTCTACGGTGAGGAAGCGGCGCTGCTCGGCCGCCACTACATGGCCACCGTCCAGGCCCAGCGCCAGACCCGCCTGCTGGTCGTGCCGGTGGCCGCTTTCCGCCATGCGATGGCCGAGACCGCGGCCTTCGCGCAGGCCATCACCATGCGGCTGGCCGCCGCGGCCTATGAACTGATGGCCCACCTGCAGCTCTGTGTGCAGCTCAACAGCACCCAGCGGGTGGCGCAGTACCTGGCCCAGCTCGCCCCCGAGGATGCGGAGCGCTGGGAGATTCACCTGTCCAGCGACAAGCAGACCATCGCCGCCCAGCTCAACCTCACGCCCGAGACCTTTTCCCGCGTGCTGTCGCGCTTCGCGCGCGAGGGCCTGATCCGCACCGAAGGCCGCCGCCGGGTGGTGCTGGACAAGCTTTCGCAGTTGCGCAACTGCGCCGCGCAGTAGCGTCTCCGCCGGAACCGCAGGCGCCGCCGCGTGCCGGCACGCCGGTCAGCGGGTGATCGGCTCGACCGCGGCCAGATGCGCCGGCACCGCCAGCCAGCGGCCCAGCATCCGCCAGGTGTCGAGGTCGAAACGGCGCTCGGCGGCGGCATGGAGGGCCGGCAGCGCATCGCGCCGGTCCGCGCTGCCCAGATGGCACCACAGATCGAACAGGTGGAAAGCCTCGCGGCCGCTGGCGGCGTGCCGCTCCGCCACGATCACCGCCCCGGGCCAGGGCCAGGGCTTGACGCGCGCCGCGGCCAGCGCGCCCGCCAGCCGTGCATCGTGCTCGGCCATGGATTCCCGCCCGGCGCACACGCCGGCGCAGCGCCTGGCCGCGTGGGCCGAACAGGCGCCGCTCGTGCCCGGTTCGAGCCCGAGCCGGCGCGGGCACAGGCGGTACAGCAGGGCCAGTTCGCGCAGCAGGTTGTCGGCCTCGCGGCGGTTGCGGAACGCGCCGCACAGGTCTTCCCAGTCCTGCGGATCGGTGCCGGCGATCGGCACCTGCTCGTAGATCGGCGCGCGCTTGCGGTTGGCGACCAGGCGCAGCGCGAATGCGCCGTCGCCCGCCTCCGGCAGCCGGTTGCCCGGCGGGCGCAGTTGCTTCAGCAGTTCGGCCTCGAGGAGCAGCGCCCCCAGTTCGCCGGCGGTCTCGATCCAGTCGACGCGCCGCACCTGACGGGCGAGTTCGGCATCGCGCGCCTTCGCACCGGAGGCGGCGAAGTGCTCCCTGACCTTGCCGCGCAGGTTCAGGCTGCGGCCGATGTACAGCGGCCGGTCGCCGCGCCCGGCGGGCGGCGGCTCGGCCTCGGCATGGAGGAGATAGACGCCCGGCCCGTCCGGCACCGCTTCGAGCATGCCTTCGGGCAGGCCGGGCGGACGCGCCGGGGCCTTCATCGCACGCTCGGCGGCGCGCGCCATCGTCTCGGGCGCGAAGTTGCCGCTCACCAGCCGCGCGAACTGCAACAGCGCCTCGGCATCGCCCATCGCGCGGTGGCGGGCGTCGCACACCAGGCCGTGGCGCTCGATCAGCGCGTCGAGGCCGTGGCGGTGATGCTCCGGATGCAGGGCGCGCGACAGCTTGACGGTGCACAGCACCGGCGCGTCGAAGGAACGGCCGGCGCGGGCGAACTCGTTCTTGATGAAGCCGTAGTCGAAGCGCGCGTTGTGCGCCACGAACACGCAGCCTTCCAGCAGCGCGGCCACCGTGTCCGCGAGCGCCTCGAAGCGCGGCGCGCCGGACACCATCGCATCGGTGATGCCGACGAGGTCCTGGATCATGCGCGGGATGGGCACGCCGGGATCGACCAGGCTCTCCCAGCGCGCGACGACCTCGCCGCCCTCGATGCGCAGGATGGCGATCTCGGTGACGCGGTCGCGCACCGGATGCGCACCGGTCGTCTCGACGTCGATGAAGGCGAGCCGGGCAGGCAAGCCGGAGGACAGGCTCATCGCTTCAGCCGCGCCTCGGGGCCGGGGACGAACGAAAGCGCGTGGCAGGGATTCCCCCGTCCACGCGCCCGTCCTGCTGGTCTGCGCCCCGGCCTCGACGCGGCCGGCGCGGCATCCCGGTCAATGATTGGTGTCGTAGTAGTACGGCTTCACCGCCACGCGGCTTTCCTGGAAGCGCTGCTGATCTTCCAGCGATTGCGGCTTGTCCCACCACAGCGCGCGGCCCTTCTTCTGCTCGACGTTCTCTTGCGGATGCTTCTGCATCCATTCGCGCATGAACTTGGTGTGATCGGATTCGTACGTCGCCATGTCGGCCCTTCTCCCAATGAAAACCGGCGTGATTCTAATCGAATCGGGGACGTTCAGCCGACGCGGCCGTCGCCCCGCACGCGGCCGATGCGCACCACTTCGGGGATGCGGCGCACCGCCCGCACCACGCGGGCGAGATGCGGGCGGTCGCGGACCTGCAGCGTGAGGTTGAGCGCGGTGTAGTCGCCCTGCTCGTTGTCCATGTTGACCGTCTGGATGTTGCAGTCTTCCTCGGAAATCGAACTCGCCACCTTGGCCAGCACGCCGCGCTGGTTTTGCGTCAGCACGCGGATGCGCACGTCGAACAGGCGGTCGCTGCCGGTCTCCCATTCCACGTCGACCCAGCGACCGCGGTCGCCGCGCAGCTTGGCGACGGTCGGGCAGTCGTGCAGGTGGACTTCCAGCCCCTGGCCCTTGCGTATCGTGCCGATGATCGGATCGCCCGGGATCGGACTGCAGCAGCGCGCCAGTTGTACCGCGATGCCTTCCGAGCCGCGGATGGTGATCGCCCCGGCAGGCTTGGGCTTGACCACGTCGGGCCGGCCGGACTCCATGTCCTGCGCCTGCGACAGGCGGCGCGCGATGATGGCCGGCAGGCGCTTGCCCAGTCCGATGTCGGCGAACACGTCCTTCTTGTGGCGCACGCCGCGGTCGCGCAGGAAGCGGTCCCAGGCGAAGGTGGATATCTGCCCCAGCGTGAGGCCGTGCGGGCGCAGGGCCTGGTTGAGCAGGCGCTCGCCGAGCGCGACGGACTCGTCCTGCTGCGCGCTCTTCATGAAATGGCGGATCTGCGCGCGCGCCTTGCCGGTGCGCACGTAGGACAGCCAGGCGGGGTTGGGATTGGCGTGCGCCGCGGTGATGATCTCGACCTGGTCGCCGTTGTGCAGTTCGCTGCGCAGCGGCATCAGGTCGCCGTTGATGCGGCAGGCGACGCAGCGGTTGCCGACGTCGGTGTGCACCGCGTAGGCGAAGTCCACCGGCGTGGAGCCCTTGGGCAGCGAGAAGATCTTGCCCTTGGGCGAAAACGCATAGACCTCGCCAGGGAAGAGGTCGATCTTGACGTGTTCGAGGAATTCGGTGGCCTCGCCCGAGGCCGACTGCAGCTCCAGCAGCGACTGCAGCCAGCTGTGCGTCTTCTGCTGCAGTTCGGTGAGCGTCTTCTCGTCTTCCTTGTACAGCCAGTGCGAAGCGACGCCCGCCTCGGCGATGTGGTGCATCTCGCGGGTGCGGATCTGCACCTCGACCGGCATGCCGAAGGGCCCGATCAGTGTGGTGTGCAGGCTCTGGTAGCCGTTCGCCTTGGGGATCGCGAGGTAGTCCTTGAACTTGCCCGGCACCGGCTTGTACATGGAATGCAGCGCGCCCAGCGACAGGTAGCAGCTCGGCACGTCCTTGACGATGACGCGAAAACCGTAGATGTCGAGCACCTGCGAGAACGACAGGTGCTTCTCGACCATCTTGCGGTAGATGCCGTACAGGTGCTTCTCGCGGCCCTGCACCTCGGCCTCGATGCCCCACTGCGGCAGGCGCTCCTCGATGGCGGCGAGCACCTTGCCCACCACCTCGCGGCGGTTGCCGCGCGCCGCGCGGATCGCCCTCGACAGCACCCGGAAGCGCAGCGGGTACTTGTGCTCGAAGGACAGCTCCTGCAGTTCGCGGTACAGGTCGTTGAGCCCGAGCCGGTTGGCGATGGGCGCGTAGATCTCCAGCGTCTCGTTGGCGATGCGGCGACGCTTGGCCGGCCGCACGGCATCGAGCGTGCGCATGTTGTGCATGCGGTCGGCGAGCTTGATCAGGATCACGCGCAGGTCGCTGGCCATCGCCAGCAGCATCTTGCGGAAGTTCTCCGCCTGCGCTTCCTCGTGCGAGCGGAACTCGATCTTGTCCAGCTTGGACAGGCCGTCGACGAGTTCGGCGGACACCTTGCCGAAACGCTCGGCGATCTCCGCCTTGGAGATGTGGGTGTCCTCCATCACGTCGTGCAGCAGCGCGGCGATCAGGGCCTGGGAATCCAGGTGCCAGTCGGCGACGATGGAGGCGACCGCCACCGGATGCGAGATGTAGGGATCGCCGCTGATGCGGAACTGCCCTTCGTGGGCATTGGCCGAGAAGTGGTAGGCCGCCTCGATGCGGCCGACGTCCTCGGGCTTCAGGTAGGCGGAGATCTTCTCCTTGAGGCGCACGAAATCGAGCGCCAGCACGGGATACGCCGGCGTCGGGGCCAGCGGCGGGGGGGCGGACACGTCACTGCCGGACATGGAAGATCCCCCCGCAGGCAGGCTCAGGCCTGTCCTCGATTGAGCATCTCGAGACCGACCTTGCCGGCGGCCACTTCACGCAGCGCGATCACCGTGGGCTTGTCCCTGTCGTGCGGATCGAGTTCGATCTGCGGCGTGCTGCCGATGGTCAGTTGGCGCGCGCGATAGGTGGCGGCGAGCGTGAGCTGGAAGCGGTTCGGAATCTTCTTCAGGCAGTCTTCGACGGTGATGCGGGCCATGTTCAATCCTGTTCGAGAAAGTCGAAATAATGCGGGAGACGTGCATGCTGGGTGCCGTAACGCAGCCTCGCGGCACGCACGACGGCAACCAGATCTTCGAGTGCAATCTGCAACTCGTTGTTAATTATAACGTAATCAAACTCTGACACATGGCGCATCTCGCCCCGCGCCGCCAGCAGCCTGCGGTTGATGACGTCGTCACTGTCGGTGTTGCGTCCGCGCAGCCGCCTTTCGAGTTCCTCGAGCGAGGGCGGCAGGATGAAGACGCCCACCGCATCGGGAAAGACCTTGCGCACCTGCTGCGCACCCTGCCAGTCGATCTCGAGCAGGGTGTCGCGCCCGGCGGCGATCTGCTCCTTCAGCCAGACCTTGGAAGTGGCGTAATAATTCCCGTGGACCTCGGCCCATTCCAGGAATTCGCCGCGGTCGCGCAGCGTGCGGAAGGTCGGAATATCCACGAAATGGTATTCGCGCCCGTCCTCCTCCCCCGGCCGCGGCGGACGCGTGGTGTAGGAGATCGACAACTGCACGCGCTCATCGCGCTGCAGCAGACCACGCACCAGTGTGGTCTTGCCGGCACCGGAGGGCGCGGTGACGACGAACAGGGTTCCGGGCATGTCTGGCCTTTTTACTCGATGTTCCCCTGAAGCACAGAACTCGCTGCAACAGGTTGATTTCCATGGGCGATTTTGCCGGGAGGCCACCATTTCCCCTACGATTTACCCCACAGCGTGTCTGGGCTGTCGCGGGACGGGATGGACGCTGACGAGGCGGGCGGGCCGGCGCAGGCACGTGCTTTGGATTCTATCAGCCGGTTGGTGGGTTGCGAGGAGTCGGGTTCCCAGACGGCAAGCATCCTTGCGGCAAATCCACGCGAACCCGGAACAGGCAGCGAAACAGCGCGACTATGTCATCCGTGGACAACGGGGTGTCGGCAAGCAGCCCGGCTTCGGGCAGGCGATGCCATGGGCTTCGAGCAGTTCGACCAGACGTGCGTTTTCGGCGCGCAGGCGGGCGTCTCCAAATCCACGGTCTGCGCGCACTATCCGAGCAAGGAAGCGCTGTTCGCCGCGATGGTCGAGTCCGAGTGCGCGGCGATGATGGAGGCCATCAAGCGGATCGCGTTACGTCCCGGCAGGCTCGCGGAGACGCTGACCGAACTGGCGTGCACCTATCTGGATATCGTGCTGTCGCCGGACGGGCCGGCGTTCTATCGCGTCGTGATCACCGAGGCGCCGCGCATGCCGGAGCTGGGCCAGGACTTGCCTACTCTTCAATGGACTCGTGCGTGCCAGCCGCACCCTGGCGCCAATAGCCGGCGGCCTTGATCCAGGTCTTCGGTCCGCCGCGCGCAACGAACGCCGGCCGTACCCGGCGCATGGCCAGGGTTTCGCCGGCCGCCCAGAAGAACGCATCGCCCGGCGGCAGAGAAAGCGCCTCGACGGCCGCGGCCAGCCGGGCACCGGCCGATTGCGCATCGCCGCGCAGCCACTGGATCTGCACGTCGGCCTGCGAGGTGAAAGGCAGCGTCTCGTCCTGTTCTGCGGTATCGACGATCACGAAGGCGCCCGCTCCCGCCGGCAGCTCCTCCAGTCGCCGCGAGATCGCGGGCCATGCGGTGGTGTCGCCGACCAGCACGTTGACGGCGAAGTCGGGCGGAATCACGATCGACCCGCGGGGGCCGCCCAGCGACAGCTTCTGACCGGCGTCGGCCTGCGCCGCCCAGGTGGCGGCGGGGCCATGGCCATGCAGCACGAACTCGATATCCAGTTCCTGCCGCTGCGCATCGAAGCGGCGGGGCGTGTAGTCGCGCATGGCCGGCGCGGCATCGGGATTGGCGGGGTCTTTGAAGAACAGTTTCACATGGTCGTCGAAGCCCAGGCTGGTGAAACCGGCCAATTCCGGTCCGCCGAGGGTCACGCGCAGGAAGTGAGGTGACAGACGCTGCGTCCTCACCACGGTCGACTCGCGCATCACCAACTCGTAGCGTACACGCCGGATTTCATGCAATCCGCTCATGGCGAATCTCCTTTCTTTCGTTGTCGGGCAAGCCGCCTTCGCGGTTGCGCCCGAAGGGGCTGAACGGCTCGAATTCATCGGCGGATGTCCGCAGAGGGCCCGAACCTTCGATGGGCTCGAGCGTACCCCAGCCACCAGCGAGGCGCTGGCGAGAACAACCATCAATCAGGCCCGGCGCCCGGATCCTGGCGCGCATGCTCCCCAAGGGTGTGGCCGGCATCACCGGCGGGCCAGCCGCCCCCCAGGGTCTTGAACAAGGTGGCCAGGGCGACCTGCCGCTGGGTGCCGACCTCGATGAAGCTCAGTTCGTTGGCCAGCGCGTTGCGCTGAGCATCCAGATAGCGCAGATGGCTGTCCACGCCGGCACGCCAGCGCGCCTCCGACAAGCGCAGCGCTTCCCGGCTGCTGTTCGCCAGCGCGCGCCGTGCCGCTTCCTCCCGGCGCAGGGTATCGGTGGCAGCCAGGGCATCGGCGACCTCGCGGAAGGCGGCCTGGACGGTCTGCTCGTAGGCGGCCACGGCGATGTCCTTCCTGAGCGTGGCCAGGTCCAGGTTGGCGCGGTTGCGCCCGCCGTCGAAGAGCGGCAAGGTGATCTGAGGCGCGAACGACCAGGCGCGCTGGCCGCCCTCGAACAGGTCCGACAGTTCCGCGCTGGCGCTGCCGAACAGCCCGGTCAGCGAGATGCGCGGGAAGAAGGCTGCACGTGCCGCGCCGATGCTGGCGTTGCGCGCCCGCAGCCGGTGCTCGGCGGCGCGGATGTCGGGGCGCTGGGCCAGCAGCCCGGAGGGCGTGCCGGCGGCGATATCCTGCACCAGTACGGTATCCGCGGCCAGTTGTGCCGCCGGATAGGGACGCAAATCCTCCACCCCGGTCAACAGAACAAGCGCATTGCCGGCCTGGCGAAGTTCGCGGGTGATACGCTCCAGCTCCGCCCGGGCCTGCTCGGCCAGCCCCAGGGCTTCCTGGTGGTCGAGTGCGGTGGCCGTCCCGGCGCTGCGGCGCAGGGCGGTCAATCGCAGCGAGGCTTCCCGTGATTGCAGGGTCTGCTCGGTCAAGCGGTAACGCCGCTGGGCGCCGTCGCGCGCCAGGTAGGCATGGATGACTTCGGCGACCAGGCTGATCCGCGTGCCGAGGGCGGCTTCTTCAGTCGCCAGGTATTCCTCCAAGGCCGCTTCCGACAGGTTGCGCACGCGGCCGAACAAGTCCAGTTCGAAGGCGGCCAGGCCCACGCCGGCCTGGTAGCGGCTCTGAATCTGCGCCTCGCCGGTACCCGCCAGGTCGTCCGGGACACGCTGGCGCGTGCCGTCGCCCCGTACCTCCAGCCCCGGCAGACGGTCGGCGCGCTGGACGCGATACATCGCCCGCGCCGCCTCGACGTCGAGCAAGGTCTGGCGCAGATCGCGGTTGTTGGCCAGTGCCAGGTCGATCAGCTCGCGCAAGTCTTTGTCGGTGACGAAGGTCTGCCAGTCGAGGACGGCGGCCGAGGATGCCGGCGCGGCACTGCCGGCGGCAGGCGGTGCCGCCTCCCACTGGGCGGGAATGGGCGCCGCGGGGCGTTCGTGGATGGGCGCCAGCGAGCAGCCGGCCAGGGCGAGGCTCGCGCCGCACACGGCCAGCCTGAGGCCCCTGCGGGAACCATGAGGAAAGGTTTTCATCGAGCTCACTCCTCGGCCGCGCGGGGCGCGGGCAATGCAGAGGTTTCCTTGCGCTTGGACCGCGACAGCACCCAGACAAAGAAGATCGGCACGAGGATCACGCCGAGTGTGGTGGCGGTCAGCATGCCGCCGATCACGCCGATGCCGATGGCGTGCTGGCTGGCCGCGCCGGCGCCGGTGGCGATGGCCAGCGGCACCACGCCGAGGATGAAGGCCAGCGAGGTCATGATGATGGGACGGAAGCGCAGCCGCGCCGCCTGGATCGCCGCATCGGCCAGCGCGAGCCCCTCTTCGCGCAGACTCTTGGCGAATTCGACGATCAGGATGGCGTTCTTCGCCGCCAGCCCGATGATGGTGATCAGGCCAACCTTGAAGTACACATCGTTGGGCATGCCCAGCAGCGTCACCGCCAGTACCGAGCCGAGCGCGCCGATGGGCACGATCAGCATCACCGAGGCCGGGATGGACCAGCTCTCGTACAGCGCCACCAGCAGCAGGAACACCACCAGGAACGACAGCGCCAGCAGCATCGGCGCCTGCGCGCCGGCCGCCTTTTCCTGGTAGGACAGGCCGGTCCATTCGTAGCCGATGCCCTCCGGCAGTTCGGCGACGATCTTTTCCAGTTCGGCCATCGCCTCGCCGGTACTGTGCCCGGGCGCGGCGTCGCCGCTGATCTTGAACGCCGGGTAGCCGTTGTAGCGGGAGATCTGCACCGGGCCGGTTTCCCACTTCGTGCTGGCGAATGCGCCCAGCGGTACCTGTTCGCCGCGGGCATTGGGCACATACAGTCGCAGGATGCTCTCCGGCGTCATGCGGTCCTTGACGTCGGCCTGCACCACCACACGCTGCAAGCGGCCGACGTTGGCGAAGTCGGCGACGGTGGCCGAGCCGTAGGCGGTGGACAGCGCGGTGCTGATCGCGCCAAAGCCCACGCCCAGCGCCTCGGCCTTCTCGCGGTCGATGTCCAGGCGCAGTTGCGGCGCGTCCTCCAGCCCTTCCATCATCGCGTAGGCGATGACTGGAGACGTGCTGGCCTTGTGCAGCAGTTGGCCACGAGCGGCGACCAGCGTATCGCGTCCCACGCCGCCGCGATCCTGCAGACGCAGAGAGAAACCGCTGGCATTGCCCATGCCGTCGATGGGCGGCGGGTCCACCGCCATGACGCGGGCCTGGGTCATGCCGCCGAAGCGGGCGTTGAACGCGATCACCTCGTCGGCGGCGCTTCGATTGCGCTCGGACCAATCCCTCAGCGTCGGGAAGCCCAGACCTGCGTTCTGGCCCGTGCCGGAGAAGCTGAAACCCATGATCATCGTGCTGGCCCGATTCGTGTCGCGGCCGAGCATGTAGCTTTCCAGTTCGTCCACCACCGCGCGGGTGCGCGTGTAGCTCGCGCCTGGCGGCAACTGGATATCGACGATGTAATAGCCCTGATCCTCGATCGGCACGAAGGATTCCGGCAGGCGCGCGTACAGGAAACCCAGCACCACCACGATGAGCGCATAGATCGCCATGTAGCGCCCGCTGCGGCGCAGCAGCCGCGAGTTCAGCCACTCGAAGCGTTCGGTGAGCGCCGCGAAGCGGCGGTTGAACCAGCCGAAGAAGCCCTTCTTCTCGTCGTGATGGCCCTTGGGGATCGGCTTGAGCAGCGTGGCGCACAATGCCGGCGTCAGAGTCAGCGCCAGGAAGCCGGAGAACAGGATGGACACCGCCAGCGACAGCGAAAACTGCTGGTAGATCACACCGACCGAACCGCTCATGAAGGCCAGCGGCAGGAACACCGCGGTCAGCACCAGGGTGATGCCGACGATCGCGCCGGACACCTGGCCCATCGCCTTGACCGTGGCTTCGTGCGGCGGCAGGCCTTCCTCCGACATGATGCGCTCGACGTTCTCGACCACCACGATGGCATCGTCGACCAGGATGCCGATGGCCAGCACCATGCCGAACATGGTCATCATGTTCACCGAGAACCCGAGCGCGTACATCACTGCCAAGGTGCCGGCCAGGCACACGGGCACGACGATGGAGGGAATCAGCGTGTAGCGGAAGTTCTGCAGGAACAGGAACATCACCAGGAACACCAGCAGCACGGCTTCGGCCAGGGTCTGGATCACTTTCTTGATGGCGACGTCGACGAAGCGCGAGGTGTCGTAGGGCACCGAATACTCGATGTCGGCGGGGAAACTCGCCGACAATTCGTCCAACCGCTTCTTCACCGCCTCGGCCGTCTGCAGCGCGTTGGCGCCCGGACGCAGTTGCACCGCCGCGCCGACCGCCTTCCTGCCGCTGTCGAGCAACTCGAAGTTGTAGTCCTGGCGGCCGACCTCCAGGCGGGCGACGTCGGACAGGATCACCTTCGAGCCGTCGGCATTGGCGCGCAGCACGATGCGCCCGAACTCCTCCGGCGTATCGAGCATGCCCTTCACCACGATGGTCGCACTCAGTTCCTGGTCGGCGGCACCCGGCCGGCCGCCGAAGCTGCCGGCCGGCACCTGCACGTTCTGCGCGGCGATGGCGGCGTTGACGTCGGCCACCGACAGGCCGTAGCCGATCAGCTTCTGCGGATCGACCCATACCCGCATGGCCGCCTCGGCACCAAAGAACTGCACCTTGCCGACGCCATCCACCCGGCGGATCTCATTGTTGACGTTGCGCGCGGCGAAGTCGGCCAGGCCGACCACGTCCTTGCCGGAATCGTCGCCCTTGTAGGTCAGCGAATAGATCATCAGGAAACCGGCGCTGGCCTGCTCGATCTGCAAGCCCTGCTGGATCACCGGGGCCGGCAGCCGCGCCTCGGCCTTCTTGATGCGGTTCTGCACGTCCACCTGCGCCAGATCCGGATCGGTGCCGGGAGCAAAGGTGACGGAGATCTCGCCGATGCCGGCCGAGCTGCTGGACGACTCGTAGTACAACAGGCCCTTGGCGCCGTTGAGCTCTTCCTCGATGACGCTGGTCACCGATTCGACCACGGTCTGCGCCGAAGCCCCCGGATAGACCGCCCAGATCGAGATTTGCGGCGGCGCCACGGTCGGATACTGGGAAACGGGCAGCGAAGGCAGCGCCAGCAACCCTGCCAGGACGATGAAGATCGCGATCACCCAGGCGAAGTTCGGGCGGTCGATGAAGAATTTGGAAAGCATGTCGTGTCCTCGGAAGCGGTGCCGCGATGTCCGCGCGCGTCAGTCGCGCGCCGCGCCGGCAGCGGGTTCGGCTTCGGGCTTTCCATCCTTCGAGGTGGCGCGCGCCACGATGCTGACCTTGTCGCCCGGATTGGCCTGACCATCGACCACCACCCGGTCGCCGGGAGCCAGCCCCTCCAGGACGTGCCACGCAGTACCGTGTGTTGCGCCGGTCACCACCGGCCGCACTTCGATGCGGTCATCCCGGCCAACCGCCAAGACCTGCGACTTGCCATCGGTGCCGCGCTTGATCGCCCGCTGCGGGACCAGGATCGCCTTGGGGTCGGTGCTTTGACCGACATGCACGCGCACATACATGCCCGGCAGCAACAGGCCATCCGGGTTGTCGAACTGCCCGCGCAGCGAGATCTGCCCGGTGTTGCGATCGACGGTGATGTCGGAAAACAGCAGGCGCCCCTCGCGCCGCTGGCCGGTGCCATCGATCGTGACCGAGATCGGCGCGCCCTTGTCCGGCTCCTGCGTCAGCCGGCCGGCCGCCAGCGCATCGCGCAGGCGCAGCACATCCGCGACGGGCTGCTTGAAGTCGGCGTAGACCCGGTCGATCTGCTGGATCGTCGCCAGCGCCGTGGTCTCGCCCTGGCCGACCAGCGCCCCCTCCGTGACCTGGGCCCGGCCGATGCGCCCGGAGATCGGCGCCACCACCGTGGCATAGCCCAGGTTCAGGCGCGCGGTTTCGACTTCCGCCAACGCCGACTGGCGGGCGGCCTGCGCACTCTTGAAAGTGGCCTGCGCGGCGTCGAAATCCTGCTGGCTGACCGCCTCGACCGCCACCAGCGGCCCATAGCGCCGCACTACGGCCTGGGCGTCGGCCAATGCGGCCTCGGCGCGCGCCAGTTCGCCCTGGGCGCGCGACAGCGCGGCCTTGAATGGCGCCGGGTCGATCTGGAACAACACCTGGCCGGCCTTGACGTCCGCGCCTTCGGTGAAGTTGCGGCTGAGCACGATGCCGGCCACGCGGGCGCGCACCTCAGCCACCCGGAAAGGCTCGATGCGGCCGGGCAGTTCACTCGACAGCGCCAGCGGCTGCGCCTCGACGGTGATCGCTTCGACCGGCAGGGAGGAGGACGTCTCCGGTCCGGAAGCGCTCTGCTTCTGGCCGCATCCAGCGGCCAACCCCGCCGCAACGAGCATGAGCAGGGGCAGTTGCCGCGTTCTTAGACTCTTCATCGGGAAGACCTTCCAGGGCATGTTTCACAAAGGAATTGGATGATACGACAACGATTCGAAAAAATCATTTCTGATTCACTAGACCCAAAATAAAACCTTCACGAAGGTTTGAGCCCGACATCCGCCAGAACCTGCCTCATCGTGCATTTCTGGTCCTTACATGGTTCAATATCGCCCCCTTCCGCCGAATTGGAACCAAGCGAGTTGAGATGACGACTTTGGCACTGAGACGGAAGACAGGCGGATCCTGTCTTCCCTGGCACTGGCGCTCGTCGATCACCCCCGCGCCTCCCTGCAGGAACTCGCCCGCGCCATCGGGATCAGCAAGACCACGCTGTACCGCTTCTGCCGGACCCGCGAGCAACTGATCGAACGGCTGATGGGCCACTGCACCGAGGTTTTCAGCAGGGCCATCGAAACGGCGGAGCTGGAAACCGCCCCCGTACCGGAGGCGCTCAGCCGCCTGATCGCCAACAACGTGGAGCACCGGGAATTGACCGCATTCGTGATGTATTACTGGAAAGAAGCATCGTGGAATCCGGACACGGAGGCAGGCTGGGACGCCGCCCTGGACAGGTTCTTCCTGCGCGGTCAGCAGGAAGGCTTTTTCCGCATCGACATCCCCGCGCCCGCGCTCTCCGAACTCTGGGTATCCACGGTGGTTGGCCTGGTGGACGCCGAGCGCCGCGGCCGGGTGGCCAGGAGCGGTCTGGCAACGCTGGTGGAACGCGCCTTCCTCTGCGGCGCCCGCGCCGGATGAGGCAAGCGGGGCGGATGCACCGTCGTCCATGTCGCCGCCCCCGGCCTCGCCTGGCCATCGGCGCGTATCGCGCTCTGCACCGGACCGGGATGCGCATCGGGGGCATCTGCCTTGCACGGCGAACTGATGGCCTTCGAGTTCATGGCCGTATTCGGCGCACAAGGCCTTGGCCAGCAAGTCGATACGCTCATCGGCGATCCGCCGTTGTTCGCCACATTGGCTGCAGACCAGGGCAGATTGGGCAAACGCTTCGCGATCCGCCATGACGTACAGCGCATACAGCGGCTTGCCGCCGTATGGATGTACTTGCCTGATGAGCTTGGCCCCCTCGAACTGCTTGAGGGTGGTATAGATCGACGGTTGCGCCACCCCGGAACCAAAGCGCAGCAGTGCGCGCTGGATATCGGCAACGCCGATCGGCGCGGCGGCTTCCTCCATCGCCTTCAACACGGCCAGCCGAGGCACCGTGACCCTCAGGCCGACCCGACGCAATTTGTCGCTGACGCGCCACGTTTCTGCAGGGCTGAAAAGTGCTCTGTCCATCCGTTCCGCCGCGCAGCGCGCGGACGCATCGCTCAGGGGTTCCGGGAAGCCAAGGCCCGGGCGAACTGGTCGAGGGTCTTTTCCAGCATCGCGGGACCGCCGGCGGCCAGATACCAGTCACGGCCATCCAGGTGCACGACCCGCCGGGCCTGCCAGGCCTTGCTGCGGGTGACGGTGCCGTTCGCCGCGAGGATGGCGCCGGCATCGGTGCGCTCGCCGAATGCGGCACTGCGGTCGATCACCAGCAGCCAGTCCGGTTCGCGCTGCAATACGCCGTCGATGCGTTGCGCTTCTTCCTCGGCCCATTTCTTCATCTCCGCGGCCATGCGGGCTTCAGCGGCCCGGGCCTCGGGCGAACCGGGCGCCGGCCCGGGGCCGCTGGCGCGGCGCGGGATGTAGGGCGGCGGCGCCTCGGCGGCGGAAACCGATGGTGGCAGTCCCAACAGCTCATAGACCACGCCGAAACGGGTTTGCGGATACTGCACCGACAGACTGTCGCCGAATCCGAACAGCAGCAGCCCGCTGCCCGCTTTCGCCGCCTTGCCACGCAACCGGCGCACCTGCCCCAGCAGTTTCTCCGCCACGGCGCCGGCCTGCCGCTCGCGGTCGAGGATGCGGCCCAGGGTCAGGATGTTGTGCGTTACCGAAGGCATGAAGGCCGCGTCCTCGACCGTCATATCGAGGGTCGGCGCAATGGCGCCGAGCGCCTCCAGCTTGCCCGCCGTGCGGCTGCCGACGATGATGAGATCCGGTTTGAGCCTTTTCAGCGCTTCCATGTCGGGCTCGAACAGGTCGCCCACCGGCGCGTACGCGGAGACATTGAAGCGCTTCAGGTGCTCGGGCCAGTACTTTTCTTCCAGCCCGGGCACGCCTGCCACCGCCGCTTCTGCACCGATGGCCTGCAGGATGTCCAGCACGCCCAAGTCGAGCACGGCGACGCGGCGGGGGATCTGCTCGATCACGGCTTCGCCCTGGGCATGCTGGAAAACACGCGCCGGCACGGCGTCGGCTGGCGCCGCCCGTGCCGCACCGGCACTGATGCCGGCGACGAGGGCCAGACCTGCCAAGCGGTACAAGATGGATGGCCAGGCTGATATTTGCATGGGGTTTCCTCTGGTGGCGGCGGGTGGTACCGCGGCACCCTGCAGACGGTGCCGCCGTATGCCGATGGTCAGATCGAGACGTTCAGCCCCAGGTAGAAGCTGCGGCCGGGTTCGTTGTAGGTGTTGGCCCCTCTGCCGGTGCGCTGCAACTGCTTGTCGAAGAGGTTCTTCACCCCGGCGTTGACGCGGAAGGTCTTGTTGAGCTGGTAGTTCAGGCCCAGGTTGACCAGCGTGTAGGCATCGCGGCTGTCGGTGACCGCCGCAGCCGAGCCGGTCTGCAGGCTGGCGGTGCGCGCCTCGATCTCGCCGTAGCGGGTAACGCCCAGGTTCGCGTTCAACGCCCCGCTGACCTGCCAGTCCAGCCAGGTATTGAGGGTGTAGTCGGGCACCAGCGACAGGGGTTGGCCCCGGTCGTCCTCCGACTTGCTCATGTAGGTGAAGTTGCTCGACCACTCCAGCGTCCTGGCAAGCGGCACGGTGAGGTTGCCTTCCCAGCCGGCAATGGTCGCCGGGCCGCTGTTTTCCCAGCGCTGGATCACGTTGGTCACGGGGCCCCACGGACCCGTGCCGCCGTCCACCGTGGCCAGGATGACGCGGCCGGCGCCGATGCGGTTCTTGTAGCGGTTGTGGAAGTAGGTCAGTAAGCGCTCCACGAACCCCATCCTTCCCCGAGCCCGCTACGCCGTGATCAACTGCTCAGCCTTGAGATTCCAGGGCAGGAGGGCCTCGAAATGTTCGACGGTGGTCGCAGCGGGCAAGGCGCGCAGCACGTGGCGCAGCCACAGATACGGCTCGAAGCCGTTGGCTTTGGCGGTTTCGACCAGCGAGTAGAGCAGCGCGCTGGCGCGCGCCCCGGCTTGGGTGTCCGAGAAGAGCCACGCCTTCCTCCCAATGACGAAGGGACGGATGGCATTCTCGGCCGGGTTGTTGTCGATCGGCAGATCGCCGCGCTCGAGGTACCGGATCAGGCGCGGCCACTGCCGATGCAGGTAGCCCAGCGCACCGCCGAGCACCGAGGTGGGCGGCACGGTGGGGAGCGCTTGATCGAGCCAGCGGCGCAGTTCGTCGATGACGGCGCGGCTTCTGCTCTGGCGTAGCACCAGGCGCTCGGCGTCATTGAGTCCGCGTGCGTCCTTCTCGATGGCGTAGAGCTTGCTGATCAGGGCCAGGGCTTCGTGGGCCCGGCCGCGCTTACCGGCGGGCAGCACCTTGCCGGCGTCGACGAAACGACGCCTCGCATGCACCCAGCAGCCGAGCCGGGTCACCCCTTCGGTGAAGGAGATCGCGCCGTAGCTCTCGAGCCCGTCGGCCATCAGATGCCCCTTCCAGCCTTCGAGCAGGCGTAAGGGCACCGCCTGCGCGCGGCTCGGATCGTACTCGAAGAGGACCACCGGCTTACCCGGCGGGCCGCCGCGCTGCACCCACATCTGGCTCTTGCTCGTGGCTGCCCGGCCAGGCTCCTTGAGCACCTGCACCGGGGTCTCGTCCATGTGGATGACGTCGTGCCCGAGCAGCACGTCGCGCATCAGGTTGGCGAGCGGCTGCAGCGCCCGGGCGGTGCCGATCACCCAGCGGGCCAGGGTCTGACGCGGCACGAGCACGCCCGCGCGAGCGAGCACGTACTCGAAACGCGCCAGCGGCAGCCCATCGACGTACTTGGTGACGAGCAGCATCGCCAGGAGGTCGTTGCTGGCGTTGCTCTTGGGCAGCACCTGCGCTGGGGCGCGGGCGGTGACCGGCGCCTGGTCGCCCTGGGGGCAGCCGTAGCGCTTGCGGATATGGCGCAGCACACGCACCTGCATCGGGACGATGTCGAGCTGTTCGCTGACGTCCTGGCCGATCTCGACCATGGGTGTGCCGCAGGCGCAGGTGCGCTCGGCTTCGGGGACGTCGTGGACGACGTCGATGCGCGGCAGCTCGACCGGCAAGGGCTTGCGCTTGCCGCGCGCCTTCTTCTTGCCGGTGTCGGCGGGCGTCTCCCCCGTCGTCTCGGTGGCCGGCGGCGGCAAGGTTGCGGTGTCGCCCGCCTCGGGCGCGGACTCGACCAGCGCCTCGGCCTCGTCGAAGAGCCACCCCTGGCCCGCGTGCGATTCGCTGCTGGGCCCGAACATGCGCCGACGCGCCAGACGCAATTGCTCGTAGAGCTCGAGGATGCGTGCCTCGAAGGCTTTGTGCAGTTCCGCCTCCCGCGCATCGAAGGCTCTTTGGCGTTCAAGCTCGCGGGCATCGAACGCTTTCTGAAGTGCGGCCTGCCGGGCATCAATGGCTTGCTGGAATGCGGCCTCCCGGGCCTCGAGGGCTGCCTGTCGTTCGGCTTCACGCGCCTCGAAGGCACGCTGCTGCGCCAGCAGCAAGACCTTGAGTGCAGTCGGATCGTCGGGCAACTGCGCGGGGAGGACGGATGCGCACACGCCAACGGCGGAGTTCGAGAGCGGGTCGGCGGGGCGGTGCGGCATGCCGCAATTATACCCGATTATGCTACGTAACTGATTGGTATTGCAGTGTTTTATGTGGCCTGGCCGCCCACAGATCAAAGCCCTCGAGCAACCATTCGAGCTCCTTCATCGTGAGTACGCAGGGGGGCTCACCGGCCTCGGTCGAAGGCCAGGCGAAACGCTCGGCTTCCAGCCGCTTGTACCAGAGGCAGAAGCCATTTCGGTGCCAGTACAGCGCCTTGAGCTTGTCGCGGCGGCGGTTGATGAACAGATACAGCGCGTCGCCGAACGGGTTCAGCCCCAGCTCCTGCTCGACCAGCGCCGACAGCCCGCCGATGGACTTGCGGAAGTCGATCGCCGGCCGGTACAGATACACCGCGCCGATCGAATGCCCCGGGTGCATCAGCGCCCCCGCTCGGCAAGGGCTGCCGACAGCGCGGCGAGCCAGTCGACGCCCGGCAGTGTCGCGCACTCGAGCCGCAACTGTGCATCGATCACCACCGTGCAGCCCGCGCGGGCCGCCATCGAGGGTTCGATCTGGATCGGGACGAATCCGCCAAGCTTGGCGCGGCTACCACGGCCACCGGCTACCAGGCGCTTGCGCCACTGATAGAGCGCCTGTGGCGACAGCCCTTCGCGCTCGGCGTACGCCTTTGTGGTAATGCCCTCGGCTTCGATTGCCGACAGGTGCGACAACCAGAACGTACTGCGCTCCGACATGCTCGTGCTCACTGAAAAAACGGAAGCCAAAGCATGCCGGCTCACCCGGGACTACATAAGGATGGGGTTCGTGGAGCGCTTACGTAGGTCAGGCCGGCCGCCCAGCCGGTGTCGTTCCGGAAGGCGAGGCCGATTTCCTTGTTGATGCTGATTTCCGGGTCCAGATCGGGGTTGCCGAGGATGTAGCACGGCCCCACCATTGCCCAGCACCCGTTGCCGCGGCTGTTGTAGACGTAGTTGGGGTTGAGCTGGTACAGGTTGGGCGCCTTGTAGGCGCGCGCGATGCCGCCCTTGAGGGTGAGCTGGCGGTCGATCTGGTACGCGGCGTTCAGGCTCGGGCTGGTGTTGTCGCCGAACTCGCTGTGGTGGTCGAAGCGCAGGCCGGGCGTGAGGATCAGCCTGTCGCCGACGTAGAGGTTGTCTTCCACGTACACGCCGAACAGCCGTGCCTTGGCGTGGGTGGAGCGCTCCGCCGCATTCACCGGAATGCCGCCGAAGTGGGTGCCGGCGGGCAGGTCCATGGCGATGGAGCCGGGGTCGTCCATGGATTCGCGGCGGAATTCGGCTCCCGCGGTCAGCACCTGGTCGAGGCCCAGCCTCAGCGGAATATGGAACTCCGACTTGGCGTTGAAGTTGTTCAGGCGGGTTTCGTTCCAGTGGCGGTCCGCGCCGGTCTGGATGGTGCCTTCGACCGCGCCGCCCAGCCCTTCGCCGAGACGCCGGTTGTCGGTGCGCTCGTACTGGAGGTAGCTCTCCGAGGTGCCGAAGGCATAGCGGCCGAAGTGGGTGATCGATGCGGCCTTGCGGGTCAGGCGATTGGTTTCCTTGCCGATCAGCGCCGAATAGTCGTTGTCGATGCGGCTTGGATCGTCCGTGTCGGCAAAGATGTAGCTGTGGAGCGAATCGCCGGCGAACTTGTTGCCCTGGCGGCTCCAGGACGCATCGAAGTCGATGCGGTGCTCGGCGTTCAGGCGCCAGCTCAGGCGGCCGCTGAGGTCGCGATTCTTGACGCCCTCGCGGCCGGCATAGGAGGAGAAGGCCCGGCCGTCGAAGGCCGGATCGGGGTTGACGCTGCTCTTGTCGTTGTCGGTGACGCTGTAGTTGCCGTAGAGACGGTAGGACAACGCCTCGTTGATCGGACCGGCGGCCAGCACGTTGACGCGCTGGGTATCGCCCTCGTCGGCGTCTTCCGGAATGTTCGTGTAGAGGTTGAGGTTGAAGGTCCGCTCGGTGGGGGCCTTGGTGCGGATATTGACCACGCCGCCGGCGGCGCCGGAGCCGTAGCGCGCCGCGGCCGGGCCGCGCAGTACCTCGATGCTCTCGATGGCCTCTGCCGGCACCCAGTTGCTGTCGCCGCGCGTGTCGCGCTCACCGCCCACGCCGTAGCGCACCGAGTTGCGCGACAGCACCGGCTTGCCGTCGATCAGGATCAGCGTGTTTTCCGGCCCCATGCCGCGGATGTCGATCTGCCGGTTGTTGCCGCGCGCGCCGGTGGAGGTGTTGCCGGTGAGGTTGACGCCGGGCTGGCGGCGGACGATTTCCGAGACGTCGTTGGTGACCGGCGTGCGCTCGATCTGCTCCGCCGTGATGGTGGAGACGCCGGGCGCCTGCTTGATCTGCTCACCGGCGGCGATCACCTTGACTTCCTTCAGGGTTACGACTCCCTCGGTGTTCCCGGCCGGGCTGGAATCCTGCGCCCAGGCCGCGTTGATCGCGGCGCCGAGCAGGCAGGGCATGAACAGACTGGCAGGCGCCAGCCGACGGTTTCTCGCCATTGCATTGCACTCCTGATTGTCAAGAACAGCCTGCGGACAGACAGCCACCCGGCAGGTATCCGGGAATACCTGTCCGCCCGGGAGCGTTTGTCGGAATCGTTGGCTGAATCATCGAGGAATGACTTTGGCTATCTGGTTACGACCGTCGTGTTTCCGCTGGCGCTGGAAATACCCCTCTCCGTACGGGATGCCGGCGCCCTTTCAGCAGCGCGCGGCGATTTCCGGCACGGGAACGGCGAGTTTATGGATTGGCACTTTCGAAGTGTGAATGATGATTATTCGCATTTCGAACACGCAATCGGCGTCGTCCGCCGCACCTCCGGGGCGTGGCCGGGCGACTTGCCGGCGGCCGGATCGGAGACGGGTTCTAGCGGACCACCGCCCGGGCAAGCACCTCGACGAACCACATCACCACGGGATCACGGCGGCTGCGTTCGTGCCAGTACAGCCAGTAGTCGAACGCACCGAGTTCGACCGGTGCCGGCCGCGTGGCCAGTTGCAGGCCCAGGGACAGCCTGCGCAGCGAGCGGACCGGGCCGACCAGGATGGCGTCGGTTCTTTGCAGCAGCGGCAAGGCGGAGACCAGGTAGGGCAGACGCGCGGCGACCCTGCGCGGCCGCTCCGACGTGCGCAGATGGGGCGCCAGCGGATCGATGTCCACCGCATGCACGGAGAGCATGATGTGCGGCCAGTCGAGCAGTTCGTCGAAGGACAGCGGCGCGTCAAGACCGGCCGCGGCCAGGGGGTGGCCGGCGCGGAAGATGCAGCACAGACCGTCGCGGAACAGATGCCGTTCATGGACCCGGCCGGGGTCGGAATCCCAGCCGCTGACCACGACATCGACGGCGCCGCTGCTCAACTGGTTGAGGTTTTCCGGGCTGAGTTCGCAGATGTCCACATACAGCTCCGGTGCCTGCGCCAGGATGTCCGGCAGGGCCGGTTCGATCACGGACAGCACGCCGTAGTCGGTGGAAGCCAGGCGGATGTGCCCCGCAATCACGTCCCCGGCAGTCCCGTCCCCGGCGCCGCCGCCCCGGCCGCGCAGGATGCCGCGCGTGGCCGCCAGCCAGTGGTACAGCGGTTCGCGCAGCGCCTCGGCGCGCCGGGTCGGCGTCATGCCGGCATTGGTCTTGACCAGCAGCGGGTCGCCGAAGGTCTTGCGCAGCGCCTCCAGCGCCCGGCTGACGCTGGGCTGGCTGATGCCGAGCTGCAGCGCGCTGCGGGTCACGCTGCGCGTTTCCAGCAGCGTCACCAGCACGCGCAGTTGATTCAGGTCGACGTCGTCGAGCTTGTTCGTCATCCGTTTCAGCCCTCTCCGTCGAAGGCCGGGTCGGCCAGATGCGGCGCCACGTCCGCCAGCGGCAGGCTCAGCGTCGCGCACAGGCCGCCGCCGGCGCGGTTGGCAAAACGCAGGGTGCCACCGTGGCTGTGCAGCGCCCGCCGGGCGATGGCCAGCCCCAGGCCGTAGCCCGCCCGCGCCTCGCCGGCACGCAGGCGCACGAACGGCTCCGCCATGCGTTCGCGGTCTTCGTCGGGCACGCCGGGCCCGCGATCCGCCACTTCCACGATGACCCTGTGCGCGGCGGCGTCCAGGTCCAGCCGGACGTCGACGCGGCCGCCCGCGGTGGAATGCTGGACGGCATTGCGCACCACGTTTTCCAGCGCCCGCCGGATGAGTTCGGCATCGCCCTGGACCAAGGCCGGGGATGCGCCGCGGGCCTGGCATTCGATGGCGATGTCCTTGGCGCCGGCTTCGAAGCGGGCATCGGCCACCACCGCGTCCGCCAGCTCGCGCATGTCGAAATAGGAGTCCAGTTCCGCCGCGCCGCTCTCGCGCCGCGACAGTGACAGCAACTCCCCGACCAGCTTGTCCAGGCGCGCCACCTCCGCCTCGATGCGGGCGAGCGGCGGCGCGCTGCCCTCCCCCCGTCCTTCCTGCCGGCCAGCGCCACGGCCAGATTCAGCCGGGCCAGCGGCGAGCGCAGTTCATGGCTGACGTCATGGAGCAACTGGTCGCGGGCGGCGACCAGTTGCTGCAGGCGTTCGGCCATGCGGTCGAAGTCCTGGGCCAGATCGGCGATCTCGTCGCGCCGGCGGCCGATGCCGGGCTGCAGGCGGGTGTTCAACTGGCCGCCGGCAAGCTTGCGAAACCCCCGCCGCAGCAGTTCGATGGGGCGGGTCAGGTACCAGGCCAGGGCGGCGCTGAAGAGCAGCCCGCCAAGGCCGGCGGGAATCGCCCACTCCAGCGGCAGATAGAACCACGAATAGCCGTGATCGCGGTGCGCGTCGCGCCATTTCTCCGCCGGCATCGTGTAGCTCAACCGCCAGACGCGGGCATCCGGGTCGGTCGCCTCGACGCTGACGACCCCGCTGCCGTCCGGCGGCCGCTCCGCGGCCCCCGCCTCGGCCACGGACAGGCGGTTCCATTCGTGGTCGTCCCAGCCGCGCGAGACTTCCTCCAGCCTGGCGATGCCGCCGGCCTCGATGGCCAGCCGGGCGGCCGTCAACTGGTAGGGCGCGACGATCTGCGCCACCGACCAGTCGTAGGACTCGCGCTCGCCCCACAGCACCGCGTAGGCCATCCACACCCCTTGCAGCATGCACAGGATGGTCAGCCAGAAGCCGAGCAGGATCTTCCAGAACAGGCGCGAGCGCATTTCAGTCATCCATTGCGCTGTGCGCTACCCGCAACCGCTGAAACGGGCGCCCACGCCCTCTCCCGCGAGGCAAGGGGCTTGCGCACCGTGCAGGCGCGGGGCGTTTCATTTCAGCCGTCCTCCGCGATGCGGTAGCCGACGCCGCGCACCGTCTCGATGCCGAACGCGCCGCCGCGGCCCTGCAGCTTCTGGCGGATGTTGCTGATATGTACGTCCAGGCTGCGGTCGTAGGGCTCGCGCCGCCGGCCCAGCGCCTGCAGCGACAGATCGTCCTTCGACACCACCGCGCCCCCGGCGCGCAGCAGGGCTTCCAGCACGTTGAATTCGGAAGCGGTCAGATCGACCGGCATCCCCTGCCAGTGCACCTTGCGGATGCCGGGCGTGAGCACCAGGCCCCGCACGGCATACCGCAAGGGTCGGGCCGCGTTGCGGATCACGGGCTGGCGGCGTAGCACGGCCCGCACGCGGGCGACCAGTTCGCGTGGATCGTAGGGCTTGGGCACGTAGTCGTCCGCGCCCATTTCCAGCCCGACCACGCGGTCCAGATTGTCGCCGCGCGCGGTCAGCATGATCACGGGGATGTCGCTGCGCCGGCGGATCTCGCGCAGCGCGTCGAGGCCGTTGAGCGACGGCATCATGATGTCCAGGATGACTGCGTCGTAGTGTCCGGACAGCGCGACGGCGACGCCCTCGCGGCCGTCGCCGACGGCGGTCGCGGCAAAGCCTTCCGCCTGCAGGTAGGCGCCCAGCATCTCGCACAGTCCCGCATCGTCGTCCACCAGTAGCAGCCGCAAGCGCACGCCCTCTTTCCACATGGCCACATTTCCGATGGCCGAATCCTACCGCCGCGCGCGGCGATCCCGCGCGCCCCGGCCGGGACATTTACGCAATCCTGACACTCCGTTTTCGCGGCGCTGTCACCATGCCCGCGCCGGGCGCGCTTCAATGGCGGACAGTGCATTCCCGCCGCGTTGGACGCGGCAAGACCATGAAAAAAGCATTCTTCGGCATCCTGCTGATCGCCCTGGCCGCCGCCGCGGCCGTTTTCGTCGCCCGCCAGCGCGCCGCGGACGAACCGCCGGTCTTCATCACCGCCGAGGCCGTCACCGGCCCCATCGAGCACACCGTGCTGGCCAGCGGCGCGCTCGAACCGGCCCGGCTGGTGACCGTGGGCGCACGCGCTTCCGGCCAGGTGGTGAAGCTGCACGTGAAGATGGGGGAGCGCGTACGGGCCGGGCAACTCATCGCCGAGATCGACTCGCAGCCGCAGCGCAACACGCTCAGCAACGCCGAGGCCGCGCTGCAGAGCGCCAAGGCCCAGCGCACCGCGCGCCAGGTCAACCTGCGGCAGGCCGAGCGGGTTTACCTGCGCCAGCGCAATCTGTTCCAGGCCGACGCCGCCTCGCGCGACGCCTTCGAAACCGCGGAGGCCGCGCGCGATGCGCTGGTGGCGGAGATCGCCGCACTGGATGCGCAGATCCGCCAGGCCGCCGCCGCGGTGGAAACGGCGCGCACCGACCTGGGCTACACCCGCATCGTCGCCCCCATCGACGGCGTGGTGGTGGCCGTGGTCACCGAGGAAGGGCGCACCGTCAACGCCTTCCAGTCTGCGCCGGCGATCGTGATGCTGGCGCAACTGGACGTGATGCGGGTCAAGGCGGAAATCTCCGAGGCCGACGTGACCCGCGTCAGGCCGGGCCAGCCGGTGTGGTTCACCGTGCTCGGCGAACCGGGCAAGCGCTACCGCGCCACCTTGCAGGCCGTGGAACCCGCGCCGGCCGCCATCGTCGCCAAGGCCGAGCAGGGCGGCGTGGCCAGCGCCAGCCAAAGCTCGGCGGCGAGCAAGACCGCGGTGTACTACAACGGCCTGTTCGAACTGCCCAATCCGGACGGCGAACTGCGCCCGCTGATGACCGCCCAGGTGCACATCCTGCTGGCCGAGGTGGCCGACGCCCTGAACATCCCGGTGGCGGCGCTGGCCGAAAGCCGCTTCGACGGCGTCAATAGCGTGAGGGTGGTCGATGCGCAGGGCCGCGCGGCCCCGCGCCGGATCGAGACCGGCCTCAACAACGGCCTGCGGGTGCAGGTGCTGTCCGGCCTGCGGGCGGGCGAGCGGGTGGTGGTCGGCGATGCCGCCGGGGCCACGCCGGGCGGCTCGAACTGGGGAAACTGAGCATGGACGAACCCCTGATCCGCATCGACGCGCTGTGGCGCGAATTCGCCGCCGGCGACCAGCGCGTGGCCGCGCTCAAGGACGTGTCACTGGACATCCGGGCCGGCGAGATGGTGGCCATCGTCGGCGCCTCCGGCTCCGGCAAGTCGACGCTGATGAACATCCTCGGCTGCCTGGACCGCCCCAGCCGCGGCGGCTACCGGCTGGCCGGACGTTCGGTGCCGGACCTGCCCCCCGACGAACTGGCGAAGCTGCGCCGCGAGCATTTCGGCTTCATCTTCCAGCGCTATCACCTGCTGCCGGACCTGAGCGCACAGGCCAACGTGGAAACCCCCGCGCTGTATGCCGGCACGCCGGCCGCGCAGCGCCACGCCCGCGCCCGCGAACTGCTGGCGCGGCTGGGCCTGGCGGCGCGCGGCGGCCACCGGCCGGGCCAGCTTTCCGGCGGGCAGCAGCAGCGCGTGTCGATCGCCCGCGCGCTGATCAACGGCGGCCAGGTGATCCTCGCCGACGAGCCGACCGGCGCGCTGGACCGCCACAGCGGGCAGGAGGTCATGCAGATCCTGCGCGAACTGCACCAGGCCGGCCACACCGTGGTGCTGGTCACCCACGACATGCAGGTGGCCCGGCACGCCGGGCGCATCATCGAGTTGGCCGACGGCGAGGTGATCGCCGACCGCCTCAACACCGCTACGGCCGCCACGGCGGCCGCGGTGCCCGCGCCGCCCCCCGCCGCCCCCGCGCCGCCGCACCCGGCGACGCCCTGGCGTGCCGCCAGGGATCGCGGGCTGGAGGCGCTGCGCATGGCCCTGCTGGCCATGTCCGCGCACCGCCTGCGCAGCTTCCTGACCATGCTCGGCATCATCATCGGCGTGGCCTCCGTCGCCTCGGTGGTGGCGGTGGGCGAAGGCTCGCGCCGGCAGGTGCTGGCCCGGATCGACCAGCTCGGCACCAGCACCATCGAAGTCTGGGCCGGGCGCAACTGGGGCGATACCGACGCCGAACGCCAGATCGCGCTGCGCCCGCAGGACGCCGCGGCGCTGGCCGGCGAGGCGTATCTGGCCGGCGCCTCGCCGGTGTTGCAGACCTCCTTGCAGGTGCGCCATGGCAACGTCTCGGCCACCGCCAACCTGACCGGGGTGAACGAACGGTATTTCGGCATTCTCGGCCTGCGGCTGGCGGCCGGCGCGCCCTTCGGCGCCGACGCGGTGGCGCGCCGCGCCCAGGACGTGGTGATCGACCCGGCGGCGCGCAAGACCCTGTTCCCCGGCGGGGAAGATCCGATCGGCCAGGTCATCATGCTGGGCGGCGTGCCCGCCCGGGTGGTCGGCGTGGCCGCGCCCAGTGCGGCGCTGAACCGCTGGCCGGGCGGGCGCAACCCGGCGATCTTCGCCCCCTACACCACGGTCGGCGACCGCATCACCGGGCAGACCCGCCTGGACAGCATCGTCGTGCGCGTACGGGAAGGCGTCTCGGCCGCCGCCGCCGAGCACGCGGTGCTGCACCTGCTGGCCCTGCGCCGCGGCAACGATGAGGTGTTCGTGCAGAACGCCGACGGCGTGCGCCAGGCCGCGGAAGCCACCTCGGCGACGCTGACGCTGCTGATCTCGACCATCGCGCTGATCTCGCTGCTGGTCGGCGGCATCGGCGTGATGAACATCATGCTGGTGTCGGTGAGCGAGCGCACCGGCGAAATCGGCGTGCGCATGGCGGTGGGCGCGCGTCGCGGCGACATCCTGCTGCAGTTCCTCATCGAAGCGGTGCTGGTGTGCCTGATCGGCGGCGCCCTCGGCATCGCCCTGTCGTTCGCCACCGGCTGGCTGCTGGACGCCTTCTCCAGTTCGCTCAAGCTGGTCTACAGCGTGCCCGCCATCGCCGCCGCCTTCGCCAGTTCGCTGCTGGTGGGCATGGTGTTCGGCTACCTGCCGGCACGCAACGCCGCCCGCCTCGATCCCGTCGTGGCGCTGGCGCGGGAGTGATGGCCATGACGCCCGCGAAAAAGAACCTGGCCGCCGCCTTGCTGTGCGTGCTGCTGGCCGGCTGCGCGACGCGGACGCCCTTCGAGCGCCCTGCCGACGGACTGCCCCCCCACTGGGCACGTGGAGAGAAAACCGGCGTGCGCGCGAACGTTCCGCAGCCGGGACTCCCCTCTCCTCTCGCGGGAGAGGGGCCGGGGGATAGGGGGCTCAGCCATCTGGACGACACGGCCGCCGACCCCGCCCCGCCGGCCTTTCTGCAAGACCCCCGCCTGCGCGCCCTGCTGGCCGAAGTCGAAGCCGCCAACCGCGAACTGGCAGCCACCGCCCTCAAGGTCCGCAAGGCGCAACTGCAGGCCGGGCTGGCCGGCAACGCGCGCTGGCCGCAACCCGCCGCCAGCGTGAGCGGCGAGCGCAGCCGCGCGCTGCGCCACGGCGGCGACACCACCCGCAGCCATGCCGCGACCCTGAGCCTGGCCTACGAAGTGGACCTGTGGAACCGCCTCGGCACCCAGCACGACATGGCCCGCTGGGAAGCGCAGGCCAGCGCGGAGGACCGCCGCAACGTGCGCATCGGTCTGCAGGCCACCGCCGCCTCGCTGTACTTCCGCCTCGGCCTGCTCAGCGAGCGCATCCGCTACAACGCGGCCAGCCTGGACGATGCGCGGCGTACGCTGGAACTGGTGCGGGCGCAGTACGCCGAGGGTGCGGCCTCGGCGCTGGAACTGGCCGAAGCGCGGCAGTCCGTGGGGCAGCAGCAGGTACTGGCGGCCCAGTTGGCGCAGCAGCGCGTGCAGGCGCGCAATGCCCTGGCCGTGCTGGCCGACGGCAGGGACTTGTCGGCCTACGAGCCGCAAGAACTGCCCGTGCACGAGGTCCAGCCCGCCCCGGCGGGCCTGCCGGTGGCGCTGCTGGCGCGGCGCCCCGACCTGCGCGCCAGCGAACTGCGCCTGCGGCGCACGCTGGCCGCGGTCGACGCGGCGCGCGCCTCGTTCTATCCCACCCTGACGCTCACCGCCAGCGGCGGCGGTTCCAGCACGGCGCTGCGCGACGTGCTCGCCAACCCGGTCGGGACCCTGGCGGCCGGTCTGGCGCTGCCCTTCATCAACCTGGAACGCGCCCGGCTGAGCACCGCCGTTGCGCGGGCCGAGTTCGACGAAGCGGCACTCGGCTTCCAGCAGGCCCTGCTCACCGCCTTCACCGAGGTGGACGACGCCTTGTCCGCCGGCGTGCAACTGAAGCAGGAGCACGAATCCCTGGCGGCCATCCGCGAGGATGCCCGCATCGCCGAGCGGCTGTACGCGCTGCGCTACCGCGAAGGCGCCGTGGCGCTGCGCGACTGGCTCGCCGCCCAGGACAAGCGACGCCAGGCCGAGGTCGCGGTCGCCGAGAACCGCTACGACCTCTACGCCAATGCCATTACCGTGCGCAAGGCGCTCGGGCTGCCCGTAACACCCCGGCATGTCCATGCGCTTGCCTTGTCACCGGAACCGGCAGGCACCCAAAGAAATGAATAACGATCATCCGGTTTCAGGTCGTGGCGACCTGTTACGCATGACCTAGACTCGCCGCTCGCGGTCGTATTTCGCTCACTGAACGGATTCATATGCCACTGGAAATCTTGCTGTCTGCGGGTGGGCTCCTGCTCACTGCGGCGGGTTCGGCGCTGCTCTACGCAGCGTCCGAAAACCAGCGTCTCTTGCGCATTGCGCCATCTCGCCGTCTTCTTGTCGTGCTTGCCGCAGTGCTGATCCTGCTCGGCACCGCGGCCTGGGTGTCCACCTGGGGCGGTCTGGTCGGCGGGCTGCTGGCGCTGCTGACCTGGATGCTGGTCAGCGTCGCCTTGCCGTACGTCGCCGCGCGCCGGGGAATACGATGAAGAACGACTATCGCTCCCAGGCCGTCGCCAGCGTGGTGCTGGGAACGCCGCTGGCCTTCGCCCTGTGTGGCCTGTACGCAGCGTTCGGCCCGGCGGCGGCGGCGACCAACTACCTCGCCGCGCTCTTCCTCCTGCTGCCCGTGTGGTGCGGCATCCTGATCTGGGGGCTCAGCCACCGGCAAGCCCGCCAGGCCTGGATCCATCTGGGCGCGGGGTGTGCGGCCGTGGCCTGCGCCGCGATTGCCATGCGCGTTCTGTCGGGAGCGTAGGACATGACGAAGAAACGGCTCTTCTCCCCCGCGTTCATCCAGCGCTTCACTTCGGTCCATAGCTGGGTGGGCATCTGCACCGGCATGGCGCTGTTCATCGCCTTTTTCGCCGGCGCCCTGGCCATCTACCTGGAACCGATCCAGAAATGGGCCAACCCGGACCTGCGGCAGACACACGGCGGCAGGGCGGACATCGAGCGCGTCGTCGACGCGGCCGTCGCACACCCGGATTTCGCGGATGCGCTGGAACTGAGTTTCGGCCCCGACGGACAGGGGCCGAAAGCCGTCTTCTACGGCGGCAACCCCTCCCGCGGCGAGCCGTGGATCACCCACACCCTCGCACCGGATGCGGACGGGCACATCGTCCGGCTCGATGCGCCTTCGAGCGTCGGCGCCATGATCAATCAGATCCATTACTCCCTGGGTCTGCCCAAACATGCGGGTTACACCCTCATGGGCGTGGTGAGCGCCGTCTATGGCCTGGCCCTGGTCACGGGGCTGCTGATCCATCTTCCCCATCTGCTGCGCGACCTTTATTCGCTGCGGGTCGGCAAGAACCTCAAGAAGATGTGGCTGGACGCCCACAATGTCATCGGCGTGCTGTCACTGCCGTTCCATCTGATGTTCGCGTTCACCGGGGTACTGATCTGCATCATGCCGATCCTCGGCGACGCAATGGATCGGATCTCGCCCGACCTCGCCGCATCGCAAGCATTCGCGGCGCAGGAACAGGGCGGCTTCGCCGCGCGGCGCCACCGCCATGGCGGACCCGAGGCGCGCGGGCGTCCCCCCGCCCCGATGCTGCCGGCATCCCGTCTGCTGGACATCGCCACGGCGCAGATCGGGGACTTCCAGCCCACCGGCATTCACTATTCCGGCTATGGCACCGCCGACGCGCAAGCCAGGGTCGTGGGACGCATCCGCCGCGCGCTCGTTCCGGAGGCATCGGTCGCCCTCTCCGCAGCCACGGGCAAGGTGATCGAGGTCGATGCGCCAGGCCGGCGCAGCGTTCCAACCGTACTGGAGGCGGGCTACGTCTCCCTGCATTTTGCCGACTTCGGCGGGCAACTCACCAAAGCGATCTATTTCGTGCTCGGTCTGGCGGGCGCCTTCCTGTTCTATTCCGGCAACCTGCTCTGGATCGAGACCCGCAGGCGCCGCCACCATGTGGAACAGCCGATGTCCGGCTGGATCATGGCGCAACTGAGCATCGGCATCTGCCTGGGCTGCTGCCTGGGCATCGGCACCATGCTGTCGGGCACGCAATGGCTGCCGCCCGACCTGCCCGGCCGCAGCCAGTGGGAAGGAAACCTCTACTACATCGGGTTCTTCGGCGCCCTGATCTGGTCGCTCGCCCGGCCACCGATCCGGGCCGGCATCGAAATACTGTCCGGATGCGCGATCGTGTATGGACTGCTGCCCATCGTGAACCTCACGCGATCGTCATGGTACGGGGGTTGGGATGTCGCGCTGTTCGACACGATCCTGCTGCTGCTGGCCGCGTGCTTCCTGGCACTGGCGCGCGGCACGATGCGCCGCGCCGCGACCGGGCAACCCAACAGCGTCTGGTCGCTGTCCAGCCGGCCAGTGCAACATGCACAGCCCGGGCACGCTGCCGACACGGTTGCCTCATGAGTACCCGATCGAAGAACACCGGCACCGGCCAACCCACGGGAGCCCCGACACGCATCATGGATGCGCTCTACAAGATCGGGCTGTCGGCCGGCGTGACCGGCATGGTCCTGTTCATTGCGGCAGATATCGTGCCTGCGTCCTGGGCAGTGGTCTCGAGCAAGGCGGCCTTCGCCGTCGCCATCGGGACGCTCATCGTTGCGGGCTTGTGGGAAGCGTTTCGGAAAAACGAGTAGCCATTCGACCGCCGGGGCAGTTTTCGCCAACTGCCCCGGGACGTAGCTCACCTCCCTCCGGCCGGCGGCGAGGACCCTCAGGACGCCTGGGCATCACCCTCGCATGTATCGCCAGGCAGCCGGCATCGACTTCCTCCACCCGAGAACACGGCTACCGGCCCGCGTCGGAAGCCGGTTCCCTTCCAGCCGAAAGTCGCGGGCATTTCCTGCGCCCAGTGCGGCCACCCCGGCCCGGTCGTCCCGGCTCGTCGCCCGACAAGATCTGACATTTGTCATAGGGAACGCATAGAATGCGGCCTCCGCAAACCGGAACGCCCGCCTTGACCCTATCCCTGGACGCCGCCGCCGTATTGCAACTTGCCCCGGATGAGCCATCGGCGAAGGCCGCCAAAGGGCTGGTGATTCCGGCGAAATGGCCGCGGCTGGAATTCGATGACGAGGCGATATGGGGCGAATGCCAGGGTAGCGGCGGCAAGCCTTACCAGGTCCAGGTCGACAAGTCCGGCCCAGCCTTCCGCTGTACCTGTCCCAGCCGCAAGTTCCCCTGCAAGCACGGCCTCGCCCTGCTCCTGCTGCTCGCCCAGCAGCCCGCCCATTTCAAACCGGCGACGGCACCCGCCTGGGTAGGCGAATGGCTGGCGACACGGCGTCAGCGCGCAGAAAAGCAGGAGCAGAAACAGACCGAAGCGCCGCGCTCGGAGGCCGATCCCCAGGCCGCAGCCAAACGCGCAGCGACACGCGCCGCACGCATGAACGGCGGCATGGACGAACTATCTCGCTGGCTGAGCGACCGCCTGCGCCAAGGCTTGGCTCAACTTCCTGCCGCGCCATCGCAGTGGGACGAGATTGCCACCCGCATGGTCGATGCCCAGTTGCCCGGCCTCGCCTACCGGTTGCGCAGTATCGGCGCCGACGTCGGTCAGAACGAACACTGGCCGGCCCGGGTACTCGGCGGCATGGGCAGCTTGTTTCTGCTGATCGACGCTTACCGCCGGCTGGAAACGCTGCCGCCCGCGACCCAGGCCGACGTCCAGGCCGCGCTCGGACAGGTGGTGGATCGCGATACGGTACTCGGCCATGGCGAGCAGATCAGCGACGATTGGCAGGTCCAGGGAGTCGTCTGCGACGAGGAGGAGCGCCTGTGGGTCCGGCGCGTCTGGCTCCGCGGCCTGCGCACCGGCCGCTGGGCATTGCTGCTGGACCACGCTCACGGCAGCCCGCGTTTCGAGCCATCCTGGCTGGTGGGCAGCGTTGCAGGCACCACGCTGGCCTTTTTCCCCGGCAACGCACCGCTGCGCGCACTGGTCGCCGGCGAAATCCAGCCGTGCCAGGGCACGCCGCCGCCAGCGCAGGGCATGGAGGACGCATTGAATGCCTTGGCGGATGCCGTCGCCGGCAATCCCTGGCTGTCGCCGCTGCCGATGCGCATCGACGACGGCGTGCCGTGGCATGACGAACAGGGCTGGTGCCTGCGTGCCGGCGCACGCCGCCTGCCGCTCGCCGTGCGCGAACGAGACGGCTGGCAGCTCGTCGCCACCACAGGCGGCGCCCCGCTCGGCATCTTCGGCGAATGGAACGGCCTTTCCCTGCGCCCGCTCAGCGCCTGGCAGCCGGCCCTCACCTGGATCGAGGAGCGCGAAACCGCATGAGTCTCCTGCACGAACTCGCCACCGGCGTGCTGCTGGGCACGGAGCGCCGCCCGCCCCGGTTGCCGCCGCTGCCCGGCCCGCTGGGCGACCTGCTCGCCTCCGCCAGCCCGCCGGACACCACGCCGGAAGTCCGCGTACTGCGCGCTGCCGGCGTGCTGGCCACCTGCGGAGCCGCTGGCTACCGGCCTTCCGAAACCGAGGCCGCCGCGCCCTTCGCCAGCCCTGCCGAAACACTGCGCATCAACGACGACGCCGAGCTGGGCACGGCGCTGCGCCAGATGCTCGATGACGGCCCCGGGCCGCTGCGCCATGAAGCACTGCGCCTGCTCGCCGCCAGCGGCACCGTTCTGCCGCCGCAACTGCTGCCCGGCGCGCTGAACCTCGGGCAGAAGTCGCCCAGCCTGCGCGCCGCCCTGCTGCCGGTACTCGGCGAGCGTGGCCGCTGGCTGGCCGGGCAGCAGACCGCCTGGCTCTGGGCCAGCACAGGCGCGACCGGCGACGCGGATACCTTGCCGGACGACAGCCAGTGGGACCACGGCAGCCTGGAGCTGCGCAAGCACTACCTGCAGGCATTCCGCAGCCGCGATCCGCAACAGGCCCTGGCGCACCTGCAGGCCGGTTTCTCTCAGCTCGATGCTCGCGAACGCGCCGCCCTGCTCGAACAACTGGCGAACGGCCTCAATGCCTCCGACGGGGACTTCCTCGAAGCGCAGCTTGCCGACCGCAGCAGGGAAGTGCGCCAGCAGGCCGCCGGCCTGCTCGCCCGTCTGCCGGCCAGCCGTTACGTTGCACGCATGGGCGAGCGCATGGCCGCCTGCCTGACGCGCGAGCGCAAGCTGTTCCGCCAAGCGCTGGTTCTCACGCCGCCGGCGGAGTTCGATCCGGCCTGGAAGAGCGACGGCGTGGAAGCCAGCCGCCCCAAGAGTGAAAGCCTGGGCGAGCGCGCCTGGTGGCTCTACCAGTTGGCACGCGCCTTGCCGCTCGCCTGGTGGCCCGCGCACACCGGCCTGACGGTGACCGAACTGATCGCCTGGGCGAAAGGCTCCGACTGGCGGGAAGCCATCCTGCGCGCCTGGAGCGAAGCGCTGCCACGCGAAGGCACAGGACGCAATGGCGACGAGGTCGGCGCAGACGGCGCCGAATGGGCGGCAGCCTTCCTTGCCTGCGCCCCGCTGCCGGGTTTGCAACTGAACGATTTCACCCTGCTTTCCTGCCTGCCCGTGGCGCAGCGCGAACACCACTGGCTGCGCATGCTGGAAACCGACCGCCGCCAGTCGATGCTCGGCGACATACTCACCCACGTTGCGCACAGCCTGCCCGCGGCACAGCCAGTGATATCGGCCGAGTTCGCCATCGAGGTACTGCGCCGGGTACGCGAGGCGGTGCCCACCGACATCGGCAAGTACGACTACACCCTGCGCCGCTCGCTGCCCGCATTCGTCTGCGTCATCCCGCCCGCCTGCCTGAACGACGCCATCAGCGCGTGGCCGACGGGGCAGGCCGGCACCGAATACTTCGACGACACCCTGGCCGCAGTGCTGGCCATCGTCGAACAACGCAAGCTCCTCCATCGAACCCTAGGTCCCAACCCTTAGCCAGCGGATACCCACATGAGCCAGATTCTGCGCCAGCACGCCGAGCAACAATTCGCCGAAGAGCTCGACATGCTCAGGAAATCCGACAGCCGCGAACGCCCCGGCAACTGGGCCATGTCGCCCTGGGCGGTGGCGACTTACCTCATGGGCGGCCGGCTGGACAACGGCTTCGAGATCAGCCCCAAGTACATCGGCAACCGCCGCATCATCGAAACCGCCATCGCCACCCTGGCCACCGACCGCGCACTGCTGCTCTTCGGCGTGCCCGGCACGGCCAAGTCCTGGGTCTCCGAGCATCTGGCTGCGGCCGTCAGCGGCGATTCCACCATGCTGATCCAGGGCACCGCCGGTACCAGCGAGGAGCAACTGCGCTATGGCTGGAACTACGCCCACTTGCTGTCCAAAGGGCCGTCTACCGACGCCCTGGTGCCCAGCCCGCTGATGCGCGCGATGGAACTGGGCAAGACCGCGCGGGTAGAGGAACTCACCCGCATCCCGGCCGACGTGCAGGACACCCTGATCACCATCCTCTCGGAAAAGTCGCTGCCGATTCCCGAACTCGGCATCCAGTGCCAGGCGGTGCGCGGCTTCAACGTGATCGCTACCGCGAACAACCGCGACAAGGGCATCAACGAACTTTCCAGCGCCCTCAAGCGCCGCTTCAACACCGTGATCCTCCCGGTGCCGGCCAGCGAGGACGAGGAGATCGCCATCGTCACCAAGCGCGTCGGCGAAATGGGCCGCGCCCTGCAGTTGCCGGGCGAACCGCCCGCGCTCAAGGAAGTCCGCCGCGTGGTGCAGATCTTCCGCGAGCTGCGCAACGGCCAGACCGAGGACGGCAAGACCAAGCTCAAGATGCCCAGCGGCACGCTCTCCACCGCCGAGGCCATCTCCGTCATCAACAGCGGCGTGGCGATGGCCGGCCACTTCGGCGACGGCGTGCTGCGGGCCGGCGACGTCGCCGCCAGCCTGGTCGGGGCCATCGTCAAGGACCCGGTGCAGGACGCGGTGGTCTGGCGGGAATACCAGGAAACCGTGATGAAGGAACGCGACGACTGGAAGGACCTCTACCGCGCCTGCCGCGACCAGGACTGAGCGCCCGATGTCCGCCGCGCCCTTCCACATCTTCGGCATCCGCCACCACGGGCCGGGCAGCGCCCGCAGCCTGCAGCGGGCGCTGGAAGCGCTGCAGCCCGACTGCCTGCTCGTCGAAGGGCCGCCCGATGGCGAAGACATGCTGCCGCTGGTGGACGACCCCGGCCTGGTGCCGCCCGTCGCCCTGCTGGTCTACAACCCGGAAGATTCGCGCGAAGCGGTGTTCTACCCCTTCGCCGCCTTCTCGCCGGAGTGGAACGCGCTGCGCCACGCCAACGCCCATCGCATTCCCGTCCGCTTCATCGATCTGCCGATCAGCCATCAGTTCGGCATCGCACGCACGGCGGATGACAACGGCGACGCGGGTACGGATGCCGCTGAAGCCGAAGAACAGCATACCGACCCCTCTACGGTAGAAACCGCCACCGCCGACGAAACCGGCCCCAGCGGTGATCCGCTCGACTGGCTGGGCCGCGCCGCCGGCCATGCCGATGGCGAAGCCTGGTGGAACCACATGGTGGAGGAACGCAACGACGGCCTCGAACTCTTCGCCGCCATCCGCGAGGCGATGACCACGGTGCGCGCCGAAGCGCCGCCGCGCCGCTGGAGCGCCCGGGCCGAACGGCGCGAAGCGATGCGCGAGGCGCACATGCGCAAATGCCTGCGCCAGGCGCAGAAGGACGGCTACCAGCGCATCGCCGTGGTGTGCGGCGCCTGGCACGTGCCCGCGCTGGCCGACATGCCACCGGCCAAGGCCGACAACGAGTTGCTCAAGGGCCTGCCCAAGGTCAAGGTCGCAGCCACCTGGGTGCCGTGGTCCTACCCCCACCTCAGCATCGCCAGCGGCTACGGCGCCGGCGTCGCCTCCCCCGGCTGGTACGAGCACCTGTGGCACAGCGCCGCCGACAAGCGCGCCATCGGCTGGCTGGCGCGCGCCGCCGCGCTGTTCCGCGCCGAGGGACTGGACTGCTCCTCCGCCCACATCATCGAAGCCTCCCGGCTGGCGGACACCCTCGCCGCCCTGCGCGAACGTCCGCAACCCGGCCTGGACGAACTTTCCGAAGCCCTGCGCAGCATCGTCTGCATGGGCGACGACGCACCGATGCGGCTGATCGCGCAGCGGCTCATCATCGGCGACCGCCTCGGCACCACGCCGGAAAACGCCCCCGCCGTTCCGCTGCAGCGCGACCTCGCCCAGGCCCAGAGGAACCTGCGCCTCAAGCCCGAAGCCGGCCAGAAAACGCTGGACCTCGACCTGCGCCAGCCCAACGACCTCGCCCGCAGCCACCTGCTGCACCGGCTGCGCCTGCTGGACATTCCCTGGGGCATGCCGGGCCGCAGCGGCCACGGCGCCAAAGGCAGCTTCCACGAACTGTGGCAGCTCCAGTGGGCGCCGGAGCTGGCCATCGCCGTCATCGACGCCAGCCGCTGGGGTTCCACCGTGGCGGAGGCCGCCGGCGCACGCGCGGTGGACCGCGCCAGGACGGCAACCGAGCTACCCGTACTCGCGGAATTGATGGACCAGGTTCTGCTCGCCGACCTCCAGGCCGCGATCGCCCCGGTCACCCGCGCACTCGAAGACCTCGCGGCGATCGCCAGCGACGTCCTCCAGCTACTCGCCGCCATTCCGCCGCTGGCCAACGTCGCCCGCTACGGCAACGTGCGCCAGACCGACACCGCCATGGTCCGGCACGTGCTGACCACCCTGGTGCCGCGCGCCGCCATCGGCCTGCCGGGCGCCTGCAGCGCGCTCGACGACGATGCCGCCGCCGCGATGAACCAGGCCATTGCCGCCACCCACCAGGCGCTGCAACTGATCGCCGACGACGAGTTGCTGCAAGGCTGGCACACCGCCCTCGCCCGCCTCGGCCGGCAGGCCGGCTGCCACGGCCTGGTGGCCGGCCTCGCCACCCGCCTGCGCTTCGACGACCAGTTGGACGACGCCGAACACACCGCCCTGTGCATGAGCCAGGCGCTGTCGCCGGGCAACGACCCCGGCCCCGCTGCCGCATGGCTGGAAGGCTTCCTCAACCGCAGCGCCATGGTGCTGCTGCACGACGAGCGGCTGTGGGCGCTGGTCGATGGCTGGCTCGGCACCCTGCGCGGCGAACACTTCCTGCGCGACCTGCCCCTGCTGCGCCGCGCCTTCTCTAGCTTCAGCCTGCCCGAGCGGCGCCAGCTCGGCGAACGCGCCGGCCGCCCGGCCGCCGCCAGCACGCAGCGGCCGCCGGAATGGGATGCACAGCGCGCCGAACGCGCGTTGCCGCTGTTGCGCCAATTGCTGGGAATCGAGGCATGAACGACGGACACGCACCGCAGGACACTGCGGATGAACGCCTGCGCCGCTGGCGGCTGGTGCTCGGCGAACCCGCGCAGGACAGTTGCGGCGACCTCAGCGGCGAGGACATCCGCATCGACGAAGCCCTCACCGCGCTCTACGACGCCGACGGCCGTGGCGGCCTGCGCGGCGGCAGCGGTGCTTCCTCGCCGCGGGTCGCGCGCTGGCTGGGCGACATCCGTCAGTACTTTCCCGCCCCGGTGGTGCAGGTGATGCAGAAGGATGCCTTCGAACGCCTGGACCTCAAGAGCATGCTGTTCCAGCCGGAAATGCTCGACGCGGTGCAGCCCGACGTCCATCTGGTGGCGACGCTGATGTCCCTGCGCGGCATCATCCCCGCCAAGACGCGGGACACCGCCCGCCAGGTCGTGGCCAAGGTGGTCGATGCGCTGATGAAGCGGCTCGACGAACCGATGCGCAGCGCGGTCACCGGCGCGCTCAACCGCGCCGAGCGCAACCGCCGTCCGCGCCACGCCGAAATCGACTGGCAGCGCACCATCCGCGCCAACCTGCGCCACTGGCAGGAAAGCCACCGCAGCATCATTCCGGAAACCCTGATCGGCTACGGCCGCAAGGCACGCCGCAGCCAGCGCGAAGTCATCCTCTGCATCGACCAGAGCGGCTCGATGGCGGCCTCGGTGGTCTATTCCAGCATCTTCGGCGCCGTCATGGCCTCGCTGCCGGCGGTGAAAACGCACATGGTGGTGTTCGACACCGCGGTGGTCGACCTCACCGAGCAGTTGAGCGATCCGGTGGAAGTGCTGTTCGGTGTGCAACTGGGCGGCGGCACCGACATCAACCGCGCGGTCGGCTACTGCCAGGGGCTGGTGCGTGAGCCGCGCAACACCATCATGGTGCTGATCTCCGACCTCTATGAAGGCGGAGTTGAAAAGAACCTGCTCCAGCGCGCCAGTGAACTCGTGCAATCCGGCGCCCAGCTCATCGTGCTGCTTGCGCTGAGCGACGAAGGCGCGCCGGCCTACGACCGCCAGCTCGCCGCCAAGCTGGCCGCGCTCGGCGTGCCCTCCTTCGCCTGCTCGCCCGACCAGTTCCCGGCGCTGATGGCAGCCGCCATTCGCCGCGAGGACGTCGGCCTGTGGGCCGCGCAGCAGGGCATCGTGACCGCCCGCGCGGAACGGACCGCCTGACGCCGGGCAAACGGCTCGCGCCCGGTTCAGGCCGCCACGTTCTCCAGCAGCAGCCTCACCCGTGCGATCCGGGTATCGATGCGATCGTTGGGGCACATCCCCTGCGTTCGGTACGCGCCGAACCGCCTCGAGCGTACTGACGCCCCTTGGGGCAGCGAACGCAGTGAGCGTGGGGTCGTTTCATTTCAGCGGCCGTCGTCGCCGCTGCGCACCTCGCGGATCACCTCGCCCTCGATCACCAGCCCGCCGGACGGCGGTGGCGGGCGGCGGTCGTCGTAACCGGCCTCGGCCATGCGCTTGCGCGCGGTGCGGGTCTTCCACCACAGGTAGCCCCAGAAGATGGCGCCGACGGTCAGCACCACGGCAAACAGGACGACCGAGAACATCATCGCCACGACGAACACCGCGACGGTGACGAGGGTGGCGGCGACCTTCTTCAGCAGGCTGGGCGGCTCGCCGCCGGCGGACAGTCGGGCGAAGGGATGGGCTCCGCGTGGATCGAATTGCATGGCAGTCCTCGTGGCGGCATGCCGGCCGCCGATCGGAAACGGGTGGGTGGAAAGACGCCGCTCAGGGCGCGCCCGCGCCGGCGGCCTCGCGGGCGCGCTGCTTGGCGCCGACGAAATCGCCCCGCGGAATGTAGAGCAGGTCTCCGAGCTTGAGCATCAACTGGTTCTCGTAGTGGGAGAGGTGGCCGTCGGCGAAGGCCACCTCCCACAGCAGCTCGACGATGGCGAGCTTTTCCGCGGCGGAAAAACCCTTGTTGAGCTGCGAGGTGAAGCCGTAGAAATCCGGCGCCTCGCGCGCAGCGGCCTCGGCCAGTTCGAGCAGCCGTTCGACCTCGTCGTCGGCGAGCGCGAAGCGGCGGCGCAGCGCGGCGATCACCGCCTGGCGCTCCTGCGGCGTGCTGTCGGCGTCGGCCCGCATCACTTCCACCAGCAGCACCGCGGTAGCGAGCTGCAGGCGGTGCGCCGCCGCGCCGGCGGCCGGCGCGGCGGTGTCCATCAAGGGGGAGGCGAGGGTGTCGAAGAGGTCTTTGAGGGTGCGGAGCATGGCGGCCGGTCGGGTTGCGCTACCGGTAAGTCGGCCGCCGGCGCCAAGAGTTCCGCCGCGGCCACCGGTCGCGCCTTCCAGATGGGGGCGGCCGGCCGCGCTTCAAGCCCCGCGCTCACGGCTCCAGCCGCGTGCCCAGCACCCGCAGGAACTGCGCCAGCCAGTCCGGATGCGCCGGCCAGGCGGGGGCGGTCACCAGCTTGCCGTCCGTCGTGGCCCTGTCGATCGGGATCTCGGCGTACTCGCCGCCGGCCGCCCTCACCTCCGGCGCGCAGGCCGGGTAGGCGCTGCAACTGCGGCCCCTGAGCACGCCGGCCGCGGCCAGCAGCTGGGCGCCGTGGCAGATCGCCGCCACCGGCTTGTCGGCGGTGAAGAAGTGCTGCACGGCGGCGATCACCTTGGGGTTGAGCCGCAGGTATTCCGGCGCGCGGCCGCCGGGGATCACCAGCGCGTCGTAGTCCTCGGCGCGCAGGCTGTCGAACTCGGCGTTCAGGGTGAAGTTGTGGCCGGGCTTCTCGCTGTAGGTCTGGTCGCCCTCGAAGTCGTGGATCGCGGTGCGCACCCGCTCGCCCGCCTTCTTGCCGGGGCAGGCCGCATGCACGGTGTGGCCCGCCATCAGCAGCGCCTGGAAGGGCACCATGGTCTCGTAGTCCTCGGTGAAGTCGCCAGTGATCATCAGAATCTTCTTCGCAGCCATCGTCGCCTCCTTGCGGTCGATCGGGGTGGAATCCACCGCCTCAGTCTAGACAGCCCCCGGCCGGCCGCCAAGCCGGCCGACGCGCACGCATGCGCGGAAGATCGGGTATGCCGCCGGCACGACGGCATCACCACGACCAGACATCTGGAGGAGAACACCCATGCTCGGACGGCGTCCGTTCGCCCTGGCCCTGTGCTGCATGGTCCTGGCCGCCCTGTCTTCGTTCACCCTGCCGGCGTGCGCCCAGTCGGGCTGCATCGCCGCGCGCGTGCTGGTCGAAGCGCTGCGCCGTGCCGGCCCCACCGCCGAGAAGCTGACCCAGGCGCTGGAGGGCCTGCGCAACTTCAACCTCGGCGGCTTCGAGGTCGGCTTCGCGCCCGGCGCGCCACTCACGCGCCAGCGTTGGCCTGGCGGAAGAAGTCGATGAACACCCGCAGCCGCGCCGGCATCTGCGCGCGGCTGGGGAAGTACAGATGGGCGACCGGCATCGGCCAGGCGTAGTCCGCCAGCACCTCGCGCAGGCGGCCTGCGCGCAGGTCGTCCACCACCATGGATTCCACCACCTGCGAGATGCCGAGGCCGCGGCGCAGCAGGTCGAGTTCGGCATCGGCGTCGTTGATGATGAAGCGGCCGCTCACCTCCAGCTCCAGCTCGCCGTCGCCGTCGCGGAACAGCCAGTGCGCAATGCGCCCGCTGGTCGGGTAGCGGAAGCGGATGCAGTCGTGCGCGGCGAGGTCGGCCGGCTGCTGCGGCACCGGATGGCGCGCGAAGTAGGCCGGCGCCGCCGCCACGATCATGCGCTGCGGCGGGCCGATCGGGATCGCCACCATGTCGCCGGCGATGTTGTCCGCCATGCGCAGGCCGATGTCGAAGCGGTCGGCCACCAGGTCGGCGAGCTTGTCGTCGAGCGAGAACTCGATGCCGACCTCGGGGTAGCGCGCGGAAAAGGCGGCGACGTGCGGCGCGAAGTACTGCGCGAAGGCCAGCCGCGGCAGGGTGATGCGCACCGTGCCGCCGGGCTGTTCGCGCGCCTGGTCGAGCGAGGCCAGCGCGCCGCCGAGTTCGTCCAGGCCGCGGCGCACGCCGTCGAGCAGGCGGGCGCCTTCGTCGGTCAGCCCCACGCGCCGGGTGGTGCGCGCCAGCAGCCGCACGCCCAAACGCGTTTCCAGGCTGCGCACCGACTGCGACAACGCCGAGGCCGACAGCCCCATCTCCGCCGCCGCGCGGCTGAAGCTGGCATGGCGGGCGACGCATTCGAAGGCGGCCAGCGCCGGCAGCAAGGCAGGTTCGATCATTAAGCTCTCCTTCAAGACGCTTGCAGGATTACGCCGTCGATCTTAAAAGAAACGGCGTCTAAGCTTCATCGCACTTCCGCGCGGCGTCCGACCGCGCGATCGCTCCAGCCCCAACCCCGAGGAGACGCCGATGACCCGCTTCACTCTCAACGGCAAGCCGGTGGACACCGCGCTGCCCGACGACACCCCGCTGCTGTGGGTGCTGCGCGACGGACTCGACCTGACCGGCACCAAGTTCGGCTGCGGCATGGGCCTGTGCGGCGCCTGTACCGTGCACCTGGACGGCCAGCCCATCCGTTCCTGTTCGACGCCGCTGTCGGCCGCCGCCGGCAAGCGGATCACCACCATCGAAGGCGTCGGCAGCGGCCGCGTCGGCGCCGCGGTGCAGAAGGCCTGGCAGAAGCTGGACGTGGTCCAGTGCGGCTACTGCCAGTCCGGCCAGATCATGGCCGCCACCGCGCTGCTCGCCGCCAAGCCCAGACCCAGCGACGCCGACATCGACGCCGCGATGGGCGGAAACCTCTGCCGCTGCGCCACCTACGTGCGCATCCGCGCCGCCATCCACGAAGCCGCCAAGAGCCTGGCGTAAGGAGCGCACGATGAAAAGCCAGATCGCCAACGCGTCGCGCCGCGACTTCCTCAAGGCCGGCGCCGGCCTCACCCTCGCCCTGGTGCTGCCCGGCACCGCCGCCGCCCAGGCCGGCGGCCCCGGCATCGCCGGCGCGGCGGTGGCCGAGGGTGGCTTCGCGCCCAACGCCTTCGTCCGCATCGGCACCGACGACACCGTCACCGTGATCGCCAAGCACCTGGAGATGGGGCAGGGCGTGTATACCGGCCTGGCCACGCTGGTGGCCGAGGAACTCGACGCCGACTGGGCACGGGTCGCGGTCGAAGGCGCGCCGGCCGACGCCAAGCGCTACAACAACCTGTTCTGGGGCCCGTCGCAGGGCACCGGCGGCAGCACCGCCATCGCCAACTCCTACGAGCAGCTCCGCCAGGCCGGCGCCGCCGCGCGCGCGATGCTGGTGCAGGCCGCCGCCGAACGCTGGAAGGTGCCGGCCGCCGAGATCACGGTGAAGACCGGCGTCGTCAGCCACGCGAAGAGCGGCCGCAAGGCCCGCTTCGGCGAGCTCGCCGAAGCCGCTGCCGCGCTGCCGGTGCCGCAGCAGGTGACGCTGAAGGACCCGAAGGACTTCACCCTGATCGGCCGCCACGCGCCGCGCAAGGACAGCGTCGACAAGACCACCGGCCGCGCGCGCTTCACCCAGGACGTCAAGCTGCCCGGCATGCTGGTGGCGGTGGTGGCGCACCCGCCGCGCTTCGGCGCCATCGTGCGCAGCGTGGACGACAAGGCCGCGCGCGCCGTCCCCGGCGTGGCCGAGGTAGTCGTCATCCCCAACGGCGTCGCGGTGCTGGCCGGCGACTACTGGACGGCGAAGAAGGGCCGCGACGCGCTGCAGGTGGAATGGGACGACGCCACCGCCTACCGCGGCAGCTCCGACGCCATCCTGGCCGACTACCGCAAGCTCGCCGCCACGCCCGGCGCGGTGGCGCGCAAGGACGGCGACGCCGAAGCGGCACTCGGCCAGGCCGCCCGCGTGATCGAGGCGGACTACGCCTTCCCCTTCCTGGCCCACGCCGCGATGGAGCCGATCAACTGCGTGATGCGGGTCGGCAGCGACGGCTGCGAAGTGTGGAACGGCGAGCAGTTCCACACCGGCGACCAGCACGCGCTGGCGGCCTTCTTCGGCCTGCAGCCGGAGCAGGTCACGCTGCACATGCTCTACGCCGGCGGCAGCTTCGGCCGCCGCGCCAACCCCAAGTCGGACTACCTGCTGGAGACCGCGCAGATCGTCAAGGCCATCGGCGGCCGCGCGCCGGTCAAGCTGGTGTGGTCGCGCGAGGACGACATGCGCGGCGGCTACTACCGCCCGGCCTACCTGCACCGCCTGCGCGCCGCGCTCGATGCGGACGGCAAGCCGCTGGCGTGGTCGCAGCGCATCGTCGGCCAGTCCATCATCACCGGCTCGCCGTTCGAGTCGGTGATGGTGAAGAACGGCGTCGATGCCACCTCGGTGGAAGGCGCCGCCAACCTGCCCTACGCCATCCCCAACCTGCAGGTGGACCTGCACACCACCAACGGCGAGGTGAAGGTGCCCGTGCAGTGGTGGCGCTCGGTGGGCTCCACCCACACCGGCTTCGCCACCGAAGTCTTCCTCGACGAACTCGCCGCCACGGCCGGCGCCGATCCGGTGGCCTACCGCATGGCGCTGCTCGGCGGCCATCCGCGCCACGCCGGCGTGCTCAAGCTCGCCGCCGACAAGGCCGGCTGGACGAAGCCGCTGGCCGCGGCCAGGGAGAAGGGGGCGAAGCGCGGCCGCGGCGTGGCGGTGCACGAATCCTTCAACAGCTACGTCGCCCAGGTAGTGGAAGTGACCGTCGGCGCCGACGGCAGCTTCAAGGTGGACCGCGTGGTGTGCGCGGTCGATTGCGGCGTGGCGGTCAACCCGGACGTGATCCGCGCGCAGATGGAAGGCGGCATCGGCTACGGGCTGGCGGCGGCGCTGAGCGGCGCGATCACGTTGAAGGACGGCGTGGTCGAGCAGTCCAACTTCCACGACTACACCGTGCTGCGCATCGACCAGATGCCCAGGGTCGACGTGCACATCGTGCCCTCGGCGGAAAAGCCCACCGGCGTCGGCGAACCCGGCGTGCCGCCGCTGGCGCCGGCGCTGGTCAATGCGCTGCATGCCGCCACCGGCAAGCGCATCCGCAGCCTGCCGATCGGCGAACAGCTCAAGGCCTGAACGCCATGGACACGCTGGACCACGACGTCCTCACCCGCGCCCGCGACTGGCTCGCCGCCGGCCGCCGGGTGCTGCTCGCCACCGTGGTGCGCACCTGGGGCTCGTCGCCGCGCCCGCCCGGCGCGCTGCTCGCGCTGCGCGACGACGGCCGCGCGGTCGGCTCGGTGTCGGGCGGCTGCATCGAGGACGACCTGATCGCCCGCCTGCACCGCGACGGCCTGCCCGCCACGCCGCAGTTGGTGAGCTACGGCGTCGGCGCCGAGGAAGCGCGCCGCTTCGGCCTGCCCTGCGGCGGCACCATGGAGCTGGTGCTGGAACCGCTCGCCGGCCCCGCGCCGCTCGATGCACTGCTCGCCCGGCTGGCCGCCGGCGAACTGGTCGAACGCCGGCTCGACATGGCCAGCGGCCGCGCCACGCTCGGCAGCGCCCACCCGGAACAAGGCCCCGCCTTCGACGGCCGCACGCTCGTCAGCGTGTTCGGCCCGCGCTACCGGCTGCTGCTGATCGGCGCCGGCCAGCTCTCGGCAAGCCTCGCCCACATCGCGCTCGGCCTGGACTTCGCCGTTGCCGTGTGCGACCCGCGCGAGGAATACCACGACGAATGGCGCGTACCCGGCACCACGCTGACGCGCGAGATGCCGGACGACGTGGTCATGGCGATGCGGCCGGACGCGCGCACCGCGGTGATCGCGCTCACCCACGACCCCAAGCTCGACGACCTCGCGCTGATGGAAGCGCTGCGCTCGCCCGCCTTCTACGTCGCCGCGCTCGGCTCGCGCCGCAACAACGCCGCGCGCCGCGAGCGCCTGCGCGAATTCGACGTCAGCCAGATGCAGGTCGCCGCGCTGCACGGCCCGGCCGGGCTCTACATCGGCAGCCGCACGCCGGCCGAGATCGCGGTGTCGATCGCCGCCGAACTGGTCGCGGTGAAGAACGGCGTCACCCCGCAACGGGTGCTGCCGGTGGCCGAAGCCAAGGCCGCGCTGGAACTGGCCGCCGACACCCTGTCGAGCTGCGCGGCGCGATGATGCGCGGCATCCTGCTCGCCGCCGGCTACGGCCGCCGCTTCGACCCGAGCGGCGAGCGCGACAAGCTGTTGATGCCGCTGGCGGACGGCCGGCCGGTGATCTGGCACGCGGCGCGCGCGCTGTGCGCCGCGCTGCCCGGCAGTCTCGCGGTGCTGCGGCCCGGTCAGGCGGAGCGCGCGCGCTGGCTGGCGGAGGCCGGCTGCGAGGTGGTGGAAAGCGCCGCGGCGGAGCAGGGCATGGGCAGCGCGCTGGCCGCGGCGGTTGCGGCCAGCAGGGATGCCGATGGCTGGGTGGTGGCGCTGGCCGACATGCCGTGGCTGCCGGTCGAGGCGGTTGCCGCGGTGGCCGCCGCCGTCGATGGGCCGGAACGGGTGGCTGCGGCGACGCATGGCGGCCGGCGCGGGCACCCGGTCGGCTTCGGTTCGGCGTGGGGGCCGCGGCTCGCCGCGCTGGCCGGCGACAGCGGCGCGCGCGAGTTGCTGCGGGGGGCTGATGTCGTGCTGATCGAAAGTGCCGATGCCGGCGTGCTGCGGGATGTCGATATCCCGGACGATCTTGGCCGCTGAGGCCGGGCTGAGCCGTCTTCTCCCTCCCCTTCAAGGGGAGGGTTGGGGTGGGGATGGGGTCAGGCGGGCGCTGAACCAAACCCCATCCCCCTCCTAACCAGGAGTCTCGGCTTCGCCTCGCCGCTCCGCAGGCGGCGAGCAGTGCTCGCCGAAACCCCTGCTCCGCCCCCCTTGAAGGGGGAGGGACCAGACCCACGCGTCGCCGAAGCCAGCGAGCTAGTATTCGACGACTTGCTCACCCAACCCCCCCCCGCACCCATGCCCCCACCCGACACCCTCCCCGTCCCCCTCGCCAAATCCTACCGCCTGCTCAACCACGGCCCCACCGTCCTGGTCGCCAGCGCCCACGGCGGCCGCCGCAACCTCATGGCCGCCGCCTGGAACATGCCGCTCGATTTCGACCCGCCCAAGGTCGCGGTAGTCATCGACAAGGCCACCTACACCCGCGGCCTGATCGAAGCCTCCGGCGAATTCGTCCTGGCCGTGCCCACCCGCGCCGCCGCCGCGCAGGCGCTGGCCGCCGGTTCGCGCAGCGGCCGCGACGAGGACAAGTTCGCCGCGCTCGGCATCGAGGCCTACCGCGCGGACAAGGTCGGCGCGCCGCTGCCCGGCGGCTGCATCGCCTGGCTGGAATGCCGCGTCATCCCGGAACCCCACATCCAGCAGGCCTACGACCTCTTCCTTGGCGAAGTGGTGGCCGCGCGCGCCGACGCACGGCTGTTCCGCGACGGCCACTGGCACTTCGACGAGGCCGCCACGCGCAGCATCCACTACGTCGCCGGCGGCAACTTCTTCAGTACCGGCGAGGCCTTCGAGGTCGGCTGAAGCCCGCCTTTGCGCAGGTCATATCAACCTGACCACGGCGTGGTACGTTGACACCCCTTTGCGCGCAGCGCCGCGCTCACCCCGACCGTACCGATGCTCGAAATCCTCTCCGACCCCCAGCTCATCGTCGCCTTCCTCACCCTCACGGTGCTCGAACTGGTGCTGGGCATCGACAACATCATCTTCATCTCCATCCTGGTCGACAAGCTGCCGCCCGAGCGCCGCAACGTCGCCCGCCGTGTCGGCCTGTTCCTGGCGATGTTCATGCGCATCGGCCTGCTCGCCGCGCTGGCCTGGCTGGCCGGGCTCACCGCGCCGCTGTTCAGCGTGTTCGACGCCGGCTTCTCCGGCCGCGACCTCATCCTGATCGGCGGCGGCCTGTTCCTGGTATGGAAGAGCACCGGCGAGATCCACCAGTTGCTCGAAGGCGAGGAAGGCGAAGCCTCCAGCGCGGTCAAGGCCACCTTCGCCGCCATCATCCTGCAGATCATGGTGATCGACCTGGTGTTCTCGCTCGACTCCATCATCACCGCCATCGGCATGGTGAACCACCTGCCGGTGATGATCTCCGCGGTGGTCGCCTCGGTCGGCCTGATGATGGTGGCCTCGGCGCCGATCGGCGAATTCGTCTCGCGCCACCCGACCGTGAAGATGCTGGCGCTGTCCTTCCTGATGGTGGTCGGCGTGGTGCTGATCGCCGACGGCTTCGGCCACCACGTGCCCAAGGGCTACATCTACTTCGCGATGGCCTTCTCGGTGGTGGTGGAGATGCTCAACATCCGCCTGCGCAAGAACGCCGAGAAGCCGGTGGACCTGCGCGAGGCCTACGTGCCGGAGAAGGTACCGGCCGGCGCCGGCGACAACTCCTGACCCGGCGCGCTGCTCAGGCGGCCGCGCGCTCGCCGCCGAACAGCACCTCGATCCAGGCGTCCAGCGCCGGGTGCGGCTCCGCCACCCGGCGGCGGATCAGCACCGTCGGCGACACCGCCAGATGCACCGGCAGCGGATGGCTGTCGACCTGGCGGCCGCGCGGATGGCCTTCCAGCAGGCTGGCCGGCAGCACGCCGATCCCCAGCCCCGCCGCCACGCAGCCGAGGATGGCCTCGACCGAGGCGTAGCTCTGCAGCCCGCGCAGCGCCAGTCCGGCCTCCTGCACCCAGTTGAACAGGCGCGCGCGGTAGTGGCAGCCCTCCGGGAACACGATCAGGCTCACCTCGCCGCCCCGCGCCGGCAGCGCCGTGCCGGGCGGCAGCACCAACCGCAGCTCCTCGCGCCACACCTCGTCGGCCACCAGCCGCGGATGCTCCAGCGGCCCGGCCACCAGCGCCGCGTCCAGCTCGTGCCCCAGCACCCGCTCGATCAGCGCCGAGCTGGTGCCGGTCTCCAGCTCCACGCCCACCCGCGGCGCATGGCGGTGGAAGCGCGCCAGCACGTCGGGCAGGCGCATCGCCGCGGTGGTCTCCATCGAACCCAGCCGCAGGCGGCCCTGCAGCGTGTCCAGATGCACGCTCTGCCACGCCGCCGTGCACAGGGTGTCGAGCTGGCGCGCATGCGGCAGCAGGCGCTCGCCGGCGGCGGTCAGGCGGAACTGCGGCCCGTTGCGCTCCAGCAGCACGCTGCCGAGCTGGTCCTCCAGCTGGCGCAGCCGCGCCGAGACGTTGGACGGCACGCAGTTCAGCTGGCGCGACGCCGCGCTCAGGCTGCCGTGCTCCGCCACCGCATGGAAATAGCGCAGCAGCTGGGGATTGAAGCGATTGGCGGAGAGCATGGCGCGGACCTTTCTCTTTTAGTGAAATCGAAGAATATTACTTTTCACTAACGGTATTCCCACCGGCTCCGCTAGAGTCGGGTCATCGCCGGGCCGGCCATCGGGCCCGGTCCCCAGGAGCCGAACCATGAACCCCCACGCCGCCCCGCCCCCGGCCGCCTCTGGCTGCCGCTGCTCGCCGCCGCGTTCGCCCTCGTCGCGGTGCACGGTATCGGCCGCTTCGCCTACACGCCGCTGCTGCCGCTGCTGGTGGCCGACGGCTTCATGGGGCTGGATGCCGGCGCCGCCATCGCCACCTGGAACTACGTCGGCTACCTGCTCGGCGCCATGCTGGCGATCCGGCTGCACGAACCGGCGCAGATCCGCCGCATCCTGCCGGTCGCCCTGCTGGTCAATGCCGCCAGCACGCTGGCGCAGGGCTTCACCGACAACCTCATGCTCTTCCTCGTGCTGCGGCTCATCAACGGCGTCAGCAACGGCGTGGTCTTCGTGCAGGCGCCGGCGCTGGTGCTGGAATGGCTGGCGCGCCACGGCCTGGCTTCGCTGTCCGGGCTGATGTACTTCGGCGTCGGCGGCGGCCTGCTGCTGTCGAACGCGCTCGCCAACCTGCCGGCCGATCTGCTGCACGGCGCCGCGCGCTGGTGGCCGATGGCCTTGGCGGCGGTGCCGCTGGCGTGGTGGAGCGCCCGCCAGCTCGGCCGGCTGGACCGCCCGCAGGCCGGCGCGCCGGCCCAGCCGGCGGCGAGCCGCGCCACGCCGCTGATCGACCGCGCCAGCCTGCCGGTCTTCATGGCCTACGCCGGCGCCGGCCTCGGCTACATCCTGCCGACCACCTTCCTGCCGGTGGTGGCGCGCGAACAACTGCCCGCCGGCCACTGGCTGCAGAGCGGCGCCTGGCTGATCCTGGCCCTGAGCACGCTGGCCGCCGCCTGGCTGTGGAACCGGCTGGGCAGTCGCATGGGCGACCGCAACGCGCTGGTGCTGAACTACGTGGTGCAGGGCATCGGCGTTGCCGGCCCACTGCTGTGGCCGGGCACGGTGGGGGTGCTCGCCTGCGCGCTGATGGTGGGCTGCACCTTCTTGGGCAGCGTGCTGCTCACCCAGCGCCTGGCGCGCGCGCTGCATCCGCACCAGGGGCCGCGGATCTCGGCGGCGCTGATCACGCTGTATGGCTTCGCCCAGCTCACCGGGCCGTGGATGGCGCGGCTGTGGCTGGAGCGCGGGGGCAGCATGAGCGATACCTACTGGCTGGGGGTGGGGGCGCTGGTGTGGGCGACGGGGTGGACGTTGCGGACGCGGCAGGTGGTGGGGCATGCGGTGGCGCCGGCGGGCGCGGCGCTGCCGGCCGCGCCCGCCGACTGAGATCCGCGGATCAGCGATGCACGGCGCCGGCCACCCCGTCCCGCTCCGCCATCTCCAGCATCACCTTGTAATCCACGATCCCCGCAATCGACCCATCCGGCGCCAGCCCGGCGATCGGCCCGTCGAACACGCAGAACAGCACGCAGCCGCCCTTGGTGCGCGGCTGGTGGATGTCGCCCGCGGGCTCGAACATGTAGTCGCCCGGCCCGCCGATGTCCGACTCCTCGTAGCAGATGTCGCCCTCCATCACCATCACCTCGATCGCGCCCAGATGGTGGTGGATCGGCGCCTCCACGCCCGGCAGCACCTTGAGCATGCAGGTGAAGCCGCCGGTACGGCTATTCACGCTCAACAGCTTGTACTGCACGCCCTCCATCACCCACGGCCGCCACGGGATCGGGTCCAGCTTCTGGAATTTCGGATAGGGCAGGGTGATCCTGTCGCGCGCGGCATTGCCCTGGGTGCGCTGGCGCTCGGCGGTGCACAGCATGACGCTCATCGTGGTCTCCTCATCGTTGTGGAAAGACGGCCGCCCGAGGCGGGCCGGCGATCGATATTAGGCGGCGCCGACACCCCCGGTACCGCCCGCGCCGAAATCGGCGCGACGATTCCAAAACCGCGATAAATCGATACTGAAGCCCGCCGATTTGCGAAAAATCGGCGCCTGTTCGGATATCGCGCAGATTCCCGCGCCCCTGTGTTTGTGCATCGCACTCGCGGCTAGATTTCGCCGCACCGGCCAACCCGCCGGCCCACGAAAAACACAGGAGACACCCCATGACGGCCGCCGTCCTCAGCAATTCCGCTTCCGCCCAGATCGCGCTCAGCGCCCGCCACGGCAAGGATTTCGTCAATCTCGCCGACGTGCCGTGGACGCCCTGGGTGATGGAAGGCACCCACTTCAAGCTGCTCGCCATCAACGAACTGACCGGCGGCTTCTCGATGCTGCTCAAGGTCGATGCCGGCGTGCAGGCGCCGGTGCACGCCCACATCGGCTCGGCCGAGGCCTACCTGGTCGAAGGCGGCTTCTACTACGAGCAGGACGACCCTGGCTACGCCGGCTACTACACCTACGAACGCGGCGGCTCGGTGCACCAGCCGGTGTCGCCGCAGGGCTGCGTGATGTTCGCCGTCACCCACGGCCCGCTCGCCGGCTGCAATGCCGACGGCTCGGTCTCGGCGGTGGTCGATTGCCGCCTGATGCTGCAGCTCGCCGAGGCCGCCGGCACCGCCAGCCACGTCGTGCAACTCGTCTCCGGCCGCTGAGCCGGCTCCTCCCCATTCCCCTGCCCAGGAGGAGCACATGAACGGAACCCCCCGGAGACCCGGCCTGCGCCGGGCCGCGCTGGCGGCCGCCGTCGCCGCGTACTGTGGCGGCGCCCACGCCGGCGATTTCAAGCTCGGCGACGAGCTGACCGGCACCTGGACGCTCAACGCCACGCTCGGCACCAACGTCCGCACGCAGGACCGCGACGCCGCCCTCACCTCGTTCGGCAACGCCAACCACAACGGCGGCAAGCCCGGCAGCGGCGGCGGCAGCACGGATGACGGCGACCTCAACTTCGACCGTGGCGACATCACCTCCACCACGCTCAAGCTGGTGGGCGACGTCGAGCTGCGCTACCGCAACTACGGCGCCCTGCTGCGCGCCAAGGCCTGGCACGACTTCACCCTGGCCGACAAGAAGGTGGACCACGGCCATTTCGACAACGGCTACGTCCCCAACGAACGCCTCGACGACGGCCACTACGACAGCGCCGCCAAGTTCACCGGCGCCGAGCTGCTCGACGCCTTCGTCTTCGCCGACTGGGAGCTGGGCGGCGACAGCCGGCTCAACATGCGGCTCGGCAACCAGGTGGTGAACTGGGGCGAGAGCATCTTCATCCAGGGCGTGAACGTGGTGAACCCGATCGACGTGCCCGCGGCGCGGCGCGCCGGCGCCCAGGTGCGCGAGATCCTGCTGCCGGTGCCGCTGCTCTACGGCAACCTCGGCCTGCCCGGCGGCGTCAGCCTGGAAGCCTTCTACCAGCTGAAGTGGAAGAAGACGGTGATCGACGGCTGCGGCACCTTCTTCTCGCCGGCCGACGTCATCAACTGCGGCGGCTCGCAGTTCGGCCCCGACGTCTTTTCCGACCGCGAGCAGTACGACGGCGTGGCCGCGCTCGGCGGCCTCAACCTGCGCTCGCTGCGGCTCAACGACGACAAACCGTCGGACGCCGGCCAGTACGGCCTCGCGCTGCACTGGCTGGAGCCCAACAGCGAGACCGACATCGGCCTCTACTACATCAACTACCACACCCGCACGCCCTTCCTCAGCCTGTCGAGCATCCCGTCCGAACCCAGCTCGCTGTACGGCACCGCGGCGCCGCTCTCCTACCTGCTCGACTACTCGGCCGAGGACATCAAGACCTTCGGCCTCAGCCTGTCGAACACGCTCGGCGGCGCCTCGGTGATGGCCGAACTGTCCTACACCCGCGACCTGCCGGTGCAGATCAACGGCGGCGACCTGGTGCAGTTCGGCGTCTCCGGCGGCACCCAGGGCCCGCTGGTCGGCAACCGCCTCTACGACCCGGCCGGCGCCACCATCCGCGGCTATGACCGCATGGACAAGATCCAGCTCCAGTTCGGCGCCATCAACGTCTTCAGCCAGGTGCTCGGCGCGCAGTCGCTGCTGGCGGTGGGCGAAGTCGGCATGAGCTGGCTGCCCGACCTGCCCAACGCCAGGACCGGCGTGCGCTACGGCCGCGCCTTCACCTTCGGCACCGCCTGGCACCCGGCCTACGCCAGCCCGGCGCTCTCCACCCGCGCGGGCTGCAACGCGGCCAACGCCGCCGGCATGGTGACGCCCGCCAACTGTTCGCAGGACGGCTTCGTCACCCCGTTCTCGTGGGGCTACCGCCTGTTCGGCGAGCTGGAATACCCCAACGCCGTCGCCGGCTGGACCGCCAAGCCGCGCCTCTACTGGGCGCACGACGTCAAGGGCAACGCCGCCGACGGCACCTTCCTCGAGAACCGCCGCACCCTGGGCACCGGCGTCGGCCTGTCGCGCCTGGCCGACGGCCGGCGCTGGACGATGGACCTCGCCTACACCCGCTTCATCGACGGCGCGCGCTGGGACACCAACCGCGACAAGGACTTCCTCGCCGCCAGCCTGAGCGTGGCCTTCTAAGGAGAACCGACATGCACACCCCATCCCCCGCCGCCCGCCTGCTCGCCGGCCTCCTGCTGCTGCCGCTGGCGGTCGGCGCCGCCCACGCCGCCCTCAGCGCCGACGAGATCGCCCGCCTCGGCAAGGACCTCACCCCGGTCGGCGCCGAACGCGCCGGCAACGCCGCCGGCACCATCCCGGCGTGGAACGGCGGCCTCACCAAGCCGCCCGCCGGCTTCGACATCAACCAGGGCCACGCCAACCCCTACGCCGACGAGAAGCCGCTCTACACCGTCACCGCGCAGAACTGGGAGCAATACAAGGACAAGCTCTCCGACGGCCACGTCGCCATGCTCAAGCGCTACCCGGAGACCTACCGCCTCGACGTCTACCCCAGCCACCGCAGCGCCGCGCTGCCGCAGGCCGACTACGAGCGCATCCGCGAGCAGGCCGGCCGCATCGTGCTGACCGATTCCGGCACCGGGCTGGAACACTGGGAGCGCAGTGCCGTGCCCTTCCCCATCCCCAAGAACGGGCTGGAAGCGATCTGGAACCACGAGGTGCGCTCGCGCGCCGGCGGCATCGAGCGCCGCCACCTGATCGGCGCGGTCAATCCCAACGGCAGCTTCAACGCCTACGGCGTGGATGAAAGCTGGATCTTCGCGCAGAACATGGACCGCCAGGAGGACAACCGCTTCTGGTACTTCATGGCGCGCATGTACTCGCCGGCCGACGTCACCGGCGAGGTGGTGATGGTGCACGAGCCGCTCGACTTCGCCCGCGACGGCCGCCTCGCCTGGGTCTACAACGCCGGCCTGCGCCGGGTGCGGCGCGCGCCGCAGATCATCTACGACTCGCCGGGCAGCTTCTCCGAAGGCACCCGCACCGAGGACGACTACGACATGTTCAACGGCCCCACCGACCGCTACGACTGGAAGCTGGTGGGCAAGCGCGAAATGCTGATCCCCTACAACAGCTACGCCATCCACTCGAAGAAGCTCAAGGCGAAAGACGTGGTCAAGCCGCACCACCTCGACCCGGCGCTGACCCGCTACGAGCTGCACCGCGTCTGGGTGGTGGAAGCCACGCTGAAGACCGGCGCGCGCCACATCTACGGCAAGCGCGTGTTCTACCTCGACGAGGACAGCTGGACCATCGCCGTCAAGGAGCAGTACGACGGCCGCGGCCAGCTCTGGCGCGTGGGCGAGGCGCAGTTGATGCAGTACTACGACCTGCCGCTGCCCTACTACGCCTTCGAGAACATGTACGACCTGCAGGACGGCCGCTACTACGTCGCCGGCCTCAGCAACGAAGAAGGGCCGTGGCGCTTCGGCGCCAAGGCGCGGCGCGCGGATTTCGACCCCGACGCCCTGCGCCGCAGCGGCACCAAGTAAGCAGCGGCCACGACCGCGCACAACGGGGCGGCGCCCAGCCACGCCGGCGCCGCCCCGCCCACAGGGACACCGAACATGACACGCCTTCCCCTCGCCACGCTGGCCGCAGCGGCGGCGGTGCTGGTGGCCGCCGGCGCGGGCGCCGGCCTCGCGCCGCGGCCCGCCGCACCCGCCATCGACCTGCTCGAAACCCCCGCCCCGCAGAGCCCGCGCGCCGCCGCGCAACTGATGAACGGCCTCGCCCACGCCGGCGAGCGCCTGGTCGCCGCCGGCGCGCGCGGCACCATCGTCCATTCCGACGACGGCGGCCGGACCTGGACCCAGGCCGCGGTGCCGGTCGCGGTGATGCTCACCGCGCTGCACTTCCCCACCCCGCAGCTCGGCTGGGCGGTGGGCCACGACGGCGTGATCCTGCACAGCCGCGACGGCGGCGCGAGCTGGGTCCGCCAGTTCGACGGCAACCAGGCCAACGCGCAGATGCTGGCGTGGTCGCAGGCCCGCGTGGCGCACGCGCGGCAGGCGCTGGAATACGCCCCGGCGCCCCAGCGCGAAGCCGCCGGGGATGCGCTCGCCGCCGCCGAAGACGGCCTGGCCGGCATCGAACAGACCGCCGGCTTCGGCCCCTCGCGGCCCTTCATGAGCGTGTGGTTCCGCAACCCGCGCGAAGGCTACGCGGTGGGCGCCTTCGGCATGGCCTTCGCCACCACCGACGGCGGCGAGCACTGGACGCTGTTCGCCGACCGCCTGCCCAACCCGGAAGACCTCCACCTGTACGCCATCGCCTCGCCCGCGCCCGAGGTGCTGCTGATCGCCGGCGAGCGCGGTTTGATGCTGCGCTCGGCCGACGCCGGCGCCACCTGGCAGGCGCAGCCGGATCTCGCCGAAGGCGGGCTCTACGGCCTGGTCGGCATGCCGGGGGAGGGCGGCGGCCTGCTCGCCTACGGCTTCGGCGGTGCCGTGCTGCGCAGCGCCGACCTCGGCGCGAGCTGGCAGGCGGTGGATGCCGGCACCCGCAGCGCGCTCTATGGCGCCGCGCTGGCCGGCGACGAACTGCTGCTGGTCGGCAACAACGGCACCCGCCTGCGCGTGGCGGGCGAGCGCTTCGAACCCCTGCCCGCCGGCGACGGCCGCCCGCTCACCGCCGCCGCCCACGGCCCCGCCGGCTGGGTGCTGGCCGGCTGGGGCGGCCTCGCCAACGAAGCCGCGGCACGGACGGGAGCGATCCGCCATGAGTGAGACCACCATCCGCGCCCCGCACGGCGGCCTGCTCAAACGCCTCGAACGCCGGCTGGAAGGCGCGCTGTTCCGCCACCGCGCCGTCACTGTCGCCCTCTTCGCCCTGCTCACCGTCTGGCTGGGCTGGGCGGCGCTCGGCCTGCGGCCGGATGCCAGCTTCGAGAAGATGATCCCCACCCGCCACCCGGCCATCGCCAACTACCTCGCCCACGAGGACAACCTGCGCGGCCTCTCCAACGTGGTGCGGGTGGTGGTCGAGAACCGCAGCGGCGACATCTTCGACCCCGCCTTCCAGGACGTGCTGCGCAAGGTCAACGACGAGGTGTTCTACATCCCCGGCGTCGACCGCGCCGGCATGCGCTCGCTGTGGACGCCCAACGTGATGTGGGGCGAGGTCACCGCCGAAGGCTTCGAAGCCGGCCCGGTCATCCCCGACGGCTACGACGGCTCGCCGCGCGCCATCGAGCAGTTGCGCGCCAACGTCTTCCGCTCCGGCGAAGTCGGCACCCTGGTCGCCAACGACCTGCGCTCGGCGCTGGTGCTGGTGCCGCTGATGGAGCGCGACCCGGAAACCGGCGAGCGCCTCGACTACGGCCGCTTCGCCACCCACCTCGAAGAGAAGATCCGCGCCCGCTACGCCAGCGAAGCGGTCGGCATCCGCATCGTCGGCTTCGCCAAGGTCATCGGCGAACTCATAGCCGGCGCCGTGCCCATCCTCGGCTACTTCCTGCTCACGCTGGCGCTCACCGCCGCGCTGCTGTTCTGGTATTCGCGCTGCCTGCGCAGCACCGTCACCACGCTGGCGTGCTGCCTGATCGCGGTGGTGTGGCAGCTCGGCCTCGTGCGCCTGCTCGGCTACGGGCTGGACCCCTACTCCATCCTGGTGCCCTTCCTCACCTTCGCCATCGGCATCAGCCACGCGGTGCAGAACATCAACGCCACCGCCAACGCGGTGCTGGACGGCGCCGGCAAGGTGGAGGCCGCCAAACGCTCCTTCCGCACCCTGTTCGTCGCCGGCACCGTGGCGCTGCTGTGCGACGCGGTCGGCTTCGCCACGCTGCTCGTCATCCGCATCGGCGTCATCCAGGAACTGGCGATCTCGGCCAGCATCGGCGTGGCGGTCATCATCTTCAGCAAGATGTTCCTGCTGCCGGTGCTGATGTCGTGGACCGGCGTCTCGCCCGCCGCGGTCGCCCACGCCCGCCGCCGCCGCGAGCACCTGCCCTGGCTGTGGCAGCAGGTGGCGCGCTGCGCCCGGCCGCGCCCCGCGCTGGTGGTGACGCTGGCCGGCGCCGCGCTGCTGGCGCTCGGCTACTGGGGCGCACGCGGCCTGCAGATCGGCGACCTCGACCCCGGCGCGCCCGAACTGCGCACCGACTCGCGCTACAACCGCGACGCCGCCTACCTCGTCGAGCACTACGCTACCAGCACCGACGTCTTCGTCGTCATGGCCGAGACCCCGCCGCAGGGCTGCCGCGACTACCAGGTGCTGGCCGGCATGGACCTGCTCGCCGCCGCGCTGGAACGCGTGCCCGGCGTGCAGCGCACGGTGTCGATGTCCGACTTCGCCTACCGCGTGCTCGCCGGCAACAACGAGGGCAACCCAAAGTGGTACGCCATCAGCCGCAACAAGTACGCGCTCGGCGGCGCCTTCCAGAAGACGCCCAAGGAATACATCGGCAACGGCTGCGCGATGACGCCCTTCGTGGTCTACCTGAACGACCACAAGGCCGCCACGCTGTCGGCGGTGATGTCCACGGTGCGCGACTTCGCCGCCCGCCACGACGCTGACAAGGTGCGTTTCACCCTGGTCGGCGGCAACGCCGGCATCGAAGCGGCCACCAACGAAGTCATCCGCGACGCCGAGCGCACCATGCTGATGCTGGTCTATGCCATCGTCGCGCTGCTGCTGCTGATCGAATTCCGCTCGCTGCGGGTGACGGTCTGCATCGTGGTGCCGCTCTACATCACCTCGGTGCTGTGCGAGGCCATCATGGCCTGGATGGGGCTGGGGGTGAAGGTCGCCACCCTGCCGGTGATCGCGCTCGGCGTCGGCATCGGCGTGGATTACGGCATCTACATCTACAACCGCCTGCAGTCCTACCTCGACCGCGGCCTGCCGCTGGCCGAAGCCTACCTGCTCACCGTGTCCACCACCGGCCGCGCGGTGGCCTTCACCGGCCTCACGCTGGCGGTGGGCGTGCTCACCTGGATCGGCTCGGCCATCAAGTTCCAGGCCGACATGGGCCTGCTGCTCACCTTCATGTTCCTGTGGAACATGGTCGGCGCCCTCGTCCTGCTGCCCGCGCTCGTCCGCCTGCTGCTGCCCGCCCCCAGGCCGGCGCCGGCCGACACCGCCGCCCCGCCCACGCCACCACTCCCCGAACCCCACCTTCGCCTTGCCGAACCGCACAGGAGCTGAACGCCATGAACCCGATCGAAACCCGTCTGATGGACCTCACCGGCCGCGTCGCGCTGGTCACCGGCGGCGCCTCCGGCATCGGCCGCGCCACCGCCCACGCGCTGGCCGCGCAGGGCGCCCGCGTCATCGTCGCCGACATCAACGAAACCGGCGGCTGGGAAACCGCCGACGCCATCGGCACGGCCGGCGGCTTCGTGCATCTGGACGTGACGGACGAGGCCGCCTGGTGCCGCGCGCTCGACTACGTCATCTCCACCGAAGGCCGGCTCGACATCCTCGCCAACGTCGCCGGCATCGGCCTCGGCGGCGACTTCGAGGACCTGGCGCTGGCCGACTGGAACCGCCTGATCGCGGTCAACGCCACCGGCCCCTTCCTCGGCTGCAAGCACGCCATCCGCGCCATGGCCGGCAGCGGCCGCCCCGGCGCCATCGTCAACGTCGGCTCCATCGCCGCCACCCACGCCGCGCCCGACCTCGCCGGCTACTGCGCCAGCAAGGGCGCGCTGCGCATGCTGAGCAAGTCGGTGGCGCTGTACTGCGCCCACAAGGGCTACCCGATCCGCTGCAACGCCATCCACCCCACCTACGTGGATAGCGAAATGCTGGACCCGATCGCGGCGCTGTACGGCAGCCGGGAGGCGATGGTGCAGGCGATGGCCAAGCTGGTGCCGGTGGGGAGGCTGGCAAAGCCGGCGGATATCGCGGCGGCGGTGGTGTTTCTGGCGTGCGATGCCGCGGGGATGGTGACCGGGACGGAGCTGTTCGTGGATGGCGGACAGACGGCGGGGATTGCGCCGTCGCATTTCGGGTGAGGCTGAAGAAAAGCCAGAAAGACCGGGCGCCTACATCCGCACGCAGGACCAGCATGCTTCCGGGCGACCGCAGGCGCCCCACCTCTTCAAGCGCCTTGGCGCCGGCTTGAATGACCGACTTCCACCCGGACAGGGGTGAGCTTTCGCCGTTTCCCGACGCTGCAGAAACATCCGGCCACATCCCCCGGCGAACACCGCGGGGCACGCCCGGTCGACTAAAAAAATACCGGCCATGCCTGAATCCGGCGACGGATCGGGCACCGGAAGCAGCCCGGTATGACAAACAAGGAGACGAGAATGCTGACGCACACGAACCACGTTCGGTCCGGTCATTCCTGGACCTTGGCACTACTGGCGGCGCTGAGCTTCGGCTTTGCAAGCCCCGCCCCAGCGGCGGATGACGACACAAGCACCTACGACAGGGACTCGGTCATCAAGGACGCCACCGAGTTCTTCGGCGAAATGACCGAGGGCCTCGCCAAGGTGATCGAGAAAGCCTTCAACGAGCAGGGGCGCCCCAACGGCTACATCAAGGGCGAGGAAATCGCCGGCGCCATAGGCGTCGGCCTGCGCTACGGCGACGGCACCCTGACGCTCAAGCAGGGCGGCTCGGCCAAGGTCTATTGGCAGGGCCCCTCGATCGGCTTCGACCTGGGCGCGAACGCCTCCAAGGTATTCATCCTGGTCTATAACCTGCCCAAGACGCAGGACATCTACCAGCGCTTCCCGGGCATCGATGGCAGCCTCTACTACGTGGCCGGCGCGGGCATCAACTACCAGCAACGCAACGACATCGTGCTGGCACCGATCCGCCTGGGTGTCGGGCTGCGCACCGGGGCGAGCGTTGGGTACATGCACTACACGCCGACTAAGACTTTGAATCCACTCTAGGGCGTGCTCCCGGTGGCTCCCTAGCGGTCGCGCCCTGGACCATCTCTGCAATCACGCCCGACAGACCGGGCATGGCCGTGGAGCATTGAGCTTTCGCATCGAGTGTCGGATTCTCGCCGGAACGGTCGTTTAGCTCCGACGGAGTGACTGACCGCGGTATGCGCTAGTACCGTCGCTTACTACGCTTCATGCCCGAACGATAGCTCTAACTCGGCTCGCGTCATAACGGACTGTCGGAACGCCACACAGGTCTGGCGCGAACTGGCGCTCTACCGCCCCAAGAGTAGCTATTGTAGCGCTCAGCACCATCTCACCCTTGCGACGCCTATCGCCGACGAGGGCATTTGTGCGGAGGAGCCAAGAAGTGCTACCGCTTGACATCTGCGAACCGCCAGACCTCAGGTCATTTGCATGATGGCCCGTTTCATCATAGAGTGCATGCCTTCATCAATAGCCCCTACTGATTGAACGGGGAATTCAAAAGGACAGAGATGGGCATTCCGATCATTGATTGGTTCGAAGATCCGATCAAATCATCAGTAAACTCGGTTTTTTCTGGGATTAATGCTCATTTTCAATCCCTGGATGTCATTAAGCAGTATCGCCTTTATCATTTCGAAATGCTTAAGCAGCAGGTAAGTGGCATTAAGATATTGGGGATGCAAAACCCGATGGATCTGAAAAATCTCTATTACCCCGCAAATGTATCGACCGATATACGCAGGCGGATTTATACTCCAGAATGGGCAACGTTAGACGGCTCAATTAGTACGGATTATGAAAATGCTGCAAATGAGCACATCGGAGGGGCAAGGTATTCGACCAAGGCCCATCGCGGAATGAATCGCAATAGGCAGATCGACAATGCGAAGACTCGTGAGCCGGGCGACGATTACATTGATAAAAATAACAGAGTCATCATCCTTGGTGGGCCAGGCGCGGGCAAAACAACGTTCCTAAAATTCATCGCACTGGCTTATTCAGATAGAGATATCTTCAAGAGAACAAATCTCAAGAAGACAACCCTTCCTATATATATCCATCTACCAAGTCTTGCACGGGAACCGGACAGCGTAATCGACTTTATATCTTCACCTCTCGTAAGCAGAACTGATGTTTATGCACATCAATTCTATAAGAGATTAATGGAGAAGGGGCTTTGTACAGTACTAATGGATTCATTGGATGAAGTTCCAACTGAAGCCAAACAAGCTCTAATCCAGAAAGTAAAATCGTTCGCAGCGCTTTTTCCTAAAGCTCGAATTGTAATCACTTGCCGAACAGCTGATTACGATCAAATATTCGAAGATTTTTCTGAGGTCGAGCTTGCTCGGCTATCCAAGGAAGCGGTTGAATCGATCGTTAGGGCGTGGTTCGGGAAAACGCATGAAAGAGCAGAAAAACTTATCTCGCTCTTAGAGAACGACGAGGCCGTGGCATCGCTCACTGAGACTCCATTGCTGTTAAGCCTTCTCTGCATCCAATTTAAGAACGACCTGGCGCTCCCGAAGAGAAAGACAGAGTTATACAGACGTTGTATTGATGCGCTACTCAGGGACTGGGACACAACTCGGGGATTTAGAAGAGATACTGCTTATTCTCAGCTCTCCGATGATCGTAAAGAGAAGATTTTCGAAGCATTGGCCGGTAGCGCCTGTAAGGAATACATAGACTACGAATTTCACGAGACTTTTATTTTGAGCGCCATTTCCAGTGAAATAGCTCGATTTTCCATGGATCCGAATGATGCAAAAGGCATTCTAACAGAGATCGAGAGCCATCATGGAATCGTAGAGAAGTGCTCGGCAGAAACCTACGAATTTAGCCATGCAACGATGCAGGAGTATTTTGCAGCAAAATACTTCGTCGCCAAGCGTAAGGAATTGGAGGTGCTTAAGAAGCACTATGATGATGAAGGTTGGCATAACGTCATTTTGTTCATGGCGTCGATGATGGATGACTCTTCGAGTATTCTGAATTTCCTTGCTGAAAGGTCTTCCACGGAAAAATTCCAGAACTATCCAGCGTTCGGACGGCGTCTCGCGCATTTGCTCTTGCTGTATCGGTGTATGGCTATGGGGGTTAATCTCTCGCCAGATCTGAGATCAAATATGTGCTCTCACTTAGTTCATAGCCAGATTAATATGATTCAGCAAATAAACAAAGACGGCGTTCTTCCGTACGCAGTACGACGGCCGAACGGGGTTCGGCAGGCGCTGTTTACGTACCGAAAGAGCCGGGAGTCGATCGATAGAATTTTGAAGCCCTATCGAAGCCTAATGAATGAAATTGTGCTGTCGCCCATTAAAGAGTACTCCGAAAAAGTTGTGGAAGCCATCCGTAGCATCAGCATGGAATCAGGCGACAGTTCTGAGCTTTACAAGAATCTCGGGCTTGCAACATGCTTGTTAGTACCTGTGTCAGCTGCTAAGCCTGAATTCTTCTTTGAACGGATGATGAATTATTCAGATCGATTATTGCAGAGAAGAACTGACTCGATTAGAGGGGTGCTGGTAGAATCAATAACTGCTCATCGTGCAATGTTTCCGAGACTCTTCGACGACGAGCGCACCGTTCGGGTTTAACGTCAGCGGAATTTCTCCGGAAACGCCGCAGTTCAGACGCGACAGCGCTGAACTGCGGCAGTAGCGCAGACTGCAGACATTCGGTCCGCCGAGGCCCACCACCCGGATTGGCCGAATAGGAGCCCCCCAGGCGAAACCCGCTGCATAACACCACGCGCACTTGGCGCATAGGGCTGGCTGTCGATGGGGAGTGATAAGCCATCGAGTTCGTTCGGATCGAAGCTCCCCGCCGTAGCGCAAACTTGCACCGCGTCGAGCCCAGTGAGCAGCGTCCAGCGCTTGGCCGACCGGAGCCAGCAGCAACCGATGATTCAGGCAGCACCAATGGCGTCGACGACCGCGAGCAAGCCGAAAAGCAGATCACCCCCTGTGTTTGCTCCCCGCAATAGGGCAGCTTACCCAGCCCCAAACTCGAGCACGGCCTCGACCGCCCGCCGCGAAGCAGCAGGCAGCACATCTCCCGAATACCCCCAACGAATCAACAACTGTGGATGCCCCGCAGTGCCCGCCACTGCCTGCAACCGCGGCCGCAAAACCGCCACCTGAATCGGCTGGTTCAGATAGGAAGCCTGCAGCCCAAGCTGGCAGCCCACCAACAAGGCACGCTGCAAGGCCTGCCCGGCGTTCAGCCAAGCCAGGGCATCATCCTGCACCGTGATCAGCACGCCAAGCCAGGGCGAGGCGGTGGCGAGTTGCTGGTCCTTGGCGGCCACGCCCTGGCCCAGGTCGAAGGTGCGCACGACGGCCTGGGCGATCGGTGCCGCCAGCGCCGGCACGGACAGGCCGTCGCCCGCGCGGCGCGGATGCATCCACATCGCCAGTTCCCTGCGCCAGCGCGGATCGTCCCACTGCAGGCGGTCGCCGTCGGCGACCAGCTCGGCCGCCTGTTGCCGGCTTTCGCCGGCCAGCGTCACCAGGGCCGCGCCTTCGGCAGCCACCGCCTGTTCGACTGCCCACATGACATCCTCGGGAACCGGGCGGTTCTCGAAAGCCTTGCGATAGGTCCGGCGCCGGCGCAGTGCCTCGGCCAGCGGTGCGAGCCCGGCTTCGGGGGCGCCATTCGCGATTTCGATGCGCGCCAGCCAGTCGGACCCGGGCCCTTCCGGCAGCAGATCGACCCGCGCGCCGAATCCGGCCGCCGCGGCCGCTACCCGTAACGACAGCAAGGCAGCGCCGCAACTCACCGTCAGTTCGCGGTCGAAGGGATCATTCACCGGCAGGGCGCGCGTGCGATCGGCCCACAGCTCGATTGCCGCGCCGTGCGCACGGAACAGCCAGGGTTGGGTGTTGTGGCTGGAAGGCGCGGCGCAGGCCTGTTCGACCAACGTCCTGATCGTCTCAGTAGGCAGCATGCTTTTTCTCCTTGCCGCAGGGCTATGCATAAGCGTAGCCGTCTGGCCGCCCAAGTGTCAGCAACTCGACGATCAGGGCATCGCTGCTGCGCCCGTCCCTCAGCCCCGATACCCCTTCGGACTCACCCCCGTCATCCGCCGGAACGTCGCCGAAAAGTGGCTCAGGTTCTTGAACCCGCAGCGCCGCGCGATCTCGGCCACCGGCAGGCCCTGATCCTCCCGCAGCAGCACCCGCGCCCGTTCCAGCCGCTGCGACAGCACGTAGTGGTAGGGCGTCTGCCCGACGGTGTCGCGGAAGGCGCGCAGGAAGTGGTCCTTGGAGATGCAGGCGAGGTCGGCGAGGTCCTGCAGGCAGATGTCTTCGTGCAGGCGTTCGTGGATCAGCGCGGTGATCTTCTTCAGCACGCTCTGGCGCAGCTGGCTGCCGTGGCCGCCGCGTACCAGCGCGCGTTCGGTATCCGCGCGGCGCTCGCGCGCGTAGCGGGTGACGAGGTGGCGCACCAGCAGGCTCTGGATCTGGTCGAGCACCAGCGTCTCCAGCCGGGTGCCGTGGCCGGCCGAAGGCGGCGCTTCGCTCGCCAGCATGCGGAAGAAACCGTCCAGCCAGGAATCATGCACCGCGAAGAAATCGTCGATGTCCGGACAGGACTCGCGCTCCAGCGTGTCGCGCGCGAAGGCATCCATCAGGGCTTGCGAGAGGTAGAGGTGGATGACCTGGGTGTTGCCGCCCAGCCGCCAGTCGGATTCGGAATCGCGCGGCATGAAGGTCACCGAGCCGACGCGCGAGCGAAAGCCGGTGACCACGCCCTGCTGCAGGCGCTCGACGTCGGTGTTGCCCGAAAGGTGATAGACCAGCACGTGCTCGGCGTTGCGGCGCAGCTGGGATTCGCCGGCAGGGTGGTTCCAGCGCGCGCCGAAGATGTCGCCGTTGTGGCCCTCCATCACGTAGTCCGGCGCAGAGGCGGTGGCGCGCGCGATGAGCTGCGGGGTCGATGAGAACACTCCCGTCATTGTCTCCTCCGTATGGGTACCGCTTTTGTTATGCAAGCCATTGTAGGCGCGCCGTTTTCCAATTACAGCGGGGGACTTTGCAGATATCGCTAAAGTTATCGGCCGCCGCTGCCCGCGGCGCGCCGGCCGGCTACAGTGCGCGGCACCCCCAAGGCCCGCGCGACGGGCCGTACAACGACAGGAGACACACATGCAAGGCATGCTCGAACAACGGGTGGTGATCGTCACCGGCGCCGGCTCCGGCATCGGCCGCGCGGCGGCCGAGGTGATGGCGCGCGAGGGCGCCATCGTGATCGCCAGCGATCTCAAACTCGACACGGTGGAAGAAACCGCCCACCGCATCACCGTGGCCGGCGGCCGCGCGGTCGCCACCCGCACCGACGTTTCCAGGCTGGAAGAACTGGATGCGCTGCATGATCTCGCCATCGCCGAGTTCGGCCGGCTCGACGGCGCCTTCAACAACGCCGGCATTCCGGGGCCGGGCGCGGCGCTCGCCGATCATGACGAGGCGGCCTTCGACGCGCTGATCGCCATCAACCTGAAGGCGGTGTGGTACGGCATGAAGCGCCAGATCGAGCTGATGCTGCCGCGCGGCGGCGGCGCCATCGTCAATACCGCGTCGGTCGGCGGCATCGTCGGCAAGCCGGGGCTGTCGGTCTATTGCGCCACCAAGCATGCCGTGATCGGCCTCACCAAGACGGCGGCGCTGGAATACGGCAGCCGCGGCGTGCGGGTGAATGCGGTGTGCCCGGGGGTGATCCGCACGCCGATGGTGGACCAGGTGATCGCCGGCCAGCCGGGCGCGGAAGCGGAATGGAGCAGGCTGCAGCCGATCGGCCGCATGGGCACGCCGGAGGAGCTGGCCGAGGCGGTGGCCTGGCTGATGTCGCCGCGCGCCTCGCTGGTGCACGGCCATGCGCTGGTGGCCGACGGCGGGCTGACCGTGGCCTGAGGCGGCAGGGCCTCAACGCGGCCGCACGGACAGGGGTATGGTGCCCCTCCTTTTCGCCCGGCAGGCGCCGGGCGTTTTTTCGTGGACGGGGCCGTCCCGTCAGGCCAGCATCTCCGGCAGAGGACGCAGTTCCCAGCCCGCCGCCAACAGCCTCGCCGCGAGCCGGCGCGCGCTCTCCACCGCGCCCGGCGTGTCGCCATGCACGCAGATGCTGTGCATCGGCGTCTTCATCACCTTGCCGCCCTGCGCGACGATACCGCCCACCGCCAGCATGCGCAGCACGTGGGCGACGATCTCGTCGTGGCCGTGGAGCACCGCACCCGGCTGGCTGCGCGGCACCAGGGTGGCGGCGTCGGTGTAGGCGCGGTCGGCGAAGATCTCGGCCGCCACCCGCAGCCCGGCGCGTTCGCCGGCGGCATGGAGTTCGGACAAGGCCGGCGCCAGCAGGATGAGTTCGCGGTCGACCGCGCGCACCGCGCGCGCCACGGTGTCGGCGAGCGCGGCATCCTCGCAGGCCTGGTTGTTGAGCGCGCCGTGCGGCTTGACGTGGCTGAGCCGGCCGCCCTCGGCCGCCGCCATGCCGGCCAGCGCGCCGACCTGGTAGATCACCGTCGCTTCCAGTTCGGCCGGCGCCATCGTCATCGGCCGCCGGCCGAAGCCTTCCAGGTCGGGGTAGGCGGGGTGGGCGCCAAGGCTGACGCCGGCGGCGAGCGCGGTGCGCACCGTGTCGCGCATCACCAGCGGATCGCCGGCATGGAAGCCGCAGGCGATGTTGGCCGAGCGCACCACCTGCAGCAGCGCCGCGTCCTCGCCCATCTTCCAGGCGCCGAAGGATTCGCCAAGGTCGGCGTTGAGGTTGATCTTCATGGCTGAGGCTCCGCAGGGTTCACGAGGATGCGCCGTCGGGCCCGTGTTCGACATCGGGCAAGGGCCGGTATTCGTCGGACAACGCATGCACCACGCCGCTCACCAGATTGCCGGCATAGAGCGCGGCGAGGTCCACGCCTTCGCCGCGTAGCGGCCGCACGCTCGCCAGCAGCGCGCGGGTCTCGGCCTCGGCGGCGCGGGCGAGGCGTTCGCCTTCGACGGCGTCGACCGCGGCGAAGCGCAGCACCTGGCCTGGCCGGCAGCCGGCCAGGCGGCCGAGGTCGGCGCTTATCACGGTGGCGATCTTGGGATAGCCGCCGGCGGTCTGGGCGTCGGCGAGCAGCACGATGGGCTGGCCGTTGCCCGGCACCTGGATCGCACCCGGCACGGTGGCGTCCGACACGATCTCGCGTGCGCCGGCGTGTTCCAGCACCGGGCCTTCCAGGCGCACGCCCATGCGGTCGGCCTCGGCGGTGACGCGGTATTCGGCTTCGACCAGCAGCGCGCGCGCCGCGTCGGTGAAATGGTCGGCCTGCGGCCCGGGCACGATGCGGATCGGTCCGCCATCGAGCGGCGGCGGCAGCGGCAGCACCCGTTCCGGCGCGCCGCTGGCGGCGGCGGCCGGCAGGCGCATGCCGGCGGCGAGCGCACGGCCGCTCAGGGCGCCGCCGAGGCCGCCCAGCCCGGCGCGGGCGTAGGTCGCCGCACTGCCCAGCACCACCGGCAGGGCCAGGCCTTCGACCGCCACCACCGCGATGCGGCCGGCGCCGAGCCGGCGCACCCGCAGCACCTCGCCGTCGGCCAGCGTGAGCGAGCGCCACGCCGCCAGCGGCACGCGTTCGCCGCCGCGCTCGACTTCCAGCGTGGCGTCGCCCGCCACCGCGACGCGCACCGCGCCGCCGCGCGCGGCGAGCTGCAGGCCGCCGTCGAAGCATTCGATCACCGGCGCCGCCTCGGCATTGCCGACCAGCACGTTGGCGATGCGCATCAGCCGGCTGTCGAGCACGCCCGCCCAGGGCACGCCGATGCGGCGCCAGCCCCGCCGGCCGCCGTCCTGCAGCGAAGCGTAGGCACCGGGCGCCAGCACTTCCAGGCGCACGCCGGCGCTCATCGCCCTGCTTCCACGGCCGGCTGCAGCCATTGCCGCGGATCGATCTCGCCGGCCTGCACGGCGGCGGCGAGGCGCTGGAATTCGGCCATCGGTATCGGTTCGAAGCGCACCCGGTCGCCCGCCGCCAGCAGCGCGGGCGCCACGCGCCGCACGTCGAACAGCTGCACCGGACAGCGCCCGAGCAGATGCCAGCCGCCGGGGCTTTCCCACGGGTAGATCGCGGTCAGCCCGGTGGCGATGGCCACGCTGCCGGCCGGCACGCGCAGCCGCGGTTCGGCGCGGCGCGGCAGGCGCAGGCGCTCCGGCAGGTCGCCCATGAAGGGGAAGCCGGGCAGGAAGCCGAGCATGTAGACCCGGTATTCGACGCCGCCGTGCAGCGCCACCACCTCGTCCGCGCTCGCGCCGATGGCGCGCGCCGTCCCGGCGAGGTCGGGCGCGGCATCGCCCTCGTAGCACACCGGCAGGCACCAGCGCCGGCCCGCGGGCGCACCGCCGCCCCCGGCCGCGTCGAACAGCGGCCGCAGCGCGGCGATCAGCGCCTCGCGCCCGGTCACCAATGGATCGAAGAACACGGTGAGCGAGCGGAAGGTGGGCATGGTCTCGATCAGGCCGGGCAGGCCGCCTTCGGCCTGCAGGCGGGCGATCGCCGCGTCGAGCGCATTCACCTCGGCCAGCAGGCGCGGATCGATGGCGTCGCCGAATTCGATGGTGAAGGCGGCATCGCCGGCATCGAGCAGGCGCGGCTTCACGATCCCGCCTCAGGGATAGACGAACTGGCGCACCAGCGTCAGCTCGCCCGCCGCCCGCATCGGCACCTCGAATTCCTGGCGGCGCTCGGACGGGGTGCCCTCGTTGGCGATCACCGCGATGCGGGCGGTGGTCAGCAGGTGTTCCTGGCCGCTGCCGTAGTAATTCACATAGACCTGGTAGGGCCCCTTGGCCGGCGCCGGCGCGGCGAAGATCTCCGGTCCGTAGCCGGTGGTGACGTCCACGTCGATGGCGCCGCTGCGGATCACGCGGTTGCCGTACCAGGCGTGCTCGCCGTCGGGCGTGACGACGTGCAGGTCGAGGTCGGTGCCGTCGGTGTCCCAGCTCAGCACCACCCGCAGCCGCGCCTGCGGCTGGCCGGCGGCGGTCTGGTAGAACTGCACGCGCTGCGCCGGGTGGCCTTCGCCGTCGCGGATCTCGACGCTGTTCGAGCCGGTGGCGAAGCTGTAGGCGCGGCCGTAGCGGCCCGCCTCGTCGGTTTCCAGCGGCATCGCGTTGCCGTTGACCACCAGCGTGGCCGGCCCCTTGCCGGCGCGCGCGATGCGGCCGCGGATCTGCGCCGCCTCGGGCACGCCGGCATCCAGACCGGGGCGCGAGGCCGGGTAGTTCACCGACTGGGTATAGGGGGCCTCGGCATCGCCCTGCCGCCAGCCGCCCACCGGCATCTCCAATTCGGCGAGCGCGCAGCCGGGCAGCGCGGCGAGCAGCAGCGCGCAGAAGGCATCAGAAGACGACGGCTTTGACATGGGTGAGATCGCCGATCTTGCGCAGCGGCACGACGAAGCTCTCGCGCCGCTCCTGCGGGGTGTTTTCATGGAAGACGAGGGTGATGCGGCAGGTGATGATCTTCTTCTGCCGTGTGCGCTCGTCGAAATGGTAGCCGGCGCTGCCGAAGTTGCCCCAGTAATTGACGTAGAGCTGATAGGGGCCGCGCAGCGGCGTGGTGATGGAGAACATCTCCGGCCCGGCGCCATCGACGCTGTCCACGTCCATGCCGCCGCCGTTGGTCAGCACCGGGTGCGCCCAGAAGGCGTGCTGGCCGTCGGGCGTGAGCACGTGCAGATCGACCTCCGCCTGATCGTCGTCCCAGGCCAGGATGGCGCGCAATTGGGCGCGGGGCCGCGCCGGGTTGGCCTCGTAGAACTGCAGACGCTGCAGCGACCGGCCGTCGGCGCTGCGGATCTCGACGCTGTTGGAGCCGGGACCGAAGGCGTAGGGGCGGGCAAAGCGGCCGTCGTCGCTGCTGTAGAGCGGCATCGGGTTGCCATTGACCACCAGCGTCGGCGGCGTGCGCGGCCTGCCGGCGGCATCGCGCGCGCGGTGCTCGGCCGCGAGCCGGCCGCGGATCAGCGTGCGCCCGGCCTGCGCGCCGCGGTCTATCGGCGAATAGGGGTAGGCCACCGCGCTGTCGCCGCTGCGGTCGGTGAAGCCGCCATGGTTCCAGCCACCGGCGGGCGCCTCCAGCGTGACCGGCTGCAGCGCCGCCGCCGGCAAGGCGGGCAGGAGCGCGCACAGCACCGCCAGACAGCATCGGACAGGGGTTCGAGCGGCAATCACCAGGGTTATCCTCCGGCGGCCGGGCGCGGCCGGCGTCATACGCGGATCGAATGGACGAGAGCGCGATTGTCCGGTTGCAGGCGGCAGCCGGCAAGCGCATGGATGACCAGCGCCTCGAAGCGTTTGAGCTTCACTCTCCCTCCCCTTGCAGGGGAGGAGCAAGACCGCCCGCTCACGGCACGCCATCCGCCAGCCGCCGCGCCCAACGTTCCACCAGCGCCTCGTCGCCGCTCGCCGGATGATGGCGCAGGCCGAGATGCAGGTATTCGTGGGCGAGGGTGATGCGGTCTTCCTGAATACGCAGCTCGCGCACGTGGATGCGGCCGCGGTCGAGTTCGGAAAAGGGCGTGCCCCAGGCCAACCGGCACACCCGCAACGACTCGGGCGGCGCGAAGCCGGGCAGCCCCGCGAGCAGCGGCTTCCAGCGCGGCGCCTGCGCCGCCAGCCAGCGCTCGGCGGCCTCGAAGCGCTCGCACGGCAGGCCGGCAGGGTCGCGCGCGGCCACCAGATCGGCCGCGGGAAAGGCGCGGCGCAGGATCGCGTCCCACGGTTCACCGGCGCGCCCGGCCGCCACCGCCTCGCGCCACACCAGCCGGTCCGACCCCGGCGTGTCGAGGTGATAGCCGACCGGCGCGCCACGCAGCACCAGCTCGGTAGTGAAGCCGGCCGCCGCCAGCGCCGCGGCCGACGGCGGGTTGGGCGACACCCGCTGGGTGCGGCTGCTGTCGGCGATCGCCAGGCAGTTGCCGCGGCGCGCCGCCTCATTGAACAGATAGCTGCGCGCCACCACCGCCAGCGCCCGCGCGGCTTCGGCCTCGCCGGCATCGGCCTCGCGGTCGAGCACACGGGCGACGTAGTCATCCACGCCGAAGCGGCCCTGCAGCCGCGGCACCGCGCCGTCGAGGCTCAGGCGCAACTCGCCGCCGGCCCGGAAAGGCAGGCTCACCCCATTGTCGAACACCGCCACATGGCGCCCGCGCAGCAGGCCGGCGCGTGCCGGCCGCCCGTCCGGGCCATCGACCCGCCGCAGCGGATAGCGGCTGAAGAAATCCACCTCGACACAGCCCGGCGCAGTGCCAACGCTGGCGCCGCCACCCTGCGGCAGCGCCGCCGCCAGCGCCGCGCCGTAACGCGCCAGCACCTGCTGGCCGGTGCCCTCGGCGCCGAACCACAGCGGCGTGCCGTCCGCCAGCCAGCCCGCGCCGCCGCCGTAGCGTTCGCGCGTGCCCGGCCGATACCACGAGAAGGTCTTGACCCGCAGCCGGCCGCCCAGCGCGCGCACCGCGCCGGGGTCGCCGCCGGGCGCGAAGGCGCGCGCCAGCAGCACGCCCGCGGCCTGCTCGCGGGCGCGCGGCGGCACCGCTTCGAGCGCGGCGATCACGTCCGCCGGGCCCACCGCGGTGTCCGGCCCCATCGCCGCCAGGTCCGCCAGCCAGGGCAGGCCGCGCGCCCGGTCCGTCCAGAAGGTGCGCCAGTCGGCCGCGGCGATGCCCAGCCGCGCGGGGTCGAAGAACAGGCCGCAGGACGACACCAGCGCCGCGTCGCGGCCGATGCTGCCGCCCGGCTCGCAGCAGTAGCTCTCCTCCTCGCGCAACCGGCTGCCGCCGCGGCAGACGTAGTCCGGCGCCGGCGCGCCGTTCTCCACCAGCCAGGCGAACACGAAGAGCTTCCACAGGCTGCCGAGCGGCACCGCCGCGGGCGGCTGCGAGCGCGGCAGCGGCCGGCCCTCCGCATCGACGCTGCGCTGGACGAGCGCGCCACTGGCCGGATCGCGGAAGGCGAGGTCGAGCGCGGGAGCCGCCTGCGCGCAGGCGCCGATCAGCGCCCAGGCCGCGAATGCACAGCACATCCAGCGCCGGCCCGGCCGCGGCGCCCTCACGCCGGCGGCGCCCCGCGCCAGCAGCGGATGGTGCGCTGGAAGAAGAGGCTGTTGGGCACCTGCAGCACCGTGTCGCCCTGGCCGGCGGCGGCTTCCTGCAAGGTGGTGTAGATCAGGTTGATGTCCACCACCCGTCCCTTCAGCCCCGGCTTCTCGCCGTTCTCCAGCACCTCGATGTGGTCGTAGAGGCGGAACGGCCGGGTGGTGAAGATCAGGAACGTGCAGAAGATGTTGGACAGCACGCTCCAGGCCGCGAAGAAGGCCACCGCCGCCACCGCGGCGAAGCCGGTGAAGGCGGTCCACAGCACCGTGCCGGAAACGCCGAAGCGGTCGAGGACCAGCAGCAGGGCGCCGGACCCGACCACGAAGCTGATCATCCGCCGGCCGCCGACCACCAGCTCCGGCGGCAGGCTGTAGCGCTCGCCGAGGCGACGGATGAGACGGCGCAACAGCAGGCGCAGCAGCACCGCGCCGAGCACGATCAGCGCGATCTGCAGGCCGAGGGTGATGAATTCGAGCCAGGGGAGGGCCCATGCGGGCAGGAGTTCTTTCATGGGTATCGGTACGTCCATTCAACGCCACGGCGTGGCGCGGTGCCGGCCATGACCTCAGGCGGCCCAGTTCTCCACCTGCAATCCTTCGACGCGGCGGAACTCGCGCTCGTCGTTGGTCACGAGTGTCCAGCCTTCGGCGCGGGCATGGGCAGCGAGCCAGAGATCGTTGTTGCCGATCGGCTGGCCGCCTTTCTGCAACGCAGCGCGAATCTGCCCGTAATGCACCCCTGCGGCCTCGGGAAGGTCCGCCACCCGGATCACCGAGTTCAGGCGTGCGATCGTCTCCAGGGCCCGCTCCCGCGCCTGGCTCTTCTCGGCGCCGAACAGCAGTTCGCCCAGGGTGACGACCGACATCACCAGTTCATCGGCAGCGTGGCGCGCGAAACGTTCGCGCACGGCAGGCGGATTGTGCTTGGCGATGTAGATACAGATGTTGGTGTCGAGCAGATAGCGCACGGCCATCACAGGCTCTCCCGCTCCTGCGGCGGCGTGTCCTCGCGGCCTTCGGCGAGGAAATCGCCGGGCAGGCCGGCAAGGGCGTCGAAGATGGCCGCGGCGCTGGCCGGCCTTGGCCGCAGGACCACCTCGTCGCCACGGCGGAAAATCTCCACCTGGTCCACGTCGAAACGGAATTCCTTGGGCAGGCGGACGGCCTGGCTGTTACCGGAACGGAAGATGCGGGCATAAGCCATCGTGTCACCTCGCTTCGTATATACGCAGCGTAAATACTCACCCCTACCCGGTCAAGCTCACTTCACCACCCACACCGCAGCTTCGCCCTTGTCCGCCAGCGCCTTCTGCTCCGGCTGATACATCCGGTAGTAGCGTGCCGGCGGCAGCACGAACCTGCCGGGCTGGGCGACGCGCAGCAGGTGGCGGACGGTGACGGTGCCTTCCAGGCGATCGACCGGCACGCCGTAGCTGCCGCTGTGCTCCTCGGCGCGGGCGCGCTCCAGCGGCGCGGCCTGCGGGCCGCCGTCGAGCAGGGCGATGCCCCAGGTGCCGCGCTCCACCGCGACGCCCGGCGGCAGCGCCGCTTCGACCAGGCCGTGGCGGTGCACGGCGTCGGCCTTCAGCACGATCTCGTCGAGGTAGAGCGCCTGCACCGACAGGCCGTCTTCCGGCTTCACCGGCGTGCGCGTGTAGCCCTTGTCGCCGCGCGCCAGGCGGTAGAGGTGGCGCTCCACGCCCACCGGCAGCGTGCCGGGGCCGGCGGCTTCGTCGGCCTCGTAGCGCAGCACCGCGGTCAGTGGCGGGGCGTCGGCGCCGCGGCCTTCAAGGCGGATACCCTCGATTTGCAGACTGCCTGGCAGCGGGCTGCTGGCGGGCCAGCGCCATTCCGGCTGGCCGAAGGCGGTGGTGGCGGCCTGCCACGCGCCCAGCGGCCGGCCGGCCGGCGCGCCCGGCGCGATCTCGCCGAGCGCCTTGCGCGTCCACACCAGGGTCAGGGCGCGGTCCAGCGTCGGCATGGCGTTGCCGACGGCGGCGAGGATGTCGGGCGCGGCGGTCTTCGCTTCCTTGCCGGCGAGCAGCAGCAGGGCGCGCGCGGCCGGGCGCCTGCTGGCGGCGAGCTGGTCCTGCGCTTCGGCCAGCGCGGCATCGAAGCCGGCCGGCAGCGGCGCCTGCGCGCGCTGCGCGATCAGCGCCGCCAGCACGCGGGCGTGGGCGACACCGAGCGCACCGTCGGGCGCGGCGAGGAAGGGGCTCCAGGTTTCGTCGCCGAGCGCGGCGTCTTCCGGCGCCTTGGCCTCGGCCAGGCCGCGCAGCAGGCCCTCGGCCTGGGTGCGCACCGGCAGGCCGATCTCCTGCGCGAACCACAGCGCCAGCGCGCGGTGCAGCAGCGGTTCGCGGCTGGCGTGGTTGCGGTAGGCGGCGAGCACCCGTTCCCAGTGCGCCGCCGGCAGCTCGATGCCGAGCGTGCGCGCGGCGTACCAGTCGGCGTAGTAGGCGTAGGCGGTCATCAGCGCGCTCTGCTCGCTGCCGTCACCCCACCAGCCGAACACCGCCTGCGGCCCGGCCAGCGCCGCCAGCCGCAGGCGCTGGCTGTAGAGCGTCTGCCACAGGCGGCCGCCCTCGCCTTCCGCGTTGCGCCGGGGCGCCAGCAGCGGCGTCACCAGCGCCAGCGGGATCAGCCGGCTGGCGGTCTGCTCGGTGCAGCCCCAGGGGTAGTCGATGAGGTCGTCGGCGATGCGCAAGAAGTGTTCGCCGCCGCCGGCCACCAGCCGCAGGCGCAGGTCGCGCGCGTCGGCGGGCAGCTCGACGGGCGCCGGAGCGTCGCCGTGCAGGCTCAGCATCCGCTCGCGCGGGCCGCGCCACCGCGCGCCGCGGACGGTGAACGGGGTTTCCAGCGCATCGACCGTCCTGCCCCCTTCCTTGACCTCGACGCGGGCCGTTTCGCGGCCCTTGAATGGCGGCAGCGCGAAGACGAGGTAGTTCACGCCGCGGCGCAGCTCGGCCGCCTGCCGGACTTCCTTGCCGGCGAGCGTCAGCACCACCTCGGCCTTGCGTTCCTCGGCGGCGTTGTTGAACACCGCCAGCGCCGCCTGCGGCGCGTCGCCTTCGCGCAGCCAGTCGGGCGAGGTCCATTTGGCGTAGAGCGGCTTGTCCGAGCGGACGTAGGCGGTGCGCTGGCCGGGCACGCCGTCGGCGCCGTCCAGCCCGAGCGCGCGCACGGTGATGCGCCAGCGCGACAGCGCGTCCGGCATGCGGAAGGAAAAGCGCGCGCGGCCCTCGGCATCGGTCTTCAGCGCCGGCAGCCAGGCGGCGGTGTCGGTGTCGTCGCGGCGCGGCCGTTCCAGCACCTTCACGCCGCGCTCGTTGTACTGGTGGCGGGCCGGCGGCTGGCGCGCGGCGGCGGCCGACCAGTCCATCGCCTCGTCGTAGGCGATGAAGTTGAGGCTGGCGCCGGTGCGCACGTTGTTGCGGCGGATGTGCTGGAGGAATTCCGGCAGGCCGGGGGCGATCTCCGGCTGCAGCGCATAGACCATCTCGTCCACCACCGACACGGTCAGCAGCGCCGGCGCCGGCTTGCCGCGCAGCGTGGCCTGGATGTCCACCGTGACGGTGTCGCCGGGCTGCACGGTGTCGGCGTCGCTGCGGATGTCGAGCGCGAGGCGCGGCGCTTCCACCACCAGGCCGGCGTTCTGGAAGACGTAGTCGCCGTGCTTCACGTACACCGCGGAGAAGGTGATGTTGGGCGCGTGGGCTTCCGTCACCGGGATGCGGGCGCGCCACTGGTTGGGGGCGAGGCGCTCGGTGCGCAGCCAGCCGGCGCCGCGGCTGAGCAGCGCGGTGGCGTCCACGCCGTCGCGCTCCAGCGTCAGCAGGGCCTCGTCCACCGGCTCGGGGAAGGAGATCAGCACCTCGGCGGTCTCGCCGGGCTGGTAGCCGGGCTTGTCCGCAACCATCTCGATCGAGCCGGGCGCCACCTGCAGGCCGTCCTTGTCCTTGCCGCCGCCGACCCAGTGCGCGGTGGCGGCGACGATGTTGCCGGCGGCGTCGCGCAGCATCAGCGAGTAGGAGCCGGGACGCGCCAGCGCCGGCGTCCAGCTGCGCGCCGCCGGGTCGAAGTCGCCGCTGGTGCGCGACTGGTCTTCCAGCCGGACGATCTCCCATCTGGCCGGCAGCGCGGCGTTGTCGCCCTCGGCCTCCAGGCGGAAGCCGGGCTTGTCGCCGGCCAGGGTGAAGTTGCGCGCCGCCACCAGCTTCCAGCTCGATGCCGCGCGCTCCACCAGCAGCTCGCGCGAACTGCGCACGCGGTAGGCGGCGCCGTCGGTGGCGAGCAGGGTGAGGACCAGGCGCGACGGCTCCCTGGCCGCCGGCAGGGCGAAGCGTGCTTCGCCGCTGCCGTCGGTGGTGAGGCTGGCGGTGGAGAGCTGCACCGGGAACAGGCCGCTGTAGCGCAGTTCGCCCTGCACCATGGTCAGCGTCTGCGCGCGCAGCGTGAGTTCCACCGCGGCGTCCTTCACCGGCTTGCCGTCGGGATAGGCGAGGCGCACCTTGCCGCTCACCGGCTCGCCGGTCTTGTAGTGCTGCTGGTCGGGCAGCAGCTCGATCTCGAAGTGCGGCTTGACGTACTCGGCGACGCGGAAGGCCGCGCCGTAGCGCTTGTCCTCGTAGCCGATGCGGATCTCGTAGCCGCCGGCCACGGCGTTGTCGGGCAGGCGGAAGGCGGTGTCGGCGCCGCTGTCGGGCGCGAGCGGCGCACGGGTGGCGAGCACCGGCGTGCCGTTGGGATCGTTCACCTCGATGCGCAGCTCGCCGGCGCGCGCCGGGCGCGAACGGCTGGCGGACTGGAAGTCGCGGCCGAGGAACTTGATCCGCACCAGATCGCCCGGCCGGTACAGCGGCCGGTCGGTCACGGCGTACAGCTTGGTGTCGTGGATCTCGCTGTCGTAGTAGAAATTCTCCGACACGAAAACGCCGCCGGCCGCGTCCTCGCCGAGCAGATAAGTCCGTTCCGGGCTGGCGTGGGCCAGGGTGGCGAGCCCGTCAGCGGCGGTGGTGGCGGACTTCAGCGTGCCCACGCCGTCGGTCCACAGCAGCCGGCTGCCGGCCACCGGGCGGCCGTCGTTGCGGTTTGCGGTCCATACGGTAAGCGCGCCGGCGGCGATCTTGGTCACCGCCACGGTGTCGGACACGAACAGCAGGGTCGCCGCGCGATGGCTGCCGATGATGGCTTCGACCAGGTAGAGGCCGGGCTTGAGCTTGCCGAGCGGCACGTGGATGTTGCCTTCGCTCGCCGGGATGAAGTCGCTGCTGGAACCCTGCAGCTTCACCTCCGGCGGCTTGATGGCCTGCGCCTGCCACACCGGGTAGCGGAAGCGGTCGACCAGTTCGTAGCCTTCCAGCGGCTTGAAGCGCTGCGGCGCGCGGAATTCGGTGGCTTCGAGCAGCGCCGGCCGGCTCTGCAATGCCGGCGCGGCGGCGGTGACGGTGCCGCGCGTCTTGGCGTCGAACAGGTCGCGCCAGGCCAGCCGCGACTTCTTCCAGGCGTTGTCCCACAGGTAGGACAGCGTGTTGGCCAGGCCCTCGTCGCGCGGCCGGGCGCGCACGTCGACGCGGTGCAGGTTCTTCTGCGCCTTGAGGAAGGCCAGCGGCTGCGGCACGCGGTAGAGCAGGACGTCGACGCCGCCGTAGGCTTCCAGCATCTGGCGGCCGCCGTCCCTGGCCGGCACCTCGACGCGCAGCAGGGCTTCGTCGCCGCTGCCGAACTGCCGGTCGGCGAGGATGAAGAAGGGCATGCTCTCGAACGGCAGGTAGCCGCTGGACAGGCCGGCCTCGGCCTGGGCCTGCGCCGCCGGCGGCGCGGCGAGGCAGGCGCAGGCCAGCAGGGCGGCGGCGAGCAGGCGCGGGAGGGACGGGCGGATGAAGGTCGTCATGGCGCTGGGATCGCGGATCAGGTCAGGAAGGCCAACGCGAACACGCCGGCGAAATTGGGATTGGCGGCGTCCGGCCGCCAGCGGGTGTCGGTCCATTGCAGCAGCTCGCGCGGGGCGGCCGCGCGCAGGCCGTCGTCGCCGGGGCGCGGTTCGGCGCCGTTGTGGTAGACGATGCGCTGGCCGGTCCACAGCATCAGGTGCTGGGCGTCACCCTGGTCGAAGAACAGCAGGTCGGCCGGCCGCGCCAGCCGCAGGTCGCGGCCGACGAAGCGGCTGTTCTCCTGCACCAGGCCGATCGCATTGACGTAGGCGCCGGTGCTGCCGTCGGGCCGCTTCCACCGGTGGCGCAGTTCGGCGCGCAGCGCATCGGGCACGGTGTCGGGCGGCAGGCGGCCGTCCATGCCCATCGCGCGGCGCCAGCGCAGGTCGTGTCCGGCCAGCGCCTCGGCCACGGCGAAGCGCACCAGGCCGGCGCAGTCGCGGTGCGTCCAGCGCGGCGTCGGGCCGCGGCGGATCTGCGCTTCGGCGATGCGCACCACCCAGGCGCGGAAGGCGCGGCTCTGTCCGGCGTCCAGCCGCGGGCCGATGTCGGCCGCGCGGCCGGGCGCGGCCGGCATCAGCGCCCGCAGCGGCGGCGCCGTACCGAGCAGCAGCGCGCCGGCGGCGGCGAGGAAGCCGCGCCGGGAGGGCTGCCTGCGGCCAGTCATCAGCGCCCGCTCCCCGCGCTTTCCCACGTCAGCGCATGCCAGGCGCGGCCCCTGACCGCCTCGTCGGCGCGCACCAGGCGCAGCGCCGGGTACTTGGCGAGCGCGTCCAGCCGCGGCAGCAGATGGGCGTCGGCGGCATTGCGCAGCCGGGTTTCCTCGTTGCGCGGCAGCGCCGCGAAGACTTCCTTCCTCAGCAGCGCGGCGAGCGGCGCCGGGTCGATCAGCGCCAGCGTGCGTGCGCCGTCGGGCAGGCTGTCGGACAGCGCCGGGTAGAGCTTGGCGGAGACGTCCAGCGCCTTGTCCACCAGCGCGCCGTCGGGCGAGAACAGCAGGCTGCGGCCGCTCACCGCGAGCGTGGGCGCGAGCACCGGTTCTTCATCGCCGTGGCGCGCGCCGAACACCGTTTCCACCGGCCGCCGCCACAACCGCGCGCCGTCGCCGCGCTGGGCGACTTCCACCGGGGCGCGCTGGTCGGGTGCGCCCTGGCCGATGGCCCGGGTGAACAGCGCGGCGAGTTCGCCGGCGCGGGCATCGTCGAGTTCGCGTTCGAGACCGGCGACGAAGAGCGGCGTGTAGAGGCGCGATTCGCCATACCAGCACACCGCGGCCGGGCCGGTGAACAGATCCTCGAACGAGCCGGCCTTGCTGCCCTCGCCGCCGCCGACGCGCGCGGCCAGCGGCGCCAGCCTGGCCCAGTCGGCCGGCAGCGCCGCGCACAGGCTGGCGCCGTGCGGCAAGGCCGGCCACAGCGCGACGGCATCCAGGCCGCCGGCGGGCAGGGCGTCGGCATCGATCAGCGCCGCGGTACGCCAGGCGCCCTGGTCGTCGAAGGCGAAGGACAGCGCGGCCACGCCCGGCGCGAAGGCGTCGTAGCCCAGGGTGTAGAAGGACGAAGACGCCACCAGCTGGTGCACCTCGCCGGCCTGCGGCGCGGCCAGCGCGAAATGCGCGGCGAAGGGCGAATCGCGCTCGGCATCGGCATCGAGCAGGCGGCCGACCACGGCCGCGGCGGCGGCGTCCTGCGGCGGATCGGCGCCGTCCTCCGACGGGGCCTCCGGCGCGATCAGCAGCATGCCCGGATCGGACAGCGCCACGACGCGGTCGCCCTGCGCCACCAGCAGCAGCTCGCGGCCGTAGCCGTGGCGCAGCACCAGCAGCCGGGCGCGGCCGCCGTGCAGCGTGCCGGCGGTCTCCAACTGGGTGTCGGGCAGCACCGGCAGCGCCATTTGCAAGGCACGCGCCAGCGCATTGCGCGTCATCGCCACCGCGAAGTGCTTGAGCGTACCGTCGGCGCCGCGCCACAGCGCCACCTCGGCCGGCTCGTCGAACACCGATTCCAGCACCCGCTCGGGGAAGCTCAGCGCGTGTTCGAAGGCGATGCGGCGCAGCGTGCCCGACAGCGCCAGGCGCTGGTCGTGGTGTTCGTAGTAGTCGACGAAATCCTCGGTCAGCACGTCGCGCGCCAGCGGCACCCGCAGCAGGTCGGCCGGCAGGCGGGCGAGGCTGCGGGTTCGGATCAGCGCGTCGGGGCGGGCGAGGTCGAGCGCCAGCGCATTGACCTTGCCGTCGTAGCGCTGCAGCCAGAACAGCAGAAAGGCGCCGGCGATGAGGGCGAGCACGACTACGCCGATCAGGACTTTGTGCCGGGTTTGGAGGGTCGCGGAGGACATGGGGCGGACACCGTGAGGACAGGCGCAGCGCCGGCGGCGATGCGAAGCGGATAGGCGTGGCGATTATGCCCGAGCGCCATGCATGTGCGGCAGCGGACGACGGTGCGCGCCGGTGCAATCACACGAACGTTTCTTGCAGAGTATGGACCTGCGCTTAGAGGCGCTAACAAAATGCATGTTATGCCTCCTGCAAGTGTCGCTCGCAAATGATGCAGCAGGCTATCTCGAGAAAGGCTTCGTGGATGACGGCCAGCCGCTCGAAACGGATGCGCGAGCGTCGAACGTTGTGCAATCAGCCCAAGGGGCACTCAACAACCCGGCGAGTCTTGCCAGACCGCTGCCATGCGGCTGGCCGCGGCGGGCGATCTGGGTAGTGATACCTGCGGCGTGGAGCGGCCGGCGGTACTTGTCGTGGCCGTAGCCGCGATCGGCCTGTACGAGTCGGGGTTTCGAGGGCGGTCGGCCGCGCTTGCCACGGATCGGCGGAATCGCCTCGACCAAGGGGAAAAGCTGGGTGACGTCGTTGCGGTTGGCGTAACGGCCCAGCACCTGCTCGCGTTCGGGACCGTTGAAACGGTAGCGCAGGCCCAGGAAACCCTGCCCTTGGATGCGCCGGCGGTCGTGCCAAGAAAAATCAGTCCGTCGCCGATGCTTCGGCCGACGGACGCGGCATGCAGACAGGCAGCGTCTTGTCGGTTACAGGGGCAGTCATGGTGCGGTCTCCACGGCGTTTCACAGCAAACGTGCGGGGAAAAATGCGGGCACTGGCCCGAACGGGGCGGGGGAACAAATTTCCCCCGCATTCATCGTGCGCTACGCTGAAACCACCTGCTACGTCATGCCCCAAAAACCACCCTAATCAGCTGATTTTTAAGGGGTCTTTGGGATGATGGGAAGCACCCTGAAACCTCCATCTATGTTCTGCACCTAAAGCGTGAGATACGCTCCAAGCGGTTGATTTTCATTGTCCATTGGGGTTATGGGTTTGCATTTCCCCCACGATTTACCCCACAGGATGCCTGGGCTGGTGTGCGACGGCATGACACGGTAGGCGTGCGGCGTGCGCATGATCGAGAGAAGTCTATCAGTCGGTTGGCGGATTCAACGGTGATGGTGCCGCAGCATGGCAGCTCATGTCACCCCTTCCCACACTTCGGCCGATTCGATGACATCAATGAAACGCTTCGCCGAAAAACCTCCGGGATAGAGCGTATCAGCCGGTTCGGCAGTGGCGTCGGTCGGTATCGGTGCATCGCCGCTTCCTGTGCGGAACAAGCCCTCGGGGTCATTCAGCCAACGCCGGTCATCGTGCAGCGCGATCTGGATTTCTTCCAACGAGACCTTGAGAAAACCCCGGAACGCCTGGTGATCCCACTCGATAGACGTGTCGGCGATCCAGGCGGTGATCCGCGGCTCGGCGTCTGGCGGCAAGGCCAGCGTCTGCCGCAGCACTGCATCGTGCCGGAGTGCATGGCGAACCGCAGGCACCTTCCTGAACAACTGCCATCCCGCCTTGCGCAGGGTCGAGGTGCGGTGCAGCCAGGCGTCCTTCTCGGAGCGGCTGGTAGGTCGACTTCAGTTCGAGGACAAGCAAGTGCCCTTCCAGGGCACACAGCAGATCGATCTCGCCCGCATCCGCGTCGTCGCCCAGGTCAGCGGATAGTTCGTGGCCGACGAGCACCCGAAAGCCTCGCTGCTCGAACAGCGCGCCCAGCCGCTCTTCGATGCGCCGGGTCTCGTCCCGCGCTTCGTTCCGCCGGGCACCCAGGCGGCGCAGGTTGTTGACGGCTGCGGTGGCGTTGTTCTGCACGGCCATCATCCAGGGCATTTGGAACAGGTGCCGCCCCATTTTCAGCACGGGGCGTTCCTGCCAGCGGGGGCGCAGAGCGACATCGCCCCCGCGCAATCGCTCGGCCAACGCGTTCCAGTCGCTAGTCCAGAAGTCCAGGATGGCTTCCGCCGCCCGCGGCTGGCCTTGGGGGTGTTCCACCGTAGCCGTCCAGGGGGTGATACGGGCGATCTTGGCGGCCCGATCAGCCCAGGTGATCGGAAAGCGGTTCTGCATCTCGGGCTGCAGCAGGCCACCGAACGCCAGGCGCCCCAGCGCCAGCCATGGATGACCAAGCTGCTGCAGGTGCTGGTGGTAGGGCCGCAGGAAGTCCTCGATGCAGAAGGCCGTCATCAACTCGGTGGCCAGCAGAGCGCGGAAGACATTGACGCAAGAGCCAGCTTCGGTGCGCACCTGTTCGGCTACGCCATAGACTTCCTGCAAGCGCAGCCAGGTGCCCATGGCCTTGGCGAAGGCCTGCAAGTTGGCTTCCAGATGGGCCGGGCTAACCAAGGCCAACAACTCGGGGGAGGCCATCAGCGCATCCATGCCGCGATAGAGCCAGTACTGGTGCAGGCGGTCGAGCTTGTCGCCATCGCGGCGCCATGCGGCCCGTGCTTGGGCATCCACTTCGACGATTTCCAGTTGCTCGCCTTGCCGAATGAAGCGAATGCTGTCGTCGTAGCTGAAGGCGTCTGCCGACCGGTTGATGAAGGCGTTCAATTCGATCTGTGCATCGAGCAGTGCAACGAACGCTTCGTACAGATCGAACCGGGGGCCAGATGCTTCGCTGGATGGGAACAGGAAAGGGGTGAGGTGCTGTCGCAGCGAGGCGGCGATGGCCGAGTCGGTCAAGCGCAGGCTGGCGGCATCGCAGGTGGCGAGCTTCCAGGCCAGGATGTCTTCGACGGCATCCCAGACCTCCTGGGCATCCGGTGCCTCGGACTCGGAGCGGCCTTCCAGCAGATCCGGCAACAGGTGTTCGAAGGCGTAGAGACTGGCATAGGCCAGCAGGTCCAGGGGCGTCAGTGCCGCCAGAGGCTGGCGCAGGTGTTCGACTTCGTCCACGCGCAACCCATGTGCCTGACTGAAGATGCGAAAGACCTGCACGAACTCGGAGAAGGCTTCGGACTGGCTGTCGGCCAGGGCTTCGATTTCGCGCCAGCGTGGTGAATCCTGCCGCAGCACCAGCCCGGCGTGGCGGGCGGCCTGCTGGAGCACGTCGGGTGCGAGCCTGGCGACGTGGGCTACGATGTCCGGGCAGGCGAAACCATCCTGGCCCAGGTAGCGGGTCAGGGCCAGGCCGAGCGGCTCTTGCCGCCAGGCCTGCTCCGGCAGTGTGGGCAGGAAGCCAGACGCCCAGAAGGCGGCATGGCGGTCGGCGCCGCTGCATTTGCGTTTGCCTTGGCGCACGGGCTTGCCATCCAGGAAGGCGCTAGCTGCGTGGTCCGCGGCCGTTTCGACAGGCATGCCCTGTGCTTGCGCGGCGGTAAATACCGTATCGTAGTACGCGCCGATCATCGGTCCTGTCCATCGACATGGTTGAGATCGAAAGCCTCTTGATCGATGAAACGCCCCTGGCTGCGCAGCAGGGGAAGCAACTCATCGTCTGCATAGGCGCAGCCTGTGCGACCTGGGTCCGTTTGCTGGGCTTTGGCCGCCAGCTCCGGCGGGTGGCCTGCGCCGGCTGCCAACAAGCCAGCCAATTGCTCATAACCTGGACGCCAGGCGCTGGCCTGGGAAAACACTTCCCGCAAGCTGGCAAGAATCTGCATGCCGGCGTGGTCGAGGTCGCCGAAGAAGTACACAGGCATGGGCAACGGGCCATTTCGCACGTCCTGCGGCAGCTCGAACAGCCAGCGTTCGATCGCCGGCAGTGACGCGGCGGACGCCGGTGCGCGCAAGTACAGGCGGCAGCCGGCGCGGGCACGCAACCTGCGGGCGCTACCCCGAAAACCGGCCGCATAAACCAGCAGACTGCCCGCCCAAGCGGGGGCGCGTGCATCGGCCATGTGCTCGAAAGTGACCAGGTTCTCGATGAACAGCACATCCTTGAAGGCGCTGGCCCCGCCATCGTTGGCGCCTGCCGGTTTCCCAGGTGGCGGCGCCAACAGCAACTGGACCGGCGCCTCGGTGAACTGGCCCGATCTCGAACCGAGCAGCCGCAGCAGTTCCTCGCGGTGGTCCAGCACTTTGGAGCGGCCCTGGAAAGCGCGGGCGGAGGCTTCGCGCAGGGCCATCGTCCGACCCGACCGGCACAACGCGATCAAAGCAGAAAGGCTGCGGGTGGCTTCGTCCAGTGGCAGTCCTTCCATCGCGACCAGCGGGTTGCGGGCCAAGTGGTCCAGCACGGCGGACGGATCGGCTGGCTCGTTCTGCGGATCCGCCGCCCAGTGCGCGTCCAGATGCGCCCGCCATTGCCGCTGCCAGCGCAGGGCCTGCGGGGTGTAGCCGGCCCATGCCGCCAAAGCGTCGAAATCGCACAGCTCCAGCCGGGGTTTGCGGTCGCTGAAATTGGCAAATGTGCGTGGCGCCTCCAGCAGCAAGGCCGTCCAGCCCGTAGCGCACAGGTCATCGAGCTGCATGCGCAGCAGCTCGATCTGGTCGGCATCCACGGCATCGTGCAATTCAGGTGCGGTCTTGCGGTCCAGCGGCAAGCGCACCGGCCCCTGGACCGTGCTGCGCTCGGCCTTGGCGAGCAGCAAGCGGGCCAGCCGCAGCAGGAAGGGGGTCGGCGAAGGCAGATCGGGGATCGAGGACGATTCAGGCATGTCCATGATCAGGGCTGGAGTCCGCTATCGGTGTGGCCGTCACCACCGTCTTTAGCCACCGGGCCCGCTGTTCGGGCATTCCCTGGCGGGTTGCCGGGCTCGCCGGCCGGCTGTTGAGCTTGCTGCGTCTCTTGCCACTGGACGCGCGCGGCCTCGCGGGCCTGCTCGGCATGCGCACTCCACAACCGGGCCAAGGCCGGGCGATTAAGCGTTTTCTCCTGAGCTTCGCTGATGAAGAGTTCTTGAAATCCTTCCCCGCTGGGCCTGCGTGCCATCACCTTGGAGAAGGTGAACTCCTTGTCGAACTCGGGCTTGACCGCGCCCGATTTGGACGTGGGCATGGCCACCACGAGCTGCAGCCCCAGCGTCCTCGACAGGAACTGCAGCACGTTGCGCGAGCGCGTTTCGTCCATCTTGGAGAAGGCCTCGTCGCTGAGCATCAGGCGCAGGGCGGGCGCTTCGCGACGGTCGCGGCCGAAATGCCCGAGCGCATGGGCCAGCACAGCCGAGCGCACCACGTAGAACGGCGTTTCCAGTTCGCCGCCCGAGCCCGTACCCCAGGTGGACAACCGTGTGGTACCCACCGGGCTGGTGCGCAGGATGTCGTAGCGCCGGTAGTTGCGGTAGTCGGCCAGATCACGCAGCGCGCGTTCGCTGGCCCCCTGGTCGTTGGCCAGCAGCAGGCGGCGGATCTCCTCGGCGGTGGCGCGTTGCTCGTCGGTAAGCCGGGGCGAGGTGAAGATGGAGCCGCGGTCATGCTCCAGTCCTTCGACCGCGCTTTCTACCGCCTCGAAAAATTCCTGCACTTTTTGCATGCGCGGTACCCAGTCCCACTCCAGCCGGAAGGTGTCGCTGCCAAAGCGGATGTCCTGCAGGTGGCGATTGAGCCGCTGCAACGTCAGCGCGCCCTGCTTGACGTCATCGCGCACCTTGAAGCAGAAGCTGCTGGTGAAAACGTGGTTGAACTGGCCTTCGGCCTCGTGCAAGGCACGCGCATTGTCCGCCAGGCCAATGGCACGCTGGCGCTGAGCCTGCTCGGCAATGGCGGCGCGGGTGCCTTCGACGAGGGGAAGCAGTTCTGCCAGGCGCTCCACGCTGCGTGGTGGGTCGGTCCAGGTGAAGCGCTCGCTGTCGTCACGCGCGCCAGAGAGATAGGTGCCCACGGCCTGGGCCAGTTCGCGCAAGGTGCGGGGCAGGCCTTCGTTTAAGCGTTCTACCCGCAGGCGCAACGCATCCAGACTGGTTTCGGATTCGGCCGCCAGTGCCTGGGCCTCGTCCAGTAGTTGAAGCTCGGTGGCCAGGCTGGGCACGGCCCCCGCGAAACGCGAGGCCCAGACCGTGGCATTGGTGCAGGCGATGTCGAGGTCAGGCAGGCGCGCCTGCAGGTCGGTTTCGCGCCGGCGCAAGCTGCTCATCGCCTGCTTGGTGCCGCCCATCTGTTCCGTTTCATCGCGGTGTTGTGCACGCACGGCGGTGATGCGCCCATTCAGGTCTTTCTGCTCGGCCAGCAACGCATCGATGGCCGACAGGTCCAGCGCCTTGAGTGCCTGTTCGGCATGGGCATGCTGAACTTGGCTTTCCAACACGGCGAGCATCAATGGCGTCAGCGGCGTAAACACGGGGCCGTTGAACATGCGGGTGATTGCTTGCAGCGACTGGCGCAGCGCCTGCTTCGCGCGCGTCTCCTTCCCCAACTTCACCAGTTCCTGCTCGCACCACTGTCGGCGCCGCTGCCGGGCAGCTTCACCGAAGGTAAGTTTCTCATCGGGTTCATAGCAGGCGAACATGCCATAGCCCCGGCTGCCCAGGCCTTCTTCCATCAGGCCCTGCGGGGTGCGCGCCAGTTCCTCTTCGGTATCCACCTTGCGCACACGGCTATACTGGGCCATCAGAAAGGCCTGGGCCACCGGATGCTGGCAGACCAGTTCGTGCAGTACGGCCCGGGCCTCCAGCTGGCGGCCCTCGGTATCTTCCATCGCCTTGCGCCCCTGCACGACCTTGGGGGAACGCACGCGATAGTGCTGCTTCACCAGCCGGGCGCAACGCGCTTCCAGGCCGGCCTCGACGATGATGGCGAAGCGGTCGCCGCCCATGTAGCCTTCAATGGCGTTCTGCCAGCAGGAGCCAGGGCGGGGTTCCACCAGTTGGGCCAGCAGGTGGGGGCGGGCGGCGGGGATTTCGCGTTCGATCAATGCCACCGCGTCATGCGCGTCTTTCGGCCCCTGGGGGCGGCCCCCCTGCAGGCGGCGCAGTTCGGCATCGCGCTGCTCGGTGTCGTCCTTCAGCTGGTTCAACTGAACGCCTACTTCAGTCAAGGCTTGCAGCACCGCCGCTTGCACCGAGCCATCGTTATCGTGGATGCCTTGGCGCAAGGTGGCCAGTTGCGCGTCGAAGGCTTCCAGTTCGAAGGCGGGTAGGAGCACGTCCAGCGCGGCGTCACACGCGTAAGCCTGGGCCATGGCGGGCCAGGGCTTGAGGATCCGCTGCGCGGCGGGGCGCAGGGCCTCCACCGCGTCAGCCAGCGCCGGCACGGCCGACAAGTCCAGCGCCAGCAGTTGCTCGAGCTGTGCGACCATCCCGCCGATGCCACACGCAGCCTCCTGTACGCGGCCCCAGTGCAGGCGGAACTGGTCGGCCTGCAGGCGGATCTGGTTTTCCAGCGCCTGCTTCTCGCGCGCCACGTCGCTGTCGTCCAGGCGCTTGTCCACCCCGCGCAGTTGCTCGCGCAATTGGGTTTCCTGTGCTTCGAGCGAGGCCAGTTTCTCTTGCAGTTGCGCCTGCTTCCTGTCCTGCGTGGCGATCTGGCGCTGCACCGAGGCCAGTTCATCCTGGGCCTCGCTGCGCGTGCGCAGGGCATGGGCAATGGTGGTGGTGACGAAACGCCGCGCCTCGTCCAGCACTTGGTCCGCGCTGGCCTGGGCGGCGTCGAGCCGCGCCAGATTCAGTGCCAGGCGCTCGGCCTCTAGCTTCAGGCTGGCAATGGCGCGCATCAGCTCGCGCATCTTGTCCAGATCCTTGCTGAAATCGTGCGGCTCCAGGATTTCGTCGCGCACCAGGTCGTTGACGTTGCCCAATTCCTTGTAGGCCATGGCCTTGACGAGCGACTTTGCCGCGCGCGTGGCATCGTGTTCGCCTACTGCCGTCTTGCCCATCAGTGCGCCGTACAGATGCTGAAGGTAGCCGCCCTTGTCGGGGAAACGTTGAACCACAGAGGCACTCTTGTCGGCATGGGCCTGCAGGCGGTGCTGGAGCTGCACGTACAGCTCCTTGAGCGGCACCGGCGTGGCCGTGAGCACCTCGCCCGTGCGGCGAGTCAGGTGATCCAGCGACAGCGGGCGGCGCACGATGAAGAACTGCGGTGATCCTTGCAGCACGGCACGACGGCCGTCCTCGAAGGCCTCCACGCCCACCAGGGCGGTGAAGGGCTCGGCCTGCTCGCCCGCCTGTTCGGAGGCCTCGAAGACGATGCCGGCGTAGCTGGTCGAGCGGGTGCGCAGGAATACGCCGTCGGCCTGCTGGCCCAGGGCGTAGGCGGCCAGGGTGCGCGGCTCCTTGCCGCCGCGCCGGCTCTGCGTGGATTCGTCCTGGCCGATGTTGAACTGCACCACGTGCTGGTGCGCGGCCGTGAGCACGGTCTGGATGGCGTCGAGCAGTGTGGATTTTCCCGAGCCCGACTCGCCCGTCAGCAATACGGCGTCAGCGAAGGGCCATTCGCGGTCCTCCAGCGAGCCCCAGTGCCAGGTGAGCAACTTGGCGATTTTCATGCGCCGCCCTCCGGCTCGGGGTCGGACTTGAGTACCGCGGGCACCTGCCGCCCCACCAGCCGCAAGGCTTCTTCCAGGGCCTCGTCGCTGACGAAGCTCATCACCGGCCGCAGCACGGCCAGCCCCATCTGCATGTCCCCGGCGTCATCGCCCTCGACGAAATGCAGTACGCGGTGCTTGCGCAGTTCGCGCAACAAGGCCATGCGCTCGCTGGCTGCGTGGGGCAGCTTATGCGCCAGTAGCGACACGACTGCTTGGGACAGCTCCTCCAGGCTGATGGCCAGGCGTTCATCCACCAGTGGGCGGCGTCCGGTCAGCGCCTCGGTGTAGAGAAAACGCAGGGCGATTACGGCGGCCACGAAATCACGCGACAAGCGGGCGCGCAGGCGGCGCACGCCGTCTTCCTCCTCGTCGCCACCGCCTTCCCCAGGCGGATACAGCCGCAACAGGCGAGCGTCGCTGTCGTGGACCAGCACGAAGCCGATGCAGGCGAACCATTCACGCAGCAACTGTTCGCACTGGATAGCATCGTCGTACAGCGCGGCTTCGGGCCGGGAATGCTCGCGCCACACCACGCCGCTGGCCAGCAGCCGCCCGGCCAATTCGGCGAAGCGTGCGGGCTTGACGGTAGCGGCACCTTCGGTCGCCAGCCGCTGTTCGAGGTACTGAGCCAGAGATTGCAGCATGGTGTGCTCAGAGCCTCCTGCGCGCCTGATCGAGCGTCACATCGGCCCCATCCACCGGTTCGAAGCGCAGCTCATAGTCATCGGCCTGGAAGTAGGGCGTGCTCATCTGCCCCGCCGTCTTGCGCGCCTGCAACAAGCGCCGCCCTTCGGCCGAACGCGCTGCGCCCACGGCGTGCAGCACACGCACCGCGTCCTCGGCGGTGTCCACCGGCAGTGCCGCCAGCGTGATCGGCCCATCCTGCAAGTGGGGCAAGAGGCCTTGCAGCACCTGCTGATCGCTGAAAGCAAAAGCCTCGGCTTCGGCCCGGCGCAGTAAAGCATTCAGGCGGCTCGCCTCGTCCACCACCAGCGGGGCCTGCGCCACTGCCTCGGCTGCGCGGTCGCGCACCGTCCAGCGCAGCACGCCACCGGGCAGACGGATCTCGCTGGTGGCCAGGCGCCGGGCCAGCGCGTCGAGCAGCGCTTCGCGCGCGGGCGCCGGCCGCTCCTTCAGCCAGGCCATGCTGCGGCCCAGGGGGGATTCGGCGCCGTAATCCAGCGACAGCGCTTGCCGCAGCAGGCTGGTGAAGCGGCGCACGTAGTTGTTCATTTCGGAGCGCAGCATCGGCAGCTTCAGACCGCAGGCAGCGTCCACCATGCTCTCGATGCGGTCCGCGAGCCACAGCATGAGGCTGCGGCCCTGCGCCATCTGTTCCAGCCAGGGTGCGCGCTGCAGCAGGTGAGCGTCCACCTGGGCGCGTTGCTCGCCGTCGAGGGCGCGCACCGCTTCCAATGCCTCGTTGATCTGGCCGCGATGGCGCTCGGCGGAGTCGGCCACCAGGCGCACGGCGTATTCGCGCGCGAAGCGCTTCTCGATAAAATCGTTGAACTCGTTCCAGGCCACCTTCTGCGCCAGCGCCTCACGCGTCAGACTCTGGATCAAATGGCGGAAGTATTCGATGTCATCCTGCAGATCCTGCACCACACGGCTGGCGAACTCGTGGGCGTCGAGCAGTTCATCGGCATCCCGGGTGGCGATGAAGGCCGCCAGTGCCTTGCGGGCCGAGCGCATGTTGCGCTGGCGGGTCTTGGCACGGGAATCGTCCAGATTGGCGAAGGTTTCGCTGAAGGCCTTGCCGGCCCGGCTGAGCTTGAGCGTAGGCCGCAGATCGATGGGATCGCGGTAGTCCTCCAGCCAGCCGTGTTCCTTGAGCTTGCGCAGCAGGTCGCTGGCGTAGGTGCGCTCTTCTTCGGCACGCACGGTCTGCCCGGCCCCGAAGGCCAGGCCCCGCAGCGCGGGATCGGCCAGTGCATGCTGGATCACCTCCAGCACCAGTTCGCGCGTCAGCACCTCGGCATAGTCGGCATTGGCACCATGCACCCGCTCGTGCAGCGCCCGCAGCACGGCAGCGCACAACTCACGGTTGTCGTGCGTGAGGGGACGGAAGAAGTGCTCGCGCGGAGGGGTGAAGAATTGCATGTCTTGTGCCCGGATCGTCAGCCCACAAACCGATTCTCATTGTGCCAGCGCAGGTAGGCCTCGCCGGGCCGGTGGTCAGGATGCGCTGGCAACCGAGGTAGCGGCTGTCCGTGCAGACGGTAGTAGGCCTTACCGTTGAACCACTCTTCGCGGATGCGGGGGCTGACCTCGATGTGATAGTCCGGCGTGACCGTCACCAGACCGATGTCGAACAGCTTGTGGAAGTCTGAGCGCAACAACAAGCCATTGGCAGGATCGTGCGGACCGCTTTCCGCATAGGGCTGGATGTGCGCGGCCTCCAGCACGGGCAGGGTGGATTCACCCGTCAGCGCGCAGCGGCGCTGGTAGGCGTCGGTGACCAGCACACGGAAAGCGCCTTGTCCGAGCCTGGGGCGTACCGGTATCGGTGCGCCATAACGCTCCGCCAATTCAGGTTCGCCAGCCCGCAACGGCTCATTGAAGGGCGCCGTCAGCCTCGACTGCACGTCGGCCCACAGGTGGGCGCCTGCGGATTCGGCCGTGTCGTAATAGCGCCCGCGGACGATGTTGGCGGCAAAGTCGATCGGATCGGGAATCCAGGCCTCGCGTGGCCAGAAGAAGGGTTGTGCGAGTACGGTGCAGCCGATCTCGGGGTCCCTCACCGTGGGGTCGGCAAGCAAGCCACGGATCATTTTTTCGAAAACGCTGCGTTGTGCTGCGCCGTTCTTGGACCCGAAGGCTTCCCAGGCGATGGACAGTGGCAGCGACGTCGACTTCACGAAATAGCCGCCGCCCGCAATGTGGTGATGGGGGCGCTTGAGCTTGAACAGGAAGGGCGTACCCGGCTCCAGCGCGGCATAGGTGGCGGCGCCCCGAGGTTGCCAGAAGTTGACCTCGTCCGGCGCCGATTGACTCAGGAAGTTGAACCAGGCGTTGTCCGTCACCCCGGCCCAGAACCTCATTCTGCGCTCCTGATTCCCATATTTGACTTCGTCATGGCAGGTCGCACCTCAACAGACGCTCGGTGGCCGGAGCGCCATGCAATTCCAATCTCAGCCAGGGGGCCTTCTGAAACGCAGGGGGCGGTTGTGTCGTCGTAGTCACGATGTACTGGAAGGGTGAATGCGCCTGCCCTTCCAGGGCCGCCACCATGTTGAACAGTCGGTGATATACGCTCAGGCCCAGATCGGCTTCACGGGGGCTGTCATGCAGCAGGAAGGCCGGCAGTTGCGTTCCGCCTTCGATGCTCATGCACATGACCGCCAAGTCGAAGGCAATGATCTTCAGGGATTCGATCGCAGGGCTGGAACGCTCACCGCCGAGCTGAACGCCGAGTTTCAGCCCATTGCCATCCAGGCTCACGCGGCCAGAGGCCGTCGGGCCCACGGTGAGACGGATGATGGCGTCGAAATGCGTCGATAGCCGATCGAACACGGCAGCCTGACGGTCGCGGAAAGCTGCCAGTTGCTCGCGCTCGGCGTCGATCTTTGTGGCCATCTCCGTGGCCTGCCTTTGGGCCTGCTCCCATGCATCCCAATCAGCACTCAGACGCTGGATATCGTCCAGCAGGCGGCGGGCGTTGAACCAGGCCGACGAGCGTTGCGTACTGAGCTTTTCGGCCTTGCTCAAATCTTGCCGAAGGGCATCTCTGGCAGAGCGTGCTGCTGGCAGTTGCTGGTTCAGCACTGTGATAGCCGCCTGCACGTCGTCAATAACGGCCTGCTGCTGGCTGACCTTCTGGGCTACGGCCTCATGTCTGCGCTTCAGCCCTTCCAGATCGGTTAGCTTGTGCGACAGCTTGCATCCCTCAGCCTTGACCCGGTCGATGGGTACATCGCAAATCTGGCACACAGGCACTTCGGCTTCGCGAAGTCGCACGGAAATCAACGGCAACTCAGCCTTGTACTGGCGCAGCAACTCCTGGTTGAGGGGCAAACTGCTCTGCAGGACGGCCAGCTTGCTGTTCAGTTCCGACACTTGTTTTTCGGCTTCACGGCTGCGTTGCCGCAGGTCGCCCAGGTTGAACACGTCCGCCCCTGGACTGACCCGGCTCACCTTGGCCAAATGCTGACGCGCGGCCTGATGCAATGATTCGATGCCCAACTTTCCTTCGGGCACATCATCCGAAGTGAGGCCCAACGCCTGGATGATGCTGAGCCGAGTTCTGCCGCAAGCCCACTCCCTGCGCGCGCTTTCTTGCAGGTGGGCTTTGTGGGTCTCCGTCTTGGCCGACACCGACTCATGCAATGCGATCTCGTCCGTGGCGATGGCACCGATCAGCACGCGCATGGCGTCCTGCAGACGCCCCCTGGACATGTTCCGCACGGGGGATTCGGAGTCCGACTCGGCCGCGCGCCAATCCAGCACGTGGTCGAACCGGCATTCCTGATCCCGCGTCAGCCAAGCCAATGCCACACGCCAGGCGTCGTGTGTGCGCAGCACGGGCATGCGCCTGGCCACATCGGGCGTGAGTACCTGGCTTTCGATGGCCTGGAGCAAGGGCGCCATGCCGGTCGGTTCGTTCAGGCGGTCAAACAACTGTTCGGGCAGCACGCCTTCCACTGCGAAATGCCCCCGACCCACCGCCAGGGGCCGCAGCACGCCCCACAGCTTGCCGTGCAGCAGCACCTCGGCCGACACCCAGCCGGTCAGGAACGCACTGCCGATGCTCAACCTTTGCGCCTCCGGGGCGAAGCGGTCTTCACCCAGGCAATAACGCAGCAAGCGGCAAAACAGGCTCTTGCCGGCACCGTGGCCCACATCGTCTTGCGCAGTGGGCTGCGACTCACGCTGCCCCTGCACATCGGCAGGATCGGGCGACCAGACGAAGTTCAACCCCGGCCGCAGTTCGACGGCGCGCACCAAATCGCCCGGTGCACGCCAGATGGCGAGCCGGCGTACCCACAACGCAGGCTCGGTCACCCCGGGTGGGGGTTTGACCGACAGCGCGGCATGACCGAACAGATCAGGCTGCCCTGACATCGACAAACTCCAGCACTGCAGGCTCAAGCGACGGCAAGATCGACTCGACGCCATGAGCACGCAAGTGCGCCACGACAAAGCCAGCCCGGCCGTCGGGCCAGCCCGCCGTCTCGATGCTGGCTGCACCGGGGCCGAGCGTCCACGTCACCTCGTCACCGGCACCCGCCTCGATCAAATCGCCCCGCACCCGCATATTTTTGATGGCACGGCCCCAATGGCTGTTGGTGGAGGGCTGGAAACGGGCGACATTGGCGGGCAGGGGTTTGGCCTCATCGCCGACCAGACGCGACCACAGCTCGGCCTTCCCCTCGGACAACACGGTAGTGAAGAGACGTGGTTGCTGGCACAGCAGCGATGCCAAGCGGGCCGTTCGTTCCGGTATGGGTTCCCTCCAGGCCCGCAATACCGCCGTGAGCCACACGGCAGTAGCCTGCCCCTCCGGGTCGGCGGGGGCCGCCCATGCATCGTTGGACAGGGATCTCCAATCGATCGGCGGACGCTCAGGTGCCGAGGGCTGCGCCTTGGGCCGGGAGCGAGGCCGCCCGCGCGAAGCGCTTGCCTGGGTAGGCTGACTGGCGGCCAGCCGCTGGAGCAGCACACTGGCGGGTTCGTCTTGCGGGTCTTGTTCCACCAGTTCGCCGCGGAAGGCTTTGGCCAGCACTTGGGGGGTAAGGCGCTGGGCGCAATTGCGCAGGGTAGCGCAGCGGGACTCGATGCGGTCTGCAAGCCGCAACAATGCATCCACCTGACGAACGATCTCTCTCTGAGCACTCACTTCTGGCAGAGGCAATCGAACGTTTTCCAGGTCCGGTTGCGAGACTTTCCAGATTCCCGCAGTCGTCTTGGCTGAACGCTCAATTTGCTCGCGCACGAATTGGCTGGCCCACACGTGCTTCAAATATTCAGGCAGCAATTCGGCGTGGTCAGGACGAATCCGGATCATTGTGTCCGGGAACGCAATCGCCTCCTTGCATTCACTGACCAAGCCGCCACGACCGACAAGTTCCTTGGAGCCGTTTCCTCGTGAAACGAGGTAGTCGCCGTTGTGAATCAAAAACCTCGTGGTGTCGGCAACGTTCGACCAATCGCCCGCCTTGGTTTCTTTCAAATCGATCCCAGAAGACTTGAGCGACGTGAGCCGCAGCACGGACATGCCGTTGCCGTCACGAACTGATTTGCCATTGCGAAGAGGCTCCAACAACACTTCCGACAATCCAACCACGCGAAATGGGGCGTCAGGAGTCGCACTTAGAAAATCTTCACCCGCCGCAGCATTCAGCACCGCCTGTCGAAACCGTTTGAGGATGCCTGGGATGGCATCGAGGTGGCCATTGCAGGCGTTGACGCGGGCGAGCAGGGTGTCGAGTTGGTCGGCGATGCGGGTTTGCTCTGCTGCAGGAGCTATGGGGGCTAGATAGGCGCGCACGTCCTTCGACCGAACGGCCGGGTATAGCGCACCCTGAACCAATTCGGACATGGTTTCGATGAAATCGTCGGTACGCACCATGTAACCCAGCCACCTGGGATCGATTCCGTCCAAGGGCCGCAATACATCAAAACCGGTCGAGGCGATCTGCCCATCCAGCGCTGCCGGAACCAGTGCTACCGCATTCAGATTGGGACGGGTCATGGACACCAGCGTGTCTCCTGTCCTCACCCACTTGCGAGCCCTGCTGGGCGCGTCTTTGCCATTTAGCTTCTGGGGTTCGGAAATCGTTTTAGTTGCGCGATCAATGGACCCGATGTCGATGTAGATGAACGACTCGTCAGCATCCGGAATGCGTTGCGCGGCGTCAGAGGTGATCGCTGAAAGCGGCGTTGTCGCCCAACCCTCCGGCTGTAGCCTATTCATCTGCGCCACCTTCCAGCAGCATTCCACGCCGCGCCAGCCGCTCGCGTGCCTCCAGCAACGCCTGATGCAGCTGCTGCTCTAGCTCCGCTTTGGGAGGCAATTCAGTCCAGTACTCGGCCACGGTAATGCCGTCCTTGTGCATCTGCAGCAGCTCCACCTGCTCACGGCTCGATTCCGCGCACAGGATCAGGCCGATGGGCGCTTCCTCGCCGAGCTGGCGTTCATGCCTGTCCAGCCATTTCAGGTACAGCTCCATCTGCCCCTTGTGCGCGGCCTTGAAGCGGCCGAGCTTTAGCTCGATGGCCACCAGGCGGCGTAGGCGCCGGTGGTAGAAGAGCAGATCGAGGTAAAAGTCGTCCCCGTCGATGACCATGCGCTTCTGACGTTCGACGAAGGCAAACCCCCGGCCCAGTTCCAGGATGAAGGCTTCGAGCTGGCGCAGGATGGCGGCCTCCAGATCGGCCTCGTCATGGCCTTGGCGCAGGCCTAGAAAGTCCAGGAAGTACGGGTCCTTGAAGATCTGGCTCGGCGCTTGGCCTGCTGCGGGCAACAGGGTGGCAGGCGTCTGGGCGTTGGCGATTTCGCTGCGCTCGAAGGCTTTGCGCTCAATCTGCTGGGCCAGCTCGCGCACGCTCCAGCTATCCTGCGCCGCCTGCCGGGCGTAGAAATGGCGAGCTTGCGGGGTTTTGAGCGCCACGATGGCCACCAGATGGCTCCAGCTCAATTTTGCCGACAGCGTCGTCACAATCCCGGCTTCCGGGAAGGTCTGGGCGAACTTCACCATGCGGCGCAGGTTGCGGGCCTCGAAGCCGCGCCCGAATTCGTGGGATAACTGTTGTCCGAGCTGATTGCGTATTCCGATGAAACCTACCACCTGTTCCACGGGAATGCATGCCACTCATTCCATACCAAACTCGGCCATCTATCCGGATCGAAACCCAGCCAGCGACTCCATCTCAAAGTCGGCCATTGGGTCCGAACTCTGTGACTAATCATCGATCCACATTTAGCCAATACGCAGCGATCAGATTCGGATGCTCGGCGCTCTCACCCCGAAGAGAGGGCCGTAGGCCCGAACGTAGGGGCGAGAGCGCCGAGCCGCGCCAGACCGGTTGGCGCCCGCTTTCTGCACCATGGCCCCTCTTGCCCAAACGCCCAGGTTCGCGTCGCTGGACAACGAGCAATCAGCTGGCCAGTCAGCGCAGGCGAGCTGACGGTCGGAACTGACCCATCCGTTCCCATCGGCAGTTCCTCTCAAGCGCAATGATTGCGCGCTCGACCCGCCCCTCAGTTCAACCCCAGCGCCTTGAACGCCGCCTGGCGGACATCACCGTAGAAAATCGGGTCGACGTGCTCGAGCACGTCTGGAGCGAGTTCAAGAACCTGCCGCTTGTTCCCTACTGGCAGTAACGCGCGCTTGGCTCCGTTGTCCATCGCGACCTGGAGTGGTTCGGCCAATGAGCGAACGGGCTTGATGTTGCCCTGGACGCTCATGTCGCCTAACACGAGAAGGCCGGGTTGTGGCTGCGCTTTGCGGGTGATGCTGAAGGCTGCGACGAAGAATGCGACACCAATCTCAGCCTCTACGCGATTTCCGAGAAGGTCGATGACCTCGACGTGGAGGTCAGAGGTATCGAGCTCCCGGCCGATGCCGAAGGACACCTTGTTCGCCTGCAGGTAGCTGAATGCGCGGCTCACGGACTCTTTCATCGTCCCGCTAACGCCCCCAGCAAGCTTCAGCTTGCCGGTACCTGAAGACTGCGACACCTCCACGCGGTAGAGCCCAACAGTTCCGTCACTGCTAACCGACGCGGTGTAGACCGTCCCCGGTGGCAACGGGTCCGCGGAGATGAGATCACGGCCGCCTTGCTCAGGAACGCCCACGAAGCGCTCCTCGCCGGTGGCGCTATCGAGGTAGCTGAAGCTGGTGTGGTGGTACTCGAAGCCGCCCATCTTCTTGAGCTGCTCCTTTACGCGCCGACGGCCTTCAATCGCGAAGGCGAGGATCTCCTCAAGGTCCTCCTTCGACACCTGCCCGTGGGGATGCAGGATTTTCATCATCGCCGATACCGTGCGACGCACTGCCTTGCGGTCGCGGGCGTTGAGGTGGCTCCCCAGCCCGAAGTGATGATCGATGACCTCGGTGAAGTTCGACTTGCGGAGCTCACGCAGCGCCTCGGCCAAGTAGTCGACCACGAATCCGTAGTGATCCGTGAAATGATCATTCTGCATCTTCGGCACTTCCCAGCCCGGAAGGTAGAAGTGCAGGCGATCGATGAATGCCATGTCGTCCCGGATGATGTCCGGCATCGGCGCGAAGAGGTGACCGGTCTGCACCATGACGTCGATCGGCTGCTGCGTGTTGCCGAAGAGCGCGATGCTGGCGTAGCCGGAGACTTCCTCCTGGCCCCGCTGGTAGCGCCCAGACTCGCAGTAGGTCTTGAGCGTTGTGATGACCTCTTTCGGCATCTTCTGGAGATCAGCAACCTCGTCGAAGCCGACTACATCCCAGATCTGAACCAGACCTTTCTGCCGGCCCGACATGTGCCCAAAGAGGTTTGCGACCGTGGTTCCGCCCGTGAGCAGCGACGAGTACGGCGAGAGCTCCTGAACTGCGTATGACTTCCCCGTGCCGCGCGGGCCGAGCTCGACGAGGTTGTAGTTCTGTTCACACAGCGGAGCAAGACGCAGCAGGAAAAGGAGCTTGAGCCGTCGCTCCATCACCGTGGGCTCGTATCCCATACTGCGAAGGATGAAATCCATCCACTCGTCGGTGGTGAACTCGGCGCGCAGCCTGCGGTACTCCTCCAGGTCAAAAGCGGCGAGTTGGATTGGCGTCAACTTGTCGATCCAGAACGGGTACTTGCCGCGGTTCTCCTCGTCGTACTCGAAGCGCATGTCCACCTGAGCCCAGATGCCGCCGGTGAGCAAGCGATCGAAGTCCCGGACATAGTGGTCGGGAACATGCACGTACTTGTGGTCGAAGTGGGAGAGCTCAGCCCAGTAGTCGGAGTCGACCAGCCGCACCTTGACCTTGTCCAGGAAGGTCCAGCGCTGCTTCTCCTTCACCTTGCTCTGGGCTTTCATCGACTCGTCAGGACGAATGTAGTTGTCGGACAGCGTATCCATGACAACCTGCATCCCCATCTGGATAGCCATCTCGTCCGACGACGCACAGTACTTGCCCAACAGGTACTCGAGGACGAAAACCGGCACGTTGGCGCCGACCTTCACCTTGCGGACAAGATCCTTGCGGACGACCTTGCCTGCAAACACGCGGTTGACCTTGTCGTCGAGGTCGTCTCGCCTCGGTACGGTCTCGTTCATCATGGTCACATTCCCAGCTTCACATCGATGTCAGCAGATTGGGCGAGAACCGCGTCGGTGGCGGGGTCCTGCGCGACGATGCGGATCTTGTTGACCTCATCCCGGGTGAGCATCATCGCCACATTTGCTGGCTTACCGGGCTGCAGCATCAAGACGCCAGACGCTCGGTCGAGCTCAGCATCCAATGCCATGCCACAGCGGCCAACTTCGAGCCCATCCGCCAGAAGAATGAGACGAACGGGCACTTGCTCTTGAGAGAAGAGCTCTGCAGCCACCAGCACGCGCATACCGAACGTACGGTTGGTGAGCACACTGGGGTAGCCCTCGAGCGCAACTTTTGAGCCGGACGCTGCCTCCGGCGCCCCCGCCGACGGCATCCGCAGCGTGACCACCGGCACAATCATTTCCTGAAGGCTCGGGCCGCCATGATGGAACGCCAGATCGCCACCGGCCCGGAACACAGCAAGCCCTTTAGGGAAGATGAAATCGAGATCAGTGTCGTAGCCAAGCTCCGCACCGGACACGCGGGACGCGGCTGCGGGTGTGCGCGCACCGCGGCCGGCCCAGCATCGCCGGTGCTGGTCCACCGTATCGCCCCCTGGCTTATCCATCAGCATGTCCTCTTCCTTGCGGATCGAGAACTGATGGCCATGGTCTGCGGTGATGACAAAATGCTCTACGCCAGTGCGGGCGAGCTTTCGAACGGCTCGGGCGAGATTGCCGATGATCGTGTCCATGATCTGCCGCGCCAGCAGGCCCCCATCCATCTCTCCAAGACCATCAATCGACTGCGACCGAACGACGGTTAGCGGTGCATCCGCGAGTTGCTTCTCCAGCGCTCGCGTCGATTTCTGCAAGAGCTCGCCAAGGTCGATGTCGACGGCTTCTGGGCGAACGGCTTTGAGATACTTCATTCGTTCCGAGAGCCCCGGCATGGTCGTGTCACCAATCCGGGCAGCCAGCTTTCCTTTGTGGTCGATCACCGAAAAGCTCGACGATGCACCCGGGAGCAGCGCTGCCATGCCGATCGGTGTGATCGAGGGGAGCACCCCCACAGCAGGCACAAGGCGGAGCTCCTGAGCCCCTTCGAGCTGCTCGACCAGGTCGGCCGCCATCTCGAAGCGCATCGCGTCGACAAAGAAGTAGGCGATCCGGCCGCGTATCGGCTCAACGAGTTCCGGGTAGATGCGGGTTTGGTGGAGAACCCCATTGACTGACCACCCTGCTGCGGCCAGCGCAGCCGTGTAACCCTGGGTCATCTCCTTCAGAAGTGCCTCATGGTTACGACGAACCAGCCCAAGTGCTCTTTCGAGCGAAGGCTCAGGCTCGTCCTCAAGCTTTGCGACCCAAGACTCAAGCGCACGCTGGGCGAGGTCGGCCCGATACCAGTCACTCGCATAGCCTTCGACCCAGCTTTTCGGGGTACCGTTGCCCCTCTTGAGCAGCGGACGAGTAGTGGCAACCGCCCGCCCCAGCTCGGCCATCAAGCGGCATGTTTCCCACTGTCCGAGGCGGCCGAGACTGCGATCCACCCAGAAACTGCGTCGGCGAGCTAGCACCAAGTCGAGGGCGCGCTCGTAATGCGCATCCCCAATCAGCTTCGCCGCATGTTCGAGCAGAATCGTTTCCTCGAAGCGGAAGGTGTCGATCGTCCCGAGCGCATCAGCCTCGATCGCCAACGCAGGGAGGTTGAGCTCGCGTTCGAGGCCATCAGCGATCTCCGTGTAAGCATCTGGATACTCGTGGCGAAGGCGTTCGGCAACATCACGAACCCGCTGCATCTCGTCCTTCGTCGGCGGCATCGGGATCACATCCAGCTGACTAGGCGCCTCGCTCGCAAGATCAGCGCGGAACTCATTGATGAGTACATAGCGCAGGGTCTGGTGCCGAGCCTTGACCAAGCTGGCATCGGATAACGGGAGGCCAAGGCGGGCCTGTACAAGCTTGAGCAACTCCGGCACCGCCTGTTTTGCCTCGAGATCAGTGTCCCAGGCATCATCGGCGAGCCAACGACAGATCAGCTCCTCGCTCGACCCCTTACCGAGGACGAGCTTAACCAGGGATGCGGATCCGCCCTCAGTGCTGCTCTGGTCGATCAAGAATCTCACGACGTCCTTATAGGTAAGCGACGTCGGAGCAAGCATCTCGTCAATGTCGCCATCGGTGTAACGCCGCCGCAGTTCGTTGCGTGCGAGCCCGCGCAGGCTGGGCTCGTAAGACTTTCCGGCGCAGTCGAGCTCGAAGAGCACATTCCAAACCTCCTTACCCTGCGCGGCATTCGGACCAGCCGGCGCCCGAAGCTTGCCCAGCCTCTCTTTGGCATAGCCGGGAACGTATACCAGGAGAGGCTCAGGGAGCGGCGCTGCGAGGATTGGCTCGACAGCAGCCTTCAGGGCAAAGAACGAGCCGTCAAAGCGAGCCAAGCAGGCCAACGTATCTAGGATGCGGACACGCAGGAGATCGCCCACGCCAGAGCCCACGACCTCAAGCTCGTCGAGAAAGGGTTGGAACTCCTCGCGCAGGTCGTAAAACACAACGATCCGTCGCTCGCGGAGGAGGCGGTCGAGAGTCGACGCGATTTGTTGATGGAGCCCGTGAGTCATCCCGCGTTTTCCAACTGCTTGGCGACAGCGGCGGCTATCAGGGGTGCCTTCTTGCTCAACCCATCAAGCGTTAGTTCGCCCTCTTGATACATTCGGTACCACTCCCTGCGCTGTCGTATGACACGCTCATCATCTCGAAGGTGCAAACGCTTCAGTACGAAATTCGCGCGATCACGCAGCACCTCTGGGACAGCGTCGGTTGCAACAAGCTGAAGAGAGGGCAACAGGATCTCGAACCACCCATCAACCACCTGGAATGGGTCAAAGATCTCACTCGAACTCAGGCTGTTCTTGCTCGAGTTGATCCAGCCAGATGCAAATCGAAAGTTCGACCATTCGTACGCCTTGGAACGATCTTCATCGCAACTCACAAAATGGTCGACTGTACCTACCGGCTCGTACATAACGGAGTAAGCGCAGAGACTTCCAAACGCATCAGCGAGCGCAGGCTTGAAGGGGCTCCAAAGATCCTTAGGGCGGCCAGATGGGTGTTCGGCCAACCAGTTTGCTCCCGGACGCTCGACCCTCTCGAGGAATTCGGCTGGTTTCTCGCAGGGCTGGAATCGGATCATGCCTGCGACTCCTGAGCCTCAACCCAGACAACCCACCGCGGCCAGAACACATCGTGCCCGGCCAGGACGCGTTCCAGCTCTGCGTGAATGGCATCCTTCGTTTCCAGGCCGGCAGGAAGCGCCTCCTCCCCCCGCATCAGAGCTTCCGCGGCCTCGATTGCGCGCTCAGCCTCAATCGAGCGCGCCTGATCCAGACCAAAGGCGTCGGAGACCAGCCAGTTCAAGACATCCCCCTGCTTCGCCCAGGCTTGCTCGCGCAGCAGGACCTCGCCCGCCCTTTCCTCAAGCAGGAAGAGCTTATCGAGTTCGCTGTCGAATACCGGCTCAACGGATGCGAGGACGAGCGGCGAGTGAGTTGCAGCGATGAGCTGCACCGAGGCGTCGTGGTTGCCGGTCAGCACGTCCATCACCTGCAGCAGCGCTGGCACAATCAGACGCTGCCATTGTGGGTGGAGGTGGGCCTCGATTTCGTCGAAGAGAAGGATTATCTCCTTAGCGGGCGCCGTACCCTGCAACTCAGAGCTTGCAACATGTTCTCGCCATGCCCACACCAGAAGGTATGCCACCGCGAGAATGCGGCGCATGCCAGCAGAAGCATGCACCACCGCGACGTCCTGCCCATAGGGCATGCGCAACGTAGGGTACTGCTTGGGGTCGTCGAGTGCGATCTTTCTAAGCTCGCCAGGGGTAAGCTTTCCAGATCCCGACGGGGAAAGCGTGTCAAGCACTTTGCACAGTACTGCGAATGCATCTCCCCGCTCTCGCTGCCACGACGCCCAGTCTCGAACCAACCCTTCGCAGAGAGCATTGCCCTCCCAAACTTCTTCTGGCTTGAACAGGAATGCCTGCGGACGGTCAGGCGTCTCCTTCTTCCAATAGTTGCGCGCAGGGTCCCAGACGGCGAAGCCACCATCGACCTGGGCATACAAGACGAGGCCCGGAATCGCAGGCCGACTCGGCTTGACGCTCCAGTTGTCGGATGCACGGTCGAACTTGCTTGTGTACTCGTAATCACCTGACGTCTTTTTTGTATAGGAGAACGAGATACTCGGTAAGGCAGGCGGGAGGTGCGGCACGATCAGTCGCCGTGCCCACGTGCGAGTCAAAGCCCACCATGCGGTGTCGAGCAGGAAGCTCTTGCCAAGTCCGTTGTCTCCAGCGATCAGGTTGATCCGCGGAGCAAAGTCCAAGGACATCGTCTGAGCCGGGCCTACTGAGTCGAATTCGAGTCGGTTAAGCATGTCAGGAAACCTTAGTTTGGTAGCGCGTACCCCGTTTCTGTCCGGTGCGAGTTACGTCGCCTCGGTCAAGCAACGCGGTGACGGCCTTATTCCAGTCTGCGTCCGATATGCCAGTCGCGGCGAGGACGTCGGCTTTTGAGGCACCACCGGCAACGCGGGAGATGGCAGCCTTGACCACGTTGAGGGTCGCCTCATCAACGATCGCCTCCGCAGCCGGAGCACGAGCAATGGTCGGAACAAACTTCGGGGCCGCGCTTTGCGGCGAAGAGCTTTTGGCCTGCGGCTTCCGCCCCTTACTCACTGCGGATGTCGCGGCAGACAGCAGGTCCTTCAGCGCAGCCTTGACCGTCGCAGAGGTCCGCTCGTCGATGAGTTTCTGAACCGTAGTCTCATCGACTTGCTGCTTTTGCCAGCTGCCGGACGCATCCTCATGCCAGAACACTTCTTCTAGACCGTGGGCAATGGCGAGGCTGCGGTCGTCGATGCACTTGAGAACCACTCTTTCCGGCCACAAGTGCATGGCGAGGTGCGCCCAGTCGTACTCGCCACTGACGAGTTTGTCCCAAGCTTTCTTGCATTCGGCCTGCCAACTCCTGCTCTGTGGAACTAACCGCCAGAGTGGTGCGAAGTTGAGGATGACCCCATCGTGGAGGTTCGGCTTCCAGAGCGGCGCGACTCGTGCGATCTCAGTCTTGAGTGCCTGCAACTCGCCAACGAAGTGCTCCTGCTGCTCGATCTCGCGTCGCTGGGATGCCGAACGAATTCCTCCCGTATCCCGGGTGAGAGCGTAGAGCTTCGATTTCTCGTGATCAAGCTTACCGCCGAGAAAACTGGATTCGAGTATTTGGAAGAGTGTGTCGCTGGTCGCTCTGTGGATATAGATCCACACCGAGTACGAACCCGACGCAGTCGCGAGTTGCCAGTAGATGGGCGCTTTTCGCCGGCTCTTGCTATAGCGCTTGATGTGCGGCTCGAAGAAGTCGCGGGCGAACCAGGTTCGAAGGTCCAGCGTGCCGAGGAGTTCGGCTGCCTCGTGCCAACAGCCATTGGCGTCGTCGAAGACTGTGTCGAACACCGACCGAACGGCGCGGACGACGTCGCGCGGGTGCCCGGGGTCGTCGACGAGGATGCCATCCGTCGGGAAGGTCAGCGGGTAGCCAGCCGGCGGCGAGGCGACGGGGAGATCGTCGTCGCCCGTGAGCATACCGGGGGAGCAGACGGGCAGAGGGTCGAAGGGCTCGGGCTCGGGAGGAGCTTCGCGTTCGCTAGTCGCAAGGCGCACGTCAAACCGGCCGAAGGCAACGCCCAGGGTCCAGGAGAGGAGCGAGGCGACCATCGGTGTGGCATCGACCTCGGGAGCGCCTCCGTCATCGTCGGACTCGTCGCCATCGTCATCATCTGGGCTCATGTCCGAGTCAATACTCAAGCCGAACCCGCGCTCAATGACCGAGCGGTCCTCGCCAGAAATTCCATAGAGCCGGTAGCTCTCTTCGTTGATCTGGCCGTGAAGTGCATCGAGCTCGGCTTGCGAGGCGGCCGCTAGACGTGCCCAGTGCTGTGCGCGGTCACCCAGACTCCCGACACCAGCCTGCAAGACTGCTGGGAGCATGAATGCGCGCGAGATCTCCACGCGGGTATCGAGGCTACGCTGAAAGCGCCAACTCTGTTTCGCAAGCTCTGCAAGGGTGTCCCGCAACTCCCCATCAATGGTGGGCACCGGGACAGATGTGACGTAGCCGACCTCGTACTTGAGGGTCTGGCCACCGGTTGTGCCACGGGCCATCAGAAGCCCGAGAAGTCCGAGATAGGGAGCGCTATTCAGAACAGCAGCAAGTGCCGCCACGTCCGATGAAAAGATCGCCGGGCCATCGGACCCGAATACACATCCGCGTGGCAAGTACTGAAACGAACCAAGTAAGTGAGGTCGGCGGGGCCAAGTAATTCCCGCACGGAAAAAGCAGTTCTTGGCGGTGTCTCGCAACATCCATATGTTCGATTTGACTTCGCCTCGATCATTTAGGTTGGAGGCGATCTCCAGCCCATCGCGCTCCCACTTCACAACGAGATAGATATTGGAGTAGTAGGGAGAAAAGCTGCCTCCCTTCGCGAACGGTCGCCAAGTCTCGAGCCGAGTGTGATCGCCGACTTCAGGCCATAGGCGGACGAAGCGAAAATCGTCAGCCGTTGCCAATCCTTGCTTGGCCACCCGCTGCCCAGCGTCGAGCCTCGGGAACTTGGAGAAAGCCGACCGCACGCCGTTGCCGATCCAATAGACAAACGGGGACCGCGGAATCAGAGTCAGGTCGTCCAACACGACCTTGAATGCTTGATCGTTCTGGTTCGGGAGCCCCAAAATAACTGCTCGGAGGGCCTTTCCGCGTTCCTCGGGCGGTGCGTCATTTACTCTCAGAAAAACGGCCTTCATCTCTGCACCTCCCCATCGCGCCTGAGCGGAACTCCACCCCGTCGCGCCAGCTTGAAGCCCAGCCGAAAGATGTCTGGCACGTCGATGCGCCCGGTCTTCATTTCGCGCCAGACGCCCAGCTCCGCGAGGCGCTTGCGCGCGCTGTCGGCCGAGTCGATCTCGGCCGCCACGACGTCGGCGTCCGCGAGCGCGTCCGTCACTTGCCACCGCGCCTCCGCATCTGCAAACTCGAAGGGCACCGCGACGTCCCCGGCGAGCGCGACCATCAGTGGTCGGACCCACGGATGCTCGGCGATCTCCCCGACCCGAATGCGCGACGCCTCGTGGACGCCGGCATGCAGGCTGCGGAAGTGCACGGCGTAGTCGTGATCCGCGTGATGATTGGCCGTATGCGCCACCGCCGTGGCGAGAGCGGAGAGGAAGCTGCGCGGGCTGATGTCGCCGTGGGCATCGGCCAGGTGTGTGGGCAGCCACCGATAGGGGAAACCCTTGCGCGCGCTCTCGCCCATGAAGGGCCCGGTAAGCCGGTGGAAGAGCCGCTCCTGCATGGCCGGTTCGAACTGCGACTCGGGCGGAGGCGTCCAGTCAGCGGCCTGAGCAAGCTTGAGGACCTCCTGCTTCTCCTCCCGGCCGAGGCCGCGGCCCTTGAGCTTGTGCTCGAAGAGCGTCGTGTAGAGATCCTGGCGGTACTCCGCGCCCCGCAGCGGATGGTTGCCGAGGAGCTGCCAGAGAAGCCCGTAGAGCTCGGTCGTCAGCCAGCGCAGCGACGCCGTCGACGCGCGAAGCTTCGATGCGTCGGGGAAGCGACCTACGCGACGATCCTCGAATTGATCCGTCCGCAGGAAGACCTTGGCGCGCAGGTGGCGGAACGATCGGAGCTCGAGGGCGAGCTGACACAGTCCCTCCACCAGGGTGTAGAAGGTGGCCGCGTCGTCCGCGGCGTCGTCGAGCGCATCGAACAGCCAGATGCTGTCGCGTTCAATGGCGTGCAGGGTCGCGTCGAACTGCTGCAGCAGCCAGTCGGCCGCTTCGGGGTTGTTCACGGTCCAGGCGACGCGCTCCTCCCAGGAGTCGATGGCCGGCAGAAGTAGGTCAACCGGGGGGATGTGGCGGCCATCCCCGAAGCCCGACCCATCCCACAGTCCTGCGCCATAGCCGCTGCCGCTGACTGCTCCATCACCGTAGCCGAAACCTGAGCCATCACCGAATCTGCCGCCGCTCGGCGCGCTCAAGCGCCCAAGGCCATGCTCGGCTGCGAAGCGCCCCGCGCTCCAGACGACGACGGCCTTCCAGACTAGGCGCGCTTTCTGCCCGGCGTCGAGGAGGCGGGCGAACACATCCTTGCTCGGGTACTGCGTCAGGTCGCGCGTCTTACCGAAGCCCGGGAAAACAAGTGTTTCCTCTCGGATTCGGACGTGAGGCGCTAGACGCGCCAAAAGGCCACGGTGCTCGCGGGATTGAAGCGCCGCCCACCAGTAGCTCTTGCCCATACCGCGATCGCCTAGCACCACAGGAATATTGATGTGGAGCGCCCGTGCGTGCGTTTTTGGCACGAAGAATTGATGCGTTGGCGGAGGCGCTCCGTACTCGGCGCTTTCTACTGGAAGGGCGTCGCGAATCAGCTCGCGGAGATCCGTTGTGCGCATGCGGGTGTTCATGGCGCCTCCTCTTCCTCTAGCAGGACGCGATCAAACCACGCCAGGAATCCCCCGTAGGCCGCCGCCACATCGTTCTCTGCCCACGCTTTCTGCGGATCAAAAGCCATGAGGGCACGCTGCCAGAAGACGGCCCTTGGGTAGTGCCGTCCGGATGGGTCCTCCGCAGGCGAGTAAAAGATGTCGGGGTCAAGTCCGTCACCTTGCTCGTCGTAGAGGGTGTCGCGGAAAAGATCCCACGCGTTGTCCGTTAAGGCGTTGATGTAGTCGTCCCGGCCGGTATCGGGAACCTGCGCGCCAACCACCCAGAGCTTCTCGCGAAACGCGCGGCGGTCTGGATGGATTGCCCAATGTTTGAATAGGAACCCATAAGCGCTCCACGTCTGCGGCGTGTCCACGGCAAACATCAGCGTGTCCGCGCCCATCGCGAGAATCAAGGCTGCGCTCGTATCGTGCAGCCCGGTGCGGCTATCGAGAAGCACGACGTCAGGCATCTCCTGTCCTTCGATGCCCTCAACCAACCGCTTGAGACGGCTCGGCCAAGGCTCGTGACCGTTTGGCCCGCGCTCGAGGTAAGCCCTCCCCAGCTTCGCGAGGTAATCCCCGGTGTCAGAGCCAAAGGCCGGCACCACAGTGATCGTGCCTGGACCATTAGCCAACGTGCTCTGCCGGACCATCTCGCCGAGCACCGCATCGCCCTGACCAAGAGCATCCTCGACAAACCAGTCCACAATGCCAAAGCGAGGTAGGTCCACGCCGAGAAGCGCGGCGCCGACGCCTGGTGATTCAAGGTCTAGATCGAAGACAAGGACTCGCTTCCCCTTCTTGGCAAGATGCCAAGCAAGAATCGTGGCCGTCGTCGAACGCCCCACGCCACCCTTCATCGAGAACAGTGTGAAGCGCTTGCTGCGAGGCGGCCCCAAGGGAGGAGACGCGCTCCACTCTGCCCCCATCAGCAGTCGGTCGTGAAGACAAACCTTGTGACCTGCGTTTTCGGCCAGCACAGCAGATGCCTGATCGTCCGGCAACTGGATCGACTTGAGGTCCTCACGGTACATGACCAAATCGTTCGCCGGGTACGCGTAGGCCCCCAGTGCGTGGGCAATATCAGTAATAAGACCTTGAATGTGCGGATAGAACGGTGATTTATCGTCGCGCCGCTTCTTCAGCAAAACCCGAATGCGGCCGTGCAGATCGCGGACAAGAAATACGTGTTCCTTGAGGTCCGGGAGCCGTGCTTGCGCGAGCTGTGTTGCCTTCTCGAGGGCGTCGTTGAAGTTCATGTAGTCACCCCGTCAAAGATCAGCTTCTCCAAGCTCACGCGGCATTGATTGGCTGCAGCCCTGTGGCTCGGAATAGCGGATGCCGTAATCGCATCGCGGGCCCAGTAGCGCTGATCGATCGACCAGTCGGCAAAGGGATTCGACTTGTCCAGTGGCTCAAGGTATCGCGACGCAAGGCCACCCTCAGCAAAACTCTGAAAAGCCGCCCAGAGCTCGGGCATGTGGACCCTGTGTCCCTTGTCCTGCGGTGCTCCGTCGGGGCTCACCGCCATGCCCAGTGCAAGCATGACTGCCTTGAGAGAGCACTCTGCAGAGAGCCCAAATAGATGGTCAGCGTTCGCCCCACGCGCTTGCGCGAGCAGCAATTCAGCGTCATGGAAGTGGCGATCGGAGGCGTCTAAGAACCTGGTGCTCATTCAGTTGCTTCCTTGCGCAGGCAGTAGGCCGCGACCTCAACCATGGCGCTGTCAAGGACGCCTTGCCCGAGATCGGCAAAAACGATGGGTGGGGCCTCCTTCAGCAGAATCTCTTCCCGCCATTTTTGGAAGCTGGAGAGGAAGAAGCCGGTTCGGGAGGTGATGGCACCGAGGTAACCATTGGGATGAAGCAGTTCGATGCCGCGCTCCACGAAGGCTGCGTAAATGTCGTTCTTCGTACGCGGATAGGCCGACTCGAACTCCTTCTTCGCTGCCAGGCTAGCTGCACCGAAAGGTGGATTCATCAGCACGACATCGAAGTGCTTGCGGCACAAATCAATGAACGCGATGCCCTGCGCGGCATCATCGGCGAAGAGTTGCCGCCGGACACCCACTGCAGTTGGCGCCCCAGTAACGTATTCCTGAAGTGCCTCGATGATGCGTTCCTCAGCGGAGTCGAAGAAGGACTCGTCCGAGATGCCCGATAGATCGAACTCCAGTTGATGACTGCGAGGGCGCTCGAAGCCAGGGAGACTGTTCTGTGTCTCTCGCCGTGCCTGAACGAATTGCTGACGGGCTTTGGCGACCGCGCTCCTGATGGCGCGGTCAATCTTGAGCAAGGAACCTAGCTCACCCGCAAGGTGCATCTCGTCGACCATCCGCTGGAAGAGCTCCCCGAGCACATTCGGTCGAAGTGTCGCTGCAAATTCGGCCACCATGCTTCGATCGCCCGGCATCGGCTCGGCGACGACGATATTCGTTCGCCCAATGAGCGGGCGCTCTTGGGCTGGCACCTTGCGGTCGTTGTATGCGCGCTGCGCGCGCATCCACAGTGCGAGGGCTGCGATCTGCGCAGCGCGCGGGTCGATATCGATGCCGTGGAGGTTGTGACGGAGAATCAGTTCGGGCACTGCGCGGTGCAAGGCTGACTCGGACTCGTAGTCTTCGCGGAGCGTCCGGCCGGTGACCTCGGACTTGGGTGCGCCCTCAGTGCGCCACGCTTCCTCGTAGATGCCGAAGAAGCTGCGCGTCGGATCGCCGGAAAGCAAGTCAAACGCGTAGAGAAGGAAGTGACCCGAGCCGCAGGCGGGATCAAGCACGCGCAGGTCGCGTGGATCCTTCAAAGCGCGTTCCTCGAAACCCTCCTCGGATTTCACCAGGTAGTCGAGGTGGGTGAGTTGCGTATCGGCGCCACGCATCTCGCACCAGGTTCGACCAAGCGAGTTGTCAGTTAGAAACTGGACGACGTACCGTGGCGTAAAGAACTGATTGCGTACAGCCAGCTCACGGCTATTGCGCGGTGCCTGGCTCTCGGCACGCATCTGGCGCCGCTCGTCCTCCCCGTTGAAGTACTGGTAGACCCAGCCGATGGTTTCGTCCTCAATCCATACGGAAGCGATCTCGGGGTCGTTCAGGGCAGCCAGAAGATCGTGCAGCGCCTGGCGTCGTGGCCAGAGAATAGTCGCAGCGTCACGCCTATCGAAAAGCGCACGCACTTCCTGCGCGATCTCGTCGAAAATCGTTTCAACGTAAATCCGGTAGCCCTTGTCGGGCAGCGCCACGAGCCCGGGTGCGAGGGCGATGTACTCCTTGAAGCCGGCCGAGTCTTCACCCCGCGAGATGCACTCCTGCACAAGTTTGCGCGCCTCGAGCATCTTCAAGGCGACGAAGCGATTGAGCGTATGGAAGGCTGCCTCGCGCAGGTAAGCTGCGACAGCACCCGCAGACGTGATGCCCAGCGAGCGCTTGTGAGCGACGGCGGCCACAAGCTTGTCCCAGATCACGCGCTCCCGAGGAGACAGGTGCGCCCCAGGGGCGAGCGGGATCCTCCCGTCCAGCAGGATGTCGTAGCGCCCCTCCAACTGCTCTCGAAACTCCTGCTCGAGAAGCCGTCGTGCTTGCTGGGTGAGGCGCTCCAGCTTCTGTCGTGTCTCCTTCTCCACGCGATGCTCCTACTGAATCCAGACCTTCTTGCCTTCGCCGAGCAACTTCTCGATGCGCTGGCGAAGCGCGGCTATGGCCGCTTCGAGTTGCTCCGGAGTCTCGACACGCCCGGCGAAGAAGTCCCCCACGTTGATGGTGACGAGGCAATTGCCTTCGATGAGCTCCATCATCTGCTGAAGTGCAGTTTTCAGGTGCTGCGGGCATGCGCTCAGCTCAGAACGGAGGAATGGGATAGTCGCCGACGCGGGCACGGTTGCCGATGCTCGGCTTGCGATCGGAGAGGAGACGCGTGCCTGCTGCTCTTCGTTCAGCTCGGTCCAAGCAGGGTTGCCGTGCAGTGTCTCCAGCGCCTGCTGATAGCACTCAGTGCGCGCGACAACCGCTGCCTGGAAGCGAGCCGCGTACTCGGCCTCAATGGCCGTTGCGAACTGATCGATTTGCGCGAGATCGCGGTAGAAGGTTTCCCGCGCCATCACATCTGCTAGCACCTGAGCCTTCGGCCGAAGCTCATCAGGCAGGTCGATTTCCTGATCCAGGAAGGCCCAGTGAGTATCGAGCGCTTGGCGCGCACGCCTGAGGTCGAGGAGTCGCGGTTCAGTCAGCGCGGCAGAAAGCTCGCTCGCGCGCTTCACTGCCTCCTTCAGACCCTTGTGCGCCCCGTTGAAACTGAGGATGGCATCATCCTCATTTCCCCCACGGATGGCGCGCATCTGGTCAATGGCTTCCTGGAGCACGGTGGCGCCGGGTAGCCCATGGCTCAGCAACGTGGAGTGGACTTCATGAAGCTTCTCCTCAGCCTCGCCAACCTCCCTACGGATTGCATCGGCGATTACGCTCGCCTGGAGCTCCGGTAGCTGCTTGCCGAACACGTCTCGGTAGGCAGCCTCAGCTTCGAGCCAGTCGTTGATGTCGGTGCCGGAGACGCGCTTCTGGAACGAACATGCTCGGAAGAGGTTGTTGCTCGAAAAGGTGTTGCGCGCCTCGACAGAGAGGGCAGAGTCGATGGTCGTGCCCTTGCTTGTCGCCTTGACCTTGCCGGCGCGAACGAGAGCAACAACGAAGAGGCGAACCACGTCGAGGTTCCAGCCAAAAGGTTCCTTCTCGAACTCGTCAGCCAGGTAGCGACCCGTCGCCGTTTCGCCATAACTCGTCTTGTTTTCGATCCGGTCCATCACCTCCTTCAGCACGCCGGTTTCTGTGTTGAAGACGGTCTGGCCCTTCTCGTCGCGCACCAGGTTCAACTGCGCGAAGACTGGCGTGAGCCCCCTGAGGTTCTCATTCGTCATCAGGGTGTCGAGATCCTTCGTCGTGACCCGTGCGGCGCCTTCGCCAAAGCGCTCATAGACGTCTGGCAGCACTTGACCGAGCACCCGGCTCGCAGCCTGGCTCACCGTGGTCGCTGAATCGCTCGGACTACGGTCGTTGCCTTGGAAGAAGATGGAGCCGCCAAGGAGGGCCTCGCGAAGCAGGCGGCGCAGCTCGGACTCGTGTGTTCGCAGACGCAGCTTCTCGTCTGCTACGAGGGACGTCTCGTCCTTTGTCTTTGCCGCACGCTCCTTTCGAGCGAGGATCTCACGCGATCGGAAAACCTCAACTGTCTCTCGATCGATGTGTTCATCGAGGCCAGCCACCCAGAACACCGCCTTGCGCTCCACTTGGGAGCGGGAGCGTGCTTCGCCAGTCTGCCGCTCAAGCTCGGTCCCACGTTCGGCAAGCGCAACGTGAAACGCGATGTCCTCGTCCAAGACTGACCTGCCATTGAAGGTCAGCCCGCCCTTGAAGGTGCGGGCATCCTGCAGGTTATGTGACGGCCTAGGCTCCCAGAACGTTGTCACTGCGTCTGCGTGGATACGGTGAACGTCACCGGGCTTGGGCTGAAAACTTGCGCGCGTTACCTCCCAGTCGTCTTCAGCGGGGGTCGGGATGCGGTACTGGCCATCGGTGACACGCACCTTGTGTGCGTCGACGAGCTGCCGCAGCGCCTCCTTGACCTCGGGCAGCACCGAGTCGTCATCGACCGCAGGATGCAACGCAGAGGCAATGTTCTCGGCCGTGCGGTGGATGCTCTTGACGTACTGGAGCAGGCAGATCGCCTTGGCCACGGGCTGGGCAAACGGATGTGGGACCTCGGTCTGAATCGCGGCAATCTTCCCGCGGATCTCGCTGGGGATGTTGCTTGCGATAAGAACGTAGATCTGGTCGATTGTCGCCAGCTTACCGACCGGTTGCTCGGCGAGCTTCACGCCCTCATGGATCAATAGCTGCTGCGCAAGCTTGATGATGGTGCGATTCGCACCACCTACGTGCTTGGTCGCTCCACCTTGCGTGCGCAGTCCGGAGACGACCTGGATGATCAAGTCGATCTGATAAGGAAGCAGCGGGTAGAGGTCTTGGAAACGCTCGGTAGTGAGCTCCGGGAGTTGAATGTCCGCCGTAAGACGCGTGTTTGCCGCCACACGGCCGCTGTGCCTGCCATACAGCTCGCGCAAGGCGTCGAGCGCCGCGGCGTTCTTGGCAAGGACGCGTTTGCTCGTGACTTCGGAGATGTCGGAAGGCTCGAGATGAACCTGTAGTGGGAACCGATCCATCAGGCGGGCGAGTTCTACCCGTTTGTCGTCGAGGCCGCCCACCAGCTCGGTCAGCTTCTCCTGCGAGGTAACGACGATCCAGATCTTGCCGCGACCGACCCGGCCCAAGCTCTGCACAGCCGCCTGAAGATCGAGCATCTTCTGAACGTCACGCGCGACGAACTGGCCGACCTCATCGATAACGAATACCAGGTTCCGCTGCGGACGGCGCCGCCCCATGAGATCCTTGCAGCGTTCTGCCAGCCGGCCCGCGGTGATGTCAGCGCGATCCTGAACACCCTGGACCCAGGAATCCTGAGTCTGGTAACGGTTCGGAAAAAGCTGATGCATGACTGCGCTCGCCTCACCGAGCGAAAAGGCGATCAGGTCCTTGTTGGCGTTCCAATCCTGGTCGAACATCTCCCGATACGTTGTCTCGAACCGCTCCAGCTCACCCTTCTGCTCGAGCGTGATCTCAAGCTCGGCAAGATCCAGATCTTCGGCGTAGCCAAGGCTCTTGAGGAAGAGCCGGTACATGATTTCGGTGAGCGTCTGGTTCCCACTCTTGATGCCACGGTCGGTCGATACGTCGAAAATGACGGCATCGGTGGGGATGTGCTCCGTGATCTGCTTCAACAGCACGGTGAGCTCAGTGTCGCCGGAGCGACCTGCGAAGATTTCGGACGCTGCTTCACCCAGCACTTGGCGGTTCTGGAGTGCAAGTCCAAGCATTTTTGCGAAGCTTGACTTACCTGACCCGAAGAAACCGGAGACCCAGATGGCGATGCCCTCGTGGGGCTTGTTGGGCGTCTCCCAATAGCTGCGAAGGATGTTCTTGTAGTGGCTACGGATAGCGTCCGTCAGTACATACTCGCCGAGTTCTTCATGCAGGATGGCTTCATCGGTCTGGTCGACCTTGATGACTTCCTCAATGCGACGGTAGATGTCGCCGGCAAAGAGCTCCTTGATTTGCGTGTTGCTCATCGATCGCACTCCTAGAAGATCTTCGGTCGGTAGTTATGGTCCGCGTCCAGCACGCCCATGAACTTCAGGCCAGCCACCCCGTCGAGCTCACCCGGGTAGAAAAGCACTGCAGGCACGTCTAGCTTCCCCTTGAGCTGTTCGAGCAAGGAGGACGTTCGGTAAAACGGAAATAGCGAGCCGGCACGCACGATGAACACGACGTCACGGAGGGGGTCCGCCTCCTGTGGCATCCGGGCCGCAACCAGATCGTCCAGGGGCCGACGCTCGCTGATCACCTTATGGATGGTGTCCGTCATTTTCTCGGTGCCGGTACGCTTTTCGGCATTTGCGATGCGCGCCGTTGTCAGCCCCTCGGCTGCGAGGGCATCCGCCAAGCATTCAGCCAACGATATCGTCGTGACACGCTTGCCGATTTGTTCCAAGCGCGTGGTGAGCATGGCCAACTCGGCTCGCAGCGGGATTTCCTCTTCCGGGGGGTAATGGAAGATGGCGTAGGGCATGTTGTGGTACGCACTGATGCGCGCCCTCGGATCCATTTCGCGTAGCACCGGTTCGAGGTCCCTCGTGAGGCGTTGCTTCCAGTCGCTCATGCAACCATCTCCCGTGCGTAGTCGCTGACGGAGTTGAATGGCAGCTTGAGCTGCGCAAGCGAACCGGCGACCTCGTAGTGAACCCGGCGAAACTGATGGAGACGGAACAGCTCACGCTCGACGTCGCCCGCGTCCATCAAGAACATCCGCCAATCCGTGCTGTGCACAACCTGGTTTGCATTTGGCTGCAAGTCGATCATCGCGTGAAGTAGATAGAGAAAGGACTCGTCGGGAAGGCGGTATGAGGCGAACTCGCGCGTCACCGTGCCGCGCATGAGGCCAAAATCGACCGCGATGCGGAGTAGCTCTGACGACACCCTCTTCAACGTGCTTTCCTTCCAAGGCTCTGCTACGAGACCCTTTTCGTGGAGACCACGGAGATACGGCCACAGATCGTCAGCTCGAACACGCAGGACACCTTGAGCGAAGCGTTCGTAGAGCCATTCAACGAGAAAGTCACGAAGAAGAAATTCATCGCGTGTCATGTGCCAGAGGAGCAGTGGCTTCCAGAGCTCAAGTGGGCACCCGCGCTGAGCGAGCTCAACCAGAATCCGATCCCGGCCCTCTGGATCGAAACGTCGATGCAGAACCTTGTAGATGTCGACGAGCCAACTCGCACTCTTCGCGCCCACCGAGTTCGTCCGCCGCACGAAATCGAGATTCTTCTCTGGTGACTGAGAGAAGTCCCAGCCCCGGAAAACCGTGTACGTCTCGTCAATCAAGGAGCCCTTGATAATCGTGAACGAGGAGACGACTGACGCGCGGCTGCCACCCATCAGTCATCCATCCGTGCGTAAGGCACAGCCAGTTTGCCCGGTTCTCCGCGAGAGAAGCCGGCTGCAAGCTGGGTAATCAGAGCATCGGTCACCACATGAACGCCGGGCAATGGCACCGCTCGCCCCTCGGCAGACCTGCGCAACTTCGAGACAGCTTCAAGCTCGTTCTCACTTGCCAGACCAAGCGCCTGGATGGTCTCTAGCAGCTCGTTCGGTGCAGATTCGATGGACGCGAAGAAGTCCGCCCAGTCCGCCCGGTCCTCCAGCCATCGGGCCCAACGAGCATCGAACTGATCCTCGATCGCCGGCGGTAGATTCCAGAGCGTGACGCACCCCGGAGGGTCAAAGACCTCTGCACAGCGCGCTCGCGCAACTTCAAAGACAAGCCGGGCCTGAGCAAAGCGATGCGTTCGCGGGAAACCGCGGCTCATCAGGACGGAACCTGCGCGCCCAAGCAGAGCGGTGCGCCGTGCGGAGTCGCCCGTGTTCCACCAACGCGCTGCATCCATTTCGCCATAGCGCGCGACGACGAGTCGCAGCCGAAGCAGGCGATCGAAGTCGATGTTGTGGCTGGCCGTACTCACTCGATCTCCTTGTCGTCAGGCTCTGCCGCTCCGCCTGCCTCAATCCAGGCATCGACCTGCGAGATCTTGAACTTCCACAGGCGACCCACGCGATGCGCAGGGAGGGACTTCGACTCGATCCAGCGATAGACCGTGTCCTTGGCGATCCCGAGATGCCTAGCAACTTCATCCACAGAGACCCAGGGCTCTTGTTCTTGCATTGACCGACTCCAGCAGGGCGAAACGGACAGAAGTCACGTGCGCCGAAGCGGCGCGCCACGGTACCCTATCACGCTCGAACGCAGGCGTTCAAGCGCTGCTGAAATCTGGGAAGATCGTTGAAAGTCGGTTTGAAGAAGCAACGGCCGATCCGCGCTCGCAGCGGCGGCCGACGAAGAACTCGAACACGGGAGTCGGTCACCGGATGCGGGAGAGATGTCTTCACGGGACCCAATCCGTTCATGGCCCAGTGCAACCTCAGCCCGCAGACTGACTCGGCTCACCCGAAGGTTCGATCTGGCTATTCGGGAATGGTGAAGTTCAGCAACTCTGAGGGCGGCAGCCCAAGAGCTTGAGCCAGCCTGCAGATGTTCACCAGAGCGATGTTGCGTTGGCCGCGCTCGACTCCGCCGAGGTAGCTCCGAGCCAGCCCGCTCTCCAGCGCGAGAGACTCCTGTGACCAGCCACGCTGCCTGCGCAGGCTGGCCAAATGCCGGCCGAAGAGAATTCTGGGGTCGTGGGAGTCCAATTGAGGCCGAATGAGTGATTTCGGCCGATGCTAGGTACCAGCATCCTATGGGGCCACGCGCTATGAGTGACAATCGGCGCGCCGAACCCTACTATCTGTTCTCAGACAATCAGACGTGACCAGACTGTGGGCTCGAAATACAGCGGATTGCCGATCAAGCAGTTACGCGATCACCTGCACAAGCGAGAGCATGAGGCCTTCCTGTCTGCCTTCAAGACTCCCAGCCTCCTTGCCCTTGCGAGCGGGGACAACTACGTCAAGGCGCTTGGGGGTGAGGCACTTTGCCTACTTCTTGAGGAGGAGGCCGAGCCACCAGAACATCTCTTGAGTGGCTATGAAGCACTTCTACTCGATGGGGCGCTACTCGTTCCCTGCAGTGTTGTTCTCGATTTGGCGACACGCCTGCAGTCCAAGGCCCTCAAGTTGCTTGGTGAACGCCTTCGCTTGCTCGAGAACCGTCTTTCTCGCGCACAACCCCGCGAGCCTGTTCGCAGCGCGCGAACCGAGAACCTGAAAGGCCCAATTATCGAAGTACGTCGCTTCGTCCAGAGCACCTTCATGGAGTTTACGCCTCGTACTGCAGCCGAGACTTTGGGGATGCGTAAGTCGATTTTCCGCAGCGAACAAGAGCGTGCCTTTCTGAAGGCGCTGTCGTTGCGCTTTCCGGCACTCCTGGCTCTTCCAAATTATCCTCTCGATCAGGTCGCTGAGCTTTCGAGTCTGCGCAAGCCGCTTGGAGAAAAGGTGTGGTCGTACGGTAAGCATTGCCGTATCGACGCCCTTCTTGTTTTGCCGGATGAGGGCAGCCCAGTCGCAGCGTTCGAGTTGGACAGCAGCTACCACGATCAACCCAAGATTCGCCTACGCGACGAGATGAAGGACGCGATATTCCGCCTGCTCGGGATGCCATTCTTCCGGCTTCGCATCCAGTCGCCACATTCGGCTACGAGCGACGAGTGGTACGCCATCCTGACGGACGAAGTCGTGCCGCGACTGGATCTTGGTCAACGCCTGTTTTGCAGGGCCACCTCATTCGGATAGGGCCCTTGCCGTTACTCCCTGGGGGCTGGACGGAACTCGATCGCGCCTGATCGCTTCAACGTGTTCCATGGAGCGATATGGCACTTGAAAAGAAGCGAAGCACCCGCAAACCAAAGTATCGCGACAAGCGTCTGTCCCAGCCCCTGCTTCCATTCTGGCGCTCCGGAAAAGGCTACCTGGAAGATCATCCCGACGCAGAGAATGCTGAACAAAGTGATCTGAATCCAGCCAGCTATCGGCATCAAACGGCTGGGATCAATAGTTACACCCATCCGCGAGATACGGAGGTGGCCAGCACGCTTGAGCCACCGAATGTCGCCATCTGACAGTTCATACTTCTCGCGCAGTTCGATCACCTGCTGGCGAACAGGTGGCGTTGCCTCGAATCCAAAACGGTAGCGGAACATTCTGCCGTTGCTCTCGGCGATATCATCCAGTTCCTCTTCGGAGGTCGTCGCGAGCACCATCCTGATGTTCCGTGGCATGAAGTACTCGTTGTAGTCGCGTCCCGCATTGCGTTGGAGCTTCGCCAGGTTGAGTTGCATTTTTGGGGCGTCTTGTGCGGGCTTCATGCGGGATTCTCCATGCCAGGGTTGAACATCGTTTTCCGTAACTCGTCAGCGCCCGTGATGATCTCTGCCAGCATTGCGCTGGTTGGTGCCTATATTGATCTGGATAGTGGCGCCGGAGGCCTTGGCTAGCGAGGCGATCTTGTCTATTGGCTTGCGCGCTTCGAAATGGGCTACGGCCGCAGCCAGCAGGTTGCGTTGCTGAGCAGCCGGGTCAGTTGTCCACAGGTGACCGTTATATAGTTCCGTGACCAACTCGAAGTCGTCACCGCTAGCGCAAAGCTGATCGAGGAAGGCGCCCAGTGTGGGATCGGCAGTTGCCTCCTCCAGTCGGCCATCCCGGATCAATAGCAGCAAAGCCTTGGCTGTCGGGTTGTCATCCACCACCGCGGCACGGGCCACCGCAACCTGAAGGCGGATGGCGCGCAGCAGGTCCAGATTGATACCAGCCCCCCGAGCATCGTCCCGTCCCCCGATAACAACCAGTCGGTGCTGATCCCGAACGTCTGCTTGATGCCGAAGAGGAATTCTGCTCCGGGTCTCTTCACACCACGCACGACGTCGCTTATGAAGCCCGGCGACGCACCCACCTGGCGAGCAAACTCGGACTGACTGATCGCGAGATGAAGAATGGCGAGCGACAGACGCGCGCCGAGACCATCAAGGCCATCGGAAGTAGGTGCAGCCATGTGTTGCCTATCAATTCTCAGTAGGAGTATATTTGTCGCTATCGCGTATATATGCGCTAACTATTAATGATAGGTTACTCCGGTCGCGGGTGGCCTGTCACGGCCTGCCCGATGGATGCCATCGATATCTCTTACCGCCTAAAACGTCTCGGGAAGACCCAGAGCCAGATAGCGCGCGAGCTCGGAGTTCGTCAGGGGGTCGTCAGTAATGTCATCCATAACCGTGCTACGGCCCACGGCGTAGCGAGCTATATCGCCGATCTGCTCGAGATGCGAGTAGAGGACCTCTGGCCGGAGCGCTACCGTTTCAAGCCACGCGTGCCGGCACGGCGAGCGCTGATCCCCGAGACTAACTCTGATGGGGAGGTGCCCTGATGAACTGACGCTCGAGCAGATTCGAGGCTAGGAAAAGCAAAAGGGCCTGGAGCGCGAACTCCAGACCCTTTCAGAACTTCTATGCAACTGCTGCGCATAGATTCTGCGATTCCTCTGGCTGGCCTGTCAAGGCTGGCGGCCTTTCATCCTTGTTTCCAATAGCCAATCTCGTTGCCACCCAAGGGGTGGCACGGGGTGGCATTACCTGGAGAAACAGCCGCTTATGCGCTTGCGTGGCGGACATCATCATGGCCAACAGGAGAATTGCCATGCGCAAAATACGGCAGGTGTTACGACTTGCCCTCGACGCCGGCGTGAGCCGGCGGAGCATTTCCAGGAGCCTCGGGCTTAGCAGAGATGTAGTCACTGACTACTTGACTCGGGCAGCCGCCGCAGGGCTCACGTGGCCGCTGCCGCCTGATCTCGATGATGCTCAGCTTGAGGACCGCTTATTTCCACCTCTTGCCGTCAATCTTCACAGAAAGCCTGAGCCAGATTGGTCGGTGATCCATCAGGAGATGAAGCGCAAGGGCGCGACACTCCAGGTCTTGCATGAAGAGTTCCTAGCGGACCAGCCAAACGGGATCGGCTACAGCTTGTTTTGTGAACGTTACCGGGACTGGACAAAGGGGCTTAAGGGGTACTTGAGGCAAGTTCACATCGCCGGTGAGCGGGTGTTCGTCGATTATGCGGGACCGACAATCGGCATTCGGAATCCGGAAACAGGCGAGGTCCTAAACGCCCAGATCTTTGTAGGGATCCTTGGCGCATCAAATTATACGTACGCCGAGGCGCACTGGAGCCAGCAGATACCCGATTGGATCTCAGCGCACGTGCGGATGCTTGAATTTTTCGGTGGCGCACCCGAGGTCATCGTTTGCGATAACTTGAAATCGGCGGTGACCAAGGCGAGCCGCAGCGAACCAAAACTTCATCCGATCTATCAGCACTTGGCTGACCACTATGGGCTACTGATTATCCCAGCAAGAGCGCGTAAGCCGAAGGATAAGGCGAAGGTCGAGAATGCAGTGCTCGTGGTTGAGCGCTGGATCCTATTCCGGCTGCGCAAACGAGTGTTCTCATCGCTTGCAGAACTCAACGCAGCAATCATCGCACTACTCGACGATCTGAATGACCGGCCATTTCAGAAGATCTCTGGATCACGGCGCAGCCAGTTTGAGGCTATTGACAGTCCGGCCCTCAAGGCGCTGCCGACAACAGCCTTCGAGTACACCGAGTTTCGCAAGGTGGTGGTCGGACTAGATGGCTGCTTCGACGTCGATGGCAGTTTCTATAGCGTGCCCTACAGGTTATGCCGAAAACCGGTCGAACTACGCATCACGGCCAACCTCATTGAGGTTCTCCATCAAGGCCGACGTGTTGCAAGCCACGAGCGCACGGCCAGTAAGGACCCTGTGATCGACCCGCAGCACCTGCGCCCTAATGATCGCTATTTTGGAATGTGGGCTGCTGATCAAGAACTGGCGTGGGCGGCCACCGTCGGCTCGAAAACAAAGGAATTCCTTGGACAATTGCTCGTTGGCATCAAAGTCAAGGAGCAAGGCTACCGCGCTGCAGGTGCATTAAAAAGGATAGAAAAAGAGTATGGAGCTGAGCGCCTAGAGGCTGCCTGTAGTCGCGCTCTGGACATCGGCGCCCGGTCGCTCACCAGTGTACGCTCCATTCTAAATACAGGTCTGGATCGCCAGAAAGTGCCCGAGAAGGACATCCAAGAGGCCGCTTTCCATCACCCCAATGTACGCGGGTCTGGCTATTACCACTGAACTGCAGAGATAGAATCATGATGACAAACGAGACTCTCCGGAAATTAAACGAAATGAAGCTATTTGGGATGGCCAAGGGCTTCGAGGAACAACTCTCCAGCACGATGACTGGCCCGCTGAGCTTCGAGGAGCGGCTCGGTCTCTTAGTCGACCAAGAGGTTACCTGGCGTGAGAATCGTCGACTTCAGCGTCTGTTGCAGCTTGCCAAGCTACGCGAAAGCGCCTGTGTCGAGGACATTGACTATCGGCCTGGGCGTGGGCTTGAGCGCTCTGAAATCGCGTCGCTAGCACTATGTAACTGGATCCGACACGGACACAACTTGATTATCACCGGCCCCACCGGCGGGGGCAAAACTTGGCTTGCCTGCGCAGTGGGCAACCAAGCATGCCGACACGGATTGTCGGTGAATTTCCAGCGCCTACCACTGCTGGTTGAGGACTTGGCTGTATCACACGGCGACGGAAGCTTCCGCAGACGGCTGCAGCAGTTGGCCAAGGTTGATCTTTTGATCCTTGACGACTTTGGAATGGCAGCTATGAACGCCGTGGGACGGAATGACTTGCTTGAGGTAATTGAGTGCAGAAATGGTACGCGTTCAACATTGATAACGAGCCAGTTGCCAGTGGACCGATGGCATGACTACTTGAGCGGCGGCAACCCCACCGTCGCCGATGCGATTCTGGACAGGTTGGTAAGCGGGTCATATCGCCTTGAGCTCAAAGGGGAGTCTATGCGGAAGCAACGCAGCAAGAAGCTGGCCAACGCCTGATCCTCGCATCAACCAACATCGACCCGCCCCGTGGCGGGTTTACTTTGGAAGCGATGGCCGACTTTGGAGTGGAACGATTGGTAGGGTTTCGAGTGGAAGTTATGGTGGGTTTCAACCGGAATGGCTGGTAGGGTTTGGGTCAGATTGCGTGGTGGTATTGGGGTGAATTACGCACTGATCGAGCAACGCGGTGCCGTAGCTGGCTCGTTCGCCACCCAGTACCTCGGCATCCAGCCGCTGCCCAATGGTCCAGTACAGGCGCGTCAGCTCCGCATTCACGGCGCCGGCCAGACGCTGGCGGCTGCTGGCGATGAGTGCACGCAGCTCGGCGTGCAGGCTGCCGGCCGCAGTGATCGCAGGCACTTGGCTCATGCCGGCGTTCCCTGTGCGGTGTCTTCGGCGTCAGGGCTTGCCGCGTCGTCCGGTAGCAGTTCTTCCAGTTCGGCGTCTGGATCTTCGCCCAGCGCTTCCACCAAGGCGCGCAGCTCGGCCAGCGCGGCCTGCATCTCGCGCATGGCCAGGCGGGCCAGCATGGCGGGTTCTTCGCCCTGCTGCTGCGCGGTGTCGGCACTGTCGTCCTTGAGCCAGGCCAGATCCAGATTGTCGCCGCGCGTGGCGATCTGCTCGCGGGTGAACTTGCGCCAGCGGCCGGTTTCGCCCGTGTCCACACGCTGCGCCAGCGCCTCCAGGCCACCTTTGGGATCGGGGCCGAATACGTCTTCAAACTTGTCGCGCGGCACGCTGGCCGATGCATCGGCCGGAGTGCGGAAGTAGTCGCGTGTGAACGGGGTGCGCTTGCCGAACTGAGGCATGTTGGCACGCATGTCGTACACCCACACTTCTTTGGTGTTGCCCTTGTCGGTCTTTTCACCCTTGGAGAAGAAGAGCACGTTGGTCTTGACGCCCTGAGCGTAGAAGATGCCCGTGGGCAGGCGCAGGATGGTGTGCAGGTTGCACTTGTCCATCAGGTCGCGGCGGATGCTGGTGCCTACATTGCTTTCGAACAGCACGTTGTCGGGTAGCACCACGGCCGCGCGGCCGCCCGGTGCCAGGTTGCGGTAGATATGCTGCAGAAAGGCGAACTGCTTGTTGCTGGTCTCGAAGGTGAGGTCGGTGCGCGTGGGCAGGCCGCCACCTTTCTTGGTGCCAAAAGGCGGGTTGGAGAGGATGAGCGTGGCGGCAGGAAGCCGTGTGCCTTCTTCGCCCAGGGTGTCTCCATAGGCCACGCCGCCCTCGATGCCGTGCAGCAGCATGTTCATCAAGGCCAGGCGGTGCGTATCCTGCACCAGCTCCATGCCATGGAAAGTGCCGTGGCGGTAGCGGCGCTGGGCGGCTTCGTCCAGGCTGTCGAAATCGTTGGTGGCACGCAAGTAGTTGTTGGCCGCGATCAGGAAACCGCAGGTACCCGCCGCCGGATCCTGGATCACGTCGCGCAACTGCGGCTTCATCACGGCCACGATGCTGTCGATCAGATGGCGGGGGGTGAAGTATTGGCCTGCCCCACTCTTCTTCTCGGTGGCATTGCGTTCCAGCAGGTCTTCGTACAGGTCGCCGAGATCGTCGCGCTGTACGCTGTACCAGTCGAGCGCGTCGATGTCGGTCACCAGCTTGCTGAGTGTGGCGGGCTTGGTAATGAAGGTATTGGCGTTGGCGTAGATCTGCAAGACCGAGCCCTGACCGTGCAAGCCGTAGTCCAGCAGCATTTCCTTGTAGATATCCAGGCGGTCCGGCGCGGGGGCATTCAACAAATCGTCCCAGCGGATGCCGTCCTGCTCGACCTTGGGCGCGCCCTTTTTGCGTTCAATGGGCTTCCAGACCTTGAGCCGGTTTTCTTGGCCTGTCTCTTTCATCATCTTGAGAAAGAGCAGATAGGTCAGTTCACTCAGATATTGGTGATAGGTGACACCATCGTCACGCAGCACATGGCACAGCGACCAGAGTTTGGCGCCGATGTCGTGTGCGACTTGCGGGGTTCTTGCCATGAGGTTTCCGTATCAGGCACTTTGGGCAGGCTGCGCCCAGAGTGCATCGTTGAAAGCATCCAGCACGGGCTGGAGCTGACCGTTGAAGAGTTTGTCCAGGCGGGTGAAGCCGCCGCCTTCGCGCTTGAAGAGCAGGTCGGGATCGTCCAGCGCTTCGCGATCCACCAACAGATTGGCCTTGGTCTGCGCGGCGATGCGCTTGAGCCAGTCGCGCTGCGGGTTGGTCCAAGGTTTGCCGCCGGGCGGATTGGCGAGCAGCGCCTGCAGCGCGTGATCCACGCGTTCGCTGTAGGGTAGCAAGGCGTCACCCAGCGCCGCCTGGCGAATGTAGCCGACGATGCGGGCAGCGATGTCCTGATTGCTCATCTCGCGCCAGGCGGTGGCCAGACGTGCTTCGCTGAAGCCGGCCTGATCCAGTGCGAGGATCAATTCCTTGAGTTGCTTGCGTGTGAGGTCTCGCGGCTTGGTCAGCACAGTGATCAAAGCTGGCAGCTCGTTGCCATGGCTGTTGATGAAGGCCTTGAATTCATCCAGATAGTCTTGCGGCTTGCTGGCCTTGCCGTAGCCGCGCTCGGCACGCAGGAATTCATCTGGGTGATCGGACACGTACACAGGCTGGCCATTGCCCGCGGATTGGCGGTCGAGGATTTCGCCAAGATCGGGGTTCTGGGTGAACCATGCGGCGACCTCGGCCAAGCTCAATGCCTTGAGCTTTTTGATGAAGGCATCCGGGCTCATGCCGGCCTTGGTCTCGAAGTCCTGGGCCGCCTGTCCCTTGAGGTGGCGTTTCTTGACCTGCAGCTTGGCCAGGAATTGTTCGCGCAGCAGTTCACGCGCCTCGTCCGATTGCACTTGGGTGAGCTCGTGCTCGAGCTGCTTGAACGAGATCTTCGGGTTGACCACTACGGGCTTCATCTCGGTCATGTTGCCGATGGCTTCGAAAATGCGCACGGCATCGAAGACCCGGAAGGTGTCCTTGGCCTCACCGTCGAACTCGCACAGACGCGTGGCGCGGCCAAGCATCTGGTCGAACAGGATGCGGCTGTTGACCTGCCGCAGGAACACTAGGTTGCAGATCTCCGGAACATCGATCCCAGTGGTGAGCAGATCGACGGTGACTGCGACATTGGGCAGGCGCTCGTTTTTGAAGCGGCGGATCAGTTCCAGCGGCTTGTCGGCATTGCCGGTGATCTTGATGACGGCATCGTCTTCCACGCTGCCATACTGGGTTTCGAGCGCGGCCTTGAGCACATCCACCACCATGTCGGCATGGTCACTGCTGACGCAGAAAATCAAGGTCTTACGCCGCCCGCTGGGGTCAATTTCCTGGGCCAGATAACTGCACACCGCCTCGTTGAACGGTCGCGTGATCACCTTGCGATTGAAGTCTTCGACCTTGAGCGTGATTTCATCCGGCGCCTTAAACAGGTCGATTTGACTGAGCTGGGCGTTATAGACCTTGACCTCTTCACCGACCTTCCAGGTCATGCCTTGTTCGGTGAGTTGTGTGTGAATCTGAATAGGGGGCTCGTAATCGACCAGGTAGCCGTCTACCACCGCCTCGCGGTAGCTGTAGCTGTAAGCAGGGGGACCGAAGATTTCGGTGGTATGCAGCGCGGGCGTGGCGGTCAGGCCGATCTTGACGGCATCGAAGTAGTCCAGCACTCGGCGATACTTGGAAATGTAGTCGTCAAAGCCCCGGAAACTGAGTTCCGTGTCCGACATTTCGCGGTCGAGCGTGTAGCCGCGGTGGCATTCATCGATGACGATGCAGTCATACTGGTCCACCGTCGGTGGAGCCACGCCTTCGGCCGGAAACAACACGCGCCGCATCATGCCCTGAACGGTAGCGATGTGCACGGCCGTATCGGCGTCAGGCGCTTGAACGTCCAGTTCCTTGATGCCGAAGGTGTCGGCAAAGGTTTGCAGACGCTCCATGCGTGTGTCCTTGAAGGCGTTGGCCGCCTGCTCTCCCAGGGCGGATCGATCCACCAGAAAGAGAATGCGGCGAAAGCGCTGGGCCTTCAGCAAACGATAGATGAGTGCGATGCAGGTCTTGGTCTTGCCGGTGCCCGTCGCCATGGCCAGCAGGATGTCGCGCTGGCCTTGGGCGATCCGGATTTCCGTTTCCCGGATGGCCTCTTGCTGGTAGTAACGCAGCGGGAAGCCGTAATCGAAAGGCGTGTTGTCCAGCGCTGCATGGGCCCTGCTCTCATCCTGGCGCAGGAGTGCTTGCAGGCCTTCTGGCGAGTACCAGCCATCCAGGGCCGTGCTGCGATTCTGAGGAAGACGAAGATCGCAGAACCAGATACCGCTCTTGGTGGCCAGTTGCCGAAGGTAGGGACGGCCATTGGTGGCAAACACGAAGGGAACGCGGAACTCCGCTTGGGCGCCCCAGTTCCGCGCATGCAGCTGCGTTTCCACACTGGGCGAGAAGCTACGGCTGTAGCGTTTGCTCTGCTGGAGATCCGCCGAGACATCCTTGCTGGCACGCTTGGCTTCGACCACCGCCATGGGCACCAGACCTTGGAACAGGGCATAGTCGGCCGAGTAGCCGTCGCATGGCCATTCGGCGATGGCCAGATTGCGCCCTTTCACCGGGCGAGCCCCTCGGCTGTATCGAAGCGTCTCGGTGTCGGCTTCCCAGCCAGCCTGACGCAATTGCGCGTCGATGATGCGGCGGGTTTGTGACTCATCCAGTTCGACCAGCGTGGCAGCCTTGTTGGCGGAGGCGACCAGGCTGGCCAAGCTGCCAGAAGGTGCAGCCAGGGCCAGAGTCTGCAAGTTCGCCAATTGCACGGCCAGTTCGGCCTTGGCCCGGTCAGACTCGGTAGCGATCTGTTCCCATACGTCGCGTTCTTCACTGAGGGCAGTCAGTTGCGTTTGTACCGCTTCCAGCGCCGAAGTGGCTTGCTCATGCTTGGTCTGATATTCCGAGGCTGCCTGCCGCAGCTTGGCCAATTCCTGCTGCAACTCCTGTGACTCATTTTCAGGAGGGGCAGGCGGCACAAATGGGCCTGACCGGTATTCAGGCTGCTTGAAGGTACGATGAAACCAGAGACTCAATTGCCAGGACAGCTTGAGCGTCGCCAGCGCCTTGGCATGGTCACCTGCCAGCGCATGGTTGGCGGCGTTGCCCGTGACACGAATTTGATCAAAGACTTGCTTGATCTCGCGAGGGAGCAGATTTTCGCTCGATAGCCGACGGATCAGCTCATACTGACTTTCCTCTTGCGTGGCGAACAGCCCGCCACGAGCGGCCAGCGACTGCGCCAGCAGTTCCGCGAACTGCCTGAGCTTGAGCAGGCTAGTGTTGGGGTCTTCAGCAAAATATCGTTCGGCCAGCGCACCAAGGCGCCACAATTGAGGCTCGTAAGCCTTCAGCATGTCGAAGTTCGAGCGGATATTCTGCTGCATTTCTACCCCCTATTTGTCCGTTCGTTCTTCGTGTTGGTTACCACGCGGCACATCGGATGACTATGCGAACTCGTACCAGACACCCCGGCCAGCTCCGTGCTGCAGGAGATGCCCACGTCCCACCAAAACACGGAAATGCTGTTTGAGCGTGTTGCGGTTGCCCGCCGTCAGCCTGATCGCATCGCCCATGGTGATGCGCCCATGCTCCCGCGCGAACTCGACGATCTGCAGCGAGAGTTCGGGCAGCGCCGCGAGTACGGCCTTCTCGTGCTCCACCTTGCGCTGAAGGCGACGAACCTGCTCCGCCAGTGCCCGTAGAAAGAAAAGCAGCCAGGGCTGCCAGTTCGGCGATTCCGTGCGGATGGTTGCTTGCGTTTGCCGCAGCGCCAGGTAGTAAGCCTCCTTACTCTGCTCGATCACGCTTTCGAGGGAGCTGTAGGGCACGTGGGCATAGCCGGCCTGCAACAGCAGCAAGGTCGTCAGCACGCGGCTGAGTCGGCCGTTGCCGTCCTGGAAGGGGTGGATCGCCAGAAAGACCGCCCCCCAGATGCCGATGAGCAGCAGGGGGTGGAATCGTGCGGCGTCGCGTTCTTCGTTGAACCACATGACCAGTTCGGCCAACAGGCGTGGCGTGTCGAAGGGGGAGGCGGTTTCGAACACCACAGCCAACGGCTTGCCGTCTTCACCGCAGGCGGCCACGCCGTTCTTGGAGGTCTTGTAGTTGCCGCGGTGCCAGGCGTCCTTCTCGCTGTGTGTCAGCAGATCGCGGTGCAACTGCTTGATCTGGTGTTCGGTCAGCGCGAGGTCTTGCCAGGACGACAACACCCGTTTCATGACTTCAGCGTAGCCGACCACCTCCTGTTTATCGGGTGTCGAGCAGGATTTGATCCGGGGAGTAGACAGCAGGCGCTCGACCTCCCGGTTCGACAGCCTGTTGCCTTCGATACGGGCGGATGCCCCGACGCTCTCGATGATGGCCGTTCGGCGCAAGGCGGAGAGCCGATCAGGTGCCAGGGCGCCGAGGGCATGCCAGGCACCCTTGAACTCATCGATGCTGGCGATGAGCTTGAGGATTTCCGGCGTGATTTGGACGGAATGGATGGCAATCATTGCCTCCAATGCTACATCCAATTACACCCAATATGCCACTCGTCTGCACTTCGTTGGTGCGCGAGCTCATGGCGCGTATTGAGCCTGCGTCAGGCGCCCTCGCGGCCCCTGTGAGTCATCAGTTGCTAGCGTCCCGGCGCCTTATCCGGCGGCTCACACGCCACCGCAGCGCATGCACGCACCGCTCGTGGGGGCGTGGGCGGTGGCCGCGAGGCGATGGGTCTGGGCGGTGGCTTTTTTCCGCCCCTATCACCTTCGTGCCGGTCCAGAAGACCAGGGCCACCACGCCAACGGCCAAGATAACGTCCCAGACCTCCTTGGGAATCGCGGCAATGATGCCGACGACGATGGCGACGCCGACCAGGAGCGTACTTGCGCCCGCGTCCTTTTTGGCCATGGATTGTGGAATCTTGAGTCGAGGTTGGTTGCACCCAGGCCAGCAACGGCGGGCCAGGATAGCCAGCTATCCTATGTTATTTACCCGCCCCTACTGCGGCAATCAAAAACGGGGGCCGCTAATGTTCGCAACCATGCGCAAATGATCGGCGATAAACATACGGACCAGAGCAGATTGGCGCAGCCAGAATACACGCACCGGCACGTAAGGGCTGACGGAGTCCGGATCAATCACCTTGTTGGGCAACCTAGGCAACAAACACGTATGTCTCATATCCTTGCCCCTGAACGCGTCCCGCCATACACGCAATACTCTCCCCTTGCTGCTCGGGAGGCGCACTGAAACGAAAGTGCCCACCCCCCTCCCGCGGCACATGCCAGTATCCAAATCCTTGGTCAAACCAAAGCTTCACCACGCCGCCGCCCTGAAGGCAGAAATCCAGCCGGCGGGAGTGCGGGGCGGCGCGCTTGTCTACTGACGCTAGATCCAATTCCCAGCCAGCGTATTCGCATGCTGCGGCGAGCGTCGCATCACGCTGCTGATCATTGGTCCAGTCCTGCCAAACTTTGGTTGGTGGAAAAGGAAAGGCGGGCCGATCCCTCATCGACGCTACACGCAACCGCAGTTCATCGCGCAACCAGCAATCACGATATTTCGTACGGACTTCACCGATGAAATCGAGGAAGAGGGCAAGTGGCAGCGGTGAATTGAGATAGCGGTCGCTGTACTCAACCCTGATGACCTCCGCCGCGTCGGGGATCAAGCCTCTACCCAGCCCCCGCTCGATGACCTCGAGCAGACGCGTACCGAAGTTTCTAATCGATCCGTCCAGCTCACCGGCAAATTCAACGCGATGCGTGCCGGCCTCTTGACTCGGTGGTGCCAGGGTAACGCGTTCAGCAAGGGCACCAGGGCTGCTTACCTTACCCCGCGTGATCAACGTACCCTCCGAACGCCCCCAGCCCCCGAAGGGATACCCACCGCGCGGACATCGGTCGCCCATGCAACGGCATGCTCGTCCCCCCCGACCACAGCAAGCACGGTGGCGTTGAGTTGCGCATCCGGTGGAGTACCCGACCAGAGGGACACCCCATCCAGCATGCTCATGGCGCTCAGTGCCATCACATCGGAGCGGGAGAGCTGTGCAGGCGCCCCCGGCGGCATGACGACCTTGACTTCGTTTCCGGAAGAGGCCCAGCGCGTGACATACCGCCTCAACGGAGATCCGGCCACGTCCCAATCCGCGGGATCGCCCGAAAGGAAAATGCTGACCGGCAAACCCCCGGGATAGGCCAGCTCTCTTGTCACCGCCTCGGCGAGGGACTGGTGTTCCGCAAAGGACGCCGCCGGGCCAAAGAAGGCCCGATCCGGCGGCAAGCCGAATTCGTTGCACCAACGAGCATTCAGGAATGCCAACGCCGCATGGCGATCAAGGTCATCGACACGGAAACGCGTCTCAAAATCCAGCAGGCAACTCTGGCAGACGTCCGCACAGTCGGCCGAGCACTCAAGTTCCTCCCGCGCTAGCGCGAAGATATCCCGAAGCCTCCCCGAGACAGAGGAACTGTAACCCGATGCGCATTTATCGAATACGACAATCGCTAGACCGATGCTGCCCCCGACGATCCGTACCGGTTTGGTGTCACACCCGAGTTCTGCAGACTCGATCCCAAGCAACCGTGCGACAGCGTTCCTGACGGCAACGGCTATCGTGAAGCCTACCTTGCGCTCGTTGATCAACTCGCCGTCAAGCCCTCTCAGCAGTAGCTCGAGTACGTCGGTACGCGCCTCGTGCCCGAGGCGCAGCGCCGGCATAACCGCAAACCCGTTATAGGAGCCCTCGCAAATGGGATCGTCCCCCCCTTGACGCCCACGCAGCCGCTTGTGTTCCTGTGTCTTTCCGGTCCGATGATCGTAGAACACATCAGAAAGCGTTCCATCCTCTTTCATTGGCTCAGCGCGACCGCAGCTTAGGCAAATGCCAAACCCTTGGCCGTTCGTACCTGCGGTGTAATTGAAAACGATCCCCACCGCGCTGCTTCGATACATGCCCAGCGCTGGATTCGGCAGCGCGATCCACTCCCCCTGTGCGTTGACCCAAGGCGGCGCAACGGGGATAAAGGTCTGAGTCGACACGTCGTTGTGGGGAGACCCGTACAGATCGACGGAGAACCCCGCAGGCTCCAGGTAAGTAAAGCGGCAGTCCGGCTCCGCGGAAAGCGGTGCGCCGCAGTCGGGGCAGTCGGCCAAGTATGCCGCCCTCACATTCGTGCCACTCGATCCGCAGGTCTTACAACGCCACGCGTCTCGAATGCTCTGAATCTCCGAAACGTCCGCATTGGACGCAGGAGCGTGCCAGTTGAGCGTAATCCCCGCGGAACGGTAGACCAATCCATCTATCACCACTTCCGAGCCAGGCGCGTACTCGCGCAGTGCCGTTACCGTGTCACGGCTTGGCAGATCACGCGACCGCATGCGGTTGTCGATCCGCCCCATATCGCGGTCTCGTTCAGCCTTGATTTTTTGGCGCTCGATCTCGTCGCACGTCAAAGTCTCGAAGGAAGAGATATCGGTTGGAAAGCCATAACCTGGCAGAAACCCTTCCGTTGCGAGCTCGCGAAGGAGGTATTCCCCCGTGAGGCGCTTTTGCTGGAGGGTAAGGGCCTTGAATGCGGGCTCGCTTTTCGAACCGGGATCGCCAAACCGCGCCAGTTCGATCTGGATTGCATCATATTCACCGTACCAGCTTGCGGCATGCGCCTCCGCCATCTCAGCAGCCCTGGCGCATAGATGATCGAGCGAGGCCGTCCCCTCGAACGGCGTATGGCGCAACAGCGAACGCAGGCCACCAGCAAGTCCAGGCTCCGCAGCGGCATCGAAGCACGTCGTCCATGCACAAAAGCGCAGATATCTCGCCGACTCCTTTGGCAACAGCCACCACTCGAGGTTAAGCTTGTCCGCCGATCCTTGGCTGCTGATTTCCCGACGCATGAACTCACCCAACAACATCGAGTTGATATGCCGCTGGATGATGATGGGGCTGCTCAGGAGCACGACCGGAGCGGGTAGCTGGGCCTTGAAAGGCCATAGCGTGTCACGCAGTACGTTCTGGTCATGCGGATTGTTTTTGCAGAGCGACAACGCAACCGAGCGCGTCTCAGCCCGGCGGCCTGCACGGCCCGCACGCTGAAGGTAATTTGCGGGATGTGGCGGAACGTTATTCATGGCCACAACCGAAATGCCACCGATGTCTACGCCCATTTCCATCGTCGTGGAACAACTGAGCAGGTTGATCCGGCCGCTCTTGAAGTGTGATTCATACTGCGCCAACCGAGCTCCTGGCTGTTGTGCCGAGTGTTCAGCCGCCCTGAAGAACGCACCGCCCTCCAGTATTCGATCATTCAGATCCGACCAAAGCCCTTCGGTCCGCAATTCCTCGATGACCGGGTTGTCATTCACCCATGCGCGAATCGCTGCCAGTTTTTCTTGCTCGTTGGCATAGTCACGCAGCAGCAACTCACACTGCGGCACCTCGATCGGCCTGCATTCGGCGACTTTGGGAGACACCGCTTTCGCCGGTAAATAAGGCGTTACCCCTCGGAAAGTGACGTCAAGCACTCTCCTGGTCACAGGACAAACCCATGCCTTGGAGATCGGCGCGAGGGCAATGTCCTCGAGTGACAAATAACGCCCCGTCGCCCCTTTCTGAAGGACGCCGATCGAGCACAGCTCATCCCACGCCGCGCGTAGCAGGACATTGATAGCGTCGTACCCTATGGCGGACGCCGGGTCGAGCTTCAAGGCATACGCCAGCAATCTAACAAGCCGGCTTTGCCGACGGCCATCGCCGCACTGCGGCCACTTCTTCAGTCGACTCGTTTGTTTTTCCGTAGAGTCCGGCGGCAGCAACTGTTTCGAGGATAGCCGCTGTCCGCCCCATTTGCGCCAAGAGTCGGGGAGTGCCACGAAGGTGTTTTCGCGCACATGGAAATCGAGGCAGATCTTCAAGAACGCTTTCCAGTCCTCAAGGCTCAAGCGCGGCACGCCGGCGGGCAGAACCGGCATGGATTGCCTCGCATCGAGCTTGGGGTAGGCCGTTCGCACCAACCCCATGGTTTCCAAGCTGTTGACACGCTTCGGGCGGCGGGCGACCTCCCTGGCCAACAGGACCGTGCCAAGACGCTCCCTGCCGGAGTTCGAACCGAACTCGACGGGATCAAGCGATTGGTAGTAGTCGTACATCCAATCTTTCACATCGGCGGCGTTCGTACTCAGCCAGCTAACGATCTCGGCAAAAGGTAAGGGTTTCGCCTCGGACAGTTGGGCGAGTTGCTTCTCCAGCTCATCGATTCCTGCCGCGGCTGCGGCTTCCGCCTGCATATGCTCAGGCACGAAACTCAGCAACTGCCTCTGTCTTGCGATTTTGTCCTGGAGGTCCGATGCCACCGTTGAAGAGGCCTGGGCTCCAGCCGTAACGACACGCTGATAGACCAAGCCACGAATCCTATTTCTCTCCGAGTCCTGCTGAAGCCGGGCTGCGATGCGTGCCGTGCCCTGTCGGCTATCGGTAAAACTGATCATCCGGCGCCCGCGCATCGGGCGCTCCAGCGGTCTGTCATCCTTCGTGTCGATGTCGGGACAAAACTCGAGCAGCGTGGGAATGATCTCTCCCAGCAAGAAGGGAGCGCCAAGCATTGCCGGTCTGAACGAACGCTGTGTAGCTCCGTGCGTGGCTCCGCAGTCAGGGCAGACCATCTCGAAATCGCCATCATCGTCCGGCGTCTCGTCACGCACACGAAGCTTGATCGCGCGGCTGCAGTCGGAGGGGTCCATTACGAACGTTTCACGGTCTACGAGTATCTCTGCGGTGCCCGCGATATGGCCGTTTGCAATCAAGACTGACGATGAGTCGACAATCCGCTCGGCGTGGTCTTCCTCCTCGTCCGCCGGCTCCACATCTAGTGCGAACTCGTCCGTGCCGCGATCCAGCGTTTGCAAGAGCCGATACCGACCGTCTGCGCTGACGACACGCCTGGCCCATAGATACGTGGTATTGCAGTCGTTGCACGACCGCAGTTCATATGCCGGTGCGCCACAATCGCAGTGCTTTCGGGGTTCGACGAACACCATGCCAAAAGGCCACTCGGACGAATCAAGCAGGCTGCCGTGCTTGGCACTGCATGCCGGGTCCGAGCAGGCCCAAAGGCCTTGGAGCACGTCGTGAAACAGGTGCAAACGAAGCGGCAGGAAGGGCGCCCCTCCTTTTTGCCTGTCGTACCGAACCGCGCTCGTCAGCAAATCGAGCCAACGCAATGCCGTCATGCTCGCGGCCAACTGATCGGCGCCTGGCGCTTGCTTGAGGAGCGCGCCGACATCCGACAGTTTCACCGCCCGGCTGCCGGGGTCCACAAAGCGCCCGCGAATCCTGCGCGCCGTTTGATTGGCACACAGCGCCTCAAACCGCTCGGCAGATTCGGCCGGAAGCGACATCAGGGTCTCCAGCGACGCAGTTGCGTACTCCGGGTTGCCCGGGGCGAGTTCCGGAATTTGCCGCTCACCGGAGACTACATGCACCTGCTCCAGCGGCTGTCCTGCGATCTTGGCAAGAAACTCGCGGAGCTGCGCTTGCGCTTCGGCGCCACCGATGGTCGCCGACGTCGCGACGAAACGAACTTGCTCCGGACGCACGTCGAAAGCATGCAGGACCCGCCGCAGCAACAGGGCAAGCTCAGCGGCCTGAGAGCCGATGTAGGTGTGCGCCTCATCCAGCACGATCCACTGGAGTTTCCCCTTGGATGCCTCAAGGATCGGGGCATCCTTCGCTCGCACCAACATGTACTCGAGCATGGTCGCATTGGTGACGAGCATCGGCGGCGGGCACGCCCGCAGGTCCTGTCGGTCGATCACCTCGTTGGGCGCCTGGTCTCGCTCATGCTGGCGTGCCCTCTCGGGTGTCAGCCCGTTATAGAGGCAATAACGCACTTGGTCGCCAAACGCTGCCGTCCAAGCATTGAGGCGCTCTCGCTGGCTCTGAATCAACGCATTGAGGGGATAGAGGAACAGGGCCTCCACGCCCACAAGCTTGGCGCCCCGCTTCGCTCGATGCCGGACCAATTGATCAAGAATCGGAACCATGAAGCACTCGGTCTTACCCGAGCCCGTGCCACTGGTCACCACGACAGAGGCCGGCCTCTCCTGCGTCAACAGCGCCCAGGCATGGTGCTGATGGCGATAGGGACGGGCCTCCTTCGGAAAACGATAAGCGTCAGACTTGCCGTTTCCAGGCCTGTCGAGGGCTTGAACGAGTTCCGCTGACAAAAGCCCGTCCCGGGCCAATTCTGCGAGCGTCCGGTTCGCCTCCTTCCATCCGAAGGTGGCCTCGAATACCGGATCGCCAAGAAAGCAGCCTCGCTCACCGTAGCCGGCGGAAAACAACGCCGTCAGATGCGCCCGCAATGGCGTACTGGAGAACCCAAGACGGCTAACGGTCGCACGCGCCGCACGCACGGCCAGTTCGGGAATCAGTTCAGAGAAGTAGGTGTTCTTCATGAGGCGACCCTGTTCTTGCTGCGGACTGCTGCGACGGTTCCCCTACGGACCACGAGACTACGCGGCGCATGGGATTCGCTCTCCCGCTTGCCAGGGATCGCAGCGCTTGGCTTGATCAGTTCCAGGGCCAAGCAGGAGACCAGGCTCTGCCGGTAGCACTCGTCGAACCACACGGGATCGAAGGCTCGTATGGTACGAAGCGAATACTGGTGGGCCGGGTTACGCCACCAATCGATACTCGCGTCGCAGGCGGCCCAGAGCGCGCAGACAGCGGGCATGTTGGCAACGGACTCCTTGAAATCGCCGCCAGCATGCCAAAACAGATTCGATGCGTTACCCTTAATCGTCTGCAGGACGTCCCGGTCGAGTGCTTCAAACAGGGCGCGCAGTGCCTTCTCGTTTCCAAACGAGACCTCGGGCCATCTCTCATCATCGGCATGTGCACGCAAGAGATAGCGCATCACCAGCGCGTTCTCACCAGACCATAGACCTTGTCCGTAACGTGCCGCGCCCGCCCCCACGAAACGGCCCACATCCGCAAGGAGCGGACTGGGATCACCGCCGACCTCGAACAGCAACATATCAAGAATCAGGCGCTGATTTGCCAGCTCCTCCGACAAATCCCGTAGACGCTTGCCCAGGACGACACCGAACAAGCTGCATGCCACCTCCTCGCCCGCGCTCTTGATCCAGTAGTCTCGCAAAGCCGCTACCGCCTTTCGCCAGGCCGAAATAGGAGCGATTTCCAGCGTCAGACCGAGCTCAACGCGCAAGCGTCTTACCAATTCGAGCAGATCGGCCGACGGCAATCGGCTTGCGAACAGCATCGCCACCGCGATATCCGGCTGGCGCGCAATCTGGCGATATACATCCAGGCTGCACAACGGCAAGCGCCTGAATGTCAGCCAGATCTGGTCCAACAGTTCCCAAGACGAAGCGTTGAAGTCCAAAGCCATTGTTTCCAGCACCGCCTCGATTCTTATCGCGCGCGCGTGGCCGTCACCCTGTTGCATGGCAAGCGCAAGATCGCAGTGCTGCGCAGTCTCCCCGACGACGGCACTCTCCCCATGGCCCCCGATCGCCACGGTAGGGCGAAAGAATACGGGGGATGTCTCAGCGGGAAAGACCAACCAGGGAGACCCTGTGAGTGGAAGATCGGCAACGTCCCACGATCCGGTCGGAACGCCTTCGGACAAGTGTTGCGGAAGACGGATCGGTGCAGCGGCGGGGTCTGACAACGGGACAGCCAGCGCCTCCACCTTGCGCAATTCATCCACGCTCAGTTTGGCGACGAGCGCATCCGGAAGGCGAAGACCCAGCATATGCCTGGCCAGCTTCGTTTCATAGCGAGACACGTGGAGTTCCAAAACCGGAACGCCTCCAGCACGCAGAATAATTGTGACTTCCGCATCCAAGTCGTCGGAGAAACCGAGCAGCGACTCGATCTCCCGATAGTGCTCAGCCAACCGCAGCTCTGCGGTACCGCGCTTGAGCGCCACGGGCCAGTTCAGGCTTGGAACCACGGCCCCGATTTGCTGCGACGATAGGCGAAGCTCGATCTCATACTTCTTGGGGTGGTTGGGATTCGAGTCAAACACGCGAATCCTCTTTCCGATCAGACTGGCCAGGGTTAATGTGCTTCCAGACGCGATCGGATTGTCACATTCATCGAATGCACGTCCGCCCGAGGCGGGAAAGGGAAGGCGAGCCTTCAATTCGAAACAGCTACCAGGCCACTTGAAACGTACCGAGACATGGCTCGGTGGCTTATCGGAGGCAATCAACTCGACCCGGCGTTCATGGCCCTGACCCATTACCGTCAACGCTATGCCGCTTGCTTCGCCGCCAAGACTGAACTCACCCCAGCCAGACAGGACGAGGGATCCCCGCGCGGGGTCTTCACTTGAAACGTAGGTCTCCTTGGAGTGCCTGTCGAGCACGCCGAAGCGCAGCCGTCCCCTGCGCTCCCCCTGTTCCTCGATGACCAAGTCGACCAGTCCCGCCGATACCGCGGGATGGAAGACCTCCTTCGAGCCGGCACGATAGACTTTGTAGCTCTTCGAGGAAAGGATCGACCGTGAACCATCATCCCCGTAGGCGACGACTTGCGGCATTCCACGAAAAACCGGCCAGGGACTTGTCTGCAAGGGCACCCGTGCCCCCTCGAGCACCCATTGAGAGGTGAGGCCCGAGACCTGCCCCACCCTGATGTACCATGATTCATCGCCGTTCCCCACCCGTACGGAGGCATTCGCGCGCATCAGAACACGTTCAACGCCTCCAATCCGCAGCCTACCGAATGTGGTAGGCGATTCACTGGCGGCGGATTCGGTGCATACCGACCATCCGTCGCTCACGGCGACCAATATCATTGGATCAGGCACGCGTGCATCCCCCGCGGCCACCAATCGGTACAGATCGTCACGCATTGCGAACACCCAGGGCTCGTCGGAGGCCAAGGCATCCCCTCCGGGAATGGAAAGCGGCCCATCGAGCAGGTCACCCGCAAGCCCTCTCAGATAAATGAGATGCTCGCGGCAAACTGTCTCGCCCGACCAGCGCCGCCGCTGGGGGGCGAACGCAATGGTATGGGTGGCGGCCCCCAGAAGCGTTCTTGCAACCGTCAGGGGCGTTCGCACGCCGGCGCTCACATCCACGTGGAAATGGCCGGGCAGTTGATCTGCAGATGACAGACCTGCGAACGCGGCCAGTGCGTCCCCCACCACGGAAGTCGGGTGGTTGATCCAAGATTGGAGTTCGTAGACACCCTCCGCCGACAAAAAAATCGCACGGTCCACCACGAAAGGCGCCCGGTAATCACTCAGCACCGCACGGTTGGCCTCCTTAACCAACCCTACAAGCAGTTGCAGCGCCGACGCGTCATCGACGGAAATCGGAAACTCGTTCTTCCAAGCCGGGTGCTTCGAGTCGAGCAATGCCACAGGGTCTGCAGCGCCATCCAGATTGAACTCGGCTTTCAGACGTAGTGCCGTCAGCACCATCTGCGCTACAAGCTCATAGATCCCCGGCTCTCGCAGGCTTCCAGGAAGCGCGTGGGCGTGCTCACCAACGGCATCTGCAATCTGCTTTGCGCTCCATTGGTATCGACTGGCTTGGCGCAGCACGGCCCCCATCACCGAGCCAAGATTGGCGCCACCTCCATGCCGAATCGCATTCAACGGCAGGCCACCGTGTACGACGACCGAACCGAAGTAGCGCTTCCCCTCACGCGCGGGCCGCAACACCCAATAGGCGAATCCATTCAAGACTGCCTCGGTTCGGTCATGAGAGGACATTACGCCCTCCTTCATGCCGACAGACGCGAGTATCGGCCCCCACCGCCATGGGCCACCGGCATATTCCCTGCGCCACCACTCGGAGGCGTAAAGCACGAAGGCCCCGCAGAAGAAACGGTTTTTGGAGAGCGCCGATACCGTGCAGGCACCCACCGCCTCGCTCAGGGTACGTTTCAAGGCTTCATACTCCTTGGCGTCAAGTCGATACGCATACAGCCATCGACCGTCGGGCCTGGATAACCCACGGATCTGCAGCGTTTCAATGAGCCATGTTTTTAAGAACATGTGATAGCCCTCTCTACGTACCAATCCTCTTGACAAAGGATGCGGTGCATGCACAAGGAGTGTTTGCCAGTAGTGTGCCAGTGAAACGCCTTCAAGGGATGAGACATTCGTCATAGACAAGTCAGCCATACCGAGTGAACTTGCCCCGGCGCCTACAAGCGCCCCTAGCTCGCCCCTCGAATACCGGTCTTGCCTCCGTCCGTACGCTCATCATCCAGACCGCCGGAAACGCTATCTAGAAGCGTTCTCCCGGCATCGCGCAGAAGCGATCTTCTCTGCCTTCGTCAGAAGAGACGAAACTGCCCCGACAATCTCTTGAACGGTGGAAGCGGCATTACCCAAGACTTCAAGTTCAGCTGTGCCATCGATTCCAGGAAGATAGCGATCGGGCGCTGCGCATGCTGCCTCCCACACGGCATGGGCCACATACCCGGTCAGTCCCACCGGAATCACCGGCTTGCCCAAGCGAAGCGCGATCCGCACCTCTTCTTCGATGCCACCGGATGGAACAACGCTGTCTCCTTCAACCGCCTTATTGCCGGCGATCACGACAAGTGCGCCAACTTGAGCGATCAGGTCCTCTCGGTGGCGGCGGAAGACCTCGGCACGCCGCGCCGAGGGGGCGCTCCCCGGAAATGGGCGGATGAGTACGCGTTCGGCTGATTGCGTGTAGGTACTCTCATACACTGCCCGGAATGCCCCGAGGATGGTTTGCTCCGCGATGCCGATACCGAAGCCCGAAACCAGGTTGAATCCGCACCGGATGATCTCCCCCCCAAGTACCCGGCTTAACTCATTCAGTCGATTCCAGCCAAGTTCGCCTGGTTCATGCGCTGCGCCTGCCACGAAGACCCCTTTGCGGGTCACGTAAGCCTCCAACGCCCGCAGCAAGCTGGGGACGTCGGCGTAATCCTCCACCCATATGGTATGGATTCCGTAACGCTTCAGATCTGCGCTCTGGAGCTCCGCCTTACGGCGGTCATACTCCATCTCCTCTGCCGGACGCCTCCCCATCGGACACGTCTGTGGCGGGCGGCGCGCGATCCAGTAATGTGTCCGCTGGTTTTGCCCCAGTTGCTCCCGCACCTTCGCCAGAATCCGTTCGACGTTCGGGTCGGAAAAGCTGAATCCCAAGAAGAGTATCGTCTTTTCGATGAAGTCCCCCTTCAGGCTGTCAGTAAACAGCCTGCGCTCCAAGTCATAGATTTCATAGTCCTGCTTGGTCAGCACTGCATCGTGGGGTTGGGTCACGCAACCATGCATCTTATAGAGCGTTACATCGCGGCCCTTTCGGGCCTGTGCAAGGTTCTGGATCGACAGCTTTACCTCGACACGCCGGCCAGCAGACTCGTATGCTTTCTCCAGCAGCTGGTCATAGTTTGTCGTCCAGACCGTATCGATCGGGAGGCGCGCCAACGTACTATGCATCTCCGTCTGCTCAGCATCACGCGTAAAGACATCAATCAATTGTTGGTTAAGCTCGGCACGTCCGCCATGACCGTTGACGTGGTATTGCGCCAACGCCAGCAAATCATGCTCCTTACCGATGTCCAGATCGAGTTCGTCGGCGACATCGCTCAGCAGCGCCTTCCAATCCACAAACCCGGCGCTCCTTGATACACCGGCACCAACAAACAAGGCGGCCTCCCCATTCAGTATCTTGTCGCCGAAATTGCCAATGAAGCGGCGCTGCTCTCGGCTGGCGGCCCATGTGGAATTCGACGTGCTCAATTCTTGCTCCTGATGTCGATGGCGGCTTCGATCCACCGGTCAAGATTGTTCTTGATGTGGTTATAGACGTCGGTACTCGCAACGCCGGGCGGATCATAGACTTTGACGATGGCGGATAGCTTCTTGCCGGCTGAGCCATAGGTGATGTAGTCGAACGGGTTCGCCCCCTTCTTACTGGTCTTGCCCTCACGGTCCTTGAGATTATGGATGTGAACACCCAGTACGCCTTTATCTGCATTCCAGGCTTTGACGATCTCATGATTGATCCATTTCCGATTCGCCGTGCCCGCGCCGATCAGCACGACCACGCAACTACGCCCCTTCATCTGCTCATCGATCCATTTCTCGATGGCCTTGTCACCGCCCTTGGTGATCGTTTCCCAATCGTTGTCGGATGCGGGCCTATTACCTTCGATAGCGCCAATGTTCCGCACCTGCGAAACACGCCAGTTATCGGGGGCATAGTGAAAGCTATAAAAAACACGACGTACCATGACCGAGTTCCTTTCAAAGAGATGGCATCTGCCGCAAAGGCGACGGTGTTGCCGCTGACATGGCGGGCACATTTGAAAAGCGAGAACCGCACCAGAAAGGAAGGTCAATAAAATCAATGCGCTAAAAACACCTCCCGCCTCTGAGATAGTATTAATTTGTATATTTAGTAAAATTTTTTATACTCAGGCATGTAAGTACCCTCCGCTGGCGCCTCTTCACATCCAATCACTGGACCTCGAGCTGCCAGTCGATCGCGCGTCGAGTCGAGGCAACGACATCCAGGAAAGCCCGCGCTTCCACGTCTGGATCGAGGTTCTGCTGCGGGAAGTCCTGGGAACGACGGCCACCCATCACGATCACTTTGATGGGCTTATTCATGTGCTTCGACAGCTCATGGCGGTAGCGGGGTCGCGGGTCGGCAGCTCAAGCGCATCCAGGAACAACATTCTCACTTTCGCCTGGGTGACCAACATGGCCATTTCAGCGAGGCCGAACTCATCGCGAGCGCCTCGAAAATGGCAATCACGTCTTTCCTGGGTGCATCGTGGATGTGCGAGAGCACGACACCGTACTCGGTATGCTCAATCGCATCCCATCAGCACTTGCCGATACCCTTGCGACCTTTCACTAGGCGCTGCTTGCCCGCCGTCCGCTCGCCCCGATGTAGCCGTCGTCCCTTCGCGATGGCCAAGGTAGTGTGCCCCGAGCTCCGCGCGAATCATGCCCGTGCCGCCGTCAGTCACTACGATATGCGCCTATCATAAGCGCCGGCAGCGTGATCTGCGCTGTGTCGACAAATATCGCTGACCCGACCACCCAGAAATGTGACGTGGTACCACCGAGCAAGCTGGAAGCCTCATAGACGCCGCGAAGTGCGTCAGCCGCCTCGACATCCTCAGCGTGCACAGCGCGATTGCCGAGCTTTCGCAACGCATGAAATTTGTCCAAGACAGCCCTGCCTGCCAACACGTGAAAGCTGCATTGGTCAGCAAGTTCATGAAATTGGACTGAAGCGCACGCGGCAGGCGGAGACGGGTGTAAATGTGATCGACTGTCCGCTCTGCAAAGTTGCACAGCGTGACCAGTGCGCTCTCAGGACCGGTATGCGCATAGTGTTCCGCAAAGCCGTCCACGTTCGCCAGCTCGGAATGGGCGCCACGTAGCGGCTCAAAGTTCAGTGAGGCTCTCTCCTGCATCTACTGCGTCGGCGGTCTTGCACATCAGCCTCGTGTTTCATGGCGAGAATCATGCCGTCCTCCCTATTCGTTGTTATCCTCGTTCTCCAGCCCGTGCTTCCTGAGCCAGTTGGTCAGCGTCTGATAGTTTGAGAAACCAAGCAACTCGGCCGCTTGCTTCTTGCGATTGCCGGTTTGCGCCATCGCACGTACCAGGTAATGGTGCGCCACTCCGTCGAGCAAACCCTGCAAGTCAAAACCTTTGTGTAAGGCACGGCCCAAGATCTGTGCGTCGTCTTTGGGCAGCGCTACCAGCAGCGCCTCCCGGATCTCATCTGCGGTGACATCGGTCCCAGTCGACCAGATGGAAGCCCGCACCAGGGTGTGATACAGCTCCCGGACATTGCCCGGCCAAGCATGTGCAAGCAGAACTTTTCTTGCCTCTGGAGAAATTTCCTTGCGCTGCGCTTCGGAACGCATGGCTGCGTCAGCATTGATCCGCTCAAGGAAGTAGTCGATCAGCAGATTGAGATCCTCGCCACGCGCACGCAGCGGCGGCAGGCGGAGCACTCCGACTGCCAGCCGGTGGAAAAGGTCTTCCCGGAACCGCCCGGCAGCAACGTCCGCCTGAAGGTCGCGGTGGGTCGCAGCGATGACCCGCACATCCACTTTTGCCGGATGCGAAGCCCCCAGCGGTGTAATCTCTTTTTCCTGGAGGGCCCGCAGCAAGCGCACTTGGGTATCGAGCGGCAGGTCCCCGATTTCATCCAGGAACAGCGTGCCACCTTCCGCCGTGCGGAAATGCCCCGCCCGCTCCCGGTCTGCGCCGGTGAATGCGCCCTTCTTGTGGCCGAAGAGCTCCGAGTTGGCCAATTCCTTCGGGATCGCCCCGCAATTCACCGCAATGAAAGGCTTTGGGCTGCGTCGGCAGGAGGCGTGGATCGCTTCGGCGAACAACTCTTTGCCTGTGCCTGTTTCGCCAAGCACAAGCACCGGAACATCGAACGCTGCAATCCGCCGGGCGCGCTCGACCTCACGTGCAACGACGAGACTGCGGTGGATGATTTTGTCGAACTCAGGCGCCGTCTGCCGCCCATCAGTCAGGCGTTCGATTCGATCATCACTGCGCTTCAGGTACTCAGGCAGGAAGTCACTGGCCAAATCGAACGGGAAGTCGACCTGCTCCAGGCCGCGCTGCTGTGACGTCTGGATGAGGCGCGCGGGAAAGCGGGTCTTCGCCAGCATGATCCAGATCGCCGCCATCGCCGGCGTGCCTGGACTCAGATGGAATGCGAGCTCCACCTCTTCTCGAGGCAAGCGTGCCTGCTTCAGCTCTGCACTGACCTTTTCATAGATCTCGGCATAGTTGATTGGACTCGACAGCTCGACATGGTAGAGATCCGTTGCCACGCAGCCCGTAGTCTGCTCAAGCCAGGCGCAGTAGGTACGACTGCGCTCGAACGGGTAGTTGGTGAGGAGATGGATGCAGTCAAATCTTGAATGAGCAGAGACAGCAGACGCGATAGGCCCGAGCTGCTCCCGGAGACGTCCCTCAGCACACAAGAGATCCGTCTCGCCGATCCAGGAGATAAGCCATGACGCGCGTTTCATGCAGACATGATAAGACGAGCAGTGCGAGAGAGGGAAGAAAACTTACTGTAGGCAAGCTCGTTTATATGGCTTTACGCCATCAGTCGCTTCAGCAGCGCGGCAGCCACTTAGAGCTGACGCTCGCCCCATCGTCCCGCCAACGCGCCCCTGCCAGCTCAGGGCGTAGTAGTCAGACAGCCGCCCGAGGTGTGGCCTCAGAGCAAAAAAGGTCGATAAGCGCAGTACGCAGCGCAGCCGGAGTGACGCTAGACGGCCGCAGTTGCATCACAGACATCACACAACCGTAAGTCTGTCGGCGTACAGAGCAGGCCTGCTCAGCCCCGAACCGCACACCGACAGAGACAGACCTATATGAAGAAGCTGCCTTGGTCCGAATAGCCGAGTGGCTCAATCCTCAGTTCGGCCAGCCGTGATTGCACAATGCGTTTGCACGAGAAATCCTCACCCCCATCCTGAATCCACGCGCCCAAACTCCGCTCCACCCAACAATGAGCCCAGGCATCCCCATCGCGCAAACCGTTGAACGGCCCCGGCTCCACCTCGGCATTACGGGGATTAAGAATGGCATGAAGGGAGAGTTCATCGCCACTGACCGCATCCACGCTGGCAATCGCAAGTAAGCTTCCATCGACCATAAAGCGGTAGATGCTGCGTTCGCACGCATGGCTTTCCGGCGCACCGCCGGGCCACCAATTTTCACCGGGTGACAGCCCGAATAAGCGCTGCTCTAGGCCCGCGTTAATTGCTGCCACCAGCAGGTTACGCCATGCCTTCCAACGGACAGCACTCACCTTCCTGAGCGGAAATGCCCGGAATGGGGAATAGGAGTGCTCGAACTCCGGCAGCAACCGCAAATCGTCGGCCATAGCAGCGTAGCCTAGCTGGCGCAGACGCTGCACCAACCTAGCATTGCTGGGTTTTGGCACCTCGATGGTTGCACGGCCTGCTAGAGCCGCACGCAACGCCGCATAGGTTTTGAAACCCAAAGCTGCGGCGACACCTTCGCTCATATGGGAAGAGGAAACTCCGAAAGCGTGCCGCTCGGCACCTCGCTTGAGATTGCGTACCGCAGCTTCGGAAACGAAAAATGTCGAATTAGACATGCCAAATTCCTTTGCGTAGGGTCGATGTCTGCCGATTACGCATCGACCGGGGAATAGGCACGGCCAGCGAAAGGAAATAGAGAGAAGCGTCGTTTAACCCGGCAGCAGGTTCAGCATGGCGCGGCTGTATGAAAAGTATAGCGCATGTTATGCAGGGCACAAGAGGCCAATTTCCAACCCCAATGGCGTAACAGCAAGGTTGGAGCGCGGCGACCCGGCCGCCGTCAGCTAAACGATAGTCACCAGCACGGAAAGGGCCATCCCGGTCAACCTCGATGTTGTTGTGCCTGGGCCATTCCATTTCCGAGTCGGCTTTGACGGCAGCTAGGACAGCTGCCAGCGCGTTGTCCAGCGTGGCCAACCGCCCTGTGGCCCAACGCTCCGACGTTCCGTGGCAAGACTAAGACATAACAGTACGTCATATAGAGGATTCGGCCGGCACTCGCTTTTGGAAGGGTAGGGCTGCCGCACCGGCTCAGAACCAAAGGTAGAGCGATGTCTAGTCAAGGTTCGGCAGAACATGCAGCCACGAAGTCGTGACGCCGGATATTGCTGTGGGGTAACCTGGTGGAAACGAATACACTCGGGGACCATGGGCATCAACCGTCTGAACGACCCTGCGGCTGTGCGGGCTGCCATGCGCGAGTATGACGTAGTGGGTCGAGCTTACTTTCTTGAGAAATACGGCTTCGGCAAGTCTCGCGACTACATGCTGAGTGATCCGGACAGCGGCCGACTGTACGACTCGAAAGCCATCGTGGGCGCGGCCTTCGCCTACGCCTTTCCAGGCGAAGGCCCCCTGCGCGGCCGAATTCTCCGGCGGCGAGGCAACCGTGGAGCGGCTCCTGGCAGAGCTTGGGTTTGAGGTTGTCCGCGTTGGACAGGACTGGTCCGCCGAGGAGGTGGAAGCCGTAGTCCACGACTATTTCGACATGCTCCGTCTCGAATCAAAGGGGATTCTCTACAGCAAGGCGGACCACAATGAGAAGCTGCGTCAGCGGCTGAGGGCACGCAGCAAGGGTTCGGTCGAGATGAAGCACCAGAACATTTCGGCGGCTCTCGACCAATTGGGCCTCCCCTACATCGCCGGCTACAAGCCGAGAGCGAACTACCAAGAACGCTTGCGGCAGGAGGTGATGAACTATGTCGAGCGACGTCATCATGAACTGGCCGCGGTTGTCGATGCCATCGAGGAGATGACAGCGCCCGGCGACAGGCTTTACCGCGGTGTCCTGGTCGATGTTCCGACCATTGAATCAGGCGCACAGCCCGCGAAACGGCAGCGCCTTCCGCGAAGGCTTGACTATGCGGCGCGGGATGAGCGAAATCGCGCCTTGGGACACAATGGGGAGGCCTGGGTCGTGGGGTTCGAGCGGACCCGTCTTGCCGAGGTGCAGTGCGCGCACCTCATCGACAAGATCGACTGGGTTTCCAATCGTCTTGGGGATGGAGCCGGCTATGACATCCTGTCTTTCGAGCCTGACGGCATTGCCCGCTTCATCGAGGTCAAGACGACCAACGGCGGCTCACTGACCCCCTTTGTGGTCAGTCGGAATGAAGTCGACTTTTCCGAGGAAACGGAGGATGCCTTCTGTCTCTATCGGGTCTTTGCGTTCTCCCGGAAGCCACAGTTGTTCATTCTCCGTGGCGCGCTGTCTACGACGGCCCAACTTGAGCCGCTGGATTACCGGGCACGGCTGAAGGCCATATCACGGTAAAGCGCGCAAGGCATCGCTTACGCCCTGATGCGTGAAAACAGCGTTTTCGCTGTTTCCACCACCCACGCAGGTTCAAACCGGCCGACCTCAGGTTGATATGGTGCGCTTCCCCACCGCCGGGTGTTCAAGGCACGAGACGCGCCCCTTGTGCCGAATCCCGCTCGGCCGCACTGTCATCCGTGGATCGCAACAGACGACTCAGCTCCGCAAAAAAATCACTGCGATGGGAAATACCCCTGGCGCCCAGACGGTGATCCGCACTCGGGTAGACGATCAAAGTGAGATTGCTTTTCCCCGCCTCGTTGAATTTCGATTCCAAGAAGCGCGCGGACTCGACGGGCACACTCCGATCCTGCTCACCGATGCCAACAATGATGGGGATGTTCAACTGAAGAAAATCAGGAAGCGGGTCGAGATCCATGATGTCCGACCACCAGCGGTAGCGATTGCCATACCAGCTTTTCTCGATGCTGCGTGGGTCGGTGGATATCGCCTGCCAGCCCGATTCGACATCGAACGCAATGGCCCCTTTCTGCTTCAGCGTGGAAAGCGACCTGCGCATAGTGTAGGCGCCGCTGCCGATGATCGCTAGATGGGTGACTTCGGGGAGCAGTCCGGCGACCTTGACCGCAGGCAATGCACCTTCCGACACCCCCACCAGGACCACGTTTCTTGGTCTGGGCACGGCGGCGTCCAGTTGCGTGGTGATGAATTCCGAATAGTCGGCCAGCCAGCGCCCGGGATTGTTCGCAAGGTGGAAGTCCCGGCCGCAGCCGAACAAGCCCGTGGAACGGTCGGCGACGAATCGTTTGTTGAGGACGAAAACACGGGCAGGGACGGCCAGGCCGCTGACGTAGCCTGGTATGACGGATTTCCAGCTGGGGCAGCCTGTTGCCCCGTAGAAAAAGACCGCAGTATCCGGCTGCGGCGAATCTCCGGCCGTAAACGCATAGTAGATGCTGGTGCCGCCATCCTTGAACTGGAACACTTGGGGAGCCGGCGCTTCGCTGCCGTACATGTGCGCCGTGCGTTCAAGTATGGTGCAGCCGGACAGGGGCAGGACGAGCAGCAAGATGACGAAGCGGAGGCGGCACATGGGTCCAGTAATCGAGCGATACATGACAAATGATGAATTGTCAGGCATTTGTGACCATGCCGGGAAGCTCCGGCACGCCGGTCCTTCCTGGCGTCGAACCGATAGGTCAAGCCCTGCGGGCGGCTGCCTGCCTCCACCGGTATCGCGCCGCTATCCGCCGGGAGACGCTGACATGGGCCTGCGAAAGTGCACATTCCCATGCCGGTGGTGTATCGTGAAAAAATTGCAGGAGGATCCAGATGATCGATAACCTCGCCCTGTTTTTTCTCGTGAGCCTGGTGGCGACCGCCACGCCGGGGCCTTCCATCGTCTATGTCACGACCCAAGGGGTTGCGCATGGCTTGCGCCCGGCCGCGGCGGCCGGGTCGGGCGTGCTTGCCGCGGATGCCCTGTACATCCTGCTGTCGATCACCGGGCTCACCGCGATTCTTGTCGCCTCCCATGAGGTCTTTACGTTGATCAAATGGGCCGGGGTCGCCTATCTGGTGTATCTCGGCCTGCGTCTGCTCGCCGCCGGTTTCTCCGCCCAACCCGGTCCGGCGGCCGCGCCGCAGGCCGGCTCCTCTCCACGGCGGTCGTTTCTTGGCGGATTCGCGCTTCGCGCGGCCAATCCAAAGGCGCTGCTGTATTTCGGTTCTCTGGTGCCGCAGTTCATCGATCCGTCCCGCCCGATCGCGGCTCAGCTTGTTCTCCTGGCCGCGATTCATCTCGCCACGGCCGGCTGCGTGCTGGGCGCGTATGGTGTATTTGCCGGGCGCCTCCACGGATCGAGCATCAATGCGCGTGTTCGGCGTGCATTCCATATCGCGACGGGGGGCTTCTTCATCGGCGCCGGCATCTCCTTGTCGCTGATGCGGCGATGACGCCGCATCCCCTCTGGCCCACCAGTTGAGCGAGGCGGCCATGCGCCGAGGCTCACGGCGCCAACCTCACCCGGGAGAGAGCCCGGCCAGAAGGCCGCCACATTGCTCGATCAGAGCATGGACGAAGGCCATCGCTTCAACCAGGGCAGCGTGACGAAGGATTTTCAGTTCCGGTGAGTCCATGATAGGCAACAGCCCATCGAGGACGAAACGAGCGGCCCTCAATGCAGCGCTCCCCTCCATGGCCCGGCGATCCGTCCGGCCTCCCGGTCGATCGCCATATCCACCTGCGCGGCCCGCCGGATCCGGGCGCCCGCCCGCAGCACCCCGGCCGCCAGCAGATAGACGAGCGCCACCGGCACGGACAACACGACACCGGCCGCGCCCCACGTGACCACCAAAGGCGTGCCCAGCGCCAGCACGGCCAGCCCATCCCGCGGCCGCAGCAGCGCAGGCGGATCGGTACGGACGTAGTTGGCGCCGTCGAGGGCCGTCCAGTTGGCCAGCCCCAGGACCCGGGGGGTCTTGCCAAGCGCGACGATCAGGCTCACCTCGTGCCCGCGCCGGGCCGGCATGCAGCGGGTGTGGAGCGTGAATTTCCGTTCGCTGCCATCCTGGCAGCGGATCCACAGCTCGTAGCGGTCGCTCGGCGCGCAAGGTCGCAAGTGGTAGAGATGGACGTTGACGTGGCGACGCAGGTCGACGATGCGCCCGTGAATAGTTTGCAAGTCGGACATGGTCATGCTCCAGGCAGTGGAAGACCTGTCCAGCGTCGCGCGGAAGGCGCCCGTTTCAAGCCCAGCGACGGCACGTCGCGACGGAAGCCCGCATTTTGTTCACCGGTGGTCGCACTGTATCCGGACTGCAGTGCGCATGAACTGGCAAGAAAATGCTCCCTTGTTCAAGCCCTTGCACCCACGTGTGACTGGCGTCGCATGGTAATCCAAGTCCGGCTCATGGACCGACCAGACCACCCCACCGGTTCGGAACCAGAGGTAGAACGATGTCCAGTCAAGGCCTGGCGAGACATCGAGAATTGCGCCCAGCGTCGGCCTAATCGGCACTTTTTGCGCTTGCAAGGGCACGCATCCCGCCCCACACTGGGAATGTTACTCCCCGGTCCAGCTGGCATTCCGGTGCGTGCATCGAGCACGCGAACATGCAAGCCTTTCAAGTCGCGGTGATCATCACCGCAGTGCGCTTCGCGCGCCGTTGATCCGGATGCCCGGCATCCTGAGTGTTCTTTCCCGAGCGCGGCACCATGGCCTGACCATGGCGCCCGGCCGCACCGGCGTACTGGATACGCTGGCGCAGTCATGCTCCTTCGAGGTCGTCTGCCTCGAGCAGCGATCTCCCCGGATGACGGCCCGACCGCCAGTGCCTGGAGCACATCCGTCCCCCGGTTGCCCCCGAGGCAATCCAGGGATGCCCTTCCCTCGTGTTTCTTCAAGCCACGAATGACGCCTGCCCTGCGGGGCGGCGTTCGAGTTCCTCCTCCCCGCACTCACGCACTGACCCCGGTCAGCCGTGCCGCGCCGCCGCGTGCGGCCGCACGGTCCGCGTGAAACGGTCTCGCGCGCCCGTCGCGGAACGGGCGCTGCCAATCGAACCGGCGGGAAGGACGAGTTTGCGGTGCCGCCCGAGCACCGTGCCGGAGGTCACACCTCCGGGATTGCCTCGGGTTCCTCGAGAACCTGGTTCGCCACGGCGAACGCTACATCACGCCCGACGTGTGCTGGCTGGCGATCACTTTTACGCACCTCCGCGCCGCGCCTGCCTGAGGAAGCGGCAAAGCACTGGCACCGCATCGGCCTTTGGAACCCACCGATGCACAACCGAACGGGTTCTCCATCCCCGGCACGAGGGAAGATCATGTATCAACGCAACGACGACTCACGCAAGACGACCTCCCCGCCGCGGCACCGCACCGGCCGGGGCCGCACGCGCACCCGCGAGGCGCCGGCCCTGGACGACATGCCTCTCGACCCGAGGCGCTGCCGCCTGGTGCTGCACCTCATCCTGCAACGGCACAACTGGCGACACAGCAGCAAGCACAAGGGGGTGAGCCACAAAACGATGGGGGAACGGGCGCGCTTCTGCTTCTGGCTGTTCGACTTCCTGCGCGACCATCCCCGGCGCTTCAAACTCGATCCACGCTCCTTCAGCGGGCGCCACGTGGAAGCCGTCACCCGCCATTGGCAGGCGGAAGCCCGCGCCGTCCGGATGCGCCCGGCGACGATCCAGACCTACTTCAGCTTCATGAAAACCTTCGCGGGCTGGATCGGCAAACCGCAGTTGCTCAAGCCCATCGCAAGCTATTTCGACGATCCACGGCTCTACCGGCGATCGCTGGCGAGCGGCATCGACAAGTCTTGGCGGGCCCGGAGCGTGGATGTGGAAGCGGTGATCCGCGAGGTCGAAGCCTATGACGTGCATGCCGCCGCCGCGCTCAGGCTGATGCAGGCCTTCCGCCTGCGCTTCAAGGAAAGCACGATGCTCCGGCCGCACGTCGATGTGCTCACCGCCGCGCAGGCCGGCCAGCCGGAAGACGGCGCGGCGTTCTACCTGGACACGCACCGCGGCACGAAGGGCGGACGCGGGCGGCTGATTCCCATCGACAACGCCCTGCGCGCGGCCGCCATCGACTACGCGCGCAAGGTCGCCGTGGGTGTCAACGACAGTGTCAGCGACCCGCGCCTGGACCTGAAGCAGGCACTGCGCCGCTTGCGCTACGTGATGGAGCGCCACGGCATCACCCGCGCCGCGCTCGGCGTGACGCCGCACGGCCTGCGGCACCAGGGCGCGGCCGAGGACTACGAGGCGATGACCGGGGAGCGGCCGCCGGTGGCCGGCGGTACGCCTGTCGATCACGCACTCGACCAACAAGCCCGGCAACGCATCGCGGAACACCTCGGGCATGGGCGGGTGCAGATCACGAATGCCTATTGCGGCTCCCGCAGGCCCGCCGCGACGCGCTCACCGGCGCAACCAATGCCGTCAGAGGATGGCTCGATAGGTCGAGAGCGCCTTGACGGTCTGGGCCAACCCCTGGCGTAGAAGCACGTCGAAGTAGTGGTCCACGTCGAGCGACGGGTGCTTCAACTGCGCCCGCTGCTTCTGTGCTGCCGCGACAACCGCCGCCGGATCGAGGTCGAACAGGTTGTCGACAAACAGGTCGCCTTTCCACCTCCGCCCCGCGAGGGGAGAGGGGCCTGACCACCACTCGCTGAATGGTATCGGCGTAGCAGGCACGACGCGTCGACGGCCACGACTACAGCGGCAGGCAGCGCTCCTGAATGACCCGCTTCATCACCAGCGTGGAGGTCCGGCGCTGGACATCGGGCGGTGTGGACAGGTGTTCGTCGTAGCGCTGCTGGAATGCCGGCAGATCGTGGGCGACGACGTGGAACAGGTGGTCGGGCTCGCCGAACAGGCGCTGGGCCCCGACGATCTGCGGGATGTCCGCCACGGCGGTCTCGAATGCCGCCACCGCCCGGCGGCCGCCCTCGCGCAGCGCACGAAGAGTCAATTCGGGGCGAACGCTTGCACGCCTGCGGCCTTCGCCGCCTTCTTGAGGTCTGCGTCCAGCGTCGCGAGCGGTGAGCCGGTTCGCAGAGCCAATTCCAGATACGCCGCGTCGTAGGCCGACAGCTTGTAGCGCCGGGCCAGGTGCAGGGTGTCGCCCAGGGCGTGCGCCGCCGTGGCCGTATCCGTCGCGATGTTCAGCCGTCCCAGGAGGACGACGAACGCCTGGGAACGGGCCTCGGTGAGCAGCCCCCTGGCCTCGCCCCTGGCGATGACGTTACAAGCCTCCAGCGCCCACAGCGACGGGACCAGCGCCTGCCGTTCCCGCAGGGCATCCAGCACGGCCTCGGCGTAAGCCACATCGGCAGGCTTGCCATCGGCCAGCAGCCAGCACATCGCCACCGAGTTGTCGAGCACGAAGCTCAGTGGACTACCCTCCGGTCGCCGGCGCGACCACCTCCCCACGGGAGGAGAGCGCCGCCTTCGGGCGGCCGGGCGACGGTGCTCACGCCCGCCCCTCGTCGATCAGCGCCTTGAGATCGACCCCTTTGACGGGCGGCGCCGCGCGCATGAACTGGCGCATCGCCTCGACGGCCGCCGCGGCATCCGCTTGCTTGCCGCCTTCGGCCGGCACCAGATCGGCAACCGGCTCGCCGCGCAGGGTGATCGTGTAACGCTTGCCCGCCTGCACGCCGCGGAGCAACTCCGGCAGCCTGGTCTTGGCCTCATACGAGCCGATTTCATGGTTCATGACATTCTCCGCTTGGCATAGACCAGTTTATAGACCAGTCCGAAAGGCATCAAGGACGGCGTTCCGCCCGTATCTCACCGGCTTCCGGCCGTTCGCCAACGACGACCCCGGCGGTGCAACGACCACGGCAACCGGCGTGCGGGGAACAACTCGCTGCAACCAGCGCCGCACCCGGTGTGACACCCCACGGCCTGCGACTGCGGGCCACACAAGCCTGGTGCCACCCGGGGCACGATCGAGGTCAGCCCGCATTGACAACCAGTTTCCATATATAGGAAACTGGTTGTCAATTTCAGCCACTACTCGATGCTTCCCCGTGCCCCTAATGCTCTCCCGCACCCTGCGGCGGCAGGTTCGGCCCGGCAAGGTGCGCGAAACCGGATCAAGGAGCCCACTGCCATGAAGAAGATCATCCACCCCGTCGCCGGAGGGCTTGCGATGCTGTGCATCGCCACGTTCTGGCTGGCCACCGCGCTCAGCGAATCGTTCGGCACCGATGAAACCATCACGGCGGTCAAGACGGCGATTCCGTGGGGGCTGCTGGTGCTGATTCCGGCCCTGATGGCCGCCGGTGGCAGCGGATTCGCGCTGGCACAGGGACGCCGCGGCGGGCTGCTCAGCGCCAAGATCAAGCGCATGCAGTGGATCGCGGCCAATGGCGTCCTGATCCTCATTCCCGCCGCCCTGTTCCTGGCCTCCAAGGCCCGGGCGGGCGAGTTCGATGGTGTCTTCTATGCCGTGCAGGCGCTCGAACTCGCAGCGGGCGCGGCAAACATCGCCCTGTTGGGGCTCAACATGCGTGACGGACTCAGGATGACGGGCAGGCTACGCCGCCCCGCGCGGTGACGAAGACCGGAGAGGCACCTCCATCCCATCCCTCTTATCGACCTTGAGTTGAAGAAAGCACCATGAAGAAGCAACAGAACCGGGCGGCCATGCCGCTCCTGATTATGGCGACAGCACTTGTGCTGATGTCATCGGCCAATGCAGCCGACCCCGTACGTGAACGCATCGACGGCTTCAAGGACAGCAAACGCGCCATCGCGGAGATCAAGGATGCCATCGAAAAAGGCGACATGACCACCGTCGCCAAGCAGGCACGCTCGATGGTGGTGTTTGCGCGGAAGATTCCCGGCCTCTATCCCCCGGACGCCCAGGGCGGCTTCTTCTCCGCAGCCAAACGCAGTATCTGGACTAATTTCCCCGATTTCGTACAGCGAGCCGAGGCGTTCGAGTCCAGCGCCTGGCGACTGGCGGAACTGGCGGCTTCCAGCGATGCGGATGTCGCGGCCCTTTCCAAGCGCTTGCAGCAGGTGGCCGACAGTTGCGCGGCCTGCCATCGATCGTACAAAAGGGGGCGCTAGTGGGGCAGCCTGCACTGCGCAAGATCCGTGTCTGGGATCTGCCCGTCCGTCTGTTCCATTGGGCGCTGCCGGTGCTGATGACGGTGCTGTTCCTGAGTGCTTATGCAGGGCAGATGCAAGTCCATGCACGGATGGGCACGGTCACCCTGGTTCTGGTGCTGTTCCGGTTGGTCTGGGGTTTCGTCGGCAGTCAGACCGCAAGATTCAGCGACTTCGTCACCGGTATTGGCGGTATCCACGACTACCTGTCGGGCAAGCGGCCGAAGACGACGGGACACAATCCCCTCGGTGCATGGATGATCCTGGCCATGCTGGCGACGCTGCTGATCCAGTCGCTTTCGGGCCTGTTCTCCAGCGACAGTATCGCGTTCGACGGGCCGCTGGCGCATTGGATCGGCCATACGGCGGCCAACCTCGCCGCTCGCGTCCACACGAATCTGGCCTATGCAATCGACATCTTGATCGCGGTACATGTGCTGGCCGTGGTGCTGCACTGGGCGCTGCGCGGCGAAAACCTGATCATGCCGATGTTATCCGGCAACAAGCACGTGCCGGCGGACGTCGGCCAGCCCGCATTTTCCAACCCTGCCCTCGCACTGACCATCCTCGTTCTGATCGCGCTTCTGATTGCCGCAGTCGCTCTGGCTGAATGATCGACGCCCGGCCTGCTTCCCAGGCCGAACGCCCCCGGCTACACAGCGGCCCGGCCCGCCGCCCTTGCTGTAAACTGGTTGTCAAATACAGAGTTGCGGAGATGCCATGAGTCAGGCCAAGGCCGACAAACTGACGGCTGTCACGCTGGCCGTTTTCCGTCTGAACGGCCAGCTCATCGAATGGGGCGACCGCTTCTGCGCGCCGCACGGACTGACCAGCGCACGCTGGCAGGTGCTGGGCGCCATCTCGATGGCCCCTCAGACTCCTACCGTCCCCCAGATCGCCGCCACGATGGGCTTGACGCGGCAGGGCGTGCAGAAACAGATCAATCTGCTGGTCGAGGAGGGGCTGGTCGCCCCCTGCCCCAATCCCGCGCACAAGCGTTCCCCGCTGTATGTCCTCACCTCGCAGGGACAGGCGGCCTATCAGGCGGTACTGCAGAACTGGCAACGGCACGTGCATGACATCTCCGCGGCGTTCAGCGCCGCCGATCTGGATGCGGCGGGCCGTGTGCTGGCGGCGATGTCGCGCATTCATGCCACGGATTGAAGTGAAACGCCGCTCACGCTCACTGCTGTGTTTACTGCTCCCGCACGGGCATCGGCACGCTTGAGGCGGCTCGGTGCATACTGAACCGGTATCTGTCATCTACGTAGAAAGACGGGGGAACTCTGTGACTCATACGTGCTGCCGGATTCGCTGTTTAATTATGTCCGCCGTGCACCAACCTGTTCACCGCCCGTCCGCTGAACTCTGATGCAAGCCAGCAGCATGAAGTGCCTCGTCGTCATAGCCCATCCCATCACCGACAGCCTGTGCCACACAATGGCTCAGTCTGTCATTGCCGCTTTGACGGCAAGCGGTCACGAGGTGATGGTCGAAGACCTCTATCTGTCTGCTTTTTCGCCTGCTCTCACGGCCAGCGAACGCCAAAGCTACTACAGCCCAACGTTCGACTCTGTCGCCGTTCAAGACCAAATCGACCGACTGCTTTCCGCCGAAGTTCTGGTTCTTGTCTTTCCCACTTGGTGGTTCAGCTTTCCGGCCATGCTGAAAGGGTGGTTTGATCGCGTCTGGGCTCCCGGCATCGCCTACGACCACGCCACCGACCTCGGCCCAATCAAGCCACGGCTCCATAAGCTCCGAAGAACGCTGGCTGTTACCTCTCTTGGTTCGCCGTGGTGGGTTGATCGCCTGGTGCTCCGGCAGCCGGTTAAACGCGTACTGAAAACGGCCCTGTTGGGTACTTGCGCCCCAAACTGCCGATTCGAGATGTTGTCGCTCTACAAGGCGGAATCTCTCACGTAATCTCAAGTTCAACCATTCTGTTCGCGTATCGAACGCGCGATTTCCAAATGGTACTGATCGCTTTCCGTCTGCGGTGATGGCGGCTTGGAAACGAAGGGCTGGGTCCGATCAGGACCGGGCCCCGCTCTCATGCCGGATCGGCGCCATGGACGATTTCTGACTATGGAGACCGCCCCCCCGACCACCAAGCGCCAACGGGAGGTGACCTCGTCAGTCACCCGAAATGATGGCCCGGGTGATCTTGTCGAACAGTTCAGGGCGTTCTTCGGCAATGAGATCGAGCCAGTCGCGCACGGCCTCCGCAAACGCGTCCGCCGTGCGCACGTGGCTCACGTCGATACCGAGCGCGCGGAACGCGTCGACCTCGTGCCGGGCGAAGCGCAGCCTTCCTTGAGTAGTTCGGAGCATGATGGTTCTCCCCGGTGTTCAGGGCGCGCGATCGATTCGAGCAGACTGGCCCAACGCGCCAGGGCGTCCTTGCGTTCCTCGAAGTAGTCGTACTGGTTGTACACGCCCTCCACATCGCGCAGCTTGTGGTTCAGCGCCCGTTCGGCGACGAACCGGTCCACGCCCAGCGCGGCCATGTGCGTGCGGGCCGTGCGCCGCATATCGTGCACAGTAAAGTGCGCCATGCCGTCCAGCGGCAGCCGGCGCAGCGCAACGTTCAGCGTGTCGGGGCTGATGTGGCCAAAGCGGTTCCGCCTCACCACGCCGCCCTTCATGTGGATCCGCCTGCGGGCGGGAAACAGGTATTCGCTGTTGCACGCGAACACCTTTACCTCCTCCAGCCACCCCAGCACCTGGGGCACCAGCGGGATGTCGATGGGCTGTTTCGTCTTGGTGCGGGAAGGATGCAGCGACCACACGCCGCGTGCCAGATCGAACTCCGTCCACCTGGCCGACAGCAGTTCCATCTTGCGCACGCACAGTGCGAGCAGGAGCCAGACTGCCAGTTCGTTTTCCCGGCCGAAGTTCGGAGTGTCGCGCATGGCCTTGGCCAGCGCCGCGAGTTCGTCGCGGTTCAGCCAGCGCTGCCGGGCAGGCTCGGCACCGCCCGCGTCGGAGATCTCGAAGCCGGAGACCGGATTGGCCTCGATCCACCGGCGCTTCACGGCGAAGTGGAACATGCGGAAGAGGTAGCGCAGTGCATCGTTGGCCACCGTGGGCGCGCCGGCGTCGAGGATGCGGGTGAGCACCCTGTCGATGTGCAGCGGCCGTACTTCCTCCACAGCCAGCTTTCCGATCATCGGGTTGATGTGCCGGCGAAGAGCACGCAGCACGACCTCGGGATGCTTGTAGGTCCTGGCGATGTGGCGGTCGTACCAGGCCTGGGCCAGGGCCGCCACGTCGGTCCGCTCCCGGGCCTTGAGCCGTTCGGCGCGTTTCTCGGCGGCGACATCCACCCCCTGCTGGATGCGCGCCCTGTCCTGGCGAGCCAGTTCGCGGGCATCCTTGAGCGAAAGGTCGGGATAGCGGCCGAGCACCTTCTCCCGACTCATGCCACCGAAGCGGTAACGCAAAATCCAGGATGCATGCCCTTTTGGGGCACCGACGGCGGTGGCTACAAAAGTCAGCCCGCCACCGATGCCGCGGTCCGTCGGACCCCTGCTCAGCCAGGCCCGTAGCGTCTTGTCGGTGATGTGTTCAATCTCAGTCATGGCGCGGTCTCCACAGCGATTCACGAAGAAACTGTGGGGTAAAAATCCGGGCCGGAGCCCGCAAATCGCAGGGCATAAGATTTCCCCCACAATTTACCCCACAGAAATCGTGCGCTACGCTGAAACCGCCTGCTACGTCATGACCCGAAAAACCACCCTAATCAACTGATTTTCAAGGAGTTTTTTGGATGGAGTGAACCACCCCGAAACCTCACTCGATGTTCTGCACCTGCTCGCGCATCTGCTCGATCAGCACCTTCATTTCCATCGCGATGCCGGTGATGTCGGTGGCGGGCGACTTGGATGCCAGGGTATTGGCTTCGCGGTTGAGTTCCTGCATCAGGAAATCCAGCCGCTTGCCTGCCGAGCCGGCGGTCTTGAGGATGCGTTCGACTTCGTCGAGGTGGGTGGTGAGCCGGGTCAGCTCCTCGGCGACGTCGATGCGCTGGGCGTAGAGGGCGACCTCCTGCCGGATGCGGTCTTCGTCCAGCGTGGCCACCGCCTCGCGCAGCCGCGCGGCGAGCTTGTCCTGGTATTCGGCAATGATCAGCGGCATGCGCGGCGCGGCGGTGGCGACGAGTTCGCGCATGCGTACGACGCGTTCGCGGATCATGTCGGCCAGTTTGTCGCCCTCGCGCCGGCGGGTGGCGACGAATTCGTCGAGCGCGGCGTCGATGAGTCCGGCGATGGCCGGTTGCATCTGTTCGAAGGCGAGGCCGTCGTCGGCGAGCATGCCCGGCCAGCGCAGCACGTCGGCCACCGACAGTGGCTTGGCATCGGGCATCCGTTCGCGCACCGCGGCCTGCGCGTCGGCCAGTTGCGCGATCAGCGCGCCGTTGATCGCCAGGCTGCGCGGAGCGGCATCGTTGGCCTGCAGGTTGAGGCGGCATTCCACCTTGCCGCGCGCCAGGCGCGCGGCGATGCGCTCGCGCAGCGCCGGCTCGGCCTGGCGCAGGTCGTCGACGATGCGAAACGACAGGTCGAGATAACGCGAGTTGACGCTGCGCAGTTCGAGATGAAGCGTGGCGGCGCCCAGGTCGCGATTCTGCACCGCGAACCCGGTCATGCTGTGAACCATGGAAGTCTCCGGGAAGCTGCAGCGATCGCGCTGCTATCGATTAAACTGCAAGCCCCACTCTGGAAAATGCGGCGGAAAGCCGAATCTTATCCCCGCCGAAGATGCCGCCTCAAGCGAACTGCGCGCTGCCTCAGGGTTACCAGCTCGACCGCTACCGGATCGAGCGGCAGCTTTCGGTCGGCGGCTTTTCCATCGTCTATCTGGCGCTGGACACCGACGGCACGCCGGTGGCGCTGAAGGAATACCTGCCGAACTCGCTCGCGCTGCGCGGCGAGGGCGAGATCGAGCCGCAGGTGTCGGAGCAGCACCTGCCCGCGTTTCGCTACGGCATGAAGTGCTTTTTCGAGGAAGGCCGGGCGCTCGCCAAGCTGATGCACCCCAACGTGGTGCGGGTGCTCAATTTCTTCCGCGCCAACGGCACCGTGTACATGGTGATGCAGTTCGAGCGCGGCCGCACCCTGCACGACTACATCAACAAGCACCGCGGCGAGCTGCGCGAGAACTTCATCCGCGCGGTGTTCGCGCGCATGCTCAACGGCCTGCGCGAGGTCCATGCGCACAAGCTGCTGCATCTCGACATCAAGCCCTCCAACATCTACCTGCGCAAGGACGGCACGCCGGTGCTGCTCGATTTCGGCGCGGCGCGGCAGACGCTGCTGAACGACCAGCCCATCCTGAAGCCGATGTACACGCCCGGCTTCGCGTCGCCCGAGCAGTACGAGGGCCGCAACGGACTGGGACCGTGGAGTGACATCTACAGCGTGGGCGCCAGCCTGCACGCGTGCATCGCCGGCACCGCGCCGCCGCGCGCCGACGAGCGCGTCAAGCGCGACACGCTGCAGCCCCTGGCCAGGACGCACACGGGACGCTATTCGAACCAGTTGCTGGGGCTGGTAGATTGGTGCCTGCGCCTCGATGCACTGGAGCGCCCGCAAAGTGTCTATGCCCTGCAGAAGGCCCTGATGCAGCCCACTGCCGGCGGCACCGTCCCCGCGCCCAGGTTCACCGATCTCGGCGCCCGACTCAGGTCCTTCATCGGCCGAAGCTGAGGGCAGACCCATGCGTTTCACCATCTACCAGGAAAGCCGCATCGGCCAGCGCCGCACCAATCAGGACCGCATCGCCTACTGCTACTCGCGCGATGCGTTGCTGATGCTGGTGGCCGACGGCATGGGCGGGCACCTGCACGGCGAGATCGCCGCCCAGGTGGCGGCGAAGGTGATCACGCAGTCCTTCCAGCGCGACGCCACGCCGGCGCTGCGGGAGCCGGCCCTGTTCCTGTCGCGCGCACTGGTCAGCGCCCATCATGCGATCCTCGACTTCAGCTTCGACCGGAACCTGCCGGAATCGCCGCGCACCACCATCGTCGCCTGCGTGGTACAGGACGGCGTGGCCTGGTGGGCGCATGCCGGCGATTCTCGCCTCTACCTGCTGCGCCAAGGCCACATCCACATGCAGACGCGCGACCACTCGCGCGTGCAACTGATGATGGAGCAGGGCCTGCTCGACGCACGCGACGCGGCGAGCCACCCCGGACGCAACCGCATCTACTCCTGCCTGGGCGGCACGCAGCCTCCGCAGATCGATTTTTCGCGCGGCACCCCGCTCTGCAACGGCGACGTCGTCGCCCTGTGCAGCGACGGCCTGTGGGCGCCGCTCGGCGACGACGGCCTGCTGCTGGGGCTGGCCGGCAGGTCGGTGATGCAGGGCGTGCCGCAACTGCTGGATCGCGCCGAGATCAACGCCGGCGCGACGGCGGACAATCTGTCGCTGATCGCGATGTGCTGGCAGGACGAATCCGCGCCGCCTGGCGTCGACACCATCTCCACGCGGACGATGGCGCTGGACGAATACACCACCCGCATCGACGTCTTCGAGCGCGCCCGCCCGCCCGCCCCCGTCGGCACCACCGTACCGGGCGCCCTCGGCGCGGCGGCCGATCTCACCGACGAGGAGATCGAGCGCGCCATCGCCGAGATCAACGCCGCCATCAACAAATTCGACAAACAGGAATAGCAGGGAACACCATGCGACCCAGCCAACGCGAGCCCGACGAACTCCGCCCCGTCCGCCTGACCCGCGGCTACACCCGCCACGCCGAGGGTTCGGTGCTGGTGGAATTCGGCGACACCCGGGTGCTGTGCACCGCCAGCGTGGAGGAGGGCGTGCCCGGCTTCCTGCGCGGCAAGGGCCAGGGCTGGCTCACCGCCGAGTACGGCATGCTGCCGCGCGCCACCCACACCCGCAGCGCGCGCGAGGCCGCCAGGGGCAAGCAGAGCGGGCGCACGCAGGAGATCCAGCGCCTGATCGGCCGCAGCCTGCGGGCGGTGGTCGATCTCGCGGCGCTGGGCGAACGCCAGATCGTCGTCGATTGCGACGTGCTGCAGGCCGACGGCGGCACCCGTACCGCCGCCATCACCGGCGCCTGCGTCGCGGTGCACGACGCGCTGCAGAAACTCGTCGCCGCGGGCACGCTCCAACGCAGCCCGATGACCGGTTTCGTCGCCGCGGTCTCCGTCGGCATCCATCGCGGGGTGCCGGTGCTCGACCTGGACTATGCCGAGGATTCGGACTGCGACACCGACATGAACGTCGTGATGACCGCCGGCGGCGGCCTCATCGAGGTACAGGGCACGGCCGAGGGCGCCGCCTTCTCGCGCGCCGAGCTGAACGCGCTGCTGGACCTCGCCGAGGGCGGCATCCGCCGCCTGAACGAACTGCAGCGCAGCGCCGTCGCCGGAGACTGAACCATGAGCAGACGACTCGTCCTCGCCAGCAACAACGCGAAGAAGGCGGCCGAGATGCAGGCCCTCCTGGCGCCGCTCGGCATCGAGGTGATCCCGCAATCCGCGCTCGGCGTCGGCGAGGCCGAGGAACCCCATCCCACCTTCGTCGAAAACGCGCTGGCCAAGGCGCGCCATGCCGCCGCGGCCACCGGCCTGCCGGCGGTGGCGGACGATTCGGGCCTGTGCGTCGAGGCGCTGGGCGGCGCTCCCGGCGTGCAGTCGGCGCGCTACGCCGGGGAGCCGAAATCGGACGCGCGCAACAACGCCCTGCTGCTGGAGAAGCTCGCCGGGGTGGCCGACCGCCGCGCCTATTTCTTCTCCAGCGTGGTGCTGGTGCGGCACGGGGAGGACCCGCGCCCGCTGATCGCGGATGGCGAATGGCACGGGACCATCCTCGAGGAAGCGCGCGGCGAGGGCGGTTTCGGCTACGACCCGCTATTCTGGCTGCCCGAGCTGGAGCAGACCGCCGCCGAACTCGACGCCAAGCTGAAGAACAGCCTCAGCCACCGCGGCGGCGCCATGCGCCACCTGCTCGACCGGCTCAAGCACCATTCGCTGTGACGCCGCCGGCCCGATGAACGATCGCCGCATCATCGCGCTGCAGCCGGCCGCCCCGCTGCAGCGCGCCGTCCCGCTGCCGGAACGCCCGCAACTGACCGCCCCGCCGCCCCTTTCGCTGTACGTGCATTTCCCCTGGTGCGTGCGCAAGTGTCCGTATTGCGACTTCAACTCGCATGCCGCGCGCGACGGCGCCGCCATTCCAGAGGCGGCGTGGATCGACGCGGTGATCGCCGACCTGCAGGCGGCGCTGCCGCAGGTCTGGGGACGGCGGGTGCTCAGCATCTTCTTCGGCGGCGGCACGCCCAGCCTGATGTCGGCGGCGGGCCTGGACCGGCTGCTGACCGCCATCCGCATGCTGCTGCCGCTCGATCCGCTGGCCGAGGTCACGCTGGAGGCCAACCCCGGCACGGTGGAAGCCGCACGCTTCCGCGACTTCCGCGCCGCCGGCGTGAATCGGCTGTCGCTGGGCATACAGAGCTTCGACGACGCCATGCTGGCGCGTATCGGCCGCATCCACGGCGGCGACGAGGCGCGGCGCGCGATCGACGTCGCGCAGGCGCATTTCGAGCGCGTGAATCTCGACCTGATGTACGCGCTGCCCGGGCAGACGCCGGACATGGCGCTCGGCGACCTGCGCACCGCGCTCGGCTCCGGCGTCGGCCACCTGAGCTGCTACCACCTGACGCTGGAACCCAACACGCCCTTCGCCCACGACCCGCCGCCGCTGCCCGACGACGATACCGCCGCCGACATGCAGCAGGCGATGGAGGACGAACTGGCGGGCGCGGGTTTCGAGCACTACGAAACCTCCGCCTTCGCCCGCCCCGGCCGGCAGTGCCTGCACAACCTGAACTACTGGACCTTCGGCGACTATCTCGGCATCGGCCCCGGCGCGCATGGCAAGCTGTCGAGCCACGAGGGCATCCGCCGCGAGATGCGCCACAAGCACCCGGCGCGCTACCTCGAAGGCGCCGCGCGCGGCGATTTCGTCCAGGACAGCCGCGACGTGGGCGTGGCCGAACTGCCGTTCGAATTCATGATGAACGCGCTGCGCCTCGCCGATGGCTTCCCGCCCGCCCTGTTCGCCGCCCGCACCGGCTTGCCGCTGGAATCGATCGGCGACGAACTGCGCGCCGCGCGCGACCGCGGCCTGCTCGACCTCGCCGCCGACGCGATCCGCCCCACCGCACAAGGGCGGCGTTTCCTCAACGACCTGCTGCAGGTCTTCCTGCACGACTGAACGTCGCCGGACGCTCCGCCTCAACCGCTCACGGTGAACCGGATCGGGAATTCGACCCAGCTCGCCAGCGGCTCGTCGCCGCGGCGGGCGGGGATGAAGCGCCAGTTCCGCACCGCGCGCAGCGCGGCATCGTCGAGCAGGCGGTAGCCGCTCCCCTTGGCAAGGCGGATTTCGCGCGGCCGCCCGTCGCCGTCGACCCACACCCGCAGCCACACCACGCCGCCGATGCCTTGCTCCTGCAGCAGCGGCGGGTAGGCCGGCGCGGGGTTGTAGGCGTAGTCCGGGTGCGCCTCGCGGACCGGCGGGGTTTCGGGCACGGCCGACGGCGCCGGGGAGGATGCAGCCGCCTGCGGCGCCAGCGGCTGCGATGCGGGCTGCGTGCCGGCGGCAGCCTCCACGGGCGGCCGCGGCAGGCCGGCCGCGGCCTCCACCGCCGGCGCGGCCGGCCGGGCCGCCTCGGGCCGCGGCGGCGATGGCGCCGCGGCGGGCCTTCGCGCCGCCGCCCGCCGCGGCTGGGCAGGCGCCTCCTGCCGTACGGGCGGCATCGCCGCCGGCACGGACGCAACACGCCCGTCGCCCGCCTCGGGCGGTGCCGGCAATTGCGCCTCGAGTTCCGGCAGCAACACGACCCGCATCGCCGCCGGCGGACGCTCGCGCGGCGGCGGCGCCTCGCGCACCGCCTGCGCCAGGGCGGGCAGGAACGCGGCATGCGCAGCCATGCTCAGCAGCGCTGCGACGGGCCTTCGCCTGTCCATTTCCGCCCTCCGCCTACGCCGCCATCCTGCCCGGCGCGAGGCGGCGCGCCGGCAGCACGACGAGGTCGCCGTGGCGGTTGGTGGCGCTGTCGAAGGCGATGCCGTACAGCGCTTCGAGCGCCGGCAGCGCCTCTGCGCCGCTGCGCAGGTCGTCGGTGATGGCGCCTTCGCGTACCAGCAGCAGGCGGTCGAACCCCAGCAGCGCATGATTGACGTCGTGCAGCACCGCCATCACCGCATGGCCGCGCGCGGCGGCGAAGGTCTCGATGTGCTCGAGCAGGTCGAACTGCAGGCCGGGGTCGAGTGCCGCCAGCGGTTCGTCCACCAGCAGCAGGCCGCCTTCCGCGTCCCACAATTGCGCGAAGATGCGCGCGAGCTGGATGCGCGCCTTTTCGCCGCCCGACAGCGTGTCGAAGCGGCGGTCGAGCAGGTGGGCGGCGCAGGCCAGTTCGGCGGCGTCGCGCACGATGCGCGGCAGGCCGGGGTCGTGCGCGCGCGCCACCCGGCCGAGGCCGATCACCAGTTCGGTCTGCAGCCCGAAAGCCACTTCGGTGGATTGCGGCAGCACCGCGCGCCGGCGGCTCAGTTCGGGAAAGCTCCATGCGCCCAGCGCCCGCCCGTCCAGCAGCACCCGGCCGCACCGCAGCGCTTGCTCGCGCGCGATGATCTTGAGCAGCGTGGACTTGCCCGCGCCGCTCGGCCCCAGGATGGCGATGCGCTCGCCCGCCTCGACGCCGCAGGTGAACGGGCCGAACACCAGCCGGCCGAAGGCAGCCTGTGCGCCGTCCAGGCGCAGCAGCGGAGAATTGCTGGCCGATTCTCCGATCATGCCTGTCACCCTATGCGGTTGCGGCTGCGCGCCAGCAGGAACAGAAAGAACGGCGCGCCGAGCAGCGCGGTGAAGATGCCCACCGGGATCTCCGCCGGAATGGCCACGGTGCGCGCGAGCGTGTCCGCCAGCAGCAGCAGCAGCGCGCCCGTCAGCATCGACAGCGGGGCGACCTGCCGCTGGTCGGGCCCGGTGACCGTGCGCACGATGTGCGGCGCCACCAGGCCGATGAAGCCGATCATGCCGCACCAGGCGACGGCAAAGCCGCACAGCAGCGCCACCAGCACGATGACGTGGGAGCGCAGCCGGCGCACGTCGATGCCGACGTGCGCGGCGGCGGCTTCGCCCAGCGCCAGCGCGTTCATCCCCCGCACCAGCCGGCGCACGCGCAGCGCGACGGCGGCCAGCAGCGCCGCCAGCGCCAATACCAGCACCCAGCCCGCGCCCGCGAGCGAACCCAGCGTCCAGAACGACAGGCTGCGCAACTGCTCGTCGGTGGCCAGATAGGTGCACAGGCCGATCACCGCCACCGCCAGCGCGTTGAACGCCACGCCGGTCAGCAGCAGGCCGGCGATGGAGCCCGGCGTGATCCAGCGCGCCACGCGGTCCAGCGCCAGACACACGCCGAGCGCACCGGCAAACGCCGCGCCCGGCAGCAGCCAGAAGCGCCACGCCATCGGCAGGCCCGGCTCCATTCCCGCCACCACGACGATGGCCAGCGCCACCGCGCAGGCCGCGCCGCTGGTGACGCCGAGCAGCCCGGGGTCGGCGAGCGGGTTGCGGAACAGGCCCTGCGCCAGCGCGCCGGACAGGCCCAGCGCCGCGCCCACCAGCATGGCGAACAGCGCGCGCGGCAGGCGCAGGTTCCACAGCACGTAGCCGCCGCCGGTGAGCGGCCGGCCGTCGGCCGCCAGCAGGGCGTACCAGTCTTCCAGCGCCACCGGCACGGCGCCGCAGCGCACCGCCACCGCCAGGCTCGCCAGCAGCACGGCGGCAAGGAGCGGCGCCGGCCGGGCGCGCAGGCGCGCAGTCAGGGGCATGAGCGGCGGCGGCAGCGCGGTGGCGGTCCGGTTCATGCGCCTTGCGCTCCGTTCAGCGCAACGTCCAGCGCATCAAGCGCGGCCGGCATGCGGGGACCGAAGCCGAGCAGGAACATCGCCTCCAGCGCCACGACGCGGCGCGCGGCACCCGCCGGCGTCTGGCTCAGGCCGGGCAGGGCGAGCACGCGGTCGACGCCGCCGTTCGCCTTCAGCCCCTGCTCGGTCAGCAGCACGATGTCGGGCCGCGCGGCGATCAGCGCCTCGGCCCCCAGCGGCTTGAAGCCGTCGAAATCCTGCACCGCATTGGCGGCGCCGGCGTAGCGGATCATCGCGTCGGCATTGGTGGCGCGGCCGCTCACCATGATCTGGCCGGGGCTGTGGGCGAGGACGAACAGCACGCGCGGCGACGGCGCGGCGCGGGCTTCGATGCGACGGCGCACGCGCGCCCAGTCGGCCTGCAGCGCGGCGGCCATGCTCCCGGCGCGCTGGGCGCGGCCGGTGAGTTCGCCCATGCGGCGCACGCGGTCGAGCATGCCTTCGAAGCGGTGGTTGGCCGGCAGCACGTTCACCGCCACGCCGGCATCGGCGATCTGGCGCAGCACCGCCGGCGGGCCGGCCTCCTCGGTGGCGACGAGCCGGGTCGGCGCCAGCGCGAGGATGCCTTCGGCCGACAGCGAGCGCGCATAGCCGACGCTGGGCAGCCGGGTGGCCGCTTCGGGGTATAGCGAGGTGGTGTCGACGCCGACCAGTTCCTGTTCGCAGCCCAGCGCGTAGGCGATCTCGGTGAGCGCGCCGCCGACGCTGACCAGCCGCTGCGGCGCACTGGCCGCGGCGGCGGCACGCGCGGCGCCCGACCCGGCGAAGGCCGCGGCCGCGCCGAGGCGCGCCAGCCGGGAGAGTGCCGCGCGGCGGCCGGCGGATCGCACCGCGCCGGGGCGGCCTGGCGTCAGACGGGGCATGGCTCCGCTTCCTGCGTCAGGCTTTCGACCAGCGCGCGCCACGCCGGCAGTTCGGGCTTGCCCGGCTTGCGCTCGCCGAAGAACATCGCGATGGTCTCGCCTTGTGCGTCGAACAGTTCGAGCGAGGTCACCACGCCATCCACCGTCGGCTTGCGCACGACCCACGCGCTGGCGACGTGGTCTGCGCGCAGGTGCAGGCTGAAGCGCGGGTCGAGGATGTTGATCCACGGCCCGGCCGGGACGATGTTGGACACCGGGCCGGTGTGGATCTGGATCATGCCGGGGTTGCCGACGAACACCATGATGGACACCTGGCCGCGGGCCGCCTCGTCGATCAGCCGGTGGGCGCTCGCGGGGGCGACGCGGCTCGCGAACTCGGCCGGCGCCAGGCGCAGGCCCTGCGTGCGCGACACGCCGAACTTCTTCAGCAGGCCGAAGAACTCGTGGGTATCGCGCAGTGCCGCCCAGGCCCCGCCGAATGCGGCGGCGTCGATGGCGTCGTCGGGCGCCTCGGCTTCGGCCGGCGGCGCGGCGCAAACCTGCATGCCGGCGCTCTGGTCCGCATCGGCGAGGCGCGCCACCAGTTCGCCGTAGGCGGCCGCGTCGCTTTGCGGCTGAAGGAACACCTTGTGGATGGCGGTGCCGGCGGCATCGAAGAACTGCAGGCTGCGCTGCACGCCCTTGTCGGTGTGCTCCTCGACGGCGAAGCCGTGCGCCCAGCGGCCATAGAAGACGCGCAGGTCGATGTCGGCGTCCAGCACCAGGCCCACCGCGCCGTTGTGCGTGGCGTTGCGGTAAGTGCCGGTCTTTTCGTGCACGCACGAGGCGTTGCGCGTGAGCGCCATGACTTCGCCCAGCGCCTGCAGCGATTCGACGATCTGCGGCCATTCGGCGCGCAGGCGGGTGGCGTGCAGCGTGCACGCGTCGGGCGGCTCGCCGCCGGGGCCGGCGTGGGCGGCGATCAGTTCGCCTTCGGAGATGCCCAGGTTCCCGGCGATGTCGCGGTGGCGGGCCTTGGCGTCACGGCGCTGCTCGGTGAAGGCTTGGCGGATGGTCTGGATTTTTTCCGGCATGGCGGTCTCCTCAGAAGTCGTAGCGCAGCGATGCCCGGAAATTGCGGCCGGGCGCGGTGTAGGCGTCGCGCACCGGGCTCGTGTCCGCCAGCCCGCGCACGTCCGACCAGCGCCAGTAGCGCTTGTCGAAGACGTTGTCGAGGTTGGCGTAGACGGTCAGGTTGCGCAGGGGCTTCCAGTGGACGCCGAGATCGAGCACCGTGCTGGAAGGCGGCGAGAACGGCGCCGGGTCGGCCGGCGCGATGCGGTCGGCGTCCTTCTTCGCGGTGTGCGTGAGGTGGGCGCGTGCGCCCCAGCTCGCATCGTCGTAGCGCACGCCGAGGATGGCCTTGAGCGGCGCGACGGTGTCGAGCGGCGTGCGGCGGCCGTCGGTCTCGCTGTCGCCGCGCGCGTAGGCCAGCCCCGCACTGGCCTTCCAGCGCGGCGAGATGGTCCATTCGCCGCGCACCTCGGCGCCGCGGATGCGCGCCTTGGCCAGGTTGATGTACTGGAACACGGTCGGATCGAGCACCGTGCCGGCGCCGCCGACCCGTTGCTGGCTGATGAAGTCGTCGTAGCGGTTGTCGAATGCCGCCACCGAATAGCGCACCCCGCCGGCCTCGCCGCGGAAGCCGATCTCCGCACTGTTGGCGCGCTCGGCCTTCAGGTCGGGGTTGCCGACGCTGGTGTAGCCCGAGGCGGCGTTGGTGAAGCCGTTGTTGACCTGGTCCGGCGTCGGCGCGCGAAAGCCCCTCGCCCACTGCGCATAGGGCGCGAATGCCGGCATCAGGCGCCACACCACGCCCAGGCGCGGCGTCAATGCGCGGTCGGACAGGTCCGACACCGCGCCGCCGCCATAGCCGCCGGCCGAGGGGTCGAGCTTGTACTGGTCGAAGCGCAGGCCGGGGATGATGCTGAACGCGCCGGCTTCGATCTCGCTCTGCACGAACGCGCCCAGCAGCGTGTAGGTGGTGTCGGGGAAGGGCTTGACCGGGAAGGTTTCGCCGAAGGGCGCCACGGTGCCGTCGCGCACCGCGGAGATCTCGGCGCGGCTCCAGTCCAGCCCGTAGGTGACGCGCTGGTTCAGCGCGCCGGTGAGGTTGCTTTCCAGCAGCGTGGACAGGCCGACGATCTTCGACGAGTACGCGTTGTCGCGCGTGCGGTCGGCGGCCGTGTTGCGGTCCTCGTCCGAGAACTGGCGGACTTCGGCGTCCTGCCAGTAGAAGCGGGTTTCCGCACGCTGGACCCAGTTCGCGTTGACGTCGGTGAAGCGGTGCTCCAGCGATACGCGGTCGCGCTCGATACGGTCGTCGGTGTCCAGATCCAGCACGCCGGTACCGGCGAGCGGTGGCTTCGCGCGCGCCGAATAGACTTCGGTGTCCTGTCTGCGGCGCTGCCGTTCGACCGTGAAACCGAGCTGGTTCTCGGCATCGACGGCGAACATCGCCTTGCCCAGCAGATAGCCGTTGCGGTAGTCGACCGGGTTGGGCGCGGTGCGGTCCACGTTGCGGGCGTCGTTGCCGCCATGGCTGTCGACCTCGTGCCCCTGCCGGAAGGTGCCCAGCAGCATGCCCTGCCAGCGGCCGTCGCGGCCGGCCAGCCCCAGCGTGCTCGCCCACGAGCGGTCGACGCTGGCATAGCCGGCGCGCACGAAGCCGCCCACCGCCTGGTCCTTCTTGAGCAGGTCGGCCGGGTCCATGGTGCGGAAGCTGACCGCGCCGGCCAGGCCGTCGCTGCCGAACTGGATCGACGCCGGGCCGCGCAGGACCTCGACCCGCTGGAGTCCGTCGACTTCGAGGAAGTCGCCCCGCCCGGTGGAGAACGATGCGAACGAGAAGCTGTTGGGCACGCGGATGCCGTCGATCAGCATCAGCACCTGGTTGCCTTCCAGCCCGCGGATGTTGATCCCTTCGTTGCCGGCGCGGCCGGTGGCGGCGCCGGCGGCGGTGAAGCGCGTCGGCGCCGCGCGCACCGAGACGTCGAGTTCGTCGCGGAACAGGTCCTTGATGTCGCGCGCGCCTTCTTCCTCGATGCGCTGGCGCGGCGTGACGGTGACGGTGTTGGGGATGTTGTCCAGCCGCCGCTCGGTGCGGGTGGAGGTGACGCTCACCTCTTTCAGGCGTACGGCCTCGTCGCCCGGCGCCTCCTGGGCGGAGGCAGAGAAAATCGGGCCCAGCGCCACGCCTGCGGCGAGCGCGATCAATCGCAACATGGTCCTTCCTTCTTGTTCAGGTTCAGTTCGGCACTGGCTGGCGAAGGCGGGCTTGTGCGGTGGTCGGCGGATCCGGCGGCTCACCGGGCAGGCACGGGTGAGCTTCCGCTAAAAATTGTAAATGCGAATTAATATCATTACAAGACATGGCCGGAGTGGCAGCCCGGCTGCACCGCCCCAGCTCTGATTCCGGAAGGACAGGAGCGCCCGGACGCGGATCAGTCCGCGGCGGCCAGTTGCAGCGCGCACGGATTCTCGGGCCATTGCGCCAGCGGCAGCGGGCGCGCGAACAGGTAGCCCTGGAAGAGCCGGCAGCCCTGCGCGTGCAGGAAGTCGCGCTGCGCCGCCGTCTCGACGCCCTCGGCCTGCACCTCGAGGCCGAGCGAGGCGCTCATGCCGAGGATGGCGCGCACGATCGTCTCGCTGCTGGCGTCGTTCAGCATGTCGCGCACGAAGGACTGGTCGATCTTCAACTGGTCGAAGGGCAGCCGCTTGAGATAGGACAGGGAGGAATAGCCGGTACCGAAATCGTCGAGCGAGAAGCGCAGGCCCAGCGTGCGCAGTTGCTCCATTCTCGCGATGGTCTCGTCCAGGTCGCCGAGGATCACGCTCTCCGTCAATTCCAGTTCGAGGCCGCGCGGATCGATGCCGCTGGCCTTCACGCTGGCGATCACCTGGTCGACGAAGTCGGGCTGGTGGAACTGCCGCGGGCTGACATTGACGGCCAGCGTGAAGCCGGGCGCGAGCGCCTGCCAGACGGCCAGCTGGGCACAGGCGGTGTCGAGCACCCATTGCCCGATCGGCACGATGAGGCCGGTATCCTCGGCCACGGGGATGAACTCCGCCGGCGGCACCAGCCTGCCGTCGGCGCCGAACCACCGGATCAGCGCTTCGGCGCCCACGACCCTGCCGTGCTGGTCGACCTGCGGCTGGTAGAAGAGCTGGAGGGCCTGGCCGGCCAGGGCGTCGCGCAGGCCGGCCTCCATCGCCGCGTGCGCATCGACCAGCGCCTGCATCTTCGGGCTGAAGAAGCGGATGGCGTTGCGCCCCTCGTTCTTGGCCATGTAGAGGGCGACCTCGACCTGCTTGAGCAGGTTTTCCTCGGACCACTGCCGCCCCTGGAAGAGGGTGACGCCGATGCTGTGCGTCGCGTAGTGCCGCCTGCCGGCATCATCCAACTGGTAGGGGACGTTGAGCGCCTGATGGATCTGCTTGGCCAGCGCTTCCGCGCGTATCAGTGCCTCGCTCAGCCTGTCGCCCAAATGCTCGACGATCACCGCGAAGTCGTCGTCGCCGTGGCGGGCGATGGTGTCGTCGTCGTGCAGCGCATGCCGCAGGCGGTGCGCGATCTCCTTGAGCAGCCTGTCGCCCGCCGCATGGCCCTGGGTGTCGTTGAGCTGCTTGAAGCGGTCGACGTCGAGCAGCAGCAGCATCGCGTACGTACCCGACTGCGCGCTCGCCAGCAGGGCATGCTGGAGGCGGTCGTGCAGCATGGCGCGGTTCGGCAGCTCGGTGAGCGGGTCGTAGTAGGCGAGCCGGTGGAGGAGTTCCTCCGATTGCCGGCGCAGGGTGATGTCCTCCTTGACGGCCACGTAGTGGGTGACCACGCCGTCGGCGCGCTTGACCGGCGCGATGGTGGCCGCCTCGACGAAGCAACTGCCGTCCTTGCGCGTGTTGTGGAACTCTCCGCGCCACACCTCGCCGCGGCCCAGGGTCGTCCACATGTCCACATAGGTGCCGGCCGGCGTGCGGCCCGAATTGAGGATGCGGGGATTGTGGCCGAGCAGTTCGTCGCGCGAATAGCCGGTGTTGGTGATGGCGGCCTCGTTGACGTATTCGATGCGGGCGTCGGTGTCCGTGATCAGGATGGTCGCCGCGCTCTGCTCCATGGCCATCGACAGGCGCCGCAGCTCGTCCTCGCGCTCGGCGAGTTCGGCATCGCGCCGCTCGAGTTCGGCGGCCATGCGGTTGACGCCGTCTTCCACCGCATTCAGCTCGCGCACCCGGGAGCGCCGCGTGATGCGCGTGTCGAGCCGGCCGGCGGCGATGCGGCCGATGGCCTCCCGCATCTGGGTGGCCCACCGGTCCACGAGGCCGTAGATGAAATAGCGCGCCACGCCGGCCGAAACCAGCACGATCGTCAACAGCAGGGCGACGCGGCGCCAGAAGCTGAGATCGACGGCGGACAGCGAGCTTTCCAGCGGCGCGCCGATCACGACGAAGAGGGTGTCGCGCGCGAAGCTGACCGGCGCGACGCCGTACAGGCGGCGGTGGCCGTCGAAATCCTCGGCTTCGGAAAGAGGCATCGCACCCTGCCGGATGCGCAGGAAGGTGCCGAGCATGGTCCCGGGCATCTCTTCGCCCTGCCAGCCGTCGGGAGCCGGATGCCGCGCCAGCACCCGGCCGGAAGTGGTGATCAGGTGCGCTTCCCAGCCTGCGGGCAGGCGGTAGCCCGCCACCAGGCGCCGGAACCAGTCGAGGCTGATCGACGCGAACAGGACGGCACGCAGTTCGCCATGCCGGCCCCGCAGCGGATAGCCGAACTCCATCGCGGGGATGCCGTCGCGGCCGACGAGGTATTCGCCCTCGGTGACTCCGTCGGCATCCAGCGCATGCCGGAACCAGCGGCGTTCCCGCACGTCCATCGCCTCCGGCGGGGCGGTGCCGCTGCAAAACACCTTGCCGTCGGGCAGGGCCCCGCCGAGATTGTGGAAACTGGCCATCGTCCCCAGCAGGCGCTGGGCGATGCCCGAACAGTCGAGCGGATCGAGCGTGCGCAGGTTGTCCGACTGCGCGATCACGCGAAAGACGTTGCTCACCGCCCGCCGGGCGGCGTCTTCCTCCTCGCCGGCGGCTGCCAGCATGCGGATCATGTCCGCCTCGATCGCCCGCGTCGTTTCGGTGCGCTGCGCGAGATAGTCGATCAGGACCATCAGGAAGACAGGCACGACGGCCAATGCGATCACCGCCCAGAGCCGCAGGTTCAACGACGTCGTACCCGAGATCCGCATCCGTCGATCCTCGACTCAAGTGATGGCCTGGATCAGGATTCTGTCAGAAAACCCTGAAAATCTGCCCATTGTGGGCAGTGATCCGCCATGGCGGGAATCATCACCGCGATCGATCGCCGCGCCGGGGCGACGCGCTTCACCCGGGCCTCAGCCCGCAAGCGCCGGATTGAGCGTGTACGTGCCGGTGAGCTTCGCTTCGGCCAGCACATGCCCGGCGATCGCCGCGCGTACGCCGGCACCGGCGAAACGGCCCTCGACGGCGCAGCGCGGCACGTCCAGCGCGTACAGCGTGAATACGTAGTGATGGACGATCTCGTCGTTCCACGGCGGGCAGGGGCCGTCGTAGCCGTGGTAGTCGCCCTTCATCGCCTCGTCGCCGGCAAACCAGGCGGTGTAGTCGTTCACCCCGTGGCGGGCGCCGAGCGCGGCCTCCGGACCGGGCTTGCCGCCCGGCGTGACTTCGGAGGAGAAGCGGCCGGCGGCGATCTCGCGCAGGTCGGCCGGCAGGTCGACGACGATCCAGTGGAAGAAATCGACGCGCGGCAGGCTGGCCGGCACCGTGCGGCCTTCCTTGTTGACGTCGTCGCCGCGGCTGGGGACGTCGGGGTCGTGGCAGATCAGCGCGAAGGACTTCGTGCCGGCGGGGACTTCCGACCACGCCAGGTGCGGATTCAGGTTCTTGCCGAGGCAGACGTGGCCCTCGGCGGCCGGGATGCAGAAGGCGAATTCGCCCGGGATGCGGGCGCCGTCGTTGAAGCTCTGGCTGGTGAGTTGCATGCGGCTGTCTCCTTCGTCGTTCCGGTCAAGATGCGATCCTGCGGCCGCCGTTCTCAGGGCGATTCGCACAGGCAGTGTACATACTGGTGCTGCGGATCGTTCCAGCGCATCAGTTCGCGGGCGCCGCGCTGCATGTCGTCCAGCGTGCCGGCAAGCGGCGCCTTGGCGGCCGAGGCAGCGGTATCGAGCAGGCCGGCCTCGCCGGCGAGGCCGATCAGGCGGCGCATCAGACGCTGCTCGATGGATTCGGTCGCCTCCGGCCACACCACGTCGTAGCGCGTGAGCCCGGCGCGCTGCGCGGTCGCCGCGAGCGCGGCCTCGAGTCCGCCGATGCGGTCGACCAGGCCCAGCCCTGCGGCCGCCTGGCCGGTCCACACGCGGCCGCGCCCGACCTTGTCGACATCCTCGGCGCTCATGCGGCGCGCCTGCGCCACGGTACCGAGGAAGCGGCGGTAGCCATGCTCGATGCCGAGCTGCATCGCCTCGGCCGCCGCCGGATCGAGCGGACGGCGCGGATCGAAGGCGGCGGCGAGCGGCGCCGTCGCCACGCCGTCGACGCTGACGCCCAGGCGCTTCAGCGGCTCGGCGATCTCGGGGAACAGCGCGAAGATGCCGATCGAGCCGGTGAGGGTGGCCGGCGCCGCCCAGATCTCGTCGGCGCCGGCCGCGATCCAGTAGCCGCCGGACGCCGCGACCGAACTCATCGACGCCACCACCGGCTTGCCCGCCTCGCGGGTGAGTTCGAGTTCGCGCCGGATCAGCTCCGACGCGAAGGCGCTGCCGCCCGGGCTGTCGATGCGCAGCAGCACGGCCTTCACCGAGTCGTCCTCGCGCGCTTTGCGGATCAGCCGCGCATAGGTATCGCCCGCCACCACGCCGGCGGGCTCCTCGCCGTCGATGATGCTGCCCTGCGCGACGATCACCGCGATGCGTTCGCCCGCCGCCGGACGCGCCCGGCGCACCGCCACGAGGTAGGCGTCAAGTTCGATCCGGCGGAAATCCTTGCCTTCGGCGTCGCGGCCGACGCGCTCGACGAGGCGGTCGCGCCACTGGTCGCGGGTGCTGAGCCGGTCGACGAGGCCGGCATCGAGCGCCGCCCGCGCGGCATCGCCGCGCGTCGCGGCAAGCGCATCGCGATAGCCGTCGACATAGGCGTCCAGGGCGCCGTCGGCAAGCTTGCGGCTGGCGCCGACGTCGTCGCGGAACAGCGTCCACAAGCCCTCGAGCAGATCGCGCGAGGCGATGCGGTCCTCCTCGGACATGTCGTTGCGGGTGAAGGGCTCGGCGAAGGACTTGTACTCGCCGACCCGGAACACATGGACCTTGATGCCGAGCTTGTCGAGCGCGTCCTTGAAATACATGCCGTAGCGCGCCAGGCCGCGCAGCAGCACGAAGCCGTCGGGCGACAGGTGCACCTCGTCGGCCACCGAGGCGAGGTAGTACTGCGCCTGGTCGTAGTCGTCGCCGCGTGCCAGCACCGGCTTGCCCGACGCCTTGAACGCGGCGATCGCCTCGCGCAGTTCGGCGAGCTTGGACAGGCCGCCGCCGCCCAGGCGGTCGGTCTCGATCACCAGCGCGGCGATGCGGTCGTCGTCGCGCGCGGCGCGGATCGCCTCGAGCTGCTCGGCCAGCACCACCCGCCCGCCGGGCACGCCGCCGGCGCGCAGCAGCGTGAGCGGCTCGTCGAACACCACCCGCTCGACGATGGTGCCGACCGGACGCAGCACCAGCGCAGCCCCCTTCGGCACCTGGGGAGCCGGCTGCATGAACAGCGCGACGAAGATGCCGAGCACGAGCGCCACGAGCAGGTAGAACATGCCGCGCGCGACGAAGTCGAACGCGCGCCCGACGAAGCGCAACACACCAAGCACGAAGCGGAACAATCCCCGGATCAAGCGCTGCTCCCTTTCAATCGGCGCGACGGCGGAACACCAGGTCCCACACGCCGTGGCCCAGCTTCAGGCCGCGGTTCTCGAACTTCGTCAGCGGCCGGTATTCCGGGCGCGGGGCGAAATCCGTGGCAGTGTTCCACAGGGCCGGTTGTGCGGAAATGACTTCCAGCATCCAATGCGCGTAGTCCTCCCAGTCGGTGGCGCAGTGCAGGTAGCCGCCGGGCGCCAGCTTGCGCGCGACCAGCGCGACGAAGTCGGGCTGGATGAGGCGCCGCTTGAAGTGCCGCTTCTTGCGCCACGGGTCCGGAAAAAAGATGTGCACGCCGGCGAGCGCGCCGTCGGCGATCATGTCGCGCATCACCTCGACCGCGTCGTGCTGCACGATGCGCAGGTTCGCCAGGCGGTTCTCGGCGATCAGCTTGCACAGCGCGCCCACGCCCGGGGTGTGCACTTCGATGCCGAGGAAGTCGCGGTCGGGCATCGCCGCGGCGATCTTCGCCGTGGTCTCGCCCATGCCGAAGCCGATCTCGAGGATCTTCGGCGCCGGGCGGCCGAAAGCCGCGTCGAGATCGAGCAGCGCCATGCGGTAGGGGATGCCGACCTTCGGCAGCACGTCGTCGAGATGGCGCTGCTGCGCCTCCGACATGCGCCCCTGGCGCAGCACGAAGCTGCGGATGCTGCGGCTGGAAAAGCGGTGCTCCGGGCTGTCGCGGCCGATGATCCCGACCACCGCCACCGGCTGCGGCACGGGTGCGGCGCCCGGCGCCGCGGCTTCGTTGCGGCTCCCGTTCATGAGCCGATCAGCCCTTGGGCCGGCGAACTCGGGTCGGCGGAATAGAACTTGCGCGGCATGCGGCCGGCGAGATACGCCTCGCGGCCGGCCTCGACCGCCTTCCTCATCGCGCTGGCCATCAGCACCGGCTTGCCGGCGGCGGCGATCGCGGTGTTCATCAGCACGCCGTCGCAGCCCAGTTCCATCGCGATCGCGGCGTCCGACGCCGTGCCCACGCCGGCATCGACCAGCACCGGCACCCTGGCGTTGTCGATGATGAGGCGCAGGTTCCACGGATTCAGGATGCCCATGCCGGAGCCGATCAGCGACGCCAGCGGCATCACCGCGACGCAGCCGGCCTCTTCGAGCATCCTGGCCTGGATGGGGTCGTCGGCGCAGTACACCATGACGTCGAAACCGTCCTTCACCAGGGTTTCGGCCGCCTTCAGCGTCTCGGGCATGTTGGGGAACAGCGTCTTCGGATCGCCGAGCACCTCGAGCTTGACCAGCGCGTGGCCGTCGAGCAGCTCGCGCGCCAGGCGCAGCGTGCGCACCGCGTCGTCGGCGGTGTAGCAGCCGGCGGTGTTGGGCAGGATGGTGAAGCGCTCCGGCGGCAGCACGTCGAGCAGGTTGGGCTCGCCCGGGTTCTGGCCGATGTTGGTGCGGCGGATGGCGACGGTGACGATCTCGGCGCCGCTGGCGTCGATGGCTTCGCGCGTCTCGGCGAAGTCCTTGTACTTGCCGGTGCCGACGAGCAGGCGGGAACCGTAGGACTTGCCGGCGATGACCAGGGGGTCGTTCATGGTGTGGACCTGGATGAGAAGAGTCTGAATCCTGTGCGAGGACGAAACCGGCGTCGGCCGGCCGGGCAGGGGAGGCGCGCGCGCTCAGCCCCCTCCGACCGCGACGACGATTTCGAGCCTGTCGCCGTCGGCGAGCTTCACCTCGGCGTGCCGCGCCTTGGGCACGATCTCGCCGTTGCGTTCCACCGCCAGCCGCTTGCCGGCGAGGCCGCGGGCGTCGAGCAGGGCGAGCACGGTGAGATCGGGTTGCAGCGCTTCGCGCTGGCCGTTGAGGGTGACCTGGATCATGGTGACGAGGAGCGTGCGAAACGGGGACGGACGAAAATCTTATCACGCCGCCGGTTTGACTTTTCCCGGGCGCGGCGCTACTTTCGGCCACTCAGCGCCGATTTGAACCGACAGCTTGCGGGCGCTCAATAAATACGGCTAAAGCGAGGGCAGCCCAGTCCGCGTTTAGAAGCCGGCTGGGTTTTTGTTTTCCAGATGACGATCATGATCCAACCTCAATCCGTCGGCATCGTCGTGCCGCAGAAGGCGCGCTTCGCCGAGCCTCTGCCGCTGCGCAGCGGCGGCACGCTGAACGACTACGAGCTGGTGTACGAAACCTACGGCGCCCTCAACGCCGCATGCAGCAACGCGGTGCTGGTGTGCCACGCGCTTTCGGGCTCGCACCACGTCGCCGGCACCCATGCCGGCGAGCCCGGCAGCAGCGGCTGGTGGGACAACCTCGTCGGCCCGGGCAAGCCGCTCGATACGCGCAAGTTCTTCGTCATCGGGGTGAACAACCTCGGCAGTTGCTACGGCTCGTCCGGCCCCAACACGGTGAATCCGGCCACCGGCAGGCTGTGGGGAGCGGACTTTCCCTTCGTCACCGTCGAGGACTGGGTGGATGCCCAGGCGCGGCTGGCGGACCGGCTCGGCATCGAGCGCTTCGCCGCGGTGATCGGCGGCAGCCTGGGCGGCATGCAGGCGCTGTCGTGGACGCTGCAGTACCCCGACCGCGTGGGCAACGCCGCGGTGATCGCCTCGGCGCCCAAGCTCACCGCGCAGAACATCGCCTTCAACGAGGTGTCGCGCCAGGCCATCCTCACCGACCCGGACTTCCACGGCGGCCACTACTACGAGCACGGCGTGGTGCCGGAGCGCGGCCTGCGCCTGGCGCGCATGATCGGCCACATCACCTACCTGTCGGACGACGCGATGGCGGAGAAATTCGGCCGCAGCCTGCGCCACGGCAAGACGGTGTTCAGCTACGACGTCGAGTTCGAGATCGAGTCCTACCTGCGCTACCAGGGCGACAAGTTCGCCGGCTTCTTCGACGCCAACACCTACCTGCTGACGACCAAGGCGCTGGACTACTTCGACCCCGCCTTCGAGCACGGCGGCAACCTGAACGCGGCGCTGGCCCGCGCCGCCGCCAGCTTCCTGGTGGTGTCGTTCAGCACCGACTGGCGCTTTTCGCCGGAGCGCTCGCGCGAGATCGTCTATGCGCTGCTGCACAACCGGCGCGACGTCAGCTACGCGGAGATCGACAGCGCCGCCGGCCACGACTCCTTCCTGCTCGACGACGCGCGCTACCACGCGCTGCTCGGCGCCTGGTTCGACCGCATCGAGGTGTGACGATGACCGCCTACCGCTACGACTACGACGTGATCACGCAGTGGATCGAGCCCGGCGAGAAGGTGCTCGACCTCGGCTGCGGCGACGGCAGCCTGCTCAAGCACCTGATGGACGTGCGCCAGGTGCGGGGCTACGGCGTCGAGAACGATCCCGACAAGCTGGTGAGCTGCATCCGCAGCGGCATCAACGTGATCCAGATGGACATGGAGAAGGGCCTCACCGGTATCGAGAACGGCTTCTTCGACCACGTCATCATGAGCCTGTCGCTGCAGGCGATGCAGAACACCCAGGGCATCCTGTCCGAGATGCTGCGCGTCGGCCGCGAGGCGGTGGTGAGCTTCCCCAACTTCGGCTACTGGCGCCATCGCCAGAGCATCCTCAACGGCCGCATGCCGGTGTCGGAGAGCCTGCCGCACCAGTGGTACAACACGCCCAACGTGCGCTTCTTCACCATCGCCGACTTCGACGCGCTGTGCGAGATGAACGGCATCGCGGTCCATGAGCGGCTGGCCTTCGACGACGGCAAGCTGGTGCTGGACGAGCCGAACTTCCTCGCCAGCGTCGCGGTGTACCGGCTCGGCCGCATCGGCTGATATCGCCGCCGCGGGCGCGGTGAAAGCGCCGTCGCCCGTCCTGCCCGCTGCGGCGGAGCCGGCGCGGCGGCGCCTGTGCCTATACTGAAGCCAGCCCTTCCGGAGCCTGGCCCGAACGTTCGCGGGTGGAGAAAGCCGCCATGGCAGATGCGACCGGCGCAACCCTGATCGCCACCGGCATGCTGCCCTTCGTCGTGCTGGCGGCCGCGGCGCTCACCGCCCCGGTTGCACTGGCCCTGCTGGCGCTCTACCGGCGCGCGGTGCTGCGCTCGATGGCCGAACGCGGCGCGGCGAGAGCAGACGGCCAGCCGGACACGCCGCCTCCCGCCCCGCCACCGCCTCCCGCCGGACTCGAGTTTTCCCCCGCCGCCGCAACGGACGCCCCCACCGATGCGCAGAGCCGGGCCGCGGCGTCGCTGCGCCGGGCCGTCGGCGTGCAGATCGCCGGCGGCCTCGCCTACGCGTCCGCTTTCGCCGCGGCGTGGATGGCGGTCCTCGCCGACTCCGGCCTGCCGCCGGTGCGCTTCCTGTGGCTGCTGGCGTGCCATGCCTGGCCGGCGGTGCTGGCGGTCGGCATCATCGCCGCCGCGTCGCGGCGCCAGCGGCTGCTGCTGGCGGGCGCCTACCTGGCCTTGCTGTCCGTCGTCGCGCTGGTGGCGCTGGCGCGCAATCCCGACTTCACCGCCGGCCAGGCGGCGGGCTTCTGGCTGCTCGTGAATGCGCCGCCGACCCTACTGCTGTTCGCCTTCCTGCGCCGCCGCGTGCGGGCGGTCGGTCCGCTGGTGCTCGCCTTCATGGTGACGGCGGTCGCCGGTTCGCAGGTCGCGGTGAGCCTGATCGGCGAAAGCGAGGCGGCCATGCGCGCGGCCGTCGGCGCCGGCCTGCTGTTCGGGCTGGACGGCACCGGCACCTTCTTCGCGATCATGCTCGCCGGCACCGTGCTGGCCGCCGCTGCCGGCTGGAAATGGCTGCAATGGCTGGGTCGCCTGCACCGCGAGCGCCGCACCGGCGATCAGACGCTGACGCTGGATGCGATGTGGCTGCTGTTCGGCGTGGTGCAGTCGATCGGCTTCGCCTTCGAGGGCATCCTGTGGGTCTTCACCGGCCTCGTCGCCTTCGCCGCCTGCAAGCTGGCGACGCTGGGCGGCCATCGGTGCGCCGGCCTCGGCCGCGCCCGGGGCCGGGCGCCGTCACTGCTGCTGCTGCGGGTCTTCGCGCTCGGTGCGCGCAGCGAGCGGCTGTTCGACGCGCTGACGGCGCGCTGGCTGCGCGCCGGCGACATCAGCCTGATCGCCGGGCCCGACCTCGCCACGACGACGGTGGAACCGCACGAATTCCTCGACTTCGTCGGCGGCCGCCTGTCGCGCCAGTTCGTGCGCGACGACGCCGACCTGGCCCGGCGGCTGCAAGCGCGTGCGCTCGGTCCCGATCCGGACGGCCGCCACCGCGTCAATGAGTTCTTCTGCCACGCCGACACCTGGCAGGCGGCGATGCGCCGGCTCGCGGCCACCGCCGATGCGGTGCTGATGGACCTGCGCAGCTTCTCGCCCGCCAACCAGGGTTGCCGGTATGAACTGCAGCAGTTGTTGGACACCGTGCCGCTGGCGCGGGTCGTGTTCCTGATCGATGCGACCACCGACCGCGCCTTCCTCGAGGCGAGCGTGCGGCGCCTGTGGCAGACGGTCGCCGCCGACAGCCCGAACCGCAGGCCGCCGACCGTCCGCCTGCGGCTGCTGGCGGCCGATGCGCGTGGCGAGCCGGACGTGGAACCGCTGCTCGGCCTGCTGCACGCCGCGGCGGCAGGGCGCGCTACCTGATCCCGGCACCGCCGCGGCACCCGCGCTCAACCGACGACGAAACCCTTCACATCGACGCGGATCGCCGGGCGTTCGAGCACGGCGGCGGCGGCGCGCGCGAACTGCCGCGCCCAGTCGCCCGCCTGCTGGAAGCGCGGTTCGCCGCCGTACTTGGCGACGTTGAGGATCATGTCGAGCACCAGCACCTTGCCCATCGGATTGGACGGCGTGCATTCCAGGGCATCGAATTCCTGCGCCAGCCAGGCGCGCGCCTGGTCCTTGGTGAGGCCGGCCACCTCGGCGTCGTGAACGGCGAACTCGTATTCGCGGCCGGCGCCGAACGACACGATCACTTGATACGACATGACGCTTCTCCTCCATGCGACCCATCCCGGTCGATGGCGCATTGTTGGCACGGCACCGCGGCGAGGCAAGAAACGTATCGAATTGTGCGGCGCGGCCATGGCCCGCGCGCCGGCGCGCCATCCATCGCGCACCGCAGCGGTGCGGCCAATCTGGGATAATCGCGCCTTTCCTCCATGCCGAACCTGCCCGTGCCCCTTTGCGCCGCGCGCCACCCGCAGGCGATCGCCTTGTCGCCCCCGTCCGCCGTTCCCGCCTGCCGATGGCGCCCCCCGCCCCGCGGGGCGCGTCCATGACGGCGCACACCCTGGGCCGCGGCTGGCGGCTGGCGGCCATCCTGGTGCTCGGCTTCGCCTCCGGCCTGCCGCTGGCGCTGACCGGCCAGGCGATGCAGGCATGGCTGACCGTGGACGGCGTGGATCTGGCCACCATCGGCTTCTTCGGCCTGGTGGGCGTGCCCTACACGTTCAAGTTCCTGTGGGCGCCGCTGATGGATCGCTTCGAGCCGCCGCTGCTCGGGCGCCGCCGCGGCTGGCTGGCGCTGACCCAGCTCGCGCTCGCCGCGCTGTTGTGGTGGATGGGCAGCCTGTCGCCGAGCACCACGCCGGGCCTGTTCGCCGCCGCCGCGGTGATGATCGCCTTCCTGTCGGCCTCGCAGGACGTCGTCGTCGACGCCTACCGCACCGACCTGCTGCCCGAGGAGGAGCGCGGCCTGGGCGCCTCGGTGCATGTGTTCGCCTACCGCCTGGCGATGATCGTGTCGGGCGGCATCGCGCTGATCTGGGCCGGGCAGTGGGCATCGTGGCCGCGCGTCTACGAAACCATGGCGCTCATCATGCTGGGCTGCGGCCTGGTGTCTCTGCTGGCCCTGCCGCGCGTGCCGGCGGCGCTGCGGCCGCTGGATTCGGACCCGAGGCGCGAACTCGCCGGCTTCGCCGCGATGCTGGCCGGCGTTGCCGCCGGTTACTGGATCGCGCGCCAGATCCTGGTCCAGATCGGGCTGGACCCGGACGACGCCAACAAATGGGTGCAACTGCTGTTCGTGCTCGCCGAGATCGCGCTGGCGCTGCCGCTGGCGGCCTGGGCGGCGCGGCGCGCCGGCTTCGAGACGCTGAACCGCTCGCTGTCGAGCTACTTCGAGCAGCAGGGCGCGGCCGCCTTCCTCGCGCTGATCATCCTGTACAAGCTCGGCGACGCCTTCGCCGGCAGCCTGACCACGCCCTTCCTGATCAAGGGCATGGGCTTCGCGCAGGAAGAGGTGGGCATCGCCAACAAGGTCATCGGCATCTGGCTCACCATCCTCGGCGCCTTCATCGGCGGGATGATCATGACGCGGCTGGCGCTGTACCGCTCGCTGCTGCTGTTCGGCGTGCTGCAACTGGTGTCGAACTTCGGCTTCTACCTGCTGGCGCAACTGGGCAAGGGGGCGTGGGGCGAGGTCATGGTGCCGGCCTTCGACTGGGGCATCGTATCGATCGCCGCGCCGGCCGCGCTCGACTGGCTGCTGCTGGCGGTGATCGCCGGCGAGAACATCAGCGGCGGCATGGGCACGGTGGCCTTCGTCGCGCTGCTCATGGGGCTGTGCAACCAGCGCTTCACCGCCACCCACTACGCGATGCTGTCGGCCTTCGCCGCGGTGGGGCGCATCTACGTGAGCCCGCTGTCCGGCGTGCTGTCGCAGAGCATCGGCTGGCCGGCCTTCTTCGTCTTTTCCATCGTGGTCGCGGTGCCAGGCGTGGTCATGGTGTGGTGGCTGCGCGATGCGCTCGGCCGCCTGGGCAGGCCGCAGGCGGCGGCGGGAGCGGACGATTGACGGACATTGCCGGAACCGCCGCGCAGCGCACGCGGCTGCGCGAATTCCTCGCCGGCTGCCGGGACGAGGCGCCGCTGCAACTGGGCGTGGTGCCCTTCGGCATGCTGTACGGCATCGGCGCGCTGGCCGCCGGCATGCCGGCCTGGCTGGCGCAGCTCACCTCGGCGGTGGTCTTCGCCGGCGCAGCGCAACTGGTGATCGTGCAGATGCTGGCCGCGGCAGCCGGGGCGCTGCCGATCGGGCTCACCGCCGCGCTGCTGAACCTGCGCCACGTGCTGTACAGCGCCTCGGTCGCCGATCACGTGCGCCACCTGCCGCGGCGCTGGCGCCTGCTGCTGGCCTACCTGCTGACCGACGAAGCCTACGCGGTGGCGATCCTGCGCTACCAGACGGCAACGGCCGGACGGGGCGGAGCGGACATGACGCCCGGCGCCCGGCCGGCGGGCGATCTGCATCACTGGTACTTCCTCGGCTGCGGCCTCACGCTGTGGGCCACTTGGCAGCTTTCCACCGCGGCCGGCCTGCTGTTCGGCGCCACCATCCCGCCCGAGTGGGACATCGATTTCGCCGTGCCGCTGACCTTCATCGCGCTCCTGACGCTGCTGCTGCGCGAACGGGCCGGGCAGGCGGCGGCACTCGCGGCCGCCCTGGGTGCGCTGGCCTTCGCCGCGCTGCCGTACAAGCTCGGCCTGGTGGCGGCCATCCTGCTGGGACTGGTCGCCGGCGTGTGGGCCGCGCGGCGCGGCAACGGGGGAGAGAATCGATGAGCACCACCGCGCTGATCGCGCTGCTGGTCGCCGTCGGCCTGGTGACCTTCCTGTACCGCTACGCGATGATCGGCCTCTTCGCCAGCCGCAATCTGCCGGCCTGGCTGCATGCCCTGTGCCGCCACATCGCCCCGGCCAGCTTCGCCGCGCTCACCGCCACCGCCCTGTTCGTGCATGGCGGCGAGGTCGCCGTCGATCCCGCGGCGCCCAAGACCTGGGCGGCGCTGGTCGCCGCACTGGTCGCCTGGCGCACGCGCAGCGTGTTCGCGACGATAGGCGCGGGCATGGCTGCGCTATACCTGTTCAAGTACCTGTTCTGAGCCCATTGCACCGATGACCGCCGCTACCCTGATCGCCGCCGCCCGCGAACTGTGCGCCGCCGTGGACGGCCTGCGCTTCGCGCCGCCCGTCACCCACGTCTACAACCCGCTCGACTACGCGCGCGACATCCACGAGCACTACCTGCGCCGCTACGGCGAGGGGCGCAAGCGCATGGTGTTCGTGGGCATGAATCCGGGCCCTTTCGGCATGGCGCAGACCGGGGTGCCCTTCGGCGAGATCCCGGCGGTGCGCGACTGGCTGGACCTGGAAGGCCCCGTCGGCCAGCCCGCGCAACCGAACCCCAGGCGCCCGGTGGAAGGCTTCGCCTGCCGGCGCTCGGAAGTGAGCGGACAACGGCTGTGGGGCCTGTTCCGCGACCGTTTCGGCACACCCGAAGCCTTCTTCGCCGAGCACTTCGTCGCCAACTACTGCCCGCTGGTCTTCTTCGAGGACGGCCGCAACCTCACCCCGGACAAGCTGCCCGCGGCCGAGCAGCGCCCGCTGCTGGCGGCCTGCGACGCGCATCTGCGCACGCTGGTGCAGACGCTGCGGCCGGAGTGGGTGATCGGCATCGGCGCCTGGGCCGAGAAACGCGCCGCCGCCGCGCTGGCCGGCGCACCGGCGCAGTCGCTGCGCTTCGGCCGCGTGCTGCATCCGAGCCCGGCGAGCCCGACGGCGAACCGCGGCTGGGCCGAGGCGGCCACGCGCCAGCTCGCCGAACTCGGCGTCTGGTGAGCGCGGCGCAGGCGACGGCCCCAACGGCCCGGCCGGGGCCGGCCCCTTGCCCGGCTCCCCGGCGGCGCCGCGTGCGGCGGTGCACCATCGGCTGCTGACAAGGGGGAGGCGGTAACACATAATCACCGCATCGAAACCGGGCACCGCCCGACGGGATTTCCATGAACGACACGTCGATCGATCATCTGTTCGCCAACAACAAGGCGTGGTCCGAGCGCATGCAGGCGGAAGACCCGGACTTCTTCGGCCGCCTCGTCAATCAGCAGTCGCCGGAATACCTGTGGATCGGCTGTTCCGACAGCCGCGTTCCGGCGAACCAGATCATCGGCCTGGCACCGGGCGAGGTCTTCGTCCATCGCAACATCGCCAACGTCGTCGTGCACACCGACCTCAACGCGCTGTCGGTCATCCACTATGCGGTCGAGTTCCTGCGCGTGAAACACGTGCTGGTCGTCGGCCACTACGGCTGCGGCGGGGTCAAGGCTGCGCTCAACGACAACCGCACCGGCCTCACCGACAACTGGCTGCGCCACGTCCAGGACGTGCGCGACCGCCACGAGGCGAAGCTGGCGGCGATCGACGAGCCGGCGGCGCGGATGAACCGCCTGTGCGAGCTGAATGCGATGCAGCAGGTGGTCAACGTCTGCCAGACCTCGATCCTGCGCGAAGCCTGGGCGCGCGGGCAGAGCGTCACCGTGCATGGCTGGTGCTACAGCCTCGAGAACGGCCTGGTCAACGACCTGAAGGTGAGTTCCACCAGCCGCGAAGAGGCGATGGATCGCTATCGCGACGCGGTGGAACGGCTGGGCTGAGCGCTTTCGCCGCAATGGGCGGCGTGCGAATGCCGCCGGCCACCCCGGCGCCACGTTCCGCGCCCGGGCCCTGGAGCAGGCTGCTTCCCGGCGCTCGACTCCGGAAACGATCGTTCAGACGTCCAGCGGATCGACGTCGATCTGCCAGCGCAACTCGCGCGCGGTGCGCTGGCGGTAGAGCAGGGCGACCCAGTCGGCGAGAAAGGTCTGCAGCGGCCCGCGGTGGTCCGCCTCGACCAGCAGTTGCGCCCGTTCGCGCCGTGCCAGGCGGGTCAGCCGCATCGGCACCGGGTCGTACAGGCGCAGGCCCGCGGGTGCGCGCTCCTCGGCCAGCCGGCGCGCGTGGCGCAGGAACTCCACCGCGTCGTCCAGCGCCGGCGCGTCGGCGCGCAGCATGGCCTGGTGGGTGAAGGGTGGAAAACCCGCCGCGCGCCGCTCCTGCAGCGCCATGCGGGCGAAGGCGTCGAAGTCGTGCCGGGCCAGGTGCTGGTACAGCGGGTGTGCCGGGTATTCGGTCTGGATCAGCACCTCTCCCGGCAGCACACCGCGGCCGGCGCGGCCGCCGACCTGCATCAGTTGCTGGAACAGGCGTTCCGGCGCGCGGAAATCGGCGGCATGCAGCGAGGCGTCGGCGCCGATCACCCCGACCAGGGTGAGCTGCGGGAAGTCGTGGCCCTTGGCCATCATCTGGGTGCCGACGAGGATGTCGGCGCCGCCGTCGGCGATGGTCGCCAGCAGGCTTTCCCACTGGGCGCGGGTGCGCGCCGCATCGCGGTCGACGCGCAGCACGCGCGCCCGCGGAAACAGCTCCGCCAGCCGCGCCTCGATGCGCTGCGTGCCGCGGCCGAAGGGCCGGATGTCCTGGTCGCCGCAGCTCGGGCAGGCGTGCGGAATCGGCCCGTCGCAGCCGCAGTGGTGGCAGCGCAGCCGGCGGTCGGCCAGATGCACCACGAGATTGGCGGAGCAGTGCGGACAGCGGCTGATCCAGCCGCAGGACGGGCACGACAGGACCGGCGCATAGCCGCGGCGGTTGAGGAACACCAGGCTCTGCTCGCCGCGTTCCAGCCGCGCCGCAACCGCCGCCTGCAGCGCCGGGCTGAGGCCCTCGTCCAGCCTCAGGCGCCGGGTGTCGATGCAGCGCACCGCCGGCATCGCCGATGCCACCGCGCGCTGGTTCAGGGCGAGCGGCGCATAGCGCCCGCCGCGCGCGTGATGCCAGCTCTCCAGCGACGGCGTGGCCGAGCCGAGCACGACCGACACGCCGTGCTGGCGCGCGCGCCACACGGCGACGTCGCGCGCCGAATACCGCACGCCCTCCTGCTGCTTGTAGGAGGCGTCGTGTTCCTCGTCGACCAGGATCAGGCCGAGGCGCGGCAGCGGCGCGAACACCGCCAGCCGCGTGCCGAGCACGATGTCGGCGTGGCCGGTCAGCGCCTGCACGAAGCCGCGCGAACGCGCTCCGGCAGCCAGCGCCGAATGCAGGCTGACCACGTTCGCCGCCGGAAAACGCTGCGCGACGCGGCGCTCGAGCTGCGGCGTGAGCGCGATCTCCGGCACCAGCATCAACACCTGGCCGCCACCCGCCAACACCTGCTGCGCCAGCCGCAGATAGACCTCCGTCTTGCCGCTGCCGGTCACGCCCTGCAGCAGCCAGGCGCGAAAACCGGGGGGCGCCGCGGACACCTCGCCGATCACCGCGGACTGCTCGGCCGTCAGCGCCGGCGCGGCGGCCATCCGTTCGCGCCCGCCCGCCGCCGGAGCCGGCGCCAGCCAGCCACGGCGCAGCGCATCGCCGACGGCGGCGCCCTGCGGCAGTTCGCGCACCACGCTGCGCCGCATGGGCGCGCCCGTCGCCGCAAGCTCGCGCAGCAGGGTCAGCGCCTTGCTGTCGCGGCGCACCGCCTGCAGTGCGGACCAGCCGGCGTCGGAAACCACGAGCAGCGGGTCCTCGTCCTCGCCGCTGACACCATCGGCGCGCCGCAGGCCCGGGGGCAGAGCGAGGGCGACCACCTCGCCGAGCGGCGCATGGTAGTAGCGCGCGACGAAATCGACGAGCCCGAGCCAGTCTTGCGGCAGGGGCGGCACTTCGCGCTGGATGTGCAGCACCGGCTTGAGCCGTGCCGCGTCCACCTCGGCCGCGGCGGACAGCGCAACGATCAGGCCGCTCTTCTCGCCGCGCCCGAACGGCACCCGCACGCAGCGTCCGATGTCCGTCTCTCCGGCATCTTCCGCTATGTAATCAAAGACCTGCGGTATGGGGACAGGAAGCGCGACGCGGACGTAGGGCATGCCGGAAGCGGGCGTGAAAGGTAAAATCCAGAAAATTCAACAGCTTGCGGAAGCTTGTTGATGTCGGACAGCGGAAATCGGGCCTAAGGAATTGTCCGGCATAACCCTAATGGCTTGTCCACAAAAGCTGTGGACAACTTTGTGGGAAAGCTGGGTGAATCGCGCTCAATCCCGCGCGGCACAAGCCCTTCTGTCACTTCGCCTTAACATTGCGCATTTCTTAAACCCTTTAAATTCAATGGCTTGAAAAATGCGCTACCTATCACCGGCAGCGGACCGGCATCGGCACGCTGGAACCGGCGATTGTGCATAAGTCAAGCACCCGATGTTCGATTTTTTGCTTGACAGCCCGCGTGCGGGACACCCGCCCGCCGCCACGCGGTTTCAGCGGCCCTCGGCGGTGCGCAGCGTGCGGCTGTGCTCATGCACCGTGTCGACCAGCACGCGCACGTTGTCGGGCGGCGTGAACTGCGAGATGCCGTGCCCGAGGTTGAACACGTGGCCCGGATGCGGACCGTAGGCATCCAGCACCCGCCGGGCCTCGGCCGCCACCACCTCGGGCGGCGCGAACAGGATGGACGGGTCCAGGTTGCCCTGCAGCGCGACCTTGCCGCCCACCAGGGCGCGGGCGCGGCCGATGTCCATGGTCCAGTCCAGGCCGACGGCATCGCTGCCGATCGCGGCGATGGACTCCAGCCAGATGCCGCCGCCCTTCGTGAACACGATGCTGGGTACGCGATGGCCGTCGCGCTCGCGCACGAGCCCGGACACCACCCGCTCCAGGTAGCGCAGCGAGAACTCGCGGTAGGCCGCTTCCGACAGCACGCCTCCCCACGAATCGAACACCATCACCGCCTGCGCGCCCGCTTCGATCTGGGCGTTCAGGTACGTCACCACCGCCTGCGCGGTGACGTCCAGGATGTGATGCAGCAGATCGGGGCGGCTGTATGCCATCGTCTTGATCCGCCGATAGTCGTCGGACGAGCCGCCCTCCACCATGTAGCAGGCCAGCGTCCACGGGCTGCCGGAGAAGCCGATCAGCGGAACGCTGCCGTCGAGGGCGCGGCGGATCTCGGCCACCGCATCCATCACGTACTGCAGCTCGGCGTGCGGATCGGGCGCCGACAGGTTGCGGATCTCCCATTCGTCGCGCAGCGGGCGCTCGAAGCGCGGGCCCTCGCCTTCGGCGAAGTACAAGCCAAGCCCCATGGCGTCGGGCACGGTGAGGATGTCGGAAAACAGGATGGCCGCGTCGAGGTCGTAGCGGGCCAGCGGCTGCAGCGTGACCTCGCAGGCGAGCGCCGGACTCTTGCACAGTTGCAGGAAGCTGCCCGCGCGCCTGCGCGTCTCGCAGTATTCCGGCAGGTAGCGGCCGGCCTGGCGCATCAGCCAGACGGGGGTGTAGTCGGTGGGCTGGCGCAGCAGGGCGCGCAGGAAAGTATCGTTTTTCAGACGGCTCACGTCGGATCCTCGGATCGCCCCTCGCGGGCGGGACAGACCGTGATTATCGCCCGTCGCCGGCCCGAGCGGGTCATCGGCGTGCCGCCGCCGTCCGGCAGGAGCGCCTCAGCGCCGCCAGAAGGCGGGCGTCAGCACCACCAGCAGCGTGAAGATCTCGAGGCGGCCGAGGATCATCGCAAACGACAGCACCCACTTGTGGAAGTCGGCGAGCGCCTGGTAGTTGGAGGCCGGCCCCACCGCCTCCAGCCCCGGACCGGTGTTGTTGAGACAGGCCACCACCGCCGAAAACGCGGTGATCAGTTCCAGGCCGCTGGCCGACAGCAGCAGCGTCAGCGACACGATGGACACCATGTACATGAAGCTGAAGCCCAGCACCGCATGCAGGATGCCCTCCGGCACCGGCTGCTCGCCGATGCGCACCGGCACCACCACGTTGGGATGCAGCGAGCGCACGATCTCGCGCAGCACCTGCTTGTACAGGATCATCGCCCGCATCATCTTGATCCCGCCGCCGGCCGAGCCCGAGCAGGCCACGAAGCTGCCGAGGAAGAGCACCCAGGTCTGCGCGAACATCGGCCAGTGGGTGTAGTCGTAGGTCGACAGGCCCAGCGAGGTGGAGATCGACACCACGTGGAACGCCACGTAGCGCAGGGTGGTCAGCAGGTCGGCATGCGCTTCGGTCTGCATCAGGTAGAGCGTCAGCATCACGATGCTGAAGGCGAGCACGCCGAAGTAGAACGGCAGTTCGGGGTCGCGCCAGTAAGGCAGCGGCGAGCGCCGCGCGAGGGCCATGTAGTGGGTGGCGAAATTGAGCCCCGACAGCAGCGCGAAGCCGGCGGCGACCGCTTCCACCGCGACGTTGTCGAAATAGGCCAGCGAGGCATCCTTGCTCGAGAAGCCGCCCAGGCCCGTGACCGAGAATGCATGGATCACCGCGTCCCACGGGCCGAGCCCCGCCCACCACAGCGACAACCCGCAGGCGAGCGTGAGCAGCATGTAGGTCACCCACAGCCCCTTCGCCGTCTCGGTGATGCGCGGCGTCAGGCTGGACTCCTTCATCGGCGTCGGCACCTCGGCCTTGAACAACTGCCGCCCGCCGATGCCCAGCAGCGGCAGGATCGCCACCACCAGCACGATCACGCCCATGCCGCCGATCCAGTGCATGAAGGTGCGCCACAGGTTGAGCGAGATCGGCAGGTCGTCGAGCCGCGTCAGCACCGTGCCGCCGGTGGCGGTGAGCCCGGACACCGCCTCGAAATAGGCGTCGGTGGCGGAGAGGCCCGGGATGTTGAGCAGCAGGGGCAGGGCGCCGAACACCGGCAGGCCGACCCACGTCGCCGCCACCAGCAGGAAGCCGTCGTGCACCCGCAGGTCGCGCCGTGCGCACCGCGTCACCACCCACAGCAGCAGGCCGACGAGGAAGGTGATGATGATCGAGTCGCGGAAGCGGATGCCCTCGTCCAGGCTGTAGGACACGGCCAGCGGGACGGTCATCAGCAGCCCGAAGATCATGATGATCAGGCCGAGCGCATTCAGGGCGGGATGGTAGGCGCGCATGCGGGCGGGGACCGATCAGAGGAAGGCGAAGCCGACCTGGAACAGCTTCTCGACCTTGCGCACCAGCTTCTTGTGCGTACAGAAGACGATCACGTGGTCGTTCTCGCGGATCACCGTGTCGTGGTGCGGAATGATGACCTCGCGGCGGATGATCTTGCCGTCCTCGCGCTTGACGTTGCGCACGATGGCGCCGATGGTCGCGCCCACGGGCAGCGCCACGTCCTCGATCGGCCGCCCCACCACCTTGGAATCCTTCGGGTTGCCGTGGGCGATGATCTCCAGCGCCTCGGCCGCGCCGCGGCGCAGGCTGTGCACCGCGACCACGTCGCCGCGCCGCACATGGGCGAGCAGCGTGCCGATGGAGGTGTGCGCCGGCGAGATGGCGATGTCGATCGGCCCGCCTTGCACGAGGTCGACGTAGCTCTTGCGGTTGATCAGGGCCAGCGTGCGATGCGCCCCCATGCGCTTGGCGAGCGAGGCCGACATGATGTTGTCTTCCTCGTCGTTGGTCAGCGCGACGAAGAGGTCCGTCTCGTCGATGCCCTCGGCCTCGAGCAGCTTCTCGTCGGTGGCGTCGCCGCGCAGCACCAGCGCGCGCTTGAGCTGCGTCGCCACCGTCTCGGCGCGGGCGGCGTTGCTCTCGACGATCTTGACGTGATAGTCCTGCTCGATGGAGCGTGCGAGCCGCAGGCCGATGTTGCCGCCGCCGGCGATGATGATGCGCCGCATCGGCCGGTCGCCGCGGCGCAGCTCACCGATCACCTGCCGGATATGCACCGTCGCCGCGAGGCAGAACACCTCGTCGCCAGGCATGATCACCGTGTCGCCCTCGGGCATGATGGGCTCGCCCTCGCGATAGATGGCGGCGATGCGGGCCTCCACGTTGGGCAGGTGGAAGCGCAGCGCCTTCAGCGGATGCCCCACCAGCGGGCCGCCTTCGAACGCGCGCATGCAGATCAGGCTGACCACGCCGTCGGCGAACTCGAGCACCTGCAGCGCCTCGGGGAAGGAGATCAGGCGCTTGATGTGATCGGTGACGACCTGCTCGGGGCAGATCGAGAAATCCACCGCGAAATTGTCGTCGTCGAGCAGTTCGGGGTGGTCGACGTAGTCGGTGGAGCGCAGCCGCGCGATGCGCGTCGGGAGGTTGAACAGCACCTTGGCGATGCGGCAGGCGCACAGGTTGGTCTGGTCGGACTGGGTGACGGCGATCAGCAGGTCGGCATCGTCGGCGCCGGCGTCCTTCAGCACCGTCGGCGATGCCGCATTGCCGCATACGGTACGGATCTCGAGACGCTCACGCAGCACCGCGAGATGCTCGGCGCTGGTATCGACGAGGGTGATGTCGTTGGCCTCCGACACCAGGTTTTCTGCCACCGACGCGCCGACCTGGCCGGCGCCGAGAATGATGATCTTCACCCGAGAATCCCGACTGGCGTTTGGCCGGCAATGTTACACGCCCGGGACTCGCCCCGAAGCGGGTTGTTGCAGCGCAACAACGCGAGCGCCGGCAGGCGCCCGCTCAGCCTTCCTCATGGCGCCGGCCGGCCTGCAGGCCGAGCTGCTTGAGCTTGCGGTAGAGGTGGGTGCGCTCGAGCCCGGTCTTTTCGGCGAGGCGGGTCATGTTGCCGCCCTCCAGGCGCAGGTGATGCTCGAAATACAGCCGCTCGAAGGCTTCGCGCGCCTCGCGCAGCGGCTGGTCGAGCGGGACACCCGTCATGCCGACGTCATGCGACGGGGCGAGCAGCCGGCGCACGTCGGCGACGCCGATCTCCTCCTCCAGCGTACCCAGCGCGAGCGACTTCACCGCCGCGCGCAGCTCGGCGTAGCCGCCCGGCCAGCCGAGATTGCGCAACTGGTTGAGCGCCGCCGTCGAGAAGCGGCGCAGCGGCACCTCGCCGCCCTCGACCAGATGCAGCAGGATCTGGCTGGCGAGTTCGGGCAGGTCGTCCTTCACGTCGGCGATCGAGGGCGGCGCCAGGCTGACCTCGAACAGGCGCGACACCAGCGACTCTTCCCAGCCCTCGGCCAGCAGCGCATCGAGGCTGCGGTCGGTGGCCGCCACCAGGCGCAGGTCGTAGCGGTCCAGCCGGTCGAGCGCGAAGGCCAGGTTCTTCTGCTGCGCGCGCGACAGGCGCGCAAGCTCGCCGACGAACAGCACGCCGCCCTGCGTTGCCTGCAACTGGTTCAGGTCGAGCGGCGCGGTCACCGCGGCAAGGTCCAGCCACGGCGCACCGCTTGCCTGCACGCTGCGCGCGACCAGCTCGGCCAGGCTGCCCGCGCCCACGCGCAGCAGCAGCACGCGCGAATTCACCGCGATCTGCTCGACGCGGCGGCGCAGCTCGCGCAGCGGCACCGAGCGGGTGAAGGCTGCCAGCGTGAGCGGCGCCGGCGTGCCAGCCGGCTGCGGGCGCTGCAGCCCGCGCTTCACTGCCGCCAGCAGCTTCTGCAGCGCGATCGGCTTCTCGAGGTAGTCGATCGCGCCGATGCGGGTCGCCTCGACCGCGGTATCGATCGTGCCGTGGCCCGACATCATCACCACCGGCATCGTCAACTGGCCGCTGGCAGCCCACTCCTTCAGCAGCGTGATGCCGTCGGTGTCGGGCATCCAGATGTCGAGCAGCACCATGTCGGGGCGCAGGGCGTTGCGCGCCGCACGCGCCGCGGCGGCGTTCTCGGCGAGCAGCACGTCATGCCCCTCGTCGCGCAGGATCTCGGACAGCAGCTCGCGGATACCCACTTCGTCGTCAACGATTAGTATTTTTGCCATCTTTCAGTTGTCACCACTCGTTGCAGCCAGACGCAGGCGGATGCGTACCTCGGCGCCACCGCCGTCGCGGTTCGCCAGCCTGACCTCGCCACCGTGCTCATCGACTATCTTCTTCACCATCGCCAGGCCGAGGCCGGTGCCCCGCGACTTGGTGGTGAAATAGGGTTCGAAGGCGTGTGTCAGCACTTCCGCCGGGAAGCCCGGGCCGTTGTCACGGAACAGCAGCAGCGCACGCTCGCCTTCGCGGCGGGTGATCACCTGCATCTCGCCGTCCTCGTCGCCGTTCAGCGCATCCTGGGCATTTTGCAGCAAATTGTGGATCACCTGTCGAATCTGCGTGGCATCGCCCTGCACCGGCGGCAGGTCCTGCGCCAGTTCCAGCCGGATGCGCCCGGCCGCGCTTTCGTAGAGATTCAGCACCTCGCGGATCAGCGCATTCAGGTCCACCGCGGCAAGTTGCGGCGCGGGCAGCCGCGCGTAATCGCGGAAGGCATTGACCAGGTTCTTCATCGCCTCGACCTGGTTCACGATGGTCCGCGTCGAGCGCTCCAGCATCTCGCGGCCGTCGTCGTCGAGGCGGTCGGCGAGCTTGAAGGCCAGGCGCTCGGCGGACAACTGGATCGGCGTCAGCGGATTCTTGATCTCGTGCGCCAGGCGACGTGCCACCTCGGCCCATGCCGCGGTGCGCTGCGCGGCGATGAGGCGCGAGATGTCGTCGAACACCACCACCGATCCGCCCCCGCCGCTCTGCGGCAGGCGCGAGCCATGGATGAGCAGCGTGAGCGGAGCGCTGTCCTTCACCGGCAGCTCGATCTGCGCCTGCCAGTCCCCCTCGTTCGCCGCGAAGCCGTCGACGAGTGCGTCGCGCAGCACCTGGTGGCGCGGCCACTCGGCCAGCGGGATATCCTCGAAGCCGGCGAGATCGTCGTCCAGGATGGCCAGCGCGCCATGGTTGGCCGCACGCAGCGTGCCGTCGGCCGCGAAGGCGAGCACGCCGGTGGACAGGTTGGCCAGCACGCTCTCCAGATAGACCCGCGCCGCTTCCACCGCGGCACGGCTGCGGTCGGTCGCGGCGCGCGCATCCTCGAGCTGGCGCGTCATCTGGTTGAACGACTGGGTCAGCACGCCCAGCTCGTCGCGGGCCGGCAGCGCCTGGCGCGGACTGAAGTCCCCCTGCGCCACCGCCTGCGTGCCTTCGGCCAGGATCAGCAGCGGTGCGACGAGCCGGCGCGCCATGATGAAGGCCACCGCCACCGCCGCCAGCAGGGCGAGCAGCATCGTCAGCGTCAACGTCAACGTGTAGATGCGCTTGAGGCCGACGCGCCCGAGCGTCAATTGCTGGTACTCGCGATAGGCTTCCTGCACCGCCTCCGCGTTGTGGCCAAAGGTCTCGGGGACGGGCTGGGTGAGCTGCAGCAGGTGCGTCTCGCCCGCCAGCGTGCGCATCGGGATGGGCACGATCACCCGGATCACCAGCCGGCCGTCGGGCTGCGTCTCCACCGCGTGCAGGCTCAGCGTCTGCCGCGCCTGCCGCAGTTGCGTCGCGGTCGGCAGGTCCGGCAGCAGGGTGCCGGCCGAATCCACCGCGCTGGCGACGATCTGCCCGTTGATGCCGATCACCGTCGCGCTGGCGACGCCGGCCTGTTCGCGCAGGCGGTTGAGCAGCGCCGACGGCACCGGGTCGTTGCCCTCCAGCACGAGCGCCATGCCTTCGGCCTTTTCGTGCACCTGGCCGACGAGGAAGTCGAGCGCCTTCTGCCCCAGCGCGATGCCGCCCTCGAGCGCGGCATCGACGCGCACGTCGAACCACGATTCGATGCTGCGCACCACGAACTGCAGGGACACCGCATACACCACGAAGCCCGGCAGCAGTCCCATCAGCGCGAACATCAGCACCAGCCGGTACTTGAGCCGCGAGCCGAACTGCCGCTGACGATACTCGCGCCACAACATGTGCAACTGCAGGCCGACCAGCGCCGCCAGGGCGACGACCACCGCGCCGTTGAGGCCGAGCAGGTAGGGATAGCTGCCGGCGAACAGGTCGGTGTTCGAACTCGCGGACGTCAGCAGGAACAGCGAGATCGCGGCCAGCGCGGCAGCGACGACGAGTGCGATCCGCTTCATCGGGAGGCGGCCGCGCCGGGCAGGAAGGTCCATCGCACCCACTCCGTGCCGAGATCCCAGTCGCGGCTGCCGATGGCGGTGACCTGGAAAGGCTTGGGCAGTTGGGAGGTGTCGAGCTGGAAGCGCAGCGCGACCTGGTGCGACACCCCGGGCCGGAGTTCGTCGCTGCCCGCGACCTGCCAGTTGCGGATGCGCAGCATCGTGCGCACGGCGGCATCGAGACTGTCGAAGCTCTGCTGGAAACTGCCGATGGACAGGCGATAGCTGCGCGTGATGGCGTTGTAGTGCAGGCGGTAGTCGAGCGTGCGGTCGACGACGAGTTCGTTGAGCCAGTACCAGCGCGGACGCTCGATGCGCAGTTCGGCGACGAAGTACAGCGACACGCCGCGGGTCACGGCATCGGCGAGACGCGAGTTGAGTTCGAGATCGATGTCCGCGTTCAGCACGTAGCCGCCGTCGCCGGGCACGATCTCGGCGCTGCGGATGAGCGCCTCCTCGGCGCAGGACGCGAAAGTGGCGCACATCAGCACCACGGCGCACAGCCAGCGCCGCATGCGTTCAGCGAGACTTGCGCAGCAGGGCGAAGTAGAAGCCGTCATGTTCGGCATTGGGGAAGAGCTGGCAGTCGGGGCGGTTGTCGATCGGAAGCTGTTCGGCGTCGCCGTGGCGGGCGCGGAAACGCGCGATCTGCAGCCGGTTTTCTTCGTCGAATACCGAACAGGTGACGTAAAGCATTGTGCCATCGGGCGCCAGCGTCTGCCAAAGCGCATCGAGGATCTCCGCCTGCTGCGCGGCGAAGCGGCCGATGTCCTCGTCGCGGCGCAGCCACTTGATGTCGGGATGGCGGCGCGCCACGCCGGACGCCGAACACGGCACGTCGGCGAGGATGCGGTCGAACGGCCGCCCGTCCCACCACGCGTGCAGGTCGCGGCAGTCGGCGACCCTCACCTGCGCGGCAAGGCCGAGGCGCGCCAGGTTGCGCCCGATGCGCTCCGCACGCTGCGGATCGAGTTCCAGTGCCAGCAGATCGACATCGGCGCGCTCGAGCAGATGAGCGCTCTTGCCGCCGGGTGCGGCGCAAGCGTCCAGCACGCGCTCGCCGTCGCGGGCGTCCAGCAGCCTGGCCGCCCACTGCGCGCCGGCGTCCTGCACCGACAGCAGCCCTTCGCCGTGGCCGGGCAGGCGCGCCACCGCGACCGGCCGCTCGAGCAGCACCGCGTCGTTCTCCAGCCGGTGCCCGGGCACGCCGGCCTGCTGCAGCATCGCGAGCGCCTCATCCACCGTCATGCGGCGGCGATTCACGCGCAGCGCCATCGGCGGATGCTGGTTGCCGGCATCGAGCACAGCCTCCCACCGCTCCGGATGGGATCGCCGCAGCCTTTCCAGCCACCACCGCGGATGCGCATGGCGGGCCGCTTCGTCGACTCCGATCCAGTCCGCCCATGACGCCTTCTGCCGCAGCGCATTGCGCAGCACGGCATTGACCATGCCCCGCATCCCCGGCATCTCCGCCGCCACGGCCTGGACTGCCTGATCGACGACGGTATGCGCCTGCTCGGGACGTTGCCCCAGCCGATGCACCGCCACCAGCAGCAAGGCCCGCACGAAGGAAGGCGGCGGGGCGTGCAGCAGATGCCGCAGCACCGCATCGCCGCGGCCATATTCGCGCAGCGTCGACCATGCGAGGTCGCGCACCGCGCCGCGCGTGCCTTCGGCCCAGTCGGGATGCGCCTGCTGCATCCGCTCGAAGCCGTCGGTGAGGTTCGCGCCGTCGAGCACCTCCGCGACGAGGCGCGCCGACGCCTGCAGGGCGTAGCCCAGGCTGTCGGCGGGCAGCCGCACGGGCGACGGACGGGGACGGCGAGGAGCGGAATCGTGCGTGCGCGTCGACGGCGCGGAAGGACGGGTCACGGTAGAACGACTTTCCTGCAAAGGTCGCGTGGCCGCTTCATGCGAGCAGGCCGCGCAGATGATTTGGATATGCGAATTGCGCGCAATGGACCGCCCCATTGTAGTGCCGAAGCCCTTCCAGCCGGCGTGCCGCAATGCGCGCATCGACCTCTCCGGCGCCGAGCGCGGCCGGATCGAGCGTGTCGGACGCCACGGCGAAGACGCACAGGCTGCCGTACAGCGGAACATAGGCGAGATAGGGCCGAACCACGCCGAACGCCGTGCGCAGCTCCCGCAGCACCGAGGCGACCTGATCACGCTGGAAATATGCACTGCCCAGTTGCAGGCTCAGCGTCCCTCCCGGCGCCAGCAAGGCCCGGCAGGCGCCGAAGAAGGCGGCGGAGAACAATGGCTTCGCCGCGCCGACGGGATCGGTCAGATCGAACACGATCAAATCGAACGCATCCGCCGCCGGCTGCCCGCGCATGGCCTCGACATGGGCCATGCCGTCCCCGATGCGCAGTTCAACCCGCGGATCGTCCAGCGCGCCACGATGCACCGCTTGCAGATGGCGCCGCGCGATATCGACCACACCGGCGTCAAGCTCGACGACCACCACTCGGTCGATGGACGGATGCTTCAGCAACTCCTCCGCCGAGCCGCCATCCCCACCCCCGAGGACCAGGGTCCGGCGAGGGCAAGGATGGGCGACGCCGGCCACATGCGCCAGGTTTTCGTGGTAGTGGAATTCATCGCACTCGGAGGTCATGAAGCAGCCGTCGAGCCGGAACAAGCGGCCGAAGCGCGGCGTGTCCCACACCTCGATCTCCTGATGGGGCGTGCGCAGACGCTCCAGCAATCGCCCGCCACGGAGGAAGTAGCCCGCATCGTCCGCCAACCGCTCGATCAGCAGGCCCTCCTCCGCCAGCAGTTCATCTCCATCCATCTCCGTCCCCATTTCGATTCCGCCGTGTGTTTCACGTGAAACACGCCCTCCCGGCACGTAGTTTGCCCAAGGCCCGGCAACCGGGCTTCATACGGAGCCTACGCCGCTACGCACAGCGCCCCGCCCCGTGCGCCATCCCTGCGAGGTCGACCGTTCCGACGTATTCACAGGTCTGCCGAAGCCGGATGCCCAGTACGTATTCAGAGAAACTGCGGCACCGGGAACACCAGCGGCAAGCCCCCCTTCAGACGTGTTCCACGTGAAACAGCGAGACTTGCAGCACCGGATCCGGGTGGAGTGAATCGCTTCCTGCGCTGCTACTGCCCGATGCAGAGGTGACGTTTTCGCCGCATGCTGTTGATTTCAAGGGTGTTTTTGAACCCCATCGACGCGCTTGGATCTATTCTTGGATCAAAAAATCAAGCGTATCTCTTGGTAGCAGCGGATGGCCCTCCCTGGACACTTCCCGCGCTCCCATTACCGATGCGATGCGTCAGCAGACGACCTGATCAGTGGCAGCGAAACCGGCCATCGACGTGCGCCAACGTCCAATGCGCTGCAACGGGCTCATTTTCCCACCTCCTGATCCGGAACACCAAGGATGTTGCGCCCTGCTTCAGCTCGAAAAAACGGAAGGCGCGTAGTTCGGATTGATGGCTGCGGCAGCGGTGATGCCGGGGTGAGATGACGGCTCCTTTGGCCAGTTGGCCGATACCGATAGGAGCCTCGCCATGTCACACAAAGCTTCAGACATCATCACCCAGAAAGCCCTGTTGCTCGATGAGCGGCTGACGCCGCTGGAGCGCAACGCGTGGCTGACTTTCCGTGCGCTGGCCAGCAGCGACGGCACCGTGGTCCTCAGTTACGACGCGCTGCGCGGATACCTGCCCAGCGCACCAGGCAGCAAGCGGGCGGCCCTTGAAACCGTGTCCAGGGCCGTGCTGTGCCTGCGGCTGTCCACGTGGATTGCACTGGTCGAATACCGCCGCAATCCGATGACCGGCTTTTCGATGGCCAGCCGCTACGCGGTGCGGAATCAGCCCCTCGCGTTCGACGACGCCTGCCTGGAAGACGAAGACTACATGCCCCTGCTGGAACGGGCGCTCGGCCATGCCAGCGCGACGATCCGCCAACTGGCGCAGTCCATTCTCGAAGAGGCCATGCGCCATCCAGACAGGTTGGGAAAGCTGCCCGCAACAATGCAAGAGCGGATCAGGCGCTTGCAACACCGGGGCGATGACCATGATCCGGGCAGTCCTGGTGGTTCAACTCCGCGCAATGCCCTCGTGCCCGAAGCCAGCGGCGACATTCCGAAACCCGTTCCGGCATCTGCGACAGTAGTACGTGCTGTACAAAAAGAAGTATTTAAAGAAGTACATACGTTACCGGTCACCAACCGAAGTCCAGGCATCGCGGTCGGATGTGCCCATCCGCTTCCGGCAACTGCCGCAGGATCAGCAGCAGATTCTCACCGCGCGTCTCAGGGGCTTGCCTCTGGAGCAACGCCTGGCGGTGCTGGCCGAGTGGGACATGCGCTGCGAATCAGGTGGCGTGCACAACGCCATCGCCTACCTCTACGGGCTGATCAAGAAGGCCGTGGAAGGCGTGTTCAAGCTCTGGGCGGCGCGCAAATCCACCCCGCAGCAGACACCCGTGCAGGCCATCAGCAACAGCCAGCATGGTTCGCCGCCTGCTCCTTCTCAATCGTCCAGCAGCCAAGCCGCAAAGCCTGCGTCGCGCGAGGTGGCGCAACGGCATCTGGATCAGATCAAGCGTATGTTGAAGACACCATCGCTACCCATCGGGCAGATCATCGGGTGCATGGCTGACAGCGGAATGCTGCCAACAGCCCCGGGAAACACACCTGCTGCTGCAAGGCTGAGGCCACGAGGCTCGGCGTGAGGCCGATGGGGCCGTCACTGCCCGCCGCGGTGACGGCCCGGAAAATTGCAGCAGCAATGCGGCTTGGCGCAGCATCGCATTGATGGCTGCGCACATGACGATGCCCCGGCACACTGGCCCAGCAACAACCTGCCGGTGGGTATGAACACCGGAACCCTGGCGCAGGTTCCTGCAAGCGCCGACCCGGCTCGCCGGACGGAACCATCCCAGGCACACCCCGGCTCGCTCTGTGTGCCGCCCTACCATGGGCAGAGCCTTCCTCATCCTCGACGTGGTTCGTCGCGCCATCGTCGCCGCACACATCCGCCGTTCCAGGCACTCATCGCGGGTCGCCCGACCTGCCGGCTTCTTTCCACCACTGCACAACAGGAGGCACCCATCCCAGCACATCACGTTGTCGTCCCTTGCAACTCTTCCGCCCGGCCTTCCCACAGGAAGCAAGGCGGACGCCTCATTCGAGGCCACAGGTGAACTGAGCACCTGGCCCTCGCCCTTCGGGGATCTCGCCTTGGCGAGTTGGCAAAAACACTGACCGTTTGCTTCTCAGCCCCGACAACCGATGGAACAGCACTGCGATGGACGACCTGACCTATACCCTGCGCCAGCTCTGCCTGCGCAACCGCGACGGCAGCCACGCCACCCAAGCCGACCGGCAACGGTCGCTGACCCTGGCCGCACGCCAACTGTGCGAAGCGGGCTTTCGCCAGATGCGGGCCTCCTCGCTCAAGGGCACGCATGTCGAAGCCCTGTTGCAGCGCTGGCAAGCCGAAGGCCTGTCGGCAGGCACGATCAAGAACCGCATGGCGCACCTGCGCTGGTGGGCAGAGAAGGTCGGCAAAGCAGGCATCCTGCCAGCGGACAACACCAAGCTGGGCATCCCTGAACGCCGCTACATGACCAACGAGAGCAAGGCCAAGGAACTGGGCGATGGGCTGAACAGAATCACCGATCCGCACGTCCGCATGAGCCTGCGCCTGCAAGCGGCCTTTGGCCTACGGCGGGAAGAGTCCATCAAGTTCCAGCCCCGCTATGCCGACCGTGGCGACCACATCGCCATCAAAGGCTCATGGGCCAAGGGCGGGCGCGACCGGGCGGTACCGATCACGACGGCAGAGCAGCGGACGGTACTGGATGAGGCCCACCGGCTGGTGGGGTTGGGCTCGCTGATCCCCGCGAACAAGACCTACATCCAACAGCGGCACGTCTACGACGGGCAGTGCAAGGCTTCGGGCCTGAGCAACATGCACGGACTGCGGCATCGGTATGCGCAGATGCGGTATGAAGCGCTGACGGGGTGGAAGGCGCCGGCGGCAGGTGGTCCTTCAAGTCCAACGCAACGCATGGAAGACGACCATGCTCGTCAGACGATCAGCCGCGAATTGGGGCACGAGCGCATTCAAATCACAGCCACCTATCTCGGCAGGTAGTCCAGTCGGCAACCGGTACAGCGATCAATGTGCTGCCCGGCACGAAAGCCACGAAATATGATGCACCAAGCCTCTCTTTCCTTATGTCAGCCTGATAAACTGCCATCCATCTTTCTTTCGCCATCCTGCCCAAGATGAAGCGTTGCATCGTCGGCATACGCCGCCCCGAGGATCAGAGCCATTCTGCTGCCGGCCCTGGTCAGCCCTCGGTCTGGTTTCCGTCCATGGCGACGATGGCGGCGGTGCTGTCCGAGGACAACCGGGCCTTGCTGCGCGTGATCCGCGACCAGCGGCCCAAGTCGCTGACGGCGCTGGCAGCGCTCACCGGGCGGCGTGTGCCCAACCTGTCGCGCTCGCTGCGGATGATGGAAGGCTACGGCCTGGTCAGACTCAAGCGTGACGCGCATGGCGTGGAGCCGGAGGCGCTGGCGACCAGTTTCAAGATTCTGATTGATTGAAGGTTCGGACGTGAACAACAACAAAGAAGCCGAGCGGGCGGAACTGCACAAAACCATCTGGCGCATCGCCAACGATCTGCGCGGCAGCGTGGACGGCTGGGACTTCAAGAGCTACGTGCTCGGCATGTTGTTCTACCGTTTCATCTCGGAGAACCTCACCGCCTACCTGAACGATGAAGCCCATCGCGCCGGAGAAAACGACTTCGACTACGCCGCGCTGTCCGACACCGATGCCGAACAGGGCCGTGCCGAAACGGTCAAGGAAAAAGGCTTCTACATCCTGCCTTCGCACCTGTTCGCCAACGTGCGCGAGCGGGCGCGACACGACGCCAACCTCAATGAAACCCTGTCCCGCGTGTTCAAGGACATCGAGGGTTCAGCCATCGGCGCGGACAGCGAGGACGACTTCAAGGGCCTGTTCGACGACCTCGACGTGAACAGCAGCAAGCTCGGCCCCACAGTCGCCAAACGCAACGAAAAGCTGGTGAAGCTGCTCGATGCCATCGGCGACCTGCCGCTGGGCAGCTTCACCGACAACACCATCGACCTGTTCGGCGACGCCTACGAATACCTGATGCAGATGTACGCCTCCACCGCCGGCAAATCCGGCGGCGAGTTCTACACGCCGCAGGAAGTCTCTGAACTGCTGGCGCGCATCGCCGTCAGCGGCAAGACCGAGGTCAACAAGGTGTACGACCCGGCCTGCGGGTCGGGTTCGCTGCTGCTCAAGTTCACCAAGGTTCTGGGGCAGGACAAGGTGCGGCAAGGCTTCTATGGGCAGGAGATCAACCTGACCACTTACAACCTGTGCCGCATCAACATGTTCCTGCACGACGTGAACTACGAGAAGTTCGACATCGCGCACGGCGACACGCTCACCGACCCCGCACACTGGGACGACGAGCCGTTCGAGGCCATCGTTTCCAATCCACCGTATTCCATCAAGTGGGCGGGCGACAGCAATCCGCTGCTCATCAACGACCCACGCTTCGCGCCTGCGGGCGTACTCGCGCCCAAGAGCAAGGCCGACCTTGCCTTCACCATGCACATTCTGTCGTGGCTGGCGACCAGCGGCACGGCGGCCATCGTCGAGTTTCCCGGTGTGCTCTATCGCGGCGGTGCGGAGCGAAAAATCCGCCAGTACCTGATCGACAACAACTACGTCGATACCGTCATCCAATTGCCGCCCGACCTGTTTTTCGGCACCACGATTGCCACTTGCATCATCGTGCTGAAGAAATCCAAGCGCGACAACGCCACGCTGTTCATTGATGCGTCCGCCGAGTTCATGCGTAGCGGTAACAAGAACAAGCTGACGGATACCAACCAGCAGAAGGTGCTTGATGCCTTCACTGCTCGTAAGGACGTGGCGCACTTCGCTCGATTGGTCGAGAACGCTAACATTGTGGCAAACGACTACAACGTCTCTGTCTCATCGTATGTCGAGCAGCCGAACAACGATGTAACGGTGGATATCAAGGCGCTCAACACCAAGATTGCCCGCATCGTGACAAGACAAGCCGAACTGCGGACGCAGATTGATGCCATCGTTGCCGAACTGGAAGGAGACGAGGCATGAGCCGCATAGACGACCTCATTGCCGCGCAATGTTCTGATGGCGTTGAGTTCAAGGCTATCGAGAGTTTTGTCTTGCGGCCTGCGAATATTCGCTGGGCAGATCAGGGCAGTGCTGAATTTCAATATATTGACTTGACTTCGGTTGACCGGGCAACCCACGCGATTGCCGAAACATCCACCATCACCAGCGAAAACGCGCCCAGTCGCGCGCAGCAGGTCGTCCGTGAAGGCGATGTCATCTTTGGAACAACGCGCCCGATGCTGAAACGGTATGCCGTCATCCCGCGCGAGTTTGACGGCCAGATTTGCAGCACGGGCTTTTGCGTGCTCCGGCCTGACAACAACATCGTCCTGACCAATTTCCTGTTCCATCTGATAGGAACCGATGACTTTTACGCCTACGTCGAGGCCAACGAGCGCGGCGCAAGCTACCCTGCGATTCCCGACAACGTGGTGAAGAAGTTCCGTGTTCCCGTCCCGCCGCTCGAAGTGCAACGCGAAATCGTGAAAGTGCTGGACACTTTTACCAAGCTTGAGGCGGAGCTTGAGGCGGAGCTTGAGGCGGAGCTTGAGGCGCGTCGGCGGCAATACAAGTATTACCGCGATATGCTTTTGACGTTCGGCGAACGCACGGACGCTGAAGCAAGCAAGCAAGCAAGCAAGCAAGCAAGCAAGCAAGCAAGCAAGCAAGCAAGCAAGCAAATTATAAGGTGGATGATGCTGAATGAAATAGGCCAATTCATTCGCGGTCGTCGCTTCACGAAAGCGGATTATGTGGGCGACGGAATCAGCGTCATCCACTACGGCGAGATTTACACGCAATACTGCGTATGGACTGATCGCGTCATCTCGCAAGTCCGTTCGGATATGGCGGACACATTGCGCTACGCAAAGCCCGGCGATGTTGTCATCACTGATGTCGGCGAAACCGTCGAAGATGTCGGCAAAGCGGTAGCCTGGCTTGGCGATGAAGAAGTTGCCATCCACGACCACTGCTACGCCTTCCGCCATTCGATGAATCCGAAGTTCGTCTCCTACTGCATGCAGACGACTTCGTTCATCGCAGAGAAAGCCAAGTATGTGGCGCGCACAAAGGTCAACACGCTTCTAATTGACGGATTCTCGAAAATCCGTATTCCTGTTCCGCCTCTTGAGGAACAGGAGCGCATTGTTTCCATTCTCGACAAGTTCGACGCACTGGTAAACGACCTTTCTATCGGCCTGCCCGCCGAAATCAAGGCCCGCCGCCAGCAATACGAGCACTACCGCGACCGCTTGCTAACCTTCAGGGAGGTCACGTGAGCGAAGACCTCAAACCCTACCGCTACGAACCGATTGCGCTTTCTAACGAAAGCACCGTCGTCGCAGAATTCGTGCGCCCGAACGAGATGCGCGAGGAACGCTACCAGTCCGAAGCGGAACTTGAGCGCGACTTCATTGCACGCTTGCAGGTACAGGCCTACGAATACCTCCGCCTCACCAGCGAGGCCGACCTCGTCGCCAACCTGCGCCGCCAGTTGGAGGCACTGAACAAGATCACGTTCTCCGACCGCGAATGGCAGCAATTCTTCGGCGAGAAGATCGCCGGAGCCAACGATGGCATCGTCGAGAAAACCGCACGCCTTCAGGAAGACCACATCCAGGTCTTGAAGCGCGACGACGGCAGCACCAAGAACATCTACCTGCTCGACAAGCAGAGTATCCACAACAACCGCCTGCAGGTCATCAACCAGTACGAAGCCGAAGGCGCGCGCGCCACCCGCTTCGACGTGACCGTGCTGGTCAACGGCCTGCCGATGGTTCACATCGAACTGAAGCGCCGGGGCGTGGACATCCGCGAAGCGTTCAACCAGATCGACCGTTACCAGCGCGACAGCTTCTGGGCCGGTTCCGGCCTGTTCGAGTACGTGCAGTTGTTCGTCATCAGCAACGGCACGCTGACCAAGTACTACAGCAACACCACGCGCGACGGCCATCTGGCAGAGCAGCGTAGCAACCGGCGTGCACGCGGCAAGATGTCCAACAGCTTCGCCTTCACCAGTTGGTGGGCCGATGCGAAGAATCAGCCGATCACCGAGCTGGCCGATTTCACCAAGACCTTCTTCGCCAAGCACGCGCTGCTGAACATCCTCACCCGCTATTGCGTGTTCGACGTGGATCGCAAGCTGCTGGTGATGCGGCCCTACCAGATCGTTGCGGCCGAACGCATCCTACAACGCATCGCCACGGCGACCAATCACCGGCAACTTGGCACGGTGGCAGCAGGCGGCTACATCTGGCACACCACGGGCAGCGGCAAGACGCTGACCAGCTTCAAGGCCGCGCAACTGGCGCGCGGGCTGCCGGAGATCGACAAGGTGCTGTTCGTGGTGGATCGCAAGGATCTGGACTACCAGACCATGCGCGAATACGAACGCTTCGAGAAGGGCGCGGCCAATTCCAACACCTCGACGGCGGTGCTGCAAAGGCAACTGGAAGATGCGAACGCGCGCATCATCATCACCACCATCCAGAAGCTGAGCCGCTTCGTCGCCAGGAACAAAAAACACCCGGTCTACGACGCGCATGTGGTGGTGATCTTCGACGAATGCCACCGCAGCCAGTTCGGCGACATGCACACGGAGATCACCTGGACTTTCAAGCGCTACCACCTGTTCGGTTTCACCGGCACACCGATCTTCGCCGACAACGCGGGCACGGGCGGCAATCCAAAGCTGCGTACCACGGAACAGGCGTTCGGCGACAAGCTTCACACCTACACCATCGTCGATGCCATCAATGACAAGAACGTGCTGCCGTTCCGCATCGACTACATCAACACCATCAAGGCAGCGGCAGCTATCCGCGACAAGAAGGTTCCGGCCATCGACACCGAACGGGCTTTGCTTGCGCCGGAGCGCATCAAGCAGATCGTCGACTACATCCGCGAGCACTTCGACCAGAAAACCAAGCGCAGCGCCAGCTACCGGCATGGCAGCAAACGGCTCAACGGATTCAATTCGCTGTTTGCCACGGCCTCCATCGACGCAGCCAAACGCTACTACACCGAATTCGCGCAGCAGCAGAAGGATGTGCCACCAGCCCAGCGGCTCAAGATCGGCCTGATCTACAGCTTTGCCGCCAACGAAGGCAGCGAAGACGGTTTGCTGGACGAAGAAGCGTTCGAAACCGACGGACTGGATCAAGGCTCGCGCGATTTCCTCGATGCCGCCATCCGCGACTACAACGGTCTGTTCGCCACCAGCTTCGATACCTCGGACGGCAAGTTCGAGAACTACTACAAGGACTTGTCGCAGCGCCTGAAAAACCGCGAGCTTGACCTCGTGATCGTGGTCAACATGTTCCTGACCGGCTTCGACGCCACCACGCTCAACACCCTGTGGGTAGACAAGAACCTGCGGGCGCACGGGTTGATCCAGGCGTATTCGCGCACCAACCGCATCCTCAATTCGGTCAAGACCTACGGCAACATCGTTTCCTTCCGCGACCTGGAGCAGGCGACCAACGACGCACTGGCGCTGTTCGGCAACAAGGACGCCAAGGGCATCGTGCTGCTGAAGCCCTATGCGGACTACTACACCGAATACCAGAAGAAGGTCGCCGAACTGGTGGCGCTGTTCCCGCTGGGCCAAGCCATCACGGGCGAAGCGGCGCAGAAGGCGTTCATCAAGCTGTTCGGTTCGATCCTGCGGCTGAAGAACATCCTCACCGCCTTCGACGACTTCGCAGGCAACGAAATCCTGAGCGACCGCGATTTTCAGGACTATCAGAGCCTGTACCTGAACCTGTACGCCGAGTTCCGCAGCACTTCCGAAGCCGAGAAGGAATCGATCAACGACGACGTGGTATTCGAGATCGAACTGATCAAGCAGGTCGAGATCAACGTCGATTACATCCTGATGCTGGTCGAGCGCTACATCAAGGCCAAGGGCACCGGTCAGGACAAGGAAATCCGCGCGACCATCGAGCGCGCGATCAATTCCAGCCCGTCCCTGCGCAACAAGAAAGACCTCATCGAAGCGTTCGTGGACTCGGTTTCCCCGAAAGCCCAGGTGGATGCGGAATGGCAGGCGTTCGTCGCCAGGAAAAAGATCGAGGAGCTTGACCGCATCATCGCCGACGAAGGTCTAAACTCGGACGAGACGAAGACGTTCGTGGACAACGCCTTCCGCGACGGCGGTATTCCGACCACAGGCACGGCGATCACAAAGATTCTTCCGCCCGTCTCGCGGTTCTCCAAGAACAACAACCATTCGGCGAAGAAGCAGACGGTGCTGGAGAAGCTGGCGGCGTTCTTCGAACGTTATTTCGGGTTGGCCTGACCATGACTGATATGACCGCCGCCGAACTGCCGGATGATCTCTTCGCGGATATTCAAGGAGTTTTCCGCAAAACTCCGGTGCTGCTCATCGGCTCTGGCTTTTCCTGCGGCTACGGTCTTCCCGGTATGGGCGCTTTGGCGGAGCACTTGGCAACAGCCGTTCACGATGCACTGACTACCGATGGGGCAAAAAATGCTTGGGCACAATCAGTTGAGGCCATAAAGGAAAATCTGGAAGCGGGCCTGAATGGCATTCCGCTTGGTATGGCGGAATGGGGAGAAATCGTTTCAGCCATACGCGGAGAAACGGCGAAGCTGATTCTGGATAAGGCCATCGCCGCAGAGGAGAGGATTCTGGGTGAGAAGGTCGCAGGCGGTCATGCGCCATCACGTCTCCTGAACCGCTTGTTCAACGGTTCTCCACAGAACGCGGAAAGCATCCACGTCATCACGACCAACTACGACACTTTGCTGGAGTTGTTCTGCGATCTGGCGGAACTTCCACTGGACACGGGCTTCACGGGGTTCCGTCGGCGCAAGCCGCGACCTCGCCCGCTTTTCCAGACGCAATACAGCCGTGTTCTGGTGGCTGAAAAACGCCAGCAGCAGGTCGATCACCGCCTCTGTAAAACTGTTCGCCTGTACAAGCCACATGGTTCGATCAGTTGGCTGACAACCGATGATGGGCCGGTGGAAGCCCTCAACGACGTGTCCATCGCAGGGCGAGCCATTGTCGTGCCCGGCCCGGCGAAATATCAGGACACATTGGTCAACACGCTGTTCGATGCCATGCGTGCCGAGATGAACGAGGTGCTCACCAAGGCTGAAGCCTTGTTGTGCATCGGCTTCGGATTCAATGATGACCATTTGCAAGGTGTCATCAAGCGCCGATTGACGGCTGGAATGCCCATCATCATCGTCACGCGCGATGCGACTCCGAACATCAAGCAACTGCTCAGCGACCACTCCCATCTGATCGCCCTGTTCAAGTCGGGCGACGGGGCAGTTTGTCACTGGAATGGGCAAACGCTGAAATCCCCGAGCCGCTCTGGCAGCTTGATGATTTCCTGAAAAAATTCTTGGAGTGAGGCGACGATGAGCATTTTCGATTTCACCGAAGAACAGTCCCTGGGCGAAGTCCGCAGCGTTGAAACCTCACGAATCACGGTGCGCGTGACCGATGGGCAGCGCCTGCAAAAGGCGCGCGTCGGTCGCTTGGTTGCCATCCAGTCGATGGGAGACGAGTGGCTGATTGGCATCATCGAGCGCGTTTGGCGTCACCCGGTCGAGTTACCAACCTTCTCAGAGGGCGAAGAAATCCCCGACCTGACTGGCGTGTCTCAGGAGGAGAACGGCATCTCGATCAGTCTGGTCGGCACCTATCGCGCTCGTGACGGGCAGCGCAAGGACACTTTCACGCGAGCCGTTTTCATCTTGCCCGAAATCAACCGGCCCGTGTTTCCCATCGAAGAGAAGTTCCTCGAAGACTTCATGGGCATCTTGAGCACATCGTCCAAGACGGATGCGGTCGCCCCGCTCAAGGTTGGAACCTACACGCTGGACGGCAAGGCCAGCGCCTACATCGACGGAGACAAACTCTTCCAGCGGCACGCTGCGCTGCTGGGCAGCACGGGGTCGGGAAAATCCTTCACTGTGGCTTCCATTCTGGAGCAGTCCGCGCTATTGCCTCACGCGAACATTGTTGTGCTCGACCTGCATGGCGAATATTCGAGCATGAAGTTCGCCTCGCACTACCGAATTGCAGGTATCGGCGATATCAAGACCAAGAATGACGGTGCAATATTTCTGCCCTTTTGGCTGCTGACCTACGATGAAATGCAATCGGTTTTCGTGGATCGTTCGGGGGACAATGCCCCAAATCAGGCGCTCGCACTTATGGATTCGGTCGTAGAGATGAAGCGCACAGCCATCAATGCGCTTAGCAAGCCAGAGCTTCTTGAAGGCTTCACGGTCGATACGCCAGTGCCGTACAAGTTGAGTGATTTGGTAGAATCTTTGGACAAGAAAAACGATGAGGTCATTCCTACGGGCGAGGAGTACGTCAGCGGCGCGAAAAAGGGGCAGCCTAAAACTGAAAAGGGCCCATTGAACGGCAAGCTCTCGCGCTTTCTCATCCGCTTGAAGACCAAGATGAACGACCGTCGTTATGCGTTCATGTATCAAGCGCCGGAGGAATACGAGGCTTACGAAGCGTTGCACGTCTTGGCGAACAAGCTGCTCGGCACGGGCAATATCAAGGACGGCGTCAATCCCGGCATCAAGATCATCGACTTCTCCGAGGTTCCCTCCGACATCTTGCCGGTAGTTGTGGGCTTGGTCGGGCGATTGATCTACCAGATCCAGTTCTGGAGCAGTCCGGGTGAAGACGGCGATGCGCGGCACCCCATCATGATCGTTTGCGACGAGGCACACCTGTACTTGCCTAGCAGCGCGGCGTCCACCGGCCCGTTGGAAAAGCGGGCTTTGGAGAACTACGAGCGCATCGCCAAAGAGGGACGCAAATACGGCGTTGGCCTGATGGTGGTCAGCCAGCGACCCTCGGATGTCAGCACGACCATTCTCAGTCAGTGCAGCAACATCATCAGCTTGCGTCTTGCCAACAAGACCGACCAATCGGTTGTGAAGCAACTTCTGCCAGAAAGCTTGGAGGGACTGATGGAAGTCCTGCCGACACTGGATGTGGGTGAAGCCGTTGTTGTTGGCGATGCCACCTTGCTACCAACCCGAATCAAGATGTCGAAGCCAAAGCACGAGCCACGCAGCGCGACGATCCCATTCTGGGCGCGCTGGGCCAAGCCCAAGGCGGAGGTCGATCTGGCTGCCGCAGTAGAAAACATGCGTCGCCAGTCGCGCGATCTCACGAAATAAGATGTTCGTGGCGTCGTCTCCTATGTTGAAGATATCGCCTTATATGAATGAGGCTCAGCACCTCCAAGTTCTAGCCCGTGCACATTGCTCATGACCGACCAACTTCAACCGCTGCCCGGCGAATTCCTGCTCTACGAGACCGAGGACGGGCGCACCCGTGTCGAATGCCGCTTCGTGGCCGATACGCTGTGGCTGCCGCAAGCGGGCATGGCCGAGCTGTTCCAAACCAGCAAGCAGAATGTCGCCAAACACCTGAAGGCGATCTTTGCCGAGGGAGAGCTGAGGCCCGAAGCAGTTGTCAACCAATGGTTGACAACTGCCTCTGACGGTAAGAACTACCGGGTGGCCTACTACAGCCTGGAGGCGATTCTGGCAGTCGGCTACCGAGTGCGCTCGCCACGCGGCACGCAGTTCCGCCGCTGGGCTACGGAGCGCCTGGCAGAGTACCTGGTCAAGGGCTTCACGCTGGACGACGAGCGCCTGAAGAATCCGCCCGTCGCCGGTTCCGCAGTTCCTGATCGTTTCGACGAACTGCTCGAACGTATCCGCGACATCCGGGCCAGCGAACGCCGGATGTACCTGCGAGTGCGCGAGATATTTTCGATGGCAGCAGACTATTCGCCCACGCTGCCGGAAACCACCCAGTTCTTCCGCTTCATCCAGAATAAGCTGCACTTCGCCGTCACAGGTAAGACCGCCGCCGAACTGATTGCCGAGCGTGCCGACAGCCGCCAGCCCAACATGGGGCTGACGACCTGGAAATCCGGCAGCGTACAGAAGGCCGATGTGACCGTTGCCAAGAACTACCTGCGGGAATCGGAAATCAGCGAACTCAACCGCATCGTCACGATGTGGCTGGACTTCGCCGAGGATCAGGCCCGCCGGCGCAAGGAAGTGTTTCTGAAAGACTGGGCGGAGCGGCTCGATGCCTTCCTGGCCTTCAACGAACGCGATGTGCTTACCGGCGCGGGCCACATCTCCAAGAAGCAGGCCGACGCCCACGCTGAGAACCAGTATGAGCAGTTCATCGTCCAACGACGGGCCTTGTTGGAGGCCGAAGGTGCAGATGCCAATGTGCGAGCGCTGGAGGATGCTGCCCAATTCAGGAAAAAGCAGCAAGAAGCGCAAATGAATTACCGGGCTTTTGGCCACCCAAAGGGAAGTGAAAAGAGAGAAGCGACAAGGGAATGGCACGCAAGGGACAATGGCCCTATCCAGAAAAGGAAAAGGTCATAGTCTTCCCTCCGGATGGACTTACACCACCAGATTTCCCGACGGTGCCAGCCCGTCGATGTAGTCCGACCACGCCTGCAACATCTCCCGCCGCTGCTCGGCGTACTCGGCCCGGTTGTAGACCCCGCGCACGCCGCCAATAGTGTGGTTCAGCGCCTTTTCCACCACATCCGAAGGCCAGCCCTGTTCGTGCAGCAGCGTCGATGCGGTACGCCGCAGGTCGTGGATAGTGAAGGCGGGGATTTCCTGCCCCTGCAATGACACCTTCAGCGCCTGGTTCAGCGCATTGCTAGCGAAGGGCTTGGCCAGAGTGCCGCGCCCAGGCAACACCCAATCGCTGCTGCTGGCCAGCGGCTTGAGTTCCTTGAACAGCGTATGTGCTTGCGTGGACAGGTAGACGATGTGCGGCTTGCCGGTTTTGGAATTCTCGACCGGGATGTGCCATTCGCCTTCGTCCAGATACACGTCTTTCCACTGCGCCAGCATCAGCTCGGACTTGCGCACCAGGGTCATCAGGATCAACTGGAAGGCGATCTTGAACTGGCGGCGGATGTTGGAGGTCTGCATGGCGCGCAGGAACTGCCGGATTTCGTCCGGCGTCAGCGCCCGGTCGCGGGCGGCGGCGCGGTAGACGTGCCGCATCGGCAGGGCCATGACCGGGTTGGCCTGGATCAGGCCGCAGGTCAGCGCGTAATCGAACATGCGCTTGAGCAGGCCGCGCACCTGGCCGGCGGCGGCATCGAAGCCTTGTTCCTTCTTGCGCCAGATGACACTGCGCACGTCCTCGGCGGTGATGTCCCGGACAGGCTTGCTGCCGATGTGCGGCAGGATGTCCTTTTCCAGGTAGCGGCGCGGCATAGTCACGTTCTTGCGATCGCGCGACTGGATGTCCTTGAAGAAGCGTTCGGCAAATTCGGCCACGGTGGCGTCTTTCGCGCCGGCCACTTTCTCCTGCTGCTTTTTCTGCGCCGGAGACTGACCCAGCGCCACCAGGTGCGCCGCCTCATCCCGCTTCAGGCGGGCGTTCTTCAGGGTAAGGGCCGGGTACTTGCTCAGCGTCAGCTTCTCGTACTTGCCATTCAGCCGGTAACGGTAGCGCCAGACGACGCCCCCGGTCGGGAAGACCTCCACATACAGCCCCCTGTCATCGGTAACCGTATAGGTCTTGTCCCTGGGCTTGAGAGCCTTGAGCGCGGTATCGATCAGTGCCATCTCATCCTCCGTATGTCTAAGCATAGGGATGGAGAGCACATACCCCGCTACTTAGTGCCAAACTTGGACATATCAGTGAGTGGCTTCGACTGTATCACCGAGCTCGTCAGTAGACAAAAATTCCTTTATTTACGCTAACTTAAAGCGATTCATAAGACATCAGTGGATGTTCTTGGACATCGCGTCACCGATACAGAAGCTAGTGACTCGGCGCGAAGCCGCACCGTTGCTTGATTGGCGAAAAGCCGGTGTCGGACATGGGCACAATCTTGGGCACACTTTTTGAAGTCATGGCCCTATTTTGCCTCACTCCCCCGCCAACCGGGCAAGGCCGGCCCGCATCCCGGCCAGGTAATCGGCATCCGGCGTCATGCCTTCGCGCATGGGCTGGAAGGCTTCCGTTCCAGCCATCCGGCGCACGTCGGCGGCATCAAGGCCATGCTCGGCGCAGACCGCCGCCAAGGCTGCATCCAGGGCCAGCAAGCAGCTTTCCGCCTGTTCGTGGGCATCCAGCAGGGTGTCGGCCTTCTCGTCGTCGTTGCGCCGACTGGCGGCCAGCGCCGCCCCCAGCATTTCCGCCTTGTGGCAGCGCAGCCGCCAATGCTCGATGGCCCAGCACGCGGCGAAGCGCGTGAAGCCATCCAGCCGCGCCTGATAGGCCACGTCGGGGCAGTTGTAGTCCTTCCTCGGCACGGCATCGCCCAGGCGTTTGAATTCCAGCGCGTTGCCTTCGCTGATGTAGTGGAAGGCCAGCGTCGCCGATTGGTCGGCAGTCAGGCCACGGTATGCTCTTGTCAGTCGGTCATGGTGTTGCATGGTGTCAGTCCTTTCGTGGGTTGATGGTGCGTTCCAGCAGTTCCAGCCGGTCGGCCAGCACTGCCGTTTCGTAGGCTTTGCGGATCATGTCCAGGACGTAGGCAAGGCGCGTCCCGTCCTGACTCGCCAGCCGCCCCGCTCGCATGTCTCGATAGACGCTGCCGAGTTCGCGCCGGATGGCGTGCGCGTCCCGAAGATCAATCTTCGGCAGGGGGTAAGGGTCAGCACGTTGCCGCTTGCGGCTTCGCATTCGGGCGGAATTTTTCCGCCGGGGATGTACTCGGCTTCCGTCATTTCACTTCACCATGTTTTTCTGTGGGAACAGTGGGAACATGCGGCATCCCTTGCGGCACAAGGCTTTCCGTGTTCCCACATGCGCCGCCCCTTGTGGGAACAGTGGGAACAAACAGCCAGCCGTAGTGCAGGGCGACGGCTGAATGCGCGATTTCATGCGCGTAGGACGCCAGCAATTCAATCCGCAGAATTTGCGGATTCGGTTTGTTCCCACCTGTTCCCACAACTTTTTCACCTGTGGGAACAGCGGAAACCCGCATGGATACAGGGATGCCGCATGTTCCCACTTGTTCCCACAGTTTTTGGGTGCAACTCGCTTTCACTCGTCGCCCTCCCACATGCGCCCGGTGAAAACGTAGCAGCGCACCAGGCCCAGGCCGGGAACACGCACACGCTGCGCGATATGGCGTCCCTCGCCGGGTTCGATCCATCCGGCCTCAATCAGCGCCCGCGTTGCCGCCTTCGCGTCAAATCCCGCGCATACCTCGCGCCGGAACACTTCGGGCAGCACCAGGAATTCGCGCCCGCCGTCGTCCATCGTGCGCACGAAGCCGGCCCGATTGACGATAGGCCGGTCATTGGGGAAGGCGTCATCCAGCAGCGCGAAGCGACTTGCGCCGTGCGCCTCGAAGAAGGCCCGCACCTGCCCCAGCATGGCGCGTTCCTCACGATTGCCGATGCCGCCGAAGCCTTCCAGCCAGGCGGCAAAGCATTTCCGCGCCGCCGTGGTCGCCTCGCCTTCGGCCCAGCCGGTCAGGCCATAGCCCGGCCCCACCAGATCGCACCCGCTGGCAAGCTCGCCAGCCATCGCCACCAGGCCGAAGCGCCGCGCAACGCGCAACACCTGCCCGGCGGCATCCTTCGGCGCAACGTCCGCCACGAATTGCTTGATGCCTGCCGCGATGAAGTCGGCCAGCTTGGCGCGGTCGGCCACGATGCAGCGCAACCAGGCCAGGCCCACCCCGCCGTGGTATCGGGTCGCGGCATCCTTCAAGGCCAGCGCCAGCGCCGCCGGGGTCGGTTGATCGTGCAGCGCCTCGAATGCGCCCATGCCTGCGCCTGCATCCGCGTCCAGATCAGCCAGGCGGATTTCCTGCCCGGCATTCACCTTGCGCCCGGCCCGCGCCATCAAGGCCGTCAGCGATTCCTCGCCCGCCGACAGGAACAGCAGCCGCCAGCGGGCAGACTGCCGCGCCGTGCCGGTGCGCGATGCCCGCGCCTTGCCTTGCCCATTCGCCAGCAGGTAGGCGGCTTCGCCTGCTTCCTTCGGGTCTATCTGGCTCAACTCGTCCAGGATCAGCAGGCCATCGTTATGCAGCGCGGCCAGCCCTTCCAGCCCGTTCGCCGTCGCCCGCCATAGCCGGGGATAGGCCGATGGATCGCCCCACACGGAAGCCGCCACCTTGAGGGCGGTAGTCTTGCCCGACGATGACGCGCCCCGGAAGTGGAAGCCCCCGGAATCCTCGCCCACCACGTCGGCCAATGCGCCCGCGAATGCCACGGACAGGGCGAACACCAGGCGGGAATTACCGGCGGCCAGTCGGCCCACGGAATCGCGCCATTCTTCCACGCTGCCCGCCACGGAGTAGGCCGGTTCGATGGCATGGGCATTCTGGAACACCACAATTTCCCCATCCTGCCCGATGGATTCAGCCGGGGTCACGAACACGCCCCCATGCCAGCCCAGCCGTTCCACGCATCGCGCCCGATTCTCTACCGGCCAGACTTGCAGGAAGGACGCCAGCAGGTCGCGGGCTTTCTTGCCGGGCGAGATAGCCAGGCCCAGCCGCGCCAGTTCGCGCCGCACGTCCGCACCGTCGCCCTGCAACAGTTCCAGTGGCATCGCCCATTGATGGGTCACGCCGTCGTCGTCCTTCCATTCCAGCAAGCGCCCCCACTCGCCAGACTTGGCGTCGCGGGTCATGGCCCGCACTTGCAAGGCGGAACAAATCCAGAGGGCGGGCAAGCGTTCGCCGTGCTTGTCGGTGCCGATGAAGGCCACGCCAGCGGGGGAAACTTCAAACTCCCCATTGCCATAGGCGCAGCGTTCGCCGCCGGTCGCGCCTTCGACATAGCGCCCGGTGCTTTGGGCTATGGTGCGCACTTCATCCACCGACAAGGGCGGGCAGCATTTCGCTTCGTTCTCGATTTGCAATGCCGCCTCGATGGCATCCACGGTCAGCCCTTTGCCGCGCAGTGACGCAGCCAGGCGGAACAGGGTGTCATTGCGCCGGCCTTCCGTGAAGCCCTCACCATCGGCCGCCAGGGCTTGCGCCTTGCGGTCGGGGGCAGGTTCGGTTTGCAGCGCATCCAGCAGCCAGGGCGGAACATCCGCCACGGTGTCGGCATGTTCCACCTCGCCGCCGTGGGCAGGCCACCAGACGATATAGCCGCCATCGCCCCGCGTATCCAGCCCGTCGCCCAGCTTGCTCGCTGAGTTCTTCAACAGCTTGCCGTCGGGATTGCGGAACAGGTAGTGCGCCCCGCCGCCGCGCTTCGTTCGGTGGGTGCGAGTTTCCGGCAAGGCCCAGCCCTGCGCCTGCAACGTAGCAAAGCCGTCCTTGCCGTTCTTTACATCCACGTCCAGCACGAACAGGTCGGAAGCCTTGCCCGTCGGCACGCCCACCAGCGCATCCCGCCATTGCGCGGCCCAAGCGGCAACCTGCCCGGCATCCGTGGTCGCATCCTTGAAGCCGTGCGCCGTGCGTGGGTTCTTGCCGTCGGGATTCTTCGGCTTGCCGTCGGCTTGAATCTTCCCGTTCGGCTTCTCCCAGCAGGGAAAAACGGGGATGCCTTGCGCCAGCAGGGGGGCGGCACGATCAGCAAAGGTCGTCATGCTGCACCGTCGCTTTCCGATAGTTCAGCCAATCGGGCAGGCTGTCCCATTCGCTACCGAAGTTGAGCACCTGACCATCCGGGCAGAGGATCGCCGGGTCTTCGCCGTTCAGCACTTCGCGCACGGTCACAGGCCAGGTGCAGCCGAGTTCATCCAGCGCCCAGGCAATGACAGGCTCCCGCGATGCCTCGCAGATCGCGCCGGCTTCATCGAAGCATGGCGTCAGAACGTAGAATCCGGGCAGGGCAGGCGTGACAAACAGAATCTTGTCGTCGTTAAGCATGGCTCGCCCCTTATGCCTTACGGCTCTTCTGGATTTGGGCGGCCAGCCAGCCCTCTATTTCGGCCTCGACCCAGCCGACAGCCTTTGCGCCGACAGCTACAGGTTTTGGGAAGGAGGGGTCGTAGTCGCTGGGCCGCTTGGGATTGCGCCGCAGCTTCGCGTAGATGGTGGAACGGGAAAGCCCGGTGCGGGCTTCAACCTGCTTGCGCCGAAGGATCGTCAGCGCATTTTGGATTTGTGCGGCCATGCTCGTAACTCCGTAGCACTCGCCGGAACATACCGGCATGGACACGGATTGAATGCCACACGAGCGAGGGGAAATAGCCTCAGTCGATGCGGAGAATTGGGCGCGGACAACTCGAAAAATCGTCCCGGGACTGCGCCACTACTCGCGCCGCGAGGGCGCGGGGAATTACTTGCGCGGCCCGGTAGGTAGGCCGTCAGCCCGCAGTATCGTCGCCATAACCTCGGCCGTTCGATTCGATACCCCTTGCTGTTTCAGCCACTCGATAACCTGCTGATTCGTGGGCGCGGTCGTGTTGTCGGCGGGATCGTAGAGCTTCCAGAATCTGTCGGCGGCCGTTGCCAGCTTTCGTAGCAGTTCCGTTTCGTAATCCCCCCACGGCCATTTGGCGCCGCCCCCAACTCGCAGCCCTTCCGGTGCCACTGGATAGCCGCCCGCCGCATTGGGGCGGGGGAATTCATCCGGCAAGGCCCAGGCCAGACCACGCGCCCAGGTCACGAAGTCGGCAACCTTTACCACAGTGCGTTCGGCATTCGCCGTGCCGTCGGCAATCGGTAGCACTCCACGAGGGGCGAGGTTCCCGGCAGCAATGCCCACACGCTGCAAAAAATCATGCAGCAGGGAGGCCCGCTTCGCGCCTTCGGCCGCGTCCTCAAGCGGATAGAGTTCATCCGAATCCGTGCCGTTGAAATGAGGAATGGCAACTTGCAGCACCCACCCAGGGGAAGCAAAGGCCGGGTGCAGGCCCACGGACAGGGCGCAGAGGGAACCCAATTCCAGCGCGGGGTATTGGGCGAGATAGGCCCAATCGGGGGCGAATATGTCCCACCCCTTCACGCGCGCCGCCACGGTTAAGTCGTCGTTGTTGTCCATCATCGCGCCCCTTCACGCTCGCCCCTTGAATGGGTGCCGCGCCGGCCGGGCAAGGGTTCCCGGTGTTCGCCCCGTCGGGCTAGGCGCGGCTTGATCGTCATTCTTTTGGCTTTGGTGCCGGCGTTGCCTGCTGCCGCCGATTTGCTTCGGCTCGCTGCATCAATACCAGCTTGACCGCCAGTTCCTTCGTTGCCTTCATGCGTTCCGAATACAAGCGGTAGCGGGTTTCCGGCGAGAGGGTCGAAGCATCGAGCATCGCCTCGTATTCCTGCCCGCACTGGTCGGCGGTTGCCGTGGCAATGTCGGATGCCGGGGAAACCCGGTCATCCATCGAGGCAACGGCTCGCCACATGCACACTTGCCACGTGGCCTTGGCGTCGTCCATTTTTAAAATCCGCTCGCACCGTTCCGCCTGCTGGTTGAAGTCGGGGGCGTCCGGCATGACCTTCTGTTCAGCCAGGCATCGGGCCACCCGATCCCCGTAAGGCTCAGCGAATGCAGCACCAGCAGCGATTGCGCCGGCCAGCAGTAGCAAACGGATAACCTTCATGGTGCCCCCTCCTGTCAAATAGCCGCCCGAAGGCGGCCCGGTTCATGCGGCTTTGACTGCTGCCAGATTCGGGAAGCGAACCGCACACGCGGCCCTGAAACCGTCGTTGCAGAAATCCTTTGCCTGTCCCAAAAGAGCATCAATTGCCCATAGGGTGTTACTCACTTCCTCGAAGGACATCACGTCCCCGAAGTGGATACCTTCCTCGTCCTGCTGGCAGTTCTCCGTCAGTGATCGCAATACCGCCCGCGCCTGGCATAGCCGCATGGCGACGTCGTCGAAGTGGTCGGTCAGCGGTTTGATATTCTCTTGGTCAGCCATGATGCACCCCTTTATGTCGTTGCATTGTGGTTAGGGCCGCCCAGGTGTTCCCGCACCTCGGCGGCCCGCTTGCCTGAAACCGTCAGGCTACGGAAAGACGATGACCTTGCGGCCGTCGTATTCAACTTGGTATTCATCCCCGACGAAGCGGGCCAACTCGAAAGCCAGCATCCGCCCCTCGTCCTTGAACCTCTCCCAGGGGAATGCATCAGGCCGTTCCGGGAGATAGTCGTCATACCATTCAATCCAGCGGGCGAAGCGTTCCGCCAGCCAGTCGGGCAGGCCCAGGGCTTCATGGCTCGCCATACTTACCGGCCCTTGCCCCGGCTCGCTGCCCGCTTGCGGATACCAGATGCCGCTGCTTCCCCAATCAGGCCAGACGCGCAAGCGGCCACGGTCGTATTCCATCCACTGCGCCCCCATGGTCATGCCGCCCGATACGCTTTGCCGAAAGGCCCGATGATGACCTTGCCGCGCCCGTCCTGAATCTGGCTATCCACGAAGTCGGCCCACCATTGCAGCATTTCGCGCCGCTGGTCGGCATACTGCGCCCGGTTATAGACGCCCCGGATGCCCTTGGTTTCATGGGCCAGCGCCTTCTCGATCCAGTCGCTATTGAAGCCAGCTTCATGCAGATGGGTGGAAGCCGTGCGCCGGAAGTCATGAATCACGAAGTCGCGCACCTCGATTTCCAGCGCTCGCACCGCAACGTTCAAGGTGCTTTTCGCAATCGGCTGTTTCAGGTCACCACGGCTGGGGAACACCCAGCCGGAACCGCTCGCCAAGCCCTTCAATTCCTCGAACATCGCCACCACCTGGCGGGACAGGGGAACGAGGTGCGGCTTGTCCTTCTTCATGCGCTCGCCGGGGATAGACCACTCGGCGCGGTCAAGGTCGATTTCCTCCCACTTGGCCTCGATCAGTTCCGATTTTCGCACCATGCACAGGATCAGCAGATGCAGCGCCAGCTTGTGTGCCCGCTTCATGCTGGATTGGTAGATGGCCCGCAACAGCCGCCCGATTTCCTCTGGCGTCAGGGCCACGTCGCGGCTCTTGGCCTGTGCGATGAACTTCGCCTCGATGGCCGCCGCTGGGTTGAACGTGGTTTTCTCCCGCGCAATGGCGTAGGCAAACAGCCGTTTCAGCACGTTTCGGGTTTGCAGGGCCATCTGGTCGGCCCCGCGATTCTTGATCTTGTCGGTAATCGCCAGAATGTCGGTCACGGTCACGTCGGCAACCTGCTTCGCGCCGATGGCCGGAATCACGTCCTTATCCAGTACCCGCTTCACGTTGCGCGGGTTACTGTTGGCAGGCTCCACAATCTCGGCATACCACCGCCGGGCGAAGGCTTCCACGGTGTCGGCGGCCTCTTTCACCTTCGCCCGCTCCACGGCCTTCATGCACCAGTTGCGGACGAAGGCTTGCGCCATTTCCTTGACGGCGGGGGCGGCATCGTCCGGGACAGGATCGCCGCGCTTCAAGGCCATGGGGGACAGGCCGCGCCCGGCCAGCGCCTTGCAGTCGTCCCGCCAGGTGCGGGCTTCGCCCAGGGAATAAGTGGGGTAGTCGCCCAGCGTCACCTTTTCCTGCTTCCCGGCGAGCCGGTAGCGCAGCCGCCAGACTTTCGCCCCTCCGGGCATCACTTCCACGAACAGCCCGCCCTCGTCGGCTTCCTGATATGCCTTCTCGCCGGGCTTGAGATTCCGCAGCTTCGTATCCGTCAGTGCCATGATTCCACCCTCCACCATTGCGTGTGCCCATGATCGTGCGGCTTCATGGGCACACTCGAAACCCTTGGGCACACAGCCTGAATGCCGCGTCTGGCGCAGAATTCAGCCGTTCATGCCCGCCACCTGTGCCCATCAATAGCCGATTTCTCCGCCCCTTACTGCTGGGCATTGGGCACAGACTTTGTGCCCATGGCCTCAAGGAGAACACCGCCATGGGCACAATCATGGGCACAAGTTTATGCGGATTCAATCGGAACATGCAAGCCCATTACAGAACAAAAAGCCCGCAGTTACGCGGGCTTTCAAGGGTTTTTGCGGAAGCACCCGGACTATGCCGGAACGCTCACTATTTTCCGATACAGAAGCGCGAGAAGATCACCCCCAACAGGTCGTCGGCAGTGAACTCGCCGGTGATCTCGCCAAGGCTGTCTTGCGCCAGCCGCAGTTCCTCCGCGAGGAGTTCGAGCGCACGGGCCTGCTCGCCGGCTTCGATCACATGCCCGAGCGCCTCGCGCAGCGCGCGCAGGTGCCGCTCGCGCGCCAGGATCACGTCCTCGCCATGCGCATGCCAGCCGGCGACCCGCAGCAGTTCGGCTCGCACCAGGTCGACCCCCACTCCGGTCCTGGCCGACACGAACAGGCGCACCCTGCCCCCGGACTCGGCGCGCTGCGGCGCCTGGCCCGCCAGGTCGATCTTGTTCGCCACAACGATGCGCTCGATCCCGGCCGGCAATCGCGCGTCGATGCCGGACGACGCATCCTGCGCCGAACTGGCGTCGGCCAGCAGCAGGATCACGTCCGCGCGCTGGATCTCGCGCCAGGTGCGCTCGATGCCGATCCGTTCCACCGTGTCCGCGGTGTCGCGCAGGCCGGCGGTATCGATGATGTGCAGCGGGATGCCCTCGATCTGTATCGTCTCGCGCAGCGCATCGCGCGTGGTGCCGGCGATCTCGGTGACGATCGCCCTGTCCTCGCCGGCAAGCTGGTTCAACAGGCTGGACTTGCCGACATTGGGTTCGCCCACCAGCACGACGTTGAGCCCGCTGCGCAGCAGGGCGCCCTGCCGGGCACGGTCGAGCACGCCTTCGAGCCGGGCGCGCAGTTCCGCCAGCCGCGGCAGGGCGCGCGTGCGTTCGAGGAATTCGATCTCTTCCTCGGGAAAATCGAGCGTCGCCTCGACCAGCATGCGCAGATCGATCAGCCCGTCGCGGATGCGATGGATCTCTTCCGAGAAACGGCCCGACAGCGAGCGCACCGCCGAACGCGCCGCCGCGGCGGTCGAAGCCTCGATCAGGTCTGCCACGCCCTCGGCCTGGGCCAGGTCGAGCTTGCCGTTGAGGAAGGCGCGCCGCGTGAACTCGCCCGGCTCGGCCACGCGCGCGCCGAGCTGCAGGCAGCGTTCCAGCAGCAATTGCATCACCACCGGGCCGCCGTGCCCCTGCAGTTCGACGACGTCCTCACCGGTAAAGGACGCCGGCGCGGGGAAGAAAAGACAAAGGCCCTCGTCGATCGCCTCGCCCGCTTCGTCGAGGAAGCGGGCAAAGCGGGCGACGCGGGCCTCTGGTTCGCGTCCGGTCAGCGTGCGGGCGAACTCGCTCAGCCCGTTGCCGGAGACGCGCACGACACCGATGCCTCCGCGGCCCGGTGCCGTGGCGATGGCGGCGATCGTGTCAGGCCGCCTTGCCGCCGGCGTTTCCACTCTCGATCATCCGCGTGATCTGCCACTGCTGGGCGATCGACAGAATGTTGTTCACCACCCAGTACAGCACCAGGCCGGACGGGAACCACAGGAACATGAAGGTGAACACGATGGGCATCGCCATCATCACCTTGGCCTGGATGGGATCGGGCGGCGTCGGGTTGAGCTTCATCTGGATCAGCATCGACACGCCCATGATGATCGGCAGGATGAAGTACGGGTCCTTGGCCGACAGGTCGGTGATCCAGCCCAGCCACGGCGCCTGGCGCATCTCGACGCTGCCCAGCAGCACCCAGTACAGCGCGATGAACACCGGGATCTGCACCAGGATCGGCAGGCAGCCGCCGAGCGGGTTGATCTTCTCGGTGCGGTAGAGATTCATCATCTCCTGCTGCATCTTGACCTTGTCGTTGCCGTGCAGCTCCTTCATGCGCTGCAGGCGCGGGCCGAGCACGCGCATCTTCGCCATCGACTTGTAGCTCGCCGCCGACAGCGGGAAGAAGACGAGCTTGAGCAGCACGGTGACGAGGATGATCGCCCAGCCCCAGTTGCCGGTCAGCTTGTGCAGCCAGGCCAGCACCCAGAACAGCGGCGCGGCGATGACGGTCAGCCAGCCGTAGTCGACCACCAGATCCAGCCCGGGCGCGATGTCGTGCAGCTTGTCCTGCTCCTGCGGGCCGGCGTAGAGGCGCGTCTCCACCTTGCCGGAGGCGTCGTCCGCGATCTGCGCCACCGGCAGGATCACGCCGGCGGAATACATGTCGCTGCCCAGCGCGCGGGCGAAGAATTCGCGCTGCACGCCCTGGGCCGGCAGCCATGCGCTGACGAAGTAATGCTGCACCAGCGCCACCCAGCCGTCCGGGGCCGTCTTGGCGAACTTGGCCTTGCCTTCGCCGATCTCCGAGAACTTCACCTTCTGGAACTTTGCCCCGTCGGTGTAGAAGGCCGGGCCGATGAAGGTCTGCACGCCGCCGAAACCTTCCGGCGTCTCCGCCGGCTGGCCGTCGCGGGTGAGCTGGAAATAGGCATGCGGTTCGATCGCCTTGCCGCTGGCATTGCGGATGTCATACGCCACGTCCACCAGGTAGCTGCCGCGCTTGAACGTCATGACCTTGGCCACGCGGATGCCGTTCTGCTCCGGCGCCTCGAGGCGCAGCACCACCGCATCCTCGCCGTCCTTGAGCTTGAGTTCGCCACCGGGCAGCGCGAACAGCGTCTTGTGCGTCGGCAGCCCTTCGCCGATGAGGCCCGTCTGCGCCGTATAGACGTGCGCGGAGCCGTCGTCGAACAGCAGGAAGGGCTTGCTGTGGTCTTCCTTCTGCTTGTGCTGCTTCAGCTCGAGGCGGACGATATCGCCGCCCTGGGCCGACACTTCGGCGCGCAGCAGGTCGGTTTCCACCGCCACGCGCGCGGCGCTCGCCACCGCGGCGGCGGCCTGCTCGCCCGGCACGCCGGCCTGGGGGGCTGCCAGGGTTGCGCTCGGCGTCGGCACCGAAGCGTCCGCTGCCGGCGACGCGGCTCCGGCGGATGCCGCGGTCGGCGCGGGCGCCGGCTGGTTGTGCTTGACCCAGCCTTCCCACAGCATGACGATGGAAAAGGCGAAGACGAGAAAGAGGATGAGGCGTCGTTGATCCATCGGAGTGGTCTTATCGTTGGTCAAGAGACAGAGTCAGGGAACAGGATCATACCCGCCCGGATGGAAGGGATGGCAGCGCCCCACCCGCCTGAGCGCGAGCCAGCCGCCGCGCAGCGCGCCATGGCGCTGCACCGCCTCGATCGCGTATTCGGAACAAGTGGGGTGGAATCGGCAGTTGCGCCCCAGCATCGGGCTGATCGCATACCGGTAGAAGCGCAGCAGCGCGATCAGCACCGTCTTCATGTTCGGGGCAGCCTCTGGAACAGCGCGAGCAGGTCGAGGTTCAGCTCGGCCCGCGTCGCATCGGTCACCGGCGCATGCAGCCTCACCACGAGATCGTGCGCCGGCAGGCTTTCGCGCCGGCGGCGGAACAACTCGCGCGCGATGCGCTTCACCAGATTGCGCACGTTGGCCCGCTTGGCCAGCTTCTTGGCCACGACCACGCCCAGGCGGGCGGTGTCGAGTCCGTTGGGCCGGTAGTGCAACATGTAGTAACGCCCGCGAAGTGCGCGCCGAAAAGCAAAAACGGATGAATACTCATCCGTTTTGTGCAATCTGTGAGCGCTGCGGAAACCCTGGTCAGCACTCGCGGGCTCTGCCACCTCAGACTGCGAGGCGATGACGGCCCTTGGCGCGACGAGCACGGATGACCGCACGACCGCCACGGGTCTTCATGCGGACCAGGAAGCCGTGGGTGCGCTTGCGGCGGACGACGGAAGGTTGGTAGGTGCGTTTCATGATCGGATTGCCGGTGTTAGGTCAAACCGTGGATTGAAATTGATAATCCCATGTTTGTCAATAACAATTTTTGCCCGACCCTGTGGATAAGTCCCCTCGCGGGGGTTAGAATGACGCCCCTGAACGTCTTGCCGGCAGCCCCGGTTCATCGCCCTGCGCGATCCCGGAGCCGTCGGCGATCGAGACCCTCGACAAGTTCCCGACCGCCACGAGTGGCCCGTCGCTTCCGCCCTGCGCGGCGGCTGGGCGCGGGTAGCGTGTCGCTCAACCGAAACGCCGCTCCGTGATCCAACAATTCTGGTCTTTCTGCCTGACGCGACTTGAACAGGAACTGCCCCAGCAGCAGTTCAACACCTGGATCAAGACGCTGCGCGCCGAAATCGCCGAGCGCGCGGACGGTCCGGCCCTCACGCTGTACGCCCCCAACCGCTTCGTGCTGCAGTGGGTGCGCGAGCGCTACCTGCGCCGCATCGCCGAACTGGGCGAGGAATTCCACACCGGCCCGCTGGCCATCGAACTGCAACTGCCCGCCGGCGGCGCCACGCGCGCCGTCGCGCCGGCGGCAGGCGCCGCGGCCAGGGCCGTGACCGAGGAAGATGCCGTCGAGAACGGCGCCGAAACCGCCGGCACCGCCGCCGCGGCCCTCGCGCCGCCGCCTGCCGCGGCAGCGCGCCCGGCCGCCCCGGCGATCGCCGCGCCGCGGCCCGAGCCAGAAGCGCCCCTTGCCGCGCCCACCTCCGCGCTCGACATCGCCTACGAGAAGACCCGGCTCAACGCCGACTTCACCTTCGGCACCCTGGTCACCGGCCGCGCCAACGACCTCGCGCGCGCGGCGGCCATGCAGGTGGCGCAGAACCCGGGCACCTCCTACAATCCGCTGTTCATCTACGGCGGCGTCGGCCTGGGCAAGACCCACCTGGTGCACGCCATCGGCAATGCGGTGTTCAGGCAGAATCCGCGCGCGGTGATCCGCTACGTGCACGTCGAGGACTACTACGCCGACGTGGTGCGCGCCTACCAGCAGAAGAGCTTCGACGCGTTCAAGCGCTACTACCGCTCGCTCGACATGCTGATCATCGACGACATCCAGTTCTTCAACAACAAGAACCGGACGCAGGAAGAGTTCTTCCACGCCTTCAACGCGCTCACCGAGGCGCGCAAGCAGATCGTCATCACCTGCGACACCTATCCGAAGGACATCCAGGGCCTGGAAGACCGCCTCATCTCGCGCTTCGACTGGGGCCTCACCGTGCAGATCGAGCCGCCCGAGCTGGAGATGCGCGTCGCCATCCTCAAGAAGAAGGCCGAGGCGCTGCGCGTGGCGGTGGACGACGACGTCGCCTTCCTGATCGCCAAGAACCTGCGTTCCAACGTGCGCGAACTCGAAGGCGCGCTGAACAAGGTCGTCGCCTACGCCCGCTTCCACGGCCGCCCGATCGTGCTGGAAGTGGCCAAGGAAGCGCTCAAGGACCTGCTGCACGCACACAACCGCCAGCTCAGCATCGAGCACATCCAGAAGACGGTCGCCGACTTCTACAAGATCAAGGTCGCCGACATGCACTCCAAGAAGCGCACCCGCATCATCGCGCGGCCGCGCCAGGTGGCGATGTGGCTCGCCAAGGAACTCACGCCGATGTCGCTGCCGGCCATTGGCGAAGCCTTCGGCGGGCGCGACCACACCACCGTGCTGCACGCCTGCCGCACCATCACCGAACTCAGGCTCGGCGACGCGCAACTGAACCACGACGTCCACGTGCTCACCCAGGTCCTGCGGGGCTGAGCATTCCCAATCCTTCCGATCAACCCAGAGATCCGATCTGACGCCATGCTCCTGCTCTCCACCACCCGCGATGCGCTGCTGGCCCCGCTGCAGTCGGTTGCCGGCATCGTCGAAAAGCGCCACACGCTGCCGATCCTGTCCAACGTGCTGATCGAGAAGCACGGCGACCAGTTGACGATGCTCGCCACCGACATCGAAATCCAGATCCGCACCACCACCGGCGGCCACATCGGCGGCGAGGACGCCTCGATCACCGTCGGCGCGCGCAAGCTGCAGGACATCCTGCGCGCCCTGCCCGACAGCGCCGAGATCAACCTCACGCTCGACGACAAGCGCCTCACCGTGAAGGCCGGCCGCAGCCGCTTCCAGTTGCAGACCCTGCCCGCCGCCGACTACCCGCGCATGAACCTGCCCGACAGCGACGCCACGCGGCTCACCATCAGCCAGCGCAGCTTCAAGCGCCAGTTGGCGCAGGTGTCGTACTCCATGGCGCAGCAGGACATCCGCTACTACCTCAACGGCCTCCTGATCATCGCCGACGGCGCCGAGCTGCGCATGGTCGCCACCGACGGCCACCGCCTCGCCTACGCCTCCTCCGAACTCGAAGCCCCCGTCGCCCAGCGCACCGAGGCCATTCTGCCGCGCAAGACGGTGCTCGAACTGGCGCGCCAGCTCGCCGACAGCGACGATCCGCTCGAGATCCTGCTCGCCGGCAACCAGGCCGTGTTCCGCTTCGGCCCCATCGAACTCGTCACCAAGCTCATCGACGGCAAGTTCCCCGACTACGAGCGCGTAATCCCGCAGAACCATCCCAAGCTCATCAGCTTCGACCGCCAGCCGCTGCTCGGCGCGCTGCAGCGCGCCGCCATCCTCACCAACGAGAAGTTCCGCGGCGTGCGCATGGTGCTGGAAGACGGCCTCCTGAAGATCGTCTCCACCAACGCCGAACAGGAAGAAGCCCAGGACGAACTCGAGATCGACTACGGCGGCGACAAGCTCGACATCGGCTTCAACGTCACCTACCTGCTCGACGTGCTCAACAACCTGAACTCCGAAACCGTCGACTGGCGCTTCAACGACGGCAACTCCAGCGTGCTGATCTCCCTGCCCGGCAACGACAGGTTCAAGTACGTCGTGATGCCGATGCGCATCTGACCCGACGCTCCCGAGGGGCGGCCCGCCGCCCCCGCCAAGACTCACCGCGGCACCCCGTTCTTTACGAATCACCGAGATGACCATGTCCGAACCGCAAAACACGCCGGCCCAGCCTTCCCAGGATCCCAACGCCTACGACGAATCCAGCATCCAGCAGCTCGAAGGGCTGGAAGCCGTCCGCAAGCGCCCCGGCATGTACATCGGCGACACCTCCGACGGCACCGGCCTGCACCACATGGTGTTCGAAGTCGTCGACAACTCCATCGACGAAGCGCTGGCCGGCCACTGCGACGACATCGCCATCACCATCCACGCCGACAACTCCATCTCGGTCGCCGACAACGGCCGCGGCATCCCCGTCGGCGTCAAGATGGACGACAAGCACGAACCCAGGCGCTCCGCGGCCGAGATCGTCATGTGCGTGCTGCACGCCGGCGGCAAGTTCAACCAGAACAGCTACAAGGTATCGGGCGGCCTGCACGGCGTGGGCGTGTCCTGCGTCAACGCGCTGTCGAAATGGCTGCAGCTCACCATCTCGCGCGACGGCAAGAAGCACTTCATCGAATTCCACCGCGGCGTGCCGCAGGACCGCGTCATCGAAGTGGTCGACGGCATCGAGACCAGCCCGCTGAAGATCGTCGGCGACACCACCAAGCGCGGCACCCGGGTGCACTACCTCGCCGACGACGAGATCTTCGGCACCATCGAATACCACTACGACATCCTCGCCAAGCGCCTGCGCGAACTCTCGTTCCTCAACAACGGCGTCAAGATCCGCCTGGTGGACCAGCGCACCGGCAAGGAAGAAGACTTCGCCTTCGCCGGCGGCGTGCGCGGCTTCGTCGAATACATCAACCGCACCAAGACCGTGCTGCACCCCAACGTCTTCTACGCCTCGGGCACCACCCGCATCCCCACCGGCCACGGCACCGATGCCGAACTGTCGGTGGAAGTGGCCATGCAGTGGAACGACAGCTACGCCGAACAGGTGCTGTGCTACACCAACAACATCCCGCAGGCCGACGGCGGCACCCACCTCACCGGCCTGCGCGCCGCGATGACGCGCGTCATCAACAAATACATCGAAGAAAACGAGATCGCCAAGAAGGCCAAGGTCGAGATCACCGGCGACGACATGCGCGAAGGGCTCGCCTGCGTCCTCTCGGTCAAGATGCCCGACCCCAAGTTCGCCAGCCAGACCAAGATGAAGCTGGTCTCCTCCGAAGCCCGCCCGGCGGTCGAAGAAGTCGTCGCCAGCAAGCTCGCCGACTTCCTGCTCGAAAACCCGATCGACGCCCGCACCATCTGCAACAAGATCGTCGAAGCCGCCCGCGCCCGCGACGCCGCCCGCAAGGCGCGCGAAATGACCCGCCGCAAGGGCGTGCTCGACGGCGTCGGCCTGCCCGGCAAGCTCGCCGACTGCCAGGAAAAAGACCCGGCGCTGTGCGAGCTCTACCTCGTCGAGGGCGACTCCGCCGGCGGCTCCGCCAAGCAGGGCCGCGACCGCAAGTTCCAGGCGATCCTGCCGCTCAAGGGCAAGATCCTCAACGTCGAAAAGGCCCGCTTCGACAAACTCCTGCAAAGCCAGGAAATCGCCACCCTCATCACCGCGCTCGGCACCAGCATCGGCAAGGACGACTACAAGCCCGAAAAACTGCGCTACCACCGCATCATCCTGATGACCGACGCCGACGTCGACGGCGCCCACATCCGCACCCTGCTGCTCACCTTCTTCTACCGCCAGATGCCCGAGCTGGTCGAGCGCGGCCACATCTACATCGCCCAGCCGCCGCTGTACAAGATCAAGCACGGCAAGACCGAGATCTACATCAAGGACGACCACGAACTCAACGGCCACCTGCTCAAGCTCGCCCTCGACGGCGCCAGCCTGACCCCGCGCGAAGGCGCCACCCCCATCATCGACGAAGCCCTCGGCGGCCTCGCCGCAGCTACCTGCTCGCCGAAGCCGTCATCAAGCGCCTGGCCAGCTACATCGACCCCGAAGTGCTGCAGGTCATGCTCGCCCACGACCTCCAGGCCAGCCTCGCCGACGAAGCCGCCGCGCGCGACTCCGCCGCCCGCATCAAGGCCCACCTGCCCGACGGCCTCACGATCTACCCCGAATACCACGACGAATCCGAAGGCTGGCGCCTCACCATCGAACGCATGCACCACGGCAACCGCAAGTTCGGCTGGATCGAGCACGACTTCCTCGTCTCCGGCGACTACCGCAGCATCCGCAACGCCGCCGAAGCCATCAGCGGCCTCATCGGCCCCGGCGCCGAAATCCGCCGCGGCGAAAAACGCCAGCCCGTCACCCGCTTCGCCGACGCCATCGGCTGGCTGCTCAACGAAGTCGAACGCGGCCTCACCAAGCAGCGCTACAAGGGCCTGGGCGAAATGAACCCCGAACAGTTGTGGGAAACCACGATGGACCCGGGGGTGCGCCGGCTACTGCGCGTGCAGATCGACGACGCGATTACTGCGGATGAGATCTTTACGACGCTGATGGGAGACAACGTGGAACCGCGCAGGGCGTTTATCGAGGGGAACGCGTTGTATGCGCAGAATATTGATGTTTGAGGTTGTAGGATCCCGCGATGATCTAGATTTTTCCCAAAAGTCTAGATTTCGTGGGAATTCGATCAGCCAAGAAAGCCACCTCGAAAGGTGGCTTTCTTCATTTTTGTTAGTCTGTTATTCGGCCTTTGCTGTCATTGGGCCTGCGCCGTGACTAGGTCGGTCATGTGCCGGTCACCAGCCGTTCCGCAGTGAATAGCGTTGGATGGCAGCTTTTCGGTTTGGCGAACGCGAAGTACCGACCCACTGTTGTCATTCGTGGGTTGGCCGGTCTATGTCTGCTGTGCAGCGATTGCAGACGTATTTTTCTGCGTCACGGATGACCGCAACCACCACAAAGCTGTCGACTTCAGCCTGTCGCACCACATTGCCAGCGGACCCGATCATTCATCATTTGGCTCGGCGTCGTCCGCTTCATCGGTCAGCAGGCCGTGCTTTGCTCTCAAGTCCTTTGCGAGGGCTGCCGCAAGAGATACAAAAACCTCAAGCTTCTGTATCTTGTCATTCAAGGCTTCCTTGGCCATCTTCGCTGCTTCAGAGGAACGGTCAAGGCCACTATCCACAAATCTAACAACGCGGACTTCTAACGACACGTCCGCTCCTGCGTCAATGGCACTCTGAATCCAAGGCTGCGTCTCCTCCGAGGCTTGCTCTGCCGCTGTGGCCAGGAAGTACTGCACCAGAATCCGCGCTGCGTCGTCGAGTTTCATGGCCAAGTCGAGCGTCTTCTCGACACCCTCATCGACTTTCATGTCGGCAGGCCGCTCCTGCATGAAGCGAAATCGCGGACCGCTTGTCGTATCAAGTGAATTGAGCGTCCGTAGAAGCGGCTCCAGACTCTTCAAGGGGCGAAGTTGAGTGGGAAGGCTATATCTTCGCTCCCACAGCTGAAAAACCAGTTCCGCGCAGGAGCTTTGTGCTGCGACTCGTTTCTCAGGAGGGGCATTTTCTGCATCTTTGATTCGCGCAGCGAGCGCGTGCGCCATCCACTGAGCAGATTCATCATCCCCAAGCTTCAACTGGGTGACGAGCTGCTTGCCGAGGTCAATTACTGCACTTGAGCGTTCTAGCGATTCCATCTTCTTTAATCAGGTAGTAGCGAACATAAGGTGGTACGTACGAGCCCAAATCTTCGTCACTTGAGCTGTATTGCGAGCCCCGTCGACGCAGACTAAGACTGACAACAAGCCAATGCTCTGGATTGGCGGTGAGGAGTTCCTTCAGAAACGCTCTGTCAGCACTCAAGCGGTTACCAGGAATCGTTTCCTTCTCACGGCCATACCCATTCGAATGGGTCCATGTCTCACTTCGAACGTGCGCACCACTCTTGGTCACCCATCTTCGCGCATCGTCCGCCGAGGTCAGGCCCATTGCCGAGATAGTTGCAGCGTTCGGCTCATCGCCCGGAACGCTCACGCGTTCACCCCATGGGTCGTAGTCGTCAATTCCGTAGGATTCTCCTCGGTCAGATATCCAACGATGAAGGTTGAACTGTCCATGAGAGCCCACTTTCAATGTGGGCTCAGGGAGACCTCCTTCGGATGTTATGTCCTCCTCGTTTGGAGTCCCTTGTTCTTGGTCGTACCGGAAGAAATAGTCGTTTGGGTTCGAGGAAGTTTGCGCCGCAGCGAGAAACGCTGTCGCGGTAGCTCTCGGCACCAGCGCGCTGGTCACAGAAATAGCCTCTTGGGACTCCTGGGGGCCACTTGTCCAATCCCCCGCTACAACCAGCAGCCCTTCGTCAGTCTCTAGAAGACTATCAAGGTGCTCAGCAGTTACCTGCCAGCGCCACTCCTTGTCACCATATTGCTCGGACACGGGTGGAGACTTGGATAGCTGAGGGTCGCGCCTATCGGCGGCCCACATGCCACCCTTGCACTTCAAAAGATGACGCTCAAGCCACTCGCTAAACTCATCCTCTAAGCTGTAACTCGCCTTGCCAACTGAGTGGGTCTTAAGCAGCCTAGCTGCCACTATCATCATTGCGTGATAGGCGCTGTAGACCTGAAGGTCTTCCACTCTCGGCATGGTTCCGTGCGAGTGGCTGGTTTGCTCGTGTTGAAACACGCCCCTTTTATAACGAATGTCATCGTAATGCTTGGTGGTGATAGCCCCGATACGTTCGCTGATAGCCTCGATGGCGCGTCGAGTAATGCCACTCGGCGAGATGCCGAAAACTCGACCGAGAGGTTCAAGCCAATATGGGCCAATGTCAATGCCAAAGTAGTATTTATCTACCACATCGCCCGACGAGTCGTTGGATGGCTGGGTCTCTACCTCGGGCCTCCTGTAGGCGTCATGCTCAACGAGTGGAAGTTCACTTGCGTTGATTTTCTCAGGCGAGCCCAGCGCGGTCATTTCACCTAGGAGTTCAGGTAGTTCGTGCAAAGCGCAGGCTGCGAAATGGCGCAATAGTACGTGCTCCTCCTTGGCGGACATCAAAAGGAATTCGCCAAACATGCTCACCATGTTTCGGTGCTCGGCCGCACACCGAGCTAGCGCTAAGGTGAGCCACAGACGGGAATGCCATTCGTATAAGACAAACCGTTTGTCGACGAACGCTCCGGGTGAACCGACGACTGCGAATTTCGCAAGCGCATTCACAACCGGATTCCAGCCAAGCTCGATAGTCGCTCGAACGGCGTGTGCGGCCTCCCAACGTACAGAAGTGGTTGGTGAACCTAACGCTGCCCAGAGGTAACCAGCCAGTGCAGCCTCGCAGCTGTCGAGCGGCTTCATGCCCTCATTCCAGGGTCCATCGCCATCGTCAGGATGAAGGTCACTTTCGAGGAGAGATAACCCAAAGTGCAGTGCGTCGTCCGCCTCATCGTTTGTCAAACGAGAGGCCAACGGCTCCAACATCTGGAAGAGCTCGCCGGCTGTTAGCACTGTGACCTTGGCTAGAAACCCTTCAAGCACTGCGTCCACAATCTGGCCGTCGCTAACAATGCCCTCGTCAATAATCTCATTGTACGGAAACGAGCTCCACCATCCTTTTCGCCTAGCCGATTCAGGATTTGTTCGGCATACGGATAGCACCACTTCTGCCATCGCTTTGCGCAGAGAAACCGGCTTGATGTTTTGTTTTCCGAGCACGCCGAAAATTTGCCTGAGCTCATAGCTCCCAAATTCTGGCCACTGCGAAATAGCAAGACAGAATTCGGCCGCTCGGCCTAAACCGCATCGTTGTAGTGCTTCTTGGTAGAACTCGTCAGTTTTATAAGGCGGGTCGAAAGTCCTAAGGTGCAGATACGCCGCACGTAGTTCCGCGGAGCTTGTTAGGTCGACCCCCTTGAATAGGACATTCCAGTCTGGGTCGCTTCGTTTCTTTGGCGTCTCCGGTGCGTATTGCCGAGCGGAGTTCCCACCCTCACGCTTAGGCACCCTCGCTTGGGCGAGAAGCCTGTCGATGTCTGGAGCCACGAAGTTACAAGTGCGTGCCAGCTCAGAAACCCTTTCAAGTTCCTCCAGCGACGGCGAACTGACCCTTAGGTAGCGGTAGCCAACGCTGAGCGTTTTCCGCTGTACTTCCTTATTCGATTCGTGTTCAACCGCTTTCACCAGGTCTTCGGCGCGCGCCCATTCTTCGCCAATCGGGCACAGCGCAATTGGCGCGATGCGCGGAAGCAAACCGCGCTTTACAAGGCGGTCGGTTGCAATTCTTAGAAGCTTGTCTGCATAACCGAACTTGCGGTCTCTCCAGCGACTGAGAGCGGCGATTGTCGAGGCTGGGCACAAGCTCAACAATCCATCAATTGTGCGTCCCCAGTCGAAGTGCTTGTCTCTTTCCACATATTCGTACGCCAGCTCCGTGCCTCGCGCCAGGCGGTAGGCGGACTCGGGCCGGGGGTGACTGTCTCTTCCGCTCGCTTCGGCCAGGCAAATGAGCGCGTCCCATCGGGCCAAGTTCTCTTGCCCAACGCGGTTCGACATCTCCACTGCCCGCTCAAAGTAGTTGCGGGCCTCCGCTATGCTGGCCGGAAAAACGGCACGCGCCAGAATTTGGTAGGACTCGACTCTGGACTCCGCGTGCTCGCGATTTTGTTCTATAGCTTCGTAGGCCTTGACGGACACCTCGAGCGCAAAGCTCTCGAGTACCTTTGTACGGGCGGCCAAGCGACAGACACCTGCCATGGTGGCGGGCCAGAAACCTTTCTCCTTCTCTTCAAACCAGGCCCGATATGCAGCCAGTGAAGTGACGTCAGAAATCGACGCATCGCGTAGCGCCCTTATCCATTCCAGTGCAGTGACTTGGTCTAGATTGAAGACGTTGCTGTAGTCCTTGGACCTAGCTGCGTTCGTTGCCTTGAGTGCTTCCTGTGCGGCCTCGCTGAAATCTGCCGAGGTTCTGCCGCAGACAATTTCCGCGCTCAGTCGGTACCAAGCGAAGACACCGCCCGTCCCCCTGTTAAACGCTTCGGCATCAGAACTTACGCTGTAGTGACTCTGCTTCTTTTCCAGCTCTTCTCGGATTTCCTTTGGAGCCAAGTCGATGAGCGCGAGTTGCTTGCCCAACAAGGCAGCCTCAAGCGTGTACGCTCTCAGCAGCGTAGACTTGTCGGACGCGTACCGCTCCGCCAGGTCTCGGGGGGGATGGTCCGGCAAGTAACGGCGTATGACATTTGCCCACGTCGCGTCATCACGTGGCAGCACTCTCAGCGCTTGTAGAACAGCGGACGTGACACCATTTAGCACGCTCCATTTAGCGCTATGACCACCTGGTTCTTGCAGTTGAATGCGACGGGAACTCAATGCACGCATGAGCTTTTCCACAGGCTTGGAAGGCAGTGAGTGTCCGCCGTCGCACGCTTCCGCTACCAGGCCTAGCATCAGCCATACATCTTGCGCACCGTGTTCCGCCAGTTGGTCAAGAAGGTCGTATCGACCAAAGTCCACAAGCCGACGCGCCAAGATGCCTCCGGCGGCCATCGAGAGAGACCTAGGCGTCCACCCTCTGAGAAATCTGACTGAGTGCTCCGGTCCTTCCGCAAGCAATTTGGCCATTGCGAGTTCGGCCATATCGCTAGTTTCGACGCGCTCGTTTTTTTCCTCGCGCTCTTCATGCGCCATCCTCGCCCAGGAATACAGCCAATCTGTCGCCATTCTTAGGCGGCTTCGTGCTTCAGCAATGAATTCCGGACGGCCCGCCAGCAGGCCTGCTTCATAGGCATGATGTGCGCCTGTCCAGCTTCCTCCGAATGTGCGTCGAGACACCAGTTCTTCGATGCGGTCTGGAGAAAGAAGTGCAGAGGCGATGTCCGTGTTCCCCTGTATCAGGTCATTCTGTCGCTCGACACCGGCAAGTTCGCCTGCCACCTTAAGTGCGAGCTTCGCCGCCGGGGCGTAGCGTTTCTCTTGCAGGCAGGCCTTTAGCGCAAAGGTCAGGCGCTGGACCTCCACATCACGGCGCTCGAGTGGGTTCGACGTAGGTAGGCCATCAGCAGAAAGGGCCAGGTCAACCAACTCATCCATTCGCCCCGCGGCAAGAAGCAGTTGAGGAATTGTTGATGCGACGTAGGAGCTGGTGGCAGCTAGGGGTTTCAATCGGTCCAGAAACGTCGCCAACTTTGCCTTGTTTGGCCAAAAATGCTCGCGGAACCAGGTCTCGGAAGGCTCATCCAGGAAGTGAAGACTGCCACCTTTGACCAGCAACGGTCGTCCTAAGTCATAGGCGAAACTTCGTACCGCACTTTCAGTAGTTCCCGAAATATCAGCTAGTACCGCGATTGGAACGAGTGGTCGCAGCACGGCCAAGCCCTGGCAGATTTGGTTAATCTGTTCTGCTTCGATAGAGCCTTCTCGGAACTTGAGCTTTTCGACTGCGCGCTCCAGCAGTTCGGCAATTGCCCGCTCAACTGTGGAGGGTGATGGTCCGAGCGCCTTCAACATGCCTTCTAACGGCAGTTTTCGGCTAAGTGCTAGCGCCTGAACTCGTGGGTTGGAGCTGCTTAAGAAATCGAAGTCGGCGACATCTTTGTCAGTCGCGTTCGGATAGTACTTTTTGAGGTGCTTTGCTGTCTCCAAACGGCTAAACGGGCGCAGTTCAACGTGCGTCGCTTCGGGCGGAGCTCGCAGATGGTCTCGCCGATGGGTCCGACAAGTAAAGACCAGTTTGACGCCGTCTGGCATCTCCGTTCGAATGAGGTCAGGCACGAAGGCCGTATCATTGAACTCAGTAGCTGCCATAACGGCATTGTCGGCAGCGTCGACTATCAAATAGAGATTGGCAAAGGGCGTTTTAGCCCGGAGCAGACCGACGGCCTGAGTCAGTCTTGCAACGAACGCACGCATGTACTGCTTGCTATCAGTTCCGCGGATTGGAATCAAAGGATTGCATAGCCCTTGAGCAGCGAGCTCATTTGCAATCTGCGGGAGGGCGTCTTTTTGTCGATGCCGGAAGTGTTGGGAGCTTCTGTACAGTCCGTCGCCAAAGCAGTCATAGAGCACCGCTACGGCACCTTCAGGGAAAGACTTGGAAAGTTGCCACGCGAGGATGGACTTCCCAACTCCTCCTTCGGCATGAAGGACGACGGATTGAGTGGTGGACTCCAGAATCGTGCGAATCTCTCGCTCCTGCTCGCGAGGAAATGCACCGTCGGTAGGCTCAGCAATCAGACACTTTGCAGGCCAGAGGTCCGCCTCGTCGGCCCCAAGTGCTCGCAGAACATCGAGGCGACGAATGGACGGGTTTGAGGCGTGCTCAGAGGTGGCCTTCTTAGTAACCAATTCTTTGAGCTGAAGTGGTGCGTCCGAGTCTGCCTCGGCCAAGTATTTTCCTACATCCTTGAACAGTAGATTGCGTTGATTCCACAGGTCGGGCTCACCTGCTTCAACGGAGAAGAGAGTGAAGAAGTTTGCAGTTTCGCTGTCGAGCCCCTTCACATAACCAAGTAGCGTATTCGCGACTGACGAATGTCTCGCTGGCTTCCCCTCTGCAAGGTCCTCCAGCGACTCAGCCACTTTTTCATCGATAGGACGGTTGGTCGTGAAGGTAAAGCGCAACTTGTCCTTAAGCTCCTTCCAGGTGAACGTCTTACGCAGTTTCGCAAACCGCTCGGAGAAGCCTTCAAGCGTGTTTTTCAGCCCGCTGGCTGTCCAGGGCTTCTGCACACGTTGCGTGGAATGCTTCAGCTGCACATAGCGAACGAGGCGGGCGTCCTTCAGGGACTCGCTGCCAAAGTAGAACCCCACGTCGATGAGTTCGTCGCCTTCGTTGGCTGAGCCAGGGCCTTCGGCAGCCGATGCGCCCTCAATAGAGATGGCGACCAAGTCGCTCACACCAGGCAAGAGCGAGAGGCAGTGGCGCGCGGCCCAGTGGTAATGGAACTGGTCTCCGTCTCTGCTCATTCGCACCAAGTCGGAGTCGGTGGTTGTGGCGCCAACTGTAGTTGTTTTTGAGTTCATGAGGACTGAAAGATTGCTTTCGGAGCGTCACGACGCAGTGCCACCGGCTTCCCGCTGTTCGGTCGGGAGCTATATGTACGTCCGCGAGACTTGCTCAACCGCAGTTCACTAATTGAGCCAGCTCAACTTTGAAACGGCTGCTGTTTACAGCTTCCACCAAATCCGACTTAGCGCACGCTCCGGTGTCGACATTGGGATTATCGGCTGACGCTACATTTTTATACAGTCATTATGCCACTGTACAAGCCATACAAGCCGTCATTTCGCAGACGCCACCCCAATCTCCGCCGGGCTTAACTGTCGACGCACCATACCGGCCCGCAGAGAAGAAGGTGGTGCTCCCGCCAGGGGGCTGTCTAGCGAGGATCGAAGTTGGGCTGCACAGTCTCGACTGTTGGAGCTTGCAATGCAGTTTGTCGGCCGTCGCTGGGGCAGCGTGGGTGGGTTGAACGGTGGAATCCACTAGTAAAAAAAATGGCCAAACAGGCACAGTAATCCGACGTCCGCGATGCATCGATAGCAGTCGTCGACGCCTCAGGCTTTGGTGACCGCTACCAGCCTGAAGCCGACGCTGGTATCGATCATCCGGAATTCCGCTTCTGGCCGATAGTACCGTCTCGGCATCACCACCGTAAGCTGCCGCCCGCCGCCTCAAGGGTGCTTGGCGGGCGGCCCCTCCAGCGTCAGATCTCGATCTGCTCAGAGATCTCCAAGGCATCATCGACCTCGATGCCCAAGTAGCGCACCGTCGACTCGAGTTTGGAGTGGCCCAGCAGGAGCTGAACGGCCCTCAGGTTCTTCGTGCGCTTGTAGATCAATGTCGCCTTCGTGCGCCGCATAGAGTGCGTACCATAGGCGGACGGATCCAGGCCGGCCGCCGCCACCCAGTGCTCGACGATCCTCGCGTACTGCCGGGTGGAGACATGCGGGGATTCGTGCAGCCGGCTCGGAAAGAGGAAGTCTTCCGACTTCAGGCCCGCCTTCGCGATCCACGCTGCCACGGCCGTGCGCGTAGGCTCGGTCAGTTCGAACTGCACAGGCCGCTGCGTCTTCCGCTGCACGACCATCGCGCGTGAGAGCACCTGGTTTCCATGCGTCACGTCGCGCACCCGCAGGCTGACGAGGTCGCAGCCTCGAAGCTTGCTGTCGATCGCGAGGTTGAACATGGCGAGATCGCGCACCTCGTGCGCGTTCTGCAGATGGATACGGATAGCCCAGATGTCCTTGGCCTTGAGCGGTGCCTTCTGGCCAACCAGCTTCCCCTTGTTCCAGGCTTCCCGATGCGGATGTTCTCGGGTTTCCATGACAGACCCCTTGCTGTTGATCGGAGTCTGATTCTTGAACCGCCGGCGACCGGCGGCTATCGGGGAAGATGTCCAGAGCGTACTATCGGCCAGAAGCGGTCATTGAACCTCGTACCTCAAGCGGACATCCACCGCCCGCATGGTTTATGCTAAGTGCACATTCGGCCCGCTAGGGAATCTCTGATCTATTCATAATCGGTAGAATATTGAGGTTATAAATCGCAGAGCCACCATGAAGCAAACAACCTTCGCCTCGCTGGCCTTCGATAGGAAGAAGAAACAGACTCGCCGGGAGCGTTTCCTCGCCGAGATGGAGACGGTGGTGCCGTGGGCAGCGCTGCTGGCGGTGATCGAGCCGCACTACCCGACGACAGGGCGCCGTGGCCGCGCGCCGATGCCGCTGGCGACGATGCTGCGGATCTACTTCCTGCAGCAGTGGTACGCGCTGTCGGATCCGGCGATGAAAGACGCGCTCTACGAGATCGAGTCGATGCGCCGCTTTGCCGGGCTGGATCTGAGCGACGATGCGATGCCCGACGAGACAACGATCCTCAAGTTTCGCCACCTGCTCGAGAAGCACGGACTGAGCGCGCAGATGATGAACATCATCAACGATACGCTCGAACAACGTGGCTTGCTGCTCAAGGGCGGCACCATGGTTGATGCGACCATCATTCACGCTCCTCCCTCGACGAAGAATGAGGACAAGAAGCGCGATCCGCAGATGCATCAGACGAAGAAAGGCAACCAGTGGTACTTCGGCATGAAGGTCCATGTCGGTGCCGACGTCAATTCCGGCCTCGTCCATACGGTTTCGGTCACGCCGGCCAACGCCTCGGACATCAGCCAGCTGCCGCACCTTGTGCGTGAGGATGATCAGGCGGTGTTCGGCGACAAGGGCTACGTGAACAACAAGCTCAAGCGCCTGGCCCGCAAGGCCGGTGTCTTCTGGGGCGTGTCGCTCAAGGCCAGCAAGCCGCATCCGCTGACCGAGGCGAACAAGCGCTTCAACCACAGGATGTCGTCGATCCGCGCACGAGTCGAGCATGTGTTCCGCGTCATCAAGCGCCAGTTCGGGTACACGAAGGTGCGCTACAAGGGGATCGCGAAGAACGCCGCGCAGGTGTTCTCGCTGATCGGACTGACCAACCTTTATTTGGCGAGGCGAGCCTTGATGAGTTGATGGGCGAAATCCGCCCACTGTGCCCGCAAACGGGGACTCGGGGCTCGAAAGGCCCCGAAACGCAGCGCTAGAAGCGGAGAAATCGATCATCGGAGTCGGCAAAAATGGCTGGCTTGGGTGAGCGTGATCAGAACATCAATTGATCAGGGGTTCCCTAGCTTTTCTGCCCTGTTATTGAGGATTGGAGATGCCTCGATGACAACAAATCGTTAAACCTTCTTCGAGGGAATTGTCCGTTGCCAGATCTAATGACGCTCTCGCCCAGCCAGTTTGAGAACCTCACGCTCGATCTGATGCAGTTGCTCGGCCTTAAGAACTGCGTATGGAGAACGCCTGGTCGTGATGGCGGGCGCGACATTCAGGGTGAATTTTTCGGTGCTGACTTTTCTGGCTTTACTCGGAAGGAGAGTTGGTACGTCGAATGCAAGCGCTACAGTGACGCAGTAAGCTGGCCAACAGTATGGGAGAAAATTGCTTATGCTGACTCGAATAGTGCCGACATACTATTAATTGTGACAAGCTCGACTCTCTCTCCGCAAGCAATCGACGAGGTAAACCGCTGGAATGCGGACCGACGTAGTCTCACTATTCGATTCTGGAACGGACAAGATCTGCTAAACCGACTATCACTTTTCCCCCAAATCTTAGTGAAGTACTGTCTCAGCGAAAACCCCCTCACTGATAGCGCAGTTTCAATTCTTCCACTAACAAAAGTCCTCACGAAATACGCCAATACTGGTAGTGCGCACTCCACTTTTGGCAAAGATCGTGGCCGAATTGATGAAGTCATACAAGCGCTGGCAGAACTTATATCGGCGAGAATTGAGGAAGTCGAAACCAATGGCAAAATCATGGAGCTGCCATTCGTCGCTAGTAAAGACGGTTACCCCTGGCTTGACAGTAACAATTCCGTCGAATCGACACGGATTGACAGATATGTGATGCGCGCCTTACTTGCCTTAGTTCGGTGTCACTCCACCAACGAACGGATTCAGGCCACTGCGGACGGAAGAGTTTTGAATGTATTGTGCAGCCTACCTTCCGCCGCATCGTTCCACGATGACCTTAGAACAGTCGCATTCTGGGGCTGCGTCACGATTAGACTGCTGGAAAATGCCAAGGGGATCGAAATAATCAATGAACACATCTGACTCCAATTACACTCTAGCTCTCATATCAAACATAACCCATCAAGCGATTAATCCGCTAAATGGCGTTATTGGTACGCTGGACAATATTATCGATGGAACTATCGAGGGGCAACGAAGAGAGCAGCGCCTCAAGAGCGCACGTGCGCAACTCGAGTATACGGTTTCGCTAATTCGAAACCTTGCCTACTTTGCCCAATATGGTACCGACGCCACTCCAGATCCACGGTTTAGAAGCACCAAGACATGCATAATTCCACAACTCCTGATTGAAGCTGCACTCTTCTTTCAAGAGCAAGGCATCACGAATAAAGTGCGTATCGAGGTGCTAGATCGGCATGCTCAAAAGTAAGCGCTCCACGAACCCCATCCTTATGTAGTCCCGGGTGAGCCGGCATGCTTTGGCTTCCGTTTTTTCAGTGAGCACGAGCATGTCGGAGCGCAGTACGTTCTGGTTGTCGCACCTGTCGGCAATCGAAGCCGAGGGCATTACCACAAAGGCGTACGCCGAGCGCGAAGGGCTGTCGCCACAGGCGCTCTATCAGTGGCGCAAGCGCCTGGTAGCCGGTGGCCGTGGTAGCCGCGCCAAGCTTGGCGGATTCGTCCCGATCCAGATCGAACCCTCGATGGCGGCCCGCGCGGGCTGCACGGTGGTGATCGATGCACAGTTGCGGCTCGAGTGCGCGACACTGCCGGGCGTCGACTGGCTCGCCGCGCTGTCGGCAGCCCTTGCCGAGCGGGGGCGCTGATGCACCCGGGGCATTCGATCGGCGCGGTGTATCTGTACCGGCCGGCGATCGACTTCCGCAAGTCCATCGGCGGGCTGTCGGCGCTGGTCGAGCAGGAGCTGGGGCTGAACCCGTTCGGCGACGCGCTGTATCTGTTCATCAACCGCCGCCGCGACAAGCTCAAGGCGCTGTACTGGCACCGAAATGGCTTCTGCCTCTGGTACAAGCGGCTGGAAGCCGAGCGTTTCGCCTGGCCTTCGACCGAGGCCGGTGAGCCCCCCTGCGTACTCACGATGAAGGAGCTCGAATGGTTGCTCGAGGGCTTTGATCTGTGGGCGGCCAGGCCACATAAAACACTGCAATACCAATCAGTTACGTAGCATAATCGGGTATAATTGCGGCATGCCGCACCGCCCCGCCGACCCGCTCTCGAACTCCGCCGTTGGCGTGTGCGCATCCGTCCTCCCCGCGCAGTTGCCCGACGATCCGACTGCACTCAAGGTCTTGCTGCTGGCGCAGCAGCGTGCCTTCGAGGCGCGTGAAGCCGAACGACAGGCAGCCCTCGAGGCCCGGGAGGCCGCATTCCAGCAAGCCATTGATGCCCGGCAGGCCGCACTTCAGAAAGCGTTCGATGCCCGCGAGCTTGAACGCCAAAGAGCCTTCGATGCGCGGGAGGCGGAACTGCACAAAGCCTTCGAGGCACGCATCCTCGAGCTCTACGAGCAATTGCGTCTGGCGCGTCGGCGCATGTTCGGGCCCAGCAGCGAATCGCACGCGGGCCAGGGGTGGCTCTTCGACGAGGCCGAGGCGCTGGTCGAGTCCGCGCCCGAGGCGGGCGACACCGCAACCTTGCCGCCGCCGGCCACCGAGACGACGGGGGAGACGCCCGCCGACACCGGCAAGAAGAAGGCGCGCGGCAAGCGCAAGCCCTTGCCGGTCGAGCTGCCGCGCATCGACGTCGTCCACGACGTCCCCGAAGCCGAGCGCACCTGCGCCTGCGGCACACCCATGGTCGAGATCGGCCAGGACGTCAGCGAACAGCTCGACATCGTCCCGATGCAGGTGCGTGTGCTGCGCCATATCCGCAAGCGCTACGGCTGCCCCCAGGGCGACCAGGCGCCGGTCACCGCCCGCGCCCCAGCGCAGGTGCTGCCCAAGAGCAACGCCAGCAACGACCTCCTGGCGATGCTGCTCGTCACCAAGTACGTCGATGGGCTGCCGCTGGCGCGTTTCGAGTACGTGCTCGCTCGCGCGGGCGTGCTCGTGCCGCGTCAGACCCTGGCCCGCTGGGTGATCGGCACCGCCCGGGCGCTGCAGCCGCTCGCCAACCTGATGCGCGACGTGCTGCTCGGGCACGACGTCATCCACATGGACGAGACCCCGGTGCAGGTGCTCAAGGAGCCTGGCCGGGCAGCCACGAGCAAGAGCCAGATGTGGGTGCAGCGCGGCGGCCCGCCGGGTAAGCCGGTGGTCCTCTTCGAGTACGATCCGAGCCGCGCGCAGGCGGTGCCCTTACGCCTGCTCGAAGGCTGGAAGGGGCATCTGATGGCCGACGGGCTCGAGAGCTACGGCGCGATCTCCTTCACCGAAGGGGTGACCCGGCTCGGCTGCTGGGTGCATGCGAGGCGTCGTTTCGTCGACGCCGGCAAGGTGCTGCCCGCCGGTAAGCGCGGCCGGGCCCACGAAGCCCTGGCCCTGATCAGCAAGCTCTACGCCATCGAGAAGGACGCACGCGGACTCAATGACGCCGAGCGCCTGGTGCTACGCCAGAGCAGAAGCCGCGCCGTCATCGACGAACTGCGCCGCTGGCTCGATCAAGCGCTCCCCACCGTGCCGCCCACCTCGGTGCTCGGCGGTGCGCTGGGCTACCTGCATCGGCAGTGGCCGCGCCTGATCCGGTACCTCGAGCGCGGCGATCTGCCGATCGACAACAACCCGGCCGAGAATGCCATCCGTCCCTTCGTCATTGGGAGGAAGGCGTGGCTCTTCTCGGACACCCAAGCCGGGGCGCGCGCCAGCGCGCTGCTCTACTCGCTGGTCGAAACCGCCAAAGCCAACGGCTTCGAGCCGTATCTGTGGCTGCGCCACGTGCTGCGCGCCTTGCCCGCTGCGACCACCGTCGAACATTTCGAGGCCCTCCTGCCCTGGAATCTCAAGGCTGAGCAGTTGATCACGGCGTAGCGGGCTCGGGGAAGGATGGGGTTCGTGGAGCGCTTACGCTCAAAATGCCGTTCAAGGCGATCCCGAGCTCCTTCGGCAGGTTTTCATGAATCTTTTCGATAACTTCGTCAAGTACGGAGTTCCGGAATCTACCGTTGAAGTGAAACACTGGATACAGCGGAAGTCTGGTGATCTCATCGTAACCATGTCTGGCGCTAGTACGCCTTTTGACAGCAGTGAAGATATCTTCGCAGTCGGCGTGCGAGGCAAGAGCGCCGCCGCCAAAACGTCGTCCGGTTCTGGACTTGGATTGCACATCTGCAAGCTGATAGTCGAGCGACTATTTAGGGGTTCGATTCACGCTAGATTCGTGCCCCACACTCAACTAGCCAACTTTCAGCTCAGAATTCCTGGCGCCTTCATAAAGGAAAGATAGAAATGAGCAGCACAGATATTCTCATTTTGGATGACGAGCCGCACTTACTTGATTGGTTGGTCGAGTACATAGAGGCGAAAAACTACAGAGCCACGTTTGCCGTGAATGTTGCCGAGGCAATGAAGGCACTTAACTCTCAGGTGGCTTTTCGCATGATGATTCTGGACCTGAACGTTCCAGCTCCCGGTGAGTACTTTTCGCTCCTAAAGAGTCGTGGGCATACCTACGAGAGCTTCCGAGGATTATATGTTGCTGAGCAGGCGCGTAACATGGGCTATCGAGGTCGGCAGGTGATTGTGTACTCAGTGCATGACATTGAAGAAGTTCGACTGGTCACTGACAGACTTGGGGCGACTTACATCACAAAGGGGCGTCCGCGGGCATTTAAGGCTGAAATCGATCACGTGCTCAGCTTCGATCCGTCGACCCATAATGCATGAGCTTTGGGTCAGCCAGACGGCGGCAGCGTGATGACCTGCATGCTGCTGTCCGGTCGTGCTTGAGAATGTCATCAGGCGGCTCTGGGTCGGGTCGAGACAGCCACCGTCAGTTTGCCGCGCCCCCCAACGCAGGTTCGGACCTGGAAGTCTCAGTCCGGCCAACTGCCGCCCCTCATCCTCTCGACAGAGCGGCTGTTGAAAAGGCCGTTTCGGTCACAGACCTGCCGGACAGCCAACGCGTATAACTCGGCTGGAGCTGCCGGTGGCCTGATGGGCGGAGTCAGGCCGTAATATGTCAGTCACCGGCCGTTCGACCATCAGGCGGCCGCGAACGTCAGCTTCCCCATCGCGCGAAATGGAACTACCGACCCAAAGCAGCTATCGATGTGGCGGAAAGCGGTCACTCAACGACCAGCGTAACCTGCCGGCTTTGAAGCGCAGCGGAAAAACCAGTCCGAGTTGCCGCTGTCGTTGGGCCACAATCGTTGATTACCTGCGGCAAGGGTTACATACGTCATCACATGCCTGGGGACAACCTGTTGTACATGGGATACGGCCACATCGCCGAACTTTCCGCGACACCTCAAGGTACGTCGATACTTGCTCGGCTCCAAACACGACCTTCGATTGCGTAGCTGACAGAAAAGCTGCAAGATCGGACATAAAGCTACCGAAGCCAACCTGAAGGGAACGATAAGCAGTCTCACGATCTGGAGCTCGAATGGACAAAATGGGCTTCGTAACCGCAGGATAGAAGCCCTCTTCGACCCAAATAGCTTCGAACCCAGTCATGGCGTTGAACTGTTCTACAAAGTGATCGGTCTCTTCTCGAACGATCTTTTGCACGCCTTCGTTCCCGAGGATCTCGCCGTAAGTTTGCGCTTGGGCGAAAACGGTCGAAGTGAACATGGCGACGGCCCACACAAAAAATAAACGCGGAATCATGGCATGCCTCCCTTCAAGATTTATTGGCGCCAAATTTGACGTATCCGAGAGTCAGTTGGATCAAGCAAATTATGGCGAACAGAACCAGTGCGGCTAACGAGAATTTAAAAAGATCAGTCTGCACCAAAAGCAGCTTGTTCAGAGTGCCTTCGAAGTCAGAACACTTATTTAGGAGAAGGTAAGAAGAGCGACTTTGAAACTCTACTGCGATCCAGATTGAGCCTGCAATGAGACTGAGCGCCGGTGCTAAAATTAGATACAGAAAGCGGATCATTTTGAAATGATGCAGATTTTTTGTCGTGATCAAGGCGACAATTCCCCCTACGATTGCGATGGCCCAGCTAAGTAGGAGTTCGCTCTGCTTCTGCATCGATGGAATTGCTGGAGTCCAATCAGCTTGCCCTGTCTTTAGTTCGGCAATCTTAACGCAAGGACTTTCGTAGGTATTTTTCACCTCGACGATGCGCGCGCATGAGTATATGGCGGCCAACCCAATCTCTACGAGTAAAAGAATAGCGACAATAACTTTGCACATAGATATCCTCTTATAAGAGGGTCAGTCTGAGGCGCAAACGCATTTTTCCCCACAGATCTGCGGGTCTCATTCCTCCACGGGGTTGGGGTAAACTCGGGAAACCCCGCATCAGTAAAAACGATTTTTTAAACCGGTATCAAAATCTAGCAGAGGGCGTTAAGGTCACTTCGCCGGACCGGCAAGTATCTATGTAAAAAGATGAGGTAAAACAGCGACAGGCAGTTATTTGCCGACAAGAGCTACCCGTCATGCAATTGTTTCAACATAGACGAACGCCATCGATCTGCAAGTGCGATGTAACAGTCACCGGCAGCTTGTGGCCGATAGTACGCTCTGGACATCTTCCCCGATAGCCGCCGGTCGCCGGCGGTTCAAGAATCAGACTCCGATCAACAGCAAGGGGTCTGTCATGGAAACCCGAGAACATCCGCATCGGGAAGCCTGGAACAAGGGGAAGCTGGTTGGCCAGAAGGCACCGCTCAAGGCCAAGGACATCTGGGCTATCCGTATCCATCTGCAGAACGCGCACGAGGTGCGCGATCTCGCCATGTTCAACCTCGCGATCGACAGCAAGCTTCGAGGCTGCGACCTCGTCAGCCTGCGGGTGCGCGACGTGACGCATGGAAACCAGGTGCTCTCACGCGCGATGGTCGTGCAGCGGAAGACGCAGCGGCCTGTGCAGTTCGAACTGACCGAGCCTACGCGCACGGCCGTGGCAGCGTGGATCGCGAAGGCGGGCCTGAAGTCGGAAGACTTCCTCTTTCCGAGCCGGCTGCACGAATCCCCGCATGTCTCCACCCGGCAGTACGCGAGGATCGTCGAGCACTGGGTGGCGGCGGCCGGCCTGGATCCGTCCGCCTATGGTACGCACTCTATGCGGCGCACGAAGGCGACATTGATCTACAAGCGCACGAAGAACCTGAGGGCCGTTCAGCTCCTGCTGGGCCACTCCAAACTCGAGTCGACGGTGCGCTACTTGGGCATCGAGGTCGATGATGCCTTGGAGATCTCTGAGCAGATCGAGATCTGACGCTGGAGGGGCCGCCCGCCAAGCACCCTTGAGGCGGCGGGCGGCAGCTTACGGTGGTGATGCCGAGACGGTACTATCGGCCAGAAGCAGTCGCCCAAGAAATCCAACATGATGGCTGCCTTCGCAGAAAGTCGGTAATAATTATGTTGTTGTATAGTCAAATGCTTATCCGTATTTCTTGCGACTCATTGAAGAGGGCAACATAATGGGCGAAAGTAAACAACGCAAAATATCTGACTCTGGATATGGAGTACGACCTAAAGGCGGCCGGGGCATCATGCTAGTTCCGGACTTTCACGAAGACGGCACAAGCTCTGTGCTGCAAACTGCTTCGCAATTGAACGCAGAGCAAGTGAGATTCGGACTGTGTTTTTGGGAGCGTATTGCGTGGCCAAGCATATATTCCCTCTCTAGTGCTAACGACGCTGATATGGATTTCCTAAGTAGTGCCGGTGTTCTGCTAAGACCAGAAGCTGTATTAGTGCCGAACCTAAAGTCGCCGGGAAAAGGCTTGGCCGAAACTTATTTTCGTGCATACCAGGATCTGGACGCAAAGGAGCCAGGCCGGTGGAGCTTATCGACTACAGCCGAGTGGGACATCAAATTTTTCCTAGGCGAGCACATCGCGCCAGACCGAGGTATCACCGTCTCGTTGCATCGAGCCATTCCTATTCCGACTCGCAGCGTGATGTTGCATGACCTACTGGAATTCAGGGAAAAGAGAGAAGCAGAGCTTCTAGCACTGCGAGCGGAACTCGACAACTGTAAACGCCTGATCACGAGCTCAACAGATCGCGCAGAAACGTTCGCGACACAGAGAGACCGCATCGATGCTGCATGTAGAGACTTACTGCTCGTTAGCCGCGAGAGGAAGATGCCAGTCCGTATCTCTGACCTGTCAATGTCGTTTGAATTCAATGGTCCTGCCGCTGTTTCAGCAACTGCGGCCGCTGCCGCATTCGCCACCAATCCCAACTTCAATGGTCTACAGGCACTTCTGATTTCGATGGGCTTAGCATTGCCTTCCTTCATAAAAGTAACAGGTACATTTGGACTGAAAAATAAGACAAATTTGCAGAGATCTCCTTTCAGATACGTCAGTTATCTACATGAAGAGCTCGATTGGCTCTGAGATAATCAGCATCAATTAGAGATGAGCAGGCGCAACCCGTTCACCGACCAGGTATTTTCAGTTTGGTTCTGTTTGAGATTGCCGCAGTTTTGATGGCAGCACTGCTGCACAGCTGATATAGGTCGACAGCGCTTGAACGGCTGCAATGGGTCGGTAGTTCCATTTCGCGCGATGGGGAAGCTGACGTTCGCGGCCGCCTGATGGCCGAACGGCCGGTGACTGACATATTACAGCCTGACTCCGCCCATCAGGCCACCGGCAGCTCCGGCCGAGTAACAGTCACATCCCAGAAGTCAGAGGGATGCCGAGCGCAGCATCACCGCACAAGGCGGCTGCCCTTCTCACCGGGGCGACTTCCGCATGCAAAACTCTTCAGCCCGTGCATGATCACCCTTGGCCTGCATCGATTCCCTACCGCCATTTGCCGCGAAACGTCTCGCCATGCGCGGCAAACGGCAGCGCCCCCCCTCTCATCCGCAGGCCTGCCCCCACCTGAGCAACCAACACCCCAGCCACTCGCTCACCCCCCACACGCCACCTCCACCCGCGTATAAAACGCCCCAGGATCAGGCACCACATCCGCCGGCGCAATACGGCAAACAGCACCGCTGGCAGCCTTGATCGTCAGCGGTTGCGCCTTGTAGTCCTCCACCACGAACCGCTCGCCGTCCTCCATCAGAGCGACCAGCGAAGCATCCGGGCCGAGTACCTCGTCGCCAGCCCGCAGGCCGCTCGCGCCGCGCACGTGGAACATCACGCGCACCACCTGCACCGTGGGCAGCACGATGCGGGCGACGCTGCCGCGGGCGACTTGTACCTCCGTCACCCCGCCCTGGTAGTCCACGTTTCCGGGCAGGCTGGCGGGGTCGATCGATAGCAGCGAGCGGCCGAACGGCGCCATCGAGGGTACGACGGCGTCGCCGTTGCCGTCCGTCGTCAGGCTGCCCGCGGGGCTGCGGATCTGCACGCCGGCCACGCGCGGCGTGCTCACCACGGCGAAGGTGTCCGTCACCCGGTTGGCGGTGAAGCCCAGCCCGCCTTCGTGCAGCACGACGCCGCCGCCGGCCGACACGGTGGTGCTGCGCCGGCCGTCGCTGATCGCCAGCGCGCCGCCGATGCGCGCGGCGTCGGCCCGGTAAGTGCCGGAGATCATCGCTTCGCCGCGGCCGGATTCCGCGCCCGTGGTGCCCACGGCCATGCTGTAGGCGGCGCGCTCGTCGAGCTGGGCGTTCATCTGCAAGCGCGCGGTTTCGGCGCCGCGCGACAGGTTCGCGGTGGCGGAAATCTGCGTCGAGAAGTCGAGGCTGCGCGTATAGCCGAGGAAGAAGGCCGAATCGCTGCCGGTGGCGCTCGACGTGCGGGTGGCCGGTGTTGAGCGAGTTGAGGTATTCCCATGCTTGGGGCCAGCTCACGAAACGGGAAAAATCGTACGCCAAGGGTTGTGGCGATGTACGGCAATCTGCCGTATTATTGCATCAGGAGGACCATACCATGCCCGCAGCTATTTCTACCGCTCGCCTCGAAGCCCGGATCAGTACCGATCTGCATTCGATGCTCAAGCGCGCCGCCGAGCTTCAGGGACGCACGATGACTGATTTCGTGATCGCTGCCGTCCAGGACGCCGCGCAACGCGCCATCGAGCAGGCCGAAATCATCCGCCTGTCGCTGGCCGATCAGGAGTGCTTTGCACAGGCGCTGCTATCCCCGCCACAACCGGCGCCGGCTCTGGAGCGTGCTTTCGCGCGTCGCCGCAAGCTGCTGCGTACTGAATGAGCGGCACGCCGTTCCTGCTCGCGCAGCTCGATGCCGCGTATGACCGCGCCACGTTCAACAGCGGTTCGGAACCGCTGGACCGCTACTTGCGGGAACAAGTCACCCAGGACGTTCGTCGCCGCGTGGCCGCCTGCTTCGTGGCGCTGGCTGATGGGCAGCACATCGCGGGCTACTACACCCTGGCGTCGGCAAGCCTGCTGCTCGCCGATCTTCCGGTCAGCATCGGCAAGAAGCTGCCGCGCTACCCGACAGTGCCAACGGTTCGCATGGGCCGCTTGGCCGTCGATCAGACATTCAAGGGGCACGGCCTAGGTGGTGCGCTCCTGGCCGATGCGCTCGACCGCGCAGCCCGCTCGGAGATTGCCGCCTACGCCTTGATGGTGGATGCCAAGGACGAGGCGGCGGGCTTCTACCGGCATCACGGTTTCATCGCGTTGCCCGACTCGCCGCGCACCCTGTTCCTGCCGCTGGCCACCGTCCTGCCCTCACGGAAAACGGACAACAAAGCGCGCTGAGGCAAACCATTCTCGAAACTCGTTGCTTCGCCTCGGGTGAATCGAGAACGAATTTCGAGAACATCCCGGCCACGTTAGCACTGGAGTGCCGCTCGGCTTCTCAGCAAACCTTCTCGCAGACCTTCGTTTGCGAGAAGGCCACGTCAGTCCCCTTAGCGTACGATTTTCCCGTTTCGTGAGCTGACCCCAAGCGTGGGCTGGAACAGGTGGAGAAACGGCTCAGTGGCCGGAAGAAGACGTCCAAGGGAGGAAAAGATGCAGTCTGAAGAGGAAGCAGGCCGCCATGCACCACGTCCCTGATCCGAACGAATCGGATCCAAGCACATCTCGTGTCCCGTCAGACCAGGCCAGGGAGAACATCGCGATGTACAGCAGCGCCACGCCATCGAGGAACTGGTTCGACCAGGGCGGCCAAGCCTACGCACGCTTCCGGCCGGATTATCCGGCCCGGCTGTCCGCGTTCCTGTCCTCGATCGCCCCCGACAACGACCTTGCCCTGGACGTCGGCTGCGGCAACGGGCAGCTCACCCTGCAACTTGCCAGTCACTTTGCCGCGGTCGTCGGGGTCGACCCGAGCGCCGACCAGATCGCGAACGCCGTTCCCCACGAGCGCATCCGGTATCAGTGCGCCCCGGCGGAGCGGCTGCCGCTGCCGGATCGCAGTGCGAGCCTGGTCACGGCCGCCCAGGCAGCGCATTGGTTCGATCTGCCCGTCTTCTACGGGGAGGTGCGCAGGGTTGCGGTTGCAGGGGGAATCCTTGCGCTGATCAGCTACGGCGCGCCCAGGTCCGAACCCGGTCTCGAGGAGCGCTTCGGCCGCTTCTACCAGGAAGAGATCGGCCCTTACTGGCCCGCCGAGCGCAGGCTGGTCGATACGGGCTACGCGACCATCGACTTCCCGTTCGAGGAGTTGTCCGCGCCCCGGATGGACATCCGCCTGGACTGGAATCTGGCCGAGCTGCTCGGCTACGTGTCGACGTGGTCGGCCGTCCGCCGTGCGCGGGAAGCGGGGCGGGAAGACGTCCTCCGGTCCTTCGCGCACGAACTCGCGGACGCCTGGGGCGACGCGGGCATCAAGCGTTCGATCACCTGGCCCCTCAACATGCGGGTGGGAAGGATCTGAACACGCGGCAGGGTTCCGTGCCGGCGGCCGGTTTTCGCTGCGGCGACGACGGTCGCCGACGGCGACGCGCCCACCTGGGAGAGTACGTGCCTCCGCGCGGAACGTCGCGCCCACAGGCCTAGGCGAAACACCCGGACGGAGCCGCCGCCGGACAGCATACGCACAAAAAAAGAGCCCGGGCTCTTTCGGGCCCGGGCTGAATCCACACCATTTGGAGGAGGGTGGAGGAGACAACTGCAGATTAGACGAAAGGATGGTGCGTCGCAACAATTCGACTGATGAAAATTTCTATCGTGCCATTAATTTACTTATTGGCCGTTGATGCCTTCCATCCTTCCTGCATCGTCGCCACGATGCCGGCCGAGCCCGGTTTCCGGGCCATGGCCCCTGAAAGGCGCTCCAGGTATTGCGTTCGTTCCGTGGCAGACGTCACGCCCGGCCCCGGGATTCCGCCCGTCATGATCCGCAGTTTCGTCGGGCGGAAGCATTTTGTGGATCTTTTCCATTGTATCGTTCGACCGTAGTGCTATGCTGCAGTGCAATATCCAGGTGGATTTGCAGCACCCTGTCGCTGGACGGGCAACCGAGGACATTGTTCATGATGGATATCGCCAAACTCTTGCGCAGAATCGGAAACGGCAGCTCGCCGGCCGGGATCGACGAGGATGAGAAGTCGCGGCTGCGCGCCGAGAACGCACGCCTGCGGGCCGCCGTCGAGGCGGCTTCCGAAGCGCTGGCCGCCGCGCCGCTGTGGCACATCCAGCATCGCGTGGCCCGCAATATCCTGCTCGACGTGAGGGACGAACTGGCCGAGGCCGGCGACTTCGACGAGCAGCCCGTGGGTTCGTCCAGGCACTGACCGCCTGCAGGACGGGCTGCGCCGCCCTCGTTCGCCGGCCTGCTTTCCGCAAGCCGGCGGCAGGCGATGGGCGATCTGCGGATTTCTTGATGCAGTTCAAGATGGCGCGCCGTCGCCCGGCCTATGCTCCGGGCGTTCGCCCGCCCACCGGCGGCCGCGGCTTCGACGGAGGAACGGCACCGTGCCCATCAACTGGAATCCCGAACTCGACACCGGCATCGACGTCGTCGATCAGCAGCACCGGCGCATCGTCGACTACATCAACGTCCTGGAGGCCGCCAACGGCGGGCACGACCGCGAGGCGGTCGGACGCACGCTCGACGACATCGTCGATTACACGATGTCGCACTTCGCGTTCGAGGAAAGCCTGCAGGAAGAGGCGGGCTACGTTTTCTGCAAGGCACACAAGCGGGTGCATGAACTCTTCGTGCGCCGGGTGAACGAGTACGTCGAGCGCCATCGGCTCGGCGACGACGTCGGCCACGAACTGCACGCGCTGCTCGCGAACTGGCTGATCAATCACATCAAGCGCGAAGATGCCGACTACGTGGGCGCGGTGAAGGCCAACATGATCGACGTCATCGCCAAGAAGCGCGAGCAGCAGGGAGCCGGCTGGTTCCGGCGCTTCTTCAGGCGCGCCGCCTGAGGCCGTCCGTTTCCGGACATCCCTCGCGGGAGGAGGAGCCTCCTGCGGCCGGCGGAGCGGAAGCGCTCAGGCCGGACGGCACTCGTTGGCGATCGGCTTTTGCGTCCTGCCGTCCAGCAGCAGGCCCTTCCAGGGCAGGTCGATCCACACCAGGCCGTTGGCGACGTCCTCGAAACGCGGCAGGCCGGAATATGACGGGTCGCGTTCAAGCTGGTAGCTGCGGCCGTTCCACGCCAACTGGATGCGCTGATTCACCTGGTCGCGCATCTCGCGGCCGATCTGCAGCCGGACCCCCAGCTCGCAGTGGTATTCGCCGCTGGCCAGGGTGAATTCGAACTGGCCGTTGCGCAGCACGCCGCCGGCATCCGAGGCGGCCGGCGGCGCCGGCGGCCGGGTGGTGCAGGCCGACAGCAGAAGCATCGGGACGGCGAGTAGCGCAAGCCGGGGGAGGATCATGCGGGCAAACCTTTCTTTGCTGGGCGGGCGGCCCGGACAGAGGAGATGGCCGATTCTAAGCCGGCGCCCTGCCCGGCCGCACGCTTGCCGGACCGGCAAAGCGGTAAGCAATCGTTGCAGCCGGGCCGGGGCATGGAAAGGATCGGCCCGGCCTACTTCACCACAAGCAGGCTGTCGTCCCACTTCGGGTGCTTTTCCAGCCCCACCAGGTTCGCCACCGTCGCCGCGATGCTGGAGAGGCCGGCGGCCTCGGTCTGCTCCAGGCCCAGCCTGCCGCCGCTGACGTTGTCGTAGAGGATCAGCGGCACGGGGTTCAGCGTGTGGGCGGTCTTGGCCTTGAAGCTGCCGTCCTTGTTCAGCGCCGGCTGCCGGGTCTTCTTGTCGAGTTCGAACATCTCGTCGGCGTTGCCGTGGTCGGCAGTGATCAGCGCCACGCCGCCCGCGGCGTCGATCGCCGGCAGTAGGCGCGACAGCGCGAGGTCGACCGCCTCGATCGCCATCGTCGCGGCGCGGAAGTTGCCGGTGTGGCCCACCATGTCGCCGTTGGCGTAGTTGCAGCGCAGCAGCCTGTAGCGGCCGGACTGCAGCGCGGCGATCATCGCGTCGGTGATCTCGGCCGCCTTCATCCACGGCCGCTGCTCGAAGGGCACGACGTCGCTCGGCACTTCCTGCCAGGTCTCGCCGTCGAACCTGCCTGAGCGGTTGCCGTTCCAGAAGTAGGTGACGTGGCCGAACTTCTGCGTCTCGGAGCAGGCGAACTGCGCCAGCCCCATCCTGCCGAACCACTCGCCCGAGGTGTCGGTGATGGCCGGCGGCGCCACCAGGAAGCGCCTCGGCAACTGCAGGTCGCCGTCGTACTGCAGCATGCCGGCATAGGTCACGCGCGGCGTGCGCACGCGGTCGAACTTGTCGAAATCGTCGTCGACGAAGGCGCGGGTGATCTCGATCGCGCGGTCGCCGCGGAAGTTGTAGAACACCACCGAATCGCCATCCTCGATGGTGCCGATGGGCCTGCCGCCCTCGGCGACGACGAATTCGGGCAGGTCCTGATCGATGGTGCCGGGGTGCTTCTCGCGCAGGCCCTCGACCGCCTCGGTGGCGTTGGCGAACTGCGGCCCTTCGCCCAGCACGTGGGTGCGCCAGCCGCGCTCGACCATCGGCCAGTTGGCGTCGTAGCGGTCCATGGTGATGTACTGGCGGCCGCCGCCGGAGGCGATGCGCGCATCGAAGCCGCCGGTGCTGATTTCGGCGAGGAACGCCTCGAAGGGCACGACGTAGTCCAGCGCGCTGGTCTCGGGCACGTCGCGGCCGTCGAGCAGGGCATGGATGCGCACCGTGTTCACGCCTTCGGCCCTGGCCTGCACGACCATCGCCTTCAGGTGGTCGATGTGGCTGTGCACGTTGCCGTCGGAGAACAGGCCGATGAAGTGGATCACGCCGCGGCCCGCCCTGGCGCCGGCGACGACTTCCTTCCATGCCGCGCCCTGCCAGATCGCACCGTCGGCGATGGCGTCGGCGACCAGCGCCGCGCCCTGGGCATAGACCTGGCCGGCGCCGATCGCGTTGTGGCCGACCTCGGAGTTGCCCATGTCGTCGTCCGACGGCATGCCCACCGCCGTGCCGTGGGCGCGCAGCCGGATGTTGGGGTAGCGGGCGAAGAGGCGGTCCAGCGTCGGCTTGCGCGCCGCGTCGATCGCACTGCCGGCCGTGTGCTCGGGAATGCCGTAGCCGTCCATGACGATCACGACGACGGGGCCCTGCACGCCGGCAAAGGCGGAGAACTTCTGCAGCATGGTCACTTCCTGAAAGAACGAGATGCGGGGCCGGCCGCGAGCACGGGCGGGCGGACCGGACGAACAGCGGCGAAAGATAGCACTAACCGCCGCACCGCAGCATCCCGGAAATGCCCGGCCCGTCGCTCGCCCGTGCGCCTGCGGCGCCTCGCCCGCACGGACGCCGCCGAAGGCCCGTGCCCGCCCGCGGGCTCGACAGACCGGGCGGCATCGGGCCAGACTCGCGTGCCATGGCCGACCTCGCCCCCACCATCCTGTACGCCGACGACTTCGTGATCGTCGCCGACAAGCCTGCCGGCCTGCTGTCGGTGCCGGCCGGCGGCGAAGGCCGCCAGGACTGCCTCGCCGCCCGCGTCCGGGCGCTGCATGCCGAAGCGCTGATCGTGCACCGGCTGGACATGGCGACCTCGGGCCTGGTGCTGTTCGCGCGCGGCGCCGAGATGCTGCGGCGCATGAGCCTCGCCTTCGAGCAGCGGATGGTCGGCAAGCAATACGTCGCCCTGGTGCACGGCTGCGTCGCCGCCGATGCCGGCGAGATCGCACTGCCGCTGCGCGCGGACCCGAACGACCGTCCGCGCACGATCGTGGATCCGCTGCGCGGCCGCCGCGCGCTGACGCGCTACCGGGTGGTCTCGCGCGGCGGCACGGGCGACGGTGCCGTGTCGCGTGTGGAACTCAAACCCGTCACCGGCCGTTCGCACCAGTTGCGCGTGCACCTGATGTCCATCGGCCACGCCATCCTCGGCGATCCGCTGTACGCCCCGCCCGGCAGCGCGGCGCGCCACGGCTGCATGCACCTGCACGCGGAGCGCATCGCCTTCATGCATCCGCAGACGCGGGTGCCGATGAGCTTCGCCAGCGCGGTTCCGTTCTGACGGGCTTCCGCGGCCGGCCGATGCGCAAGAATCGGATTGCCATCGCACGCACCCGCGCATACCTTGGCAGGACGGCAGGCGCGGCATCGCAGGCCCTCGCCGGCACCGCACATAGGGCCGGGCATGTATTCCCGCAGGGCGCCACGCCCCTGCGCAGGAGGCGGACCATGAACGACGACAAGATGAACGACACGGCAGATTCACGACACTACGCAACCATCGCCAAGGCGATCTCCTACATCCGCGTGCATGCGCGGTCGCAGCCGTCGCTGGAGGAAGTCGCCGCCGCGGTGCACCTGAGCCCGCACCATCTGCAGCGCCTGTTCGCGGACTGGGCGGGCATCTCGCCCAAGCGCTTCCTGCAGTACCTGACGAAAGAACATGCGCGCCAGCAGCTCGCCGGGGCGGGCGACGTGCTGTCCGTCGCCGAGGATGCCGGCCTGAGCAGCGCCAGCCGGCTGCACGACCTGATGGTGAGCTGCGAGGCGATGACGCCGGGCGAGATCAAGTCGGGCGGCCGCGGCCTCTCCATCGGCTACGGCTTCGGGCCCTCGCCCTTCGGCAGCGTGCTGGTGGCCTGGACCACGCGCGGCGTCTGCCATTTCGCCTTCGACGTCGGCGACGGGGCGGCGATGGTCGCCGAGCTGGAAGCGCTGTGGCCCGCCGCGACGCTGCAGCGCGACGACGCCGAGGCGCATGCGCTGCTGGACCGGATCTTCCCGCAGACACCGACGCGCGGCACGGTGCATCTGGTGCTGCGCGGCACCAACTTCCAGATCAAGGTGTGGGAGGCGCTGCTGCGCATCGAGCCCGGCAGGCTGGTCTCGTACCAGCAACTGGCGCGGCAGCTCGGCCAGCCGAGGGCCTCGCGCGCGGTCGGCAGCGCGATCGCCGCCAACACCATCGGCTTCCTGATCCCCTGCCATCGGGTGATCCGCGGAGGCGGAGACTTCGGCCAGTACCGCTGGGGCAGCGATCGCAAGCTGGCGTTGATCGGCTGGGAGGCGGCGGCGTCGCACGCCAGCGCCCGCTAGTGCGCCGGTAGCCGCACACCCGTCCGCGCCGGCCGGCGTCAGGCCGCGGGCGCCTCTGCCGCAGCGGGCCGGATCGCCATTTCGATCGCCCTCACCATCGCCGCCGTCGCCTCCTGCCAGTTCGCGTTGTCGATCCTGGGCGTCTGGTAGCGCAGCAGCGGCCTCAGTTCCTCGGGCAGGGCCTCGGGGGACGGCAGTTGCGCGTCGCCGATCAGCACCGGCAGCAGCGTCTTGCCGGCGGCGAGCAAGGTGCGCAGCTCGTGCCGCACCACGTCGTCGTCGGCCAGGAGGCGCGCGCGGCCGTGCTCGCCGGCCGCCATGAAGCCGGGGCCGATCAGCACCACCGCGACCCTGCAGGCGGTGATCGCGTCGTCGATGGTCCGGCGCCAGTCGGCGCTGGGCACGATGCCGTGCATGTCCATGAACACGCGGCGGGCGCCGAAGTGCTCGACGAGGTCGTCGCGCAGGCGGCCGGCGGCCATGCCGGTGTCCGCGCGCCGGTAGGAGATGAAGATGTCGGCGCTGGCCGCGAGCGTGCCGAGCAGCAGGTTGGCGAGCGGGCCGGTGGCGTTGATCCAGGGCACGGCCAGGCTGAGGAACTGCGTCTGGCTCAGGCCCGGTACCGGCGCCTCGGCCCAGGTGCGCAGGATCTCGTGGAACACGTTGCGCGACTCGCCGCCTGCGAACGGCACCGGCAGCACCGGCTTGCCGGCGTCGATGAACCGCCGCGCGATGGCGAGCGATCCGCCGCGTCCGCCTATCATCACCACGGCGCCCGCGCGGTCGATCGCCTCTTCGATCCACTCGTCGTAGCCGGAAAGGCGGACGACGCACTCCGGCGGCGCGGCGAAGCCCGCGCCCGGCAGGAAGTAGCCGCGCCGGAAATGCGGCAGCCACAACTGCCGGTAGGCCGCTTCCGGCGCCACGCCGCGGCGCCGGCATTCCGCCCAGTAGGCGCGCACGGCGACGCTGTCGACGCCGGGCGTGTTGCCCGTCAGCAGACCGAAGCCGCTGCGCGCCAGCTCGCGCCCCACCATGTCGGCAAGACGCCTGAACGGCCGGTAGCAGGGCAGCGCGACGGCGAAGGTGGTGCCGGCGACGAGGATGCTGGGGTGTTCCGGCATGATCTGGCGACCTCATCCGAAAGGCTGCGGCAACTGCGGCTGGACCTGCAACGATGCCGGCAATTGTAAGGTCCCCGCCGCCGCGGAGCACTCCGCGGCAGCGCCTGTATCCTTGTCGCCGTACGCCGCGCCCGGCAACGCCAGCCTGCCCGTCGCAAGGCCGGCTCTCCGCACGACCGCAAGGACATCCATGCACATCTGGCAACGCCTGAAGACATTGGTGCAGACCGAGCTGCGCCACCTGACGACGATCAACCCCAGCAACCGGCGCTGGCAGATGCCGGTCGCGGCCGCGCTCGCCACCGGCCTGCCGCTGATGGTGGGCGCGTACTTCGGCCACATGGACTACGGCCTCGTCTCCTCCCTCGGCGGGCTGGTGTTCCTGTACGCGCCGAACACGCCGCTGTCGCACCGCATGGTGTGGCTGATGGCCTGCGGCTTCGGCATGGCGGCGTGCTACGCGCTGGGCGTGATGGGCCACTTCTTCCCGGCGATGCTGATGTGGGTGATCACCTTCATCGCCATCCTCGTCACCATGGTGTGCCGCTTCTACCGCGTCGGCCCGCCGGGCAGCCTGTTCTTCGTGATGGCGGCGGCGATCGGCGCCTATTCGCCGGGCGACGTGCAGGCGATACCGCTGAAGGTGGGCCTGCTGACCATGGGCGCGCTGCTGGCCTGCCTGATCGCCTTCTTCTACAGCCTCCACGCCCTGCGCCTGGATGCGCCGCAGCCGGTGTCGCCGCTGCCCCCGCCCACCTTCGACTTCGTCGTGTTCGATGCGGTGGTGATCGGCGCCTTCGTCGGCATCTCGCTCGCGCTGGCGCAGGTGCTGCAGCTCGAACGGCCCTACTGGGTGCCGGTGAGCTGCCTCGCGGTGATCCAGGGCGCCACGCTGCGCGCGGTGTGGAACAGGCAGTTGCAGCGCGTGCTCGGCACCGGCATCGGCCTGCTGCTGTCGTGGGCGCTGCTGATGCTGCCGCTGAATGAATGGGGCATCTCGCTGATGATGATCGCGCTCGCCTTCGTCATCGAAAGCATGGTGGTGCGGCACTACGGCATCGCCGTCATCTTCATCACGCCGCTGACCCTCTTCCTCGCCGAAGCGGCCACGCTGGGACAAGGTTCGCCGGCGGCGCTGATCGAGGCGCGCTTCCTCGACACCCTGCTGGGCTGCGTGGTGGGCCTGGCGGGCGCCGTCTGCCTGCACGATCCGCGCTTCCGGACCGTGGTCGGCACGCAGTTGCGCCGGCTGACGCCGACGCGGCTGATGCGCTGAGCGGGCCGCTTCAGCGCCCGGAACCGGCCATCGCCTCGTCGATGCGGAAGCGATCGACGATCCCTCTCATCCTGTCCGACATGCTGCGCACGCCGTCGGCGAACGTCAGCGTGTGCTCGGCGGCGCGCGCGGCCTCGGCCATCAGGGCCTCCATGGTGTCGGCGCGCGACACGATCTCGCGGCCCGAATCGTGGCCGACCCGCACCTGCTTGCCGATCTCGCCGACCACCGCGATGACCTGGCGCGCCGACAGCTCGATGTCGTGCATGGCCTGCCCGGCCGCGCCGGTGAGTTCGATGTTCCGCTTCAGGTCGGCCTCCACGCGGCGCATCAGTTCGGTGGAAGCCGACGCGGTGACGTCGATCTCGCCGACCTGCCCGGCGATCGAGCGCGTGGCGGCCGCGACGCGCTCGGCCAGCTTGCGGACCTCGTCGGCGACGACGGCGAAGCCGCGCCCGCTTTCACCCGCGCGCGCCGCCTCGATGGCGGCATTGAGCGCGAGCAGGTTGGTCTGGTCGGCGATCTCGCGGATCTCGCCCACCAGGGCGGCGATCTTCGTGCCCGCCGCCTCCATTGCATAGACGCGGTCTGCCGCCGCGCCCACGCCCTGCGCCAGCGCCTGGATGTGCGCGACCGCCTCGCGTATGACCTCGCTGTTGGCCGTGGCCTGCTCGCCCGAGCGCGCGGTGAGGCCGCCTGCCTCCCGCGTGTCGCCGTCGATGCGCTCGATCTGCTGCTGGATGGCCTTGATCGCAGCCTGGATGTCCCGCGTGGAGGCGTTGCCCGAGGCCGCGATGCGCGCCAGTTCGGCGGCCGCCTGCTGCATGCCGGCGGCGGTGGCTTCGTTGTTGCGGATGGCCGACTTCATCTCGGCAAGGCTGCGCTGGACGACGTCCATCAGCGAGTTGAAGGCGTGCATCGACTGCCCGAGTTCGTCGTCGCGGTGCGTCGGCACGCGCTGCGAGAAATCCAGGTCCGCCGCGATCGCGCCCATCGTCCTTTCCATGTCGCGCAGCGGGGCGACGATGCGCCGGTAGAGGCGGTGGCCGAGCAGCATCAGCACCGCCAGCGTTGCCGCGAGCGACAGGAGGATCACCAGCGTCGAATCCTGGTGCGCCGCGTCGACGACCTGCAGCGCTGCGTCCTTGGAGCGGCGTTTTTCGACCAGCAGGGTGTCGAGGATCTGCTCGAGTTCCCGCGAAAAGGGGCCGGCCGTTCCGGACAGGGCGGCTTCGGCCAGCAGCGCCTGCCCGCTGCTGCGCAGGCCCGCCACGTCGGCCAGGGCCTCTCCGTAGGCCCGCAGGCTGTCCTGCGCCTGGGCGACGATGCCGCGCTGCGTGTCGCTGTCGGCCTGGGCGCGCTGCTCGTCGAGCTGCTGGCGCAAGGCCGCAAGCTCGGCATCGAGCCCTTCGCGGAAGGTCGCTGCGGCGTGGTCGTCGGGCGCGGCGACGGCGCCCGCGGCCGAGAGGTACAGCAGCTTGACCCCCGCCTTCAGTTCGGACGCTCCCAGAAGGGCCGGGATGGCGCGGTCGGTCAACTGGCGGGTGATCGACGCCGTGCGGCCGAACTGGTGAAGGGCAACGGCGGCCAGGCAGGAGAGGGCAATGGCGGCGACCACGAGCAGCGTGATCAGTTGGCGGCGGATGCTCATCGACGGGCGGCGTGACGTGGAAACGATTCGCACAATATGACGATAAGGCTACGTTTTCGTGACACGTCCACAGCGTCCGCCCGCCGCCGCGGGCGGGCAGGTCAGCGGTCGCCGCCCGCGCTGTCGAAGGTCCATGCCACCAGTTGCGCGGCCAGCCTGTCGCCGGCGCGGCCGAAGGCCTGCACCACCATGGGCACCGCGGTGCCGGCGGCCGGCTCGCGCACTTCGAAAGTGCGGCTGGCGAGGATGCGGCGCGTATCCGGCCGCACCAGACGCGCATCGAGCCGGATCACCGCCTCGACGGCGCCGCCGCGGTATTCGCTGTGAAAGCCGCGCAGATCGCCGTCGATCTCGAAATCGGCCTGCAGCGCGACGTCGTCGCTGCTGAGCGCGGCGATGCGGCCGTCGGCGCGGAAGGCGTCGAGCAGGCGGTTGCGCAGCAGGACCGGGGCGGGTTCGCTCCAGCTCGCGCCCTTGTACACGCTGACGCGGTCTTCCTCCGGCATGACGACGATGCGCTGGCCCGACAGGTGCACCCCGCCGGCCGGGCGCGACACGCGCAGCGACCAGGGCAGGGCGGCGGCCCCGGCAGCCGGGCGCGCCGCCGCGGCCGGCAACTGGTAGGTGTCGACGGGTTCCGCCTTCGGCAGCACGGAGCAGGCCGGCAGCAGCGCCGCGGCGCACAGTGCGGCCGCGGCCAGGGCGGGCGCCGCGGAACGGCCGGCGGCGCGGGCCGGCCTGGGGGGCAGGGGGATCGGAATCATGGCTGGAACTCCTTGGTCGGTTCGCGGCCGAGCAGGTAGTCGGCGGGCCGGTCTTCCAGTTGGCGGGTGATGTTGCGCAGCGAGGCGAGCGTACCGCGCAGCTCGGCCAGCGCCGGGCCGACCTCGGCGAGGCCGCGCATGCCGCTGTCGAGCTGGTTGCGGTTGTCGCCGACCAGCCGGTCCACCGTCTGCATCGCGTGCTCGAAGGCCGCCAGCGAACGCTGCGCGCCTTCCAGGGCCTGCACGCCGGGGCCGTCGATCATGCGGTTGGTCGCGGCCATCATGCGCTCCGCCTCGCCCATCGCCTTGTTCGCCTGCTCGCCGGCGAGCGTCAGTTGGCGCAGCGCCGCCGCGATCTCTTCGCGCTGCGCGGCGAAGCTGCCGGTGGCCTGCTCGAAGTGCTGCAGCGTGCGGCCGATGCTGTCCACGTTGTCCTTCGAGAACAGCGCGCGCGCCTGGATCAGCAGTTCGTTGACGTTCAGGATCACGTCCTCGCCGTCGGCCAGCAGCCGGCTGAGCGGCGAAGGGCTGGCGACGATCACCGGGATCTCGCCGCTCGTGGGGTGCAGCGGCGTGCTGGCCGGGTCCTTGCCGCTGCTCAGGCGGATCATCGAGATGCCGGTGATGCCGGCGGACGCCAGGCGGGCGAGCGTGTCGCTGCGGATCGGCGCCTCGCTGTCGACGCGCACGCGGGCAACCACCCGGCGCGGGTCCTGCGGGTCCAGCCGCAGGCTGGTCACCTCGCCGATCTTGATGCCGTTGAACTCCACCGTGCCGCCGCGGGACAGGCCGGACACCGCCTCCTCGAACACGATGTCGTAGACGTCGTACTGCTTGTCGCTGTCGGTCTTGCCCAGCCACAGGGCGAACAGCAGCGCGGCGCCGACCACCAGCAGCGTGAACAGGCCGATCAGCACGTGATGGGCACGGGTTTCCATGTCAGGCGTCCTCCGGGGCAGGGGTCGTACGTGCCGCCTGCGCGGCGGCGCGGCCGCGCGGGCCGTGGAAATATTCGCGGATCCAGGCGTCGTCGGTGGCGGCGACGACCTCGAGGCGATCGTTCACCAGCACCCGCTTCTGCGCCAGCACGGCGACGCGGTCGGTGATGGTATGGATGGTGTCCAGGTCGTGGGTGACGATGAACACCGTGAGGCCGAGCGCGTCGCGCAGCGTCAGGATGAGCTGGTCGAAGGCCGCCGCGCCGATGGGGTCGAGCCCGGCGGTGGGCTCGTCGAGGAACAGGATGTCGGGGTCCAGCGCCAGGGCGCGCGCCAGCGCCGCGCGCTTGACCATGCCGCCGGAGAGGTCGGACGGATACTTGTCGCCGGCGCCGGCGGGCAGGCCGGCGAGCGCGATCTTGAGCGCGGCCAGGCCGGCGGCCTCCGCCGCCGGCAGCCCGGCATGCTCGATCAGCGGCAGCGCCACGTTCTCGGCCACCGTCAGCGAAGAGAACAGCGCCCCCTTCTGGAACAGCACGCCGAAGCGCCGCTCCAGCGCTGCGCGCCGCGCCGGCGGCAGGGTCAGCAGATCCTCGCCGAATACCCTCACGCTGCCGGCCGCCGGCCGGTTCAGGCCGACGATGGTGCGCAGCAGCACCGACTTGCCGGTGCCCGAGCCGCCGACGACGCTCAGGATCTCGCCGCGGCGCACGTCCAGGTCCAGCCTGTCGTGCACCACCTGGGCGCCGAACTGGTTGCGCACGCCGCGCACTTCGACGATGTTCGTCACCACCCCATCTCCATGCAGAACAGCGCGGCGACCGCATCGACGACGATGACGACGAAGATGGACTGCACCACCGCCGAGGTGGTGTGCTCGCCGACCGACTGCGCACTGCCGGCCACGCGGAAGCCTTCCAGGCAGCCGATGACGGCGATCAGGAAGGCGAAGATCGGCGCCTTGGCGATGCCGACGATGAAATGCTGCAGCCCGACGTTGCTCTCGATGCGCGACAGGAACATGGTCGGCGACACGTCGAGCGTCGTCATGCACACCAGCATGCCGCCGACGATGCCGGCGATCATCGCGACGAAGCTCAGCATCGGCAGCGCCAGCAGCAGCGCGGCCACCCGCGGCAGCACCAGCAGTTCGACCGGATCGAGGCCGAGCACGCGGATGGCGTCGATCTCTTCGTTGGCCCGCATCGAGCCGATCTGCGCGGTGAAGGCGCTCGCGGTGCGGCCGGCGACGATGATCGCGGTGAGCAGCACGCCAAACTCGCGCAGGAAGGAGAAGGCCACCAGGTCCACGGTGAAGATGCTGGCGCCGAAGTCGGCCAGCACCGTCGCGCCGAGGAAGGCCACCACCGCGCCGACGAGGAAGGTCAGCAGCGCCACGATGGGCACCGCGTCCAGCGCGGTCTTCTCGAGATTGGCCGCGAGCGCGGTGATGCGCCAGCGCCGCGGCCGCAGCAGCAGCCCCAGCGCGGTCTCCAGCGTGACGCCGATGAAGCCCGCCAGGCCGACCATGTTGCGCCAGAACGCCACCATCGTCCGGCCGACGTGCTCCAGCACGTCGCCGATGGCGCTGCCGCGCGCCGGCGGTGCGGCGCCGGGCGCCTCGAGCGCCGCGGCCACCACCTTCAGCAGCGCACGCCGCTCGGGCGGCAGGGCCGCGGCGTCGGCCACCAGATCCGCCACTCGCCCGCCGCCGAGCAACTCGTGCAGCAGGCGCGCGCCGGCGGTGTCCAGCCTGCCCAGGGACACCGCATCCACGCGGGTGGCGTCGCCGAGCCGCCCGCGCAGCGCCGCCACCTGCGCAGCGAGCGCGGCGTGATGCGCCAGCGTCCAGTCGCCGGCGAGGCGCAGCACCGCTTCGCCGGCGGCAAGCTCCGCACTGCCCGGCATCGGCGCCGTCATCGCTGCGCCCCGGCGGAGGCCGACCGCCCTTCGAGGTACGAGAACAGGCCGCTCAAGAATTCCGCCTTCACGTCGGACACGCTCATCTCGGTATGGCTGACCCGCGACATCACCGGTGCGGCGGAGATCAGGAAGCTCATCCCGCCGAACACCATGCTGTGCAGGATCAGCGGCTTGTTGACGGAGAACAGCCCGGCGTCGATCGCCTCCTGCCACAGCGGCAGGCAGGCTTCGAGCGTCGGCTTGATGAGCCTGCCGACGACGCGGTCGAAGCGCTCGCCGGGCTCGGCGCTTTCGCGCACGATGAAGCGCAGTATCTCGCGATTGCGCACGGCATGCTCGAACATCAGATCCACCGCGGCGACCAGGCGCGCTTCCAGCGGCCCGGCGGTACCGAGCGCGGCGATCTCGCGCATGTCCTCGCGCACCCGCAGTTCCAGCCGGTCGACCACCGCCGTCCACAGCTCCGCCTTGGAGCCGAAGTAGTGCGCCACCATCGATACGTCGCAACCGGCCGCCGCCGCGATCGCGCGCAGGCCCGCCGCCTCGTAGCCCTGCGCGGCGAAGGCGGCGAGTGCGGCCTCGAGCAGGCGCTCGCGGCAGGTCGAATCCTGGCCGCGGGGGCGTCCCCGCGCGCGGGGCTTGTGGTGGTGGATGATCATCTGGGCCGATCCGTCGGAAAGCGGGCTGGCGGGCTGCCATGGTACGGCGGCGCCGGCATCGGTGCAGCATGCCATGCGTGTGCCCGCCTTGACAATAATATTCAACAAGTGTTGAAATGCGGACGGCTGATGCTGCAATACAGCGGAATGAATCCATGAATCCGGAACTCAGGAACAGGCTGGCCATGGCCGCCCTGGTGCTGGCCGTCGCGGCGGCCGGTGCGTGGCAGTGGCTCAGGCCGCCGGCCGACGACGGCAGCTTCGCGCAGGGCAACGGTCGCCTCGAGGCGACCGAGGTCGACGTCGCCGCCAAGACCGCCGGCCGCGTTGCCGCGATCCTCGTCAACGAAGGCGACTTCGTGCGGCAGGGCGACGTCGTCGCCCGCATGGACACGAAGACGATCGAATCCCAGCTCGCCCAGGCCCGGGCCGAGGTCGCCAATGCCCGCAGCGCGCGCGAGACCGCGCTGGCCCTGGTCGCGCAGCGCAGGGCCGACGTGGTGATGGCCGAGGCGGTGCTGACGCAGCGCCGCACCGAACTCGACGTCGCGCGCCGCACCAATGCCCGTTCGCAATCGCTGCTCAAGGACCACGCCATCTCCGAGCAGCAGGCCGACAGCGATGCCGCCCGCGCGCGCAACGCCGAGGCCAACGTCTCGGTGGCGCAGGCGCAGATCAGCGCCGCCAGGGCGGCGGCGACCGCCGCCGAGGCGCAGGTCGCCCAGGCCGAGGCCGGGATCGCGGCGGCCGAGGCGGTGGTCGCGCGCCTGCAGGCCGAAGTGGAGGACGGCGTCCTGCGCGCGCCGCGCGGCGGCCGCGTGCAGTTCCGCGTGGTGCAGCCCGGCGAGGTGATCGCCGGCGGCGGCAAGGTGGTGAGCCTGGTCGACATCGGCGACGTCTACATGACCTTCTTCCTGCCCGAGATCGCCGCCGGCCGCGTGGCGCTCGGCACGGAAGTGCGCATCGTGCTCGACGCTGCCCAGCACTACGTCATCCCGGCGAACGTGTCCTACGTCGCCAGCGTGGCCCAGTTCACGCCCAAGACGGTGGAAACGCAGAGCGAGCGCCAGAAGATGGTGTTCCGCGTGAAGGCGCGCATCGATCCCGAACTGCTGGCGAAATACCCCGAGCAGGTCAAGACCGGCCTGCCGGGCATGGCCCACGTGCGGATTGCGGCCGACAAGGACTGGCCGGCAACCTTGCAGGTGAGGCTGCCGTGAACCGCGGCGGCCCGGTGGTGCGCCTGGCCGGCCTGGCGCACCGCTACGGCCAGACCCGCGCCGCCGACGGCGTCACGCTGGACATCCCGGCGGGCGTGATGGTCGGCTTCATCGGCCCGGACGGCGTCGGCAAATCCACCTGGCTGGGGCTGATCGCCGGCGCGCGGCGCATCCAGCAGGGCAAGGTGGAAGTGCTGGGCGGCGACATGGCCGGCGCCCGCCACCGCAGCGCGGTATGCCCGCGCATCGCCTACATGCCGCAGGGCCTGGGCAAGAACCTCTATCCGACGCTGTCGGTGTTCGAGAACATCGATTTCTTCGGCCGCCTGTTCGGCCAGTCGCGCGCCGAGCGCGAGCGCCGCATCGCCGAACTGCTGCAAGCCACCGGCCTGGCCGGCTTCGAGGACCGCCCCGCCAACAAGCTGTCGGGCGGCATGAAGCAGAAGCTGGGCCTGTGCTGCGCGCTGATCCACGACCCCGACCTGCTGATCCTCGACGAGCCCACCACCGGCGTCGATCCGCTGTCGCGGCGCCAGTTCTGGGAACTGATCGCACGCATGCGCGCCCGCCGCCCCGGCATGAGCGTGCTCGTCGCCACCGCCTACATGGAAGAGGCCGAGCAGTACGACTGGCTGGTCGCGATCGACGGCGGGCGCGTGCTCGCTACCGGCACGCCGGCCGAACTGCGCGGGCGCACCGGCAGCGACACGCTGGAGGCGGCCTTCCTCGCCCTGCTGCCCGAGGAGCGCCGCGCCGGCCACCGCCGCCTGGCGATCCCGCCGCTCGCCGCCGGCGAGGTCGTGATCGAGGCACGCAGCCTGCAGATGCGCTTCGGCGACTTCATCGCCGTCGACGACGTAAACCTGGAGGTGCGCCGCGGCGAGATCTTCGGTTTCCTGGGCTCCAACGGCTGCGGCAAGTCGACGACGATGAAGATGCTCACCGGCCTGCTGCCGCCCACCCGCGGCGAAGCGCGCCTGCTGGGCGAGGTGCTGGATGCTCACAACATCGACACCCGCCGCCGCGTCGGCTACATGTCGCAGGCTTTCTCGCTGTATGGCGAGCTGTCGGTGCGCCGCAATCTGGAACTGCACGCGCGCCTGTTCGACCTGCCCGAGGCCGAGGGCGCCCGGCGCATCACCGAACTGGCCGGGCGCTTCGGCCTTTCCGCCGCGATGGACGCGCTGCCCGACGCGCTGCCGCTCGGCATGCGCCAGCGCCTGCAACTGGCGGTGGCGGTGCTGCACCGGCCCGACGTGCTGATCCTCGACGAGCCCACCTCGGGCGTCGATCCGGTGGCGCGCGACCAGTTCTGGGAGTTGATCATCGATCTGTCGCGCCGCGACGGCGTGACGATCTTCATCACCACCCACTTCATGAACGAGGCGCAGCGCTGCGACCGCATCTCGCTGATGCACGCGGGAAAGATCCTCGCCAGCGATGCACCGGCCGCACTGGTGGCGGCGCGCGGCGCCGACAGCCTGGAAGAAGCCTTCGTCGGCTACCTGGCCGAAGCCAGCGGCATCGCCCTGGCGCCGCCCGCCGCCGCGCCGCGACCGCCGGAACCGCCCGCTCCGGCGGTCGCGTCCGGCGCTGGCGCGACGCCTTCCCCCGCCGCGCCTGCGCACGCCGCGCGCCTCGCCCGCTTCAGCCTCTCCCGCCTGCTCAGCTTCAGCGCCCGCGAGGCGACCGAACTGCGCCGCGACCCCTTCCGCCTGACGCTGGCCCTGCTGGGCAGCATCGTGCTGATGCTGGTGATGGGCTATGGCATCAGCACCGACGTGGAAAACCTCAGGTACGCCGTGCTCGACCTCGACCGCAGCACCGCCAGCGAGTCGTACACGCTGCGCATCGCCGGTTCGCGCTACTTCTCCGAAGGGGAGCCGCTGCAGAGCCACGCCGACATCGACCGCCGCATGCGCAGCGGCGAACTGGCGATGGCGCTCGAGATCCCGCCCGGCTTCGGCCGCGACCTGGCGCGCGGTGCCGTACCGGAGATCGGCGTGTGGCTGGACGGCGCGATGCCGATGCGGGCCGAGGTGGCGCGCGGCTACGTGCTGGGCCTGCACGCGCAGACCCTGGGCGAGGCCGCCGCGGAAGCGAGCGGCACGCGCGCCGCGCCGCTCGCCGACATCGCCGTGCGCTACCGCTACAACCCGGACATGCGCAGCATCGTGGCGATGGTGCCGGCGGTGATCCCGATGCTGCTGGTCTTCATCCCTTCCATGCTGACCGCGCTGGGCGTGGTACGCGAGAAGGAGCTGGGCTCCATCCTCAATGTCTACACCACGCCGGTGACCAAGCTCGAATTCCTGCTCGGCAAGCAGTTGCCCTACATCGGCCTGTCGCTGCTCAACTTCGCGCTGCTGTTCGTGCTCGCGGTCACGCTGTTCGGCGTGCCGTTCAAGGGCAGCCTGCCCGCGCTGTGCGCCGGCGCGCTGCTGTACGTGACCGCCACCACCGGGCTGGGGCTGCTGATGTCCACCGTGACCGACAGCCAGGTCGCGGCGATGGCCGGCACCTCCATCGGCACCCTGCTGCCGGCGATCCAGTTCTCCGGCATGCTCGACCCGGTGTCCACGCTCGAAGGCGCCGGCGCGGCGGTCGGCCGCATCTACCCGACGACCCACTTCCTCACCATCAGCCGCGGCACCTTCGCCAAGGCGCTGGACTTCGGCGACCTCGGCGCCTCGTTCCTGCCGCTGCTGGTGGCGATCCCGGTGTTGACGCTGGCCTCGGCGCTGCTGCTGAGGAAGCAGGCGCGCTGAGCGAAGGAGACGACCGTGGGCACGCGCAACGGCACCCTGCACAACGCCTGGCACCTCGGCATCAAGGAGTTCCACAGCCTGCTGGGCGACTGGACGATGCTGTTCCTGATCGTGTTCATGTTCACGATCTCGGTGTATTCGGATGCGCGCGCACGGCCGGAAAGCCTGCACCGCGCCTCCATCGCGGTGGCCGACGAAGACCGCTCGCAGTTGTCCGCCCGCATCATCGCGGCGCTGCAGCCGCCCCAGTTCATCACCCCGGAACGCATCGGGCTCGCCGACATCGACAAGGGCATGGACGCCGGACTCCACACCTTCGTGCTCGACATTCCGCCCAATTTCCAGCGCGACGTGCTCGCCGGCCGTTCGCCGGCGATGCAGCTCAACGTGGACGCCACCCGCCAGAGCCAGGCGCAGACCGGCACCGGCTACATCCAGAGCATCGTCAACGACGAGATCCGCGCCTTCGTGCAGCGCTACCGCGGCCCGGCGCCGCAGCCGGTGCAGATCGTCGAGCGCGCGATGTTCAACCCCAACCTGAGCCAGAGCTGGTTTTCCGGCATCACCGCGATCATCAACAACGTCACCATGCTCGGCATCCTGCTGACCGGCGCGGCGCTGATCCGCGAGCGCGAGCACGGCACCATCGAGCACCTGCTGGTGATGCCGGTGACGCCGCTCGAGATCATGCTGTCCAAGGTGTGGTCGATGGGCGTGGTGGTGCTGGTGGCCTCGTCGTTCTCGCTGCAGGTGGTGGTCAAGGGCGTGCTGGAGGTGACGGTGCCGGGTTCGGCCGCGCTCTTCGGGCTCGGCACCCTGCTCTACCTGTTCGCCGCCGCCTCCATCGGCATCTTCATGGGCACGCTGGCGCGCAACATGCCGCAGTTCGGCCTCATGTCCATCCTCGTGCTGCTGCCGCTGCAGATCCTGTCGGGCGCGCTGACGCCGCGCGAGAGCATGCCGGACGTGGTGCGCTGGCTGATGTCCTTCGCCCCCACCACTCACTACGTCGGCCTGGGCCAGGCGGTGCTGTTCCGCAATGCCGGCATCGACGTGGTGTGGCCGGAATTCCTGATGGTGGCCGCGATCGGCGTCGTCTTCTTCGCACTGGCTCACCATCGTCTGCGCCGCACCATTGGAACGATGCAGGGCTGAGGCCCTCTCACGACAAACCCGACGAGGAGGAATCGCGCATGATCCCGCGCAAAGCTCTGCCCAAGGTACCGACGACCCCCGCGGACCCGCCGGCCCGGACCCCCACCGCGGCCATGCCGGCCGTGCCCGAGTACATGTGCTCGGCCCCCGCCCCGGCGCGCAGCCCGCTGGACCTGAAGTTCCACGCCGCACTCGCGCGCGCCAGCATGTCGGTGTCGCCGATGTCGCAACTGCTGGCCATGATCGACTGGGCGGGCCACCTCGCGGGCTCGCCGGGCAAGCGGCTGGAGCTGACGAACCTCGCCCTGCAACACGCCCGCCGCATCGTCGAATACCTCGGCGAACTCGCGCTCGCCACGCCGTGCGCCCCGGCCTCGCGCTGCGTCGATCCGGTGGCGCAGGACCGGCGCTTTGCCGCGGAGGAATGGAACCTCTGGCCCTTCAACCTCATGCACCAGTCCTTCCTGCTCACCGAGAACTGGTGGCAGGCGGCGACCACCTGCGTCGCCGGCGTATCCAAGCACCACGAACACGTCGTGTCCTTCGCCGCGCGCCAGTTGCTCGACGTGTTCTCGCCGGGCAACTACCTGGCGACCAACCCCGTCGTGCTGCGCCGCACCTTCGAGACGGGCGGCTTCAACCTGCTGCACGGCGCCTTCAATGCGGCCGAAGACCTGCAGCGCCTGGCCGCCGGCGAGCCCCCGGCCGGCACCGAGAACTTCGTCGTCGGCCGCGACGTCGCGCTGACGCCCGGCAAGGTCGTGCTGCGCACCCAGTTGATGGAGCTGATCCAGTACTCGCCCACCACCGAACGGGTCTATCCCGAACCCGTCCTGATCGTGCCGGCGTGGATCATGAAGTACTACATCCTCGATCTGTCTCCCCACAATTCGCTGGTGAAGTACCTCGTCGGCCAGGGCCACACCGTGTTCTGCATCTCGTGGAAGAACCCCGGCCCGGCCGAGCGCGACATGGGCATGGACGACTACCTCCGGCTCGGCTTCTTCGCCGCGCTCGACGCGGTCAATGCCATCGTGCCCGGCCGCAAGGTGCATGCCGCCGGCTATTGCCTGGGCGGCACCCTGCTGGCGATCGCCAACGCCGCGATGGCGCGCGACGCCGACGACCGGCTGGCGACGATGACGATGTTCACCGCGCAGACCGACTTCACCGAGCCGGGCGAACTGGCGCTGTTCATCGACGAGAGCGAGGTGAGCCTGCTCGAGGCGCAGATGGAGGAAGTCGGCTACCTGACGGCCGGCCAGATGGCGGGCGCCTTCCAGTTGCTGCGCTCGTACGACCTGCTGTGGTCGCGCATCGTCGGTGAATACCTGATGGGCGAACGCGCGCCGATGAACGACCTCATGGCCTGGAACGCCGACGCCACCCGCATGCCCGCGCGCATGCACAGCCAGTACCTGCGCCAGCTCTTCCTCAACGACGCGCTCAGCGAGGGCCGCTACCGGGTGGACGACAGGCCGGTGGCGCTGTCCGACATCGATACGCCGGTCTTCTGCGTCGCCACACTGACCGACCACGTCGCACCGTGGCGCTCGGTGCACAAGCTGCACTACCTGACCCCGGTCGAGATCCACTTCGTGCTGACCAAGGGTGGCCACAACGCCGGCATCGTCAGCGAACCGGGGCGGCCGCGGCGCGACTACCAGTCCATGACGCGCGAAGAAGGCGGCAACTACATCCCGCCCGACGACTGGCTCGCCCTCGCGCCGCGCCAGGAAGGCTCGTGGTGGCCGGAATGGTCGGCATGGCTGACGGCGCGCTCGGGCACACCGTCCGCTCCGCCGGCGAGCGGCGCGCCGGAGCGCGGCTACCCGCTGCTGGGCGACGCGCCGGGCAGCTACGTGCTGGAGAAGTAGGGAGGCCGCCGATGGCCGGCACGCGCGCCCGTACGGCCGCAGGCCGGCCATCGGCGGCCTCGCCGTTTCCGGATCGGTCCGGCTGCCGCCGAGTCCGGCGGAACGGACGATGACCGCAGGAGTTTCGGGCATGACCTTCGACACCCCGCCCGCCGCCTTCGCCGGCGCGAGCGATACCGCCACCGGCTACGACGATCTCTTCGGCGCCATCGGCCTGCACGACCTGGTCCCCGCCTCGCTCGCAGCCTGGCGGCCGCTACTGGCCGAGGCGCTGGCCTTCTTCCTCGAGCGCCTGCCCGAAGAACGCCTCGCGGCCCTGCTCGCCGAACAGTTCGCCGCCGCCGACGCTCCCGCCGCGGCGCGTGCCGCCGCGCTGCTCGCGCACTGCCCCACGCTGCACAAGCTGGGACAGGTCGTGGCCCGCCACCACGAACTCGATCCCGAACTGCGCCGGCACCTGCAGCAACTGGAATCCATGCCGTCGACACTGCCCGTCGCTCCGCTCGTGCAGCGCATCCGGGCGCAGTCCGGCACCGGCGCGCGGCTGCAGATCGCCGACGCCGCACTCGCCGAAGGCAGCGTCGCCGTCGTGCTGCCCTTCGCCTGGTGGGAGGACGGCCGGCTGCGCGACGGCGTGTTCAAGGTCCTCAAGCCCCGGGTCGCCGAACACCTGGCGCAGGAACTCGCGGTACTGCCCGCGCTCGCCGCCTTCCTCGCCGCGCGCGGCGCCCGGCTCGGCCTGCCCGCCATCGATTACCACGGCCACCTGGCCAGCGTGCAGCGCCTGCTGACGCAGGAGATCCGGCTCGACGTCGAGCAGGCCAACATGCGTGCCGCCGCCGCCCTGCTGGCGGACGATGGCGCCGTGTTCGTGCCCCGGCTGCTGCCCTGGTGCAGCGCCGGCGTCACCGCGATGGAGCGCGTACATGGCGGCCGCGTGAACGACGCGGCGCTACCCGCGGCGCGGCGCCGCATGCTCGGCCACGAGATGGTCGGCGCCCTGCTGGCGCGGCCGTTCTGGTCGCAGGCCGACCCGGCGATCTTCCACGGCGACCTGCACGGCGGCAATCTGCTGCTGGCCGACGATGGCCGTCTCGCGGTACTCGACTGGAGCCTCACCGCCCGCCTCGCCAAGGCCGAGCGCGAGGCGGTCGTCGCCATCGCGCTCGGCGCGATGGCCTTGGACGAAAAGCAGATCCGCGACGGCCTGGCGCGGCTGGGCATGCGCGATGCAGGCTGCCCGCAAGCGGAACGCACGGTGGCGCAGGCCCTCGACGCGCTGGTGCGCAGCGCGCGGCCCGTCGGTTTCGACTGGCTGGTGGGGCTGCTCGACCGGCTGGCGCTGCAGGGAGCCACCGGTTTCGGCGCGGAACTCGCGGTCTTCCGCAAGAGCTGGCTGTCGCTCGCCGGCGTGCTGCGCGACCTCGACACCGGCCCCGCCGCCGACCTGCCGCTGGTGAGCATCGGACTGCAGCGATTCTTCGCCGAAATGCCGGCGCGCATGCTTTCACGCGCCGACTCGCGCGCCTTCTCGACGCATGTATCGACCGCCGATCTCATCGCGCTCGCCGGCGCAGCCTGGCCCGCCGGCATGCGTTATTGGTCGCGTCTGCTGGGGAACGCGTGATGCGCCGGGATCACCCGCCGTGCCCCGCTTCCGGTTCGGCCCGGCGCCCCGTGCGGCACGGCCCGGCGACACCGGCCCGATACCGCCGCGGCGCCGGGGCAGCGACTGCGCGAGGCCCGAAGACATGCGCAGGCTGACCGCCGGACTCCGGCGCGAGACCTGCTTCCACGAGGCCGGCCACGCGGTGGCATTCGCGCTCGGCGGCATACCGGTACTCAAGCTGGCGGTGGCGCCAGAGGGCGCCGACGGCTGGCGCACCGACATCCGCACCGGACGCTGCTGCACCGACCTGTGGGGCCTGTGCGAAAAGGCCGATCTCGTCTTTCCCCGCCCTTTCCTGCGCTGGCTGGGCAGCGAGGGCGCCCTGCACCCGGATGGCAGGGGCTTCGAAGCGGTGCTGGACACGCCGGTCGGCCAGGCGCAGCTCGAAGGCTTCTCGGCCGCGCATCGCCGCGAGATCCGCGCCCACGCCGCCGGCCTGCTGGGCGGCCCCGTCGCCGAGCGGATCCACAGCGGCGAGAAAGGGGACCTGCACGGCCGGACCGACCTCGGCGACGTCGCCCGGGCGGCGGCACTGTGCCGCCTGCTCACCGAACGCGACGCCTTCGCCGGCGCGCTGGCGCAGGCGGAGGAAGCCCTGCGCCGGCCCGGCGTGTGGGATCACGTCGCCCGGCTCGCGGCGGTGCTGGAACGCGAGGGCGAGATCCGCGACGGGTTGCGCACCCTGCTGCCGGCGGCGATCCCGCACTGGCCGGCGGCGGGCGCGGCGCGTCGGTCGATGCCGCCGCCTCAGGTATAGCCGATCCAGCGCCCCAGCCCCATCGCCACGATCCAGGCCGCCAGCGACACCACGGCGGCCACACGCACGTGCAGCGGAGGCCGCGCGGGCCAGCGCGCCGGATTCCCCGCCCGCCGGCGCAGGCTCAGCGCATTGGCCGTTCCCACCGCCACGCAGGCCATCTTCACCACGAACACCGGCGACTCCATGTATTCGGTGGCGCGCGTGATGAACAGCAGCCCGCCGAACACGACCGCCAGCGCAAGCCCGCAGGCGGCGGTCCGTCCCAGCACCGACCACAGCGGCACCAGGGGCTGGCCGCGCCAAGCGCCGAGCAGCCGCAGGTCGAGCGGCACGATGGCGCCCAGCAGCAGCGCGATGCCGAGCAGATGCCCCGCATTGACCAGCGGATAGAGCCAGGCCGACCGGCTGAGCGCGCGCGCCAGCGGCAGCGCCTCGAGGGCGGCAAACCAGGATTCGACCACGTCGGCCGGCGCCCGCGGCCCTAGGAGCGGCGGTCGGGATAGAGATCGTGGCGCTTGCCGTCGATCGTCAGCCACTCCGCCTTCATCAGGCGCTCGCCGGGCCTCGCCGAACGGTGGCCGTGCACCGTCACGCTGCGGCCGACGGCGAACATGTCGTCGGTGAGGCCGGCACGCTCGTTGCGCCACGGCTGCCCGACTTCGACCACCCAGCGCTCTCCTTTCACGTCGAGGGTGATCTCGCCGTGCGGATTGCCCAGCCGCACCGCGACGATGACGCCGGTCAGTTCGAATTCCTCGTCGCTGGCCCAGGCCCAGCCGTGATGCGCCTGCGCCTGCAGGGCGATCGACAGCAGCGGAACCATGAACAGCAGCATGAACCAGCGCACGCGATGCAGGAACGGATTCATGATGGATCTCCTCGGCGAACGTCGCCTGTCGATAGACCGTGGTGTGCGCCGCGAGTGCCCATCGGGGCAGGCCGGCCCGTCAGCGCATCTTCGACGGCAGCCGGATCGTCTCGCCCGCCAGCATGAAGGCGCCGTAGCCGCGATGGTGCAGGGTGGGGTGATCGGCGAGTTCCGGATCGGTCCACGCGGCAAGCACCTCGAGCACGAAGAGGTCGTAGCGCGGCACCAGCGAGCGGTCCGTCACCCGGCATTCGAGGCTGGCGAAGCACTGCGCGATGAGCGGCGCGCGGACGCGGGAGGCGGGCTGCGGCGTGAGGCCGAAGGCGGCGAACTTGTCGGTGTTGCGGCCGGAAGTATTGCCGCAGCCGGCCACGGCATCCGCGATCCGCGCCGTCGGGATGTTGATCGCGCATTCGCCGGTGGCATCCAGCGCGGCAAAACTGTGGTTGCGGCTGCTGACCACGCAGCCGACGAGCGGCGGCTCGAACTCGAGCATCGTCTGCCACGACAGGGTCATGACGTTGGGCACGCCGGCGCTGCTCGTCGTCAGCAGCACCACCGGGCCGGGCTCGAGCAGCGAATACACCTCGGCCAGCGGGAGCGGGATCTTGGCCACGGCTGCATCCTCCGTCCTGCGGCTGGGCGGGCATCGCAACCGGCGGCGATGGCGCCACTACGGGTGGAAAGAAACGAACCCGGCAAGACGGGCCGGCGGACCGGAACCCGCCCGCCGGCCGCGATCGGCAAGGCCGATCGCTCCGGTACGGCAGATCAGGCGCTTGCCGTCTTCAGGATGCCGTTGAGCGTCGCGCTCGGGCGCATCACCGCCTTGCACTTCTCGGAATCGGCCTTGTAGTAGCCGCCGATGTCGGCCGGCCTGCCCTGCACCTCGGACAGTTCGGCGACGATCTTCTGCTCGTTCTCGGCCAGGGTGCCGGCCAGCGGGGCGAAGTGCGCCGCCAGTCCGGCGTCCTCGGTCTGCGCGGCGAGGGCCTGGGCCCAGAACGTCGCCAGGTAGAACTGGCTGCCGCGGTTGTCGAGCAGGCCGGTCTTGGGCGAGGGCGACTTGTTCTCGTCGAGCAGCTTGCCGGTGGCCTCGTCCAGCGTCCGGGCGAGGATCTTGGCCCTGGCGTTGCCGGTCTTGATGCCGAGGTCTTCCAGCGACACCGCCAGCGCGAGGAACTCGCCCAGCGAATCCCAACGCAGGTGGTTTTCCTGCGTGAGCTGCTGCACGTGCTTGGGCGCCGAACCGCCGGCGCCGGTCTCGTACATGCCGCCGCCGGCCATCAGCGGCACGATGGACAGCATCTTGGCCGAGGTGCCCAGTTCCATGATCGGGAACAGGTCGGTCAGGTAGTCGCGCAGGATGTTGCCGGTCACCGAAATGGTGTCCAGGCCGCGGATCACGCGCTCCAGCGTGTAACGCATCGCACGCACCTGCGACATGATCTGGATGTCCAGGCCGGCCGTGTCGTGATCCTTCAGGTAGGTCTGCACCTTCTTGATCAGCTCGTTCTCGTGCGGACGGTACGGGTCCAGCCAGAACACCGTCGGCATGCCGGAGTTGCGCGCGCGGGCGACGGCGAGCTTGACCCAGTCGCGGACCGGCGCGTCCTTGACCTGGCACATGCGCCAGATGTCGCCTTCCTCGACGTCCTGCGACAGCAGCACTTCGCCGGTGGCCAGATCGGTGATGTTGGCGACGCCGGCCTCGGGGATCTCGAAGGTCTTGTCGTGCGAGCCGTACTCCTCGGCCTTCTGCGCCATCAGGCCGACGTTCGGCACCGTGCCCATCGTGCGCGGGTCGAAATTGCCGTGCCATTTGCAGAAGTTGATCATCTCCTGGTAGATGCGGGCGAAGGTCGATTCCGGCATCACGGCCTTGCAGTCGTACTGCTTGCCGTCGGCGCCCCACATCTTGCCGCCGGCGCGGATCATCGCCGGCATCGACGCGTCGACGATGACGTCGTTGGGCGAATGGAAGTTGGTGATGCCCTTGGCCGAATCCACCATCGCCAGCGCAGGGCGGTGCTCCTGGCAGGCGTGCAGGTCGCGGATGATCTCGTCGCGCTTGGATTCCGGCAGGGTCTTGATCTTCTCGTACAGGTCGACCATGCCGTTGTTGACGTTGATGCCCAGTTCGTCGAACAGCTTGCCGTGCTTCTCGAAGGCTTCCCTGTAGTAGATCTTCACGCAGTGGCCGAAGACGATGGGGTGCGAGACCTTCATCATCGTCGCCTTCACGTGCAGCGAGAACAGGATGCCGGCCTCGCGGCAGTCCTCGAGTTCCTTCTCGTAGAACTCGCACAGCGCCTTCTTGCTCATGAACATCGAGTCGATGATCTCGCCGTCCAGCAGCGCGACCTTCGGCTTGAGCACGATGGTCTTGCCCGACCGGGTGATCAACTCCATCTTGACGTCGCGCGCGCGGTCGAGCGTCAGCGACTTCTCGCCGTGGTAGAAGTCGCCGCCGTGCATGTGCGAAACGTGGGTCTGCGACCACGGCTTCCACTCGCCCATCGAGTGCGGATGCTTCTTCGCGAAGTTCTTGACCGCGGCCGGCGCGCGGCGGTCGGAGTTGCCTTCGCGCAGCACCGGATTCACCGCCGAACCCAGGCACTTGCCGTAGCGGGTCCGGATCGCCTTTTCCTCTTCGGTCTTCGGGTCTTCCGGATAGTCGGGAATGGCGTAGCCCTTGGCCTGGAGTTCCTTGATGCAGGCTTTCAACTGCGCGACCGAGGCGCTGATGTTGGGCAGCTTGATGATGTTGGTGTCCGGCTCGAGCGTCTTGCGGCCGAGTTCGGCGAGCGTGTCCGGCACGCGCTGCTCCTCGGCGAGGTACTCGGGAAATTCCGCCAGCACGCGGGCCGACACCGAGATGTCGACCTTCTCGATGTCAACGCCCGCGGGACCGGTGAAGGTCCGGATGATGGGCAGGAACGCGCACGTCGCCAGCAGCGGCGCCTCGTCGGTGAGCGTGTAGATGATCTTGGATTTCCCGGCAACCATTGTTTCCCCTCGGTTCTGGTCTTGTAGTAGCGACTCGGTGGCGACGCGTATTATCGCCCAAGCGCGATGCACGGCCACGCGCTCTTGCGGTCGCCCGGAACATACCACGCCATACCAGGCATCGGGGCTGCCGCAGCGAAACCCGTGCGGCCGGCGACCCGGCCCAGGAGATCCGGCGCGGGCCGGTGGCAGCCGCGGCGAGGGCGGCCGGTATCGACTGAAGAATGGTGCCTTGGGCGAGACTCGAACTCGCACGGCTTTCGCCACTACCCCCTCAAGATAGCGTGTCTACCAATTTCACCACCAAGGCTTCGGCACCCGGCCGGCGCGACCGGCGTTGCGCCGGGGCCATCGTGCGTCGGAGACGCTGCGGGTGCGAAAGGGCGCGGATTATAGCCTCGCAGATGCGGCGCCCGTCAAGATGAGGACGCGCCGCGCCGCCATGGGGCCGGCGGCCGGCCTGCACCGGCCGGCCCAACGCGGCTTTGCCGCTAGCGGCTCCAGCGCCCGCGCCCGCCGTTCTTGGCCCGGTACATGGCGCGGTCGGCCGCATTGACCAGGCTCTCGGCCGAATCCCCGTCGGCCGGAAAGCAGGCGATGCCGACGCTGCAGCCCACCAGCAGCCGGCGGTCCTCGACGAAGAACGGCTGCGACAACTGCGCCACCACTTCCGCCGCGGCGCGCTCGCTGCCTGCAGCGCAGTCCTCGCCCTGCATGGCGGCGACGAACTCGTCGCCGCCGATGCGTGCCACCGTGTCCTCGTCGCGGAACACCCCCTGCAGGCGGCGCGCCACCTGGCGCAGCAGCAGGTCGCCCACGTCGTGGCCGAATTCGTCGTTCACCGGCTTGAAACGGTCCAGATCGATGAACAGCACGGCCACGCCCGAGCGCTGGCGCCGCGCGTGCCGCAGCATGCTCTCGAGGCGATCGGTCAGCAGGGCGCGGTTGGGCAGGCCGGTGAGGCGGTCGAAGTTGGCCTGGCGCCAGATCTCGTCGTCCCTGCGCCGACGCTCCGTCACGTCGGTGATCAGGGCGACGCGATGCCTGACGGCGCCGTTGGCATCGCGCAGCGACGAAATCACCGCGTGCCCGGTATAGCCTTCGCCGCCCGGGCGCACGCCGTCGAAGTCCCCTTCCCAATGCCCCGAACCCGACGGATCCGACAGCTCGGTCATGACGTGGTCCAGCGTGCGGCCGTTCGACAGCATCGAAACCGGGCGCTGCATCACCTCGCTGCGCCCGAAGCCGGTGATCGCCGAGAAGGCCGGGTTGACGCTGACGATGCGATTCTCCGCATCCAGCACGACCAGCCCCTCGGCCATGTGCTCGAGCAGGCTCCGGTAGTGCTCCTCGCGCTCCCCGAGGCGTTGCACCGCGCGCTCGTAGCGCCTGAGCGCGATCAGCAGCGCGGCGATGACGAACACGAACAGGCCGGACGAGACCACGCCCGACATCACGGTCCGGCTCCTGAGCGCGCGGATGGGCTCGAGCGCCGGTTCCAGCGCGATGCCGGACAGCATCACCAGCCCCGAGGACAGCCGCGTCCAGCCGTACATGCGCAGCACGCCGTCCAGCGAAGCGTGGGCGACGTAGTGCCCCTCCCGGCGCTCGGGATACAGCCGGTATTCGCGCTCGGCGGGGGCCTGCTTGCCCAGATGCTCGTTGCCGTCGAGCGTGCGCAGCAGCACGTGGCCGTCGCCATCGAGCAGGGTCAGGGTGTCGAGCGGGTGCACCCCGAAGCGCAGCAGCTTGCGCGACCACACCTCGGGCGAGACGGCGAGGGCCACCACGCCGTCGAAACGTCCGTTGCGGCGCATGGCGCGGACGAGCTGGATGGACCACTTCCTGGTCAGCCGCCCGATGACCGGCCTGCTGATGAAGAGGCGGTCGTCGTCGGAAGCCGCCAGCGCGCGGAAGTACTCCCGGTCGCCGAGGAAATTCCGCGGGGCCTCGCCCAGCGACGAATAGGCGAGGTAGCCGTCGCTGCCGACCACGAAAGCCTGCAGCAGCAGATCCGACGACATCGCGGCAGTGACGATGCGCCCCTGCACCGGGAACCGGGCAGCCGACTCCAGGCCCCCCAACTGCAGCATCCTCAGCGCGACGTCGAAGCGGCCGATCGCGCCTTCCACGGCCTCGCCCGCGGCGCGCGCCTGGATGATCGCCTGGATGCGCAGCCGCTCCATCGCATCCCGCTCCGCCTCGCGCAGGCCGGTCACCGTGTCGTACCAGCCGACGGCGAGGGCGAAGGCGCTGACGACGACGATGGCCACACGAATCGCGCGCAGGGGCTGCTGCATCTGCCGGTGAAAGATCCGAGTGAGCAAAGACGCCTGCCGATTCCGGTTAGTCTCGGGTAGATCCGGCCCCGCGCGGGACCGGCGCACCATCCTTGGCCGGCCAAGCGCCGGAATCCGCGATGCTACACCGCGCCGCCGTCACGCTGCATGACACTCCATCTACATCAGTTGCAGGGCGCGCAGCAGCGTGATGCCCAGTGCGGTGCCGAGGATGGAACCCAGCGTGGTGAGCGCGACGATGTTGGCCGCCAGCGCCGCATTGCCGCCCATGGCCCGCACCATGGCATAACTGGCGGCGGCGGTCGGCGCAGAGGACATCAGCAGCAGCACGCCCAGTTCGATGCCGCGAAAGCCCGCCGCGATACCGCCGAGCGTGAAGAGGAGCGGCATGCCCACCAGCTTGCTGCCGCTCGCCAGCAGCGCGCTGCGCAGTTCCAGCCGCAGGCTGCGGAAATCCAGTGATGCGCCGGTGCACAGCAGCGCCAGCGGAAGGGTCATGTCGGCGCAGTATTCCACCGACTGCAGCGCGACCGGCGGCAGGGGCAGTTGCAGCCACGACACCGGCAGCGCCAGCAGGATGCCGATGATGAGCGGATTGGTGGCGATGCCCTTCGCCATGCGCCGGACCCCCTGGCTGCGATGCAGCGAGCGGCTGAGCGTGACCACCGACAGCACGTTGAAGAGGATCGTGACCAGGCCGACGTACAGCGATGCCGCCACCAGGCCGGCCTCGCCGTAGGCATTCACCATGTAGGCCAGGCCGATGATGCCCATGTTCGAACGGAACGCCCCCTGCACCATCACGCCGCGGTCCTGCTCCGGATGCACGTAGCGCGACGCCAGCCATTCGAGCACCACGAAGGCGACCAGCGTCGTCGCCAGGCCGAAGGCGATCAGCGGCAGGTTCGCCGTTTCGCCGATCCGCGTCCTGGCGATGCTCAGGAACAGCAGCGAGGGAAGGCCAATCGTAAAAACGAGTTTCGAACCGCTGTCGACGAAACCGTTGCTGAGCATGCCCGTGCGGCGCAGGGCGACGCCGAGCGCCAGAATCACGAAGATCGGCCCGGTGACCGACAGTGAGAACCCCAGAATCGCCAGAAATCCCGACATCCGCGCAATCGTCCCGCAAGCTGATGCAAAGGCAGGACTCTATGCCGCGGTAGGGGACCAGACAATTGCGGCAGATACGGGGCCGCGCCGCGGGCGACATACGAGGAAACAAAGCCGCCATGGCCGGCGGGAGCTTTCGTACCGGGCACGTACTCACACTTCCGGCAACCAGGGGAACGCGAACCGTTCCTGCCCGACCGGTGAAACGATGGACGAGGAGAACACCATGAACACGCGCAAGCTCATTCCTGCCCTGATGATCGCCGCCGCCTCGCTTGGCGCGACCGGCTGCGCCACCTGGGACCACATGTCCTCGCGCGAGAAGAGCGCCGCCGCCGGTGCCGCGGTCGGCGGCGTGGCGGGGGCGGTGATCACCGACGGCGGCATCCTCGGCACGGTCGGCGGTGCCGCGATCGGCGGCGTGATCGGCGACCAGGTCGGCAAGGACCGCAACCGCCGCCGCTGATCTGCCGTTTCCCGGCGCGGCCGGGTACGCGCCGATGCGATTGCCACACCGGAGAACCCCGCCCCGCGCGGGGTTCTCCGCTTTCGGCGCGGTCCGGCGCCGGCACGGGTCGAATGAATTCCTGCAAAACAATTTTCTTGAATCCGGACAGGCTGCCGGTTAAAGTGGCAAAAAAAATACATCTTTAAGACACGGCCGCGCGGCGAAGCACTCCGCCGCTGCCGTGTCCGCCACGGCACGCCCCATGTCAGAGCCTTCCAAACCACAGCGCGTCATCCCCATCCAGCCGCTCTACGCCGCCGAGCCCAAGGTCTATCCGCGCAGCGTGCAGGGGCTTTTCCAGCGCTGGCGCTGGGTCTTCGTCTGGCTGACCCAGCTCGTCTTCTACGGTCTGTGCTGGCTGCCGTGGAACGGCCGCCAGGCCGTGCTCTTCGATCTCGATGCGCGCCGCTTCTACGTGTTCGACTTCGTGCTGTGGCCGCAGGACACGATCTATCTCGCGGTGCTGCTCGTACTGTCGGCGCTCGCGCTGTTCCTGTTCACCACCGTGGCCGGGCGGCTGTGGTGCGGCTACACCTGTCCGCAGACGGTCTACACGGAAATCTTCCTGTGGATAGAGAGGAAGGTCGAAGGCGACCGCCCGAAGCGCATCAAGCTCGACGCCGCTCCGTGGTCGGCAGGCAAGCTCGCCACCAAGGGCACCAAGCACCTGCTGTGGTTCCTCGTGTCGCTGTGGACCGGCTTCACCTTCGTCGGCTATTTCACCCCGATCCGCGAACTCGCGCAGGCGGTCCTCGCCCTGTCGCCGGGCGGCTGGGAAACCTTCTGGATACTGTTCTACGCCGGCGCCACCTACGGCAACGCGGGCTTCATGCGCGAGCAGATGTGCAAGTACATCTGTCCGTACGCGCAGTTCCAGTTCGTGATGTTCGATCCCGACACACTGATCGTCGCCTACGACGAGAAGCGCGGCGAACCGCGCGGCGGCCGCTCGAAGAAGACCGACGCCGGCGGGAAGGGGCTGGGCGACTGCATCGACTGCAGCATCTGCGTGCAGGTCTGTCCCACCGGCATCGACATCCGCGACGGCCTGCAACTGGAGTGCATCGGCTGTGCCGCCTGCATCGACGCCTGCGACCAGGTCATGGACAAGATGGACTATCCGCGCGGCCTGATCCGCTACTCGACCGAGAACGCGGTCAAGCAGCAGTTCGCGCGCGCGGCCATCCTGCGCCGCACCGTGCGGCCGCGGGTGCTGGTCTACAGCGCGGTCTTCCTGCTGCTGCTGGGCGCCACCGCGTGGTCGCTGGCGACCCGCGTGCCGCTGAAGGTCGACGTGCAGCGCGACCGCGCCGCGCTCGCCACCGAGACCGCCGACGGCGCGATCGAGAACACCTTCCGCCTGCAACTGATCAACGCCAGCGAGCAGTCGCGCACCTACCGGATCGGCGTCGCCGGCCTGGACGGCATCCACCTCGCCCAGCCGGTGGAAGTCCGCGTGGCGGCCGCGGCGGCCGCCTCCGCCACGGCGCAGGTCAGGGTGGAACCCGGATCGGCGGCGTCGGGACCGCATCCGGTCCGTTTCACCGTATCCGACGCCGCCGACCCCTCGGTCACGGTCAGCGAAGAAGCCAAGTTCTGGATCCCCTGAGCAACCCGGAGGCAGGCATGCAAGACGACACCCTGGCGGCAGCAGCGCTCGCGGAACGCATCCTCGACCAGATGGCCGAGGCCCTCGTCTATTCCGACCGCGACGGCATCATCCGGCGCTGGAACCGGGGCGCGGAGCAGCTCTTCGGCTTCAGCGCGGCCGAGGCGCTCGGCCGGAGCCTGGACCTGATCATCCCCGAGAGTCTGCGCGAGGCTCACTGGCGCGGCTTCGACGCCGCGGTGCAAAGCGGCCGCACCCGCCTCAACGGCCGCCCCACGCTGACGCGCGCGCTGCACCGCGCCGGGCACAGGCTGTACGTCGAGATGAGCTTCGCGCTCGTCGCCGATGCGGAGTCGGTGCTGGGTTCCGTCGCGGTGGCGCGCGACGTCACCGAGAAGGTGGAGCGCGAAAAGGCCGCCCAGCAGGCATCGCGCTGAACGGAGGGGGCGGGGCGGACCGGCCCGCCTGGCGGCACCGTCGCCCGGCGCCTTCCTGCGCGCCGCGGCATCTCGCTAATCACTTGATATAATTGCGCTTGTCCCGCCTCGCCCGGCCCCGGGCTGGCGGCTTTTCTTTTTGCTGACGAGCGCTGATGACCACCACTCCCTTCCCGCCCGAACTGCTGCGCGACGTCGAAAAGCGCCGCACCTTCGCCATCATCTCCCACCCCGACGCCGGCAAGACCACGCTGACCGAAAAGCTGCTGCTGTTCGGCGGCGCGATCCAGCTCGCCGGCACGGTGAAGGCGCGCAAATCCGCCCGCCACGCCACCTCGGACTGGATGGAGGTCGAAAAGCAGCGCGGCATCTCGGTGACCAGCTCGGTGATGCAGTTCGAATACCAGGGCCACACCATCAACCTGCTCGACACCCCGGGCCACGAGGATTTCTCGGAAGACACCTACCGCGTGCTGACCGCGGTCGATGCCGCGGTGATGGTGATCGACGCCGCCAAGGGCGTGGAAGCGCAGACGATCAAGCTGCTCAACGTCTGCCGCCTGCGCAGCACGCCCATCATCACCTTCGTGAACAAGCTCGACCGCGAAGTGCGCGAACCCTTCGACCTGCTCGCCGAGATCGAGGACGTGCTCAAGATCACCTGCGCACCGGTGACCTGGCCGCTGGGCATGGGCAAAGCCTTCCGCGGCGTATATCACCTGCTGCAGCACCAAGTGCTGACCTTCACCCCCGGCGAGGAGCGCCGCACCGACGGCGAGATCATCAAGGGCTTGGACAACCCCGGACTGGATGCGCGCTTCCCGCTGGAAATCGGCCAGTTGCGCGAGGACGTCGAACTCATCGACGGCGCGTCGCCGCCGTTCGACCTCGACGACTTCCTCGCCGGGCAGCAGACGCCGGTGTTCTTCGGCTCCGGCATCAACAACTTCGGCGTGCAGGAGATCCTGCAGGCCCTGCTCGACTGGGCGCCGCCGCCGCAGGTGCGCGATGCCGGCGTGCGCATGGTGCAGCCGGCCGAACCGGCCTTTTCCGGCTTCGTGTTCAAGATCCAGGCCAACATGGACCCGAAGCACCGCGACCGCATCGCCTTCTTCCGCATCTGCTCCGGCCGCTACAGCTCCGGCATGAAGGTGAAGCACGTGCGCGCGGGCCGCGACATGAAGCTCGCCAACGCGCTGACCTTCATGGCCAACGAGCGCGTGATCATGGAAGACGGCGTCGCCGGCGACATCATCGGCATCCACAACCACGGCCAGTTGCAGATCGGCGATACGCTCACCGAAGGCGAGAACCTCGGCTTCAAGGGCATCCCCTATTTCTCGCCGGAACTGTTCCGCGCCGCGCGTCTGCGCGACCCGCTCAAGTCCAAGCAGCTGCAGAAGGGCCTGCAGGAGCTGGGCGAAGAGGGCGCCATCCAGGTCTTCGAACTCGAGGGCGGGCAGATGCTGCTCGGCGCCGTCGGCGTGCTGCAGTTCGAGATCGTCGCCCAGCGCCTGAAGGACGAATACAAGGTGGATGCGATCTTCGAGCCCGCCGACATCCACACCGCGCGCTGGCTCACCTTCCCCGACGACCTCACGCGCCGCAACTTCGAACGCGAGCAGGCGCTGCGCCTGGGCAAGGACGTCGACGGCAACCCGGTGTACCTCGCCACCAGCCGCTACAACCTCGAGGTGACGATGGAGAAATGGCCCAAGGTGGCCTTCCATGCCACCCGCGAGCACGGCCAGGTCCTCGTCTGACCCTGACGGCCGCCTGCGGCCGCTGCGGGCCATCCGCGGCACCCGCCTCAGGCGGCCGTTTCCACCTGGCAAGCCTGCCGATCGTCAGGCATCGCCGCGGCCGAAGCGCGGGGGACAAGCTGTGATGCCGTGGTGGCAGCATTTGTGGACAAGGACGGTTTCGGGCACCGGGCGGATTTTCATCAACAATCCCTCCCCTCGCTCCGGGGCATCTTGTCCACCACTTTCCGCATGCCTCAAGTCCCTGTTCCGGAAGGCGAAAACCACGTTATCCACAAAAAGCGGGCGTACATTATCTTTATATTCTTTTTATTATCAAGAATCTGTGTACACCCAGAAGCATGCCCCTGCGACAGGCGCCGGGGCATGCCTGCCGATCAGAACGGCGGATCGTAGGCGGGCGCCGTATCGGTCTGCGCCGAGGATGCCGGGGCACCGGCCGCTGCAGGCTGGGCAGTCACCGCCGCCGCCTCGGCACGGATCTCGCCGCCCAGGGCCTCGACGACGGCCGGCAGCAGCTTCGCCAGTTCCCCGGTCATCAGCGCGAATTCCGCGTTGAACAGTGCTTCCTTGTCCTGCTGCTCGCCGTCGATCTGGTCGCGCACGACGTCGAGGAAGTCCAGCCGCTTGATCTCCAGCTTCTCGGTCAGCACGAAGCTGATGCGGTCGTCGAAGGTCAGCGCCAGGCGCGTCGGCAGCTTGCCCGCTTCCAGATGGCCCTTCACCTCGTCGCCTTCGAGCGGATGGCGCACATAGCGCACCACCGCCTTGTCCTCGGTGACCGAGCGCAGTTCGCAATCCTGGTCGATGGTGAAGCCGGCCGGCGCTTCGTTGCCAGCGAGCCAGTCGGCCATCGCCGACATCGGCGACTTCTCGGTGCGCAGCAGCGTCAGCGGGAAGCCGTCGAGGGTGTGGCGCAGTTGCTCGAGCACGTCCTCGGCCTTGCTCTGGCTGGCCGCATCGACCACCAGCCAGCCATCGGCCGGATCGATCCACGCATGCAGGCGGCGGCGGCGGGTGAAGGCGCGCGGCATCAGCTCCTGCGTGACGTGCTCGCGCAACTCCTTCATCTGCTTGCGGCCGAGCCTGTAGCCCTGCTGCTCGGCCAGTTCCTCCGCGCGCTCGTCGGCTTCCTGCTTGACCACTGCGGACGGCAGCAGGCGGTGCTCGAAGCCGAGCGCGATCAGCCACTGGCGGCCGACCGCATGCACCAGCACGTCGTTGCCGAGCGGCGACAGCCAGCCGCGGCTTTCCATGTCCTGGCTGCCGCAGGGGTGGAAGGGCTTCTTCGCGAGCTGTTCCTCCAGGCGTTCGGGCGTCATGTCCCAGTTGGCGGGCAGGCGATAGATCTGCAGATTCTTGAACCACATGGAGCGTGTTTTCCTCGTCGTGAACGAATGCGCGCCCGCCGTGGTCGCGGCGGGCGCCGGGTGAAGTCGGGATTACTGCTGCAATCCGCCGGATTCGGCGATCATGCGGATCACGCGCACGGTGTCGATGTCGGACTGGTGGTAGGCCGAACGCACGAAGCCGGCGTACTGCCCGTCTTCGCTGCCGGCGCCTTCCGGCAGGGTGGTCTGGTACTGGAAGCGCAGGAACAGCGCGCCCTGCTGCGGTTCCTCGATGGTGATCCTGAGACTGCCGCCGGCGTGTTCCTCGTTGGCCTCGGACTCGAAGCAGATCCAGTCCAGCGTACGGAAGGTCACCCGGTCGCGGATCACCGCGCCGCCGAAATGCAGGTCGCGCAGCAGATGCCCGTCGCTGCGCTCGACGATGCGGCAGGCGTCCAGCCCCGGCAGGAAGGCACGGGCATCTTCCGCCCGGCACAGCAGGCCGAACCACAGTTCCTCCCGGGTCAGCGGCGCCTGCAGCGGGTTGGCGAGGTCGTTCACCTCGATCAGGTGTTCGAATTTCAAGCATTTTTCTCCTGAACAGGCGAGGGCGCAGTTTACCGCGACCCGGGATACCATGCGGCCATGCAACTCGAACGCCTGCTCCATGCCCAGGGTTTCGGCAGCCGCAAGGAATGTCGTGCCCTCATCCATGCCGGTTTCGTCAGCGTCGCCGGCACCCTTTGTGACAATCCCGCCACCGACTTCGATCCCGGCAGCACGGATGGCGCGCCGGGCCTCGCCTTCGAAGTCGATGGCGAACCCTGGCGCTTTCGCGCGCGGGCCTACCTGATGCTGCACAAGCCGGCGGGCTACGAGTGCTCGCACAAGCCGACCTTCCATCCTTCGGTGTTCCGCCTGCTGCCCGACCCGCTGCCGAACCGCGGCGTGCAGTGCGTCGGCCGGCTGGACCAGGACACGACCGGCCTGCTGCTGCTGTCGGACGACGGCCAGTTCATCCATCGCTGGAGTTCGGGCAAGAAGCGCACGCCCAAGCTGTACGAGCTGACGCTGGCCGACCCGATCGACGATGCCGCCGTGCAGCGGCTGCTCGACGGCGTGCAACTCGACGACGAGCCGGCACCGGTCGCTGCGCTGGCCTGCGAACGGACCGCGGAGCTTTCCCTGCGGCTGACGGTGGGCGAGGGCAAGTATCACCAGGTCAAGCGCATGATCGGCGCCGTCGGCAACCGGGTGGTCGCCCTGCATCGCAGCCGGGTGGGCGGCCTGACCCTCGACCCCGATCTCGAGCCGGGTGAATGGCGCTGGCTCGAACCCGCCGACTTCGAGGCGCTTTCCAGCTCCGACTGAACTCAGGGAATCCCGCTCGAGCGGGATTTTTTTCGGGAGGGAAAACGTGTTCGCTGCCGAGGAGGCAGCCCTGTCCGCGGGTCCGGGTTTCGTTTTTCTGTTTTTCTTTTTATTTAAAAGATAAAGATGTAAACAGTGCCCCGCAAACTGTGGATAACTTCACCATGCCCAACAGCCATGCCGTTTTGCCGCAAGGACAACCCGGTTGATGGAGGCTGTGATTCCTGTGCACCGAATGTCCATGCTTTTTCCCGTTTCCCGAGAAAAGGCGCTTGTCCACAAGCTTTCAAGCCTGAATCTGCAGATTTGTCCAACACTGCTATCCAAATGAAAAAAGCTTCGATGCCGTTTCCCGCCCGGTGGGAGATCTTTTGCCAGGTTGTGGATAACTTTGGGGATATCGGCGTGTGCTGGCGGCTGGCGCGGGATCTGGCGCAGAACCACGGCTGCCGCGTCCGCCTGTGGGTGGACGACTGGCCGTCCTTCGTCCGCCTGTGTCCGGCAGCCTCCGGGGCAGACCCGGAACGGGGTTTCGAGCACCGGGGCGTCGAGGTGAGGCGCTGGGCGGAGCCGTTTGCGGAGGTGGAACCGGCGGACGTGGTGATCGAAGCCTTCGCCTGCGAGATTCCCGAAACGCATCTGCAGGCGATGGCCGCCCGCGCGGTCAGGCCGGTGTGGATCAACCTCGAATATCTTTCGGCCGAGGCATGGGTGGGCGGCTGCCATGCGATGGCTTCGCCGCATCCGCGCCTGCCGCTGGTGAAGCATTTCTTCTTTCCCGGCTTCGACGATCGCACCGGCGGCCTGCTGCGTGAGCCCGGCCTGCTGGCCGAGCGCGACGCCTTCCGCCGCGAGCCCGGCGGCCGCGCGCGGTGGCTGGCCGGGCACGGCCTGTCCGCGTTGCCCGCCGATGCGCTGCTGCTGTCCCTGTTCGCCTACGAGCAGCCCGATCTGCCCTCGCTCATGCAGGCATGGCGAAGCGGCGGCCGGCCGGTGGTGGCGCTGGTGCCCGAAGGCCGGGTGCTGGCCGACGTGGCGCGCGGCCTGGGGCGGGACGGGCTGGCCGCCGGCGACCGCGTGCGGGACGGGCGGCTCGAGGTGGTCGTGCTGCCTTTCACCGACCAGCCCGGCTACGATCGCCTGCTGTGGAGCTGCGACCTGAACTTCGTGCGCGGCGAGGATTCCTTCGTCCGCGCGCAGTGGGCGGGCAGGCCCTTCGTGTGGCAGATCTATCCCCAGCACGAACAGGGCGGCGTGCATCGCGACAAGCTCGACGCCTTCCTGGCGCGCTACGAGGCGGGGCTGCCGGACGAGGCGGCGCTGGCGCTGCGCGCGTTCTGGCTGGCGTGGAACGAGGAGCGCGGGCTGGCCGGAACGTGGCACGCCTTCGCCGCCGTGCTGCCCGCGCTGGAGGCGCATGCCGCGGCGTGGTGCGGCGGACTGGCGGGGCAGGCGGATCTGTCGACCCGCTTGACAGAATTCTGTTTCGACATTCTGCCGCCGGCGGGGTAGAATCCCGCGCCTAAATTTTTCAAGGACATGCGGCATTCGCCGCGCCTTTCATCTTCCAGGAAACCGCATGAAAACCGCTCAGGAACTCCGCTCGGGCAACGTCATCATGGTCGGCAGCGACCCGCTGGTGGTGCAGAAAGCCGAATACAACAAGTCCGGCCGCAACGCCGCGGTCGTCAAGATGAAGTTCAAGAACCTGCTGACCGGCGCACCGTCCGAGTCGGTGTACAAGGCCGACGACAAGTTCGAGGTCGTGGTGCTCGACCACAAGGAAGTGACCTACTCCTACTTCGCCGACCCGATGTACGTGTTCATGGACACCGAGTACAACCAGTTCGAGGTCGAATCCGAGAACATGACCGATGCGCTGAAGTACCTCGAGGACGGCATGGTCTGCGAGGTGGTGTTCTACAACGGCAAGGCGATCTCGGTCGAACTGCCGAACAGCGTGGTGCGCGAGGTCGTCTATACCGAACCCGCCGTCAAGGGCGACACCTCGGGCAAGGTCCTGAAGCCGGCCAAGATCAACACCGGCTTCGAGCTGCAGGTGCCGGCCTTCGTCGAGATCGGCGACAAGATCGAGATCGACACCCGCACCGACGAATACCGCAACCGCGTCAAGTGACGGGGTTCGGCCCGGCGTCGTGAGAAAGGCCCTGCGGGGCCTTTTGCTTGTGCGGGCAGTCGTCGCGCAGCAGGTGGCCGAGTGTCAGCCCAGCCTGTTCTTGAGTCGGGCCATGAGATCCATTCGTTCATGCAGGATGGCCACGACGGTGTAGCGGACAATGCCGCGCAAATCGGCGGCAGCGCCCCGGGTAAGGGCATAGGGGCGCCTCACCCCGTGCGCCCACCGCGCAGCAGATCGTTCGCAATGTCGGTGATGCTGCCTTCCACGACTTCGCCGCGCCGGGCTTCGGCAAGGCGCTCTGCAAGCAGTGTCTTCAGTTCCTGCATTGCCTGTTCATCCTGTGAGGCGGCGGGGAAAAGGCGTTCGAGCGCATATTGCTTGATGGTCTTGCCCTCCAGCGCGGCCATGGCCTTGAGGGCTTGATGCTGCTGCTCCGTTACGTCGATGGTCAGGCGACTCATGATCGTTCTCCAAGGTGGATGGCTGGATGTCCAGTTTTCCACAAATGTGGGTTTGTGGGAAAGTAGGGCGTCTTGCCGGAACCCTGGAAAAGGTATCGGGCTGTGCCAGGTGCCCGACATCGCACTGCCGCGGGACGTGTCGAACATCGAGGAAACGTTCCACCGCAGCGGCCACATCAGCGGCCGGAATGCGGGGCTCACTCGCCGGGGCTGCGCCAGACCGCGGCGAATGCCTTCAGCTTGTTCCAGGCCGACAGGCGCTCGTCCGACACCGCGTCGAGGAAGTCCGACAGGCGCTTCGATTTCACCATCGTGTAGATCGTCAGTGCGGTGGAGACCGCGAACACCACGGCGAAATAGGCCAGCCGCTCGGCCAGCGGCGAATTCGCCTCGGCCAGCAGGTTCATGCCGAGGAAACCGGTGGTGATGGTGCCGATGAGGCCGAAGATCGTCACCACGGTCAGCCGCACCACGGTATTGGCCTGGCGGCGCAGGCCGTCGGCGTCCAGGTAGCCGTTCATGTCGGCGGTGCGCTCCTTGACTTCGGCATACAGCGGATCGATCTGCAGATGCTCCGTGGTCATGCGGAACAGGGCGCGCGTCTGCGCCTGCTCGGCGATGTCGTGGAACCAGTAGCGGTGGGTGAAGCGCAGGAAGCCCTCGAAGCTGGCGCGGATCGCGCGCTTGAAGCGCCGCACGCTGGCCGGGTCGCTGACCCGCAACTGCTTGAGCGCTTCGACCAGCCGTTCCGAGAAGGTCAGCAGCGCCGCCTTCTGGAAGTGGGCGATCAGGAAGAGCAGGAAATGCTGGTGGCGGAACTGCGCCAGCACGCCGCGCAGGCGGTCGGTGAAGAAAGCCGAGCGCGCATCGCCGACCACCACCAGCGCGTGGCCGCTGCACAGGTAGCGGGTGTGGGGCGCGGCGCCGCCGGCGCCCCAGAAGCGGTCGTAGCAGTAGCGGCGTTCGAAGTCGGCCAGATGGGGTTCGCCGTAGGGTAGCGCACTGCCGCCGGCATGCTCGGCCGCGGGTCCGGCGCCGGTCACCAGGCCCAGGCGGATGAAGTCGCTGCGCGTCAGCGCCAGCGGATCGTCGATCGCCAGGTAGGCGGCGAGCGGCATGCGGTGGTACTCGATCTGGCGATAGCGCAGCGCGCCTCCTTCCTCGGCGTGGGCGCTTGCCAGCGGACGCAGCAGGAAGGCCCAGTGCGCCGCGATGCGCGGCGAGCGGTGGCGGCTGACGTGGGTCATGAAAGCTTGCCGGTCGTGCGCGTCGGTGCGCGCCAGCACGCTGCCGTCGGCGGCGAGCCATTCGGACACCGCCAGGCTGTGCAGCGCGAATCCGTCCTCGTCCCAGCCCGACGGATAGGCGCGGCCGATGCGGTACATCAGCTCCTGCACCCGCGACAGCGGCATGTCGCCGCCCTTGACCTCGACGTTGAGGATCACCACGTCGACGTCGAAGAAGAAGTACAGATGCACATGCACCACGTCCAGCGTCACCGCTTCGTCGTGTTCGCGCGCGGCGATGCGCAGCCGGGCGATGTCGCGGCGCCTGAACACGCGCATCGGCGGCCCCGCGTCGTCCTCGCCGCCAGCCTGGGAGCGGCCCTCGCCGTACAGGAACTGCTGCACGTAGGGCAGGAAGGTGACGAATTCGCTGTAGTGGCGCTCCTCGAAGGTGCTGCCCTCACGTTCGATGTCGTGTTCGACCTCGTGCCACGGCGACGCCCCGCCCATGTCCCGCAGCACCTGCCACGGCCGCTGCTGCGGCCCCGCCGCGCCGGGCACCGGCAGCAGGCGCAGCGGCCACAGCAGGGCGAGGCGGAAGTGTTTCACCATCGGCTCGTCGACGGATTCGCCCATGGCCTGTCTCCCTTGTCGTCTCGTCCGGATTCTTGTCGTCCGTCCCGAAGTGTAGCGGCGCCGACGAATCCGCGGGTGCGCCCGCCCCGCGGCGGAACGCACCGCCGCGGACTCGGTCCGATGGCGGTCCGCCCTTAGAATGTCGCTTCGTGCGAACCCTTCTTCCACCATGTCCGCTGCCGACCACAACGTCCGTGCCGAAAACCTGCCCGATGCGATCCGCATCCGCGGCGCGCGCCAGAACAACCTGCGCAACCTCTCCCTCGATCTGCCGCTGAACCGCCTGACGGTGGTCACCGGCGTGTCCGGCTCGGGCAAGTCCTCGCTGGTGTTCGACACGCTGTACGCCGAGGGCCAGCGCCGCTACGTCGAAACCTTCTCGCCCTACGCGCGCCAGTTCCTGGACCGCATGGACAAGCCGCAGGTCGACCGCATCGAGGGCGTGCCGCCGGCGATCGCGATCGACCAGACCAATCCGGTGCGCACCTCGCGCTCGACGGTCGGCACGATGACCGAGCTTGCCGACCACTTCAAGCTGCTGTACGCGCGCGCCGCCCGCCTGCACTGCCGCGGCTGCGGCGCGCCGGTGCGGCGCGACTCGCCCGACAGCATCGCAGCCGACCTGCACCGGCGTGCCGCGGCGGCGGGCGATCCGCGGCTGGCGGTGTGCTTCCCGGTGACGGTGCCGTCGAACTTCAGAGAGGAAGAGGTCACCGGCCTGCTCAACGCGCAGGGCTATACCCGCATCCAGGAACGCATCGCCGGTGCGGAGGGCGGCAACGACGTGCTGCAGGTGGTGCAGGACCGCTTCCGCGCGTCGAACGCCGAGGCCGCGCGGCTGGCCGAGGCGCTGGAAACCGCGCTGGCGCGCGGCCACGGCCGGCTGTCGGTGTATGCGTCCGGCGACGGCGTGTCCGGCGGCACCGCGCCAGGCGAGGCGGCATGGCGCTATTCCTCCGGCCTGCACTGCGCCGACTGCGACATCCACTACGCCGATGCCACGCCCGGCCTGTTCTCGTTCAACTCGCCGATCGGCGCGTGCGAGACCTGCCGCGGCTTCGGCCGCGTGATCGGCGTCGACTACGGCCTGGTGGTGCCCGACGAATCGAAGACGCTGGCCGAAGGCGCGGTGAAGCCGTGGCAGACCCAGAGCTTCCGCGAATGCCAGGACGACCTGGCGAAGATGGCGAAGAAGTACGGCGTGGCGATGGACGTGCCGGTGCGCGACCTGCCGCCGGAGCACCGCGACTGGCTGTTCGAGGGCGACCCGAAGTGGAAGAACTGGGACAGCTCGTGGCCGCGCCACTGGTACGGCGTGCGCCACTTCTTCGACTGGCTGGAGAGCAAGGCCTACAAGATGCACATCCGGGTGCTGCTGTCGCGCTACCGCAGCTACACCGAATGCCCGGCCTGCCACGGCGCGCGGCTCAAGCCCGAGGCGCTGCTGTGGCGGCTGCCGGCCGGGCATGGCGATGCGCGCGGCCTCGCCATCCATGAGCTGATGGCCCTGCCGGTCGAGCGCATCCGCGAGGCGGTGGCTTCGCTGCGCATCCCCGGCGTGCCCGACGAGGCCACCGAACTGGTGCTGGGCGAGATCCGCAGCCGGCTGAACTACCTCGCCGACGTCGGACTGGGCTACCTGACGCTGGACCGCCAGTCGCGCACGCTGTCCGGCGGCGAGGTGCAGCGCATCAACCTCACCACCGCGCTCGGCACCTCGCTGGTCAATACGCTGTTCGTGCTCGACGAGCCCTCCATCGGCCTGCATCCGCGCGACATCGGCCGCATCCTCGGCGTCATGACGCGGCTGCGCGATGCCGGCAACACGCTGGTGGTGGTCGAGCACGATCCGCAGGTCATGGTCGCCGCCGACGAACTGCTCGAGATCGGCCCTGGACCGGGCGAGCGCGGCGGCAACATCGTCGCGCGCGGCACGCCGGCCGAGATCGCGGCCAACGCGGATTCGGTGACCGGCCCCTGGCTGGCGGGCAGGAAGCGCATCGACGTGGACCGTCCGCCGCGGCCGGTCGACGCCGCCACGCCCAGGCTGGTCCTGGCCGGCGCGCGGCAGCACAACCTGCGCGACCTCGCCGTCGCCTTTCCGCTGCAGCGCATGACCTGCCTGACCGGCGTATCCGGCTCGGGCAAATCGACGCTGATCCAGGACGTGCTGTATCCGGCGCTGGCCAAGCACTTCGGCGAAGCGGCCGAATCCCCCGGCCTCTTCGACCACCTCGAAGGCACCGGGGGGCTGCGCGGCGTGGTCATGGTGGACCAGTCGCCGATCGGCAAGAGTTCGCGCTCCAACCCGGTCAGCTACGTCGGCGCGTGGGATCCGATCCGCGCCCTGTTCGCCGACCTGCCGGAGGCGAAGCAGCGCGGCTACACCGCCGGCACCTTCAGCTTCAACGCCGGCCACGGCCGCTGCCCGACCTGCACCGGCTCGGGTTTCGAGCACGTCGAGATGCAGTTCCTGTCCGACGTCTGGCTGCGCTGCCCGGACTGCCAGGGCAAGCGCTACCGGCCGGAAGTCCTCGAGCTGGAATGGAACGGCCGCTCGGTGTCGGACGTTCTCGAACTCACGGTGCATGAAGCGCTGGACGTGTTCCGCGAGCATCCCAAGGTGCTGGCCGCGCTCGCGCCGCTGGCCGACGTCGGGCTGGACTACCTGCGCCTCGGCCAGCCGGTGCCGACGCTGTCGGGCGGCGAGGCGCAGCGCCTGAAGCTCGCCGGCCACCTGGCGCAGGCGGCGAACCGCAAGACCGCGCGCAGGGCCGGGCCCGCCGGCGCGGATGGCGCCGCCGGGCCCGGCCTCCTGTTCCTGTTCGACGAACCCACCACCGGCCTGCACTTCGAGGACGTGGCGAAGCTGCTCGGCGCCTTCGACAAGCTGCTGCAGGCCGGGCACTCGCTGATCGTCATCGAGCACAACCTCGACGTGATCGCCGCGTCCGACTGGATCATCGACCTCGGCCCCGAGGGCGGCGAAGGCGGCGGCGCGATCGTCGTCGAAGGCTCGCCGGAGACGGTACGCGCGCATGCCGCCTCGCACACCGGCGCCGCGCTGCGCGAATACGCCGAGGCGCTGGCGAAGACGCGCGCCGCGCCGCTGGCCGCGGCCGAGCCGCGGGCGCAGTACCGCGCGGTGGCCGCGCCGGCGATCGAGATCCGCCACGCGCGCGAGCACAACCTGAAGAACGTCAGCCTGCAGATCCCGCGCGACCGCTTCACCGTCATCACCGGCCTGTCGGGCTCGGGCAAGTCGACACTCGCCTTCGACATCGTGTTCGGCGAGGGGCAGCGCCGCTACCTGGAATCGCTCAACGCCTACGCCCGCCAGTTCGTGCAGCCGGCCAGCCGGCCCGACGTCGACGGCCTGTTCGGCATCCCGCCGACGGTGGCGATCGAACAGCGCACCAGCCGCGGCGGCCGCAAGAGCACGGTGGCGACGCTGACCGAGATCCACCCCTTCCTGCGCCTGATGTACGTGAAGCTGGGCACGCAGTTCTGCCCGGACTGCAACGTGCCGGTCACGCCGCAGAGCTTCGAGGCCATCGTCGCGCAGATCCAGCGCGAGCTGCGCGGCGCCTCGGTCGAGGTGCTGGCGCCGCTGGTGGTCAATCGCAAGGGCCTCTACACCGATCTCGCCAAGTGGGCGCGCGGCAAGGGCCACACCCAGTTGCGCGTCGATGGCGCCTACCTGCCCACCACCGGATGGCCGCGGCTGGACCGCTACAAGGAACACAACATCGAGCTGCCCACCGGCATGGCGGTGGTGCAGCCCGACAATGAAGCGACGCTGCGCGAATTCGTGCGCCAGGCGCTGGAGATCGGCAAGGGCGTGATCAAGGTGCTGGAACTCGGCAGGCTGGGCGCGGAGCCGGTCACCTTTTCCACGCTGCGCGCCTGCCCGAGCTGCGGCACCGGCTTTCCCGAGCCCGATCCGCGCCTGTTCTCCTACAACGCCAAGCACGGCTGGTGCCCGAGCTGCTACGGTACCGGGCTGAAGACGGCGGCGCGCATCGAGGATCCGGATGCGCTCGACCTCGGCGACGCCGAGGACGTGGTCGCCGGCGACGAGCCCTGCCCCGCCTGCGGCGGCGCGCGGCTCAACCCGGTGGCGCGCGCGGTGCGCTTCCGCGACCTCGGCCTGCACCAGCTCGCCGCCTGGCCGGTGGACCGGGCCGCGCACTTCTTCGCCGACCTGGCGCTGAACGAGCGCGAAACCGACATCGCGCGCGATCTCGTGAGCGAGATCCGCGGCCGGCTGGCCTTCCTGCAGCACGTCGGCCTCGGCTACCTGGCGCTGGACCGCGCCGCGCCCACGCTGTCCGGCGGCGAGGCGCAGCGCATCCGGCTCGCCGCGCAGCTCGGCTCCAACCTGCGCGGCGTGTGCTACATCCTCGACGAGCCGACGATCGGCCTGCATCCGCGCGACAACCGCCTGCTGCTCGACACGCTGGAAGCCCTGCGCGACCGCGGCAACACCCTGCTGGTGGTGGAGCACGACGAAGACACCATCCGCCGCGCCGACCACGTCGTCGACCTCGGCCCCGGAGCGGGCGTGCGCGGCGGCAGGGTGGTGGCCGAAGGCGTGCTCGACGACCTGCTACGGGCGCCCGAATCCGCCACCGGCGCGTGCTTCCGCCATCCGCTGCAGCATCCGTTGCGGCCCCGCCGCGCGGTGGCGGACGACCACCCCGCGATCCGCATCGAAGGCGCCACGCTGCACAACCTGCGCGACATCACGGTGCGCATCCCGCTCGCGCGCCTCACCGTGGTGACCGGCGTGTCCGGCTCGGGCAAGTCCAGCCTGGCGCGCGACGTGATCCACGCCAACCTGCGCGCCCGGCTGGGCGATCCGGAAGCGGCGCGCGCGCGCCGCCGCGGCCGCGCCCAGCCCGACGAGGTGGACCAGCCGCTGGTCGGATGCCGCGCGATCCGCGGCTGGCAGCAGGTCGGCCGCGTGCTGGAAGTCGACCAGGCGCCGATCGGCAAGACGCCGCGTTCCTGCCCGGCGACCTACGTCGGCTTCTGGGACGCGGTCCGCAGGCTGTTCGCCGACACGTTCGAGGCCCGCACGCGCGGCTGGAACGCATCGCGCTTTTCCTTCAACACCGGTGCGGGCCGCTGCCCGGTGTGCGACGGCGCCGGGCAGACGACGGTCGAGATGAACTTCCTGCCCGACGTGAAGACCCCGTGCGAGGCTTGCGGCGGCGCGCGCTTCAACGCCGAGACGCTGTCGGTGCACTGGCGCGGCAGGACGGTGGCCGAGGTACTGGCGATGCCGGTGGACGAGGCGGTGGAGTTCTTCGCCGCCCATCCGCAGATCGCGCATCCCCTGCAACTGCTGCAGGACGTCGGCCTCGGCTACCTGACCCTGGGCCAGCCCAGCCCGACCCTGTCCGGCGGCGAGGCGCAGCGCATCAAGCTGGTGACCGAACTCGCCAAGGTGCGGCGCCGCCCGGGAGATGCCGAGGACACCGGCGGCATGCCGCTGCCCGCCGAAAGGCACAGCCTGTACGTGCTCGACGAGCCGACCGTCGGCCTGCACATGGCCGACGTCGACAAGCTGATCCACGTGCTGCACCGGCTGACCGACGCCGGCCACACGGTGCTGGTGATTGAGCACGACCTCGACGTGATGGCCGAGGCCGACTGGCTGATCGACCTCGGCCCGGAGGGCGGCGACGGCGGCGGCCGGGTGGTTGCCGAAGGTCCGCCGGAGACGGCGATGGCGACGCCGGCCTCCCATACCGGCCGGCACCTGCGCGAGTTCCTCTCCGCGCGGAGCCGATCCACATGACAATCGAAGCGGTCGCGGCCGGAGCCCGCCGCCCGCAGGGAGAATGAACATGAACGAACGCATCGTCCGCGTCTGGGACCTGCCCACCCGCATCTTCCACTGGACCCTGCTCGTCCTCGTCGTCGCCGCCTTCGCGACCGGCTGGATAGGCGGCAACCTGATCGAGTGGCACGGCCGCGCCGGCATCGCAATCACCGGCCTGCTGGCCTTCCGGCTGCTGTGGGGCTTCATCGGCTCCACCTATGCGCGCTTTGCCGACTTCGTGCCCGGTCCGGCCCACCTGTGGGCCCACCTGCGCGGCCGATGGAGCGGCCTGGGCCACAATCCGCTGGGCGCGCTGTCGGTGCTGGCGCTGCTGCTGGTGCTGGCCTTCCAGGCCGGCAGCGGCCTGGTGTCGAACGACGACATCGCCTTCGAAGGCCCGCTCTACGCGCTCGTCAGCAAGGATGCCAGCGACTGGCTGACCGGGCTGCACCGGCAGAACTTCTGGGTGCTGATCGTGCTCGTGGTCCTGCACGTGCTGGCCATCCTCTACTACGCCCACGCGAAGAAGGACAACCTGGTGAAACCGATGATCACCGGCGTCAAGGCGGTCCCGGAACCGGATGCCAGACCGGCCGAAGGGGGCGGGCCGCTGGCCTTCGCGCTCGCACTGGCGATCGCGCTGGCCGCGGCCTGGGCGGCCAGCGGCGGCCTGCTTCCGCCGCCACCCCCGCCGCCGCCCGCCGAGGCGGCGCCCGCCTGGTGATGTGCCCGCCGGCGGGACGCCGCGCGCCCGGCGGGTAAACGCAAGAAGCCGCCCGGGCGGGCGGCTCCCATGCTCCGGCGGCGGGCCGCCGGGGCCTGTCCCGTCCTTTATTCGGACTCGCGGTACTTGTCGTGACAGCCCTTGCACGACTCGCCGACCTTGCCGAAGGCCGTCTTGACCGCGGCGGCGTCCCCACCTGCGGCGGCCTTGGCCAGGTCGTTGGTCGCGGCGTTGAATTCGCGCGCGAGCTTGCCGACGTTTTCGCCTTCCTTGAAGAATTCGGGCTTGACGCGGGTCTTGACGCTGCCGATGGCCTTGTCGGTGCCCGGGCCGTACAGCGCGCCCATGCCGGAGTTGGCGATGCCCGCGATGGCGTCGGCGGCCGCGGCGACCTGGTCCTTGTTGTAGCTGCCTTCCAGGTTGCCCTTGATCTTGCCCATGTTCCAGCTCATGAACCGGTAGCCGGCCTGGCGGTACTTGATCTGGTCCTCGGGCTTGACCTGGGCCGAAGCGGCCGTGGCCAGCGACAGCGCGAGCATGCCGAGAATGGTATGAGCGATGGTTTTCTTCATGCTTTCCTCATGGATCGGAGTGAATCGGAAGTCCGGTGGATGAAGCGTCCGGACCTGTCTGCGACAGCCGGACAGTCTATCCGTTCGCCCATGCACGAATCATTACCGCGGCCGGATGCGCGGATCCGGGCGGGAAATCCGCGCTATTCGGGTCAAGATCGCGCGCCGCCGGGCCGTAGACTCCCTCATCGTGGCGAAACAGCGATCCGCCCTGCGGATCAGGAGACCTGACATGCGCCGTCTGGCGGACACGCCGATCTGGGTTCGGCTGACCGGAGCGATCTGGCTGATGCTCGTCCTCGCATGGGGCGGCATGATCGCGTGGGAAACCCGTGCCAATCGCTCCGTCGCGATCGGGCAGGCGAAGGATTTCGCCGCTGCGGTCAACGAGATGACCATGGCCGGCCTCACCGGCATGATGATCACCGGCACGGTGGCGCAGCGCGACGTGTTCCTCGACCAGATCAAGGAACTGTCCGTGGTGCGCGACCTGAGGGTGCTGAGGGGCGAGGCGGTGAGCAAGGCGTTCGGCCCCGGCAGCATTGCCGGGCCGGAGCCGGACGCGGAGGAACGGCAGGTCCTCGCCGGCGGGCCGGCGCTGCTGCGCATCGAACGGGACGAAGGGCACGGCGAGCATCTGCGCGTGATCTTTCCGGCGCGCGCGTCGAAGAGCTATCTCGGCAAGGACTGTCTGTCCTGCCACCAGGTCGCCGAGGGCACGCCGCTCGGCGCGGTCAGCATGCGCATCTCGCTCGACCGCGTCGACGCCGCGGTGGCGGATTTCCGCAATCGCAGCGTGCTGTTCGCGGTGCTGGTGTCGCTGCCGCTGCTGGCCTTCGTCTACCTCTTCATCCGCCGCTTCGTCACGCGGCCGCTGTCGCATCTGGCCGGCAGCCTGTCCGAGATCGCGCAGGGCGGGGGCGACCTGACGCGGCGGCTCGGCGGCGAGGGCGACGACGAGATCGGCCGCACCGCCGGCACCTTCAACGACATGATGGGGACCATCCGCGCGCTGGTGCGCCAGGTCGGCGACGCGGCGGCGGCGGTGAACGCCTCGGCGCGGGCCTTGAGCGCGGGTGCGGCCAGCCTGGCCGAGCGCTCGCACCGGCAGAACGAAAGCTCGGTGAGCGCCGCGCAGGCGGTGGACGGCCTGATGGCCAACACGACGCACATCGCCGACAGCACCGAGGCGGTACGCGAGCGCTCGCACGACAGCCTGGCGCGTTCGGAAGAGGCGCAGCGCAGCCTGCGGCAGTTGATCGGCGAGGTCGGCGAGGTGGGGACCGCGGTGCAGCAGATGGCGGCGGCGGTGGGCGACTTCGTCGAGTCGACCGAGGCCATCACCCGCATGACGCAGGAAGTGCGCGAGATCGCCGAGCAGACCAACCTGCTCGCGCTCAATGCCGCGATCGAGGCGGCGCGTGCCGGCGAGCAGGGGCGCGGCTTCGCGGTGGTGGCCGACGAGGTGCGCAAGCTGGCGGAGAAATCCGCCCGCTCGGCCGGCGAGATCGACGCCATCACACGCGAGATCGGCCGCCGTTCGGCTTCGGTGCAGGAGTCGATCGCCAGCGGCATGTCGCACCTGCAGTCCAGCCGCGACATGGCCGACCGGGTATCGGGCGTGCTCGGCGCGGCCAATGCCGCGGTGGCCGAGGTCGGCGAAGGGCTGGACCGCATCGGCCGTGCGACGCGCGAGCAGCGTCAGGCCAGCGAGTCGGTCACCTCGAGCATCGATGCGATCGCCGCGATGGCGGCCGACAACGACTCCGCCATCGAGCAGACGGTGGCTGCCGCGTACGAACTGGAACAGCTTGCCGCGCGGCTGCAGGAATCGGTGTCGCGCTTTCGCGTGTGAGCACCCCGTCCGGTCGCCTGGGGGGATGCTCTTCCTTACTCGGAAAGGACGTCGCGGCAGCGGCGGGAGAATCGTGCAGCGGGCGCCGTGGCGCCCGCCCGGCCGCTCATTCGATCCGCACCGGCACGAAGATGCGCGCCCCGCCGCGCTGGATCAGCAGGGCGAAGCGGTTGCCGGCGCGCTCCAGCAGTTCGCGGAACTGGGCGGCGCTGGTCACCGCCTGATTGTTCAGCGCCAGGATCACGTCGCCGCGCTGCACGCCGGCGCGCGCCGCCGCGCCGCTGCTGCCTTCCACCACGAGGCCGCCGCGCACGCCGAGCTGGCTGGCTTCCTGCGGGTTCAACGGGCGGGCGCTGAGGCCGAGCTTGGCGCCCATGCTTTCGCCGCCGTCCGGGGTGGCCGACGCGGCCGGTGCGGATTCGGCCTTCAGTTCTTCCAGCGTGGCGACCAGCTCGCGGCTGCGGCCGTCGCGCCACACGTCCAGGCGCACGCGCGTGCCGGGGCGCTTTTCGCCGATGATGCGCGGCAGGTCGGCGGAGTCGTTGATGCGCGTGCCGTCCAGGTTCAGCACCACGTCGCCCGGCTTCAGGCCGGCCTTCTCCGCCGGGCCGCCGGGATCGACGCTCGCCACCAGCGCGCCGCGCTCGTCGGGCAGGCCGAAGGACTGCGCCAGATCCTTGTCCAGCCCCTGGATGGCGATGCCCAGCCGGCCGCGCTGCACGCGGCCGTGGGCGACGAGCTGGTCCTTGATGTTCATCGCCACGTCGATCGGGATCGCGAACGAGATGCCCATGAAGCCGCCCGAACGCGAGTAGATCTGTGAGTTGATGCCGATCACCTCGCCGGCGAGGTTGAACAGCGGACCGCCCGAATTGCCCGGGTTGATGGCGACGTCGGTCTGGATGAAGGGCACGTAGTTCTCGTCCGGCAGGCGGCGTGCCTTGGCCGAGATGATGCCGGCCGTCACCGTGTTGTCGAAGCCGAAGGGCGAGCCCATCGCCACGACCCATTCGCCGACGCGGCTGCGGTCGGCGTTGCCGATCTTCACCGTGGGCAGGCTGTGCGCATCGATCTTCAGCAGCGCGACGTCGGTGCGCCGGTCTATGCCCACCACCTTGGCCTTGAATTCGCGCTTGTCGATCAGCGTGACGGTCACGTCCGAGGCCACCGTGCCGCCGCTGTTGCCACCGGGCTCGCCGGCGACCACGTGGGCATTGGTGAGCACGTAGCCGTCGGCGCTGACGATGAAGCCCGAACCGATGCCACGGTTGACGCGCGGCCCGCCGCCGCCGGGTGCTCCGGGCATGCCCGGCACCGGCACCCCGAAGCGGCGCAGGAAATCGTAGAAGGGGTCGTTGGCGAAGGGGTTGTCGCCGTTCATCTGCGGCTGCGCCACCCGCTGCACGACGCTGATGTTGACGACGGCCGGACCGACCTGCTCGACCAGATCGCCGAAATCCGGCAGGCCGTAGCGGTTGGGCGACACCAGTGCCGGCGCCGGCTGGGCGTCGGCGGCATGGACGGTGCTCGGAATGGCCCCGAGGGGCAGGCAGGCCGCGAGGGCGGCGGTCAGGGCACGAGTGGCGACGGCTTTGCGCATGAGAATCCCGGTCAAGAAAGACGATGGAAAAAAGGATGGTCGGTGGACGCGATCGCATCCGTACCGTTCCCGGGCGGATGCACGCCTGCAAGATAAGGATGTTTTCGCCGGTATCAAGAGGCCGTGCCGACGGCCGTCCCGTCAGAAGCGGGTGCCGATCGACAGCCAGACCTGCGGGCCGACCTCGTTCGCCGGCCTGTCCCGGCCGAAGCGGGACGACTGCTGCAGCGGGCGATTGGCGTATTCCTGGTGGCGGCCGAGCAGGTTCACCGCGGTCAGGCGGATTTCCACCGGCTGGTGGTCGAAGCGGAAGCTGCGCGCCACGCTGGCGTCGAGCGTCGTATACGCCGGAACGGTGTAGCGGAAGGTCGGGGTGAAGCCGAATCCCGCGTCGATCGGACCCATGCGCAGCAGGGTCAGTGCCGATCGCCACGCACCGTGGCGCTGCAGCCAGGTCAGGCTGGCGCTGTAGGGTGCGACGTTGCGCTCGATGTCCGCGTCCTTCGCGGCCGCCCGCACGATGGCATGGTTGAGGATGAATTCGCCCCCCGTCCAGGGCCTCGTGCGCAACTGGTACTCGATGCCGCTCAGGCGCACGGCGTCGGCGGCATTCTGCCAGCGCGTGGCGCGCAGCAGGCGCTGGACCAGGTTGGGATCGGCGAGCGTGTTGTCGCCGGCGTCCAGGGTCACGTCGACCATGCGGCGCACGATCAGGTCGCGGATGTTCTCGTGGAACAGCCTGACGTCCAGGCTGCCGCCCAGTTGCGGCAGGGCGCCGACGAAACCCAGCTCGAACGCGTCGATGCGCGGCGGGCGCAGATCGGGATTGGGCAGGAAGCGCTGCTGCAGCAGGCCGTGGGTCTCGTCGATGATGCGCAGATCGACTGCGCTCTCGAGCAACGAGGGCTGGCGCCAGGCGCGGGAGTAGCCGATGCGCCAGGTGTTCGCCGTCGAAGGCTGCCAGTTCAGGAACAAGCGCGGCGCGATGCGGGTCGGCCCGTCGTCGATGCGTTCGGCGAGTGCGCCCAGGTTCCACAGCCATTGCGGCGCGCTGCGCCATTCCAGGTTGCCGAACACGCGCCATTCCTCGCGTTTGCGGCGGCCGGCGCCGTGGAAGAAGAAGCGCGAATCGGTCGATTCGCCGCGCCACTCCGCCCCCCACAGCAGGCGCAGGTCCGGTGCGGCGAGGAAGCGATGCTGCAGCTCGACGTTGTTGCGCGCGGTTTCGATGCTGTCGCCGACCGCGATGCGCATCGCCGGCAGAGCCGCCGCGTAGGCTGCCAGCGCCGGCGGCAGGTTCGCGCGCGATTCGACGAACCACTCGTCGCGGAACGAGTTGCGCGTGTGGTACCAGGACAGGGACCATTCTTCGTCGGCGCTCGGCGCATGGCGCCAGCGCAGGTGGAGCGCAGTGTCGGTGTGCCGCGAGGAACGTTCGCGGTCGGTTTCGAACAGCATGCCAGGATAGCCCTGCTTCCCGCGTTCCTCGCCGATGCCGGCGGTGAAATCGATCTCGTCGGTTTCGCTCACGCGCAGGTCGCCGCGCAGGTTCAGGACGTTCGCCTGCCGGCCGTCGTGCAGCCCGGCAAAGCCGTCGTCGCCGAAGTGGCGCGCGGTCAGCCGCAGCCCCAGCGGGCCCTGGCGGCTGACGAAGCGCGCATCGAGGTCGGCAATGCCGTGGTCGCCCATGTTCAGCGCCACCGTGCTGCCCTCGTCCGCGCCGGTATGGCGGGAGATGATGTTCACCACGCCGAGGAACGCATTGGAGCCATAGGCCGCCGAGTTGGAGCCGCGCACGACCTCGATGCGCTCGATGTTCCTCAGCGATCCGAAATTGGCGCCGACGCCGAGCGAGCGGGGGTTCAGCGAGCGGCCGTCGACCAGTACCTGCAACTGGGCAGGGACTTCGAATCCGAGGCCGTGGTAGGTCAACCACTGCGTGTTGGATCGTTCCTGCCCCACCTGCATGCCGGGAGCGAGCCGCAGCAGGCGGCCGAGGTCGCGATAGCCGGTGGCGGCGATCAGGTCTGCATCAATCACCGTGATGGCGCCGGGCGCGTCCTGCACGGGCTGCGGCAGGCGCGAAACGCTGAGCACCACGGGCAGCGGCTCGAGGAACGGGTCTTCGTCCTGCATCGCCGTGCACAGGGGCGCGATCAGGCTCAGCATCGAGCATGCTGTCGCGCGGTGCAATGCAGGGAGGAACGGCATGTCGGGATTCAAGCGTTCGTGCTTCGTGGCGGCTGCCGAGTATAGCCGAGGGGCGGCCGTACGCAGGACTGCCCCGAAGGGGTAACATGCGTCGCTTGATTCGTGCCGATCGTTGCACAGCGAAAATACGGAGCATCCCATGACCCTCACCGATCTTCGCTACCTCGTTGCGCTGGCCCACGAACGTCATTTCGGCCGTGCGGCGGAGAAATGCCACGTTTCGCAACCCACCCTGTCGGTGGCGATCAAGAAAGTCGAGGATGAACTCGGCATCCAGCTCTTCGAGCGCAGCGCCTCGGAAGTCAAGATCACCGAGACCGGCCGGCGCATCGTCCAGCAGGCCGAGAAGGTGCTGATGGAGGCGAGCCAGATCCAGGAGATCGCCGCCGCCGGCAAGGACCCCCTCGCCGGACCGCTGCGCCTGGGGGTGATCTACACCATCGGGCCCTATCTGCTGCCGCGCCTGATCCCGCGCGTCCACCAACTGGCGCCGCGCATGCCGCTGATCATCCAGGAGAACTACACCGCGCGGCTGGCCGAGGCGCTCAAGCGCGGCGAGCTGGACGTCATCATCATCAGCCTGCCGTTCGAGGAGCCCGGCGTCGTGGCGCAGCCGCTCTATGACGAGCCGTTCCGCGTGCTGCTGCCCGCCGGCCATCCGTGGACGGCGGAGACGCGCATCGATCCGGAACATCTCGCCGACGATCAGTTGCTGCTGCTGGGGGCGGGCAACTGCTTCCGCGAGCAGGTGCTCGAGGTGTGCCCGAGCTGCCGGAACGTCGGCGGGCTGCAGCGCACGCTGGAGGGCAGTTCGCTGGAGACGATCCGCCACATGGTCGCGACCGGCCTCGGCGTCACCGTGCTGCCCAGTTCGGCGGCCGACGAGCTGACGGCGCAGAATCCGCTGGTGGCGGTGCGTCCGTTCTCCGAGCCGGAGCCCGCGCGCCGCGTCGCCCTGGCCTGGCGGGTGACCTATCCGCGCAGCGGGGCGATCGACATCCTGCGTACCGCGATCATGGAGAGCGGGCTGCCCGGCGTGCGCCCGGTCGGGCGGGTGCCGGCGCGCGAGGCGGCCTGACCGCCGCCCGGCGATAGCCCTTCCTCATGAGGGGGGTCTGGATATTCGATTGGCTCCAGAGCAGTGCATGGCATAGCATTCGATTTGATTTACAGCGGCATTTTCCTGCCGCACATCGACGACCCGTACGGAACAGGAGGACGCACATGGAAATCGACATCGGCATCAACAAGAAGGATCGCGCCAAGATCGCTGAAGGGCTCTCCCGCCTCCTGGCCGACAGCTACACGCTGTACCTGACGACCCATAACTTCCACTGGAACGTGACGGGGCCGATGTTCAACACGCTGCATCTGATGTTCGAGACGCAGTACACCGAGCTTGCGCTGGCGGTGGACCTGATCGCCGAGCGCATCCGCGCGCTGGGCTTCCCGGCGCCCGGCACGTACAAGGACTTCCAGAAGCTCGGCAGCATGGCCGAACCGGAAGGCGTGCCGAACGCGCAGGACATGATCCGCCAACTGGTGCTGGGCCAGGAGGCGGTGGTCAAGACGGCGCGCAGCGTGGTGCCGCTGGCCGACAAGGTGGGCGATGAGCCGACGCTGGACCTGCTGACGCAGCGCATGCAGACGCACGAGAAGAACGCCTGGATGCTGCGCAGCCTGCTGGAGGAATGACGGCGCGCTCTGCCCCGGAGCGACCGCGTCGCACGGGGTAGAGCCGTTCGCCTGGCAGTCGGCTGCGGTGCGGCGCTGAGGGGGCGTCTGCAGCGCTGGCGGGCTTCAGTGTTTCCGGGGCGGGGGCATTCCTTCCGGGGCTGCGGAACTCGCCTTCGCTGCGCTTGGCTCGGACAGTCCTCGCCCCTGCAGGGACGCCCCCGCCCCGGAAACACGGCCTGTTCGGCTGAGAGGCCGTATTGCGAAGCTGATCAGGACGCCTTTCCGGGGCGCTTGCGGGGGGCGGGCTTCTTCTCTTCTTCCGCGGCGGATGCGCCGGCGGGTTCGGTGGCCGCGGTGGCCGTCTTCCCTGCGGCTGCCTTGGGTGCCTTGGCCTCGAATTCGAAGCCGACCTTGCCGTCCTTGCCGCGCACCAGGAAGGCGGAGAACTTGCGCCGGGTGCGCGCGGACACGAAGCCCTTCAGCAGGTCGGTCTTGCCTTCGGCGAGCAGCCTGGCCATCTGCTCGCGCTCGATCGGCTGCTGCAGGATGACCTTGCCGGAACGGAAATCGCAGCTCTTCGCCGGGCCGACGGATTTTTCGCAGACGTAGGCCATGCCGTGCTCGAACACGCGGCCGGCGCATTTCGGGCAGGCGCCAACGGCTTCCTGTTCCGAGAAATCGACCGCCTCCGCTTCCTCGCCTTCCTTCGGCTGGCCGAAGTCGAACGCCGGCTGCTTGTCGTCGTTGAGCACGATGTCGGCGTTGAACAGGCGCCCCATCTTGTTGCGGAAGCCCAACAGCGGACCGACCTTGCCGTCGCGCAGCAGGGTCTCGATCTCGTCGATCTCGAACTGGCGGCCGGCGACGATCTTCCAGGTGCTCCAGTCGCAGCTCTGGCAGGCGAACTTCTTGTAGTTTTCCTTCACCACGCCGCCGCACTTCGGGCATGGCGTGCGCAGGGTGACGAAGTCGCCCGGCACGGTGTCGGATTCGTAGCGCTTGGCGCGCTCGACGACCTCGCGCGCCATCTCCGCGATCTCCTGCATGAAGGCTTCGCGGCTGAGCTTGCCGTGTTCCATCTGGGCGAGCTTGTATTCCCAGCCGCCGGTGAGTTCAGGCGAGGTCAGCGCGGTCACGCCCAGACCCTTCAGCAGGGTGATCAGCGAGAAAGCCTTGGCGCTGGGGATCAGTTCGCGGCCCTCGCGGTGGATGTACTGCTCGGTGATCAGGCCCTCGATGATCTGCGCGCGCGTGGCCGGGGTGCCCAGGCCGCGCTCGGCCATCGCCGCGCGCAGTTCCTCGTCGTCGACCATCTTGCCCGCGCCTTCCATCGCCGACAGCAGCGTGGCTTCGTTGAAGCGCGCCGGCGGCTTGGTCTGCAGCGCCTTCAGCAGGATCTCCTCGGTGGATACCGTCTCGCCCTGCTTCACCGGCACCAGTTGCGGGCTGCCGCCTTCCTTGTCGTCCTTCGCCTCGGCGGTGGCTTCCTTGCCATACACCGCCAGCCAGCCCGGATTGACCAGCACCTTGCCTTCGGTCTTGAAGGCTTCGTCCTCGACGCGGGTGATGCGGGTGGTGATCTGGTACTCGGCGGCCGGGTAGAATACCGACAGGAAGCGGCGCGTCACCAGATCGTAGATCTTGTGCTCGGCTTCGGACAGGCTCTTCGGCAGCGTGCCGGTGGGAATGATGGCGAAGTGGTCCGAGATCTTGGCGTTGTTGAAGATGCGCTTGTTGGGCTTCACCCAGCCCTGCCTGGTGATTTCGCCGGCGAACGGGGCGTACTGGTCGGGCAGGGTGCGCATGACGTCCTTCACCGTGCCGACGTAGTCCTCGGGCAGCGCCCGGGAATCGGTCCGCGGGTAGGTCAGCACCTTGTGCTTCTCGTACAGCGCCTGCGCCAGTTGCAGCGTGACGCGGGCGGAGAAGCCGAAGCGGCCGTTGGCCTCGCGCTGCAGGCTGGTGAGGTCGAACAGCAGCGGCGACAACTGGGTGGAAGGCTTGGCTTCCTCGGTGACCACGCCCGGCTTGCCGTCGCACTTGGCGCGGATGGCCTCGGCCCTGGCCTTGTCCCACAGGCGGAATGCGGTGGCATGCTCGTCGCCTTCGGGCTTCCGGAACTTCTCGTCGAACCAGCGCCCGGCGTAGCGGCCGGCGGTGCAGCCGAAGGTGGCTTCGAGTTCCCAGTAGTCGCGCGGCCTGAACTTGCGGATCTTCTCCTCGCGTTCGACCACCAGCGCCAGCGTCGGCGTCTGCACGCGGCCGACGGTGGTGAGGTGGAAACCGCCCGTCCTGGAGTTGAACGCGGTCATCGCCCGCGTGCCGTTGATGCCGATCAGCCAGTCGGATTCGGCGCGGCACACCGCGGCGTTGCGCAGGCCCTCGACGTCCTGTGCGGTGCGCAGGTGGGCGAAGCCGTCGCGGATGGCCTGCGGCGTCATCGACTGCAGCCACAGGCGCTGGGTCGGCTTCCTGGTGCCGGCGTGCTGGGCGATGAAGTTGAAGATCAACTCGCCTTCGCGGCCCGCGTCGCAGGCGTTGACGAGGCCGGTGACGTCCTTGCGCTTGATCAGCCGGGTCAGCAGCTTGAGCCGGTCTTCCGTCTTCTCGATCGGCTTCACCGCGAAGTGCGGCGGGATCACCGGCAGGTGGGCGAAGGTCCATTTGCCGCGCTTGACCTCGAATTCCTCCGGCACGGCGAGTTCCAGGAGGTGGCCCACGGCCGACGACAGCACGTAGTGCTCGGACTCGTAGTAGTCCTTCTCCTTGGTGAAGCCGCCCAGCGCACGGGCGATGTCCTGCGCGACGGAAGGTTTTTCCGCGATGATCAGTTGCTTGCTCATGCTCGGGGCCAGCGTGGAGATGCCCGGGGGCATCCCGCATAGGGGTTCGGAAGCGGCGGATGATAAGGAGCGGCCCGGCAGCCAGGCAAGAGGGCGGGCCTGCGGGGGGGCGCCCGGTCAGTGCAGCACTGGCTGGAAGCCGTCTCCGCCGTCATCGTTGAGCAGCTCGTCGATGATCAGCGTGTCCATGGGCTGCTCCCGCTGCCACAGCACCATCAGCACGATGACCTTGAGCCGTTCCAGCGTGATCGTGAAACCCTCCAGCGCCGTCGCGCGTTCGATGATCAGTTCGCGGTTGGCGGCGTCCAGCACCCCCGAACTGCCGAGGAAGGCCAGGAAGCCGCGGCATTCGGGGCTCAGGCGAGTGCATTCGTCGTCCGAGTACAGGCGCACCGAATCCTCTGCCGGAGCGATGCCGGGCCGCAGTTCGCAGGCGATGCGGCGCAGGCCGGAGAGCCATTCGAGCGCCTCGGAGATCTCCTCGTCTTCGAAGCCGGCGGCGGCGAGCTTGCGCGCGAGCTGTTCGGATTCGGGGCAGGCATCGGCGTGGATGTAGCTTTCGAAAAGGTAGACGAGGATGTCGAACAAGGGAGGCTCCTGAATTGCCGCCAGGCCGGAGCGTGACGGTACCCGTCTGCAAGCCTGACAGGGCGGGCGTTGCCGCGCCGTTCAGGCGCGCTGGAAGCGGCCGCCCGGCAGGCGGGCGATGTGTCCATCCAGTTCCAAGGACAGCAGGATGGCGTACAGGGCGTCCACCGTCAAGCCGCAGCGGGATGCCAGTTGGTCGATGTCGGCAGGGTCGTGACCCATTGCCCGGAGCACCCGGGCCGCGTCGTCTTCCATCGGCAGCGCGGGCTGCCGCGGTGCCGCAGGCGCCGCGCCCTGCTCCGCCGCGCGGGCCGTGCCGGCGGGATGCGCGCGACCGCTTGACGCCGGCCAGCCGAGGCGGCCGCGCAACTCCTCCAGCACGTCCTCGGCGGTCTCCACCAGCTTGGCGCCCTCGCGGATCAACCGGTGGCAGCCGCGCGCCAGCGGCGAATGGATGGAGCCGGGTATGGCGAACACTTCGCGGCCGCTTTCCGCGGCCAGCCGGGCGCTGATCAGCGAGCCGCTGCCGAGTGCCGCCTCCACCACCAGTACGCCCTGCGCGAGGCCGGCGATGATGCGGTTGCGGCGCGGGAAGTTGTGGCGCAGCGCGTTGGTGCCGAGCGGCAGTTCGCTGACGATGGCGCCGTGCGCGGCGATGTCGCGCGCGATGGCAGCATTGCGTGCAGGGTAGATGCGGTCGGCGCCGGTGCCGACCACCGCGATGGTGCCACCTTCGCCGGCGGCCAGCGCTCCGCGGTGCGCGGCGGCATCGATGCCGAGCGCCAGGCCGCTGATGACGGTGAGCCCGTGCTCGCTGAGGGCGCGGGCGAAGGCTTCGGCGTTGGCTTCGCCCTGCGCGGTGGCCGATCGTGCGCCGACGATGGCGATCGCCGGGCGCTGCAGCATCGCCGGGTTGCCTTTCACATAGAGCAGCACTGGCGGATCGGCGATGTCCAGCAGCGTGCGCGGATAGTCGGTGTCGGCCAGCGTCAGGATGTGGCTGTCCGGTTCGGCGGCCCAGGCCAGCGCCGTATCGATGGCCTGCTGGCGGGGGGGCGAAAGCAGCAGTTCGGCGGCCTCGCCGCCGATCACGCCCGCCAGGGCGCCGCGCCCGGCCGTGAAGACCCGGCCGGGCAGGCCGAAGGCGGACAGGAGCCGCCGCTGCGTTTCGCCGCCGATGCCCGGGATGGACGTCAGCCGCAGCCAGTCGGCGAGGTCGTCGGGGAGCGTCAAGCGGTGCGGATCACCCGGGTTCAGGGCTTGCGCGCCATGTCGCCGATCACCACCGGCCCGTCGGATTCCATCACCAGCGCATAGGCGACGTTATCGAACACGCGGAAGACCACGCCCAGGCCGTAGCGCTTGTCGGGCAGCGCGAAGGTCTCCTTGCCATCCTCGCCCTTGAACTCGGCGACGCCGCGGTTGCGGTGCAGCGCGACGACGTGGCCGCGCTCGAGGCCGTCGCGTTCGCCGATGTTGAGCGCGATCACGTGCAGGCGGCCGGTCTCGGTGACGCCGCGGTAGATGGACATCACGCGGCCGTCGATTTCCTGCGCCGGCGCGTGCGGCGCATAGGCGAAGACGGACGGGCGCTCGCTCGGCACCATGAGGTCGCCGACCTCGATCTCTTCCACCGCCGACACGATCTCGAGCGTGGCCGGCGTGCCGAACTCGGCGACCCGCGCCGTCCCCAGGTGGTTCGCCTCGTAGGCGACCACCTTGTGCGTCACCGGATCTTCCAGCGGGCGCGTGGGCCGCAGGATCTGCCAGACCTGCACGTCGTCGCGCACGTTCTTGGCGAACACCGTGTCGCCCGAACCCATCAGCACGCGGCTGGTCTCGGTGGCGACGATGGTGGCCGCGCCGTCGATGCGCGCCTGGTCGACCACCAGTGGCTTGGTCAGGAAGGGTTCGATCACCTGCAGCGGGATGGTGGATACCGCCTCGCCCAGCGGCTCGCTGTATACCTGCGGCTGCAGCTTCTCGTCGCGCGTGCCGCCGCCGATGCGCCGGCCCACGCTCAACCAGGGGCCGCTGCGGTCGAGCAGGATGACCTGCCCCGGATAGATCAGGTGCGGGTTGCGGATCTGGTCGCGGTTCATGCGCCAGACTTCCGGCCAGCGCCAGGGTTCGTTCAGGAAGCGGCCGGAGATCCCCCACAGCGTGTCGCCCTTCACCACGGTATGGCTGTCGGGTGCGTCGCTCCTCAGTGTCGCGCCCTGCGCTGCCGCATTCCCGGCGAACAGTGCCGCGATGCCGACGAGGAGAGGGAATATAATTCGCATCATTGTTCGTTTCCGGTTGGTGGGGGCGACCCGGGATCGTCCGGGCCGCTCCGGAACGCCGTCGGCCGGCACGAGTCGAAACCTGTAAAAAACGCGATCGTTTGAACCGGCCCGGTGCGTGGCATATCCTCCCCGCCACGACGCGGCGCAGTACATGCAAATGCATGTCAAATCGCTTGAAATTCTGCACTCAAAGGCTTAACGCGGCAAGCATTCATGGCTCTCCTACCCATCCTCCGCTACCCCGACCCCCGCCTTCACACCAGGGCGGCGCCGGTGGCTGCCGTAGACGACGAAATCCGCCAACTGATCAAGGACATGGCCGAAACCATGTACGAGGCTCCGGGCATCGGACTGGCCGCCACGCAAGTCAATGTGCATAAACGCGTCGTCGTGATCGATATCACGGAAGACAAGTCGGGCCTGCTGGCGCTGATCAACGCCGAGATCGTCGAGCGCTCCGGCGAGCAGATATGCGAGGAAGGCTGCCTGTCGGTGCCCGGCATCTACGAGAGCGTGAAGCGCGCCGAGCGCGTGAAGGTGAGGGCGCTCGACGAGCAGGGCGAACCCTTCGAACTCGAGGCCGAGGGCCTGCTCGCGGTCTGCATCCAGCACGAACTCGACCATCTCGACGGCAAGGTCTTCGTCGAATACCTGTCCGCGCTGAAGCAGACGCGCATCAAGTCCAAGCTGGCGAAGAAGGCGCGCATCACCGCCTAGGGCGGCCGCGCCGCCGCCGGCCCCTGCCGCCATCTTTTCCCCGACCTGCCGATGAATTCCCCGCTCCGCGTCGCCTTTGCCGGTACGCCCGAGTTCGCTGCGCGCGCGCTCGAGTCCATCCTCGATGCCGGCCATGCGGTGCCGCTCGTCCTGACCCAGCCCGACCGCCCGGCCGGCCGCGGCATGAAGCTGACCCCGAGCGCGGTGAAGCAGCTCGCACTGGCGCGCGGCATCGATGTCGACCAGCCCGAGAGACTGCGCACCGACGAGCAGCGTGCGCGGCTGGCCGCCTGTGCGCCGGACGTGCTGGTGGTGGCCGCCTACGGCCTGATCCTGCCGCAGGCGGTGCTCGACCTGCCGCGCCTGGGCTGCCTCAACATCCACGCCTCGCTGCTGCCGCGCTGGCGCGGCGCGGCGCCCATCCACCGCGCGATCGAGGCCGGCGACGCCGAGACCGGCATCACCATCATGCAGATGGACGCGGGCCTGGATACCGGGCCGATGCTGCTCAGGCGTGCCGAGCCCATCCTGCCGGCCGATACCACCGCCAGCCTGCACGACCGGCTGGCCGCGCTGGGCGGAGAGTGCATCGTCGAGGCGCTGGCGGCCCTGGCCGCGGGTGGCCTGGCGGCGACGCCGCAGCCGGCCGAAGGGGTGACCTACGCGGCCAAGATCGGCCGTGCCGAGGCGGCCGCGGACTGGACGCGCCCGGCCGCCGACCTCGAACGCATGATGCGCGCCTTCGACCCCTTTCCCGGCCTCGCGTCATCGCTGCGCGGCACGGTCGTCAAGTTCTGGTCGGCTGGTGTCGTCGACGCCGGGGGCGTGCCCGGGACGGTGCTCGCCGCGGACGACGACGGCATCGTCGTGGCCTGCGGCCGGGGCGCGCTGTGTTGCACCGTGTTGCAGCGTCCGGGCAGCCGGCGTCTGCCCGCCGGGGAATTCCTGCGCGGTTTCGCGGTCTCTGTCGGCGAGTGTTTCGCCACCGGCGAAGTGCCCGCCGCTTGATATCGCGGCGCGGCGACCCCATGTGGGGTGCTGAAAGGACCAACCCGCAAGGAAGAAGGCAATGTTCGGAAACTGGATCAAGACCTCGATACTGATGGCCGGCATCGTCGCGCTGTTCGGCGCGATGGGCGCGGCGATGGGCGGCCAGCAGGGCATGCTCATCGCCCTGCTGCTGGGTGGCGCGATGAACGTCTGGGCCTACTGGTTCTCGGACAAGATGGTGCTGAAGATGTACAACGCGCGCGAAGTCGACGCCACGACCTCGCCCTACCTGTACAACATGGTCCGCGATCTGGCGCAGCGCGCCGGCCTGCCGATGCCCAGGGTCTACATCATCGACGAGGACCAGCCCAACGCCTTCGCCACCGGCCGCAACCCGGAGCACGCCGCGGTCGCTGCCACCAGCGGCATCATGCGCATGCTGTCCGAGCGCGAACTGCGCGGCGTGATGGCGCACGAACTCGCGCACGTGAAGAACCGCGACATCCTGATCTCGACCATTTCCGCCACCGTCGCCGGCGCCATCTCGATGCTCGCCAACTTCGGCATGCTGTTCGGCAACCGCGGCGGCGAGGACCGCCCGAACCCGATCGTGTCGATCGCGATGATGATCCTGGCGCCGCTGGCCGGCATGCTGATCCAGATGGCGATCAGCCGTACGCGCGAGTTCGGTGCCGACCGCGGCGGCGCGGAAATCTCCGGCGATCCGGAGGCGCTCGCCGGTGCCCTGGCCAAGATCGACGCCTACGCCCGCGGCATCCCGATGCACACCGCCGAGCAGCATCCGGAAACCGCGCAGATGATGATCATGAACCCGCTGTCGGGGGCGGCCTGCGCAGCCTGTTCTCCACCCACCCGGCGACCGAGGAGCGGATCGCCAGGCTGCGTGCGATGCGCCGCACCTGACGCCGGGCGCCGCCCGCAGCCTGCCTCGATGGCGGGACAGACTGTTTCGAAACGGAACAATCTGTCCCGCCTTTTTTCATTGGAATGGACCGGAAAGCCCTTGATCCGCGCGATTCCGCCAAGGTACGGAACTTGCACCGTCGACCGGTGCCGTCCAACGGGCGGGTTTGCTGCGGCCGCGCCATCGGGGTGGCGCGGGTCTTCCCGCCATACGCAACCGGAGATCAGTCGACATGAAACTGTCACGACGCCAGTTCTTCAAGGTGGCTGCCGGAGGTCTGACCGGATCGAGCCTGGTCGCGATGGGCTTCTCGCCCGCCGCGGCCCTCGCCGAAGTCCGCACCTTCAAGCTCGCGCGCACCACCGAAACGCGCAACACCTGTCCGTACTGTTCGGTGGGGTGCGGCATCATCATGTACAGCCTGGGCGACCAGGCCAAGAACGTCCATGCCGACATCATCCACATCGAGGGCGATCCGGATCACCCGGTCAACCGCGGCACGCTGTGTCCGAAGGGCGCGGGGCTGCTCGATTTCGTGCATAGCAGGAACCGGCTGAAATATCCGGAAGTGCGGGAACCGGGCAGCCGCGAATGGAAGCGGATCGGTTGGGACGAAGCCTTCGGGCGCATCGCCAGTCTGATGAAGGAAGACCGCGACGCCAACTTCATCGCCAGGAACGACGATGGCGCCACCGTCAATCGCTGGCTCACCACCGGTTTCCTGGCCGCCTCGGCCTCCAGCAACGAATCGGGCTACATCACGCACAAGGTGGTGCGCAGCCTGGGGATGCTCGCATTCGATAACCAGGCGCGTGTCTGACACGGCCCGACGGTGGCAAGTCTTGCCCCGACGTACGGCCGTGGAGCCATGACCAATCACTGGACCGACATCAAGAATGCGGACGTGATCCTGATCATGGGCGGCAACGCCGCCGAAGCCCATCCCTGCGGCTTCAAGTGGGTGACCGAAGCAAAGGCGAAGAACAAGGCCCGCCTGGTGGTGGTGGACCCGCGCTTCACGCGGTCGGCCGCGCTCGCGGATCTCTACGCGCCCATCCGCACCGGCACCGACATCGCCTTCCTCGGCGGGGTGATCAACCACCTGATCGCTGGCGGCAAGGTGCACATGGACTACATCAAGTCCTACACCGACATGAGCTATGTGGTGAAGGACGAGTTCGCGTTCGCGGACGGCTTCTTCTCGGGGTACGACGCCGAAAAGCGCAGGTACGACAAGTCGAGCTGGGAATACGAGATCGGCGCGGACGGCTACGTCCAGACCGACCCGACGCTGGAACATCCGCACTGCGTCTGGAACCTGATGAAGGCGCACTTCAGCCGCTACACGCCCGAGATGGTCGAGAAGATCTGCGGCACGCCGAAGGACAAGTTCCTGCAGGTCGCCGAACTGCTCGCATCGACCCACACGCCGGACCGGGTGATGACCATACTGTACGCACTGGGGTGGACGCAGCATTCGACCGGTTCGCAGATGATCCGCACCGCAGCGATGGTGCAGTTGCTGCTGGGCAACATCGGCCGTGCCGGCGGTGGCGTGAACGCCTTGCGCGGCCACTCCAACATCCAGGGCCTGACCGACCTCGGCCTGCTGTCCAACCTGCTGCCCGGCTACCTGACGCTGCCGGGCGACAAGGAAACCGATTACGCGCAGTACATCGCCCGCCGCGCGCCCAAGCCGATGCGGCCCGGCCAGCTCTCCTACTGGCAGAACTACGGCAAGTTCCACGTCAGCCTGATGAAAGCGTGGTACGGCGCCGCGGCGACGAAGGAGAACGACTGGGCGTTCGACTACCTGCCCAAGCTCGACAAGACCTACGACGTGCTGCAGGTCTTCGAGCTGATGCACCAGGGCAGGATGAACGGCTACGTCGCGCAGGGCTTCAACCCGCTCAACTCCTTCCCCAACAAGGCGAAGGTGGGCGCCGCGCTGGCCAAGCTCAAGTTCCTCGTCATCATCGACCCGCTCGCCACCGAAACCTCGGAGTTCTGGCAGAACCACGGCGAGTTCAACGACGTGGACCCGGCCGCGATCGCCACCACGGTGTTCCGCCTGCCCTCCACCTGCTTCGCCGAGGAGGACGGCGCCATCGTCAATTCCGGCCGCTGGCTGCAGTGGCACTGGAAGGGTGCCGAGCCGCCGGGCGAGGCGAAGTCCGATCCGGAGATCATGGCCGGCATCTTCCTGCGCATGCGCGAGATGTACCGCAAGGACGGCGGCGCCTTCCCCGACCCGATCCTCGATCTCGTCTGGCCCTACAAGGTTGCGCACCAGCCGACTTCCGAGGAGCTGGCGAAGGAGTACAACGGCAAGGCGCTGGCCGACCAGACCGATCCGAAGGACCCGGCCAGGGTACTGAAGAAGGCCGGCGAACTGGTTGACGGCTTCGCCCAGCTCAAGGACGACGGCTCGACCGCCTGCGGCTGCTGGATCTTCTCCGGCGCGTGGACCGAGAAGGGCAACATGATGGCCCGCCGCGACAATGCCGATCCTTACCGTAACGGCCAGACGCTCGGCTGGGCGTTCGCCTGGCCGGCCAACCGGCGCATCCTGTACAACCGCGCGTCCGCCGATCCCGCCGGCAAGCCGTGGGACCCGAAGCGCGGGCAGGTGTGGTGGGACGCGGCGCAGGGCCGCTGGGCGGGTTCGGACGTGCCCGACTTCAAGCCCGACTCCGCCCCCGAGGAAGGGATGGGGCCCTTCATCATGAATGCCGAGGGCGTGGCGCGCTTCTTTGCCCGCGGCATGATGAACGAGGGACCGTTCCCCGAGCACTACGAACCCTTCGAGACCCCCATCGGTGTCAATCCCATGCATCCGGGAAACCCCAGGGCCACTTCCAACCCGGCCGCGCGGGTGTTCAAGGGCGACATGGAAGCCTTCGGCCGGGCCAGCGAGTTTCCCTATGCGGCGACGACCTACCGCCTGACCGAGCACTTCCACTTCTGGACCAAGCACGTCGAGTCCAACGCCATCACCCAGCCCGAGCAGTTCGTCGAGATCGGCGAGGTGCTGGCGGCGGAAAAGGGCATCGCGGCGGGCGACCGCGTCAAGGTCAGTTCCAACCGGGGCTACATCAAGGCGGTGGCGGTGGTCACCAAGCGCCTGCAACCGCTGACGGTGGACGGCAAGACGGTGCACCACGTCGGGATTCCCCTGCACTGGGGCTTCAAGGGCGTGGCGAAGAACGGCTTCATCACCAACACGCTGACGCCCTTCGTCGGCGACGGGAACACGCAGACGCCCGAGTTCAAGTCCTTCCTCGTCAACGTCGAGAAAGCCTGAGGAGATCGCCATGGCACTGCAATCGCTGGACATCGCCAAGCGTTCGGCCACGACCACCGAGCCGCCCCAGGCACGCAGGACCACCGAGGTCGCCAAGCTCATCGACGTCTCCAGGTGCATCGGCTGCAAAGCCTGCCAGGTGGCGTGCATGCAGTGGAACGACCTGCGCGACGAAATTGGCACCTGTGCCGGCACCTACGACAACCCGCGCGACCTGACCGACCAGTCGTGGACCGTCATGCGCTACGCGGAAGCCGAGACCGACCGCGGCCTCGAATGGCTGATCCGCAAGGACGGCTGCATGCACTGCGAGGATCCGGGCTGCCTGCGGGCCTGTCCGTCGCCCGGGGCGATCATCAAGTACTCGAACGGCATCGTCGACTTCCACCAGGAGAACTGCATCGGCTGCGGCTACTGCATCACCGGCTGTCCGTTCGACATCCCGCGCATCTCGAAGAAGGACGGCAAGGCGTACAAGTGCTCGCTGTGCTCCGACCGCGTCGCGGTCGGCCTGGAGCCCGCCTGCGTCAAGGTCTGTCCCACCGGCTGCATCGGCTTCGGCTCCAAGGAGGACATGACCGAACTGGCCGGGGAACGCGTGGCCGAACTCAAGGAGCGCGGCTTCGTCAACGCGGGCCTCTACGACCCGCCCGGCGTGGGCGGCACGCACGTCATGTATGTGCTCAACCACGCCGACCAGCCGGGCCTGTACAGCGGCCTGCCGGCCGAGCCGGCGATCTCGTCCGCCGTCTCGCTGTGGAAGGGCATCACCAAGCCGCTGGCGATGGCCGGCATCGCCGCCGCGGCGCTGGGCGGCCTGTTCCACTACGTGATGAAGGGCCCGAACGAAGTGTCGAAGGAAGTCGAGGCCGAAGTCGACAAGGAACTGGAGGGCGAAAAATGATCCGCGATCCGTCCGACCTGCAGCGGTATACCGCTTCGGAGCGCGCCAACCACTGGGTGGTGGGCATCTGCTTCATCCTGCTCGCGCTGTCCGGGCTGGCCCTGTTCCATCCGGCGCTGTTTCCGCTCACCTACCTGTTCGGCGGCGGGACGTGGACGCGCATCCTGCACCCCTTCATCGGCGTCGTGATGATGCTGTTCTTCGTGGTGATGTTCTTCCGCTTCCGGCATCTCAACCGCATGACCGGCACCGACTGGGAATGGGTGAAGCGGGCGAGGGAGATGGTCGATGGCGACGACCACAACATGCCGATCCAGGGCAAGTACAACGGCGGCCAGAAGCTGCTGTTCTGGTTCCTCGGGCTGGCGATGCTGGTGCTCTTCGTCTCCGGCATCGTGATCTGGCGCGCCTACTTCTCGGCCTACTTCCCGATCGGCGCGGTACGCCTCGGCGCCGTGCTGCACGCGGCATTCGCGGTGCTGATGATCATCGCCATCATCGTGCACGTGTATGCCGCGATCTGGGTCCGTGGCACCATCCGCGCCATGCTGTACGGCACCGTCACCCGGGCGTGGGCGAAGCAGCACCACCGCGCCTGGTACCGCCAGATGACCGGCAAGTGAGCGCCGACGGCCTGCCCGCCCGCGTACCGGCGGGCAGGCAGGACCTTCCCCGCAACAGGGCCGGCGAGGCCCTGTCTTTCTGGACCGACATGCAGAAACTGCTCTCCCCGGAAGAAATCGCCGTCTCCGCGAGCGGCGAAGGCAGCACCAACCGCCTGCCCGCCGCGCGCGTCTTCGCCGACCGTGCCGCGCGCCTGCGCACCCTGGCGGAAGGGCATGCGATGGGCGACTTCCTGCTGTTCGCGGCGCGCCTGGCCCAGGCCCAGCAAACCCTGCTGGACCGGCGGCCGCCCGCGGCGCCTCCTGATTCCGCCTGGCTGGGACGCTGCCGGCAGCACGGCATGCCGCCCCTCGACGCGCAGGGCGCGCCGCTGCCGGCGGACTGGCGCGACGTCCTGCTGGCTCTGGCGGCGGAGGCCGCGCCGCACGCGCCGGCCGGCCTGCAGCAGGCCGTCGGCGAACTGCGCGCCGTGCCGGCGGCGCGCATCGAGGCGCTGGCCCGCGCCATCCTGCGCGCCGACGAGCAACTGGCCGATCCGCTCGAACTGGCGCTCGCGCCGCTGGCCGGCGCCGCGCTGCAGGTGCTGTGGACGGCGCGTGCGCTGGCGCTGCAGCCCGGCGACCTGCCCGCCGGCTTCGAGGACAGCCTGTGCCCCGCCTGCGGTTCGCACCCGGTCGCCTCCATCGTGCGCATCGGCGACGCCGGCCACGGCGTGCGCTACGCCACCTGCAGCCTGTGCGCCTGCGAATGGCACGTCACCCGCATCAAGTGCGTGCCCTGCCACAACACCCGCGGCATCGCCTACCTGAACCTCGAAGGCGGAGCCGGCGCCCTGCATCCGGCGGTCAAGGCCGAGACCTGTCCGGAATGCCGCGGCAGCCTCAAGATCGTGTCGATGGAAAAGGACCCGATGGCGGACGCTTTCGCCGACGACCTCGCCACCCTCGCGCTTGACATGCTGGTCGACGAAGCCGGCTTCCACCGCGCCGGCAGAAACCTGTTCCTGTTCATGCCCTAGGAGCGTTCAACGATGGCGTCCATGGTCCATGGCACCACGTCCGCAGCCGACGACAACACCGCCTACCGCGCCCTGCCCGGCATGGACCGCCTGCTCGCCGCGGCACGGGCGCTGGTCGAGACCCACGGGCACGACGAAACCACCCGCGCGCTGCGCGAAGCGCTGGCCGCGGCGCGCGAGCGGATCGGCGCGGGAGCGGCCTGCCCCGACGATGCCGCCCTGCTGCAGGATGCCCAGGCCCGCCTCGCCGCCCGCGCCGCGCCGCGCCTCAGGCGCGTCTTCAACCTCACCGGCACCGTGCTCCACACCAACCTCGGCCGCGCCGTGCTGCCCGACGAAGCGATCGCGGCGATGGTGGAGGCAGCACGCTCGCCCTGCGCGCTCGAATACGACGTGGACTCCGGCGGGCGTGGCGACCGCGACGACGTCGTCGTCGAACTGCTGCGGGAACTCACCGGCGCGGAGGCCGCCACGGTGGTGAACAACAACGCCGCCGCCGTCTTCCTGCTGCTGAACACGCTCGCCGCCCGCCGGGAGGTCATCGTGTCGCGCGGGGAACTGGTCGAGATCGGCGGCGCCTTCCGCGTGCCCGACATCATGAAGCGCGCCGGCGCCCGCCTCGTCGAGGTCGGCTGCACCAACCGCACCCATGCGCGCGATTTCGAGGACGCCATCGGCCCGCGCACCGGCCTGCTGATGAAGGTGCACACCAGCAACTACGCGATCGAGGGCTTCACCGCCAGCGTCGCCGCGGCCGACATGGCCCGCATCGCCCATGCCCGCGGCCTGCCCTTCGTCGAGGACCTGGGCAGCGGCACGCTCACCGATCTCACTCGCTGGGGGCTGCCGCACGAACCCACGCCGCGCGAGGCGATCGCCGCCGGTGCCGACCTGGTGAGCTTTTCCGGCGACAAGCTGCTCGGCGGCCCGCAGGCCGGCATCCTCGTCGGGCGCCGCGACCTGATCGCGAAGATCAAGAAGAATCCGCTGAAGCGCGCACTGCGCGTGGGCAAGATCACGCTCGCCGCGCTGGAGGCGGTGCTGCGCCTGTACCGCGACCCGGACAGCCTGCCGCAGCGCCTCGCCACGCTGCGCCTGCTCACCCGGCCGTGCGACGAGATCCTTGCCCAGGCCGAGCGGCTGCGTCCGGCGGTCGCCGCGGCGGTGGCCGGCTGGCCGCTCGCGGTGGGCGTGGAGCCGATGCTGTCGCAGATCGGCTCGGGCAGCCTGCCGGTGGATCGCCTGCCGTCCGCCGGCCTGGTCTTCCGCCCGGCGGGCCGCAAGGGCGGGGTGCTGAACCGGCTCGAGGCGGCATTGCGCGGCCTGCCGCTGCCGGTCATCGGCCGCGTTGCCGACAATGCGCTGCATCTCGACCTGCGCTGCCTGCAGGCGGAGGACGAGCCTGCCTTCGTCGCCCAGTTCCGCGCCGGGATCGGACCATGCTGACGGCCCTTCGCTGCTGCGCAACGGAAGGCCGGCTTTGCATCGCCGGGCCGTCTTGCAGGTGCGGACCGATGCTCCGCGAGATTCCTGCGTCACCCTCCCGGAGGGAGCGGAGTGCCTCCTGCGGGCGACCGGGCGGAGGCGCTCATGGTCCCGGCCGTCGCGGCGGGCGCCAGTCGGGTGCGGTCTTGCTGCGGTAGATTGCGGCTTTCAACCTCGAGCGATCCCCATGCCCTTGCTGCGCGGCTGCGAGTTTCCGGACCGGCTCCTCTACCGCCCGGAGAGCCACCTGTGGTTCGCGCCCCTGGGCGCCGGGCGCTTCCGGGTTGGCGTCACCCGTTTCGGCGTCGCCCTGTCGGGCGAGATTCTGCTGTTCACCCCCAAGCCGGTGGGCGTCGAACTGGCGGCGGGGCGCGGCTTCGGCCTGCTCGAGGCCGGCAAGACGGTCTTTCCGGTCAAGACCCCCTTCGCCGCGCGGCTGGCGTGCGCCAATGCGGCCCTCGATCCGTCCGCGCGGGAGATGAACCGCGACCCCTTCGCCGCGTGGCTCGTCGACCTCGAAAGCCTCGCCCCGCTGCCGCAGGACCTGCTGCTGCGCTGGCCCGAGGCGCGTGCGCAGATCGAGCGGATCATGGACCGCTACGCCTTCCGCGACCTCGCCGATTTCGCCGCGCCGCTGTTCCACGAGGACGACCGTGACTTCTGAGACGCGCGCCGAAAAGCTCGCCATCCTCGTATGGGCCGCCGACCCCGGCCGGCCGGAACTGTGCGCTACGCCCTTCTACTTCGCCGCGGCGGCGGCGGCGATGGATGCCGAGGTGGAGATGTACTTCACCGCCCGTTCGGTCGAGCTGCTGCGCAAGGGCATCGCGGAGGCGATCGAAGCCGCCGCCGGCAGCGGCAGGTCGGTGGCCGATTTCCGGCGCGACGCGCTGGCCCTGGGCGTCCGCCTGTATGCCTGCCCCGCGGCGATGGTCAGCCACGGCATCGCGGACGCGGAGCTGATCCCCGAAGTCGCGGGGCAGGCCGGCGCGGCGGCCTACCTCGGCCGGGCCCTGGATACGGCATGGCGAACCCTGGGCTTCTGAGCGCGCCTTCGTCCGGAGGACGCTACCCTGGACAAAACAGGTCGCCTGTAGTCTGATCCGGCGCGGGGCGCCGGTCCGCTCCCCGTCGTGCGGACCTCGGCCCCGCCAGGCAGGCGCAGCCCGTCCGCGCCGCGCCACCCGAATACCCGGACACAGGGTGCCGATTCGCATATCGGCCGTCCGGACCGGCGGTCTTCATCCGCCACCCATCAGCCCGGCCGCGAGGCCGGGTGCTTAAGCCCCGGCGGCATCCCGCACCGGGGCGGCTGTGTTTGACCGGGAGACATCGATGACACACGACCACAGCGCCTCGCGCAGGCGCTTTCTGGCGTCGGCCGGCGCACTGGCTGCCGGGGCCGCCGCCCCGCCGGCACTCGCCCAGGGCTCGGCGCCGAATCCGCCCGCGGCCGGCGGGCTGCCCTACCTGATCGGCCGTTCCACCGACACGCTGATCCCGCGCGGCAAGGTGCCGCGGGTGGTCATCTGCGGCGGCGGCTGGGGCGGGGTCACCGCGGCCAAGTACCTACGCCGGCTCGCCCCCCACCTCGAGGTGGTGCTGCTCGAGCGCAACCCGGTGTTCTTCTCCTGCCCGATGAGCAACAAGTGGCTGGTCGACGTGGTGGACACCCAGTTCCTCACCCACGACTACCTCGGCGTGTCGGAGAAGTACGGCTACCGCTTCATCCAGACCGAGATCCTGGAGATCGAGCGCGACCGCAAGCAGGTCGTCACCGCGGCCGGCGGCCTGCACTACGACTACCTGATCCTGTCGCCCGGCATCCGCTACAACTACGAAGCCTGGTTCGCCAACGACCGCCGCATGGCCGAAGCCACGCGCGCACGCTTTCCGGCGGCCTACATCCCGAGCGCGGAACACTTCCACCTCAAGCGCGCGCTGCAGGACTTCAGGGGCGGGCACCTGGTCATGACGCTGCCACCACCGCCGCAGCGCTGCCCGCCCAGCCCCTACGAGCGCGCCTGCCTGATCGCGTCGATGTTCAGGAACAAGAAGATTCCCGGCCGGATCACCATCCTCGACCACAAGGACGGCGTGCGCCCGATCGGCCCCGGCTTCCGCGCCGCGTTCGAAGAGCTGTACAAGGACATCATCACCTACGTGCCGAATGCGCGCGTCGAGGAGATCGACCCGTTCAAGAAGCACATCCGCACCGAGGCGGGCGATTTCGACTTCGACCACGCCATCCTGATGGCGCCGCACCAGGCCGGCGACCTCGCGTGGAAGGCCGGCGTGGTGCCGCCGCCCGGCCAGGGCAAGCCCGGCGGCGGCTGGGCCGACGTCGATCCGCTGTTCCTGCACGACCGCAAGGACAAGGACGTGTTCGTGATCGGCGACGCGGTGGGCTTCGTGTCCGAGCAATTCGCCTTCTACCCGAAGGCCGGCCATGTCGCCAACCGCCACGCGCGCATCGTTGCCAGGTACATCGCCGAACGCGAGGCCGGCCGCGAACCGACCTACCAGTTGCCGGACAACCTGTGCTTCATGATGGTCGACAGCAACCCGCAGGTCGGCATCTCGGTGCAGTTCGACTACAAGGTCAATGGCAAGGGCGTCATCGAACAGACCCAGATCGACTACAACGAGCGCAAGCCCGAAACCGTGGGCGAGGACTTCAACTGGGCGCGCTTGATCTACGAAGACATGTTCGCGTGAGAGCGGCCATGCATGCCAGCGCCGCGCTGCTGGGCGCGGCGCTGGCGGCGTCCGTGCCCGTAGCTTCGGCCGCCGGGTTGGAGCCCGCGCCCGGGCTGCCGCCGGCCCCGCCCGCGCTGCAGCAGGTGCTCGACGCGGTGCGCGGCAAGGCGGTGATCGTGAATTTCTGGGCGAGCTGGTGCGAGCCCTGCCGCAAGGAGATGCCGGCGCTGGTCGAACTCGACGAGCGCGAGCCCGGCGTGGCGCTGGTCACCGTCGCGGTGGCCGACCGTGCCGCCGACACCCGCCGCTTTCTCGCCGACCACCTGATCGGGAACACCGTCGTCGTTCCCGATCCCGACCAGGGCATCGCGCGGGCGTGGAACGCCCGCATGATCCCCACCACCTATGTGCTCGACGCCCGCCACCAGCCGCGCTACCGCGTGGTCGGCGAGGCCGACTGGCGCGACGCCGCCCTGCAGGATCGCGTGCGCGCCCTCGCCGCCGGCGAATCGGAAGGACGAACCGAATGAACCGCCGCCGGCGCTTCGACAGCCTGGACCCGGATACGCGCTGACGGCGAAGGAGATCGCCCGGGCGGGGAACGGAGGGCGCGGCGGCGCGGGTTCGATGCGGGCCGCGCGCGCCGTGCCGGTCAGTACAGGAAGGGGATCAGCCTGCGCACCCGCCGCCGGTAGTCGGCGTAGTCGGGAAAGCGCGCCATCAGCCAGGTCTCTTCGCGGCGCGACTTGAGGTCGAAGAACGCGAACAGCAGGGCGGCATAGGCCAGCGTCAGCCAGCCCTGCACGAACAGCGCCCAGCCGAAGGCCAGCAGCAGCACGCCGCAGTAGATCGGGTGGCGGACGTAGCGGTACAGGCCGGTGGTGACGAGGGTGGCATCGTCCCTGGGGTGCGGCAGCGGCGTCAGGTTGCTGCCCAGATGCAGTGCGGCGGCGGCGCAGATCGCCGCCCCGAGCACGAGCAGCCCGATGCCGGCGGCGGTGGCGAGGGCGGCGGCCGGCTCGGGCCATGGCGGCAGGCCGGAGGCGCTGCGCGGGCCGAACGCGACCAGCGCGAAGAGCAGGCCCTGCGCGGCGACGTACCACTCGCCGCGCCGGCCTTTCCACCACGGGTGGCGGGTTGGTTGGTCGTTCATGGTCCGGGTCCATCTGCAAGAGGCGGTCGACGTTGCGGGTCGGCGGCGCGATCCCGCACCGCGTCGCCCGCTTTCTCTCCCACATGGTAGAGCCCGCGGACGAAGTCTGCCTTCGGGGAGCACCGCGGCAACCCGGGCGACCCGGCGGGCGGGCCGTTCGGCTGCGCGCCGCCTGCCCGCCTCACGCCGGGTCGCTACCGAAGCATTGCGAACGGGGTTCGGGTTTGTTAAGCTTTATATCAAGCGCTTGCTTGATATAAAGCGTTGGCCCTGCGGAGACGGCTCCGCATGGAGATCACCGTACTCGCGCCCTGCAGCGGAGGAACCCATGTCCCGACATCCACTTACGCGGCTTTGCGCCATCGAAGACGTTCCCGACGGCGGGGCGCTGCAGGTGGTCCTGCCCGAGCGTCCGCCGCTCGCCGTATTCCGCCTCGAGGGACGATGTTTCGTGACCGACGACACGTGCACTCACGGCAACGCATCCCTGTGCGACGGCGACGTCGAAGGCGGCCTCGTCATCTGCCCCTTCCATGCGGGCTCCTTCGACATACGGACGGGGGAAGCCGTCGACCGGCCCTGTGTGAAGAAGCTGCAGACCTACGAGGCCATCGAAGACGGCGGCGCCCTCTACACAGTTTTCCCGGAAGGCTGATCGAAGATCATGAGCATACCGACCGCAATTTACGACGTGATCATCATCGGCGCCGGCGTCGGGGGAGCGAGCGCGGCGGAAGCCGTCCTGTCATGCGACGACGCACGGACCATCCTCCTGATCAACGAAGAGGAATGGCTGCCCTACGACCGTCCTCCGCTGTCGAAGGAAGTGCTGCTTTCCCGGGCGCAGCCGGAAGAGATCGGCCTGCTGGCGGACCAGGTCCGGGCGAACGCCAGGCTGACCATGCGCAACGGGACGAAAGCCGCCGGCATCGACCGGCACGACAAGACGGTGCGCCTGTCGGACGATTCGGTCGTCGGCTACCGCAGCCTCATCCTGGCCACCGGCTCCCGGGCGCGAGAGCTGGACCCGGCGATCCTAGATGCAGGGCCGGCGGCCGCGGTCTTCCACCTGAGGACGCTCGGCGATGCCCTGGCCCTGAGAGAGAGCCTGGCGAAGGGCGAGGCGCTGCGCCTCGTCATCATCGGCGCGGGGTTCATCGGGCTCGAGGTCGCCGCCGCCGCGATCCGGTGCGGCTGCGATGTCACCGTCCTCGAGGCCGGCCCCAGGGTGGTGGGAAGAGGCGCATCCGGGCCCGTGGCCGAATTCCTCCGGCAGCGCCACGAGCGCGAGGGCGTCAGATTCCTCCTGCAGGCCCAGGCAGCCGGGATCGCGCGCGTCGGGGCAGGGCTGCAGGTCACGCTTGCCGACGGAGAATCCCTGCCCGCGGATGCGATCGTCGTGGGCATCGGGACCATTGCCAACGACGGGCTCGCGCACGAGGCGGGGCTTGCCTGCGCGAACGGCATCCTGGTGGATGGATGCTGCAGGACGAGCGATCCGTCGATCTACGCCGTCGGCGACGTGGCGTGCATGGCGGAGGCCGGCGTGCCGCGGACGGCGAGGATGGAGCACTGGCAGGCCGCGCGCACGATGGGCGGGATCGCGGGCCGGAACGCGTGCGGTGCGGACGAGCGCCATCAGGAGGTGCCGTGGGTGTGGACCGATCAATACGACCTCAACGTCCAGTTCCTCGGCCATACCTCCGATCGGAACTGCCAGGTGACGAGAGGCGATCCCGCCGACGGGAAGTGGGCCCTCTTCGAGAAGGATGGCGACGCGCTGGCGGCCGCGACCCTCGTCAACATGGGCAGGGAAAGGCGAACCGTCGAGCGGCTGATCGCAAGAAGGATTCCCGTTCCCGACGACATGCTCCGGGACGCCGGGTTCGAACTCAAATCGTTGCTGCGCTAGCAGGCCGAAACGGCCCGTTCCAGGGAGCCTCGCCGTTCGATGAAAGCCATCGTCCGGCCGATGGCAGATCGTTCTCCTGAAAGGTACCGCGAAGAATGAAGAACACCGCGATTCTGCAGATCCATGAAGAGCACCGCGCGATAGGCGCCGTCGTCCACGGGCTGCTCCACTTCGCCAGGGAAGCCGGCCGGCAAGCGCCCAGCCTTCCGCTGCTCCGGACGATGCTCGACTACATCGAGCAGTTTCCGCAAAAGCTCCATCACATCAAGGAAGAGAAATACATCTTCTCCGCCCTGCGCGCGCGAAGCCCGGAAGCCGGCGCCCTGATCGAGAATCTGAACGCGCAACATGCCGACGACCTGGCATTGACCGCAAGCCTGCGAGCGCAACTGCAGGACCTCGAAGCCGGCGCCGAAGGGGCGGCGGAGCGCTTTTGCGCAAGCGTGGATCGTTTCGCCGATCTCCAGTGGCGGCACATGGCGGAGGAAGAACGGCTGCTCCTTCCGCTCGCGGAGAAACATCTGGATGACGCCGACTGGAACCGCATCGCCGAAGCATTCGGCGAAAACGGAGACCCCCGCTTCCGGGGGGACAACAAGTCCAGGTTCGATGAAATGTTCAGGCTGATCGTGTCGACGGCACCCGGGCCGATCGGGCTCGGCTGACGAATCCGGCCGGCTGTGGACGATTTTCCGGTTCCTCCGGTCGAGGGATCTCCCCGGAATCTGCTGAAAGAGGCAAGAACATTGAACGAAACGAAAAAGCCGCTCGACGGCATCACGGTCGTCGAACTGGCGGGGCTGGGCCCCGCGCCGTTCTGCGGGATGCTGCTGTCCGACATGGGCGCGCGCGTGATTCGCGTCGACCGCCCGCCCGCAGGGACCGGAAACGGCCTGCAGGACATCTCCGACGGCCCGGTGAACAGGGGGCGGGAATCCATCTCGATCGACCTGCGCCACGAGTCCGGCATCGGCGTCCTCATGCGGCTGGTACGCAGGGCCGACGTGCTGATCGAGGGCTTTCGCCCCGGCGTCGCCGAGAAACTGGGCTTCGGTCCCGAAGCCTGCCGGCGGATCAATCCGGCGCTGATCTTCGCGAGGATGACCGGCTGGGGCCAGACGGGGCCGCTGGCCAGCGCGGCGGGGCACGACATCAACTACATCGGCCTGAGCGGGGCGCTCCACGCGATGGGAGATGCCGACCGCGCCCCGGCGCCGCCGCTGAACCTGGTGGGGGACTATGGCGGCGGCGGAATGCTCCTGGCCTACGGCATCGTCTGCGCCCTGCTCGAGGCGCGCAGTTCGGGGCGGGGGCAGGTTCTCGATGCGGCGATGACGGATGGCGCGGCCCTGCTGATGAGTCCGATCTACGCCATGCTCGGCGCCGATCACTGGCGCAACGAACGCCAGGCCAATTTTCTCGACGGCGCCGCGCCGTTCTACTGCACGTACCGCTGCGCGGACGGCAGGTTCATGGCGGTGGGGGCGATAGAGCCCCCCTTCTACAGGCAATTCCTCGGCCTGCTGGAGATCGGCTGCGTGTCCCCGTCGGACCAATGGCGGAAGGACACCTGGCAGGACACCAGGACGCGGATCGCAGGCCGCTTCATGGAAAAGACGCGGGACGAATGGGCCGCGGTCTTCGACGGCAGCGATGCCTGCTGCACGCCCGTGCTGGACATGATCGAGGCGCCGCAGCACCCGCACAACGCCGCGCGCTCGACCTTCACCCGCATGCACGGCATGAGCGTACCGAGCCCGGCCCCCCGGCTGTCCCGCACGCCGCCCGGGATGGCGGGCGGCGTCCCGCGCATCGGCGAACATACGCAACCCATTCTCGAGGGCCACGGCTTCTCGCCGGCCGAGATCGATGCGCTGCACGCCGGGAAGGTGGTCTTCATGCGGCATCCCGCGGCTGGGCCGCGCTAGGCGGGCGGCGCGGAAACGGGCCGCGATGCACGCAGCGATGCGACGTGGGGCGATGGAATGCGGCACGCTCCCGCGGATCGGCGGCCGCGCGCCCGCGTAGCACCGGAGAGGCGCTACGTCACAGATCGCCGTCGCCGGCGATGCCGGAAAATCCGTCGCGACCTTCGAGCATCCTGAAAGGCGTGGGATCGGGTTCGTTCAGCAATGATCGGGTCATGGCCTTCGCCAGTTCGTCGATCTGGGCCGGCCGCGGGCGATGGACCCATTGCGCAGTCCAGTTGAGCGCTCCGATCGCCACCTTGCGGAACAGGTTCTTGTCCCCGCGGATCAGGCCGGCCGCCTTGACCTCGTCGAGCACCTGGTACCAAAGCGCCCTGTAGTCCCGGCTCAGCTCCAGCAGCGGCGCCTGCATGTGTTCCGGCAGGCAGCGCAGATCCTGCAGCCAGATATGGTGGAAGTGCGTCTTCTCGCCATGCAGCGCCCGCAGATGGCCGAGGACGAGCGCATCGAACCGGGCCCGCGCGCCTGTCACGCCTTCCACCGTCACCCTGACGATCGCGACGCCTTCCTCCATCCCCTGGCGGAGTACCGCGGCCAGGATCTCCTCTTTCGACTCGAAGTGATAGAAGATGCTTCCGGAGGTGATCCCCGCTTCCCTTGCGATTTCCCGGACGGTCGCGCCTTCGTAGCCGCGCTCGTAGAACAGCTTGGCGGCCGCTTCCACCAGCGCCTGCTGGCGATCCCCCTGATAGGCCCCCGGACGGCCCCTGCGCCGCGCGCCCTTGTCGGCTGCGGGCGGTGAAGAGATTTCATTCATCTGCTTCATTTCTATGATTTTCGGGAGGCGCTCCGGAACGGATCGAGGCCCGCCCGGAAGTTGGTCTCACGTCCCGGAACTTTACACCAGCCCGCCGCAAAGCCAAGCCTGCGGCCATTCCCGGCGCTTGGCCGGCAAAGCGGAAATGCATGGGCCGGGCGGGCGGGAACGTGGTGCGGAGCACGGCCGTCAGGCTCCGAGATAGGCCCTCCGCACCTCCTCATCGTTGCACAGCGCGAAACCCTCTCCGGCCCGGGTCACGCGCCCGGCCTCGAGGACGTAGCCGTAGTCGGCCAGTTCGAGGGCGGCGGTCGCGTTCTGCTCGACGATCAGGATCGTCATGCCCTGCTTCTGCAGCCGCCTGACGACATTGAAGACTTCCGCGATCAGGAGCGGCGCCAGGCCCATGCTCGGCTCGTCCAGCAGGAGCAGGCGGGGCTTGCCCATCAGCGCGCGGCCGATCGCGAGCATCTGCTGCTGCCCGCCCGACAGGGTGCCGGCGGCGAGCGAACGCTTGTCGCGCAGGATGGGAAACAGGGCATAGACCTGCTCGAGTTCCTGTGCGAGCCGGTCGCGCTTCTCCTTGCGGGAATAGGCGCCCAGCATGAGGTTGTCCTCGACCGTCAGCGGCGCGAAGACGCGGCGCCCCTCGGGCACGTGGGCGATGCCGGCCTCGACCCGCCGCGGCGGCCTGAGGGCGGCGATGTCGCGGCCCATGTAGCGGATGCTCCCCGCACCCGGCGCATGCAGGCCGGAGAGCGTGCGCAGGAGCGTGGATTTCCCCGCGCCGTTGCTCCCCACCAGGGCCACCAGTTCGCCCTGGCGGACCTCGAGCGAGACGCCGTCCAGCGCACGGACGCTGCCGTGGAACACGGACAGCCCCTCCACTTCCAGCACCGGCTCGCCGCCCCGTGCGGCCGGGGCCTGCCCGGCCGCGAACACCGCATCGTCGATCTTCGCATTCATCAGACAGCCCGTCCCAAGTACGCTGCAACGACCTCCGGATTGTCGCGAACGGCTTCCGGGGCTCCCTCCGCCAGCTTCTTCCCGTAGTTGAGCACGACGATATGCCTCGACACGGACATGACGAGCTTCATGTCGTGTTCGACCAGTACCGTCGTCACGCCCGACGCGCTGAGTTTCGCAATGAGTTCGGACAGGTCCGCCTTCTCCGGCGCGCCGAGCCCGGCGGCCGGCTCGTCCAGCAGGATGAGCTTGGGCGAACCGGCCAGCGCGCGGGCGATCTCGAGCCGCTTCAGGGCGCCGTAGGGCATGGCGCCGGGATTCTCGCCGATGTAGCGGTCCAGTCCGACGTAGGCCATCAGATAAGCGGCCCGCTGGCGGCATTCCCTGTCCGCGGCGACGATGGACCTGCGGCGCAGCGCGGCCGGCGTCAGCCGGCTGTCGAGCTGCAGGTGGCTGCCGAGCATGACGTTCTCGACCGCGGACATGTTGTAGCAGATCTGCGGGGTCTGGAACGTGCGTCCCAGGCCCAGGCCGACCCTGGTATGCGTCGGCTTGCCGATCAGGCTGCGTCCGCCCAGCCGGACGTCGCCGCTGCAGGGCTCGTAGATGCCGGTGATGAGATTGAGCAGCGTCGTCTTGCCGGCACCGTTGGGGCCGATGATGGAATTCACCGTTCCGGCCTCGATCGCGAACGAGACGTCGTCGGTGGCCCGCAATCCGCCGAAAACCTTGCACAGCGAAACAACCTGGAGGTCGCTCATCGGTGGAACCTCCTGGCCAGTTGCGCGAGCGTCGGCACCAGCCCCTTGGGCATGAATACCATGACGAGAATCAGGATCAGCCCGTACACCAGGGATTCATGGTGCTCGAGCGAGGTGAGGACCTGCGGCAGCATGGTCACGATGCCCGCGCCGACGACTGCGCCGGCCACGGATCCCATGCCGCCGAGGATCACCATCAGGATGAGTTCGATCGACTGCATGAAATCCGCGCTCTTGGGCGTGATGAAGCCCGAATACAGCGCTCCGACGCCGCCCATCATCGCCGTCAGCACCGCGGAAACCGTAAAGATGCGCACCTTGTTCCAGGAGATGTCGATGCCGGACGAGGCCGCGAGCGCGTCGGGCCCCTCCAGCGCGCGCAGGGCGCGGCCGATAGGCGCGTCGACGAGGTTGCAGGCCATCCAGTACACCAGCAGCAGGATGCCGCCGACGATCCAGTACCACTGCGCGGCGCTGTCGATCTCGGTGCCGAAGACGGTGAGGACCGCCAGCGACATGCCGTCCGGCCCCCCCGTCAGCCAGACCTCGTTGCTGATGACGAGATAGATGATCATCCCCAGGCCCAGGGTCGCCATCGCGAGGTAATAGCCCTTCAGGCGCAGGATCGGGTGGCCGACCAGGAAGGCGAGGCCCCCCGCCGCGGCCGCGGAGACGGCGACCCCGAGCAGTGGCGGCCAGCCGTAGCGGGAGGACAGGATCGCCGTGCCATATGCGCCGATGGCCATGAATCCCGCATGGCCCAGGCTGATCTGGCCGGCATGGCCCACGAGCAGGTTGAGGCTGATCGCGATCACCGCATGGATGCCGATCATGACCGCCATATGGAGCTGGTATTCCGAGCTTGTGGCGAAGGGCAGCAGCGCGATGATCCCGCCGAGCGCGATCACGGGGCCCATCCGCAGCGGCGAGCGGGTCTCCACCTTCGCGTTTGCGGACGGCGCCGCGGGGACGACCTCGGCGGGCGTCGCCATTTCGTTCATGTTTGCCATCAGACGCGCTCCGCCCCGGAGGCCCCGAACAGTCCGCGGGGCATGAAGACCAGGATGACGAGGATCAGCAGGAATGCGACGGCGTCCTTGTAGTCCGACGCGCCGTATCCGGACATCATGGTTTCCGTGATCCCCAGTATCAGGCCGCCCAGGACGGCCCCCTTGAAATTGCCCAGCCCGCCCAGCACCGCCGCGACGAAGCCCTTGAGGCCCAGCATCAGGCCGACGGTCGAGTACGTGAATGCGATCGGGGCGATGGCGACGCCCGCGACCGAAGCCAGGAATCCGCCCAGTCCGAAACAGAGGAGCTTCATGCGCCGGGTATCGATTCCCATCAGCGTGGCGGCATCCGGATCGATCGAGGTCGCGAGGATCGCCTTGCCCGTTTTCGTCGCATCGAAGAAGCGCGTGAGCACGATCACCACGGCCGCGGTCAGGCCCAGCACCCACAGGCTCTGCGGCATCACCGTCACGCCCATCACGTGGATGGCCTCGTCGCCCGAAAAGGCCGGCAGGGAGTAGTAGCCCCGGCCCCAGACCGATTCGGCAGCGCCGCGTATGACGAGCGCAGCCCCCAGGGTGATGACCACGAGCGGCAGTGGCCCGGCATTTCCGGCAGGCTGGATGGCCGCCTTGTACAGCAGGAAGCCGACGCCCGCGCCCCCCAGCGTGCCGAGGACGACCGCGATTGGGAGCGGCAGGCCGGCGGTCAGGACCGCCACCGCCATCATGCCGCCGATCATCTGGAGATCGCCCTGCGCAAAATTGATCACGTGGCTCGAGTTGTAGACGAGAACGAAACCGAGGGCGATGAGGCCGTATATCGAGCCCACGGTCACCCCGGTGATCACGTATTGAAGTAATTCGGTCATATCCTGCTTCTCCCGCAAGCCCTGCAGCCTCGGGCACCGAGGCACGAAGACGCCGGAAAGCGCCTCCCTCGCGGCATGCCGCCTGGGCGCCGCGAGGGAGGGCGTCCGGAGATCAATCGATGAGGACGAACTTTCCGTTCCGGATCTCGGCCATGCGGAGCTTGCTCTGAGGCACGTAGCCGCCGTGATTCGTGGGCGAGTAGTTGTACTCGCCGGTCACGCCGGCCAGCCCCGCGGTCTTCTCGATCGCATCCCTGAGCGCCTGCCGGTCGACGGAGCCGGCGCGCTTGATCGCATCGACGGCGACGAGCAGCGCGTCGTAGCCGTAGCCGTGGAAGCCGTGGGGCAGTTCCTTGTAGCTGGCCTGGTAGAGATTGCGAAACTCGAGGGCCTTGGCCTTTTCGGGCGCCGAATCCGGCAGTTGCTCGACCACCATCAATGAAGGGACGGCGAGGCGCGCCCCTTCCGACGCCGGGCCGGCCAGTTCCGGATACTTCGGCGCGGCGGTGGAATGGCTCAGGTAGAGAGGCGCCTTGATGCCGAGCGCCGCGTGATTGCGCGTCACGATCGCGGGCTGGTTGCCGAAGTCGAGGTTGATGACGGCCTGGACCTGGGCGTTGCCCCGGATACGGGTGAGCTGGGCCGACATGTCCGTATCGCCGGCCGCGTAGGTTTCATCCGCGACGACCTTCACGTCGCCGCGCTTGCTGCTCAGCTCCAGGGCCACTTCGCGCGCCGCGCGGCCGAAGCCCGAGGTGCTGGACAGGAGCGCCACGTTCGTCAGCTTGTGCCTGGCGAGGTGGTCGAACATGACGCCCAGCGCCATCACGTCGTTCTCGGGTATGACGAAGAGCCAGGGCCGCAGCGGCTCCGTGAGCACCTTCGCGCCTGCCATCGAGATCAGCGGGACCTTGCCGCGAGTCGCGACGTCGGCCATCGAAAGCGTGCTGGGCGTCGTGCTGCTGCCGATCACCAGGCTGACCCGATCCTCGGTGACCAGGCGCTGCATCAGGGTTCTCGCCCGATCGGCATTCGTGCCGTCATCGTAATGAACCAGCTCGATCCGGCGGCCGAGCACCCCGCCCTGCTTGTTGATCGTCTCGGCCATCAGCTTGATGGTCTGCTCCTCGGCCCCTCCGAGGTACGAGCCCGGCCCGGTGCTGGTGGTGACGAGGCCGATCCTGATGGGGTCGGCGGCGACGGCGACCGTGGACAGCACCCCGATCGACAGCCCGACGGCGGCCTTCCAGGCGTTGCGTACGATGGATCGCCTGCTCTCGCGCGTTTGTCTCTTCATTGTCATTCCTCTGGTGTAGTGATTTTCTCGTTCTCGGAAAGAATTCAATCCGCATCTCTCGGTTCGGCCATTCCTCCTTGCAGGATCACGGAACTCTGGCAACTCACGAAAACATCGTCGTTCCTTCGCACCTCCGCCGTCAGGTATGCAATGCGCTTTCCGGCGCGGACGACCTGCGCCAGCACTTCGTATTCTTCCTGCATGGCGGGGCGGTGATAGGTCGTCTGGAGATTGATCGACGCGAACTTGCGCGCTCCCGCCAGGCTGGCGATGGCGGCGGCCATGATCTGGTCGCACACGGCGCCGACGAATCCGCCCTGGACGACGCCGTTTCCGTTCAGGAAGCCGCCCGGCGGGCGCCACAGCCCTTTCGCGGCGCCGTCGCGCGCGTATTCGAGCCGGACTTCGAGTGCGTGCATCGCGGGGGAGTCGACGACGCTGCGAAGCTCGTCGCGGAATTCGGCCGGGGCGTTCATTTCGCCTCCGCCACGGACCAGGGCAGGCGCTTCGGATCGTCCAGCACCCAGCGGCGGATCTCGGCCTTCTGCAGCTTGGCGGTCAGGGTCTTGGGCAGGGGATGGTCGACGATCAGGACGTGCTTGGGCGTTTCGGGCTTGCTGAGGTGGCTGCGGCAGAAGTCGATCAGCTCGTCGGCGGCGAGGGATTCCCCGTCCTTCGGCTTCACCACCGCGACGACGGCTTCTCCCCATTCCGGATGGGGGACGCCGATGACGGCCACTTCCTCCACCGCGGAGTGGGTCATGACGACGGCTTCGACGCTGGAGGGGAAGACGTTCACCGCGCCGGTGATGATGAGGAAGTTCTTGCGGTCGTGCAGGTACACGTAGCCGTCGGCATCGATGCTGACGATGTCGTGGCTGCGCAGCCAGCCGTCGCCCGGCATCACCTCGCGCGTCTTCTCGGGCAGGTTCTGATACCCCTTCATCATCGGCGTCCCGCGCATCCACAGTTCGCCGGTCTCGCCCGGCGGCAGCTCCTTGCCCTCGTCGTCGCGGACGGTCAGTTCGAAATGGAGCCCGACGCGCCCGACCGACTTGAGCAGCTCGGGACGGCCGTCGAAGGCGAGGCGATAATCCGCCGGCGTCATGAAGGTGACCCAGCCGCCGGTCACCTCGGTCTGGCCGTAGGTCTGCAGCAGTCCGACATCCGGCCATGTCCCGTGGATCTGGTGGATGAGTTCCGGCGATGCCGGGGAGGACCCGAACACCAGCAGGCGCACCGACGAAAAGTCGTACTGCCCGGTGGCGAACTCCCGCATCAGCCAGCGCAGGGTGGTGGGCACCTGCATGACGACGGTCACGCGGTGGCGCTCGACGTCGCGCAGATAAGCCTTCACGTCGAAGGCGCCCTCCGGGATCACGTGCGCCATGCCGTTCGCCAGCCCCCACACGTTCATCGCGATCACCACCCACGACGAAGCCGCCGGCATGTACCACACGTCGTCGGGGCCCAGCCCGACCGACAGCACCGAATGCAGGATCACGTCGTGGAGCCCGCCGTGACTGAGCACGACCCCCTTGGGCAGGCCGCTGGTACCGGACGTGTAGGTCACGAACAAGGTGTCGTCGCGGTCGAGCGCGGGGTAGTCGACCGCGCGCTGCCGGCCCTGGTCGATGATCGCCTCGTAGTCCAGGTCGAGGCCGTGGCCGTCGTCGTAGCCGATCACCAGCACGCCGGCGTCCGCGAACCGCTCCAGCTCGTTCTTCAACTGCTCCACGAGCCTGCCCTGGACGACGAGCGCCCTGATGCCGCTGTCCCTGGCACAGTGCAGCACCTCTTCCGAGGCGTAGCGCCAGTTGATGCCGACGCGCACCGCGCCGATCTTCATGCAGGCCATGAACTGCTCGTAGATCTCGATGCTTTCCTGGGAGAGCACCCCGATCGCATCGCCCTTCCCGATGCCCAGTTTCTGCAGGCCGGCGGCCAGCCAGTCGGAGCGCTCGTCCATCCGGCGCCAGGTCGCGCTGTGCTCCCCCATGTAGTACGCGGTCTTGTTCGGATAATTGCGGGCACAGCGTTTGATCAAGTCACGTGGCAGCATCTTTGTCTCCATGAGGCGTTTTCTCGGGTTGAGTCAATCGGGCCGATCCGTGGCGGATGGGCGTTCCGCCCGGGCGACGGGCGTGTGTCCATCCGCAGCGTTCAGCCCTTGTCGTCGGGACGGAACACCAGGCAGCCATTCTTCAGCTCCGCGGTGACCCGCATGCCGGGCGCGGGGCTGCCCCGGTCCGGCATTTCCAGCCGGGCGAGCAGACGCGGCCCTTCGTCCAGTTCCACGATCGAAACCGCGTAGGGCGCCGGCATGTCCGGGTCGTAGCTGCGGTGGTAGATCACGTACGAGCGCAGCACGCCCTTGCCGCTGCCGGGTGCCCATGCGAGACGGGCCGGGCCGCAGCGGGGGCACAGGCGTGCGCCATAGGGCAGCGGGTCGCCGCATGCCTCGCAGCGCAGATGGCGGACGGTACAGCCGGCGCCGTCCGTGCCGGCGACGACGTGGTCGAAGTTTTCCACTCAGTCCTCCCGGATCAGCGTACAGGCCGCGACGTCGCGCGGCAGTTGCAGGGCATTGACCGCCGCCGACGGATCGGCGCGGCCGAAGGAGATGCCGAACAGCAAGCGGCAGTCCGCCGGCAGGCCGAATTCGGCGCGGACCAGCTCCGGATGGAAGCTGAGCGCGGTCTGCGGACAACTGGCATGGCCCATCGCGGTGAGCGCCAGCATGAAGGTCTGCGCGCACATGCCGAGGTCGGCCGCCTCGCGCGTGCCAAAGCCGGGCGGCAGGAAGAAGAAGGCCACGTGCGGCGCGCCGAAGAAGTCGTAGTTGCGCATGAACTGCGCCTCGCGCGCCGCCTTGTCCTTGCGCGCGATGCCGGCGGCGGCGTACAGCGCGGCGGCCGCGGCGAACTGGCGTTCGCGGTGGATGCCCTCGTAGCGGGCGTCGTAGGGCAGGTCGGGCTTCATGCGCCCCGCGCGCATCTCGGCGCCGATGGCGGCGGCCAGGCGGTTGCGCGCCGCGCCACAGGCCACCGCGATCAGCCACGGCTGGGTGTTGCAGTTGGACGGCGCGCGACAGGCGAGTGCGAGTGCGCGTTCGATGTCGGCGCGCGGCAGCGGCTCGGGCAGGAAGGCGCGGGCGGAAATGCGCCGCGCCGCCAGTTCGGCGAAAACCGCGGCATCCGTCCGGTTCGTTCCGGGGCGCTGCAGCGGTCGATCCTGTCCGGGGCCGCCCCGGCCCGGTCCTTCGTCATCCGGTCCAGGCCGAAGTGCGGCGCCGGCCTGATCGGCCGATGACTGCCAGTCGAGGTTTGCAGCGCTCATCCTCATCCCCTGTCGATTTCCGGGCCGGGTCATCCGATCGATCTGTTCCGCCCGACCAGCAGCGCCGCGTGATAGTCGAGGCGTCCGCCGTTGCCGGTGACCAGCATCAGCCCCGGATCGTCGAGCTGCCGCTCCCCGCCGAGACCGCGCACCTGGACGACGGCTTCGGCAACCGGCGTCATGCCTTGCAGATAGAAGCCGGACAGATGCCCGCCGCCCGTGTTGCACGGCAGGCGTCCGCCGGGCGCGGTATTGCCGCCGCGCACGAAATCGGCCGCCCCGCCGGGCGGGCACAGGCCGTATTCCTCCAGCGCGAGCAGGGTGGTGAAGGAAAACGCCTCGTAGAACTGGCAGGCGGAGACGTCTTCCGGCGACACCCCGGCCATGTCGAACGCGACGCCGCCGGCGATCGCGGCACCGGTGAGCGGCTCGCCGGGTCGTCCGAATCCGGTGAATCCGCGATGCCCCTGCCCCATCCCGTATACGTACACGGGGCGCTCCGCGAGATCGGCCGCGGCATCCGCCGAGGAGACGATGACCGCGATCGAGCCATTCACCGGATAGGCACAGTCCAGCACGCGGAACGGCTCCACGACCCAGGGCGAGCGCAGGTAGTCGTCCATGGACAGCGGCTGCCTCAGGAAGGCGTCGGGGTTCAGCCGGGCCCAGGCGCGATCCGACAGGGCGACCCCGCCCAGGGCATCGTCGTCCAGGCCGTAGTGCCACAGATATTCGCGGGCGGCCAGGGCGTAGGCACCCGCGGCACCGTGCAGGCCGCAGTGCTCCTCCCAACCCTCGATGCCCGAAATGCCGAGCGCCGGGGAGAATGCCTGCCCGCCGGTCGTCGCCGCGCCGAGGGGATCGTCCGCGAAGACGCAGGCCACCTTCGTCGCCATGCCGGCTTCGATCGCGAGCGCGGCGTATTGGATCATCTGCACGGCCGACGAGCCTTCGCCCTCGATCGAGGTCAGCAGCCTGAGGCCATCGAGCTGCAGGTCTTCCTGGAGCTTGAGGGGCAGCACCTCGTGCGGCGCCAGCGGACTGCGGTTGATCAGCAGGCCGTCGATGTCCCGGTGCCGCAGACCGCTGTCCGCAATTGCCGCATCGACCGCGGCAACCGCGAGATGCCGCGCGCTGCCGATGTGCCTGCGCGACAATTCGCTGTGCCCGAGCCCGATGATCGCGCCTCGCGCCTTGCCTCGACTTGCCATGTTTCCCCCAAAGCGTTCCGTCCGGTGCTTCCCGCGTAAGACCTGCGACACGCCGGCGGCGTCAGATCAGGAATCCCATCGTGGCCAGGGGCTCCGAGCCATGGACCAGCTGGACTTTCTTGTAGAAGATCTTCCAGTCGCCCGAGGGCCTGGCGCGCACCCGGTATTCCACGCTGCCCGGCCACACCTCGAGCGTATTGGTGGATTGGGCGCGCAGTTCATACAGGACGAAGTTCGCCCGCACGGCGTATTCGCGGGTCCCCTGCTCCTTCGGGGTTTCCACCTTGTTCACTTCGATGTTCGAAAGCACCCGGCGCATCGGCGACGCGGGCAATTGCGCATGGCGGGCCCCGGTGTTCAACTGGGCGATGCGGCTCTTGAGGCGCCTGCGGTTGTCGGCGATGACCGATACCGCGAGCGAGGGGTCGCCGTCGGCATGGCCCGCCGGGACCCAGTAGTACATGTCGTCGTCGACGAGGCCCTCCCATTCGGTGTAACGGGACTCGTCGGCCAGCCGTGCCTCTTGGTAGAGCAGGGCTTCGATTCGGCGCACTTCTTCGATGGACACCAGTTGCATGGTCGATCCTTCTGTTTTCAGCATGACGGGAAGATGGCCCGGGGCGGGGGCCCCGGGAATCCGGAGGATCAGCGCGACAGCAGTCTGCGGTAGTGCTTCCAGAAGCCGCGGTTGGTCGTTTCGTCGGTGACGTGGCCGACGCGGATATCGCCGGGCCCTTCCTTCTCCCTCTGCTCGCCGCGACTGATGTCGAGCCAGGCATTGCCCGATTTCAGCGCGATCTGCTGGCGCTCGGAGATCGTTCCGTCATCGGCGAGAAGGAAGCCGGCGGGCCCGAGCGCAGCCTCGCATTGCCGCAGGATCCGCTCGTTGAGGTCGTCGGACACGCCTTCGAGCAGCATGGGCGTGTGCCACTGGACGCACTCGTTCGGGCCGCGCGGCTCGAACATCACGATGTTCATCTCGGCGATGAACAGATTCGGGAAGATGACGGTATGGGGCGGGCCGGCGCGCAGCGTCTCGTGTGCCCTGCCGTGGCCATAGGCTTGCTCGAGTGCGGCGACGTAGCCGGGGAACCGGGATGCATCCGTGTAGCCCAGCCACACCATTTCGTTCTTGTACGAAGGGCCCAGGTTGAGTTCGGTATGGCCGTTGCCCCAGTCGATCGTCTCCGATTCCAGGTCTTCCTCGGCCTGCAGCGCCGCGTCGTCGTAGTGGGAACGGAGCACCTTGGCGAAGGAGGCGTGGACGAAGTTCACGTGATAGCCGTCGGTATCGTTCTCGGGCAGCATCTTCCAGTTGGCATAGAACTTGTGCTTCACCCAGCCCGCCGTGAGCTTGATCCTGCCGACCGGCGACATGGCCACGGCGCGGTCGATCACCTGCTTCGCATTGCCGAGGTGCGCGTCGAGCGTGCCCGCGCCGGCATTGAAGCTGGCGAAGACGAAGCCCTGGTAGCTGTCCACCAGCGGCAGTGCCACGAGCCCCGATTCACTCTTGTCGCGGCTGAACCCCTGGGGATACGGGACATCCAGGAGCTGGCCATCGAGGCTGAATACCCAGCCGTGGTAAGGGCACATGAAATTCTTCGCATTGCCCTTGCCGTCGCTACAGATGAGGTTTGCGCGGTGGGAGCAGCGGTTCTTCAGGACCCGCAGCTCGCCCTTCCTGTCACGCAGAAGGATCACCGGCTCTTCCCCGATGTTCCTGCGCACGAAATCGCCGGGATGGGGAATCTCGGATTCGTGCCCCACATAGACCCAGCCGCGGTAGAAGATCTTTTCCAGTTCTTCGCGATACACCGCCTGGCTGGTGTAGAGCGAGGCATGGACGCTGTCGGACTGGATGAGCCGCGAGTAGTCGGGAGACGAATCCATGGACGAAGGGACTTCGCAAACGGGTTGAAAAGCTGACATCGCAACCTCCGGGAAATTGGTCCGCGCGAGAATCAAGCAAGCGCTTGATTGAAGCGTATGCCGGTTCGAGCACGCCTGTCAAGCGGATTTGATCTGGATCAAAATTGGCTTTGCGATCAGGGCGCTGCGGCGATGCCGCCCCCCGGCGCTGCCCGTCCCGCAGACCGGCCCGGTGGATTCTTCCCCGATTGGCTCTTCTTGGCCGTCCGTTCGTCCGCAAGAATATCCCGCGACGATTCGCCATCCCTGAAAGACAAGGAGTCGAGATGCACTGCCCGGCAATGTTCCGCGAGGAACGACTGGACGTCCTCCACGGACTGATTGCGGCTCACCCGCTGGCCATGCTGGTCACCGCGGGGAGCAGCGGCCTGATGGCCAACCTGGTTCCGTTCTCGCTGTGCGGCGGCGGCGGGCACGGCATCCTGCGGGCGCACCTTGCGAGGAAGAACGAACAGCTCGACGCGCTCCGCGAAGGGGCCGAGGCGCTGGTGATCTTCCAGGGGCCGGCGTGCTACGTGACGCCGTCGTGGTACCCGTCGAAGGCGGAGCACGGCAAGGTCGTGCCGACCTGGAACTACGCGATGGTCCAGGTTCGCGGCGAACCCCGGGTGATCGATGACGCGGCCTGGCTGCGCGCCCAGGTCGAGCGGCTCACCGGTGACCTCGAGAACGGACGCGGGCACCCGTGGAAGGTTTCCGACGCCCCCGGCGACTTCATCGCCGCGCAGCTCAAGGGCATCGTCGGCGTCGAGATTCCCATCCGTTCGATGCAGGGGAAGTGGAAGCTCAGCCAGAACCGCCTGCCGGCCGACCGCCAGGGGGTCATCGACGGCTTGAGGGCCGAGTGTGCCTGCCCGGCGATGCCGGACTTGATGGAGCAACTGGCGGACGGCCGCTGAAGGCGATCCCGTCGCCCGGCGCGCTGCGCGCGGGAAGAGGCTGCCGGCGACTCCCGCCGCCGGCCTCGCATCCGGCCGGCTTGCCCGGCCGGCCCGTCAAACCCGCCTCACTTCTCGATGAAGGCGTGCTCGATCACGTAGTCGGCCACGTCGCCGATCCGCTTGGACATGCGGAAGCCCCGCGTGTCCAGCATGGTGCGGCAGTCCCTGAGCATGGGGGCGCTGCCGCAGATCATCGCCCGGTCCACCGCCGGGTCCAGCGGCGGCAGGCCGATGTCCTCGAAGAGCTTGCCGTTCTCGACGAGATCGGTCAGGCGGCCCTGGTTGCGGTAGGGCTCGCGGGTCACGGTGGGGTAGTAGATCAGCTTCTCGGCGATCGCTTCGCCGAGGAACTCGTGGTGGGGCAGTTCCTTGGTGATGAAGTCGTGGTACGCCAGTTCGCTCACGTAGCGCACGCCGTGCACCAGCACGATTTTCTCGAAGCGGTCGTAGAGATCCAGGTCGCGGATGACGCTCATGAAGGCGGCCAGGCCGGTGCCCGTGGAGAAGAGGTAGAGATGCTTGCCGGGCAGCAGGTCCGACAGCAGCAGGGTGCCGGTCGGCTTGCGGGACACGAGCAGGTCGTCGCCGGGCTGCAGGTGCTGCAGGCGGGAGGTGAGCGGGCCGTTCTGCACCTTGATGCTGAAGAACTCCAGCGTCTCTTCGTAGTTGGGGCTGGCGATGGAGTAGGCCCGGGTCAGCGGGCGGCCGTCCACTTCCAGGCCGATCATCACGAACTGGCCGTTCTCGAAGCGGATGGAACGATCGCGGGTGGTGGTGAAGGAAAAAAGGGTGTCGTTCCAGTGGTGAACACTGAGGACCTTCTCTGTGATGTAGGCAGCCATGGGGTCGAGGGACGTCGATGTTGAGCGGAGGGCGAAATGTTACGCCGGTGGGGATAATTGGGTTGGCGTAGATCAAGTCCCGCGGCCTTCGCCGTTGCGGCCGGCGGCCCGCGATGCACCGGCCGATGGCATGATTCGTCGGCGCGCGGGTCTGCCGGCATGGCCTCCAGGACGTCGATGCACAGAAGGCATTTCCTTTCCTCCGCGGTTTCGATCGCGCTTGCCGCCGGGCTGTGGCCGCGGCGCGGTCTTTCCGGCATGCCGGAACGCCAGGATGCCGTGGCGGCCCGGCTGCAGGCGCTGGAGGCGGACGTCGGCGGGCGTCTCGGCGTGTATGTGGTGGATACGCAGAGCGGCGCCGGATACGGCTATCGCCCGGACGAGCGCTTTCTGATGCTCAGTTCCTTCAAGCTGCTGGCGAGTGCGCTGGTGCTGCATCGGGTGGATGCGGGGCTGGATTCGCTGGCGCGGCGCATCTCGTATGGCAGGGAGGACCTGGTGCCCTGGTCGCCGGTGACCGGGCGCCACGCCGGCGGCGAGGGCATGACGCTGGCCGGGCTGTGCGAAGCGGCGGTCACCACGAGCGACAACACCGCGGCCAATCTCATCCTGGCCAGCTATGGCGGGCCGGCGGCGCTGACGGCCTACCTGCGGCAGCTCGGCGACACCGTCACCCGCCTGGACCGCAACGAACCCACGCTCAACGACAAGCATCCGCACGAGCCGTTCGACACCACCTCGCCGCGCGCCATGGTCGGCAGCATGCGCAAGCTGGTGCTGGGCGAGGCGCTGTCCGCCGCGTCGCGCGAGCGCCTGCAGCAATGGCTGCTCGGCAATACGACGGGCGGCAGGCGGTTGAAGGCGGGGTTGCCCGCGGACTGGCGCATCGGCGACAAGACCGGCACCGCCGGGATGGATGCGAACGACGTCGGCGTGGTCTGGCCACCCGGTCGCGCGCCGCTGCTGGTCGCCGCCTATCTGGCGGACAGCCCGGCGGAGGGCGCCGCCAGGGAAGCCGCGATCGCGGACGTCGGACGGCTGCTGCGGGACATCGCGCGCTGAGCAGGCGCGGGCCGGCGGCTCACCGATGCGTCCGGCACGCTGATCGGTGTCTGCCACCACACCGGCCTGCTCGACGAGGCGGGCCGCCTGCCGCGGCTGAAGAAGGCGCCGAGATCGCCTGGGACGACCTCACCGAAGCCGCGCCGGCGGTGGCGCTCATCGCCGCCGCCTTCGTGGCGAAGTTCTCGCTGCTCTGATCCTCCCTCCCGCTGCCGGCCGGCCTGCCCAACACCGGTGCATTTCCCGGCCGGCGGCTTCCCGATTCGGTGCGTCCGCCGCGGCCGCAGGCGCGCCCCCGGTGAAAAAACCTTGAAAAACAAGTGGCAGAAAACTGGCACGCAGCCTGCTTTGGATCGTCTGCCCGACCGGCGTCCCTGAGCCGGCTGCGGCGGCAGGTCGGCAATGCGGTGGGCCGAACCATGAAGTTCGCCAGCCAAGCGCTCCCGGCCACGATCAAAAATGTGAATATTCACATGAAAAATCTCTTGACTAAGCACAAAAGCGATTCTAATCTTTGCATCAACAAAGTGAATTCGAGCCCGGCAAGCAGGGCGCGGCGGCAACGAGACGAGGACGGACCGATGAGCATCTTCGTGGTGAAACTGGACCTGGGCGGCAGCGGCCCGACGGTGGCGATCAAGGACACGATCGACGTCGCCGGCGTGCCGACCCGCGCAGGCAGCCGCGCCTTCGAGGACGCGGCGCCGGCCGCCGCCAACGCGGCCGTCGTCGACCGGCTGCTCGCCGCGGGCTATCACCTCGTTGGCAAGGCCAACATGCATGAACTGGCCTTCGGCACCACCGGCCTCAATGCCTGGACCGGCACGCCGGTCAATCCGCGCCATCCGGCCTACGTGCCCGGCGGATCGTCGAGCGGCTCCGCCGCCGCCGTGGCGGCGGGGCTGGCCGAGGCCGCGCTGGGCACCGACACCGGCGGGTCGATCCGCATCCCCGCGGCGTGCTGCGGCGTGTTCGGCCTGAAGCCGACCTTCGGCCGCGTCAGCCGCGACGGCGTGATGCCGGCGCAGACCAGCCTGGACTGCGTCGGCCCCTTCGCCGGCGACATGGACGCGCTGATCGCCTGTATGCGGGCGATCGACCCGGACTTCGGCGCGCTCCCCGACACGGCGGGCGTGACGGTCGGCCTGGTCGAGGTGGAGGCGAGGCCGGAGATCCGGCGTGCGGTCGAGGCCGCGGTCGCGGCCGGCGGTTTCGCCGCCGGACGCGTCGTGCTGGACGCATTCGTCCGTGCCTACGACGCGGGGCTGGTGGTGATCAACGCCGAAACCTGGGCGGCCTGCGGCGAACTGGTCGCCACCGGCCGCGTCGGCGAGGACGTCGCCAAGCGCCTGCTGGCCGCGTCGCGGACCACGGCGGCCGACGTGCAGGCGGCCGAGGCGGTGCGCGCCGCCTTCACCGCGCAGGTGGACGAAGCCCTGCGCACCTTCCCGATCCTCGCGCTGCCGACCATGGCCGATGCCCCGCCGCTGCTCGAATCCGGCGCCGACACCAGCAAGCTGGTCGGCATGACCTCGCTGGTGCGGCCCTTCAACCTGTCCGGCCATCCGGCCATCGCCATTCCGCTGCAGGGGGCCGGCGACTTCCCGATGAGCCTGCAGCTCGTGGCGGCCAAAGGCCGGGACGAACTGCTTTGTGCGGTGGCGCGGCAGATCGCCGGCCGCCTGGATCAACACTGAACGAAAACCGGAGGCGTCAATGTTGGCAAGCCTGAAAGACACCGTCAGCAGCACGGCCGTGGCCCCGTCTGCCACCGAAATGGACGAACTGCTGCGCGACATCCGCGCGCGGCGCAAGGAGTTCGAGGCGCAGCGCTTCATCTCGCCCGACATCATCCAGCGCTTCAAGAAGATCGGCGTGTATCGCGCGCTGGTGGCGAAGCGCTTCGGCGGCGAGGAGAAATCGCCCGCCGAATTCTGTGAGCTGATCGAAACGATCTCGCACGCCGACGGCTCGGCCGGCTGGGTGGCGAGCTTCGGCATCGGCGGCGTGTACCTGGCCGCGCTGCCGGTTGCGACGCTGGAAAAGGTCTACGCCGACGGCCCCGACGTCGTGTTCGCCGGCGGCATCTTCCCGCCGCAGCCGGCCGAACTGGTCGCAGGCGGCTACAAGGTCAATGGCCGCTGGAGCTGGGGCAGCGGCAGCATGGGCTCGGAAGTGGTCGGCGCCGGCATCCTGCCCAAGAGTGCCGACGGCTCCGGCCTGCCGCGCATGGCGGTGATGCCGCGCGACAAGGTGCAGATCGTGCCCAACTGGGAGGTCATGGGCCTGCTCGGCACCGGCAGCCACGACATCGTCGTCAAGGACGTGGTGGTGCCCGAGGAATGGACCTTCGTGCGCGGCGGCGCCTCGTCGCTCGAAACGCCGCTGTACCGCTACCCGACGCTGTCCTTCGCGGCGCAGGTGCTCACCGTCGTCGGCCTGGGCATCGCCCGTGCCGCGATCGACGAGGTGATCGGCATGGCCGCGGGCCGCGCCTCGGTCACCGGCGCCCCCAACCTGGGCGAGCGCGTCTATGTGCAGCTCGAGATGGCCAGGATCGAGGCCGAACTGCGCGCCGCGCGCGCCTGGTTCTACCAGGCCATCGACGACGTCTGGCAGGTGCTGCTCGCCGGCGGCACGCCGACCGACCACCAGGTGAGCATGCTGCGGCTGTCGACCACGCACGCCTCGCGCGTGGCGGCCGACGTGACGCGCCGCGCGCAGATGGTGTCGGGCGGCACCGGCGTCTATGAATCCAGCCCGCTCGCGGCGCAGGTGCGCGACGCGCAGATGATCACCCAGCACGCCTTCATGGGCGACATCACCTACCAGAATGCCGGCGCCATGATGTTCGGCCTCAAGCCCCTGCCGGGCTACCTGTGACCTTCACCACTCAGACGGAGCGAGAAATGAGCGACAAGACCCCCCTGCGCGTGCTGTTCTGCATGGGCGTGAACCAGAACTTCATGGACGGCACCGCCGACGAGATGAAGGACGTGTGGGCCGCCTTCGTGGCCATGATGCAGGGCATCGCCCGCCTGCCCGGCGTGCGCGTGCTCGGCAACATGGACGACGACCGCATCATGGTCGGCCCCTCGGTCGCCTTTCCGTGGACGACCTATGTGCTGGCCGACGTGCCCGACTACGACACGGTGACCGCGGCCTGCAACCTGTTCCGTGTCACCCCGGTCGGCGACGGCACCTGCAAGCTGTGGAAGTACATGCGCGTCGAGGCCCGCATCGGCCGCGAACTGGCCATCCCCGACTGAGGCAGAGGAAGCGCCCGCCATGTCCGACAGCAAGAAGCTGCGCCGCCTCGAGGCCCGCCTCGAACGCTTCGAGGCCGAGCACGCCATCCGCGCCTGCATGGACCGCTACATGGTGCTGTGCGATGCGCTCGACGCGGCCACGCCGCTGGACGAACTGGCCGGGCTGTTCACCAGAGACGCGATCTGGGAAGGCGTGGGCGACAAGTACCGCGACTCCTTCGGCCGCATCCAGGGGCGCGCGGCGCTGCGGGAGATGTTCGGCAAGTACATGACCGAGCCGGCCCACTTCGCGCTCAACGTGCATTTCCTGACCTCCGAACTGATCGAGGTGCATGCCGCCGATGCCGCCCGCGGCAACTGGGTGATGTTGCAGACCTCGACCTTCGCCAGCGGCGCTTCGCACCTGAACGCCGCCCGGCTGACGGTGGATTTCGTGCGCGGCAAGAGCGGGTGGCGGATGTCGCACTTCCGCACCCGGAACCTCTTCAGCCGGCCGATCGACGCGTGGAACCGGACCGAACCGCTGCCGGTGCCGCACTGACAGAACGTTTTTTTCCGATCCGGGCCCGTCCCGGACCAAGCAAGAGGAACGCATCATGACGAACAAGACCGACGCGCATCAGACGCTCACGCTGGGTGACCGGGTCCAGGCGGACCGCGTGCATACCTCGCTCTACACCGATCCCGCCATCTTCGAGCAGGAGATGGACAAGATCTTCTCCAGCACCTGGGTGTGGGTGGCCCATGCCAGCGAGATCCCCGAGGCGGGCAGCTACAAGAACACCTACATCGGCCGCCAGCCGGTCATCGCCGTGCGCGACCGCAAGCAGCAGGTGCACGTGCTGCTCAACCGCTGCCGCCACCGCGCCGCCACCGTGTGCGAAGGCAAGAAGGGCAAGACCAACAGCTTCGTCTGTCCCTACCACGGCTGGAGCTACTCGCTGGACGGCGCGCTGCGTGGCGTGCCGCATCCCGAGAGCTACGCCGACCAGCTCGACAAGGGCGAACTGGGGCTGGTGAGCCTGCGCGTGGAAGAGTACGCCGGCATGATCTTCGCCACCTTCAAGGACGACATCGAGCCGCTGGCCGACTACCTCGGCCCGGCGAAGAAGTGGATTGATCTGTTCATGAAGCAGGGCGGCGGCTACCCCGTCAAGGTGCTGGGCGAACACCGCTTCCGCTTCCCCGGCAACTGGAAGATCCAGCTCGAGAACACCACCGACGCCTACCACTTCCCGCTGGTGCACAAGTCCTTCCTCAGCTCGGTCGACAAGCAGACCGAAGAGATGCTCGACTTCGTCGGCGGCCCCGGCTACGTCGAGGACCTGGGCAACGGCCACAGCGTGATGGTGATGATCCCGCAACTGATCGACCTCGAGGAAAACCTCGACGCGCCCATCCCCGGGCGCTTCGCCGAGCTGGCCGAGCAGTTGCGCGCCGAGCAGTACCCCGAGCAGGAAGTGCGCCGCATCGTGCGCGCGGTGGGCGGTTCGGGCTTCAACCTGAACATCTTCCCCAACGTCGCCTGCTCCATGGCCTTCTTCCGCGTGCTGCAGCCGATCTCGGTGATCGAGACCGAGATCCACCACGCGGTGATCACGATGGACGGCGGCCCGCAGGCCGCCAACCAGGCGCGGCTGCGGCTGCACGAACACTTCCAGGGGCCGATGGGCTTCGGCACGCCGGACGACTCCGAAGCCTGGGAGCGCGTGCAGAAGGGCGCGGGCGCCGGTACCGACCTGTGGATCATGCTGAACCGGGGGCTGCCGGGCGAGAAGCCGACGGCCGACGGGCGGGCGAGCGACGTGAGTGCCGAGACCGGCATGCGCGCCGCCTACCAGCAGTGGAAGAAACTGATGACCGCCTGACCGGAGAACCGCACATGAACACCGAACTGATCACCCAAGTCGCCGCCTTCATCTGGCAGGAAGCCGACATGCTCGACCACGGCGAATACGCGCAGTGGCTGGAATCCTGGACCCCCGACGGCCTCTACATCGTGCCGATCGACCCGCAGGAGACCGACTTCGCCAACACGCTGAACTACGCCTGCGACAACGCCGACATGCGCGAGAAGCGCGTCGCGCGGCTGGGCAGCGGCGAATCGATCTCCACCTCGCCGGTGCCGCGCACCGTGCGCGACGTGTCGCGCTTCCGCGTGCTGGCCAACGACGGCACCAGCGTCACCGTGCGCTGCGCGCAGAACCTGCGCGAATTCCGCAAGGACGTGCTCAAGCACTACACCGCCGACGTCAGCTTCGAGCTGGTGCGCAGCGGCGGCAGCTTCCTGATCCGGCGCAAGATCGTCCGTCTCATCAACTCCACCGATACGCTGCAAGGTATCGGCTACATCCTGTAAGGAGCCGCACATGTCGCAGGTCGCCCTGGTCACGGGAGCCGCGCAGGGCCTGGGGAACGCCATCGCCGGGCAACTGCACGCGGCCGGCTACAAGGTCGCCGTCACCGACCGCATCGAGGAACTGGCGCGCGAGGCCGCAGCGCGGCTCGACGCCGGCGGCGCCACCGCGCTGGCCCTCAAGCTCGACGTCAAGCGCAAGGAGGATTTCGAGGCGGCGCTGGCGGCGGTCGTGGCGAAGTGGGGCGGGCTGCAGGTGGCGGTGAACAACGCCGCGATGACGCCCACCACCCCGGTGATGCAGATCACCGCCGAGGAGTTCGACGAGGTGATCGCGGTCAACCTGCGCGGCACGCTGTTCGGCTGCCAGGTGTTCGGTGCGCACATGGCCGCGGCCGGGTACGGGCGCATCATCAACCTCGCCTCGCTCGCGGGGCAGAACGGCGGCACCGCGTCGGGCGCGCACTACGCCTCGTCCAAGGGCGCGATCCTGACGCTGAACAAGATCTTCGCCCGCGAACTGGCCGCCTCCAACGTCACCGTCAACGCGATCGCGCCGGGGCCGATGGAACTGCCCTCGGTGCGCGCGGCGGTGCCGCCCGAACGGCTGGAGAAGCTGATCGAGGCCATCCCCGTGCGCCGGCTGGGCAATCCGACGTTCGTCGCCGACCTCGTCGTCAAGCTCGCCTCGCCCGAGGCCGACTTCACCACCGGGGCCACCTGGGATGTGAACGGCGGCATCTTCATGCGCTGAGCGGATAGCGTTTGCAGGAAACAGAAAGCAGTCTTGGTACCGGCGCCGGCGCGATGCCAGCCTGAACGGCATCGCGCGGCGACCGGCCTCCCGTCCGCGCGGGGGCGAAAATCATCGAGGAGCGATGCCACGCGCGGCGCTCCCAGCAGAGAGCAGGTGGTGTTTATGTCCGAGGAAACGATCAAGGTCGTCGTGCGGCGACGCGAGGAACAGGGGCACGGCGTGCTGGTGCTCGACCTGGCCAGCGCGGAGGGCGGCGCATTGCCGCCGTTCGAGGCCGGCGCCCACGTCGACGTGCATCTGGGCGACGGGCTGGTGCGCCAGTATTCGCTCGCCGGCACGCCGGCCGACCGCAGCGTGTACCGCCTCGGCATCCTCAAGGACCCCAAGTCGCGCGGCGGCTCCGTCGCCGCCCACGAACGCCTGCGCGAGGGCACCGAGATCCGCATCGGCGTGCCGCGCAACCATTTCCCGCTGGCGATGGACGCACGCCACACCGTGCTCGTCGGCGGCGGCATCGGCATCACGCCGATGATCGCGATGGCGCATGCGCTGTCGGACGCCGGCAAATCCTTCGAACTGCACTACTGCGGCCGCACCCGCGCCGCCTGTGCCTTCCTCGACGAACTGACCGCCGGCGCGTTCGCCGACCGCGTGCATCCGCACTTCGACGACGGCGGCGAGGCGCAGCGCCTCGATCTCGGCGCCGTGCTGGGCAAGGCCGATCCGGGCGCGCACATCTACGTGTGCGGGCCGTCCGGCTTCATGGACTGGGTGATCGGCGAGGCGCGCAGGCTCGGCCTGCCCGAGGCGCGGATCCACAAGGAATACTTCCAGGTCGAGACCGACTCCAGCGGCGGCGCGTTCGACGTCGTCGCCAGGAAGAGCGGCAAGACCGTGCGCGTCGAGGAAGGCCAGACCATCGTTGACGCCCTGGCCGCCGTCGGCATCAAGATCCAGGTGTCGTGCGAGCAGGGCGTGTGCGGCACCTGCCTGTGCAACGTGCTGGAAGGCGTGCCCGACCACCGCGACATCTTCCTCACCGACGAGGAAAAGGCAGACAACGACCAGATGCTGTTGTGCTGCTCGCGGGCGAAGACGGAAACCCTGGTGCTGGACATCTGAATCCGGCCGATCACAACGACAGAGAGGAGCACATCATGGTCGAAATCAACGCCTTTCGCGACGGCATGGCCATGCTCGCCAGCGCGGTCACGGTCGTCACCAGCGGCGGGCCGCAAGGGCTGGCCGGCTTCACCGCCACCGCGGTGAGCAGCGTCACCGACCAGCCGCCGACGCTGCTGGTCTGCATGAACCGCAATTCCTACGCGCATCCGCTGTTCACCGGCAACGGCGCGCTCTGTGTGAACGTGCTCGCCGCCGGCCAGCAATCGGTGTCGGGCCTGTTCGCCGACCGCAACGTGACCATGGACGAGCGTTTCGCCCGCGTCGCCTGGGGCGCGCTGGAAACCGGCAGCCCGGCGCTGGACGAGGCGCTGGTCAGCTTCGACTGCCGCATCGTGCAGACGGCCGAGTTCGGCTCGCACAGCGTGTTCTTCTGCGAGGTCGAAGCCATCCGCCACGGCGCCGCGCGCGACGGGCTGGTGTATTTCGACCGCAACTACCACGGCGTCGGCGATGCCGACGTGGTCGCCGCCTGAAGCCGGAGCCGCCATGCCGAACCTCAACGTCTATGTCGCCGAAGGCCACACCGTCGCGCAGAAGGCCGCACTGCTGCAGCGCATGACCGATGCGGTGGTCGACAGCGTCGGATCGCCGAAGGAATCCGTGCGGATCTTCCTGATCGAGCTGCCGCGGGCGCACGTCTGCGTCGGCGGCGTCACGCTGCTGGCCGACGAACTGGCCGGCCGCCCGGTGCCGCCCGGCGGCCCCACCGTGCATGCGTTCCTGATCGCCGGCCGCAGCGATGCGCAGAAGGAAGCGCTGATCGGCGGCATCACGCGCGCGATCGGCGAAACGCTGGCGATCCCGCCCGATCCGGTGCGCGTCATGATCTTCGACGTCGCCAGTACCGATTTCGGCATGAAGGGGGTGACGGCGAAGTCGCTCGGACGCTGAAGCGGCCTTGTGCGTCGCAGCACGAAGCTGGTGCAGGAAATCGTCCGCGGCACCGATTTCGGGCGCCCGTCGCAGGTGGCGATCCCGGTCCCCCCGGAAATCGCCCGGGAACAGAGCCTGGATTTCTTTCGGATCTGGCACGCCTGATGCTTTGAAGGGTTCGAGCCTTTTCGATGCATGCCACGGGCCGTGCCGGCCGGTTGCCGCCAGCGCGGCAACCGGAACGCATGTATGAAGCATCTACGCAAAAATGTGATCAATCACATGAATATGCGTATTTCAAGAAGCAGGTGGATCGAGTCGGTGTCCCGTGCCGGCTCTCGTCGTTGTGTGCAGTCTTTCCTTTTTGAAGGGGGCATCCCATGAAGCTCAAGCATCTTGCCGGTTCCTTGTTGATCGCCGCGCTGTCGGTCGGCACCGCCTTCGCGCAGGTCAAGGTCGGCGTCATCTCCTCCTCCACCGGTCCGATCGCGATGGTCGGCATCCCGCAGAAGAACACCGTCGCCCTGCTGCCGGCCAAGGCCGGCGGGCAGGCGATCGAATACATCGCCATCGACGACGGCAGCGACCCCACCGCGTCGGTCGTCGCGGTGAAGAAGCTCATCTCCGAGCACAAGGTCGATGCCATCGTCGGGCCGTCCGGCTCGCCGAACGCGATGGGCGCGATCCAGTTCGTCGCCGAGGCGGGCGTGCCGCTGCTGGCGCCGGTGGGCACCGCGGCCGTGGTGCTGCCGATGGACGACAAGAAGAAGTGGGTGTTCAAGACCACCCAGAACGACGGCCTCATCGCCTCCGCGCTGCTCGACCACATGGCCGCTACAGGCGTGAAGACCGTCGGTTTCATCGGCACCGCCGACCCCTACGGCGAGAACTGGGCCAAGGTGTTCGCCGAAGGCGCGGCGCAGAAGGGCATCAAGATCGTCGCCGACGAGCGCTTCCAGCGCCAGGACACCTCGGTCACCGCCCAGGCGCTCAAGGTGATCGGCACCCGGCCCGACGCCGTGCTGATCGCCGCGCCGGGCACGCCGGCGGTGCTGCCCCAACTGGCGCTGGTCGAGCGCGGCTACAAGGGCAAGTTCTACCAGACCCACGGTGCCGCGCTGCCCGACTTCCTGAAGCTCGGCGGCAAGAAGGTCGAAGGCACGATCCTCGCGGCCAGCCTGATGCTGGTGCTCGACCAGGTGCCCGACACGCACCCGTCCAAGACGATCGCCAGGAACTACGTCGCCGCCTACGAAAAGCTGTACGGCGCGGTCCCGGCGACCTTCGGCGGCAACGTCTTCGATGCCGGCCTGCTGCTCGAGAAGGCGATCCCGCTCGCGCTGGCCAAGGGCAAGCCGGGCACGGCCGAATTCCGCTCCGCCCTGCGCGACGCGCTCGAGCAGACGAGGGAACTGCCGGCCACCCAGGGCGTGTACAACATGACGCCGACCGACCACAGCGGTTTCGACGAGCGCGGCCGCGAGCTGATCACCGTCGTCAACGGCAACTGGTCGCTGCTGAAGTAAGCCCGCGACGGGTCGGCCCGCCGCGGGCCGACCCGGTCTTGCGGACGATGCACTCCTGATCGGGCGCGGGCTCATCCCGGTCCGTCCCCGCCGTTCGAGCGCCTTCGTCTGCTGCGGAAGAGGTCGTCACCGAGCGATGAATTTGATATGTTCAAATTTATTAGATAATCTTGATTTTCGTGGACAGCAAGCCTGAAAGGCGCAATGCACAACGGACGCCGGGCAAACCCGTTCCGGTGCATTGGAGGAGAGACCATGAAGCCGCGTAGCACCCTGATGGCCGCCCCCGGCCGTGCCTTTGCAGTTTCCGCCCAGGCGGACGTCGATGTCGGCGTGATCGTGTCGGCGACCAGCCGCGCCGCGCCGCGATGGGGCAATCGATGGATCTGACGATAGCGCTGATGCTGGCCCAGGACGGGCTGACGAACGGAGCGATCTACGCGCTGCTGGCCTTGGCGCTGGTGCTGGTGTTCGCGGTGACGCGGGTGATCTGCATCCAGCAGGGGGAATTCGTGGCGTACGGGGCGCTGACGCTGGCGATGATGCAGTCGGGGTCGGTGCCGGCGACGGTGTGGCTGCTGGTGGCGCTGGGCGCGGCGGTGGCGGTGCTCGACGGCGCGGCGGCGCTCAAGGCCGGGCAGGGTCGCCGGCTGGCGGCGGTGCTGGGCTGGAACCTCGCCGGCCCGCTGGCGCTGGCGGGCCTGCTGGCGGTGCTGCCGGTCCCGTCCCTGCCGCTGGCGGTGCAGGTGGGGCTGGCGCTGGCGGTGGTGGTGCCGATGGGCCCCTTCATGTACCGGCTCGTCTACCAGCCCATCGCCTCGGCGCCGGTGCTGATCCTGCTGATCGTCTCGGTGGCGGTGCACGTGGCCATGGTCGGGCTGGGGCTGCTGTTCTTCGGTGCCGAAGGCCAGCGCACCCCGGCCTTCAGCGACGCCAGCCTCGAAGTGGGGCCGCTCTTGGTGTCGGGGCAGACGCTGTGGGTGATCGTGGCCTCGCTGGTGCTCATCGTCGGGCTGTACCAGTTCTTCGAGCGCACGCTGTACGGCAAGGCCCTGCGCGCCACGGCGATCAACCGGGTGGGGGCGCGGCTGATGGGCATCTCGCCGTCGCTGGCGGGCAAGCTCACCTTCTTCCTGGCGGCGCTGATCGGCGCGCTGTCGGGCGTGCTGATCGCCCCCCTCACCACCATCTACTACGACACCGGCTTCCTGATCGGGCTGAAGGGGTTCGTGGCCGCCATCATCGGCGGACTGGCCAGCTACCCGATCGCCGCGCTGGGCGCGGTCGCGGTGGGGCTGCTCGAAGCGTTCTCCTCGTTCTGGGCCAGCGCCTACAAGGAAGTCATCGTCTTCACCCTGATCATCCCGGTGCTGCTGTGGCGCTCGCTCACCAGCCGGCACGTGGAGGAAGAAGAATGAGGCCCGACCGTCTGATCCTGGGCGCCTTCCTGGCGCTGCTGCTGGGGGTGCCGGCGCTGCTGTCGCCGTTCTACGTCACGCTGCTCAACTACATCGGCCTGTACGCGCTGGTGGCCCTCGGTCTGGTGCTGCTCACCGGCGTCGGGGGGCTCACCAGCTTCGGGCAGGCCGCCTTCGTCGGGCTGGGCGCCTACACCAGCGCCGCGCTCACCACCGCGACGGCGCTGCCCGGCTGGATCGCCTGGGCCGGCACCTCCCCCTGGCTCGCGCTGGGCGTGGGGCTGGTGCTCACCGCCGCGGTTGCGCTGATCCTGGGCTCGCTCACGCTGAAACTGTCGGGCCACTTCCTGCCGCTGGGCACGATCGCCTGGGGCATCAGCCTGTACTTCCTGTTCGGCACCATGGAAAGCCTCGGGGGGCACACCGGGCTCACCGGCATCCCGCCGATCACGCTGTTCGGCTGGACGCTGGACGAAGGCGGCGAGATCTACTACCTCATCTGGGCCTTCGTGCTGGTGGCGGTGCTCACCACGCAGAACCTCTTGGATTCGCGCGAAGGGCGGGCCATCCGGGCCTTGAAGGGCGGGCGGGTGATGGCCGAGGCGATGGGGGTGGACACCGCGCGCTCGCGCATGATCATCTTCGTGATCGCCGCGCTGCATGCCTGTGCCTCGGGCTGGCTGTACGCGCACATGCAGCGCTTCGTCAATCCGACCCCGTTCGGGCTGCACATCGGCATCGAATACCTCTTCATGGCGGTGGTGGGCGGCGCGGGCCACGTGTGGGGCGCGCTGGTGGGCGCGGGGGTGATCACCGTGCTCAAGCAATGGCTGCAGGACCTGCTGCCCAAGCTGCTGGGCGCCAGCGGCAACTTCGAAGTGATCGTGTTCGGCCTCATGATGGTGCTGGTGCTGCAGCGCGCGCGCAACGGCCTGTGGCCGCTGCTGAAGAAATGCGTGCCGGTGCAGGGCGTGCCCAAGCGCATCGACGCGGCGGCCGAGCCCCTGCCGCGGCGCACGCTGCCGGCGGCGGGCACGCCGATCCTCGAAGCGCAGGACGTCACGAAGAAGTTCGGCGGGCTCATCGCCAACAACAACATGAGCCTCACGGTGAAGGCGGGCGAGATCCTGGCGCTGATCGGCCCCAACGGCGCGGGCAAGAGCACGATGTTCAACCAGATCTCGGGGGTGGACACCCCCACCTCGGGCGAAGTGCGCTTCCTGGGCAAGGCGGTGGCCGGGCACGACTCGCGCGAGATCGCCAGGATGGGCATGAGCCGCACCTTCCAGCACGTGAAGCTGCTGCCGACGATGACGGTGCTCGAGAACGTGGCGATCGGCGCGCACCTGCGCAGCCGGCAGGGCGTCCTGCGCTCGGCCTGGCGGCTGGACCGGCAGGAAGAAGCGCGGCTCTTGAAGGAAGCCGCCTACCAGATCGAGCGCGTGGGTCTGAAGGACCACCTGTACGACGAAGCGGGCAGCCTGGCGCTGGGCCAGCAGCGCATCCTCGAGATCGCGCGCGCGCTGTGCTCGGACCCGTGCCTGCTGTTGCTGGACGAACCGGCGGCGGGGCTGCGCTTCAAGGAGAAGGAAGCGCTCGGGGAGCTTCTGAGAAAGCTGCGGGCCGAAGGGATGGCGACGCTGATCGTGGAGCACGACATGGACTTCGTGATGGGGCTGGTGGATCGGGTGGTGGTGATGGAGTTCGGTCAGAAGATCGCCGAAGGGCTGCCCGACGAGATCCAGCAGCACCCGGCGGTGCTCGAAGCCTACCTGGGCGGCGTGGACTGAGCGGAGGGGACAGGAGATGACGATGCAGACGCAAGCGCAGGCCCAGGCCCACCCTCAGCCCACCCCGTCGAACGCCGGCGCGACGTCCCCGGTGCTCGAAGTGAAAGGGCTGTGCGTGTCGTACGGCAAGGTGGAAGCGCTCACGAACGCGACGCTGACGGTGGGCGAAGGTCAGATCGTGACGGTGATCGGCCCCAACGGGGCGGGCAAGACGACGATGCTGTCGGCGATCATGGGGGTGCTCGAGGCGAAGGGCGAGGTGCGCTTCGACGGCACGGTCGAAGCGGTGCCCGAGGTGGAGCGCCGGGTGGCGCGCGGCATGAACCTGGTGCCGGAGAAGCGCGAACTGTTCGGCGAGATGAGCGTCGAGGACAACCTGGTGCTGGGCGCCTTCCAGCGCTACCGCAGCGGGCACCGCGACCACGGGCAGACGATGGAAGAAGTGTATGGGCTGTTCCCGCGGCTGAAGGAGCGGCGCACGCAACTGGCGGGCACGCTGTCGGGCGGGGAGCGGCAGATGCTGGCGGTGGGCCGTGCGCTGATGGCCCGGCCGAAGCTGCTGATGCTGGACGAACCGAGCCTGGGGCTGGCGCCGCTGATCGTGCGGGAGATCTTCCGCATCATCGCGGAGCTGAGGCGCCGTGGGGTGTCGATCCTGCTGGTGGAGCAGAACGCGCGGGCGGCGCTGCAGGTGGCCGACTACGCGTACGTGCTGGAGACGGGTCAGGTGGCGATGCAGGGCCCGGCGCACCAGCTGGCGGACGACCCGCGGGTGATCGAGGCGTACCTGGGGCTGGGGGGCAAGCACCAGGCGATGCTCAGTACCTGAGGAGCGGGAACGGCGGGTGCGGGGAATCCGGTCGGCGGGCGGGGGCGGCGTTGCGTCGGGCTGCGCAACGCGACCTCGCTCACGCTCGGGACTCGGACCGTGCTCGCCCACTCCACGCCGCCCCCACCCCCCGCCCTGCCGCGTCGCGTGATCCGGCGGGCCTGAGAAACGGAACCGAGAAGGACAGAAGGAGGACGAGAGCCATGGAAGCGATGCGCATCCTGATGGACGAACACCAGTCGCTGGCGGCGATCATCCACGCGATCCGGCACCTGATCGGCGAGATCAGGGCCGGGCGGCTGGAAGCGGACCAGGGCCTGCTGGCGGCGATGGTGCATTACCTGGACGCCTACCCGGAGAAGCGCCACCACCCGAAGGAGGACCGGTACCTGTTCGGTCCGCTGAAGGCGAAGACGGGAGAGGGGGCGGCGGCACTGGAGCGGCTCGCGCGCGAGCACGGCGAGGCGGAGGCGCGGATCAAGGTGCTGGAGGCGGCGCTGGGGCGCTACCGGGCGGGCGAGCCCGGGGGCTTCGAGGGCTTCGCGCAGGCGTTCGAGGGGTATGCGGCGTTCTACCGGGAGCACATGCTGCTGGAGGAGCGCGAGGTGCTGCCGCTGGTGATCGCGCACTTCACGGAAGCGGACTGGGCGGCGGCGGAGGCGGGGTTCCTGGCGGACGATCCGCTGCGGGGCACGCGCACGGGCGAGGGGGAGGAGGACTTCGGGCGGATCTTCTCGAAGCTGGTGGCCGCGGCGCCGGCGCCCATCGGGCTGGGGGCCGGGCCGTACAAGGAGCAATGAGGGGAGGATCGGCGCCAGGACGACAACGGAACAGATGCGGCCGGCGGCCCGGGCACCGGTACGGGACGCCTTCGTACGATGTGACCACATCAATCGCACGAGGGTCTTTCAGGCGCCTGGATCACGCAACGCGGCAGGTCTGGTGGCGGGGGAGGCGTGGAGCGGGCGAGGACTGTCCGAGCCCCGAGCGCAGCGAGGGCGAGTTCCGCAGCCCGCGGAACGCCTCCCCCGCCACCAGACCGGATTCGAGAGACGGACCGCGCAGGCGGAGACCGACCAGCCCGGATTCGAGAGACTGATCAGCCAGGATCCGGGAGACGGACGGCGCAAATGGAGACTGTCCGGGCACCGGACAAAGCGAGGCCGGGTTCCGCAGCCCGACGGAACGCCTCCTCCGCGCCACCAGCCCAAATTCCGGCGCCTGTTCTGTTCTAGTATTCACGCCTGTCGCCCTGCCCGCCCATCCGTCATTCCGAGCCAGTCCGTCATGCCCGCAAGAAAGAGTCTGCAGTCCGTGGAGGAGGCCGAAGATTTCCGCTTCGAGGAGTTTCCCTTCTACTGGCTCGCGCATGCGCACGCGATCTACGTCGTCGAGATGGAGAAGGTGCTCAAGAAACTCGGCACCGACATGCCGGTGCGCCGCGTGCTGCTGATGCTGCGGCTGCGCGGCACGGCGAGCATTTCGGACCTGTCCCGGCACACCATCATCAAGATGTCGACGCTGACGCGCATCGTCCAGCGCATGCGCGACGACGGCCTGGTCGAGACCCGCACCAACCCCAGCGACGCGCGCGTCACCGACGTGCTGATCACGCCCGGGGGCGAGGAACTGGCCGCCCGTATCGAGCAGGCCACGCGGAAGGTCCTGGCGCGGGGCTACGAGGGCATGTCGGCCGCCGAGATGAAGTTCCTGATGCAGTCGCTGCAGAAGATCTTCCGCAACTTCGCCGACCACTGACGGCCGGCTGCGCGCGGCCGGTCACGCGCCGGGCCGGAGCCGGGCCGGGGAGGCCCGCTGCAGCGTGGCGCTCGGCAACTCGCCGTACCTTTCCCGATAGTCGGCGGAGAAGCGGCCCAGTTCCAGGAAGCCCCAGCGGATGGCGAGCGCGGTGACGCTGCGGGGCTGTCCGGGATCCAGCAGGTCCTGCCGCACGCGCTCCATGCGCAAGTCCTTCAGGTAGCGCATCGGCGTCATGCCGCGGTGCCTGCGAAAGCCGTTGTACAGCGTGCGCACGCTGACGCCGGTGAGCCCGGCCAGTTCTTCCACCGTGATCGGCGCGCCCGGATTGGCGTGCATGTATTCCTCGGCGAGCCGCACGTGGCGCGGCAGCGGCTCCGGCGCGGGGCGGCCGAGCAGATCGCTCAGCGAGTTGGGCTGCCACACGAGCAGGCCGGACATGACCAGTTGCTCGAACTGGACCTGCAGCAGCGGCGAATCGAGCAGCCCGGCTGCACCGCCCAGCTCGGCCAGCAACTGCTGCACCGTCCGCATCCAGACCGAGGCGCCGCCCCGCCGCACGTCCATGTCGGGCCGAAAGCGCAGGGGCGGACAGCGCATGTCGCCGAGCAGGCTGCGGGCGTGCCGTTCCAGCGCTTCGCGCTCGATGCGCACCGCCAGCTTGGAGCAATCGGCGCTCCAGTTCATGCGGAAGGACTGGTCGGGGCCGACGACCGATGCAAGCGCGGCCGTGCAGTCCAGGGCGCGCGCGTCGACCTCCATGCGGTCGGCGCCCGCCAGCGTCAACTGCACCAGGTAGAAGGATTCCGGTTCGCGCGGCTCGATGCGGACTTCCGCGCCGTAGCGCATCAGGCCGAAGCTGAGCTGGCCGACCCTCGTGTGCCGGTGCGCGTAGTCGAGCACACTGTCGGCACGTGCCAGGGCGAGGCGATGTTCGCAGAACTTGCCCGCGACGAGCTGGCGGGTCTCGTCGAGATCGGTGGATCTGAGCAGTTCGAAGCTCTCGGGGCGAGCCTCCGCCATCACGCATCCTCCGGCAACGCCGCACCCTGCGGGGTACCTACCCGCAGGATCATCGACCCGCCGGGCGCGGGCTGTCCAGAGGTTCGCGCAAACCGGCCCAACGCATTGAATGCCAAGAACATTGCCGCCGGGCCGGACCGCTTGCCGCCCACCGCGCGCTGCGTCCGCGAGGGGGCGGCGGGCGCCGTCAGGCCGGCGCGAGGCACGCCCCGATCGCGCGTTCGGCATCGGCCGGGTCGTAGTACCAGCCGGCCAGGCTCTTCGGGTCGTTGAAGGCGTCGGCGAACCGGCGCGCCAGCCCCTCGCTGCGGCCGCAGGCGTCGAGCAGCTTCAGCACGTGCGGCGGCGGGGGCACCAGCATGCTGTTGGTGAAGCGCGCCGACCATTGCGCGTAGTCCCAGTAGCGCTCGGCCAGGCCGTCCATCCACTGCGCGTCGAAGGGGGCGTCGCCGTGCGCGTCGATGGCCTCCAGGTAGAGGTTGGCGCCCTTGCTGGCATTGTTCGAGCCCTGGCCGGTCATCGGGTCGTTGAGGACCAGCACGTCGCCCATGCCGAGCACCTTCCTGCCCGAGGGCAGGGTGCCCACCGCCTTGCGCACGGTGGGTGCGACGCGGCCGACGAGGATGCCGTCGTCGTCGGTCAGGCGGATGTCGGCGACGCGTTCCGCCTCCCAGGGGAAGAACTCCCTCACCAGCGTCTTCGTCATCTCCAGGTGCCCGGCGGGCGTCCTGACCTCGCCCCAGCGGTCCATCGGGCCGTCGCAGACGGCTTCCAGGTTGATGATGTCGCACGGGCCGCTGTGGGTCAGGGCGGGGAAATGGACGAACTCGCCGATGCCTGGATTGATGCTGATGTTGAGCGCGGTAAAGTCCTCGCGCGGCTTCATGCCATGGACGTAGGTGAGCGCGATGGTGCGCTGCGGGCGGTCGAACTGGCAGCGCGCGGCGTCGCGCTCGAACAGCTTGCCCAGCTCGCCCTTGCCGGTCGCCACGATCACCAGGTCGCTGGCGGCGGCATGGCCTTCCACCTCGGCGATGCCGGCGTCGGCGATCACCAGCCTGCCGCCCAGGCGTTCGAATTCGTCCATCCACTTCGGCATCTTGATGCGCTGGTCGACCGACTGGCCGCTGGCCGCCATGCGCGCGCGAAAGTCGATCAGCATGCCGGCCTGGTCGTTGCCGGCGCGCACGTGGATGCCCTGGATCGGCGGACAGCTCTCGTCCCAGAACGACAGCCCCAGCTCCCGCTCGCAACCCAGCGCCATGTCGTACATGGACTGGCTGGACAGCACCTTGCCGCCGGCGATTTCCGCCGCGCTGCGGTTGGAGACGATGGTGACCTGGTGGCCCTTGCCGAGCAGGCCGATGCCGAGCTGCAGCCCGGCCTGGCCGGCGCCGACGATGGTGATCTTGCGCATGGTGTTGAAGCTCCTCTGTTGAAGGTCGGGTCGGGTGCGGCATCGATGGCGCATTCAATTTCTGCCACCCGGCCCGGCGCGGACTATGCGCGGACTGCACCGCCTATCCCGCCAGTGCGCGTTTCACGGCCGCCGGCCGCCGTTTTCCGCCCCCGCGCGGCGCCGGGGCACGCTTTTCGCAATCCCCTGCATCCACAGGACAGAGGCTGCGCTGGCCGGATAGCCCGTACGTCCGCCGGTCCTTAGTTTTGAGCCATGTCAAGGCGGCGCGCCGCGGCGGGCCTCCTCCACCTCCAACCGGACAGTCGATACATGGATCGGATTTCCTCCGTGGCCGCACGGGAACTCGCCTCGCAGGCCGCACCGGAGCACGCGCCCCCGCAGGGCGTCCGCCACACCGCGATCAAGATCGCGGTTTCCAGCGTGCCCTGGATCATCATCGGCGGCCTGCTGTGGGCGGGCCTCTTCATCAAGCCGCAGCCGGTGGGCGGCACGGTGCAGCCGCCGGTGATCGAGCGCCGCGACCACTACTTCGGCGTCGCGCCGGCGCCGTCGGGCGGCATCTGGGTGGCCGGCTCGGGCGGCAAGATCGTCGCGATCGACGCCGCCGGGCGTGCCGAGCGCCTGCCGACGCCGACCGCGCAGACGCTGCAGGACATCGCCGTGTGGGATGCGCAGCACGCGGTCGCGGTGGGCAACGACGGCGTGGTGCTGGTCACCGCCGACGGCGGCGCAAGCTGGCGGAAGGTGGACGGCACGCCGCGCTCGGACGTCGCCAACAAGCTGACGCGGGTGCGCGTGGCCGGCGGCGGCCGGGCGATCGCCACCGGCGAGATGGGCGCGCTGCTGCACACCGCGGATTACGGCGCGACCTGGTCGCGGCTGCGCGAGGAAGAGGACGTCGCCTGGAACGACGCGGCCATGCTGCCGGACGGGCGCATCGTCGTCGTCGGCGAGTTCGGCCGCATCCTGCTCGGCACCGACGGCAGCGCCGACTGGACCGAACCCGCGTCGCCGGTCGAAAGCTCGCTGATGTCGGTGGCGTTCCGCGACGCGCGCGAGGGCGTGGCGGTCGGCCTGGAAGGCGTGGTGCTGGTGTCGCACGACGGTGGCGCCACCTGGAGCCGGGCCGCGCTCGACAGCCGCGACCACCTCTTCGACGTCGCCTGGGACGAAGCCAACCAGCGCTGGCTGGGCGCGGGCGCGCTGGGCGGTTGGGTCGGCACCGATGCCGGCGGCGCCTGGCAGGCCGGCCGCCTCGACGAGCGCGACCTGGCCTGGCACACCCGCGTCCTGCCCGCCGGCAAGGAAGCCTGGTTCGCCGGCGCCAACGTCGGCCGCTGGGACGGCCGGCGCTGGAGCGCGCTCGGCCACTGACCGCCACCGGACGCCGCAAGAGCGTCGGCGCCCCGTTTTCCCCTTCAGAGACCCACGTCATGATCGAGACAATCGCCGCTTTCTGCATCCGCCGGCGCCGCCCCGTCGCAGCCCTGATCGCCCTGCTGACGGTGGCGCTGAGCTGGTTCGCGCTGCACATCGAGGTGCGCACCGTGTTCGAGGACATGCTGCCCTCGCGCCACGAGTACGTGAAGACGCACCAGAAGTTCAAGGACACCTTCGGCGGCTCGAACATGGTCACCATCATGCTCGAGGTCGAGCAGGGCGACATCTTCGATCCGGAAGTGCTGGAGAAGGTGCGCACGGTCACCCTCGGCCTGCGCGAGGTGTCGGCGGTCAATCCGTTCCAGATCATCTCGCTCGCCTCCAAGAAGCTCAAGGAAGTCCGCGCCTCCACCGACGGCATCGAGACCCGGCCGCTGATGTGGCCGGACCTGCCCGCCGGCGCCGGCGAGATCGCCGAACTCCGGCAGGCGGTGCTGCGCAACCCGCTGGTCTATGGCCCCTACGTGTCCAAGGATCTGCAGGCGACGCTGATCACCGTCGACTTCATCGACCGCGAGGTGGACTACTCCAAGGTCTTCGACGAGATCAGCGCGCTGGTCCGGAAGGTCGAGAACGGCCGCGTGGGCGTGCGCGTCGTCGGCGCGCCCATCCTGTACGGCTGGGTCGAGCACTACCTGCCCGAGACGCTGAAGCTGGTGGCGTTCGCGCTGGCGCTGACGCTGGCGATGCTGTTCCTGCTGCTGCGCACCTGGCGCGGCGTGCTGCTGCCCCTGCTCGCCGGCGCCGTCAGCGCGATATGGGCGCTGGGCATCTGCAATCTGCTCGGCATCCACTTCGAACCGCTGGTCATCGTCGTGGCGATGCTGATCACCTCGCGCGCCGTGTCGCACTCGGTGCAGATCGTCAACCGCTTCGACGACGAGCTGGAACACATCGCCGAGGGCAGCGAGACCTCGCGCCAGGCCGCCCGCATCGCGCTCGCCGACCTGTTCCGGCCGGGCATGGTGGGCGTCATCGCCGACGCGGCGTGCATGGCGGTGGTCGCGCTCAGCCCGATCCCGATGCTGCAGAAGCTCACCGTGCTCGCCGTGGTGTGGGTATCGACGCTCACCATCAGCGCGGTGATCCTGACGCCGGTGCTGCTGTCGTGGATCCGCCGCCCGCACGGCACCGTGCATGGCGTGGACCTGTCGCCGCTGCTGCGCGGTGTGCTCGACTTCGGCCTGTGGATGGCGCTCAGCCGCTTCCGCTACGTGGTCATCGTCTGCAGCGTGCTCGTGCTGCTCGGCTCGGGCTGGTACGCGCTCAAGCTCAAGGTCGGCGATGCCAACCCCGGCTCGCCCATCCTGTGGCCGCAAGCCACCTACAACCGCGACTCCACCGCGATCAACGACCGCTTCGACGGCGTCGACCGGCTGTTCGTGGTGGTCGGCGAGGACGGCAAGGAGGGCCTGGTCAAGTCCAACGAAACCCTGCAGGCCATGAACCGCTTCCAGCGCTTCATGGAAGTGCAGCCCGAGATCGGCGGCTCCATCTCCATCGCCGACGTCGTGCCGGTGCTCAACCGCACGCTGCGCGAGGGCAACCCGCGCTACGAGGAACTGGGCGCCACCGCCGCCGTCAATGGCAGCCTGATGGCCATCCTCGAATCGGTGTCCGAGCCGGGCGACATGGACCGCTTCGTCGACGGCCACGCCGCCAACGGCTCGGTGACGCTGATGTTCCGCGACCGCCAGGGCGAGACGATCCGCACCGCGATGGCGCGCATCAAGGAATTCATCGCCGCCAACCCGCTCGCCAGCGGCCACTGGCAGCTCGCCGGCGGCCTGATCGGCATCACCGCGGCGATGAACGAGGTGATCCTCGCCAGCCAGATCGAAGGCGTGGCGCTGGCGCTGCTGGTGCTGATGATCATCTGCACCATGGTCTACCGCTCCACCGTCGCCGGCATGCTGTTCATGGTGCCGGTGATCATCTCCAACACGCTGACCTTCGCCTTCATGGCGTGGAAGGGCATCGGCATGAGCATCAACACCGTGCCGGTGGCCGCGCTGGGCATCGGCCTGGGCGTCGACTACGCCTTCTACGTCGCCGACCGCATCAAGGAAGAGATCGCCATCGGCAACACCCCCGAAGGCGCCATCCGCACCTCGCTGCACTCGGCCGGCATGGGGGTGCTCGTCACCGCCAGCGTGCTGATCCTGAGCACCCTCCTGTGGTGGGCCTCGTCGCTGCGCTTCCAGGCCGAGATGGGCCTGCTGATGGCGATCTGGCTCGGCATCTCGGCGATGTCCGCGCTGTTCGTGATGCCCGCGGTGATCTACGTCTTCCGCCCCGACTTCATCTTCGGCGGCAAGGAATCCGCCGTGCCCGGCGGCGGGCAGGCCCGGCTGCAGCAAGCCTGATCCGCGGGCGGGCGCGGGCCGCCCGTCCTTCCCGATTCACCTGTCTGCCGGCTGCCCGGCGCCCATCCCCAGCAACCCAGGAGCACACAATGACAAGCGGAAAATCGAGCGGTCTGCACCTACCTTCCCGGCTCACCGGCATCGCCGTCGCGGCAATGCTGGCCGCCGCCGGCCATGCGGCGCGGGCGGACGAGGCCGGCGAGATCAAGGTCGACGGCTTTCTCAGGCAGGAGCTGTCCTGGAACACCCTCGACTGGGCCGACACACCCGGCTACAACGACCGCGGCAAGCTGTCGATGGCGCGCACCACCGCGCGCGTGAACGTCGACTGGAAGCCGGCCAGCGACGTCACGGTGGTGGCCAAGCTGCGCCTGGTCGGCGAACCGCGCACGGCCTTCCTGAAGCACCTCGAGAAGATGGGCGCCTACAACTACGGCGAGACCGACGGCCGCGGCGACCTGATGGACCTCTACAACAAGAACGAGGCCAGCGACGTCATCCGCGAGCTGTACGTGGACTTCCCGCTCGGCGAGCGCGCCCGCGTGCGCCTGGGCAAGCAGCAGGTGGTGTGGGGCGAGACCGACTTCTTCACCGCCAACGACCTCGTGCACGGCTTCGACTACACCTGGCGCTCCTTCCTCGAGCCGGCCAACGAGGAACTGCGCAAGGCCAACATCATCGCCAAGCTCAACATCGACGTGCCCGAACTCGGCGGCGGGCTCGAGATGTTCGTGCGCCCGGGCTGGGACCGCAAGTCGGACATCGGCACCGAACTCGACGTCTACGGCAGCCGCTGGTCCACGCAATCCACCGCCGGCGTCGATTTCCGCAACATCGACCCCTACAACTTCCGCAACAGCGAAGGCGACGCGCGCGAGGTCACCGGCGGCGTCCGCTGGACCGGCCTGGCCAGGGAGATCAACTACTCGCTGTCCTACCTGAAGACCTTCTGGACCAGCCCGATGCTCAACGCATCGAGCACGCTGAAGCTGTTCGGCGCGCCCGGCGCGCCCTCCGGCGTGAAGACGCTGGGCCACCGGGACACCATCGGCGCCGCCGGCGAACTCATCTACCCGACCGTCGACGTCTTCGGCGCCACCGCCAGCGGCTATTCCGAATGGGCCGATGCGGTGTTCAGCGCCGAAGTGGCCTACATCAAGGACGCCCCCTACCAGTTCCTGAGAGGGGGCCAGGGCGGCCCGCTGAGCCAGGCGGTGGCGCCCGGCTTCGACGGCATCAAGCGCAAGAACCTGCTGGCGTGGATGCTGCGCATGGACAAGAACATCGCCGCCACCCAGCAATGGCTGGGCACCGAAAAACCGATGTTCTTCTCGGTGCAACTGTTCGACAAATGGGTGCAGGACTACGACAAGGACGAGCGCCTGCTCAATGCCGTCGGCGCCGGCCAGCGCACCAACGAGCACTCCTTCCTGCTCACCGGCATCTTCGACCTGAGCTACGACAGCGGCCGCATCAAGCCCAACCTCGTCGTCGGCGCCGATCTCAGCTACGGCGGCGGCTTCATCGTCCCGTCGGTGACCTTCGAACTGGCCCGGAACTGGCGCTGGAAGGTCGAGTACGACAAGTTCTGGAACGACGACATCCGCGACGCCCGCAAGTGCGGCTACCCCGACGCCGCAAGCTGCGACAGCGCCAGCCTGTTCGGCTACTTCCACAAGCGCGACCAGCTCTACACCAGCCTGACCTACCTCTTCTGACCCTCCGGAGCCCATGACCATGGAAAGAATCCGCAAACCCGTGCTCGGCGCCGCCGCCGCGCTGACGCTGTCCGCCTTCGCCGCCCAGGCCGCCGAACTGCCGCCGGGCACCGTGATCTCGGCCGAGAACATCGACAAGATCAAGGACGACACCTTCGAAGGCCACAAGATCGGCAGCCTGCTGACCGAAAAGATGGAATGGCGCATCCGCAACAACGGCTGGAAGCTGCCGCTCGCCAAGTCGAAGGAAGTCCCGCTCGACCCGAGCTGGGTCAAAGCCTCGCAGGCCAATGCCGGCAAGACCAAGATCAACGCCCAGACCTGCCAGATCGATGGCTGGGTGGCCGGCCAGCCCTTCCCCGACATCGACATGAAGGACCCGCAGGCCGCCGAGAAGATCGTCTGGAACTGGCACCTCGGCCAGTTGCTCGGCGACGTCGCCATCGTCCCCTACTACACCCAGGTGCTGATCGACGGCGAAAAGGGCGTGCATGCCGACCCCGTCGCCGAATTCACCCGCTACTCGATGAAAGGCAGGCTGAACGGCGAATCCACCCAGGGCGACGGCAGCGAGCGCGGCCGCCAGTTGCTGTACTTCAAGTCGCCCTCCGACATGAAGGGCCTGGGCACCTTCACCATCCAGTACGACTCGGCCAAGGTGAACGACGTGTGGGCCTACGTGCCGGCGGTGCGCCGCGTGCGCCGCCTCTCCGGCGGCGCGTGGATGGACCCGGTGGGCTCGTCCGACCAGTTGCAGGACGACCTCGACATCTTCAACGCCCGCCCGTGCTGGTACCCCGGCTACAAGCTGCTCGGCAAGCGCCACGTCCTCGCCGTCATGCACAGCAAGTACCCGCTGTGGAACACCAAGGGCAAGAGCTTCGAAGAGAAATTCCCGGTGCTGGAGAACAAGCCGCCGTACTGGAACATGAACAACAACAGCTTCGAGCCGCGCGAGGTCTATGTGATCGAAGCCACCACGCCGCCCGAGCACCCGTACAGCAAGAAGGTCATCTACGTGGACACCAAGTTCCCGCGCATCCACTACGGCGAAGCCTACAACCGCAAGGGCGAATTCTGGAAGTTCATGGAATGGCACTCCTACCCCGGCAAGGGCGAGGACGGATTCATCGACATCCGCACCGCGGGCGGCGCGGTCATCGACTTCCAGCGCAACCACGCCACCGTGTCGCTCATCGACACCACCACGTGGAAGACCAACCCGGCCGGCGTGAAGGAATCCGACGTGTCGCTGCAGACCCTGCAGGCCGCGGGCCGCTGATGTCCCTTTCCTGACTCCTCCCCTATGGGGTTTGGGGGCGTCGCTGGTGGGCGCGCCCCCTTTTTTCCGCATTGCCGCGCACCGTCACGGGAGAACGCAATGGAACCGCACGAATCCGCACGCACAGCCGGCGCGGTCGACCACCTGCAGCGCAGCATCGGCCGGCACGCCGCGCAGCGCATCGCCGGCGCTGCGCTCGACGAGGCCGAGCGCCTGGGCATCAGCGTCAATGCCGCCGTCGTCGACCGCGCCGGCACCCTGATGGCCTTCCTGCGCATGCCCGACGCATCGCTGCACGCCATGGAAACCGCCATGGACAAAGCCTACACCGCCGCCAGCTTCCGCTTTCCCACCGCTCGATGGGCCGACGCCCTCGCCGGCTTTCCGCCGGTGGTGCAGCAGAACATCCTGCAGCGTCCGCGCCTCGTGGTCTTCGGCGGCGGCATCCCGATCGAGGTGGACGGGCAGGTGATCGGCGCGATCGGCGTATCGGGCGGCAGCGTGGAGCAGGACGAACGCTGCGCCGAGGCGGGCATGGCGGCGCTCAGGCCCCCGCCTGAAGGAAGGCGCCCGGCGCAGCGCGCGGACATCGGGAATTCCGGAGACACGGCATGAACGGCGAAAAGCAGCGGGCAGTCCGCATCGACCGCACGGGCGGCCCCGAAGTGATGCAGCTCGCGGACGTGCGGGTCGGCGACCCCGGCCCGGGCGAAGTGCGCATCCGGCACCACGCCATCGGCCTCAACTTCCTCGACCTCTACCACCGCACCGGCCTCATCGGCCTGCCGCTGCCGGCGCATCTCGGCATGGAAGGCGCCGGCGTCATCGAGGCGGCCGGCCCCGGCGTCACCCACCTGCAGGCCGGCGACCGCGCCGCCTACGCCGGCTACCCGGCGGGCAGCTACAGCGACGTGCGCGTGATGCCCGCCATGAACGTCTGCCGGCTGCCCGACGAAATCGGCTTCGACACCGCCGCGGCGATGATGCTCAAAGGCTGGACGGCGTACTACCTGCTGCACCGCTGCAAGCCGGTGGAGGGCCTCTCCGCCGGGGACTACGTGCTGTTCCACGCCGCCGCGGGCGGCGTCGGGCTGATCACCACCCAATGGGCGAAGGCCCGCGGCCTGCGCCTGATCGGCACCGCCGGCACGGACGAAAAATGCGCGCTCGCGCTCGAACACGGCGCCAGCCACGCCATCAACTACCGGCGCGAGGACTTCGTCGCCCGCGTGCGCGAGATCACCGGCGGCAAGGGGGTCAAGGTCGTGTATGACGGCGTGGGCAAGGACACCTTCGAACCCTCGCTCGACTGCCTCGCCCCCTTCGGCCTGCTGGTCGCGTTCGGCGACGCGTCCGGCCTCGCCCCGCCCATCGTGCCGATCCGGCTGGTCGAGAAAGGCTCCATCTACATCACCTACCAGGGCCTGTTCCACCACATCGCCACCCGCGACAGCACGCAGCAGATGGCCGACGCCCTGTTCGACGTCGTCCGCCGCGGCGTGGTCAAGATCCCCATCGGCCAGCGCTACGCCCTGGCCGACGTGCAGCAGGCGCACCGCGACCTTGCCGAACGCAGGACGACGGGCTGCTCGATCCTGCTGCCGTGACGCATTCCACCGGCGCCCGGCGACGTGCGCAAGGGCGCCTTCCCGCCCGGCCCGCCGCGGGCCATGTCCCCCATGGCCCGTTCCGCTAGACTTGACGCCCCATACCGGATCAGGAGGAGCAACATGGGCTTTGCATACGTAGTGGGGCAGGTGACGGTCAAGGACGAGGGCAAATGGGCCGAATACCAGAAGAAGGTCCCCGAAACCTTCGTCCAGTGGAACTGCGAACCCGTGCTGCGGGGAAGGCAGTTCGCCGCGCTCGCCGGACAGTGCCCGCACGCCGGCGTGGTCGTCCTGCGCTTTCCGAGCGTCGACGCCCTCAAGGGCTGGTTCGACTCCCCCGCCTACCAGGCACTCGTTCCCCTGCGCGACGCCGCCGCGGATGTCGTGCTGACGGCCTACGAAGCGTGACCGGGACCGCCCCGGCCGCGTAACCCGAAGCCGGCACCGCCCGGCAACGGACCCTGGAACGCCCGGCAGATCGCCGGGCGTTTTCTTTGTGGGCCGGCATCGCGAACCGCAGCGGATCGGCAGGAGCCCGGCGCACGGACCGGGCCCGCGGGCATTGCGGCAATTCGACACCGCCCTTCGCCCCGGCCTCCCCGCGCCGGCGCCTGGCCGGCAGCCCGGCGGGCCTGTAGAGGCCATGCAAGCCGGATCGATTCCGGATAGGCCGCCCGATGGATATCGGCCCGGCGATCACGCCGAATCCAGGCCGATCACGAGCGCCCTGCGCCGCGGCTGCCGATTCCGGGCATTTTTTTGGCACTCGGAGCCCGCAATCAAAGAAACCGAGCCGGATGGCAAACATCGCCGTGCGGGCGAGACGCCAGAATGCGCCCCGCGGACGGAATGACCCGCGGGAAACGCGCCTCCGGTTCCATGCCAAGGCAATGACTGGACGCCTTGGCAGGCCATGGAAGCCACCCCCGTCGCCCGTTCGTCAAGAAACGACACCGCTTTCCCATCGACATCGGACGCTTCTCCATCGTCATGCTTTCGCCGCGCCGCTCACGTCGTGCCTGCCTTGGCCGCGCTTTCCGCCGGCTCCTGCCGCTGATTCTGGCCGGCGTGGCGCCCCACCTGCACGCCCAGGCCCTGCTGCCCGGCGATCTCGACCTCAACCGGGAGCGGCAGGAGCGCCTGCTGCAGGAGCAGCAGCAGCGCCTGCAGGAACTGCGCCGGTTGCCCGGTGCCGCGCCCGCCCCCGTCGCGCCCGCCGCCGAACCCGGCACCTGCTTCGAGATCCGCCGCATCGAACTCGAGGGCGCCACGCTGCCGGACGCCGACGAACGCCGGCGCCTCGTCGCCCCCGCCGAAGGGCGCTGCCTGACCACCGCCGACCTCGACGCCGTGCTGCGGCGGATCACCGACTGGTACCTCGACCGCGGCTACGTCACCTCGCGCGCCTACCTGCCCGAGCAGGACCTGGGCCGCGGCACGCTCGCCGTCATCGTCGTCGAAGGACGGCTGGAAAGCCTCCGGCCCGGGCCGGACAGCGGCCTCACGCCGCGCGAACTCGGCATCGCCTTCCCCGGGCGCGAAGGCGAACCGCTCAACCTGCGCGAACTCGAGCAACTGGTGGACCAGTTGAACCGCCTGCCCTCCAACCACGCCAGCGTCGAACTGATCCCGGGCGACGCCGTCGGCGCCAGCCACGCGGTGATCGCCAACCGGCCCGACAAGCCCTGGCGCCTGTCCCTGTCGCGCCACGACGACGGCCAGCGCAGCACCGGCCGGCAGCAATGGGCGGCCGGCCTCGAACTGGATTCGCCGCTCGGCCTCGCCGACCAGCTCGCGGTGCGCGGCGGCGCCAACATCGACCGGGTCCCCACCCGCGCCTCCGGCAACGGCTTCCTGCACTACGGCCTGCCCTGGGGCGGATGGACCTTCTCCTACACCCACAGCCAGAGCCGGTACCGCAGCGTGAACGCGACGACCGGCTTTCCCTTCGACCTCTCCGGCAACAGCCGCAGCCACGAGCTGAAGGCCGAGCGGCTGCTGCACCGCGACGCCGCCGGCAAGAGCGCGGTCAATCTCGCCGTCGGCCGGATCGACGCGCGCAACTACGTCGAGGGCAGCCTGCTGCACGTCAGCAGCCAGCGCCTGAGCGAAGCCGCGCTGGGGCTGAACCACGGCCAGCGCATCGGCTCGGCCTTCGTCAACCTCGACCTCGGCTGGCAGCGCGGGATCGACGCCTTCGGCGGGCTCGCCGACCGCCACCCCGCGCCCGGCGGACCGCGCGCGCAATACGACAAATACACCCTCGCCGCGAGCCTCCTGCAGCCCTTCGCGCTGGCCGGCCACGACTTCACCTTCGACAGCCTCGCCTTCCTCCAGAAGAGCGAGGACGTGCTCCACGGCCCGCGCCGCATCAGCATCGGCGGCCCCGGATCGGTGCGCGGCTTCCAGGACCAGTCCCTGTCGGGCGACAGCGGCGGCTACTGGCGCAACCAGTTGCGCTGGCGAGTGCCGGTGGCGCCGGACGCGCTGGGCGCCGGGGCCTCGGCCTGGCTGCCGGCGGTGCTCGCCGAGTTCGGCATCGCGCTGGCGTGGGACACGGGCGTGATCGAGCGCGACCGCCACAACCGCGCCAGCGGCCAGCACGGCCGCCTCAGCGGCCAGGCCATCGAATTCTCCGCGCGCGGCAAGCACCTGCGCGCGAGCGTCACGGCCGCCCGATCCCTCGCCCGGCCGGACGCCCTGCCGCAGCGCGAGCACCCGCTGCACGTGCGCCTCGAATTCCTCCTCTGACCGAACCGCCGCCATGAAGAAGCCCGCCGCCCGCGCTCCGGACATGCCGATGAACCTGCCCAGCCCGGCCCGCAGTGCCCTGGCCTGGGTGCTCAGCGCCACGCTGGTCATGAACCCGCTGGGCCCGGCGCTGGCCCAGGTCACCGCGGCCGGCGGCGGCACCACGGTCGGGGCGGCGGGCAACGGCGTGCCGGTGGTCGACATCGCCGCGCCCAACGCCCGGGGGCTCTCGCACAACCGCTTCACCGACTACAACGTCGGCCGCGCCGGGCTCATCCTCAACAACGCCCCCGGCGCCACGCAGCCCACCCAACTGGGCGGGCTCATCGTCGGCAACGCCCGGCTCGGCGGCACGGCGGCCAGCCTCATCGTGAATGAAGTCACCGGCGGGCGGCCGAGTACGCTCGCCGGCTACACCGAGATCGCCGGCCCGGCCGCGCGGCTGGTCGTCGCCAACCCGTGGGGCCTCGCCTGCGACGGCTGCGGCTTTCTCAACACCCCGCGCGTGACGCTCACCACCGGCACGCCGCGGATCGAGGACGGACGGCTGGCGGGCCTGCGCGTCGAAGGCGGCGAAATCGCCATCGAAGGCGCCGGGCTCAACGCCGGCAACCTCGACCAGTTCGACCTCGTCACCCGCAGCGCCCGGATCAACGCCGCCCTCCACGCCCAGCGGCTGAACCTCGTCACCGGCCGCAACGACGTGGCCGCGGACGCGCTGTCGGCGACCGCGCTCGCGCCCGACGGCACCCCGCCCCTGTTCGCGCTGGACAGCACCGCGCTCGGCGGCATGTACGCCGGCAGCATCGTGCTGCTGGGCACCGAGGCCGGCGTCGGCGTGCGTCTTGCCGGCGACATGGCCGCCAGCGCTGGAGACATCCGCATCGACACCGCCGGCCGGCTCACGATCAAGGACGCCGCCGCCACGGCCGGCATCGCCGCCCGCGCCGCGAGCCTCGAAACGCAAGGCCGCCTGTACGCGGGCACGCAGCTCGACCTGGCCGCCACCGGCGATCTCACCAACCTGCACACGCTCGCCGCCCGCGACGCCGTCGTGCTCGCCAGCGGCGGCACGCTCGCCAACCCGGGCCACGTCGAAGCGGGCGTGAACCCCGACGACAGCCGCAACGCCGGCGGCGACCTCCGCCTGTCCGGCCAGAACGTGCGCAACAGCGGCAGCCTGCTCGCCAGCCGCGACCTGCAGGCGGACGCCGGCCAGACCCTGGACAACCGCGACGGCCGGCTCGTCGCCGACCGGCACGCCACCGTGGCCGCCGCCCGCCTGGACAACGACCGGGGCCGGCTCACCGCGGCCGAGCGCCTGACGCTCGCCGCCGGCCACATCACCAACGCCGCCGGGCGCATCGCCAGCGGCGGCCCGCTCGCGGTCCGCGCCAGCGGCCTCATCCAGCAGGACGGCGAACTCTACAGCCAGCGCACGCTCACGCTGGACCTGGACGGCGGCGACCTGAACAACGACGGCGGGCTCATCAGCGCCCCCGAATCCCTCGTCCTCGAACACCTCGGCGCCGTCCGCAACCGCGGCGGCGAGATCTCCAGCGTGGCCGGCTTCATGCTGGCCGCGGCCCGCCTGGACAATGCCCAGGGCCGTGTGCTGTCCGGCGCCGGCCTCGTGCTGCGCCTCGACGGCCTCCTCGGCAACGCGCACGGCCTCATCCGCGCCGACGGCCTGGAGCTGGCCGCCGCCCGCCTGGACAACGCCGGCGGCACGCTCGCCAGCGACGGCGCGCTGGGGATTCGGCTGGCCGCGCGCGACGGCCTCGACGGCAGCCTGGACAACACCGGCGGCCTGATCGCCGGCGACGCCGCCGTGGAGATCGCCGCCGCCCGTCTCGACAACCGCCAGGGCCGCATCGAAGGACAAGGCGCGCTCGCCCTGGACACCGGCCTGCTCGACAACACCGGCGGCAGCCTGGTCGGCCTTGGCCGCGTCACGCTCGCCGCCGGCCACATCACCAACGCCGCCGGGCGCATCGCCAGCGGCGGCCCGCTCGCGGTCCGCGCCAGCGGCCTCGACCAGCCCGGCGGCGAACTCTACAGCCAGCGCACGCTCACCCTGGACCTGGACGGCGGCGACCTGGACAACGACGGCGCCCTCATCAACGCCGCCGGCGCCCTGACCCTGAAGAACCTCGGCGCCGTCCGCAACCGCGGCGGCGAGATCTCCAGCGTGGCCGGCTTCATGCTGGCCGCCGCCGGCCTGGACAATGCCCAGGGCCGCCTGCTGTCCGGCGCCGGCCTCGTGCTGCGCCTCGACGACCTCCTCGGCAACGCGCACGGCCTCATCCGCGCCGACAGCCTGGAGCTGGCCGCCGCCCGCGCGGACAACGCCGCCGGGCGCATCGCCAGCCGCGGCGACCTCGCCGCCGCCATCGGCGAACTGTGGCAGGCGGACGGCGAACTGCTCGCCGAAGGCGCGCTCACCCTCACCGGCCACCTGCTCGACAACCGCGGCGGGCGCGTCGCCGCCAACGGCGGCCTGCGGCTTGCCATCGACGCCATCGACAACCGTGGCGGCGACCTCTCCACCCGGTCCGCCGCCGCCATCCAGGCCCGGCGGCTGGACAATGGCGACGCCGGCCACCTGCTCGCCGCCGGCCTCGACCTGGACGTCTTGCACCTCCTCAACCGCAACCAGGGCCTGATCCACGGCCGGGACGCCGCCCGGGTGACGGGCGCGCGCCTGGACAACGACGGCGGCACGCTCGCCGGCGGCACGGCCCTGACCGTCGACCTCGCCGCCGTGGCCGGCGACGCTCCCCTGGACGGCAGCCTGAACAACGCCGGCGGCCGCCTCGACAGCGACGGCACGCTGACGCTCTCGGCCGTGCGCATCGACAACCTCGGGGGCACGCTCTCCAGCGCCGGCGACCTGCGCGTGAGCGCCAGCGGCGCCCTGTCCAACGCGGGCGGCTACCTCCTCACCGATGCCGCGCTGCGGCTGCGCAGCGCCGGCCTGGACAACCGCGAAGGCCGGATCGCCGCGAAAGGCGCGCTCGACCTGGGCACCGGCGCCGTCGACAACACCCGGGGGCACCTGACCGCCGGCGGCCGCCTCGACCTCGTCGCCGGCGCGCTCACCAATACTGCGGGCCGCATCGCCAGCGCCGGCCCGCTGGCCCTGAGCGCCAGCGGCCTCCTCCAGCCCGGCGGCGAACTCTTCAGCCAGCGCGCACTCACCCTGGACCTGCACGGCGGCGACCTGGACAACGACGACGGCCTCATCCGCGCCCCCGACGCCCTCGTCCTGCAACACCTCGGCGCCGTCCGCAACCGCGGCGGCGAAATCGCCAGCGCGGCGGGCTTCGAACTGGCCGCCACCGCCCTGGACAATGCCCAGGGCCGCCTCCTGTCCGAGGCCGGCCTCGCGCTGCGCATCGACGGCCGCCTCGGCAATGCGCACGGGCTCATCAGCGCCAGCCGCCTGGCGCTGGCCGCCGGCCGCCTCGACAACGCCGGCGGCACCCTCCACGCCCGGGGCGAGCTCGGCCTGACGGTGGCCGGCGCGCTGGACAACCGCGCCGGCGGCCTGATCCAGGCCGGCCAGGGGCTGGATCTCGCCGCCGGCCACCTCGACAACCGCGGCGGCCGCCTGCTGGCCGGGCAGTCCCTGGACGCGGTGGTGGCGGACACCCTGGACAACCGCGACGGCGGCCTCGTGAACAGCCAGGGCGGCCTGGCCCTCGGCGCCGCGCACCTGGATTCCAGCGCCGGCGGCGAAGTCTCCGCCAGGGGCGACATGCAGCTCTCGCTCGGCACGCTCGTCCAGCAGCACGGCGTGCTGATCGGCGAAGCCGCCCTCGGCCTGGCGCTGGGTGCGGGCGGCCTGGACAACCAGGGCGGGCTCATCGGCAGCCGCGGCGCCCTCGCCCTGGCGAGCCTGGGCGCGCTGGACAACCGCGGCGGCGAGATCTCCGGCCTCGGCGCCCTCACCGTGTCCGCCCCCACCCTCGACAACCGCGCCGGCCGCCTCATCAGCCGCGACCGGCTCGCGCTCGCGCTCGGCGACACCGACAACCAGGGCGGCCTGCTCTCGGGCTGGCTGGGCCTCGTGCTCACCGGCGGCGACCTGGACAACCGCCAGTTCGGCACCGTGTCCAGCCGCAGCGGCGACCTCGCGCTGACGCTGGCGGGCGAACTGCTCAACAGCGGGCAGGGCGCGCTGGCGGCCGCCGGCCGGCTCGAACTGGCCGCGGCCGGCGTGGACAACCGCGAACAAGGCCTCCTCTCCAGCGGCGCCGGGCAGCGCCTCGCCATCGACGACACCCTCGACAACCGCGGCGGGCAGATCGACAGCGGCGCCGCGCTCGCGCTGGCCGCGGCCCGCCTGGACAACCGCGGCGGCCTCGTGCTGTCGGCCCAGGCGCTGGAAGTGACCGGCGGCGCGGTGGACAACGCCGGCGGCCGGATCAGCGCCGCTGCCACCGCCCGGCTCGGACTGAGCGGCGCCTTCGGCAACGCCGGCGGCCAACTCGCCAGCGGCGGCCCGCTGGCCATCACCGCCGGTGCGCTGGACAACCGCGGCGGCACGCTCGCCAGCCGGAGCACGCTCGATCTGGACGCCGCCACCCTGGACAACACGGCCGGCGGCACCCTGGCTGCCAACGGTGCGCTCGGCCTTGCCGTGGCCGGCCTGCTCGACAACCGCGACGACGGTCTCATCGACAGCCGCGATGCCACCGTGCATCTGGCCGCCGGTGCGCTGGACAACGCGGGCGGCACGCTGCAGGGCCAGGGCGACCTCGCCCTGGTGCTCGGCGGCGACCTGCGCAACGCGGGCGGCACCGTGGTGAGCCGCACCGGCGACGTCGACGTCCGGGCCACGCACCTCGACAACCGCCAGGGCACGCTCGCCAGCATCGAAGGGTGGGTGCGCACGGTGCTGTCGGGCGGGCTGAACAACGGCGAGGGCGGCCTGATCCAGGGCGAGAGGCTGGCGCTCGCCGCCGGCACGCTCAGCAACGACGGCGGCCGAATCCACGCGCTGGGCGGCGACGCCCGCCTGTCGGCCGCCGCGCTGGACAACCGGCACGGCGTGCTCTACGCCCGCGACACGCTGCGCTTCGCCGGCGGCGCCGTCGACAACCGCGGCGGCCGGCTCGGCGCCGGCGCCATCGCGCTTCTGCTGTCCGGCGCGCTGGACAACCGCCAGGGCCTCGTCGAGAGCGGCGGCACGCTCGCCGTGACCGGCACGGACGTGGACAACCAGGGCGGCCAACTGCGCGCGCTGGGCACCGAGGGCGAAACGTCCTTCCGGCTCTCCGGCAGCCTGGACAACCGCGACGGCGCGCTGGAGACCGCCAACGCCGATCTCACGCTGGCCGTGGGCGACCTCGCCAACGAAGGCGGCAGCCTGCTGCACGCGGGCGAGGGCGAATTGCGCCTCGCCCCGGCGCAGATCGCCCAGGCCGGCGGCACCCTCGTCACCCGCGGCGGCCTCGACATCGTGGCTGACACCTGGCACAACCGCAGCGTCCTGCAGGCCGCCCGCCTGAGGCTTGACGTCGGCACCCTCAGCCAGAGCGCCGGGGGCCAGTTGCTGGCCACCGAATCCTTCACCGGCAGCGGCGCCGACTGGACCCACGACGGCCTCATCGCCAGCGACGGCACGCTGTCGCTGACGCTCACCGGCGGCTACGGCGGCAGCGGGCGCCTCACCAGCCTGGGCACCCTGAGCCTGGCCGCCGCCCGCCTCGACCTGACCGACATGGCCTCCATCGCCGGCGGCGGCCAGGCCGTGCTCGCCCTGGGCGGGCAGGCGGACAACCGCGGTCGCATCACCGCCGCCGGCGACATGGCGCTGAGCGCCGCGGCGCTGACCAACCGCGGCACGCTGGGCAGCGCCGGGCGGCTGACGCTGAGCACGCCGGCGCTCCTCAACGAGGGCGGGCTGATCTTCAGTGGCGGCGACATGGCGCTGCGGGTGGGCCGCTTCACCAACCGTCATGCGGACGTCTACAGCCTGGGCGACCTGGGCATCGCCAGTGTCGATGGGAGCGGCAGCGCGACCGCGGTGGAGAACCCGTCCGGCACCATCGAAAGCGCGGGCGACATGCATCTCCGCGCGCTATCGCTGGAGAACACCGCCGATGCCGTCGAGACCGAGCGCCAGTTGATCTCGGGCGCCATCGCGGTGCGCTGCTTCGACTGCTCGAACGACCACTACACGGTCGACTACTACGTCCGGGAGACCTACCAGAGCGGCGTCCAGGCCGAGGCGCCAGCCAGCCTCACCGCGGGCGGCCATTTCGATTTCGTGGGCGGGACCTTCGTCAACCGGCTCAGCACGGTCGCGGCCGGCGGCGACCTGAGCATCGACGCCGCGCAGTTCAGCAACGAGGGCGGGCTCAGCGGCACGATCGAGCGCACCCGCATCTACGGCGGGCACGATCAGGTCAAGGACGGCGTGGTGAAGCGCTTCATCAAGGCCAACGTCATTCCCTACAACGAGTACAACAACGCGGATTTCCCGAATATCTATTACGTCAACGGCGTCGGGGACATGAGGCTGGCGAGGAGCGAATGGGTCGATGGGCGGATGTGGATTCCGGATGTTGGAATGGTCGACTATCGCCGACTGGTCTATTTCGACATGGAAACCGGCAAGACCCTGACCAGGCTCCTCGAATTCGGAACGAGCTTTGCTCTGCTTGCCGAATTCGAACCGGCGCAATCCCAATACGACCCGAACAACCTGCTCCCCCTTCCGGCTGACTTCGATTCGCTCATCCTGACCAGCGACGTCGAAGTGGCCACCGCCACCGGCGGCGGCCATGGGTACGCCGCGGTGATCCAGGCCGGCGGCAACGTGGCCATCGCCGCCAGCCAGAACCTGAACAACGGCGTCATCAACGCCGGCACCGCCTCCCAGCCGGGCACCCGGCCCACGGTCGACACCACGCCCGCCGCAGTCGCGACCACCGTCGTCCAACTGAACCCGCAGCTTCCCCCCGACCTCGCCCAGCAGCAGGTCAATCCGCTGACGCTGCCCGGCTTCAGCCTGCCCAGCGGGCAGAATGGCCTGTTCCGCCTGAACGGCGAGGCCGGCCGCGACACCCGGGCGAGCGCCGCGCCGGCCGGGCAGGACTGGACCCTGTCCGGCGCCACGCTCGAACCGGTGCAGCGCGGCCCGGCCGTCCCCGGCGTGCAGGCCGGCGACGTGCGCCTGGGCGACCTGGCCGTGGGCGGTACGCCGCTGCCGGCCGACGCCGGTCAGGGCGCGGGCGGCGTGGGTGCCGCGCCGGCGCAGCCTCCCGCCGCCGACAGCGGTACGCCCCTGCCGCGCGCCCAGGGCGTACCGGTCAATACCGTCGCGCAGCCGCACAAATACCTGATCGAAACCAACCCGGCCCTGACCGAACTCACCGCGTTCCTCGGTTCCGACTACCTGCTGGGCCGGTTGGGCGAAGACGGCGACACGGCCTGGCGCCGCCTGGGCGACGGCCTGTACGAACAGCGGCTGGTCCAGCAGGCGGTGGTGGCGCGCACCGGGCAGCGCTTCCTGGCCGGCCTGGATTCGGACGAGGCGACCTACCGCCACCTGATGGACAACGCCCTCGCCAGCAAGGCGGCGCTGAACCTGTCGGTGGGCGTGAGCCTGACGGCTGGACAGGTGGCGGCGCTCACGCACGACATCGTGTGGCTCGAAACCGTCGAGGTCAATGGCGAGCGCGTGCTGGCGCCGGTGCTGTACCTGGCGCAGGCCGAAGGCCGGCTGGGCCCCACGGGGGCGCTGATCCAGGGGCAGAACCTGGACCTGATCGCCGGCGGCACGCTCGCCAACCGCGGCACGCTGAGGGCGACCGGGGACCTGTCGGCGTCAGCCACGACGGTGCTCAACGCCGGACTGATGGAAGCGGGCGAGCGGTTGTCGGTGCTGGGCGGGGACAGCGTGGCCAACACCCGCGGCGGCATCCTCGCCGGGCGCGACGTGGACGTCACCGCGCTGGACGGCGACCTCATCAACGAGCGCACCGTCACCCACGTCGACGGCACGGCCAGCCGCCTCACCTTCACCGTCGGGCTGGCCGACTCGGCCGCGCGCATCGAAGCGCTGGGCAGCCTGTCGCTGTCGGCCGGGCGCGATCTCTACAACCTGGGGGGCGTGATCTCGGCGATCGCCGACCTGGACCTGTCGGCGGGCCGCGACCTCGTCATCGCCGCGGCGGAGGAACGCGACGACAGCCTGCTGCGCACCAGGCGGCGCACGCACCGGATCGAAAGCGTGACCCAGTACGGCGGCGCGGTGAGCGCCGGCGGCGATCTCACCGCGGTGGCGGGCCAGGACCTGTCGGTGATCGGCAGCCGGGTCGAGGCCGGGGGCGACGCGACGCTGCTGGCCGGGAACGACCTGACGCTGTCCTCGGCGGCCGACGCGTCGCACGAGGACGAACGCGACAGGCGCCGCGGCAAGAAGCTTCATCAGGAAACGCGCACGGTGCGCCAGCAGGCCGCCGAGGTCGAGGCCGGGGGTGATCTCACGCTGGCGGCCGGGCAGGACCTGACGCTGGTGGCCAGCACCGCGAGCGCGGGCCGGGAAGCCTACCTCTACGCCGGCCGCGACGTCGCGCTGCTGGCGCAGACGGATCAGGACGCGTTCCTCTACGACAAGAAGTCGAAAGGCGGTTTCGGCAGCAGGCGCACGCGGCATGACGAAGTGAACGTCGTCACGCAGGTGGGCAGCAGCGTTTCCGCCGGCACGGATCTGACGGTGGAGAGCGGCGGCGACCAGCGTTACCAAGTGGCGAACCTGAAGAGCGGCCAAGACCTCACGCTGGATGCCGGCGGCGGGATTGCCTTCGAGGGTGCGAAGGACTTCGAGCAGGCGATCCACGAGAAGAGCGACAGCGATTGGGCGTGGACCTCGGCCAAGGGCAAGGGCAAGACGGACGAGACGCTGCGCCAGAGCGAACTGATCGCCGGGGGCGAACTGGCGATCCGGGCGGCGCAGCACATCCGCATCGACGTCCCCGAAGTCAATGCGCAGACGGTCTCGCAGACCATCACGGCGCTGGCGGAAGCCGAACCGCAACTGGCGTGGCTCAAGCAGATGGAGCGCCGCGGCGACATCGACTGGCAGCGCGTGAAGGAGGTGCACGAGCGCTTCCAGTACAGCCAGTCGGGCATGGGGCCGGGGCTGACGCTGGTGACGGCGATCGTGGTGACGGCGGTGGTCGGGCCGCAGTTGAGCGCCTTGATCGGCACGGGCGCGCCGGTCGGTGGCGCGATGGCCGCGGCGGTGCCGGCCACCGCCGCTGCGGCGGGGGCTTCCGCCGGCTGGGCCAACGTCGTGCTGACGACGGTGGCGACCTCGGCCGCCTCGAACGTGGCCATCCACACCTTCAACAACGGCGGTGACATCGGCAAGGCGCTGGAAAAGAGTCTGTCGGCGGGCGCGCTCAAAAGCTACCTCACCAGCATGCTGGTGACCGACCTCACCACCGGGCTGATCGACGGCTATTTCGGTGCCGCCGGGAATGCCGCGGCGGCCGTCGATGCGTCGCAGGCCGCGGCCAGTGCCAGCAGCAGCTTCGAGACGCTGGCGGCCATCGGCCGCTTCGCCGTCCAGACCGGCGGGTCCGCGGTGATCTCGGCCGGGGTCGATGCGGCGATCAACGGCGGCCGCTTCCAGGAGAAGCTCGGCGTGGCCCTGGCCCAGCAGGCCGTCCAGGTGGTTTCCACGCTCGCATTCAACGAAATCGGCAATCTCGGCCTGGAAAAAGGCAGCATCGAGAAGGTCGCGGTGAAAGCGCTGGTGGGCGGGCTCATCAGCCAGGCGGCCACCGGGGACTTCGCCACCGGCGCGCTGGCGGCCGGCGCCAACGAGGCGCTGATCGACAGGCTCGCGCCCCTGGTCGACCGCGACCCGAAACTGCTCGGCATCGCTTCGCAACTGGTCGGCGCGGTATCGACGGCGCTCTCGGGCGGCGATCCGGGGCTGGCCGCGAGCATCGCGCTGTCCGACACGCAGTACAACTACCTGCGCCACGACGAACTCACGGCGCTGCGCAAGGAAATCCAGGACTGCAATGCGCGGCAGTGCTCGGCTGCCGAACTTGGCGCGATCAGCCAGCGCTACGAGGCGGTCTCCACCCGGAACAACGACGCGCTGGCCTCCTGCGTCACGCTGGAATGCGTCAACGGGCATCTGGCGGAGATCGAGCGGGCCAAGCAGATCGAGGACGACGTCTTCAAGACGCTGGAAAACACGGGAGGCAATGCACGTGCGCTGCTCGCCATGCAGCAGACGAATCTCAACGTCCAGCACACCGCCGCCAAGATCCAGCGCGCAGAGGACGCCGCACGGGAGTTCACGCTCTGGCAGCAGGGCAACTGCCAGAACCTGAGCGCAAACCAGTGCGCGGCGAGGCTGCAATCGCAGAAGGAGCTGATCAGCAGCGTCCTTCTCGATTTCACGCCCATCCTGAGTGATCTGAAGGCGTTTGCCGAAGCGAACACCCTCGGGGATTACTCGCTGGCCGTACTTGGGGCTGTGACCGGGCCGCTTGGCGATGCCGTCAAGGCGTTGAAGGGGGCGGGAAAGACCACCCAAATGACGGATGCACTGGAGAGTGCGGCGCAAAGGGCGGGTGATGTGGAGGCCGCTATCAAGAACTCCGCAAAGGTTGTGGACGATGTGCCGGCCGATAAAATGGTTGATGGAGTGAAAGGTGCAGATACGGTGCTGGAAACCACCAGTCCCGTAGTCATTAGTGGGAAGCGGGCCATCGATCAGGCAAAGAGTTATGAAAGTGGCGTTCGGGAAAAGTATGAAAATGTCTCGTATGCTGACCGCCAGTACACAACGATCGTAGATGGAAAGCGTGTCAATGGGGTTGCTGATACCGTAACGATCCTGGATGGGAAACGAACGGCTGTTGAGGCTAAGTTTGTAGAAGACTGGGGAGGTTCGATTAGAAACCCCATAGGTTCTCAAGGCTCAAAGCCTTGGTCTGTTGCAGAGCAAACCAACATGGTGGAGCAGGCGAAGAAATACTCTGCGAGCTTTGAGGGTGGTGTCATATATCATACGAACAGCTTAGAGCTAGCTAATCACTACTCTAAGATTTTTACCGATGCGGGTGTTGAAAAATTTAAATTCGTAATTACTCCAGTTAAGAATTGAGGTGATGGTATGAGTGATAAGTTAAGGGAGCTAGAGCAAATACTTGGTGGGAAACTAGAAAGGAAAAATGCCAGAGTTATTCCTGGGACAGATGGCATACCCACTCGCGAGGCCATTTATTTTTCTGACGATGGAAAAAATAAGTTCCGGAAACAGTTCAAGAACATAACTTGCTTTACTAAGCTTCCCTATGCAACTAGCGGCGGTGTTAATGAAGCAGGGTGTGACATTACGCCGCCAAGTGGCCCACTCTTTCATGCAATTGTATATCACGGTGATATTGACGGCTGGAGAAGGGATATAGAAGAAGGTGCCAAAGGACTTGGTTTGCTTCTTGCTCGAATAGAGGGCGATCAATTTGTTATTTCAGACGGACGCTTATTTCGTTTGTCAGAGTGCAAGGTTGAGTTCACTTGATGTCTCTTACTCCGCATGTGGTAGCCGTCAGTCTAATGGCGATAGGCATGAAAGCGGTATTCATTCTGTAATGTTGAAAGCGCAAGGAGAAAACATTGATGGTAACGACAGACGACAAACCGAACGACACGCCGAAGCGATCGAAGTCCAAGAGGACGCCTGCGCTCTGCTTCAAGACGGGCGGGGACGTACGTGAAGCACGTCGCAGGCTTGGCATGAATCAAGTGGCGTTCTGGGGGGTGCTCGGCGTGACCCAATCGGCGGGTTCGCGCTACGAGTCCGGCCGCAACATCCCCAAGCCGGTCCAGATATTGCTGCACGTGGCCTACGCGACGGAAAGGCAGACGGAGGTCTTTCTCGACCACCTGCGTCCCAATCGCGCGCGCGATTGAATCCGCCAGGGTGGGGGAATTCAGTGCAGGGGGCTTGTTTCGGTCCTGATGGGTTCGCCCCTCGACCTGCATGATTCTCGCCAACCGCAGCATCCGGATCGGCGCCGGCGCCATTGACCTTCACCTGTCCGGCGCGCTGGACAACCGCCAGGGCATCGCCGGGAGCGGCGGCACGCTCGCCAACCGCGGCACGCTGAGGGCGCCGGGGACCTGTCGGCGTCAGCCACGACGGTGCTCAACGCCGGGCTGATGGAAGCGGGCGAGCGGTTGTCGGTGCTGGGCGGGGACAGTGTGGTCAACACCCGCGGCGGCATCCTCGCCGGGCGCGACGTGGACGTCACCGCGCTCGACGGCGACCTCATCAACGAGCGCACCGTCACCCACGTCGACGGCACGGCCAGCCGCCTCACCTTCACCGTCGGGCTGGCCGATTCGGCCGCGCGCATCGAAGCGCTGGGCAGCCTGTCGCTGTCGGCCGGGCGCGATCTCTACAACCTGGGGGGCGTGATCTCGGCGATCGCCGACCTGGACCTGTCGGCGGGCCGCGACCTCGTCATCGCCGCGGCGGAGGAACGCGACGACAGCCTGCTGCGCACCAGGCGTCGCACGCACCGGATCGAAAGCGTGACCCAGTACGGCGGCGCGGTGAGCGCCGGCGGCGACCTCACCGCGGTGGCGGGCCAGGACCTGGCGGTGATCGGCAGCCGGGTCGAGGCCGGGGACGACGCGACGCTGCTGGCCGGGAACGACCTGACGCTGTCCTCGGCGGCCGACGCGTCGCACGAGGACGAACGCGACAGGCGCCGCGGCAAGAAGCTTCATCAGGCAACGCGCACGGTGCGCCAGCAGGCCGCCGAGGTCGAGGCCGGGGGTGACCTGACGCTGGCGGCCGGGCAGGACCTGACGCTGGTGGCCAGCACCGCGAGCGCGGGGCGGGAAGCCTACCTCTACGCCGGCCGCGACGTCGCGCTGCTGGCGCAGACGGATCAGGACGCGTTCCTCTACGACAAGAAGTCGAAAGGCGGTTTCGGCAGCAGGCGCACGCGGCATGACGAAGTGAACGTCGTCACGCAGGTGGGCAGCCGGATCGAAGCCGGCACCGATCTGACGGTGGAAAGCGGCGGCGACCAGCGCTACCAGGTGGCCAAGCTGAAGAGCGGCGCCGACCTCACGCTGGATGCCGGCGGCGGGATCGCCTTCGAGGGCGCGAAGGACCTCGAGCAGGCGATCCACGAGAAGAGCGACAGCGATTGGGCATGGACCTCGGCCCGGGGCAAGGGCAAGACCGACGAGACGCTGCGCCAGAGCGAACTGATCGCCGGGGGCGAACTGGCGATCCGTGCCGCGGAAAAGATCCGCATCGACGTTCCGGAGGTCAATGCGCACAGCGTGAGCCAGACCATCGACGCGCTGGTGCAGGCCGAACCGCAACTGGCGTGGCTCAAGGAGATGGAGCGCCGCGGCGACATCGACTGGCAGCGGGTGAAGGAGGTGCACGAGCGCTTCCAGTACAGCCAGTCGGGCATGGGGCCGGGGCTGACGCTGGTGACGGCGATCGTGGTGACGGCGCTGACGTGGGGGACGGTGAGTGCCTGGCTCGGCACGGGGGCGGCGGCCGGCAGCGCGATGGTCGCGGCGGTGCCGGCCACCGCCACCGCGGCGGGGGTGTCCGCCGGTTGGGCCAATGCCGCACTGACGGCCACGGTGACCTCGATGGCGAGCAACGCAGCCATCCACACCCTCAACAGCGGCGGCGACCTGGGCAAGGCGCTGGAGAACACCTTCTCCGAGCGCGCCATGAAGGGCTACCTGACCAGCGCGGTGGTGGCCGGCCTCATGACCGGGTTGGTCGACCGCTATTTCAAGGGCGAGGGCGGCAGCGGCGCGGGGGTGGAGGGGGATATCTCGCAGGCCGGGCAGGCCACGGCCAGCACCAGCGCGTCCGGTTTCAACCTCGATACGGCGGCGGGCATCGGCCAGTTCGCGGCCTACCAGGGCACGCGTGCCCTGGTTTCGGCCGGGGTGGATACGGCGATCAACGGCGGGAACTTCGAAGAGAAGCTCGGCGCGGCCCTGACCTTGGCGGCCGTCCACACGGTCTCGGCGGTGGCGTTCCACGAGATCGGCGATCTGAAGCTGCAGGACGGCTCGATCGAGAAGGTCGCGGTGAAAGCGCTGGTGGGCGGGCTCATCAGCCAGGCAGCCACCGGGGACTTCGCCACCGGCGCGCTGGCGGCCGGCGCCAACGAGGCGCTGGTCAAGCATCTGGCCGACCTGGCCGACCACGACCCGCAACTGACCGGCATGGCCTCGCAACTGGTGGGGGCGGTGTCGTCGGCGATCTCCGGCGGCGATCCGAATCTGGCTTCGAATATTGCGCTATCCGACACGCAGTACAACTATTTGAGTCACCAGGAAACAGACCAATTGTTGAAAGGTTTGCGCGAGTGCGGTGGCGACAACAATTGCAAGGATATTCTGTTGAAAGATGCGATCGCATTGAGCAGCAGTCGCAGTCCCCACGAATTGCTTGATCCTTCGCTGAACAGGGATGCAGCCTTTGCGGAACAGATGCTGCAATGGGCCGCCAGCGGTCTGGATTACGGCATGATCTCGCAGCGCCGTTTGAACGAATTGGCCAGCATCAACGCCGATCACCGGAGCGTGGCGGACAATACGCCGGTATTGACCTCCGGCATCAACCAGGACGACGTCAACCGGCAGACGATGCTCAATAATTGGCACTACGGGCAGTCCACGAACCTTTCGCTCCCGCTTGCTGCAACAGCATCAGTCGTTTATGCGCCGGAGGTTCTGGCCGCGATGGGCTTGGGCAAGATGGCGGCGGGGGGAGCAATTGGTGGCGGATTCGATGCGGCCGGGCAGGCGTATAAGCTTTATACGGGCACGCAGGATGAGTACCGCCTTGCCCAAACAGTCATTGCCAGTGGTACGGGCGCGTTGACCGCGCCCTTAGTGAGTGGAGCCATCCTAGGCAATGCACTTCTCGGCGGTGCGGTGGGTGGAACTAATACCGCGATAACGAATTGGTGGTATGGCGAGAATGTGCAGGTAACTAATGCCGCTCTTGATGGTCTTCTGTTCAGTGGGGCGGGGACGGCTTTTGGCCGTCTTGTCACCGGTCAGTTGCAAAAGAGATTGCCGCTATTTGTAGGGGAGAAGCCTTACGATCCTACAATTCCAATCCTGCTGCAGAATGTCAAGCCGAACTCTTATCCGGGCTATGTTGGCTCCGCGGTTGAACAAGGTGTTTCAAATATCCCTTCGTTTCGTGAATCAGCAGAAGGGGGTGAAAAGTGACGTATAGGGAATTCTTGCACAGGTTTGATGAATGGGTTTTTCGCGAGCTGCTGAATGTATCGACGTATCGCGGATGTCTTAGAGCATTGGGAGTGTCGATTGTCACCATGTATGTGTTGTGGCACACCCATGATTTTTACGCGTGGTGTCGGTGGGTTTTTGATATTCCTTATGAGATCGACCGAGGAAAACAAAGCTGGGCACGGCTATGGGCGCTAATCATTGGTGGGTCGGGAGTTTTTACGTCGATTTTGTCGATGGCTATGCTTGCTATCAACCGCCACCGCGCCCGCAAGAGTGCAATCGGCCAGTGGTACGACCGCCCCGACCTGACCGCTAAGGATCTCTATGGCACCGCATCGGATGCCGGCGGGGGCAATGAGGAAACCGTAGGACGTGGGGGCGACGGGAGGGATTGAGTGAATCCACATCGAATTCATAAGTGTGTGTAACCAGTCATTGAGGCATGCCGTGAAGTTCTCCGACCATCAACAGACATCACGAATGCACAAGACATCCATGAAAACTGACCACGTTGAAAGCGCAAGGAGAAAACATTGATGGTGACAACAGACGACAAACCGAACGACACGCCGAAGCGATCGAAGTCCAAGAGGACGCCTGCGCTCTGCTTCAAGACGGGCGAGGACGTGCGTGAAGCACGTCGCAGGCTTGGCATGAATCAAGTGGCGTTCTGGGGGGTGCTCGGCGTGACCCAATCGGCGGGTTCGCGCTACGAGTCCGGCCGCAACATTCCCAAACCGGTCCAGATATTGCTGCACGTGGCCTACGCGACGGAAAGGCAGACGGAGGTCTTTCTCGACCACCTGCGTCCCAATCGCTCGCGCGATTGAATCCGCCAGGGTGGGGGAATTCAGTGCAGGGGGCTTGTTTCGGTCCTGATGGGTTCGCCCCTCGACCTGCATGATTCTCGCCAACCGCAGCATCCGGATCGGCGCCGGCGCCATTGACCTTCACCTGTCCGGCGCGCTGGACAACCGCCAGGGCATCGCCGGGAGCGGCGGCACGCTCGCCAACCGCGGCACGCTGAGGGCGACCGGGGACCTGTCGGCGTCAGCCACGACGGTGCTCAACGCCGGACTGATGGAAGCGGGCGAGCGGTTGTCGGTGCTGGGCGGGGACAGCGTGGTCAACACCCGCGGCGGCATCCTCGCCGGGCGCGACGTGGACGTCACCGCGCTGGACGGCGACCTCATCAACGAGCGCACCGTCACCCACGTCGACGGCACGGCCAGCCGCCTCACCTTCACCCTCGGGCTGGCCGACTCGGCCGCGCGCATCGAAGCGCTGGGCAGCCTGTCGCTGTCGGCCGGGCGCGATCTCTACAACCTGGGCGGCGTGATCTCGGCGATCGCCGACCTGGACCTGTCGGCGGGCCGCGACCTCGTCATCGCCGCGGCGGAGGAACGCGACGACAGCCTGCTGCGCACCAGGCGGCGCACGCACCGGATCGAAAGCGTGACCCCGTACGGCGGCGCGGTGAGCGCCGGCGGCGACCTCACCGCGGTGGCGGGCCAGGACCTGTCGGTGATCGGCAGCCGGGTCGAGGCCGGGGGTGACGCGACGCTGCTGGCCGGGAACGACCTGACGCTGTCCTCGGCGGCCGACGCGTCGCACGAGGACGAACGCGACAGGCGCCGCGGCAAGAAGCTTCATCAGGAAACGCGCACGGTGCGCCAGCAGGCCGCCGAGGTCGAGGCCGGGGGTGACCTGACGCTGGCGGCCGGGCAGGACCTGACGCTGGTGGCCAGCACCGCGAGCGCGGGGCGGGAAGCCTACCTCTACGCCGGCCGCGACGTCGCGCTGCTGGCGCAGACGGATCAGGACGCGTTCCTCTACGACAAGAAGTCGAAAGGCGGTTTCGGCAGCAAGCGCACGCGGCATGACGAAGTGAACGTCGTCACGCAGGTGGGCAGCAGCGTTTCCGCCGGCACGGATCTGACGGTGGAGAGCGGTGGCGACCAGCGCTACCAGGTGGCGAACCTGAAGAGCGGCCAAGACCTCACGCTGGACTCGGGTGGCGGGATCGCCTTCGAGGGCGTGAAGGACCTCGAGCAGGCGATCCACGAGAAGAGCGACAGCGTTTGGGCGTGGACCTCGGCCCGGGGCAAGGGCAAGACGGACGAGACGCTGCGCCAGAGCGAACTGATCGCCGGGGGCGAACTGGCGATCCGGGCGGCGCAGCACATCCGCATCGACGTCCCCGAAGTCAATGCGCAGACGGTCTCGCAGACCATCACGGCGCTGGCGGAAGCCGAACCGCAACTGGCGTGGCTCAAGCAGATGGAGCGCCGCGGCGACATCGACTGGCAGCGGGTGAAGGAAGTGCATGAGCGCTTCCAGTACAGCCAGTCGGGCATGGGGCCGGGGCTGACGCTGGTGACGGCGATCGTGGTGACGGCGCTGACGTGGGGGACGGTGAGTGCCTGGCTCGGGACGGGGGCGGCGGCCGGCAGCGCGATGGCCGTGGCGGTGCCGGCCACCGCCACCGCGGCGGGGGTTTCCGCCGGCTGGGCCAATGCCGCACTGACGGCCACGGTGACCTCGATGGCGAGCAACGCAGCCATCCACACCCTCAACAGCGGCGGCGACCTGGGCAAGGCGCTGGAGAACACCTTCTCCGAGCGCGCCATGAAGGGCTACCTGACCAGTGCGGTGGTGGCCGGCCTCATGACCGGGTTGGTCGACCGCTATTTCAAGGGCGAGGGCGGCAGCGGCGCGGGGGTGGAGGGGGATGTCTCGCAGGCCGGGCAGGCCACGGCCAGTACCAGCGCGTCCGGTTTCAACCTCGATACGGCGGCGGGCATTGGCCAGTTCGCGGCCTACCAGGGCACGCGTGCCCTGGTTTCGGCCGGGGTGGATACGGCGATCAACGGCGGGAACTTCGAAGAGAAGCTCGGCGCGGCCCTGACCTTGGCGGCCGTCCACACGGTCTCGGCGGTGGCGTTCCACGAGATCGGCGATCTGAAGCTGCAGGACGGCTCGATCGAGAAGGTCGCGGTGAAAGCGCTGGTGGGCGGGCTCATCAGCCAGGCAGCCACCGGGGACTTCGCCACCGGCGCGCTGGCGGCCGGCGCCAACGAGGCGCTGGTCAAGCATCTGGCCGACCTGGCCGACCACGACCCGCAACTGACCGGCATGGCCTCGCAACTGGTGGGGGCGGTGTCGTCGGCGCTCTCGGGCGGCGATCCGAATCTGGCCTCGGACATCGCGCTATCCGACACGCAGTACAACCACGAATTGCACAAGGACGCCGCCAAGGTAGCGGAGCAGGCGCTGGAACACTGCAAGAGCAGGCCAGAGCAATGCGATCCGAGTTTCGTGCGGCTGACGACGGGGGATGTGCTGGCTGCAATGGAGGCTGAAGCACAGCACGGGGTCGGTTTCGAGAACGCCAAGCCGGAAGCCCTGGCCTTCGTCAACAACTACATGTTTGCGTTGTCTCCGGGGTTGAAGGACTTTTTGTATGTGCCGACCGAATCAGAACAGCAGCGGCTGGATTTCATGGAGGACGCTGAACTTGCCGGAACTCTTCTTGGAGGGGCAGCCAGCGCACTGAAGAATATCGGTACGAAAGGGTTGGCCGCTGCGACAAAGGATAGCGGCCCAATATCAAATTGGATTGCAAGCCTTGTGGGTAAGAGTGGAGAACAAGGAGGTAGTGTTGCCGGAGAACTCACTAGCATTGCTCAGAAGCAGCTTGACAAGAAGTTTAAGCACGCATCTGATTTCGGTGTAGTAACCACAAAGAAGAACCCTGAAACGATTGCTCAGTTCGAGTCGGCAATCAAGGCCCACATGGATTCTCCCTCTACTATGCAGCAAGGTACATATGGATTTGTAAAGGACTCAAAGGTTTTCTTTAATTCAACCACGAATAATGTAGTTGTTATCGATAGTACGGGGAGTTTTGTCACAGGATTCAAACTTGCTCCTGGGACCCCGCAGTTTAATAACTTTATTAAAAACGGTGTCTTACGATGAGTTCTATCCTTCTGGAGTTTGCAAAATCTTTTGTGGCGGATCGGTTGTCTGGCAAGGTTTTTTCTGAGGCATATATTGAGCTTTGGAAAATAGAGAGGGATAAAAATCTCCTTCAGGAGGATGCTCCACTATTAAGTGAGTGCTTGTCTAGCATATTTTGTGCGGCAGATATGTATTGTGAAGATGCTATTTCACGAGAAGAACATGAGTTTGATAGTGACCAGTTAAAGGCAGAGATTTCTAGATTGATTAGGAAGTTCGAACTCGATTAGTGGCGAAATGGCTACTGCTGTCGTTCGGGCAACATCGAAAGCGCGGGCGACATGTGCCTCGATTGTCCCCCAACTCCATTTTGTGGTTATTGGGGTCCGTGTAATAACGGTAATTTATGGTACAGAGCCGTACCGATTGCCACGGTCAAGATCAAGGAGTAAGCCATGCCAGAATATGTGATGCAGAAAAAGGAGTTGGCACAAGCGGCGTTGAAACTCAGGGACGTATTGTGTGTGGCTAAAGAGGACTTCCTGAAAGAGGGGTGCCCGGGAAGTGCTGGATGTGTCGACTACGCCCTTGAGCTGCTTAATCCAATTCTGGATTTGTGCATTGCGAAGAAGTTGGAAGAGTCATTTTACTTTACGGCATACATGGGCCGGATCATGGGGGACCATCTTGGATATTCCAAATATTCAGCCATATTGGTATGACCTTTGCGATTTAGGGCGTGGGGGCTGACTCCAGAGGAGTTTGCAAAAACCGATTTTGTGAAACTCCGCCTGATGCCCAAGCAGTTACGCCCGCCGCCCGAATATCAACCCGGCGAGGCCCAACAGGAGAGGGTCAAGAGAGAATTGAAGTTCAAGGAGAAATAATGGAACTAGCCACGATCTCGCCCCGGAGGGGGAGGGATTGAGTACCCGGTTGGGGTGAAATTCGTAGTTATTGGGAGCCCGGTTTAAGAAAAAATGAATTCTTGAAAGCGCAAGGAGAAAACATTGATGGTGACAACAGACGACAAACCGAACGACACGCCGAAGCGATCGAAGTCCAAGAGGACGCCTGCGCTCTGCTTCAAGACGGGCGGGGACGTGCGTGAAGCACGTCGCAGGCTTGGCATGAATCAAGTGGCGTTCTGGGGGGTGCTCGGCGTGACCCAATCGGCGGGTTCGCGCTACGAGTCCGGGCGCAACATTCCCAAGCCGGTCCAGATATTGCTGCACGTGGCCTACGCGACGGAAAGGCAGACGGAGGTCTTTCTCGACTACCTGCGTCCCAATCGCTCGCGCGATTGAATCCGCCAGGGGGCGGGGGTGGTGAATTCGATGCTCATCGAAGCGGCCGACGTCATTGGGGATGACGGGGCTTCTCTGCAATCCAATCAGGGAGTTATCAATGAAACGTTACTTTGGCCTTGTTATTGCCATTGCCGCCTTGCTGCTCGGGGGGTGCGCCGGCACGCCGCAGCGAGAGGTAAGCCTTGCCCAGGAAGTGCTGGGGCCGAAAACAGGGAGAGTGGGTGTGGCAATGACGCCGTTGCCCAAGGCGGACACCCAGTTTCCCGGAGCCTATTGCCTGTTGTGTCTGGCCGCTGCGTCGCTGGCCAATTCGACGCTGACTTCTCACGTGCAGACGCTTCCAACCGAGGATGTGTCCAGGCTGAAGGGCGAGATTGCCGGCCTGATCACGGGGAAGGGCATGAAGGCGCATGTGATCGAGGAGAGTATCGACCTCGATGCGTTGCCCGAATTCGGTACCAAGGGGCCGGATATCGCACTGAAGGATTTTTCCTCACTGCGCAGGAAATACGACATCGACAAGCTCGTTGTGATTTCCATCCATAGGCTTGGTGTCGTGCGCTCGTATTCCGCATATTTTCCGACGAGCGACCCGCACGGCGCAATTGGCGGCCTTGGCTACATGATCGATCTCGCCAGCAACCGCTACGAGTGGTATCAGCCCATGGGCGTCACAAAGAGTGTGGACGGTGAATGGGATGAGCCGCCGAAATTTCCCGGCGTGACGAATGCGTATTTCCAGGCGGTGGAGGCCGGCAGGGATATGCTTCTCAAGCCCTTCAGCAATTGATCGACCGGGTCCGCTCCATGTGCGCAGGCCCGAACTGGATTGCCATCATGATGAATGCAGGACGAGCCGGCCTGGCCGCATTGTTTGCTGGCCTGCTCGCAATACCGGGGGCTGCTGTGCGGGCCGATGAGGGCGAGGCGCCGCTTCCGGCGGAAACGGTACAGGCGTCCGAAGCGCCGCTGTGGTCTCTGCGCGTGCCGGCGGACGGGGCGGTGGCCTACCGGGGGATAGCCAGCTTCGATGGGGTTGGCGCCGAGGTCGGCAACGTGCCTTATCCCGCTCCGAATGCAGCCGTCCTGCTGGTGGCATTGATCACACACGGCATCGTGATCGAATCATCCAGGAGTCGCCAGCGCAGCGCGCGTGAAGAGGCTGCCGACGCAATTTTGCAGCCTTACCGGGCAGTGCTGGAGGGTTACCGGTACGACGAATTGATGCGGCTCGGTATCGGGAAGATGGCGATCGCCGGTGGAAAGCAGTGCGTGGCGCCGGCCGATGGGCATCCGGAGGGTACCTGGCTGGTCGACAGCATGCCGGTCTTTTCACTGACGCAGGATCAACGGGCGCTGGTGCTGGACAACGCCATCGCGGTCCATGCGCCCGGCGTTCCGGCGGAGTCCGGCTACAGGAACGTTGTCAGGGCGGTGTCGCAGGCGATGGCCGGAGATGATCCCGTGTCGTTCTGGACCATGGACGAAGGCCGGCGTCTCAAGGAGGTGAGCGCGGCTTTGCTGGCGGAATCCCTCGATGCGGCGCTGGACGACATGCGTGTGCGGCCGCAGGCGGACGAGGTGCCATATAAAACCTTCCGCTATCGCGAAGGCGGTGTGGACAAGGTCGAGCGTGCCCAACCGGTCGGCGAGTATTGCCAGCGGGTCGTGATGCGAACCTTGCGCGGCGGCCTCATGATCGTCCCGGCCGGGCCAGGTGCCTCCGGCGCCGAGGCCGAACAAGGCTGCCAGAGGGCAAGCTTCTCCGTAGCGGCGCAGTAGCCGCCGCCCACTTTGGGGAATGGGCCGCATTGCTCGCTCGCGCGAGCCGGCTTGCCGCGCGCCTGTGATCCTGGCGCCGGCGCCACTTCCCGGCCATGCAGGTTCGTGCCGCTGGCCGCCGTCCGCAAAGACTTTCTCGAGATCGCCCGTTGCATCATTTCTGGCGGGATTTGCGAAAGGCATGGCATGCAACACGATCCGAAGTAGTGGGCAGGTTGCATCAACAGACCCGGGAGGCGGCGCTTGGCGGTGCGGGAGAACCGTTTATATACATGCGGTTGATGCATCCGGGCGATGGTTGCAGCCGCAATCCCCTGAACGGCATGCCGCCTGACGTGCCGCCGGCTGCGCCGCCATGTCGTGCGGGTTTGTTTACCAGATATAAATATCTGGTTCGGGTTCAGGAATTGAAAAGGAATTTTCCCATTCGGCGTATTGATGTGAATTGCATTTCTTCAGGGCCGGATTACAGATCTCTTTGTGGGAACAGGCACTAGGGCGAACGGACTATTTTTCAAAGATCGATTACGCAGGGAGTTTTCACATGCGGACTTTATCGTTGCGGCGCCCCTTCGTTCGGGTGCGCCACCAACGACCTAAGGAAATAAACATGATTAGAAAATCTCTGCGGATGGGCTTCATTGCCGCTCTGGCTACCGCTGCCTTTGTTCCTTCTCTGGCCTCCGCCCAGGCGCTGGACTTGTCTCGATATACCCTGACGGCGTCTTTTGCGCTTCCGGGAACGGCATCGGAATCCTCCGCCATCACCTGGAATTGGGATAGCGATACGCTCTTCGTCGTGGGCGATGAAGGCGAATACATCACCGAAGTCTCCAGAACGGGTACGGTGATCGGCAGCATGCGCTTGACGGGTTTCGACGACACCGAGGCGCTGACCTACGTCGGAAACGGCCAGTTCGTCATCGGCGAAGAGCGCATCCAGGACGTCTATCGCCTCACCTACCAGGCTGGCACGACCGTTGCCCGCAACAGCCTCGCGTCCGTGTCGCTGGGTGGCACCGTCGGCAACGTGGGCCTGGAGGGCATCTCCTACGATCGCCGCGACGGCTCGTTCGTGACCGTGAAGGAGAAGAGCCCGCAGGCCGTGCGTGCCGGTGGCATCGACTTCGGTACGGGCACCCATACCCTGGCGGATCTGTTCTCCCCGGCGCTCGGTGTGTCCGACCTGTCCGACGTGCAGGTGTTGTCGGGCTTCGCGGGTACCGGCTTTGCCGACAACCTGCTGATCTACAGCCAGGAATCGCAGCGCCTGCTGGAGGTTACCCGCGGCGGCCAGATCGTGAGCACTTTCGATTTCACGTTTATCAGCGGCATCGCCGAGGGTGTGACCATCGCCGGCGACGGCACGATCTTCATCACCGATGAATCGCCCTACGTCTATGTGCTCAGCGCTCCGCCCGTCCCCGAGCCTGAAACCTATGCGCTGATGCTTGCCGGCCTGTGCGCCGTCGGCTTCATTGCGCGCCGTCGTGCCTGATTGTTCATCCCCAGCCGTCTCAATCCATTTTCAACTCCTACCAAAAAGGAATACGCCATGAATCGCCTCAACAAGTATCTGATCGCAATCGCCGCCCTCATCGCCGCCGGCAGCGCCTCCGCTGCGCACCCCAGCGGTGTCGTGATCACCGAGTGGATGTACCAGGGCGCCAACGACACCAATCGCGAGTTCATCGAATTCACCAACCTGGGCCCGGTCGCGGTCGATTTCACCGGCTGGAGCTATGACGACGACTCCCGCAACGCCGGTACCTTTCCGCTGTCCTTCTTCGGCATCGTCGAGTCCGGCGAATCGATCATCATCACCGAGATGAACCCGAATGCGTTCCGTACCGCGTGGGGTCTGGACGCCAGCGTGAAGGTGTGGGGGCCCTACACCAACAACCTGGGCAATGGCGACGAGATCAACCTGTACGACAACCTGGGAACCCTGGTGGATCGTCTGAAGTATGGCAACAACCCGCGTACGCGCGGCATCAGCGGCCACGCCACCAGCGCCGAGGCACTGGGTGCCAACGATGTGTCGCAATGGATCTTCTCGTCGGTGGGCGACAGCGAAGGTTCCTGGCAATCGACCCTGGGCGACATCGGCAGCCCGGGCCGTACCGCCTTTGCCGCCGCGGTTCCCGAACCCGAAACCTATGCGATGCTGATCGCCGGCCTTGGCCTGATCGGCGCGCTGTCCCGTCGCCGCGCGCAGCGCTGACCCGCACTACCCCGCAGGATGGCCGGAAGGGCGTTGCCCTTCCGGCCATTTTCTTTGGGCGCACAAACCGGGAGACCGGCGACGCCCTGCCCATCGCATTTCGCTTGAATGCCGCCGGCGCTTGGGTTGAGGCGCTTGCACGCTCGCTGAAACACGACAGGTGGATGACTGTGGCATCATCTGTGCCTGACATGCTTTGGCAGTACGGAATTTGCAAGAGCTAGCCAGGTGGATATGCCGACCGACACATCTAGTAGTGGCCAACCCGACGAAGCAGTGAGAATCCGAGAGTGGCTCGGCGATGACGCTCTGGCCTATCTGTTGAAGAAGCACGCTGGCGGGGTCAGCGGAGCAAAAGGGGTGCGTTACGAGGACGTCTTTGCTGTCGTCCAAGTGGCCGAGTCGGCCCGCAGCAAGGGACAGGCATGCAGCGACGTGCGCCTGGAGGCACAAGTACCGCTCTGTTTCGTGGATGATCTCTGCGTGACGGACACGGCGGTTCCGCACCGGCGTTACTTCCAGCTCAAGAACAGCCCCGGTGCGAGCTGGTTCTCCGGTCAGGGATCGCTTGCCTGCGACTGCGTCCAACAGGAGCAACTGTGCCGCCTCAAGGGTGAAACAGGGACAGATCTGGTGATCGTGACGTCCGATCGGAAAGCAGCTCAGCGATTGAAGGACACAATGCCTGACGGCCTGAAGGGCTTCACGCGGGTGATGTGGTTTCCGTGGGAGGTATCGCTGCCGCTGCTGTGCGAGAAATGGATAGCCGAATTCTCGGCCCTTGCCTGGCTGTCGAAGCATGCCGAGCCCACGTTCCACGACGTCGTCGAGGTACTTGGCGTTCTATGCGGGGCCTGGATCAGGCATGGCGGGTCCGTCACGGCTCATCAGGTGTTCGAGGCGGCACGGAGTAGCTCGCCCACCCTCATCCGGCCTTTGGTGCCGGACGATGAAGCGGTCCATGCGCTGCGGGATGACTTCAAAGTCGCGATAGCCGGGGTCGAGAATTTTTCTTATAGTGTCGTGAAGGGGTTTTTTGCCTGGGAAATGCGGCATGCAAACGGGACGATGACCTCCGGCGTGCTGTCTCATGATTGCTTTTCCGATCAGTTCAAAGCCCTGCAGTCGCGCGTGGTCAAGTTGGCCCCCTTAACGTTCGAGTCGATGGAGGATCAGTTGCTATGAGGGAGTACACCCCCTTTGCAACCAGCAAAGACCGCACGTCCTTGTCGATCCTGGCTGACGAGCGCACCTCGCCGGTCGAATACCAGGCGGCGCTTCGGGGCCTTGGCTGCAGCTTGGCCGATTCGCTGCTCGTCGAAGTCGGCAACGATCTTCCAAATCGCCTGTGCATCGTCTGCACCGTTGAGGATGCCGATTCCCTGGGCGCGGGGATCATCACCCGGCTCGAGGAAAAGGGGCTGGGTGATCGCATTCGCATCGTTTGTTTCTGGAACGACCGCATCGACCTGGAAGAGATGTCTCTTGCTCCCATCCTCAAGGAGTACCGGGAGCCCTGCAACGTCGAAGACTCTGCGCTGATCGTCGTCAAGTCGATCATCTCCAGCGCCTGCGTGGTCCGGACCAACCTCGCCAACCTGGTTGCGAGGGCGATGCCGAAGCGCATCTTCGTCGTCGCCCCGGTCATGTTCAAGGGTGCGGACGATAGCCTGCGCCGCGATTTCGATCCGGCTGTCTCCAGCCGCTTCGAGTACATCACGCTCGCCATCGATGACGAGAAGCGAGACGGCAAGTGGATCGTGCCGGGCGTGGGGGGTGATATCTACACGCGCCTGGGCTATGGCGGTGCGCACCAGAAGAACTTGCATGTGCCGGCGCTGGTGAAAGCGCGGCGCCAGCGCGCAGCGCTGACTGCGTAGCAACATCACTCGCACCGGACCGGACGGACTCCCGCCCTTTCTCCGGTCAATGCTGCGGTCGCCGGTGCGTTACCGCCCTGAGCAGGACGCGAAGCCGCGTCGCGCCGGGGCGGATGGCATTCTGCCCGGAGCCCTGCCCGTCAGCGTCGTGCCGGCTGGTTCGCCAGCCACGCTTCGTAGCCGCCCTTGAGCGGACGCACGGAAAGATAACCTGCGTCCAGCAGGCGCCTTGCCGCTTCGATCGCGGTGGCATCGCCGGGGCAGGCGCACATCGTGACGATCGGCCGTTCCCTGGGCCAGTTGCCGACCGCTTCGGACAGGCGGTCCAGTTCCGCGGCGGTCGCGCCTGCGATGTGCCCCGTCCGGGCCACGATCGTGGGGCCGCGCAGGTCGAGGAAGAGGGGGGTTTGTTCCGCCTGCATCGCCGCGAGAAGTTCCGCCGGGGTGATGTGCGGCAGCCCGGCCAGGGAGCGGAAGCGGTATTTCTGCCAGAGTTTCCAGCACAGCCAGATCGCCAGTATCGCCACCACGACCATTGCCGCCGTGCTCATGTGGCGGTCGAGATAGGCGATGGCGGTCTGCACTTCGTACCGCAGCAGCCATCCGGCCCACAGGGTCAGCCCCGCCCACAGGGCCGCGCCGATCCCGGCCGCGACCACGAAGCCGGCCAGGTTCATGCGCAGCGCGCCGGCGATCGGGGGCGCGACCGTCGAGAATCCCGGAATGAACTTGGCCACGACCAGGGAGGCCAGGCCCCAGCGCACGAAGCGCGCCTCGGTCTGGGTCACGCAGGAGCCGGGGTTGATCGACAGCTTGCACAGTCCCGACAGCACCTTGTAGCCGAAGGCGCGTCCGGCGAGATACCACAGCCAGTCGGCGAACACGGAGGCGACGACGGCTGCGGCCAGCAGCTCCGCCATCTGCCCGGTGCCGGCCATCAGGCTGCCCGCGAGCAGCAGGGTGGGCATGACGGGCACGGGCAGCCCGACCTGTTGCATCAGCACGTTCACGAACACGACCCAGACCGCGTCGCGCTGCAGGGATTCGGTGATCTGGGAGAGGTCCATCGGTGTCGTTCCGGGTTGTGGTCAGTGCTTGATCCGAGGCGCGATCATGCCATTCCTTGCCGGCCCGGCGGCACTGCCGGCCGCGTCGCCACGTGCTTCATTTGCCCGCATGCACCGAGCGCAGATGGCCCGCCGGCTTCTCGGCGGCCGGGGCTTCCTTCGAGGCGTCCGACAGGCCGGAGAGGATGCCGCACTGGTCCGCCGGGCGGATCTCGCCGCAGCGCCGGCGCAGTTCCCTGAGGTGCTTTTCGAGGAGGCGCAGTTCGCGGATGCGGCGGGAGACGTGCCCGATGTGTTCGTCGAGCAGGTGGTTCACCTCGCCGCAGTCGTCGTCGGGGGCATCCTTGAACCTGAGCAGCGTGCGGATCTCGTCCAGCGACATGTCGAGGCTGCGGCAGTAGCGGATGAACTGCAGCCGTTCCAGGTGCCGTTCCTCGTAGACGCGGAAGTTGCCCTGGGACCGGGCCGGTTCGGGGAGCAGTCCCTCGCGTTCGTAGTAGCGGATGGTCTCGACCGGCGTGGAGGTGGCGGCAGCCAGTTCGCCTATCTTCATCGGGTTCTCCGTCGTCCGGCGGTTGCGGGTCCGGGCAGGGTTGACTCTGTAGCGGCTACGGGATTTTAAATGATCGCGAAGGGCCGCCGGGCCCGCCGTTGCCAGAGGCCGACATGTCCACCCATTGCGCTCACGACGAACACCACCACCACCACGGCGGGCCGGTGCATGGCCAGGCGCACCCGCGGGAGTCGGCCGCGTCGGCCTGCGGTTGTGCCGGCGGCTGCGGCGAGGTGGCCGGGGCCGCGCCGCGGGCGTCCGTCCTGGACGCGGGCGGCGGTGCGCTGCTGCTGCGCGTGCCGGAGATGGACTGCCCGGTGGAGGAAGGCCGGATCCGCGCCGCGCTCGAACGCTTTCCCGCCATCCGGCGCCTGCGGTTCGATTTGCCGGGGCGGGCGCTGAGGGTCGAGGCGCCGCAGGGCGACTGGCCGGACATCGTCGCCGCCATCCGCGATGCGGGCTTTCCGTCCGAAACGCTCGAAGGCCCGGTCGCCGCCGGGGAGGGCATGCGGCGCCAGCGGCAGGCGTGGATGCGGCTGGGGGCGGCGCTCGCGGTCGCGGTGCTGGCGGAGGCCATCGACTTCGTCGTGCCGGATACCGCTGCGTGGGAACTGGCGGGCATGGCCGTGGCGGCGGTCGCCATCGTGCTGGCGGGGACGTCGGTGTTCCGCAAGGGGTGGTCCGCGCTGCTGCGCGGCGAACTCAACATCAATGCGCTGATGTCGGTCGCCGTCGCCGGCGCCTTCGTCATCGGCCAGTGGCCGGAAGCGGCGATGGTCATGGCGCTCTACGCGCTGGCCGAACTCATCGAGGCCCGCGCGGTGGATCGGGCGCGCAATGCCATCAAGGGCCTGCTGGAACTGGCGCCGCCGCAGGCGGAGGTGTTGCGGCCGGATGGTTCCTGGGCAGTGGTGGCGGTGGGGGCGATCCGCGTCGGCGACCTTGTGCGCGTGCGTCCCGGCGAGCGCGTGGCGCTCGATGGCGTGGTGAAGTCGGGGCAGGGCGCGGTCGACCAGTCCGCCGTCACCGGCGAGAGCATGCCGGTGGACAAGGGGCCGGGCGACGCGGTGTTCGCGGGACCATCAACCAGAGCGGCGGGCTGGCGTTCGAGGTCGCGGCGCCGGCCGGCGACACGGTGCTGGCGCGGATCATCCACGCGGTGGAAGAGGCGCAGGGCAAGCGCGCGCCGACGCAGCGCTTCGTGGACCGGTTCGCGGCGCGCTATACGCCGTTCGTCTTCGCGCTGGCCGTGGCGGTCGCGGTGGGGGCGCCGCTGCTGCTGGGCTGGGCGTGGACGGCCAGCCTCTACAAGGCCCTGGTGCTGCTCGTCATCGCCTGCCCCTGCGCGCTGGTGATCTCGACGCCGGTGACGGTGGTCAGCGGCTTGGCCGCCGCGGCGCGCCGGGGCATCCTGATCAAGGGCGGCGTCCATCTGGAAGAGGCGCGCAAGCTCAAGCACGTGGCGCTGGACAAGACGGGCACGCTCACCGAGGGGCGGCCGGTGCTGGTGGCGCGGCAGGTTCTTGCGCAGGACGTGCCGGAGGGCGAAATCCTGCGCGTCGCATCGAGCCTGGCCGCCCGCTCCGACCACCCGGTCTCGAAGGCCATCGCGGCCGGGCTGGGCGGGCCGGCGCTGCCGGTGGAGCGCTTCGGCGCCCTGCCCGGCCAGGGCATCCACGGCATGGTCGGCGGGCGGGAATACGTCCTCGGCAACCATCGCTGCCTCCACGACCGCGGGCTGTGCTCTCCCGAACTCGAAGCGCTGCTGCATGGACACGAGCGCGAGGGGCGGACGGTGACCCTGCTCGCGGGCGGCGAGCGCGTGCTCGCCATGTTCGCGGTGGCCGACGTTCCCAGGGCGACGTCCGCGGCGGCCGTGCGGGAACTGGTCGCGCTCGGGGTCGTGCCGGTCGTCCTGACCGGCGACAACCCGTCGACGGCGCGCTGCATCGCCGATCAGGCGGGCATCGCCGACGTGCGGGCCAACCTGCTGCCGCACGAAAAGCTCGAAGCCATCCGGTCGCTGGCCGGCGCCGGCGGCGGGGTCGCCATGGTCGGCGACGGCATCAACGATGCGCCCGCGCTCGCCGCCGCGAGCATCGGTTTCGCGATGGGGCACGCGGGTACGCATACGGCCATGGAGGCGGCCGACGTGGTCATCATGAACGACGACCTCCGCCGCATCCCCGAAACCATCCGGCTGTCGCGGCGCACGCACGCCGTGCTGTGGCAGAACATCGTCCTGGCGCTGGGCATCAAGCTTGTCTTTCTGCTGCTGGCGGTGTTCGACGACGCGACGATGTGGATGGCGGTGTTCGCCGACATGGGTGCGAGCCTGCTGGTGGTGTTCAATGGGCTGCGCCTGCTGCGCGGGGCACCGCGGGCATGACCGCGTCGGTGTCCGCTTGCGCGCGCTGGGCGACGGGGCCGGGCGGGAACGGTTCGCGATATACTCCTGCCGTGCGTCGCCTCGCTGCCCTTTTCCTCCTGGTGCTGTTGCCGCTGCAAGCCCTGTGGGCTGCGGCGGCGCCGTATTGCCAGCATGAAAGAGCGCCGGCGACGGTACACTTTGGCCATCATGCCCACGAGCACGAAGCGTCGGGCAGCGGTACGCCGGCCATGCCGCTTCCCGGCGGCGACCATGGCGACTGTCACGCCTGCCACGGATGGTGCAGCGCCCTGCCGGTGACCGACGAGGCGGCCCACGCCGACCCGGGCCGGCCGATGCACGAGCTTGGCCGGCTGCACGCACTGCCCTCCCCACCCCCGTCCCTGCCCGAACGCCCCGACTGGCTCACCCTCGCCTGAACGGCGAGGCGGACCCGGGCCATCCCTCCTGACGATTCGACGCGGCCTTTCGCAGGCCGTCGCGGGCGCGCGTCTGCGCCCCGTCGAACCGTGCCTCGCCGATTCCCCCATGTGGTTCATCACAGGAGAAGAATCGGATGCACGGAAACAGCATCAATGCGCTATGCGCGGTGGCCATCGCGATGGCCGCCGGCGTTCCGGCGTGGGCGCAGCCCCCGGGGCGGCGGCACCGGTGTCGCTGAAGGACGCGTTTGACCTTGCCTGGGAACGGCAGCCGGAGGCGCGCTCCGCCGCTGCACGCCGCGATGCGGCCCAGGCGGCCCGGGCGGTGGCCGCGAGCTGGTCCGCCGAGGCACCCGCACTGGAACTGAGCGCAAAGTCGGACCGCCCCGGCTCCAACGACGGTAGCCGGGAATACGAGGTCGGCCTTGCCATTCCCTTGTGGCTGCCGGGCGAGCGCCCGCGTGCCGGCGCCCTCGCCGACGCAGAAGCGAAGGCACTGGAAAGCCGCTTCCTTGCCGCCAGGCTGAGCCTGGCCGAGGCCGTCCGCGATGCGTGGTGGGCCTGTCATCGTGCCGCGAGCGAACTGGCCCTCGCGCAGGACCGCCTCGTCAACACCCGGCAACTGGCTGCCGACGTGGCGCGCCGCGTCAAGGCCGGCGAACTGTCGCGGGCGGACCAGCACCAGGCCGAGGGTGCGGTGGCCCGGGCGGAGGCCGCCCAGGCCGAGGCGCTGGGCGCGAGGAACGCGGCGCTGGCCGCGCTGCAGGGCGTCGTCGGTCATGCCGGCTTGACGCCGGGTGCCGGGGAGGCCGGGCCGGAGCCGATGCCGGAGGAGGTGCCGGACGCGATGCCGCCGTCCGGCCATCCGGCCATCGATGAACTGAGCGACCGCGCCAGCGTGGCCAGGCGGGCGGCGGAGCTGGCGGCGGTCCAGGACCGCGCCAGCCCCGAACTCATCCTCGCCGCCACCCGCGAGCGCGGCCGGTCCGGCGAGGACTTCGGCCAGTCATTCACCGTGGGCATCCGCATTCCGTTCGGCGGCGGCGCGCGGGCGCAGGCCAGGCAGGCGGTGGCACGGGCCGAGGCGCTCGACACCGAGGCCCAGGCCGAGGTCGAGCGCGCGAGGGTGGCCGCCGGCATCGAATCGGCCCGCGCCCGCATGCGTGCCACGCAGGCGCAGGCCGAGGCCGCCGACAGGCGCGCCCGGCTCGCGCGGGAGACCCGGAGCTTCTTCGACAAATCCTTCCAGCTGGGCGAATCAGACCTGCCTGCGCGGTTGCGCGTGGAACTCGAAGCGGCCGAAGCGGAAAGAGATCTCGCCCGGGCGCGCATCGATGCCGCGGCGGCGGTCTCCGCGCTGCGCCAGTCCCTCGGCCTGCTGCCGTAGGCGGGCGGGATGGCACGACAAGAACCTCGATCGATTTCACATCACATGAAGATGACCACAGACATCAAAGCACTGACCGTGGCGGCAATGCTCGCCACCGCTTCCTTCGGCGCGCCTGCCGGCGATGGCCACGACCATGGCGGCGAGAAGCCGGTTGCCGCCGGCGCTCCCGCCATGCCGCGCTTCGCAGCGAGCACCGGGACCTTCGAACTGGTTGGGGTGCTCGACGGCAGGACGCTCAGCCTTTACCTCGACCGCGCGGCGGACAACAGTCCCGTGCCGGACGCCTTGCTCGAACTGGAGGTGGGCGGCGCCGCGGTCGCCGTCGAACGCACCGGCGAAGGCATGTTCGAGGCGACGCTGGCGGCGGAGCCCGAACCCGGCGAGGTCCCGGTGACCGCGACGGTGGTCGCCGGCGACGAAACCGACCTGCTGGCGGGGGAACTCGATATCCACGGCGCCGCCCATGCCGGCACGGAAGGCGGCGGCACGGCGTGGACGGCCGTTGCCGGCTGGAGCGCGGCCGCGTTCGCCGCCGCCGCTTTCCTGTACGGCCTGGGGCGGGTCCGGGCCGCGCGCAGCGGAGGTGCGGCATGAAGCGGCACATCTTCCCGCCGATGCAGATCCTGGCGATGCTGGCCGTCGCGGCCCTGGCCGCGCCGGCGGCCAAGGCCGATGCCGGGCACGATCACGGCGATGCGCCGCCGGCCGCGAGCGGCGATGGCCCCAGGCGCCTGCCCGACGGCAGCGTGTTCCTGCCCAAGCCGGCGCAGCGCCAGTTCGCCGTCCGGACGCTGCAGGTAGCCGAGGCCGAACTGCCCAGGGCTTTCGAACTTGCCGGCCGGGTGATGATGGACCCCGACGCCGGCGGCAAGGTGCAGGCGGCGCTCGCGGGGCGCATCGAGGCCAGGCCGAACGGCCTGCCCCGTGCCGGCCAGTCCGTCCGCAAGGGCGAGGTGCTGGCCTATGTGGTACCGAGCGCGGGCGCCATCGAGCGCGCGAACCAACTCGCCCAGCGGGCCGAACTGCGCGCCGCCCGGAGTCTGGCCGAGAAGCGCCTGGCGCGGCTGAGGGAACTCTCCGACACCGTGCCGCGCAAGGAGATCGAGGCTGCCGAAAGCGAGGTGGAGAGCCTGGCCGAACGCCTGGGGGCAGTGGCGGCGGGCCTTGGCGGCCGCGACGCGCTGGCCGCGCCGGTGTCCGGCGTCATCGCGTCGGCGCATGCCGTCGCCGGGCAGGTGGTCGAGCCTGGGGAACTCGTGTTCGAGGTCGTCGACCCGCGCCGCCTGCAGATCGAAGCGCTGGCCTACGACGTGCCGCAGGCGCAAGGCATTGCGGGGGCCTTCCTCGGCCTGGGCGGCGAGCGGGTGCCGCTCCGCCTCGTCGGTACCGCACGCAGTCTGCGCGACCAGGCGCTGCCGGTGACCTTCTCGGCCGACGGCGAAGCGCTGCAACGGCTGGCGGTGGGGCAGCCGGTGCAGGTCGTGGCGCATTCGGCCGCGCGCGTGAAGGGAGTGCCCGTGCCGCTTGCCGCGCTGACGAGGAATCCTGCCAACCAGGACATCGTCTGGGTCAAGGAGCGGCCGGAGCATTTCGTGCCGCGGACGGTGCGCTACGAGCCGCTGGACGGTACCTCGGTTGCCGTCACCTCGGGCCTTGGGCCGGGCGAGCGGGTGGTGGTCCAAGGGGCCGCCTTCGTCAACCAGGTTCGTTGAAGGAGTGGCGCGCGATGTTCAAGTGGCTACTTGAGAACAGCCTGTCCAACCGCCTGCTGGTGCTCATGGCCAGCCTGGCGCTGATGGCCTATGGCGCGTTCACCTTGTCCCGCACGGCGGTGGACGTGTTTCCCGACCTGAACAAGCCGACGGTCACGATCATGACCGAGGCGGGGGAATGGCCGCCGAGGAGGTCGAGCAGCTCATCACCTTTCCGCTCGAGACGACGATGAACGGGCTGCCGGGCGTGGATGGCGTGCGCTCGGTCTCCAGCGCGGGGCTGTCCTTCATCTACGTCGCCTTCGACTGGCGCACCGACATCTTCAGGGCGCGCCAGATGGTGTCCGAGCGGCTGTCGTCGATGGAGGAGGGGCTGCCGCAGGGGGTGACGCCGCGCATGGGGCCCATCAGTTCGGTGATGGGCGAGATCATGCAGATCGCCATCCCGATCGACGCCGGCAGGATTTCGCCCATGGCGGTGCGCGAGTACGCCGACTGGGTGCTGCGTCCCCGGCTGATGGCCATCCCGGGGGTGGCGCAGGTGATCCCGATCGGCGGCGAGGTGCGCCAGTTCCAGGTCCAGCCCAGCACTGTCCGCATGGCCGGGCTGGGCATCTCGCACGACCAGATCGAGGCGGCGCTGCAGGGGTTCGCGTCGAACACGTCCGGCGGCTTCCTGGAGCTGAACGGCCGCGAGTACCTCATCCGCCACCTCGGCCGCACCTCCCGGCTGGACGACCTGAAGAACCTGGCGCTGACCGCGAGGGACGGCCAGCCGGTGCTGCTGCGCCAGGTTGCCGAGGTCAGCTTCGCCGCCGCGCTCAAGCGCGGCGACGCCGGATTCGAGGGCAAGCCGGCGGTCATCCTGGGTATCCAGAAGCAGCCGACCGCCGACACCATCGACTTGACCCGGACCGTCGAAGCGGCGCTGGTCGACCTGAGGAAGTCGTTGCCGGCCGGCATGGAGGCGCCGCGGGTCACCTTCCGCCAGGCGAGCTTCATCGAAGCCTCGGTGGCCACGCTGCAAGGCAAGCTCATCGGCGCGTCGGTATTCGTGGCGGTGATCCTGTTCGTGTTCCTGGGGACGCTGCGGCCGACCGTCATCGCGCTGGTCGCCATCCCGGTCTCCATCCTCGTGACGGCGCTGGTGTTCAGGCACTTCGGGCTTTCCATCAACACGATGACGCTCGGCGGGTTGGCGATCGCCATCGGCGGGCTGGTGGACGACGCCGTCGTCGGGGTCGAGAACGTGCTGCGCCGCCTGAAGGTCGATCGGGAGGAGCATCCGCACCGCCGCCTGCACCCGCTGGAAGTGGTGAAGGCCGCCACCCTGGAGGTGCGTTCCGCCATCCTCTACGCCACGGTCATCATCGTCCTGGTGTTCCTGCCCCTGTTCGCGCTGCCGGGCATGGAAGGGCGGCTGTTCATGCCGCTGGGCATCGCCTTCATCGTGTCGACGCTGGTCTCCCTGGTGGTGTCGGTGACGATCACCCCCGTCCTGGCCTTCTACCTGCTGCCGGCGATGAAGTCGCTCGGGCACGGCGACACGCGCTTCCTGGCGTGGCTGAAGACGCGCTATCGCGGCGCGCTGCAGAAAGTCCTGGACCGTCCCAGGGCGGCGGTCGCGGCCGCAGGCGCAGCCGTCCTGCTCGCGGCGGCGGCGGTGCCGCTGTTCCCGACGACCTTCCTGCCGCCGTTCAACGAGGGAACCCTGCTGATCGGCATCCGGCTCAACCCGGGGGTGACGCTGACCGAATCCGCGGTGCTGGCGCGGCAGGCCGAGATCCTCGTCGGTCAGGTGCCCGAAGTCACGCACGTGGGGCGGCGCAGCGGGCGCGCGGAACTCGACGAGCATGCCGAAGGCGTGCATGTGAGCGAACTCGACGTGGGGCTGAAGCCGGCCGCCGAACTGACGCGCAGCATGGCCGAGATCCAGGCCGACATCCGCGCGCGCCTCGCCGGCCTGCCCGCCGCGATCGCCATCGGGCAGCCCATCTCGCACCGCATCGATCACATGCTGTCGGGCGTGCGCTCGCAGATCGCCATCAAGCTCTTCGGCGAGGACCTCGACACCCTGCGCGGCCAGGCGGAGGCGCTGCGCTCGCGCCTGGCGGGGATTCCGGGCCTGGCCGACCTGGAGGTGGAAAAGCAGGTGCTCGCCCCGCAGATCAAGGTGCGCATCGACTACGCCGCCGCCGTGCAGTACGGGGTGCCGGTGCCCCGGATACTGTCGGCGCTGCAGAGCCTCGTCGAAGGCGAGAAGGTGGCCCAGATCGTCGAGGGCGGGCGGCGTTTCGCGCTCGTCGTCCGGTTGCCGGAAGACGCCCGTTCGATCGAGGGCCTCGGCCGGATACTGCTGGAGACGCCCGGCGGCCGGATTCCGCTGTCCAGGGTGGCCACCATCGAGGACGGGGACGGCCCCAACCAGATCAGCCGCGACGACGGCAAGCGGCGCATCGTGCTGTCGGCCAACGCACAGGGACGGCCCCTGTCCGAGGTGGTCGCCGACATCCGCACGGCGGTGGCCGAAACCCGGCTGCCCGACGGCTACTTCGTCACCCTGGGCGGCCAGTTCCAGGCGCAGGAGGAGGCGAGCCGCCTCGTCGGCATGCTGTCGGCCGTGTCCCTGGTCATGATGTTCGTGGTGCTCTACAGCCGCTACAAGTCGGCGACGCTGTCGGTGCTCATCATGGCGAACATCCCGCTCGCGCTCGTCGGCGCGGTGCTGGGCCTGTGGCTGTCGGGCCAGCCGCTGTCGGTGGCGGCGCTGATCGGCTTCATCACGCTGGCCGGCATCTCGGTGCGCAACGGCATCCTGAAGGTCAGCCACTACCTCAACCTGATGCGCATCGAGGGCGAGCGCTTCGATCACGCGATGATCGTGCGCGGCTCGCTGGAACGGCTGAGCCCGGTGCTGATGACCGCCCTGGTCACGGCCTTCGCGCTCGCCCCCCTGCTCTTCGAGGCGGAGCGCCCCGGTACCGAGATCCTCAACCCGGTGGCCGTGGTCATCTTCTCCGGCCTCATCAGCTCCACGCTGCTCGACACCTTCCTCACTCCGGCGATGTTCTGGCTGTTCGGCCGCCGGGACGCCGAGCGCCTGCTCGACGACGCCGATACCGAGGCCTTCTGACCCGAAAGCGCTTTTTTTTCAAAGGAGATCGCAATGCGCATCGTCAGTTTCGTTTTCGCCCTGTCCATCGGGCTCGCCGCCGTGCTCCTCGCCGGCTGCGCGGCCACCGCAACGCCGGCCCCGCATGCGCAGGTGCCCTTCTGCCACAAGGACACGCACGGACGCAGCCGGGTATGCACGCAGAATGCCGCGCCCGGCCCCGAGCGGGACGCCGAAGCCAAGCAGTTCAGGGCATCGCCCGACGCCCTGACGCTGTATATCGTGCGCAACGGCCGGGGAGACTGGCTCCACGCCATCGATGTGTCCGTCGATGGGCATCCCGTCGTGGAGACTGTTCCCGGCTCGATGGTACGGCTGCGCCTCAAGCCGGGTCCGCATCGCCTGGCCTTCGAGTCCGGGGGCCGGACCTACGAGACCACGGTCGGTGGAGAGGCGGGGCAGATCGTCTTCGCGGGCGTCGAAGGCAGGGAGATCGCGTGGCACGACTCCCACGCGTGGAGCGGCGAATCCGCCGAACGCCTGAAGGCCCGCGCGGCGACGGCGAGGCTGGTGGCCGACGTCCGCTACGATTGACCGTCCGCGGGCGCGGTGATGCGTGCCCCGCGGACCGGCGCTCCGGCCGATGTCCGCGAAGCACATGCGCATCCTTGTGCCGCCGGCCGTCTTCTCGGCATGCCGGGCGGACGGTCGGCGGCGCCATGTCGCCGCGCCTTCGGCGCTCGGGCCGGGCTCAACCGGCGCCGAGCGCGAACGCCGCGTCCTTCAGCGTTTCCGGCGACGGATAGGCTCTCTTGCTCTGGCTCAGGCCGAGGTCGAGGAACATCTCGCACAGCTTGTAGGCGATGACGCCCGGGTTGAGCACCGGCACCGGCAGGCGCGAGGCCAGGTAGGCGTGCGACTGGTGCATGGTGGTGGAGCCCAGCACGATGACGTCGGCGCCGTCGTCCCCGATCGCCTTCAGCGCGGCGTCCTCCAGCTTGCCGAAGACGATGTCCTCCTTGCCGCTGAGCAGTTCCACCGTGTCGGGCCGCACCTCGATGGCGCGGATCGACGCCACGCGCGATTCCAGCCCGTATTCGCGCAGCGTCTTGCGGTAGAGCGGGAACCAGCGCTCCCACATGGTGAGGATGCTGAACTTGTGGCCCAGCATGGATGCCACGTGGAAGGCGCTCTGCCCCGGCGACAGCACCGGGATGTCCAGCCGCGAGCGCAGCGCGGCGAGGCCGGAATCGCTGACGGTGTTGATGCACACCGCGTCGAAGCCTTCCACCTGCGCCTGCAGGCCGGCCTGGATGACGGCCTGTTCCATGATCGCCATGTCGTAGTAGCTGTCGGCCAGCGTGATCGTGCTGCCGGCGCCGACGAAGCTCACCTCGATGTCGCCGCGGCGGAATTCCGGCGGCAGTTGCGATTCCACCATCGGCCGGGTCGCCTCGCTCATCGGCACCGGAAAGATCATCTTGACGCGTTTGCCCATCGTTTCGTCTCCTTGCCTGCGTGGATGCGTGGGGCGCCGCTCAGGCCGCGCACATGCCGCCGTCCACCGAAATGAAGCTGCCGGTGACGTAGGACGAGCGGCCGGAGAGCAGCCACAGCACCGCGTCGCTCACCTCGCGCGGCTGGCCGATGCGGTGCATGGGCACGCCGTCGTCGTACATGTGGTCGTCGCCGCCGGTGACGCGGTCGTAGCTCGCGGTCTTGATCGGGCCGGGGCACACCGCGTTCACGCGGATGCCCTGCTGCGCGTAGTCCAGCGCCGCGGCGCGGGTGGCGCCGAGCACGCCGTGCTTGGCGGCCACGTAGTAGGCCAGGTGCGGCATGGCCTTGAGGCCGAAGATGGAGCTGTTGTTGACGATGGCGCCGCCGCCGGTCTTGAGCATCGCCGCCGCCTCGTACTTCATCATGTACAGCACGCCCTTGAGGTTGATGTCGATGACGTCCGAGATGTCGGCGTCGGGCGTCTCGTGGATGTCGCAGAACTCGCGCTGCAGGCCGGCGTTGTTGAAGGCGCCGTCGAGGCGGCCGAAGGCGTCCAGCGCGCGCTGCACCAGCGCCGCGCAGTCGGCCGGTTTCGACACGTCGGTGGGCTGGAACACCGCCGTGCCGCCGGTGGCGGCGATGGCGGCGGCCACCGCCTCGCCGGCGGCCCGGTTGCGGTTGCCGAGCACGATGCGCGCGCCTGCGGCCGCCAGCGCCATGCAGGCATCGCGCCCCATGCCGCTGCCGCTGCCGGTGACGATGACGACCTTGTCCTCGAGTTCGGGGTAGTTGCTCACGTTTCGACTCCTGTCGGGTTGGATTGCGGCGGGTGTCGCCGTCGTTGGAATGCTTTCTTTCAGCGCGCCGCCGGGATGCGTCCGAGCACCGCTTCCAGCGCGATGCCGATCGCCAGCAGGCGGCGGTCGTCGCCGGCGTGGCCGTCGAGTTCGAAGCCCACCGGCAGGCCGGTCTTCGCGCCCAGCCCGACCGGCAACTGGATGCCGGGCAGGCCGGCGCTGGCCGAGGGTTCGGTGTTCTGGATCAGCAGCGAGAAGTTCTGCGGCTCGCTCACGTCCGGCTTCGCCGGCGGGGCGACCACCGGCGTGGTCGGAAAGACGAACGCATCGAGCCGGTGGCGCTCGAACAGCGCGCGGTAGTGCGCGCGCAGCGCCGGGCGGCCGGTGTTCTGCGCCATTTCGTACAGCGGGGCGGAATCGACGATGTTGCCGTCGGCGTCCAGCGCCTTGCGCGGCAGCACGAAGGTGTCGTAGATGCCGGCCACGTCGGGGCTGGCGATGCCGGCGCGCAGTTCTTCGATGCCGATGCCGGGGCCTTGCGTCGCCAGGTAGTCGGCCATGTCGCCGCGGGCTTCGTGGAACACCACCGGGAAGCCGACGGCGTTGTTCAGCGCCATGATGTCCTTGTCGTCCACCTCGACGAAGGTGACGCCCGCGGCTTCGAGCCTGCGGCGCACGTCGGCGGCGATGGGCGCGACTTCGCCGTCCATGTTGGCCCAGAAGTCGGGCACCACGCCCAGGCGCAGCGCCTTCAGCTCGACCGGCGGCAGCGCCTGCTCGCCGGTGATGAGGCCGTCGAGCAAGGCGACGTCGGCCATGCACAGCGCCATCGGCCCGGCGGTGTCGCGGCTGCTCGAGATCGGCGCGATGCCCTGCCCCGGGTAGCGGCCCATGCTCGGGCGCAGCGACGCGCAGCCGTTGAGCGCGGGCGGGATGCGCATCGAGCCGCCGGTGTCGGTGCCCAGCGCGGCCGGCGCCATGCGCGCGCCCAGTGCGGCGGCGCTGCCCGACGACGAGCCGCCGGCGATGCGCGCCGGGTCGTAGGGGTTGCGCACGCCGACCACGTCCGGCACGTGGAAGGCGGCGTTGTAGCCGGTGGCGCCGAAGGCCAGTTCGTGCATGTTGGTCTTGCCGAGCATGATGGCGCCGGCCTCGCGCAGCCTGCGCACCACCGGCGCGTCCTCGGCCGGCACGAAGTCCGCCAGCGCCGGCGTGCCGGCGGTGGAGGGCATGCCGGCGACGTGGATGTTGTCCTTCACCACCACCGGGATGCCGGCGAGCGGGCCGAGGGGCCGGCCTTCCCGGCGCGCGGCATCCACCGCGCGGGCGGCGGCCAGCGCGCCGTCCTCGTCCAGCGTGATGAAGACGTTGAGGTCGCGGCGCGCGCGGGCGCGCCCGATGTAGGCGCGGACGAGCGCCTCGCTGGTGAGGCTGCCGTCGGCGAGGCCGCGCAGCGCGCCGGCCAGGGTCAGGCGGTCGATATCCACGGCCGCGGCGCGGCCCGGCGTCGGGGAGGCGGTGGTCTGGGGCATGGTCTGTCCTCTGTCGGGGAATGAAGGTCGTGGCGGCGTCAGCACGGCGGGCGCGCCTTGTGCCATCCGGTGTCGCGCTGCAGCGCCATGCCGGCGCCCAGCAGCGACCGCTCCGCGCCCTTCCTGGCGACGAGCTGGAAGCCGATCGGCATGCCTTCGGCGGTGTGGCCGCAGGGCAGGGTCAGCGACGGATGGCCGGAGATGTTGAACGGTGCGGTGTATTGGATCAGGCGCTGGTTGGCTTCCGGGTCGGCGGCCAGCGCGCCGAGCCGGTCGTACGTGGGTGCGGCGAAGGGCTGCACCGGCACCAGCAGCAGGTCGATGGTCTCGAGCAGGGCGTTGACGCGGCCGGTGAAGGCGGCCGCCGACAGCAGCAGGCGCTGGTAGCCCATGCCGTCGAGGCTGCGGCCGATCTCGATCAGCCGGCTCAGCGCCGGGCCGTATTCGGCGGCGCGGGCGGGATAGGTGCCGGCATGCGCGACCGCGGTCTGCACGCCGCATTGCGCCTCCCACTGGCCGGCGATGTGCCAGGCATCGGGAAAGCGCACTTCGCTGATCGAGGCGCCCAGGCTGCGCAGCGCGGCCTGCGCGTTCTCCACCGCGCGCTGGGTGGCGTCGTCGGTGCCGTTGGAGTTCCAGTAGGGATCGACCCCGATGCGCAAGCCCTTCAGGCTGGCTTCGTCCGCCGCGACAGGGGAACGGCCGGGCAGCGAAGTCGGGTCGAGCGGGTCGTGGCCCTCGATGGCGTCGAACAGGATGCGCGCGTCGGCGGCGCTGCGCGCGATCGGCCCGACGTGGTCGAGCAGCGCCGCCAGTTCGAAGCTGCCGTGGCGGCTCACCCGGCCCCAGGTCGGCTTGAGCCCGGTGAGGCCGTTCGCCGCGCATGGAAAGCGGATCGAGCCGCCGCTGTCAGTGCCGAGCGAGGCGTGGCACAGGCCGGCGGCGGTGGCGACGCCGGAGCCGCTGGACGAGGCGCCGGTCCAGTGGTCGGCCCCCCACGGGTTCACCGGCGGGGCGATGGACGGGTGATGGGTGGCGAAGGCGCCTTCCGTGAGCTGCAGCTTGCCCAGGATGATCGCGCCGGCCTGGCGCAGGCGGCGCACCACGGTCGCATCCTCGGCGGGCACGAAGCCGGCATGGACGGTGGTGCCGGCGGCGGTGGCGACACCCTTCGTCCAGAACAGGTCCTTCACCGCGAGCGGGATGCCGTGCAGCAGGCCGCGGTACTCGCCGCGCATGATCAGGGTTTCGGCGGCGCGGGCCTCGGCGCGCGCCTCGTCGGCGGTGACGCGGGCATAGGCGCGCAGGCGGCCGTCGAGCGCTTCGATGCGCGCGAGCATCGCCTCCGTCAGCTCGACCGGCGACAGCCGGCGCCCGCGCAGCAGCGGGGCGAGTTCGGCGATTTCCAGGTAGTGCGGTTCGCTGGCGGCGCTCATTCAACGGCCCTCCGGGAAGGCCGGCAGGGGGTGCGCGGCGTTGCCGGTCACGTGCATGCGCACGCCGGCTGCGGTGGCGAAGCGGCTGGCGCCCGGGGGGACGAAAGGCTCGCCGTCTGGCCCTCGGTTCATGGTCGGACTCCCTGTTGCGTGTCGTCGTTGCGCGGCCGCGCGGGCGGGGACGCCGGCCCGCCGCGGCCTCACAGCCCGAGTTCCTTGCGCGTGCGCGTCAGCGTGTCGATGACCACGTACATGATCTTGTGCGCGCAGGGGATGAGGTCCGGCACGTAGGTCGCGCCCATGCCGCCCAGCCCTTCGGCGACCGGCAGCGGCGGGTTGGGCGCGGGCCACGGCCAGCCGATGCGCACGGTGGGCACGCCGTAGCGGCGCAGCGCGGTGCCGTCGGTCTGCCCGCCGAGCAGGTCCGGGGTGCCGAGCGTGCGCTGTTCGACGTGCTCCCAGCCGCGCCTGGCCGACTGCACGACCCAGTTGTGCGGGTCGGTGGTGCCGCCGGGCACCGAGCCGTACATCTCCCAGTCGACCACGATGTCGGGATGGCGCTGCCGCAGCCCGGCGACGAAGCCGGCGAACTGCGACTTCACCTCGGCCGGCGAGGTGCGCGGGTTGATGCGGACGTCGAGGAAGATCTCGGTGATCGCCGACGGAAAGGCGGGCCGCTCCGGATTGCCGGAGCGCACGCCGGCGATCCAGCCGTGCGGCTTCACCACGCCCGAGGTGTTGCGGTCGGCGTATTCGAGCAGCCAGTCGTCCAGTTCCCGGATCACCGTCGCCGCCGGCACGACCGAGCTGCGGAAGGCGGGCAGGTCGTGCGGCACGCCGGCGTAGCCCAGGGTGCCGTGCACCCGCAGCTTGAACCAGCCCATGCCGGGTTCCTCGTGATAGACCCAGTTCCACGGCTTCATGATCAGCGCGAAGTCGGCCGCCGCGCCGCGGTTGAGCAGGTGCAGCACGCCATTGGACATGCCGGCATGGTTGCGCGCGGCGATGTCGACCGGCATGCCGCCGTCGGCCATGCCGACCAGCAGGTCGCCGGTGATGGGCACGCCGGCCTCGATGAGCGCGGTGGCGACCTCGGTCAGCGTCGCCACCATGGCCTTGGGGTTGGAGGCGCCGAGGCCGAACACCCAGTCGTCCAGCATCTGCGCGCGCGGCTGCATGTCGGCCTCGCCCTTGGCGCCGGTCCATGCGCGCTCGGCCTCGTCGAGTTCGAGGTGGGTGTCGATCGGCGCATACAGCATCAGCGTCGCGCCGCCGCCGCTGCCGCGCAGTTCGGCGAGGAGGTTGCCGCTGGTGTCGGTCATCGGCTGGTAGCGCGAGTCGAGCCCGGCCGCGGCGAGGCGCCGGGCCATGAACTCGCTCGCGGCGCGCGCGGCGCCGGTGGGGCTGTGGATGTCGACGATGTCGAACAGCAGTTGCTGCAGGCGCTGCGGGTCGATCCTGGCGCAGGCCCGGTCGTACCAGGCGCGCTGCTCGGCGGTGAAGGTGGGCTGGAACGAGGCATTCATGGCGGGCTCCCGGGTCAATGGCTGGCGACGAACTGTTCGTTGTAGATGTGTTCCTGCGGCACGCCGAGTTCGACCAGGCGACGGCTGGCGGCGTCGATCATCGGCTGCGGGCCGCACAGGTAGGCGACGGTGTCGGGGCCGCCGTCGCCTTCGCGCAGGGCGGACACGGGGCTGCCCTCGATCAGCGATCCGGTGGCGCAGCGGTCGACGCAGATGCGCGTCTCCAGCGTGGGCAGCCACTGCCGGCGCAGTTCGAGTTCGTCCAGGCAGAACAGGGCCTCCGGCGTGGCGCAGCCGAAGCTGAGCAGCATCGGCGGCTTGCGCCCGCCCCACTGGCGGATGCCGTCGATCATCGACAGCACCGGCGCCAGCCCGGTGCCGCCGGCGACGAAGATGTGCCGGGCGCGGCGGTGCTCTTCGCGCAGGAAGAAGGCGCCGTAGGGGCCCTTGAGCTTGACCACGTCGTCCGGGCGCGCCCGGTGCTGCAGCCATTCCGACATGGCGCCGCCGGGCAGGAGGCGCACGAGCAGTTCGAGGCGCGGCAGGGCGGCGGCAATGCTGGCCGGCGAATAGCTGCGCACCTCTTCGGTGCCGGGCACCTCGACCTGCACGTACTGGCCGGGGCGGAAGTCCAGCCAGTCGCCGTCGGCCAGTTCCAGCGTCAGCCTGGCGACGTTGGAGGCGATGCGCTCGATGGCATCGACGAAGGCATGCGCCACCACCGCGGTGTTGAGGCCGGCCGTGCTGGTGTAGGGCAGTTCGAAGGTGCAGTCCGACTGCGCCTGGGTGACGCACAGCAGGCGCTGGCCGGCGGCGTATTCGCTGCCCAGCAGGCTGGCGCTCGAGCCGGCCCGCGTGGCGGCCTGCCCCGCGGAAAGGGTGGCGATGCAACTGGAGCAACTGCCCGAATGGCACTGGTGCATCAGTGGCGCGCCCGCCTCGAGGGCGGCATCGAGCACGGTGCGGTCGTTCTCGACGTCGATCAGGTGCGTCACGCCGTCGGCGAAGCGCAGGGTTATCTGGTGCGGTCGATCGTTCATGAGGCTCGTTTCCATGGCTTGCTTACACCGCGCCCGGAGTGCGGCGCGTCGGATGCATCCTAGGAATCGGGCCGGTGGAAGTCGCTCCGCTGGAGAACGCGTTTATCCCTGCAGTGCAGTTTTCTGATGGCGTATTTCGGTGCGCGGCAATCGGATCGCGCACGGAAATGGGGAAATGCGCATTGCCGGAACCGGCCTCGATCGAATCGAATGGATTCAATTCGGGAATTGCGCGCAATGCGTGGAGTGCACAGTTTATCCCTGGAGTGCACGAATTGCGTCCAGGAGCACGGCGCGCGCCCGGCCGGTGCACTTCGGCACGGCCTTTGCTTAGGAAAATCATGGACTAAGGCGCCGGGGGCGATCCCCGGTGCGTCGCCCGCCGGTGCATCGCGGCCATGCGCAGGGTGCGCGGATTGCTGCACTGCATGAGTGCTTTTTCAATTGAAGGATGTTCAAATGAAAAGCCTTCGGCGGGCGCGAAGCGGACGGCGCGTCGAGGTGTCTTGCATCTGTCGCAAGACTTCATGCATTCGTTGCCGATATCGGAACGGATGCCGGATTCAGGAAAAAAATACCGCGGGCATCTGCCCAACAGAGGAGATTTCAATGGAACTCGCTCGTCACGAAAGCGCGCCCGTGCCGTATTCGGTGATCGCCGGCGCCAGCCTGTTTCAGACCCAGGACGTCGAGGAGGCACGCCAGTGGGGCGTGCGCACCTTTTGCGAGAGCACGCTGAACACGGTCAGCCGGCAGCGCTCGATCAATGCGCGCCTGCACCTGCGCAAGGTCAGGGGCGTGGGCTTCGGACGCATCACCTATGGCGGCGAGGTCAACATCGATCCGGGCAGTTTCGAGTCCTTCTATCTCGTCCAGGTGCCGCTGAGCGGGCGGGAACTGGTGGAGGTGGGCGGCGAGGCGGTCTGTTCGGCGGGCAAGAACGGCTCTGTGATCAATGCCAATGCGCCGGTCCTGATCCGCCACGAGCCCAATACCGAGAAGCTGGTGGTGCGGGTGGACCGCGAGGCGCTGGAGCGCAACTGCATCCAGCACCTGGGCCACGGCATGCGCCGCCCGCTCGAGTTCCGGCCGTCGATGTCGCTCGACAGCCAGGGCGGCATGCGATGGACCGGCCTGATGCGCTGGATCTACGAAAGCCTCGCGATCGACGAGCAGAGCTTCGACCCGGCCATCATCGCCGCGCAGATCGAGCAGATGGTGATCACCATGCTGCTCACCTGTCAGCCGCACAACTACAGCGAGGAACTGGCCGGGGAGGAACGCTCGATCGCGCCGGCCTTCGTGAAGCGCATCGAGCGCTACAGCTACATCGAGGAGCATGCCGACGAGCCGATCACCATCGTCGATCTGGCCGAGCATGCCGGCGTCAGCAGCCGCTCGATCTTCAACGGCTTCCGCCGCTTCCGCAACACCTCGCCGATGCTGTACCTGAAGGAAGTGCGCATGCGCCGCGTCAATGAAGAGCTGAAGCGCCTCACGCCGGGCGAGACCACCGTCACCGCGGTGGCCTACCAGTGGGGCTTCACCCATCTCGGCCATTTCACCACCGACTACAAACGCCGCTTCGGCGAAAGCCCGTCGCAGACGCTGGCGCGCTGACGGGCGCGGGTCCGCGCGCCCGCCGCGCAGGCGAACCGCGTCCGTTCCAGGCCGCCGGAAACCGCGTTTTCATCCGCCGTTTCATTCTTGCGCTAAGGGGATAAGCGCGGCATTGGGTGGAGCGTCGAACAAAAAGCGGCCCAATAACATCACTCCCGGATTCACCGCAATCTCGTTCAATCAGCAACCGGGAGATTCAGATGTCGGACCAACCCATCATCCGCAGGCGCACCCAGAAGCTCAACACGATCAGCGAAGAGCGCGTCAACAACCAGAAGACGCAGAGCCAGTACCAGCCGTACAAGGATGCGGCCTGGGGGTTCATCAACCACTGGTATCCGGCCCTCTTCAGCAGCGAGCTTCCGGAAGACGAGGTGCAGGGCATCCAGATCTGCGGCGTGCCCATCGTGCTGCGTCGTTCGGAAGGCAAGGTCTATGCGCTCAAGGACCAGTGCGTGCACCGCGGCGTGCGCATGTCCGAGAAGAAGATGTGCTTCGACAAGAAGACCGTCTCCTGCTGGTACCACGGTTTCACGTTCGACCTGAAGGACGGCCGCCTGACGACCATCGTCGGCAACCCGGACGACAAGCTGATCGGCACCACCGGCGTGACGACCTACCCGGTGCATGAAGTCGCCGGCATGATCTTCGTCTTCGTGCGCGAGGACGATTATCCGGACGAGGACGTGCCGCCGCTGGAACACGACCTGCCGTTCCGCTTCCCGAAGGACAACGAGCGCTTCCCGCATCCGCTGTGGCCGGACACGCCCAGCCTGCTGGACGAGGGCGCGGTGGCGATGGGCATGCACCGCACCGGCTACGGCAACTGGCGCGTCGCCATCGAGAACGGCTTCGACAACGCGCACATCCTGGTGCACAAGGATTGCAGCATCGTCCAGGCGATGAAGTGGGTGCTGCCGCTGGGCATCGTGCCGACCGGCGACGACGCGATCACCGTGGTCGAGGACGACAACGGCCCGAAGGGCATGATGCAGTGGCTGTTCACCGACAAGTGGCAGCCCATCCTCGAGAACAAGGAACTGGGCGTCGAGGTCAAGGGCGTCAATGCGCGTCCCTACCGCACGTCGGTCGTGATGCCGGGCGTGCTGATGGTCGAGAACTGGCCGGAAGAGCACGTCGTGCAGTACGAGTGGAACGTGCCGATCACCGACGACACGCACGAATACTGGGAAGTGCTCGTTCGCGTGTGCAGGACGCCGCAGGAACTGGACGACTACAAGTACCGCTTCGAGCGCGTCTACAAGCCGCTGGCGCTGCACGGCTTCAACGACTGCGACGTCTATGCGCGCGAGGCGATGCAGTATTTCTACGCCGACGGCACCGGCTGGGACGACGAGCAACTCGTCTCCACCGACCTGTCGCCGATCACCTGGCGCAAGCTGGCCTCGCGCTGGAACCGCGGCATCGCCAAGCCGGGACGCGGTGTGAACGGGGCGACGAAGGATTCGGCCATCCGCTACAGGGAAACGGCCGACGGCAAGCCGCCGCGCTACAAGACCGACAAGGTCGACTTCTGAACCGGCGGCCCGGCCGTGGGCCGGGCCGGGCGACTCCGTTTCCAGCAGATACGCGCACGCCGCGGACAGCGCCGGCGCCCGGTACGCGGCGGCGCGCCCGGCGCGCACGCCCATACAGGACACGCGCAATGCAGCAGAACCCCGAGATCGGGCTTTCGATCGACGTCGATGGCATCGAGACCAACTACCACGATGTGGGACAGGGGCATCCCGTCCTGATGATCCACGGCTCCGGCCCCGGCGTGAGCGGCTTCGTGAACTGGCGCCTGGCCATGCCGGAACTGGCGAAATCCTGCCGCGTGATCGTGCCCGACATGCTGGGCTTCGGATACAGCGCACGCTCGCCGGACGGCCGCTACACGCCGGAGCGGTGGGTGGCGCAGGCCGTCGGGCTGATGGATGCGCTCGGCGTCCAGCAGGCCGACATCGTCGGCAACTCCTTCGGCGGCGCGCTCGCGCTGATGCTGGCCATCCGCCATCCGCAGCGCATCCGCCGGCTGGTGCTGATGGGCGCGGCAGGCATCGACTTCGAGCTGACCCCGGGGCTGGACGCGGTATGGGGCTACGAGCCGTCGATGGACGACATGCGCCGCGTGATGGACATCTTCGCCTTCGACCGCGCGCGCATCACCGAGGACATCGTGCGCTCGCGCTTCGAAGCCAGTGTCCAGCCCGGCGCGCAGGAAGCGTTCTCCGCCATGTTTCCCGCGCCACGCCAGCGCTGGGTGCAGGCCCTGGCCAGCCCGGAGGCGGCGATCCGCGCCATCGAGCACGAGACGCTGATCATCCACGGCCGCGAGGACAGGGTGATCCCCCTGGGCAATTCGCTGCGCCTGTGCGAGCTGATCCCGCGCGCGCAGCTTCACGTCTATGGCCGCTGCGGCCACTGGACCCAGATCGAGCACGCCGGGCGCTTCGCCCGCCTGGTGCGCGACTTCCTGACCGAGCAATGACCCATCCCGCCGCTGCGGCGCGGGATGACGACGAGGAGTGCAACAGTGGAAAACGACATCAAGGGACGCTGGTACGTCCAGTCATGGACGCAGGAATACGACGACGGCCGCGTCGTCCACCCGTTCGGCGAGAAGCTGGACGGCTTCATCGAATACGGCGACGGCACGATGTTCTGCCTGCTGACCAGGGTGCCGCGCACGCCGTTCGCCACCGGCGGCCAGTGGGACGCCGACGCTGCGGAGAAGGCCACTGCCTACGACGAGTTCCTCTCCTATGCGGGCGGCTACAGCGTCGATGGCGACTACGTCACCCACCACGTCGAACTGTGCATCTTCCCCAACTGGCAGGGCGGCAAGCAGCGCCGCCGCATCGTGTGGGGCGAGGACGGCGGACTGACGCTGGTGGCGCGCATCGAGGAAGGCACCCGCGAGGCACGCACCGCCCGGCTGGCGTGGCGGCGCGAAAAACCGGGCGGGAGGCTGTGATGTCACTGGTGAAACGGCTTGCCTACGTGGAGATCGAGGCTTCCGACCTCGACCGCTGGACGGTGTTCGGCCGCGACGTGTTCGGCTGCGAACTGGCGGCGGGCAGCACCGCCGACAGCCTGCAGTTCCGCATCGACGCGCGCCCCTGGCGCATCCAGGTGTCGCGCGGGGCGCGCGACGACCTGAAGACGATCGGCCTGGAAGTCGCCGGCCGCGACGGCCTGCGGGAAGTGTGCGCCCGCCTGGAAAAGGCCGGGCACCCGTTCCGCATGGCGACGAAGGAGCAGTGCGAAGCGCGCGGCGTGTACGAGATGTGCCTGCTGGTCGATCCGTCCGGCATCGAGGTCGAAGTCTCCTACGGATCGCTGCTGCAGCCGCAGCGGCCCTTCTGCGCGGCGGTCGGCCACGGCGGCTTCGTCACCGGCGAGCAGGGCCTGGGCCACCTGATGCTGGTGGTCGACGACCCGCTGCGCGTGCAGCAGTTCTACGGCGACGTCATGGGCTTCATCACCAGCGACTACGTGTCGACGAAGAACTACGGCGGGCTCGCCGGCGACTTCATCTTCATGCGCTGCAATCCGCGCCACCACACGCTGGCCTTCGGCAGCCTGCCCATCCCGCGGCGCCTGGGCCACCTGATGCTGCAGGTCAGCCGCATCGACGACGTCGGCCTCACGCTCGACCGCGTGCATGCGCACGGCTTCCGCCAGACGCGCTCGATCGGCCGCCACGTGAACGACAACATGTTCTCGTTCTACTGCGAATCGCCGTCCAGGCTGCAGTTCGAATGCGGCTGGGGCGGGCTGGAGATGGAGGACGACAGCGACGTGAAGCTGTTCGACGTCACCAGCATGTGGGGGCACAAGCATCTCTGAGGGAGATTCCCTGCCGTGGCCGGCCGCCCCGAGGCGCCGGCCGGCCATGCGCCGCACGTGGCGCATCGATCGGATCGAGATGCACGACACAGGGGCGGGTTCGAACTCCGCCCCGGCGGACGTACCGTCAGCGGTAGTCCGCGCCGGCTTCCTGCACGCTGCCGCCCGCCTGGGTGACGATGCGCGAGCGCAGCCAGTGGGCGAACCCGGCTTCTTCGATGGTGCCGTCGGCGAGGCCGACCATGGCGACGTATTTTTCTTCGTCGCTGGCTTTCAGATCGCAGTTGTTGAGCTTGAGGAATACCCGGTAGCAGACGTGCGCAGTGCGCTTGTTGCCATCGACGAACGGATGGTTGCGGGCCAGGCCGGCAGCGAGGCTGGCGGCCAGATCGGCGAGGTCCGGCGGCGGTTCCCCATACGCATGGAGCTGCTGCGGACGGGCCAGCGCGGATTCGAGCAGCGTTTCGTCACGCGGGCCGCCGGCGCCGCCATGTTCGGCAAGCTGGCGGTCGTGAATGGCCTGCACCAGCGGCTTGCCGATCCAGACGATCATCGTTTCGCGCCGCTCATTTCGCGAGCTGGTGCAGCACCTGCCGGTCTTCGCGCATGATCTGCTCGGCCATGGCCATCTGTGCCGCCAGCACCGGGTCGTAAGCGGTCAGCTTGATGCCATCGGGCGTTTCCAGGGCGTAGAGTTCGTCGCCCTTTTCCAGGCGCAGGTGCGCCAGCAGCTCCCTGGGAAGAATGACGCCGGCGGAGTTGCCGATGCTGGTGATCTTGAGCTTCATGTCTGGCCTCGCGGCGAGTCTTGTTATAACGGATGTTATCACGGCCCGGGCTGTCGAGGGCCCGCAACAGGCGGGCCCCTCGCCGTCTCGGATCAGCCGCGCACCGCGCCGATCAGCACGAAGAACATGCGCACCGGCCGCTCGCTCTGGTTGCGCCACGCATGCCGGGTGCCGAGCTGCACGACGACGTCGCCCGCCTGCAGGCGGCTCGAACGTCCGTCGTCGAGGTCCAGCCATACCTCGCCGTCGAGCACGACGCCGTAGTCGATCGTGTCGGTGCGGTGAAAGCCCGAACCGTCGGGGTCGAAGCTCTCGGCCAGTCCCGGCAGCCGCTGCGCGAATTCCATGCCGGCGGCGGCGGGGTCGAACTGGTCCGAGCGCATGACGCTGTCGGGCGGGAAGGTCACCGCCATCGCGATGGTGCCGCCCGGCCGCGGAATGACCGATTCCACCGCCGCCACCGCATCGGACGGGCTCGCGGGGATCGTGGGCAGCGGCTCGGTCCGCCAGACCAGGCTGGCTGCGAAGCCGGGATGGTGCTCGAAGGCGCCGGCGAGCGGTGCGCGCATGGCGATGTCGGCGCGGCCGTTCGCGTCGTGGCCGGTGACGATTCGTGTCGTTTGCATCGGGTTCTCCTTCCTGCGGGATGTCGCCGGCGGTCCCCGCCTCGGCGAGGCGGGCGCGGCCGCCGGCGCGAGGGGTTCAGGCGTGCACGATGTGGAAGTTGGTGAAGCCGTTGGCCTGCGACTCCACGGCCTCCAGCGCTTCGTTGAGCCGTTCCAGCGGGTAGGCGCGGGGTTCGAGCAGGTCGAGGTCGACGATGCCCGACTCGATCATCGCAACCAGTTCTGCGCCCTCGGCCGGGGTGAACCACAGCGAGCCGATGTACTGCAGTTGCGCGCACATGAAGGGATGCGGGTCGATCGGGATGGGGCCGGCCACGCCACCGATCTGCACGATGCGTCCGCCGCGGGCGACCGCCCCCATGGCATCGACCGACAGTTCGGCCGGGGCTTTCGCGCCCAGCGTGTCCAGCATCGCGTCCACGCCGCCCGGAAGATGCCGGCGCGCCTGCTCGGCGATGCCGCCTTCGCCCAGCACCACCGGCACCACGCGCCGCGGGTCGAGCGCGACGAGGCGGTCCAGCGCCTTGCGGTCGCGCGCGACGACCAGCACGCGGGCGGCGCCGAAGGCGAGCGCGAGCAGGGTCGCGCCCACGCCCAGCGTGCCGGTGGCGCCGAGGACCAGCAGGCTCTGGCCGGGCCGCAGCGCCGACTTGCGGATCGCCGAATACGCCGTGCCGAGGTAGCCGAGGCGGGCGGCCCGGGCCGAGCCGAGGTTGTCCGGCAGGCGCACCAGGTTTGCCGCCGGCGCGGTCATGTACTCGCCGTAGCCAGCATGGGGATAGCGCTCGAACACCGCCTGCGAGCCCGGCCCGAAGCCGAAATAGCCCATGAAGGTGTAGCTGTCGCAGCGCGTCGGTTCGCCCTGCACGCAGCAGCGGCATTCGCCGCAGCCGACGCCGGGATTCACATACACCCGGTCGCCCAGCCGGTAGGCGGTGACGCCGTCGCCGACCGCAGCCACCGTGCCCGCGCTGTCCAGGCCGAAGGTGGCGGGCAGCGCCGGCAGCGGCAGGAAGGGATACCAGGTGGGGAAGTGCGTGACGACGTTGCGCAGGTTGGGAATCAGCCCGCAGGCTTCGACCTTCACCAGCACGTCGTGCTTGCCGGGAGTCGGGATGGGGACTTCGTCGATCGAAAACCGTCCGCCGATCTCGTGCAAGCGCGCAGCCCGCATCATGCTCATGTCGTTTCCTCCGTGGGTGGTGTGGATGCCGGCCGCCACCCGAAGGCGGTCCGGCCCGGGGAGGGCACGGGTTGCGCGCGGCGCATGCGGCGCCGCGACTGGAAAAGGGTGTGCATCCCCGGCGCCCATGCTCACCCGTCCAGCGCCATGCCGCGCTCCGCCGGCTACCGGGTTTATCCCGGGGGCGCAGGAAAACAGGGGGAGGTCGCGCTGGAGCCTTCGCGGCTGTCGGGATGGTGGTGAGGGATGCGCGGAGCGGGCGCGTTTACGGCAAGGTCGTTTGCGTGGAACGCCGGGTGTGTCCCGGCTGCCGGACCGGCTTCAGGGTTTGAATGCCGTGTCCTGGGAGGTGGCGGGGCTGTATTGCGGATTCCGGTGACCGGTGAGCGTTTGCGCCGGTTTGGCGTGATCGATTATTCGGAATCATTGTGATCAGACGGGCTAGCGACATGAATTGCGAAAGCGGACTTCAACGCTCGAGTTCAGGGACGCTCCGCCGGATTTTCGACGGAGCGTCCCCTCCAACTGGTTGGGCATCGCTACGCGAGGTGCACGGTGTGCTCATGTACTCCAGCTTGGGTGATCTCGATGTTTCCCTTGCGCACAACCTTAATTGAAACCTTGAGATACCGTTGATCTGCGGGAATCAGATCGGGTACCGCAACGTAAACATATTTCTTAAAGTCAATGAATGGCCACGCGCTGGAGTAAACCCATTGAGCAATTTTCTTGGTGCAGGAGGAAAGTACTGCCATCCGATCTGCTGTCGCATTTTTCTTGATGAAGTTCGAAAGCACGAGTTTTACCTTGGCCATGCTGAAGAGATTGGCCTCGGCTTCTAACCTCCCGTCAAACCCCATGTCCAACTGTCGAGCATTGGCAGCCTTCTTGTTGCGAGGCGAGATGCCACCCAATTTCATTGAGTCATGACCGACAGTTGCCTGAACAAAGAGCCTCGAAACTTTCTGCCAATCGTGATGTTTCTCAATTCTGTAATCGTTAGGCATAACGGCCATCTTGAATAAATATACCTTGGAGGACTCCTGTGAAATATTGCCGTCGGATAACAATTCTGCCTTTATCGTGGGGTCAAGCGTTTCCCAGGGAAGCACAGTTCCCTCGGCATCAAGCTCAAACCTAAACGGGCCTTCGAAACCGTCCATTTGATCCTCCTATGATATACGGAAAAATGCAGGGTAGTAGGACTGCGATGTCCAACGTCTGAATTCACCGGCCCGTACGGCTTTTCGCGCAGGTCCGGTGGAATGATGGGTTGGGCGCTCATCCCATGTTGAAGGTGCATTTCATTTGCAAGACTTGACCTGGACTATCCAAGGCCGTCCATCTGCATCTGCATACGCGATTCGACAACCTTCGGGTGAGACAAGGATCGGCCCGCTAAAGTTGCCTGCAACACCCTGAACCCAGTGCGTCTCAGCCTTAACGTGCGTTAGTTCGTACACTCCGGCAACGGAATCTCCAACCGATTTGCCGTAAATATGTGCATAGATGCGGCCCTGTGCCCCAGCTAGGTCAAAATGCGCGTAGCACGAACACCCACAAGAAAAACAGCTAAATGCCTTAAGCAATCCATGTGATCGAACCCATGGCCCACCAGGCAACATGAGCACTCGCGTAACCGTAAGATCGGGTGCAAGGCGCCACGCGGTAAGTGGCCAGACGTTGCGGTTGGCATCGAATTCGCGATTTGATTCGTAGATTACGTAGCTGCCGTCGGAGTCGCGGAACGAATGCAATTCCGAGCCCATGTCGGGCGATGAGTTTGTTGCACCGGGTAGCGGGATTGCTCTGGAAGGTGCATCAGAACCATGGCTGAACAGGTGAAGGATACGACTTCCCGTGCTTCTGGCGCTCTTGTCCACTGTGACGAATGCATCCCCTTCACTTGCAAGCAGCAATGGGCGGGGAGATTGAACCAGAGTCTCGCCGCGTTTAAGTATGGCGACCTTTCGTTCGCGTTCTTTGTAGTCAAAAGGGCTGCAATCCAATGGATTGGTATTCCACCATATCGACAGATCCGAATCTTCAGTATTCAGTTCCGGCCGAGACCAGTCGCGCACATGACGAAATCGCTGCTCTTTAGGCGCGGAAATAATTGTGACATTGCTCTTGGTAGAGCGAACGGGTAAATTGATTCCAAAACGCCCTCCACGTGATGAGAAGCAATTCGAATGTTGAAAGTCCGTCGTATCGTACTTCTCTGCAAGGCGTTGCTTGAGTTGACGTGATTTTAAGTCATACCGATAAATCGAATCTCGGTGGCCGACTACCAAAGTATTGGTATCAATCCAAGCAAGCGGCGCGATGTCCTGCGGCTCTAGAGCGAGAGTTGTCCATCCCGGGTCGTGCTGACCACAGGCCGTCATCATTAACACTACGAGACAATAAAAAGCAGTTCGGAGTGGGATCATTATTGAGACGCCAACTTTGTTTTGGGGAGGCAGTTTTGCGCCCTAACTTCGGACTGTCATATCGCCGGAAACCTGCACCGTTGGAGTATCCCGGAGTGTTGGACCCAGTGACCATATCTACTAAAAAAAAGGAAAGCGGCGTGCCAGTACCCTACGTATTGTTGGCTCTGAAAGTCCGCTATGGGCAAGCACGGCCGATGGTGGGTACTGGCCGAATGGCATCGTGCCCGTTCATCCACTCCCCACCCAGTCCCCCCTCTCCCAACCAGCGCAAGCAGACGCCAAGCAACGTCAGCCCCGCCGAGCCGCTTCGATGGCGGCGATGTCGATCTTCGTCATCTGCATCATCGCTTCGAAGGCGCGTTTGGCCGCTGCGCGATCGGGATCGGTGATCGCGGCGGTGAGGGCCCTTGGCGTGATCTGCCACGACAGGCCCCACTTGTCCTTGCACCAGCCGCATGCGCTTTCCTGGCCGCCGTTGCTGATGATCGCGTTCCACAGGCGATCGGTTTCGGCCTGGTCGTCGGTCGCGACCTGGAACGAGAAAGCCTCGCTGTGGCTGAACGCCGGGCCGCCGTTCAGTCCGAGGCAGGGGATGCCCATGACGGTGAACTCGACCGTCAGGACATCACCCTCCTTGCCGGAGGGATAGTCGCCGGGTGCGTGGAGGATGCTTCCCACGGCGCTGTCCGGAAACGTTTCGGCGTAGAACTGCGCGGCGTCCAGGGCGGTGCCGTCGTACCAGAGACAAATCGTGTTCTTGCTGATCATTTCGTTCCTCCACTCTTGAAAGGTATGTGGAATCGAGCCACGAAGGTTGGCCGGCCTCTTCGGCAACTGCGTTGCGTCGAAATAGTCCGCCGAGGCCGGACGGTAGACAACGGCCTTGGGCAAGGCGATCCGGCCGGTTTCTGGAGCCGGGCTTGACCGGCATGGCGTTCCGTCGAATCAAGCAACGCGGGAGTTCCGCGCCGCACGTTCACCGCGGCCGTGCCGGCGGCGTGTTGCGCAGGATCTCGTCGATGGTGGTGACCCCGGCGGCGACCTTCAGCGCGCCGCTCAGGCGCAGCGGGCGCATGCCTTCGCGGATCGCCTGTTCGCGCAGTTGCGCGCCGTCCTTGTCTTCGCCGACCAGGCGGCGCAGGGTCGGGGTGACGGTGAGCATCTCGTACAGGCCGGTGCGGCCGAGGTAGCCGGTCATGCGGCATTCGAGGCAGCCGACCGGCTTCGACACCTGGCGCGGCATGTTGGACTTCCACGGGCTCACCAGTTCGTTCCAGGCCCGCTCGTCGGTGTCGGCCGGTGCGCGGCAGTGCGGGCACAGCGTGCGCGCCAGGCGCTGCGCGAGCACGCCGAGCAGCGTGGCGCGGATCAGGTAGTCGGGCACGCCGAGGTCCAGCAGCCGGGTGACGGCCGAGGGCGCGTCGTTGGTGTGCAGGGTGGACAGCACCAGGTGGCCGGTGAGCGCGGCCTGCACCGCCATCTCGGCGGTCTCGAGGTCGCGGATCTCGCCGATCATGATGATGTCCGGGTCCTGGCGCAGCAGCGTGCGCACGCCGGCGGCGAAGTCGAGGCCGATGTTGTGCTGCACCTGCATCTGGTTGAGGTGCGGGTAGACGTTCTCGATCGGGTCTTCCACGGTGCATACGTTCACCTCGGGCGTGGCCAGTTCGCGCAGCGTGGAATACAGCGTGGTGGTCTTGCCAGAGCCGGTCGGGCCGGTGACGAGGATGATGCCGTTGGGCTGCTGGATGAGGTCGCGCCAGCGCCGGTTTTCGTCGTCGGAAAAGCCGAGTTCGGCGAAGTTCTTCAGCAGCAGTTCGGGGTTGAAGATGCGCATCACCAGCTTTTCGCCGAAGGCGGTGGGCATGGTCGACAGGCGCAGCTCGATCTCGTCGCCGCCGGGCGAGCGCGTCTTGATGCGGCCGTCCTGCGGGCGGCGCTTTTCCACCACGTCGAGGCGGCCGAGCAGCTTGATGCGGTTGGTGATCGCCGCCATCAACTGCATCGGCGCCTGGTACACCAGGTGCATCTGGCCGTCGATGCGAAAGCGCACCAGGCATTCCTCGCGCCGCGGCTCGATGTGGATGTCGCTGGCGCGCTGCTCGAAGGCGTACTGCAGCAGCCAGTCGACGATGTGCACCACCGCCTGGTCGTTGGCGTCGATGTTGCTGCTCTTGCCCAGTTGCACCAACTGCTCGAAGTTGGTGATGCCTTGCGGCAGTTCCTGCTGGCGCTCCATCGCGCGGCGCACCGAGCGCGCCAGGCTGTAGAACTCGCCGAGGTAGCGGCGCACGTCGGCCGGATTGGCGAGCACGGTGCGGATGCGCAGGCCGAGCATGCGTTCGAGTTCGCCCTGCCACTCGCGGTCGAAGGGTTCGGCGGTCGCCACCGTCACTTCCTGCGTGCTCACCTCCACCGGCAGGATGTGGTAGCGCGCGGCGTAGGCATGGGTGACGACGCCGCACACGCGCGCGACGTCGATCTTGAGCGGGTCGATGTGCAGGTAGGGCTGCTGCGTCCTCGCGGCCAGCCATTCGGTGAGCGTCTCGGTGGTCAGCACGCGGCTGCCGTCCTTCGCGTCGGTGAGCCGGTGGTCGCCGACCCAGACCAGCGGATGCACGTCCTGGTCGCGGGCGGGGCGGGTGGCGAGCAGCCTGTCGCCGTCGGCCGGCGCCAGGTGGCCGTCGGCCGCCAGCATCTGCACCAGTTCGTCGAGCTGCAGTTTCGCGTTGGCGAGCCGCCTGCGCCTTGTCGGTGCTTCCTGCATGGGCCGGGTTTTCCTGCAGCGTGTTCGGTTGCGCGATTGTATGCTGCGCTGCTTGCGCCGTCGTTCCCGCTTCGCACTCCAACGGGAGGAATCCGACCCATGCTGATCGGCACAGCAGGCCACATCGACCATGGCAAGACCACGCTGGTGCGCGCGCTCACCGGCGTCGACACCGACCGCCTGCCCGAAGAGAAGCAGCGCGGCATCACCATCGAGCTGGGCTACGCCTACGCGCCGCTCGCGGACGGGCAGGTGCTGGCCTTCATCGACGTGCCGGGGCACGAGCGCTTCGTGCCCACCATGCTGATGGGCGCGGCGGGCATCGACTACGCCCTGCTGGTGGTGGCCGCCGATGACGGCGTGATGCCGCAGACGCGCGAGCACCTGGCCATCCTGCACCTGCTGGGCGTGGGGCGCGGCGCGGTGGCGCTGACCAAGTGCGACCGTGTGCCGGCGGCGCGCGTCGCCGAGGTCGCGGCCGAGGTCGGAGGGCTGCTCGCGCCCACACGGCTGGCCGGCAGCCCGGTGTTCGCGGTGTCGGCCGCCAGCGGCGAGGGCGTCCCCGCGCTGAGCGCCCATCTCGAGGCGGTGGCGAAGGCCGAGCCGCAAGTGGTGCCGGCGGGCGGTTTCCGCCTGGTGGTGGACCGCCGTTTCGCGATCGCCGGTGCCGGCACCATCGTCACCGGCTCGGTGCATGCCGGCACGGTGCGCATCGGCGACCGCCTGTTGCTGGCGCGGCCTTCCGGCTTCTCGCGCGAGGTCAGGGTGCGCGGCCTGCATGTGAACAGCCGCCGCGCCGAGGCCGGCGGGCCGGGCAGCCGCTGCGCGGTGAACCTCGCCGGCATCGACTACGGCGACATCGAACGCGGCGACTGGCTGCTCGCGCCCGCGCTGGCCTGCGCCACCGACCGGCTCGATCTGCGCCTGCACCTGCTGCCGGAAGCCGGACGCAGGCTCGGCCAGTGGGCCGGCGTCACGCTGCATCATGCCGGCGGGCACGCGATGGCGCGGCTGGCGCTGCTCGACGGCGCGCTCGAGGCCGGCGGGCTGGCGCCGGGCGCATCCGGGCTGGTGCAGGCGGTGCTCGACCGCCCGGTGTTCGCCTGCCACGGCGACCGCGTCGTCATCCGCGATGCAGCCGGGCGCGAGACGCTGGGCGGCGGCCGCGTGCTCGACCCGTTTCCGTCCGCGCGCCACCGGCGCCGGCCCGAACGCCTCGCGCTGCTCGCCGCGCTGGAAGATGCCGACCCCGCCGCGCGGCTGGCCGCACTGCTGGAAGCCGCGCCGGCCGGGCTGGATGCCGACGAGGTGGCTGCCGCGCACAACCTGCCCGGGGACGGCTGGCGTGCGCTGCTGCCGGCCGGCGCGGTGGCCTTGCCGCGGCCTGCGAACCGCCTGCTCGGCGCCGCCGCGTGGGCCCGGCTGGGCGATGCCATCCTTGCCCGCCTGGCGGCGCACCACGCCGATTTCGCCGACGAACCCGGCGTCGAGCGCGAGCGCCTGCGCCGCATGTGCGCACCGCAACTGCCCTCGCCGGCCTTCCAGGCGCGGCTGGAAGCCCTGCTCGCCGACGGACTCATCGGTCGCGCCGGTTCGGCCTGGCACCTGCCGGCGCACACGGCGGAACTCGGCGCCGCCGACCGCGCGCGTGCCGACGAACTGATCGCCCGGCTCGCCGCCGGCGGCTTCGATCCGCCGTGGGTGCGTGACCTCGCGGCGGCCTGCGCGCTCGCCGAAGCGGACGTGCGCAGCCTGCTGCGCCGGCTGGCGATGCGCGGCGAAGTGTTCCAGGTGGTGCGGGATCTGTTCTACGCGCGCGGCAACGTGGCGGAGATGCAGGCGATCGCCGCCGGACTGGCTGCCGGCGATGATCGCCGCATCCGCGCCGCGGATTTCCGCGACCGCATCGGCGGCGGCCGCAAGCGCGCGATCCAGATCCTGGAGTTCTTCGACCGCGTCGGATACACGCGCCGCGTCGGCGAGGGGCAGCGCCGCGCCCACGTGCTGCGCGGCGAGCCGCCGGTGCCGGCGGACGAGATGCCCGCCTGAGGTCGCACGGCCCGGCGAGGGGAACGGCCCCGCCGGGTGTGCGTTCGCCGGCCGGGGCTGCGCGCAGCGCAATTTCCCGCACCCGCACCCGCACCCGCACCCGCACCCGCACCCGCACCCGCACCCGCACCCGCACCCGCACCCGCACCCGCACCCGCACCCGCACCCGCACTCCGCGTTTGGGGTGCCATGCCGGGCGCCTGCCGCAGGCGGCGCGGGTGTGTCGCCTCGCCGCGGCGTCGTTCGTCCGGCTGCTGCCAAACCGCCGCGGGGCGGGCTATGATCCTTGCCGGTTGCGGAAGAGACGCGTTCCCCGGTGGGGCGACCGGTCTTCAAAACCGGGTGGGGCCGTCAGCCGGTCCCAGGTGGGTTCGACTCCCATTCTCTTCCGCCACCCGGTTTCCTCGCTCCTGGCCGGCGATCCGCCGCCGCGATGTCCCCGACGAATGGCAGGCCGGCCGTAGCGCGCTGGAAGGCGCAGGAACGCCGAACCGGCGCGGCGCCTGCCGGGGCGGTGCGGCCCGGCATCCGGCGGGTCTCCGGCGTGGCTCTCCGCTGCGGCCGCATGACGGTAATCCCGACATGCCAGCCGGGTTGACGGCGGGCGCGGCGGTGTGGGCTACTACGCTTCCCCACCCTGGCCGCCCCGGCGGCCGGAACGCCCCCAGCTCGACAGAGGAGAGGAACATGAGCACAGTGACCCTGGCCGGAAATCCCATACCGCTCGCCGGCCGCTTCCCGCAGGCCGGCGACGCCGCGCCCGCCTTCAGCCTGACCGGCGCGGACCTCGCCGACGTCGGCCTTTCTGCCTTCGTCGGCAAGCGCAAGGTGCTCAACATCGTGCCCAGCCTGGACACGCCCACCTGCGCCACTTCCACCCGCAAGTTCAACGCCGAGGCCGGCAACCTTGCCGACACCGTGGTGCTGGTCGTCTCGGCCGACCTGCCCTTCGCAGCCAAGCGCTTCTGCGAGACGGAGGGGCTGGCCAACGTGAAGACGCTGTCGACCTTCCGCAGCCCGAACTTCGCGCAGGACTACGGCGTCGCGATCACCGGCGGCCCGCTCACCGGCCTCACCGCGCGCGCGGTGGTGGTGATCGATGCCGCCGACAAGGTCGTGCATTCGCAGCTCGTGCCCGAGATCAAGGACGAGCCCGACTACGCGGCCGCGCTCGCGGCGCTGAAGTAAGCCCGGCCGGGCGCGCCCGCCTGTCCGCCGGCCGGGCCGGCGGGGCGGCGTCCCGGACCGCCGCGGCGGGCGACGCGGATCGCCCGCCGCGGCTGTCTACAGGCCAAGGCCTTCCCCGGCGCCCAGCAGCGTCGCGACGCCCAGCACGGCGAAGATCGCCGCCGCCACCGCGTGCACCAGCTTCGTCGGCATGCGCTGGGCGATGCGGTCGCCGAGCAGCACGGCCGGCACGTTGGCGATCATCATCCCCAGCGTGGTGCCGACCACGACGGCGAAGAGGGCCTGGTACTGCGCGGCGAGCGCCACCGTGGCGACCTGCGTCTTGTCGCCCATCTCGGCCAGGAAGAAGGCGACCAGCGTGGTGCCGAACACGCCCATGCGCGCCAGCCGGGCGTCGTCCTCGTCGAACTTGTCCGGAATCAGCGTCCACACCGCCATCGCGATGAAGGAGATGCCGAGCACCCAGCGCAGGGTTTCGGGGCTCACCAGCGAGGTGAGCCAGGTGCCGACGGCGCCGGCGAAGGCGTGGTTGGCGATCGTCGCGAGCAGGATGCCCAGCACGATGGGAAGCGGCTTGCGGAATTTTGCGGCGAGGATGAAGGCGAGCAGTTGCGTCTTGTCGCCGATTTCCGCAAGGGCGACGATGCTCGTCGAGACGAGGAAGGCTTCCATGAATGATCCCTGGCCGGAAGATAACCGATGACCATGCGCCTCCCCGGCCAATCCGGAGGCGGCATGGTCAAAGGTCTTGCCAGGTCGGAACTGCCTGCGCCATGGCCGGCTGGCCAAGCATGTTGACGCAGGCCCCTTCGCCGCGGACGGCAAAGGGAGGCTACTCCCCGATGACGGCGCGCATTGTACGGACCGGCGGTGCCGCCGTCCAGCGTCCGGTCAGTGCAGCGGCCCCAGCAGTTCGGCCAGCCAGTCGACGAAGACGCGCACGCGTGGCGACAGGTGGCGGTGGTGCGGATAGAGCACCGACAGCGGCAGGTTGGGAGGCGGCGAGTCGGGCAGGAATTCGATCAGCGTGCCGTCGGCGATCTGCCGTCCGGCGCGATAGCGCGGGATCTGCACCATGCCGAGGCCGGCCTCGCACGCGGCGAGGTAGGCGTCGCCGTTGTTGACCGCGATGATGCTGGGGATCGTGCGCGTTTCCGTCCGTCCGCCGGTGATGAATTCGAGCGGGCTCGACCTGCCGGTGGAGGCGGACACGTAATCGACCGCGCGGTGCGCGTCCAGATCGGCGAGCGTGGCCGGCACGCCGAAGCGCTCGACGTAGGCCCGGCTCGCGCAGGTGACCTGCCGCAGCGCGGCCAGCCGGCGGGCGACGAGCGAGGAGTCGCGCAGTTCGCCCAGCCGCACCACGCAATCCACGCTTTCACGCACGAGGTCGATGTAGCGGTCGCCGACGCCGATGTCGAGCGTGATCTGCGGATAGCGTTCGCAGAAGGCGGGCAGGGCAGGGATCACCACGATGCGGCCGAGCGAGGCGGGCAGGTCTATCTTCAGCCGGCCCTGCGGGTGGCGCGCCGCCTGCGAGAAGGAGGCTTCGGTCTCGTCGATGTCGGCCAGGATGGCGACGCAGCGCTGGTAGTAGGCGCTGCCGTCCAGCGTCGGGCTGACGTGGCGGGTGGTGCGCTGCAGCAGGCGCACGCCGAGATGGGCTTCCAGTTGCTTGATGATCTGCGTGGCGGAAGCGCGCGGCAGCGACAGTTGTTCGGCCGCGCGGCTGAAGCTGCCCAGTTCGACGATGCGGGTGAAGAGCTGCATCGCCTGCAGGCGATCCATGGGTTCGCGCTCCATTGTTTCTCGGAAGCGAACAGTGTGGCGGCCTTTGTCGTGGCGATCAATCCCGGTGCCGCGATGCGGCGGGCCGGGCGTTCAGTAGCGCACGCCGGCGGGCGGCGTGAAGGAGTCGAGTGCGTGCAGGTAGGCGGCGCGCGCGAAGGCCGAGGGGTCGGGCACGTTCTGCTGGCTCATCGCGCCCGTCAATTGTTCCACCGAGGCGTACTCGTTCTCGTCCAGCCAGCGCGCCATGTCGGCCAGCACCGTGCGCAGCCGTTCCGGGCCGTGCAGCAGCAGCGCGCTCGCCATGTGCACCACGTCGGCGCCGGCGAGCAGCATCTTCAGCGCGTCGGCCGCGGTATGCACGCCGCCGGTCGCCGCCAGAGTGAGCGAGCAGCGGCCGCGCAGGATGGCGATCCAGCGCATGGTCAGCAGCACGTCGGCGGAGGACGACAGTTGCGCGCGGTCCACCACCGTCAGCGTGCCGAGATCGATGTCCGGCTGGAAGAAGCGGTTGAACAGCGACACGCCGGCCGCGCCCGCCTCCTCGACCCGGCGCACGAAATGCGGCAGCGACGAGAAGAAGGGCGACAGCTTCATCGCCACCGGGATCGTCACCCCGGACGTCAGCTTCCGCAGCAGGGCCAGGTAGTCGTCCTCGATGGCCTGCCCGGCGACCTCGGCGTCGCCGGGCAGGTACCAGGCGTTGAGTTCGAGCGCGTCGGCGCCGGCATTCTGCATCTCGCGCCCGAGTTCCACCCAGCCCGACGGCGAGGCGCCGTTGATGCTGGCGACGACGGGCATGGAGCAGCGCGCCTTGAGCACCGCGATCGTCTCGAGGTAGGCGTCGAGCTTGCTCAGGTAGTCGTCGCGCAGCGGCAGATGGCCGGCCGCCTCGCCGGAGGCATCCGGGTTCAGCAGGAAGCGGTCGAGCATGCGTTCCTCGTTGCGCACGTCCTCCTCGAACAGCGAATGCAGCACGATGGCCGCCGCGCCGGCATCCTCCAGGTGCAGCACGCGCTCGATCTTGTGGCTGAGCGGCGTGGATGAGGGGACGAGCGGATTCTTCAGCCGCAGCCCCAGGTAGCGGGTGCTCAGGTCAGTCATGGGGGTCTCCTCCTCCCTCGGTCCGGTCTTTTGCGGCCAGCTCGGCGATGCGCGCCTCGGGCAGCGGCAGCGCGGCCAGCTCGACGTATTCCTGATGCCGCAGCCGCGCGAATTCGCCCGCCCGCTCCATGAAGCGCGCGGCGGCTTCCGGCCGCTGGCGTTCGAGCACGGTGAAGCGCGCCTCGCGGGCGGCGAAGTCGCGGAACGGGATGCTGGGCGCCGCGCTGTCCACCGACAGCGGATTGCGCCCCTCTGCCCGCAGCCGCGGATCGTAGCGCAGCAGCGGCCAGTGGCCGGACTTCACCGCCAGATCCTGCTGCTGCAGGTTGAAGGACATGTCCACGCCGTGCGCGATGCAGGGGCTGTAGGCGATGATGATCGACACGCCGGGGTAGCTCTCGGCGTCGAGGAAAGCCCTCAGCGTGTGCGTGTCCTTGGCGCCGTAGGCGACCCTGGCGACGTACACGTTCTCGTAGTCCATCGCGATCCGCGCCAGGTCCTTCTTGTGCGTGGGCTTGCCGCCGGCGGCGAACTTGGCCACCGCGCCGAGCGGCGTGGCCTTGGAGTTCTGCCCGCCGGTGTTGGAATAGACCTCGGTGTCGAGCACCAGGATGTTTACGTCCTCGCCCGAGGCGAGCACGTGGTCGAGCCCGCCGAAGCCGATGTCGTAGGCCCAGCCGTCGCCGCCGATGATCCACACGCTGCGGCGGATCAGGTGTTCGCTGAGCGCGGCCAGCGCCGCGGCCGCCGGCGTGCCGATCTCTGCCAGGCGGGCGTTCAGCGCCGCGACGCGCTCGCGCTGCTCGTGGATGCCGGCTTCGCCGTGCTGGTCGGCGTCGAGCAGCGCGGCGGCGAGGTCCGCGCCTACCTCGCCGGCCAGCGCGCGCAGTTGCGTGCGCGCCGCGCCGGCGAGCTGGTCGGTTGCCAGCCGCATGCCCAGGCCGAACTCGGCGTTGTCCTCGAACAGCGAGTTGTTCCACGCCGGGCCGCGGCCGTCCGCATCCTTGGTGTAGGGCGTGGTCGGCAGGTTGCCGCCGTAGATGGACGAGCAGCCGGTGGCGTTGGCCACCAGCATGCGGTCGCCGAAGAGCTGCGTCGCCAGCCGGATGTAGGGTGTTTCGCCGCAGCCCGCGCACGCGCCGGAAAACTCGAAATAGGGCGGCAGCAGCATGGAGCCGGGGATCGTGGTGCGCTTGGCCTCGCGCGGGTCGCGCTCGGGCAGGCGCAGGAAGAAGTCCCAGTTTTCGGCCTCGGCAGCGCGCAGCGGCGCCTGCTCGGCCATGTTGAGCGCCTTGCGCGACACGTTGGACTTGTCGCGGATCGGGCACACGTCCACGCACAGCGTGCAGCCCGTGCAGTCCTCGGGCGCCACCTGGTAGGCGATGCGGGTGCCGGCCGGGTAGTCCTTGCTGCGGGTGGGCACGTGCTTGAAGGCAGGCGGCGCATCGGCCGCCTGCGCGGCGGGGAAGACCTTGGCGCGGATGGCCGAGTGCGGGCACACGAACACGCACTTGCCGCACTGCGTGCACAGGTCCGCCTCCCACACCGGGATCTGCAGCGCCAGGTTGCGCTTTTCGAAGCGCGCAGTGCCGGTCGGCCAGGTGCCGTCGACCGGCAGCCGCGACACCGGCAGCGCGTCGCCGCGGCCGGCGATCAGCGGCAGGGTCACGTCGCGCGTGAAATCGTCCAGCGGCCGGATGCCGATCACCCGGCGTGCGCCCGCCTCGCCGCGGAGCGCCATGCCGTCCGCCTCCGCCGGCACCTCGACGCGGTAGAGGCGCGCCAGCGTGGTGTCGATGGCGCGGCAGTTCTGCTCGGCGATGCGGCGGCCCTTGCGGCCGTAGGTCTTTTCCACTGCGTGCTTGATCGCGGCAATCGCCCGCTCCTGCGGCAGGATGCCGGAGATGGCGAAGAAACAGGTCTGCATGACGGTGTTGATGCGCCGCCCCATGCCGGCTTCCTCCGCCACGGCGTAGGCGTCGATGACGTAGAAGGCGATGCGCTTGTCCACCATCTGCCGCCGCGCTGCCGGCGGCAGCGCATCCCAGGCGCGCTCGGGCGGCACCGTGGTGTTGAGCAGGAACACCGCCTCCGGCGCGGCGTGCGCCAGCAGGTCGTGGCTGTCCAGGAACAACGGCTGGTGACAGGCCACGAAGCGCGCGTCGCCCTCGCCCGTCAGGTAGGCGGAGCGGATCGGCTGCGGGCCGAAGCGCAGGTGCGACACCGTCATCGCGCCCGATTTCTTGGAGTCGTAGACGAAGTAGCCCTGCGCGAACAGCGCCGTCTCGTCGCCGACGATCTTGATCGAGTTCTTGTTGGCCGACACCGTGCCGTCCGAGCCCAGGCCGTAGAACACCGCGGCGAAGCACTCGCGCGCCGCGTCAGTGCGGAAGGCGGGGTCGAAGGGCAGCGACAGGCCGGTGACGTCGTCCTCGATGCCGACGGTGAAGCGGCGCCGGTGGCGGCTGCCGGCGAGCGTCGCGGCCAGTTCGTCGAACACCGCCTTCACCATCGGCGGATCGAATTCCTTCGAACCCAGGCCGTAGCGTCCGCCGATCAGCCGCGGCATCGCCGCGAAGCGCGGCGCGTCCGACGCCTGGTCCTCGGCCAGCGCCACCGTCACATCCTTGAACAGCGGTTCGCCATCGGCGCCGGGTTCCTTGCAGCGGTCGAGCACCGCGATCGCGCGCGTGCTGGCCGGCAGTGCGGCGAGCAGGGCGGCGGGTGCGAACGGGCGGAACAGCCGCACCTTGAGCAGGCCGACGCGCTCGCCGCGGCGGGCCAGGTGCTCGACGGTCTCTTCCACGGTGTCGGCGCCCGAGCCCATCAGCACGATCACGCGCTCGGCGTCGGGCGCGCCGGCGTAGTCGAACAACTGGTAGTGCCGTCCGGTGAGGGCGGCGAAACGGTCCATCGCCTGCTGCACGACGTCCGGGAAGGCGTCGAACAGCGGGTTCTGCGCTTCGCGCCCCTGGAAGAACACGTCCGGGTTCTGCGACGTGCCGCGCAGCACCGGGTGCTCCGGTGACAGCGCGCGGGCGCGGTGCGCGGCGATCAGCTCGCCGGGCAGCAGTGCGCGCAGCGTGCCATCGGCGACCGTCTCGATCTTCGCCACCTCGTGCGAGGTGCGAAAGCCGTCGAAGAAGTGCAGCACCGGGATGCGGCCGGCGAGCGTGGCGGCGGTGGCGATCGCGGCGAAGTCGTGCGCCTCCTGCACCGACACCGCGGACAGCAGCGCGAAGCCGGTGCCGCGCGTGGCCATCACGTCGGAATGGTCGCCGAAGATCGACAGCGCATGGGTCGCGACCGCCCGCGCCGCGACGTGGAAGACGGTGGGCGTCAGCTCGCCGGCGATCTTGTACATGTTGGGGATCATCAGCAGCAGGCCCTGCGACGCGGTGAAGGTCGTCGCCAGCGCGCCCGCCTGCAGCGCGCCATGCACCGCGCCGGCGGCGCCGCCTTCGGATTGCAGCTCGACGACCCGCGGCACGCTGCCCCAGACGTTCGTCCTGCCCTGCGCGGACCATTCGTCGGACAGCTCGCCCATGCCCGACGACGGCGTGATCGGATAGATGGCGATGACCTCGGACAGGCGAAAGGCGACCGAGGCGGCAGCCTCGTTGCCGTCTATGGTGAAGGTGTGCTTCATGACGATTTCCCGGGTCGGTCCGCATGCATGCGCGCGGGCGGACGAATGACATTCACCTTAGCCTCGCCGTGAAGTACGGCATTTGACCTAGGTCACGGAACCCGAAATACTCGATTCCGATCGTACGCCCCTTCCCCGCCGCCGTCCTTTCTCCGCCATGGGTTCCACTGCTCCCGTCCGGGCGTCATCCGCACAGGCCGCCGCCGGCCCTTCGCAGCGCGGCGGCAGGAGGACAGCGCGGTGAGCGTGCAGGATGCCAACGGCCGCCCGCTGCGCTTCTTCCACGCCTTCGCGCGGCTGGCCGGCCCGTACTGGACCGCGCCGGGCCGCTGGCGGCAGCGCCTGCTCACGCTGCTGCTCGCGCTCCTGGTCGTGTGCCAGGTCGGGCTGGCGATCCGCCTCAACCTGTGGAACGCCGACCTGTTCGATGCGCTCGAGCGCCGTTCCACCGAGCGCGCGATGGAGCAGATCCTCGTCTTCGTGCTGATCGTGCTCGGCTCCGTCGCCGTCAACACCCTGCACCTGGTGGTGCGCCGCTGGCTGCAGCTCGACTGGCGGCGCTGGCTGACCGGCCACGTCGTCGGCCACTGGATGGTGGAAGCGCGCCACTACCAGGCGGCGCTCATCCCGGGCGACCATGCCAACCCCGACGGACGCATCGCCGAGGACATCCGCATCGCCACCGAGGCGGCCTTCGATCTGGCCAATTCGCTGTTCTACTGCGTGCTGCTGCTGGTGACCTTCGTCGACATCCTGTGGTCGCTGTCGGGCCGCGTCGAGGTGGCGGGGGTGGATGTGCCCGGCTACCTGGTGTTCCTGGCCATCGCCTATGCCGGCGTCGGCTCGGGCGTCGCCTTCATGCTCGGCCGGCCGCTCGTGCGCGCCACCGACACCCGGCAGACGCGCGAGGCGGATTTCCGCTTCGGCCTGGTGCGGGCGCGCGAGCTGGGCGAGGCGATCTCGCTGGCGCGCGGCGAATCCGTCGAGCGCGGCCGCCTCGGCAGGCTGTTCGAGACCATCGTGCAGTCCTGGCACGCGCAGTCGGCCAGCCTGGCGCGCCTGCTGGCCTTCTCGTCGGCCTACACCATCCTCGCGCCGGTCTTTCCCATCCTGGTCAGCACGCCGCGCTTTCTCGGCGGCCTGCTCACGCTGGGCGGGCTGATGCAGTCGGCGCAGGCTTTCCAGCAGGTCACCGCGGCGCTGTCCTGGCCGGTGGACAACCTGCCGCGGCTGGCCGAATGGCGCGCGTCGGTGGAACGGGTGCTGGCGCTCGAGGAGGCGGTCCGCACGGTGGCGGCGGAGGCGGCGCGCAGCGGCGACACCGCCATCAACCTCGACCGCAACCGTCGGGCGCGGCTGGGCGTCCGCGACCTGTGGATCGCCTCGCCCGACGGCACCGCGATACTGCCGGCGCTCAACGTCGAAGTATTGCCCGGCGAGCACGTGCTGGTCGACGGCGATTCGGACGCGGCGGCGGCGCTCTTTCGCGTGCTGGCCGGCATCTGGCCGTGGGGCAGGGGCGATGTGGCGCTGCCGGCCGACGACGACATGATCGCGGTGGGCACGCGCCCCTTCCTGCCCCAGGGCACGCTGCGCGACGCGCTCGTCTTCCCGCGGCCGGACAGCCAGCACGTCGACGCCCTGCTGCGCGGCGCGCTCGGCCGCGTCGGCCTCAGGCACCTCGCCGAGCGCCTGGACGAGCACGCCGACTGGGCGCGCGTGCTGAGCGGGGCCGAGCAGCAGCGCCTGTCCATCGCCCGCCTGCTGCTCAATGCGCCGGGCTGGGTCGTGCTCGGCGGCGCGCTGGATGCGCTCGATCCGGCCTCCGCCGACGAGATGCTGCGCCTGCTGTCGGAGGCGCTGCCGCACACCGGCGCCATCGTCATCGGCCCGCATCCGGGCTCCACCGAAACCTTCGCCCGCCGCCTGACGCTGCAGCGCCTGGCCGGCGGCGAGGTGCTGCTCAACGAGGTCTATGCACAGCGCCAGGCGGCGCGCAAGCCGCGTCCGCGCGGCCTGCGGCTGGTGGACTGGCTGAGCCAGGGCTACGGGTCGTGAGGACGGCCCCGCAGGTTCCGCTCCAGTCTTCTTCTATCTAGATGGATTGACCGCCGGACACCTCGATGCGCTGGGCATTCACCCAGCGGTTGTCTTCGGAGAGCAGGCTGGCGATCATCGGCCCGATGTCGTCCGCTACGCCGACACGGCCAAGCGCGGTCATGTCGGCGAAGAGTTTGTTCACCTCGGGCGTGTCGCGGACGGCGCCGCCGAGGAAGTCGGTCTCGATGGCACCCGGGGCGACGGTGTTGACCGCGATCCCGCGGCTGCCCAGTTCCTTCGCCATGTAGACCGTGAGCACCTCGATGGCGCCCTTCGCCGCGGCATAGGCCGCCCACCCCGGGACGGCAAACCGGGTCAGGCCGGAGGATATGTTCACGATGCGGCCTCCGTCGGCGATGAGGGGCAGCAGCGCCTGGGTGAGGAAGAACACGCCCTTGAAGTGAACATCGACCAGCCTGTCGAACTGCGCCTCGGTCGTCTGCGCGATCGGCGCATAGTCGCCGTGGCCGGCGTTGTTGACGAGGTGCTCGAAGGTCTCGCGCCCCCAGGTCTGGTGCAACGCGCTGCGCAGGCGCTCGGCGAAGGGCGCGAAGGTAGCGACGTCGCCGGTATCGAGCTGGAGGGCGACGGCCTTGCGTCCCATGCCCTCGATCTCGGCGACGACGGCATGGGCGTCTTCGGCCCGGCTCTGGTAAGTGAGGATGACGTCGGCGCCATGGCGGGCGATGCTGAGGGCGGTGTTGCGCCCCAGGCCGCGGCTGGCACCGGTGATGAGTGTGATCTTGGTCATGTCGGACTCCTGTGGTCTGTTGCGACGGGTGAAGGTGTCAGTGTCGGCGTGATGTCCCCGCCGTTGTTGCCGGAAACTCGGCGGTTCTTGCCTGTTTCTCCAGAATGTGGCCTGCTGCCGGCGACGACGACACAGGCTTTCCCCATGACCGCGCTGCTTGATGCCATCCGCCGCTACGCCCAGGCTCATGCTGACGCGGATGGATTCGCCCGTAGCCCGATCCCGGGCCTGGCCGTCATCCGCGCCACCATGCCCAGCGGCCTCATCCATGACATCTCCCGGCCGCTCGTCTGTCTCGTGGTCCAGGGAAGCAAAGAGGTGACGATGGGGACGCGGACATTCTCGTTCGCCGCGGGCGATTCGCTGCTGATTGCCGCGGACGTGCCGACCGTGAGCCGGATCACCCGCGCGAGCATCGCGGCGCCGTACTTCTCGCTGGTCCTGGAACTCGACCCGGGGATTATTGCGGATTTGGCGGACCAGATGGGCAGGGCGCCTGCAAACGATGATGCACCGGTACGAGTCGAGCCGACCGAGGCCGACGTGGCCGATGCAGCGCTGCGGCTGATGCGTTTGCTCGATCGTCCGTCCGCGGTGCCGGTACTGCGGGCGCAGCTCATGCGCGAAATGCACTACTGGCTGCTTGCGGGCAAACATGGCGCAGCGATCCGGCGCCTGGGCTGGCCCGAGGGGCACGTGCAGCGCATCGCGCGCGCAGTCGCGGTGCTCCGGTCCGAGTTTGCACGGCCCGTGCCCGTCCAGCGCCTTGCGGATGCGGCAGGCATGAGCCCATCGTCGTTTCATCAGCACTTCCGCACCGTGACGTCCCTGTCCCCGCTGCAGTTCCAGAAACGACTACGCCTGATCGAGGCAAGGCGGCTGATGTTCTCGGAAGGCATGACCGCAAGCGGGGCGGCGTTTGCGGTCGGCTACCAAAGCGTGCCGCAATTCACTCGCGAATACGGCCGGATGTTCGGCACATCGCCCGTCCGCGATACGAAGGCGGCGAAGGGGAAGGCGCCGGAAGCGCGGACAGACGGCGGAACGCGCATCCTGTGACCTGAGTGAGTGGGCGCCGCCGGTTGACATCGCGGAGCCTGAAGACGGGAAGCATCCCCTGCAATCGACCTGAAAACGCCCGGCGGCCTGCCGGGCGTTTTCGTTGACGAGCGCCGATCCCGCGCCTTTCCGGGCACTCGGAGCCCGCAATCAAAGAAACCGAGCCGGATGGCAAACATCGCCGTGCGGGCGAGACGCCAGAATGCGCCCGCGGACGGAATGACCCGCGGGAAACGCGCCTCCGGTTCCATGCCAAGGCAATGACTGGACGCCTTGGCAGGCCATGGAAGCCATCCCCGTCGCCCGTTCGTCAAGAAACGACACCGCTTTCCCATCGACATCGGACGCTTCCCCATCGTCATGCTTTCATCGCGCCGCTCACGTCGTGCCTGCCTTGGCCGGGCTTTCCGCCGGGAGTCCCGGCTCCTGCCGCTGATTCTGGCCGCCCGCGCTCCGGACATGCCGATGAACCTGCCCAGCCCGGCCCGCAGTGCCCTGGCCTGGGTGCTCAGCGCCACGCTGGTCATGAACCCGCTGGGCCCGGCGCTGGCCCAGGTCACCGCGGCCGGCGGCGGCACCACGGTCGGGGCGGCGGGCAACGGCGTGCCGGTGGTCGACATCGCCGCGCCCAACGCCCGGGGGCTCTCGCACAACCGCTTCACCGACTACAACGTCGGCCGCGCCGGGCTCATCCTCAACAACGCCCCCGGCGCCACGCAGCCCACCCAACTGGGCGGGCTCATCGTCGGCAACGCCCGGCTCGGCGGCACGGCGGCCAGCCTCATCGTGAACGAAGTCACCGGCGGGCGGCCGAGTACGCTCGCTGGCTACACCGAGATCGCCGGCCCGGCCGCGCGGCTGGTCGTCGCCAACCCGTGGGGCCTCGCCTGCAACGGCTGCGGCTTTCTCAACACCCCGCGCGTGACGCTCACCACCGGCACGCCGCGGATCGAGGACGGACGGCTGGCGGGCTTTCGCGTCGAAGGCGGCGAGATCGCCATCGAAGGCGCCGGGCTCAACGCCGGCAACCTCGACCAGTTCGACCTCGTCACCCGCAGCGCCCGGATCAACGCCGCCCTCCACGCCCAGCGGCTGAACCTCGTCACCGGCCGCAACGACGTGGCCGCGGACGCGCTGTCGGCGACCGCGCTCGCGCCCGACGGCACCCCGCCCCTGTTCGCGCTGGACAGCACCGCGCTCGGCGGCATGTACGCCGGCAGCATCGTGCTGCTGGGCACCGAGGCCGGCGTCGGCGTGCGTCTTGCCGGCGACATGGCCGCCAGCGCCGGAGACATCCGCATCGACGCCGCGGGCCGGCTCACGATCAAGGATGCCGCCGCCACGGCCGGCATCGCCGCCCGCGCCGCGAGCCTCGAAACGCAAGGCCGCCTGTACGCGGGCACGCAGCTCGACCTGGCCGCCACCGGCGATCTCACCAACCTGCACACGCTCGCCGCCCGCGACGCCGTCGTGCTCGCCAGCGGCGGCACGCTCGCCAACCCGGGCCACGTCGAAGCGGGCGTGAACCCCGACGACAGCCGCAACGCCGGCGGCGACCTCCGCCTGTCCGGCCAGAACGTGCGCAACAGCGGCAGCCTGCTCGCCAGCCGCGACCTGCAGGCGGACGCCGGCCAGACCCTGGACAACCGCGACGGCCGGCTCGTCGCCGACCGGCACGCCACCGTGGCCGCCGCCCGCCTGGACAACGACCGGGGCCGGCTCACCGCGGCCGAGCGCCTGACGCTCGCCGCCGGCCACATTACCAACGCCGCCGGGCGCATCGCCGGCGGCGGCCCGCTCGCGGTCCGCGCCAGCGGCCTCATCCAGCAGGACGGCGAACTCTACAGCCAGCGCACGCTCACGCTGGACCTGGACGGCGGCGACCTGGACAACGACGGCGGCCTCATCAGCGCCCCCGAATCCCTCGTCCTCGAACACCTCGGCGCCGTCCGCAACCGCGGCGGCGAGATCTCCAGCGTGGCCGGCTTCATGCTGGCGGCTGCCCGCCTGGACAATGCCCAGGGCCGTGTGCTGTCCGGCGCCGGCCTCGTGCTGCGCCTCGACGGCCTCCTCGCCAACGCGCACGGCCTCATCCGCGCCGACGGCCTGGAGCTGGCCGCCGCCCGCCTGGACAACGCCGGCGGCACGCTCGCCAGCGACGGCGCGCTGGGGATTCGGCTGGCCGCGCGCGACGGCCTCGACGGCAGCCTGGACAACACCGGCGGCCTGATCGCCGGCGACGCCGCCGTGGAGATCGCCGCCGCCCGCCTCGACAACCGCCAGGGCCGCATCGAAGGACAAGGCACGCTCGCCCTGGACACCGGCCTGCTCGACAACACCGGCGGCAGCCTGGTCGGCCTTGGCCGCGTCACGCTCGCCGCCGGCCACATCACCAACGCCGCCGGGCGCATCGCCAGCGGCGGCCCGCTCGCGGTCCGCGCCAGCGGCCTCGACCAGCCCGGCGGCGAACTCTACAGCCAGCGCACGCTCACCCTGGACCTGGACGGCGGCGACCTGGACAACGACGGCGCCCTCATCAACGCCGCCGGCGCCCTGACCCTGAAGAACCTCGGCGCCGTCCGCAACCGCGGCGGCGAGATCTCCAGCGTGGCCGGCTTCATGCTGGCCGCCGCCGGCCTGGACAACGCCCAGGGCCGCCTGCTGTCCGGCGCCGGCCTCGTGCTGCGCCTCGACGACCTCCTCGGCAACGCGCACGGCCTCATCCGCGCCGACAGCCTGGAGCTGGCCGCCGCCCGCGCGGACAACGCCGCCGGGCGCATCGCCAGCCGCGGCGACCTCGCCGCCGCCATCGGCGAACTGCGGCAGGCGGACGGCGAACTGCTCGCCGAAGGCGCGCTCACCCTCACCGGCCACCTGCTCGACAACCGCGGCGGGCGCGTCGCCGCCAACGGCGGCCTGTGGCTTGCCATCGACGCCATCGACAACCGTGGCGGCGACCTCTCCACCCGGTCCGCCGCCGCCATCCAGGCCCGGCGGCTGGACAACGGCGACGCCGGCCACCTGCTCGCCGCCGGCCTCGACCTGGACGTCTTGCACCTCCTCAACCGCAACCAGGGCCTGATCCACGGCCGGGACGCCGCCCGGGTGACGGGCGCGCGCCTGGACAACGACGGCGGCACGCTCGCCGGCGGCACGGCCCTGACCGTCGACCTCGCCGCCGTGGCCAGCGACGCCACCCTGGACGGCCGCCTGAACAACGCCGGCGGCCGCCTCGACAGCGACGGCACGCTGACGCTCTCGGCCGTGCGCATCGACAACCTCGGGGGCACGCTCTCCAGCGCCGGCGACCTGCGCGTGAGCGCCAGCGGCGCCCTGTCCAACGCGGGCGGCTACCTCCTCACCGATGCCGCGCTGCGGCTGCGCAGCGCCGGCCTGGACAACCGCGAAGGCCGGATCGCCGCGAAAGGCGCGCTCGACCTGGGCACCGGCGCCGTCGACAACACCCGGGGGCACCTGACCGCCGGCGGCCGCCTCGACCTCGTCGCCGGCGCGCTCACCAATACTGCGGGCCGCATCGCCAGCGCCGGCCCGCTGGCCCTGAGCGCCAGCGGCCTCCTCCAGCCCGGCGGCGAACTCTTCAGCCAGCGCACGCTCACCCTGGACCTGCACGGCGGCGACCTGGACAACGACGACGGCCTCATCCGCGCCCCCGACGTCCTCGTCCTGCAACACCTCGGCGCCGTCCGCAACCGCGGCGGCGAAATCGCCAGCGCGGCGGGCTTCGAACTGGCCGCCACCGCCCTGGACAATGCCCAGGGCCGCCTGCTGTCCGAGGCCGGCCTCGCGCTGCGCATCGACGGCCGCCTCGGCAACGCGCACGGGCTCATCAGCGCCAGCCGCCTGGCGCTGGCCGCCGGCCGCCTCGACAACGCCGGCGGCACCCTCCACGCCCGGGGCGAGCTCGGCCTGACGGTGGCCGGCGCGCTGGACAACCGCGCCGGCGGCCTGATCCAGGCCGGCCAGGGGCTGGATCTCGCCGCCGGCCACCTCGACAACCGCGGCGGCCGCCTGCTGGCCGGGCAGTCCCTGGACGCGGTGGTGGCGGACACCCTGGACAACCGCGACGGCGGCCTCGTGAACAGCCAGGGCGGCCTGGCCCTCGGCGCCGCGCACCTGGATTCCAGCGCCGGCGGCGAAGTCTCGGCCAAGGGCGACATGCAGCTCTCGCTCGGCACGCTCGTCCAGCAGCACGGCGTGCTGATCGGCGAAGCCGCCCTCGGCCTGGTGCTGGGTGCGGGCGGCCTGGACAACCAGGGCGGGCTCATCGGCAGCCGCGGCGCCCTCGCCCTGGCGAGCCTGGGCGCGCTGGACAACCGCGGCGGCGAGATCTCCGGCCTCGGCGCCCTCACCGTGTCCGCCCCCACCCTCGACAACCGCGCCGGCCGCCTCATCAGCCGCGACCGGCTCGCGCTCGCGCTCGGCGACACCGACAACCAGGGCGGCCTGCTCTCGGGCTGGCTGGGCCTCGTGCTCACCGGCGGCGACCTGGACAACCGCCAGTTCGGCACCGTGTCCAGCCGCAGCGGCGACCTCGCGCTGACGCTGGCGGGCGAACTGCTCAACAGCGGGCAGGGCGCGCTGGCGGCCGCCGGCCGGCTCGAACTGGCCGCGGCCGGCGTGGACAACCGCGAACAGGGCCTCCTCTCCAGCGGCGCCGGGCAGCGCCTCACCGTCGACGACACCCTCGACAACCGCGGCGGGCAGATCGACAGCGGCGCCGCGCTCGCGCTGGCCGCGGCCCGCCTGGACAACCGCGGCGGCCTCGTGCTGTCGGCCCAGGCGCTGGAAGTGACCGGCGGCGCGGTGGACAACGCCGGCGGCCGGATCAGCGCCGCTGCCGCCGCCCGGCTCGGACTGAGCGGTGCCTTCGGCAACGCCGGCGGCCAACTCGCCAGCGGCGGCCCGCTGGCCATCACCGCCGGTGCGCTGGACAACCGCGGCGGCACGCTCGCCAGCCGGAGCACGCTCGATCTGGACGCCGCCACCCTGGACAACACGGCCGGCGGCACCCTGGCTGCCAACGGTGCGCTCGGCCTTGCCGTGGCCGGCCTGCTCGACAACCGCGACGACGGTCTCATCGACAGCCGCGATGCCACCGTGCATCTGGCCGCCGGTGCGCTGGACAACGCGGGCGGCACGCTGCAGGGCCAGGGCGACCTCGCCCTGGTGCTCGGCGGCGACCTGCGCAACGCGGGCGGCACCGTGGTGAGCCGCACCGGCGACGTCGACGTCCGGGCCACGCACCTCGACAACCGCCAGGGCACGCTCGCCAGCATCGAAGGGTGGGTGCGCACGGTGCTGTCGGGCGGGCTGAACAACGGCGAGGGCGGCCTGATCCAGGGCGAGAGGCTGGCGCTCGCCGCCGGCACGCTCAGCAACGACGGCGGCCGAATCCACGCGCTGGGCGGCGACGCCCGCCTGTCGGCCGCCGCGCTGGACAACCGGCACGGCGTGCTCTACGCCCGCGACACGCTGCGCTTCGCCGGCGGCGCCGTCGACAACCGCGGCGGCCGGCTCGGCGCCGGCGCCATCGCGCTTCTGCTGTCCGGCGCGCTGGACAACCGCCAGGGCCTCGTCGAGAGCGGCGGCACGCTCGCCGTGACCGGCACGGACGTGGACAACCAGGGCGGCCAACTGCGCGCGCTGGGCACCGAGGGCGAAACGTCCTTCCGGCTCTCCGGCAGCCTGGACAACCGCGACGGCGCGCTGGAGACCGCCAACGCCGATCTCACGCTCGCCGTGGGCGACCTCGCCAACGAAGGCGGCAGCCTGCTGCACGCGGGCGAGGGCGAATTGCGCCTCGCCCCGGCGCAGATCGCCCAGGCTGGCGGCACCCTCGTCACCCGCGGCGGCCTCGACATCGTGGCCGACACCTGGCACAACCGCAGCGTCCTGCAGGCCGCCCGCCTGAGGCTTGACGTCGGCACCCTCAGCCAGAGCGCCGGGGGCCAGTTGCTGGCCACCGAATCCTTCACCGGCAGCGGCGCCGACTGGACCCACGACGGCCTCATCGCCAGCGACGGCACGCTGTCGCTGACGCTCACCGGCGGCTACGGCGGCAGCGGGCGCCTCACCAGCCTGGGCACCCTGAGCCTGGCCGCCGCCCGCCTCGACCTGACCGACATGGCCTCCATCGCTGGCGGCGGCCAGGCCGTGCTCGCCCTGGGCGGGCAGGCGGACAACCGCGGTCGCATCACCGCCGCCGGCGACATGGCGCTGAGCGCCGCGGCGCTGACCAACCGCGGCACGCTGGGCAGCGCCGGGCGGCTGACGCTGAGCACGCCGGCGCTCCTCAACGAGGGCGGGCTGATCTTCAGTGGTGGCGACATGGCGCTGCAGGTGGGCCGCTTCACCAACCGTCATGCGGACGTCTACAGCCTGGGCGACCTGGGCATCGCCAGTGTCGATGGGAGCGGCAGCGCGACCGCGGTGGAGAACCCGTCCGGCACCATCGAAAGCGCGGGCGACATGCATCTCCGCGCGCTATCGCTGGAGAACACCGCCGATGCCGTCGAGACCGAGCGCCAGTTGATCTCGGGCGCCATCGCGGTGCGCTGCTTCGACTGCTCGAACGACCACTACACGGTCGACTACTACGTCCGGGAGACCTACCAGAGCGGCGTCCAGGCCGAGGCGCCAGCCAGCCTCACCGCGGGCGGCCATTTCGATTTCGTGGGCGGGACCTTCGTCAACCGGCTCAGCACGGTCGCGGCCGGCGGCGACCTGAGCATCGACGCCGCGCAGTTCAGCAATGAAGGCGGGCTCAGCGGCACGATCGAGCGCACCCGCATCTACGGCGGGCACGACCAGGTCAAGGACGGCAGGGTCAAGCGCTTCGTCGAGGCCAACGTCGTGCCCTACAACCTGCGCAACAGCCCGGATTTCCCGAACGCCTATTACGTGGACGATGCCGGAAACCTACGCCTGGCGAAGGCTGAGGTGGTGGAGAAGGCCGTGTTGTCTCCAGATGTTGGATGGGTCCACTATCGCGAACTGATTTATAGCGACATGGAAACAGGCCGGGTCCTGGACCGGTTGCAAGCCGCATCAATCAATTACTCGACGGGTTTTTCCGAATACTTGGAGCCTATTGTTCGTTGGGTGCGTCTCTCCGAGGGGCAGGCGATTCCCCTCTCCTCCCAATACGACCCCAACAACCTGCTCCCCCTTCCGGCCGACTTCGATTCGCTCATCCTGACCAGCGACGTCGAAGTGGCCACCGCCACCGGCGGCGGCCATGGGTACGCCGCGGTGATCCAGGCCGGCGGCAACGTGGCCATCGCCGCCAGCCAGAACCTGAACAACGGCGTCATCAACGCCGGCACCGCCTCCCAGCCGGGCACCCGGCCCACGGTCGACACCACGCCCGCCGCAGTCGCGACCACCGTCGTCCAACTGAACCCGCAGCTTCCCCCCGACCTCGCCCAGCAGCAGGTCAATCCGCTGACGCTGCCCGGCTTCAGCCTGCCCAGCGGGCAGAATGGCCTGTTCCGCCTGAACGGCGAGGCCGGCCGCGACACCCGGGCGAGCGCCGCGCCGGCCGGGCAGGACTGGACCCTGTCCGGCGCCACGCTCGAACCGGTGCAGCGCGGCCCGGCCGTCCCCGGCGTGCAGGCCGGCGACGTGCGCCTGGGCGACCTGGCCGTGGGCGGCACCGCCTTGCCGGCCAGCAGTGCCCCGGTGCCGGGCACGCCGGCGCAGCCCCCTGCCGCCGACAGCGGCACGCCCCTGCCGCGCGCCCAGGGCGTACCGGTCAATACCGTCTCGCAGCCGCACAAATACCTGATCGAAACCAACCCGGCCCTGACCGAACTCACCGCGTTCCTCGGTTCCGACTACCTGCTGGGCCGGTTGGGCGAAGACGGCGACACGGCCTGGCGCCGCCTGGGCGACGGCCTGTACGAACAGCGGCTGGTCCAGCAGGCGGTGGTGGCGCGCACCGGGCAGCGCTTCCTGGCCGGCCTGGATTCGGACGAGGCGACCTACCGCTACCTGATGGACAACGCCCTCGCCAGCAAGGCGGCGCTGAACCTGTCGGTGGGCGTGAGCCTGACGGCTGGACAGGTGGCGGCGCTCACGCACGACATCGTGTGGCTCGAAACCGTCGAGGTCAATGGCGAGCGCGTGCTGGCGCCGGTGCTGTACCTGGCGCAGGCCGAAGGCCGGCTGGGCCCCACGGGGGCGCTGATCCAGGGGCAGAACCTGGACCTGATCGCCGGCGGCACGCTCGCCAACCGCGGCACGCTGAGGGCGACCGGGGACCTGTCGGCGTCAGCCACGACGGTGCTCAACGCCGGACTGATGGAAGCGGGCGAGCGGTTGTCGGTGCTGGGCGGGGACAGCGTGGCCAACACCCGCGGCGGCATCCTCGCCGGGCGCGACGTGGACGTCACCGCGCTGGACGGCGACCTCATCAACGAGCGCACCGTCACCCACGTCGACGGCACGGCCAGCCGCCTCACCTTCACCGTCGGGCTGGCCGACTCGGCCGCGCGCATCGAAGCGCTGGGCAGCCTGTCGCTGTCGGCCGGGCGCGATCTCTACAACCTGGGGGGCGTGATCTCGGCGATCGCCGACCTGGACCTGTCGGCGGGCCGCGACCTCGTCATCGCCGCGGCGGAGGAACGCGACGACAGCCTGCTGCGCACCAGGCGGCGCACGCACCGGATCGAAAGCGTGACCCAGTACGGCGGCGCGGTGAGCGCCGGCGGCGATCTCACCGCGGTGGCGGGCCAGGACCTGTCGGTGATCGGCAGCCGGGTCGAGGCCGGGGGCGACGCGACGCTGCTGGCCGGGAACGACCTGACGCTGTCCTCGGCGGCCGACGCGTCGCACGAGGACGAACGCGACAGGCGCCGCGGCAAGAAGCTTCATCAGGCAACGCGCACGGTGCGCCAGCAGGCCGCCGAGGTCGAGGCCGGGGGTGATCTCACGCTGGCGGCCGGGCAGGACCTGACGCTGGTGGCCAGCACCGCGAGCGCGGGCCGGGAAGCCTACCTCTACGCCGGCCGCGACGTCGCGCTGCTGGCGCAGACGGATCAGGACGCGTTCCTCTACGACAAGAAGTCGAAAGGCGGTTTCGGCAGCAGGCGCACGCGGCATGACGAAGTGAACGTCGTCACGCAGGTGGGCAGCAGCGTTTCCGCCGGCACGGATCTGACGGTGGAGAGCGGCGGCGACCAGCGTTACCAAGTGGCGAACCTGAAGAGCGGCCAAGACCTCACGCTGGATGCCGGCGGCGGGATTGCCTTCGAGGGTGCGAAGGACTTCGAGCAGGCGATCCACGAGAAGAGCGACAGCGATTGGGCGTGGACCTCGGCCAAGGGCAAGGGCAAGACGGACGAGACGCTGCGCCAGAGCGAACTGATCGCCGGGGGCGAACTGGCGATCCGTGCCGCGGAAAAGATCCGCATCGACGTTCCGGAGGTCAATGCGCACAGCGTGAGCCAGACCATCGACGCGCTGGTGCAGGCCGAACCGCAACTGGCGTGGCTCAAGGAGATGGAGCGCCGCGGCGACATCGACTGGCAGCGGGTGAAGGAGGTGCACGAGCGCTTCCAGTACAGCCAGTCGGGCATGGGGCCGGGGCTGACGCTGGTGACGGCGATCGTGGTGACGGCGCTGACGTGGGGGACGGTGAGTGCCTGGCTCGGCACGGGGGCGGCGGCCGGCAGCGCGATGGTCGCGGCGGTGCCGGCCACCGCCACCGCGGCGGGGGTGTCCGCCGGTTGGGCCAATGCCGCACTGACGGCCACGGTGACCTCGATGGCGAGCAACGCAGCCATCCACACCCTCAACAGCGGCGGCGACCTGGGCAAGGCGCTGGAGAACACCTTCTCCGAGCGCGCCATGAAGGGCTACCTGACCAGCGCGGTGGTGGCCGGCCTCATGACCGGGTTGGTCGACCGCTATTTCAAGGGCGAGGGCGGCAGCGGCGCGGGGGTGGAGGGGGATGTCTCGCAGGCCGGGCAGGCCACGGCCAGTACCAGCGCGTCCGGTTTCAACCTCGATACGGCGGCGGGCATCGGCCAGTTCGCGGCCTACCAGGGCACGCGTGCCCTGGTTTCGGCCGGGGTGGATACGGCGATCAACGGCGGGAACTTCGAGGAGAAGCTCGGTGCGGCCCTGACCTTGGCGGCCGTCCACACGGTCTCGGCGGTGGCGTTCCACGAGATCGGCGATCTGAAGCTGCAGGACGGCTCGATCGAGAAGGTCGCGGTGAAAGCGCTGGTGGGCGGGCTCATCAGCCAGGCGGCCACCGGGGACTTCGCCACCGGCGCGCTGGCGGCCGGCGCCAACGAGGCGCTGGTCAAGCATCTGGCCGACCTGGCCGACCACGACCCGCAACTGACCGGCATGGCCTCGCAACTGGTGGGGGCGGTGTCGTCGGCGATCTCCGGCGGCGATCCGAATCTGGCTTCGAATATTGCGCTATCCGACACGCAGTACAACTATTTGAGTCACCAGGAAACAGACCAATTGTTGAAAGGTTTGCGCGAGTGCGGTGGCGACAACAATTGCAAGGATATTCTGTTGAAAGATGCGATCGCATTGAGCAGCAGTCGCAGTCCCCACGAATTGCTTGATCCTTCGCTGAACAGGGATGCAGCCTTTGCGGAACAGATGCTGCAATGGGCCGCCAGCGGTCTGGATTACGGCATGATCTCGCAGCGCCGTTTGAACGAATTGGCCAGCATCAACGCCGATCACCGGAGCGTGGCGGACAATACGCCGGTATTGACCTCCGGCACCAATCAGGAGGCCATCAACCAGCAAACTATGCTTAATAGCTGGCACTATGGACAGTCAGCTAGCTTGTCCGAAGGCTGGCTCGCAGCGGGGCCTGGAAGCGTCGCGGGAGCGGGTTTGCGTTTGCTCGGATATGGCGTATCGCCGGTGATGCAGGCATTTGGAACGACCAGCCAAGCCATGACGAATGCTCTGCAGGCTGAGGTGCAACTGCTGCGATTTGGATATCAAAATTATGTAATACCTGCCGCAATGAGCACATCTGTTTGGCTGACAAACCCTACAAATGTACAGAATGTTGCTGATTTCGTGCTTTCGGTTACTAACTGGGATCCTTCCCCTCCTACGTCAGCTTGGGGCTTGACAGGTACGTTGATTAACTCTCCAAATACCCCGATGGAGATATGGAATCAAATAAATAAGAGCTTAGAGAAAGAGAAATGATGCTATTGAAAAAGATGGTTTTAATAATTCTGATGATTGCAGGAGGAGTTTTGTTTCTTGCCAGTATGTATGCAATGTTTAATTATGATCTTCCATGGGCTACTAAGAAATGGGGGTATGAAAAACCGGGCCCATGGTTTCTTGGTGTTATCGGCCTAGTAGTGGCTGGGTGGTCTTTTATTGAGTTTCGTATGCTTGAAAGGCGAGAAGAAGGGTGTGTTAATTCGATCGATGAGGATTAGAAAAAGCATTTGACCTGCATGCAAGAGTACGTAATGCAAAAAGAAGAGTTGGCAAAAGCAGCGCTAAAGCTTAGGGAAGTACTGCATGTAGCCCGTGAGGACTTTTTGAAGAGAGGGTATCCAGGAAGTGCCGAATGTGTTGATTACGCGCTGGAATTGCTGAATCCTATTCTGGATTTATGTATTTCAAATGAGTTGGAAGAACCTTTTGACTTTTTTGGATATATGGTGAGGAACATGCGAGATCAATTTTGGATACCCTATGATGATCCACATTGGCGCCGCCTTTGTGATTTGGGGCGGGGGGGATTAACACACAAAGATTTTCTTGAAAGCAATTTCGCTAAACAAAAAATAATGCCAAAACAATTGCGTATACCGCAAAAGGTTGAGTATCAACCCGGCGAGTCCCAGCAGGAGAGGGTCAAGAGAGAATTGAAGTTCAAGGAGAAATAATGGAACTAGCCACGATCTCGCCCCGGAGGGGAGAGGGATTGAGTACCCGGTTGGGGTGAAATTCGTGGTTATTGGGAGCCCGGTTTAAGAAAAAAATGAATTCTTGAAAGCGCAAGGAGAAAACATTGATGGTAACGACAGACGACAAACCGAACGACACGCCGAAGCGATCGAAGTCCAAGAGGACGCCTGCGCTCTGCTTCAAGACGGGCGAGGACGTGCGTGAAGCACGTCGCAGGCTTGGCATGAATCAAGTGGCGTTCTGGGGGGTGCTCGGCGTGACCCAATCGGCGGGTTCGCGCTACGAGTCCGGCCGCAACATTCCCAAGCCGGTCCAGATATTGCTGCACGTGGCCTACGCGACGGAAAGGCAGACGGAGGTCTTTCTCGACCACCTGCGTCCCAATCGCTCGCGCGATTGAATCCGCCAGGGTGGGGGAATTCAGTGCAGGGGGCTTGTTTCGGTCCTGATGGGTTCGCCCCTCGACCTGCATGATTCTCGCCAACCGCAGCATCCGGATCGGCGCCGGCGCCATTGACCTTCACCTGTCCGGCGCGCTGGACAACCGCCAGGGCATCGCCGGGAGCGGCGGCACGCTCGCCAACCGCGGCACGCTGAGGGCGACCGGGGACCTGTCGGCCGTGGCGGACACGGTGGCGAACGCCGGGCTGATGGAAGCGGGCGAGCGGCTGTCGGTGCTGGGCGGGGACAGCGTGGTCAACACCCGCGGCGGCATCCTCGCCGGGCGCGACGTGGACGTCACCGCGCTGGACGGCGACCTCATCAACGAGCGCACCGTCACCCACGTCGACGGCACGGCCAGCCGCCTCACCTTCACCCTCGGGCTGGCCGACTCGGCCGCGCGCATCGAAGCGCTGGGCAGCCTGTCGCTGTCGGCCGGGCGCGATCTCTACAACCTGGGGGGCGTGATCTCGGCGATCGCCGACCTGGACCTGTCGGCGGGCCGCGACCTCGTCATCGCCGCGGCGGAGGAACGCGACGACAGCCTGCTGCGCACCAGGCGGCGCACGCACCGGATCGAAAGCGTGACCCAGTACGGCGGCGCGGTGAGCGCCGGCGGCGACCTCACCGCGGTGGCGGGCCAGGACCTGGCGGTGATCGGCAGCCGGGTCGAGGCCGGGGGCGACGCGACGCTGCTGGCCGGGAACGACCTGACGCTGTCCTCGGCGGCCGACGCGTCGCACGAGGACGAACGCGACAGGCGCCGCGGCAAGAAGCTACATCAGGAAACGCGCACGGTGCGCCAGCAGGCCGCCGAGGTCGAGGCCGGGGGTGATCTCACGCTGGCGGCCGGGCAGGACCTGACGCTGATGGCCAGCACCGCGAGCGCGGGGCGGGAAGCCTACCTCTACGCCGGCCGCGACGTCGCGCTGCTGGCGCAGACGGATCAGGACGCGTTCCTCTACGACAAGAAGTCGAAAGGCGGTTTCGGCAGCAGGCGCACGCGGCATGACGAAGTGAACGTCGTCACGCAGGTGGGCAGCCGGATCGAAGCCGGCACCGATCTGACGGTGGAAAGCGGCGGCGACCAGCGCTACCAGGTGGCCAAGCTGAAGAGCGGCGCCGACCTCACGCTGGATGCCGGCGGCGGGATCGCCTTCGAGGGCGCGAAGGACCTCGAGCAGGCGATCCACGAGAAGAGCGACAGCGATTGGGCATGGACCTCGGCCCGGGGCAAGGGCAAGACCGACGAGACGCTGCGCCAGAGCGAACTGATCGCCGGGGGCGAACTGGCGATCCGTGCCGCGGAAAAGATCCGCATCGACGTTCCGGAGGTCAATGCGCACAGCGTGAGCCAGACCATCGACGCGCTGGTGCAGGCCGAACCGCAACTGGCGTGGCTCAAGGAGATGGAGCGCCGCGGCGACATCGACTGGCAGCGGGTGAAGGAGGTGCACGAGCGCTTCCAGTACAGCCAGTCGGGCATGGGGCCGGGGCTGACGCTGGTGACGGCGATCGTGGTGACGGCGCTGACGTGGGGGACGGTGAGTGCCTGGCTCGGCACGGGGGCGGCGGCCGGCAGCGCGATGGTCGCGGCGGTGCCGGCCACCGCCACCGCGGCGGGGGTGTCCGCCGGCTGGGCCAACGTCGTGCTGACGACGGTGGCGACCTCGGCCGCCTCGAACGCAGCCATCCACACCCTCAACAGCGGCGGCGACCTGGGCAAGGCGCTGGAGAACACCTTCTCCGAGCGCGCCATGAAGGGCTACCTGACCAGCGCGGTGGTGGCCGGCCTCATGACCGGGTTGGTCGACCGCTATTTCAAGGGCGAGGGCGGCAGCGGCGCGGGGGTGGAGGGGGATGTCTCGCAGGCCGGGCAGGCCACGGCCAGTACCAGCGCGTCCGGTTTCAACCTCGATACGGCGGCGGGCATCGGCCAGTTCGCGGCCTACCAGGGCACGCGTGCCCTGGTTTCGGCCGGGGTGGATACGGCGATCAACGGCGGGAACTTCGAAGATAAGCTCGGCGCGGCCCTGACCTTGGCGGCCGTCCACACGGTCTCGGCGGTGGCGTTCCACGAGATCGGCGATCTGAAGCTGCAGGACGGCTCGATCGAGAAGGTCGCGGTGAAAGCGCTGGTGGGCGGGCTCATCAGCCAGGTAGCCACCGGGGACTTCGCCACCGGCGCGCTGGCGGCCGGCGCCAACGAGGCGCTGGTCAAGCATCTGGCCGACCTGGCCGACCACGACCCGCAACTGACCGGCATGGCCTCGCAACTGGTGGGGGCGGTGTCGTCGGCGATCTCGGGCGGCGATCCGAATCTCGCCTCGGACATCGCGCTATCCGACACGCAGTACAACCACGAATTGCACAAGGACGCCGCCAAGGTAGCGGAGCAGGCGCTGGAACACTGCAAGAGTAGGCCGGAGCAATGCGATCCGAGTTTCGCGCGGCTGACGACGGGGGATGTGCTGGCTGCAATGGAGGCTGAAGCACAGCACGGGGTCGGTTTCGAGAACGCCAAGCCGGAAGCCCTGGCCTTCGTCAACAACTACATGTTTGCGTTGTCTCCGGGGTTGAAGGACTTCTTGTATGTGCCGACCGAATCGGAACAGCAGCGGCTCGACACCGTGGAGAAGGCCGAACTTACGCTGGCCGGAGCCAGCCTTGTTGGAGGGCTGGTCGGTGCGGCGAAGAGTAGCGGCACAATATCAAGCTGGATCGCAAACCTTGTTGGCAAGAGTGGGGCGAACGCAGTTGTCGGCCTCGCTGATGATGCAGCAACGTTTGCGCTTTCTAATATAGGCCGTGTTGATCACTCTGCTAGACATTTGATTGATGCTGGCGTGATCACAGCGAATTCCGGGTCAAAAGCTGCCCGGCAAGCGTTTCAAGAGATCGGGCAGAGCATTCTAACCAATCCAACAAGAACGTTTGATCACGTCATGGCTCAAGGGGGGCAGGCAGTAAAGGGATACTACGGGACAGTAAATGGAAGTGATGTCGTGATTTTTGTGGCGAAAGAAGCTTATGGAAAAATAAAGGCCGGAGATATCGTGACAGCCATTAAGCCATCTGCTCAACAAATGAAGAATTTTGGATTATGAAAACAATTGAAAGTCTTGGTATTTATTGGCCGTTTTTGGATGCGGATAGTAATGAAATTTATCAAGATGAGGTGAGTGGGCTAGTATTTTACGGTTATTGGGAGGAGGGGATTCCAAGCCATATATATAACGAAATTCCTTCGTTTAAAGAGATATGGGGAGGAGGGGTCGATATAAAAACTCGAGAATGGGATGGTGAGGAGTCAAGTAATTTTTCTATTGAAGTGAAAATAAACAGTTGGCCGGATGAATCGCATTGGATGTCTATCATTGAAAGATCGCTAAAGTGGTTTGTTGAGAACGGTGCGGTTATTTCTTGGTGTGGAACTGAGTTTAGTAGCCCTTTGCTAAGCATATTTTCTTTAGATGAAAGCAATGGCTGTGCGGGTTCTATATATGCTGCTTTTAGTGAGGGAGTGGGGTTTTTTTGTGGGTCTGGATTGAATGAAGAGTATCAAGATATCGATGACTTACAGTTGGAAAAATTTAATAAGGTGGTACGTGGCTAAGTGAAAAATATAAAGCTGATTGAGCTTGGGCCTGATTGTGTAGTTACTCTGCAAATGTGATTTTTGCAGGATTGTCCATGATTCTGATGACTGGGCTAGCGCGGGGTGCCTGACGCTTCAGCGGCGAAGTTATTAGGAAACATAGTCCGTTGAGGGGCAGAAGATACATGGCATTAAAATGGTTGCTACTGCATAACTAATTGGGCTTTGCTTTTTGGTCCGTTCTTTAAAAATCGGTAAGTAATAAATCAGCATCGTCAGCGGCATCTGTGAGGATGCCGCTGACGATATGCTTCCGGTACTTGTCTGCTGCTTGATCGCAGCCGCACAAGTACCTCATCGAGACCAACCCGGCCCTGACCGAACTCACCGCGTTCCTCGGTTCCGACTACCTGCTGGGCCGGTTGGGCGAAGACGGCGACACCGCCTGGCGCCGCCTGGGCGACGGCCTGTACGAACAGCGGCTGGTCCAGCAGGCGGTAGTGGCGCGCACCGGGCAGCGCTTCCTGGCCGGCCTGGATTCGGACGAGGCGACCTACCGCTACCTGATGGACAACGCCCTCGCCAGCAAGGCGGCGCTGAACCTGTCGGTGGGCGTGAGCCTGACGGCCGGACAGGTGGCGGCGCTCACGCACGACATCGTGTGGCTCGAAACCGTCGAGGTCAATGGCGAGCGCGTGCTGGCGCCGGTGCTGTACCTGGCGCAGGCCGAAGGCCGGCTGGGCCCCACGGGGGCGCTGATCCAGGGGCAGAACCTCGAGCTGATCGCCGGCGGCACGCTCGCCAACCGCGGCACGCTGAGGGCGACCGGGGACCTGTCGGCGTCAGCCACGACGGTGCTCAACGCCGGGCTGATGGAAGCGGGCGAGCGGTTGTCGGTGCTGGGCGGGGACAGCGTGGCCAACACCCGCGGCGGCATCCTCGCCGGGCGCGACGTGGACGTCACCGCGCTGGACGGCGACCTCATCAACGAGCGTACCGTCACCCACGTCGACGGCACGGCCAGCCGCCTCACCTTCACCGTCGGGCTGGCCGATTCGGCCGCGCGCATCGAAGCGCTGGGCAGCCTGTCGCTGTCGGCCGGGCGCGATCTCTACAACCTGGGGGGCGTGATCTCGGCGATCGCCGACCTGGACCTGTCGGCGGGCCGCGACCTCGTCATCGCCGCGGCGGAGGAACGCGACGACAGCCTGCTGCGCACCAGGCGTCGCACGCACCGGATCGAAAGCGTGACCCAGTACGGCGGCGCGGTGAGCGCCGGCGGCGACCTGACCGCGGTGGCGGGCCAGGACCTGTCGGTGATCGGCAGCCGGGTCGAGGCCGGGGGCGACGCGACGCTGCTGGCGGGGAACGACCTGACGCTGTCCTCGGCGGCCGACGCGTCGCACGAGGACGAACGCGACAGGCGCCGCGGCAAGAAGCTTCATCAGGAAACGCGTACGGTGCGCCAGCAGGCCGCCGAGGTCGAGGCCGGGGGTGACCTGACGCTGGCGGCCGGGCAGGACTTGACGCTGGTGGCCAGCAACGCGAGCGCGGGGCGGGAAGCCTACCTCTACGCCGGCCGCGACGTCGCGCTGCTGGCGCAGACGGATCAGGACGCGTTCCTCTACGACAAGAAGTCGAAAGGCGGTTTCGGCAGCAGGCGCACGCGGCATGACGAAGTGAACGTCGTCACGCAGGTGGGCAGCCGGATCGAAGCCGGCACCGATCTGACGGTGGAGAGCGGTGGCGACCAGCGCTATCAGGTGGCCAAGCTGAAGAGCGGCCAAGACCTCACGCTGGACTCGGGTGGCGGGATCGCCTTCGAGGGCGTGAAGGACCTCGAGCAGGCGATCCACGAGAAGAGCGACAGCGATTGGGCATGGACCTCGGCCAAGGGCAAGGGCAAGACGGACGAGACGCTGCGCCAGAGCGAACTGATCGCCGGGGGTGAGCTGGCGATCCGGGCGGCGCAGCACATCCGCATCGACGTCCCCGAAGTCAATGCGCAGACGGTCTCGCAGACCATCACGGCGCTGGCGGAAGCCGAACCGCAACTGGCGTGGCTCAAGCAGATGGAGCGCCGCGGCGACATCGACTGGCAGCGCGTGAAGGAAGTGCACGAGCGCTTCCAGTACAGCCAGTCGGGCATGGGGCCGGGGCTGACGCTGGTGACGGCGATCGTGGTGACGGCGGTGGTCGGGCCGCAGTTGAGCGCCTTGATCGGCACGGGCGCGCCGGTCGGTGGCGCGATGGCCGCGGCGGTGCCGGCCACCGCCGCTGCGGCGGGGGCTTCCGCCGGCTGGGCCAACGTCGTGCTGACGACGGTGGCGACCTCGGCCGCCTCGAACGTGGCCATCCACACCTTCAACAACGGCGGTGACATCGGCAAGGCGCTGGAAAAGAGTCTGTCGGCGGGCGCGCTCAAAAGCTACCTCACCAGCATGCTGGTGACCGACCTCACCACCGGGCTGATCGACGGCTATTTCGGTGCCGCCGGGAATGCCGCGGCGGCCGTCGATGCGTCGCAGGCCGCGGCCAGTGCCAGCAGCAGCTTCGAGACGCTGGCGGCCATCGGCCGCTTCGCCGTCCAGACCGGCGGGTCCGCGGTGATCTCGGCCGGGGTCGATGCGGCGATCAACGGCGGCCGCTTCCAGGAGAAGCTCGGCGTGGCCCTGGCCCAGCAGGCCGTCCAGGTGGTTTCCACGCTCGCATTCAACGAAATCGGCAATCTCGGCCTGGAAAAAGGCAGCATCGAGAAGGTCGCGGTGAAAGCGCTGGTGGGCGGGCTCATCAGCCAGGCGGCCACCGGGGACTTCGCCACCGGCGCGCTGGCGGCAGGCGCCAACGAGGCGCTGATCGACAGGCTCGCGCCCCTGGTCGACCGCGACCCGAAACTGCTCGGCATCGCTTCGCAACTGGTCGGCGCGGTATCGACGGCGCTCTCGGGCGGCGATCCGGGGCTGGCCGCGAGCATCGCGCTGTCCGACACGCAGTACAACTACCTGCGCCACGACGAACTCACGGCGCTGCGCAAGGAAATCCAGGACTGCAATGCGCGGCAGTGCTCGGCTGCCGAACTTGGTGCGATCAGCCAGCGCTACGAGGCGGTCTCCACCCGGAACAACGACGCGCTGGCCTCCTGCGTCACGCTGGAATGCGTCAACGGGCATCTGGCGGAGATCGAGCGGGCCAAGCAGATCGAGGACGACGTCTTCAAGACGCTGGAAAACACGGGAGGCAATGCACGTGCGCTGCTCGCCATGCAGCAGACGAATCTCAACGTCCAGCACACCGTCGCCAAGATCCAGCGCGCAGAGGACGCCGCACGGGAGTTCACGCTCTGGCAGCAGGGCAACTGCCAGAACCTGAGCGCAAACCAGTGCGCGGCGAAGCTGCAATCGCAGAAGGAGCTGATCAGCAGCGTCCTTCTCGATTTCACGCCCATCCTGAGTGATCTGAAGGCGTTTGCCGAAGCGAACACCCTCGGGGATTACTCTTTGGCAGTACTTGGGGCTGTCAGCGGATCTCTTGGGAGTCTAGCCAGGGCGTTGAAATCTGCTGAAAAAACAAATGACGTTGTGGCCGCCGGCTCAAAAGTCGGAATGTTGGGCGAAAATGGTGTGCAAACCGCAAGTAAGACATTGTGGAAAGGTAATGGAAAAGAACGTATTGACGTAGAAAATCCTAATCCAGGGCAACGACCAGGTCAGATACATTACCAAGATAATAAGGGGAATAAGTATTTATATGACCCAGCAACAGATTCATTCCCGGATGCACCTAAGGTAGTTAATGAAATGCTAGAAAATTCTCTGTTCCGGCAAGCGATAGATAAAGGCATGAAGAAATATCTGGGTGAATAGCTATGGTTAGAATGAATAGTAGGATGGCTTTAGAGGCTCAGGGTATTCACCGGGCAGGAAAAGAGTTGCCAACGGAATTGGTGAGTATTCTAAATAGGGGATTTTGTGAGTATGGAGGGTGTGTATTTCTAACCTCCCTTGCGGAGGGAGAGCGCAATGTGAGTAGTCAAGATTTTCCGGATAAGACCGGGTATGAATGTTTCGTTAACTCCGTTCATATCGATGACTATGTGTCGGCTGAATATCTAACGTATGCGTTTATTTTTGTAGAGGACTGTTTCGCCAGTTGGGAGCGGGAAGGGCGAAATGAGAGTCTTCTAGCAATAGTTGTTTGTGATGAATTTGGTGCTGTTGTCAAGCTTCATGTGGCGCGTGATGGTGAATCTTGGACCGGAAATGATCTTGAGAAATACGAGGAAGGAATCCTAATTGTTAGAGAGGATAAAGTGAGAGGGGCGGATTTGCTCTCCCTGATACAGCAAGGATAAGTGGGATATTTGATTGAGAAATATTGCGATAGTAATTGTTGGCGGCGTGAACTCCGAATAACGCTGAGGCTGTACGCTTAGTAACAGGGATTCCGGCGACGAAATAAATATTTACTATGAAAATAATGTAATACACCTAAGTGAACCAGTTGGTGCAGAGGTAGTTGGAGATGGACGATCTCTTGTTATCCCTTCTGGAGTGGTGGGGGTAGTCGTCTTGGTCCACGGAGATCCAATGCAGCCTTTAGCTTATGAGGTTGAGTTTTATATTCAGGGTCAAGATTGCCATGAGCCGTTACTCTTGAGAAAGATACTGTTCTTTACCGCGCGGGTACTGCAGATAAACCTCTTGGCCAGTTCTTTAGCAATGAACCGTCAGCTAGTGTTTTACAGACAAGAATTGAAAAAGCGGTTTTGCCAGAATGGTCAAGTGGAGCAAAGTCTCCTATAGATACGGTATTTGAAGTAAAAATACCGGCGGGAACCAAAGTATATATTGGTGAAGTTGGATCGCAGAATGGGTTCTACATCGGTGGAGCACAGCAAATCGTAGTTCAAAAGCCCTGGTTGATTGATGGTGTTCAAGTAATCAAATCGAGTCCATTGAAATGAAACGATACAACGATGCTGATCTTGTTCTAGCACGCATGATTGAGCTGCTTCGTTTGGGAGGGGGTGATGGTTGGGCTACTGCGCTTAAAAATATCAAGATGGATTTGAGAATAGATCCGGAGCATGCATTGTCGCAATTGTTGTCGTTGTATGGAGGCATGGGGTCTCTAAATGATGTTGTTTTATATAGAGATGGACAGTCACTAGTCGCTGAGAATATGGAGTTTGACACGCTAAGGAGCCAACTTTACGAGCTTTGTCAGAAAATAAAGTGACGGTGTAAAAGAGGTAGATGAAGCAACAACAGACACCACGAATACACAAGGCATCCATGAAAACTGAATCGCTCCGGATTTCGCGGAGGCTCCAAGTCTTGAGAAGATGGAGCCATGAGGAAGACAACGTAGTTCTCCCCGAAAGTGCGCGAACGCGAGTCCGTAATTTGAACCGCGTAACCGCCCTTTGAAACGATCTGCCGGGGGGGGGGGAGGGAGCAGTTGATGGAAGTGGGCAAGCAGATGCTGGAGGATCTGACGGCGGGCTTCAAGACGCCGCGGTTCGAGCCCGATTGGTGGCTCGGCCTGCATGATTCTCGCCGGCTTCCGCCTACTGGAACGCCACCTCGGCGAAGCTGCGCAGCTTGCGGCTGTGCAGCCGGTCGATGCCTTCTTCGCGCAGGCGCTCGATGGCGCGGATGCCGATGCGCAGGTGCTGGTCCACGCGCTCGCGGTAGAAGCGGTCGGCCATGCCGGGCAGCTTGATCTCGCCGTGCAGCGGCTTGTCGCTGACGCACAGCAGCGTGCCGTAGGGCACGCGGAAGCGGAAGCCGTTGGCGGCGATGGTGGCGGATTCCATGTCCAGCGCAATCGCCCGGCTCTGGCTGAAGCGCCGCTCCGGGCTGCTGGCCATGCCGTGCGAGGGCAGCAGCTCCCAGTTGCGGTTGTCGGTGCTCGCCACCGTGCCGGTGCGCATCAGCCGCTTCAGTTCGTAGCCGCTGCACTGCGTGACGTCGGCCACCGCGCCCGCGAGCGCGAGCTGGATCTCGGCCAGCGGCGGGATCGGCACCCACAGCGGCAGGTCCTCGTCGAGCACGTGGTCCTCGCGCACGTAGCCGTGGGCGAGCACGTAGTCGCCCAGTTGCTGGCTGTTGCGCAGGCCGGCGCAGTGGCCGAGCATGATCCAGGCATGCGGCCGCAGGACCGCGATGTGGTCGGTGATGGTCTTGGCGTTGGCCGGGCCGACGCCGATGTTCACCATCGTGATGCCGGCGTGGTCCCCGCGCACCAGGTGGTAGGCCGGCATCTGCGGCAGGCGCGGCGGTTCGGCGCCGAGTTCGTCGCCGGGCTCGGGCGGCAGCCCGGCGCGCCGGGTGACGACGTTGCCGGGCTCGACGAAGGCGACGTAGTCGTGCGCTCCCGAGCCGTCGGCCATGTATTCGTGGCCGAGTTCGATGAACTCGTCGATGTAGAACTGGTAGTTGGTGAACAGCACGAAGTTCTGGAAATGCTCCGGCCGCGTGCCGGTGTAGTGGCGCAGCCGGTGCAGCGAGTAGTCCACCCGCGGCGCGGTGAACAGCGCCAGCGGGTGCGGTTCGCCGGGCCGCGGCTCGTAGGTGCCGTTGGCGATGCCGTCGTCCATCGCCGCGAGGTCGGGCAGGTCGAAGCGGTCGCGCAGCAACTGGCGGCGCCCGGGTTCGAGGTGGCCTTCGAGGTGTTCCTGCTCGGCGAGCGAGAAGTGCACCGGGATAGGCTGCGAACTGGTGCCGATCTCGAGTTCGATCTGGTGGTTCTGCAGCAGCAGGCGGAACTGCTCGCGGTAGTAGTCGCCGAACAGGTCGGGGCGCGTCAGCGTGGTTTCGTACATGCCCGGGCCGGCGACGAAGCCGTAGGACAGGCGCGAGTCGGCGCGCGCCACGGTGTCGGTGCGCACGCGCACGAAGGGGTAGCAGGCGCGCACGTGGCGCGCGACGTCGTCGCCGGCCACGTAGCGCTGCAGCGCGCTGCGCAGGTGGGCGACGCCGCTCTCGTAGATGCTCGCGACGCGCTCCACCGCGGCGGCGGGGTCGTCGAAGCGCGCCGGGGCGACGAAGGGGGCATCGAACGAGATGTGGTGCGCCATGGCGGTGCTCAGTTCCTGGCCAGCATGCGGTCGAGCGCTTCGAGGTGCTCCGGCTCGTTGTGGCACATGCCCTGGAAGCCGGCGCACAGGTCGAGGAAGTCCTTCAGCTCCATGCGCTGCGCCATCTTCATCAGGCGCTTGGTGAGCCGCGTGGCCTTGGGCGGCTGCGCGGCGATGCGGCCGGCGAGTTCCATGGTGCGCGCCATCAGTTGGCCGGGTTCGACCACGTCCAGCACCAGGCCGATCGTCTTCGCTTCTTCGGCGTCGATGATGCGCCCCGACAGCGTCAGCTCGAAGGCGCGCTGGTAGCCGATCAGGCGCTGCATGAACCACGCGCCGCCGTCGCCCGGGATGATGCCCAGGTTCAGGAAGGTCTCGCCGAACTTTGCCCGGTGCGAGGCGATGCGCACGTCGGCCATGTTGGCGAGATCGCAGCCGGCGCCGATCGCCGGCCCGTTCACCGCCGCGATCACCGGCACCTCGATGTTCTGCATCGCCAGCGGGATGCGCTGTATGCCGCGCCGGTAGCGCTCGGCCACCTCGGCCACGCCGCCGGCGAAGTCGCCGCCGCGCGCGGCCATGTCCTTGACGTTGCCGCCGGCCGAGAAGGCTGCGCCGTTGGCGGCGAGCACGAGCACCGACACTTCCTCGCGGCGGTTCACCCATTCGGCCACCGCGACGATGTCGTCGATGAGCCGCGTGCCGGTGAGCGCGTTGCGCACGTCGTCGCGGTTCAGGGTCAGCGTGGCGACGCGGCCGTCGACCGCGAGCAGGGCATCTTCGAGGGGGGGAAGCGTCATCGTGCCGTCTCCTGTGGTTCTTCCTTCCGGCGGTCAGCGGGCCGGCTTGCCGGGTGCCGGCAGCTCCAGCGTGCCCCGCTCGGTGAAGCGCATGCCCGCGAACAGCGGTCCGCCGAGTCGGGCGTGCAGCACGTAGGGCACGTCGGCGGCCGCGCGCCCGTCCATCAGCCCCAGCGCCTGGCGCACGGCCGCCAGGGCCGAAACGGAAACCGGCACGCCGACCACCGTCTCGCCGAAGCGCGGCACGCTGCCCTTCTGGTCGCTGACGCCGGTGGCGAAGCTGCGGTCGTTGATTTCCAGTTCCAGCGCGATGCCGTCGAATTCGATCGCCGTGTCGTTCGGGTTCTGCACCCGCAGCTTGACCCTGAAGCGCATTTCCATGCCCTCGCCCGGCATGGGTTCGAGGCCGACCACGTTCATGCGCACCGGATCGCGGCCGGGCAGTCCGGCGCAGCCGGCGAACGCGAGCGCGATCAGCACGGCGCCAAGGAGGGCGAGCAGGCGGGATGCGAGGGGGGCGGGGACAGGGCGCATGTCCGTACCTTCGGCAGCGTGGCGGAAACAGGGAATCATTCTAAGCGTTTCCCGGCCGCATGGCCGGCGCCGCGCCGGCGGGCCGTTTCGCGGTTCAGAACGACGAACCGGGCTGCCGCAGGAAGTCGGCCTCCGCGGGCGTCGTCTCGCGTCCGAGGGCGGCGTTGCGATGGGGAAAGCGGCCGAAGCGCTCTATGACCTCGAGGTGGCGGCGGGCATAGTCCAGATAGCCGTCGAAGAGGGTGCGCTGCGCGGCCGGCACCTCCGCGCAGAGGCGGTCGAACAGGCGCACCGATTCGCGCTGGTCGGCGAGATCCTCGGAATGTTCCAGCGGCAGATACAGGAACACGCGCTCGACGGCGCGCGCATCCCGATCGATGCCGAGCCGGATCGCGTCCCTGGCCCAGCGCCGCGCCAGCGTATCGAAGGCGAAGGCCGGCGCCGAGCCGCGCCAGATGTTGCGCGGGAACTGGTCGGCGACCAGGACCAGCGCCAGCCGTCCCCGCAGGCTCGCCAGCCAGTCGTCGAGCCGGCCGATCGCCGCCTGTTGCACTACCGGCGAGAAACGGCGTCCGATCTCGGCATCGGCCGCCGCCCGCTTGTGCCACCACAGCGGCGATTGCCGCGCGATGACCTGCGCATCGTCCGCGTCGGGTCCGAACCAGAAGGCGTGGATCGTGTCGGGCGTTTCCATGCGCGAATCCCGTGGCTGGCCTGGATGCCCTGCAGGATAGTGCAGAAAGCGGACCGCCCGGCGGCTTTCGCGCCGAGGTGCGGCGCGGGGCGGTCCGATGTCACGGTACGTCTCGCCGGAGCCGTTCATACTCCGGGCATTTCCGGAACGGCATCCCATCGATGCGTCATCAAGGCAGAATCACTTCGTGGAAGGACGACCAGGGCTTCGGCTTCATCACGCCGGACGGCGGCGGGGAAGCGGTCTTCGTCCATGTCAAAGCCTTTTCGGGGGCGTCGCGGCGGCCGGCCGGCGGCGAACTCGTGACCTACGAACTGACCGCCGATCCCAGGGGGCGTGCGCGGGCGGCCAGGGTCGCGTTCGCCGGCGAGCGCGGGCGGCGGCAGCGAAGGCCGGGCACGAGCCCGCTGCCGGTCGTCCTGACGCTGGCCTTCGTCGGCCTGCTGGCGGCGCTCGCGATGAGCGGCAGGCTGCCCCTTGCGGTGCCCGGACTCTACGCGGCGGCGAGCGTGGTGGCCTTTTTGCTGTATCTCGGCGACAAGTCCGCCGCGCGCAACGGCACCTGGCGAACGGCGGAGAGCACGCTGCATCTGTGCGCCCTCGCCGGCGGCTGGCCCGGTGCCCTGGCCGCGCAGCGGCTGCTGCGGCACAAGTCGGTCAAGCGCGAGTTCCAGGTGGTGTTCTGGCTCACGGTCGTCGCCAACTGCGCGCTGCTCGGCGGGTCGATGACGCAGCCGGGGGCCGCGCTGCTGAAGTCGGTGCTGGCCCGGATCTGAGGCCGCCGCCGTGCCGCGCGGCGCGCCGTCCGCCTAGGCGGACGGGGTGCGCGGTGCATCCCATTCGCGGCAGATGCGCAGCGTCTGTTCCTGTTCGAGCCGCTCGCCGGTGAGCCCGCAGCGGGCGCCGTCGGCTTCGGCCAGGAAATGCGCGCACTGGCGGCATACGCCGAAGGCCCGCTGGCCGTTGAGCCGCTGCAGGCTCGCGAGCAGGGCGCGCAGCGCGGCGTCGAGCGCCTGCGGTTCGAGCGGCAGTTCGCCGAGCGCGGCGTCGATGCGATGCGACCAGCTTCCCTGCAGGACGGCCTCGCCGGCCGGTGTCAGCGTCAGATGCACGCGGCGGCCGTGCCTGGCGTCGGCCTGCTTGGTCACCAGCCCCTTGCGTTCGAGCACGGCGAGCGTCTGCGACACCGTGCCGCGGGTGATGCCGAAGTATTCGGCGATGGCGATCGGCAGGTTGCTGTAGCGGTTGGCCTGCGCCAGGTAGGCCAGGACCTGCACGTGGATCGGCAGCAGCCCGTGGCGGGCCGCGTCGTCGCGTACCGACTGGTGGAGCAGCGCGCCAAGGCGCTCGAGGAGCAGGGCGGCGGCATTCATGGGTCCAATGTATCGCCTCGATGCATTTCTTGACAAGGGCGGCCTGCAGGTCCTAGGCTCTAAATGCATCGAGTCGATGCATTAACCCATCAAGGAGGCCGTCATGAGCAAGGCAATCTTCTTCCACGCCGGATGTTCCGTCTGCGTCGCCGCGGAGCAGCAGTTCGCCACCGCACTGGACCCGGCACGCTACCAGGTCGAGGTGGTGCATCTGGGCGAGCAGAAGTCGCGCGTCGCCGAGGCCGAACGCCTCGGGGTGAAGTCGGTGCCGGCCCTGGTCATCGACGGGCAGCCGTTCCACATCAACTTCGGCGCGGCGCTGGACGCGCTCAGGTGAGCGGGGCCGCCGTCCCGCATGCCGCCGGCAGGGGCGCGCGGGACGGCGGCCGGCAGGCATCCGCGGGCGCCGCGAAAGGGCAATAATCGCGCATGCCCCGCGATGCCGTCCCCGCCAGCCCCCGCCGCCTGTCCGCACTGCGCGGGCTGGCGCCTTTCCTGCGCCCCTATCGCGTCCGCGTCGGCCTGGCGTTCGCGCTGCTGTGCATCGGCTCGGCCACCATCCTGGTGGTGCCGCTGGCATTCCGCGACCTGGTCGACGCGGGTTTCGGCCGGGGCGCCGCTCCCGGCGGCGGGCTGTTCGGCACTGCCGGCCTGGACGGGCATTTCATCGCGCTGTCCGGGCTGGCCGTGTTCTGGGCGCTGGCGGTGGCGGCGCGCTACTACACCGTGTCGTGGATCGGCGAGCGGGTGACGGCGGACCTGCGCAGCGCGGTGTATGAGCAGGTGCTGGGGCAGTCGCCGCAGTTCTTCGAGACGCTGCAGACGGGCGAGGTGCTGTCGCGCCTGACCGGCGACACCACGCTGATCCAGACGGTGGTCGGCAGCTCGGTGTCGATGGGCCTGCGCAGCCTGTTCCAGTTCGGCGGCGGCATGGCGATGCTGGCGGTGACCAGCCCGTACCTGTTCGCGCTGATCCTGGGCCTGATGACGCTGCTGGCGGCGCCGATCGCGCTGATCGGCCGCCGCGTGCGCGCGCTGTCACGCGAATCGCAGGATCGTATCGCCGATGCGTCGGCGCTGGCGGGCGAGATCCTCAATGCCATGCCCACGGTGCAGGCTTTCACCCAGGAGCGGAACGAGGCGCGCCGCTTCGCCGGACGCACCGAAACGGGCTTCGCCACCGCGGTGAGCCGCACCCGCGTGCGCGCGGCGATGACGGCGCTGGTGATCGCGGCGGTGATGGGGACCATCATCTTCGTGCTGTGGATCGGCGCGCGGCAGGTGCAGGCAGGCACGCTCAGCGTCGGCGAGCTGGGCGCCTTCGTGCTGTACGCGGCCCTGGTGGCGGGCGGCGTGGGCACGCTGGCCGAGGTGTGGGGCGACGTGATGCGCGCCGGCGGCGCGGCCGAGCGCCTGCTGGAGCTGCTGCATGCCGAGCCGGCGATCCGCGAGCCGTTGCGGCCCGAGCCTCCGGCGGCGGCGGAACGGCTGTCCATCGCCTTCGACCACGTCGTCTTCTGCTACCCGGCGCGGCCGGCGGTACGCGCGCTGGACGACGTCTGCCTCGACATCGCGCCGGGCGAACGGGTGGCGCTGGTAGGGCCGTCGGGCGCCGGCAAGACCAGCCTGTTCCAGTTGCTGCTGCGCTACTACAAGGTGTCGGCCGGCAGCATCCGCATCGGCGGCAGGGACGTCCGCGAGCTGTCGCTGCACGACCTGCGCCGCGACATCGCCATCGTGCCGCAGGAGCCGGTGATCTTCTCCGCCAGCGCGCTGGAGAACATCCGCTACGGCCGCGGCGACGCGACCGACGACGAGGTGCGGCAGGCGGCGCGCGCCGCGGCGGCCGACGAGTTCGTGGCGCGCCTGCCCGAAGGCTACGGCACCTTCCTCGGCGAGCGCGGCACGCGGCTGTCCGGCGGCCAGCGCCAGCGCATTGCGATCGCACGCGCGATCCTGAAGAACGCGCGCCTGCTGCTGCTGGACGAGGCCACCAGCGCGCTCGATGCCGAATCCGAGATTCTCGTCCAGCAGGGCCTGGATGCCGCCATGCAGGGCCGCACCACGCTGGTGATCGCCCACCGGCTGGCCACCGTGCAGCGCGTGGACCGCATCGTCGTGCTCGACGGCGGGCGCATCGTCGAGACCGGCACGCCCGCCGACCTGCGCCGCCAGGGCGGCCTGTACGCGCGGCTGGCGGCGCTGCAACTGGACCTGTGAGCGTTGCGCCGCAGCGGCGCCCGCGCTCAGGTCAGCCGCACCGGCCGTGCGGCGATGGCTTCCTCCAGGGTGGCGAAGATGCGCCTGGGATCGCCGGTGAGGCGGTAGAAGCGGCGATCGTCCTCGTGGCGGCCGCAATAGCTGCGGATGGTCACGCGCTGGATGCCGGGGAAGCCCGGGTTGGCCTCGATGAGCTGCAGTGCGCCGGTGCCGGTGTCGTAGATGCCGGGCTTGTCCTTCAGGCCGTAGTCCGCCGGTATCCAGGTTCTGTCCATGGTCGCCGCTCCTCGAAGCGCTGGTGCCACGACCGAAGCGTAGCACCCGGGGAGGCCCGGCAGAAGGCGGGCCGGCCGCGCGGCCGGGTGGGCGGAGCCGCATCGGCGCGGCTCCGGGCCTTTGCTTCAGGCGGCGAGCTGCGCGCCGTCCTTCGCCGGCAGCAGCCGGTTCACGCCGCTGATGATGGCGCGGATCGACGCGGTGATGATGTTGGCGTCCACCCCGACGCCATAGCGGTCGCCGGCCTGGCCGCCATCCTCCGGCGTGAGTTCGAGGAAGGCGCAGGCGCGGGCGTTGCCGCCATCCTCGCTCGGCGCGATCGAGCGCTCCTCGTAGCTGCGCACCTGGACGTGGATGCCGGCGGTGCGAAGGGCGTGCGCGGTCGCGTCGATCGGGCCGTTGCCTTCGCCGACGAGGAGGTGGCGCATGCCGTTGATTTCCACCACCAGGCGGATGCCCTGCGCCTCGCCGTGCTCGAAGAGGTGGTGCTCGACGTAGCGCACCGGCGCGGCCGATTCGAGGTAGGTGCGGCTGAAGAGCCGCCAGATGTCGGCCGCGCTCATCTCGCCGCCGGTGGCGTCCGTCACCTGCTGCACCTCGCGCGAGAATTCCACCTGCAGGCGGCGCGGCATCACGATGCCGTACTCGGCCTCGAGCAGGTAGGCGATGCCGCCCTTGCCCGACTGGCTGTTCACGCGGATCACCGAGTCGTAGCTGCGGCCGACGTCGGCCGGGTCGATCGGGAGGTAGGGCACGTTCCACCGCGCGTCCGCCTTCTGGGCGGCGAATCCCTTCTTGATGGCGTCCTGGTGGGAGCCGGAGAAGGCGGTGAATACGAGATCCCCCACATACGGGTGGCGCGGGTGGATGGGAAGCTGGTTGCAGTATTCGACGGTGCGCGCGACGGCGTTGATGTCCGAGAAGTCGAGCCCCGGCGACACGCCCTGGGTGTACATGTTGAGGGCGAGGGTGACGATGTCGACGTTGCCGGTGCGCTCGCCGTTGCCGAACAGGCAGCCCTCGACGCGGTCGGCGCCCGCCATCATGCCCAGTTCGGCGGCGGCGACGCCGGTGCCGCGGTCGTTGTGCGGGTGGAGCGAGAGGATCACGCTGTCGCGGCGGGCGAGGTTGCGGTGCATCCACTCGACCTGGTCGGCATAGACGTTGGGCGTGGCCACTTCCACCGTGGCCGGCAGGTTGATGATGACCTTGTCGTCCGGCGTCGCGCCCCATTCGGCGGTGACGGCGTCGCAGACCTCCCTGGCGAAGTCGAGTTCGGTGGCGGAGAAGGTCTCCGGGCTGTACTGCAGCACGATCCCGGTGCCGGAGCCGGCTTTCATCTCGGCGGCGATCTCCTTGATGAGGCGCACCGCCGACACCGCGAGCGCCACCACCTGCGGCTTGTCCATGCCGAACACGACGTCGCGGAAGGCGGGCGAGGTCGCGTTATAGACGTGGACGATGGCCCGGCGCGCACCGCGCACCGACTCCATGGTGCGGCGGATGAGATCCTCGCGCGCCTGGGTGAGCACCTCGATGGTCACGTCTTCGGGAATGTGGCCGCCCTCGACGAGGTGGCGCACGAAGTCGTAGTCGGTCTGAGAAGCCGACGGAAAACCGACCTCGATCTCCTTGAAGCCGATGTCGCACACCGTGCGGAACATGCGCATCTTGCGCTCGACGTTCATCGGCTCGAACAGCGCCTGGTTGCCGTCGCGCAGGTCGGTGCTCATCCAGATCGGCGCCTTGTCGATGACCTTGTTCGGCCACTGGCGGTCGGCGAGCGGGATGGCGGGAAAGGGGTGGTACTTGGCGGCGGGGCTCTGCAACATCATGGTGCGGTCCTCGTAGGATGGGCGTGATTCGATGGACGAAAGTTTACGCGGGCCGGGACGGCAGACGATTGCGAATTGACGCCGGTATTCGAGACGTCATGGAGGATGCGTGCGACGGATGGCGAAGATGTGCAAGAATCTGCCGGACCGAACTTCGGCACGGGAAAGACATGCAGCTCGACCGCTACGACCGCCAGATCCTCGACGTCCTGCAGCAGGACGGCCGCATCAGCAACCAGGACCTCGCCGACCGCATCGCGCTGTCGCCCTCGTCCTGCCTGCGGCGGCTGCGCGCGCTGGAAGAATCCGGCCTCATCATCGGCTACCGCGCCCTGCTCGACGCCAGGAAGCTCGGCCTGTCGCTGATGGCGCTGATCCACATCTCGATGGACAGCCATACCCCGGAGCGCTTCGCGCATTTCGAGTCCGAGATCGCGCAGATCCCCGAGGTGCTCGAATGCCTGCTGATCACCGGCCAGTCCGCCGACTACCAGCTCAAGGTCGTGGTGGCCGACATGGACGCCTACCAGGACCTGCTGCTGAACCGCATCACCCGCATCCCCGGCGTCACCGGCGTGCATTCCAGCTTCGTGCTGCGGCGGGTGGTAGACAGGACGGCGCTGCCCTTGCCGGGCTGAACCCGCCAGGACAATCACCCACCGGGTTTTTCAGCCGCCGGGATCGCGCACTGCGGCAGGTCTGGTGGTGGGGGATGCGTGGAGCGGGCGAGGACTGTCCGAGCCCCGAGCGCAGCGAGGGCGAGTTCCGCAGCCCGCGGAACGCATCCCCCGCCACCAGACCGGATTCGAGAGACACACGAAAACACACGGAATGGGCGAAGACTGCCCAAGCCCCGGACAAAGCGAGGCCGGGTTCCGTAGCCCGACGCATCGCATCCTCCGGCTCCTGATCGGATTCCGTGAACTCGCGCCATTACTCCCGTGCCATACGGTAGCGCACGTAACATTCGATACATTTCAGCAATGGTGTTGCAAAAGTCTTTTCCTAGCCTTGGCTGACCGAGGCGAAGAGAATGATTTCAACGGGATAAGCCTCATCAGGGGAGCGGCACCGGCAATGAGCGAGTTCATTCTCGAAACCAGCGGACTGACCAAGGAATTCAAGGGCTTTGCCGCCGTTTCGGGGGTCGATCTGCGGGTGCGGCGCGGCCACATCCATGCGCTGATCGGGCCCAACGGCGCGGGCAAGACCACGGTCTTCAACCTGCTCACGAAATTCCTGCCGCCCACCGCCGGCACGATCCACTTCGAGGGCCGCGACATCACCCACGAGGCCCCGGCGGCCACGGCGCGGCGCGGGCTGGTGCGTTCGTTCCAGATTTCCGCCACCTTTCCCAACCTGACCGTGCTGGAAAACGTGCGCATCGGCCTGCAGCGCAAGCTCGGCACCGGCTTCCACTTCTGGCGCTCCGAGAAGTCGCTCGACGTGCTCAACGACCGCGCGATGGCGCTGCTGGAATCGGTGGACCTCGGCAGGTTCGCCGACACCGTGACCGGCGAGATGCCCTACGGCCGCAAGCGCGCGCTCGAGATCGCCACCACGCTGGCGCTGGAGCCCACGATGATGCTGCTCGACGAGCCCACCCAGGGCATGGGCCACGAAGACATCGACCGCGTCGTCGCGCTGATCCGCAAGGTGTCGGAGAACCGCACCATCCTGATGGTGGAGCACAACCTGTCGGTGGTCGCCAACCTGTGCGACCGCATCACCGTGCTGACGCGCGGCAGCGTGCTCGCCGAAGGCAGCTACGGCGAGGTGTCGAAGAATCCCAAGGTACTCGAAGCCTACGTCGGCTCCGACGACATGAACGACGCCCACCACTAGGCCGCGACCCATGACCAGCGCCTTCGAACCCCATCCGGAGATGCTGCGGATCAGCGATCTGCACGCCTTCTACGGTGAATCCCACATCCTCCACGGCATCGACCTCCAGGTGGCGCGGGGCGAATGCGTGACGCTGCTCGGGCGCAACGGCTCGGGCCGCTCGACCACGCTGAAGTCCGTCCTCGGCCTCGTCGGGCGGCGCAGCGGCTCGATCATGGTCAATGGCAAGGAGGTGGTCGCCGAGCCCACCCACCGCATGGCGCGCCACGGCATCGGCTACGTGCCCGAGGAAAGGGCGATCTTCTCCTCGCTGTCGGCCGAGGAAAACCTGCTGCTGCCGCCGCAGGTGTCCAGCGGCGGCATGTCGGTGGACGAGATCTACCGCATGTTCCCCAACCTGGAAGAGCGCCGCGCCAGCCCCGGCACCAAGCTCTCCGGCGGCGAGCAGCAGATGCTGGCGATGGCGCGCGTGCTGCGCACCGGCGCGCGCCTGCTGCTGCTCGACGAGATCACCGAGGGGCTGGCGCCGGTGATCGTGAAGAAGCTGGGCGAAGTCATCACCGAGCTGAAGGCACGCGGCTTCACCATCGTCATGGTGGAGCAGAACTTCCGCTTTGCCGCGCCGCTCGCCGACCGGCACTACGTGCTGGAGCACGGCGAAATCATTGCCACCATCCCGCAGGCGGAGCTGCCCGGCAGGATGGACTGGCTGCACCAGACGCTTGGCGTGTGATCCAGGCGTCCTCACAACGACGGAGACGAACCATGCACATGAAGAAACGGCTGACCGCCATCTGCGCAGCGGCCATGGCCGCGCTGGCCGGCGGCGCGCACGCGCAGATCTCGGGCAACACGGTGAAGATCGGCGTGCTCACCGACATGTCGGGCACCTATTCCGACCTCGCCGGCCCGGGCGCGGTACTCGCCACCCAGATGGCGATCGACGACTTCATCGCCCAGGAGAAGCCGACGTTCAAGGTGGAGATGGTCTCCGCCGACCACCAGAACAAGGCCGACATCGCCTCCACCAAGGCGCGCGAATGGTTCGAGCGCGAGGGCGTGGACACCGCCACCGAGCTGGTCACCACCTCGACCGCGCTGGCGGTGATGAAGATCGGCAAGGAAATGAACAAGGTGGTGCTGATGAACGGCCCGGCCTCGACGCCGATCACCAACGAGCAGTGCAACGACGTCAGCGTGCACTACACCTACGACACCTACGCGCTCGCCAACGGTACCGCCAAGGCGGTGACCCAGCAGGGCGGCAAGACCTGGTTCTTCCTCACCGCCGACTACGCCTTCGGCCAGGCACTGGAAAAGGACTCGTCGGCGGTGGTCACCGCCAACGGCGGCAAGGTGCTGGGCTCGGTGCGCCACCCCTTCCCGGCGTCGGACTTCTCCTCCTTCCTGCTGCAGGCGCAGGCTTCGGGCGCGCAGATCATCGGCCTGGCCAATGCCGGCGCCGACACCACCAACGCGATCAAGCAGGCGGCCGAATTCGGCATCACGCCCAAGCAGCAGCTCGCCGGTCTGCTGATGTTCCTCTCCGACGTGCATTCGCTCGGCCTCAAGAACAGCCAGGGCATGTACCTCACCACCGGCTTCTACTGGGATCGCGACGACCAGACCCGCGCCTGGTCCAAGCGCTTCTTCGACAAGCAGAAGCGCATGCCGACCATGGTGCAGGCCGGCCAGTATTCCTCGGTGCTGCACTACCTGAAGGCGGTGAAGGCCGCCGGCACCGACGACACCGCCAAGGTGATGGCGCAGATGAAGAAGACGCCGATCAACGACTTCTTCGCCAGGAACGGCCAGATCCGCGAGGACGGCCGCATGATCCACGACATGTACCTGGTGCAGGTGAAGAAGCCGGACGAATCCAAGTACCCGTGGGACTACTACCACATCCGCCAGGTCATCCCGGCGGCCGAGGCCTTCCAGCCGCTGTCGCAGTCGCGCTGCCCGCTGGTCAAGAAGTGATCTGATCCACCGCTGCGCCCGGGGCGGCCACCGCCGTCCCGGCGCGGGAGCCGTCCATGGAAATCTTCGGAGTGCCGAGTGCGCTGTTCGGCAGCCAGTTGCTGATCGGCCTGATCAACGGCTCGTTCTACGCCATCCTCAGCCTCGGGCTGGCGATCATCTTCGGCCTGCTCAACATCATCAACTTCGCACACGGCGCGCAGTACATGATGGGTGCCTTCGTCGCCTGGATCGCGCTGGCGAAGTTCGGCGTCAACTACTGGGTGGCGCTGCTGCTGGCGCCGATCCTGGTCGGGGCGCTGGGCGTGGTGCTGGAGCGCACGATGCTGAGCAAGCTCTACAAGCTCGACCATCTCTACGGCCTGCTGCTGACCTTCGGCCTGGCGCTGATCTTCGAGGGCGTCTTCCGCGACCAGTTCGGCATCTCCGGGCAAAGCTACGAAGTGCCGGAACTGCTGCAGGGCGGCGTCAACCTCGGCTTCATGTTCATGCCGATCTATCGCGGCTGGGTGGTCGTCGCCGCGCTCGCGGTGTGCTTCGGCACCTGGTTCATGATCGAGAAGACCAAGCTCGGCGCCTACCTGCGCGCCGGCACCGAGAATCCGCAGATCGTGCAGGCGCTGGGCATCAACGTGCCGCTGCTGATCACCTTCACCTACGGCTACGGCGTGGCGCTGGCCGCCTTCGCCGGCGTGCTCGCGGCGCCGATCTACCAGGTCAGCCCGCAGATGGGCTCCAACCTCATCATCGTCGTGTTCGCGGTGGTCGTCATCGGCGGCATGGGGTCGATCATGGGCTCCATCGTCACCGGCCTGGGCCTGGGCCTGGTCGAAGGGCTGACGCGCGTGTTCTATCCCGAGGCGTCCGCCGTGGTCGTCTTCTTCATCATGGTGATCGTGCTGCTGGTCCGCCCCGCCGGGCTGTTCGGCCGCGCCGTCTGAGCCGCGCCCCGAGGACAACGCCTATGAGCCGCAACCTTTCCATGTTCGCCCGCGCCACCCCGCTCCTGTTCGGCGCCCTGTTCGTTCTCGGGCTGGTGGCGCCGTTCGCGGTGTATCCCACCTTCCTGATGAAGATCCTGTGCTTCGGCCTGTTCGCCTGCGCCTTCAACCTGCTGCTGGGTTTCGCCGGCCTGCTGTCCTTCGGCCATGCCGCCTTCCTCGGCACCGCCGGCTACGTGTGCGGCATGCTGGTGCGCGATGCGGGCGTCACCCCGGAGGTCGGCATCCTCGGCGGCACGCTGGCGGCGGGCATCCTGGGCTGGGTGTTCGGCGTGCTGGCGATCCGCCGCAGTGGCATCTATTTCGCCATGATCACGCTGGCGCTGGCGCAGATGGTGTTCTTCTTCGCGCTGCAGTGGAGGGCGACCGGCGGCGAGGACGGGCTCCAGGGGGTGCCGCGCGGCCACCTGTTCGGCGTCATCGACCTGTCCAACAACCTCGCCATGTACTACCTGGTGTTCGCGGTGTTCTGCATCGGCTTCTTCATCATCTACCGCGCCATCCATTCCCCCTTCGGCCAGATCCTGAAGGCGATCCGCGAGAACGAGCCGCGCGCGGTCTCGCTCGGCTACGACGTGACGAAGTTCAAGCTGCTCGCCTTCGTGCTGTCGGCCGCGCTCGCCGGCCTGGCCGGCGCGACCAAGACGCTGGTGTTCCAGCTCGCCTCGCTGACCGACGTGCATTGGCACATGTCCGGCGAGGTGGTGCTGATGACCCTGCTCGGCGGCCTCGGCACCATCCTCGGCCCGCTGGCCGGCGCCGCGGTCATCGTCAGCCTGCAGAGCGAGCTGGCGGACAAGGTGGGCTCGTGGGTGACGGTGATCATGGGCGCGATCTTCGTGCTGTGCGTGCTGCTGTTCCGCCGCGGCATCGTCGGCGAACTGCAGGCGCTGATCCGGCGCTCCGGCGTCAACTGAAAAGCGCGGCCGGCGCCGCCACCGTGGGCGCACGGCGGCGGCCGTCCCGCCGCCGGTGGCGTCGCCAGCGGGGCAATCGCATGATCGCCCGCATCCGGTCTGGCGGCGGGGGATGCGCTCCGCGTCCTGCGCAACCCGACCTCGCTGCCGCTCGGGACTCGGACCGTACTCGTCCGCTCAACGCATCCCCCGCCGCCAGACCTGCCGCGACGCCAGGCCGACGGCCGCAGGACCTCGTCATGCGATCGCCCTGCGTCGACCACCTGCTCTGCTGCTTTCTGCGCTCCCCGCGATTATCCTGTTGCACATAACAACCAAAGAACAGCGGGAGACACGCCGATGACGAGCCGCGGCGAAACCTTGCGCCAACTGGCGTCGCAGTCGCTTCTGTCGCATTTTGCCGATCTGTGCGACGGGACGGTGATCGTCGATGCCGATGCCAACGTGGTCTGGATGAGCGACCGCTATCTCGGGCGGCTGGGCATCGACGTGCCCGCGGCCGCGATCGGCCGGCCGATCGAGGAAGTCATTCCGAACAGCCTGATGCGGCAGGTGGTCGAGTCGGGGCGGCCGATCATGGTGGACATCATGGATTTCGGCGACGACGCTTTCGTGGTGACCCGCCTGCCGCTGCGCGATGCGGGCGGAAAGGTGGTGGGCGCGGTGGGCTTCATGCTGTACGACGATCCGCGTCACCTGACGCCGGTGGTGGCGCGCTTCCAGCGGCTGCGCGCCGACCTGGCCGAAGCCGAGCGCAAGCTGGTCGCCGAGCGCCGCACCCGCTACTCCTTCACCAGCTTCGTCGGCCTCGGCCCGGCCTGCGCGGAACTCAAGCAGGCGGCACGGCGGGCGGCGCGCACCTCGGCGTCGGTGCTGATCCTCGGCGAAACCGGTACCGGCAAGGAACTGCTGGCGCAGTCCATCCATGCCGCCAGCCCGCGCGCGGCGGGCGCGTTCGTCGCGGTCAACATCGCGGCCGTGCCCGAAACCCTGCTGGAGGCGGAGTTCTTCGGCGTTGCGCCGGGCGCCTATACCGGCGCCGACCGTCGCGGGCGCGAGGGCAAGTTCAAGCTGGCCGACGGCGGCACCCTGTTCCTCGACGAAATCGGCGACATGTCCCTCGCCTTGCAGGCCAAGCTGCTGCGCACCCTTCAGGAGCGGGAGTTCGAGCCCGTCGGCTCCAACCGCCTGGAGACGGCCGACGTGCGCGTCATCGCCGCGACCAGCCGCGACCTCGAGAAGATGGTGGCGGAGGGTGCCTTTCGCGCCGACCTCTACTACCGGCTGAACGTGATCCGCCTCGAGACGCCGCCGCTGCGTGCCCGCACGGAAGACATGCCGCTGCTGGCCGAATACCTGGTGGAGCAGATCTGCCGCCGGCAGGGCATCGCGGTGCGCGGCATCGGCGCGGATGCCATCGCGCGGCTGCGCCGCCACGGCTGGCCGGGCAACGTGCGCGAGCTGTCCAACGTGCTCGAACGGGCCCTGCTGATGACCGATTCCGACCTGCTCGAAGCGGCCGACCTCGACCGCGTGATGCCGTCGGTGGCGGTCGAGCCGGCATGGCGTGCCGCCGCCGAGGGCCGCGCGCCCGCCGGCCTGGCCGAGACGGTGGCGCAGGCCGAGCGCCGCGCGATCCACGCCGCGATCGAAGCCTGCCACGGCAACAAGGCCAAGGCCGCCCGCATGCTGGGGATCTCCCGCGCCGCCCTGTACGAAAAGATCGCCGTCCTGGGGCTGTAGTCGGCCGCGGTCCGCGCTGTCCGCGGGGCCCGACAGGCTGTCCGGAACGGCGGACACTCCGAAGCCGCCATACGACGGGAGAAATCTAGAAAATCTAGTGTTTTCAGTGACTTGGTCCGTCAGGCACGCAATGTGCTGCAGGAGGCGCCACATTCATGGACAACTCCGGAGGAGACAAGAAAGTGGACTTCCTGATCGTACTGGCCTCGCTGGCCTTCCTGATGTTCGTCGCCTATCGGGGCTACAGCGTCATCCTGTTCGCCCCGGTCGCCGCACTCGGCGCCGTGCTGTTCGTCGACCCCAACCTGGTCGCACCGATGTTCACCGGCCTGTTCATGGACAAGATGGTCGGCTTCGTGAAGAACTTCTTCCCGGTCTTCCTGCTCGGCGCGGTGTTCGGCAAGGTCATCGAACTGTCGGGCTTTTCCAAGGCCATCGTCGCCTCGGTGATCAAGCTCATCGGCCGCGAGCGCGCGATGCTGTCCATCGTCATCGTCTGCGCGCTACTGACCTACGGCGGGGTGTCGCTGTTCGTCGTGGTGTTCGCGGTCTATCCGTTCGCCGCCGAGATGTTCCGGCAGGGCGGCATCCCGAAGCGCCTGATTCCCGGCACGATCGCGCTGGGCGCCTTCACGTTCACGATGGATTCGCTGCCTGGTACGCCGCAGATCCAGAACATCATCCCGACCACCTTCTTCAAGACCGACATCTACGCGGCGCCCTGGCTGGGCATCATCGGCGCGCTGTTCATCTTCGCGCTCGGCATGGCGTACCTGGAAGGATGCCGCCGCCGGGCCGCCGCCGCGGGCGAAGGCTACGGCACCGGCCACGTCAACGAGCCGGAGCCCTTCGAGCACGAGAAGCTGGCCCATCCGCTGATCGCCATCCTGCCGCTGGTGATGGTCGGGGTGATGAACAAGGTCTTCACCAGCGCCATCCCGCTGCTCTACGGCGAAAAGGTGTCCTTCATCCCGGCGGTCATCGGCAATGCCGCGCCGGTGGTGCAGCAGACCAAGGCGGTGGCGGCGATCTGGGCGGTCGAGGGTGCGCTGCTGCTGGGTATCGCCACGGTGTTCGTGTTCGCCGGGCGCAGGGTGGTCGCCAAGTTCGCCGAGGGCAGCAAGGGGGCCATCGCCGGTGCCCTGCTGGCGACCATGAACACCGCTTCGGAATACGGCTTCGGCGCGGTCATCGCCGCGCTGCCGGGCTTCCTGGTCGTCGCCAACGCCCTCGGTTCCATCCCCAACCCGCTCGTCAACGAAGCGATCACCGTGACCTCGCTGGCGGGCATCACCGGCTCGGCCTCCGGCGGCATGGGCATCGCGCTGGCGGCCATGGCCGATACCTTCATCGCCAACGCCCAGGCCGCGGGCATTCCGCTCGAGGTCTTCCACCGCGTCGCGTCGATGGCTTCCGGCGGCATGGACACCCTGCCGCACAACGGCGCGGTGATCACGCTGCTCGCAGTCACCGGCCTGACCCACCGGCAGTCGTACAAGGACATCTTCGCCGTCACCTGCATCAAGACCCTGGCCGTGTTCGTGGTGATCGCGGTCTATTACGCCACCGGCCTGGTGTGACCGGACCGGAACCCGGAGGAGACTCGCCATGCCCATGCCGCTCGCCCCGCACCCGATCACCGAACTGCTGCGCGCATCCGATACCGGCAAGATCGTTTCCGCCCGCGATGCCGTCCGCCTCATCAACGACGGCGATACCGTCGCGACCGGCGGCTTCGTCGGCATCGGGTTTCCCGAGAACATCGCGGTCGCCCTCGAGGAACGCTTTCTCGAGGGCGAGGCCGCGGGCCCGCAGGGCCTCGGCTGCCCGCGCGGGCTGACGCTCGTCTATGCCGCCGGGCAGGGCGATGGCAAGGACCGCGGCCTCAACCATCTCGGCCACGACGGCCTGGTCGGCCGGGTGATCGGCGGCCACTGGGGGCTGGTGCCCAAGCTGCAGCAACTGGCGGTGTCGAACCGGATCGAAGCCTACAACCTGCCGCAGGGGGTGATCAGCCACCTGTTCCGCGACATCGCCGCGGGCAAGCCGGGCACCCTGACCCGGGTGGGCCTCGGCACCTACGTCGATCCCCGCTTCGGCGGCGGCAAGCTCAACGCCATGACCACCGCCGACCTCGTCCGCCTGATGGAGATCGACGGCGAGGAGTACCTGTTCTACAAGGCGTTCCCGATCAACGTCGGCATCATCCGCGGCACCACGGCCGATCCGGACGGCAACGTCACGATGGAAAAGGAGGCGCTGACGCTGGAGGCGCAGGCCATCGCCATGGCGGCGCGCAATTCGGGCGGCATCGTCATCGTCCAGGTCGAGCGCATCGCCGAGCGCGGCACGCTGAATCCGCGCCAGGTGAAGGTCCCCGGCGTGCTGGTCGACTGCGTCGTGGTGGCGGAAAAGCCCGAATACCACCTGCAGACCTTCGCCGAGCCCTACAGCGCGGCGTTCTCGGGCGAGATCAGGGTGCCGACGTCGGCGATCGCGGCGATGCCGATGAGCGAGCGCAAGATCATCGCCCGCCGCGCCGCGCTGGAGCTGAAGGCCAACGCGGTGGTCAACCTCGGCATCGGCATGCCCGAAGGGCTGGCCAACGTGGCGACCGAGGAAAAGATCATCGACCTGATGACGCTCACCGCCGAACCCGGGGTCATCGGCGGGATTCCGGCCGGCGGCCTCAGTTTCGGCGCGGCCACCAACGCGCAGGCCGTCATCGACCAGCCCAGCCAGTTCGACTTCTACGACGGCGGCGGGCTGGACATCGCCTTCCTGGGGCTGGCCCAGGCCGACCGCCAGGGCAACCTCAACGTCTCGCGCTTCGGGCCGCGGCTGGCCGGGGCGGGCGGCTTCATCAACATCTCGCAGAACGCCAAGAAGGTCGTGTTCGTCGGCACCTTCACCGCCGGCAACCTGCAGATCGCGATCCGCGACGGCGCACTGGCCATCCTCGAGGACGGCAGGGCGAGGAAGTTCGTCGACGAGGTCGAGCACCGTACCTTCAGCGGCGTCCAGGCCGCCAAGTGGGGCAGGAGCGTGCTCTACGTGACCGAGCGCTGCGTGTTCCGGCTGTGCGAGGAGGGCCTGGAACTCATCGAGATCGCGCCCGGCGTGGATCTGCAGAAGGACATTCTCGACCGCATGGATTTCGTGCCGGTCATGAAGCGGGAACCCGCCCCGATGGATGCCCGCATCTTCCGCGACGAGCCGATGGGCCTGCGCCGCGAACTGCTGGAGATCCCCCTCGAGCGGCGCCTTTCGTACGACGCCCGGCAGAATCTCTTCTTCGTCGATTTCGAGGGGCTGTCGGTGCGCACCGAGGACGACATCGTGCGCATCATGCGCGCGGTCGATGCCGCCCTCGCGCCGGTGGGCCGCAAGGTCGATGCCATCGTCAACTACGACCGCTTCTCCATCGTGTCGGAACTGGTGGACGACTACATCGGCATGGTCAAGGGCCTGATGGAGCGCCACTACAACCAGGTGACCCGATATACCTCCAGCACCTTCCTGCGCATGAAGCTGGGTGAGGCGCTGCAGAAGCACGCGATCGAGCCGCACATCTACGAGCGGGCCGACGAGGCGGAGGACAGGCTGCACGGCGGGCGATGACCGCGGCGGCGCGGCCCGCCTGCAGCCGGCGGGCCGCGCCGCGCTTCGGGCGGATTGCGCGGCCGCAAGCGCGCCAAAGCGTGGGCGTATTCAATAAGCCCATGTTTAGCATGTGAAAAATCGTGGAACAGCGGTGCGGAACGCTAGGCTGGTGGCGCATCTGCGCGTACAATCGGCCCCTCTTCCGACCGGTTTTCGCGTACCGCACCATGCAGCATCCCGCCTCGCAATCCATGCTCTACCCCACCCGCTTCGACGTCATCGTCGTCGGCGGCGGCCACGCCGGCACCGAGGCGGCGCTGGCCGCTGCGCGCATGGGCGCGAAGACGCTGCTGCTCACGCACAACATCGAGACCCTGGGCGCGATGAGCTGCAATCCGTCGATCGGCGGCATCGGCAAGGGCCACCTGGTGAAGGAGGTCGATGCGCTCGGCGGCGCGATGGCGGAGGCCACCGACGAGGGCGGCATCCAGTTCCGCATCCTCAACGCCTCCAAGGGCCCGGCGGTGCGCGCCACCCGCGCGCAGGCCGACCGCGTGCTGTACAAGGCGGCGATCCGCCGCCGGCTGGAGAACCAGCCCGGCCTGTGGCTGTTCCAGCAGGCGGTGGACGACCTGCTCGTCGCCGGCGAGCGCGTCACCGGCGTGGTCACCCAGATCGGCCTGCGCTTCGAGGCGCAGGCGGTGGTGCTGACCGCCGGCACCTTCCTCAACGGCCTGATCCACGTCGGCCTGCAGCACTACGCGGCGGGCCGCGCCGGCGACCCGCCGGCGGTGTCGCTCGGCCAGCGGCTGAAGGAACTCGCGCTGCCGCAGGGGCGGCTGAAGACCGGCACGCCGCCGCGGCTCGATGCGCGCACCATCGACTTCTCGGCGATGACGGTGCAGCCGGGCGACGATCCGGTGCCGGTGTTCAGCTTCCTCGGCTCGGCCGCCCGGCATCCGCGCCAACTGCCGTGCTGGATCACGCAGACCAACGCCGGCACGCACGACATCATCCGCGCCAACCTCGACCGCTCGCCGATGTATTCCGGCGTGATCGAAGGCATCGGTCCACGCTACTGCCCGTCGATCGAAGACAAGATCCACCGCTTCGCCGACAAGGACAGCCACAACGTCTTCCTCGAGCCCGAGGGTCTGGAGACGCACGAGATCTACCCCAACGGCATCTCCACCTCGCTGCCCTTCGACGTGCAACTGCAGGTGGTGCGCAGCATCCGCGGGCTGGAGAACGCGCACATCCTGCGTCCGGGCTACGCGATCGAGTACGACTTCTTCGACCCGCGCAACCTGAAGTCCAGCCTGGAGACGAAGTCGATCGCCGGCCTGTTCTTCGCCGGCCAGATCAATGGCACCACCGGCTACGAAGAGGCGGCGGCGCAGGGCCTGCTGGCCGGCGCCAACGCCGCGCTGCAGGCGCAGGGCCGCGAACCATGGTGTCCGCGCCGCGACGAAGCCTACCTGGGTGTGCTGGTGGACGACCTGATCACCCGCGGCGTGGCCGACCCCTACCGCATGTTCACCTCGCGCGCCGAATACCGCCTGTCGCTGCGCGAGGACAACGCCGACCTGCGTCTGACCGAGAAGGGCCGCGAACTGGGCCTGGTCGACGATGCGCGCTGGACGGCGTTCTGCGCCAAGCGCGAGGCGATCGAGCGCGAGACCGCGCGGCTGAAGGCGACCTGGGCGCTGCCCGACCGCATTCCGGCAGCCGAAGCCGAGCGCGTCGTCGGCAAGGCGCTCGAGCGCGAATACCGCTACTTCGACCTGCTGCGCCGGCCCGAGACCACCTACGCGGCGCTGATGAGCCTGCCCGGCGCGCCGGAAAACCCGGAGACCGACCCGCAGGTGGTCGAGCAGATTGAGATCGCCGCCAAGTACCAGGGCTACATCGACCGCCAGCAGGACGAGGTCGCCAGGCAGGCGCAGGCCGAAGCCACCCGCCTGCCCGCGGGGCTGGACTATGCCGAGGTGCGCGGCCTGTCGCGCGAGGTGCAGCAGAAGCTGAACCTGCACAAGCCCGAGACCATCGGCCAGGCGAGCCGCATCCAGGGCGTGACGCCGGCGGCGATCTCGCTGCTGTTGGTGTGGCTGAAGCGGCGCGACATGGCGGCGCGCGAGGACGCTGCGGGCGGTCAGAGGCGATCGGCGTGAGCGGCGCGCTCGCCGCCCACGCGCGCCGGCTCGCCGACGGCATCGCCGCGCTCGGCTTCGCGCTGCCGCAGGAAACCGTCGACCGGCTGCTCGCCTTCGGTGAACTGCTGCTGAAGTGGAACAAGGTCTACAACCTGACCGCGATCCGCGACCCGCGCGAGGTGATCACCCACCATCTGCTCGATTCGCTCGCGGTGCTGCCCTGCCTCGAGCGCGTCGAGCGGCTCGCCGACATCGGCTCCGGCGGCGGTCTGCCCGGCATTCCGCTGGCCATCGTGCGCAGCGGGCTGATCGTCAGCTCCATCGAGGCGGTGAACAAGAAGGCGAGCTTCCAGCAGCAGGCCAGGATCGAACTGCAACTGGGCAATTTCAGTGTGATCAACGAACGGGTGGAGAAGGTCGCCCCCGACCGCCTGCCGGGCGGCGCGGCCGACGGCGTGATCTCGCGCGCCTTCTCCAGCCTCGCGGACTTCGTGCAGTCGTCCGGCCATCTCGTCGCCGCGGGCGGCGCGCTGTACGCGATGAAGGGCGTGCAGCCGGCCGACGAGATCGCGGCGCTGCCCGCCGGCTGGGCCGTCACCGCGGTGCATGCGCTGCAGGTGCCGGGGCTGGATGCCGAACGTCATCTGCTGGTCATCGAGCGTGCATGAAATTCGTCGGGCAGGGCGCCTTGGGCGATGGCTGCCCGCAACCCGGCAGGTCCGGCGCGGGCTGATGCGCGGAGCGGGCGAGCACTGTCCGAGTCCCGAGCGCAGCGAGGTCGAGTTGCGCAGAACGTGGAGTGCATCCGTCCGCACCGGACCGGATTGGAACACCAGTGTGCGAACACGCGCCGGCCATGCCGCGGTCCGGCTGCTGCACTGCCGCATTGAAGTAAACTCCGGGTTTCGCGCCGTGCGCGATTCTCCTGCAACCGGACAAGGCTGAAGCCGAACATGGCCCGAATCTTCTGTGTCGCCAACCAGAAAGGCGGGGTGGGCAAGACCACCACCTGCGTCAACCTCGCCGCCGCGCTGCACCTGGCCGGGCAGCGCACGCTGCTGGTCGACCTCGACCCGCAGGGCAACGCCACGATGGGCAGCGGGGTGGACAAGCGCACGCTGGAAAAGTCGGTGTATCACCTGCTGGTCGGGCTGGCGGCGCTGGACGAAGCGCGGGTGAAGTCCGAAACCGGCGGCTACGACATCCTGCCGGCCAACCGCGACCTCGCCGGCGCCGAAGTGGAACTGGTCAACCTCGACAACCGCGAGAAGCGGCTGCGCGAAGCCCTGCGCGCCTTCGATGCCGAATACGACTTCGTGCTGATCGACTGCCCGCCGTCGCTGTCGATGCTGACGCTGAACGGCCTGTGCGCCGCCCACGGCGTGATCATCCCGATGCAGTGCGAGTACTACGCGCTCGAAGGCCTGTCGGACCTGGTGAACACCATCAAGAAGGTGCACGCCAACCTCAACCGCGACCTCAAGATCATCGGCCTCTTGCGGGTGATGTTCGACCCGCGGGTGACGCTGCAGCAGCAGGTCTCCGCCCAACTCGAAGATCACTTCGGCGACAAGGTGTTCAACGCCATCGTGCCGCGCAACGTGCGCCTGGCCGAAGCGCCCAGCCACGGCATGCCGGGCGTGGTGTTCGACCGCGCGGCCAAGGGCGCGCAGGCCTACATGGCCTTCGCCACCGAGATGATCGAACGCGTCAGGACGCTGTGAGGAGCCGACCATGGGCCGCCTGCTCGACGAACTGATCGCCCGCCGCGAGGAAGTGCTGGCCTGCCTCGCCCGCCACCGCGCGTCCAACCCGCGGGTGTTCGGCTCGGTGGCGCGCGGCGAGGAAGGGGCGGACAGCGATATCGACCTGCTGGTGGAGCTTCCAGGCGATGTGTCCTCGTTCGAGGTTGTCCGCCTCAACCAGGAACTGGACGATGTGCTTGCGCACCGGGTGGACCTGGTCGTCGAGGACGAACTGCATCCGGCATTGCGGGTGAGGGTGCTGGCCGAGGCGCGTGCGCTGTGACGCGTGAGCGAGACATTCTGCTGCTGGTCGGCGACATGCTGGCAGCCCTGGATGAAATCGACACCTTCGCCCAGGTGGGCGAGGCGGTCTTCCTGGGCGACCTCCGGACGCAGCGGGCCATCGAGCGCAGTTTCGAGATACTCGGCGAGGCGGCCAACCAACTGCCCGCAGAGCCCAGGGCCCGGTACGCCGACGTGCCGTGGCGCGTCATCATCGATCACCGCAACCGCCTGATCCACGGCTATGCCTCGGTGGAGCCGGCGCGGGTCTGGCAAACCATCGTGCGTGACCTGCCTGGCCTGCGTGTCAGTCTGGAACGACTACACTCCTTGATTCGGGGCGAGCAGCCCGACCAATGACATGACCCCACCCAAACTCAAAGGCCTCGGCCGCGGCCTCGACGCCCTGCTGGCCGCCAACCGCGACGACGAAGCCGAGAAGGGCGAGCTGCAGACGCTCGCCACCGACGCGCTGCAGCCCGGCAAGTACCAGCCGCGCACCCGCATGGACCCCGGTTCGCTCGAAGAGCTGGCGGCGTCGATCAGGGCGCAGGGCGTGATGCAGCCGGTGCTGGTGCGCCCGCTCGCGCAGTTCGACGGCGAGCCGCGCTACGAGATCATCGCCGGCGAACGGCGCTGGCGCGCCTCGCAGATCGCCGGGCTCACCGCGCTGCCCTGCCTGGTGCGCGAGATCCCCGACGAGGCCGCGCTGGCGATGTCGCTGATCGAGAACATCCAGCGCGAGGACCTGAATCCGCTCGAAGAAGCGAGCGGCATCCAGCGCCTGATCGACGAGTTCACGATGACGCACCAGCAGGCGGCCGACGCGGTCGGCCGCTCGCGTCCGGCGGCGTCCAACCTGCTGCGGCTGCTGAACCTGGCCAAGCCGGTGCAGGAACTGCTGATGGCCGGCGACATCGACATGGGGCATGCGCGTGCGCTGCTGCCGCTCGACGGCGCCAGCCAGATCCAGCTCGCCAACCTCGTCGCGGCGAAACAGTTGTCGGTGCGCGACACCGAGCGCCTCGTGCAGCAGGCGCTCAATCCGCGCCAGAAGAAGGCGGTGCCGCCGCCCGACCGCGATCTGCTGCGGCTGGAAGAGGAAATCGCCGACGTCATCGGCGCCACGGTCAAGATCAAGGCCAACAAGAAGGGCGCCGGCGAAGTGGTGATCCGCTTCGGCAGCCTGGACCAGCTCGACGGCCTGCTCGGCCGCCTGCGCTGAGCCGGCCGGATCGATGATCCGGCCGTCGAACGAGGATGCTGCGCAGCTTGGGTCGAGTGCGGCGAAGCCCGGCGCGAGCGCCTGGATATCACCGCCGTTCGGCTTCCTTCGTCAGCCAGCCTGCGCTTCAGTCTTCGTCGTTCACGGGTTGCCGCGGCGGCAGCGGCGAGAAGTAGCCCACCACCAGCAACAGCAGCCCGGCGCCGATGAAGGACACGATGCGGGTGAGCGTGCCGCTCGCCGCCATGTCCACCAGGAAGAGCTTGGCCACCACCGCCGCCATCAGGCCCGCGCCCGCCAGCCACATCGGCCGGCTGGCGCGGCGGTTGGCGAGCAGCATCAGGCCGAGCCCGAGCGCCGCCCAGAACAGCGACAGCGCCGTCTGCGTGGTGTCGGCGGCGAGCAGCCGGGCGAGATCCCAGGGCAGGCCGGTGGCGTGATGCACGCCGCGCAGCAGCGCGGCATTCGCGCCGATGAAGGTGATCACTGCCAGCCCGGCCTGCAGCGTGCGTATCGGCCCGGTCACCGCTTCCAGCCCGGCGCGGGCGCGCCGCAGCCACCAGGCGATGCTGCCGAGCAGCGCAGCTACGCAAAGATCGAGCGGGTTGAGCACGGGCAGGTAGGCGAGCGGCCAAGCATTGCCATCGGCCAGCGGCAGGATGGCCAGCGACCACAGCGCCAGCCCCGCCGCCAGCGGCATGCCGCCGCGGCAGAGGTAGGCGCCGCGCCAGCCGGACAGCGGCCAGCGCGCGCAGTCGGCCCGCCACGCGAGCGCGGCCAGCACCAGCACCGCCGGCGCGGCGAAGGCCGCCGTCTTCCAGCCGTTGCCGAGGTCGAGCGCAGCGACCTGTCGCCCCACTTCTTGCGAGAGCGCGAGCGCGATCAGCCACACCCCGGCAGCGTGGGTCCAGCTCAGCAATGCGCGCGCAGGATGCGCATCGGCGCGGCGCAGTGCGAGGCCGTGCAGCGCCAGCGCGAGCGGCCACGCCAGCCAGCCGCCGTGGCCGGAGGGTGGCACGCCGTAGTCCGTCGCCTGGGCCAGCGCCAGCAGCATGCCGGCGGCCGGCAGCGCTACCGCGAATTGCAGATCGGCCCAGCCCAGGCGCGGCGCCAGCGCCACGGCCAGCGCGCCGCTGACGGCGAACAACAGCAGGTGCGCCGCCGGACGGGTGCCGGTGAGCACCTGGGTGTCGATCTCCGCCCAGCCGCCGACCAGCCACCACAGCCACGCCCAGGCGAGCAGCGCCCGGCCGATGGGGCGCAGCCAGGCCGGCCAGCCCGTCTGCCGATCGGCCAGCCAGGCGCTGACGAAGCCGGCGCCGGCGATCATGGTGGTGCCGAGGAAGGCGCTGTTGAGCACCGCGAAGCCGCGCAGGCCGGGATGCTGGGCGAGGTCGGCGGCGAACAGCAGGCCGGCGCCCGCCTGCAGCAGCAGGCCGCTGGCGGCGGCAAGCCGGCGCTGCTGCTGCAGCCCGACCCACCACAGCGCGGCGCCTTCCAGTGCCCACGCCGCCGCGCTCCAGCGGCCGTCGAAGGCGAGCGGGATCGCCAGCGTCAGGAAGGCGATACCGAGCGCGGTGAAGCTCTTCACCAGCAGTGCCAGCGGCGGACGCCGCAGCCGGTGCAGCACGGCGGCGAGCAGCAGGTAGAAGATGCCGACCGCCGCGGCGCTCCACGCCAGCGCGTTCGGCATGCCATGCACCAGCGCCGCCTGCAGGCCGAAGCCGACCACGGGCACGCCGAACACCAGCGTGCCGTCCACCGGGTCGCGCAGGCTGGGCGCGTGTTTCCAGGCGTAGGCCACCGCCGCGGCCACGTACATCAGGCAGAACAGGATCAGGAAGGGTTCGGTGGTGGCGAAGTGCCAGGGGTGGTAGTCGCCGGCGCCCCAGGCCAGGCCGATGGCGAAGGTGAACAGGAAGCCGGTGAGGTTGAGCGAGCGCCAGGCCCGCCACCACGCCAGCGCCAGCACGCCGGTGTTGAGCAGGGCATAGTAGGTGAACAGCTCGACGTGGGTGCCGCCGCCGGTGGAGGCGAGGATGGGCGCCGCGAAGCCGCCCGCGGTGCCGATCACCGCCAGCGGCGCGGCGTCCTGGCGCACCGCGAACCAGGCGGCGACCGCCACCATCACCAGCATCAGCCCGAAGGCGGCGCCCGGCGGCAGCAGTCCATACAGGCGGAAGGCGGCGAACACCGTCAGGTAGAGCACTGCGACGCCGCCGCCCTGCAGCGTCAGCGCGTAGCCGCGGCGCTGCTCGCGCAGCCGCCAGCCGATGGCGGCCAGGGCGCTGCCGGCGGCGGCGATGCCGGCCAGGCGCAGCGCCGGCGGCAGCAGCGCGTGCTCCACCGCGTAGCGGGCGAGGAAGGTCAGCCCGAAGAACAGCACCAGGATGCCCACCCGCACCAGGGTGTTGCCGCCGAGCAGCCAGTCGCGGCAGCGGGCGTAGAGCGGGTCGAGGTCGAAGCGTTCGGCGGCCGTTGCCGTATCGCGGGTAGCGGCCGGGGCAGCCGCGGGCGCAGGCGCGACGGCCGGCAGGTCGAGATCGAGGTCGAGTTCGCGCGTTGCGGCGGCCGCGACGGCGGGCGCTGCCGGCGGCGGCGCGGGCCGGGCGCCCAGCTGTGCCGACAGCGCGGCGAGTTCGCGTTCGAGCGCGGCGATGCGCTCGTCCTGGCGCATCCGCGACTGCGCCTGCTCCCTGCGCAGGCTGGCCACCAGCCCGCCCAGCACCGCGCCGGCCAGCGCACCCGCCGGCCCGCCGAGCAGGCCGGCGATGGCGCCGGCCGCGATCCACAGCAAGTTTGCCATCGGTTCCTCCCGTCCCGGCGCCAAGTCGGGGTCAGCGCCAGTCGCCGCGCAGCTCGGCGACGCGGGCCTGGAGCGCTTCCGCGCTGGCGTCCGCCGCCGCCAGCGGCGCGCCGGCCACCAGTTCGATGCGGTTGAAGATGCCGCGCCGCAGCGGCCGCGACATCGCCCTTCCGTCCTTGCGCGAGAAGAAGCTGCCCCACAGGCCGCGCAGCGCCAGCGGCACCACCGGCACCGGCGTGCGTTCGACGATGCGGCGGATGCCGGGGCGGAAGCCGTCGATCTCGCCGTCCTCGGTGATGTGGCCTTCGGGGAAGATCGCCACCAGCTCGCCGGCTTCGAGCGCGCGGGCGACCTCGTCGAAGGCGCGTCTGACCATCTCCGGGTCCTCCTTCGCCGACGCGATCGGGATCGCCCGCCCCTCGCGGAAGACGAAGCGCAGCAGCGGCAGACGGAAGATGTGGTGATGCATGACGAAGCGGATCGGCCGCCGGCTCGCCGCCATGATCACCAGCGCGTCGACGAAGCTGACGTGGTTGCACACCAGCACCGCCGGGCCGTTCTGGGGAATGTGCCCGATGCCCTTCACCTCCAGCCGGTACACCGTATGCACCAGCAGCCACACCAGGAAGCGCAGCAGGAATTCCGGCACCAGGGTGTAGATGTAGGCGGCCACCGCGATGTTGAGCAGCCCGGTGACGAGGAAGAGCCCGGTCACGCCCAGCCCGGCGGCGAGCAGCCCCGCGCCCATGGCGGCGGCGACCACCATGAAGAGCGCGTTGAGGATGTTGTTGCCGGCGATGATGCGGGAGCGGTGTTCCGGCTCGCTGCGGCTCTGGATCAGCGCGTACAGCGGCACGATGTAGAAGCCGCCGAAGATGCCGATGGCGACGAGGTCGGCGATGGCATGCCAGGTGCCCGGCCGCGCCAGCACCTCGGCGAGCGGCAGCGCCGCGGTGCCGGCCGCGACGGCGGCGGGGCTGGACCACCACAGGTCGAGCGCGAACAGCGACAGGCCGATCGAACCGAAGGGCACCAGACCGATCTCGATGTGGCCGGTGGACAGCCGCTCGCACAGCAGCGAGCCGATGCCGATGCCGACCGAGAACACCGCCAGCAGCAACACCACCGCGTGCTCGTTGCCGCCGAGCACGTCCTTGGCGTAGGCGGGGAACTGCGACAGGAAGACCGCACCGTAGAACCAGAACCAGGACACGCCGAGGATGGACAGGAACACCGTGCGGTTGCCGCGCGTGAAGGCGAGGTTGCGGCAGGTCTCGGTGACCGGGTTCCAGTTGATCGTCAGTTCCGGCGCGGCCGCGGCAGCCAGCGGCACGCCGCGGCTGGCGAGGTAGCCGAGCACCGCGATCGCCACGGTGGCGATCGACACCCACAGCGTGCCGTCCGGCAGGCTGACGAGCACGCCGCCGGCCAGCGTGCCGAGCAGGATGGCGACGAAGGTGCCGGACTCGACCAGCGCGTTGCCGCCGATCAGTTCGTCCTCGCGCAGGTGCTGCGGCAGGATGGCGTACTTCACCGGGCCGAACAGCGTGGATTGGGCGCCCATCAGGAACAGGCACGCCAGCATCAGCGCCAGCGATTCGAACGCGAAGGCGACGCAGGCGAGCGCCATCACCACGATTTCCAGCAGCTTGGTGAAGCGCATCAGCCGGCTCTTCTCGTACTTGTCGGCGATCTGGCCGGAGGTGGCGGAGAATAGGAAGAAGGGCAGGATGAAGAGCCCGGCGCACAGATTCACCAGGATGCCCGGCGCCAGCGTGGTGTAGCGCGCGGCCTGGAAGGTGAGCAGCACCACCAGCGCATTCTTGTAGACGTTGTCGTTGAAGGCGCCGAGGAACTGGGTGAGGAAGAAGGGCAGGAAGCGGCGCTGCTTCATCAGCGCGGACTGGTGGTTCACGGGACTGCTCTCCTGTCGCTGCGCGACATCCCCCCGGGGGAGGTTGACACAGGGTGTCTCATGCGACGCTCCTGTCGAAATGGCGGCGGTTTTCGAAGACGGTAGGGGCAAGACTGCGCCCGCGCGAGGCGAGCCGGCGCTTGAGGGCGAAGTCGAACAGGATGGGATTGTGATGGCGCAGCGTGTCCAGCGCCGGCACGCTGTCCTCGTCGAGCAGGCGTTCCTTCACCAGCCGGCCGAGCGGGATCAGCGGCACGATGCCGGGCAGCGGGTAGTCGCTGCCGAACAAGAGGCGATCGTGCCATTCGCGCCGTTCGACCAGGGTGCGCAGGACCTCCGGCTTGCGGTTGATCAGCGTGATCGCCGAAATGTCGCCATACAGGCCACCGCCGTGCTGCGTCTCGTCCATCAGCCGGGCGAACAGGTCGAAGGTCGGCACGCGCCGGCCGCCGTGATCGGTGTCGATGTCGCTGCCGATGCTGCCGCAGTGCGCGGCGATCACCCGCACGCCGTGCGCCAGCGCGCGGCGCAGGCGCAGCGGGTTGGACCATTCCGGGCGGCCGGGGCCATGCACCGCCAGTTCTTCGCCGACGTGGACGACGAGCGGCAGGCCGAGCTGGGCGAGCGCGGCGTAGAAGGCGTCGCAGCGGGGCGAGGCCGGATCGATGCCCATCGCCGGCGGCAGCCACTTGACCGCGCGGGCGCCGTCGGCCGCGGCCGCATGCAGCGCGTCGACCGCATCGGCACGCAGCGGATGGATGGAGCAGGCCCACTCGAAGCGTGCGGGATCGCGCCGGGCGACGTCGCGGGCGTAGCCGTTGGGCACGTAGATGCTGCCTTCCAGCGGCAGCATGCGGCCGGCCTCGTCGTAGGCGCGCTCGAAGGCGTAGAGCAGCAGCTTGAAGCCGGCCGGGGCGTCGCCGCACAGATTCTGCAGGCGGGCGACGTAGCTCTCGTCCACCTGCCCCGGCGCGCGGTGGGCGCAGCCGGCGTTGAGGTAGAACAGGCGCTGGGCGTATTCCCACGGCCGCAGCGGCGACTGCATCTTGTCGGAGATCTCGATGCCGCGGCCCGAGTCGCCGGTGCCGGCCAGATGCACGTGCATGTCCCACACCCTGGCCGGGTCGAGGCCCGCCCAGGCTTCGGCCAGCAGCGCATGCACGGCCGGGTCGTCGGGCAGGCTGGCGTGGCAGGCGTTCATCAGCAGCGGCCGCGCCGCGGCAAGGCTGCCGCCGGCCGCCAGCGCCAGGCCGGCGCCGCCGAGCAGCAGGCGCCGTCGCCGGGGGGAGAAACGGGCGCCCATCACGCGGCCTCCGCCCACTGCTTGAGCGTCACGTAGTCGATCTTGCCGGTGCCGAGCAGTGGCAAGGTATCGACCGTGACGATGCGGCGCGGCACCGCGATCTCCGGCCAGCCGCCGTCGCGCGCCGCGGCCTGCAGGCGTTCGCGGCTGAGCGAGCGGTCGGTGGTGAACAGCAGGATGTTCTCGCCGCGGGCGGCGTCCGGCTGGCTGGCGGCAGCGTGCGCCGCGCAGGGCGCGGCCTGCACCGCGAGCTTTTCCACCGCTTCGAGCGACACCATCTCGCCGGCGACCTTGGCGAAGCGCTTGACCCGGCCGACGATGGAGAGGAAGCCGTCGCCGTCGATCTCGACCACGTCGCCGGTCTCGTACCAGCCGTCGCCGGCCTCGGACGACGGCGGCTGCAGTACGCCGGGTTTTTCGACGCGCAGGTAGCCGGACATCAGGTTGGGGCCGGCGACGTGCAGCATGCCGCCGCGCGCGATGCCGGGCACCGGCAGCAGCTTCGCCTGCAGGCCGGGCAGCAACTGGCCGACGGTGCCGCTGCGGTAGGCCATCGGCGTGTTCACCGCCAGCACCGGGGCGGTTTCGGTGGCGCCGTAGCCCTCGAAGATGCGGATGCCGAACTTCTCGAACCAGGCGCTGCGCACCGCGTCGGAAAGTTTCTCGGCGCCGGCGATGACGTAGCGCAGGCGGTAGAAGTCGTAGGGGTGGGCGAAGCGCGCGTAGTTGCCGAGGAAGGTGCTGGTGCCCAGCAGCACGGTGCAGCCGCGGTCGTAGGCCAGCTCGGGAATCACGCGGTAGTGCAGCGGCGAGGGATAGAGGAAGACCTCGGCGCCGGCCAGCACCGGCAGCAGCGCGCCGCCGGTGAGGCCGAAGGAGTGGAACAGCGGCAGCGCATTGAGCATCTTGTCGTCGGGCGAGATGTCGATCACGGCGCGGATCTGCGCGACGTTGGCGAGCAGCGCGCGCTGCGACAGCACCACGCCCTTGGGGCTGCCTTCCGAGCCGGACGTGAACAGCACGACGGCCGGATCTTCGGGTTGCAGCCGGCGGGCCGCCAGCCGTGGAAAGGGCAGTGCCCACAGCATCAGCCACAGCTTGTCGGCGAGACCGATGCCGGCGCGCAGGTCCTCGAGGTAGACGATGTCCACGCCGTGAAGTGCGGCGAGCTTGTCGGCCAGGCGGGCTTGTTCGACGAAGGCGCGCGAGGTGATGACGGTGCGCAGGCTGGCGGCGGTGCACGCGGCCTGCAGGCCATCGCTGCCGGCGGTGTAGTTGAGCATCGCCGGGACGCGGCCGAAGGCGTTGAGGCCGAACACCAGGCCGAGCGTCGGCGCGAGGTTGGGCAGCAGGACGCCGATGCGTTCGCCCGGCGCGGCCAGTCTGGCGCCGAGGCGGCCGAGCATCAGCGCCATCTTCAGCAGGTCGCCGTAGCCGTATTCGATCTGCTTCATGTCCTCGACCACGCGGCGGCGGCGGCCGTGGATCGCGGCGGTGTCGAGCAGCGCGTCGAACAGCGTCTGCTGCGGCCGCGAGGCGAACAGCATTTCCTGCATCAGCCGGCGCATCGCCTCGCCCGCCTGGCGGCGGCGTTCGCGCGCGCTGCCCGTGGCCGGCATGTCGATACGGGTGGCGGGCTGGACGCTCAGGGTGATGCGCGGCAGCAGGCGGCGCGGGTGGCGGCCGGCCACGCGCGAGAAATAACTGCGCGCGGCGCCATCGACGCGGACGGGAACCACGGTGGCGCCCGTCTTCGCCGCGACGAAGGCGGGGCCGTCGTAGACCTTCATCAGGCTGCCGGTGGTGGTGATGCGGCCCTCGGGGAAGATCACCACCGGCCGGCCGCTCTCGATCAGGCGGATGACCCGCTTCATCGCCATCGGATTGGCCGGATCGACGGCGAGGTGATCGACCAGGCGCAGCGCGAGGCGGAACCAGACATGCCGCGCGACGCCGGTGTGGACGACGAAGACGGGCGAGATCGGCAGGAAGAGGCCGAGCAGCAGCCCGTCGAGGAAGGATTCGTGGTTGGCGACGACCAGCAGGCGCGGATCGTCGAATTGGGTGATGTCGCCTTTCAGCCGGACGCGGCAGAGGCGTCCGAGCAGGAAGCGCAGCAGCGACTTGATGAGTGCGACGGCCATGGTTCCGATACCCGTGTGATGAGGACGGGCCGGATCATGCCGTTAAAATGACAACATGTCGAGACATTTCGACATGTTGTTTGCAAATGCTAGAGATGCGCATCGAGGTAGTCGCGCACGTTGTCGAAGGTCTCGGCGAGAAAGTCCTTGTTTACCCAGAAAAAAATTTCCTTGCCGATTTTCTCGGAGCTGAGCACGCCGGCTTCGCGCAGGATCTTGAGATGATGCGACACCGCGGGGCGCGACAGGGTCGATACCTCGGCGATCTGGCTGACGTTGAGTCGCTCGCCGCGCTCGAAGGTGAGCAGGATGCGCTGCCGGTGTTCGTCGCCGAGCGCGGTGAAGACGCGCGACATCTGCTGCCACGCCGCCGGAATCGCGCGGGAATAGTCTGGATTCATGTGCGCATGTTCGCGAGCGCGCGGGCTTCCTGTCAATCCTGCGGCACGAGTCTTATATAAGCTGGAAGACATGTGCCGGCCGTATGCGATGCTGTTCCGCGAAGTTTGACTTCCCTACGGTTAACCCCTAGTATTCGCGGGATTTTTGGCGGTCGCCAGCGCTTCGGATGTGCTGGTGTCAAACCCGATGCTTAATGCCGTTCTGTTGCAGTTGGGCGCAACCCTGCTCGCGATCGCGATCTCGGCCGTGCTGTTCGGCCTTCGTGGGGCGATCTCGGCCGCGTGCGCAGGGTTCGCGTGCGTGCTGCCGAGCTGGATGTTCGCCATGCGTCTGCGTGCCATCACGCGCAGGACGGGTACCGCAACGGTGACCGCCTTCGTCGCGGGCGAGTTCTTCAAGATCGCCTCGATCGTGGGATTGTTGGTGCTGGCCCGGGCCCTGTATCCGGACCTGCACTGGGGAGCGCTGCTGATCGGACTGGTCCTGGCGCTCAAGGCGAATTTGTTTGCATTTCTGGTAAAGACCTGACCATGGCTACTGAAGGGCACGCTCCCACCGCTTCCGAATACGTCGTCCACCACCTGACGCACCTGAACACGACCGGCCATGCCCAGAAGAGCATCGTCGATTTCAGCGTCTTCAACCTGGACTCGCTGTTCTACTCCGTCGCACTCGGCCTGCTGACGGTGTTCCTATTCTGGCTCGCCGCGCGCAAGGCCACCTCTGGCGTGCCCGGCCGCTTCCAGAGCATCGTCGAGGTGCTCGTCGAGATGGTGGCCGACCAGGCCAAGGGCATCATCCACAGCGCCGAATCGCGCAAGTTCGTCGCTCCGCTGGCGCTGACCGTGTTCGTGTGGATCTTCCTGATGAACGCGATGGATCTGCTGCCGGTCGATCTGCTGCCGCGCATCTGGGAAGGCGTCTATGCTTCCGCCGGCGGCGATCCCGCCCACGCCTACCAGCGCGTGGTGCCGACCGCCGACCTCTCGGCCACGCTGGGCCTGTCGATCGGCGTGCTGCTGCTGTGCCTCTACTACAACGTCAAGATCAAGGGCTTCGGCGGCTGGGTGCACGAACTCTTCACCGCCCCGTTCGGCAGCCACCCGCTGCTGTATCCGGTCAACTTCCTGATGCAGATGATCGAGTTCCTCGCCAAGACCGTGTCCCACGGCATGCGGCTGTTCGGCAACATGTACGCCGGCGAGCTGATCTTCATCCTGATCGCGCTGCTCGGCAGCACCGCCACCGTCTTCGGTCTGGTCGGTCACGTCATCGCCGGCACCATCTGGGCGATCTTCCACATCCTGATCATCACCCTGCAGGCATTCATCTTCATGATGCTGACGCTGGTGTACATCGGTCAGGCGCACGAAGGTCACTGACCCGTTTCATCGCAGTACCTGGTTTTTAAACTCATCAATCTCACTAAGGAGTCGTCATGGAAAACGTTCTGGGTTTTGTTGCTCTGGCCGCCGGTCTGATCATCGGTCTGGGTGCCATCGGCGCTTGCATCGGCATCGGCATCATGGGTTCCAAGTACCTCGAAGCTTCCGCCCGCCAGCCTGAACTGATGAATGCCCTGCAGACCAAGATGTTCCTGCTGGCCGGTCTGATCGACGCCGCGTTCCTGATCGGTGTCGGTATCGCCATGATGTTCGCGTTCGCCAACCCGTTCATCCTCCAGTAATCGTCTCCTTAATCCTCTAAGGAGCGAAAACCGTGAATCTGAACGCAACCCTGATTGCCCAGCTCGTTGTGTTCTTCATTCTGGCGTGGTTCACGATGAAGTTCGTGTGGCCGCCCATCGTGAAGGCACTCGACGAGCGCGCGAAGAAGATCGCAGACGGGCTGGCAGCTGCGGACAAGGCCAAGACGGATCTGGCGCTCGCCGAGAAGAAGGTCGTCGAGGAACTGCGCAAGGCTCGCGAATCCGCGGGCGACGTGCGGGCCTCCGCTGAAAAGCAGGCGAGCCAGTTGATCGACGAAGCCCGTGCCGAGGCCACCCGCATCATCGCCCAGGCGCGCGAAGCCGCGGAAGCCGAAGCCGGCGCCGCCGCCCAGCGTGCGAAGGAAGCCCTGCGCGACCAGGTCGCCCATCTGGCCGTTGCCGGCGCGGAGAAGATCCTGCGCCGCGAAATCAACGCCCAGGTGCATACCGAACTGCTTGCCAACCTGAAACAGGAACTGCAATAAGTCATGGCCGAGAACGTCACCATCGCGCGCCCCTATGCGGATGCCGCCTTCGAGCTGGCCCGCGGGGCAGGTGCGCTGGGGCCTTGGTCGGAAGCACTGGATCGGCTCGCCGCGGTGGCGGCCGATTCCGACATGCGGGCATGCATCAGTGATCCCAAGCTCTCCGCCGACCAGCTCAACACGCTGGTGCTGGACGTGGCCGGGACGCTGTCCGCCGATCAGCAGAACTTCGTCCGCGTGCTCGTGGATAACGAACGCCTGCAGGTGCTTCCGGAGATCCGTGACCTGTTCGTTGCACTCAAGAACGAACACGAGGGCGTCCTCGAGGCGGACATCGCCTCTGCCTTCCCCCTCGACGATGCGACGCTGACCTCGCTCAAGTCCGACCTCGAAGCCCGCTTCAAGGCGAGACTGAACGTGCAGGTTCACATCGATCCCACGCTCATCGGTGGGGTCCGCATCGCCGTCGGCGACGAAGTCATCGACGCCTCGGTCCGCGGCAAGCTCGCGAACATGGCCGCTGCGCTAAAGAACTAGGAGCATACATATATGCAACTCAACCCCTCTGAAATCAGTGATCTGATTAAGAGCCGGATCCAGAATCTGCAGCTCGCCGCCACGTCGCGCAACGAGGGCACGGTGGTTTCCGTCACCGACGGTATCTGCCGCATCCACGGTCTGACCGACGTCATGCAGGGCGAAATGCTGGAGTTCCCCGGCAACACCTACGGCATGGCGCTGAACCTCGAGCGTGATTCCGTCGGCGCGGTCGTGCTCGGCGAATACGAGCACATCACCGAAGGCGACACCGTCAAGGCGACCGGCCGCATTCTCGAAGTGCCGGTCGGCCCCGAACTGGTCGGCCGCGTCGTCAATGCGCTGGGCCAGCCGATCGACGGCAAGGGTCCGATCAACGCCAGGCTCACCGACAAGATCGAGAAGGTCGCGCCGGGCGTCATCGCCCGCCAGTCCGTTTCGCAGCCGGTGCAGACCGGTCTGAAGTCGGTCGACTCCATGGTGCCGATCGGCCGCGGCCAGCGCGAGCTGATCATCGGCGACCGCCAGACCGGCAAGACGGCCGTCGCGGTTGATGCCATCATCAACCAGAAAGGCCAGAACATGTTCTGCGTCTACGTTGCGATCGGCCAGAAGGCTTCGACCGTCGCGAACGTGGTGCGCAAGCTGGAAGAGAACGGCGCGCTGGAATACACCATCGTCGTCGCCGCGACCGCTTCCGAATCCGCCGCCATGCAGTACCTGTCGGCCTACGCCGGCTGCACCATGGGCGAGTACTTCCGTGACCGCGGCCAGGACGCGCTGATCGTCTATGACGATCTGACCAAGCAGGCCTGGGCCTACCGCCAGGTCTCGCTGCTGCTGCGCCGTCCGCCGGGCCGCGAAGCCTATCCGGGCGACGTGTTCTACCTGCACTCCCGCCTGCTCGAGCGCGCCGCGCGCGTGAACGCCGACTACGTCGAGAAGTTCACCAACGGCGAGGTCAAGGGCAAGACCGGTTCGCTGACCGCCCTGCCGGTCATCGAAACGCAGGCCGGCGACGTGTCCGCGTTCGTGCCGACCAACGTGATCTCGATCACCGACGGTCAGATCTTCCTGGAAACCGACCTCTTCAACGCCGGTATCCGTCCCGCGATCAACGCCGGCATCTCGGTGTCCCGCGTCGGCGGCGCCGCCCAGACCAAGGTCATCAAGAAGCTGTCCGGCGGTATCCGTACCGACCTCGCGCAGTACCGCGAACTCGCCGCCTTCGCCCAGTTCGCCTCCGACCTCGACGACGCCACCCGCAAGCAGCTCGAGCGCGGCCGCCGCGTGACCGAGCTGATGAAGCAGCCGCAGTATTCGCCGCTGTCGATCGCCGAGATGGCGGTGACGCTGTACGCGGTGAACAACGGCTACTTCGACGACGTCGACGTCTCGCGCGTGCTGGCCTTCGAGCATGGTCTGCAGCAGTACGTCAAGACCAGGAGCGCCGACCTCGTCTCCAAGATCATGGAATCCAAGGAACTCGACGCCGACGGCGAGAAGGTTCTGGCTGCCGCGATCGCCGAGTTCAAGAAGAGCTGGGCCTAAGGCCGCGGACGGAGACGGAATATGGCTAGCGGTAAGGAAATCCGTACCAAGATCAAGAGCGTGCAAAACACGCGCAAGATCACCAAGGCCATGGAAATGGTGGCCGCATCCAAGATGCGCAAGGCGCAGGACAGGATGCGTGCCGCCCGTCCCTTTGCCGAGAAAGTCCGCCGACTCGCCGCGAACCTGTCCCAGGCCAATGTGACCGATTACAAGCACCCGTTCCTGATCCGCAAGGACCAGATCAGGCGGGTGGGGCTGATCCTGGTGACCACCGACAAGGGTCTTTGCGGCGGTCTCAACACCAACGTCCAGCGTATCGCGCTCAACGCCCTGAAGGACTGGGAGTCCGCGGGCGTCACCGAGATCCGTGCCTGCTGCATCGGTAATAAGGGTCTGGGCTTCATGCAGCGCATCGGGGCGAAGGTGGTGTCGAACGTCACGCAACTCGGTGACACGCCGCACCTGGAAAAGCTGATCGGCCCGGTCAAGGTCATGCTCGACGCGTTCCAGAACGACGAGCTCGATGCGGTTTACGTGGCTTACACGCGCTTCATCAACACGATGAAGCAGGAGCCGCAGCTCGAGCAGTTGCTGCCGCTGTCCGGCGAGAAGCTGGGCACGCCGGACAGCTCCTGGGACTACCTCTACGAGCCCGATCCGCAGGTCGTCATCGACGAACTGCTGGTGCGTTACGTCGAGGCCCTGGTGTACCAGGCGGTGGCCGAGAACATGGCATCCGAGCAGAGCGCGCGCATGGTGGCGATGAAGGCCGCTTCCGACAATGCCAAGAACGTGATTGGCGAACTGCAACTGGTCTACAACAAGACCCGCCAGGCCGCGATCACCAAGGAACTGTCGGAAATCGTCGGCGGCGCCGCCGCGGTGTAACGGATTATTGATTTAAGGATATGACGATGAGTCAAGGTACGATCGTTCAGTGCATCGGCGCCGTGGTGGACATCCAGTTCCCGCGCGACGCGATGCCCAAGGTGTATGACGCCCTGAAGCTCGAGGATTCTGCCGACTCCTTCGCCGAGCCTGGCCTGACCTTCGAGGTCCAGCAGCAGCTCGGCGACGGCGTCGTGCGTACCATCGCGCTGGGTTCCTCCGACGGCCTGCGCCGCGGCATGAAGGTTTCCGGCACCGGCAAGCCGATCTCGGTGCCGGTCGGCCACGGCACGCTGGGCCGCATCATGGACGTGCTCGGCCGCCCGATCGACGAAGCCGGTCCGATCGAAACCGACGAACTGCGCGCGATCCACCAGAAGGCGCCGAAGTTCGACGAACTGTCGCCGTCGGTGGAACTGCTCGAAACCGGCATCAAGGTGATCGACCTGATCTGCCCGTTCGCCAAGGGCGGCAAGGTGGGTCTCTTCGGCGGCGCTGGCGTGGGCAAGACCGTGAACATGATGGAGCTGATCAACAACATCGCCAAGCAGCACTCGGGCTTGTCGGTGTTCGCCGGCGTGGGCGAGCGTACCCGTGAGGGCAACGACTTCTACCACGAAATGAAGGACTCCAACGTGCTCGACAAGGTCGCGATGGTGTTCGGTCAGATGAACGAACCCCCGGGCAACCGCCTGCGCGTGGCGCTGACCGGCCTGACCATGGCCGAGCGCTTCCGCGACGAAGGCCGCGACATCCTGTTCTTCGTGGACAACATCTATCGCTACACCCTGGCCGGTACCGAAGTGTCCGCGCTGCTGGGCCGGATGCCGTCCGCGGTGGGCTACCAGCCGACGCTGGCCGAAGAAATGGGCCGTCTGCAGGAACGCATCACCTCGACCAAGGTCGGCTCGATCACCTCGATCCAGGCCGTGTATGTGCCGGCGGATGACTTGACCGACCCGTCGCCTGCCACCACTTTCCTGCACCTCGACTCTACCGTCGTGCTGTCGCGTGACATCGCCGCGCTGGGTATCTACCCGGCGGTCGATCCGCTTGACTCCACCAGCCGCCAGCTCGATCCGCTGGTCGTGGGCGAAGAGCACTACAACGTGGCGCGCCAGGTGCAGCAGACCCTGCAGAAGTACAAGGAACTGCGCGACATCATCGCGATTCTGGGCATGGACGAACTGTCGCCGGACGACAAGCTCGCCGTGGCGCGCGCGCGCAAGATCCAGCGCTTCCTGTCGCAGCCCTTCCACGTTGCCGAAGTGTTCACCGGGTCGCCCGGCAAGTACGTCGCGCTGAAGGACACGATCACCGGCTTCAAGATGATCGTCAACGGCGAGTGCGACCACATGCCCGAGCAGGCTTTCTACATGGTCGGCGGTATCGAAGAGGCCATGGAGAAGGCGAAGAAGCTGTCGTAAGCCGCCCGGCTTTGCGTCAATTCCCGCACGGCGAGCATCTCGCCGTGCGGATCTGAAAAGGACACACTATGGCCATGACGGTTCACGTGGACATCGTTAGCGCGGAAGAGCAGATCTTCTCCGGACTTGCAGAGTTCGTTGCGCTGCCGGGCGAAGCGGGTGAGCTTGGCATCCTGCCGGGCCACATGCCGCTGATGACCCGGATCAAGCCGGGTGCGGTGCGGGTCAGGCTGCCTGGACAGACGGACGAGGAACTGGTGTTCGTCGCGGGCGGCTTGCTGGAAGTCCAGCCGGGGCTGGTGACGGTGCTGGCGGATACCGCGATCCGTGGCAAGGATCTGGACGAAGCCAAGGCGCTCGAGGCCAAGCAGAAGGCCGAAGAGGCGCTGCGCAACCAGACCGCCAAGCTCGACTACGCCAAGGCGCAGGCGGAGCTCATCGAGGCGATCGCACAGCTCGAGGCGATCCAGAAGCTGCGCAAGCGCGGCCACTGATCGCTCCCGCCGCCCTTGTGGGCGGCAATTGTGAGAAAAGCAGCCCGCGTGGCTGCTTTTTTTTGCCTGTTGGCAAATCCTGAGCGGTGAGGCCCCGCCGCGTCCGGCCGCTGCGCGTATTGCGGTGCAGTCGCCGCGGCGCCTTGCATGCGCCGGTCGTCGTTGCGGCCTTCCAGGGGCGATTCAGCAGCGGCGCGCGATCCGTTCGATCTGCTTGTCCAGCCGCGCCACCGCGTCGCGCAGTTCGGCGATCTCGCTGGCGAGGGCGAGCAGGGTGCTGCGCGACACGAGCAGCGGCTTTTCCTCCACGAGGTATTCGACCAGATTGCCGCCGGCGTTGGCCAAGGTGCGCCGGCCCTGCTCCGAAAGCTGCCGGCCGGTCTCGACGAGGCGATGTGCGGCGATGTCGCCGACCACGCGGGACAGATCCTCTTCCAGGTCCCAGCGCAGGTGGCGGAACACGAAGCCGAGCGCATCGGCGAATTCGGCATTGCCTTCGATGCGCACCTGGCGCATCACTGCCTCCATCCCCTCGGCGAGCGCCAGTGGGAGGCGTCCGACGGGTAGTTGCAGCAACACGTCGGGTGCCGCCCCGGCAGTCCATCGTGCGAGATGGCCATCGCCGGATACGGAGAAGTCGATCGTGCCCAGCGGTGGAAGTTCGAGGCGGGCCGTGCGGCCCGCGTGAGGTTCGAGGCGTTTGCGCGCCCAGGCGGCCTGGGCGAGAAGATGATTCGTGGCGGAGAGGAAAAGGCTGTCGATCATGGCGAAACCGCGGTTCGTTCCAGCCCTCGCGGCCGGTGCGGCAAGGAGTGGCGAAGCGCGCTGCGCCTCGCGTCTAGGCGGGCCGCACGCCGTATGCGGCCCCGCCGCGTGGATCAATGGGTCTGCTGGATGCCGGCGATCACCCAGCCCGACGTGCCCGTCATCGGCTTGGTGAGGTGCCAGACCTCGTCGAAGGGCGCGGGGGCGGCGCCGGCTTCCTCGCGCAGCAAGCCGCTGAAGCGCACGCTGACGATGTAGCGGCCCGCCTCTTCGGCGATGTCGATCACTTCGGCGTCGAGCTGGATCACGTCGGTGCGCTGCGCTGCGGAGCCGCGCTCGGCGAGCTGCAGGCGGATCTCGGCGAACATCTCGGGGGTGGTGAATTCGCGGATATCGTCGAGGTCGCCGGCGTCGTTGGCGGCCTGCAGGCGGATGAAGTTCACCTTCGCCTGCCGCGCGAATGCCTCGGCATCGAAGCCGCGGGCCGCTGCGGCGCTCACAGGGGAAACCGGCTGCGCGGCGTCGAAGCGCGGTACGGTACCCGTCCCGGAGGCGGGGGTGCCGGCGTATTGCAGGCCCTGCTGCGGCCGGGCGCCGCTGGCGGGGCCGCGGCGGAACAGCAGGCGGAATACCACGACTGCAGCGATGGCGAGCAGCGCCAGCATCATGAACGAAGCCAGTTCCTCGCCAAAGCCGAGATGCGAGGCCAGGGCCGCCAGGCCCAGTCCGGCGGCGAGGCCGGCGACCGGGCCCATCCATCCGCGCCGCGGCTGCTGCGCCGGCGCGGCGGCGGGCGTCTGGCTCGGCGGGGTGGCGGCGGGCTGCCGCGGCGCCTGGGCGGGGGCCGAGCGCTGCATGCCGAGGCTGCCGCCGCCACCCAGGCGCCGGGCCTCGGCGTCGGCGGCGATGAAGCCTAAGGAGAAGATGGCCATGAAGAGGGAAAGGATCAGTCGTTTCATCGGTGAGGTCTCCTCGTCAGATCTTGTAACCGCGATGCAGGGCAACCACGCCCGCGCTCAGGTTGAAATAATCGACCCTGGCCAGCCCCGCTTGTTCCATCAGCGCCTTCAATTCCTCCTGGCCGGGGTGCATGCGGATCGATTCGGCGAGGTAGCGGTAGCTGTCCGCGTCGTTGGCGACCTTCTTGCCCATCCACGGCAGGATCTTGAACGAATAGAGGTCGTACAGTGGTGACAGCGGCTTCCAGACGCGCGAGAACTCGAGCACCAGCAGGCGGCCGCCCGGCCGCAGCACGCGCCGCATCTCGGCGAGGGCGGCGTCCTTGTGGGTCATGTTGCGCAGGCCGAAGGCGACCGTCACGCAGTCGAACCAGTCGTCGGGGAAGGGCAGCCTTTCGGCGTTGCACTGGGCGACCGGCAGCGGGTGTCCGGCGTCGACGACGCGGTCGCGTCCGCGCGACAGCATCGCGTGGTTGATGTCGGTGAGCCATACCTGGCCGCGCTTGCCCACCTTCCTGGCGAAGGCGAGCGACAGGTCCGCGGTGCCGCCAGCCACGTCGAGCACCCGGTCGCCGTCGCGCACGCCGGACACCTGGATGGCGAACGCCTTCCAGAGTCGGTGCAGGCCCATGGACATCAGGTCGTTCATCACGTCGTACTTCTGCGCCACCGAGGAGAACACCTCGGCGACCTTCTTCTGCTTGGCTTCCTCGGCCACCGTCTGGAAGCCGAAATGGGTGGTCTTTTCGCTCATGATCCGCTCAGTGGTGGTGTCCGCAACCGCCCTTCGGTGCCGGCGGCGGAAGTTTCGCCGGGTCGCGGGTGCCGCCCTCGCGTTCGAGGCGTCGGAGATACGCCTGCCACAGGCCGTCCTGTTCGCGGCCCAGCATGTGGAGGTAGTCCCAGGAATACAGGCCGCTGTCGTGTCCGTCGGAAAATACCGGCTTCACCGCGTAGTTGCCCACGGGCTCCAGGCTCAGGATGTCGACGTCGCGCTTGCCCTGCTGCAGGGTTTCCTGGCCGGGGCCGTGGCCGCGCACCTCGGCGGACGGGGACTGGACCCGCAGGAACTCGAAGGGAAACTCGAAGCGGCTGCCGTCGGCGAAGGCGATCTCGAGCACGCGCGACTTGCGGTGCAGCGTGATCGCGGTGGGAATCGGGGTGTCCTGATCCAGTCCGGCCATTGCGGCAGCCTCCGTATGGGGAGGCCATCATACCCGAATCGGCCGCCCCCTTCCGCCCGGCTGTCTTGTTTCAGGCCGATGACATTTCATCAGATTGTCAAACTGCTGCAATAGACTGCCGCCAGACCATCGCGGAGTGACACCATGCCAGCGAACATCCTGCTCGTCGAAGACGAGCCGGCCATCCAGGAGTTGATCGCCGCCAACCTTGCGCGCGCCGGGCATCACGTGGTGCGCGCGGCCGATGCGGAAATCGCCTCCCGCATCATGCGCGAGGCCCTGCCGGACCTCGTGCTGCTCGACTGGATGCTGCCGGGCGCCTCGGGCATCGAGTTTGCCCGCCGCCTGCGTGCCGAGGAGCGCACGCGCAACATTCCCATCATCATGCTCACCGCGCGTGGCGAGGAGCAGGACAAGGTGGTCGGCCTCGAGACCGGAGCCGACGACTACGTGACCAAGCCCTTCAGCCCGCGCGAACTCGTCGCCCGCATCAAGGCCGTGCTGCGCCGGCGTGCACCGCAGGCCACCGAGGATGCGGTGGAGGTGGGCGGCCTGCGGCTCGACCCGGTCACGCACCGTGTCAGCGCCAACGACCAGGCGCTGTCGCTGGGGCCGACCGAATTCCGCCTGCTGCATTTCCTGATGACCCACCCGGAGCGCGTTCATTCGCGTGCGCAACTGCTCGACCAGGTCTGGGGCGACCATGTGTTCGTCGAGGAGCGCACCGTCGACGTGCACATCCGCCGCCTGCGCTGCGCGCTCGAGCCGGGCGGCCATGACGCGCTGATCCAGACGGTGCGGGGCAGCGGTTATCGTTTGTCGACCCAGGCACAACAAGGCTCGCCGGCGGGATAATTGACGTTTTCCTGCTTCCCGCTGGCGTTGGCATGATCCGTTCGCTCCGTTACGTGTGGGTCAGTGCCGTCGTGGCGCTGACCCTGCTGATGTTCCTGTCGCTGCCCGTGCTCGTCGCCGCCGGCGTGGCGTGGGGCGCGGCCGTCTTCATCGTCGGCCTGATCGCCCTTTCCGCGCACGATCGCTACCAGCTTCACCGGCTGCTGGCATGGACGCGCGAGCCGATGGGCACGCCCCTGCCCACTGCACGCGGCTACTGGGGGCGGGCCTTCGCCGAGTTCGAGCGGCGTTCGCGGCAATCGTACGAGGTCAGGGATCGCCTCACGCATGCGCTCGGGCGCTTCCAGAGCGCCAGCCAGGCGATGCCCGACGGCGTGCTGTACCTTTCCGGGGCCGGCACCATCGAGTGGCTCAACGTCAGGGCGGAGCAGCATTTCGGCCTCGACCGCGCGCACGACCTCGGTGCCCCGATGACGCACCTCGTCCGCAATCCCGAGTTCGTGCGCTATCTGCAGTCGCGCCATTACGGCGAGCCGCTCGTGATGCATGCCGGGCGCGGCGCCGGTCTGACCCTGCAGGTGCAGGTGATTCCGTTCGGCGAGGACCAGTATCTGGTGCTGTCGCGCGACATTTCCCAGCTCGAGCGGCTGGAAACGATGCGCCGCGATTTCGTCGCCAACGTGTCGCACGAGCTGCGCACGCCGCTGACCGTCATCGACGGTTTCCTGGAGACCCTGTCGGACGGCCTCGACGATTTCGACCACGACGAGGTCCACCGCTACCTGGTGCTCGCCCACGAGCAGTCCGGCCGCATGCGCCGCCTCATCGACGACCTGCTGACGCTGTCGGTGCTCGAGACCGGCGCGCCGGCGCCGGTGGAAGAGGGAGTGGATGTCGCCGACCTGATGCACGAGGTGCACAAGGAGACCGAACTGCTGTCGGGTGGCCGGCATACCGTCACGATGAAGCTCGAAGGCGGAGGGGTACTGCATGGCAGTCGCAAGGAGCTGCACAGCGCGGTCGCCAACCTGACGAGCAACGCGGTGCGCTACACGCCCACCGGCGGCCACGTCGAGATCGGCTGGCGGCGCCGTGCGGACGGCGGGGGCGAGTTCTGGGTCCAGGATGACGGCATCGGCATCGAAGCCGGGCACATCCCGCGCCTGACCGAGCGTTTCTACCGCGTGGACCGCGGGCGCTCGCGCGAGACCGGCGGTACCGGCCTGGGGCTGGCCATCGTCAAGCACATCCTGACGCGGCACCAGGCCGAGATGGGTGTCCAAAGCCGGCCCGGCGCCGGCAGCCGCTTCACGGTGCGCTTCCCGCCCGCGCGCATCACTCAGGACTGATCGCCGCCGGCTCGAAGCAGACCTGGTCGAAGTTGGCGCCGCGCAGCATGAGCTTCGTCAGGCGCATGCGGCGCGGGGCACCGTCGTCCTCGCGGATGTCGATCTCGCGGCCGCGCTGATACCACGGGCCGGGCAGGATCAGCGAAGCCTCGGTCTTCAGCGCCGGGTTGGCGGGCAGCGCAAAGCCCTGCTGGAACGCCGGCAGGCGGCCCTGCGTGACGACGGGCCGCACCGCGGCCATGCGCGGCATGCCCGACAGCAGATGCACGCCGGCCTCCAGCCGCCCGTCGTTCCTGAACATCAACCAACTGATCTGGCCCAGCAGCATGTGTTCGCTGTCGTGCGGACGCACGCCGACGAGCTGGTGGTGCCCGACGCGTTCCGCTCCCGGCGTCTGTTCGACGCGGAATCCGCCCACCGACTGGTCCAGCAGCTTCCAGGGCTCGCAGGCCAGCCCGAGGCGCTCCGCCTCGCGTTGCCGATCGTGGAAAGCGGATATCGATGGCGGATCGGCGCGCGGCACACGCTCGCCGAAGGTGAGCAGCGAGATGTCCTCGCGCACGTTGCCGCGCGGCCTTTCGAACCGCGGCTGCTCGAATACCATGCCGCCGACGCCGAAGCCGATCGCCAGCCAGTCGCCGGTGAGCGCCACGTTGCCTTCGGCGGCGCGGCGCGGAAAGCGGCGCCCGGAGGAGGACAGGCCCCAGGGACGGTACAGCGACAGCAGCAGGCGCGCGCCGGCATCGCGCGAGCAGTCTTCGCCGAGGCCCAGCGAGGCCGGCTTCACGCCTTGCTTGAACTGCGCCAGCACGCCCCGGATCTGGCTTGCCAGCGCGCTGCCGTCGAAGCGGATGAGGCTGCTGGTGCGCGGCAGCAGGCCGATCGGGCCCAGTCCGCGGTCGCCGCCGAGATCCACCGCATAGACGTTGGCCTTCTGGTTGTCGAGGTCGGTGGTGAGGCTGCAGTAGGGGGCGAAGCGCTGCGCCCAGCGCAAGATCCAGTTCAGTTCGCGTTCGTCGCGGCCATAGGGATTGGCGAGGTCGACCAGCAGCACGGAGACGTAGGCTTCGCGCGTGCTTTGCGCCTTCCATACTTCGTTGAGGGGGTCCGCGACGCGGATGCCCTCCATGTTCGCCTGCACGGCTGCGGCATAGCACTCGTGGATCTCGGCCCAGCAGCCCCGCGGTACTTCCTGGTGGGCGCGGAAGTACTCGAGCACGACCATGCCCGCGCAGTAGAGGCGCCGCTGCGCCAGCAGCGCGCGCTGGTCGTCCAGCGTGCCCTGCCCGGCGTCGTCGCGGGAGATCTGGGCGTAGGAGCGGGCCAGGTTTTTCCACAGGCTCACGACGCGCACCAGCGTCGGATGGTCCGCGCTGCCCGGCGCGAGGGGGTGCGCGGCGTAGCGCCTGGCCATCTCGGTCTGGGTGAACACCAGCAGGTCGCGCGCGGCCTCCAGCAGTTCGAGATGCTGGTTGGGCGCCGGCATCGCCTCGAGCAGGTCTGCGGTCATCTCGCTCAGCGTCGCATGCGTGGCCACGACGTCGGTCGGGTGGAGGTGCCGCAGCAGGTTCAGGCAGTCGGCCGGATTGCGGAAATTCATGTCGGTTCCGTTGGGCATGCGTGCCGGGTGATCGGCCGGGGCTTCAGCCGCGCGCCAGCGCGGAGGCGATGACCCGGGCGAGCGTCTCCGCCGGGGGCGAGGCGTGCGCCACGCCCTCGCGCTGCGGCGCGCCCCAGGTCGGTTCGGGGAAGTGGCGGTCGTCGCAAAAGCGCGGAATGACGTGCCAGTGCAGGTGCGGCACCATGTTGCCGAAGCTTGCCAGGTTGATCTTGTCCGGCTGCATCAGCTCGCGCAGCGCCCGTTCGGTGGCGAACACCACGTCCATCAGGTGGCGCCGCGCTTCGGGTTCGAGTTCGGTCATCTCCGCCACGTGCCGCTTCCAGATCACGCGGCAGAAGCCCGGGTAGGCCGGCTCGCCGGCGCGGATCACCCGGCAGTGCTCGTCCTCGTACAGCACGATCTCGGGGCTCCCGGCGCGGGACGGTGCGGCACACAGCGGACAATCCATGGACGGGCTCGCAACGGACGAAGGACGATCGGGACATAACTCTAGCGTGCCCGCGGCGCATGCTGGCGGAACATTTACGCACAACGCTGCGGATCGGCGGCGGCCGGGGCGGCGATGGTGGCGGTCTCGCCCAGCGCCTCGGGTTCGCCGTCGTGGAAGGCGAGCAGCGTGCCCGGCGGGATCTGCCGCCAGGTCTCGTTGTCGGTCAGCGGGGTGGTGACGATGATGGCGACGCGGTCGGTGGGCGAGGTCACCTCGCTGAAATCCACCGACACGTCCTCGTCGGCCAGGTGCGCCACCGGGAAGGGGGCCTTGCGCACCACGTAGCAGAGCCGCGACGAGCAATGCGCGAACAGGCGCTCGCCGTCGGACAGCAGGAAGTTGAATTCGCCGTGGCCGCCGATGAGGGTCGCCAGCTCGCGCAGCGCGCCGTGCAGCGCCGCGGGCGGCGGCGGGCCGTCGGGGAAGCGCCGCGCCAGCGTGTCGAGGATGTGGCAGAAGGCGCGTTCGGAATCGGTGCCGCCCACCGGCAGGAAGCGGTCCGACGGCGCCGGGTGGTAGTCGGTCAGGTTGCCGTTGTGGGCGAAGATCCAGTATCGCCCCCACAGCTCGCGCTGGAACGGGTGGGTGTTCTCCAGTCTGACTTCGCCCTGCGTGGCCTTGCGGATGTGGGCGATGACGTTCAGCGAACGGATGGGGTAGCTGCGCACCAGCTCGGCGACCGGCGACGACGCGCTGGCGCAGGGGTCGAGGAAGACGCGCGCACCGGCGCCCTCGAAGAAGGCGATGCCCCAGCCGTCGCGGTGGTGGTCGGTGAGCCCGCCGCGGGCGCGAAAACCCGCGAACGAGAAGCAGATGTCGGTCGGCACGTTGCAGTTCATGCCGAGGAGCTGACACATCGGTTCGTCTCCTTCGGAGCGTTGTCCAGGCTCGAATTGTAGCTGCGTGCCGCTGCCTGCTGCGTCGGCCGGGCGGGGTCGGCGGGGCGGCGCATGAGTGCTCCGAAGCCGGTCCGGTGGCGGGGATGCGTTCCGTCGGGCTGCGGAATCTGGGCTCGCTTTGTCCGGGGGTTGGGTGGCCTTCGCCCGTTCGGCGTGTCGCTCGAATCCGGTCCGGTGGCGGGGGATGCGTTCCGTGGGCTGCGGAACTCGCCCTCGCTGCGCTCGGTGCTCGGACAGTCCTCGCCTGCTCCACGCCTCCCCCGCCATCAGACCTGCCGTGTCGCGATCCTGGCGGCTGGAAAACCCCGTGCGGTTTGCGTGGCGGGTCAGCCGCCCAGCTTCTTACGCAGCAGCTCGTTCACCTGCGCGGGGTTGGCCTTGCCCTTGCTGGCCTTCATCGCCTGGCCGACCAGCGCGTTGAAGGCTTTCTCCTTGCCGGCGCGGAATTCCTCGACCGATTTCTGGTTGGCCGCCAGCACCTCGTCGAGGATGGCCTCGATGGCGCCGGTGTCGGTGACCTGCTTCAGGCCCTGTTTGTCGATGATCTCGTCGGCGGTCGCGCCTTCGCCGTTCCACAACGCGTCGAATACCTTCTTGCCGATGGCGTTGGAGATCGTGCCGTCGGCGATGCGCGCCACCAGGCCGGCGAGCTGCGCGGGCGACACCGGCGAGGCGACGACGTCGAGCTCGGCCTTGTTCAGGCGCGCGGCGAGGTCGCCCATCACCCAGTTGGCGCAGGGCTTGGCGAGCGCCGCGCCGGCGGCCGACACCGTGGCCTGGTAGAAGTCGGCGACCTCCTTGGAGGCGGTGAGCGTCGTCGCGTCGTAGGCCGACAGGCCCCATTCGTCCATGAAGCGCGCCTTCATCGCGCCCGGCAACTCGGGCATCCCGGCCTGCACGCGCGCCTGCCACGCGTCGGAGACCACCAGCGGCAGCAGGTCGGGGTCGGGGAAGTAGCGGTAGTCGTGCGCGTCTTCCTTGGTGCGCATCATGCGCGTCTCGCCGGTGTCGGGGTCGAACAGCACGGTCGCCTGCACGATGCGGCCGCCGTCCTCGATGGTGCCGATCTGCCACTGCACCTCGTAGTCGATCGCCTGCTGCAGGAAGCGGAAGGAGTTCAGGTTCTTGATCTCGCGCCGCGTGCCGAACTCGGTTGCGCCCTTCTTGCGCACCGACACGTTGGCGTCGCAGCGGAAGGAGCCTTCCTGCATGTTGCCGTCGCAGATGTCGATCCAGCGCACCAGCGCATGCAGCGTGCGGGCGTAGGCCACGGCTTCGGCCGACGAGCGCATGTCGGGCTCGGACACGATCTCCAGCAGCGGCGTGCCGGCGCGGTTGAGGTCGATCCCGGTCATGCCGTGGAAGTCCTCGTGCAGGCTCTTGCCGGCGTCTTCTTCGAGGTGGGCGCGGGTCAGGCGCACGGTCTTCTCGTAGGCCTTGTCGCCATCGCCGACGCGGATCGTGATCTCGCCGCCCTGCACCACCGGCAGCTCGAACTGGCTGATCTGGTAGCCCTTGGGGAGGTCCGGGTAGAAGTAGTTCTTGCGCGCGAACACGCTGGTGGGGGCGACGTGGGCGCCGATCGCCAGGCCGAAGCGGATCGCGCGTTCCACCGCGCCGCGGTTGAGCACCGGCAGCACGCCCGGCAGCGCGATGTCCACCGCGCTCGCCTGGCGGTTGGGCTCGGCACCGAAGGCGGTGCTGGCGCCGGAAAAGATCTTGCTCGCGGTGTTGAGCTGGGCATGCACTTCCAGCCCGATGACGACTTCCCAATCGGTTCTGCTCATGGTCGTTTCCGTTCCTGCCTGCGGGCGCCCGATGGCGTCCGCGCATCAAATTCGGTTTTCCCGCCGTGCCGGACCGTCAGTGGCACTGGCCGCTGCGCCGATCGACGATGATCGGCCACACGTAGTCGAAGGCGCCGCGCGTGCAGCGGGCGGCGCAGTCGTTGAAGGCGACGGTGACCTGTTCGCCCTGTTCCCAGATGCTGACGGTGCAGCCGTCGCGCGCCCGAAGCTCGACGTGCGGCGTGCGCCTGACCTGCGCGAACTCGCCGTCGAAGCGGCAACTGCCGCGCCTGGGTATGTCCACCGAGGCCGAAAACGCCTTCACCTCCGCGTAGCTCACGTCCAGCATCGTGCTGGCGCCGTAGCCGGCTTCGTCCTTGAAGCGGCAGTCGGCCCGGATGTCGAGCGGGCGGACCGGCATCGGCTTCAGGCGGCCGCCGGCCCCCGGGCGCAGCTCCGGCGAGGCGGACGGCTGCAGCAACGGCGTGGCGCAGGCCGCTGCGAGCAGGGCTGCCGCAACGGCGCCGAGCGGGCCGGCGTGCCGCACGCGGGCTGCGGTCATCGCGCGTACTCCGGCCGGCGAAGGTGCCAGTCGGTGGCCTGCTGGAAGCGATGGGTGGCGGCCAGCAGCCGGCCCTCGCCGAAGTAGTCGCCCACCAGTTGCAGGCCGACCGGCAGGCCGCCGGCGTCGAAGCCGCAGGGGTGCGAGATGCCCGGCAGGCCGGCGAGGTTCACCGCGATCGTGTAGATGTCCGACAGGTACATCTGCACCGGGTCGTCGGCCATCGCGCCCAGCGTCCACGCGGTGGTGGGCGTGGTCGGGCCGGCGATCACGTCGCATTGCGCCAGCGCGGCCCTGAAGTCCTCCGCGATCAGCCGGCGCAGGCGCTGCGCCTGCAGGTAGTAGGCATCGTAGTAGCCGTGCGACAGCACGTAGGTGCCGACCAGGATGCGGCGCTTGACCTCCTCGCCGAAGCCTTCCGCGCGGCTCTTGCTGTACATGTCGGCGAGGTCGGCGTAGTCGGCCGCGCGATGGCCGTAGCGCACGCCGTCGAAGCGGGACAGGTTGCTCGAGCACTCGGCCGGTGCGATCACGTAGTAGGCGGGGATCGCCAGCTTCGCGTTGGGCAGCGAGACGTCGACGGTGGTCGCGCCCAGCGCGCGGTACTGATCCAGCGCGGCCTCGACCGCGGCGCGCACGCCGTCGGCCATGCCTTCGGCGAAGAATTCGCGCGGCAGGCCGATGCGTAGGCCCGCGAGCGGCTGCGGGCCGGCGGCGGGCGCGGCGAGGGCGGCGGCGTAGTCTTCGGGCGCACGCTCCAGGCTGGTGGAGTCGCGCTCGTCGAAGCCGGTCATCGCCGACAGCAGCAGCGCGCAGTCCTCGGCGCTGGCGCCGAAGGCGCCGCCCTGGTCGAGCGAGGAGGCGTAGGCGATCATGCCGTAGCGGCTCACCAGGCCATAGGTCGGCTTGATGCCGGTGATGCCGCAGAAGGCCGCGGGCTGGCGCACCGAGCCCCCGGTGTCGGTGCCGGTGGCGATCGGCACCAGGCGCGCGGCCACCGCCGCGGCCGAACCGCCGGACGAGCCGCCGGGCACGCGGGCCGTGTCCCACGGGTTCTTCACCGGGCCGTAGAAGGAACTCTCGTTCGACGAGCCCATCGCGAACTCGTCCATGTTGGTCTTGCCCAGGCTCACCGCTCCGGCCGCCTTCAGCAGGCCGACGACGTGGGCGTCGTAGGGGCTGACGAAATTGCCGAGCATCTTCGACGCGCAGGTGGTCAGCACGCCTTCGGTGCAGAACACGTCCTTGTGCGCGAGCGGGATGCCGGTGAGCGGGCCGGCGCGGCCGGCAGCGATGCGCGCGTCCGCCGCGCGCGCGGCCTCGATCGCGCCGTCGCGGTCGACGGTGATGAAGGCGTTCAGTTGCGGGTCGAGCGCAGCGATGCGGTCCAGGAACAGCGTGGCGAGTTCGGCGCTGGAAATCCGTCCGGCGTCGAGCGCGCGGCGCAGTTCCACGAGGGAGGCATTGATCATGATGTCGGCAGCAGTGGGGCGGACGGTCCGGCGCATGTGCGCCGGACCGTCCGCACGGACTTCATTCGATGACTTTGGGGACCAGGTAGAGCCCGGCTTCGGTCTGCGGCGCGATCTTCTGGAAGGCGTCGCGGCGGTCGGTCTCGGTGACGGCGTCGGGGCGCAGCCGCGCGGCCAGTTCCTGCGGGTGGCTCATCGGCGCCACCCCGGTGGTGTCGACCGCCTGCATCTGTTCGATCAGTTCGAAGATGTCGTCGAGCTTGGCGCGGGCGGCTTCGATTCCGGCGTCGGTGAGCGCGATGCGCGCGAGTCGGGCGATGTGCCCGACCTGTTCGTTGGACAGCGACATGAGGTAACAAAACCTGCTGAGTCTACAAAGGTTTGTAGGTTATCATAATCGCTTTGCCCCGGTCGGGGCCGCCTTGCATTCCCGGCCGCCTGACCGCATACGCCGGCCCGGATGCGGCAGACCACACACCATCGGTTTCGGAAGGCTCATGTTCGGTTTCCTGCGCTCCTATTTTTCCAACGATCTCGCGATCGACCTCGGCACCGCCAACACCCTGATCTACGTGCGCAACAAGGGTATCGTGCTGGACGAACCCTCGGTGGTGGCGATCCGCACCGAAGGCGGCCCGAACGCCAAGCGCACCATCCAGGCGGTCGGCCGCGAAGCCAAGCAGATGCTGGGCAAGACGCCCGGCAACATCACCGCGATCCGGCCGATGAAGGATGGCGTGATCGCCGACTTCGTCGTCACCGAGCAGATGATCAAGCAGTTCATCAAGAAGGTGCACGATTCCCGCCTGCTGTCGCCCAGCCCGCGCATCATCATCTGCGTGCCCTGCGGCTCCACCCAGGTCGAGCGCCGCGCGATCCGCGACGCGGCGCTGGCGGCGGGGGCATCGCAGGTCTTCCTGATCGAGGAGCCGATGGCGGCGGCGATCGGCGCCGGCCTGCCGGTGTCCGACGCGGTGGGGTCGATGGTGGTCGACATCGGCGGCGGCACCACCGAGGTGGGCGTCATCGCGCTGGGCGGCATGGTCTATGCGGGCAGCGTGCGCGTGGGCGGCGACAAGTTCGACGAGTCCATCGTCAACTACATCCGCCGCAACTACGGCATGCTGATCGGCGAGACGACCGCCGAGAACATCAAGAAGGAAATCGGCTCAGCCTTCCCCGGCTCCGAGGTGCGCGAGATGGAGGTCAAGGGCCGCAACCTGGCCGAGGGCATTCCGCGCAGCTTCACGATCTCGTCCAACGAGATCCTCGAGGCGCTGTCCGAGCCGCTGAACCAGATCGTCTCCGCGGTGAAGATCGCCCTCGAGCAGACCCCGCCGGAACTGGGCGCCGACATCGCCGACCGCGGCATGGTGCTGACCGGCGGCGGTGCGCTGCTGCGCGACCTCGACCGCCTGCTGATGGAAGAGACCGGCCTGCCGGTGATCGTCGCCGAGGAGCCGCTGACCTGCGTCGCGCGCGGCTGCGGCATGGCGCTCGACAAGATGGACAAGCTTGCCTCGATCTTCACTTCGGACTGACCGCCCGCCGCCGGCCCTGCCGGCGCCGCGCTGATCCCGGACCCTTCCGATGTCCCTCGTCGGCCACAAGCCGCCCCCGATCTTCCGGCGCGGACCGGCGCCGCTGGTCCGCCTGCTGCTTTTCGTCAGCGTCTGCCTGGCCATGCTGGTGTCGGACCTGCGCTTCCGCTACCTCGAGGTGTTCCGGCACGCGCTGTCGGTGGTCACCTATCCGCTGCAGATGGCGGCGGCCACGCCGGCCGACTTCGTGCGCAACGCGTCGGTGTATTTCGCCACGCTGGTCGAGGTGCAGCGCGACAACGCCGAACTGCGCCGCCAGCAACTGGGAGCCGGCGAACGTCTGCTGCGCTTCGATCTGCTCGAGCAGGAGAACGCCCATCTGCGCGGCCTGCTCGAGATGTCGCAGCGCGTGCAGACGCGCAGCGTCGCCGCCGACATCCTGTACAACGCGCCCGATCCGTTCGCCCGCAAGGTGATCCTCGACCGCGGCGCGCAGCAGGGCATCGAGCCCGGCCTCGCGGTGGTGGACGCCAGCGGCGTGATCGGCCAGGTGACGCGCGTGTTCCCGGTGCAGTCCGAAGTCACGCTGCTGACCGACCGCAACCAGGCCATCCCGGTGCAGGTCGAACGCAACGGCCTGCGCGGCGTGCTGTTCGGCGCCGGCCAGGGGCGCCTGGAGGTGCGCTTCGTGATCGGTTCCGCCGACATCCAGCCCGGCGACCGGCTGGTGACCTCGGGCCTGGACGGCGTCTTCGTGCCCGGCCTGCCGGTGGCGGAGGTGGTGTCGGTGGATCGCGATGCCGATGCCTTCGCCACCATCGTGTGCAAACCGCTCGCGGGGGTGGAGCGCAGTGTGCAGGTGCTGGTGATCGGCCGCGTGCAACTGCCGCCCCCGCCGCCGAAGGCCGACCCGCCCGCGGAAAAGAAAGCGAGAGGACGCTGATCCATGCAGCCGAGCAACCGATCCAGCCGCATCCTGCTGCCGGCCAAGGGCTGGTTCATCTATCTCAGCCTGTTCGTGGCGCTCGGCCTCGAGTACATCCCGACCGGGCGTACGCCGGGGGTGCCCGACTGGGTGGCGCTGGTGCTGGCCTTCTGGTGCATCCGCGAACCGCTGCGCATCGGCATGGGGACGGGTTTCGTGTTCGGCGTGCTCGTCGACATCGGCCTCGGCGCGGCACTGGGGCAGCATGCGCTCGCCTATGTGGTGCTCGCCTACCTGGTCAACGGACTGGCGCGCCGGCTGATGTGGTTCCCGCCGCTGGAGCAGGCGCTGCACGTGCTGCCGATGCTGCTGGTGTCGCAGGTGCTGATGGTGGCGGTGCGCATGATCGCCGGGGCGGAGTTTCCCGGCTGGCTCTACTTCCTGTCGAGCTTCACCAGCCTGCTGCTGTGGGTGCCGCTCACCTACCTGCTGCTGCTGCCGCAGTACCAGCCGGTCGACCGCGACGACAACCGCCCGATCTGAGCACAGGCGCCGATGGCCGAGTTCCGCACCCCCGATCAGGACAGCACACGCTTTCGCCGCCGCATCGTCGTGGCCGCCCTGTTCGTGCTCGTCTGCCTCGGCCTGCTGGCCTCGCGCTTCTACTACCTGCAGGTGGTGCGCCACGACTACTACCTGACCCGCGCCGAGGACAACCGCATCGCGCTGCTGCCCGCCGTGCCCAAGCGCGGCACCATCGTCGATCGCAACGGCGTCGTGCTGGCGCGCAACTACGCCGCCTACACGCTGGAGATCACGCCGTCGCGCGCAGGAGATCTCGAGGCGACGATCGACGGCCTGTCCGAGATCATCGCCATCGAGCCGCGCGACCGGCGCCGTTTCCGCAAGATCCTCGAGGAGAGCCGGAACTTCGACAGCGTGCCGGTGCGCACCCGCCTCACCGACGAGGAAGTCGCCCGCTTCATCGCGCAGCGCTACCGCTTTCCCGGCGTGGAGGTGCAGGCACGGCTGTTCCGCGACTACCCGCTGGGCGCGACCGCCTCGCACATCATCGGCTACATCGGCCGCCTCAACCAGCGTGACGTCGAGCGCATCGAAGAGCGCGGCGACAGCGCCAACTACCGCGGTTCGGAATACATCGGCAAGTCCGGGCTGGAGCAGTCCTACGAGGCCGAACTGCACGGCCAGACCGGTTTCGAGCAGGTGGAAGTCAACGCCAGCGGACGCGCGGTACGGGCCCTGGCGCGCTTGCCGGCGGTGCCGGGCAGCGATCTCGAGCTGACGCTGGACATCGAGCTGCAGAAGGTGGCCGAGGCAGCCTTCGGCAAGCGCCGCGGCGCCCTGGTCGCGATCGAGCCGGAGACCGGCGGCGTGCTGGCGCTGGTGTCTACGCCCACTTTCGATCCCAACCTTTTCGTGGACGGCATCTCCACGCAGGACTGGAAGGAACTGAACGATTCGCCCGACCATCCGCTGCTGAACCGCGCGATCTTTTCCGCCTATCCGCCGGGTTCGACCTTCAAGCCCTTCATGGCGATGGCCGGGCTCAGTACCGGCAAGCGCACGGTCAATGGCGCCATCGCCGATCCGGGCTACTTCAACTTCGGCGGCCATCGCTTCATGGACGACAAGGTCGGCGGCCACGGCATGGTCGACCTGCACAAGTCCATCGTGGTGTCGTGCAACACCTATTACTACCAGCTCGCCAACGACCTCGGCATCGATGCCATCGCCGGCTTCATGGCCCCGCTCGGCTTCGGTTCGCGCACCGGCATCGACCTGCCGGGCGAGGCCGAAGGCGTGCTGCCTTCGCCGGAATGGAAGAAGAAGCGCTTCCGCAAGCCCGAACTGCAGCGCTGGTACGGCGGCGAGACGATCTCCGTCGGCATCGGCCAGGGCTACAACGCCTACACGCCGGTGCAGCTCGCCAATGCGCTCGCCGCGCTGGTCAACGACGGCCGGCTGTACCGCCCGCATCTGGTGCGCAACGTGATCGATGCGGGCGGCGCGAAGCGGGTGGTGGAGCCCGAGCCGCTGCGCAAGGTCGCCCTGAATCCGGCCCATATGGCGGCAGTGCGCGCGGCGATGGTCGACGTGAACAAGGCCGGGACCGGCGCGCGCGCGTTCCGCGGTGCCCCCTACGAGGCCGGCGGCAAGACCGGTACCGCCCAGGTGTTCTCGCTCAGAGGCGGGAAATACGTCGAAGGCCGGATCAGCGAGCGCCTGCGCGACCATTCCTGGTTCATCGCGTATGCGCCGGCCGACAAGCCCAGGATCGCGCTGGCGGTGCTGGTGGAGAACGGCGGCTTCGGCGCGCAGTCGGCGGCGCCGATCGCACGCCAGGTGATCGACTACCTCCTCCTCAAGAGCCGGACCGACCATCCGGCGGACGAGGATGCCGACGCGGTGGAGAGCGCGGAATGAGCACCGCCGCCCGGCCGCCCGAAGGAGGTGCTCGTCCTCCCGCGGGGAGGGTGTCGCGCAGCGACGGGAGGGCTGTCGTGAGCACCGCCGCCCGGCCGCCCGAAGGAGGTGCTCGTCCTCCCGCGGGGAGGGTGTCGCGCAGCGACGGGAGGGCTGTCGTGAGCACCGCCGCCCGGCCGCCCGAAGGAGGTGCTCGTCCTCCCGCGGGGAGGGTGTCGCGCAGCGACGGGAGGGCTGTCGTGAGCACCGCCGCCCGGCCGCCCGAAGGAGGTACTCGTCCTCCCGCGGGGGTGGAGCAGGGGTTGCGCGGAGCATCGCTCCGCGCCTGCGGAACGGGACGGCCGTGCAAGGCCGGCCCTTCGCCGCGCAGCGGCGGGAGGGTGATCCGGTGAGCGATTTCCGTTTCCAGGCGCTCGAATTCCTGCGCCGGCTGCTGCGCGCGCTCGACCCCGTCCTGCTGCTGGTGCTGCTGACCCTGATGGGCTACGCGCTGGTCATCATGGGCAGCGCCTCGCCCGACCGCATGGATTCGCAACTGATGCACGGCGCCATCGCGCTCGCCGCGATGTGGGCGATCGCGGCCGTTCCCAGCCAGCGCCTGCTCGGCCTGGCCCTGCCGCTGTACGTGCTCGGCACCGTGCTGCTGGTGGCCGTGGAGCTGTTCGGCGAGGTCTCCAAGGGCGCGCAGCGCTGGCTCGACATCGGCATCACCCGCATCCAGCCGTCCGAACTGATGAAGATCGCGATGCCGCTGATGCTGGCCTGGTTCTTCCAGCAGCGCGAGGGCCACGTCAGTTGGCGCGAGTTCGTCGTCGCCGGCCTGATGCTGGTGGTGCCCGTCGGCCTGATCCTGATCCAGCCGGATCTGGGCACCTCGCTGCTGGTGGCCGCCGCCGGCTTCTACGTGATCTTCTTCGCTGGCCTGAGCTGGAAGCTGATCGTGCCGGTGGCGCTGATCGGCATCGTCGGCATCGGCTCCATCATTGCCTTCGGCGACACCATCTGCCAGCCGGAGGTGGACTGGAAGGTGCTGCGCGAGTACCAGAAGCATCGCGTGTGCACGCTGCTCGACCCGACCCAGGACCCGCTCGGCAAGGGCTTCCACATCATCCAGTCCACCATCGCCATCGGTTCCGGCGGCGTGACCGGCAAGGGCTGGCAGAACGGCACGCAGACCCATCTGTCCTTCCTGCCCGAGCGCCACACCGATTTCATCTTCGCCGTGCTGTCGGAGGAGTTCGGCCTCGTCGGTACCATCGTGCTGCTCGCGACCTACCTCATGCTGCTGGTGCGCGGCTTCCACATCGCGCTGCAGGCGCACACGCTGGGCACGCGCCTGCTCGCCGGGGCGATCACGATGATCTTCTTCACCTACGCCTTCGTGAACATGGGCATGGTGAGCGGCATCCTGCCGGTGGTGGGCGTGCCCCTGCCGTTCGTCAGCTACGGAGGAACCGCGCTCGTCACCTTGTGTCTCGGAGTGGGTATTCTGATGAGCATCCAGCGCAGCCGCCTGGCAAAGCAGACCTGAGAGACCCGTCACCGCGATGAAGTCCGCCATCCCGCAGATCTTTGCTTGCGCCGCCCTCGAGGCCGTGGCGCGGCCGTGGCGGCGGGGCGGGTGGGCGGTGGCGGCCGTGCTGGCGGCGGCCTTGCTGTCGGCCTGCGGCACCGCGCCGACCCGGCCGCAAACGGGTGCCGATGCCCAGCTCCACCTGCCTGGGCTGCCGGCCAAGCCGGCGGCGCCCGCAGCGCGGCGCGGCGGCGGCTACTACCAGAACGACGGTCCGGGCGACGACACCCCCGGCAACCTCGACGACATCCCCGACCCCGAGCCGCGCCCGGAACCCCTGCACCGCTACGCCAACCGCCCCTACAACGTACTGGGCCAGGGTTACGTGCCCGCGACCCGCATCGCGCCGTGGCGCGAACAGGGCAGGGCGAGCTGGTACGGACGCCAGTTCCACGGCAATCCGACCTCCAGCGGCGAGCCCTACGACATGTACGCGATGACGGCGGCGCACCCGACGCTGCCCATCCCCAGCTACGCGCGCGTCACGAGTCTGGACAACGGCCGCTCGGTGGTGGTGCGCATCAACGACCGGGGTCCGTTCCACAAGGGCCGCGTCATCGATCTGTCCTACACCGCGGCCTACAAGCTCGGCTACGTCAATGCCGGCAGCACCGAGGTCGAGGTGGAGCAGATCCTGACCGACGAAGTGCCGCTGGTGGCCGCCGCCAGGCCGGTACCGCCGCTCAAGGGCCGCTCCGGTCCGCCGCCGGCCGTGCCGGGCAAGCCCGATGGGGTGGCGAGCCTGGCGCCGCCGCTGCCCTCGGCGAGCGGTGGCGGCATCTACCTGCAACTGGGCGCGTTCGCCTCGCGGCTCAACGCCGAGAGCTTCCACGCCTCGGTGCATCAGGAAGCATCCGCGTTCGCCGAGCGCGTCGAGCTGATCTCCAGCGGCGACCGCTTCCATCTGCATGCCGGCCCCTACACCAGCGTGGAGGAAGCGAAGGCGGCGGCGGCCAGCATGGGCAGCAAGCTCAAGCTCAAGCCCTTCGTGGTCATCCGCTGATGCATCGCAGCATCCGGCCGGTATCATGGCCCGTGCGGGATGAAACAAAGCCTTTCGTCTTTCGTCCGCCTTCCCGGCGCGTCCTATAATCCTGCGCTCGTCTTGCCGCAGCCTTTCTTCTCCCGGGTTTTCCCCATGCGTTTCGTCATTGCTTTCCTGATCTCCCTGTTTTCGTTCGCCGCCTTCGCGCAGCAGGTGCCGCCCCCGGCGCTCGCGGCCAAGGCGTGGGTGCTCGTCGACCATGCAACCGGCCAGGTGCTGGCCCAGAAGGATGAAGACGCCCGCATCGAACCGGCCTCGCTGACCAAGCTGATGACCGCCTACCTGACGTTCTCCGCGCTCAAGGCCGGCACCCTCACGCCGGAGCAGACGGTGCCGGTGTCGGAGAAGGCGTGGCGCATGGAAGGCTCGCGCATGTTCATCCAGCCGCTGAAGCCCGTCACCGTGCAGGAACTAATCCGCGGCGTCATCGTGCAGTCGGGCAACGACGCCTGCGTCGCGCTGGCCGAGCTGATCGCCGGCAGCGAGGAAGCCTTCGCCGCGCTGATGAACCGCGAAGCCAAGCGCCTGGGCCTGACCAACACCCACTTCACCAACGCCACCGGCCTGCCCGACCCGCAGCTCTACACCACCGCGCGCGACCTCGCCATGCTGGCATCGGCCATCGTGCGCGACTTCCCCGAGTACTACGGCCTGTACTCGATGAAGGAATACACCTACAACGGCATCACCCAGCCCAACCGCAACCGCCTGCTGTTCCTCGATCCCACCGTCGACGGCATGAAGACCGGCCACACCAGCACCGCCGGCTACTGCCTGGTATCGACCGCGCAGCGCAGTTCGCGCCGCCTGATCTCGGTGGTGCTGGGCACCAGTTCGGACACCGTGCGCGCGCAGGAATCGCTGAAACTGCTGAACTTCGGCTTCCAGTTCTACGACACCGTGAAGCTGTACGCGGCCGACGAGGCGCTGTCGCAGTTCCGCGTGTGGAAGGGCAAGGCCAACGAGGTCGGCGCCGGCTTCACCGGCGATTTCGTCCTGTCGCTGCCCAAGGGCATGGCCGAGAAGGTGCAGCCCACGCTCGAGAGCCGGCAGCCGCTGGTGGCGCCGCTGCAGAAGGGCCAGCAGATCGGCACGCTCAAGCTCAGCCTCGACGGCAAGCCCTTCGGCGAATATCCTGTGGTGGCCCTGCAGGACGTGCCGGTGGCGGGCTTCTTCGGCCGCCTGTGGGACGCCATCGTGATGTGGATCAAGAGCCTCTGACCCGGTCCGCGCTGCGGGCCGGCCGGCGGCCCGGAAACCGAGCGGAGCTGCACATGAGCATCTGCTACCTGAACGGAGATTACCTGCCCCTGGCCGAGGCGCGCGTGTCGCCGATGGACCGCAGCTTCCTGTTCGGCGACGGCGCCTACGAAGTCATTCCGGTGTACTCGCGCAAGCCGTTCCGGCTCGCCGAGCACCTGCGCCGCCTCGAGCGCACGCTGGCGGCGATCCGCCTGCCCGATCCGCACACGGCCGGCGAATGGGCGGCGAAGGTGGGCGAGATCGTCGCGCGCAACGAACCGGCCGACCAGGGCGTGTACCTGCATGTGAGCCGTGGTGCGGACGTGAAGCGCAACCAGGCTTTCCCGTCGCCGGCGGTGCCGCCCACCGTGTTCCTGATGAGCGAGCCGCTATCCACGCCCGGCGAGCACGAACGGGAGACCGGCGTCGGCGCGGTGAGCGCGGCCGATTTCCGCTGGCTGCGCTGCGACCTCAAGACGGTGTCGCTGCTGGCCAACTGCCTGCTGCGCCAGATCGCCGTCGACCACGGCTGCGCCGAGACCATCCTGTTCCGCGACGGCTTTCTGACCGAAGGCGCCGCCTCCAGCATCTTCGTGGTGAAGGACGGCGTGCTGCGGGTGCCGCCCAACAGCCACCTGATGCTGCCCGGCGTCACCTACGACGTGGTGCTCGAACTCGCCGCGCGCCATGGCCTGCCGCACGAGGTGCGCGAGATCCTCGAGGCCGAGGTGCGCGACGCCGACGAATTGCTGATTGCCTCCTCCCCCAAGGAGGTGCTGCCCGTCACGACCCTCGACGGTCGTCCGGTGGGCGACGGCAAGCCCGGCCCGGTGGGCCGCCGGCTGCACGCCCTGTACCAGGAATTCAAAGATACGGTGATGAGAAGTGGCTGATTCCGAACCCCGCCAGAGCCTGCTGGAGTTTCCCTGCGAATTTCCGATCAAGATCATGGGCGCGCGCGTCGACGGCTTCGCGCAGGCGGTGCTGGACGTCGTGCTGGTGCATGCGCCCGACTTCGAGGCGGCGACGATGGAAATGCGTCCCTCGAGCAAGGGCAACTACCTGGCGATCACCTGCACCTTCCGGGCCGTGTCCCAGGAACAGATCGACAACCTCTACCGCGCGCTGACCTCGCACCCCATGGTGAAGGTGGTGCTGTGATCGTCAAGCGCCTCGGCCGCGTGGACTACGAGCCGGCGCTCGAGGCGATGCGCGTGTTCACCGCGCAGCGGACCGGTTCCACCCCCGACGAGCTGTGGCTGCTGGAACACCCGCCAGTCTATACCCTGGGCCAGGCCGGCCGCCCCGAGCACCTGCTGCAGAACCCCGCCGCCATTCCGCTGGTGCATATCGACCGCGGTGGCCAGATCACCTACCACGGCCCCGGCCAGCTCGTCGCCTACCTGCTGGTCGACCTGCCGCGCCGCCGCCTGAAGGTGCGCGGGCTGGTGACGCTGATGGAGCAGGCCGTCATCGACACGCTGGCCGATTACGGCCTGGCCGCCGGGCGCAAGGAAGGCGCACCGGGCGTCTATGTCGATGGCGCCAAGATCGCCGCGCTCGGCCTGCGGGTCAGGAACGGCTGCTGCTACCACGGCCTCAGCCTGAACGTGGACATGGATCTCACCCCCTTCGGCTGGATCAACCCTTGTGGCTACGAAGGGCTCAGAACCGTACAGATGAAGGATTTCGGCATCGCCGAGACGGTGCCGGGCGCGGGCGAAACCCTGCTCGCGCACCTGCAGCGCCTGCTGCCGCCCTTGCCGGCCGATGCTGATACGGCGGATCAGCCGGCAAGGGCTGTCGGATCGGTGTAGCGCGGATCATAATCCGCCCCACCCATTTCCCACCCGGAACCCACAGAGAACAGCGACCATGGAAACCCCCGTTCGCAAGCAGCGCGGCGCCGACAAGACCGCCCGCATCCCCATCAAGATCGTCCCCGCCGAGCGCCTGAAGAAGCCGGAGTGGATCCGCATCAGGCTCGGCGCCGGCCAGGAGGCCGAGCGTTTCAACGAGATCAAGGCCACGCTGCGCGAACACAAGCTGCACACCGTATGCGAGGAAGCCTCCTGCCCGAACATCCACGAATGCTTCGGCAAGGGCACGGCCACCTTCATGATCATGGGCGACATCTGCACTCGCCGCTGCCCGTTCTGTGACGTCGGCCACGGCCGTCCGGACCCGCTGAACCCGGACGAACCGCGCGACCTCGCCAGGACCATCGCCGCGATGCGCCTGAACTACGTGGTGATCACCTCGGTGGACCGCGACGATCTGCGCGACGGCGGCGCGCAGCACTTCGTCGACTGCATCCGCGAAACCCGCGCCGCCTCGCCCGCCACCTCCATCGAGGTGCTGGTGCCCGACTTCCGCGGCCGCATGGAGGTCGCCCTCGAGATCTTCGACCAGGCGCCGCCCGACGTCATGAACCACAACCTCGAGACCGTGCCGCGGCTCTACAAGCAGGCGCGGCCGGGTTCCGACTACGCGTATTCGCTGAAGCTGCTGAAGGAATTCAAGGCGCGCCACCCCGGCGTGCCGACCAAATCCGGCCTCATGGTCGGCCTGGGCGAGACCGACGAGGAAATCCTGGAAGTCATGCGCGACCTGCGCGCGCACGACGTCGACATGCTGACCATCGGCCAGTACCTGCAGCCCTCTGGCGGGCACCTGCCGGTGCTGCGCTATCCGCATCCGGACACCTTCAGGATGTTCGAGACCGAAGCGCTCAAGATGGGCTTCAGGAACGCCGCCTGCGGCCCGATGGTGCGCTCCAGCTACTGGGCGGACCAGCAGGCGCACGGTGCCGGCGTGGTGTGAGGATGCCGGCGCGGGCAGGCGAGGCGCGGATGCGCTGCTGATACACTGCCCGTCCATTGGAACTTCGAGTCAGGAAACGAGACATGGCCGATGCCAGGATAGGGTTCTTCCCCGCGCTCCTGCTGGCCGGCGGCATCGCGTTCGCCGGCGTGCAGATGGGCAAGGGAATCGAGCGCTTTCGCACCGCGGACCGCACCGTCACCGTGAAGGGGCTGGCGGAGCGCGACGTGAAGAGCGACTTCGCGGTGTGGACGCTGAGCTTTCGCCGTGCGGCGAACGAGTTCTCCGCCGTGCAGCAGATGCTCACCGGCGACAGGGAGCGGATCATCGCCTTCCTGCGCGGCGAGGGCTTCACCGACGCCGAGATCGAAGTCCGGCCGCTGCAGGTGCAGGACCTGCTGGCGCGTGAATACGGCTCGGAGCGCGTCGCGCTGCGCTTCAACGGCCAGGGCCAGGTGACGGTGAAGTCCGCCCGCGTCGACGCGGTGGCGCAGGCGTCGAACAAGGTGGACCCGCTGATCGAGGCCGGCGTCCAGCTCGGCGGCGACGACTCGGGCGGCGGGCCGCGTTACCAGTTGCGCGGCTTCAACGACGTCAAGCCCCACCTGCTCGAAGAGGCCACGCTGAGCGCACGCGAGCAGGCGAAGAAGTTCGCCGCCGACGCCGGCGCGACGCTCGGCCCCCTCAAGAGCGCCAACCAGGGCGCGATCCGCATCCTCGACGACGACGGCAGCGACATGGACACCTCCCGCACCATCGGCAAGCGGCTGCGCGTCGTCAGCACCTTCGAGTTCGCGCTGGAATAGCGCCTGTCCCACGTCCGGCGCCGCATATGCGTCGCCAGCGGTACGGCCCGGCGGACGGGGCGGGCGTCCGCTTCATCCCGCGGCCATCGGGCAGTCCGCGGCGGCCGCTCACGGGCAGCCCTTGCACCCCTGCGTCTGCGCGTTCAGGAAGATCGCCTGGTCGATGTCGGCGCCGGTGAGGTCGGCGTCGATCAGCGAGGCGCGGGTGAAATTGGCGCCATGCAGCCTGGCGCCCGCGAGCGAGGCGCCCTTCAGCTTGGCGGCGCGCAGGTTGGCGCGCTGCAGGTCGGCACCCTGGAGGTTCGCGCCTTCGAGCCGCGCATTGCTGAAGTCGGCATTGACCAGCACCGCTCCGGAAAGATCGGCCTTGCTCAGGTCCGCGTTCTGCAGCACCGCATTGCCGAGGTTCGCGCCGGCGAGGATCGCCTCGTTGAGGCGTGCCCCGCGCAGGTTGATGCGCACCATCGACGCCTGCCGGAAGTTGGCGCCGCGCAGTTCGGTGCTGGCGAAATTGGCCTCGTCGAGTTTCGCGTCCGCGAGGTTGGCGCCCGACAGGTCGGACTGGGTGAATTGCGAGTTCGCCAGGTTGGCGCCGGCGAGGTCGGCCCCGTTGAGGTTGAGATTGGTGCACAGCGTGCCGCGCCGGATGTCGCAGCCGCCGACCATGCCGGCGCGCTGCGCGCCGGCCGGCGCCGCCAGGCCCAGTGCCAGGACGAGCAGCGCGGCGCCTGCCCATGGTCGTCGCATGCAGAAAGGCCACGGCTGCGGTCCACCGGCTCCGGCGGCACGCATGCTCAGGCCGCTTCCGCCGGCAGCGGCCTGCTCGGCGAGTGCAGCCCCATGGTGCGGAAGGCACGGCCCTGCGGCATGGATGCGGCGGCATGGGCCGCGGCCGGCGGCCGGCAGTAGACAAAGTGCCCGGCAATGCCGAGCATGGCTGCCGCAACGACGAAGTTCTTCGCTTTCATGCCTCGTGTTCCACATTTCCTGGAGACTGCAATGCGCTCGATTCTGCGGGCTTTCGCCATCCTTGTCATCTGCATGCCCGCCTGGGGGGCCGGCCTTGCCGCGCTGAGCGGCACGGACGCCGCGGGCGGCCTGAAGGAGGCGCTCTCCCAGGGCGCCGGGCGCGCGGTCGAGCAACTCGGGACCGAAGGCGGCTTCCTCAAGAACCCGAAGGTGAGGATTCCGCTGCCCGGCGTACTCGAGCAGGCCGAGCCGCTGCTGCGCATGGCCGGCCGGGGCAAGGATCTGGACAAGCTGGTGACGGTGATGAACCGCGCCGCGGAGGCTGCCGTCCCCGAGGCGAAGACGCTGCTGGTGGGCGCGGTGAAGAGCATGACGGTGGAGGACGCCAAGGGCATCCTCACCGGCGGCGACGATTCGGTGACGCAGTACTTCCGCGGCAAGACGCAGGCGCAGCTCACGCAGCGCTTCCTGCCCACCGTGAAGGCGCAGACCGACAGGCTCGCGGTTGCCGCGCAATACAACAAGCTCGCCGCCCAGGCGGCCGGCGTCGGGCTGGTGAAGGGCGACGACGCGCAGATCGAGGGCTATGTCACGCGCAAGGCGCTCGACGGCCTGTACCTGATGATCGCCGAGGAGGAAAAGGCGATCCGCCGCAATCCGCTCGAAGCCGCCGGCAGCCTGGCGAAGAAGGTGTTCGGTGCGCTGTAGCCGCCGGCGCCCGATCTGTAACGGCTGCGGCCGGCCGTGGGCGATGGGCTAGAATTGGGCCCCGCCGCCGCCAGGGTGGCTTCGTTTGCCGCCGTATCCGACGCAATGTCCGCCCTTCTCAATGCGCCGCAGCGCGAAGCCATACGCTACCTCGACGGCCCCTGCCTGGTGCTGGCCGGCGCCGGCAGCGGCAAGACGCGGGTCATCACGCACAAGATCGCGCACCTCATCAACGAATGCGGGCTCAGCCCGGCCAACATCGCGGCGATCACCTTCACCAACAAGGCGGCCAAGGAAATGCAGGAGCGCGTCGCCCACCTGATGGGCGGACGGGCGCCGGGCGGCCTCACCGTGTGCACCTTCCATGCGCTGGGCGTGCGCATCATCCGCCAGGAGGCGGCGCATTGCGGGCTGAAGCCGCAGTTCTCCATCCTCGATGCCTCCGACACCGTGCAGATCGTGTCCGACGTCGCCGGCGATAGCGACAAGGGCATCGCCAAGCAGATGCAGTGGCAGATCTCGTCGTGGAAGAACGCGATGGTCACGCCCGAAGAGGCGGCGCAACTGGCCGACAACGAGATCGCCTCGGTCGCCGCCAGGCTCTACAAGGAGTACGAGCGCACGCTGCGCGCCTACCAGGCGGTGGATTTCGACGACCTCATCGCGCTGCCGGTGCGCCTGTTCGAGGAACATCCCGAGGTGCGCGAGCGCTGGCAGAACCGCCTGCGCTACCTGCTGGTGGATGAGTACCAGGACACCAACCGCGCCCAGTACCGCCTGCTGAAGCTGCTTTCCGGCGTGCGCGGCGCCTTCACCGCGGTCGGCGACGACGACCAGGCGATCTACGCCTGGCGCGGCGCCGACGTCGAGAACCTGCGCCTGCTGCAGCAGGACTACCCGAAGCTCAAGGTCATCAAGCTCGAGCAGAACTACCGCTCGTCGCGCCGCATCCTCGAGGCGGCCAACACCGTCATCGCCAACAACGAGAAGCTGTTCGAGAAGCGCCTGTGGTCCGAGCACGGCATCGGCGAGCAGATCGTCGTCACCAACTGCCGCGATGCCGAGCACGAAGCCGAATGGGTGGCGACGAAGATCACCGCGCACAAGTTCGAGCATCGCACCCGCTTCAAGGACTACGCCGTCCTGTACCGCGGCAACCACCAGGCGCGCGTCATCGAGCAGCAGTTGCGCAACCAGCGCGTCCCCTACGTGATGTCGGGCGGGCAGAGTTTCTTCGACAAGGCCGAGATCCGCGACCTGATCTCCTACCTGCGTCTGCTGGTCAATGAAGACGACGATCTCGCCTTCATCCGCGCCATCACCACGCCGCGCCGCGGCGTCGGTCCGGCCACGCTGGAAGCGCTCGGCGCCTATGCCGGGCGGCGCCACGTCAGCCTGTTCGCCGCGGTGTTCGAAGAAGGTCTGACCCAGCGTCTGAACGCGAAGCAACTCGCCGGCGTGCAGGAGTTCGCCGGCTTCATCAACCGGCTGCAGTACCGCGCGCCGCGCGAGCCCGCCGCGCAACTGCTGGAAGACCTGCTCGCAGCGATCGGCTACGAAGCCTGGCTGTTCGAGCACTGCGACACGCGCGAGGCGGAGTCCAAGTGGGACAACGTGCGCGACTTCGTCGGCTGGCTGGGCAGGAAGGGCGAGGAAGACGGCAAGAACCTCGTCGACCTGACGCAGACCATCGCGCTGATGTCCATGCTCGACAAGGAGGACCCCGACTTCGACGGCGTGCAGCTCGCCACCCTGCATGCTTCCAAGGGGCTCGAGTTCCCGCACGTGTTCCTGATCGGCGTCGAGGAAGGACTGCTGCCGCACCAGAGCAGCATCGACGAGGACAAGATCGAGGAAGAGCGCCGGCTGATGTACGTCGGCATCACCCGCGCCCAGCGCAGCCTCAACATCACCTGGTGCGAGCGGCGCAAGTCGGGGCGCGAGCCCCGCCCCTGCGAACCGAGCCGCTTCATCGCCGAGATGGGCGAAGACGTGAAGATGAACGATCGCCGCACCGCCGCGCCGGTGTCCAGGGAAGAAGGCAAGGCGCGCCTCGCCAACCTGATGGCCATGTTCGAGCAACGCGACAACAAGCCGGCGGGATGAACGCGCGGGGAGCCGCATCCGGGCGAAAAAACGAAACGGCAGCCCGCGGGCTGCCGTTTCCGTATGGCCTGCCGCGCCTGGCGGCACGGCGGGAGGCCGATCACTGCTCGACCGGCGGCTCCGTGAAGCTCGAGCCCGCCTTGTTGGCCAGGTAGGCCACGGCGCGGGCGACTTCGGTGTCGGTCAGGTCGCCGAGGCCGCCGCGCGGCGGCATCTGGTTCTTGCCGGCGATCGCCGACTTCGTCAGCGCATCGAACCCCAGCGCGATGCGCGGCCCCCAGGCGCCGGCATCGCCCGTCTTCGGCGCGCCGAGGCTGCCGGCGTCATGACAGCCGGAGCACACCGACTTGACGATCTGCTCGCCGGTACGGCTGCCCGGTGCAATCTTCTGGACCTTCAGTTCGACGCGGGCGACCGGCTGGATCAGTTCGGCGGTCTTCTCCGGATCCACGGACGCACCCTGCTTGCCACAGCCAGCCAGCAGCACGGCGGCGGCCAGGGCGGCGACAGGCATTGCGAAACGGGTGAGGCGCAGGGGGCGATGGTTCGACATGCTCGAGTCCTTTGACTTGTGTTATGGCGCAAGACGAGAGCCGCGATTATAGCCGGCGAAAAACCATCGTGGCAGCGCGGCATGGACTTTGGCAGCAAAGCGTTATATCCTCACGCGCCTTGTGTCCGGAAGCATTTCCACCGGCCCAAGCCCCGCGCCCGTAGCTCAGCTGGATAGAGTACTGCCCTCCGAAGGCAGGGGTCGTGCGTTCGAATCGCGCCGGGCGCGCCATATATCCGCAAGGGCCTGATCTGTCAGGCCCTTTCTTTTGCTGCCTCCCTCCTGGCTTGGCAGGAGCGATCGGCGATACCGCAGCGATCCGGTATGCGTCGGCCCTCATCGCGTTCATCTCGAAGCGCAACAACACGGCATCTTCCTTTGCGGCAAGGTTCGTGCGCGTTTTCCTCGGGTGCGCGCGCAGTTCGCGCTGGAGCGAATCGACAAGGCTCGATGCGGTCTCGTCGTTGATGCCGGCTTCCGGCGCGCTGCCCCGCGCTCAGCCGGAACGCGGTACATTCGCGTCTGGCCCCTAAAAAAGCATTTCCTTATGAAGAAGAATCTCTGGCTGCTGGCTATCGCCCAGGGCCTGTTCCTGACCAACAACGTCGTCTTCATCGCCATCAACGGGCTGGTGGGCCTGAGTCTGGCGCCGGTGGCCTGGATGGCGACGCTGCCGGTGATGGGCTACGTGGTGGGCGGTGCGCTGTCGACCGGGCTGGTGGCGCGCAGCCAGCAGCGCTGGGGGCGCAAGACCTCGTTCCAGCTTGGGCTGCTGGTGGCCCTGCTGACGGCCTTGCTGTGCGCGTTCGCGCTGTATCTGGGCAGCTTCTGGCTGCTGGTGGCGGGGACGGTGATCGCCGGCTACTACAGCGCCAACGGCCAGCTCTACCGCTTTGCCGCCGGCGAGATGGCGTCGCCCGAGTTTCGCGAGCGGGCGGTGTCGCTGGTGCTGGCCGGCGGCCTGATCGGCGCGGTCGTCGGTCCCAACCTGGCCAACCATACCCGCGACGGGCTGGGCCTGCCCTTTCTCGGCTCCTACCTGGCGCTGGCGGTGGTGGCGCTGGTGTCGATGGCGGTGATGGCGGGCATCCGCTTTCCGGCGGAGAAGGCGAAGGCGGTCGTGGCCGGCAGCGTGCGGCCGCTGGGCGAGATCGTGCGGCAGCCGGAATTCATCGTGGCGGCGACCGCTTCGGCGCTCGGCTATGGCGTCATGAACCTGCTGATGGCGGCGACGCCGCTGGCGATGGACGTGTGCGGCATGCCGTTCTCGGATGCGGCGCTGGTGCTGGAATGGCACGTCATCGGCATGTTCGCGCCGGGGTTCTTCACCGGGCACCTGATCGCGCGCTTCGGCGTGCTGAAGATCATGGGGGCGGGCGTGGCATTGAATGCGGCCTGCATCGCGGTCGCGCTGTCGGGGCAGGATCTGCACCACTTCCTGATCGGCCTGTTCCTGCTCGGCGTGGGCTGGAACTTCCTTTTCACCGGCGGCACGACCCTGGCCATGCAAGCCTACCGCCCGTCGGAAAAGGACAAGGCGCAGGCGGCGATCAATTTCGCGGTGTTCGCGACGATGGCGCTGACCTCGTTCGCCTCCGGCGCGCTGGTGACGACGCAGGGCTGGACGCTGCTCAATGCCGGCTCGCTGGTGCCGGTGGCGCTGACCGGCGCGGCGCTGGTGTGGCTGGCGCTACGCCGGCGCGGCGAGGTGTCGCCGGCTGCCTGACCGGCGCAGTCGGCCCGCGCGGGCGGGCGCAGTGTCCTCTCTGCTCCGCGCCGTGGCGTATTCTTTGCGCGCATGTTCATTGCGATTCGTGGAGGAGGAAGCCATGCGCTTGAGCATCAAACGCGTCTATGCGCCACCCGAGGAGGGCGACGGATTCCGGGTGCTGATAGACAGGCTGTGGCCGCGCGGGCTGGCGAAGGAGAAGGCGGGGGTCGATCTGTGGCTGCGCGACATCGCGCCGTCGACCGCGCTGCGCCAGTGGTTCGGACACGATCCGGCGCGCTGGGAGACGTTCCGTGAGCGCTACCTGGAGGAACTGCGGCAAGGCGAGGCGGCGGCGGCGCTGGAAACGCTGCGTGCCGAGGTCGCCGCCCGCCCGGTGCTGACGCTGCTCTATTCGGCGCACGACGAGGCGCACAACAACGCGGTGGCGCTAAGGGACATGTTGCAGGGCGGCGGCTGAGGGGCTTGCCGCCGGCTGGCGGGATGCGGCGGACGTCTCGCGGTGATGCGGGTTGAGGGCGTGGCGTCTTCCGCGCGGCCGGCTCAGCAGATCCGCGGCAGCGCATCCCCGGCCAGCCAGTCGACCATGCGCCGGCCGCCGAAGCGGGTCTTCATCTGCACGAAGCGGCGCTCGTCGGCGATGACTTCGCCGATGCGCACGGCTTCCGTGCCGAGCGGGTGCGCGCGCAGCGCCGCCAGCGCGCGCTCGGCGCCGGCGGCGGGGCAGATGGCGATCAGCCGGCCCTCGCTGGCGATGTCGAGCGGATCGAGCCCGAGCAGTTCGCAGGCGGCGGCCACCGCCGGGCGTACCGGGATGGCGGCTTCGTCCAGCACGATGCCCACGCCCGACTGGTGGGCGATCTCGTTCAGCGTCGCCGCCAGCCCGCCGCGGGTGGGGTCGCGCAGCACGCGGACGTCGGGCGCGGCGGCCAGCAGGTCGGCGATGAGGCCGTGCAGCGCGGCCGTGTCCGAGACGATGGGCGCGTCGAACGCGAGGTTCTCGCGCACCGACATGATCGCCATGCCGTGATCGCCGAGCGGGCCGGAGACCAGCACCGCGTCGCCCGGCCGCGCATTGGCACCGGACACGTCGATGCCGGCCAGGCGTACGCCCACCCCGGTGGTGGTGATGAACACGCCGTCGGCCTTGCCGCGCTCGACCACCTTGGTGTCGCCGGTGACCACCGGCACGCCGGCCGCGCGCGCGGCGGCGGCCATCGAGGCGACGATGCGCGCCAGTCCGGCGAGCGGCAGGCCCTCTTCCAGCACGAAGCTCGCCGCCAGGTACAGCGGCTGCGCGCCCATCACCGCCACGTCGTTGATCGTGCCATGCACCGACAGGCAGCCGATGTCGCCGCCGGGAAAGAACAGCGGCGACACCACGTGCGCGTCGGTCGCCATCACCAGCGGCCCGGTGCAGGCGGGCAGGCGGGCGCCGTCATCGCCCTGGGCGAGGAATTCGTTGCCCAGCTCGCGGGCGAAGAGGTCTTCGATCAACTGCGCCATGGCGCGGCCGCCGGCGCCGTGCGACAGGTCGATGCGGCCGTGTTCCAGGTCCAGCGGGTGGGAATGCGGGAGTCTCATGTGCGGGTTGTTTCCGTCGGGGCCGCCTCCACGCGGAAGCGGCCGTAGGTGTAGTGCGCGGCGCAGGCGCCCTCGGACGACACCATGCAGGAGCCGACCGGGTTGTCCGGCGTGCAGGCGGTGCCGAAGATGCGGCATTCCTGCGGACGTTTTTCGCCGCGCAGGATGGCGGCGCACTCGCAGGCCCTGTGGTCGGGCACGGGCACGGCGGGTACGGCGAAGCGCGCCTCGGCATCGAAGCCGGCGAAGGCCGGGCGCAGGCGCAGCGCGCTCGCCGGCACGGTGCCCAGGCCGCGCCATTCGAAAGCGTCGCGCAGCTCGAACACCTCGGCGACCAGGGCCTGCGCCTTGCGGTTGCCTTCGGCGGTGACGGCGCGGGTGAATTCGTTTTCGACCTCGGCGCGGCCGTCGTCGATCTGGCGGATCAGCATCTGGATCGCGCGCATCACGTCCAGCGGCTCGAAGCCGGCGATCACCACCGGCTTGCCGTGATCGCGCGCGAAGGGTTCGTAGGGGGCGCTGCCGATGACGGTGGAGACGTGCGCCGGGCCGACGAAGCCGTCCAGCCGCACGCCGCCGGGTGCGGCGAGGATGGCGTGCATCGCCGCCGGCGTCAGCACGTGGTTGCACAGCAGCGAGAAGTTCCCCAGGCCCTCGGCCCGGGCCTGCTTCACCGCCACCGCGGTCGGCGGCGTGGTGGTCTCGAAGCCGATGGCGAGGAACACCACTTCGCGCGCCGGGTTGGCGCGCGCCACCTGCAGCGCGTCGAGCGGCGAATACACCATGCGCACGTCGGCGCCGCGGCCCTTGGCGCGCAGCAGCGACAGCCTGCCGGACGCGGGGACGCGCAGCGTGTCGCCGTAGGTGCAGAGGATCACGCCATGTTCGAGCGCGAGGCGGATCGCCTGGTCGATGCGCCCCACCGGCAGGACGCACACCGGGCAGCCGGGGCCGTGGACCAGCCGGACCTGCGGCGGCAGCAGGTCGGCGATGCCGTAGCGCGAGATGGCATGCGTGTGGCCGCCGCAGAACTCCATCAGGCGGTACTCGCGGTCCGGGCGCGCCCCGGCGCGGATCGCGGCGCCCAGCGCGCGCGCCACCGTACCGTCGCGGAAGTCGTCGACGTATTTCATGGCAGCTCCGCCGGGCCGGCCTCGCCGGCGGCCTGCTGCGCCCGCGCGATCTCGCGCAGCAGCGCCAGCGTGGCCTCGGCCTCCCCGACGTCGAGCTTCTGCAGCGCAAAGCCCACATGCACGATCACGTAATCGCCGACCGCCACGTCATCCACCATCGCCAGCGAGATGCGTTTGCGCACGCCGTCGAGGTCGACGAGGGCTTCGTCCTTGCCGCACAGTTCCACCACCATCGCGGGGATCGCAAGGCACATGGCGTCAGGTCTCCGGGGAAAGGCCGTGCGTGGCGCGGCAGGCGGGATGGGAGGCGCGCCGGAGCCGGCCGGGCCGGGCTCGGCGATGGAGGCCGTCGCCGCGCGATGGCATGCGGACCGGGTCGGCGTGCCGGGCCATGTCAGCCGTCCGCCAGGCTCAGGCGCGCCACCGCCGCCTGGCCGAAGGCGATCGCGGTGTCGCCGGGCGGCAGCGCGCGCGGTTCGAGCAGGCGCAGGCCGGCCTGGGTACAGTCGCGGCGCAGCGAGCCGGCGAGCAGCCTGTTGAAGAGGCAGCCGCCGGCGGCGGCGACGGTGCCCAGGCCGTGGCGCCGCGCCGCCTGCCGCAGCCAGTCGGCCAGTGCCGCGCCTAGCGTGGCGTGGAACAGGGCGGCGCCGCGGCCGGGCTCCGCACCGGAGGCGGGGTCGGCGAGCGCGGCCAGCAAGAGCAGCAGATCGAGCCGCAGCGCGCCGGAATGCGCGTCTTCGTCGATGCGCCAGCCGCCGGCCAGCGGCTCGACCGGCCCATGGCGGGTGGCGGCCTGTTCCAGCGCGATCGCCGCTTCGGCCTCGATCCGCATCACCGTGCCGAGGCCGAGCAGGCCGGCGGCGGCATCGAACACGCGGCCCATGCTGGTCGTCGGCGGGCAGCGCAGGCCGGCGTCCAGCAGCCGGGCGAGGCCGGCGGCCGCCGGCAGGGCGGCGAAGCGCGCGGCGATCTCGCCGCCGCGGCCCAGCGCGTGCAGCGCCGAGGCCGCCATGCGCCAGGGTTCGCGCGCGGCGCGGTCGCCGCCGGGCAGGGCGAGCGGGCGCAGGTGGCCGATGCGCTGGCAGCGTGCGCCGTCGACCTGCAATAGCTCGCCGCCCCAGGCGCTGCCGTCGCCGCCCAGGCCGACGCCGTCGAGCGCGAGGCCGAGCGCCGCGCCGTCGTGGCCGTGCTCCGCGCACACCGCGGCGATGTGGGCATGGTGGTGCTGCACCGGCTGCAGCGGCACGCCGAGTTCGGCGGCGAGTTCGGCGGCGAAGCGCGTGGAGTGGAAATCCGGATGCAGGTCGTGCGCGATTGCAGCCGGCCGCGCGCCGGCCTCCGCCAGCCAGGCGAGCAGTGCGCGCGCGGCGCGCTCGTGGGCGAGGCAGGCGTCTACGCCGTCGAGGTCGCCCACCGTGCGCGACACCGCGGCGATCTTGCCCTGTGCGGCGCACACCGTGTTCTTGAACCAGGCGCCCAGCGCCAGCACCGGCGGGCCGTCGCGCAGCGCGAGGCGGTGCTCGATCGAGTCGGCGGGGGGCGCCATCAGCGGCACGGGCGCGGTCGTCGTCATGCCGGGGCCGAAGCTGCGGCGCGGCGGGCGCCGGCGGCCAGCCAGTCCAGCCATTCGTCCATGCCCTGGCCGCCCGTCGCCGACACGTGGATGATGCGGATGTCCGGATTCACCCGGCGCGCCCAGTTCTGTGCCGCCTGGACGTCGAAATCCAGGTAGGGCAGCAGGTCGCACTTGTTGAGCAGCATCAGGCCGGCGGCGCGGAACATGTCGGGGTACTTGACCGGCTTGTCCTCGCCCTCGGTCACCGACAGGATCACCACCTTGTGTGCCTCGCCCAGGTCGAAGGCGGCCGGGCACACCAGGTTGCCGACGTTTTCGATCAGCAGCAGGCCGCCGCGCGCCAGCGGCAGGCCGGCCATCGCGTCGCCCACCATGCGCGCATCGAGGTGGCAGCCCCTGCCGGTGTTGATCTGGGTGGCGGGCGCGCCGGTGGCGCGGATGCGTTCGGCGTCGCGGCTGGTCTGCTGGTCGCCCTCGATCACCGCCAGCGGGATGCGGCCGGCCAGCCGCTCTATGGTCTTCACCAGCAGCGTGGTCTTGCCCGAGCCCGGGCTGGAGACGAGGTTGACCGCGAACACGCCGGCCGCGGCCAGCGCGCGCCGGTTGGCGGCGGCCTCGGCGTCGTTGCGGGCGAGCAGATCCTGCTCGACGGCCACGTGGCGCAGAGGCGCGGCGGCCGCGAGTGCCTCGCCGGATGCGGCTCCGGGATGCCCGGCATCATGTGCGGCAGGGAAGGGGGCGGGCGCCGTACCGGGGCTCGCGCTGGTGCTTCCCGCCGCCATGACGGCCGGCTCGGGCGCGGCACCGGCCACGGCCGCGCGGAGGAGGGCGTCGTCCGCACGCCCGGCCGCGGGCGATGCGGCCGCGGCGCGGCGATGCGGCCGGTAGGGATGGCCGCCGTGGTGGTCGATGGTGGCGCCGTCGCCACCGCATCCGCAGGTGGTACACATGCCTCGTGCTCCGGTCTATTCGACGTCCAGGTCCCTGACCCGCAACTCGGTGCCGCGCAACACCCTGAGCGGGCGCGATTCGCATCGCGGACAGAGGTCGTAGAGGGTTTCCATTGCGGCGCGGATGCCGCACGCCGCGCATTCGCCCTCGCCCGGCACCGCGACGATGTCCAGCCTCGCCCCTTCGGCACAGGTGCCGAGGCTCGCGGACTCGAAGGCGAAGCGCAGCGCCTCGGCTTCGACGCAGGACAGCGCGCCGATCTCCATGCGCACGACCCGCACGCGGGTGAAGCGCTCGCGCCGGGCCGCGTCCTCGATCAGGCCCACCGCGCTTTCGGCCAGCGACAGTTCATGCATGGCAGTCTTCCCGATGGAGTCGCCGCATCCTTTGACGCAGGTCACAAGCCTGGCGGGAATCCGGTCGGCGACATTGTAATTCCGCATCGCAACACGGCAGAATCCTCATCGGGCCGATACCGACTCCGAGCGCATCCCTGGCTCACAGGAGGACAGCGTGGCAGCAGCGACGATCGAAACCGTTCTCGACCGGCACGCCCGGGATGGTACCCGGCTGGTGCAGATCCTGCGCGAGGTCCAGGACGCTCTGGGATGGCTGGCGCCCGACACGCTCACCGCCATCGCGCAGGGAGTAGGCCGGCCGCGCGCGCAGGTGGAAGGCACGGCGGGCTTCTACAGTTTCTTCCACACCCGTCCGCTCGGCGAGTACCGCCTCCTGTTCTCGGACAACATCACCGACCGCATGCTCGGCAGCCACGACCTGATGCGGTCCCTGTGCCACAAGCTGTGGCTGGAACCCGGCCGCGTGTCGGAGGACGGCCGGGTCAGCGTGGACACCACGTCTTGCACCGGCATGTGCGACCAGGGGCCGGCGCTGCTGGCCAACTACCGCGCCGTCACGCGGCTGACGCCCGAACGCATCGACGACATGGTCCACCTGATCCGCCGCCGCGTGTCGGTGGGGGACTGGCCGTCGGACTGGTTCCACGTCGACGACAACATCCGCCGCCGCGACGTGCTGCTCGATCATGGCCTGGCGCCCGGCGCGGCGCTGGCCGCGGCGCTGGACCGCGGCCCGGCCGGCCTGCTCGGCGAGATCGAACGCTCGGCGCTGCGCGGGCGCGGCGGCGCGGGCTTCGGCAGCGACATCAAGTGGCGCTCCTGCCGCGACGCCTGGGGCGACGCGCACTACGTGATCTGCAACGCCGACGAGGGCGAGCCCGGCACCTTCAAGGACCGCGTGCTGCTGAGCGCCTTCTTCGACATGGTGGTCGACGGCATGTGCATCGCCGGCTTCGCCATCGGCGCGAGCAAGGGCTTCATCTACCTGCGCGGCGAATACCGCTACCTGCTCGACCGGCTCGAGACGCGGCTCGCCCAGCGGCGCGAGGCCGGGCTGCTCGGACGCAACATCCTCGGCCGCGGCTTCACCTTCGACATCGAGATCCACCTCGGTGCCGGCGCCTACATCTGCGGCGAGGAATCCGCGCTCATCGAATCGCTCGAAGGCAAGCCGGGCAAGCCGCGCATCCGCCCGCCCTTCCCGGTGACGAACGGCTACCTCGGCCAGCCGACGACGGTGAACAACGTCGAGACGCTCGCGCTCGCCGCGCTGATCGCGGTGAAGGGGGGCGAATGGTTCCGCGCCATCGGCACGCCGGCCTCGACCGGCACCAAGCTGCTGTCGGTGTCGGGCGACGTGGAACGCCCGGGCATCTACGAATTCCCCTTCGGCGTGACCGTCGCCGAGGTGCTGCAGGCCGCCGGCGGCGTGGACACCCAGGCGGTGACCACTGCCGGCGCGGCCGGCTTCTGCCTGTCGGCCGGCGAGTTCGGCCGCCGCATCGCCTTCGAGGACGTGCCCACCGGCGGTTCGATCATGGTGTTCGGCCGCAGCCGCGACATGTTCGAGGTGGCGCGCAACTTCACCCGCTTCTTCGCGCACGAGAGCTGCGGCTTCTGCACCCCGTGCCGCGTCGGCACCGCGGTCAACGCGCGGCTGATGGACAAGCTCGCCCACGGCCGCGGCTCGCCCTACGACCTCGACGAGATGGAGAAGATGCACCGCCTGATGCAGGGCGCCAGCCATTGCGGCCTGGGCAACACCGCGACGATCGCGCTGCGCGACATGCTTGCCAGGTTCCGCCCCGCGTTCGAGCGCCGGCTGCATTCGCCCGACTACGAGCCGGCCTTCGACCTCGACGCCGCGCTGTCGCAGGCGCGGCAGATGACCGGCCGCGACGACGCCGGCGCCCATCTCACCGACAACCTGAGCGCGCAGCGCGCCGAGGCGCACGGCCAAGAACCCGGCGAGGCCCAGCCATGACCAGCAGCTTTCTTCTCGATGGCGAAGAAGTGCCATTCACGCCCGGACAGACGGTGATGCAGGCCGCCAGCGCCGCCGGCAAGTACATCCCGCACCTGTGCTGGCATCCGGATTTCAGCGCGCACGGCTCGTGCAAGCTGTGCACCGTCAGGATCGGCGGGCGTTTCGCCACCGCCTGTACGGTGCGTGCCGCGGACGGGCAGGAAGTCGAGAACCGCAGCGAGGAACTCACCGGAAAGCGGCGCACGCTGCTGCAGCTGCTGTTCGTCGAGGGCAACCATTTCTGCCCGTCCTGCGAGAAGAGCGGCAACTGCGTGCTGCAGGCCACCGCCTACGAGATGGGCATGCTGAGCCCGCATTTCGACCACTTCTACCCCGACCGCCCGGTCGACGCCTCGCACCCCGACGTGCTGCTCGACTTCAACCGCTGCATCCTGTGCGAACTGTGCGTGCGCGCCAGCCGCGAGGCCGACGGCAAGGACGTGTTCGCGCTGTCGGGCCGCGGCGCCGGGTCGCACCTGATCGTCAACAGCGAGAGCGGGCGCCTGGCCGACACCGACTTCGCCGTCACCGACCGTGCCGCCGGGGTCTGTCCGGTGGGCGTGATCCTGAAGAAGCGGGTGGGCTTCGCGGTGCCGATCGGACAGCGCGAATACGACGCACAGCCGATCTCGCAGGTGGCGGTCGCGCACGCGAAGGAGGAAGGGCAATGAGCACCGCGACTGCGGCGCAGCCGCGCAAGCTGAAGGTCGCGACGGTGTCGCTGGCCGGCTGCTTCGGCTGCCACATGTCCTTCCTCGACATCGACGAGCGCCTGCTGCCGCTGCTCGAACTGGTCGAGTTCGACCGCTCGCCGATCACCGACATCAAGCACTGCGGGCCGTGCGACATCGGCCTCATCGAAGGCGGCGTATGCAACGCCGAGAACGTGCACGTGCTGCGCGAATTCCGCGCCAACTGCAAGGTGCTGGTCGCGCTCGGCGCCTGCGCCGTCAATGGCGGCCTGCCGGCGCAGCGCAACCACCTGCAACTGGCCGACATCCTGCAGGAGGTGTATCGCACCGGCCACGGGCTCGCCGAAGGCAGCCGCATCCCGGACGACCCCGAGCTGCCGCTGCCGCTGAACCAGGTGCACCCGGTGCACGAGGTGGTGAAGATCGACTACTTCCTGCCCGGCTGCCCGCCGTCCGGCGATGCGATCTGGGCCTTCCTCGGCGACCTCGTCGCCGGCAGGGAGCCCGCTCCGGGCCACGGCCTGCTGCACTACGACTGATCCGTCCGCGAGATTGCCATGAGCTTCGAACTCGAAACCGCCGCAGCCGCCCGCGACAGCCTGCGCCGCGTCGCCATCGACCCCGTGTCCCGCGTCGAAGGCCACGGCAAGGTCACGCTGCTGCTCGACGAGGACGACAAGGTGCACCAGGTGCGCCTGCACATCGTCGAGTTCCGCGGCTTCGAACGCTTCATCCAGGGCCGGCCCTACTGGGAAGTGCCGGTCATGGTGCAGCGCCTGTGCGGCATCTGCCCGGTGTCGCACCACCTGGCGGCGAGCAAGGCGCTGGACGTCATCGTCGGCGCCGACCGCCTGACCCCCACCGCGGAAAAGATGCGCCGGCTGATGCACTACGGCCAGATCCTGCAGTCCCACGCGCTGCACTTCTTCCACCTGTCCTCGCCCGACCTGCTGTTCGGCTTCGACTCCGAGGTCGCGCGGCGCAACATCGTCGGCGTCGCCGCGAAATATCCCGACATCGCGAAGAAGGGCATCCTGCTGCGCAAGTACGGCCAGGAGGTGATCCGGCACACCGCCGGCAAGCGGGTGCATGGCACCGGCTCGGTGCCCGGCGGCGTCAACCGCGCGCTGACCGGCGCCGAGCGGACGGAACTGCTCGAGGACGCCTACCGGATGATTGCCTGGAGCCGCGACGCGGTGCGGATCATCCGCGAACTGCACGAGCAGAACCCGGCGCTGTACGACGGCTTCGGCGCCTGCCCCTCCAATTTCATGGGCATGGTCGCACCCGACGGCAGCCTGGACCTCTACCACGGCGGGCTGCGCGCCAAGGACGCCGGCGGCAACATCCTCTTCGACCACGTCGACTACCAGACCTACGACCGGCTCATCACCGAGGAGGTCAAACCCTGGAGCTACATGAAGTTCCCGTACTTCACCGCGCTCGGCCCCGAGCGCGGCTGGTACAAGGTGGGCCCGCTGGCCCGCGTGCAGAACTGCGACGGCATCCCCACCCCCTTCGCCGAGCACGAACGCCGCGAATTCGCCGCCTACGCCGGCGGCGGGCCGATGCATGCCACGCTCGGCTTCCACTGGGCGCGCATGATCGAGATGCTGTTCGCCGCCGAAACGATCAAGGAGCTGCTGCACGACGACGACCTCGAAGGCACCGACCTGGTGGTCGCCGGCGAACGCCGCCGCGAGGGCGTGGGCGTCATCGAGGCGCCGCGCGGCACGCTGTTCCACCACTACCAGGTGGGCGACGACGATCTGGTGACGATGGCCAACCTCATCGTCTCCACCACCAACAACAACCAGGCGATGAACACCGCGGTGCGCGAGGTGGCCAAGAAGTACCTCGACGGCAGGGAGATCACCGAGGGCCTGCTGAACCACATCGAAGTCGCGATCCGCGCCTTCGACCCCTGCCTGTCGTGCGCCACCCACGCGCTCGGCAGCATGCCGCTGGAAGTCGTGCTGCTCGACGCCGAAGGCCGCGAACTCGACCGCAGGTACAAGCACTGACGAGCAGCGGCACGCACCTCCGATGAAACCCGGCACGCTGGTCTTCTCCTGGGGCAACCCCAGCCGCGGCGACGACGCCCTCGGCCCGCTGTTCGCCGAAGCCATCGAGGCGCTGCGGCTTCCCGGCGTCGAATGCCTCACCGACTTCCAGCTCCAGGTCGAGCACGCGCTGGACCTCGCCGGCCGCCGCCGCGTGCTGTTCGTCGATGCCTCGATGGAAGCGGCCGCCCCCTTCAGCGTGGCCCCGCTGCTGCCGCGGCGCGACGCCAGCTTCACCACGCACGCGATGACACCCGCGGCGATTCTGCAGGTCTATGCCGACACGCAGGCCGGCGAACCGCCGCCGGCCTGGCTGCTGGGCATCCGGGGCGAACGATGGGAACTGGGCCAGGCCATCTCCCCCGCCGCAAGGAACAATCTCGCCGCCGCCATCGAATGGACCCGCACATGGCTGGCCGGAGACGCGGCGGGGCTTCGTGGAGCGGGCGAGGACTGTCCGAGCGACCGCAGGGAGCGAGTTCCGCAGCCCGACGGAACGAAGCCCCGCCGCGTCTCCGGCGGATCGTCCGCGCCGCCGCCCGCCTGACGACCGCATGCGCGCCGCGACAAACGCAGGCGCGCAAGGAGTGAGGAAAAAATGACCCTGCCCCGCACCGCGCTCCGCCTTCTCCTTGCCGTCTCGCTCGCCGCCGCGAGCCTTTCCGCCGGCGCCGAAGAGCCCCGGCTCAACGTCTACAACTGGAACGACTACATCGCCCGCGACACCATTCCATCCTTCCAGAAAGCCACCGGCATCGCCGTCAAGTACGACCTCTACGACAGCAATGCCACGCTGCAGGGCAAGCTGCTCACCGGCCAGAGCGGCTACGACGTCGTCTACCCCAGCGTCGAATACGCCGGCCGGCAGATCCAGGCCGGCATCTTCCAGCCGCTCGACAAGGCCAGGCTCCCCAATCTCGCCCACCTCGACCCCGTCGTCCTGAAGGCCGTCGAGGCCGCCGATCCCGGCAACCGCTACCTCGTCCCCTACATGTGGTACACCACCGGCGTCGCCATCAACGAAGACAAGGTGGAAAAGGCCCTCGGCGGCAAGCTCCCCGACGACGCCTGGGACCTGCTGTTCGATCCTGCCGTCGCCGCCCGCCTCGAAGGCTGCGGCATCGCCCTGATGGACGAGGCGAGCGACGTCGTCCCCGCCGCGATGATCTACGCCGGCAAGGACACCGCGAAGATGGACCCGGCCGACATCCGCGCCGCCATCGACCGCCTCATGCCCGTGCGCAAGTACATCCGCACCTTCATCACCGCCCCCATCGACCAGATGGCCAAGGGCAGCCTGTGCGCGGCGATGATGTTCTCCGGCGACGCCATGATCGCCGCCCGCCGCGCCGCCGAATCCGGCACCGGCGCGCGCATCCGCTACTTCATCCCCAGGCCGGGCGCGATGATGTCGATAGACGTCATGGCCATCCCGCGCGACGCCAGCCACGTCGGCAACGCCCATGCCTGGATCAACGCCATGCTCGACCCCGCGGTGATCGCGCGCATTTCCAACGAAACCTTCTACATCAGCGCCAACCGCGCCGCGCTGCCGCTGATGTCCAGGACGCTGACCGAGGACCCGATGATCAACGTCCCCGACGAGGTCAAGCGCACGCTGCGCGCCAAGCCGGTGCTCGGCAAGGACGTGCAGCGCGAGATGACGCAGGCGCTGGGGCGCTTCAAGAGCGCGCGCTAGACTCGGGCCTGCGCGAACGGGCGCGGCGGGGCAGGGGAGCAGGGTGGCCGCAGACGACCGGGATTCCACCTATCTTCGCATCGAGGGCGTCAGCAAGCGCTTCGACGACACGCTCGCGGTCGACGGCGTCACGCTGGCGGTCCGGCGGCAGGAGATCTTCGCGCTGCTCGGCAGCTCGGGCTGCGGCAAGAGCACCCTGCTGCGCATGATCGCCGGCCTCGAACGCCCGAGCGGCGGGCGCATCGTGCTCGACGGCGAGGACCTGGCCGCCATCCCCGCCTTCCGCCGGCCGACCAACATGATGTTCCAGTCCTACGCGCTGTTCCCGCACATGAGCGCCGCCGGCAACGTCGCCTTCAGCCTGCGCCAGGAACGGCCGCGGCTGTCGCGCGTGCAGATCGCCGCGCGCGTGGCCGAGATGCTGGAACTGGTGCAGATGCAGCGCTACGCCGCGCGCAAGCCGCACGAACTCTCCGGCGGCCAGCAGCAGCGCGTGGCGCTGGCGCGCAGCCTGGCGAGGGAGCCCAAGCTGCTGCTGCTCGACGAACCGCTTGCCGCGCTGGACAAGCAGATCCGCCAGCACACCCGGCTCGAACTGGTGAGCCTGATCCGCCGCGTCGGCGTCACCTGCATCCTCGTCACCCACGACCAGGAAGAGGCGATGGCCATGGCCGGGCGCATCGGCATCATGTCCGAAGGCAGGCTGCTCCAGGTCGGCGCGCCCGACGAGATCTACGAACATCCGCGCTGCCGCTTCGCCGCCGAATTCATCGGCGAGACCAATCTGTTCCATGGCCGGATCGAAGACGGCCGGCTGGCCGGCAGCGACTTCCCGGTGCCGCTGGCGATCGACGCTGGCGGCGCGCCGCCGCCGGGGGCCGAGGCGTGGCTGTCGGTGCGGCCGGAGCGGGTGGTGCTCGGCCGCCACCCGCCTCCGGCGGACGGCGGGGCGCCGCTCAACGCCGCGCAGGCGGACGTCGCCGAGATCGCCTACCTCGGCAGCCATTCGATCTATCACCTGCGGCTGCATGGCGGGCGCGGCATGATCGCCAGCGTGCCCGGCGTCGGCCGGGGCGAGGCGCCGGCGCGCGGCGAGGCGGTCTGGGTGTGGTGGCGGGCGCCCGACGGCGTGGTGCTGACGCAATGAACGGCCGCCGCTTCCTGCCGGGCGGCCGCTTCTGGGTCGGCTGCCTGCCGTGGGCCTGGATGCTGCTGTTCTTCCTGCTGCCCTTCGTGCTGATCGTCAATGTCAGCCTGTCGACGCCCGACCTCGCGGTGCCGCCCTACGTGCCCCCGTTCTCGCTGGAGCCGGTGCAGGGCGAGCCGGCCTTCCATCCCGACTTCGGCAGCTACCGCCGGCTCGGCGACGAGCTTGCCGCGCTCGCCGCGCCCGGCGCCGATCTGCAGTACCTGCGCGCGTTCGGCAACTCGCTGCTGCTCGCGGCGCTGACCACCCTGTGCTGCCTGCTCGTCGGCTACCCCTTCGCCTACCACATCGCCCGCTCGCGCGAGGCCGCGCGCGGCACGCTGCTGATGCTGGTCATGCTGCCGTTCTGGACGTCCTTCCTGCTGCGCGTGTATGCATGGATGGGGCTGCTCGACAGCAGCGAGGCGGGCCTTATCAACCAGTTGCTGCTCGCCCTCGGCGTGGTCGAGGCGCCGCTGCAACTGCTCTACAACAGGGGCGCGGTGCTGGCCGGCATGGTCTACAGCTACCTGCCCTTCATGGTGCTGCCGCTGTACGCCAACCTGGTGAAGCTGGACGTGCGCCTGCTGGAGGCGGCGCGCGACCTCGGCGCGCGGCCGTGGACCGCCTTCGTGTCGATCACGCTGCCGCTGTCGTGGCGGGGCATCGTCGCCGGCTCGATGATGGTCTTCATCCCGGCGGTGGGAGAGTTCGTGATCCCGGACCTGCTCGGCGGCGGCGGGGTGCTGATGATAGGGCGCCGCATCTGGGACGATTTCGGCCCCAACCAGGACTGGCCGATGGCGGCGGCCGTCGCGGTGGTGATGGTGCTGATGCTGATCGTGCCCGTCATGCTCGCCCACCGCCACGGCCAGGGTGGGGGTGGGCCGGAGGCGGGGCCGTGATGCACGCCGACGGCGACGGGCGCTGGGGCGCGCGGGCGTGGCTGCTGCTGGTCTATGCCTTCCTGTACGCCCCCATCCTGTGCCTGGTGGTGTTCTCCTTCACCGCCGGAGAGATCACCACCCGGCTCGACGGCGTGTCGCTGCGCTGGTACGCGGCGCTCCTGGACGACCGCGAGCTTGCCGCCGCGGTGCTGCTGTCGCTGCGGGTCGGCGCGCTGGCGGCGAGCGCCGCGGTGGTCGTCGGCACCGCCGCGGCGGTGGTGCTGGCGCGCTTTGCGCCCCGCTTCGGCGGCTTCCTCGCCGGCATGACCACCGCGCCGATGGTGATGCCCGAAGTGGTGGTCGGGCTTTCGCTGGTGCTGCTGTTCACCCATCCGGCGCTGCAGCCGGTGCTCGGCGGACGCGGCGTGGCGGCGATCTGGGCGGCGCACACCACGCTGTGCGCGGCCTACGTGACGGTGCTGGTGCGGTCGCGGCTGCGCGAGATGGACCGCGCGCTGGAAGAAGCCGCGCTCGATCTCGGCTGCCCGCCGGCGAAGGTCTTCTTCGTCATCACCGTGCCGGTGATCGCGCCGGCGCTGGTGGCCGGCTGGCTGCTGGCCTTCACGCTGTCGATGGACGACTTCGTGCTCGCCGCGATGCTGTCCGACCCCGGCAGCACGACCCTGCCGGTGCTGGTGTTCGCGCGCCTGCACCACGGCCTGAAGCCGGAGATCAATGCGCTGGCGACGGTGATCGTGGCGGCGGTGTCGGTCGCGGTGCTGGTGGCCAACCGCGTCATGCAGCGCGCGCAGTCGCACCGGCGCGCGGCCATGCATGCCGCGCTGCGCACCTGAGGCGCATCACTTCTGCCTGTCGCGTTGCTTCCAGTTCTCGATCGACGCCAGCAACTGGTCGAGCATCCCGTGCAGCCGCGTCCATTCCTGATCGCTGAAGTCGGCGAACAGCTCCGCTTCCAGGCCGCGGCCGATGCGTTCGCCCTCGTACCAGGCGCGCATGCCCGCTTCGGTGAGCGTCAGGCACTGCTGGCGGTTGTCCTGCGCGTTGGCGCAGCGCGAGATCAGGCCCCGGCCTTCGAGGTAGGAGATGTTCTTGGACAGCAGCGTCTTGTCCAGCACCAGGCGGTTGCCGAGGTCGGTCGCGGTGATGCCGGGAAAGTCATGCACCAGCCGCAGCACGCGCAGTTCGCGCACGCCCAGGTCCAGGGCCTTCTTGTAGTGGGCATTGCCCAGCTTCATCAGGATCGTCTTGATCAGGTCGAGCTTGTAGGTCAGGTACGGCGCTTCGTTCTTTTTCATCGATGTCTGAAGGCGGGTCTGTCCTGCGGTGGGAATGCGCACCGGGTCTGCAACGCCCGATCCGGTGAACGGTTGCAGTATGTACCAGTCGACAGGGTGCAGCCAGCGCCCGGCGCAGGGCGATCGCATGAGTGCGCGGAATCCGGTCCGGTGGCGGGGATGCGTTCCGTCGGGCCGTGGAATTCGGGCGCGCTTCGTCCGGGGGTTGGGCGGTCTTCGACCGTTCGGCGTGTCTCTCGAATCCGGTCTGGTGGCGGGGGATGCGTTCCGCGGGCTGCGGAACTCGCCCTCGCTGCGCTCGGTGCTCGGACAGTCCTCGCCCGCTCCACGCATCTCCCGCCACCAGACCTACCGTGTCGCGCCATCCGGGCCGATGAAGAGACGTCGTGCGATCGCCCTGGCGCCCGGTCTGGACGGAGCGCCTGTGCAGGGCGCAGCCGCCGCTCAGGACCCCGCGGCCGGCCGCGCGCCCCAGGGCATCACCGGCACCGTCGAGATCGCGTTGGCGGGGGCGCCCTCGATGATCCTGCGGCTGATCGCCAGGTACACCAGCGTGCGGTTGGCCTCGTCCCACATGCGCACGATGCGCGTTTCCTTGAACAGCAGCGAGGTGCCCTCCGAGAACACCACCTCGTCCTTCGGCAGCTTCGCCGGCAGCGTGATCGGGCCGGTCTGGCGGCAGGCCAGCGAGAACTGCGACGGGTCCTGCGCCAGCCCGAACGAGCCCTTCACGCCGCCGGTGCGCGCCTGGCTCACATGGCAGGTCACGCCGGGCACCTTGGGGTCGGCGAAGGCTTCGACGCACACGCGGTGATTGGCGCCGATCAGCTTCCACGCGGTGGTGACGCAGCCGACCTCGACGGCGGCGGCGGGCAGGGAGGCGGATAGCAGGAGGGCAAGCGTGCCCCAGGCGGATGGCTTCATGGCCGGTCGGGTCTCCAGCGCTGCGAAAACGCGATGGTAGCCGGTCGCGGGCCCGAAATGGCTGGCGCATGGGCGAAAGGCGGCACGGTCCCGACGCGGCATCTTGCAAATGATGCGGCCTGTGCTAGACCACATCCATCAGGCGCGATCGTCATCGGTCATATGACGAAGAGCGTACCCGGCCCCTGTCTGCGAGGTGCAACCGGAATGTGTGCCGCATCGGTCGGGTCGAGGCGCTCGGGCGCCGCGCTGCGGATGGGCGCGACGGTGCTCGTGCTTGCCGGCTGCACGACCGTTCGCATCGAATCCGCGCTCGATCCGGCTGCCGTCAGGGTGGAGCGTCATTGGGGCGTGCTCGCCGTGGACGTGCCGGGCGCCATGCAGTCGTACGTTGCCGACATCACGTCGGTCGGCTTTTCGCACGGTCCATTCGGCTGGACGGCGGGTTATGCGAGGCACGGCTGGGCGGCGCTCGGCAACGAGTGCCGGCTGGTCGTCTGGGTCGCTGCCCGCGAACACCTCGAGGCGGTCCGTGCGCTGGCGAATGCCAACGCGGGGCTGTGCGCCGTGCCGGCGCCCTAGACGCGAACAGGAGACCGATCCGATGCGTGCATTTTCCAGAACGTTCGGATGTGCCGCCCCGCTCATCCTGTGTGCATGCACCACGGCGCCGTCGCCGCCGCTTTTCTTCGGCGAACTGGTGACGATGGGCATCACCATCGGCACCGGCGCCGGCACGCAGGGGGTGGATTTCACCCTGGGTTACAAGGATCAGGACGTGGCCGTGGTGCCGGTCGGCGCGGTCAGCCACGGCAAGGGACAGGCGGTGACCGCTCATACGAAAGACGGTCCCGGCGCCGAATGGGATGCGCTGTCCGTGTTCGGCCAGTTCGAAGGGCAGGGCGCCCAGCCTGCCGGCGACAGCGGCCCGGGCACCCGCAAGGTGGCACTCGGGCGCTTCTTCGCCACCGGCCTCGCGGCGACGAACCTCGCCGAGGCTTACCACGACGGATGGACGGGGCGGCCGCCGGCGGAGGCGGGGATGGCACCGGAGATGCCGTCCCGCAGCGTTTCCGGGCCGGCGAAGACTCCTGCCGGGCCGGCCGGCGGAACGGGCGCGGAAGCGCAGGCGGAGGCCGGCTCGTCGCAGCCCCAGCCGGGCACCGGCGGCGAGGTGTATGTGCCGCCGCTGGTCTTTGCGCAGACCAATACCCTGGGCCTCGGCATTTCGACATCGGTGGCGGAGCAGGGGGTGCAGTTCAGCCTTGGTTATACCGGGCGGGACATCGCCTTCGTGCCGGTCATGATCCGCTCCGCCGACGGTTCGTCCGAGCGGCTGGGCGGCCGCCACCGCGGGCGGGCGCAGGCGCCCGAATACGAAGACGATGCGCTCTCGGTCTTCGGCCAGTTCAAGGTCGATACCGCGACCGAGGCGGTGCAGTTCGGCCTGCGGCGCTTCTTCACCACCGGGATGGCGGCGCGCCGGCTGACCGAGGGATTCAAGGCCGTCATCGCGCGCGATCTTCAGGCCGGGCAGGGCGGTGCTGCGGGCGGCCGCTGACGGATGACGGCATGCGCCGGACCGCGGCGCACGGATCATTGCCCGTCGGCGCGGTGCCGCCGGGCGGGGCATGAAGCAAGGAGGAATCATGGCAACGAAATCCCGAAGCCGGGTGAAGGCAGCAGGCGGGGCTGGCAGCGGCGGAGTGCAGGAAGGTGCGCCCTCCGCGGCGACCGAGGCAGCGTTTGCGGAAGACATGCCGTTCGCGGACGACATGCCGTTTGCGGATGACATGGCATTTTCGGCGTTCGCACCCGCCGGGGCAGGATCGAGTGCCCTGCTTGCGCCGATCGTGCGCCGCGGCGGGCGCGAAGTCACCGGTGAGGACGTGCTCGTCCTCGCGCGGCGGCATATCGGCGAAACCTACAAGCTGGGGGCGCGTGCGCCGATGGCGAACTCCGGCTGGAAGGGGCCGTGGGATTGTGCCGAGTTCGTGTCCTGGTGCGTGTTCCAGGCGTCGGGAATCCTCTTCGGCACGCAGCCGCGCAACGACCCGGTGCGTGCCGATGCCTTCACCGGCTTCTGGGCGGAGCAGGCGCGCGAAGCCCGCTGCACGGTGCGCGTCGCAGAGGCGGCGGTGATTCCGGGCGCCATCCTGCTGCGTTTTCCGCGGCCGGGGGCGATCGGCCACATCGTGTTCTGCGATGGACGCGGCGGCACGGTCGAGGCGCACAGCAGCAAGACCGGCGTCATCGCCCATACGATCAGTGCCCGCCGCTGGGACGCGGGCGTTCTCGTGCCCGGCATCCGCTATTTCCGCTCCGGCGATCCGGTGCGGGTGCCGGCGCCGGCCGGCATCATCCGGCTGACCGAGCCGATGACCAAGTCGGACGTGGTCGAGAAGATCCAGCGCCGCCTGGCGAAGCTCGGTTTCGCGCCGGGGAAGGCCGACGGCGTCTATGGTCCGCAGACCGCGGACGCGGTGAAGCAATTCCAGGCCGATCGCGGCCTGGTGGTGGACGGCGAGGTCGGTCCGGATACGTTCGCCGCGCTGGACCTTGCCTGATGCGGGCGGTCGTGCGCAGGCGCCCATACCCCTACCGGAGGCGGACGGAATGCGAACACTGGAACTGATTCTGGACGGCGAGCTGATGCAGGGCGACGACGTCAAGGCGCTGCAGCAGGCATTGGCCGACAGGGGTTTTTCGCCCGGCCGCATCGACAGCGTTTTCGGCGCCGCGACCGATGCGGCGGTGCGCGCTTTCCAGCGCAGCGAGGGCGATCTGCTGGTGGATGGGCAGGCCGGGCCGCGCACCCGGGCACGGCTCGGCCTTGCGCGGGATGCGGCCTTGCCGTCGGTGGCCGACGAGGTCACGCCGCTGATCGTCGCCCGCATGCTGCCGGACGCGCCGATCGACAACATCAAGGCCAATCTCGGGTCGGTGCTCGATGGCCTGCGGCACTTCGGACTGACGGACAAGACCATGGTGCTGATGGCGCTCGCCACCATCGCAGCGGAAACGGCGGGTTTCGAACCCCTGGACGAATTCCGTTCCCGCTTCAATACTTCGCCCGGCGGCCATCCCTTCGACCTGTACGACAATCGCCGCGACCTCGGCAACCGGGGGGCGCCGGATGGTGCGCGCTACAAGGGTCGCGGCTACATCCAGTTGACCGGGCGCAGCAACTACGGGGTCATCGGGGCGACGATAGGCGTGGACCTGGAAGGGCATCCGGACAGGGCCAACGAGGCGGCGACCGCGGGGCTCATCCTCGCCTGCTATCTCAAGGACAGGGAATTGAAGATCAAGTCGGCCATCATCGAACGCGACTTCGCCCGCGCGCGACGCCAGGTGAATGGCGGCACGCACGGCCTGGGCAACTTCCAGACGGCCTATCTGCGCGGGGAAAAGCTGATTTGAAGCAAGGCGCGAGTTCCGGCATTGCCTCGTTCGCTCTGCTGCTGGCGCTGCCGGCATGCGCGGCGGGCACCCCGGCATCGGCTTCGTGCGGGGAAGGCGAACGCATCGTGTTCGCCTGCCGCAGCGGGACGAAGCACATCGCATTGTGCGAAAGCCCTGCCGGCGGCGAGCAGCCCGGCGTGCTGCAATACCGGATCGGCAGGCCGGGGTCGCCGCCGGAGATGGTCTACCCCGGAGCGGGCGATGCTTCCCCGGCCTTCTCGACCGGCATCGCGACGCTTGCCGGCGGCGGGGGCGCGTGGGTCGAGTTCGCCCGGCCGCCCTATCGTTACGTCGTCTTCTCCTTCTGGCTGCAGGGCAGCGGCGAAACGGCCGGCGTCGCAGTCGAGCGCGGCGGCAGGCGGCGCGCGACCCTGCGCTGCCGGGCGGGAGTGCGATCCGAACTCGGCCGCGACTATTTCGCTGCCGCGCGCCTTCCTGCGTCGGAGCGGGATTTCCTTCCCTGACCGCGTCGACGCGGCGGATCGGATGTCGCAAGCCGCGCGGCGGCGAGCAGGCGCAGCAGTCCGGAAAAACGTACGGCAAGAGCGCAGGTTCGGCCCCGCCTTCGGCCGCATGCGCGCCGCTACCACAGCGTGCGGGTGTCGAGCCAGGTGACGCGCCCGGTGCGGCGCTTCACTTCGCGGTACATGTGCGCGGTGCCGCCGGGGCCGTCGCCGCCTTCGCCGTTCCACAGGCAGATGAAGCGCACCTTGTCGATGCCCCACGCCAGCGCGGTGTAGAGCAGCCACAGGTTGCAGCGCTCGAACGGGTCGGCGCGCCCGTCGCCGCCGGTGCGCGGCGGCGGGCCCAGCTCGACGGGCATGATGCGCGGCGGGTCCTGCAGGCCGCCGCGGATCGCGTAGTAGCGGTCGCGCCACTGCTGGCCGCCGGCGGAGGGCAGCACCGAGCGGTCGATGAACTCGGGCTCGTCCAGCGGCAGCATCAGGTGCAGCCGCAGGCCGCGCGCCCTGCATGCCTCGAGGAACAGGATGTCGCCGCCGCTGGCGCCCTGGGTCAGCGCCAGGTCGCCCGGCCCGGCGCCGAGGGCGTCGAGCGCTCTGGCGATCCCTTGCGCGGCGATGCTCTCCTTGCCGGTCGGGAAGCGCGGCACCGGGCGGCGCGGGTCGTCGATCATGTGGCCGCTGAACAGGAACACCTGGCACGGCTCGAAGGGCGGCGTGCTGCGCGCGATCTCGCGGTCGAGGATCTCCAGCGCGGCCGCCGTCTCCGCCGGGCGGAACTCGAGGTCGCGCAGCAGGCGCAGTGTCTGGCGGCTGGAGTCGAGCGCGAACCAGTCGCGGTTCGCCGCGGCGACGGCGGTGCCGTACGCCTCGCGCACGGTGGCGAGCGGATCGACCAGCAGGCACAGCTCGGCATGGCTCGCGCGCGCCCAGTAGTCCTTGTGGTCGCGCTCCTGTGCCGTCAGCGCAGCCCACAGCACGCCGCCGGCCAGGTTGCCGATCACCGTGTCGCTGGCCTTGCCGCCGAGATGGCGGCGCAGCAGGTTGAGCGTGAGCGCGTTGATGCCGGAGAAATGATGCGACGGGTCGGCGATGAAGGCCCTGTGATAGGGCGCGATCGCCTCGGCCAGCGCCGCATCCTCGCCGGCGGCGGCGGTGCGCAGCTCGGTGCCGGAGGTGCCGTCGCGGCGCCAGCGGGCGATCCAGTTGTCCTTTTCCACGCGGCCGAGCAGCGCCCACACCTCGGGATCGGCGGGGAAGTCCTCGGTGAGGCGGTGCACCCATTCGCTCGCCTCCTCGTAGCGGCCCAGGCGGCCGAGGCAGACGACCTTCTTCTCGCGCGCCCGCTTGCACGAAGGGTCGAGTTCCAGCGCATCCTCGAACTGCTCCAGGGCGAAGTCATGGTGGCGCAGCTTGAGCAGCGCCTCGCCGGCGGTGATCTTGGCCTCGACGCGCAGCGCCCGCGTCGGCGTCTCGTCGGCCAGCACCAGGATGTCGCCGGGGCGCAGCTTGCGGCGCGCGATCTCGGTGCGGCCCGCCCACTCGCGATAGGCGGCATTGAAGGCGTTGGCCTGCGCCAGCAGCAGCGTCTTCCAGTCCGGTTCGCGCAGGTTGGGCAGCAGGCCATAGACCGGGCTGACGCGCTCGCCGGTCCATTCGCTCTGCGTGGCGCGCGCCATCGCGGCGAGCGCGCGGCGATCGGCTTCCAGGCTGGCCGGATCGGGTGCGCCGTCCTGCAGCGCGTAGTGCAGCTTGCGGTCGGTGTAGGTGTCGAAGGGCTGCGTCGGCCGCGGCCCCTGCACCAGGATCACGCCGCGCGCGCGCAGTGCATGGCGCACGCCGAGTTCGTACCAGACGTTGGGGTTGTCCAGCGTCAGGTCGGCGACCACCAGGTCGGACATCAGCAGTTCCTGGAACATGTCGGTGCGGATGTCGCCGGCGCGCTGCTCGCGGTCGGCGCGGAACACCTCGAAGCCCGCCTCCGCCAGCGCCGGCGCGATGTATTCGTCGTAGACGCGGTTGAAGTCGATCGGCCGGCCGTCGGGGCCGGGCTTGGTGCCGAAGGGCATGGCGACGAAGGCGTGGGGTTTCATGCGTGATCTCCCGCGGGTTCGCGGCCTGGAAGCGGCGGCATGCCGCCCGATACGTTCAGCATAGACGCGATTGCGCGCGCGTCATCCGCGCTCCAGCAGTTTCACCAGCGTGAATACCGCCTGGTGCACGGGCACCGCGACGCCGCGGCGGGCCGCCATGGCGAGCAGCATGCCGGTGATGGCGTCGATCTCGGTGCGCCGGCCGGCGAGCACGTCCTGCAGCATGCTGGCGCGGTTGGTGCCGGTGGCGCGGGCCACCTCGGCGACGCGCGCATGGGCGGCGGCCTCGTCCAGCGCCAGCCCTTCGGCGCGCAGCAGCGGCCAGGCTTCGTCCACCAGCGCATCGAGGCAGGCGCGAAAGGGCGGATCGAGCAGGGCGCCGTTGGGTACGCGGAACAGCGCGGCGAGCGGATTGATCGCCAGATTCACCAGCAGCTTGGCCAGCCGGGCGGCGGCGATGCCGGGCTCCACGCGGGCACGGAAGCCGGCGCGCGACAGCAGGCCGGCGACCGCTTCGAAACCCGGCGGCACCAGCGTTTCGCCGGCCCCCGACGGGGTGACGCGGTCGCCGTCGCGAAAGGCGCCCTCGGTGGTGATGCCCTGCGCCACGAGCGCCACGCCGCCCGCGCCGCCGCAGTGCGCGCGCAGCACGTCCTCGGTGAGCCCGTTCTGCAGCGACAGCACGCCGCGCGGGCGCATGGCCGCGGCGAGGCGGGCGGCGTCGGCCGTGTCCGCGGCCTTCACCAGCACGATCACCCACTCCGCCTCGGGCAGGGCGTCGGGGCCGTGGGCCTCGGCACGGTAGAGCATGTCGCCGACGTAGATGCCGGCGCGCAGTTGCGCAGCGCGCTGCGCGGTGCGCGCGACGACCGCCACCGGCCCGCCGCGGGCGAGCCGGGCGGCGAAGTGCAGCCCCAGCGCGCCGGCACCGACGATGGCGAGCGGAAACCGCGTTTGCGCCGCGGCGCGGGGCGGGCTGGCGGAGGCGGCGGACGATGGCAAACGGTTCATTTGTATCGGGATTTGTTGAAAGGCGGGCGTTCTCTTAGAATTCCGTACCCAGTCTGGGCCGCGACGATGCGTTCGCTCGCGGCCCTTCGCTTTGCGCCCGGTCCGCCGCCCACCCAATATCCTAGCCCGCCGATGTCCGATTCCGACCCCTCGCCTGCCAGTTTCGAGAGTGCAATGTCGCTGCCCGCCGGCAATGCCGATCTGACGCTGGGCGAGATCGTCCGTCCGGACATCCTCGAATGTTCCCCCGACGTGTCGCTGCGCGACGCCGCGCGCAGGATGAGCGAGGCGCGGGTCAGTTCCATCCTGGTCGTCGACGATGACGAGGTGGTCGGCATCTGGACCGAGCGCGACGCGCTGCGGGTCGACTTCACCGACGCGGTCGCGTTCGACACGCCGATCGCGCATGCCATGAGCGCCCCGGTGCGCACGGTGCCGCGCTCCATCACCCTGCACGAACTGACGCTGCGCTTTCGCGAGGAACACCTGCGCCACTACCTGGTGGTGGACGAGGCCGGGCGGCGCTGCGGCGTGGTGTCGCAGACCGACGTGGTGATGAACCAGGGCATCGAGCATTATCTGAAGCTGCGCAAGGTCGATTCCTTGCTCAAGGGGCGCCTGGTACCCCTGCCGCGCACCGCGCCGTTGTCCGAAGCCGCGCGCCGCATGCGCGAGGGCGGCGTCGATGCGGTGGTGGTGGCCTACGGCGAAGGGGAATACGGCATCCTCACCGAGCGCGACGTCACCCGGCTGGTGGCCGCCGGCACCACCGACCGTCCGGTGGATGGGCTTGCCAGCCGTCCGCTGGTGACGGTCACCGCGCATACCAGCCTGTACCGGGTGCGCTGCCTGCTGGCCGAGCGCCGCATGCGCCACGTCGGCGTCGTGGGCGAGGACGGCGTGCCGGTCGACCTGATCAACTTCAGCGACATCCTCACCGGCATGGAGCTGGTCTATGTGCACGAGCTGCAGCACGCGCTGGCCGAGCGCGATCGCGCGCTGAACGCCTCGCAGCGCAACCTCTACCTAGCCGAGAAGGTCATCGAGAATTCGCTCGAGGGCATCCTGATCACCGATGCCGACGCGCGCATCATGTCGGTGAACCCGGCCTTCACCCGGCTCACCGGCTATACCGCCGAGGAAGTCATCGGCCGCAATCCTTCGCTGCTCAGTTCCGGCCGGCAGAGCAAGGCGTTCTACGCACGCATGTGGGAGAGCATCAAGGCCGACGGCTGCTGGCAGGGCGAGGTGTGGAACCGGCGCAAGAACGGCGAGGTGTTCCCCGAGTTCCTGACGATCAACGCCATCACCGACCACGATGGCCGCCTGACCAACTACGCGGCGCTGTTCAGCGACATCTCCGAGGTCAAGCAGAACGAACAGCGCATCCGCGACCTCGCCTACTTCGACCCGCTCACCGGCCTGCCCAACCGCCGCCTGCTCGACGATCGCCTGCAGGTGGAGCTGGCGCATGCCAGCCGGCAGCACGGCCGGGTGGCGGTGATGTTCGTCGACCTCGACCGCTTCAAGCGCATCAACGACAGCCTCGGCCACGAGGTGGGCGACCAGTTGCTGGTGGAGGTCGCGCGCCGCCTGTGCGGCTGCCTGCGCGAGGACGACACCGTGGCGCGCATGGGCGGCGACGAGTTCGTCATCGTCATGAGCGATGCCGACGGCCCGGAGGGCGCGGCCCATGCCGCCGGCCGCATGGCGGCGGCCCTGCGCCGCCCCATCGTCGTCGACGGGCGCGAACTGGTGGTCACCTGCAGCATCGGCATCAGCTTCTATCCGGACGACGGCGAGGACTCCGGCACGCTGATCAAGAACGCCGACGTCGCGATGTACCGCGCCAAGGCCGAGGGGCGCAACGCCTTCCAGCTCTACCAGCCGGCGATGAACGCCCGCTCGCTCGAACACCTCGCGCTCGAGGCGGCGCTGCACCGCGCCCTGCCGGCCGGCGAGCTGCTGCTGCACTACCAGCCCATCGTCAGTGTCGCCGGCTGCCACACGGTCGCTGCCGAGGCGCTGCTGCGCTGGCGCCATCCCGACCTCGGCCTGGTGTCGCCGGCGGATTTCATCCCGATCGCCGAGGACACCGGGCTCATCGTGCCGATCGGCGAATGGGTGCTGCGCACCGCCTGCGAGCAGCACCGCGCGTGGAGTGCCGCCGGCCGGCCGCCGGTGCGCATGATGGTGAACATCTCCGCGCGCCAGTTCCGCGACCACGACTTCATCGACATGGTGCGCCGCGTGCTGCGCGAGACCGGCATGGTGCCGGGCCTGCTGACGCTGGAACTGACCGAAAGCATCCTGATGGACGACACCTGCCAGGGCATCGCGCTGCTCGAGGAACTGCGCATGCTGGGCCTGCGGGTGGCGCTGGACGACTTCGGCACCGGCTACTCGTCGCTCGGCTACCTCAAGCGCTTCCCGATCGACGAACTGAAGATCGACCGCCTGTTCGTGCGCGACATCGACCGCAACCCGCGCGACGCCGCGCTTGCCGCCGCGATCATCTCGATCGGCCACAGCCTGGGCCTGCGCGTGATCGGCGAGGGCGTGGAGACGGCGGCCCAGTTCGACATGCTGGCGGCGCGCGGCTGCGACCTCATGCAAGGCTTCCACTTCAGCCCGCCGGTCGCGGCGGAAGCGTTTCCGGCGTAAGCGCGGGCTTCAGCGCGGCACCGCCTCCAGGTAGGCGTCGCGCACCGCGTCGGCGCCGTAGCGCCGCTCCAGGCGGCGGACGGTGAAATGGCCGCGGCTGACGCTTTGGAAGTGGTCCATGAAGATCAGGTTGATCGACGCCCCGGCGGCCGCGCCAATGCCCGGCACCAGCATGCCGGCCGCCTTCTGCGTCAGTTGCACCTTGTAGCGCGCCGCCACCATCGAGATGAGGCGCAGCAGCGCCGGCGCCCCCTCCTGCGCCAGGCCCTTCTGCGCGAGATGGCGGGCGGCCTCGGAGACCGCGCCGGCCAGCGCCGCGCGCATCGCGTAGTAGCCGGATTCCGCCGCATCGTCGGCATCGCTGCGGCCGCCGAGCGCGAACACTTCCAGCGCCGCCAGCCGCGTCGCCGGATCGGCGGGGACCTCGCCCTCGCCGCGCGCGGTGTCGAGGATGGTGCGCATGATCAGCACCGTGGACAGCGGGATCTCGACGCCCAGCCCGGCCAGCCCGAAGGCGCCGCCCACGCCGCCGCTGAGCGTGCCGAGCGCCTTGTGCAGGCGCGGGGACGCCGCCCGCGGCGAGGCGTCCAGCGTCTTCGCGGCGGCGTCCATGGCATGGCCGAGGGCGTCGTGCGCCGCCGTGGCGATGCGCGTGCGCCAGCCCGCCGGCAGCCGCGCCATGCCCTTTTCGAGCGGGCTGCCGACGAAGCCGCTCAGGCGCGCGGCGAGGCTCGGTCGTTCCAGGAGGGTGCGCGCATCGGACAGTGCGCGCAGGTCGGCGATTTCCATGTTCGTCATGCAAGGGTCGATGCTTCAGCCGGATTCGATCGCCGCCGCCGCCGTTGGTTGCACGCCGGCCAGCCTGCGGGCGAACCGTTCGACAGGCTGCGGAGCAGGCCCACGCCGACGCAGCCGGTCGAGAACGGCGGCGTCGGCGGTGCCGCATGCGCCCACCGCCATCTCCACCCCGGCGGCGCGTTGCCGCCTCAGGACGGCTTGCCCGTCTCCAGCGACTGCAGGATTGCCGCGCCCAGCACCGCGGCGGACTGGGCGCCCGACACCGCGAGCTTGCGGTTCAGGATGAAGAAGGGCACGCCCTGGATGCCCTGGCTGCGGATGCCGTCGGCCATGCGCTGCACCTTGTCGGTGTCCTGCCCGCCGTCGAGGTAGGCGAGCACCGCGTCGCGCCTGTCGCCGCAGGCGGCGGCGAGGTCGGCCAGCGTGGCGCTGTCGCCGATGTCCTGGCCCTGCTGGAAGTGGGCGGAGAACAGCGCACCGGCCAATGCCTGCACCTTGCCCTGCGCCCAGCCCAGCGATTGCGCGCGGTAGCACAGGCGATGGGCCTTCAGCGTGCTGGGGCGGGTGCGGATGCGGTCGAAGGCGAAGGCCAGGCCGTCCGGCGCGGCGGCGTCGGCGACGCGGGCGAGCACTTCGTCGGCCTGCCGCGCGCCGCCGAACTTGGCCTCGAGGAAGGCGCGGTAGGGCTCGCCCGCGGGCGGCGTGTCCGGATTGAGGAAGAAGGGCAGCCAGTTGATGCGCGCCTCGATGTCCGGCCGCGACGCCTTCAGCTCGGCCAGCGCCCGGTCGAGGCGGGTCTTGCCGAGGAAGCACCAGGGGCAGACGAAGTCGGAAACGAGGTCGATGTCGAGGATCATGGCGTGCGCCGTACGGGATATGTGAAGGTCCATAGGCTAGCGGAAAACCCGGCCCGTCGCCGTGCCGTGTCGGAATCGTCCGACGCCGGTTTCGGACGCGGCCGATGGGGCCGCCGCGGCGATGCGCCTACAGTGGAATCAGGCACCGGCGGGCCGTCCCGCGTCACCGCGGGACGGCCCGCCGGTGCCATCGACCAAGGAGACGATCATGCTGCACTACGCCGTCGTGTTCTTCATCATCGCCATCATCGCCGCCGTGTTCGGCTTCGGCGGCATCGCCGCCGGCGCGGCGGGCATCGCCAAGATCCTGTTCGCGCTGTTCCTGGTGCTGGCGGTGGTAACCTTCCTGATCAACATCGCGCGCGGCCGATGACGGTCCGCACCGGCGGTCCCGCCCGCGCACGGCGCGCCGGGCGGCCTGCCCCGTCGCCGCGCCGCGGACGGCGGGCCCTGCCGTGACGGAGTTCCCATGTTGCATGTCGCCATCGTCGATGATCACCAGATCGTGCGCGCGGGGTTCCGCGAACTGCTCGCCGAGGAGTTCGACTTCCGCGTGTCCTTCGAGGCCGCGTCGGGCGAAGAGGCGATGGCGCGGCTGCGCGAGGGCGGCACGGACGTGCTGCTGCTCGATCTGTCGCTGCCCGGGCTGAGCGGGGTGGACGTGCTGCGCGCCGCCCGCCAGCGCCATCCGGCGCTGCGCATCGTGGTGCTGAGCGGCTTTCCGGAAGAGCGCTATGCGCTGGCGATGATCCGCAACGGCGCCGACGGCTACTTGTGCAAGGACTGCGAACGCGAGCAACTGGTGCAGGCGATCCGCACCGTGGCGCAGGGGCGCCGCTACCTGTCGCCGCGCACCGCCGAACTGCTGGCCGAGGAACTGGCGGGCGGCGGCGGCGCGCCGCACGAGCGCCTGTCGGACCGCGAGCTGCAGGTCTTCCTGCGCCTGGCGGGCGGCGGCTCGGTGTCCGACATCGCCGATACGCTGCACCTGAGCGTGAAGACGGTGAGCACCTACCGCACCCGCCTGCTGGAGAAGCTGGGCGTGGCGAGCAATGCCGAGCTGGCCGCGTATGCGCTGCGCCACGGCCTGCTCGTGGAGTGAGGCGGAGGGGCGCATGGACGATGCCCGCCCTGCCCTGCGCATCGTGCTGATCGAGGATTCACCCAAGCTGCGCGCGCTGTTGCGCGGCATGCTGGGCGAACTGCCGGGCGTCGAGGTCGTCGCCGATGCCGACGACGAACACGGCGCGCTCGCCAGGCTGGAGCAGCACCGCGCCGATCTCGCCATCGTCGATCTGGAACTGCGCGAAGGCAGCGGGATGGGCGTGCTGCGCGCACTGCAGGCCGAGCCGCTGCGCTTCGGCCGGCCGCGCGCGGTGGTGCTGTCGAACCATGGCCACGAGGCGGTGCGCGCACGCTGCGAGAAGCTCGGCGTGGAGCGCTTCTTCGACAAATCCTTCCAGATGGACGAACTGCTCGACTACATCGAGGACGCGGTCGCCGGCCGCTGACGGGCGCGGGTGCTCAGGCCGGGCGCGGAATCCGCGCCTCGATCACCGTGCCCCGCCCCGGCGCGCTGTCGACCCGCAGCCTGCCCGACAGCATCTGCACGCGGTGGGCGATGCCGGCCAGGCCATGGCGCGCGCGGCCGAGCCGTGCAGGGTCGAAGCCGACGCCGTCGTCGGCGATGCGCAGCACGATCGCGCCGGGCTCGACCCGCATCGCCAGCGTCGCCCGGGTCGCCCGCGCGTGGCGGCGCACGTTGGTCAGTGCTTCCTGCGCGATGCGGAACAGGGCGAGCGCGGTGTCGGCGGGCAGCTCGGGCGCCTGTTCCGGCAGGTCGAGATCGAGGCGGCCGTCGTGGTCGCCGATCGCGGCCGAATCGGCCAGCGAGCGCAGCGCCTCGACCAGCCCGAGATCGGCCAGCAGCGGCGGGCGCAGGTCGTTCACCACCTTGCGCTTGATCGCGATGCCCTGGTTCAGCGTGTCGAGCAGGCGGTCGAAGCGTTCGCGCAGCGGCTCCATCACTGCGGCCGGAAGCTTGCGCGCGATCCACCCCGCATCGAGCTTGGCCGCGGTCATCAGCGCGCCGAGTTCGTCGTGCAGCTCGCGCGCCAGCCGCGCCTGCTCCCGTTCCCGGGTGTCGGTCAGGTAGGTGGCGAGGCTGCTCAGCTCGGTGGTGCGCTGCTCCACCTCGGCGTGCAGGCGCTCGTTCTCGGAATGCAGCATTCCGGCCAGTTGCTCGCGCAGCAGGCTCTGGCGGTACAGCGCCACGAGCAGTGCCAGCAGCAGCGCGAGCACGCCGGCGCCCAGCACCAGGTTGAGCCGGTGCACGCTGCCGAAGCGGGCCAGCGACGTTTCCAGCGACTGGTCGATCTCCGCCAGCGCGGCGCCGCGCAATGCGTCGGCGATGCGGCGGATGTCATCCATCGCCTGCTTGCCGGGCCCGTCCGCCGGCGCCTCGGCGCCGGGGTTCGCGCCTTGTCCTCCTTGTCCTTGTTCAACGCCGCGCGCGAGCGCGGCCAGCTTCCCGTCGATCCGCGCGGCGAGTTCGGCCAGCCGGGCGCGCTGTGCTTCGCCGTGCCAGTCGTCGGCACGCAGCGCGCCCAGCGTTTCCACCACGCGGGCATGGCCGTCCCGGTAGCGGCCGAGGTATGCCGGATCGCGGCTCAGCAGGTAGCCGCGCACGCTGCTCTCGGCGTCGAGCAGTTGCAGCAGCAGGGTGTCTAGATGGTGCACGCGCTCGGCGTCGGTGCGCAGGCGTTCGAGTGCGGCGCGGCTGGAGGTCGATTGCCATTGGCTCGACGCGAGCCAGGCCAGGCCGAGGATGAGGCTTGCCGCGAGCAGCAGCGGCAACGCGCGCCGCAGGCGCGGGGGGTGGGAGGGTTCCGGCGGCATGGGTGCGTCCTCGGTCGCCGGCGGCCGGCGCAGCCCGGTCGTCGGCGTGGATCGACACTGCGTGCCTGCGGCCGTGCGCGGCGCGTGCACGTGCGAAAGGGGGACGGCGGACCGTCCCCCGCGGCGGCGAAGGCTGCCGGCTACGGGCGGACCACGACGTCGTTCTTGACGCCCTTCACGCCCGGGGTGCCGCGCGCGATCTTCTCGGCCTGGTTCTTCTCGGCCGCGCTCTTGGCGAAGCCGGAGAGCTGCACCGTGCCGCGCAGTGTCTCGACGTTGATCGCCATCGCGCTGACGGCCGGGTCCTCGGCGAACTTGGCCTTCACGCGCGTGGTGATGGTGGCGTCGTCGACATATTCGCCGACGGTCGACTGGTCGCGGGTGATGGCGCAGCCGGCCGCGGTGAAGGCGAGCAGGCCGGACAGGGCGAGGGTGGCGGCGGTGTGTTTCATGTCGGGCTCCTTCCTTGTTGTGGATGTCGCGGCACGGCGAACGCGCCGGCTGCGTGTTACGCAACTTCAATATAGACGCAGCATCGCCAATGTGATGTCCGACGGCGCGGATGTCGCTGTAGGATTCGTCCTGCAACGCGCGCCCGCCGGCGCTCCCCCTTCGCTGCGAGATGCTCCTGATGCGCTTCCTCCACACCGCCGACTGGCACCTCGGCCGTGTCTATCACGGCGTTTCCCTGCTCGAAGACCAGGCCCACGTGCTGCGGGGCTTCATCCGCATCGCCGCCGAGGCGCGGCCCGACGCCATCCTGATCGCCGGCGACATCTACGACCGCTCGGTGCCGCCGGCCGAAGCCGTGCGCCTGCTCGACCTGGTGCTGACCGAACTGGTGCTCGGGCTGAAGATCCCGGTGGTGATGATCGCCGGCAACCACGACGGCCCCGACCGGCTCGGCTTCGGCTCCGGACTGCTGACGCGCGCCGGCCTGGTGGTGCGCGGGCCGGTCGATGCCGGGGCGCCGCCGCTGATCCTGCGCGATGCGCACGGCGAAGTCGCGGTGCATGCGCTGCCCTACGGCGAACCGGCGGTGGTGCGCGGCGCCTGCGGCGACGAGAACATCGCCGACCACCACGCCGCGCTGGCGGCGCAGGCCCGGGCGGCGCGCGCGGCGCAGCCGGCCGGCATGCGCTCGGTGGCGGTGGCGCACGCCTTCGTGCGCGGCGGCAGTGAGAGCGAATCGGAGCGCCCGCTGTCCGTGGGCGGCAGCGGCTCGGTGGGGGCCGAGGTGTTCGACGGCTTCGACTACGTCGCGCTCGGCCACCTGCACCGGCCGCAGGCGCTGGGCGGCGCGGCGGAAGGGGCCGGTGCCGCCCGCATCCAGTATTCCGGCTCGCTGCTCAAGTACTCCTTTGCCGAGGCCGGCCACGTCAAGTCGGCGAACCTGGTGGACATGGATGCCGCCGGCCGCTGCACGGTGCAGCGCCTGCCGCTCGTGCCGCGCCGCGACCTGCGCATCGTCGAAGGCGAACTCGACGCCCTTCTCGCCGCCGCCGCGGCCGACCCGGCGCGCGACGACTACATCCTCGCGCGGCTGACCGACCGCGGCGCGCTGCTCGACGCCATGGGCAAGCTGCGCACCGCCTATCCCAACGCGCTCGCCATCGAACGGCCGGACATGGCCGGCGACGGCCCGGGCCGCGCGGCGGGCGACCATCGCCGCATCCGCATGCAGGATCTCTTTGCCGGCTTCCACGAGGAAACCACTGGCCTGCCGCTCGAGCCCGCGGCCACGGCCGCGCTCGAACGCATCATCGGCCGCCTGGAGCGGGAGGAGCGCCACGCATGAAGCCGCTCAAGCTCGCGCTGCAAGCCTTCGGCCCCTTCGCCGGGCGCGAGGAGGTGGATTTCACCCGCCTGCCCGCCGGCGCCCTGTTCCTGATCTCCGGCCCCACCGGCGCCGGCAAGACTTCCATCCTCGACGGCATCACCTATGCGCTGTACGGCGACACCTCGGGCGGCGAGCGCAGCGCGCGCGAAATGCGCAGCCACCACGCCGACGATGCGCTGCAGACCGAGGTGGAATTCGAATTCGCGCTCGGCGAACAGCGCTACCGCGTCAGGCGCATCCCCGAGCAGGAGCGCGCCGCGCTGCGCGGCCAGGGGCTGGTCAGGGTGCTGGCGAAGGCCGAACTGTCGCGGCTCGACGGCGATGCGTGGACGCCGGTCGCGCACAAGGCCACCGAGGTCACCGCGCTGGTCGAAGACCTGCTCGGCTTCAAGGCGGACCAGTTCCGCCAGGTCGTGCTGCTGCCCCAGGGCCAGTTCCGCAAGCTGCTGTCGGCCGGCTCCAACGAGCGCGAAAAGATCCTCGAAACCCTGTTCGGTACCGCTGCCTACAAACGCGTGCAGGATGCGCTGAAGGCCGAGGCGGCGGCGCTGGCACAGCGCGGCGAGCAGGCGCGGCTGCAGCGCGAGACCCTGCTGCTGCAGGCCGGCGTCGACACGATGGACGCCCTGCTCGCGCAGCGCGCGGCGCTGCAGGAGGCGCAGGCCGGGCTGGCGGCGGAGGAAAGGCGCGCCCGCGACGACGATGCCGCCGCCCGCGCCGCGCTGCAGCAGGGGCAGGCCGGCGCCGCGCTGTTCGCCGAGGCGGCGGCGGCCACCGCGGCGCTGGATGCGCTCACCGCGCGCCGCGGCGAGATCGACGCCCGGCGCACGCGGCTGGAACGGGCGCAGCGCGCGCTGCAGGTGCAGCCCGTCGAAACCGCGCTGGCCGCCGCGCGCCGTGCCGCCGACGAGGCGCGCCGGCGCGGGACGCAGGCAGCCGACGAGGCCGCGCGCGCCGCCGGGGCGCTGCAGCAGGCGGACGCCCGCCTGCAGGCGGAAGCGGCGCGCGCCGCCGAACGCGAGGCGGCGCAGCGCGAGCTGTTGCGGCTCGAAGCCCTGTCCGGGGCGGTGGCGCGGCTGGCGCAGGCGGACGGCGAACTCGCCGTGCGCGAAGCCGAACGCGGCGCGGCCGAGCGCGCCCTCGCCACCGCCGCGGCCCGGCGCGACGATCTCGCCGCGCGCAGGGCCGCGCTCGCCGCCCGCATCGACGCGCTGCAGCCCCGGGCCGCGCAGAGCGATGCGCTGGCGCTGCGCGTACAGCAGGCCGAGCGCCGCGCGCTGGCCGCAGCCGGCCTTGCCGCCAGCCGCCGGCAACTCGCGGAACGGCAGGGCGTGGAGGCGAAGCTGCAGCAGGTTTTCGACGCCGCGCGGCAGGCCCTGCAACTGCGCCGCGACCGGCTCGACGCGCTCGATGCGCACTGGCGCCGTGCGCAGGCTGCCGTCCTTGCGCGCCACCTGCACGACGGCGATGCCTGCCCGGTGTGCGGCAGCGCTGCGCACCCGTCGCCCGCCCGCTTCGACGGCGAACTGCCCACCGAACAGGCACTGCAGGCCGCGGCCGCCACGGTGCGCGAGGGCGAGTCCGCCCTGGAGGCGGCGCGCGGCAAGCTCGACGCGGCCGTCCGGCAACGCGCGGCGACCGAGGCCGAAGTCGCCACGCGCGAAGCCGCCCTGCGGGACGAAGGCCTGGACGCCGGGGGCGTGGAGCAGGCACCCGCACTGGCCGCGCTGCGCGAGGACCTGCAGTCGGCGCGCGCCGCCGCCGCGGAAGTGGGGCCGGCACGCGCCGGTCTGCAGGCGCTGGATGCCGACATCGCAGCCACTGCCACCGTCTTCGAGCAGGCACGCAGTGCTGCCGGCACCGCCGCCGCCGCGGCGCAGGCGGCGCAGCGGGTTGCCGACGAGCGCCGCGATGCCGTGCCGCAGGAACTGCGGACCCGTGCCGCGCTGGAAAAGGCCATTGCCGCGGCGGCCGCCAGGCGCACGCAACTGGATGCCGCACTGCATGAGGCGCAGGCCGCCCAGCAGGCGGCTGCCGGCCGCGCCGCCGCGCTCGCCGCCCAGCGCGCAACCCTGGCCGAGGCCGAGGAGGACGCCGCGCAGCGCATGCAGGACGCCGCCGTCCGCTTCGCCGAGGCCCTGCGCGCCGCCGGCTTCGCCCCGGCGGGTGCGGGCGAAGCCGTCGCGCCCGATACCGCGATGCCCGATACCGCCGCGCTCGCGGACGCACTGCAGCAGGCCGAGGCCGCATGGCGCGCCGCCCTGCTGCCGGCCGACGAGGTCGAGCGCCTGGTGCGCGGCATCCGCAGCGCGGACGAGCAACTCGCCGCCGCGCGCGAGCGCGCTGCGCGCGCCGGCCAGGCCGTAGCCGGCCTCGTCGCCCCCGACCTCGCCGCGCTCGAAGCGCGCACGGCGGCCTGCCGCGAAGCCGTGGAGGCGGTGCTCGCCCGCGTCGCCGCCAACCGCGGCGAGCAGGACAGGCTGGCGAAGCTGCTCGCCGCACTCGACGACATCGCGCGCGAAGCGGGCGCCGTCGAGGCCGAATACCGCGTCGTCGGCCATCTGGCCGACATCGCCAACGGCGACAACGGCCGCAGGCTCACCTTCCAGCGCTACGTGCTCGCCGCGCTGCTCGACGACGTGCTGCGCGCGGCCTCGCTGCGCCTGAAGGCGATGAGCCGCGGCCGCTACCTGCTGCAGCGCCGCGAGGACGTCGCCGACGCAAGGCGCGCCGCCGGGCTGGACCTCGAAGTGTTCGACGACTACACCGGCCGCGCCCGGCCGGCCAGCACGCTGTCGGGCGGCGAGGGTTTCATGGCGTCGCTGTCGCTCGCGCTCGGTCTTTCCGACGTCGTCCAGGCTTATGCGGGCGGCGTGCAGCTCGACACCCTGTTCATCGACGAAGGCTTCGGCAGCCTCGATCCCGAATCGCTTGACATGGCGATGAAGGCGCTGATCGACCTGCAGCGGCGCGGCCGCATGGTCGGCGTGATCTCGCACGTGGAGGAGATGAAGCAGCAGATCGACGTGGCCATCGAGGTGGCGCAGGGCGCGCGCGGGAGCAGGGTGCGGATGCGGGCGTGAGGCGCCGCAGGCGGGCCGGCCGCGCCTGTGGTCCGCGCGGCGCATGGCGACGAGCAGTTCTCCGCCCAAGGCCGGCTGCCGGCTGGCGAAGCCGTGCTTCGACATGAGCGTCGTCGAGACCTTCAAGACCCGGACGGCGATGGAAACCATCATCTCGGTGTCTTCATCATGATGCTGGCGGCCGTGGTCTGAGCGTGCCGCCGCCGCATGCCGGTCACGGGAGCGCCCGGACGAAGGCCGCGACATGGCTTCCCATGTAGTGCAGGAAGTCGTCGAGCAGGTTGTCGGCGAGATGCAGCATTTCTCCGACGGCGTGGTCGATGGCGTAGGCGCGCAATCTCAGCGCCGTCCTGTCGTCGGCCACGACGGCCGCCGAATGCACGATGCAGTTGCGCACTTCGATGATCGCGGTGAGCTTGACGAGGACTTCGTCGTTGTCCAGGACCGACCGGATGGCAAGCCGGCGGTGCAGCTTCCTGATCTGCACGATCGCCCTGTTCCCGAGGACGAGGGGCGAGGCCGAGACCCGGTGGCAGGTGGCGCTCACGGAATCGCCGCGGCTTGCCGGGATTCCATGGATGTCCGCGACCGCGTCGAAGAAGACCTCGAACGCCGTGCACAACTGGACGATGGCGAGGCGCAGGCAAAGCTGCCCATACTCGCCGGTCTCGATGGAGTTGCGCAGATCGCGGATGCTGCGGATGGTCGTCAGGCCCTCGGGAAAGTCGTCCGATATGGAGAGGCGCAGATCGTCGCCGAGGGGCGAGAGATCGAGCTGCTCCATCAGGCGCGACCCCGCATAGTGCGTCGCCACGCCGAGCACGAAATCCCGGTAGGCCGCGAATGCGGATGCGACGCGCGGATCGCGATGAGCGATTTTCCAGTCCATCGAATGTTCCGCCGGGCCGTGAAGGACGGCCGATATGCCTGAGCGCGGCAGCATACGAATCCGGATGAAGGGCGTCCATCGCGCCGGGGGAGGCCGGCACCGGGAAGGCGCGGCGTCGCATCCGTGCGGCCGGGGAGGGGCCGCCCTCTTCCGGCCGCCGGGCGAGCGGCGCCATCCAGGCCGCCGGCCGGCTATCATGCGTCCCGCCGACTCCGACCGAAGGCCCGAAGCCGAACCCGATGAACGCCACCCCCGCCGATTTCTCCCGTCTCGACCGCGCCGGCCTCAACCTGCATGCCGTCCTCGACGTCGAGGCGCTGCCCGCGGGGCTCGCCGCCGGCCTGCTGCGCGAGTTCTCGCCCGCGCATGCCTGCCGCCAGCTCATCCTGATCGGCAACGCCGGCCGGGCGATGTGGACGGCGCTGCAGGCGTCGGGGCCGGCGCCGGACGATCCGATCGACGATTTCAGCGTGCGCACGGTCGCGCAGTGGTTTGCCGCGGCATGCCCGGGGCACCGCTACACGCTGCTGTACCCGGGCGACAGGCCGGTCGGCCTGCAGACGCTCGGCGAACTGGCCGGCTGGCACCGGCCGACGCCGTTCAGACTCGGCATCCTGCCGCAGTGGGGAACGTGGTTCGGCTACCGGGCGGCGCTGCTGGCCGACACCGGCCTGCCGCCCACCGCGCCGCTGCGGGCGGCCTCGCCGTGCGCGTCGTGTGCCGCGCGGCCCTGCGTCGCCGCCTGTCCGGCGCAGGCGATGGCGGACGGGGGTTCGTGCTGCAAAGATGCGTCGACTACCGCCTGCGGCCGGATTCGCGCTGCCGCGAGCGTTGCGTGGCGCGCGACGCCTGCCCGGTGGGGCGCGAGCACCGCTACGACGAGGCACAGGTGCGCCATGCCTGTACGGCGTCGCTGCGGGCGATCGAGCGCTACTGCCGGCCGCCGCGACGCTAGCGCCGCGGAACCAAGCCCGGCCCGATTCCTCCAACCGCCCGTGGATACCCTGACCCATGCCCTCTCCGGCGCGCTGGTTGGCCGCCTGCTTGCGCGCCGCCGCGCCGCGTCTGCCGCCGTTCCGTCCGCGGGCGATGCGTCCGCGGACGCGGCGCGGCACCTGCCGCTGGTGTGGCAGGCGGTGGTTGCGGGCGCGGTGGCGGCGACTTTCCCCGACCTCGACTTCGTGCTCGGCTGGGTGTCGGAACTCGCCTACCTGCGCGGGCACCGCGGCGTCACCCATTCCATCGTGCTGCTGCCGCTGTGGGGGCTGGCGATCGCGTGGCTCCTGGCGCGCTTCTTCGGGCGCGGCGGGAGGACGGGCGGCGCGCCGTCGTGGCGCGACTTCTATCTCGTGGTGTGCAGCGGTATCCTGATCCACATCGCGGGCGACCTGATCACGCAGTTCGGCACCATGATCCTGGCGCCGTTCTCGGATCGGCGCTTCGGCATCGGCACCACCTTCATCATCGACCTGGTCTTTACCGGCATCATCGTCGCCGGGCTGGCAGCGTGCGCCATCTGGCGGCGCAGCCGGGTGCCGGCGGCGGTCGCGCTGGTGCTGCTGGCCGGCTGGGTGGGGGTGGGCTGGATGGGGCGCATGGAGGCGATCGAGGCCGCGCGCGCCCATGCCGACGCGAACGGCATCCCGGTGGTGATGGTGGATGCGGCGCCGCGGCCGGCCTCGCCGTTCAACTGGACGGCGATCGTGTTCGACGGCGAGCGCTACCACTATGCCCACATCAACACCCGGCGCAGCGAGCCGCTGGCGGTGGGTCCCGGCGACAACTTCATCCGCCGCTTCTCGGCGCCCTACCTGCCGGTGGCGCAGGCGCGCTGGGAGGTGCGCGAGCGTTTCGGCAGCGACGGCGCGCGCCTGCTCGCGCAGACGGTGTGGAACGCCGAGGACTTCGCCTTCTACCGCTGGTTCGCGATGTTCCCGGTGCTGGATCACGTGGAGCAGGGGAGGGGCGGTACCTGCGCGAACTTCATGGATCTGCGCTTCCTGACGCCGGGGCGCGACGAGGTTCCGTTCCGCTACGGGCTGTGCGGCGGCGAGGGCGGAGGCTGGCGCCTGTTCGAGCGCATGGCCGACGGCCGGCGCTGGGTGGTGGTCCGTTAGGCGGGGGCATTCTCCGCCAACGTAGGGCTGTTCGATTCCTTCCGATTCAGACGAGAACCGATGCCGGCAGAAGAACACGCACAGGCCAGCCCGGCGGGCGCGGCGCCTGCCCGCAAGCGCAGGCGCCGCTGGCTGGGGGAACTGGCCGTCTTCGTGCTGGCGCTGATCGCGATCCAGTGGTGGCAGAGCTGGAACGTGCCCGACGGGCCGGCTCCCGCGTTCGAGGCGCCGTTCGCCGACGGCCGCAGCGGCGGTCTCGGCGCGTGGCGCGCCGCGCACCCCGGGCAGCCGGTGGCGGTGTATTTCTGGGCCGACTGGTGCCCCATCTGCAAGGCGCAGCAGCGCGGCGTCGAGTCCGTGCGCGCGGACTGGCCGGTGCTGACCGTGGCGATGCAGTCGGGTGATGCCGCGGCGGTGGCGAAGGTGCTGGCCGAACGCGGCCTGCAATGGCCGACCGCCATCGACGCCGACGGCCGCATCGCGGCCACCTACGGCCTGCGCGGCGTGCCGGCGATCGTGGTGATCGGCGGCGACGGGCGCATCCGCTCGGTGTCGGTGGGCTTCACCACCGAACTGGGGATGAGGCTGCGGCTGTGGTGGGCGGGGCTGCGCGCCTGAGCCCCGTCCGGAGCACGAGTCCGCCGCCGGTTCGACTTCGCCCGCGTCCCCTGCGACACTGGCGGCCGTTCATGTCGATGCGCCGGCAGCGGCGCCAGGATGGGTCATGACCAACATCGTTTCCGCAGGCGACGCCGAACGCCACCAGCGCCTGATCCGCAACCTGCAGCGCCCCGATGCCTTTGCGCATGCCGTGGCCGGCATCGCCTGCATCGAGACCCACATCTCGTCGGTGGTACTGGCGGGCGATTTCGCCTACAAGCTGAAGAAGCCGCTCGATCTCGGTTTTCTCGACTTCAGTTCGCTGGAAAAGCGCCGCGCTGCCTGCGAGGAAGAGGTGCGGCTGAACCGGCGCACCGCGCCGGAGCTGTACCTGGACGTGGTGCCGGTCACCGGCAGCGTCGATGCGCCGCGCATCGGCGGCGACGGCGAAGCGATCGAATACGCGGTGCGCATGCGCCGCTTCGCGCAGTCGGCGCTGCTGGACGACGCACTGGAGAAGGGGGCGCTGCCGCCCGAACTCATCGACCGCCTGGCGCGGCACGTCGCCGGATTCCACGCCGCGGCCGCCGTCGCGGCGCCGGGCGAGGGGTTCGGCGATGCGCAGGCGGTGCATTTCCCGGTGCAGCAGAACTTCGTGCAGTTGCGCGAGCGGGTCGACGACGCGGAACTGCTGGCGCAGGCGGATCTCGCCGAGCGCTGGAGCGAGGCGCAGTTCGCGCGGCTGCAGCCGGTGTTCGAGCGCCGCCTGGCGGAAGGGCGGGTGCGCGAATGCCATGGCGACCTGCATCTGGGCAACCTGATCCTGCTCGAAGGCGAACCGCGGCTCTTCGACGGCATCGAGTTCAGCGCCGGGCTGCGCTGGATCGACGTCGCCGCCGACGTCGCCTTTCTCGTCATGGATCTGCAGCGGCGGGGCCGGCCCGATCTCGCCGCGCGCTTCCTCGACGCCTGGCTGGAGCGCAGTGGCGACTATGACAGCCTGCAGGTGATGCGCTACTACATCGCCTACCGCGCGATGGTGCGCGCCAAGGTCGCCGCGATCCGCCTCGGCCAGCTCGGCGGCGAGGCGCGTGCTGCCTGCCTGGCCGAATGCCGGGCCTACGTTGCGCTCGCGGTGGCGCAGGCCGTGCCGTCGCGGCTCTTCCTGGCGATCGCCAGCGGGGTGTCGGGTTCAGGCAAGACCAGCCAGTCGCAGGGGCTGGTCGAGGCGCGCGGCGTGATCCGCGTGCGCGCCGACGTCGAGCGCAAGCGCCTGTTCGGCCTGGCGCCGGAAGATTCCAGCGCCGCGGTGCCGGGCGGCATCTACGGCGCCGAAGCGGGCCGGCGCACCTATGCGCGGCTGGCGGAACTGGCCGCCGGCGTGATCGGGGCCGGCTGGCCGGTGCTGGTGGATGCGACCTTCCTGCGCCGGGCGCAGCGCGCTGCCTTCGCCGAACTCTCGCGCCGGCTGCAGGTACCCTTCGCGATCCTCGCCTTCGATGCGCCCGAGGCGATGCTGCGCGCGCGGGTGGCGGCGCGCAGCGCGCAGGGCGGCGACGCCTCGGAGGCCGATGTCGCGGTGCTCGAGGCGCAACTTGCGCAGCGCGAGCCGCTCGCCGGCGACGAACCCGGTGCGGCGCTGCCGGTGGACAGCGCCGGCGCGGTGTCCTGGCCCAGCCTGCTGCCGGCCTTCGACGCGCTGCTCGACCGCGTCGCGCCGCCTCCTTGAAGCCGGCGGGCTGCCGGTTTCCGGCAAGGAGGGCGTGGTGAAGAATGCGCAGGACATCGGCGCGACACAGCCCTTTACAACTGATTACCCGGCGTAACAGCCGCATCGCCGGGGCTGCCCTATCGTAGCCACGTGGGGCGAGTCCGGCGTGCCGCCCCTTCATTCCGATCCGAGGTCACCGAATATGAAATCCGCACTCCCGAGATGGCGCATCTGGGTACTTTCCCTGGCTGCCGCCGGGGCATTGGGCGGCTGCGTGGTGGCACCGGTGGACCCGTATTACGACGATGAGGTATATGTCGCGCCTCCGCCGCCGCGCGTCGAATACCGCGGCTATCCGCCTGCGGTCGATTACATCTGGATCGACGGCTACTGGGATCGGGGCGGGCGCGGCTACGACTGGACGCCCGGCTACTGGGCGCCGCCGCATGAGCGCTGGCGCCTGCAGCAGCGCATCGAACGCGAGCGCGCGTGGGAACGCGAGCGCGACCGCGCCAACGCCCGCCAGCGCGAGCGCGCGAGAGAGGAGGAACGCCGCCGCGACCGGGAGGAAGCGCGCGCACGTGATCGCGAGCGGGAGCGCGAACAGCAGGTCCGCCGCGAGCGGGAGCGCCAGCGCGAACAGGCCGCCGAGCGGGAACGGGCGATGGACCGCGAGCGCGCACGGGAACGGGACCGGGACCGTCGGAACGATGCGCTGGGCGAACGGCTCGGCGGGGGGAACGAGCGGCAGCGCCAGCGCGACGCCGACAGGCCGCGCGAGCAGGAAAGGCGCACCGACTGGCGGCGTGACCGCGACCGCGAGCAGGCGGACAGGAATCAGGGCGATGATTCCCGCAGGCCGCCGTGGGCCGAGCGCCTGCGGCAGATGCATCAGCCCTGATCGCGCCTCGGGCAATGCTTCTGCGGGCGGCCCTGCAGGGCCGCCCATCTTCTTGCGGGAATCAGTCCGGCTGGCTCAGCACGACGCGCAGGATGGCTTGGAAGCGGCGGGTGACGGCGGCATGGTCCATGCCCGGGTTGCGGATGCCGCGGATCATCAGACCTTCGAACATCGCGGCGATCAACTCGATCATGCTGTCGATCTCGGCGTCGCCCCCGTCGCCGAGGCCGTTGGCGCGGCGAATGCCGCGCAGCGTCGCGGCGAAACTGTCGCGGCAGACGACGTCGGCACGTCGGACGATGTCCGCCACGTGCGGATTGCGGGCAGCCTCCGCCATCACTTCCAGTTTCAGCCCGGCTTCCTCGGGTGCGAGATTCTTCTGCACCGCCTCGATCACGTGTTCGATCAGCGCCTCGCGCGTGTCCTCGGCCGCGCGCAGCTCCGCACCCAGGGTCAGCAGGTATTCGAGATCGCGCTCGACGATCGCGGCGATGATCGATTCCTTATTGTCGAAATAGTGGTAGATATGGCCGGCGCTCATGCCCGCTGCCTTGGAGATCTGGGCAATGCTCGCGCCATGGAAGCCGCGATCGCGGAAACAGGTCGCGGCGGCGCACAGGATCTGCTCGCGCCGTGCTTCGGCGCGCTGCTGTTCGGAAGGGTTGCGGTGTTCTGCGGACATCGAGACCACGATGATGAAGTGATGGAAAAGGCGTCTTGCCGACCTTGCACTGCAACAAACGGTAGCATAGAATGAGCGTTCAATCTAGATTAACCATTCTAACATCAGGCTGCGGATTGAGCGTGCCATGAGTGCGCGGTTGCCGCCCTGTACCCCAGTCGCGAGAGGCAAATCATGCAGATCTCCCGTATTTCCCTGCTCATGCCGGCCGTCGTTGTGCTTGCCGGCGCGTTGCTGCTGGCCGGTTGCGGCGGCAGCCAGCAGGGCGACCAGGCGGCCGGCGCCGCGCCGGCAGCACCGGCGGTCACCGTCGTTTCGGTCAAGAGCGAGTCGGTGCCGCTGGTGACCGAACTGCCCGGCCGTACCACGCCCTATCTGATCGCCGAACTTCGGCCGCAGGTCACCGGCATCGTCAAGCAGCGCCAGTTCACCGAGGGCGGCGAGGTCAAGGCCGGCCAGTCGCTGTACCAGATCGACCCGTCCACCTACCAGGCCGCCTACGACAGCGCGAAGGCCAGCCTGGCACGCGCCGATGCCAACGTCCATACTGCGCGCCTGAAGGCGCAGCGCTACGCCGACCTGGTGAAGATCGAGGCGATCAGCAAGCAGCAGAACGACGACGCGGTGGCGGCGCTGAAGCAGGCCGAGGCGGACGTCGCCGCCGCGCGCGCGGCGACGGACAAGGCGCGCATCGACCTGGAATTCACCCGCGTGGTGTCGCCGATCTCGGGTCGCATCGGACGTTCGTCGGTGACCCCCGGCGCACTCGTGACCGCCAATCAGGCCACGGCGCTGGCTACCGTGCAGCAGCTCGATCCCATCTACGTCGACGTGACGCAGTCCAGCGCCGACCTCCTGCGTCTCAGGCGCGAGGTCGAGGCGGGCAAGCTGCAGCGCAACGGCGGCGCCACCGTGCCGGTACGGCTGGTGACGGAGGACGGCACGCTGTATGGCGCCGAGGGCAAGCTGGCGTTTTCGGAGGTTTCGGTCGACCAGGGCACCGGCAGCGTCACGCTGCGGGCGGTGTTCCCCAATCCCAAGGGCGAACTGCTGCCGGGCATGTACGTGCGCGCCCGGCTGTCGCAGGGTACGAAGGGCGACGCCTTCCTGGTGCCGCATGCCGCGCTGAGCCGCGACCCGCGCGGCCAGGCGCTGGTCATGGTGGTCGATGCCGGCGGCAAGGTCGACGCGCGTCCGGTCAAGGCCGACCAGTCGCTGGGCGACAAGTGGGTGATCACCGAAGGTCTGGCGGACGGCGAGCGTGTCATCGTCGAAGGTCTGCAGCGGGTGCGCCCGGGCGTCCAAGTCCAGGCGCAGGAAGCGGGCGCAGAGCCAGCCGCTCCAGCCGCCGCCGCGGCGGCCAAGTGAGGTAGCCCGCCATGGCACGCTTCTTCATCGACCGGCCCATCTTCGCGTGGGTCATCGCCATCGTCATCATGCTCTTCGGATCGCTGTCGATCCTGAAGCTTCCTGTGTCGCAGTACCCGTCGATCGCGCCGCCGGCGGTCGCCATCAATGCCAAGTATCCCGGCGCCTCGGCGAAGGCGGTGGAGGATTCCGTCACGCAGGTCATCGAGCAGAAGATGACCGGCCTCGACGGCCTGCTCTACATGAACTCGTCCAGCGACGCCTACGGCAATGCGACGGTCACGCTGACCTTCGATGCCGACACCAATCCCGACATCGCCCAGGTGCAGGTGCAGAACAAGCTGCAGACCGCGCTGCCGCTGCTGCCGCAGGCCGTGCAGCAGCAGGGCGTCCAGGTGGCGAAGTCGGCGCGCAACTTCCTGATGGTGATCGGCTTCGTGTCGGAGGATGGAAGCCAGCAGCAGGCGGACCTCGCCGACTTCCTCGTATCCACCGTCCAGGACCCGCTGTCGCGCGTCACCGGCGTCGGCGAGGTGCAGGTGTTCGGCGCGCAGTACGCGATGCGCGTATGGCTCGATCCGGACAAGCTGACCAACTACCGGCTCGTGCCGAGCGACGTCAGGACTGCGCTGCTGGCGCAGAACACCCAGGTGTCGGCCGGGCAGCTCGGCGGTACGCCGGCCGTGCCGGGGCAGGGCTTCTCCGCCACGATCACCGCCCAGAGCCGCCTGCAGACGGTGGAAGAGTTCGAGCAGATCCTGCTGCGCAGTTCGGGGCAGGGCGGCGAGGTGCGCCTGAAGGACGTCGCCCGCATCGAGATCGGCGCTGAGAACTACGGCACCGTGGCGCGCTTCAACGGCCAGCCCGCGGCAGGCGTGGGCATCAAGCTGGCGGCGGGGGCCAACGCGCTCGACACCGCCACGGCGGTGCGCACCAAGCTCGACGAGATGCAGCGCTACTTTCCCGTCGGGGTGAAGGCGGTGGTGCCTTACGACACCACGCCCTTCGTGAAGATATCCATCCAGGAAGTGGTCAAGACGCTGATCGAGGCGGTGGCGCTGGTCTTCCTGGTGATGTACCTCTTCCTGCAGAACATCCGCGCCACGCTGATCCCGACCATCGCCGTGCCGGTGGTGCTGCTCGGCACCTTCGGGGTGATGGCGGCCTTCGGCTTTTCCATCAACACCCTGACGATGTTCGGCATCGTGCTGGCGATCGGCCTGCTGGTGGACGACGCCATCGTCGTGGTCGAGAACGTCGAGCGGGTGATGACCGAAGAGGGCCTGCCGCCCAAGGAGGCGACGAAGAAGTCGATGGGCCAGATCACCGGCGCGCTGGTGGGCATCGGCCTGGTGCTGTCGGCGGTGTTCGTGCCGATGGCTTTCTTCGGCGGCTCGACCGGCGTCATCTACCGCCAGTTCTCGATCACCATCGTGGCGGCGATGGCGCTGTCGGTGCTGGTGGCGATCGTGTTCACGCCCGCGCTGTGCGCGACGCTGCTCAAGCGGGTGGAAAAGGGCCACGAACACGGAGAGGGCGGCCTGTTCTCGGGCTTCTTCCACTGGTTCAACCTCAACTTCACGCGCGGCACGCAGCGCTACGAGTCGGCGGTCGGCGGCATCCTGCGCCGCAGCATGCGCTTCCTGGCGATCTACGCCGCCATCGTCGTGGTGCTCGGCCTGCTGTTCGTGCGCATGCCGACCTCCTTCCTGCCGGAAGAAGACCAGGGCGTGATGTTCAACCAGATCATGCTGCCGGCCGGCGCGACGCAGGAGCGCACGGTGGAGGTGCTGCAGAAGGTCGAGCGCCACTATCTCGAGAACGAGAAGGACACCGTACGCGCGGTGTTCACCGTCGCCGGCTTCAGCTTCGGCGGCAGCGGCCAGAACATGGGCATCGGCTTCGTCAACCTGAAGGACTGGGACGAGCGCAAGAAGGCCGGCATGGACGTGAAGTCGGTGGCCGGGCGTGCGATGGGGGCGTTCTCGCAGATCAAGGAGGCGATGGTGTTCGCCTTCGTGCCGCCGGCGGTGATCGAACTCGGCACCTCGAACGGGTTCGACCTGCAGTTGCAGGACCGTGCCGGCATCGGCCACAAGGCGCTGACCGACGCGCGCAACCAGTTCCTCGGCATGGCGGCGCAGGACAAGCGCCTGGTGGGCGTGCGCCCCAACGGCCAGGACGACACCCCCGAGTACCAGCTCGACATCGACCACGCCAAGGCCGGCGCGCTCGGCGTCACCGTGGCCGACATCAACGATACGCTGAGCACCGCCTGGGGCGGCACCTATGTGAATGACTTCATCGACCGCGGGCGCATCAAGAAGGTCTACCTGCAGGCCGACGCGCCGGGACGCATGACGCCGGAAGACCTCGGCAAGTGGTACGTGCGCAACCAGGCGGGCGACATGGTGCCGTTCTCCGCTTTCACTTCCGCCAAGTGGGTGTACGGTTCGCCGCGCCTGGAGCGCTACAACGGCCAGTCCGCCGTCGAGATCCTCGGCCAGGCGGCTCCCGGGCTGTCCTCGGGCGAAGCGATGAAGGCGGTCGAGGAGATCATCGCCAAGCTGCCGCCGGGGGTCGGCTACGAATGGACCGGCACCTCGTACGAGGAGCGCCGCTCCGGCGCGCAGGCGCCCGCGCTGTACGCGCTGTCGCTGCTGGTGGTGTTCCTGTGCCTGGCGGCGCTGTACGAGAGCTGGTCGGTGCCGTTCGCGGTGATGCTGGTGGTGCCGCTGGGGGTGCTCGGCGCGCTGCTGGCGGCGACCGGGCGCGGATTGTCGAACGACGTGTATTTCCAGGTCGGCCTGCTCGCCACGATCGGCCTGTCGTCGAAGAACGCGATCCTGATCGTCGAGTTCGCCAAGGCGCAGATGGAGCAGGAAGGCAAGGACCTCGTCACGGCGACGCTCGAGGCGGTGCGCATGCGCCTGCGGCCCATCCTGATGACCTCGCTCGCCTTCGGCCTCGGCGTGCTGCCGCTGGCGATCTCGACCGGCGCCGGTTCCGGCAGCCAGAACGCGATCGGCACCGGCGTGCTGGGCGGCACGATCGCCGCCACGGCGCTGGGCATCTTCTTCGTGCCGCTGTTCTACGTCGTGATCAAGCGCATCTTCAAGGAAAAGCCGGCGGATTCGACTGCCGCCGCCGCACAGGAGCTCAAATGATGACCCGGCTACGCACATCGACGATCGTGCTCGCGGCCGCACTGGCCGGTGCCTGCTCGCTGATCCCCGCATATCAGCGCCCGGCGGCGCCGGTGCCGGAAGCCTTCCCGAACGCGCCGGCGAGCGGTGCCGTCGCCGCGCCGCAGGCCGACACGCTGGCCTGGCGCGACTACTTTGCCGACGCGCGGCTGCGCGAGCTGATCGATCTCGCCCTGGCCAACAACCGCGACCTGCGGGTGGCCGCGCTCAACATCGAGCGTGCCCGCGCGCAGTACGGCATCCAGCGCGCGGCGCTGTTCCCTGCCATCGGCGTCACCGGCTCGGAGAACGCCCAGCGCCTGCCGGCCGACCTCAGCATGAGCGGCGAGTCGCGCATCACCCGCCAGTACAGCGCCACGCTCGGCTTCTCCGCCTACGAGCTGGATTTCTTCGGCCGCATCCGCAGCCTGAACGAGCAGGCGCTGGAAGCGTACCTCGCCACCGAGGAGGCGCGCCGCAGCGCGCAGATCGCGCTGGTGGCCGAGGTCGCCAACGCCTGGCTGACGCTGGCGGCCGACCGCGAGCGCCTGACGCTGGCGCGCGGCACCCATGAGACGCGGCAGAAGTCCTACGACCTGACCAAGCGCAGCTTCGACGCCGGCGCGGTGTCGGCGCTCGACCTGCGCCAGGCCGAGACCCTGCTCGAGGGCGCGCGCGCCGACGTGGCGCGCTACACCGCGCTGGTCGCGCAGGACGAGAATGCGCTCGCGCTGGTCGCCGGCGCGCCGGTGCCGGCCGGCATGCTGCCGGGCGAACTGGCCGACGTGCTCACCACGGTGGCCGACCTGCCCGCCGGCGTGCCGTCGGAGGTGCTGGTGCGCCGGCCCGACGTGCTGCAGGCCGAGCGCGCGCTGCGGGCGGCCAATGCCAGCATCGGCGCCGCGCGCGCCGCCTTCTTCCCGAGCATCACCCTCACCGCCGGCGCAGGCACCGCGAGCGCCTCGCTCGACGGCCTGTTCAAGGGTGGCTCGGGCACCTGGAGCTTCCTGCCGCAGATCCGCATCCCGATCTTCGAGGGCGGCCGCCTGCAGGCCAGCCTCGACGCCGCCGAGATCCAGCGCGACATCAACGTGGCGCAATACGAGAAGGCCATCCAGAGCGCGTTCCGCGAAGTGGCCGACAGCCTCGCCGAGCGCGCCACGGTGGCCGAACAGCTCGACGCCCGGCGCAGGCTGGTCGCCGCCACGGCGGAGACCTATCGCCTGTCCGAGGCGCGCTACCGCGCCGGCGTGGACAGCTACCTCGGCCTGCTCGACGCGCAGCGCGCGCTGTACGGCGCCGAGCTGGAGCTGATCGGCGTGCGCCTGGCCGAAGCGTCGAACCGCGTGGCGCTGTACAGGGCGCTGGGCGGCGGCTGGAAGTAGGCGCGGCGATGACGGCCGCCGGCGCCGGGGACAGGCGCATCCCGGTGACGCTGCTCACCGGCTTCCTCGGCGCCGGCAAGACCACGCTGCTCAATCACCTGCTGCGCCAGCCGCAGGCCGCGGGCAGCGCCGTGCTGGTCAACGAGCTGGGCACGGTCGGCGTCGATCCGCACCTGCTCGACCCGCGGCTGCTGGAGAAGGTCGACGAGACCCTCGTCGTGCTCGATTCCGGCTGCATCTGCTGCAGCGTGCAGGGCGACCTGGTGCGCGCGCTGAAAGGGCTCTTCATGCGCGCGCTGCGGCGCGAGATCCCCGCGCCGCGCCGGGTGCTGGTCGAGACCACCGGCCTTGCCGATCCCGCGCCGGTCATCCACACGCTGATGGCCGAGCCCTTCATCGCCGGGCGCTACCGCTGCGACGGCGTCATCGCCGCGGTGGATGCCACCCATGCGCTGCAGCAACTCGGCGCCCACCGCGAAGCGGTGCGCCAGGTGGCGATGGCCGACCGGCTGCTGATCACCAAGTGCGACCTGGCGGACGAGGCGGGGCGCGAGGCGCTGAAGCGGCGCCTTGCCGGGCTCAACCCGGCGGCGGCGCAGATCGAGGTCCGCATGGGCGAGGCCGGCGCGGACGCCTTTTTCGGCTGCGGCTTGTACGACCCCGCGGGCAAGGTGCCGGACGTCGCCGCCTGGCTGGGCGAGGAGGCGGTGCAGGCACGGCAGACGGCGCACGCGGCCCCGCAGTGGCGCAGGCCGGGCATGGGAGCACGGCATGCCGCTGCCGATGCCGCACCGGAGGCGGCGGCGCGCCGTCACGACGAGGGCGTCGCTAGTTTCGTGCTGCGCTTCGACGCGCCGCTGCCGTGGTTCGAATTCTCCGATGCGCTCGGTCTGTTGCTGCAGTTGCACGGCAACCGCATCCTGCGGATCAAGGGCCTGCTCGACGTCGCCGGCGATCCGTTGCCGCGGGTCGTGCAGTGCGTGCAGCATACGGTGTATCCGCCGGCCAGCCTGCCGGCCTGGCCGGACCAGCCGCCCTTCGGCGACCACCGTTCGCGGCTGGTCTTCATCGTGCGCGACCTGCCGCGCGAAGCGGTCGAAGCGATGTTCGCCCCGTTCGTCGGCCGGGCGGCGTCGTAAGCGCCGCCCGGGGTCGCACCATTCATCTTTTTCCCGAGGTTGGAAATGGCCGGATTCGAGAACTACCAGCACGCCACCCATGACATCGAACTCGAGATCGAGCGCATGGGCGTGGCGCTGGGCATAGACTGGAGCGACGACGCGCAGGTGCGCGCGCTCGCGCGCGAAGCGCTGGAGCATACGCCCGAACTCGTGCACGCGGCCGCCGCCCACCCGGACGACCAGCGGCTCAATGCGAAGGTGACCCTGTTCGGCCTCGCCAATCTGATGCTGCGCACCATGGAAGAAAGCGCCGACGTCGGCCTGGAGACCCACGGCGGGCCGGCGTGGAAGACTTTCGGCCGCGCGCTGTGGGCCGAGACCGCATCGCGCCGGAAGGAAGGATGAGCCGTCGTACCGCGGCGCCGCTCAGCCGGGCAGGGACTCGAGCCGCGCCAGCCACGGTGCGCGCGCGGCGTCATCGACGAAGGCCGCTTCGAGGCTGTTGCGTGCAATGCGTTTCAGGTCGGCCTTCGTGAGTCCGAGCGCCTTTGCGGTGTCGATGTAGTTCTTCGCCACGTAGCCGCCGAAATAGGCGGGATCGTCGGAATTGATCGTCACCTTCAGCCCGGCGTCGAGCAGCGTCTTCAGGTTGTGCTGCGCCAGCGTCGGGAACACGCGCAGCCTGACGTTGGATAGCGGGCACACGGTCAGCGGCACCTGCGTGTGCGCCAGCCGCTGCATCAGCGCCGGGTCTTCGGCGGCGCGCACGCCGTGGTCGATGCGTTCCGCCTTCAGCACGTCCAGCGCCTCGGCGATGTAGGCGGGCGGGCCTTCCTCCCCGGCGTGGGCGACGACGTGCAGGCCGAGTTCGCGGCAGCGTGCGAACAGGCGCGCAAACTTGGACGGCGGATGGCCCTTCTCCGACGAATCCAGGCCGACGCCATGGATGCGCCCGAGGTGCGGCATGGCCTGCGCCAGCGCGGCGAAGCCTTCTTCCTCGCTCAGGTGGCGCAGGAAGCACAGGATCAGCCGCGAACCGATGCCGTAGCGCGCATGCGCGTCGCGACAGGCGCGTTCCAGGCCCGACAGCACGGTGTCGAAGGCGATGCCGCGCGCGGTGTGGGTCTGCGGGTCGAAGAACAGCTCGGCATGCACCACGCCGTCGGCATGGGCGCGGGCGAAGTAGGCCATCGCCAGATCGAAGAAGTCGTGCTCGTGGACCAGTGCTGCCGCGCCGGCGTAGTAGAGATCCAGGAAGCTCTGCAGATCGGTGAAATCGTAGGCGGCGCGGGTTTCCTCCACGCTCGCCCACGGCAGCGCGACGCCGTTGCGTGCGGCGAGCCGGAACATCAGCTCGGGTTCCAGCGTGCCTTCGATGTGCAGATGCAGTTCGGCCTTGGGCAGGGCGCGGACGTAGGTGTCGAGTTCCATGGGGCCTCCGGTCCAGTGGTTCGATGTCGGGAAGGGAGCCGGCGCCGCCGCGCACCGCCGTCCGCGCGCCGCACGGAACGGCGATCCGGCGGGTGGATGGTAGCGCAGGCGGCGGTCCGCCGCGCCGGGTGCGGCCAATCCCGACGCCGGCGACGCCGTGCTGATCGACGGCCTGCGCCTGCCACGGAATGGACGGACGTCGTGCCCGAACCCGGCGGAGTGGTGCTGCCCGGCCGGGGCCGCCCGGCATGGGGCGCGTGCCGCAATCGCCGCGGGTCCGGGCGATCCGGTCTTTCCGCACGGGGACTCCGGTCGCCATCCGTTGTCGTGCGGCGTACGCGTGGGCCGTGGCGGAGATGCCCGGCCGCGCCGCGGGTTGCTATGCTGTTGCCGTTTCCAGCCGCGACGCCCCGCATTGACGACTTCCCGCACCCAACTCACTCCTTTCGAATCCCGCTGGCTCGCGGAAACCGTGCGGCGGCACGAGGAGCGCCGCGGCGCGCTGGAGGATGCGGCCGCGGTCGCGGCGGCGCGCCGGCTGGCGCTGGTGTTCGAAGCGCGCATCCTGCGCCGGGCCGAGGTGCTGGGCGAACGCGAGGGCTGGCGCGACGCGCTGCTGCGCTGGCGTGCCCGGATGCGGATCGGGCTGACCGTCGCGGCGGCGATGGCGCTGGTCCTGGGCTTCACCGCCGCGGCCGGCGTACTCGGCGACGGCGGCCGTCCGGTGAACGTCGTGTGGGCGCTGGGCGGGCTGCTCGGCGTGCATCTGGCGAGCCTCGCGCTGTGGCTGATCGGCATGCTGCTCGCCGGCAGTGCGGCGGGTGGCGCACCCCAGGCCGGCGGCGTGGCCGCGCGGCTGTGGCTGCGCATCGTCACCGTCCTCGACCGCAGCCCGCAGACGGCCGACCTGCCGCTTGCGCTGGGCGGCCTGCTGGGGCGCGGGCGCGCGGCGGCCTGGCGCGTCGGCGCGGTGAGCCACGGCCTGTGGGCGCTCGCGCTCGGCGGCGCGGCGGCCGGCCTGCTCCTGCTGTTCGCCACGCGGCGCTACGGCTTCGTGTGGGAGACGACCATCCTGCCGGCGCAGACCTTCACGTCGCTGACGCTCGCGCTCGGCATGCTGCCCGCGCAACTCGGTTTTCCGGTCCCCGATGCGGCGACGGTGGCCGCCAGCGGCGACGCGGCCATGCTCCAGGAGGCGGGCCGGCGCGCATGGGCGGGCTGGCTGATCGGCTGCCTGCTGGTCTATGGCGTCCTGCCGAGGCTGGCACTGGCGCTGGCCTGCACGACCCTGTGGCGCAGGGCGGCGCGGCGCGTGGCGCTGGATCTGTCGCGGCCCGGCTATGCCCGCCTGCGCGCGCGCCTGCTGCCCGACAGCGAACGCATCGGCGTGCGCGACGCCGAACCGGAAACGATGCCGCGCCCCGGCCGCCGCGGGGTGCATCCCGCGGCGGGCGAGGGGTGTGCCCTAGTGGCGCTGGAACTGGGGCGCGACCTGCCGTGGCCGCCGGCCTGCGTCCGCGCCGCGCCGGTGCAGGCCGGGGAGGGCGGCGGGCACGACGAGGGGCGCCTCGACAGCCGCGAACAGCGGCGCGCGGCGCTCGCGCATTTCGCCGCGCATCCGCCGCGCCGCCTGCTGATCGCGATCGATCCGCGCCAGACGCCCGACCGCGGCAGCCTGGGGCTGATCGCGGAACTGGCCGACCGCGCGGTGGAGGCCGGCGTGTGGGCGCTGGCCGCGCCGGCGGAGACCGGCGCCGCCAGCGAGCGCCTGCGGCTGTGGCGCGAGGGGCTGGCGCGGCTGGACTTCCCCGCCGAAGCCCTGTTCATCGATGCCGGCGCCGCCTGCGACTGGCTGGAGGAGGGCCGATGAGCGCCCCCGCCCGGCCGTACAAGGCCGGCGCCGCGTCGTGCAGTGACGGGAGAATGGTCCAGTGAGCGACATCCTGCGCGTGGCCGTGGTCGGCCACACCAATACCGGCAAGACTTCGCTGCTGCGCACTCTGGCGCGCGATGCCGGCTTCGGGGACGTGTCGGACGAGGCCGGTACCACGCGCCATGTCGAGGGGCTGCGCCTGATGGCGGACGGCCGGCCGGCGGTGGAACTGTACGACACGCCCGGCATGGAGGATGCGATCGCGCTGCTCGAGCGCATCGACGAACTGGCGCCGCCGGCCGGGCGCCTCGACGGCCCGGAGCGCATCGCGCGCTTTCTCGCCGCGCCCGAGGCCGGAGGCCGCTTCGAGCAGGAAGCCAAGGTGCTGCGCCAGTTGCTCGCCAGCGATGCCGGCCTGTACGTGGCGGACGCGCGCGATCCGGTGCTGCCCAAGCACAAGGACGAACTGGCGCTGCTCGCCGCCTGCGCGCGGCCGCTGCTGCCGGTGCTCAACTTCGTGGCCTCGCCCGAGGCGCGCACCGCCGACTGGCGTGCCGCGCTCGCCCGCCTCGGTTTGCACGCGGTGGTCAATTTCGACACCGTGGCGCCGGCGCTCGACGGCGAGCGGCTGTTGTTCGAAACGCTCGCCACGCTGATGCATGCCCATCGTCCGGCGCTCGACCGCCTGATCGCCGCGCGCGAGCGCGAGGCCGACGAGCGCCGCGAGGCGGCGCGGCGCGAAGTCGCCGACATGCTGATCGGGCTGGCGGCGCGGCACGACCGCGTCGAGGACGAGTCGGACGCCGCGCTGCAGTCCGCCGTCGCCCGCCTGCGCGATGCGGTGCGCGCGCGCGAGCAGGCTTGCGTCGACGCCCTGCTGCGGCTCTACCGGTTCCGCCCCGGCGACGCGCGCGCCGACGCGCTGCCGCTGACCAACGGGCGCTGGGAGGACGATCTCTTCAACCCCGAGACGCTGCGTCAGATGGGCGTGCATCTGGGCACCGGCATGGCGGCCGGCGCCGCGGCCGGCGTCGGCATCGACCTCATGACCGGCGGCCTGACGCTGGGCGCGGCGGCGGCGCTGGGGGCGATCGCCGGCGGCCTGTGGCAGACCTTCGGCCATTACGGCGAGCGCATCGCGGCGAAGCTGCGCGGCCATCGCGAACTCACCGTGGACGACGCCATCCTGCGCCTGGTCGCGCTGCGCCAGCGCCAGTTGCTGGCCGCGCTCGAAGGCCGCGGCCATGCCGCGACCGCGCCCATCGAACTGAAGGACGCGGACGTGGCGCGCGCCGCCGATGCCGACCCCGTGGCGCAGCGCTGGCGCAAGGGGCCGCTGCCCTACGCGCTGGAGAAAGCGCGCGCGCATCCGGAATGGGCGCGGGGCGAGAACGACGAGCGGCGCGACGAGGCGATCGCCGAGCTGGCCGCCGAGCTGGCCTGAGGTTCGCTCAAGTCCTTGATCGGGCGGCCGTTACCTGTCAGCAGGAAAAGCCGGTGGAGGAATCGGGCCGTGAGAGTCGCAGCATCCAGCATCGAACTTCAATCTTCGTACGTCGCCACCACTTCGCTGCAGGTCAGCGAGCGCTTCGAAGCCTGGCGCGACGCGGACGGGCCGCAGCGCACCCCGCGCGATGCGGTCGAGATTTCGGCGGAGGGCCTCGCCGCGCAGCAGGCCGAGGACGGCGGCGAGGTCGGGGCCGCGGTGGACGCGGCGATCAGGAACGATCCGCGGCTGTCGATGCTGATCCGCATGATCGAGTTCTTCACCGGCAGGCCGGTGCGCCTGTTCGATGCCAGCGAACTCGATGCCGGCGCCGCCCGCGCGGCGCAGGCCGCGCAGTCGGTGCCGCAGTCCGCATCGGATGCGCCTGCCCGGCCGCGGGCCGGCTACGGCATCGAATACGATTTCAACGCCACCTACAGCGAGACGGAAACGACGAGCTTCGGCGCTTCCGGCGTGGTGCGCACCGCGGACGGCGAGGAGATCCGCTTCGAGCTGGGCCTGAGCATGTCGCGCAGCTACAGCGAATCGACCTCGGTGCAGTTCCGCGCCGGCGACCAGCGCCTGAAGGACCCGCTGATGATCGACTTCGCCGGCCCGTCCGCGGCGCTGTCCGACCTGCGTTTCTCCTTCGATCTCGACGCCGACGGCAAGGCGGAACAGGTGCCGCTGGCCGGCGGCCGCGGCTTTCTCGCCTTCGACCGCAACGACAACGGCCGCATCGACGATGGCCGCGAGCTGTTCGGCCCGACCACCGGCAGCGGGTTCGGCGAACTCGCCGAGCTGGACGACGACGGCAACGGCTGGGTGGACGAGGCCGACGCCGGCTGGAGCCGGCTCAAGCTCTGGCAGCCCGACGAGGCCGGCAACGGCCGCCTGCAGTCGCTCGCCGACGCCGGCATCGGCGCCCTGTACGTCGGCAACGTGAGCACGCCCTTCAGCCTCAAGGATGCGGCCAACCAGACCATCGGCCTGATGCGCGCTACCGGCATCTACCTGGGCGAGGATGGCCGCGTCGGCACGGTGAGCCAGGTGGACCTGAGCGTCTAACGCGGCCGCGATCCGCCGGCAGGCGGTGGCGGCGACCCGCCTCCAGCCTGGCCGGGATCATTCTGCCTGGCGTGTCCGGCCCAGCCGGACGGCGCGGCGCCAGTCCCTGCGCTTCACGTCCGATTCGGCGCCAGGATGGCGAAGCGCTTCATGCGCCGGTAGCCCGTGCCGTGGTGGCTGCCCGGGGACAATCCTGCGGTGGCGGCGAGGCGTCGGGCGGCACGGCCCGTCCGCCGCGGGTGCGGCGGCCCGGCGGATGCTGCAGAATGCCGGCAGTGGTCCGGCATCACGATCTCCTGGAGCACGCGCCGTGATCTTTCCCAGACCCTTCGGGGACCCGCGCATCGCCGCCCCGCGGCCGGCCGCCGCCGTGGCGGACTGACCATGCCCAACTCGCCGCTGCGCCTGCTGCTGCTCATCCTCGCCTTCGCCTTCGTGGTGGGCAGCGTGCAGCTCGGCGTGCTGCAGATCGCCTTCTACAAGCTCGGCCTCGAGCCGCGCTCGGCCTACCTGCTGCTGGGCGCGTCGCTGTTCGGCAGCCTCATCAACCTGCCGCTGTTCAGCGTCCGCGCCGAGTCGCCGCCGGACGAGGGCATGTCGCGGCAATTGCGCGAGTTCCTCGGCCTCAAGCGCCTGCCGTTCACCGGCAGGACCATCGTGGCGGTCAACGTCGGCGGTTGCGTGGTGCCGGTGGCGTTCTGCGTCTATCTGCTGGCGCATACCGAGCTTCAGACGGCGCGGGTGCTTGCCGCCGTCGCCGTGGTGGCGGTGGTGTCCTATCTCACCAGCTTTCCGCAGCGCGGCGTGGGCATCGCCATGCCCTTCCTGGTGGCACCGGCCACCGCGGCCGCGGTCGCGCTGGTGCTCGACATCGAGCACGCGGCGCCGCTGGCCTATGTCGGCGGGACGCTGGGCGTGCTCGTCGGTGCCGACCTGCTGCGCCTGAAGGAGATCGGCAAGCTCGGCGTGCCGGCGGCATCGATCGGCGGCGCCGGCACTTTCGACGGCATCGTGCTGACCGGCCTGCTCGCGGTGCTGCTGGCCTGATCCGGGCGGAGCCCCTTCGGAGCAGTCGTACAGGTGCCAGAAGCCCGCAACACGGCAGGTCTGGCGGCGGGGGATGCGCGGAGCGGACGAGCACTGTCTGAGTCCCGAGCGCAGCGAGGTCGAGTTGCGCAGGACGCGGAGCGCATCCGCCGCCGCCAGACCGGGTTCGACCCACCCACCCGCACCGTTGCATCGCGACATCCGCGTTTGTCCTGATTGACCTCCGTGCGCTAAAAGAGGTAGTTTTGATGCATGTTAAAGAAACCCGGCGGCCGCGAGCGAGCCGCCGGGTTTCTTTGCTCCCGATTCCTCCCACCCTCATCAACCCGGAGTACGCATGGACGACAAGGTACGCAGCCTCGTGAAGGCGACGGTTCCCGTTCTGAAAGAGCACGGCGTGGCGCTGACCACCTATTTCTATCAGCGCATGTTCCGCCACAATCCCGAACTGAAGCACCTCTTCAACCGCACCCATCACGAGTCGGGCAAGCAGGCGACCGCGCTTGCGATGTCGGTCCTGGCCTATGCCGAAAACATCGACGATCCGTCGGTGCTGGCGCCGGTGATCACGCTGGTCACCAACAAGCACGCCAGCATCGGCATCCGCGCCGAGCACTACCCCATCGTCGGCAAGCATCTGCTGGCCTCGATCGAGGAAGTGCTGGGCGATGCCGCCAGCGACGAACTGATCGATGCCTGGGCGGTGGCCTACGGTGCGCTGGCCGACCTCTTCATCGAGGCCGAGAGCAGGCTGTACACCGAGATCGCCAACAGGGACGGCGGCTGGAGCGGCTGGCGCGCGTTCCGCATCGTCGACAAGGTGAAGGAAAGCGAGCAGATCACCTCTTTCCACATGGCGCCGGCGGACGGCGGCACGCTGCCCGGCTATTGCGCCGGCCAGTATGTGTCGGTGAGGGTGTACGTGCCGGAATGGGAAGTCATGCAGCCGCGCCAGTACACGCTGTCCGAGGCGCCGGGCACGCCGTATCTGCGCATCTCGGTGAAGCGCGAGCCGAGCACCGACGATACGCCGGCCGGCCGCGTGTCCAACCTGCTGCATCACAAGTTCGACGAGGGCGACATCATCGACGTCGCGCCGCCGTTCGGGGACTTCTTCCTGCACGAGGACCGCGGCACGCCGGTGGTCCTGATCAGCGGCGGCGTCGGCATCACGCCGATGGTTGCGATGCTGAACCGGCTGGTGAAGACCGCCGGGCACCGCGACGTGCAGTTCGTGCACGCCAGCCGCAATGCCGGCGTGTATGCCTTCGGCGCGCATCTGGCGAAGGTCGCCGCGGACAACGGCCAGGTCGGGCTGCACGTGTTCCACGACGAGGGGCCGGCCGCGCCGCCGGCCAGGGTCGGCACGCTCGACCTGCGCGAACTCGGCGATGCCGTGCTGAAGCCGCAGGCCGACTACTACCTGTGCGGGCCGTCCGAGTTCATGGACGCGCACATCCGCACGCTGCACGAACTGGGCGTCGGCTCGGGGCGCATCCACGCCGAAGTGTTCAGCACGGGCGGCGTGGCGGTGTGATCTAATCGGGGCGTGGCAGCCACGCTGCGCCCACGCGTTGCACGGAGCGGCTGCCGGATCCTGTCGAGACGCCCCATCCATGCAGATCACCCGCTTCACCGACCTCAGCCTGCGCGTGCTGATGTACCTGACCGTCCCGCCCGACAGCGGGCCGGTCACGATCGACGAGATCGCGACTCGTTTCGACGTCTCGCGCCACCATCTCGCCAAGGTCGTCCATCGCCTCGGCCAATCAGGCTGGATCGTCGCCACCCGCGGCAAGGGCGGCGGCCTCGCGCTGGCGCAGCCGCCGTCGCAATACCGGCTGGGCGAAGTGGTGCGCGAGCTGGAAGGCGGGGAGTCGCTCATCGACTGCACGTCGCAGCCCTGCGTGCTGCTGCAAGGCTGCAACGTGCGCGCGGCGCTGAACGATGCGCAGCAGGCGTTCTACGAGCGGCTGGACACATACACGCTGGCAGACGTCGTCAGGCAGCAGACCGCGACCTCGATCATCGCGCTGCACCGCGGCCGCCGGCCCTCTTCCCCGGTCACCGCATGAAGGCGCAGCGGCGCCGGCGCGGTCCGCTGCCGGCGACGGAAGAGCGCATCACCCGGCTGCACCTGCGCCGCGACGACGGCGATTTCGCCTGACGGCGCCTGGCCCGGCCGGCGATGCCGCGCCGTCAGATCAGCGCCCGCAACTGCCGCAAGGTCACCGACAGCATCGCCAGATCCAGCGTGGAGGCCGGGTGCAGTTCGGCCAGCAACTGGCGGCAGCGGGCGAGGTGGGCTTCGCGCCGCGCCTCCCAGGCGGCGATCAGGGCGCCGGTGTCCTGCTCCTGCGGGCTGAGGTCGAGCACCGACCGCGCCAGGCCGTGGGCGATCGCGGTGAGGTCATCGCGCAGCGCGACGCGGGCGAGCGCCGACCAGTGCCCGTCGGCGGGCAGCGTGGAGATCTGCTGCGACAGCCAGCCGAGGTCGAGGCGGCCGCCGAGGCCGAAATAGACGTCGGCGACGGTTTCCACCGTGCGTGCCGTCTCGCCGGCGATCTCGACGATGTCGAGCGCCGAGAACTGGTCGCCGAGCTGGGCGATGCGCAGCGCCAGGGATTTCGGCACGCCCTGCGCCGCCAGGCGGTCCGCCTCGGCGTCGATCGGCGTGCGCTCGTGCGGCGCCAGCCAGCGGCCCAGGCCGTTGCCGACTTCGGCCACGCCGGGTGCGAAGCGGCCGATGGCGGCGTCCAGCTCGCCGAGGATGGCGCGCCGCTGCAGCAGCCACACCGTGCCGCGCAGCGCCAGGCGCATGCTCGCCTGCAGGATGTCCTGCTGCACCCCGACCGGCACCGAATGGTCGAGCGCCTCGGCGGCGTTCCACAGCGCCACCAGGCCGAAGATCTCGCGCGTGCCCAGGTAGGCGCGCACGATGTCGGCGGGGGCCGCGCCGGTTTCCTCCTGCAGGCGGAAGCAGAAGGTGGGGCCGACGCGATTGATCATGCTGTTGACCACGTGGGTGGCGACGATCTCGCGCCGCAGCGGATGCTGCCCGATCTGCGGCAGGAAGCGTTCGCGCAGCGGCTTCGGGAAGTAGCGCTCCACCGCGGTGGCGATGTAGGGATCTTCCGGGATGCCGGACGCCAGCACGGCGTCGTACAGCTCCATCTTGCCGTAGGCGAGCAGCACCGCGAGTTCCGGCGTGGTGAGCCCGGTGCGGGCCTGGCCGCGTTCGGCGATGGCCTCGTCCGAGGGCAGGAACTCCAGGCGGCGGTTGAGCCGGCCGGCGCCGGCGAGGTGGCGCATGTAGCGTGCCTGCTCGTCGAGCTGAGCCGCGCCGCGGGCGCGTTCCAGCGCCAGGATCTGGTTCTGCCCGCGGTTGTCGCGCAGTACCAGTTGCGCCACCTCGTCGGTCATCTCGGCGAGCAGGCGGTCGCGCTGCTTGCCGGTGAGTTCGCCCTCGGCCACCACCTGGTTGAGCAGGATCTTGATGTTGACCTCGTGGTCGGAGCAATCCACGCCGCCCGAGTTGTCGATGGCGTCGGTGTTGATCAGCCCGCCGCGCAGCGCGAACTCGATGCGTCCGCGCTGCGTCACGCCGAGGTTGCCGCCCTCGGCCACCACCTTGCAGCGCAGTTGCGCGCCGTCGACGCGGATGGCGTCGTTGGCGCGGTCGCCCACCTCGGCGTGGCTCTCGGTGCTCGCCTTGACGTAGGTGCCGATGCCGCCGTTGTAGAGCAGGTCCACCGGCGCCTGCAGGATGGCGTGGATCAGCTCGGCCGGCGACAGTTGCTCGGCCTCGATGCCGAGCGTGCTGCGCGCCTGCGGCGACAATGCCACCGACTTGGCGCCGCGCGGGAAGATGCCGCCGCCGCGCGAGATCAGCGTGGCGTCGTAGTCGGCCCAGGACGAGCGCGGCAGCTTGAACAGGCGCTCGCGCTCGGCGAAGCCGGCCGCGGCGTCGGGGTCCGGGTCGATGAAGATGTGGCGGTGGTCGAAGGCGGCCACCAAGCGGATGTGGCGCGACAGCAGCATGCCGTTGCCGAACACGTCGCCCGACATGTCGCCGATGCCGACCACGGTGAAGTCCTGCGTCTGGCTGTCGCGGCCCAGGCTGCGGAAGTGGCGCTTCACCGATTCCCACGCGCCGCGCGCGGTGATGCCCATGCCCTTGTGGTCGTAGCCGGCCGAGCCGCCCGAGGCGAACGCGTCGCCGAGCCAGAAGCCGTATTCGGCCGCGGTGCGGTTGGCAATGTCCGAGAAGGTGGCGGTGCCCTTGTCGGCCGCCACCACCAGGTAGGGATCGTCGCCATCGTGCCGCACCACGTCCCGCGGCGGCACGACCTGGCCGCCCGCCAGGTTGTCGGTGAGGTCGAGCAGGCCGCGCAGATAGATCTGGTAGCAGGCGATGCCTTCCCGCATCAGCGCATCGCGGTCGCCGCCGGCGGGCGGGCGCTTGAGCACGAAGCCGCCCTTCGAGCCCACCGGCACGATCACCGCGTTCTTGACCTGCTGCGCCTTCACCAGGCCGAGCACCTCGGTGCGGTAGTCCTCCATGCGGTCGGACCAGCGCAGGCCGCCGCGCGCGACCCTGCCGCCGCGCAGGTGCACGCCTTCCACCCGCGGCGAATGGACGAAGATCTCGAACATCGGCCTGGGCTCGGGCAGCAGCGGCACCCCGGACGGATCGAACTTGAACGACAGCCAGCCCCTGGGCTGGCCGTCGGTGTCGCACTGGAAGAAGTTGGTGCGCAGCGTGGCCTGGATCAGCGCCAGGTAGTGGCGCAGGATGCGGTCCTCGTCCAGGTTGGTCACGCCGTCGAGCGCGGCGGCGATGCGCTCGGCGATCTGCGCCTGGCGCGCGTCGCGCGCCTCGTCCTGTGCCGGATCGAAGCGTGCGCGGAAGAGCGCGATCAGTTCGGCGGCGATCGCCGGATGGCTGGCCAACGCCTGCTCGATGTAGTGCTGGCTGAAGGTGAATGCGGCCTGCTTCATGTAGCGCGCATAGGCGCGCAGCACCGTGACGCTGCGCCAGTCCAGGCCGGCGAGCAGCACCAGGCGGTTGAAATCGTCGTCGTCGTTGTCGCCGCGCCAGGTGCGCCGGAAGGTTTCCTGGAACGGCCCGCGCAGGCGCTCGATGTCGAGTTCCGCGACCATCGTCGCGCCCTCGGGCACGGCCAGCCCGAAGTCGTCGATCCACAATTCCTGGCCGTCGGCGCGGCGCACCTCGAACGGACGCTCTTCAAGCACGCGCACCCCCATGTGCTCGAGCATCGGCAGGCTCTGCGACAGCGGCGCCAGTTCGCCGGCGCGGATCAGCTTGAAGCGCAGCCGGCCGGGCGGCGCCTCCAGCGGCAGGTAGAGGTTCATCGCGATGGCGTCGGGGGCGTCGAGCGTCTCGAGCTGCTCGATGTCGTGCACCGCCATGCGGGCGGCGTGTTCCTCGCGGTAGCCGGCGGCGAATCCGGCGGCGTACTTCGCGAACAGCGCATTGCCGCGCTCCTCGCCGACGGCCTCGATCAGCGCCTGGGCGAGGTCGTCCTCCCAGCGCCGCGCCAGCCGCACCAGTTGCTGCTCCAGTTCGTGCACGTCGAAATCGGGCGCGGCGCCGGGCGGCGTGCGGATCACGATCAGGATGCGCGCGAGCGGCGAATCCGACAGATGCACGTTGAACTCCGACGACACGCCGTGCAGCGCCTCGGACAGTGCCGTCTGCATGCGCTGGCGTACGTCGGTGTTGTAGTTCTCGCGCGGCACGAACAGCAGGCAGGCGTAGTAGCGGCCGAAGGTGTCGCGGCGCACGAAGAGCCGCGTGCGCTGGCGTTCTCCCAGGCGCAGGATGCCCATCGCGGTGGCGTACAGATCGTCGGCCGAGGTCTGGATCAGTTCGTCGCGCGGATACTGCTCGAGGATGGTGGCGAGCGCCTTGGCGGCGTGGCTCTTGGGCAGGAAGCCGGCGCGCTGGGTGACCGTGGACACCTTGCTGCGCAGCAGCGGGATCTGCGTCGGGCTGGTGCTGTAGGCGACCGAGGTGTAGAGGCCCAGCAGGCGGCGTTCGCCGATCACCTCGCCGGCGGCGTCGAAGCGCTTGACGCCGATGTAGTCGAGGTAGGCGGCGCGGTGCACGGTGGCGCGCGCATTGGCCTTGGTCAGCGTCAAGAGGTTGCGCGCGCGGGCGCAGGCACGCAGCTCCGGCGGCATCTGCGAGAAGGCCAGCGAGGGCAGGGCCTGGCCGTGCTCGCGCAGGATGCCCAGGCCGCTGCCGGGCACGACCCGCAGTTCGTCCGCGCTGCCGTCGGCCGCGCCGGTGCCCGCCGGGTCGCGCACCAGGTCGTAGTCGCGGCAGCCGAGCAGGGTGAAGTTGTCGTCGGCGATCCACTGCAGGAAGGCGCGGGCATCGGCCAGCTCCTGGGCCGGCACCGGCGGCGGCGGCGACAGTTCCAGCTCGGCGAGGATGTCGACGATGCGCTGCTGCATCCGGCGCCAGTCTTCCACCGCGGCGCGCACGTCGCCCAGGATGCGCAGCAGGCCGTCGTGCAGCGCATCGAGCTGCGCGCGCTCGGTGCGGTGGTCGACCTCGACGTGGATCAGCGATTCGAAGCGTCCCTCGGCCTCGTTGCGCGAGCGCGCCACGTGCACGATGCGGTGTTCCACATCGCGCCGGATCTTCATGACCGGGTGCACGACCAGATGCACCATCAGCCCCTGGCGGTTCACCTCGTTGGTGATCGAATCGACCAGGAAGGGCATGTCGTCGTTGACGATCTCGACGACCGTGTGCGTCGATTGCCAGCCGTGCTCTTCCAGCCGCGGGTTGTAGACGCGCAGCCGCGGCGCGCCGCCGGAGAAGGTACGCGCGAAGTGCCAGTGCGACAGCACCGCGCCGTAGAGGTCGTCGGGCGGGCGCTCGGCGAGATCCTCGGGCGCGGTCAGCGCGAAGTACTGGCGCGCGAACTCCGCCGCCTCGGCGGCTTCGTCGGCGGGCAGCCGCGCGGCGATCGCGTCGGCGACGCGGGCGACGGGATCGAAGGCTTCAACATGGGGCGTTGTGTCCGGTGTCTGCATGCCTGGCTCCTCCCGGGCTGCCCGGTGCGGGCCGCCCGGCATCGTGTCGATCGGCGTCGGCGCAACGCGCGTCGCGGGCCGGGCGGCCCCGCGCTGCCGACATGCTCTGAGCTTAGTCCGGATTCGGGCCGCTGCGGCCTCAGGGTTCACCCTCGTCCGGCTGCAGCACGGCGGCGGCGCGCGGCGACGCCACCAGGATCAGCTTCATCGTCGCCCGGGTGGCGCCGACGAAGAGCTTGCGCACGGTGGCCTCGTCCAGCGCGTCGAAGTCGATCTCGGTGAAGATCACGCACGGCGCCGACTGGCCCTTGAAGCGATACACCGAGTCGATCAGCAGGTCGCCCTCGCTGTGCTCCGGCTCGCCGAAGAGGTCGTAGCGGCCGGAAAAGGCGCGCAGCCGGTGCGGGCCGAGGTGGGTGATCGGCGTGAAGCGCGAATGCTCGCGGCCGCGGAAGGTGACGAGCGCGATCATGTCGCGCCGGAAACCGAGGCCGATGGCGCGGGTGATCGCGCGCCGGGTGGCCTCCATCAGGCCCTGTTCGCCGTCGCCGTGCCAGGCCATCACCTCCGGCGCGCTGCCGGCGACCGGGCTGCCGGCGCGGATCGGCGCAGGCAGCGGCAGGCGGCGGTTGAGCAGGTCCACGATGTCGGCGGGCGTGCGGTAGTTGGTCGCGGCGGTGATGCGCACCCAGCCGGGCAGCGGCACCGGCGGGCGGCCGTAGAGATTCTGCATCGGATCTTCCAGCCACCACGCGCGGCCGTCGTCGGCGAGCAGCGCCAGCAGCGCGTCGCGCCAGGGCTCGGCGAAGTCCTGGCCTTCGTCGACGATCAGTTCGCCGAAGCGCCAGGCAGGGTCCCGCACCGCGGCCAGCGCGGCGAAATCCGCCTCCATGCGCCGGAACGCGCCCGGCGCGGTGAAGTCGGGGATGCGGCCGGCGGCGCGCAGGCGGCGGTCGCACAACCGGTGGAAGGTCGCCACCTCGCCGCCCGGCGGCGCGATGCGGGCGAAGTGGTCCGCCAGCGGCCGGTTGTAGCACACGTAGAGGGGCCGGCGGCCGGCGCGCAGCGCGTCGCCATAGGCGGCCAGCGCCAGTTGCGTCTTGCCGCTGCCGGCGGTGGCGGTGACGTGCAGGCGGAAAGGGGTGAAGTCGATGCGCCGCGCCCACTCCGCGAGGCCGCCCGACAGCCGGGTGGTGAGCGCCTCGGCGCGGCCGGCCAGCGCCTGCACGTCGGGCACGAGTTCGAGCAGGTCGGCGAAGAAGCGGTGCAGCGTGGCGCGGCGCTCGGGGGCGGGCGGCTTCGCCTCCGGGCCGGCGTCCGGGGCGGCGAGCGTGCGCACGATGGCGGCCAGTTCGTCGCGCCGGGAGGCGTCGACGATGCGCGCCGGGTCCAGCCCGGCGGTGCCGGGCTGCCGCACGCGGTAGTCCGGGCAGTAGAACAGGGTGTCGAGCCGGGGCTCGTCGCCGTCCAGCAGCGGACGCAGGCGCGCGCGCAGGGCCTCGGTGCAGCGCGCCAGTTCCACGCTGACCTTGCGCGCCCGGCGCGACGGCGGCCGCAGCAGGCCCTCGGCCGTCTCGTCGAGGAAGCCCGCCTGCTGCTCGATCAGCAGCACTCGGCCGGAAGGGCCGACGACGGCGAAGGTGATCTCGCCGAACACGGTGTGCTCGCCCTCGGCGCGCGTCCAGTGCAGGCCGTGGTAGACGGCGAAGTCGTCGGGCAGGGCGCCGGCGAACAGCGCCAGCGTGGCGAGTTCGCGCGAGCGCGCGCCGCTTGCGGGGAGCTGTCGCCAGCCTTCGGGATGGATGCGGGCCATGGGAGCGGGAGGCGGAATCGGGTTGGACGTGGGCCGCGGGGCGGGCGCGTGGCCGGACATCGTGCAGGATCGGCGGCCACTGCGATAGTCTAGCCGGCCCATGCGCTATGCTCGCGGCGCGGACGGAACGCCCGGGGTCCGCCGGCCCGGGCGCGGGGGAACACGAGACATGGACACGCTGAAAGCCTTCATCACCCTGCTTGCGCTGATCAATCCCTTCGGCGCCATCCCGATGTTCCTGAGCCTCACCGCGCACCAGTCGCGGTCGCAGGTCCGCCGCACCATTGACACCGCGGCCGTCGCCACCGCCGTGGTCATCGCGGTGTCGGCGCTGTTCGGCCAGACGCTGCTGGGCATCTTCGGCATCTCGATCGCGTCGCTGCAGGTGGGCGGCGGGGTGCTGCTCTTCCTGATCGCGCTGAACATGTTCAATGCCGAGCCGGGCCGGGCGCGGTCCACGCCCGAGGAGGCGCACGAGGCGGCGGAGCGTTCCAGCATCGCGGTGGTGCCGCTGACGATTCCGCTGCTGGCCGGGCCCGGCACGATGAGTTCGGTCATCATCCTGTCGGAGCGCGCGCGCCACTGGTGGCAACTGGCCCTGCTGGTGCTGATCGGCATGGCGATCGGCGCCGCGGTGTGGGCCACCCTCCGCCTGGCGGGGCCGATCAGCCGCCTTGCCGGCCAGACCGGGCTCAACATCATGACGCGGGTGATGGGGCTGGTGCTGGCGGCGCTGGCGGTGGAATTCATCGCCAACGGCGTGCGCACGCTGGTCCATGCGTGAGCCGCACATGGAATCGGGGCGGGGGTTTGCTGCCACCGCCGTGTCAGGTGCCGCATGCCGGCCGAATCGGCGGTGGACCGCGTCCGGCGGGCTGTGAGACCCTTGCCGTGGTCGGGTTCCGTCAGAGATTGAGAGGGGTTTACCGGAAATGAAGGCGCGATTCCGGCGGTCGATTCTATGCATGCACACTGCGGGCGCCACCCTTGCGCTCCCTTCTGCGGCCGCGGCCGGCGACGTCTTCTTCGACGACATTCCCATCGTGCTGACGGCGTCGCGCCTGGCACAGTCGCCGATCGACGCGCCGGCCGCGGTGACGATCATCGACCGCGAGATGATCGCCGCCTCCGGCTTCACCGAGATCCACGACCTGCTGCGGCTGGTGCCCGGCTTCCTGGTGGCGCAGTGGCCGGAGGGTTCGCCGACGGTGGCGAACCACGGCCTGGGCGACGCGTACAACGGCCGCGTGAAGGTCATGATCGACGGCCGGACGGTCAACAGCCCCATGCGGGGCAACGCGAACTGGCGGGAACTGCCGGTCCGCACCGACGACATCGAGCGGATCGAGGTCGTGCGCGGCCCCAACGGTGCCGCCTACGGGGCGAATGCGTTCCAGGGCGTGGTGAACATCATCACCCGCGCCCCCGCGACCGAGGACGGCCTGACGCTCATCTCGCGCATCGGCCAGGACGGCTTCTACGACCACGGCGTTCGCCTCAGCGGCCAGCCCGATGGCGCGGTCGACTGGCGGCTGTCGGGCTCGCGCCGCGCCGCCAGGACGTTCCGCTCCCCCGCCGAGAACGACGGGATGGCGAACCCGCAGGAGCGCTTCGTCCTCGACACGGTGAATTTCAGCGCCTCGACCCAGCTCTCGCCGAACGACGAACTGCGCCTGCAACTGGGGATGAGCGACGGCGTCCATGAGCGCGGGACGCCGGGCTCCGTGGCCGATCCGATCGGCGAAGAGTCGTTCCGCGCCAACTACCTGCACCTGGCGTGGACGCGCAGTTTCGGCGCCGAATCCGACTTCACGCTGCAGTACTACCGGCAGTCGGAGCACGTACGGCCGGGCAAGCTCGCCGTGGCCGAACTCGGCGGGCGGCGGACCCGCCTGGCGGTGGTCGACGTCGATCTCGACACCACCCGCGACGATCTCGAACTGCAGTACTCGACGCGGCTCGATCCGGCATGGCAGATGATGATCGGCGCCGGCGTGCGGCAGGAGAGCGTGCGTTCGCGCGACTATTTCAACACCCGCGGCACGCTGTATGCGCGGCATGCGCAGGTCTTCGGAAGCCTCACGTGGCAGCCGGTCGAGTGGCTCAAGATCAACGCCGGCGGAACGTTCGAGAAGCACGACTACAGCGGGGATCTGTTTTCGCCGCGGCTCGCGTTCAACATCGCGCTGTCGCAGCAGTCCTCGCTGCGCCTGTCCGGCGGCGTGGCCTATCGTGCGCCGACGCTCCTGCAGTCCGACGCCGAACAGGTGTACCGCGAGGACGGCGCGATCAAGGCCCTCGGCCTGCGCGCCACGCAGCGGCTGCAGCCGGAGCGCGTGCGCTATGCCGAACTCGGCTACGTCGCGCTGCTGGCGGACCTGGGGCTGAACCTCGACGTGCGGGTGTTCCACGAAAGCTACGAGCGCTACATCGACGAGCGGACCTGCTGGAACCCGGCCATCGCGGCGGACGGAACGGTGACGCCGCTCGACCCGAACAACCCGCTGGGCAGGCTGCCGTGCCGGGCACTGCCTCCGTCCGGCTACCTGCCGTACGAACAGACCCGTCCGCAGCGTTCGTCGGAAATGCTCAATTCCGGCGCCTTCGTGATGGACGGCGCCGAGTTCAGCGTCGACTGGCGCCGGCCCGGCTGGGGCCGCGTCGTGCTGTCGCAGGCGTTCATCGAGATCGATGCCGGCAAGGGCGTGCTCGACGAGGACATCGAGGTCAGCGCGCCGCAGGCGGTGACCTCGCTGCTGCTGATCAAGGAATTGCCCGACCGCTGGCGCGCGAGCATCGGCTACTACCACAACGAAAAGATGAAGTGGCTCAACCAGGGCGACGTCGTCCCGCCCCGCGACCGCGTGGACCTCAAGGTGTCGCGCAGCTTCGGCCCCGCGCGCTCGGACAACGAGTTCGCGATCACGGCGCAGAGCGTGGGCGGGCGCTATCCCGAGTTCCACGAGGGCAAGTACCGCGCCGAGCCGCAACTGTTCGCGAGCCTGCGCCTTTCCTGGTAGGAACCATGTCGCGATGCCGCCGGCCGTCGTCGATCGCCTGCTGCCTTGCGGCCTCGCGGTGGCTCGTCGGCGCCTTTCTCGGCCGCTTCGCCGCGCCGTGCCTGCTCGTGCTGGGCCTGTCGGCGCCAGCGCACGCGCTGCAGGTCGCCGTGGCCCTGTCGCAGCCCGGCGGGGCGCAGCAGGCTTTCGCCGAGGCCCTGCAGCGGACGCTCGCCGGCAGCGGCTACAAGCTGCTGCCGGCAGGCAACCTCGCCGACGGGCTGGACGAAGGCGCGCTGGGCCGGGCCGATCTCGTCATCGCCGCGGGTTCGCAGGCAGCGTCCACCGTGCTCGAACGCTTTCGCCGGCCCACGCTGGCGGTGATGCTCAGCCGCGGCCAATGGGAGACACTGCGGGCGCGCCACCCGCAGGCCGCGCTGTCGGCCATCTTTCTCGATCAGCCCGCCGAGCGGCAGATGCGGCTGGTCGGCGCGGTGCTGCCGCGGGGAGGCCGCCTCGGCGTGCTCTACAGCACCCCGAGCGGCGAGCCCGATCCGGAGCTGGCGCGGGCCGCCGCGGCCGCCGGCCTCAGGCTGGTGCCCGAAGCCGTCGCCGGGGCCGGCGAGGTCATCGCCGGCCTCGAACGGCTGCTGCCGAACGTGGACGCATTGCTGGTGCTGCCTGATCCGGTGCTGTCGGCATCCAGCCCGGCGCGCTCCATCCTGCTCACCAGCTACCGCTTCAGGCGGCCGATCTTCGCCTTTTCGCGCGCCTACGTCGAAGCGGGGGCGCTGGCCGCGGTCTTCAGCGCGCCCGACGACGTGGCGGCGGACGTCGCCGACTGGGTCCGCAAGGCCGGCACCACGGCGGGCCGGCTGCCGCCGGCGCGGCCTGCGTCGCCCTTCCAGGTGGCGGTCAACCGGCAGGTGGCGCGCTCGCTCAACATCGGCGTCCCCGCCGACGAACAATTGCGGAGCCTGCTGCAGGGAGGCGCACCATGAGGACGGCGCGCGCGCTGACATTGACGCAAAGACTGCTGCTGACGGTGCTGGTGCCGGTCTCGCTGCTCTCGGTGCTCATCAGCATCCTCTATCTCGACCGCGAGGCGGAACTGACCGAGCAGGCGACGCGCGACCGCGGCATGGCGATGGTCAGCTTTCTCGCGCCCGCGGCCGAATACGGCGTCATCTCGGGCAATGCCGTGAACCTGCGCAGCCTGCTCGCTGCCGCGCTGGCGCAGCAGGACGTCGTCGCCGCGGCGATCTACGATCGCAGCGGCGAACTCGGCGCGGTGGGCGATTCCCCGGCCATCGTCGATCTCGGCCGGGTGGCGGCGACGGTGGCTCCGCGCCTCGTCGGCGCGAGCGCGGGGCGCTATGCCTTCGCGGCGCCGGTGACCTCGCAGCCCGTCGCGGTGGACGATCTGGGCGCCGCCACCGCCGCGGCGCCGGCGCCGGAAGTGATCGGCTGGGTGTATGTCGAACTCGACACCCGGTCGTATGCCGCGCGCCGCCGCATGACCGCGCTGACCGTGCTGGCGTTCGCGTTCGCGACGATGATCGGCACGGGCGTGCTCGCGGTGCGGCTGGCGCGCTCGGTGGGCGAGCCGGTGGGCCGCCTGGTGGACGCCGTCAGGCGCATGGCCGCGGGCGATCTCGACGTGCGCGTGGCGGTCGGCGGCGGCCAGGAACTCGGCGAGTTGCAGCAGGGCTTCAACAACATGGCCCGCTCGATCGCCGATGCGACCCACAACCTGCAGGCCAGGGTCGAGGAGGCCACCGGCCAGCTCGCCTATCAGGCGCTGCACGATCCGCTCACCGGCCTGCCCAACCGCCGCGCCTTCGAGCAGGCGCTGGAGGATGCGGTGCTGGCCTCGCGGCGGGCCGCGGACCACGGCGCGCTGTGCTTCATCGACCTCGACCGCTTCAAGGAGGTCAACGACACCTGCGGGCATGCGGCGGGCGACGCGCTGCTGCAGGAGATCGGCGACCTGATCCGGCATCGCGTGCGTGCGCAGGACCTGATCTGCCGCGTCGGCGGCGACGAGTTCGCCCTCATCCTGCGCGGCTGCAGCCCGGAGGATGCGCGCCGCATCGCCGAGGGGCTGGGCGAGGCGGTCGAGACCCATGCCTTCGAATGGGACGGCCGGACCTTCCGCGTCGGCGCCAGCATCGGCCTCGCCCGCATCGACGACCACACCCGCAGCCCGTCGGACGTGCTGAAGGCGGCCGACATCGCATGCTACGAAGCCAAGCGCAACGGGCGCGGCAGGGTGGTGGAGAGCGGCCGCGCCGTCGTGCCGAAGGGGAAGCCTGCCTAGAGTGCATCCGCCCGGCCGCCCGAAGGAGGCGCTCTCCTCCCGCGGGGAGGGTGTCGCGCAGCGACGGAGGCCGTCCGGCGGGCGGCGGATGGCACAATGCAGTCCTTCCGCAAGCGCCTTGCCGATGTTCCACCTCGCCTTCTCGAACCGTTTCGAAATCCTGCTCGACATGCTGCTCGACCGCCTCGCCGACGAGCGGCCCGGGCCTTTCGGCCGGCGCCACGTGGTGGTGCCGAGCAGCGCGCTGCGGCGCAGGGTGGAACTCGCGGTCGCCGCGCGCGAAGGCGTCTGCGCCAATCTGGACTTCGCCTACCTGGCGCAGTGGCTGTGGGCGCAGATCGGCCGCGTGGTCGAGGTGCCGGAGCGCTCGCCGTTCGCGCCGGCGCTGCTCGCCTGGCGCATCCACGGCCTGCTCGATTCCGCCGCCGCGGACGGCTGGCTGCCGGCGCATCCCCGCCTGGCGCGCTACCTGGAGGGCGCGGACGCGGCGATGCGCTTCGAACTCGCCGGGCGCATCGCGCGGGTGTTCGACCACTACCTGACCTACCGGCCGCGCTGGCTCGAGCAATGGGCCGCCGGCAAGGCGGCGGTGCAGGGCGCGGCGACCGAGGCCGAACGCGCCGACGAAGCCTGGCAGGCCGAACTCTGGCGGCGCATCCGCGCCGGCCTGCACCTGCGCCAGGAGCATCCGGCGGCGCTCTTCCTGCGGCGCGTCGCGGCGATGGGCGAGGCCGAACTCGCCGCCGCCGGCCTGCCGCGCACGGTGCATGTGTTCGGCCTGCCGGCGCTGCCGCCGCTCTACCTGGAGATGCTGCGCGAACTGGCGCGGGTGGTCGAAGTGCGGCTGTACGTGCTCAATCCCTGCCGCGAATACTGGTTCGAGATCGTCGATGCACGCCGCCTGTCCTGGCTCGCCAGCCGCCAGCAGGACATGTTCCACGAAACCGGCAACCGGCTGCTGGCCGCGTGGGGGCGGCAGACCCAGGCGCACATCGGCCTGCTCTTCGACGGCGAGCGCGAGGTGCAGGAAGAAGCCGCGTTCGCGCCGCATCCGGGCAAACACGTGCTGGCACGCCTGCAGAACGCCATTCTCGACCTGCAGGATCTCGAGCCCGGCAGCGTGGCGCTGGCCGAGCGCGACCGCAGCATCGAACTGCACGCCTGCCATTCGCGCACGCGCGAACTGGAGGTGCTGCACGACCGCCTGCTCGGCCTCTTCGCCGGGCGCAACCCGCCGCGGCCCGACGAGATCGTGGTGCTGACGCCCGATTTGGACGCCGCCGCGCCACTCATCGAGGCGGTGTTCGGCACCGCGCCGGCCGGCCGGCGCATTCCGTGGCGCATCACCGGCCTGGGCGGCACGCGCGAGAACCCGGTGGCGCAGGTGCTGGACCGCCTGCTGACGCTGGCCGCGGGGCGCTTTCCGGCGAGCCGCGTGTTCGACCTGCTGCAACAGCCGCCGGTGGCGGCGAACTTCGGCCTGGACGAGGCCGCGCTCGCCACGGTCCATGACTGGATGCGCGCCGCCGGCATCCGCTGGGGGCTGGGCGGCGACGGCGGCCCTGCCCGCCATACGCTGGACGAGGGTCTGCACCGGCTGTATCTCGCCTGGGCGGCTGGCGAGGCGTCGTGGCAGGCCCCCTTCGCCGGCCGCATCGGCGCGGCGGCGCCGGAGGGCAATGCCGCGCTCGCGCTCGGCCGCTTCTGGCGCTACGCCCGGACCCTGCGTGCGCTGCGCGAGGCACTGCTGCGTCCGCAGGACGCCGAGGGATGGCGCCGGACGCTGGGCGAGGCGCTGGCGGCGCTGGTCGGCGACAGCGTGGCGTGGGCCGACGAGCTGCGCGACGTGCGCGCGGCCGTCGCATCGCTCGCCGAGTCCATCGCCGGCGGCGGCCTGTCCGCGCCGGTGCCGCCGGACGTGGTGCATGCGGCGCTCGCCGGCCTGCTCGACGATCCTGCGCGCGGCGGCGTGCCCGGCGGCACGGTGACGTTTTCAGCCCTGCCCGCGCTGCGCGGCCTGCCCTACCGGGTGGTGTGCGTGATCGGGCTCGACCACGGCGCCTTTCCCGGCAGCGACCGCGCTGCCGAGTTCGACCTGATGGCGGCGCGCCCGCAGCGCGGCGACCGTCAGCGCCGGCTCGACGACCGCAACCTGTTCCTCGACGTACTGCTGTCGGCGCGCGACGTGCTGCATCTGTCCTACGTCGGGCGCAGTGTGCGCGACGGCGGTGTTCTGCCGCCGTCGGTGCTGGTGGACGAACTGTTCGACACCCTGGCGGCGGCCTGCGCCGCGGACCCCGCCGATCCCGCCTCGCTGGCCGCCGCGCGCCGCCGGCTGACGGTGGCGCATCCGCTGCAGCCGTTCGCGGCCGATTACTTCCTGCCGTCGCCGCAGCGCGATCCGCGCCTCGTCAGCTACCACGAGGAATACGCCGCGGCGCTCGCCGCCCGGCTGGGAGCCGCGTCCGGCGGAACCGCCGGCATGGATGATGCGCAGGCCGGGGACGAAGGCGGCGAAGACGAGGGCAGCGCTGCCGACGGTGAGGACCGCCCGGTCGACGACGCGGTGCATCGTCCCTTCTTCATCGCGCCGCTGCCGCCGCCCGGCGAGGAATGGCGCGACGTGGGCCTGGCGCAGTTGATCCGCTTCTTCGGCAACCCCTGCCGCTACCTGCTGCGCGAGCGCATCGGCCTCGACCTGCCCGAGGCCGACGACGAACTCGAGGACGTGGAAGGCTTCATCCCCGACTGGCCGGCGCGGCAGGCGCTGGCGCAGCGCCTGCTGCCGGCCCTGCTCGACCGGCCGGCGGGAGGGACGGATGCCGCGGCAGCGCCTTCCGCGGACCTGCTCGAACTGGCGCGCGCCGGCGGCGAGTATCCGCCCGGCGCGCTGGGCGAGGGCGAACTGCTGCGCGAACTGGCCAGCCTGCGCGGCTTCGCCTCAGCGGTGGCGGTGGCGACGGCGGACGCCCCGCTGCCGCCGCAGGTGTCGCGGATCGAGTTCGAACTCGGCGCGGAGCGCTGGACGCTGACCGCGGCATTCGCGAACCTGCACCCCGGCGGCCTGCTGCGCCAGCGCTACGACGACACCCGCGTCGCCGACTATCTTTCCGCATGGTTCTCGCATCTGGCACTGTGCGCCGCGCCGGTCGCCGGCGCGGCATGCGAAACCCGGGGCTTGTCGCGCGACGGCACGTTCGCGTTCCCGCCCTTGGCAGCCGCCGAGGCGCACCGCCTGCTGGGCGACGCGCTCGCGCTGTACCGCGAAGGATTGAGCCGCCCGCTGCACTTCTTCCCCAAGTCGGCCTGGGCCTGCGTGGCCAATGGCGACAACGGCGCCAGGGCCCATGCGCGATGGAGCGGCGGCAACCGGCCGGAGCACGGCGAAGGCAGCGACCCCGCCTACCGCCTCGCCCTGCGCGGCGAGCCGGTGGCGCTGGACGAAACCTTCTTCGAACTGGCAAGGCGCGTGCTCGGTCCGCTGCGGCAGCACCTGCGGGACGAGCGCCTGGGCTGAACGACGGCACCGCGCCGGGCAAAGGAGGGCGGCGGACCGCGAAGGTCAAGGCCTGGCGGCATCAGTGATACTGGCAGCATGGAGAAGACACGCTATGACGAGGAAAATCGCAAGATCAATCAATAGGACGTCAATTAGCATTCCCCAGCCATATTTGGTGCCAATGTCGAAATAGATGGACGTAAGTCCGCCAATAGTTCCTGCGATTGACGGTGCCAGGAGCAGGAATGCAATGGCAAACCATCCCAATTTCGTCGGGTATCTGCGGTGCATGTAAATCACTGTCGTGAGCAGCATTGGCATTGATGCGTAAAGGAAGTCCCCAGACGAATGCGCATACAGCACCGCATTGCTGAGAGTGAAACATCCCAGCAGTCCCAAAATGAGTATGCAGGCGATCAATAGCCTTGGACGCCTGAGGTGGCCTCTGCTCGTTAAATCCATGGAAATTCTTCCGGGCGCCCTGGACGGAAATCGCCCGCCCGTGGCTGGTGTAATTCGGCAAGCCCTCAGCCACCGTGCCGCCGCAGGCGGTTTTGTCGCCGTAGCGTATCCATCCGATGATCCTCAGGCGTGGCTTCCGGTCGGCGCGGGCTTACGCGTTTGCGGTGGTTTGCGGAACCGGAACTTGGCCGGAAAGTGATCGTCTGGATGATGCCATTTGCGCATTATCCCAGAAGCACTGGCCATTTACTCTTTTGTCATTATATTTCGAGGGATCGCCATGGAAATTCTTACCGTTCAATGAGTTACCGGGCCATGTGTGAACCCGCGTAGAAGAAGCGGCTACTTTCGTCTCTTGGATGTGGTCCTCTGCGATCCGCTGGAAGACGGTCGAGGCAGGCCGGCCGCGCCGCCGGAGACGCGGCCGCGGCGGTCCCGCCGAAAGGGATTGATACGCGTCGGCGGCGGCGGTCCGCGTAGAATCCGACGCGACCGCAAGAATCCGCAAAGACCCGACCCATGGCCATCAAGCCCGGCGACACGCCGTCCGACCTGCGCGCCGCCCTCGACGCGCAGAAGTCGCTGATCCGGCAGGTCGTCTTCTTCAGCTTCTTCATCAACCTGCTGGTGATGACGCCGACCCTCTACATGCTGGAGGTGTACGACCGCGTCGTGAACAGCCGCAGCGGCACGACCCTGGCGATGCTCACGCTGCTGATCGTGGCCGTCTATGCGGTGATGGAGGTGCTGGAGTGGGTGCGCAGCCGGGTGTTGCACGATGCGGCGTCGAGGTTCGATGCGCGCGTCGGCGGGCGCGTCTTCGATGCCCTGTTCGCGGCCGGGCTGCGGCGCGTGCCGGGCGCCACCGCCCAGGTGCTCAACGACCTGCGCACGGTGCGCGAATTCATCCACGGCCCGGCGGCGACGGCGCTGATCGACGTGCCGCTGGCGATGCTCTACATCCTGGCCATCTTCTTGATCGATCCCGTGCTGGGCTGGATGTCCATCATCGGCGCGCTGATCCAGGTCGGCCTGGCCTGGCTCACCGAGCGCGACACCCAGCCGCCGCTCGCACATGCCAACCGGGCCGCGATCGCTGCGCAGAGCTACGCCGCCGATAGCCTGCGCAATGCCGAGGTGATCGAGGCCATGGGCATGCAGGCCGGCATCCGGCGGCGCTGGCTGAAGCGGCAGAACGAGTTCCTCGCGCTGCAGGCGCGGGCCTCGGACAAGGCGGGCAACTACGCGTCGATGGCGAAGTTCGTACAGCTCACGCAGTCGTCGCTGCTGCTGGGCGCCGGCTGCTGGCTGCTCATCGAAGGGAGGTTTCCCGGTGGCGGCGGCATGATGATCGTGGCTTCCACCCTTGGGGTGCGGGTGCTGGCGCCGATCGTGCAGGTCATCGGCGCGTGGCGGCAGGTGGTCGATGCGCGCGACGCCTTCGCGCGCGTGGACCGGCTGCTGGCCGCCGTGCCGGCACCCGCGCCCGGCATGCCGCTGCCGCCGCCCAAGGGCTTGCTGACGGTGGAAGGCGTGGTCGCCGCGGCGCCTGGCGCGTCGCTGCCCATCCTGCGCGGGGTCGATTTCGGCGTGCCGCCCGGCAAGGTGCTGGCGCTGATCGGGCCGGCCGCCTCGGGCAAGTCGACGCTGGCGAGGCTGCTGGTGGGCGTGTGGCCGGCCGCCAGCGGCAAGGTCAGGCTGGACGGCGTCGACATCTTTCCGTGGAACAAGGCCGAACTGGGCCCGCACGTCGGCTACCTGCCGCAGGACGTGGAACTCTTCGACGGCACGCTGGCCGAGAACATCGCCCGTTTCGGCGAGCCCGACCGCGAGGCGGTCAAGGCGGCGGCGCGCGCGGTCGGCGTCCATGGGCAGATCCTCGCGCTGCCCTCGGGTTACGACAGCGGGATCGGCGACGAGGGCTGCATCCTGTCGGGCGGCATGCGCCAGCGCATCGGCCTGGCGCGGGCGATCTACGGCGAGCCGCGCCTGGTCGTGCTCGACGAGCCGAACTCCAACCTCGACGAGGCGGGCGAGCAGGCGCTGCTGCAGACCCTGTTCGCACTGAAGGCGCGGGGCGCGACGGTCGTCATCATCACCCATCGCACCAGCGTGCTGCCCGCGGTCGATCTGGTGCTCGTGCTGCAGGACGGCCGCGTCAAGGCTTTCGGCCCGCGCGACGAGGTCCTCGCCGGCCTGCAGCGCGCAGCCCCGCCCGCCGTGGCGCCGCGCCCGGTGACGGCATGAAGACGCCTCCCTTCGTCCGGCAGAGCGCCCTGGGCGCGGCGCTGTGGGGGTTCCGGCGCGAGTTCGCCGTCTGCATGGCGTTCTCCGTGCTCGTCAACCTGCTGATGCTGACGCCCACGATCTACATGCTGCAGATCTACGACCGGGTGATGGTCAGCCGCAGCAGCCTCACGCTGGTCGCGGTGACGCTGGTCATGCTGTTCTGCTTCGCGGCGATGGCCTTCGCGGAATGGGCCCGTGCGCGGCTGCTGGTACGCCTGGGCGTGTGCTTCGACGCGCTGCTCGGCGTGCGCGTGTTCCAGGCCGGCTTCCGGTCCAGCCTGAACCACGGCGGGCGCAATCCGGCGCGCACCTTTTCCGATCTGACCAGCCTGCGCCAGTTCATGACCGGCAACGGCCTGTTCGCCTTCATGGACGCGCCGTGGACGCCGATCTACCTCGCCGTGCTGTTCATGCTGCATCCGATGCTGGGCGTGCTGGGCGTGGTGTTCGCGCTGCTGCTGGCCGGCCTCGCGTGGCTGTCGCACCGCCTCACGCAAAAGCCGGTCGAGGCCGCGCTCGAGGCGGGCTCGCAGGTGGGTGCGTTCGTGCATGGCAAGCTGCGCAATGCCGAGGCGATCGAGGCGATGGGCATGCTCGGCAACCTCAGGCAGCGCTGGCAGGCCCGCCACCGGCGGCATCTGGCGCTGAACGCGCGGGCGGCCGACCTGGGCGCGAGGATGCTGGCGCTGACCAAATTTCTGCGCTACACGCTGCAGTCGCTCACCCTCGGCGCCGGCGCGCTGCTGGTGATCGAGGGCGAGCTGACCGCCGGGGCGATGATCGCCGCCAACGTGCTGATGGGGCGCGCGACGCAGCCGCTGGACCAGATGGTGGCGAACTGGAAGCCCTTCCTGGGTGCGCGCCGGGCCTTCCGCAGCCTCGATGCGCTGCTGGCCGGACATCCGGCGCCGGCCCCCGGCATCGGTCCGGGGCACGATGCGCCGTCGGGGCGTGTGCGGATCGAGCACCTGACGGCCACCGCGCCGGGGCGCGCGCAGCCCATCCTGAAGGATCTGAGCGCGGATTTCGGCCCAGGCGAGGTGATCGCCATCGTCGGCCCGTCGGGGTCGGGCAAGTCCACGCTGGCGCGCGCGCTGGTCGGCATCTGGCCGCATCGCGGCGGGCGCGTGCTGATCGACGGCGAGCCGATCGAGAACCGGGACCGCGAGGCGCTCGGCCCCCACATCGGCTACCTGCCGCAGGACATCGAACTCTTCGAAGGCAGCATCGCCGAGAACGTCGCGCGCTTCGGCGAACTGGACCCGGCCGGGGTGATCCGCGCCTGCGAGCGCGCCGGCGTGCATGACATGATCCTGCGCTTCGCGCAGGGCTACGACACGCAGATCGGCGAGGCCGGCGGCACGCTGTCGGGCGGGCAGCGCCAGCGCCTCGGGCTGGCGCGGGCGCTGTATGGCGATCCGCGCATCGTCGTGCTCGACGAGCCCAATTCCAATCTCGACGACGTCGGCGAGGCCGCTCTGGGGCGCGCGGTGGAGGACCTGAAGCAGCAGGGCAGCACCGTCTTCCTGATCACGCACCGCCGCGGCATCGTCGGTTCCGCCGACCGCCTGCTGGTCATGGACGACGGCGCGATCACCCACGACGGACCGCCCCGGCAGGTGCTCGCCGAACTGGCGGCCGGCACGCGCGCCGCGCCCGGCGGAGCAGTGCCGCAGCCGGCCTGAGCAGACCCTTTTTCGCAGTCCGTCTTACGGAAGTTCCACATGGCGATTCGCAAGCTGATCCCCGGCCGTGACGCGGCCGGTGCCGGACCCTCCTCCACGGGCGCGGTGCCCGACGCCGATCCCGCCTTGCCGCTCGACACCGGCCATCCGGCGCGGCTGGGCATGTGGGTGCTCGGCCTGGGCTTCGGCGGCTTCCTGCTGTGGGCGGCGCTCGCTCCGCTCGACGAGGGCGTGCCGACCGCCGGCATGGTCGCGATCGATACCAAGCGCAAGGCGGTGCAGCACCTGTCGGGCGGCATCGTCACCGAGGTCTTCGTCAAGGAAGGCCAGTTCGTGCGCGGCGGCGATCCGCTGCTGCGCATCGACAGCGCGGTGGCGCTGGCGAACTACGAGTCGATCCGCCAGCACTACCTGACCCTGCGCGCGATGGAAGGCCGGCTGATGGCGGAGCAGGCCGGCCGGGCGGAGATCGTCTTCCACCCCGACCTGCAGCAGGCCGCCGCGGATCCGGTGATCCGGCAGACCACGGACAACCAGCAAAGCCTCTTCGTCGCGCGGCGTAGCGCCCTGCAGGCGGAAATCGACGCGATCCGCGAGGGCATACGGGGCGAAGAGGCCGCCATCCGCGGCTACGAGGGCATGCTGGCGGCGCGCCGCACCCAGCTCGAACTGCTGCAGGACGAACTGGAGGGCCTGCGCGAACTGGTGCAGGAGGGCTATGCGCCGCGCAACAAGCAGCTCGAGGTGCAGCGGCTGGCGGCCGAGGCGGCCGGTTCGGTGGCCGACCTGCAGGGCAACATCCAGCGCGCGCGCCGCTCGATCGCCGAGATGAAGCTGCGCACCGTGCAGCGCACGCAGGAATACCGCAAGGAAGTGGATGCGCAGCTCGCCGAGATCCGCCGCGAGGTGCAGGCCGACGCCGAGAAGCTGAAGGCCGCCGGTGACGAACTGGCGCGCACGACGATACGCTCGCCGGCCGAGGGGCAGGTCGTCGGTCTGGTGGCGCAGACGGTGGGCGGCGTCATCGCCCCGGGGCAGAAGCTGATGGACGTGGTGCCGCAGGACGAGGCCCTGCTGCTCGAGACGAAGGTGCCGCCGCACATGATCGACCGCGTGCAGCCGGGCATGGAGACCGACGTCCGCTTCGCGTCCTTCGCGCATTCGCCGGCGCTGGTGGTGCAGGGCAGGGTGGATTCGGTGTCGTCCGATCTCGTCGCCGATCCGGAGACCAGGCTGTCCTACTACCTGGCGCGCATCTCGCTGACGCCGCAGGGCATGAAGGAACTCGGCGACCGCCAGATGCAGGCCGGAATGCCTGCCGAGGTGGTGATCCGCACCGGGGAGCGCACCGTGCTCGCCTACCTGCTGCATCCGCTGCTCAAGCGCATGGCCGCGTCGATGAAGGAGGAGTGAGCCATGCGGGGGACGGCACATTCCGCGCTTTCGCGCGGCGCGGCGTGGCGGGCCGCCGCCGCGGCCCTCGGCCTGGCAGCGCTGCTGCCGGCGCCGCCGGCCGCAGCGCTCGACCTGCTCGACAGCTACCGGCTGGCCCTGCAGAACGACGCCCGCCACCAGGCGTCGCGCGCGCAGGCCGCGGCCAGCCGCGAGGCCGTGCCGCAGGCCCGCGCCCAGTTGCTGCCCAGCGTTTCGGCGAGCCTGACGCGCAGCAGGAACAGCACCGAGCGCGAGGCGCCCGACGTCTTCGGCCGCACGGCCACCGACAGCTTCGACTACGTCAGCAGCAACTACGCGCTGACGCTGCGCCAGCCGGTGCTGCGCATGTACGGCTTCGCGCAGTACCGGCAGGCGCGGCACCAGGTGGAAGGGGCGGAGGCGACGCTGGACCGCAGCCTGCAGGACCTGCTGGTGCGCCTGGCCGGCGCCTATTTCGACGCGCTGCTGGCGCAGGACCAGCATGCGCTGGTGATCGCGCAGAAGGAAGCCTACGCCGCCCAGCTCGAAGCATCGAAGCGCGCCTTCGCCGCCGGGCAGGGCACGCGCACCGACATCGACGACGCGCAGGCGCGCTACGACCTCACGCTGGCGCAGGAACTCGAAGCCAGCCAGAACCTGGGCTACACGCGGCGGCAACTGCAGACCATCATCGATCGGCCGGTCGATGCGCTCGCCGCGCTCGATCCGGCGCGCATGGAGCTGCAGCCGCCGCAGCCGGCCGACGCGGAAGAATGGATCGCGCGCGGCGAAGAGGTGAATCCGGAACTGCGCGCGCTGCGCGCCGACATCGAGGTCGCGCGGCAGGAACTCGACAAGGCGCGCGCCGGGCACTACCCCACGGTCGATCTGGTCGCCCAGCGCAGCAGGAGCGAGAGCGAGAACAACGTGTCGATCGACACGCGCTACCTGACCACGCTGGTCGGCGTGCAGGTCAACGTGCCGCTCTTCGCCGGCGGCTACACGGTGTCGCAGACCCGCCAGGCCCTGGCCGGCATCGAGCGCGCCGAGCAGCAGTACGAGGCCCGCCGGCGCGAGGTCGGGCAGGAGATCCGCAAGGAGTTTCAGAACGTCGCCGAGGGGGTGCTGCGGGTGCGCGCGCTGGAGCAGGCCGAGCGCTCCGCCGGGCAGGCGGTGTTTTCCAACCAGAAGGGCTTCCAGGCCGGCACGCGCAGCCGCATCGACATCCTCGACGCGCAGCAGCAGCGCGTGAGCGTCAAGCGCGACCTGGCGGTGGCGAGGTATCGCTACATCGTCTCCCGCCTGCGCCTGCAGAGCCTGGTGGGGACGCTGGACGAGCCCGGCATCGAGGCCGTCAACGCCTGGCTGGCGCCGCCGGCCGGGCGCGCGCCGGAAAACTGAATCCGGCGGCGCGGGCCGTGCCGGAGGGGCGCCCGTCGCGGCGGCCGCGAACCGGCCTCCTTGCGCCTGCCGCGGCTGCTGCTATACCGGGAGCACAGGCGGAAATCGCAAACGCATTTCCCGGCGCATCCGAGGAGGCCCGCATGAGCACGTCCCGCATCTATCTCCCCACCGATACCTGGGAGCCGGGGCTGTTTCCGGCGATGCTGGCGATCGGGGATTCCTGGTTCTGGTATCCGCGCAACAACGTGCTGCAGGCGCTGGTCGAACACAAGCGGCTCAAGGACCCGTACCGCATCGTCCAGATGCTGGGCTACAACGGCGCCAAGCTGGAGGAATACGTGTTCGGGCGCCATGCGAAGCAGCTCGAGAAGCATCTGTCGGCCGGCTTTCGTGGCGTCTATTCGGCGATCCTGGTCAGCGGCGCGGGCAACGACGCGGTCGACTACCGGCTTGCGCTCAAGCGCAACTGCAGCGGCATGGAAACGGCCGAGGAATGCATCGACGAGGACACGATGGCGGTCTTCATCGGCAAGCTGTCGGCGGCGCTGAGTGCGCTGCTGCAGCGCATCGCCGACGCCTACGCCGGCGGTCCGGTCCAGCGCCCGGACATCTTCCTGCACAGCTACGACTACCCCGTCCCCGACGGCCGCGGCTTCAAGCTCGCCGACCTGAAGATCACCGGCCCATGGCTGCGGCCGGCGATGGAGGTGCGGCGTGTCGACGGGGAGATGGCGCTGCGCCGGGCGATCTGCCGCATCCTGATCGACCGCCTGGCGAAGATGTACGAGGGTTTCGCCGCGACCCACGAGCGCGTGTATTTCATCCGCTCCGCCGGATGCCTCGTTTCGGCGAACCACGAGAAGGACTGGGACAACGAACTGCACCCCACGCAGGCGGGTTTCGGGCAAGTGGTCGACAAGTGCTGGATTCCGGTGCTGGCGCGGCACGGCTACGCGAAGTCCTGAGTGCTGCAGGACGCCCCCGCGGCACGGGCCGGCAGCGCCGGCGTGCCGGTTCCGGCGGCTTGCGGGACGGGGCCGGGCGCCGCACACTGGGCGAGGCGTGCAGCACACGCCGCATCACTCCTTTGCCCGCCCGCATGCCCTTCATCCTCGGCGTTTCCGCCTTCCGCCCCGATTCCGCCGCCTGCCTGGTCCGTGACGGCATCGTCGTCGCTGCCGCCGAGGAAGAGCGCTTTCGCCGCATCAAGCACTGGGCCGGCTTCCCGCGCGAGGCGATCCGCTACTGCCTCGCCGAAGCCGGCATGGCGCCGGCGGATCTGGCGCAGGTGGCGGTCGCGGTGGAACCGCGGGCCGCGCCGGACATGCTGCGCGAACTGCGTTCCGGTCTGGCCGGCGAACCGGCCGCCGCGAGGGGCGACGCACGCGCCGTGCCCGAAGTGGTCGGCATCGCGCTCCAGGATGCGCAACTGGCGGCCGCCTTCCTGGCGTCGCCGTTCCCCGAAGCGGTGGTGTTGTCGGTGGCAGGCGCCGCGCCCGGCGCGCGCACCGTCTGGGGCGTCGGCAGCGGCACCCGTATCGAGCTTCACGGCGGGCAGGATCATCCCGATGCCCTGGGGCTTTTCTACCGCATGCTGACGCGGCACATCGGGTTTCCCGGCGAAGGCGACGAATACAAGGTGATGGGTCTGGCACCCTACGGCAGCGAAGCCCTCGTGCCGCTGTTGCGCCGCCTCGTCGGGTTGCGGCCGGACGGCGGCTTCCGGCTCGATCCGGCCTTGCTCGGCGACGGCTGTGCGCTCGAAGCCCTGCTCGGCCCCGCGCGCCGGCCGGGGGAGCCGCTGGCGCCGCGCCACTTCGACATCGCCCGCGCCACCCAGGCGATCTACGAGGAAACCCTGTTCCATCTGCTCGATGCGCTGCACGCGCGCCATGGCCTGGACGCACTGGCGCTGGGTGGCGACGGCGGGCTGAATTCGGCGGCGAACGGCCGCATCCGCCTGCGCACGCCGTTTCGCCGCGTGCATGTGCCGCCGGCGCCGGGCGATGCCGGCCTGGCGATCGGCGCCGCGCTCCTGGCCTGGCATCGCGCCTGCCCGCATGGCGATGCTCCGCGTGCGCCCGCGCTCCTGGATGCCGGCCTCGGCCCCGCCTTCGGCGACGAGGCCATCGGCCGCGTCCTGGATGCCGCCGCGGCGCAACTCGCGGCGGCGGGCTGCACGCTGGAACGCATCGCCGACGCCGGCGAACTGGTCCGGCGTACCGCCGCCGACATCGCCGCGGGCAGGGTGGTGGGCTGGTTCCAGGGGCGCATGGAGTGGGGACCGCGTGCGCTCGGCAACCGCAGCATCCTCGGCGATCCGCGGCGGGCGGACATGAAGGACGTGCTCAACCTCAAGATCAAGCGCCGCGAATCCTTCCGCCCGTTCGCGCCGTCGGTGCTGCGCGAGGCGGTTGCCGCATGGTTCGAGCAGGATGGCGACGTGCCCTTCATGTCGCAGGTGTTCCGTATCCGCGCCGAGCGCCGGCCGCAGGTGCCGGCGGTGACGCACGTGGATGGCTCGGGGCGGCTGCAGACGGTGGAAGAGCGCGCGAACCCGCTGTACTACCGCCTGATCCGCGCCTTTTGCGACATCACCGGCGTGCCCATGGTGCTCAACACGTCGTTCAACGAAAACGAGCCGGTGGTCTGCCGGCCGGAAGAGGCGCTGGCGTGCTTCCTGCGCACCGACATGGACGTGCTGGCGATGGGCGGCTGGGTGGTGCGGCGCAGCAGCAGCTCTTCACTCCCGGGTTTCGCCGGCGGCGCCGGCTGACCGCGCCGCGCCGGGCGCGCGCACCGGCACGCGCCACAGGAAGAAAGTCAGCACGGCGGCGATGCACAGCAGCATGAGGCGGTGCCAGGTCGCGGGCACGATCAGCATCGACACGCCGAAGGAGACGAACATCAGCCCGAAGGCCCAGGGCTTGACCCCCGGCGGCATGCTGCGATGCTCTTCCCATTCGCGCACGATCGGTCCGGCGATGCGGTGCGCGAGCAGGCGGCGGTGGAAACGTTCCGAGCCGCGGGCGAAGCAGGCCGCCGCCAGCAGCACGAAAGGCGTGGTCGGCAGCAGCGGCAGGACCACGCCGAGCGCGCCCAGAAGCAGGGCGATGCAGCCCAGCCACAGGAAGGCGATGCGCATCAGGCGGGAGTTGTGCAGTTTCGACACGATGGCCGGGCGGTGTGCGGGTGGCGGGAATTGTTCGCGATGTCGCACGGCGATGCAATGGCGCCGGCTGTCGCCCCTTTCATGCGATGGTGTCGTCTGCCATTGACGCCGGTCCGGCCGCCCGCCTGCACGGGCCGGGCTCAGCCTTCCGTCCGGCGGGCCTGGTCCGGCGCGCGCAAGGGCGCGCCCGGGGGCGCTGCCGCGGCGGGCGGAGCCGGCGGCGATGCCTGCGCCGATTCGCCGATCCATTCCCGCCACACCGCCATCAGCACCGCGAGGATCACCGGCCCGAGGAACAGGCCGACCAGGCCGAAAGCCGTCAGTCCGCCGAGCACGCCGAACATCACCAGCAGGAAGGGGATGCGCGTCGCATTGCTGATGACCAGCGGGCGCACCAGGTTGTCCACCCAGCTCACCACCAGCGTGCCCCACAGCAGCAGGCCGATGCCGGCGCGGGTGTCGCCGCTGACCAGCAGCCAGACGCCGATGGAGCCCCATGCGAACGGCGTGCCGAACGGGATCATGGCGACCAGCGCGGTCACCGCCCCGAGCAGCACCGGGGCCGACAGGCCTGCCCACCAGTAGCCCAGCCCGGCGAAGAAGCCCTGCACCAGCGCGGTGGCGACCAGCCCCCAAATCACCGCCTTGGTCATTCCGCCCACCGCGGCCAGGTAGTCGTCCACCCGTGCGCCGAGGAAGCGGTGCAGCACCCGCTGCACCTGCCCCAGCACGAGTTCGCCGTCGCGGTACAGGAAGAACACGGTGATCAGCGCGAAGCCCAGCTTGGCGGCGTTGCGGCCGACGTCGCCGATGAGGACCACGAGGAGATCCGCGCCCTGCCGCACCCATTCGGTGAGCCGCGCCTTGAAGGCTTCGACGTCGCCGGTCAGATCGTCCAACATGCCCTGCAGCAGGTCGCCCACCCACGGCAGGTCGCGGATAAACTCGGGCAGTGCCGGCGGCCCCTGCCGGATGTGCGACACCACCGTGCCGATCGCCAGGCTGATCTCGCCGCGCAGCAGCGCCGCCATCCATAGCGCCGGCAGCACGAAGGCCGCGCTCAGCAGCAGCGTCATGATGAGCGCGCTCAGGGTGGGAAGGCGCGGCAGCCGCGCGCGCAGGACCTGGTACAGCGGCCAGGTGGCGAAGGCGATGATGACCGCCCACGCCACCGGCACGATGAAGGGGTGCAGCACCGAATAGCTCAGGAGCAGCAGGCCGCCGAGCAGCAGGCCGACGATGATCCGGCTCGCGATTCTCTCGGCGACCTGGTCGAGCATGTCGTGCTTCCTCCAACTGGAAAGGGGAGGGGGCGCCGCCCGGCGCCCCCTCCCCGTACAGGAAAGGTCCCGCTCCTTACGCCTGCTGCATGCCGGCGAGCAGCCAGCCGCCGTTGCCGGCGCGCGGCTTGACCAGGTGCCAGATCTCGTCGATCTGCTCGGTCGGGCCGTCCCGGTCTTCGCGGAGGAGGCCACTGTAGCGGACGCTGACCACGTAGCGCGAGGCTTCCTCGGCCACCTCGAGCACCTCGGCGTCGATCTGCACGATGTCGGTCTGTTGCGATGCGTCGCCGCGCGCGAGGATGTTGGTCTTCAGTTCGGCGAACATCTCCGGCGTGGTGAATTCGCGCAGGTCGTCGAGGTTGCCCGCGTCGTTGGAGGCTTGCAGGCGGATGAAGTTCACCTTGGCCTGGCGCACGAAGGCTTCGGCATCGAAACCGGCCGGCAGGCCATGCGCCGCGGCGGGCTGGCCGGCGGCAGCGCCGGCGAAGGCGCCGTGACCGGGTTGCGGCATGGCCGCATCGCGGGCCTGCGGCGCCTGGCCGGCATACTGCATGCCGCCTGTTCCTGCCATCGCCGGCTGCGGGCCGCCCGCGCGGCGCCGCATGATGAGGCCGACCACGACCAGCACCGCCATCACCAGCAGGCCGATCATCATCATCGAGGCGAGTTCCTCGCCGAATCCAAGGTGGGAGGCCAGCGCCGCAAGGCCCAGGCCCGCGGCCAGGCCGGCGATCGGCCCCATCCACGAGCGCTTGGGCTGGGCCTGGGATGCGGCAGTCGCGGCGGCGGGCGAGCGCGTCGCCGCCGAGGCGGCGGGAGCCTGCGGGGGCGCGGCCGAGGGCGCGCGGTCGGGGGCGCTCATGCTTCTCTGCATGCCCGAAGAGGTGCCGCCGCCGAGGCGCTTGGCCGCTTCGGCGTCGGGTGCGGACAGCGTCAGGCCGAGCGCGAGCACGGCGGCCACCAGCGAGAACGTCTTCATGTGCAACTCCGTTGGGGAAGAGGCGAACGCGCCGAAGGATAGCCGCTGGATGATGAAAGAAAAATCAGATAAACCGAGAGTGATATTTCGGAAAATACGAAATGATGCCTGTCGAGCCAGCGACCCGGCCGTGCAACCGTGCCGGCTCTGCGGCCGCCGGGCGGGATTTCGGCTGGGCGAGGGGTGCCTCGCAGGCGATCCGTGCCCTAACCTCGCGGGCGACATCGGGCGGGTGGACTATGACTGTGAATCATGGAGCCCATAAGACATGGTGCATTGAGTCATATCGTGGGGATGTCTAATCTCTGCTCCGCCAGATCCATGCCTGCGCGCCGCGAGCGGCCGCAGGCATGGGGGCGCGGGGAGCGAACCGGTCTCCTGCGCCGACGGACTGCGGCGCACCGTGGCCAGGGTGCCGGGCGCCGCAACAACGACAACCACCAGAGGATGGAGATTCATGAGCAAAGGAGACTGGAAGATCGCGGTCGTCGGCGCCGGCATCGGCGGCCTGACGCTGGCACTCGCCCTGCGCGAGCACGGCATCGAGGTCGATCTCTACGAACAGACGGCCGAACTGAGGGAAGTGGGCGCGGCGGTCGCGCTGTCGGCGAACGCGACCCGGTTCTACGACCGCATCGGCCTGCGCGAGAGGTTCGACGAGGTGTGTTTCTCGATTTCGACCCTGATCTACCGCGACGGCCGCGACGGCAGGGTGATCGGCCGGCACGGCGGCGAGCCGACCTACGAGGGGCAGTTCGGCGCCTGCTACTGGGGCATCCACCGTGCCGACCTGCAGGCCATCCTGTCGCGGACCGTCGGCATGGATCGTATTCATCTCGACAAGCGGCTGCGCGACCTGAAGGACGACGGCCGCGAGGTCGTGCTCGAATTCGAGGACGGCAGCTCCGCCCGGGCCGACCTGGTGATCGGCGCCGACGGCGCGCGCTCGCTGGTGCGGCGCTGGATGCTCGGCTACGACGACGCGCTCTATTCCGGTTGCTCGGGTTTCCGCGGCATCGTCCCGCCGGAGATGCTCGACCTGCTGCCCGATCCCGACGCCATCCAGTTCTGGATCGGTCCGGGCGGCCATCTGCTGCACTACCCGATCGGCAGCGGCGACCACAACTTCCTGCTCGTCGAGCGCCATCCGTCGCCGTGGCCGGTGCGCGAGTGGGTGACCGGCGCCGAGCAGGGCGAGCAGTTGCGGCACTTCGCCAACTGGCACCCGGCGGTGGTGCAGATGATCACCGCCGTGCCGACCAGCAGCCGCTGGGCGCTGTTCCACCGTCCGCCGCTGGGGCGCTGGACGCGGGGCCGGGTCACGCTCCTGGGCGACGCGGCGCATGCGCTGGTGCCGCATCACGGCCAGGGTGCCAACCAGTCCATCGAGGATGCGGTGGTGCTCGCCGCCAGCCTGGGCGAATGCGGTCCCGACCGCTTCGGGCCGGCGCTGGAGAACTACGAACGCCTGCGCCGCGGGCGCACGCGCAAGGTCCAGTTCGCGTCGATCTCCACCGCCGACGTGCTGCATCTGCCCGACGGCTCCGCCGCCGACCGGCGCAACGCGCGGCTCGGCCAGCGCGAGGAAATGCTGCACCACCTGGGCTGGATCCACGACTTCGACCCCGCCACGCGGACGCCGGACGAACGGCAGGGCGGAACCTGGCTCTGAGCATCCGGCCGGCATCGCTGCCGGCCGCAGCGGGCTGCGGCCCGGGCCCGGAAGGATGGGCCGGTTCCGTCTTCTCCGGGTGGCGTTTGACAAGAGGCCGGGCGCTTCTCGCGCCGGCGCCGCTACGCGCGGCTGCCGGGGCTCGGGCCGGCGCCGCGGCGCTGCAGCGTGCCGGGCGCCGGGCCGAAGATGGCCAATAGCGTCAGGTCTTCCTGGATGTCGAAGAAGGAATGCTCCGTCGTGGCGCCGACGAACAGCACCATGCCAGGGCCGACCTCCTCGACCTGGTCGCCCAGATGCAGCCGCGCCTTTCCTTCCAGCACCAGATAGACCTCGTCTTCCAGGTGGGGCGCCTGCATGTCGCGGGCGCCCGCCGGGAGCCGGTAGATCGCACAGGACATCGCGGCGCTGCGCAGGAACTCGTGGATGCGCGGCTCGCTGCCCTCGACGTGCTTCCTGAGGGAGTCGAGGTCGAAGACCTTCCAGGCGCTGGCGGGCTTGGCGGCGGTATCTCGTGAGGGCGACGAAGTCATGGTGTCAGGATTTCCTGCTGCGCACGCGGACGATGACGTCGACTTCTTCCAGCTCCACGCCTTCGGGCAGTTTCGGCTGGCCGACGACCTTCAGGTCCTGCGGGTCGAGATCGGAGATTTCCCCCGTGTCGGCATCGAACAGGTGGAAATGGGGAGTGGGAGTCGAATCGAAGATCACGTGCTGGGGGGTGACCAACAGTTTTCGCACCAGTTTCTTCTCGGAAAAGAAGTTCAGCGTGTTGTACACCGTTGCCCGGGAGGTTTCCGGCGAGGCCGTGCGCACGCGCTCGAAGACCTGTTCCGCGGTGAGGTGGACAGGCCGGGAGAACATTATGCGCGCGATCTCGATCCGCGGCCGGGTGACCGCCACGCCGGCGTTGCGCAGGCACGCGACGGCATCGGCAAAGGAGTATGCGTTCATCTCTGTCGGCAGGGTGGTTCGTTTCGTTCGTGATGATGGGCTGTTCCGCCCATTTTGTGTATCGCGCAAGGCGCGCGCCCTGCCCGCGGCGGGCAAGGCACGCGGTTGCGGTCAGTTGAAGGGCTTGGGACGCGGCGTCGCGTCCGAGGACGGCGGCAGGATCGGCAGCGTGAATTTCGGCTGCTCGCCGGTCAGCGTCTTCAGGAAGGCGACGATCCTGGCGTTCTCGTCCTTCGTGAATTTCTTGCCCAGTTGCAGGCGGCCCATGGTGTCGACGGCCTCGGTCAGCGTGTTGGCGGCGCCGTCGTGGAAGTACGGATAGGTCATTTCCACGTTGCGCAGCGTCGGCACCTTGAAGTTGAAGCGGTCGGCGTCCTTGCCCGTCACCGCCGAGCGGCCTTCGGCCGGGCTGCTGGCCTTGTACGGCTCGACCAGGCCCATCTTCTGGAATGAGTTGCCGCCCACCGCTTCGCCGTTGTGGCACGCCACGCAGCCGCTGTTCTTGAACAGGTTGTAGCCCTCAAGCTCCGCCGGCGTCAGCGCGTCGTCCTTGCCCAGCAGCCACTGGTCGAAGCGCGAATTGGGCGTCACCAGCGTCTTCTCGAACTCGGCGATGGCCAGCGTCACCTGGTCGATGTCGATCTTGTCCTTGCCGAAGACCTGCTTGAATTCACGCACGTAGGCCGGGATCGATTCGAGCACGTCCAGCGCCAGCGTATGGGTGAAGGCCATCTCGCCCGGGTTGGCGATCGGGCCGCCGGCCTGCGCCTTCAGGTCGGCCGCGCGGCCGTCCCAGAACTGCGCCACGTTCAGGCTGGAGTTGAGCACCGTGGGGGCGTTGATCGGGCCCTGCTGCCACTTGTCGCCGATCGAGGTCGGGATGTTGTCGGTGCCGCCCATCGACAGGTTGTGACAGGAGTTACAGGAGATGAAGCCCGACTTCGACAGGCGCGGATCGAAGTACAGCTTCTTGCCCAGTTCCACCATCCCGAGGTTGACCTGCACCGGCGGACGGATCGGCGTGATCGGCTCGTCGCGCGTCGCCGCCGCCCATGCAGTGCCCGCAATCACTGCCGAGACGGCAATGCCCACCATCTTCATTCGCATCATTTCCTGCTCCCCTTTCTCGCGATGAAAAACCTGACGGGCCGGTTCGCGACTTCCACTTCCTTCGGGCGCGCCGGCCGGATCTAGACGCTGTCTAAAAGTTTCAGGAATTAGAGTCCGGCTGGCCGCGGCGGGTGTTGACGCCGGTCAAACATTCCGCCTTTGCAACTACCCTTGCCGCGCGGGGCCGGCGGACGGTCGTGTCCGGCATGGCGCGATTCCGTCCGGGTCCGCAGCGCGTGCCGAAATGGCCGACAATGGGCAAATCTCGATTGCGTGGATGGCAACAATGAACCGACTCGACGCCATGGGCCTGTTCGTCCGCGTGGCCGACCTGGGAAGCTTCGCCGCCGTTGCAAGCCAGCTCGGCGTCGCCCGCTCGGTGGTCACGCGCCACATCGCGGCGCTGGAGGAGCACCTGGGCGTCAAGCTGATCGTGCGCACGACGCGGCGGCTGACGCTGACCACCGCGGGCGCGGGCTATCTGGAAAAGTGCCGGACGATCCTCGACCTCGTCGAGGCGGCCGAGGCCGATGTGATGGAGGAGCGGCTCACGCCGCGCGGCAACCTGCGCATGGGCCTGCCGCTCAGCTTCGGCCTCAAGCGGATCATGCCGCTGCTGCCCGAATTCCAGAAGACCTGCCCCGAGATCAACCTGGCCCTGGACTTCACCGACCGGCACATCAACCTGATCGACGAGGGCGTGGACCTGTCGATCCGGGTCACCGCCCGGCTCGACCCCGGCGACGTGGCGCGCAAGATCGGAGACTGCCGCCTGCTCGCCGTCGCCTCGCCCGACTACCTGTCGCGGCACGGCCGTCCGCGGCACCCCTCCGAACTGGCAGCCCATCGTTGCCTGGGATACTCCGCCAAGGCGAACAACCGGCCGTGGCTGTTCACCGTCGACGGCCAGCCGCAGAGCGTCTACCTGCCGTTCCGCCTGCAGGCCAACAACGGCGACGCGCTCGCCCTGGCGGCGGCGCAGGGACTGGGCATCACCATGCAGCCGGATTTCATCGCCGCCGACTACCTCGCCAGCGGTGCGGTGGAGACGCTGCTCGAGGACTTCGAGCCGCCGCCGCTCGGCATCTACGCGCTGTTGCCGAGCAACCACTACCTGCCGGGCCGGGTTCGCGTGCTGATCGACTTCCTGGCCGCGAGGCTGTCGGGCCGGCCGTGAGCCGGGCGTTTCCGGTCAGTCCAGCCGCGCCTGCGGCGTGATCTGGCGCGGATCGGCGCATAGCTCGATCAGCGCCGGCACGCCGGCTTCCGAGGCGCGTGCGAACGCCGCGGGGAAGTCGGCGCTGCGCTCGACACGTTCGGCATGGGCGCCGAAGGCGCGCGCCAGCGCGACGAAATCCGGATTGACCAGCCGCGTGGCGCTGATCCGTCCGGGGTACTCGCGTTCCTGGTGCATGCGGATGGTGCCCAGCATGCCGTTGTTGACGAGGACGATCACGACGGCCGCCCCGTACTGCACGGCGGTGGCCAGTTCCTGCGGATACATCATGAAGCAGCCGTCGCCGGCAAAGCACACCACCGTGCGCGCCGGATGGCGCAGCTTTGCCGCGATCGCCGCCGGCAGGCCGTAGCCCATCGCGCCGTTGGTCGGCGCCAGTTCGGTGGCCGGCCGGCGGTAGCGGAAGAAGCGGTGCACCCACACCGTGTAGTTGCCTGCGCCGTTGGCGACGACCGCATCGTCGGGCAACGTCTTGCCGAGCCAGCCGACGACTTCGGCGAGATCCACTCCGGCCAGTTCGGGATGGGCCGGCGGCGGGGTGGAATGCCGCTCGTAGTCGGCGCGGACCTCGCGGGTCCAGTCGCGCCATGCCGGTTCCTCGATCGGCGCCAGGGTCGCGAGCGCGGCCGCCGCCTGCGCCATGCCGGCGTTGATCGGCAGGGTCGGACGATAGACGCGGCCGAGTTCCTGCGGGTCGGCGTGGATGTGGATCAGGGTCTGCCGCGGCTCCGGGCTCTCCACCAGCGTGTAGCCCGACGACGAGGCTTCGCCGAGCCGGGCGCCGATCACCAGCAGCAGGTCCGCCTCCCTGACGCGGTCCGCAAGGCGCGGCGATACGCCCAGCCCGAGCTGGCCGACATAGTGGCGGTCGCGGTTGTCGAACAGGTCCTGGCGGCGGAACGATGCCGCGAGCGGCAGATCGCTGGCGGTGACGAAGCGGACGAGCGCCGCGCAGGCCGCGGCATCCCAGCCGCTGCCGCCGGCGACCACCAGCGGCCGCCGGGCCTGCGCCAGCAGGGCGCGCAGTTCGGCCATGTCGGCCGCCGCCGGGGCGGCCCTGGCGATGCGCACCGGCGGCACATCGGCGACGGCACCGCTGCCGAACAGGACGTCTTCCGGCAGCGCGACCACCACCGGCCCCGGGCGGCCGGACAGCGCCACGCTGAAGGCCCGCGCCACGATCTCGGGGATGCGCTCGATGCGGTCGATCTGCGCGACCCATTTCGCCACGCTGCCGAACATCTGCCCGTAATCGATCTCCTGGAAGGCTTCGCGGCCAAGAAAACCGGTATCGACCTGGCCGATGAACAGGATCATCGGCGTGGAATCCTCGCGGGCGGTGTGCACGCCGTTGGCCGCATGCGTGGCGCCGGGGCCGCGCGTCACGAAGCAGATGCCGGGCCGGCCGGTGAGCTTGCCGTAGGCATCGGCCATGTTCGCCGCCGCGCCCTCGTGGCGGGTGACGATGGTCTGGATCCCGCTCGTGTCATGCAGCGCGTCGAGTACCGGCAGATAACTTTCGCCCGGCACGCAGTACACCGTATCGACCCCGTTGACGCGCAGCGCCTCGACCAGCACCCGGCCGCCGTTGCGCTCGTTGGCAGGAAGTCCGTTTCTCATCGCCGCTCGCTCCCGGTTCGTTCGATGGAGCCAGTGTAGGGCGCGCGGCGTGCTTTCGCGATCGCGCCGGCCGCATACCTGCTTTGCCCGGAAACGGCCACCTGAGTGACTTCGGGCATGAAGTCCATTTCTCAGACTGCGCGCGTGCCGTGTTCCCGAGAAGCGCTCTCCGTGGTGAGCGTCATCGACGGCAGGCGGGAGGCCATCGTCGTTGGAGGGCGACGAGAACAGGGACGCTCAATAGTGGTCCCGGCACTGCGCGATCAAGACGTCGTCGCCATTGATCGCATACACGAGTCGATGACGATCATCGGTCCGGCGGGACCAGAACCCCGAGAGCTGATGCTTCAGGGGTTCCGGTTTGCCGATCCCCTCGAAGGGGTGCCGCCGGATGTCCTCGATCAGTTGGTTGATGCGCTTGAGGACTTTGCGGTCATGCTGGCTCCAATAGACGTAGTCGTCCCACGCATGGTCAGCGAACTTCAGCGGCATCGTCGTCGATCGGTTCATGCACGGAGCCGCTGCCGGCACGAAGCTGTTCGACCGAATCGAGCAAGCGGCGGGCGCCCTTGGGGTTGCGCAGCAGGTATGCGGTTTCTTCGAGGGCGTTGTAGTCGTCGAGCGACATGATGACCACCGGCTTGCCGCGTTGAGTGGTGACGAGTACGGGCGCGCGGTCCTCGTTGACGGTGCGCATCACCTCGGCGAGGTGGGCTCGCGTGTAGCTGAAGGTCAGGGCGTCCATTGCATTCTCCAAAACATTGTACGTAGTTTAGTGCAACGCATGGAGATTTCAACGAGCGTGGGCAAAGACTGCGTTGCCCGGAAGTGCTACACGGAGCAGAAAAGCAAAAAGGCCAGTCCGCTGGGGCTGGCCTTTTCGACTGCTGAATTCCTTGGTGGGGGCACAAGGATTCGAACCTTGGACATACTGATCTTCCTGTGGGACTCCGAAGCGCCCGGCCTCGCAGTGCGAGCGACACCGGTCGGCGAGGTGCGCGCCTTCATCTTCCAAGGCAAGTTGAATGGCAAAGACCTTCGAGCAACCATCGGCGACGCCCGAGCCTGGAGCATTGATGCAGTCCGCGCTGAAGCCCGGCGCCTGCAAACCCTGATCGACCAAGGCACCGACCCGTGCCAAGAGAAAGCGGACAAGCGCGCCGCCATCGAAGCCGCGAAGGCCGCGGAAGAAGCCACCCTGCGCGCGTTATGCGCCGCCTACACTGCCCATCTGGAGCGCTCGGGCAAGGGCAAGAGCGCTGCCGCTACCCGTTCTTCCTTCAAGTGCCATGTGCTCGCCGCGCACCCCACGATTGCAGAGATGGCGGCGCGGGACGTGACCGCGCACCAGGCCGCGGCGATGGTGCGCAAGGTGCGAGAGGCCGGCAAAGTGCGCGCCGCCGGCATCCTGCGCAGCTACCTTTCCGCTGCCTTCAATGCTGCCAAGCGCGCCCCGTTCGATTCCGCGCTACCGTCCGACCTGATCCCCTTCGGTATCGAGCACAACCCGGTGGACGCCATCCCCGCCATTCCGGTGCGGTGCGGCGCGGCGACCGCGTTCTGTCGTCGGACGAGCTGCGTGCCTACCTGCAGGCGCTTGGCGACGATCTGCCCGACCTGGCCCTGCAGCTGGCGCTGCTGGCCGGCGGGCAACGTATGGTGCAATTGCTGCGCGCCAAGGTGAGCGACTACGACCCCGACACACAGACCTTGCGGCTGTGGGACGGCAAGGGCAAGCGCACGGCGGCGCGGGAACATCTGTTGCCCCTGGCGCCGAATGCCGCCGCGCTGGCGGCCGGCCTCGTGGAGCGCGCCAGGCGCCGGGAAGCCGAACGGGCGAAGGCAGAGGACCGCGCCGCCAACATGGCCGGTCTGTGGCTGTTCTCGACGCACGGCAAGGTCGCGATGACCGCCACCACGCCCGGGGATCGCGTCGCCGAAATCAGCGCCAGCATGGGCGACGAAGCGTTCGATCTGCGCGACATCCGCCGCACCGTGGAAACCATGTTGGCGGCGATGGGCATCAGCAAGGATATCCGCGCACAGCTTCTTTCCCACGGCATCAGCGGGGTGCAGTCCGCTCACTACGACCGGCACGCCTACATCGATGAGAAGCGCGCTGCGCTGGTGGCCTGGGAAGCGCGGCTTGAAGCGATCCGGACGGGCGAGAGCACCCCGGCGAACGTGGTGCAGTTGCGCACCGCCTGACGATGGCCCGAACTGTTCCAGTGGATTACACTCTGAACCATGCAAACCGTTGCCGAACTGCCCGAGTACATCCGTACCGCCGACAAGTTGCTGAGCGAGGAAGAACGGCAGGACATCATCCGCTACTTGGCGGAACACCCGAAAGACGGGGATCTGATGGTTGGCACGGGAGGCGTGCGCAAGCTGCGCTGGCGGCGCGGTTCGCAGGGCAAGAGCGGGGGCGTTCGTGTCATCTACTACTTCCACGATGACGCCATGCCGCTATACCTGCTGACGCTGTTCGCCAAGGGCGAGCGTGCCAACTTGAGCCAGGCGGAGCGCAACGAGCTGGCAACGCTGACGGCCTTGCTCGTCAAGGCATGGAAAGGGAAACGAACATGAGCACTGCATTCGACAGCATCAAGCGCGGGCTACTGGAAGCCATCGAACACGCCGAAGACCGCGCGCCTGAAACCCGCATTCACCGGCCGCGCCCTGTGGATGTGAAGGCGTTGCGCACCCGTGTGGGCATGACGCAAGAGCAATTTGCCGCCCGCTTCGGCTTTTCTACAGCCACCCTGCGCCACTGGGAGCGGGGCGACCGCACGCCCCGTGGCCCGGCGCTGGTGCTGCTGAACGTGATCGAGCGCAACCCGGCGGCCGTCATCGAAGCATTGACGGCCTGACCGAGCAACACCGGCGCCGGCCGGATGCCGGCAAGAAGCGGGGCATGCGTGGTGGGCCAACACCGCGCCCCTGACCACAACGTGAAAAGGAACTTCACATCCGCCGCTGCGCCGCTTGCTTGGCGATGCCGGGGCATCCTGCCTGTACCGCATCGAGGTGTGCTGACATGGGGGGAGTCAAAAACTCTAGGGCTCCATGCCTGAAGATCGGGCCATCCTATAGTGGTGTGTAATTCCGCAAAATGGATAGGGGGTATGGAGCCGACCGCCTGCAAAGTAGCGGGAACAGTGAGAACAACATAAGGAATCTCAATAACCATGCGGGTTCCCGGCTGTTTGTCTGTTCCCTCTTGGATTTTTATAAGTGGGAACAAGCGGGAACATCCCGGCCGCCGCGCTAGTTCCTAGCGTTGATTCCATCCCCTGGCTTCGTGCATACGTCTGTACGGGGGGTTATGCCGTGCCGTTTGCCAGCTCCGCGGCTGGCCGGCGTCCTGGTGGCGGTGCCGGTGCCGGTGCGCCGCCGAACTGGGCGTCGCCTTGGCTAGGGTCCGACCTTTGGGAAACGCTTACAGAGTGCTTACATGGTGCCAGAAAGCAAAAAGGCCAGTCCGCGAGAACTAGCCTTTTCGACTGCTGAATTCCTTGGTGGGGGCACAAGGATTCGAACCTTGGACCTACTGATTAAGAGTCAGCTGCTCTACCAACTGAGCTATACCCCCGCTGCCTTGCGGCTGACCGGATGTTGCATCCGGTCAAGAGGGCCGCATACTACACGCGCGGCGGGTCGTTTGCAATATGGACGAAACAGGAAATCGTCGGCAGCGGCCGTGTGGCGTCAGGCAAGCATCCGTCCGGCGCGGCGGCGGGTGCCGAGGCCGGGCAGGGCGCCGAGGCCGCGGCTGCCGTGGGCGTGGCAGATGGCGCAGGCGAGCGCGTCGGCGGCGTCCGGGCTGGGGCTGGCGTCGAGCGCCAGCAGGCGTTGCACCATGTGCTGCACCTGTTCCTTGGCTGCCTTGCCGTAGCCGACCACCGACTGCTTGACCTGCAGGGCGGTGTATTCATGCACCGCGAGATCGCACGACACCGCGCCGCAGATCACCGCGCCGCGTGCCTGTCCGAGCAGCAGGGTGGATTGCGGGTTGACGTTCACGAACACCTTTTCCACCGCGACCACGTCCGGGCGGTAGGTCTCGATCACTTCGCGCACGCCGTCGAGCAGCGTCTTCAGGCGGCCGGGCAGTTCGCCGTCCCGCGTCCTGATGCAGCCGCTGGCGACGTAGCGCAACTGGCTGCCGAGGGTGTCGATGAGTCCGAAGCCGGTGATGCGCAGCCCCGGATCGAGCCCCAGGATGCGGGTGGCGACGGTGGCTGATGCGGCGCTCACTGGACCGGCGGGTCAGACCTTCACCGCGGTGCCGCTGACGCACACCATCAGCATGCCGTTGTCCTGGCCGAGGACTTCGTAGTCGATGTCGATGCCGACCACCGCGTTGGCGCCGAGCTTGCGGGCGGCTTCGGCCATCTCGTCCATGGCGATCTCCCGCGAGTCGGCCAGGGTGCGCTCGTAGGAGCCTGCGCGGCCGCCGACCACGTTGCGGATCGAGGCGAACATGTCCTTGAAGATGTTGGCGCCGATGATGGCCTCGCCGGTGACGACGCCGAGGTACTGGCGGATCGGCTGGCCGTCGAGCGTGGGGGTGGTGGACATCAGCATGGTCGTGCTCCCCGGGCAGTGCCCGCAAAGAAAAAGGGCGGCGCAGTGCGCCGCCCCATGGGTTCGGCTGCGTCGGCGCAGCTTACTCGGCGAATGCGGCCGAGGTATAGACCTCCTGCACGTCGTCGAGTGCCTCGAGCGCGTCGAGCAGCTTCTGCATGCGCGCGGCGTCGTCGCTGGCGAGGTCGGTCTCGTTCTGCGGCTTCATCGTCACTTCGCCGAACTCGGCGGTGAAGCCGACCTTTTCCAGCGTTTCCTTCACCGTGGTGAATTCCCACGGCCCGGTGATGACTTCGATCGAGCCGTCGTCGTTGGCCACGACGTCCTCGGCGCCGGCTTCGAGCGCGGCTTCCATCAGTGCATCCTCGCTGGTGCCCGGGGCGAACAGCAACTGGCCGCAGTGCTTGAACTGGAACGAGACGCAGCCGTCGGTGCCCATGTTGCCGCCGTACTTGGAGAAGGCGTGGCGTACGTCGGCGACGGTGCGGGTCTTGTTGTCGGTGAGGCAATCGACCATGACGGCCGAGCCGCCGATGCCGTAGCCCTCGTAGCGCACTTCCTCGTAGCTCACGCCTTCGAGTTCGCCGGTGCCTTTCTTGATCGCGTTCTCGATCCTGTCCTTGGGCATGTTCACTCCCTTGGCCTTGTCCACCGCCAGGCGCAGGCGCGGGTTGAAGCCCGGATCACCTCCGCCCATCTTGGCGGCGACGGTGATTTCCTTCGCGAGTTTGGAGAAGGCCGCACCGCGCTTTTCGTCCTGACGACCCTTGCGGTGCTGGATATTGGCCCATTTCGAATGACCAGCCATGAGAACCCCGATACTGCCTGAGCGATTGAAGAGTCCGGCATTATACAGCCGGCGGCCGCTCCCGCCGAGGCGGCGGTGTCACGCAAGCTGCCGGCGCTGCTACACTTTCCGCCGTCCGCATGACCGGCATCCCCGCCTGTTTCGCCATCCTTCCGGAGCCTTTCCATGGTCGAGCCGCTGCTGATCGCCCGCACGTCCCACGACGGCGTATACAAAGACATCAACCTGCTGCCGCGCCTGTCCAATCGCCACGGCCTCGTCACCGGCGCCACCGGCACCGGCAAGACGGTGACGCTGCAGAAGATGGCCGAGTCGTTCGCGGGCATCGGCGTGCCTGTGTTCCTGGCCGACGTGAAGGGCGACCTGTCCGGCATCGGCGCCGCCGGCACGAAGTCCGACAAGCTGATGCAGCGCCTGGCCGCGCTGGGCATCGCCGACTATGCGCCGCGCGCCAACACCGTCGTGTTCTGGGATGTGTACGGGGAGCATGGCCACCCGGTGCGCGCGACGGTTTCCGACATGGGGCCGCTGCTGCTCGGCCGCCTGCTCAACCTCAACGACACCCAGGGCGGCGTGCTGCAACTGGTGTTCAAGATCGCCGACGACAACGGCATGCTGCTGCTGGATCTCAAGGACCTGCGCGCGATGGTGCAGTACGTCGGCGAGAACGCGAAGGACTTCACCACCCAGTACGGCAACATCGCCGCCGCCTCGATCGGCGCCATCCAGCGCAACCTGCTGGCGCTGGAGCAGCAGGGCGGCGACGTGTTCTTCGGCGAGCCGATGCTGGACATCAACGACCTGATGCAGACCGATGCCGACGGCCGCGGCGTGATCAACGTGCTGGCCGCCGACAGGCTGTACAACTCGCCCAAGCTGTATTCCACCTTCCTGCTGTGGATGCTGTCCGAACTCTTCGAGCAACTGCCCGAGGTCGGCGACCCGGACAAGCCGAAGATGGTGTTCTTCTTCGACGAGGCCCACCTGCTGTTCAACGATGCGCCCAAGGCATTGCTGGAGAAGATCGAACAGGTCGTGAGGCTGATCCGCTCGAAGGGCGTGGGGGTGTATTTCGTCACCCAGAACCCGCTCGACGTGCCCGAGACCGTGCTGGGGCAGCTCGGCAACCGCGTGCAGCACGCGCTGCGCGCCTTCACGCCGCGCGACCAGAAGGCGGTGAAGACCGCTGCCGAGACGATGCGCGCGAACCCGGCCTTCGATGCGGCGACGGCCATCACCGAACTCGGCGTCGGCGAGGCCCTGGTGTCCTTCCTCGACGACAAGGGCCGGCCGGAGATCACCGAGCGCTGCTTCGTCATCGCGCCGAATTCGCGGCTGGGCCCGCTGGATGCCGCCGAGCGCGACGCGGCGATCAAGGGCTCGGTGGTCTTCGGCCACTACGAGCAGGCGATCGACCGCGAGTCGGCCTACGAGATGCTGCAGGCCAAGGCGGCCACCACCGCGGCGATCAAGGCCGGCCGCGAGGCGGCGAAACAGGCCGGCGGCGAAACCGGCAGCATGGTCGGCGACATCCTGTTCGGTTCCACCGGCCCGCGCGGCGGCCAGCGCGACGGCCTGGTGCAGATCGCGGCCAAGACGGTGACGCGCACGATAGGCAGTTCCATCGGCCGGCAGATCGTGCGCGGCATCCTCGGCTCCCTGCTCGGAGGGCGCCGCTGAGCGTGGCTGCCGCCCCGCACGGCCGGTACGGCGGGGAGGCGGCCGTGCGCGGCCGCAGGACGGGGGCCGGCCGATGAACCGCAGCGGCCTCGCCTTTGCGGTGCTGGGCGCGACGGGCTTTTCGTTCAAGGCCATCCTGGTCAAGCTCGCCTACCGCCACGGCGTGGATGCCGAGACCCTGCTCGCACTGCGCATGGGCTTCTCGCTGCCGTTCTTCGTGGCGATGGGCGTCGTCGCCAGCCGCCGCGCCGCCGCGCGGCTGCCGGCGCGAGACTGGGCGTGGATGCTGGGCCTGGGGCTGATCGGCTACTACCTCGCCAGCTACCTCGACTTCCTTGGCCTGAAGTACATCACCGCCGCGCTCGAGCGGCTGATCCTGTACCTGTATCCGACGCTGGTGATCGTGCTGTCGGCGCTCTTCCTCGGCAAGCCCGTCACCCGCCGCATGCTGGGTGCGCTCGGCCTGTGCTACTTGGGCATCGGCGTCGCCGTCGGCCACGACCTGACGATCGCCGGCGATGCCGACGACGTGGTGCTGGGCAGCCTGCTGGTGTTCGCCAGCGCGGTCACCTTCGCGCTCTACCTGATGGGCAACGGCGAAGTCGTGGGGCGGACGGGTTCGGCGCGCTTCACTGCCTATGCCACCAGCTTCGCCTGCCTCGGCTGCCTGGTGCAGTTCTTCGTGATGCGGCCGGTGTCTGCGCTGGTGCAGCCGTGGCAGGTGTATGCGCTCGCCCTGGCGATGGCGCTCGTCAGCACGGTGGCGCCGGTGTGGCTGACCTCGGAGGCGATCCGGCGTCTCGGTGCCGGGCCGGTGTCGCTGACGAGCAGCCTCGGGCCGGCGATCACCATCGCGCTGGGCTGGCTGCTGCTCGACGAAGCCATCGGCCTTGCGCAGATCGCGGGTACGGCGATGGTGATCGGCGGCGTGATGTTCATGGCGCGCAAGGCGGGCTGAGCGCGAAGCGCTCGCGGGGCGCCTGCGAGGCTTGCGCGCGGGTGCCGCTCCGCGTCAGTGCGGGTTGCAGCGCAACTGCCCCTGGACGTAGATGCAACTGCGGTTGCGCCCCGCCTGCTTGGCCTGGTACAGGGCGCGGTCGGCCGCATTCACCAGGTCGTCGGCGTCGGCCATCGCCGTCTCGCGGCTGGCCACGCCGATGCTGATCGAGGTCTGGATGAGTGCGCCGCCGGCCTTGATGCGCAGGCCCTCGATCATGCGGCGCAGGCGTTCGGCGGCCATCAGCGCGGACTTCAGGTCGGCGTTCTGGCAGATCATGAGGAATTCCTCGCCGCCGAGGCGGCACACGCTGTCGTCCCGGCGCGCGGAGTGCTGCAGCGCCTGCGCGACCTCGCGCAGCACGTTGTCGCCGATGGCATGGCCGTGGCTGTCGTTGATGCGCTTGAAGTGGTCGACGTCGAGCAACAGCGCCGACAGCGGCTGGCCGGAGCGGTTGGCGGCGCTCCACGCCTTGGCGAGCGCGGTCATGCCGGCGCGGCGGTTGGGTAGGCCGGTAAGCAGGTCGGTCATCGCCGCGTGCTCCAGGCGGCGGTTGCTGATCGCCAGTTCGGCGGCAAAGTGCTTGAGCTGCGCGCGGTCGCGCTCCCACGCCGCGAGCAGTTGCACGTAGTGCCGGGCGGCGCGCAGGCGGGTGTGCAGCGTGCGGACGTCGACCGGCTTGGCGAGGAAGTCGTCGACGCCCGCCTCGAAAGCCTCGCCGACCTCGTCTTCGGATTCGCCGCCGATCAGCATGATCAGGTAGATCGTCTGCCCCCATTCGGTGGCGCGCAGGGCCCGCGACAGCTCGAGGCCGCCCATGCCGGGCATCTTCCAGTCGGCGATGACGATCTGCGGCATGGCCTCTATCGCCAGCGCTAGCGCCTCGCGTCCGTCGCCGGCGCACATCACCGAATGCCCCAGTGCGCCGCCGAGCACAGTCTCGAGCATGCTGCGGGTGGCGGGGTCGTCTTCGGCCAGCAGTACCCGCAGGGCCGCGGGACTGCCGCTTTCCGCCGGACGCGGAGGCGCGGACACCTGGGCGAAGGGGGGCAGGGCCGAGGCGGGGATCTTCAGCAGTTCGCCCCATTCGTGCCATTGGCGCACCAGTTCGTCGATGGTGGCGCCGAGCTCCTCGCAGTTCAGGCCGATCCTGCCGCCCAGCAGCAGCAGCTCCGCCGTCCGGCCGCTGCGTTCGTTCTCGGCGGCGACGCCCAGATCGGCCACGCGCTTGGCGAGGTAGAGCAGGTGCACGAGCCGGTACGGCCGCGAGCCTTCCGAGAAGCCTGAGGCGTCGGGATTCTCGTGGTGATAGATGGGCTCGACCAGCGCGCCCGGAATGCCCCAGTCGGTGAGCAGGGCGGCGCTCAGTTCGTTGTGGTCGGTCTGCAGGTGTTCCTGCTCGAGGTCGGTGAGCGTGCGCTCCGGTCCGTTCAGGCCCAGCACGTTGGTGTATTCGGCCGGGTAGGCGGTGGCGAGCGCCAGGCAGCCGATGCGCGACAGCAGGCCGCAGGCGAACAGTTCGTCGGGCTGGCCGATGTGCGTGAGGGCGCAGAACTTCTGGAGCGCGAGCGCCATCAGCAGCGAATGCGACCAGAAGGTCCGGTAGTCGAAGCCGTCGCAGGGGCCGTTCTGGTACTGGTCTACCAGCGAGAAGCCCAGCGCCAGGTTGCGTACCGTGCCCAGCCCGAGGCGCAGGATGGCGTCGACCACCGCGACCACCGGGCGGCCGTTGCCCGCGGCGGCCGAGTTCGCATGCCGGATCAGGCGGCCGGCGAGGGCGGGGTCGGTGTGCGCGATGTGCGCGATCTCGGCGGCCGTGGTGTCGTCCCGCCGGCACATTTCGAGGATGGCCAGCGCAACCCCTTTAGGGCTCGGAAGTTCACCGGTGATGGCGATGTTTTCCAGTTTTTTCATCTCGGGGCAGGGCCGTCACGCGAAGGGCGCAGATCCCCGGGCGTTGCGGACGGCGCGCGGATCGGTGCGTCAGCATACTCAAATCCTCCGGCGCTGTGGATAGAACATGCGCCGGGGAGTGCGCCGCGATCCACGGGCCGCATCCCGCGGGCCCGGCGGCGGCATCCGCCGGGCGAGGCGCTCCGGAATGGCGGTCCGGAATTGCGTTGCGGTTCCGGTGCGAGCCTCGCCGTTCAGGGGCGGGGCGGGCCGTCCAGGCCGAGCCGGCGGCAGATCTCGGTGGTCGGGCCGGCCATGTTCATGCTGTAGAAGTGCAGGCCGGGCGCGCCCGCGGCGATCAGCTTCTCGCACAGGCGGGTGACGACGTCCAGGCCGAAGGCGCGGATCGATTCGGCGTCGTCGCCGTAGCTCTCGAAGGTCTTGCGCATCCAGCGCGGGATCTCGGCGCCGCAGGCGTCCGAGAAGCGCGCCAGCTTGCTGAAGCTGCCGACGGGCATGATGCCGGGCACGACGGGAATGGTGACGCCCATCCCGCGCACCGCGTCGACGAAATGGAGGTAGGCGTCGAGGTTGTAGAAGTACTGGGTGATCGCCGAGTCGGCGCCGGCCTCGGCCTTGCGCTTGAAGGCCAGGAGATCGTCCCGCGGGCTCCTCGCCTGCGGATGCCATTCGGGGTAGGCGGCGATCTCGATGTGGAAGCGGTCGCCGGTTTCGGCGCGGATGAATTCCACCAGTTCGCTGGCGTAGCGGAACTCGCCCGGATCGACCACTCCCGAGGGCAGGTCGCCGCGCAGCGCGACGATGCGGCGGATGCCGGCGTCGGCATACTCCTGCAGGATGGAGCGGATGCTGTCGCGGGTGGAGCCGATGCACGACAGGTGGGGCGCGGCTTCATGGCCGGCCGCGGCGATCTCCTTCACGGCGGCGAAGGTGCGCTCGCGGGTCGAACCGCCGGCGCCGTAGGTCACGGAGAAGAAGGCGGGCTTCAGCGCGGCCAGCTTCTCGCAGGTGGTGCGCAGCTTGTCGGCGCCCTCGGCGGTCTGCGGCGGGAAGAACTCGATCGAGATTTCGGTATTCATGGCGTGTGCGGTGGGGTGCCGGCATCCGTTGCGCGGATGCCGTGGAAAAAGAATTCGCGGTTGCCGTCGCCGCCGGCGATGGGCGATTCGAACCAGTCGAGGATGCGCAGGCCGGCGTCGTGCGCGGCGGCGCGCAGCCGGGTCTCGACCTCGGCGTAGCGTGCCGCGTCGCGCACGATGCCGCCCTTGCCGAGCCCCTGCGGGCCGACCTCGAACTGCGGCTTCACCAGCGCCAGCACGTGCCCGCCCGGCGCCAGCAGCGCCGGCCATTGCGGCATCAGCAGGGCGAGCGAGATGAAGCTGGCGTCGCAGACGATGAGGTCGAAGCCGTGCGGCGGGAAGTGCCCGTGCAGGTCGGCGGGCGCGAGCCGGCGGGCGTTCAGGCCCTCCAGCGTCACGCAGCGGTGGTCCTTGCGCAGGCGCTGGTGGAGCTGGTCGTGTCCGACCTCGACCCCCACCACCTTCGCTGCGCCGGCCTGCAGCAGGCAGTCTGTGAAGCCGCCGGTGGATTGGCCGATGTCCAGGCAGGTGATGCCGCGCACGTCGAGCAGGCTGCGCTCAAGTGCGCCTTCGAGCTTGAGCGCGCCGCGCGACACGAAGCGGTCGCCGTCGTCCGCCACCACCGCCAGCCTGGCATCGGGCGGCAGTTCCAGCGACGGCTTGGTGACAGCCTCGCCGTCGTGGCTGACGCGGCCCGCCTCGATGAGGCTGCGCGCCGCGGTGCGCGACGGCGCCAGCCCCTGTGCCACCAGCAACTGGTCGACGCGCAGCAGGCCGTGGCGGTCGGCCGGCTTCTTCGCGTCGGTGGCATGGCGCGGCCGTCCCTGCCGGGCATGGAAGGAATTCATGCTCATCGGGACGGCCTCCGGATGCCGCTCAGTAACGGTAGTGTTCCGACTTGTACGGGCCTTCGACCGGCACGCCGATGTAGGCGGCCTGCGCGGACGTCAGGACGGTGAGCTGGGCGTTGAGCTTCTTCAACTGCAGGCGCGCGACCTTTTCGTCGAGGTGCTTGGGCAGCGTGTAGACGCCCACCGGGTACCTGGCGGTGTGTTGGAACAGTTCGATCTGCGCGATCGTCTGGTTGGCGAAGGAACTGGACATCACGTAGCTCGGGTGGCCGGTGGCGCAGCCGAGGTTCACCAGGCGGCCCTTGGCGAGCAGGATGATCCGCTTGCCGTCGGGGAAGATGATGTGGTCGACCTGCGGCTTGATCTCTTCCCAGCGATACTGCTCGACCGACGCCACGTCGATCTCGTTGTCGAAGTGGCCGATGTTGCAGACGATGGCCTGGTCCTTCATCTTCGCCATGTGGTCGTGGGTGATCACGTGGTAGTTGCCGGTGGCGGTGACGAAGATGTCGGCCTTGTCGGCGGCGTAGTCCATGGTGACGACGCGGTAGCCTTCCATCGCCGCCTGCAGCGCGCAGATGGGGTCGACCTCGGTCACCCACACCTGGGCCGACAGCGCACGCAGCGCCTGCGCCGAGCCCTTGCCCACGTCGCCGTAGCCGCACACCAGCGCGATCTTGCCGGCCACCATGACGTCGGTGGCGCGCTTGATGCCGTCGACCAGCGATTCGCGGCAGCCGTAGAGATTGTCGAACTTGGACTTGGTGACCGAATCGTTGACGTTGATCGCCGGGAAGCGGAGCTCGCCGCGCGCGTGCATCTGGTACAGGCGGTGCACGCCGGTGGTGGTTTCCTCGGTGACGCCCTTGATGTGGGCGAGGCGGGTGGAGTACCAGGCGGGGTCCTGCGCCAGCCTGGCCTCGATGGCGGCGAAGAGGATCGTCTCCTCTTCCGAGCCGGGCCTGGCCAGCACCGACGCATCCTGTTCGGCGCGCGCGCCCAGGTGCAGCAGCAGCGTGGCGTCGCCGCCGTCGTCGAGGATCATGTTGCTGCAGCCGCCGTCCTTCCATTCGAAGATGCGGTGGGTGTAGTCCCAGTAGTCCTCGAGCGATTCGCCCTTGACGGCGAACACCGGGATGCCGTCCTTGGCGATTGCGGCGGCGGCGTGGTCCTGGGTCGAGAAGATGTTGCACGAGGCCCAGCGTACCTGGGCGCCGAGTGCGATCAGGGTTTCGATCAGCACCGCGGTCTGGATCGTCATGTGCAGCGAGCCGGTGATGCGGGCGCCCTTGAGGGGCTGGCTGGCGGCGTATTCCTCGCGGATCGCCATCAGGCCGGGCATCTCGGTCTCGGCGATGCGGATTTCCTTGCGGCCCCAGTCGGCAAGCGACAGGTCGGCGACTACGTGGTCGTTGAGATCAGCCACAGCGTTCATGTGAAGCTCCGTGCTATGGCCGGGAGGGAGGGGACGGCATCATGCTCACCCGACATCCCGAACCCGGCAGGGTTGAGGGTTGCGATCAGGTGAGCGCCGTTGGACATGCCCGCCGGGAGTGGCGGGTTCCGAGCCTGGGGGCCGACGCAGGGGATGCGGCCGGCGCCTTGCAGCGCTCCTCGGAAGAGGTGTGATTATAGCTTCGGGTCTGCCGTGGGTGTCGTACGGGTGGATGGCTGTCCGGCGGATGGGCGTCGTTCGGGCGCTGGCTGTCTGTGCGGGGGACCGCCGTCCGTGCCGGGCATTCCTTCCGGGGGCTGCGGAACTCGCCCTGCGGGCTCGGACAGTCCTCGCCCCCTCCAGGAATGCCCGGCACGGACGGCTGGCGTGGGCGCTGCGTTCGAGGCCGTGCCGGGCGGCCTTACAGCCCGGCGTCCGCGCGCAGCGCGGCGGCCTTGTCGGTCTGCTCCCAGGTGAATTCCGGCTCGTCGCGGCCGAAGTGGCCGTAGGCGGCGGTCTTGGAGTAGATCGGGCGCAGCAGGTCGAGCGTCTGGATGATGGCCTTCGGGCGCAGGTCGAAGTGGCGGCCGATGAGCTGGACGATTCTCTCGTCGGCGATCCTGCCGGTACCGAAAGTGTTGACCATCAGGCTCACCGGGCGCGCGACGCCGATCGCATAGGCGACCTGCACCTCGCACTTGTCGGCCAGGCCGGCGGCGACGATGTTCTTCGCCACGTAGCGGCCGGCATAGGCGGCCGAGCGGTCGACCTTGGACGGGTCCTTGCCGGAGAACGCGCCGCCGCCGTGGTGGGCCGCGCCGCCATAGGTGTCGACGATGATCTTGCGCCCGGTCAGGCCGCAGTCGCCGTGCGGGCCGCCGACGACGAAGCGTCCGGTCGGGTTCACCAGGTAGCGCACTTCGCCCTTCATCAGTTCGGGCGGCAGCACCGGCTTGATGATGGTCTCGATCACCGCCTCGTGGATCTGGGACTGCGACACGTCGGGGTCGTGCTGGGTGGACACCACCACGGTGTCGATCGCCGCGGGCTTGCCGTCGACGTACTTCACCGTGAGCTGGCTCTTGGCGTCGGGGCGCAGCCAGGGCAGGCGGCCGTCCTTCCGCACTTCGGCCTGGCGCTGCATGATGCGGTGCGCGTAGTAGATCGGCAGCGGCATCAGGGCGGCGGTTTCGTTGGTGGCGTAGCCGAACATCAGGCCCTGGTCGCCAGCGCCCTGATCGAGCGGGTCGTCGTTGGCCTGGTTGACGCCCTGGGCGATGTCGGGCGACTGGCGGTTGATCGCCGCCAGCACCGCGCAGCTCTTGTAGTCGAAGCCGATGTCGGAATTGTCGTAGCCGATGCGGCGGATGACTTCCTGCGCGATCTCGCGGTAGTTCGGGTGGGCGGTGGTGGTGATCTCGCCCGAGATCACGACGAGGCCGGTCGACACCAGCGTTTCGCAGGCGACGCGCGCCTTGGGGTCCTCGGTCAGGATGGCGTCGAGCACGCCGTCGGAAACCTGGTCGGCGACCTTGTCCGGATGGCCTTCGGAAACGGATTCGGAGGTGAAGAGAAAGGTGCTCAAGATGCTGCTCCAAAAAGGCGAAATCCCCGGTTCGCACTGGCCTTGCGTGACGGCCGGCTCCGGGGATGCTTTCGAGCAGCCGACGCTTTAGCAGAACTTGTTTTGGCGGAAGAGGCGTCATCCGGCCGATGCCGGTCGCTTCCGCTGGCCGCCCTGCAAGTTGTCGAGTTAACTCGGCGGCTAAGTCATAATTATACGAAGCCGCTTCCGGAGGTCAAACGCTCCGGCCCGCCGAGCGTGATTTCCTGCTGAGCGACGTGATCGTCCAATCCCTGTTCCGCCTCCTCGCCCGTCTTCCCTTGTCCTGGCTGCACCGCCTCGGTGGCTGGGCCGGCTGGATCACCTACGCGGCGTCGCCGACCTACCGCCGCCGCCTGCGGCAGAACCTGTTCAATGCGCTGGGGCGCGAGGACACGCGCCTGCTGCGTGCCGCGATCGCCGAGACCGGCCGGCAGTTCATCGAAATCGCATGGGTGTGGCTGCGTCCGGTGGACGCGGTCATGGAGAAGCTGCGGGTGGAGGGCTGGGAACTGGTCGAGGCCGCGCACCGCGAGGGTGCCGGGCTGCTGTTCGTCACGCCGCACCTGGGCTGCTTCGAGATCAATGCGCAGTACATCGCCACCCGCGAGCCGATCACCGTGCTCTACCGGCCGCCGCGCAAGTCGGTGCTGGCGCCGCTGATGGAAGCGGGGCGCTCGCGGCCGCAGTTGCGCGCCGCACCGGCCGACCTGTCCGGCGTGCGTCAACTGGTGAAGACGCTGCGCAACCGCGGGGCGGTGGGCATGCTGCCCGACCAGGTGCCGGGCGCGGGCGAAGGCGTGTGGGCGCCGTTCTTCGGCCGCCCGGCGTGGACGATGACGCTGGCCGCGCGCCTAGCCGAGGTGAAGGGCGTGCGCACGATCTACTGCTGGGTCGAGCGCCTGCCGCGCGGCGAGGGTTTCGTCATGCGCCTGTATCCGCCGACGCTGCCGCTGGAGGGGGATCTCGAGGCGCGCTGCGCCACCATCAACCGCGAGGTCGAGCGCCTGATCATGCTGCGCCCCGAGCAGTACCTGTGGGGCTACAACCGCTACAAGAAGCCGCGTTCGCCCCGGACCGGCGACAGCGGCGGCGCGGCGGACGGCGCGGGCGGAGACGGGCAGTGAGCCGTCTGGCGATCGGCCTGATCTGGCTGCTCCACTTCCTGCCGCTGCCGCTGCTCGCCGCCCTGGGCCGCGGCTTCGGCCTGCTGCTGTACCCGTTCGCGCGCTGGCGCCGGCATGTGGTGCAGACCAATCTGCGGCTGTGCTTTCCGGAACTGGACGAACCCGCGCGGCGGCGGCTGGCGCGGCGGCACTTCGCGCTGCTCGGCCGCAGCCTGTTCGAGCGCGGCCTGCTGTGGTGGGCGAGCGCCGCACGCCTGAAGGAGATCGTGCCCATCGAGGGGCTCGAGCACCTGCGCCGCGCGCAGGACGAGGGCCGCGCGGTGATCCTGCTGGCGCCGCATTTCCTCGGCCTGGACATGGCCGGCACCCGGATCACGCTGGAGATCGACGCGGTCAGCATCTATTCGCGGCAGCGCAACAAGGTGTTCGACCGCTGGCTGTACCATGGCCGCAGCCGCTTCGGCGACCAGTTGCTGCTGTCGCGCAGCGACGGCGTGCGCAGCACGGTGAAGGCGATGAAGTCGGGGCGCCCCTTCTACTACCTGCCCGATCTCGACTACGGCCGCAGGGAATCGATCTTCGTGCCCTTCTTCGGCATTCCGGCGGCGACCATCTCCGCCCTGCCGCGCCTCGCGCGCCTGGCCGACGCGGCGGTGCTGCCCTGCGTCGCGCGCCTGCAGCCGCGCGGCGGCTGCGTGCTGCAGATCGGCGCGCCGTGGGAGAATTTCCCCGGTGGCGACGTCGAAGGCGACGTGGCGCGCATGAACACCTGGCTCGAAGGCGTGATCCGCACCATGCCGGAGCAATACTACTGGGTGCATCGCCGCTTCAAGACGCGGCCGCGCGGCGAGCCGAAGTTCTACTGAAACCGTCTGGACCTCCTGCAATGAAACTGCGCTTCACCAAGATGCACGGCCTCGGCAACGACTTCGTCGTGATCGACGCCACCCGCGCTCCGGTCGAACTCACGCCCGAGCGTGTCGCCGCCATCGCCGACCGCCATTTCGGCGTCGGTTGCGACCAGTTGCTGGTGGTCGAGCCGGCGAGCACGCCGGGGGTGGATTTCCGCTATCGCATCTTCAATGCCGACGGCGGCGAGGTCGAGCAGTGCGGCAACGGCGCGCGCTGTTTCGTGCGCTTCGTCCACGACAAGCAGCTCACCGGCAAGCGCGAGATCCGCGTCGAGACGCGTTCCGGCATCATCGAGCCGCGCCTGCGCGACGACGGGCTGGTGACGGTGGACATGGGCGTGCCGGTGCTGAAGCCTGCGGACGTGCCCTTCGTGTCCGATTCCGACGCGGTGGTGCAGCCGCTGGAGGTGGGCGGCGACACGGTGGCGATCACCGCGGTGTCGATGGGCAACCCGCATGCGGTGCAGGTGGTGGCCGACGTCGACACCGCGCCGGTGGCGGCGCAGGGGGCGCTGATCGAACGCCATGCGCGCTTCCCCGCCCGTGTCAATGCCGGCTTCATGCAGGTGGTCGATGCCCGCCACATCCGGCTGCGCGTGTTCGAGCGCGGCGCGGGCGAGACGCTGGCCTGCGGCACGGGCGCCTGCGCGGCGGTGGTCGCCGGCATCCTGCGCGGCCTGCTGGAATCGCCGGTACGGGTCGACACGCGCGGCGGCACGCTCGAGATCGCCTGGGCCGGCGAGGGCTCGCCGGTGCTGATGACCGGCCCGGCCGTCACCGTGTTCGACGGCGAACTGGAACTCGCCTGATCGTTCGCCGACCCTTTCCGGACCTGATCCGACCTTGATCCGGGCCTGCTGCGCCCGGCTGGAGCTACCCGATGAATCCCGAAGACGTCGCCCGCTATCTGCGCGACAACCCCGATTTCCTCAACGAGCATGGCGAGCTGTTCACCCGCCTCACCGTTCCGCATCCGCGCCACGGCGGGCAGGCGATCTCGCTCGCCGAGCGCCAGTTGCACGCCTTGCGCGACAAGATCGGCCTGCTCGAGCAGAAATTGTCCGAGCTGATCCGTTTCGGCGAAGAGAACGACGACATCAGCGAGAAGGTGCATCGCCTGGCGGTGGCGCTGCTGGAGGCGCACAGCCTCGACGGCGTGCGCCACGCGGTGTTCTCCAGCCTGCAGGAGGATTTCTCGGTGCCGCACGTCGCGCTGCGCACATGGCTCGAGGAGGCGGCCGAGGGCGGGCCCGCGCCGGTGGGCGAGGCGGTGCGCCGCCATGTGGAAGGGCTGCGCCATGCGTATTGCGGCGTGCCGGACAACATCGAGGTGCTGGGCTGGTTCGGCGAGGCTGCACCGCACGTGCGCTCGATGGCCATGATCCCGCTGAATCACGGCGGCGAGCCGGTCGGCGTGCTGGCGCTGGGCAGCGCCGAGACCGAGCGCTTCTACCCGGAAATGGGCACGCTCTATCTGGGACGCATCGGCGACCTCGTCGCCGCCGCACTGGCGTGCACGAGCGCCTGACACCCGCCGCCGGGGCTGCGGCCCTGCCGGCGGCGGGCGAGGACTGGCTCGCTTGGCTGGCGTCGCAGCGCCGCGCCGCCGGTCTCACCCTGGCGGCCTACCGCAAGGACCTGGCCGCGCTGCACCGGCTCGCCGACGGCCGCGACCCGGCCTCGCTCGCGCCCCACGACATCCGCCGTTTCGTCGGCCGGCTCCACGCCCAGGGGCTGTCCGGGCGCTCCATCGCGCGCTGCCTGTCCGCCTGGCGCAGCTTCTACCGCTGGCTGATCCGCCATCGCGGGCTGCCCGCCAATCCGGTGGAAGGCATCCGCGCGCCGAAATCGCCGACACGGCTGCCCCGCGTGCTGTCGCCGGACCAGGCCCAGGCGCTGCTCGACCCGGCGCCCGAAAGCCTGCTCGACATCCGCGACGCGGCGATGTTCGAGCTGTTCTATTCGTCCGGCCTGCGGCTGGCCGAACTGGCCGCGCTGGACGTGGGCGGGGGGCTCGACCCCGCCGAAGGCATGGTCACCGTCACCGGCAAGCGCAGCCGCAGCCGCAGCGTCCCGGTGGGCGAAAAGGCGTGGGCCGCCCTGCGCGCATGGTCGGCGGTGCGCGGGCAACTGCCCTGCGCCGCGGAACCGGCGCTCTTCGTCACCCGCAACGGACGGCGCATGAGCCCGGGCGCCATCCGCAGCCGGCTCGCGCGGCGCGCCGGCGCACTGGGCCTGGGAGTGCATGTCCATCCGCACATGCTGCGCCACAGCTTTGCAAGCCATCTGCTGCAATCCAGCGGCGATCTGCGCGCGGTGCAGGAACTGCTCGGCCACGCCAGCATCCGCAGCACGCAGGTCTACACCCACCTCGATTTCCAGCATCTTGCGAAGGTCTATGACGCCGCGCATCCACGGGCCAAGAAATAGCACCCACTTTGGGCATTCGTTATCAGGGGCAAGCGGCCGGCTTCGGCTATCCTCGGGACCGAAGATCAGTAGTTCATCGAAACCTAATAACAGGCTCGATTCACGTTCGGTTGCGTCCGAGAGCGCCGTTCAGAACCGTCAAGGCCGTCATGCCCAGCAGACCCGAAAAGAAACCCCTATCGCCTCCGCAGTCTGAGGCTGACGCAGTGTGCGTCGCCGAAACTTCACCCACGCGCCTCCTGAAACCGGTCGCGCTGTTGCTTGCGCGCCACGAGATCCGCAACCTCAAGCGCTGGTTCGAAGAGTTCGACCGCGACATCCTGCTGCCCATCCTGCTCGGCGAGATCGCCCTGCACAACATCGGCGCGCTCGAGAACGGAGCGGACGGCGCGGCGTCGGGCGAGCGGAGCGAGGGCGAGGAAGGCTGCCTGTTGCGTCCATGCAACGCCTATTCCATCGCTGCCGCGACCGGCCTGCCGCGCGAAACCGTGCGCCGCAAGATCGCGCGCCTGATCGAGCTGGGCTGGATTAGCCGCCGCGAGAACGGCCACCTCTACGTGACCCGCGAGGCCCTGGCGCATTTCGGCTCGATGCTCACCTCGCGGCAACTGGCCGAGGTCATCGAGACGGCCGACCGGGCGCGGCGCCTGATGAGCGAGTGAGACGCGGCGGCCCCGCCCGTGCGGATGCGGCGGCCGGCGCCGCTCACGGCCGCCGCGAGGCGGGTGGGCGGTAGTCGGGGTTCGCGACCGGTTCGGCCGTCACCAGCGCCACGGCCAGCAGCGCCAGGGCCAGCAACAGCAGCATGAAGTGGCGGCGTTGCGTGGCAGGGCCGGGCAGGCGGCGGCGTTCTCCGTAGTAGAAGTGGCGCAGGTAGCTTGCGCCCGCGGCGGCGATGGCGAGCAGCGCGGCACCCAGCAGGCGCGCCGCGGCGGCGTCGAACTGCCGGCCGGTCGCGGGGTTCCAGCGGTCGGGCATGAAGAAGGCGGGCGCCTGCATCAGCAGGTACAGCCCGCCCAGCAGGCACAGCATGAACATCAGCACCTGCAGGGTGCGCATGCGAAAGCGATGCCGTCAGGCGAACAGGCCGTCGCCGCCGGCGCGCGGCGGCGCGAGGCCGAAGTGCTGCCAGATCGAATGCGTGGCCATGCGGCCGCGCGGAGTGCGCTGCAGGTAGCCCTGCTGGATCAGGTAGGGCTCGATGACGTCTTCGATGGTATCGGTGGATTCGCCGATCGCCGCGGCGAGGTTGTCCAGCCCGACCGGGCCGCCGCCGAACTTTTCCAGCATCGCGCCGAGCAGCTTGCGGTCCATCAGGTCCAGCCCCAGCACGTCGACGTCGAGCATCTGCAGCGCCGCATCGGCCACGCCGCTGCTGATGTGGCCGCCGGCCTTCACCTCCGCGTAGTCGCGCACGCGGCGCAGCAGGCGGTTGGCGATGCGCGGCGTGCCGCGGGCGCGGCGCGCGATCTCCAGCGCGCCGGCATCGTCGATGGCGACGTTGAGCAGCCGCGCCGAGCGGCCGACGATGAAGGCGAGTTCCTCCGCGGTGTAGAATTCCAGCCGCGACACGATGCCGAAGCGGTCGCGCAGCGGATTGGTCAGCATGCCAGCGCGGGTGGTGGCGCCGACCAGCGTGAAGGGTGGCAGGTCGAGCTTCACCGAGCGCGCGGCCGGCCCCTCGCCGATCATGATGTCGATCTGGAAGTCTTCCAGCGCCGGGTAGAGGATCTCCTCCACCACCGGCGACAGGCGGTGGATCTCGTCGATGAACAGCACGTCGTGCGGTTCGAGGTTGGTCAGCAGCGCGGCGAGGTCGCCGGCGCGTTCCAGCACCGGGCCGGAGGTCTGGCGCAGATTCACCCCCATCTCGGCGGCGACGATGTGGGCCAGCGTGGTCTTGCCCAGGCCGGGCGGGCCGAACAGCAGCACGTGGTCGAGCGCCTCGCCGCGTCGCCGCGCCGCCGAGATGAAGATCTCGAGCTGTTCGCGGATCTTGGCCTGGCCGACGTATTCGGCCAGGCGCTTGGGCCGCAGCGCGCGCTCGACGGCGTCTTCCTGGCGGTCGGCGGGTTGCGCGGAGATCAGGCGCTCGGGCGTGCCGGCGCGCAGCTTGTCGGTCTCGATCATGGCGGCAGTTTAGCCCTTGGACAGCAGCCTGAGCGCCTGGCGGATGCCTTCGGACACGCCCGCATCCTCGGCCAGTCCCTTCATCGCCCCCAGCGCCTCGCGCTCGTTGTAGCCCAGCGCCAGCAGCGCATTCAGGATGTCGCTCTTCGAATCCGGGGGGGCGCCCGGCGCGGTGGCGAGGCGGGCGCCGGACACGCCGGGCAGCGCCTTGCCGAGCTTGTCGCGCAGTTCCAGCAGCAGGCGCTCGGCGGTCTTCTTGCCGATGCCGGGGATCTTCACCAGGCGGCCGGCTTCCTGCAGTGCCACCGCCTGCGCGAGATCGTTCACCGACAGCCCGGACAGCACCGCCAGCGCCATGCGCGCGCCGACTCCCGACACCTTCAGCAACTGGCGGAAGGTCGCGCGTTCTTCTTCGGTGGCGAAGCCGAACAGGAAGTGGCCGTCCTCGCGCACGACGAAGTGGGTGTGCAGGCTCAGTTGCGCACCCGCCGCCGGCAGGCCGTAGAAGGTGCTCATCGGCACGTCGAGTTCGTAGCCGACGCCATGCACGTCGATGAGGATCTGCGGCGGGTTCTTTTCCAGCAGGGTGCCGGTGAGGCGTCCGATCATGATGTTCCGGGGCAAGGGGCCTGCGCGGAGTCTACCAGCGCCGGCCGCCTGCCATGCGCGGAAAGTGAATCTTTGTACAGCACCGCGGCCGCGGCGCCTGCGACCTCAGCGGCCCCACGCCAGGGTGGCGGCGAGGATCAGGCCGTGCAGGTTCGTGGCGAGGATGGTGCGCTTGATCGCCGGGGCCAGCGCCTGCGGCTGCGAGGCGTGGTGCAGCAGTTCGCGCGCGGCGGAGAACGACAGCACCAGCGTCATCGCCGCCGCCGCGGCCTGCTGCGGCAGGCGCCCGGTGGCGACCATGGACACCAGCCAGCCGTAGGCGACGATGGCGATCAGCAGGTAGCCCCATTTGGCCGCCTGCGGGCCGAGCCGTACCACCAGCGTGCGCTTGGCCGCGGCGGCGTCGCCGTCGTGGTCGGGGAATCCGTTGATGAACAGCAGGTTCGCCACCAGCAGCGCGTAGGACAGGCCGGCCGCCAGCGGCAGCGGCGAAAAGCCCTTGCGCTGCACGTAGTCGCTGCCGGCCACCACCAGCAGCCAGCCGGCCGCGATCGCCAGTTCGCCCAGCCCGCGGCTCATCAGCGCCAGCGGCGGCGCGGAATAGGCCCAGCCGATGACGAGGCCGGCGGCGCCGATGGCCAGCAGGCCGGCGCCCGACTGCCAGGCCAGCCACAGGCCGGCCGGAACCACCGCGCCGAGCAGCGCATGGCCGTAGCGGCCGGTGGCGCGCTCGCTCAGTACGCCGTTCTGGATGAAGCGGCTGCCGCCGGTGAAGGGGAAGATGCGTCCCGTGTTCGCCGCATCGGCGCCGCTGCGGGCGTCGTGATAGTCGTTGATGACGTTGATGCCGGCATGGGCGACGAGGGCGAACAGCACGGTGCACAAGGCCGTCGCCGCATCGATCGGCACGCCGTCGCGGTAGGCGCATGCCAGCCCGATCAGGCAGCCGACCAGCGTCACCGACAGGAAGGCCGGGCGGGTCGCGGCGAAGTGGCGCGACAGGCCGTTGGCGTAGCGCCCGGCGCCGGGCTCGGGCGGACGTGCGGTATCGCTCACAGCAGCACGATGTCGAACTGTTCCTGGGTGTAGCTGGCTTCGGCGTGCAGCGAGATCTTCTTGTCGATGAAATCGGACAGCATCGCCAGCGACTGGCTCTCCTCGTCGAGGAAGAGGTCGATGACGTCGGGCGCGGCGAGCACGCGGAACTCCCTGGCGTTGAACTGGCGCGCCTCGCGCAGCAGTTCGCGCAGGATCTCGTAGGCCACGGTGCGTGCGGTCTTCACCTCGCCGCGGCCGCCGCAGGTCGGGCAGGGTTCGCACAGCAGGTGGGCGAGCGATTCGCGCGTGCGCTTGCGGGTCATCTCCACCAGTCCGAGCGCGGTGAAGCCGTTGATGCTCATCTTGGTGTGGTCGCGCGCCAGCGCCTTGCGGAATTCGTCGAGCACCATTTCGCGGTGCTCGACGTTCTCCATGTCGATGAAGTCGATGATGATGATGCCGCCCAGGTTGCGCAGCCGCAGTTGGCGCGCGATCGCCTGGGTGGCTTCGAGGTTGGTCTTGAAGATGGTGTCGTCGAAGTTGCGCGCGCCGACGAAGCCGCCGGTATTCACGTCGACGGTGGTCATCGCCTCGGTCTGGTCGATGATCAGGTAGCCGCCGGACTTGAGGTCCACCCGGCGCGCCAGCGCCCGCTGGATCTCCTCCTCGACGTTGTAGAGGTCGAACAGCGGGCGGTCGCCGCTGTAGTGCTCGAGCAGCGGCAGCACCGTGGGCGTGTATTCGGCGGCGAAGGCGCTGAGCTTCTGGAAGTTCTCTCGTGAATCGATGCGGATGCGGCTGGTGTCGTCGGTGACGAGGTCGCGCAGCGTGCGCTGGCCCAGGCCCAGGTCCTCGTGCAGCACCTTGGGCGGAAAGGCGCCGGTGGTGCTGTTGCCGATCTCGCCCCACAGCTTGCGCAGGTAGGCGATGTCGGCGGCCAGTTCGTCGTCGGACGCGGATTCGGCCATCGTGCGCACGATGAAGCCGCCCGGCTCGTCGGACGGCACCAGGCGGGTGAGCCGCGCGCGCAGCGCCTCGCGTTCGGCTTCGTCCTCGATGCGCTGCGAGATGCCGATGTGCTTTTCCTGCGGGAGATACACGAGCAGCCGGCCGGCGATGCTGATCTGCGTCGACAGGCGCGCGCCCTTGGTGCCGATCGGGTCCTTGAGCACCTGCACCATCAGGTTCTGTCCCTCGGCCAGGATCCTCTCGATCGGGCGCGCGCCCTCGCCGTTCTGGCGGTCGCTCCAGATGTCGGCCACGTGCAGGAAGGCGGTGCGCTCGAGGCCGATGTCGATGAAGGCCGACTGCATGCCCGGCAGTACCCGCACCACCTTGCCGAGATAGATGTTGCCCACGATGCCGCGGCTGGCGGTGCGTTCGACGTGCAGTTCCTGCACGACGCCCTGCTCGACGATCGCCACCCGCGTTTCCTGCGGCGTGCAGTTGATGAGGAATTCGATGCTCATGGTGCGCTGGGACAATGGGAAATGCGCAATGGCGCGTGGTGCGTGCGCCATTGCGCATGGCTCATCGCGAGCGCGGCCGCCGCATGGCGGCCCGGCGCGGGCGGCGTCGCCGGCGCCGCGCGAGGCTACAGAGGATAGCCGAAGGCGTCGAGCAATTGCGCGGTTTCGAACAGCGGCAGGCCCATGATCCCGGAGTAGCTGCCGCGGATCTCCTCGACGAAGATCGCCGCATGCCCCTGGATGCCGTAGGCGCCGGCCTTGTCCAGCGGTTCGCCGGTGGCGATGTAGTGCCGGATGTCGTGGTCGGTGAGCGCGCGGAAGCGCACGTCGCTCACCGACAGGCGGCTGCGGGTGCGTTCGCCGTCGCTCATCGCCACCGCCGTCAGCACCCGGTGGCTGCGTCCTGACAGGCGGTGCAGGATGGCATGGGCGTCGCCCGCATCGACCGGCTTGCCGATGATCTCGCCGTCCACCTCCAGCGTGGTGTCGGCCGACAGCACCGGCTGGCGCACCAGCTTGCGCCACAGCACGCGGCGCATGCCGGCCTGCGCCTTGGTCAGGGCGACGCGCTCGACGTAGCGCTCGACGCCCTCGTCGGGCAGCGGCGTTTCATCGACGTCCGCGTCGTAGCCGCGCTCGCCGGCGCGAAAGGTGAGGACGTCGAAATGCACGCCGATCTGCCGCAGCAGTTCGCGGCGGCGCGGGCTCTTGGAGGCGAGGTAGATGCGCGAAGGGTTCATCTGCATGAGTCGTTGCTGACAGGACCGGCAACGGGTCGGAAAGGCCGGCGGCTGCGGCATTCTACGCGTATTCGGGTACGCGCGATGCCGTCGGCCCGGGCGCTACTCGCGGTGGTAGGGGTGGTTGCGCAGCACGGTCCAGGCGCGGTACAGCGCCTCGGCCAGCAGGGGCCGCACCAGCGCGTGCGGCAGCGTCAGGCTGGACAGGCGGATGGCCTCCTGCGCGCCGGCCTTGAAGGCGGGCGACAGGCCGTCCGGTCCGCCGACGACGAGCGCCACGTCCTGCCCCTCGCCCTGCCAGGCTTCGAGCCGGCGTGCCAGGGCCGCGGTGGTGAGGTCGGCGCCGCGCTCGTCCAGGATCACGCGGCGGCAGCGCGGCGGCAGCGCCGCCTCGATGCGCGCGGCCTCGGCCGCCATCATCGCCTCGACCGTCTTGCCGCCGGTGCGCGGTTCGGCCTTCACCTCGATCAACTGCAGGGGCAGTTCGCGCGGCATGCGGCGGGCGAACTCGTCGAAGCCCGCCTCCACCCACGACGGCATGCGATGGCCGACGGCGACGACGAAAAGCTTCATGCGCGGCGGCGCGGTGGGCGCGCGCTCAGGCCGCGTTGCGCCGGCTGGCCGGCGTGGTGGACCACAGTTCCTCGAGCCTGTAATAGGCGCGCACCGCCGGCTGCATGACATGCACCACGATGTTGCCGAGGTCCACCAGCACCCACTCGCCGCTGTCCTCGCCTTCGATGCTGACCACCTCGCCGCCGGCTTCCTTGACCTTGTCGATGACGTTGCGCGCCAGTGCCCGCGTCTGCCGGCTGGATTCGGCGCTGGCGACGACGATGCTGTCGAACAGCGCGGTGACCCTGGTGGTGTCGATGGCTTCGATGTCGCGCGCCTTGATGTCTTCGAGGGCGGAGATGACGATTTGCTGCAGCGTGGGTGTATCCATGGAGTGTCTGGTCGGGTCAGCGGTAGAGGTCGTGCAAGTCAATATAGTCGAGAACCGTGTCAGGCAGCAGATAGCGCGCGCTGTGGCTGCCGCGCAGCAGGTCGCGGATCAGCGAGGCGGAGATCGCCAGCGGCGTCATGTCGAACGGCACCACCCGGCCGGCGGGCTGGTGGCGCAGCGCCGCGGGGTCGTTCGTCATGCGGCCGCGGCAGGCCGCGTCCAGTTCGGGCGACAGCACCGCCGGCCAGCGCCGGCCGTGCGGCGCGTAGCCCGGCCGGTTGGCCACGGCGATGTGGGCGAGTTCGAAGAGTTCGGTCCAGCGGTGCCAACTCGGCAGGCCCTGGAAGGCATCGGCGCCGAGGATCAGCACCAGCGGGCGCTGCCCGCCCAGTTCGGTGCGCAGCCGCTCCAGCGTCAGCACGGTGTAGCTCTTCTGCGCCGCGCGCACCTCGCCGTCATCGACTTCCAGTCCGGGGTTGCCGGCGACCGCCAGATGCGTCATCGCCAGGCGGTCGTCGGCGGTGGAGCCGGGGAGGCCGCGGTGGGGCGGCAGGCCGGCCGGGATCAGGCGCACCCGTTCCAGGCCCAGGGCCTCGCGCGCTTCCTCGGCGAGCCGCAGATGGCCGAGGTGGATGGGGTCGAAGGTGCCGCCGAGCAAGCCCAGCGGGCCGGGGCCGCTCCCGGCGCCGGCCTGGCGCTCAGTCGGCATCGCGCGGTTCGTCGTCGCGCGGTCCGTCGGCCGGCGGCAGGGCGGGAGGCGCCTCGCCCGGCAGGCCGAACACGTCGCGCGCATTGACGTAGAAGCTGGCGAACACCACCGGCACCGTCACCAGCGGCAGCGGCACCGACAGCAGGGTGGCCAGCGTCGGCGAGATCATCGCGATCACGCCGATCACCAGGCCCGGCACCAGCACGCCGAACAGCGCCAGCGCGATCGCATATGCAAGGAAGGGGCGCCAGTTGCGCAGGCAGGCGTGGAAGCTGAAGAACAGCGCCTTCGCCGCCGGCATCTTCCACCAGCCGGCCAGCAGCGGCGCGAACCAGTAGGCCATCATGACCGGCGTCGACAGCCCCAGGGCGACGATGAGGGCGAGCGTCAGCGCGGGGTCGGCCGCGGCGGTCTCGTCGATCTTGCCGTCGGTCATCACCCGCATCAGGGTGCCGCCGTCGGCCAGCGTGGTGAGGAACAGAACGGCGAAGTTCGCCACCAGGTAGAGGCCGCCGATCTTGATCAATTCCGGCAGGTTGGCCTTGAAGCCCGAGAACAGCACATCGGGCCCGACCTTGCGGCCGGTGTCGACCGCGCGGCAGGCATTGAGCACGCCGAGCGACAGCACCGGCATCAGCAGCGAGACGATCGCCCGGCCGACGAAGGGGAAAAGGCTGACGACGAGCAGTACCAGCAGGCAGCCGAAGGCGGCGAAGGTGAGCAGGGCGGGGTTGCGCAGCCACAGCGCGAGGCCCTCGCGCAGCCAGGCCCAGCCGCGCTGCATGGGGAGTCGGTTTGCTTGCATTGGATCGATTCGGAAGGGCTAGGCGGCGGGCGGCGGCGCGTCGTCCCGTGCCGGGGCGGGCAGGGCGGGGCGCGCATGGAAGGTGTCCTGCCAGGCTTCGAGCAGGGCGCCGGCGAGCACCGGCACCAGCACCAGCATGCCGAGGCCGGCCGGCAGCATCGCCACCCAGACGAGCACGTAGAGCATGGCCGCCAGCACGACGAAGGTCAGCAGGTTGTGGAAACATGCCTGGACGGACAGCTTCATCGCCTCGAGCGGGGCGACGTCGTGCAGCATGACCAGGGCCGGTGCGAACCACAGCGCCATCATCAGCAGCGCCCACAGCACGGTGAACACGAGCACGCCGAACATCACGCCGCCGGCGGCCACGCCCATGCCGGCGAAGGCGCCGACCAGCATGCCGGTGAGCATCGCGCTGCCGCCGATGGCGGCGGCGATCAACGCCGCGAGCAGGGTGCCCAGCAGATGGAAGCCGCCCACCAGCAGGAGGTTGCCGGCGTGGCGGCGCAGGCCGTCGAAGAGATGGTCGACGCGCAGCGCCTCGCCGCGTTCGAGCGCCTGCGCCCCCGACAGCATGCCGGCGGTCAGCACCGGCAGGGCCACCGGCGTGACCGCCCAGCCGATGAAGGGCACGAAGCCCAGCGCGGCCAGGATGACGATGAAGATGACCGACTGCACGAGCCACACGCCCGGGTTCTTCATGAACAGTTGCCAGCCGGTGGCGAGCCACTGCAGCGCCTGCGTCGGTGTCACGGTGCCGGGCAGTGGATGGTTGTGCGGATGGGGGCGTCGGGTCATCGGAAAGGGCGGGTGGCGGGCGGGCCAGGAAAGTGGTGTGGCGGGACGGATCGGCGGCGGGGGCCGCGCAGCGGTCCGGGGCAGGGTCTGCGGGCGATGCTAGCCCATGGGCGGGGCGAGTTCAAAGCGCGGGCGATCATTCATCATGGCAGCGGCGGAACGCCCGCCGCGCGCAGGCGCAGGATGTCGCGGTATTCATCGGGATTCTTCACCAGCACCATTTCGCCGGGGCGCGGCAGGTGGAAGTCGGCGGCGCGCGACATCCAGAAGCGGAACGCGGCGGCGCGCAGCATCGCCGGCCAGGCGGCGCGCTCTGCGTCGGTGAAGGGGCGTTCGGCATGATAAGCCTCGAGCAGCGCGGCGCAGCGTGCCGCGTCCAGCGTGCCGTCGGGCGCGGCGCACCAGTCGTTCACCGTGACGGCGACATCGAACAGCAGCGCATCGTAGCCGGCGAAGTAGAAGTCGATCACCCCGCCGACGTGCGCATCGCCGGTATCGTCGACGTCCCACAGCACGTTGTCGCGGAACAGGTCGGCGTGGATCGCGCCCGCAGGCAGCGCGGCGGTGTCGACGCTGGCCTGGAAGGCCACCTCCGCATCGAGCAGCGCCTGCTCGCCGGCCGGCAGGAAGCTGCGCACCGCCTGCGCGGTGGCTGCGCGCCAGGCCGCGCCGCGCGGGTTCTCCTGGCGCCGGCCGTAGGACTGGCCCGCCAGATGCAGGCCGGCCAGCATCGCGCCGATCCTGGCGCAGTGCGTCGTGCCGGGGGACATGATGGAGTCGCCCGACAGGCGCACCACCAGCACCGCCGGCCTGTCCTGCAGCGTGCCGAGGTATTCGTTGTCGCGGTTGGCGATCGGTGCCGGCACCGGCAGCCCGTGGCGCGCCAGGTGCGCCATCAGGTGCAGGTAATAGGGCAGTTCGGCGCGCGGGGTGTCCTCGAACAGCGTCAGCACGTAGCGGCCGAGCGTGGTGGTGACGAAGAAGTTGCTGTTCTGCACTCCGGCCGAGATGCCCTTCAGTTCGACGAGCCGGCCGATCGCATAGTGCGTGAGCCAGTCGGCGAGGACGGATTCGGGGACGGGGGTGAAGACGGACATGGCTCGCGGGTCGGTGGATGGGAGGGATGCAGGTCCCGGCTCAGGCGGCGCCCGCGCATGCCGCCGCGTGCCGCGGGGCGGCGCCCAGCGCCTCGCGCACCGCCTGCCAGGCGGCGAGCTTGGCGGCGAAGTCGCGCGCCGCATGCGCCGGGCTGGTCGAGGGCAGGCGGGCGAACGCCGGTGGCCGCGACCCGGCCGGCAGCCGTACGTGGCGGCGGAAGGCCGTTTCCGCCGCGGTGCCGTTGAAGAACACGTGGCCGATCCGCGGGCAGGCGGCGAACAGGCCGGCGAAATCGTTGGGCTCGACGCTGCCGCGGTCGATCGCGCTGTCCAGGCTGCCGGGCCGGCGGCAGCGCGCGATCACGTCCCACAGCGCAATGCCCGCCGCATTGAGCCGGGCCAGGCGCTCGTCATAGGGCAGATCGGGCCCGGCACCGAACAGCCTGCCCATGATGGGCCAGAAGGCGTTGCGCGGATGGGCGTAGTACTGCGTTGCGGCCAGCGAGGCTTCGCCGGGCATGCTGCCGAGGATCAGCACGCGCGCATCGGCGCGGAACGCCGGCGGAAAGCTGCGGACCTCCGGAATCATTGCGGTTGCGGACGTGGCGGGCGCTGCGTCCGCCGCCGTCATGCCTACCAGGATTTGATCACCCACATCGGCACCGCCAGCGTCGGCGCCGTGTCGTCGCGCACCATCTGGCCGGTGCCTTCCTTGTCGATCAGGTAGTAGGGGACGCCGTGCGGCGGCGTCACCTTGACCATGTAGAGCCTGCCGCGGATGCGGTACTCCTGCACGGTGTCCTCGCCGCGCCTGACGATGGTCACCTGAGGTTCCTCGATGTCGGTCATGCCGGGCGGCGGAGGGGGCGGTTCGGGAATGGGTTCGAGCGCGGGACGCTGCTGGGCGAAGGCCGGCAGGGCGGCGGCGAGCAGCAGGGCGGTCAGGGTACGGCGCATTGTGTGTGTTCTCCTCGACATGCCTCAATTCTAGCCGTTTCCCGCCGCCGGGGGCGCCGGGGCGCGTTCAGAGGTTCAGCATCATCTCGTGTTCGGCCGGCAGCGGGGCGAAGCCGCGCTTCTCGTAGTGCTTGAAGATCGCCTCGACGACTTCCGCCGGTTTGTCGATCACCTGCACCAGGTCGAGGTCTTCGGCGTTGATCATGCGCTCGGTCACCAGCCGGTCGCGGATCCAGTCCAGCAGCCCTTTCCAGAACGGGCCATGGACGAGGATGATCGGGATCTGGCGGCTCTTCTTCGTCTGGATCAGCGTCATCGCCTCGAGCAGTTCGTCCAGCGTGCCGAAGCCGCCCGGCATCACCACGTAGGCCGCGGCGAACTTCACGAACATGAACTTGCGCGCGAAGAAGTGCTGGAAGGTCTGCGAGATGTCCTGGTAGGGGTTGGAACCCTGTTCCATCGGCAACTGGATGTTGAGGCCCACCGACGGGCTCTTGCCGAAATAGGCGCCCTTGTTGGCGGCCTCCATGATGCCCGGCCCGCCGCCGGAGATCACCGCGAAGCCGGCATCCGAGAGCTGGCGCGCGATCTGCTCGGTGAGCATGTAGTACATGTGGTCGGCCGGCGTGCGTGCGCTGCCGAAGATGGACACCGCCGGCCGGATGGCGCTGAGCCGTTCGGTCGCCTCGACGAACTCTGCCATAATTCCAAAGATTCGCCAGGATTCGCGCGCATTGAACCGGGGTGCGCTGCCGTCTGCCACGCTGCGGAGGAGTTTTTCTTTCGCGGTCATGTTGTTCTCGGTTTCTTCTCGCGGGCCGCACCCACGTCGATTCGACTCGGGTGCGGCCCGGCTGATTCCCTGCAAGGATCGTTCAGGATGCCCACGCTGCTGCTCGTCGATGGTTCCAGCTATCTCTACCGCGCGTTTCACGCGCTGCCGGACCTGCGCAACTCGAAAGGCGAGCCGACCGGGGCGATCAGGGGGGTGCTGTCGATGCTACGTCGGCTGGAAAGCGACTACAAGGCAGAATTCCGCGCCTGCGTCTTCGATGCCAAGGGCAAGACCTTCCGCGACGACCTCTATCCGGAATACAAGTCGCACCGCCCGCCCATGCCCGACGACCTGCGCGTGCAGATCGAACCGCTGCACGAGGCGGTGCAGGCCGAAGGCTGGCCGCTGCTGTCGGTCGACGGCGTGGAGGCCGACGACGTCATCGGCACGCTCACCCGCCAGGCGCTGGAGCGCGGCTGGGAGGTGGTGATTTCGACCGGCGACAAGGACCTCACCCAGCTCGTGCGCCCCGGCGTGAAGTGGGTGAACACGATGAGCGAGGAAGTGCTGGACGAGGCCGGCGTGGAAGCCAAGTTCGGCGTGCCGCCGGCGCGTATCGTCGATTACCTGGCGCTGGTCGGCGACGCGGTGGACAACGTGCCCGGCGTCGAGAAGTGCGGGCCCAAGACCGCGGTGAAGTGGCTCGCCGAATGGGGCACCCTCGACAATCTCGTCGCCAACGCCGGCAAGGTCGGCGGCAAGGTCGGCGAGAACCTGCGCAAGCATCTGGATTTCCTGCCGCTCGGCCGCACGCTGGTGACGGTGGCCACCGACGTCGAACTGCCGGTGGCGCTCGACGACCTCCCCGCGCGCGACGACGACAAGGCGGCGCTGCGCGCGCTGTACGAGCGCTTCGAGTTCCGCACCTGGCTGAAGGACCTCGACGGCGAGGCCGGCGCCAGCACCGGTGCCGCCAGCGTGGCGGCATCGAAGGCCGCCACCGAGGCGCGCCGCTTTGCGTCGCAGGAGGCGGCCGACGACGACCCGCCCGCCCAGCCCGGTGCGCACCGTGCCGGCTACGCCGCGATCCTCGACTGGCCCGCGTTCGACGCCTGGCTGGCCAGGATCCAGGCCGCCGAACTCACCGCCTTCGACACCGAAACCACCAGCCTGGACCCGATGGTGGCGCGCCTGGTCGGCATGTCCTTCGCGGTGGAGCCGGGCGAGGCGGCCTACCTGCCGCTGGCGCACCACGGCGCGGACGTGCCGGCGCAGTTGCCGCTGGACGAAGTGCTGCACAAGCTGCGTCCCTGGCTGGAATCGGACAGGCACGCCAAGGTCGGCCAGAACCTGAAATACGACGCCCACGTGCTCGCCAACCACGGCCTGCGGCTGGGCGGCATCGCGCACGATACGATGCTGCAGTCCTACGTGCTGGAAAGCGACAGGGCGCACGACATGGACACGCTCGCCAGGCGCCACCTGGGCCTGACGACGATTCCCTACACCGACGTGTGCGGCAAGGGTGCCAAGCAGATCGGCTTCGACGAAGTCGCGATCGACCGCGCCACCGAATATTCGGCGGAAGATGCCGACGTCACGCTGCGCCTGCACCGCAAGCTGTGGCCGCAGATCGAAGCCGAACCCGCGCTCGCCGCGCTGTACCGAGACATCGAGCTGCCCACGCTGTCGGTGCTGTTCGAGATGGAACGCACCGGCGTGCTGATCGACCCCTTCCTGCTCGCCGGCCACAGCGAAGAACTCGGCCGCCGCCTGCTCGAACTCGAGCGCGAGGCGCACCAGCTCGCCGGCCAGCCTTTCAACCTCGGCTCGCCCAAGCAGCTCGGCGAGGTGCTGTTCGGCGTGCTGGGCCTGCCGGTGGTCAAGAAAACCGCCACCGGCCAGCCCTCCACCGACGAGGAAGTGCTGGAAAAACTCGCCGAGGACTACCCGCTGCCCAAGCTGCTGCTCGAGCACCGCAGCCTGTCCAAGCTCAAGAGCACCTACGCCGACAAGCTGCCGCGCATGGTCAATCCGCGCACCGGGCGGGTGCATACCAGCTTCTCGCAGGCCACCGCGGTCACCGGCCGGCTGGCCAGCTCCGACCCCAACCTGCAGAACATTCCCATCCGCACGCCGGAAGGCCGCCGCATCCGCGCCGCCTTCATCGCGCCGCGCGACCATCTCATCGTATCGGCCGACTACTCGCAGATCGAACTCCGCATCATGGCCCACCTGTCGGGCGACGCCCGCCTGCTGGACGCCTTCGCCCACGGCGAGGACGTGCACCGCGCCACCGCCAGCGAGGTGTTCGGCGTACCGCAGGAGGAAGTGAGCAGCGAACAGCGCCGCTACGCCAAGGTCATCAACTTCGGCCTCATCTACGGCATGAGCGCCCACGGCCTCGCCCGCAACCTCGGCATCGACCGCGCCGCCGCGCAGGGCTGGATCGACCGCTACTTCGCCCGCTACCCCGGCGTCGCCACCTACATGGACCGCACCCGCGCCGAAGCGCGCGAGCAGGGCTACGTCGAAACCGTCTTCGGCCGCCGCCTCTACCTGCCCGACATCCGCGCCCAGCAGGCCGGCCGCCGCCAGGCCGCCGAACGCGCGGCGATCAACGCGCCGATGCAGGGCACGGCGGCGGACCTCATCAAGCGGGCGATGATCGCGGTGAGCGACTGGCTGCACCGCGGGGGGGTGGAATCGAGGCTGATCCTGCAGGTGCATGACGAACTCGTGCTGGAAGTGCCGCAGGGGGAACTGGAACTGATTCGCGGCGCACTGCCCGGGCTGATGGCGGGGGTGGCGAAGCTTGCCGTGCCGCTGGTGGTGGAAGTGGGGGCGGGGGCGAACTGGGATGAGGCGCACTGAGCCCGATTGCAGCCTGGATCGCAACGCCGGCTTCCGGCCATCGGCGAAGGAAACGAGGGCAGGTCATCGACGCATTCGCCGGGCGCGAGGATGGCCGTGGCATGGCCCGTTCGACCGCATCCCTGCTGGCGTCCTTCGGGCGGAAGGCGACTCGCGAAGCCTGCCGGACGATGCGGAGGTCTCCCGCGCGGACCCGGCGCTCGATCCGGCCGATCGGATCGGTGGCGACGTCGTGCGAGGGAAGAGCCCACGGTCCCGACGCCATCGCCATGATCTGCCGCCATGCCGCCGGGCTTTTCCAATATCCTGTAACTATTAGGATGGCGGCACGGGCGCGAGGTGTGAAAAAATCTTTTTTCTTTATTCTTCAGAGGCATAAATGGCGATACAGAATCAAGCAGCGACGCCGGCCGCCAGTGGCGAAGACGAAATCGACCTGATCACGCTCTGGAACGTTCTCGTCCGCCGCAGGCGCTGGATTCTTGCCTGTCTTGTCCTCTGCCTCGCGGCGGCCGGGGCCTACCTGCTCGTCAAGACGCCGGTGTACGAAGCATCGGTGAAGGTACGCATCGGGCAGGTTGCATCTGCCGGCCCGTTCGAAGCACCCGAACTCATCTCATCACGCCTCTTGTCCGAATACGGCGAAGACGTCGCTGACGGCGTCAAGCGTCCGCGGCCCTTCCTCAAACGGGCATCGGCCCCCAAAGGGCTCGCCACGGTGGTCGAACTGGTGACGGAGGGCGATGCCCCCGCGGATGCCGTGGCGCTGCTCGAGAAGATCTCGAATGACGTGCAGGCGGCGCATCAGCAGAATTACGCCCTCAACGTCAAATACCTCACCGAGCGTATCGAGCACCTCGACATCCAGCGCAAGACACTGACGCAGCAACTGGCCGACGCAACGGCCCTGATGGAGCAAGTGAAGCAGCGCGACCCGGTGCAGGCATCCTTGATCATGCTGGAGCGCGGCCGGCTGGCGATCGCCATCAATGCGCTGGATGCCGAGCGCCCGGCCCTCGCGCAAAGGCTCTCGCCGCCGCAAACGCAGGCGACGGAATTGCTCGGCAGCATTGCAGCCCCGGCCAAGCCTGCCGCACCCAAGAAGTCGTTCATTCTTGCCCTGGCCGTCGTGCTTGGGCTGATGGGGGGGACGATACTGGCCTTCGCGGTGGAATTCGTCGCCAACGCGCGCAGCAGTACCGGCGGTAGCAAGGAAACCATGCCTGCATGAGCCGGCCTGTGCGACGTTATGACTTTCGATATATATTCGTTGCAATGATGCTATGCGATAATGGTATGTTAATTTTTTGTTAGGTTCGTCATCCGAGCATCCGTCTCTGGATTAGCGCGGGGCGTCTCCGCTGATCGCGGCGGCGCCGGTACGCGGCCGGACTACGAACCCTATCGCCAAATACACGATCCGCGCCGATGAACAAGCATATCGCCTCCATTCCAGAGCCCGCCCCAGTCCGTGACGACGCTGAGGAGATCCACCTGAGCGATCTTGTCCCTGTTCTTTGGCAACGCCGCAGGATGATCTGCTGCCTTGCCGGCCTCGGCGCTTTGCTGGGCCTGGGTATAAGCCTGGCATCCACGCGCTATGTGTCGGAAGGCATCTTCATGGCCCACGTGCCCATCGGAGCCTACAAGCGCTATGAAAGTGTCCTGCTCAGCGGTCCGCGGCTCGCCCAATTCGTGCAAAGGAACGGCACGGAAAACGATGCCGCGTCCGCCCGGATTCTGAAACTGATCGACAGCGACGCCGCGCTCAGAAAGGCACTCCGGCTCGAGTTCGGTTTTACCGACAGGGATGCCAAGACCTTTGGCGTACAGGCCGGCAAGGTCAGCGATACGGTCGACGTCCGTCTGCGGTATGAGAGCCCGGAACCCATCGGTGGGGCGCCGCTCGCGCTGCTGGCAGAATTCGTGCGCGATACCGTCATCCGCGTCGATATGGAAGAGACCATTCTGCGGCAATGCAACGACTACCGCATCCGTGAGCAGACCCTGCGTAACGAGCAACTCCAGAATGGATTCGACATCGGGCAGCAGGAAGAGCGCGCCGCAACGCTACGCACGCTGACGACGCGCAACCCCGATACCCAGGGCCAGAATGCCCGCCAGATCGTGGCGGTGGACAAAGGGACGGAACGCTTCCTGTCCCCGCAGGCGCAACTCACCGCGGTCGAAATCCAGATCGCCGACATGCGCCTCGACGACGCCCGCCGCGAGCGCGAACGGGTGGCCAGTGCGCTCAAGCGCGACTACTACTGCGAGGCCCAGCAGGCCCTGCAAGGCAATCGCGATGGACGTGCCTTCCTCGCCGAACTCGGCAACATCCAGAAGACGGTGTTCGAAGGCAAGGACCGAAGTGCCAATGTCGTCGAGCAGACCTGGAACGAACTCGACCTGCAGCGCGGGAGCTGGGCCAACGACTACCTGGTCCGCATGCGATTCATCGCATCGCCCGACAGGACGGAAAATCGAGAACGCAAGCCGGGTACTACGACCGGTGCCGTCCTGGGGCTGATCGTTGGCGGCATGCTTGGCGTTTTCATGGCCCTTGCTCTGGGTTGGTGGACAGCCCATCGACGTGCCATCGTGGCAATCGGAAAAGTATAGACATGCGTAAGTCCCGCCGAACTCTCGCCATGAAGTGGCAATGCGGCGAGGTTGCGACTTGATACGTGCCAATGCTGCCTGCTTATTGGTCCGCACATGCTTGGATTCGAGGATCTGCCAACCAATGTCTGGTGATCATTCACCTGGAAGCATAGAGATGGAAAATGTAATCTGATGAAGCTGAAATCGGCTGCGCATTTTCTGTCCTCTACCCTGGTCAAGATTGTTGCCGGGCTCGTTGTAATCAAGGTCGTAGCATGGAAACTGGGTCCTGAAGGCTTCGGCCTTCTCAGTCAGGTCATGACTGTCGTGGCTATTACGGCAATGCTTGCAGGGGCAGGGGTCACGAATGGCCTCATCAAAGTCCTTGCCGGTGCCCCGGCGAATACAGTCGAAGGAAAGGCTTGGGTTTCGACTGCCTTTACGGTGACAACCCTGGCCTCGGCGATAATTGCCCTGTTGTTGATAATATTTTCGGAAATGTTGGCGAATCGCTTGCTCCAAGGGCATCTTTCTTCGGTGTTTCTTGGACTTGCCTTGGCCCAGTCGGTAGTTGCCTATGGGAACCTGGTGCAAGCAGAGGCGAGTAGTCGCGGTGATAGTGCGTTTTATGCAAAGACCAATATCCTGGGAACTGTTCTTGGCGCAGGCATCATCGCAGCGGCTGTTCATATGTCGGGCTTTGAGGGGGCCGCGTATGGAGTGATGCTGATGCCTGCGTTGCCCGGGCTGCTTGGATTCTGTTATGCCCTCAAAAAAAACAGTGAATTCTTCCGGCATCTGGGATGGTCGGTGGATAAATCGCGGATTCGCCATCTTCTTTCTTTTTCCATTGTAACGCTGATTGGTGCGACGTCCATTCCGATTGCCCACCTGATCATCCGGGATGTCGTCGGCAGACAGTCCGGATGGGACCAAGTAGGGCTGTGGCAGGGAGCAGTAAAAATATCGGATGTCTATATGCAGTTCGTCGGCGTCGTTCTGGTCAACTATGCCCTGCCGAGATGCGCAGCAGCAACCAATCTCGATCGGGCGGTGGTCGAACTCAAGACGACGCTGCTCTGGCTGTTGCTGGCCATCAGCGCAGGACTACTACTGCTCTACCTGATACGGAACATTGTCATAGAGTTGGTGTTCTCCAAGGATTTCCTGCCGATGTCCGATTTTTTTGCTGCGCAGTTCATCGGAGACATATTTCGGACTGTTGCTGCATCGATTTCCTTCATGTTCATGGCTCGTGGAATCATCCGGGTTTCGATGATGTTCGAGCTTTTACAAGGCGTATTCCTCGTAGTGGCGTTCATGCTGCTGGCAAACGTCGCAGGCAGGCTTGCGCCGGTTTACGCGCATGTGATGACATACGGGGTGTTGGCGATCATGATGTCTCTGGGATTGATGGCCTGGGTCAAGAGGAATCAGCGATGAAAGTGCTGATGCTGTGCACGCGATTTTCGCTGGAGGAAAGCGACCCCTGGCTTACGAATGAGCTGGCTGAATCGCTTCAGGAGTCCGGCCACCAAGTCACCGTTGTGTGTCTCGATTGGTCCGCCAAAGAAGGCACCAGCGTCAGGCTTTCGACCTTGGCGGGTGTCCGCGTGATTTCCCTGTCTCCAGTACTCATTCGAACACCGGTCGCTTTCGTTTCAAAATTGTTGAAGTGGACGCTCTCATCTGTCTCTGCCTATCGGTCGATCCGCAGATTTGCTCATGATGAAGAGTTCGACCTCGTGATTGGTTTCTCTCCGGCAGTAACAATGGCGTTGCCACTCTTGGCGATGACACGCAGGCCAAAGACGAAGTCATTCCTGGTTCAATGGGATTTTTTCCCTCATCACCATCGTCAAATCGGGCTGTTATCATCGCGCGTGGCGTTTGCCGTAGCCAGGACGGCGGAGACGCTGCTCATGCGTAGATTCGATGCAATTGGATGCATGTCGCCGGCCAACGTTGAGTATCTGCGCGCTCATTACCGCCTCCGTGATGGCCAGGAGGTTTGTGTACTACCAATTTGGGCCAAGGGAGCCCCGTTCCCCGAAGCGGATCGTGATGTTACGCGCCGTAGGTATGATCTGCCGCAGTCAGCGCCGATCGTCGTATTTGGGGGGCAGCTCAGCCAAGGACGAGGGCTGGAAGATCTGCTCTCTACTGCGGCCATTGCCGAAGAGTGTCAATCCAGTCTCGCATTCCTCGTCATCGGAAGTGGCCCGTTGGAATCTCTCGTAAAAGCGTATGTTGACGAAGGGCATAGAAATCTGATCTGGATCCCGAGAGTCCCCCGATCTGAATATCTCGAAATCATAAGAGCCTGTGATCTCTCCCTTGTCTGCACGGTCAGGGATGTGGATGTGCCAAGCTTCCCCTCAAAAACCCTCGACTATCTGAGGGTAGGGCTTCCGATCGTCGCATCAGTCGAAAAGACTACGGACTACGGCGACTTCCTCGTTTCTCAAGGAGTCGGTATCAGTGTCGAGGCAGGGCGGCCGCGAGAGCTTCTTGAGGCAATCGGATGCCTGGCCGCCGACCAGGAAAAATTGCGGGCGATGGGAAAACGGGGGCCGGCTTGCTTCGCGGATAATTTCGAAGTTGGCCGCGTTTCTATGAAGCTGCTCGAAATGGCGGGGTGCGCCATGAAGGTGGTTTGAACTCCAATGAGCACTTTCTTCAGTAAAATTAGATATCTGCCTGTCGCGCTCGGCGCGACGTATCTGGCGACGACTATTCTGCTCTTCTTTGCAGGCCCTTTCGATTGGCCGATCAGGAACGCGGATGTATTGACAATGTTCTTGTCGGCTTGTGTTGCCGGCATCGTTCTTGGGTTTCTCATCGGTTCGTATGTTGGGGTTCCACGCCAGCATTTTGCTGGGTGGCGGATGTTTTTCCGCTTTGGTGCCGTGGCTAGCGTAATTCTACTATTCCCGTCGACGTGGGTTTATACGGGTAAATGGCCGTGGGAAATCGTGAGCGTGCTTGGCGACCAGGGCGAGGCATACAGGGAAATGCTTGCTGCGCTTGAGGCGAATGAATCGGGGATTCGCCCTTATGTGGCTGTCGTCAGGGCCGTTTTGGCGCCTTTCGTATTTTGCGTTATTCCTTTCGGGATACTGAGATGGCGCGAGCTTCGACGAGCGGACGTGGCTCTGCTGGTTTTGCACATCATCGCCATATTGATATTTTCCCTGATGAGAGGAACGGATCGAGAGACGGGTGATCTGCTGATTATTGTTGGCGCGACATTCATGGTGGTAATGGGGCGTTTAGGTATCAAACGAGGAAGGTTTCCGTTCTCAGCCTCGAAATTTGTTGTCGCGTCGGTGGCGTTTGGGCTGTTCTTGTGCGCTACGTTTTTTCTGTTTGTGGATCGAAAAGAGTCGCGCATGGGGGGAAGCGATGCCTTTTGCGTTGCGGAGGGGGTTGTCTGTTCGGTTCGCGATGCCAATGAAGATCCCCTCCGCGCAAGGGCTACGTTTGGGCTGGAAATGATGACAGCTTATGCGTCGCAGGGGTACTATGGCCTGTCGCTTGCGCTCGAAGAGAACTTTACGTCGACATATGGACTGGGGCACTCAGCATTTCTCATGAGTTTTTTCTCGAGCAATGTAGACGAATCGCTGTATCAACGCAGTTATGTGGCTAAGTTGAGGGCGGTTGGATGGGATGACAAGTCGAATTGGTCCACTCTTTTTTCATGGATTGCGAGTGACATAGGTTTTCCGATTGTTCCAGTAGTAATGGTAGTGTTTGGCGCCGTGTGGGCCATTGCGTGGAAAAGCGCTGTTCAATGTACAAGCGACATAGGGGCATTGATTTTTCTTTATTCGTGCCTGCTGGTTTTTTATATTCCGGCAAATAATCAATTGACTCAAACGGTTGATTCGTATTTTTCCGCCTTGTTTTGGTTCTTCCTCTGGGTGATGAAAGGATATCCAAGAGCCGCTTGTGCTGCTGGATTTCGTCGTTAGGAATTGAACGAGAAAGTTATGTTTAGAGAAAACGTACTCTTGATTACCGGTGGTACTGGTTCTTTTGGAAACGCGGTGTTGAGGCGCTTCCTCGCCTCCGATATAGGCGAGATCCGCATCTTCAGCCGCGACGAGAAGAAGCAGGACGATATGCGCAAGCGCTACAATAGCGACAAGTTGAAATTTTACATCGGCGATGTGCGCGACCAACGCAGCGTGGGGCAGGCGATGCGGGGTGTGGACTTCGTGTTTCACGCTGCGGCGCTCAAGCAGGTGCCTTCCTGCGAGTTCCATCCGATGCAGGCAGTGCGTACGAATGTACTGGGGACCGAAAACGTATTGGAGGCGGCGATTGCAGCAGGAGTGAAGCGTGTGGTGTGCCTTTCCACCGACAAGGCGGTTTATCCGATCAACGCCATGGGTATCAGCAAGGCGATGATGGAAAAGGTGATGGTGGCGGCCAGCCGCAACCTGGAAGGCACTGGGACGGTGATCTGCGGTACGCGCTACGGCAACGTGATGGCTTCGCGCGGGTCGGTGATTCCCTTGTTCGTCGATCAGGTCTTTTCAGGCAAGCCGATCACGATCACCGATCCGACCATGACACGCTTCATGATGACGCTGGCCGATGCCGTGGATCTGGTGCTGTATGCCTTCGAGCATGGCAACAATGGCGACATCTTCGTGCAGAAGGCGCCGGCCGCCACGGTCGAAACATTGGCGAAGGCGATCCTGGCGCTGATGGGCAAGCCGGATCACCCGGTCTCGGTGATGGGTACGCGTCATGGCGAAAAGCTCTATGAGGCGCTGCTGAGCCGCGAGGAGATGGCCTGCGCCGAAGACATGGGCGACTACTACCGTGTGCCGCCGGATGGCCGCGACCTGAACTACGCAAAATTCGTGGAGCAGGGTGAGACGAGGCTGACGCAGACGACCCATGGCGAAGACTACAACTCCCACAACACGACGAGGCTGGACGTCGATGGCATGGCCAGACTGCTGTTGAAGCTCGACTTCATGCAGCGCATCGCACGTGGCGAGCACGCGGCGGCAGAGGAGTGATTCGATGAAGGTACTGATCACCGGCGCCAATGGTTTCGTTGGCAGGAATCTTCAACTGCACCTGTCCGAGCGTAAAGACGTGGAGGTTGTGTGTTTCACTCGCGAACACGCGGTAGACGCGCTGCCTGATCTGCTGCGCGGCGTGGACTTCGTTTTTCACCTTGCGGGCGTGAATCGCCCAAAGGACCCCGCCGAGTTCGTGACGGGTAATGCAGACCTGACCTTGGCGTTGTGCAAGGCGGTGGGCGGGATGGCGGAGAAGACGGGCAACAGGGTACCGATCGTCTATACGTCGTCTATCCAGGCGGCGTACGCCAATCCATATGGTGCAAGCAAGCGGGAGGCTGAAGCGGCACTGAGTTCGCTGGCCGACACCCACGGGATACCGATACATGTTTTCCGGCTGCCGAATGTATTCGGCAAGTGGTGCCGGCCCAATTACAATTCGGCGGTGGCGACCTTCTGCCACAACATCGCGCGCGGGCTGCCGATCCATATCAATGACCCGGCCGCCGCGGTGACGCTGGTATATGTGGATGACGTAGTCGAGCGTTTCATCCAGCTCATGGACGGCGCCGATGCGGCTCCGGATGCCGAAGGCTTTGCCGCCGTGACGCCGCAGTACACCACGACGGTGGGTGAGATGGCGCAGTTGATCGAAACCTTCCGCGACAGCCGCTGCACGTTGATGACCGAGCGGGTGGGCACCGGATTCGTACGTGCGCTGTACGCCACCTACGTGAGCTACCTGCCGGTCGAATCCTTCACGTACACCGTACCGCAGCACGGCGACCCGCGCGGCGTGTTCGTCGAGATGCTGAAGACGCCCGACTGCGGGCAGTTTTCGTTCTTCACCGCACACCCTGGCATTACCCGCGGCGGTCACTACCATCACACCAAGACCGAGAAATTCCTGGTCATCAAGGGCCAGGCCCGTTTCAAGTTCCGCCATATGCAGACGGGCGAAACGCACGAGCTTGTGACGAGCGGCGACAAAGCCGAGATCGTCGAGACCGTACCCGGCTGGACGCACGACATCACCAACATCGGCAGCGATGAAATGGTGGTAATGCTGTGGGCGAACGAAGTGTTCGACCGCGCACGCCCCGACACTTTCGCCTGTCCCCTGTAAAAAAGCACATTCGTCCCGAGAGTCATGAAAAAGCTGAAAGTCATGTCGGTGGTCGGCACCCGGCCCGAGATCATCCGCCTGTCGCGCGTGCTGGCCGCGCTGGACGAGCATTGCGACCACGTGTTGGTGCATACCGGGCAGAACTACGACTACGAATTGAACCAGGTCTTTTTCGACGACCTTGGTGTGCGCAAGCCCGACTATTTCCTGAACAGTGCGGAAGGCAGCACGGGGGCTGCGCACACGATCGGCAACCTGATCATCGCGGTCGACCGCGTGCTGGGCGAAGTCCAGCCCGAGGCGATGCTCGTACTGGGCGACACCAACAGTTGCCTGTCGGTGATCCCGGCCAAGCGGCGCAAGGTGCCGATCTTCCACATGGAAGCGGGCAACCGCTGCTTTGATCAGCGTGTGCCGGAAGAGACCAACCGCCGGATCGTCGACCACACGGCCGACATCAATCTGACCTACAGCACGATTGCGCGCGACTACCTGCTGCGCGAAGGGCTGCCGCCCGACCAGGTGATCAAGACCGGTAGCCCGATGTTCGAGGTGTTGACGCATTACCGCTCCCGCATCGAGGCATCCGACGCGCTGCAGCGGCTATCGCTGGCGACGGGGCGCTATTTCGTGGTGAGCGCGCATCGCGAGGAGAACATCGAGTCGGAGAAATCCTTCGCCAAGCTGGTGGCCGTGCTCAACGCGGTGGCTGAAGATCATGGCCTGCCGGTGATCGTATCGACGCATCCGCGTACGCAAAAGCGTGTGGATGCGACGGGAGCGCACTTCCATCCCCAGGTGCGTCTGCTGAAACCGCTTGGCTTTCACGACTACGTGAAGCTGCAACTCTCTGCAAAGGCGGTGCTTTCGGACAGCGGCACGATCAACGAAGAGTCGTCGATCCTGAACTTTCCTGCGTTGAATCTGCGCGAGGCGCACGAGCGGCCGGAAGGCATGGAAGAGGCCGCCGTCATGATGGTAGGGCTGGAGGTGGATCGGGTGCGCCAGGGGCTGGCGATTCTGGAGACACAACCGCGCGGCGAAATCCGTGCCCTGCGCCTGGTGGCCGATTACAGCATGCCGAACGTCTCGGACAAGGTGGTGCGTATCATTCACAGCTATACCGACTACGTGAAGCGCGTGGTGTGGAAACAGTATTGAAGAAGATGAGCATCCGCGTCTTGCTGATGACCCAATGGTTCGATCCCGAGCCGACCTTCAAGGGCTTGGTCTTTGCGCGCGAACTCGTCAGGCAGGGTTTTGAGGTGGAGGTGTTGACCGGCTTCCCGAATTATCCGGGCGGGAAAGTCTATGACGGCTACAGGATCAGGTTGCTTCAGCGCGAGACGATCGACGGCGTGCGGATCACGCGTGTTCCACTTTTTCCGAGCCATGATCAGAGCAAGCTCGGGCGGATTCTCAATTACGCCAGCTTCGCCGCCACTTCTTTGTTATACGGCTTGTTTGGAGCCAGACGCCCGGACGTCGTGTATGCATATCATCCTCCGCTGAGTGTCGGAGTGAGCGCGGCTTTCCTGAGACTGTTGAGGAAGGTGCCGGTCGTGTATGACATACAGGATATGTGGCCGGATACGCTGCGTGCTACGGGCATGTTCTCGAACGAAAAGGCGCTGTCGTTCGTGGCGAAGGTCTGTGACTGGGTTTATCGGAGAATGGATCGTTTGACCGTTCTTTCACCGGGTTTCAAACGATTGTTGATCGAAAGGGGCGTTCCGGAAGGGAAGATCGACGTCATTTACAACTGGTGCGCCGAGGATAATCTGACCACGCCGACCGGCAGCCTGCCAGCCGGGTTCCCGGGAAAGGATCGGTTTTGCGTCCTGTTCGCTGGCAACATGGGCAAGGCACAGGCACTGGCCGCCGTGCTGGATGCCGCCAAACTCGTGAAGGAGCGAGATCCTCGCCTGTGTTTCGTTTTTCTGGGCGGAGGCATTGAAGTGGAGAGATTGAAGCAACTCGCCGCCGAGAGTGCATTGGACAATGTGGTCTTCCTGCCGCAGGTGCCGATGGCCCAGGTCGGCGTATTGCTGTCGGCGGCGGATGCGCTGCTTGTCCATCTGAAGCAGGATCCGCTGTTTCGGATCACGATTCCATCGAAGACTCAAGCATACATGGCGGTGGGCAAGCCGATCCTGATGGCGGTCGATGGGGACGCGGCGGATCTCGTCAGGGAAAGTGGCGGGGGCTGTATCGCGCGGTCCGAAGATCCTGTTTCGATCGCCGAAGCTGCATTGTCGCTGATGCATATGAGCGAGGAAGAGAGGGCGGGAATGGCTGCCTGCAACAGGCGCTTCTATCGGGAAAAATTGTCGTTGGCGGTCGGTGTGGCACGCTTTGGCGCGCTCTTCCGGCAACTCGCGGCAAAGGCATCGAGTTGACCCGGGATGCTTAAACGTCCATTCGATATCGTTGGTGCTGCGGCGGGGCTGTTGTTTCTATCTCCAGTCGTCCTTTTCGTTGCGTGGCAGATCCACCGCAGGCTTGGCTCCCCCGTGCTTTTCCGGCAGACCCGTCCCGGTTTTCATGGCAAGCCCTTCCAGATGATCAAGTTCCGCACCATGCGCGATGCGGTCGACATCGACGGGAACCCCCTGCCCGATGCCGAGCGGATGACGCCTTTCGGCAGTTTCCTGCGCTCTTCCAGCCTGGATGAACTGCCAGAATTGTGGAATGTGCTCAAGGGCGACATGAGCCTCGTCGGCCCGCGTCCGTTGTTGATGGAGTACCTGCCACTCTACTCGGCGGAGCAGTACCGTCGCCATGATGTTCGCCCCGGCGTAACGGGCTGGGCGCAAGTGAACGGCCGCAATGCATTGAGCTGGGAAGAGAAATTCCGCCTGGATGTATGGTATGTGGATAACCGGTCGTTTTGGCTGGATCTGAAGATCCTGTTCCTGACGGTGAGGAGAGTGCTCGTGAGGGACGGAATCAGCGCGGCAGGGGAGGTGACGATGCCTCGCTTCACAGGGTCGCCCAAGGAGGACGGACGTTGAGCGGTTCGTTGTATGCCGTTTATGGAGCCAGTGGTTGCGGCCGCGGGATCATGCCTTTGGCACGGAATCAGTTGCGCAAGATCGGCGTGGAAGCTGATCGGCTGGTTTTCATCGACGACGGCGCCGGTCCCGACAGGGTAAATGGGCATCGGGTCGTGACCTATGCTGATTTCTTTGCGCTGCCGGCGTGCGAGCGGCATGTGGTGCTGGCGATCGCAGACGGCGCGGTGCGCGAGCGGCTCGCGGCGCGTTGCACGGCGGATGGCATCCGTCCCTGGACGGTGGCGGCCGAGAACGTGGTGGTGATGGACGATGTGCACGTAGGCGAGGGAGCCGCATTGAGTCCGTTCGTCACTCTCACTTCGAATATCCGCATTGGAAGATATTTTCACGCCAACCTATACAGCTATGTCGAACATGACTGCGTGATTGGCGAATTCGTGACCTTTGCTCCTGGCGTGAAGTGCAATGGCAACATCGTGATCGAGGATCATGCCTACATAGGCGCCGGTGCGGTCATCAAGCAGGGACGTCCCGGGCAGCCGCTGGTGATCGGCCGTGGCGCGGTGGTCGGCATGGGGGCGGTGGTGACCAGGAATGTGCCGGCGGGAGCGACCGTGGTTGGGAACCCGGCCCGGGTTCGTGAGAAGATCTGACCGCCGCGCGCGGCCGTCGCTTCGAACGCCATGAAAATGCGATCATGACATCCGGCACTCCCTCCATGACGACGTCCGTTTTCCGGGGACGCCGCCATATGGCAGACGCAACCCTGAAGCGGGCCGGGCTCCCGAAGCATTCTTGAACTCGATTCATTGATAGGTTTCTCGTGCTCAATACTCCGTTTTCTCCTTGGCCTTCTTTCACAAGAGAAGAGGCCGATGCCGCCCGGGACGTCATTCTTTCCAGCCGCGTCAATTACTGGACTGGCCAGCACTGCCGCGATTTCGAGAAGGAATTCGCCACCTGGGCCGGGACGGCGCATGCCGTCGCCCTGGCCAACGGCACCGTGGCGCTGGACGTCGCCTTGAAGGCGCTGGGAGTCAGGCCGGGCGATGAGGTGGTGGTCACGCCGCGCACCTTTCTTGCGTCGGTTTCCACCATCGTCAATGCAGGAGCAGTACCGGTCTTCGCCGATGTCGACCGCGATTCGCAGAACATTACCGCCGAGACGATCCGGGCGGTGTTGACGCCGCGGACGAAAGCGGTGATCTGTGTGCATCTGGCAGGCTGGCCCTGCGACATGGATCCGATCATGGCGCTGGCCCGGGAAGCGGGCCTGAAGGTGATCGAGGACTGTGCCCAGGCGCATGGCGCCCGCTACAAGGGGAGGTCGGTAGGTTCCATCGGACATGTCGGTGCGTGGTCTTTCTGCCAGGACAAGATCATGACCACCGGCGGCGAAGGCGGCATGGTGACCACCGATGATCGCGGCCTGTGGTCGAAGATGTGGTCGTTCAAGGACCATGGCAAGAGTTGGGAGGCGGTTTACGAGCGCGAACATCCGCCGGGCTTTCGCTGGGTGCATGAGAGCTTCGGCACCAACTGGCGGATGATGGAGGTGCAGGCCGCGATCGGCCGCATCCAGTTGACGCGTATGCCGGCATGGCACGACGAACGCATTCGCAACGCCCGCGCCATCTGGGACGCAGCGCGCGCCTTGCCGGGCCTGCGAGTACCGGAGATTCCGCCTGATGTCGAGCATGCCGCCTACAAATGCTACGTGTTCGTCGAACCGGCGGCCTTGAAGCCGGATTGGAATCGCGACCGGATTCTGCGGGAAATCAACGCCGTGGGTGTGCCCTGCTATTCGGGTTCATGTTCGGAGGTATATCTGGAGAAAGCCTTCGACGGTACCGGCTGGCGGCCGGAGGCCGGCCTGCCCGTGGCGCGCGAACTGGGTGAAACGAGTCTGATGTTCCTGGTGCATCCCGGCCTCAAGGATGAGGAAATCAGGCTCACTTGCGAAGTGCTTGCCCGGGTCATGAACTCGGCTGCGTGTTGAGGCAGTTTCTGCATTTTCGACATGACCAACACGACACGTACCGCACTGGTTTTCCTGTTCGATCTGATTGCGACTGCCGTAGCCTGGGTCGGCGGTTTCCTGATCCGCTTCAACTTCACCTGGCCTCCCGGCTACAGCGACAAGATGCTCTTCGGCCTGGGCATCCTGCTCGTGATCCAGGTGTTCGCGTGTCGCTGGGCCGGCCTGTATCGCGGCATGTGGATCTTTGCCAGCCTGCCCGATCTGAAGCGCGTGCTGCAGGCGGTCGCTGTCTCGTCGTTCGGGCTCGTCGTGCTGGTGGCACTGGATCGGACGGAGGGGCCTGCCATTCCGCGGTCGATGATCGTTCTTTATCCGATGCTCCTGCTGGTGGTCATGGGCGGCGGCCGCGCGGCCTGGCGGATGTGGAAGGAACACCGCATGTACGGCGGGTTGGTCGCCGCGGGCAAGCCGGTCGTGGTGGTCGGCGCCGGCACGGGCGGCGCGATGCTGGTGCGCGAACTGGAGCGAAGCGCCGATTGGCGTGTGGTGGCCCTGGTCGATGATGATCCCGCCAAGTGGCGCCTGGAGTTGCTCGGCCATCCTGTGGTCGGGGCCATCGACCTGCTGCCCCAGGTTCTGGGGGACTACAAGGCGCATCACGTGATCCTGGCGATGCCGTCTGCAGCCAGCGATGCACTGAAGCGCGCGGCCGACCTTGCCGTACGGGCCGGGGCGCACGTGTTCACCGTCCCCGGCCTCGAAGACCTGATGAGCGGCAAGGTGGCCGTCAACGCGATGCGTCCGGTGGACATCGAAGACCTGCTCGGCCGCGACCCCGTGAAGATCGACTCCGTCCACGTGCAGTGGATGATCACCCGCAAGACGGTGCTGATCACCGGCGCCGGCGGTTCGATCGGCAGCGAGCTGTGCCGCCAGGTCGCGCGCTTCGCGCCGCTGCGGCTGGTGTTGCTGGAGGCGAGCGAGTTTGCGCTGTACAGGATCGAGCAGTGGTTCCGGGTACATCGGGTCGATGTGGAGATCGTGCCGCTGGCCGGCGATGTGAAGGACGCCGCCCGGCTCGACGAGATCTTCGCCGACTGGAAGCCGCAACTCGTCTTCCACGCCGCCGCCTACAAGCACGTGCCGCTGATGGAGGTCGGCAACGCATGGCAGGCGGTGCGCAACAACGTGCTGGGCACGCTGCAGGTGGCCGTGCATGCGCAGCGCCACGGTGCCGAGCGTTTCGTGCTGATTTCGACCGACAAGGCGGTGAACCCGACCAACGTCATGGGCGCCACCAAGCGCCTCGCGGAGATGGTGTGCGAGGCGCTGCAGACTGCAGGCCAGGGCGGCACACAGATGGAGATGGTGCGCTTCGGCAACGTGCTGGGCAGCACCGGCAGCGTGATTCCGAAGTTCGCCGAGCAGATCGCGCGCGGCGGGCCGGTGACGGTGACGCATCCGGAGATCAACCGCTACTTCATGTCCATCCCCGAGGCGGCGCAACTGGTGCTGCAGGCGGCGGCGATGGGGCAGGGCGGGGAGATCTTCGTGCTCGACATGGGCGAGCCGGTGAAGATCGTCGACCTGGCGCGCAACATGATCCGGTTGTCGGGCTACACCGAGGACGATATCCGCATCGAATTCACCGGCCTGCGTCCGGGCGAGAAGCTGTACGAGGAACTGCTCGCCGATGCCGAGGAAACGCGCGAGACGCCGCATCCCAAGCTGCGCATCGCGCGCTCGCGGCCGGTGGCGGATTGCTTTCTGGACGAACTCATGCAGTGGCTGTCGCAGCCCGGTCCGGTGGATGACGAGACGGTGCGCACCGGCCTGAAGCGCTGGGTGCCGGAGTACGAGCCGGCGCGGCATTGAGAGGCAAAAGTTGTACAATGATTCTGTACATTTTGCATCCGGAGCGAGATTGCCATGACCATCGAAACCACTTACAGCCAGGCTCGTGAGCAGCTCAAGTCACTGATGGATCGCGCTGTCGACGACCGCGAAGTGATCGTGGTGCGGCGCCGGTCCGGCGGAGACGTGGCCATGATTGCGGCCGATGAACTGGAAGGTCTGATCGAGACGGCCCACCTGCTGCGCTCAGCCAGGAATGCCGAGCGGTTGCTGTCGGCGTTGGTGAGGGCGCGGGCCGAGTCGTTGCCGTTTACGCCGATTCCGGACCTGGAGAAAAAGGTCGAGCCCGATGATGTGTGATGCCGAGCGCGTCGCCGTCTGCCACCCTGAATTTCTCGAGGATTTGCACTACTGGGTCGAAACGGATCGGCGTACCGCCAAGCGTCTGCTGGAACTCGTCCGTGCCATCCTGCGCGATCCATTCGATGGCATCGGCAAGCCGGAACCCTTGAAATATCTGGGGCCGGATGTGTGGTCGCGCCGCATCACCCAGGAGCATCGTTGTGTGTACCTGGCCAAGACTGGACGGGTCGAATTCCTGCAAGGCCGGTACCACTATTGACGTTGTCCTGCTCGATGAACAGGTTTCCCGCCGTTGCCGATCGGCTGCCAGTGCTCGACCCGTCGTGGCCTGCAAGCCACCCGGGACGGCGGCTCATCACACCGCGCGCCTGATCGGCGGCCGCTTCGGCGTGTTCTTCACATGGATCTTCCACCACACGCCGAACAGCGAATCGCCCCAGGCGATGGCCTTGCGCGGCAGCGTGAGCGGGTCGTCGGCAGTGGTGGCCGGGGCGCGCTCGCAGGTGGTGGCGGTAGCCCAGCCTGCTTCGGCGCAGGCTTCGACGGCGCGCAGGTCGTGGCTGCCGAAGGGGTAGCAGAAGTGGCGCACCGGTTCGCCGAGCAGGTCGCCCAGCATCGCCTTGCAGTCGGTGACCTCGCGCCGGATCGTGGCGTCGTCCTGCTCGGCGAGCTTGACGTGGTCGACCGAGTGGCCGCCGAAGCCGCAGCCCTCGGCGCGCAACTGGCGGATGCGGTCGGCGGTCATCAGCGGCGGGGTGGGGCGGCCGTCGCGCTCGAACCAGCGCGAGGGCTGGCCGACGAGGCCGGCGATCAGGTACACCATGGCCGGAAAGCCGTGGTGGCGCAGGATGGGCCAGGCGTATGCGGCGAAGTTCTCGTAGCCGTCGTCGAAGGTCAGGGCCACCGCGCGCGGCGGGATGGGAGCCTTGCCGCGTACGCAGGCGAGTACCTGGTCCATCGACAATACCGCGTAGCCGAAGCGCTTCAGGAAGGCCATCTGCGCGGCGAAGCGCTCGACGCGGCAGTAGGTCGAGCGATGCTCGGCCATCGCGCCCTCCAGCTGCGCGAACGGGCCGACCTGGTGGTACATGAGGATGTTGATGCCGTCGCTCATCGGGTGCCGCCTCTGCCTCGTGGCGTGGTTCAGCGATTGTCCAGCAACTGTGCGTACAGCGCACGGTACTGGCCGATGATCGCAGCTTCGGAGAAGTCGCGCCCGATGCGCGCCAGGCCGTTCGCCACCATCTGCCGCTGCAGCCCGGGCTCGCGGATCACGTGCTCCATGCCCTGCGCCAGCGCGGCGCCGTCGTCGCACGGGACGACCCAGGCATCCTCGCCGTGGCGGGCGATCTCGCGCGCGCCGCGAAAGGCGGTGGCGACCAGCGGCTTGCCGTAGGCCCAGGCTTCGAGGATCACGTTGCCCAGCGTTTCGGCATCGCGCGAGGGGAACACCACCATGTCGGCGACGTGGAACCACGGTGCCGGGTCCTGCTGCCAGCCGGCCCACAGGATGCGGTCGGCGACGCCGGCCTGGCGCGCCTGGGCTTCGAGCGCCTCGCGCAGGCCGCCGTCGCCGAGCACGACCAGGCGCAGCCGCCGGCCGTCGATCCCGGCGGGCAGCCGGCCCATGGCATCGACGAGGAAGCGGTGGCCCTTCACGTCGATCAGGCGGCCGGCGGTGACCATCAGCCAGTCGCCGGGCCGCAGGCCGATCCGTTCGCGCAGCGCGGCCAGTTCGGCCTGTGGCACCGTCTTCGCGGGGTCGGCGAAGTTGGTGATGTGGAACACCCGCCCGGCCGGCAGTCCGCCCTGGATCATCCAGTCGCACAGGCCCTTCGTGTTGCCGATCCAGGCGTGGGCGTGGCGGAAGGGCGTGAGCTTGTAGTAGCCGCCCAGGCGCGACAGGTGGACCTTGCCCCGCCCTGGCCTGAGGTGGGTGAGGCGGGTGGCGCGGCCCATGTAGGTCTGCACGATGGGGGCGTCGCTGCCGGCGACGAGGCGCGATACCTCGAAGCGCGACAGCGGGTCCCACACCGTGCGAAAGCCGAGTTCCCGGTGCGGCACGTCCTGCAGGTGGTGGCGGGCGAGTTCGGAGCCGCGGCGCACGACGGCTTCGACCGGCTCGCCGTGGCGCACCATGGCCGACAGGAAGCGGGTGAACCAGCGCTCGGCGCCGCCCATCTGCGCGCTGCCGATCAGGTGCAGGGATTTGAGCGTGCTCATGTCTTCCTTCTTTCCGCCAGTACCTTGCGATAGATGGCGAGGTTGCCGTCGCACATCGCATCCACCGAGAACTCGCCGAGCACCAGCGTGCGGCCGGCTTCGCCCATGCGTGCCCGCAGCGCGGGATCGCCGAGCAGGCGGTCCATCGCGCCGGCCAGTTGCCGCATGTCGCCGGGTTCGACCAGCAGGCCGTTGACGCCGTCGCGCACCGCCTCGGGCATGCCGCCGGCGCGGCTGGCGATGATGGGCACCCGCGCGGCCGAGGCTTGCAGCAGCGACACGCCCAGGCCCTCCATGTCGGCCGGATGGACCAGCAGGTCCAGGCAGCCGAGGATCTCGGGCAGGTTGTCGACGAAACCCATCAGGCGCACGTTGCCGGCCAGGCCCTGGCCGGCGATCGCCTGGCGCAGTTCGGCCTCCAGCGGACCGCGGCCGAACACGAGCACCTGCAGCGCGGGGTGGCGCGGCAGCACCTCCTTCAGCGCGGCGAGCAGATAGCGGTGGCCCTTGCGCGGGATCAGTTGCGCCACCATGCCGGCAACCGGTGCGTCGGCGGGCAGGCCGAGCGAGGCGCGGAACGCAGCCTTGTCGCAGTGATGCAGGTAAGGGGTGGCGTCGACTGCGCTGCGCACGCAACTGACCTTGTCCGGCGCCAGCCCCTCGGCCAGCAGCACCTGGCGGATGCCTTCGGAGATGGTGATCACGTGGTCGTACAGGCGGTATTTCAGCGCCACGACCCAGCGCGCCTCCGGGTTGTCGACGCGCCGCGACAGCACGCAGGGCACACCGGCCAGCCGCGCGGCGATCCCCCCCAACAGGTCGGCGCCGCGGCGGCTGTGGAGGTGGACGAGATCGGGGCGCTCGGCGGCGATCAGCGACTTCAGGCGCGAGACGAGGCCGAGGTCGGCATCGCCCTTCATCGGCAGTTCGCATACCTTCGCATGCGCCTTCGCCGGCTCGGCGATGTGGGCGCCGGGCGGGCAGGCGAGCAGGTTGTCGATGCCGCGGCGGGCCAGGCCCTCCAGGATGTACAGCACCTGTTTCGCGCCGCCGTACAGGTGGCGGCCGGATTCGACGTGGAGGACCTTCATGCGGCGCGCTCTGCCGCCAGCACGGCGCGTGCTTCCTGCATCACCCGCCCGGCCGTGATGTCGCGCAGGCAGGTGAAGGCGCCGTTGCAGGTCGGGCGCCTGCGGCAGGGCGAGCAGGGCAGGCCGAGCCAGATCACCTTGCCGTTGGGGCGGCCGGTGTCCAGATAGGGGCGGGTGGAACCGAACAGCGCCACGGTGGGCGTGGCGAACGCGGTACCCATGTGGGTGAGGCCGGTATCCACGCCGACCAGCAGACCGGCATGGCGGATCAGCCCGGCGGCTTCGGGAAGGCGCGTGGCGCCGGCCAGCGACAGCACGCCGGGCGCGGCGGCGGCGATGCGCTGCGCGGCATCCCTGTCGGCCGGGCCGCCGAGGATCACCGGCGTGAGCCCGAGTTCGTCGCGCACCCGCGGCGCCAGCGCCTGCCAGGCATCCTCGAACCAGTGCTTCTGCGGCCGTGTGGTGAAGGGGGCGAACACCGCGTAGCGGCCGGGTTCGAGCCCGTGCGCGGCAAGCAGCGCCCCCACCTTCGCCTCGGTTTCGCCGCTCACGCACAGGCGCGGCAGGAATTCGCCGGTGTCGAGGCCGAGCCGTTCCGCGAGGTAGAGGTATTCGGAGCTGATGCGGCGCTCGATGCCGCCCTTGGGTACCACCTCGGTCATCAGCCACCGGCTGCCCTCGCGCGAGCCCAGGCCGATGCGCCGCGGCGCGCCGGAAAGCCAGGCCAGCAGGCCGCTCTTGAGCAGGCTCTGCATGTCGATCGCGGTGTCGAAGCGCTTCGCGCGCAGCAGCGCGCGAAAGGCGCGGATGCGGCGGAAGAACTCGAGGTAGCGCTTCTCCCGCCACAGCCCGCGCCACTCGGCCTTGGGCCACAGGATCAGTTCGTCGATGCAGGGGTCGGCGGCGAGCAGTTCGTGGATGCCGGGTTCGACCAGCCAGGCGACGTGGGCCTGCGGATACGTGCGCTTGACGGCGGCGGCGAAGGGGGAGGCGAAGACGACGTCGCCGATGGCGGAGGCGCGGACGATGAGCAGGCGGTCCAGGGCGGGTCGAGGGCTCGGTCGCACCATTGAGGGCATCCCGGTCGATACCGCGTTCAAGCGGCCGGCAGCCAGCCGCAGGCCCGCGCAATGTCCGCGGCGCGCTTTTCCCACGTGAACCGGGACGCCAGCTCGCGTGCGTTGCCGGCCAGTGTCGCGGCCAGCCGGGGGTCGGCCTGCAGCCGGCGTATCGCGGCCAGCCAGGCGTCGGCGTCGTCCGCGTCGACGAGCAGCGCGTTTTCCTCGTGGGTCAGCAGTTCGCGGAGCACCGGCAGGTTGCTGGCGACGATGGGGCGGCCGGCGGCGAGCGCCTCGAACAGCTTCATCGGGCTCATCGAATCGGCGGTTGCGATGTCCTTCGGGTAGGGCAGCAGCACGATGTCGGTCCTGCCGTACCAGCCGGGCACTTCGTGATGGGGCACGAAAGGCAGCACCACGACGCCCGGCGGCGGCGTGTATCCCGGCGCCTTGTTGCCGATCAGCGTGACCTGGCCGAGCCCGGCCGCGGCGGCGGCGCCGAATACTTCGATGCCGCGCTTGCGCTCGAGTGTGCCCAGGTAGACCAGTCGCGGCGCCGCGAGACGTGCCGGGTCGAAGGCCGGGAGCGCCTGATAGGCGCCCAGTTCGACGCCGTTCGGCGCCACCGTGACGCGCGCGGGATCGGCGCCGGAATCGAGCAGCAAGCGTTCCGCTCCCCTGCTTACCGGCAGCAGGCGGGTCAGCACGCCCTTGCGGTGCGCGGAGATCACGGTGTCGAGCATGCCCTTGGCGATGAGATCGCGTTCGGCGTCGTGGATCTCGAGCACGTGCGGAATGCCGAGCGCGGCCAGGATGCCGCTGACCTGGGGCAGCGGCGTAAACACCGAGCGCGCGGCGCGCAGCTCGCGCCGGAAGCGCAGGAAGAAGGGCCACAGCCGGAATCGGGTGTGCAGCCACTGCGTCGGCCGGATGTCGAGGTCCGGGCTCACACCGAAGTCTTCCAGCACCCGGCGCACGTCGCAGCCCTCGGCCGGCGGCAGGTACATGCGCATCGGCAGGCCGATGTTCCGGAAGCCTTCGGCCACGTGCAACGCCTGGATCAAGTTGGCACGATTGCGATGCAGCCGGCTGCGGCCGACATAGACAAGTGCTTGCGGGGACTGGGGATGCATGCTGCTCTCGGGCGAGTCTCGTTCAACGCTGCTGCAGGTAGAAGATCAACAGGGTCTCCCTGGCTTGCGGACTGTGGTACTCCATGACCGGCGCACCGGAGAAGAGCGCGCGCGCCGCGCCGGCCTCGTGATCGTCGAGGCGGAGCGCCACATAGTACGGCGGCATGGCGTGCGCGAGATGGGCGCGCAACTGGTCCAGATTGGAGAACTGGGCGCCCAGCGGCCGGCCGGCATAGTAATTGATGACCGTGTCGTTGGTGGCGATCGGGACGTCGGCCGGGACATTGCGGCCGAGCCACTGGCCGGCGTCGCGGATGTAGATCTTGTAGTCCGGCTGCACCGAGATGGTGTTGATCAGGCCGCCGATCACCAGCCCCGCGAGCGCAAGCGTGCGGACCCATCGCCCGCGGCGGCCGGCGGTCCGGCGACGGTCCAGCAGTCGTGCCGCCAGCGCGCTGGTGATGATCAGGATCAGACAGGAGGCGAGCACCGCGTAGCGCCCGACCAGGGTCAACTGCTTGGCAAAGAAGACGATCAGGGTCAGGGCGACGATTCCGAGCAGGGAATAGATCAGCCCATAGCCGGCACGGCGCGGCAGTCCGAAGCGGTGAAGGCCGTAGGCCGTCAGCAGCACCAGGAAAACGCCGAGATTCTTCAGCGCCATCCATACCGACATCGTGACGATGCCGCTGGCCAGCATGGGATGGGCGAAATCCCTGCTGTACTTGTCGAGCACGTCGCCGATCTGCCGTGCGACCTCATCGAAGGCGGTAAAGACCTCGGCGGGATTTCCATAGACGAGCAGTTCATGCAGCCGTCCCACCGGGGTATCGCTGGCCAGCACGAAGGCCAGTACCGCCACCAGCGCGGGCACGGCACAGGCTCCGACCAGAGAGGCCCTGCGCAGCCGCTCCCGCCATGGCCTGTCCTGCAGCAGCAACGCGAGCGGCGCCAGCGCCAGCAGCACCGCGCCCTCGACGCGGAATAGCGTCGCCATCGTCGCGCCCGCCTGCCACAGCAGCGCGTCGCCGACCCGGCCGCGCTCTTCCTGCCAGAAGCGGCACAGCGGCACGATGGCGAACAGGGCGAAGGCGATGTAGCCCCAGTCGCGGTAGATCTCCAGGCCGTGGGCGAGCTTCGGGAAGGACAGGAAAACCAGCGCGGCGACCCAGGGTTTGCCGGTATCCGGCTCCAGGCGCGCATGCAGGCGGATGAAGGCGTCCGCCAGCAGCACCCACAGGCCGGCGTTGACCAGGTGCGCGGCATCTTCCAGCGCCAGCCCCGTGAACCGGGACACGAGCGCGAACAGCACCGAATAGGCGGGCCACGGGTAGAGTTCCAGCGCGGCGTCGAGTCCGCCGTCCAGGAAGGCCTCGGCCGTACGGACGAAGAGGGTGCCATCGCGGTTGATGACCTCGCCCATCGCCGCGAGCAGCGCCATCGCGACCAGGATGACCAGCGCCGTGAGAACGCGCGTGCCGGTCAGCGTGGCGGCCCAGCGCAGGGCGGCATGGGCCGGTGTCGTGGCGGGGTGGATGGATGCCCTGTCGGTCTGGGATGGAATCATGTCTTGCTCGCCTTGGCGTGCCGGCGCAAGGGCGAGGGCGGGCGATGGATTGACTTGGGGCGCTGGCGTGATCGGCTTGCGATTATACGCGGCGGCGGGTGTATCGGGTGGCCGCGGCCCTTCGGCTATACTCCGGGCTTTGATCCGGAGTGGTTGCATGCGTCTTGCCATCTTCATGCCGTCCTTTGGCGATGGTGGCGTCGAGCGCATGCTGGTCAATCTCGCTGGTGGTCTCGTCCGGCGTGGCGTGGAGGTCGATTTCCTCACGCGTTCGCGCGAGGAACCCTACCTCGGCCAGCTCGACGCCGGCGTGCGTCTGATCGAGACGGGGCGATCGGGCGTGTTCGGCGTGCAGCCCTCCATGCTGCGCTACCTGCGGCAGGCCCGCCCCGACTTCGTCCTGTGCGGCAAGGACAGGGCCGGGCGTGCCGCCGTGCTGGCGAGGAGGCTGTCCGGCGTGCCGTTCAGGCTGGTCATGCGCCCCGGAACGACGGTGTCCGAACGCCTGGCCGGGCGCAGCGCCTTCAAGCGCTGGCGGACGTATCGGCAACTGCGCGCCATCTATGGCGCGGCCGATGCGGTGGTCGGCAATTCCGAAGGCGTGGTGCGCGACATCGCCGCCGTCGCGCATGTGAGCGCCTCGCGCCTGCACCTGATCCGCAACCCCGTCGTGACCTCCGCGCTCGCCGTCCAGGCGGCCGAACCGCTGGTGCATCCGTGGTTCGCCGCAGGCTCGCCGCCGGTGATCTGCGGCCTGGGCGGCCTGCGCACGCAAAAGGGTTTCGATACCTTGCTGGAGGCGTTCGCCCGCGTGCGCGCCATCCGCCCCTGCCGGCTGCTGATCCTCGGGGAGGGGCGCCTTCGCGAAGCCCTGCAGCAGCAGGCCGGGCGCCTGGGCGTCGCCGATGACTTCGCATTGCCCGGTTTCGACCCGAATCCCTACCGCTATCTGGCCCGGGCCGGCCTTTTCGTGCTCGCTTCGCGCTGGGAGGGGTCTCCGAACGCCCTGACCGAGGCGCTGGCGCTCGGCGTGCCGGTCGTCGCTGCCGACTGCCCCAGCGGCCCGCGCGAGATCCTGCGCGGAGGCGAGGTGGCGCCGCTGGTGCCGGTGGACGACGTGCCGGCGCTGGCCGCCGCCATCCGGCACGTGCTCGACGAGCCCGGCGATGCGTCGCCGCGCCGCGCCGCGGTGCAGGAATACACCGTCGAAACCTGCGCCGCGCGCTACCACGCCCTGTTCCAGCGCCTGCTCGGCGAAGAGGGCGTTCGCGCGTGAGCACCGATCTGGCCGTGTTCGCGGCCACTTCCGGCCACAGCGGCGTCGATCGCGTGCTGGGCAACCTCGTGCCGGCGATCGCGCGGCTCGGGCTGCGGGTCGACGTGCTCGGCGTGGAAGGGCACGGGCCGACGTTCGACACGCTGCCCGACGGGGTGCGGCATCTGCCGCTCGGCGCGCGCCACGTGAATCCGGCGATTCCGGCGCTGGTCCGCTACCTGCGCCGCGAACGCCCCGAGGCCCTGCTGTGCGACAAGGACCGGGTCAACCGCGCGGCGCTGTTCGCCCGCCTGCTGGCGCGGGTGCCGACCCGCGTCGGCGTGCGGCTGGGCACCACGGTGTCGGTCAACCTCGCCAGCCGCGGCGCCTTCGAGCGCTTCGTGCAGCGGGCGTCGATGCGCTGGATCTACCCGCTGGCGGACGCGGTGCTGGTGCCGTCCGCCGGCGCGGCCGACGACCTCGCCGCCTATGCCGGCCTGCCGCGCGAGCGCATCCACGTGGTGCCCAGCCCCATCGTCACCGGCCGGATGCGCGCCAGGGCGCAGGAGGCGCTGGATCATCCCTGGTTCGCCGCCGGCCAGCCGCCGGTGGTGCTCGGCGTCGGCGAACTGTCGGAACGCAAGGACTTCGCCACGCTGCTGCGCGCGTTCGCGAAACTGCGCGCCGGCCTGGACTGCCGGCTGCTGATCCTCGGCGAAGGCCGGCGCCGCGGCGAACTCGAGCGCCTCGCGGCCGAACTGGGCGTGGCGCAGGACGTCGCGCTGCCCGGTTTCTGCACCAATCCCTATCCCTACATGGCGCACGCCGCGGTGTTCGCGCTCGCCTCGCGCTGGGAGGGCATGCCGGTGGTGCTGATCGAGGCGCTGGCGCTGGGCACGCCCAGCGTCGCCTGCGACTGCCCGAGCGGCCCGCGCGAGGTGCTGGACGGCGGGCGCCACGGCCCGCTGGTGCCGGTGGGCGACGCCGATGCGCTGGCACTCGCGCTGCGCCGCCAACTCGACGTGCCGACGCCGGCGGAACGATCGCGCGCCGCGGTGCAGGGCTACACCGACGAAGGCAGCGCCCGCGCCTATCTCGCTGCGCTCGGCTTCCGGGAGTTCCCGTGAATACGCCGCCGCGGCTCGCGGTGCTGATCTCCTTCTCCGGCGAAGGCGGGGTGGAGCGCATGGTGCTCAACCTCGTCGAAGGCTTCGCGGCGCGCGGCGTGGCGGTGGACCTGCTGGCGATCCGCGCCGACAGCGCCCATCTCGGCGCCCTGCCGGCGGGCGTGACGCTGATCGACCTCGGCGTGCGCCACAGCGGCATGGCGATATGGCCGCTGGCACGCTACCTGCGCCGGGTGCGGCCCGATGCGCTGCTCGCGGCCAAGGACCGCGCCATCCGCGCCGCGGTGCTGGCGCGCTGGCTGGCCGGCAGTCGGGTACGCATCGTCGGGCGGCTGGGCACCAACCTGTCGGCGGCGCTGGAGGGGCGCTCGAACTTCGCGCGCTGGCTGCGGGTGGCGCCGATGCGGCTGATCTATGCGCCGGTGGAGCGCGTGGTGTGCGTGTCCGAAGGCGTGCTGGAAGATACCGCCCGGCTCACCGGCCTGCCGCGCGCGCGGCTGCAGGTGATCCGCAACCCGGTGGTGACGCCGCGGCTGGGCGAACTCGCCGCCTGGCCGGTCGATCATCCGTGGTTTGCCGATCATGCGCTGCCCATCGTCCTCGGCGCCGGCCGCCTCACCGAGCAGAAGGACTTCCCCACCCTGGTGCGCGCCTTCGCGAAGCTGCGCCGGCAGCGGCCGGCGCGGCTGGTGATCCTCGGCGAGGGCCGCCATCGCGCGCGCCTCGAGGCCCTCGCGGCGGAACTCGGGGTGGCCGGCGACGTGGCGCTGCCGGGTTTCACGCCCAATCCCTATGCCTGGATGGCACGGGCCGACCTGTTCGTGCTCAGTTCGGCGTGGGAAGGTTCGCCCAACGTGCTGACCGAGGCCCTGGCGCTGGGCACCCCCAGCGTGGCGACCGATTGCCCGAGCGGCCCGCGCGAAGTGCTGGACGGCGGGCGCTACGGGCCGCTGGTGCCGGTGGGCGACGCCGAGGCGCTGGGCGATGCGATGCTGCGCACGCTGGCTGCGCCGCTGCCGGCCGACGACCTGAAGCGTGCCGTGGCCGCCTACCACCGCGATGCGTCCGTCCAGGGCTATCTCGCTGCGCTTGAGCTTAACGGAGCCGACTGAATGCTGCTGTCCCTGAAATACAACTTCCTCTTCGTCCACATCGCCAAGACCGGCGGCACTTCGGTGCGCGATTCGCTGCGCCCGCTGCGCCTGCGCGACCCCTGGTATCCGGTGCAGTTCCTGTGTTCGCGGCTGTCGGCGCTGTCCGGCCACCGGCTGGGCATCAAGTTTCCGCGCCACTCGAAGATCATCGCCGCCAGGGAGATGCTGCCGGCCGAGACCTTCGACAAGCTGTTCAAGTTCGTCTTCGTGCGCAACCCGTGGGACCTGCAGGTCAGCTCCTTCCACCACATCCGGCGCGAGCGGCCGCACCTGATGAGCCACATCGACACCTTCGACGAGTTCATCCGCTGGAAGCTCGATCCCGGGCGGCCCTACCAGTTCCACGTCGACACCAGCATCGAACTGCAGAGCGACTACGTGATCGACCTGCACGGCAAGGTGCTGGTGGATTTCATGGGCCGCTACGAAAACCTGGCCGAAGACTTCGACGAAGCCTGCCGCCGCATCGGCATCACCCCGCCCACGCTGCTGCACAAGCGCCAGGCCACCGACCGCAAGAAGGACTACCGCAGCTACTACACCGACGAACTGGCGGAGATGGTGGCAAAGCACTTCGAGCCGGACATCCGGATCTTCGGCTATCGGTTCGACCAGCCCTGATGCGCGACAGCGCGGAAGAGGAGAGAGCAGGGTGCTGAACGTGTTCGGGAATTTGCGCGCCGCGTTGTCGGGTGATCTGGTCGTTCGCTATTCGCGATCGGAAGAAACGAAATCCAACTGGGGCGATGCACTGAACGCCTACTTGCTGCCGAAATTGTCGGGGCGCGGCGTCGTTCATTTCCGCAGCGTCGCCAACATCGGCTTCCCGCGCGTCTATAGCGCGATCGGCAGCGTCCTCGACGGCAGCTCGACGCGCAACCTTCATGTGTGGGGCTCGGGTTTCAAGGCTGCCACGTCCCGGATGCGTACCTTGCCGGCACGGGTGTACGCGGTCCGCGGGCCGCGGACGCGGGAGAAGCTGGAGTCCTTCGGTGTCAAGGTCCCGGCGGTCTATGGCGATCCGGCGCTCCTGGTGGACCGCTTCATCCCGCCTGCTTCGGGCAAGCGCTATCGGCTCGGCCTCATTCCCCATTACGTGGACAGGCTCGCGCCGGTGGTGCAAAGGCTGGCGTCGGATGAAGTGCTCGTCATCGACGTGAATGCGGGGATCGAGGCGTTCGTCCGCCAGCTCACCTCGTGCGAGGCGATCGCTTCCAGCTCCCTGCACGGCCTGATCGCGGCCGACTGCTACCGGGTCCCGTCCGTCTGGCTGAAGATTTCGGACCAGGTCGTGGGCGGCGACTTCAAGTTCGGCGACTACTTCGCGGGCGTGGGGATCGACAAGACCGCGCTGCTGCTCGATGAGGCGACCCGCGTCGACACGCTCTGCTCCCGCGCCGAATATCAGGAGTTGCGATTCGAGGCCGGACGCCTGCTCGATGCCTGCCCTTTTCCAGGCGCCGGCCTTTCCGGCTGACCCGCCTTGCCGCGCCGGCGCAGTCCGGGCCGTCGGCGGCTACGCCCTCAAGGCTCCGTCTTCCCGGCGGCATCCACAGCGATCTCGCTGCCGCTCGCCAGCAGCCGCGCGTAGGTGCCGTCCGCCGCGGCCAGTTCCGCATGCGTGCCGATCTCGACGATGCGCCCGCGCTCCATGACGACGATGCGGTCGGCGTCGCGGATCGTCGACAGGCGGTGGGCGACGACGATCACCGTGCGGTTCTCCCGCAGCGTGTCGAGCGCGTCCTTCACCGCGCGCTCGGATTCGTTGTCGAGCGCCGAGGTGGCCTCGTCCAGCAGCAGGATGGGAGCGTCCTTGAGAAAGGCGCGGGCGATCGCGATGCGCTGGCGCTGGCCGCCGGAAAGCTGGCTGCCGTTGGGGCCGACGCGGGTCTGCAGGCCCTCGGGCAGCTTGTCGATGAACTCCCAGGCGTGCGCGGCGCGGGCGGCGCGTTCGATGTCGGCCGGCGGCACGTCGGGCCGGCCGTAGGCGATGTTGGCCGCCAGGGAGTCGTCGAACAGCACCACCTGCTGGCCGACCCAGCCGATCTGGCCGCGCAGCCAGCCCAGCGGCAGCGCCGCGAGGGGTTCGCCGTCGAGCAGGATGCGCCCTTGCGTGGGCTCGAAGAAGCGGGTGATGAGATTCACCAGCGTGGTCTTGCCGCTGCCCGAGGCGCCCACCAGCGCCACCGTCTCGCCCGGACGGATCACCAGGTCGAAGCCGTCGAGCGCCCTGCCGTCCTGGCCCGGATAGCTGAACGCAAGCGCTTCGAAGCGCAGTTCGCCGCGCGCCGGCGGCCGCTCGGCGGATGCGGTGTCGGGCTCGGGCGCGGTGTCGAGCAGTTCGAAGATGCTCTGCGCGCCGGCCAGCCCGCGCTGGATCACCGAGTTGATGTTGGTGAGGCGGCGGATGGGCTCGAACAGCATCGACATCGCGGTGACGAAGGACACGAACTCGCCCGGCGTCAGCTTGTCCTGCGCCGACAGCGCCGAGGCCGTCCAGATCACCGCCGACACCGCCGCCGCGGCGAGGATCTGCACCAGTGGCACGTTGGCCGCCGACACGCGCACGGTGCGCATCGTCTGCTGCCGCAGGCGCTCGGAGATGGCCGCGAAATTGCGGTCTTCATGCGCGTGCCCGCCGAACAGCTTGATCTCGCGGATGCCGGCGAGCGATTCCTCCACCGCGCCCGTCATGCGCCCGGTGGTCTCCTGCATCGCGCGGTTGGAGCCGCGCAGCTTGCGGCCGGCGGCCTTGATCAGCCAGGCCACCGCCGGCGCGATGGCGAGGATCAGCAACGTGAGCTGCCAGGCCGTCCACACCAGGTAGGCGGTGAGGCCGACGATGACCAGCGAATCGCGGATGACGATGATCCACGCATTGGACAGCGCCGAGCCGACCTGCGGGATGTCGTACAGGATGCGCGACAGCATGCGCCCGCCGGCCTCGGTCTGGTGCACCGACATCGGCAGGTGCATCTGGTGGCGGAACACCTGCTGGCGCAGGTCGGTGATGGCCTTGTTCGCGATCCACTGGCTGGACACGCTGGAAACGTATTCCGCGATGCCCTTGCCGAGGAAGGCCAGCATCAGGAACAGCGGCACCTGCCACTGCGCGGTGGCGCTCTTGCCGATGAGGCTCTCGTCCACCAGCGGCTTCAGCAGCGCCGGCAGCACCGGCTCCAGCGACGCGGCCGCGATCATCGCCAGCAAAGACAGCGCGACGACCTTGCGGTAGGGCTTGAGCGAGCCGAGCAGGCGGCGGTAGAGCAGGAGGGAGGCTTTCATTCCCGGTGCAGCACCTTGTCGACGAGCAGGCTGGACCAGCCGTCCGCGCGGAACTGCGTCTTCAGCGCGCGCTCGTCATAGACGGTGTCGACCCATTCCATGAAGCCGATCGGCGTCTGCCGCGCATGGGCGAGGTAGCTGGCGAGGAAGAAGTCCTGCACGCCGGTGCGCGCGCGCTTGAAGTGGCCGTACTTCCAGTGCAGCTCCGCCATCGCGTCCTCCACCGGGTGGCCCAGGTGAAGGATGCGGTACAGCGCCGCCGCCATGCCGGCGCGGTCGGCGCCCGACTTGCAGTGCATCAGCGCGGGATACCCGATGCGCTCGAACGTGTCCTTCAGCGCGTGGATGCGCGCGCGGCTGGGCGGCGCGCGCGAGAACAGCGTGAGGTCGACGAGTTCGATGCCCAGTTCGGCGCACGCTTCCCGCTCCAGCGGGTAGGAGCCGTAGGGGCTCTCGCCGCGCAGGTTGAGGATGGTCTTCAGCCCGTAGCGCCGGTGATAGCGGCGGATCTGCGCCGGGCTGGGCTGGCTGGAGCGGTACATGCCGCCGCCCAGGTGGTAGAAGTTGTTGTAGATCGAGCGCACGAGGCCGTGGTCGACCAGGTGCATGTTGAGCCAGGCTTTCAGGCGGCCGCGGCAGCTCTCCAGGGCGTGCGGCTTCATGCCCGGCCTGCCCCGCCACGGGCGGCCGGAATGGCGTGTACCGCGGCCAGCCGCGCAAGCGTGGCTTCGGCGATGCCGGCGGGCTGGCCGGCGCGGCAGGCGAAGGCATCGGGGGAAACCGCGTCGACCAGGGCGTCGATGTCCGCCGCCGCTGCCGGCACCACCCAGTCCACCGCGCGCAGCGCGGCCAGCAGCGGGATCTGCGCATGCGGCGCGCCGCCGTCGGCCGACGGTGCGATCACCAGCAGACGGTCGCCGAGCGTGCGCGCGGCGGCGAGGAAGGCCAGCGCCGCGGCGTCCATGCCGCCGGGGGCGAGGGCGGCAACCACCGTTTCGCCGGCGGCCCGCGCGCGCTCGCACACGGCCGCGATCGCGTCCGCGGCGACCATCCCCTGCTGCAGCGGCGCGTGGCGCTCCATCTCGGCGCGCAACTCGTCCACCGTGGCGGTGGCCGTGCCCAGCTTGCCGACGACGATGCCCGCGGCCAGGTTGGCCAGCACGGTGGCGTCGGCCAGCGACAGGCCGGCGGCGATGCCGCAGCCGAGTGCGGCCGATACCGTGTCGCCGGCGCCGGTGACGTCGAACACCTCACGTGCGCGCGTCGGCAACTGGAAAGGTGCCGCGCCGCGCCGCAGCAGCGTCATGCCGCGCTCGCCGCGGGTGACCAGCAGGGCTTCGAGTTCCAGCCCGGCGCGCAGGGCCTCGCCGCGCGCGATCAGCGTGGCGTCGTCCGCGCAGGGGCCGACGACGGCCTCGAACTCGGCGAGATTGGGCTTCACGACGGTGGCGCCGCGGTAGCGGTCGAAGTCCGCGCCCTTGGGGTCGACCACCACCGGCACCCCCTGCGCGCGGGCCAGGGATATCAGCGCCTGCACGTCCGCGAGCGTGCCCTTGGCGTAGTCGGACAGGATCAGCACGTCGGCGTCGGCGACCAGTTCGCCGACGGCGGCTTCCATCAGCCCGGCATGCTGCGCCGCGAAAGTCTGCTCGAAATCGAGGCGGATCAGTTGCTGGTGGCGGCTGATCACGCGCAGCTTGGTGATGGTCGGCGCATCCGACACCGCCTGCAGGCGGCAGCGCACGCCCCGTGCCTGCAGCCGCGCCGCCAGCAGGCGGCCGGCCTCGTCCTCGCCGACCAGCCCGGCCACGGCGGTCCGCGCACCCAGCGCGATGGCGTTCAGCGCCACGTTGCCCGCGCCGCCGGCGCGTACCTCGTCCTCGCCCACGCGCACCACCGGTACCGGGGCCTCGGGCGAGATGCGCGAGGTGGCGCCGTGCCAGTAGCGGTCGAGCATGACGTCGCCGGCGACGAGCACGCGGCTGCCGGAGAAATCCGGGAGGGGAAGCAGCATGGAGGCGGAAGAGGGCCGTGTCGGAAAAACCGGCGGATTATCCCATGGATCGGCGCCGCGCCGGCCCGGCACGCCCGCGCGGGGCGGCTCAGTAGCCGTGGAAGTCGCGCATCAGCCACACCGTCGCGCGGCGGTGCAGCTTCGGATAGACGGCGACATCCACCTCGCCCAGCCGGTCGGCGGAGCCGAAGCGCGCGGCGATCGCGCCGGCGTCGGCGCGGTCGGTCACGAACAGGAAGCGCCTGCCGGTCTGCGGCGTCAGCGGCGCGGTGAGGCCGTAGTGGTCGGTGACGTGCGCCTGCGGCTGCCAGCGCGCGTAACGTGCGGGGCGCAGGTGCCAGATCAGTTGCGCCAGCAGTTCGCGGTCGTCCGACAGCAGCACCGGATCGGGGTCGTCCGGCGACTGCTGCGCCAGGTAGGGCCGCACCGCCTCCGAGAACGCCTGCCAGCCGCGGGCGCGCTTGTAGGGGTCGTTGCGTGCGGTGAGTTCCTTGCCGGCGGCGCGCAGCAGGTCGGGCCAGTGATAGGCGAGCGGGGCCAGCAGCAGGTTCAGCACCACCGCCGCGACCGCCAGCCGCCATCTGCCGCGGCCGCCCTGCGCGAGAAAGGCCGGCACCAGTATGCAGCCGCCGACGAAGATGGGTGCCGCCCAGTTGCCGTTGGCGCGCCCGGTCAGCGCCTGCACGCCGACCACGACCAGCAGCGGCAGCACGAGCATCAGCAGGAAGCGCAAGCGCGTGTCGGCCCACAGCCGGCGCAGGTGCAGCAGCGCCCAGGCCAGGGCGATCGCCAGCAGCGGCCCGAACGACATCCACTGCGCGCCGAGGAATTCGAAGAACTCGCCGGGTTTCCAGCCGCGGTCGGCGGCGGCGGTGCCGCCGATGCGGGTGATCTCGGCCGTGTGCTGGAAGGTCGGAAAGCCGTGCTGCCAGTTCCACCACACGTTGGGCGCGAACACCGCGCAGGCCGCCGCCAGCGCCAGCCAGGGGCCGGGGCGCAGGAGCTGGCGCCAGCCGCCCGGATGCGCGAGCAGGGCGAGGAAGGCCGAGCCGACGAAGGCCGCCATCGTGTATTTCGACATCATGCCCAGCCCGGCCACGACGCCGACCGCCAGCCAGCCGGCGGACGAACCGCTCTGCAGCACGCGCCACAGCAGCAGCATGCCCAGCGCCCAGAAGAACAGCAGCGGCGCATCGGTGCTGACGAAGAGCCCCAGCGCCGACACGATGGGCATGGTGAGGAAGGCGAGCCCGGCCCAGAAGCCGATGCGCGCATCGAACAGCCGCCGGCCGAGCTGCTGGACGAGCAGCGCGGTGGCCGGGTACAGGATCAGCGACGGCGCCTTGAGCGCCAGCAGGCCGTCGCCGAACAGCGCCTGGCACAGCGCGATCAGCCCGGCGATCAGCGGCGGCTTGGAGTAGTAGCCCCAGTCCAGCGCCTGCGCCCAGCCCCAGTAGTACGCCTCGTCGACATAGGGGTCGATGTCCAGGTGCAGGATCACCCATGCGCGGTAGGCGGTGAAGGCGAGCGCCAGCACCGGCAGCAGCCAGGCGGGAACGGAGGCGGACGAACGATGGCCGGCCGGGCGGAATGCGTCGGGGAGAGGCGTCATGCGCGGCAGTTTAGCGGATCGGCACCGCCGTTCGCGGGCCGCATCGGAGGGCGCGTGCCGTTCAGCGGTTGAACCACCTCAGCACCACGCCCCAGCTTTCGACGTCGATGCGGGTCGTGTGGCCGCAGGCGAAGTCCAGCCCGAGCCAGCGTTCGGCGGGCAGCCCCAGCAGGTGGCCGGCGATGGTGCGCAGCGGGCCGCCGTGGGCGATCACCACCACCGGCCGTTCCGGCCGCTCGAGGACCACGCCGTTGAGCCAGGCCAGGACGCGGGCCGCCATTTCGCGCGCCGATTCGCCGCCGGGGGCGCGAAAGCCGAGCGGGTCGGCCGCCCATTCGTCGATCGCGCTGCCGATCTCGTCGAACAGCCGGCCTTCCCAGGCGCCGAAGTGGATTTCCTTCAGGCGGTCGTCCAGCCGCGGCGTGCCGAGCGCTTCGGCCAGCAGGCGCGCGCGCGCCAGCGGGCTGGCGTGCAGCTCGAACTGTGCCGGCAGCAGCGGGCGCAGCCGCGCCGCGCACGCCTCGGGCGGTTCGGCCAGTCCCACGTCGCGCTGCCCGTAGCACACGCCGTGGGCCACGTCCGGTGGCGGGTGGCGGATCAGGTGTAGTTCCATGCGGCCAGGATACCAAGGTAGCAGGCCAGTTCCGCCGCCTGCTGCGCGGCACCGAGCAGGTCGCCGGTGCAGCCGCCGAGGCGGCGCAGGAACAGGCGCGCCGACCACGCGGCGGCCAGCACGGCGGCGAGCGCGGCGCCCAGCGCCTCGGCGGGCGCCAGCAGCGCCAGCGGCAGCAGGCCGCACGAGGCCGCGATCGCCAGTTCGGGGGCGCTCAGGCGGCGGGCGAGCGGCCTGGCCTTGGCGGTGTCGTCCTCGCGCACGTAGGGCAGCAGGTGGAGCAGGGCGGTCGAGGCCAGGCGCGACAGCGGATGGGCGACGAGCAGGGCGAGCGCCGCGTCGGCCTCGTCGCCGGCGCCCAGCTCGAACAGCGCCGCCGCCTTCGCCATCAGCATCAGCACGATGCCGATCGCGCCGTAGCTGCCGATGCGCGAGTCCTTCATGATGGCCAGCATCTGCGCCTTGTCGCGGCCGCCGCCCAGGCCGTCGCAGGCGTCGGCCCAGCCGTCCTCGTGGAGGGCGCCGGTGGCGCGTATCGTCACCGCCATCGACAGGATCACCGCCGGCATGGGCGGCAGCACCAGCACGCAGGCCAGGTAGGCGGCCGCGCCGATCGCGCCCACCACCCAGCCCACCAGCGGGAAGTAGCGCGCCGCGTGGTTGAGCCGCTCGGCCGACCACGGCACCCAGGCCGGCACCGGCAGGCGGGTGAAGAAGCCGAGTGCGGTGAAGAAGAGTTCCAACTGATAGCGCATCGGGTCTGGTCCTGGCGCGATCGGCTCGCCTGCGCGGCCATGCTGCGCACGGAGCGTGCGCATCGGAAAGGGCGGGCGGCTCAGCGCCTTCCGCTGACGCCGGCCGACTCGAAGCTCGCCATCCCGGCGAGGAAGTTGACCGCCGCCTGCACCAGCGGGAAGGCCAGCGCCGCGCCGGTGCCTTCGCCCAGGTGCAGGTCGAGTTCCATCAGCGGCTCGACGCCGAGATGGGCGAGCTGCACGCGGTGGCCGGGCTCCTGCGAGCGGTGGGCGAACACGCAGTAGGGCAGGATCGCCGGTGCGAGCGCGTGCGCGGCGAGCAGCGCGGACGTGACGATGAAGCCGTCGATCAGCAGCAGCATGCGCCTTTCGGCGGCGCCCAGCATCGCGCCGGCCATCATCGCGATCTCGAAGCCGCCGTATTCGGCCAGCGCCGCGAGCGGATCGGACGGGCGGCCGCCGCGGGCCAGCGCCCGTTCGAGCAGGGCGCGCTTGCGGGCCAGGCCGGCGTCGTCCAGCCCGGTGCCGCGGCCGGTGACGGTGGCGAGCCCGGCGCCGCCGGCCTCGCCGACCAGGCAGTGCGTCAGCAGCGAGGCCGCGGCGGTGTTGCCGATGCCCATTTCGCCGAAGCCCACGCAGTTGCAGCCGTTGGCCGCCAGCGCGTGGGCGATGCCGCGTCCGCGTTCGAGTGCGGCGTCGCGCTGTTGCGCGCTCATGGCCGGCTGTTCGAGGTAGTTCGCGGTGCCGGGGGCGATCTTGGCGTCCACCAGCCCGGCCCGCCGGCCGAAGTCGTGCGCCACGCCCGCATCCACCACCGTCAGCCCCAGCTCCATCTGGCGGCTGAAGACGTTGATCGCCGCGCCGCCGGCGAGGAAGTTTTCCACCATCTGCCAGGTGACGTCCTGCGGAAAGGCCGACACGCCTGCGTGCGCCGCGCCGTGGTCGCCGGCGAAGACGACGATGTGCGGCTGGCGCAGTTCCGGGGCCAGCGTGTGCTGCGCCAGGCCGATCTGCAGCGCGAGCGTCTCCAGCCGGCCGAGCGCGCCGGGCGGCTTGGTCTTGGCGTCGATGCGCTGCTGCAATGCGGCGGCGAGGTCGTGGGCCGGGGCGGGAATGTCGATCTGCATGATGGTGCCGTCCTCCGAATGAATGCCGCGGCGGGCCGCGTGGGCGGGGGCGAAAGGTAGCAGATCGCAGGGGCCGCGGCATCCCCGTTGCCGGGCATTGCATTGCAGCATAATGCCTTGGAGTCGTTTGTCATCGCATATATCATCCCCGCCGCCGGTGTCCGTGACGCCCGCCGCCGGTGCGTCGCGATTCGAGCCACATGCCTTGGGAGAACGGAAATGACGGAAGCGGCCTATGCCGTGGTGTTCGACGGGGAACTCGTCGAGGGTTTCGAGCACGAGCAGGTGAAGGCGAGCCTGGCCGAGATGTTCGGCCTCGGCGCCGAGCGCCTGGAACAGTTCTTCAGCCATCCGCGGGTGGTGGTCAAGCGCGGACTCAGCCATGCGGATGCGACCCGCTACCAGGATGCGCTGCGCCGCATCGGCGCGGTGGTGACCGTCGAGCCGCCGCGGGAGGCCGCGCCCGCCGCGGTGCCGGCGCCATCGCCCGCATACGGCGACGGACCCTGGCAGCCCGGGGCGGATGCCGCGCCGGCCGCCGGTGATCCGGCCGCGCCGGCATTCCGCGACGGCGCGCCGGTGCCGCCGGGCGTTGCCGCCGGCACCGCGGCAGAGCCCGCGCCGCGTGTGCTGCCCTTTGCCTTCGCCGGCGAGGGCTTCGAGTACTTCCGCATCTGGATCGTCAACGTGCTGCTCTCCATCCTCACCCTGGGCATCTACTCGCCCTGGGCGAAGGTGCGCACGCAGCGCTATTTCTACGGCAGCACCAGCCTGGACGGCAGCAGCTTCGAGTACCTTGCCCGGCCGATGCAGATCCTCAAGGGACGCATCATCGCCTTCGTGTTCTTCGCCATCTACGCGGTGGCGGGCCGGTTCGAACCCTTGCTGGGCATGGCGATGATGCTGGTGCTGATCCTGGCGACGCCGTGGATCGTCGTGCGCTCGCTGGCCTTCCGCAACCATCACAGCGCCTGGCGCGGCGTGCGTTTCGGCTTCGCCGGCACGGTGCCCGGCGCGGCGAAGGCCCTGCTGCTGTGGCCGCTGGCCGGCGTGCTCAGCCTCGGCCTGCTGATGCCGCTGGCGATGCAGCGCCAGCAGCGCTTCGTGATCGAAAACGCCCGCTACGGCACCAGCGCCTTCGGCTTCGGGATCGGCGCGGGCCCGTTCTACCGGGCCTTCCTGCTGCTGCTGCTGGGCGGCGTCGTGGGAGGTGCGCTCAGCTACGCGCTTGGTTTCCTGTTCGCGCCGTTGAGCATCATCGTGATGGTCCTGGTCTACCTCGGGCTGATCGCCTGGGCGAACGTCGCCCTCGTCAATCTCGCAATCGGCAACAGCGTGCTCGGCGGGCACCGCTTCGTCGCCCGCTACGAGTTCGGGTCCTACCTGCGGCTGCTGCTCGGCAACTCGGTCGGCATCGTGTTGACGCTGGGCCTGTTCTACCCGTGGGCCAAGGTGCGCAGCGCCCGCTATGCGGCCGAGCACATCGATTTCGTCGCCGAGGATGAACTCGACGGCTTCGTCGCCGCGCAGCGCGACGCGGTGTCGGCGACCGGCGGCGAAGTCGCCGACCTGTTCAACGTGGATCTGGGCCTGTGACCGCAACCGTCGCCGCCGGCGCCTATTTCGCACCGGGCGGTTCGGCCCGGGTGCGCGCGGTGCTGCGGGCCGGCGCCGACGGCGTGCGCATCGAGGCCGAATCGGGCGCAGTGCTCGCCGGCCCGCTGGCGGCCGCCGCGCTGCAGGTGAGTCCGCGCGTGGGCAACACGCCGCGCTTCGTGCGCTTTCCCGACGGCGGCGCGTTCGAGACCGCGGACAACGCCGCGATCGATGCACTGCTGGCCCCGCTGAGGCCGCGTCACGGCCTGGTCCACCGGCTGGAGTCGCGCCTGCGCTACGCGCTGATCGGCGTGGCGGTGACGGCCGTCCTGGCCTGGGGCGCGGTGCGCCACGGTATTCCGGCGCTGGCCGAGGCGGCGGCGCGGGCCCTGCCCCCGTCGGTGACGGCCAGGCTGGGGGAAGGCGTGCTGGAAGTGCTCGACAGCCGTCTGCTCGGGCCCAGTACCCTGGCTGAAGCGGAGCAGGCGCGGCTGCGCGCGCGCTTCGAGCCCTTCACGCGGGGCGCCGGCGGCGGCGTGCCGGTACGGATCGAGTTCCGCGATGCCGAGCGCACCCTGGGCCCCAACGCCCTCGCGCTGCCCTCGGGCACGATCGTGTTCACCGACCAACTGGTGCGCCGGGCCGCCGGCGACGATGAACTGATCGGCGTGCTCGTGCACGAGATCGGCCACATCGAGCACCGCCACGCCCTGCGCCACGCGATCCAGGGCTCGACCCTGGGGCTGGTGGCGACGGTGCTGACCGGCGACGTGTCGTCGATCCCGTCGGTGATCGCGGCGATTCCGGTGATCCTCACCGAACTCGGCTACTCGCGCGATTTCGAGTTCGAGGCCGACCGGCATGCGGCAAGGGTGCTGCGGCAGCATGGCCTGCCGCCCGAGGCCCTCGGCCGCATGCTGGCGGCGCTGGAACGGGACCACGGCGATGCCGCCTGCGCCCTGGCCGAAGACGCCGCGCCGCGCGGCTGCCATGGCGAGGACTGGTGGCGCTACCTGTCCACCCATCCGCCGGTTTCGGAGCGCATCCGCCGGCTGGGCGAAGCCGGCGGGTGACGACGCCGGCGGCCGGTCCGGCGCAGGGGACGTGCGCGCCGGGCTGCCGGCCGGCGGGCTTGCGACGGAGCGATGGCCGCCGGTGCTTCCGCCCGCCCGCCGGGCTGCCGGACCCGGCGTTCGGCGCGGCGCCGATCTTTTCCATGCCGGGCCGGTCGAACCCCCTTCGATGTCAGGCTGATCAGGAGGCCACAGGATGAACACGTATGACTACGATCTGTTCGTGATCGGTGCCGGTTCGGGCGGCGTGCGTGCCGCCCGCATGGCTGCCGCCCGGGGCGCGCGGGTCGCCATCGCAGAGGAGCGCCATGTCGGCGGCACCTGCGTCAATGTCGGCTGCGTGCCCAAGAAGCTGTTCGTCTATGCCGCCCAGTTCGCCGAGGAGTTCAGGATGGCGCGCGGCTATGGCTGGCAGACGGCCGGACCGGCGTTCGACTGGCCCACTCTGCGCGACAACAAGAATGCCGAGATCGGGCGCCTGAACGGCATCTACCGCAGGCTCCTGTCCGATTCGGGCTGCGAACTGATGGAGGCGCGGGCGACGATCGAGGGGCCGCACACGGTGAGCGTGGCGGGGCGCGGCTACAGTGCGGAACGCATCCTGATCGCGACCGGCGGCTGGCCCTTCGTGCCGGACATCCCCGGCCGCGAGCATGCCATCAGCTCCAACGAGGTCTTCTTCCTCGAGCGTTTCCCCAAGCGCGCCATCGTGGTGGGCGGCGGCTATATCGCGGTCGAGTTCGCCGGCATCTTCGCCGGGCTCGGTGCGCGCACGCGGCTGGTGTATCGCGGCGATCTCTTCCTGCGGGGTTTCGACGACGACGTGCGCCGCTTCGCCGCCGAAGAGATTGCGAAGAAGGGCGTTTCGCTGGCTTTCGGCAGCGACGTCGGCGCCATCGGGAAGCTGCCGGACGGCAGCCTGGAGGTCACGTTCAGGGACGGGCATCGCGAGCAGGCCGACTGCGTGCTCTACGCCACCGGCCGCGTGCCGAACGTGGCCGGGCTCGGGCTGGAGAACACCCGCGTGCGGCAGCGGGACAATGGCGCCATCGTCGTCGACGGGAACCTGCAGACCGACGAGCCGTCGATCTACGCCATCGGCGACGTCATCGACCGCGTGGCGCTGACGCCGGTCGCGCTGGCCGAGGGCATGCAGTTCGTCAGGCAGATGTCGGGCGAGGCGGTGCAGCTGCTGGATTACGACCTGATCCCCACCGCCGTCTTCAGCCAGCCGGCCATCGGCACCGTGGGCCTCACGGAAGCGCAGGCACGCGAGCGCCATGCCGGGATCGAGGTGTACAAGACCGGCTTCAGGGCGCTCAAGCAGACCCTGGCCGGCGGCGACGAGCGCACCTTCATGAAGCTGCTGGTCGACAAGGCCAGCGACCGCGTCGTGGGCGTGCATATGGTGGGTCCCGATGCCGGCGAGATCATCCAGGGCATCGCCATCGCGCTGAAGGCAGGCGCGACGAAGCAGGTCTTCGACGCCACGATCGGCGTCCATCCGACGGCGGCGGAAGAGTTCGTCACGATGCGCGAGCCCGCGCGATAAGCTGCCCGCCGCGACGGGGAATTCCGGCCGCCTGCCCGGGGCGAATCCCCGATCCGACGGCCTGAGCGGCGCTCCCCGCTCAGCCGCCCTTCAGCTTCAGCGGCAGCCCGGCGGCGACGAAGGTCACCGTGCCGGCGAGCGCGGCCAGTTGCTGGTTGAGCCGGCCGGCCTCGTCGCGGAACAGGCGGCCGAGCGGCGTTTCCGGCACCAGGCCGAGGCCGACTTCGTTGGCGACCAGCAGGATGGTGCCGGGCAGCGCGGGCAGCGCGGCGAGCAGGGCGTCGCGCTCGGCGCGCAGTCGGGGCAACGCGTCGGCATCGGCGCCGGGCGGCAGGTCTTCGGCGCCGGCGAGGAGGTTGGCGAGCCACAGCGTCAGGCAATCGACGAGCAGGCAGCGGCCGGGCGCGGCCTCGCGCCGCAGGGCGTCGGCGAGCGCGCGCGGGGCTTCCACGGTGCGCCAGGCCGACGGGCGGTCGGCGCGGTGGCGGCGGATGCGCTCCGCCATCTCGGCGTCGAGCGCCTCGGCGGTGGCGATGACCGTGACGGCCAGCCCCGAATCCGCGGCGCGCCGTTCGGCGTGCCGGCTCTTTCCCGAGCGCGCGCCGCCGAGGATGAGTTCGAGCGTCATTGGGGCGTGGCGTTCCTGCGCTGCAAACCGGGGGCGGAAAAGGTATCATCCGCGCCGCTGCCCCGGAAGGGGCGCTGCGTTCGAGGTGCCCGACGGCGGTCCGCGCCCTAGGGGTAAACGGGAAACAGGTGCGCGGCGCGACGGACCCGAAGGTTCGCCCCGCAATGCCTGTGCTGCCCCCGCAACGGTAAGCGAGTTCAAGGCGCATCACTCTGCCACTGGGCTTCTGCCCGGGAAGGCGATGCGCCGCGTGTGGCGGGTTTCGCGGAGAAACCCGGCCGCCTCGGCTCGCGAGCCCGGATACCGGCCCGTGCGCGTTGGAGGAGGTGCCGCGGGGTGGCGGCGGCGGGTCGTTCCCTGCGCTCATGCCTGCCCCGTTCGCGGCGCGTCCATGTGCGGTTTGCCGGGGACTGCGGGGACGCGGGCCGCGGCGCGGGGAGTCCCCATCCATGAGCATCCGCCTTTCGGCCGCGGCAGTCGCGGCCTGTGCAGCCTTGCCGTCGGCCTTGGCGATCGCCGCCGGCGAACACCAGTTCGAACCGGTCATCGTGTCCGCCACCCGCATCGACGTGACCGACGTCGATGCCACCTACGCCTCCGAAGTGCATACGCGCAAGGACATCGAGCGTTCCGGCGCGACCACGCTGGTCGACTACCTGTCGCGCCAGACCTCGGTCCAGGTCGTGCCCAGCTTCGGCAACCGCTTCACGCCCAGCCTCAACATGCGCGGCTACGGCCTCACCAGCGGTTTCCAGAACGTGATGATCACCGTCGACGGCCGCCGGCTGAACAACATCGATTCGGTGCCGCAACTCCTGGGCGGCATCGCGCTGGCCGACGTGGACCGCATCGAGATCACCAAGGGCAGCGGCTCGGTGCTGTACGGCGACGGCGCCACCGCCGGCTCGATCCAGATCTACACCCGGCCGCACGACGGCGCCCGCATCGAGGCGTATGGCGGCAGCCACGGCGCGCTCGGCGGCACGGTCGCGGCCGGCCTCGTGCGCGAGCGCTTCTCGCTGTCGGCGACGGCCGATCACGGCGAAACCGACGGCTACTCCGACAAGGACCCGTCCGGCCATCGGGACGCCTCGAAGGCCGACACCTGGCACGTGGCCGCCGGCGGCAATCCGGTGGATGGCCTGAAGCTCACCGCCGACGCGGGCCGGACCCGCATCGACACGCGCTACCCCGGCCCGCTGGACCTGGCGCGGTTCGAGGACGATCCGGCGCAGAACGACGGCAGCCTCTACACTCACCAGCGCTTCGACAGCGCCTACTGGAGCGTCGGCGCCGAGTACCGGCTGACCGATGCGTGGCGGCTGTCCGCGCGCCACCAGACCGAGGACAAGACGTCCGAGTTTCTCGGCGCATTCTCGAGCACCCTGGACTACACCTACGATTCGGACGAACTGGCGCTGCAGTACCTCGGCGACCGCCTGTCCGTCACCGCGGGCGTGCAATCCTTCGACGGCGAGCGCAAGGGCGCGAGCGAGAAGACTTCCAAGCGCAACCTCGGCTGGTTCGTGCAGGGCCAGTACGCCTTCGACCGCCTCACGCTGTCGGCCGGCGCGCGGCGCGAGCGGGTCGAATACGGACACCGCCCGGATGCCGGCGCGCGCCTGAAGGACGACGAGCGCTTCAACTCGTGGGACGTCGGCTTCAACTACCGCATCGATCCGGCGCTGACGGTGTTCGGCAACTACAACGACGCCTTCCAGGCGCCCGACATCGACCGCTTCTTCGTCTGCAACGCCTTCGACGCCGACTTCACCTGCGTCGGCACCGCCTTCAACGCCTTCATCGAGCCCATGCACGCCCGCACGGTCACGCTCGGCCTCAACCACGTGCTGCCCGCCAACCGCCTGAAGCTCGCGGTGTTCCATGCCAGGCTCAAGGACGAGATCTACTTCGACCCGGTCAGCTTCGCGAACACGAACTTCGACCGTTCGCACAAGTACGGCATCGAACTGCAGGACACCTGGCAGATCTCCCCCGCGCTGACGGGCTCGCTGAACTACGCGTGGACGCGGGCGATCATCGATCGCGACGGCAGCGGCGCCTTCGACGGCAAGGAATTGCCCGCCGCGCCGAAGCACAACCTGGTGCTGGGCTTCGCCGTCAAGGTGAGCGAGGCCGGCACGCTGAACCTGTCGCACACCTGGCGCAGCAAGGCGTGGGCCGACGGCGACTTCGCCAACGGGGCGCCGAGGCAGCGGGAATACCAGTCCACCGACCTCGCCTACCGCCACCGGGTGACGAAGGACGTGGAACTCTACGGCGCGGTGAGCAACCTGTTCGCGCACGAGAACGGCGTCTGGGTCGAGAGCGCTTTCCGGCCGCCGGTGGTGGTCTATCCGGTCGATTTCGTCCGCACCTGGAAGCTCGGTGCGCGGGTCTCGTTCTGAGCGCTGCCGGAGACACCCCATGGACAGGTTTTCCTCCGCGGCCCTGGCCGCGGCCTGCGCCTGCGCCGGTATCGGCGCGGCGCGTGCCGACGGCGTGCCGACGCTGGACGCCGTCGTGGTGACCGCCACGCGCCAGGTGGAGCGGGCTTCCGACGCGCTGGCCGCCATCGAGGTCATCGACCGCGAAGACATCGAGCGCGCCGGGCATTCCAGCCTGGTGGAACTGCTGTCGGCCCGTGCCGGCATCCAGGTGACGACCAACGGCGGCGCCGGTTCGACCAGCAAGATCCTCATCCGCGGCGCGAACGCCGGCCACACGCTGCTGCTGATCGACGGCATGCGCGCCGGCTCGGCGACGCGCGGCGACGCCACGCCCGAAGTGATTCCGCTCGAAGCGATCGAGCGCATCGAAATCCTGCGCGGCCCGGCGAGCGCGCTGTACGGCTCGGACGCGATCGGCGGCGTGATCCAGATCTTCACCCGCAAGGGCGAGGAAGGCATCCACCCCTCGCTGCGGGCCGGCTTCGGCAGCGACGACACCCGCACGCTGAGCGCCGCGCTGAGCGGCGGCATCGACCGCCTGCGCTACAGCCTCGTCGCCGGCCACGACCGTACCGGCGGCATCGATGCCAAGCCCGCCTCGCGCGCAGGCAGCGATCCCGACCGCGACGGCTTTCGCAACGACTACCAGAGCGCCTCGCTGTCGCTGGGCTTTCGCGAGCGGGACGAGATCGGCGTGGCGCTGTTCCGCGCCGATGCGCAGAACGACTACGACGCCGGGCGGCCGTACGACTCCTACCTCGACAAGCGCACCGAAAGCGTGAGCGCGCACATGCGCAACCAGCTCGGCGCCGGCTGGGCGAGCACGCTGCGCCTGGGCCATAGCGCCGACCGGGCCTTCACCCGCAGCAGCGAGAGCGCGAGTTCGCGCTTCGATACCGCGCAGCGCCTGCTGTCATGGCAGCACGACGTCGCGCTCGGCGGCGGTTCGCTGCTCGCGGCCTACGAATACCTGGAGCAGGAGGTCGATACCTCCACTGCCTACGCCGAGACCAAGCGCACCGTGAATTCGGCGCTGCTGGGCTGGGGCGGGCAGTTCGGCCGCCACCACCTGCAGCTCAACGCCCGGCACGACGACAACTCGCAGTTCGGCGGCCGCACGACGGGCACCGCCGCGTACGGCTTCGAGTTCCTGCCCCAATGGCGGGTGCATGGCAGCATCGGCACCGCGTTCAAGGCGCCGACCTTCAACGATCTTTATTACCCGCGCACCTGCACCAGCTCCGGCTGCAACGCCGGCAACCCGGATCTCGAACCAGAGACGGCGCTGAACCGCGAACTCGGCATCGCCTGGGAAGCAGGCCGCTACAGCGCGCGCGCCACCTACTTCAACAACCGCATCCGCAACCTGATCGAATGGGCGCTGCTGCCCGGCACCAGGCCGCGCACGCGCATGGCGGGCAACGTCAGCGATGCGCGGCTCGAAGGCGTGGAACTGGGTGCGGCGGCCGAGTGGCGAGGCTACCGCCTGCGCGCCAGCGTCGATCTCCTCGATGCGCGCGACGCCGACACCGGCGAGCGCCTGGCGCGGCGCGCCAGCCGGGCGGCAGCGGTGGCCGTCGAACGCGACGCCGGCGGCTGGACCCTCGGCGCGGAGCTGGTCGCCCAGGGCGCACGCTATGATGCGGTGCCCAACACGTCGGCCGACCGGATGGGGGATATGGCCTGCTCAATGCCTACGTTCATTACGCACCGGCGCGCGACTGGCGGATCGAAGCCCGCTTCAACAACCTGCTCGACAAGGACTACGAACTGGTGCGCGGCTACGCCACGCCCGGCGCAAACGCCTTCGTCGCCGTGCGCTACGCGCCGCGCTGAGCGCCCATGACGGCCCGTATCCCGCAGCAAGGAAGGGGCGGGAGCGGCGCGGGCCGGCCGGGCGTGCTCGCCGCCCTGCTGCTGCTGGCCGCCGCCGCCTTCGTGTGGGCGCTCGCCGCGGGCGACCTGCCGGTGACGCTGGCCGATGCGCTCGCAGCGCTGGCGGGCGGCGACGGCACCGCCGCCGCGGTGGTGCGCGAGCTGCGCCTGCCGCGCGCCGTGTCGGCCTTCGCGTGCGGCGGGCTGCTCGCAACGGCGGGCGCGCTGATGCAGGTGCTGCTGCGCAATCCGCTCGCCGACCCCTACATCCTCGGCATCTCCGGCGGCGCGGCGGTCGGCGCGCTGGCGGCGATCTCGCTCGGCGCGGCGGTGTTCTGGGTCGATGCGGCGGCGTTTGCCGGCGCCCTGTCGGCCATGCTGCTGGTGTTCGGCCTGGCGCACGGCGACGGTAGCTGGACGCAGACGCGGCTGCTGCTGACGGGGGTGATCGTCGCCGCCGGCTGCGGTGCCGCGGTGTCGATGATGCTGGCGCTGGCGAGCGATACCCGGGTGCTGTCGATGCTGTTCTGGCTGATGGGCGACGCCAGCGGCGCAGCGCGGCCATGGCCGGCGCTGGCGGTGCTGGCGCTGGGCCTGGCGGCGGTGATGCCCGCCGCGCGCGACCTCAACGTGCTGGCGCGCGGCGAACTCACCGCGCGTGCGCTGGGCGTGCGCGTCACCCGGCTGCGCCTGGGCCTCTACGTGCTGGCCTCGCTGCTGACCGCGGTGGCGGTCACGCTGGTGGGCTCGGTGGGCTTCGTCGGCCTCATCGTGCCGCACCTGGTGCGGCTGGCGATCGGCAACGACCAGCGCGTGCTGCTGCCGGCCTCGGCGCTTGCCGGCGGCGCGTTGCTGCTGCTGGCCGACACCGCGGCGCGCACCGCGATGGCGCCGCAGCAACTGCCGGTCGGCGTGCTGACGGCGATGATCGGCGTGCCGGTGTTCCTGTTCCTGCTGGCGAGGCATCCGCGATGACGGCCCGGCGCGGGGCGGAGGCGCCGCTGCTCGAGGCCGAGGGCCTGGCGCTGCAGGTGGGCGGGCGCTGGCTGTGCTGCGAGTTCAGCCTGACGCTCGCGGCCGGCGAATGCCTGGCGCTGCTCGGGCCCAACGGCGCGGGCAAGACCACGCTGCTGCACACGCTGGCCGGCCTGCGCGAGCCCACGGCCGGCCGGGTGCGGATCGGCGGCCGGCCCTACGCGGCCTGGCCGGCGCCGGAGGCGGCGCGCTTTCGCGGCCTGCTGGCGCAGCAGCAGCCGGACCATTTCGCCGCCTCGGTGCTGGAGACGGTGCTGATCGGCCGCCATCCGCATCTCGGTCGCTGGGGCTGGGAGGGCGCGGAAGACGAGCGCATCGCGCGCGACGCGCTCGCCGCGGTCGGCCTCGCCGGCTTCGCGCAGCGCGACGTGCTCACCCTGTCGGGCGGCGAGCGCCAGCGCGTGGCGATCGCCGCGCTGCTGGTCCAGGCGCCGCGCCTGTACCTGCTCGACGAACCGCTGAACCATCTCGATCTCCATCACCAGATCGCCACGCTCGACATGTTCCGCCGCCTCGTGCGCGAGGACGCCGGCGGACCGGGCCGCGGCGTGGTGATGGTGCTGCACGACATCGACCTCGCCGCGCGCTACGCCGACCACGTCATCCTGCTCGACGGCCGCGGCGGCGTGCGTGCCGGCGAGCGCGACAGCGTGCTGCGCCCCGATCTGCTGTCGCACGCCTTCGGCCACCCCCTGCGGCGCTACGAGGTGGATGGCCGCGTCACCTTCATCCCGGACTAGCACGATGAGCGAACCCCGCCGCGACGGGAAGGAAGACGGCGGCGCCGGCGGCGGCGGGCCGGCCGCCGCCGTGCGCTGCCCGGCGCTGTTCGTCGCCGCGCCCGCCTCCGGCCAGGGCAAGACCACGGTCACCGCCGCGCTCGCGCGCCTGCACACCCGCCTGGGGCGCAGGGTGCGGGTGTTCAAGTGCGGGCCGGACTTCCTCGATCCGCAGATCCACGCGGTGGCCAGCGGCGGGCCGGTCTGCAACCTCGATCTGGCCATGTGCGGCGAGGCCGACATCGCCTGCCGGCTGCATGCCGCGGCGACGGCGGCGGACCTGATCCTGGTCGAGGGCGTCATGGGCCTGTACGACGGGGTGCCGAGCGGCGCCGACATCGCCTGCCGCTTCGGCATCCCGGTGATGGCGGTGATCGACGCGCGCGCGATGGCGCAGACCTTCGGCGCCGTCGCGCACGGCCTGGCGACCTTCCGCCCCGGCCTGCCGTTCGCGGGCGCGCTCGCCAACCAGGTGGGCAGCGCGCGCCATGCCGACATGCTGCGCGACGCGCTGCCGGCCGGCATGCGCTGGTTCGGCGCGGTGATGCGCGATGCGGCCGCGGCGCTGCCGGAACGCCACCTCGGCCTGCTGCAGGCGGCCGAGATCGGCGATCTCGACGCGCGGCTCGACCGCCTCGCCGACGGCCTGGCCGCCACCGGCGCCGCGGAACTGCCGGCGGCGGTGGCGTTTCCGGCGGTGGCGGCGCCCGCCGTGCCGCCGCTGCTCGCCGGGCGCACCGTCGCCATCGCGCGCGATGCCGCCTACGGCTTCATCTACCCGGCCAACCTCGACACGCTGCGTGAACTCGGCGCCACGCTCGCCTTTTTCTCGCCGCTGGCGGGCGATGCGCTGCCTGCCTGCGACGCGGTATGGCTGCCGGGCGGCTACCCCGAACTGCACGGCGCGCGGCTGGCCGGCAACACCGTCTTCTGGCGCGGCCTGCGCGCCCATGCCGAAGCCGGCAGGCCGGTGCTGGCCGAATGCGGCGGCATGATGAGCCTGTTCGGCACGGTGGTGGATCAGGCCGGTGTGGCGCATGCCTTCGGCGGCCTGCTGCCGGGGCGGGCGGTGATGCAGCCGCGCCTGGCCGCGCTCGGCGTGCAACTGGCCGATCTGCCGGAAGGCCGCCTGGCCGGCCACACCTTCCACTACTCGCACGCGGACACGCCGCTGCGGCCCCTGCTGCGCGCGGCCACGCCCGACGGCCGCGACGGCGAGGCGATCTACCGCGTCGGCCGGCTGACCGCCTCCTACGTGCATTTCTACTTCCCGTCCAACCCGGCGGCCGTCGCCGCGCTGCTGTCGGCGGACTGAGCTGCGTGCAGCCGGCACGCCGCGGCCGGCGGCCGCGCTCGTGCGGCCGTGGAGCGGCTTGCGCCTCCTGCGCTCTGGCCGCGCTGCCGGGGAAAACCGTCAGTTCAACGCGGCGCCGTGGCGCGCTTGGCGCGCACTTCCTCGAGCTGGGCACACAGGCGCTCGGCACCGTCGAGCAGGCGCGGGGTGTGGCGCTGGATCAAATCGGGCGGGATGAAGTAGAGGTTGCCGGCGGCGCTTGCCGCCAGGTCGGGCCAGCGCTTCCACTGGTCCAGCCATTCCGGCCGCGCGTCGGCCATGCCGCTGGCGACGATCGCCTCCGGGTTGGCGGCGAGCACCGCTTCGGTGCCGATGCGCGGCGCCAGCGGCCCGAGGCCGCCGAACACGTTGACGCCGCCGCACAGGCGGATCGCGTCCGAGATCACCTGTTCGTCGTTGATCGTCGTCAGCGGCTGGTTCCAGACCTGGTAGAAAAGCCGCACCGGCGGGCGCGTGCCATAGCGCGCGGCGAGCGCCGCGCGGCGCTGGCGGAAGGCCGCGGCGGCGGCGTTGGCGACGTCCCCGGTGCCAGCGAGGCGGCCGAACTGCTCCAGGCTCTGCGCCACCGCCTCCAGGCTGCGCGGCTCGTTGACGTACACCGGGATGCCGAGCGCGGCGAGACGTTCGAGGTGGGCGTCGCGGTTGCCGCTCTTCCAGGCGATCACCAGGTCCGGCTTCAGCGCGGCCACCGCCTCGAGGTCCACCCGGGGGTAGGTGCCCACCTGCGGCAGCGTGGCGGCGGCCGGCGGATAGTCGCTGTGGGCCACCACGCCGACCACCTTGCCGCCCGCGCCGGCGGCGAACAGCAGTTCGGTGATGTGCGGCGCGAGGCTGACGATGCGCTGCGCCGGGTGTTCGAGGCGCAGCGGGCGGCCGGTGTCGTCGGTGACTTCGACCGCGGCGTGGGCGAGGGCCGCGGCCAGGGTGGCGAGGAAGAGGGAGAACAGGCGAAGCGCGGTGCGGCGTCTCATGGCGTGAAGGCGCGCTGCGCCGGCCGGAAGTCGAAAGCGCGCATGTTACGTGAAGTGCCAGCGCTTGCCCGCACCGTGGCCCGGCCCGCGCGCCCGCCGCTCCCGTTCCGCCTTGCGCGGCCCGAGCCGGGCCTGCCACACTTGGAGCGCCGTTTCCGTGAATCCATGACTGCCATGTCCCTGCCCGAACTCGCCCGCTTCCGCCCCGGTCCGCTGCCGGGCCACGTATACCTGGTCGGCGCGGGCCCCGGCGATCCCGAACTCTTCACCCTGCGCGGCGCCCGCCTGCTCGGCGGCGCGGACGTCGTCGTGTACGACAACCTGGTCAGCCCGGCCATCGTCGATCTCGCACCGGCCGGCGCGCAGCGCATCTACGTCGGCAAGAAGGCCGCCGACCACACGCTGCCGCAGGACGAGATCAATGCCCTGCTAGTGCGCCTGGCCGGCGCCGGCAAGCGCGTCGTGCGGCTGAAGGGGGGCGACCCCTTCATCTTCGGCCGCGGCGGAGAGGAGATGGAAGCCCTGGTCGAGGCCGGCATCACCGTCGAGGTGGTGCCGGGCATCACCGCCGCCGCCGGCATCGCCGCCTATGCCGGCATTCCGCTGACCCATCGCGATCATGCGCAGTCGGTGGTGTTCACCACCGGCTTCCTGAAGGACGGCCGGCTCGATCTCGACTGGCCGATGCTGGCGCGGCACGGCCAGACGCTGGTGATCTACATGGGCATCTCGCGCCTGGGCGAGATCTGTGCCGGGCTGATGGCCCACGGCCTGCCGGCGGCGACGCCGGCGGCCGTCATCGAGCGCGGCACGACGCATGCGCAGCGGGTGGTGACGGCCGACCTCGCGACGCTCGAGGCGCGCGTGCGCGACGAAGGCGTGCGGCCGCCGGCGCTGACCGTGGTGGGCGATGTCGTCGGCCTGCATCCCCGGCTGGCGTGGTTCGCCGCGGATGCGCCGGATGCCGCGGGCCAGGTGCCGCACGCCGGCTGTAGCGGCGTGCATCCCGAGCGCCCGGCGCGTTAGGTGCATAAGTCAGCCCTTCGCTGTTTTCAGGGCTCTTTTGAAGTTCTTGAGGTCTGGTGCGGCGAATAGCTGGCTGCGTCCGACGGTTGCGCTCGGCTGGAGTCTGCCGCTTGCAACCATCCGCCGAAAAGTCGACATGGAGACCTCGAGGTACTCTGCCGCTTCTTGGGCGGTGAACTCATCACCGGCCAAGTGGCCGAAAAGTTCTTCGTGATTGAGGTCTTCGCCATGGAAAGCCTTGGTCGACAAGAGGACGAAGAACTTCTGCCGTTCAGTCGTTGGCATGCGCTTGAGCTCTTGGAAGAGCTCTTCTGCAGTGGCAGCGTGTGCCATTTCTCTATCCTTCGGCTCGTAGGTACCGTTTGAGTTCGTCGTAGAAATTCTCGTGCGAACCGACTTGGTAGAAGTCGATGATCAGCAACTCCACCTCGGTCTGCTCAGTTTCTTCAGGGTTCGGCGGGCGATAGGCGACCAGATACTCCTGGCGGTTGAACTTGAACTTGGAGACCCGGACCCCTGCCAGGCCGCCCACCTTGACCTCCCCTATCCCGGGGTTCTCGCAAATCTCTTCCACCGCATCTTCGATCGCGAGCTGCAGCGGTTTGTGAGCTTTCTTCACGAACCGACTGAAGGGAGGTTTGTAGTTCGGCTTCATTGCCTTGATCTCATATTGTACTATTATTGGCTGGATTTCAACTCACGCGTGGGTGAGGAGATACTAGGACGGCGAGATCGAAGAGTCACTTCCCTTCCCCATCCTGGCGCTTCGGTAGTCCGCCCCGCCGCGTTGCTTGGCGCTTAAGCTCGTTGGCCTCTTCGATCTCTGGGGCCAGCTTCTTCAGGTGGTCTACGAGGCCGGAGAGGTCATACTCGTTGCTCAGCTTGCCCCGATGCACTGCCCGTCGCTCGATCCGCTTGACGAGGCCGGCAGCTTCCAGCTCCGCGATGTAACGCTGAATCTGGCGCGGGCCCAGGCCCAAACGGTCACTCAATGCTTGCTTGCTCGGATAGGGCTTCCGGTCCTGACTCCACCAGTAGTCGGCCAGTTGGAGCAGCACAGCGAGTTGTGTCGGGTTGAGGCCGAGCCGCTGCTGCGCCCGCAGCAGCATGGAAGGGATGATGCAGAAGCCGAGCTTCATCACCGCTTTTCCCCACTTCTTGTCCGATACCTGATCGGCTTTCGTCTTACGCAGGGGGACTACCGTTGCACGCTTCGGTGCACTTGAGCTGGTTGCCATCTTTTTTCTCGGGGAGTTCAATTACATACGAATTTACCTAGATAAGACGCGGTAGAGAAGGCCAGACCAGTGGTCGGTAAAGACGTGTAGTAGACGTCGTGCGCGACCTCTGCCGACCAGTCACACGCGTCCTCTAAAGTAGGATCAGCGCAACCAGCACACCGGTAAGCGATACGAAATGAGGACTACCCGCCTCCAGTCGCTGGTGACCATAGGGGCGGGATTAATACCGCACGCGAAACGTCGGCGACCGGGTGCAGCGGCAGGAAGCGGAGCTTCCCGCCCTTGCTGTGCACGCGCAGATGGGGCACGCCGGCTGTAGCGGCGTGCATCCCGAGCGCCCGCGCTTCAGCCTGCCGGCGGCGGCTGCTCCAGGGCGGAGCGGAACAGCGCCGCCACCAGGTCGGACTGCGTCAGCATGCCGACCACCTCGTGCGCCGCGTCGACCACCGGCAGATGGTGCAGGCCGGCGTCCGAGAACAGCGGCACGGTGTCGACGATGGGCTGCTCGGGGCGCACGGTGACGACGTCGGTGGACATCAGGTCGGCGACGATCTGCGGATGCGTATCCACCTGCCTGCCCTGCGCCTCGCTGGGCGCGCTGCGCGACACCAGGAAGTCGTGCAGCGACAGGATGCCCACCAGCCGGCGCCCGCCGTCCACCACCGGCAGCGCCTTGATGTGGTGGCTCACCAGCATTTCCCACGCCTCGCCCAGCGGCAGCGTCGGCGTCACCGTCAGCAGGTCGCGCGACATCAGGTCGGCGCAGCGGATTTCGCCGAAGCGGCGGCGGTAGGCGCGGCGTTCGACCGCGTGCAGCAGATCCTCGAGATCCTCGATGCCGATGTCGAGCTGCTCGCTGTGTTCCTTCAGCACCGCGTCGAAATCCTCGTGCGTGATGCCCACCCGCTCGCTCGGCGGCCGGTCTGCGGTGCCGTGCGGCTGTGGCGGCGGCAGCGGCGCGGGGCGGTGCGGATAACGGCGGCGCCACAGGTTGTTGAAGGCCAGCGCGGTGAGCAGCATGCATGCCGAATTCACCGCCACCGGCCACAGCGCGAAGCCGTAGCCCATGGCATCCACCGCCGGCCCGCCCAGCACGCTCGTCAGCGCCACGGCTCCGCCCGGCGGATGCAGGCAGCGCAACTGGAACATCGCGCCGACCGCCAGCGCGACCGCGACTGCGCCCGCCACGCCGGAATGCCCCAGCCACTGCGCGCAGCACACGCCGATCAGCGCCGACACGAAGTTGCCGCCGATGATGGACCACGGCTGTGCCAGCGGGCTGGCCGGGACGGCGAACAGCAGCACCGCGGAGGCGCCCATCGGCGCGACGAACCACGGATTGGATTCGCCCAGCGCGAGATGGCTGATCCACTCGGTGGAGAGCAGGCCGAGCAGGGCGCCGAGGCAGCCGACGATGCGTTCGCGGCCGCTGGCGTTGAGCGGCGCCGGCCAGAAGCCGCGCAGCCAGGACAGGAGGCGGGCCGTTGCGCCGCCGCTTCGGGATTCGGGTGCCACGTCATTCACAGGAAGTTTTTCGGGGTACGACGGTGATTCGAACAGCATTCTCCGTTTCGTTGATCATATGATAAATTCACGCGTTTCAGGAGCGGGCCAGCGTTCGTCCCCGACCCGGACCCGCCCTCCCGGCACGCCTGCATGAGCCGGCGAGCCTTCCGCACCGGGCATGGCCTGCGCCGCAACGTGTGCGGAATTCGTGACCAAGGAGATATCCGATGCATTCGGCAACGACTCGTGTCGTACTCATGCTGGCGTGCTGGCGTGCTGGCGTGCTGGCGTGCTGGCGTGCTGGCGTGCTGGCGTGCTGGCGTGCTGGCGTGCTGGCGTGCTGGCGTGCTGGCGTGCTGGCGTGCTGGCGTGCTGGCGTGCTGGCGTGCTGGCGTGCTGGCGTGCTGGCGTGCTGGCGTGCTGGCGTGCTGGCGTGCTGGCGTGCTGGCGTGCTGGCGTGCTGGCGTGCTGGCGTGCTGGCGTGCTGGCGTGCTCGGGGCGTGCCTGCGGCACGCCCCGAGCACGCCGCGTCAGGTGCCGCAGTCGCCACGTCACCCATCATGTATCGAATGCGCTGCCGTAACGCATAGGAAAGGCGCGCCAGACGAATCCTTCGCCGCCGGGTTGCCGGCGCTGGCGGCCACGCTGGCGATGTGCCTGTTGATGCCCGTACTTGCGCGGGCCGCGACCATCCCGACCATCGGCTGCAATTCCACCGGCTACCTCTTCAATACGGCCTACAGCGGCAACCCCGCGGGGCCGCCCAAGACCGTTGGCGCGCGCGACACCTACTGGGAGGTGAGCCGCGAGATGGAGACGTCCGCCTCCTTCGATCCGCCAACCGGCGGCTGGGATGACGGCTATGTGGTGTCCCAGGTACACCCGGCGTGGACCGTGTCCCCCTACGGCAACGCGGACTGGATCTCGCATAGCGCCGATGCCGTTGTCGGCGGTACGCCGGAGAGCCCCGACGGCCGGCGCAACTACTGGTACCGTTACCGCTTCAACCTGGATGGGGCGCTCGATCCGTCGCAGTTCTACATGAAGCTGAACTTCTTCGCGGACGACGGCGTCGGCATGGTGTACGTGAACGGCGTGGAGCAGCCGAATTCGAGCTACTACGACGTCGAGAATATCGGCGACCCCGCCAACCAAAACTACGCGCCAGGCAGCGGGGCTTACCTGATCCTGGACAGGAACTGGCAGACCGGGCTCAACGAGATCCTGGTGCGGATCGTCGATAGGCATAGCGTGTCTGCATTCCTGGTGCAGTACGACGGCCAGTCGTCGACGATCTGCACCACGACGGTCACGGTGAACACGGTCAGCCAGGGCGGCACGGGAGGCTTCGCGTACAGCGGCACGAACGGGGTCGCCGCCCACGACGTCATCACCACCTCGGCCGGCACGGCCGCCGCGGGCGCGCGGCAGACGCTGGCCGCGTCGAACGGGCAGACGACGATCACGCAGGCGGTGTTTGGCTACGAGCTGAGCGCGGCGTCATGCACGGGCATGGCGGACGGCGCGACGCAGACCGCCAACCTCACCAACGCAGCCGTCGGCGACCTGCCGGCGCGCTCGGTGCGCTTTTCGGACGCGGGCAACGGCCGCGACGTGACCTGCACCTTCACCAACAACATCATCGGCGACGGCGGGGCGCACTGGGACGGCACGGACACGGCGCTGCCCGGCAACGGCAGCGTGCAGGGCGGGGCCGGCAACTGGAATGCGGCGGACACCAACTGGACCGCCGGCAATGGCACCGGCAACGGCAAGTGGGTGGCCAACGGCAAGGCCGTCTTCGGCGTCACCGGCGGGGCGGTGGAAGTGTCAGGCACGCAGGCCATCGGCGGGCTGGACTTCAAGGTCGGGGGCTACAGCCTGACGGGCGGCACGCTCACGGGCGGTCTGCCGACCAACGTGCTGAGTACCGGCAGCGGCATCGGTGCGACGATCGGCAGCACGCTGGCGGGCGCCAATGCCTTCGAGAAGGCCGGCGCGGGCAGCATCACGCTCACCGGCGCCAACACCTACAGCGGCGGCACCACGGTGAGCGGGGGCGCGCTGATCATCGGCGGCGCCGGCACGCTCTACAACACCAGCGGCGCGGGCAGCATCACCGTGAACAGCGGCGCCACGCTGCGCTTCGACCGCAGCGACACCTTCGGCCTGCACATCGCGGCGCCCGCGTCGAGGGTCACCATCGCCGGCGGCACGGTGGCGAGCAACAACACCTTCAACACCCTGAACGACCTGGCCCTGAACGGCGGCACGCTGACCGCCAACGGCGGCAGCCACCCCTACTGGGGCGCTTTCGGACTCAAGGGCACGGTCACGTCCTCCGGCACTTCCGCGTTCACAGTGGGCACGGGGTCGAACAATTTCATCCTCATCGGCACCAACGCGGCCGGCGGCACGACCACCTTCGACGTCACTGGCGGCACGCTCGGCGTGGCCACGCCGCTATTCGACAATCGCAACGCCGGCAGCGCGCTGGTCGCCAGCAACCTCGCCAAGAGCGGCGCGGGCACGCTGACCCTGAGCGGCGCCAACACCTACACCGGCACGACCACGGTGAGCGCGGGCACGCTGGCGATCGGCGGCAGCGGCACGCTTTACAACACCAGCGGCGCGGGCAGCATCACCGTCAACAGCGGCGCCACGCTGCGCTTCGACCGGAGCGACACCTTCGGCGTGCATACCGCGGTGCCCGCATCGACGATCACCATCGCCGGCGGCACGGTGGCGAGCAACGGCACCTTCAACACCCTGAACGACCTGACCCTGAGCGGCGGCACGCTGACGGCCAACGGCGGTGCCAACGCCGACTATGGCGCGTTCGCACTCAAGGGCACGGTGACGTCCGCCGGCACCTCGGCGTTCACCGTGGGCGCGGGGTCGAACAATTTCATCCTCATCGGCACCAACGCGGCTGGCGGCACGACCACCTTCGACGTCACTGGCGGCACGCTCGGTGTGGCCACGCCGCTATCCAACAACCGCAGCGGCGGCGGCGCGACGGTCGCCAGCAACCTCGCCAAGAGCGGCGCCGGCACGCTCACGCTGAGCGCGGCCAACACCTACACCGGCACGACCACGGTGAGCGCGGGCACGCTGGCCGTGGGCACCGGCGGCACCACGGGCAGCATCGCCAGCGGCAGCGCCATCAGCGTCGCCAGCGGCGCCACGCTTGAGTTCTACCGTTCCGACTTGGTCATGTTCGGCAACGTGTTCTCGGGCAGTGGAACGCTGAACTTCCTGGGCACGGGGACCCAGGGACAGAGCAACTACATCCCGGAGAGCCCGAGCCCGGACTTCGCCGGCACGATCGTGGTCAAGAACGGCGCACGGCTGGAACGCCCCGAGCGCTTCGGCTCGGCCGCCGTCACCGTCGAATCCGGTGCCACCGCGCTGATCTGGGGCGGCGTGGACGTGCCCAACGGTTTCACCATCGCCGGCAACGGCTGGAACGATCCCCAGGGCTACCTGGGCGCGATCCGCTTCCAGGGCCCCGGCTCGACGCTCAGCGGCAACGTCGCCATGAGCGCCGACAGCCGCATCGCCCTCCACGCCGCCAACGAGTCCGGCACCATCAGCGGCGCCATCAGCGGCGGCTTCGCGCTGGAGAAGTTCGGCCCCGGCACGCTCACGCTGTCGGGCGCCAACACCTACGACGGCGCCACCACCGTCAGCGCCGGCACGCTGAAGCTGGGCGCCGACGGCACGCTGCCGGCGGCCACGTCAGCCACCGTCGCCAGCGGTGCCACGCTGAACCTCGACGGCAAGACGCAGACGCTGGCGGGCCTCGCCAGCAGCGGCACGCTGGACCTGGGCACCGGCGGCACGCTGACGATCAGCGGCGACAGCAGCATCGGCGCCGTCAGCGGCAGCGGCACCATCAAGGTGACGGGCGGCACGCTGACGCTGGGCGCGGGCTTCACCAACACGGACGTGAACATCGAGCTGGCCGGAGGCAGCCTGACGCTGGGTGCGGCCACCTACGGCATCGGCACCTTCACCGTCACCAACAGCGCCACGCTGGACATGGCCAGCGGCAATGCCAGCCTCACGGTCGCCTCGCTCGCCATGACCGGCAGCAACACCCTCACGGTGACCAACTGGACGGCCGGCAGCGACCACTTCTACGCCACCGCCATCAGCACGCCCACCCCGGCCAAGGATACGCCGAACATCGCCCCGCTCAACCGCATCACGCTGGGCGGCAGCAATGCCATCACCACGCAGTGGCTCACCACGGGCAACGAACTGAGCATCTACACCGGCCCCTTCACCTACTGGGACGGCCCGGCGGTGAACGCCACGACCATCGAAGGCGGCAGCGGCACCTGGCTCGCCGCCGACATCAGCGGCAACTGGACCACCGCCTCCGGCGGCCCCAACGGCCCCTGGACGGACGGGCAGGTCGCCACCTTCGGCGGCAGCGCCACCGGCGCCAAGACCGTGACCCTGAACGCGAACCAGAGCATCGGCGGGCTGACCTTCCTGACGGATGGCTACACCATCAACGGCATTTACACCCTCACCGGCACGGCCGCGATCAACTACCTGCAGGCCAACCCGGACGTGACGGCCACGGTGGGCAGCGTGCTGGCCGGCACCAACGCCTTTGAAAAGGCGGGCAACGGCACCCTCATCCTGACCGGCAACAACACCTACACCGGCGCGACGACCGTGTCGTTCGGCACCCTGCAGGTGGGCAACAACACCACCACCGGCAGCCTCGCCGGCGACAGCGCCATCAGCATCGCCAGCGGCGCCACGCTGGCCTACTACAGTTCGAGCGACAGCACGGGCAATGCCCTCATCGGCAACACCTTCGCCGGCGCGGGCACGCTGCGCTTCAAGGGCAACGCCACCCAGAACCAGAGTTCCTACACGCTCAGCGCGCCCACCCACACCCTCAGCGGCGCGGTGGTGGTGGAAAGCGGCGCCCGCTTGACCAGAAGCAACACGGGTGCCCTGGGCACGGCGCCCATCACCATCGAATCGGGCGGGCAACTGTACCTGGGCGGCAGCAGTGCCGACATGACCAGCGCCGTCTCCATCGCCGGCACGGGCTGGAACGAAGCCGCGGGCTACATCGGCGCCTTGCGTGTGGATGGCGGGGCCACGCAGAGCGGCAACGTCACCCTGACCGCCGCGTCGAGCATCGGTACGTTTGCCGGCAGCGGCACCATCAGCGGCGTGATCTCCGGCGGCTTCGCGCTGACCAAGCTCCGCGCGGGCACCACCATCCTGACCGGCAACAACACCTACACCGGCGCCACCACGGTGAGCGCGGGCACGCTGCAGGTGGGCAGTGGCGGCACCACGGGCAGCATCGCCAGCGGCAGCGCCATCAGCATCGCCAGCGGTGCGACGCTGGCGTTCTACAACGCCAACTGGCTTCGGACGATCGGCAACACGATCTCGGGCGCGGGCACCTTGCGCTTCAAAGGCACCGGCACCGTTGAGGAGAGCGCCTACATCATGAACACCGCCAACAGCCTGACTGGCCCTACGGTGATCGAGTCCGGCGCGTTGGTCGAATTGCACCATGGCAGCGGGCTGGGCACCAGCGCCATAACGGTCAACGAAGGCGGTGGCCTCTATCTCAGAAACGGTCCCACGGCTGCCAACGACGTCAGCCTGGCGGGCGATGGCTACGCACAGACCGCGGGCCGAATAGGTGCGCTGCGCCTGGGTGGCGGGGCCACGCTCACGGGCAACGTCACGCTCACCGGCAACGCGCGCCTGGCGACCTACTTATCGACCGATACCGGCACGATCAGCGGCGCCATCAGCGGCGGCTTCGGCATCGAGAAAAGCCACTCCGGCACGCTGACGCTCAGCGGCGCCAACACCTACACCGGCGCCACCACGGTGAGCGCCGGTACGCTGAAGCTGGGCGCCAACGGTGCGCTGCCCTCGGCCAGCGCCACCACGGTCGCGTCCGGCGCCACGCTGAACCTCGACGGCAAGACGCAGACGCTGGCCAGCCTCACCAGCAGCGGCACGCTGAACCTGGGCACCGGCGGCGTGCTGACGATCACTGGCGACAGCAGCATCGGCGCCGTGACCGGCAGCGGCACCATCAGGGTCACCGGCGGCACGCTGACGCTGGGTGCGGGCTTCAGCAACACCAGCGTGAACATCGAACTGGCCGGCGGCAACCTGACGCTGGGCGCCAATACCTACAGCATCGGCACCTTCACCATCGCCGACAGCGCCACGCTGGACATGGCCTCCGGTACCGCCAGCCTGACGGCGGCCACGCTCACGCTCGACAGCGGCAAGGCGCTGACCGTGAGCAACTGGACGCGCGGCAGCGACGTGTTCAAGGCCAGCGCCTTCACCGGCGCCACGCGCAACGCGGTCGGCGCCGCGCCGATGAACCAGATCGCGCTGGCGCCCTACGGCGGGGGCCTGACCGTGTGGCGCGCCGACGACGAAATCGACGTGCTGCTCGAGCCCAGGCTGCGCATCGCCAAGACCTCCACCGGCGGCACCGGCAGCTTCGGCTTCCAGATGACGGGCCTGTCGGCCAGCACCGACACCATCGTCACCAGCGTGGCCGGCACGCCGGCGCCCGGCGCGGCCGGCATCGAGGGCACCGCCGGCACGGCGGTGACGATCACCGAGGCCACCGTGCCCGCCGGCTGGCCGGCCAACCCGGCCGCGGCCAGTTGCGTGGATGCCAACGGCACCGCCAGCGGCAACGGCACGGGGCCCTTCGGCACCCTGTCGGGCAAGGTGCTGAGCATCGCCGCGTCCAATCTGGTGGCCGGGGCCGACATCACCTGCACCTTCGCCAATACCCTGAACGGCATCGGCGGCACGGTGTTCAACGACGGCGGCGCGCCCAGCGGCGGGGCCAACACCGGCACGCCCAACAACGGCGTGCAGGACGGCGCCGAGGCCGGGCTGGCCGGGCTGGCGGTGAGCCTGACCGACTGCGCCGCCACCCCCCACGCCAGCGCCACCACCGACAGCGCCGGCCGCTACAGCCTGCAGGTGCCGCCCGCCGCGGCGGGCCAGCCGGTGTGCGTGAGCGTGGCGGTGCCGTCGGCCCGCCGCGCCACCGGCGCCAGCGTGGCGGGCACGCCCACGCCCGACGGCACGGCCACCAGCGTGGGCGGGGTGAGCTACACCTACGACCGCGCCGGCCAGCGGCAGGCGTTCACCGCGCCCGCCACCGGCGTGCTGACGCTGGACTTCGGCGTGGTGCCGGACAGCACGCTGCAGTCCGACAGCAGCAAGACGGGGCCCGGCGGCGGCGCGGCCGTGCATGGCCACAGCTTCACCGCGGGCACGGGCGGCAGCGTGGTGTTCTCCACCGGCGCGGGCACCAGCACGCCGGCGGTCGGCGGCTGGAGCGAGGTGGTGTATGCCGACCCGGACTGCACCGGCACGCTGCAGTCCGGCGCCGCCAGGCTGTATCCGCCGGCGGTGCCGCAGACCGTGGTGCAGGGCCAGGTGGTGTGCGTGGTGATGCGGCAGTTCGTGCCCGAAGGGGTGGCGAGCGGGGCGGCCAACAGCGTGCCGGTGCAGGCGGCGCTGACCTTCACCAACGCCGCGCCGGGCCTGGTGGCGACCTACACGGTGACCGACACCACCACGATGTCGTCGGGCGCGCTGACGCTGCAGAAGCGCGTGCGCAACGTGAGCACCGGCGGCGCCTTCGGCACGAGCAACCAGGCCCGCTCGGGCGACACGCTGGAGTACGAGGTGATCTACACCAACACCGGCGCGGAGCCGCTGACCCACATGCAGATCAGCGACGGCACGCCGGCCTACACCACCTTCGTGTCGGCCGCGGCGGACCTGCCGCTGCCGGGCGGGGTGACCGGCTGCAGCCTGCGCTCGCCGGCCAACCCGCCGCCGGCCGCGGCGGCGCCATGCTCGCCGGCCCAGACCGGCACCGGCAAGGGGCTCATCGGCTGGCATCTGGACGGCAGCGTGAATCCGGGCGCCAGCGGCACGGTGCGCTACACGGTGACGGTGGATTGAGTGGATCGAGCGCGATGCGGTTCAGCCAAGCCAGCCGCATCGCGCTCCCGCTGCCTTGTGTCTTTGCTGTTCAGGCCCATCCCTGCAGCCCGCCGGCGGCCTCGACGCAAGGCGCCGGATCACGCTGCGCAGCCCGGCGCGGCGCGGCGCCGCGTACCGCGAGGCGCGCCGCGCTGCCGCTATAATCCGCGCCTTCCGACGTCATCCGGGTCCGACCGTGTCCGATCGCCTTGCCGTGCTGCTGCAATACCTGCTCCCCAAGCAGGCGCTGACCGTCCTCGCCGGCAAGTTCGCCGGCGCCCGTGCCGGCGGGCTGACCACCGCGGTGATCCGCTGGTTCGTGCGGCGCTACGGGGTGGACATGGACGAGGCCGCCAACCCCGACATCGCCGCCTACGGCACCTTCAACGAATTCTTCACCCGTCCGCTGCGCGCGGGCGTGCGTCCGCTGGCGCAGGCCGCGCTCGTCTGCCCGGTCGACGGCGCCATCAGCCAGTTCGGGACGATCGAGCGCGACCGGATCTTCCAGGCCAAAGGGCATTCCTATTCGACCACCGCGCTGGTCGGCGGCGACGCTGCCCTGGCGGCGCGCTTCGAGGACGGCGCCTTCGCCACGCTGTACCTCAGCCCGCGCGACTACCACCGCATCCACATGCCCTGCGACGGCCGGCTGCGGCGCATGATCCACGTGCCGGGCGATCTGTTCTCGGTGAACCCGGCCACTGCGCGCGGGGTGGCCGGCCTGTTCGCGCGCAACGAGCGCGTCGTGTGCGTATTCGAATCGGACGCGGGCCCCTTCGTGCTGGTGCTGGTCGGCGCCACCATCGTCGGCAGCATGGCCACCGTGTGGCACGGCGTGGTGAATCCCCCGCGCACGCCCACGGTACGCGACTGGCTGTACGAGGACGGCGAGGTCGTGCTGAAGCGGGGCGACGAGATGGGGCGTTTCCTGCTCGGCTCGACGGTCGTGATGCTGTTCCCGAAGGGGCGCGTCCGCTTCAACCTCGAATGGGCGCCGGCGCGGGCGATCCGCATGGGCGAGGCGATGGGGCTGCCGTCCGCCTAGGACGGCAGGAAGGCGCCGCCGCCGGGCTGTTCGTTTTGCACCAATGCTGTGCGACGACTGTTGCCATGCACGCAGACGGGGCTTCGCCGGGGGAAGGCGGCCTGCGGACGGACCCCTGCCGTACTGCCTGCTTCCGCATCGAAAGTCTTTGATAGCAATGGTTTGTGCCGCTTCCAGGGCGTCGTTCCGATGATCGCGGCGGGCTGGCACGGTTGAAGCTTGCAAGTCCCTGCCCCGCCGCGAGGCGGGCCGGACTTCTCGCAGGCAGCACAACGACCATCAGGAGACAGACCATGCCCAGCCGTCCGATACATCAGGTCATCGCCCAGCAACCCTTCGTCTGCGTGCCGATCGACATGTCGGTGCGCGCCGTCACCCAGCTCATGCAGGACCGCAGGCAGAGCGCGGCCCTGGTCACCGAGCATGGGATGCTCACCGGCATCTTCACCGAACGCGATGCCACCTTCCGCGTGCTCGCGGCGGGGCTCGATCCGGATGCGACGCCGGTCGGCGCGGTGCTCACCCACAAGCCGCAGACGATCACCGAGGACAAGCCTTTCGGCCATGCGCTGCACCTGATGTACGACGGCGGCTTCCGCCACGTGCCGGTGGTGGATCTGAGCGGGCGGCCGATCGGCCTGGTTTCCGCGCGCGACGCACTGGCGCTGGACGCCGAAGCCTTCGGCCAGGAACTGGTGCGCCGCGAAGAGATCACCGTCATCCTCTGAAGGCCGCACCCGGATGCCGAGGGCCGCGCCGGCGGGATTGCTTCCCCGCCGGCGCGGCCCTCGGCGTTCCGGATGCCGGAACGGCTCAGAACAGGTTCATCTTCTTTGCCGCCTCGCGCAATTCACCGCGGAAATCCGGGTGGGCGATGCCGATCAGGGCCTCGGCGCGCTGTTTGGCGGTCTTGCCGCGCAATTGGGCGACGCCGAACTCGGTGACGACGTAGTTGACGTCGTTCTTGCTGGTGGTGATGTGCGTGCCCGGCGACAGCACCGGGGCGATGCGCGACACCGTGTCGTTCTTCGCGGTGGAGGGCAGCACGATGAAGGCCCTGCCGCCGTTGGAGCGGTTGGCCGCGCGCACGAAGTCCACCTGGCCGCCGGTGCCGGAGTAGGGCACGTGGCCCAGGCTCTCCGAACCGCACTGGCCGAGCAGGTCGATCTGCAGCGTGGCGTTGATCGCGCACAGCTTGTCGTTGCGCGCGGCGTTGTACGGGTCGTTGGTGAAATCGACCGGATGCATCTCCAGCGCGGGGTTGCGGTCGAGATGGCGGTAGAGCCTGTTCGAGCCGAGCGCGAAGGTCGCCACCGTCTTGCCCGGCATGAAGGTCTTCCTGCGGTTGGTGACCGCGCCGCTTTCGATCAGCGACAGGATGCCGTCGCCGATCATCTCGGTGTGGATGCCGAGGTCGCGCTTGTGCTGCAACTGCATGACCACCGCGTCCGGGATGCCGCCGTAGCCGATCTGAAGCGTCGAGCCGTCCTCGATCAGGTCGGCGACGTACTTGCCGATCGCTTCCTGCACCGCGCCGATCTTCGGCAGGCCGACCTCGAACAGCGGCTCGTCGCTCTCCACGATGCCGCTCACCTGCGAGACGTGCACGTGGCAGTCGCCGTAGGCGAACGGCACGTTGGGATTGACTTCCAGCAGGATCACGCGCGCGCGGCGCACCGCCGCCATGGTGTAGTCCGGCGCCAGCGACAGCGAGAAGTAGCCGTGCGCGTCCATCGGCGAGGCCATCGACACCACCACGTCGGCGGGCGTCAGGCCGCGGTCGATCAGCATCGGCAGTTCGGAGAAATAGGCCGGCAGGAAGTCGATCCATCCCGCCTGGCCGCCGGGCCGCGTCGCGCCGCCGTAGAAGTAGGCGTCGTGGCGCACGTTGTGCGAAGTCCCTTCGTCGATGTAGTTGTACTTGCGCAGCGGCAGGATCTGGCTCACCACCACGTCGCGCAGGTCGTGGCGGCGGTCCGACAGCGCATTGAGCAGGGTGGGCGGCTCGCCGACCCCGGTGGGTACGACGATGGTCTCGCCGTCGTGGATCATCGCCACGGCGTCCGCCGCGGTCACGCGTTTCTGGGCGTACTGCTGGTGTACGTTCGACATCTTCCTCTCCCGCTCGTATGGTCTTTTATGTTGCGAACCAGACGATTATACGGGTTTCCCATACTGTCTCGTATGGCGTGAGTGTGATTGCCGGATGGATGCGCGTGCCGGGGATGCGGCGGCCTGACGACGGAGGGGCACCGTGGCGCCCGGGCGGCGCCCCATGCAAAAGACCGCCTCGCGGCGGTCCTTTCGCTTCTGTGGGCGGGGCCGTGGCTGGTGCGCCACGGTCCCGGGATCAGCGGTCGCCGTCGCCGCGCGGCGAGAACAGGGCGGCGCGCTGCGCCGGACGCCGGTTCTGCGCCTGGCGGTCGCCGTGGGCCGGCGGGTTGCCGCGCTTGCCGCCGGCGTCGCCGCGCCGCGGCGCGGAGTTGCGGTTGCCGTCCGCGTCGGGCCGCCGGGCGTTGTCGACGCGATTGCCGTCCACGTCCGGGCGCGACGCCGGTGCGCGGTTGCCGTCGACATCCGGGCGCGCGGCGTTGCGCGGCGCACGGTTGCCGTCGGTCTCGCGCCGCTGGGCGGACTGCGGCTTGCCGCCGGGGCGCGCCGGCGACGGGCCGCGGGCCGGCGCGGCGCGTTCTCCGCGCTTGCCGTCGTCGCCCTGGCGCGGCTGCCCGCCGCGGCGTTGCAGCGGTTCGCGATGATGGTCGGCATCGTGGGCGGCTTCGGCACCTGCGCTGGGCACGAAGTCGTCGGCCGTGGCGCGCTCGAGGCGGCGCTTGATCAGCTTTTCGATCGCAGCCAGCAACTTCGCCTCTTCGGCGTCGACGAGGGAGAGCGCGTTGCCCTCGGCCCCGGCGCGGCCGGTGCGGCCGATGCGGTGCACGTAGTCCTCGGGTACGTTGGGCAGCTCGAAGTTCACCACCTGCGGCAACTGGTCGATGTCCAGGCCGCGGGCGGCGATGTCGGTGGCGACCAGTACCGGCAGCGAGCCGTCCTTGAACTGGCTCAGCGCACGCGTGCGTGCGGCCTGGCTCTTGTTGCCGTGGATCGCCGCGGCAGGGATGTCGTGCCGGCTCAGGTATTCGGCGAGCTTGTTGGCGCCGTGCTTGGTGCGGGTGAACACCAGCACCTGGAACCACTGGTGCTTCTTGATGAGGTGGGCCAGCAGTTCGCGCTTCTGCTTCTGGCCGATCAGATAGACCGTCTGGTCGACACGTTCGGCGGTGGTGTTGCGCGGTGCCACTTCCACCGTGCGCGGTTCGTGCAGCAGGCCGCCGGCGAGTTCGCGGATCTCGTCCGAGAAGGTCGCCGAGAACAGCAGATTCTGGCGCTTTTTCGGCAGCAGGGCGAGCACCTTGCGGATGTCGCGGATGAAGCCCATGTCGAGCATGCGGTCGGCTTCGTCCAGCACCAGGATCTCGACCCCGGAGAGGTCGACCGTCTTCTGCCCGGCGTGATCGAGCAGACGGCCGGGCGTGGCCACCAGGATGTCGACGCGCTTCTTCAGCGCGGTGATCTGCGGATTGATGTTGACGCCGCCGAACATCACCAGCGAATTCAGCGCGAGGTGCTTGCCGTAGGTCTGGACCGATTCCTCCACCTGGGCGGCGAGTTCCCGCGTCGGTGTGAGGATCAGGCAGCGCGGGCGGCCCGGCGGATGCGGGTGCGCGTGGGTGGCGGCCAGCATGTGCAGCACGGGCAGCGTGAAACCGGCGGTCTTGCCGGTGCCGGTCTGCGCGGCGGCGAGCAGGTCGCCGCCGGTGAGCACCTGCGGGATGGCCTGGGCCTGGATGGGGGTCGGTTTGGTGTAGCCGGCTTCGGCGATGGCGCGAAGCAGCGGCTCGGCCAGCCCGAGGCTGGCGAAAGTCGTTTCGGAGGTCATTGAGTGTATCCTGCGCAAGCCTGCCGTTCGTTTGCGGCCGGCGCCGATCGGGGCGCGCGGGAGTCGTCCGGGCCGGGCCCGGGACGTCGTTGCGGGAAGGCGCCGCGGTCGATCGGCTGGAATCGCGGCGCCCGCGGACTATAGCGCAGACTGGAGCAGTTTGTGCACCGCAACGAGAAAATGCGGACCGACGGCGCTCGAAGGGCGTTGATCGAACGAAGGGCGCGGAGCGAAAATTCCCACGACGGCGCGTCTTTTGGGTAATTTAGAGCCGTTCTGCGGATGGGCCGGCTGCGGGGGCCCTTATCGTCCTGCGGTTCTCGGGACCTGAGCGGGAGTGCCGGCGACGTGACGCCTCAATCAAGAGTTTTCGATCTTCGATCCCGACTCGCGCGTCGTCTCGGACTGCTGTCGACCGGCTGCCTGCTGCTGCTGATCGCGGCGCTGCTGGGCATGCTGGCCACTGTGTTCGTCGCCATGGGCCACAGTTGGGAGGGCGTGCTGAAGGGCGACCCGACGCGGGCCGGCCTGTGGAGCCTGCTCGCCGTCACCGTCGCGCTCAGCATGGTGCGGCTGGTGGGCGTGGTCTGCCACACGTCGCCGCTGCCGCAGGGCATCCGCCTTCCGCGCCAGGCCGCCGAGGACTTCTACCGGTTGATGGACGACATCGCCGCGAGCTTCGGCATTCCGCCGGTTCAGCATGTCTGGATCAGTTGCGACATGAACGCCGTCGTGCTGCAGCGTCCGGCCTGGGGCTGGATCGGACCGATCCGCACCCATCTGCTGATCGGCCTGCCGCTCGCGCACAGCGTGTCGGCGGCGCAACTGGCCGCCGTGCTGGCGCATGAATTCGCACATCTGGCGCGCCAGCGTTCCGGGCTCGGCGCCCAGGCCGCCCACTTGCGCGCGTGGTGGGCGCGCGTGCTGGACGAAGCCTTCGAGAACTTCCCCTGGGCCGCCGACTGGCTGGAGCGCAGGGCGCACCGTTTCTACCGCGACATGCTGCGGCTCGCCCGGCTGGAGGAATTCGAGGCGGATGCCTGCGCCGCGCAGGTGGTCGGCCGGGCGCTGATGGGGGAGACCCTGGTCGAGATCGGCCTCAAGGCCCGCTTCCTGGAGCAGGATTACTGGCCGAAGGTGATGGCCCAGAGCATGCAGTTCCCGAGTCCGTCGATCCGCCCCTACCGGGAAATGGGGCTGGGCGTGGCGGCGGGCTTCCTGCGCCGCGAGTCGGTCGCGGAAGACCTCTCACACTACGAGGCCGGCGGCGGCAGCCTGCCGCTGCATCCGACGCTGCACGAGCGCTTGCGCGCCCTGGGCACCCCGCTGCGCGCGGCCGCCGAGGACCAGCCCTCCGCCGCGGGCCACTATTTCGCTCCGCTGCTGCCCACCCTGGCGTGGGCCTTCGACCGCGCCTGGTGGGAGGATGCGCGCGAAGACTGGCAGCAGCGCTACCTGGATACGCGGGACGACTGACCGGCACCGCCGGCTCAGCCGATTTCGCGCAGCGCCGCCCGCAGTCCGGCGCCAAGGCGCGCCCAGCCCGGCTCGTCCGGCGGCAGACCGAAGCGCAGGCTCGCCGGTTCGTCGAACAGCCGTACCAGGATGCCGCGACGGGCGAGCGACTCGTGCAGGGCGGCAGCGCGCGGGTGGGCAAGCCACTTGAACAGCGCGGGGCCCGACGGAGTGCCGAGGCCGGTCGCGTAGAGCAATTGCGCCAGCCGGGCGCCCTCTCCGGCGAGGCGCAGCCGCGCCTGCCGCTGCCATTCGCGGTCGGCCAGGGCATGGCGCGCCGCGTGGCGTCCCGGTCCGCTGACGGCCCAGGGGCCGAGTGCCGCGGCGAGCTGCAGGCGCAGCGCGGGCGGCGCCAGGACGAAACCCACGCGCGCCCCCGCCAGGCCGAAGAACTTGCCCAGCGAACGCAGCACCACGAGGCCGGGCCGGCCCGCCAGCGGGGCGAGGCTGTCCTCCGGCTCGGCGTCGATGAACGCCTCATCCACGATCAGCCAGCCGCCGCGGCGTGCCAGCCGTGCGTGCCAGTCGAGCAGCACGTCGCGGCCGAAGCGTGTGCCGGTGGGGTTGTTCGGATTGACCAGCACGACGACGTCGCTGGCATCGACGGCCGCGTCCAGTTCCGCCGCGGTGCGGTGGTGCGGTGTGCGCCCGCGCCAGGCATGCGCATGTTCGGCGTAGCCGGGCACGAGCAGGCTGACGTGCCGGCCCGGAATCAGCGCCGGCAGGGCCTGTATGGCCGCTTGCGAGCCGGCGACCGGCAGCAGTTCGCGTGTGCCGAAGTAGCCGGCGGCGGCGTCTTCCAGGCCGTCGTCCTCTTCCGGCAGGCGCTGCCAGGCTTCCGCGGGAAGGGGCGGAACCGGATAGCCGAGCGGGTTGAGGCCGGTGGAGAGGTCGAGCCAGTCGGCCAGCGGGATGCCGTGGCGGGCGGCGGCGCTGCGCAGCCGCCCGCCATGCTCAAGCACCGCCGCCCCCGGGGAACCGGATGGGAACCTGCGGCTCCGCCAGCGCGATCAGGATGGCGATGCCGAGCCACAGCAGCACGCCGCGCCGGACCAAGCTTACTGCGGCGCGGATCGATGCGGCGTCGGGCGGCGCGCCCTCGCCCAGCGGCGGCCGGGTCTCGACGCGCCCGTGATAGATCGCCGTGCCGCCGAGCGCGACACCCAGCGCGCCGGCGCCGGCCGCCATCACCGGCCCGGCGTTGGGGCTGTCCCAGGCCGGCGCTTGGCGGCGCCAGCAGGCCAGCGCGAGCCGGGTGCGGCCCAGCAGCGCGTAGGTGAGCGCGGTCAGGCGGGCGGGCAGGGCGTTGAGGACGTCGTCGATGCGTGCCGCCGCCCAGCCGAAGCGCAGGTAGCGGGGCGTACGATAGCCCCACATCGCGTCGAGCGTGTTCGCCAGGCGGAACAGCAGCGCACCCCAGCCACCGGCGAGGAGGAACCAGAACAGCGCGCCGAAGACCGCGTCGTTGCCGTTTTCGAGCACCGACTCGGTGCCGGCCCGGGCCACGCCGGCGGCATCCAGCGCGGCGGTGTCGCGGCTGACGATCCGGCCGACGCACGTTCGCGCTTGCGCCAGATCACCGGCGGCCAGCGGTGCGGCGATGGCCTCGGCATGCTCCGCCAGGCTGCGGCCGCCGAGTGCGAAGTACAACAGCACGACGTCCACCGGCCAGTGGGCGAGCGGATGTACGGCACGCAGGACCGCCGCGAGGGCGACCCAGGGCAGCACCGCGAGCGTCCATGCCGCCAGGCCGGCCGCCCGGCCTTCGGCGCGCAGCCGCACCAGCCGTTCGACGCCCGCGGCCCAGCGGCCGAAGCCGACCAGCGGATGCAGGCGTCGCGGTTCGCCGAACAGGCGGTCGGCGAGCAGGCCGGCGGCGAGCTTGAACACGAGCAGGGCGAATGCGGACATGGAGGACGGCGTCCCGGGATGGGTGCAAGGCGCCGCGGCGGTGGCCCGCGATCGGCGATAATCGGCGCCCTCGATGGAAAGGCCCCGGATTTTACGCGATGTCCCACGCTTTGACCCTCATGGTGCAGGGCACCACCTCCGACGCCGGCAAGAGCACGCTGGTGGCTGGGCTTGCGCGCGCGCTGCGCCGGCGCGGCCTGCGCGTGGCGCCGTTCAAGCCGCAGAACATGGCGCTCAATTCCGCGGTGACCGCCGACGGCGGCGAGATCGGCCGCGCCCAGGCGCTGCAGGCGCTGGCCGCCGGCGTGGCGCCGCACACCGACTTCAACCCGGTGCTGCTCAAGCCCTCGAGCGACGTCGGCGCGCAGGTCATCATCCACGGCCGCGCGGTCGCCAACCTGTCGGCGCGCGACTACCACGCCTACAAGCCGACCGCGATGGCGGCGGTGATGCAGAGCTGGCATCGGCTGGCCGGTGCCTACGACGCGGTGCTGGTGGAGGGCGCGGGCAGCCCGGCGGAGATCAACCTGCGCGACCGCGACATCGCCAACATGGGCTTCGCCGAGGCCGCCGACGTGCCGGTGGTGCTGGTGGCCGACATCGACCGCGGCGGCGTGTTCGCGCACCTGGTCGGCACGCTGGAGCTGCTGTCGCCTTCGGAGCAGGCGCGCGTGCGGGGCTTCGTGATCAACCGTTTCCGCGGCGACCTCGGGCTGCTGCGGCCGGGACTCGACTGGCTGGAGGCGCGCACCGGGCGGCCGGTGTTCGGCGTGCTGCCCTACCTGCACGGCTTGTTCCTGGATGCGGAGGATGCGGTGGCGGACACGGCTGCCGACGTCGCCGCCGCGGAGGGTGCGCTGCGGGTGGTCGCGCCGGTGTTCCCGCGTATTTCCAACCATACCGATCTCGACGCGCTGCGTCTGCATCCGGCGGTGGATTTCCGCTGGGTCGGGCCCGGCCAGGAGATTCCGCCCGCCGACCTCGTCGTGCTGCCCGGTTCGAAAAGCGTGCAGGCCGACCTCGCCTGGCTGCGCGCGCAGGGCTGGGAGGCGGCGATCCGGCGTCACCTGCGCTACGGCGGCAAGCTCATCGGCATCTGCGGCGGCTTCCAGATGCTGGGGCGGGAAGTCGCAGACCCGCATGGTGTCGAGGGGGCCCCGGGCAGCACGGCCGGGCTGGGCCTGCTCGACATGCGCACCGTGCTCGAGCGCGAGAAGCGGCTCGACAACGTGCGCGGCCACCTGACGCTGGAGGGCGAGCCCGGCGTGGCGGGCTACGAGATCCACATGGGCGTGTCCAGCGGGCCGGCGACCGAGGAAGCGCCTGCGGCGGTGCTGCAGTGCGCCGACGGCGGCGTGCGCACCGACGGCGCGCGCTCGGCGGACGACCAGATCCTCGGCACCTACGTCCATGGCCTGTTCGACGCGCCCGCGGCGCTGGCCGCCCTGCTGGCATGGGCGGGCGGGCAGGCGGCCGCGCCGGTCGATCTGGCGGCGCGGCGCGAGGCCGATCTCGATCGCCTGGCCGACGCGGTCGAAGCACACGTCGATCTGCACGCCCTGTTCGGCGGCAGGCTGCGGCCGTGAGCCATCGCTGCCGCCGGCAGGCAGGCCCCATCCGGTTCGGCGGGGCGCGGCGAGAATTCCGTGTGCGTCCGACCGGCAAGATTACAATTCGGTTATGAACACGATCCCCGATCGTCCGCATGGCGCCGAGGCGTCGCCGCTGGGCCGCGCAGTGGCCTATCGCGACACCTACGCGCCCGAACTCCTGTTCCCGATCGACCGCCAGCTCAAGCGCGCGGAACTCGGCCTGCAGGCAGGGGCGCTGCCTTTCGTCGGCGAAGACCTGTGGAATGCCTACGAGCTGTCCTGGCTCGATCCGCGCGGCAAGCCGGTAGTGGCGCTGGGACGCTTCCGCGTGCCGGCGTCGACGCCGCGCCTGGTGGAATCGAAGTCGCTCAAGCTCTATCTGAATTCCTTCAACCAGCAGCGTTTTGCCTCGGCCGACGGGGTGCGGGACGCGATCGCGCGCGACCTCTCCGCCGCGGCGGGCGGCACGGTGGCGGTCGATGTGGTGCCGCTGGCGCTGCGGCCGCAGCGTCTTGCCGCGTATCCGGAGGGCGTCTGCCTGGATACGCTGGACATCGACATCGACACTTACCAGCCCGAACCGGCCTTCCTGCGCGTCGCCGACGATGGCGGCGAGGTCGGCGAGACCCTGTATTCGCACCTGCTGAAGTCCAATTGCCTGGTGACCGGGCAGCCCGACTGGGGCATGCTGGTCGTGCGCTACCGCGGCCGGCCCATCGACCGCGCAGGGCTGTTGCGCTACATCGTGTCCTTCCGCGGGCACAACGAGTTCCACGAGCAGTGCGTCGAGCGCGTGTTCTGCGACATCCTCGCGCGCTGCCGGCTGGCGGAACTGGCGGTGTGGGCGCGCTACACGCGGCGCGGCGGGCTCGACATCAACCCCTTCCGCGCCACTCATGCCGGACTGCGTGCCGGCGAAGAGATGGAAGTGCGGCAATAGCCGCGGCCCCTGTCCCGCGGGAATCCATGTCCTGTCCTGTTCCTCCGCGTGTTTTGCAAGTGACGTTGCCGATCGGCGGCGACGATGCGGAAAACCCGCGTCTCGCCCTGCTGCAGGGGCATGCCGGTGCGGCGGTGTGGGACATGCCCGTACCTGCTGCCGGCCGCGTCGATCCCGCCGGTCCCGCGTCGTGGTCGCCGGGCTTTGCCCGCGTGCTGGGCTACCCGCCGGGGCAGCGGCTGGCCGGGAGGGTGGACAACCTCGCCCGCCTGCTGCATCCGGACGACCGCTCGGCGACGCTGGAAGCGCTCGGCGAATACATGCGCAGCGGCGAGGGCGGCTTCGCGGCCGAGTGCCGGCTGCGCTGCCACGACGGCTATTACCGCTGGTTCCGGCTCACCGCGGATGCGCAGCATGATGCCGACGGGCGGGTATCCTGGATCGGCGGAGCGCTGACCGACATCCACGAACTCGTCGCCAGCCGCCGCGCGCTTGCCCGGGCGGACGGGCTGCGTTCGCTCAACCGGTTCCACGACCACGCCGCCCGGCTGGCGAACGCGGTCGCGCGCATGCGGCTGGACGGGCTCGACGAGGGCGTGCTGAACTGCCTGCGCATCCTCGGCAGCTATCTCGAGGCCGACCGGGCCTATCTGTTCCGCGTCGACACTGCGCAGAAGGCGTGGGTGGTCACCCACGAATGGTGCGCCGAAGGCATCGTGCCGCGGCCCTGCAAACCCCGGGACATGCCTTTCGGGCTGTTCCCCGGTCTGTGCGACAGCCTGCGCCAGGGACAGGGGATGGCCATCGGCGGAGCGGGCGATCTCGCCCGCCTGAGCCCCGCGGCGCAGGCATACCTGGAGGCGCAGAGCGTGCACGCGATGCTGATCCATCCGGTGTGCGCAGACGGCGAGCTGCTGGGTTTCGTCGGCTTCGACGACACCCGCCGCGAACGCCAGTTCTCCGATACCGACCGCGCGCTGCTGGCCCTGGCGGCCGAGAACCTGTCGGCCCTGATGATGCGCCACCGCCACTACCAGCGCGAACAGGAGGCGCGCCGCGCGCTCGAGCGGGTCAACCACCAGCTCGTCGAGGCGCTGGCCGAGGTCGAACGGCTGGCGCGCCACGACGCGCTGACCGGCCTGTTCAACCGCGGCTGGCTGGATCAGGCGCTGAAGGCGGAGGCCAGGCGTTTCCGGCGGGCACCGTACCCGCTGTCCGTCATCCTGATCGACATCGATCACTTCAAGCAGATCAACGACACCCGCGGCCACGACGCCGGAGACCGCGTGCTGATCGCGATCGCCGCCGCCCTGCGGCGGGAGGTGCGGGGAGGCGACAGCGCCGGCCGCTGGGGCGGGGAGGAGTTCCTCGTCATCGCGCCCGACACGCCGCGCGATGCCGCGCTGCAGCTTGCCGAACGCCTGCGTGCGGCGATCGCCGGCCTGAGGCTCGCGTGCCCGGCCACCGCCAGTTTCGGCGTCGCCGAACTGCAGGCGGGCGAGAGCATCAGCCGCCTCCTGATACGGGCCGACCGCGCCCTCTACCGGGCCAAGCAGGAAGGCCGCGACCGCGTCTGCGGTGCACCGCCGGATGCAGGCACGGACGGTATCCGGGCGCGGCAGGGCCGTGTTTCTGATGCAAATTAAATCTATCGTCGGTGCTGTTGCAAACCTGCAATAAAGTTGTTTCCGGCGACATTCCGGCGTAGGAAAATGCCCCTGCGTGGGTTAACATCCCGCCAGTTTCAACCGCCCTACATCCATGAGGTAAGGACCATGAAAGTGTTCGTTGCTGCCGCGGTTGCCGCGGGTCTTCTGTCGGCCGCTCCGGCCTTTGCCAACGCCGACCTCGCCAAGGCCAAGAACTGCCTTGCCTGTCATGCGGTGGACAAGAAGCTGGTGGGCCCGGCGTACAAGGACGTCGCTGCCAAGTACGCCGGTCAGAAGGAAGCCGCCGCGGCGCTGGCGACCAAGATCCAGAAGGGCGGCGTGGGCGTGTGGGGCCAGATCCCGATGCCGCCCAACCCGCAGGTGAGCGAGGCCGAGGCCAAGACGCTGGCTGCCTGGATCCTGTCGCAGAAGTAATTCCCGCCCGGCGTATTCCACATGACGTATTCCGCCTGACGTATTCCACATGACTCCGGCCTTCCGCGCTGCGTGAAGGCCGGGCGCATGCCCGGCGGCCCGAGGGGCCGGCATCGTATGATGCCGGCCCCGTTCGTTTGCGGCGCTGCGCACCGGGTGCGCGGTACCGTCCTAGTGTGTGGAGTGGGACGGGACCTGCCTGAGCCAGGCTTCGGCTTCGTGCGCCGTGCCCGGCCGGGCGAACAGGTAGCCCTGCATGACGTCGCAGCCCAGGGCACGCAAGGCGTCGGCCTGCTCCTGACGCTCCACGCCCTCGGCGATGATCTGCAGGTTGAATCCGCGGGCGATGCCGGTGATGGCGGAGATGATGGGGTTGGTCAGCGCCACGTCCAGTTCGCGGATGAAGCTGCGGTCGATCTTCAGCGTGCTGACCGGGAACTTCTGCAGGTAGGCGAGCGCGGAGTAGCCCGTGCCGAAGTCGTCGATCGCCACGCCGATGCCGGCTTCGCGCAACTGGCGCACCTTGGTGGCGACGCCGGCGCTGTCGTTCATCATCATGCTCTCGGTGATCTCGAGTTCGACCTGGCCGGCCGGCAGGCCGTGCTGCGACAGGCAGCCGACGATGGAGCGCACGACGTCGCGGTGGTCGAAGTCGTGCGGCGACAGGTTGATGGACAGCTTGACGTCCGTGTGTCCGGAGCGGCGCCAACGGGCCAGTTGGGCACAGGCGGTGTCGAGGACCCAGCGGCTGATGTCGCCGATCAGCCCCACCTCTTCCGCCACCGGGATGAAGGACGAAGGCGGCACCAGCCCGAGTTGCGGATGATTCCAGCGCAGCAGCGCCTCCAGGCCGATCACCCGCTGCTGCGACAGGCTGATCTGCGGTTGATAGAAGAGTTCGAGTTCCCCGCGCTCGAGCGCCTGGTGCAGGTCGTTCTCGAGGGCGATGCGCTCGCGGTGATGCGTGTTGAGCTTGGGGTCGAAGAAGCGGAAGGCATTCTTCCCGGAGCGCTTGACCTGGTACATCGCGATGTCGGCGTGGCGGGTCAGGTCTTCGGCCGTGTTGCCGTCGCGCGGATACAGCGCGATGCCGATGCTCACCGTGGCGCGGAAGTCGCCCTGGCTGAGCTTGATCGGCTCGCCGAGGGTGGCGACGATCTTGCGCGCGATCGTCTCGGCGTCCTCGGGCTGGTTGATGTCGGGCAGCAGCACGGTGAATTCGTCGCCGCCCAGCCGCGCCAGGGTGTCGCCGCGGCGCAGGCCGGAGGACAGGCGGGAGGCGATGGCGCGCAGCAGCAGGTCGCCCTCGGCATGGCCGTAGGTGTCGTTGACCAGCTTGAAGCGGTCGACGTCGACGAACATCACCGCCAGCGCGCCGGTCCGCCGCTGGGCCTGGGCGATCGCCAGTTCCAGGCGGTCCTTGAACAGCACGCGGTTCGGCAGGTGGGTGAGCTGGTCGTGGTAAGCCTGGAACGAGATGATCTCCTCGGCGCGCTTGCGCTCCGAGATGTCGCGCGCCACGCCGTACAGCCCCACGACGCGGCGTTCGCCCTGCTGGCTGATCATCGGGATGCCGGTCAGCGACACGGTGACGCTGTCCGCCTCGACCGGGGAGGGTTCGCCGCGATTGCGGCGCAGGCGCAGCTCGACGCTGAAGCTCTCGCCCGGCATCGTGCTCGGCAGGCTCAACAGGCCACAGATGCGGTCCACGTCCTCGGGCATGACCAGCGTGGTGAACGGACGCCGCATCAGCGCGCCGCGCTCGAAGCCGAGCAACTGCCTCACCCGCGGATTGATGTAGCTGAAACGGCCTTCCGCATCCAGCGTGAAGATCAGGTCGGGCGAACTCTCCACCAGGTAGCGGTGCAGCTTCTCGGATGCCTTCAGGCGCTGCTCCATCGCCCGGTTGGCCTTCTCCAGGGCGGCCTTGTGCAGGGCGCTCTCGACGGCGCGCTGCAACTGGGCGATGTGGTAGGGCTTGCGGACGTAGTCGTCGGCGCCGCGGCGCAGCGCGCCGATCACCGCGTCGACGTCGTTCTCGCCGCTGATGATGATGACCGCCTCCTCCCGCAACTGCTCGACCAGCCAGTCGAGCAGCACGAGGCCGGTGCCGTCCGGCAGGCGGTAGTCGAGTAGGATGAGGTCGTAGGCCCGTTCCGACAGGAACGCGATGCCGTCGGCCACCGTACCGCAGGCGTCGAAGTTGCGGCATGGCTTGGCGAGTACCTGCGTGAACGTCGCCCGCAGCGACGCATCATCGTCGACGATCAGGATGCGGACCGCTGGTTCCTGCTGCTGCCCGGGTGCACCGCTGGACGTTGCGTTGAAGGGTTGCTCACCCGGGATGGCCATCGCTCCACGCTCGATTCGGGATTCAAGATTGTGCGGTTACATAATGCAACACTCAGCCGGATTGATCCAGCGGCACAAGGATCTGGAAGCTGGTGCCGCTGCCCGGCTGGCTGCGGCACACGATGGACGCCTTCCATTGCGCGAGGATGTCGCGCACCACGCTGAGGCCCAGCCCCTGATGGCCGCCGCCCTTGGTGCTCGGGCGCGGCGAGAACAGGTCGGCGAGGCGGTCCGGCGGCAGGCCGGGGCCGTTGTCGGCCACCCGGATCTCGACGTGGGCGCGTCCGTTCAGGATGACCTCGCCCATCACCGACACCACCAGCCGCTTGCCCGGCTGGAGTGCCTCGGAGGCATTGCGGAACAGGTTCAGCAGGACCTGCTTGAGGGCCGACGCAGGCATGGCCGCGGGCGGGACGTCCCGCGCCGCGCGCAGCTCGAACCCGATGCCGTGCTGTGCGAACAGCGGATCGCCATAGACCGCGCGCATCTCGAGCAGCAGGTCGGTGACGCGGCAGATCGGTATCTCGGCGGCGCCCACCGGCAGATCCGCGGCGCGGCGCAGCAGGTTGTCGATGCGTTCGAGTTCTGCGTTCAGCAACAGCATCTCGTCCTGCAGCGGACTGTCGTCGGCGTGCTGCTGTCCGAGCAGGTCGAGCCGGTTCTTGATCACCGTCAGCGGGTTCGTGGCCTCGTGCGCGATCTTGCGGACATGCTCGCGGAACTGCTGCTGCAGCGCCGCTTCCCGCGTCGCGACGTCGGTCAGGCGGCGTTGCGACGAACGGATGGCGCGTGCCGCCGCACCCAGCAGGGCAGCCGACAGGCTGCGGAGCGCCGCGGCGGCACGCTCGGCGCTTTCCGGCAGGACGGCGGTCGCCGTGTAGCCCGCGGCCGGCAGCGGCAGGCAGTCGAAGCCGCGCTGTCCCAGCCAGCGCGCGACGTGCCAGTCGGCCGTGCTGCGGCGCGGCGTCGCGCCTGTGTAGGCGTGGCTGGAAGGCTGGCCGGAACGCGCCGACAGCGCGATGCAACTGCGTTCGTCGTCGAGGCGCAGGTCGAGTTCGTCGAAGAGCGCGGCGGTGGAGCCGGGGGGGCCGGGCAGCAGCGACCGCAGCAGGCCGCTCTCGTCGGCGGCGAGCAGGATGGGTTCGATGGCGAGGCCAAAGAAAGGCGAGCCGATGGCGAGGCGGTCGGCGATCTGCCCGGCTTCGAGGTCGGCGAAGGCGGCGTTGAGCAGGCCGGCGATGGCGGCTTCGCGGAAGGGATTGTCCGCCGCTGCGATCAGCGCCCCTTCGCCGCCGCTGGCATGGGCCGGCAGCGGGTAGGCGGCGTGGCCCGACACAATGTAGGCGACGTCGGTGCGCAGGCTGGCGATGCTGGCGGCGGTGAGCCCGGTCAGGGCCGCGACCTCTGCGGTGCGAGCCTGCCAGTCATCGTCGGCGAGCAGTTGCGCGGCGTGCAGCAGCCGCACGAGCGGATGGGCGTCCTGCAGTTGTTCCGCGAGCGTGATGCCGAGTTCCAGGGCGTCGCACACCGCTTCGGACAGCCCGCAGGCGTGGACGATCCGCGTGAATTCCTGCCGCCGGTCGGCCTTCTGCAGCGTTCCGTCCTCGGCGGCACCGTTCGGGTGCCCGGTGCGGACCTGTTCGGCCAGATGGCGCCACAGGGCGCCCAGGTAGGCTTCATCGGGGCGCGGGTAGCGCGTTTCGAGCGCGAGGTGCAGCGCGCATTCGCCGCGCAGCAGCGCCATGCCGCCGTCGCCGCCGGGGGCGGACGGCATGCGTCCGACGCCGAGCATCCAGGCACGCAGCAGGTCGGGGCCCAGGCGTTCGAGCCGTCGTCGCAGGACGGCGTTCAGGCCCTCGCCGTCGAGTTCGCCCGGGGCCAGCGGCCCCGCGGTGAGCAGCGCGAGGCACAGCACCGGATCGCGTGCCGCGACCAGCGCGACTTCCGGCCAGTTCGGCGAGGTGGCCGCGAGCAGGCGCACGATGGTCGCGCAGCCATCGGGCATCGGTGATGCATCGAGCTCACAGTATGCGGCAGGGACCATGGGACGCGTGGCGGCAGAGAGGACGGGTGGAGCGCGTCGATTCTAGCGGGCGGAAGTGTCACGGCGCGTGACCGAGTGCGCAGCGTTGCGCGCGTCGCCGTCAAGCCTGCAGGCTGTCGGCGAAGCCCAGTGCGGCCAGTTGCGCGCGATTGATCTTTTGTGCTTCCAGATGGAGTTCCTGCCCCGCCTTCGCCAGCGCGGTGCCGTCGAAGCTCTCGCACGACTGCGCGAGCCGGAGGAAGGGCGCGAATTCGCCCTGCTGGTGGAGCAGTGCCTCGGTGACGTTGTTCGGCAGGTTCATCTCGTCGAGCAGGTTCTGCATCGAGGTGCCCAGCAGCAGGTTGAGCAGCGAGAACGCGCCGGTGATGAAGAGGTTGTCGCGCTCGGCCTTGTCGAAGAAATCGCCGCCCGCTTCCTCCATGAAGCGGCCGCGCGCGATGGCCGTCTGCATCATCGCCGGGGCGCTGGGGTCGCGGCTGGCGGTGACCAGCAGCAGCGACAGCCATTTGTTCAGGTTGGTGTAGCCGAGGATGCTGACCGCGTGGCGGAAGGACTGGATCTCGCACATCAGGCCGAAGCCGGCGGAGTTGATGTAGCGCAGCAGCTTGTAGGACAGCGCCACGTCCTGCTTGAGCACCGCCTCGATGTCGCGGATCTCGCCGTTGTTGCGCACCAGGTTGAGCAGCCGCACGATCTGCGCATGCCCCGGCGACAGCGCCTTGGCGGGCGGGTTGCCGCGCAGGAAGAACCAGCCCGAGGCGCCGGCGTAGCCCGCCGCCACCGCGTCGCGGAAGGCGCCGACGTCGCCCAGGCCCCACGCCATCGCCAGGCCCGGCGCGTCGGCCGGCGCCGGCTGCCGGCGGGCGTCCATCAGCACGAAGCGCCAGTCCATGCCCGGCGGCAGCGCGCTGCCCGGCGCATACCAGGTGAGGCACATGCTGGTGCCGGCCGCCTGCAGCTCGGGGAGCAGGGCCCGGGTCTGCGGATGGGCCAGCGCCTGTACCGGGATCTCGACCACGGCGTTGTCCGGCGGCCGCCAGGCCAGCAGGTCGGGCGTGGGGATCAGCCGTCCGAAGCTCACGAACACCGGATGGTGCTTCGGCCATACGTCGGCGAGGCCGTCGAGCGTCTCCACCACGGCGCCGATGTTCGGCCCGTGCGCGATCAGCCGGTTGGCGGTGATCGCGCGGTTCTTGTTCACCACGGGCTCGCGGGTCAGCAGGACGGTCTGGGGCATGCGGGTTTCGCCTTGGGCTCAGTTCGTCGGGGCGGCGAAGGTGAAGGCGTCGGCGAAGAACTGCCCCTCGGGCAGGCCGCGCGTGCGGGTGAAGCTGTCGCGTGCGGCGTCCACCATCGCAGGCGAGCCGCAGGCATAGACCTCGTGGCCCGACAGGTCGGGGAGATCGTCCAGCACCGCCTGATGCACCAGGCCGCGGCGCCCGGTCCATGCGTCCTCCGGAAGGATTTCGGACAAGACCGGCACATAGGTGAAGCCCGGGAGAGAGTCCTGCCAGGCGCGGGCGAGTTCGTCCAGATACAGGCCCGCACGGTCGCGCGACCCCCAGTACAGGGTCATTGGGCGCGACATGCCGGTGTGCCGGGCGTGCTCGACGATGGCCTTGATCGGCGCAAAACCGGTGCCGCCGGCCAGCAGCAGCACCGGGCGCGCCGACTCTTCGCGCAGCCAGAAGCCGCCGAGCGGCCCTTCGAAGCGCAGGATGTCCTTCTCCTTCATCGCGTCGAACACCTGCGCGGTGAAGCGGCCGCCGTCGATGCGGCGCACGTGCAGTTCGATGTGGCCGGCGTCGTGCGGCGCGTTGGCGATCGAGAAGCTGCGGCGCCGGCCGTCGGCGAGCAGGACGTCGATGTACTGGCCGGCGCGGAACTGGAAGGACTCGCTCGCCGGCAGCTTCAGGTCGATCAGCATCACGTCGGGGGCAAGCCGCTGCAGCCTTTGCACGCGGCAGGGCAGCTTCTTCACCGGAACGTCGCCGGCGCGGCTGACGGTGCGCGCCTGCAGCGCCAGGTCCGAACGCGGACGGGCGCAGCAGAACAGCGCATAGCCGGCCTCGCGCTCTTCCTGCGACAGGGTGCCCTCGGTCATGTTGCCGTAGTCGATCTCGCCCGCCAGGACCTTGCCCTTGCAGGCGCCGCAGGCACCGTCGCGGCAACTGTGGGGCAGCAGCAGGCCGGCGGCGAGCGCGGCCTCGAGAATGGTTTCGTCCGCGTCGGCGCGGAAGTGGTGGTTGCCAGGCTGGAGTGAAATCTCGTACGACATGGGGCGTGAGACAATTCGCAAATGAGACGGATCCTGATCATCGGCAGCGGCGACGTGGCCGCCCGGGCACTGCCCTGGCTGACGCGGCGCTTCAAGGTGTTCGCCCTGGTGCGCCGCACGGAGGACGCGGCAGCGCTGCGGGCAGCGGGTGCGGTGCCCGTCGTCGCGGACCTCGACGACAGACGCAGCCTGTGGAAGCTGGCCGGCATCGCCGACGCCGTCCTGCACCTTGCACCGCCGCCGGCGCAGGGGGAGGGCGATCCGCGCACCAAGGCCGTGCTGGCCGCGCTCGGAACCCGCGGCAGTCTACCACAGACCCTCGTATACATAAGTACGACAGGGGTTTACGGCGATTGCGGCGGTGCGCTGGTGGACGAGACGCGGCCATGCCGTCCGCAAAGCGCCCGGGCCCGCAGGCGGGTGGCGGCCGAGCGTCTCGTGCGCGGCTTCGGGCGCCGCAGCGGGGCGCGGACCGGGGTGCTGCGCGTGCCCGGCATCTACGCCGCCGACCGTCTGCCGCTCGAGCGCCTGCGCCGCGGCGACCCGGTGCTGGCGCCCGGCGACGACGTGCATACCAGCCACATCCATGCCGACGATCTGGCACGCCTGGCCTGCGCCGCACTGTTCCGCGCCCGCGGCGGCCGGGCGTGGAACGCGGCCGATGACACGCGGCTGAAGATGGGCGACTATTTCGACCTCGTGGCCGACGCCTTCGGCCTGCCCCGTCCGCCGCGCCTGGCCCGCGCAGAGATCGCCGGCCGTCTGCCGCCGACGGTGCTGTCGTTCATGGCCGAGTCCCGCAGGGTCGACAACCGGCGCATGAAGCGGGAATTGCGTACGCCGCTGCGGCATCCCACGGTGGCCGACGGCATCCGCGACGCGCTGGCGCGCCGCGGCGTGGGCTGAGGCGCCGCGCGCCGTCCCAGGCTTTCATCCATACAGGAGCTGCAACTTCATGCTGGTTCTCAAATCGCTGCACATCATCTTCGTCGTGAGCTGGTTCGCCGGCCTCTTCTACCTGCCGCGCCTGTTCGTCAATCATGCGATGGTGAGCGACGCGGCGACCATCGAGCGGCTGGCGATGATGGAGCGCAAGCTCTACCGCTTCGTCACGCCGATTGGCATCCTGGCGGTCGTGCTCGGCCTGTGGCTGTGGTTCGGCTACGGCTTTGCCGGCGGCTGGCTGCATGCGAAGACGGCGCTGGTCGTGCTGCTGATCGCCTACCACCTCTACTGCGGCAAGCTCATGCGCGACTTCGCCGCCGGCCGCAACACCAGGAGCCACGTCTGGTTCCGGGTGTTCAACGAGATCCCGGTGGTCGTCCTGTTCGCCGTCGTGTTCCTGGCCGTGCTGAAGCCCTTCTGAGTCAGCCGCCGCGCGCCAGTTGCGACGGCGGCGCGAGCAGCCAGCGGCGGACCTCGCTCGCGGGCATCGGTTCGGCGAAGAAGTAGCCCTGCGCGACGTCGCAGTGGTGCCCGGCGAGAAACTCGAGCTGCGCCGCGGTCTCGACGCCTTCGGCAACCACCGTCATCTCCAGCCCGTGCGCCAGGGCGATGGTTCCGCGCACGATCGCGGCATCGTCGCCGCCGGTGGCGATCTCGCCGACGAAGCTCTTGTCGATCTTCAGTTCGGTGATCGGAAAGCGCTTCAGGTACGACAGCGACGAATAGCCGGTGCCGAAATCGTCCACCGCCACCCCGACGCCGATGCGGTTCACGCTGTCGAGCAGGGTGGCGACGAAGTCGACGTTGTGCATCGTGGTGGATTCCGTCAGCTCGATCTTCAGCAGGCCGGGGTCGATCCGGCTGCAGGCCAGCGCGCTCCGTATGGCCTCGACCACGCCCATGTCGGAGCACTGGCGTGCCGACACGTTGACGGCCAGCGGCACCGGCTGCAGGCCTTCGGCCGACCAGCGCGCGACCTGCTCCGCCGCCTCGTGCAGCGCCCATTCGCCGATGGAGCGGATGACGCCGCATTCCTCCGCCGCCGGGATGAAGGTCGCGGGGGTGACGAGGCCGGCGCCCGGTTTGCGCCAGCGGATCAGGGATTCCAGGCCGACCAGGCGGTTGCCGTGGATGTCCACCTGGGGCTGGAAGAACAGCTCGAACTCGCGATTGGCCAGCGCATGGCGCAGGGCGCCCTCCATCTTCAGGCGGTCGCGCGACCAGGTGTTCATGTCGGCGGCGTAGAAGGTGAAGTTTCCGCCGCCTTCCATCTTGCCGCGGTACATCGCCTTGTCGGCCATCGACAGCAGGGTCTCGGCGTCGTCGCTGTCCTGCGGGCCGAGGCCGACGCCGATGCTGCACGAGGCCACGAGGCTGGTGCCGTCGTCGGTTTCGATCTCGCGGTCCAGCACTTCGACGATCTTGCCGGCGATGCTGGCCACCGCATTGCGCTCGGTGACGTTGTCCAGCAGCACGATGAACTCGTCGCCGCCCCAGCGCGATACGGTGTCGCCGGCGCGCACCGACGCCTCCAGGCGTTGCGCCACGACCTTCAGCACGTGGTCGCCCCAGTTGTGGCCGAGGCTGTCGTTGATGCGCTTGAAGCGGTCGAGGTCGACGAACAGCAGCGCCACCAGGCTGTCCTTGCGCTTCGCCTGCGTCAGCGCCTGGCGCAGGCGGTCGAGCAGCAGGGTGCGGTTGGGCAGGCCGGTGAGCGGATCATGGGTGGCTTCGTACAGCAGGCGGGCGGTGAAGGCGACCGTTTCGGTGACGTCGTTGAAAGCCAGGACCGCGCCTGCGCCGCCGTCGCCGATCGGCGTGAGGGTGACGCGCAGCGAACACGGCGCGCCATCGGGACGGCGCCACTCCAGCGGTTCGGACAGGCGCAGCGTCCCGTGTCCGCGCAGGCAGTCGGCGAGCAGCCGGTCGATCTCGGTGGCGGCGGAGCAGAATCCGGCGAGGAAGCCGGCGGCGGCCTGCCCCTGGACCCGGTCCAGGCCGATGCCGGCCAGCTTCTCGGCGACTTCGTTCATCAGCACGATGCGTCCGGCGCCGTCCACGGTGATCACGGCATCGGCAATCGAGCGCAGGGTAGCCTCGGCGCCGAGGCGGGCGCGCAGCAGCGACCCCCGCGTCTGCTTCAGGTACAGCGCGAACCACAGCAGATGGCCGAGGACGAAGCTCGCCGTCGCGGCGGCAGGCGGCACCCAGACGCGCGTGGAATACAGGATGACGCCGCTCGCCACCAGCGGGGCGAGCGCGAAGGCGCTGCCCGCGATGGCGCCGCGCAGTCCGAGCAGAGGATGGACGGCGAGCGGCAGCGCGAGCATCAGCAGCGTGAAGACCGCTGCCGTGGCAGGTGCTGCGCTGCGATAGACATGGCCGCTGCGCGCGGCGTCGAAGGCGCGTGCGTGGAACTCCACTGCGGGCATCGGCGAAGCATTGCGCGAACCCGGAGTGGCGAGCCCGGCCTCGAGCCCGGCCGCCGTGGTGCCGACGAAGACCGCCTTGCCGCGCAGGCTGGCGGCAAGCTGCGCGTCCCGCAGGAGCGCCAGCGCGGAATAGGTCGGCGGGCGCAGGCTGCGCCCGGGGAAGGGGAGCAGCATCTCGCCGGCGCGCACCCACGACGCGGCGTTGGCCGCCGCCGGAGCGGCCGCCTCCGCCGGTGGCCTTCCGTCCGGCTCTGCCCGGTGCAGCACCGCGAGCGACAGGGCGGGCCATGCGGGGATGCCGGTCCCCGCGCGTTCGAAGGTGCGCCGTGCAAGCGAATCGGCGTCGAGTTCGACGTCCACATGGCCGATGCCCGCGGCCTTTTCGGCCAGCGTGCCGGTGGGCAGCAAATCGCGCACGCCGCGCCCGCCGGGCAGGGTGCCGGGAGCGGTCGCCAGCACCACGTTGCCGGCGCGCTGCATCGCCGCGGCCAGCGCCGCGTCGCCGTCGGCGCTTTCCGGGAACAGCACCGCCATGCCGACCGCAGCCGCCCCGGCGTCGGTCAACCGGTCCAGCACGGCGGCGTGCAGGCCGCGGTGCCACGGCCAGCGCCCGAACGCCGCCAGGCTGGCTTCGTCGATGGCGACGATGGCCGATCGGGGCTCCGGCCCGCCCGGCCGCGCCAGCGGTTCCAGCGCGTCGTAGATGACGAGATCCAGCCGCTGCAGCGGTGCCGGCTGCGTCAGCGCGGCGACTGCGGCGAGCGTGGCGGCGGCCAGCCAGCCGCCGCGTTGCGCCATCGCGTGCGCCAGCCGCCCGTTCGTCATAGCGCGATGAGCAGCACGGGGACGAGGATCAGCAGGGCGCGCCAGTGGCTGTGGGGGATCTCGACCTGCTGCGCCTTGCCCCACGGGCCGGGTGGCGTGTCCGGTGCCAGCGTGCGCACCCGCAGGTGGAGGAGCCCCGGCTCCGGCCGCGGCATCGACAGCCTGGCTTCGTCCGTCACGCGGTCGATCTCCGGCGCGGCGAAGGCGGGGTCGCGGCTGATCTGCACCTGGAAGCGTTCGCCCGGGTTGCCGGCACGCCAGCGCAGTTCCATCGTGTCGCCATCGATTTCCGGCGGCTGCGGCTGCGGGCCGGGCGGGGGCAGCGTGAAGCGCTGCGGGTCGGAGTAGGGGCCGAGGCCCTCGGCATCGGTCTCGACTGCGACGCGCCAGAAATAGACGCTGGGCGCCAGTGGCTGCCCGGCGATCCATTCCGGGCTTTCGAGCCCCTGGGCAACGACCAGCGGCGCGTGGAAATCGCGCTCCGCCGCGAGCTGGAAGTGGTAGCGGGCGGCGTCGCCGCTCCGTGCCCAGCGGAACGCCGGGTGTTCGTCGACCACCCAGCCGTCGCTCGGCGGTTCGTGGAGGAAGGGCGGCTCGGGCCGGGCGTCGATGACGATCTCGCGCTCGGCGTCCAGGCCCTCCAGGCCGCCTTCGCCTATGGCCCGCACCCGCAGGCGGTGGACGCCGTCGGGCAGGTCGCCGGTGCTGAGGACGTGGGCGGTGGGGCCGCTGCGATCGGATTCGGCCGCCGCCGCGCCCGTTGCCGGGAAGATCTGGCTGCGATAGGCGTGCGCACCCGCCACGGCGGGGATCTCGAGCCGCGCGGGGAGCCGTTCGATGCGTGCCGGCAGGGCGTCGAGCACCGGCGCGGGCAGCAGCGGCTGCGCGGCGCCCGGCGCGGCGCCGGCGCGGACGTGCGTCCCCGTGCCGGCGCGCAGCAGCGTGGAGCCCTTGCGGTTCTGCAGCGCGACCGTCCCCTGCAGCGTCTCGTTGCGCATGCCGTCCGCCGCGCTCGCGACGCGGAACCGGGTGCCGCGCACCGCGGCGGTCGCCGCCGGGGCCTGGATGACGAAACGGCCGCCGCTGCCCCGGCTGCCCGCCACCTCGTTCTCCATTTCACCCTGCTGCAGCTCGAACCGGGTCTGCTGCCCCGACGACAAGGTGAGCCGCCGCAGTTCGACGAGGCGCACCACCGTGCCGGGGCCGATCAGCGTGCGGCTGCCGTCGGGGAACTGCAGCGAGACGCTGCCTTCGTCGCCGGTGCGCAGCGTGGCACCGGGCGCCACCGGCATGCCCGCGGCCGCGGCCTGCGCCGGCTCCCCGCCTCGTTCGAGGAAGACGTCGCCGCGCAGGTCGGCGATCTCCGCCTGCCGCGCGGCCGCGCGCATCCAGCCCACCGGGATGCGCAGGGTGGTGCCGGGCTGCATGGCGGTGGCATCGACGATGCGGTTGTATTGCTGGATCCGCGGCCAGTAGACGATGCCTTTCAGGAAGCGCTGCGTCAGGTTCCAGGGGTTGTCGCCGGGCCGCACCACGTAGCGGTAGTCTTCCGCCGTTGCGTTCGGGCTCAGGGCCGAGGCCCACATCGCGACCGTGCCCAGCAGAAATGCCGGAAGGCGCCGATCGTATCTCCTACCGTGACTGGCCGCACCGTGCTGCATCGCGTCGCTCCTCGTCTCCGTTGCCGGACGTGCCGGTTCCGTGCCTCGAGATCCGTCTGCCGGATGGTATGACATCCGGCCGGTGAGCATTATTGTCCCGACAGGGGCGTGCTGGCTACCCGCAGTGAATAGGGCCCGCGTGCGGCCCGCCGATGGATGGCCCTGCTACCTTCCGTCCCCGTGCCCGGTACCGGCCAGCGCCCGGACCAGTTCGTCGGGGGTGTTGAGGTTGAGGAAGGCGGCCGGCTGGTCGTCGAAGCCGACCTCGACCACCCGCAGCCCCTCGCTCCAGCGCTCGACCCGGCGGCCGCCGGCGGCCAGGTATGCGTCGAGATGCGCGACGTGTTCGCGCCGGCACAGGCAGAACACCGGGTGCAGCCGGCCGGCGGTCTTCGCCACCGCGACGTCGGCGCCGGCGCCGGCGCCCTGCCAGGCCGACAACAGGCGCAGGACGAGGTCGCCGGGGAGAAAGGGCGCATCGCAGGGCACGGTGACGACCAGCGGATGGGCGGCGCGGCTCAGCGCGGCGTGCAGGCCGGCGAGCGGTCCGATGTAGCCGGGAATGTCGTCGGCAAAGACCGGGTAGCCGAATGCCTGCCAGGCGGACAGGTTCCGGTTGGCGTTGACGAGCAGTTCGTCGACCTGGGGTGCGAGCCGCGCAAGCACGTGCGCCGCCAGCGGGCGGCCGTCGAACGTCATCAGCCCCTTGTCCACCCCGCCCATGCGCTGCCCCTGCCCGCCGGCGAGCAGCACGCCGGTGATGCGGGGGCGGGGTTTCGTCTGGTCGGTCACGGCGGATCGGCTCCGAAGCGATGTGCGGGCGCGGCGGGCAGGCCGCGTGCGACGCATGATGCCAGAAGTGCGCGCCGGCGGACGCGGCGTGGCGGGCGCCGGAGCGGGGCCGCGGGCGGCGCAGGCTACAATGCGCCCACCAAGACCGGAGCCCGACATGGCCGAAACCTTCTTTTCTCCGTGCCCGCGCGGCCTCGAAGCACTGCTCGCCGACGAACTGCGCGCCCTCGGCGCGGCCGGTGCGGAAGCGGTGCATGGCGGCGTGATGTGGCACGGCGACTGGACGGCATGCTACCGCGCCAATCTCGAAAGCCGGATCGCGACCCGCGTGCTGTGGCAGGTGGCGCGCGGCCGCTACCGTGCCGAGGTCGACATCTACAAGCTCGCCTACGGCGCGACGTGGGCGAAGTGGTTCACCGCCGACGACACCATCCGCATCTACGTCACCGCGCAGAAGTCGCCGCTGAAGAGCCTGGAGTTCATCACGCTGCGCATCAAGGATGCGGTGTGCGACCACTTCCGCACCGTCGCCGGCCGGCGCCCGAGCGTGGACACGGCCGATCCCGCGGTGCGCATCCACGCCTTCCTGACCGCGGATATCGCGACGCTGTACATCGACACCTCGGGCGAGCCGCTGTACAAGCGCGGCTTCAAGCCCGCGGCGGTGGAGGCGCCGCTGAAGGAGAACCTGGCCGCCGGCATCCTGCTCCTCACCGGCTGGCAGCCGGGCGAGCCCCTGCTCGATCCGATGTGCGGCAGCGGCACCTTCCTGCTCGAAGCGGCGCAGATCGCCCTCGACATCGCCCCCGGCCTGGGGCGGCGTTTCGGCTTCGAGCGCCTTCGCCATGCAGACCGCGCGGCCTGGGCGGGCATCCGCCGCGCGGCGGAAGCGCGCCGCCAGGCGCCGCGCGAACTGGCCATCTTCGGCTCGGACATCGTCGGCGAGCAGTTGCGGCGCAGCCGCACCAATCTGGAGGCCGCCGGCCTGGCCGACTGCGTGAGCCTGGAGCGCGCCGACCTGCTTGAACGCACGCCGCCCGCCCCCGCCGGCGTGATGGTGACGAATCCGCCCTACGGCGTGCGCATCGGCGAGGCCGAGGCGCTGGCGGCGCTCTATCCGCGCCTGGGCGACGCGCTCAAGCAGCGCTGGAGCGGCTGGCGCTGCTTCTTCTTCAGCGGCGATCCGGCGCTGCCCAAGCTGATCGGGCTGAAGGCGAGCCGCCGCACGCCGCTGTTCAACGGTGCGCTGGAGTGCCGCCTGCTGGAATACCGCATGGTGGCGGGCAGCATGCGCGACCGCCCGCAGGCTGCGGCGGGCACGGACTCCTGAGGCGCGCTCAGACGATGTCCAGGTTCTGGATGCCGGCGCTCATGTCGCGCTCGCCGTGCCGGCTGTTGAGCTTGATCTGCAAGCGCAGGTCGTTCACCGAGTCGGCATTGCGCAGCGCATCCTCGTAGGTGATGAGTTCGGTCTCGTAGAGTTCGAACAGCGCCTGGTCGAAGGTCTGCATGCCCAGCTCGCGCGAGCGTTTCATGATGTCCTTGATGCTCGGGATGTCGCCCTTGAAGATCAGGTCGGCGATCAGCGGCGAGTTGAGCAGGATCTCCACCGCCGGCACGCGGCCCTTGCGCTCCTTCATCGGCAGCAGGCGCTGCGACACCAGCGCGCGCAGGTTCAGCGACAGGTCCATCAGCAGTTGCTGGCGCCGGTCCTCGGGGAAGAAGTTGATGATGCGGTCGATCGCCTGGTTGGCGCTGTTGGCGTGCAGCGTGGCCAGGCACAGGTGGCCGGTCTCGGCGAAGGCGATCGCGTAGTCCATCGTCTCGCGGTCGCGGATCTCGCCCATCAGGATCACGTCCGGCGCCTGGCGCAGCGTGTTCTTCAGCGCGCTTTCCCAGGAGTCGGTGTCGATACCCAGCTCGCGCTGCGACACGATGCAGTTCTTGTGCGCGTGCACGAACTCGATCGGATCCTCGACGGTGATGATGTGGCCATAGGAGTTCTGGTTGCGGTAATCGACCATCGCCGCCAGCGAGGTCGTCTTGCCCGTGCCGGTGCCGCCGACGAAGATCACCAGCCCGCGCTTGGTCATCGCCACCTCGCTCAGCACCCGCGGCAGGCCCAGTTCCTCGAAGGTCGGGATGCGCTGCGGAATCGTGCGCAGCACCAGTGCGATGCGGCCCTGCTGCACGTAGGCGTTGGCGCGGAAGCGGCCGATGCCCGCCGGCGAGATGGCGAAGTTGCATTCCTTGGTGGCCTCGAACTCGGCCGCCTGGCGATCGTTCATGATCGCGCGCGCCAGTTCCGCCGTGTGCTGGGGCAGCAGCGGCTGGTTGGACTGCGGGACGATGCGGCCGTCGACCTTGATCGCGGGTGGAAAGCCGGCGTTGATGAAGAGGTCCGAGCCGTTCTTCTGCAGCATCAGCCGCAGCAGGTCGTGCATGAACTTGAGGGCCTGGTCGCGTTCCATTTGGGGCTCCTGGCCGCACGGGCGGCCATGCATGTGGTTCGGCGAAGCCGTTCGGGCCTCGCCGCCGGCGTTCAACTGGCGAAATTATCCTTGTTCTGCGCACGCACGCGGGCCTCGGCGGCCGACACCACGTTGCGCCGCACGAGATCGGCCAGGCACTGGTCCAGCGTCTGCATGCCCACGTTCTGGCCGGTCTGGATCGACGAGTACATCTGCGCGATCTTGTTCTCGCGGATCAGGTTGCGGATGGCGGGGGTGCCGATCATGATCTCGTGCGCCGCCACCCGGCCGGCGCCGTCCTTGGTCTTCAGCAGCGTCTGCGAGATCACTGCGCGCAGCGATTCCGACAGCATGGAGCGCACCATGTCCTTTTCCGCCGCCGGGAAGACGTCGACGATGCGGTCGATGGTCTTGGCCGCCGACGAGGTGTGCAGCGTGCCGAACACCAGGTGGCCGGTCTCGGCCGCGGTCAGCGCCAGGCGGATGGTTTCGAGGTCGCGCATTTCGCCCACCAGGATCACGTCCGGGTCCTCGCGCAGCGCGGCGCGCAGCGCGTTGTTGAAGGACATCGTGTCGCGGTGCACCTCGCGCTGGTTGATCAGGCTGCGCTTGGATTCATGCACGAATTCGATCGGGTCCTCGACGGTGAGGATGTGGCCGTATTCGTTCTCGTTGATGTAGTCGACCATCGCCGCCAGCGTGGTCGACTTGCCCGAGCCGGTGGGCCCGGTGACGAGCACGATGCCGCGCGGCTGGTCGGCGATCTCCTTGAAGATCTTCGGGCAGTTGAGTTCCTCGAGCGTCAGCACCTTGGACGGAATGGTCCGGAACACCGCGCCCGCGCCGCGGTTCTGGTTGAACGCATTGACGCGGAAGCGCGCGAGGTTGGGCACCGCGAACGAGAAGTCGCACTCCCAGCTCTCCTCGTACTGCTTGCGCTGCGCATCGTTCATGATGTCGTACACCATGGCGTGCACGTCCTTGTGTTCCATGGGCGGCAGGTTGATGCGGCGCACGTCGCCGTGCACGCGGATCATCGGCGGAAGGCCGGCCGAGAGGTGGAGGTCGGAAGCCTTGTTCTTGACCGCGAAGGCGAGCAGTTCGGTGATGTCCATGTCGGGAGGTCGGGCGGTGGGCGAGGGGAGGTCCTGGGTGCCGATGCTATACTGCCGGCGCTCCGTCCAGCATGAAAATGACCACGGATATATGACATTAATCACTGCCAACCTGCAAGCCGTGCGCGGCCGCATCGTCCGCGCCGCGCAGGCCGCCGGCCGCGATCCCGCATCCGTCGCACTGCTGGCGGTGAGCAAGACCTGGCCCGCCGGGGCGGTGCGCGAGGCGGCCGCGGCCGGCCAGCGCGCCTTCGGCGAGAACTACGTGCAGGAAGGCGCGGACAAGGCCGCGGCGCTTGCCGCGCTGGGGCTCGAATGGCATTTCATCGGCCCCCTGCAGAGCAACAAGACGCGGCCGGTGGCGAACGCCTTCGACTGGGTGCACAGCATCGACCGCCTGAAGATCGCCGAGCGCCTGTCGGCCCAGCGCGACGTGCATCTGCCGCCGCTGAACGTGTGCATCCAGGTCAATGTCAGCGGTGAGGACAGCAAGAGCGGCGTGGCGCCCGGGCAGGCGCGGGAACTGGCTCGCGCGGTGGCCGTGCTGCCGCGGCTGCGGCTGCGGGGCCTGATGTGCATCCCCGAGCCGACCGCCGACGAGGCGCTGCTGCGCAGCCGCTTCGCCGCGCTGCGCACGCTCAAGGAGGCGCTGGCGGCCGACGGGCTGGCGCTCGACACGCTGTCGATGGGCATGTCGCACGACCTCGAGGCGGCGATCGCCGAGGGGGCGACCATCGTGCGTGTGGGCACCGCCATCTTCGGCACCCGCGCGGCGGCCGGCCCGGTGGCGGCGGTCTGATGCCCGCGGCGGCCAGGCCCGGCATGCGGCGGACGGCGGAACGATCCGGACACGAATCCTGAAGGCTGAAAGAGAGATACCCATGAAAATTACCTTCCTCGGCGGCGGCAACATGGCCGCGGCGCTGATCGGCGGCATGGTCGAGCGCGGCTTCGCGGCCGCCGGCCTGCAGGTGGTCGATCTCGGTGCGGAGACGCGCCAGCGCCTGGCGGCCCGCTTCGGCGTGCGCACGGTCGAATCCTTCGACGATGCGGCGCTGGCCTGCGACGCGATCGTGCTGGCGGTCAAGCCGCAGCAGATGCGCGCGGCGCTCGCGCAGCTCGCCGGCCGCCTGTCCGGCCAACTGGTCATCAGCATCGCCGCCGGCCTGCGCATCGCCGACATCGCGCGCTGGCTCGGCGCCGGCGGCGCGCCGTACGCGCGCATCGTGCGCTGCATGCCCAACACGCCGGCCCTGATCGGCGCCGGCGTCACCGGCCTGTATGCCGACCCTTCGGTCGATGCGGCCGGGCGCGAGGCCGCCGCGCGCATCCTGTCGGCGGTCGGCAGCGTGGTGTGGGGCGCCGACGAGGCCGCGATCGACGGCGTCACCGCGGTATCGGGCAGCGGTCCGGCCTACGTGTTCCACTTCATCGAGGCGCTGGAAGCCGCCGGGCGCTCGTTCGGCTTCGACGAACAGACCGCGCGCCGGCTGGCGCTCGACACCGTGACGGGCGCGGCCAGGCTGGCGGCGGCGTCCGACGAGCCGCCCGGCGTGCTGCGCGAACGGGTCACCTCCAAGGGCGGCACCACCGAGGCGGCGCTGGCGAGCCTCGCGGCGGCGGGCTGGCACGACGCCCTCGTCGCCGCGGTGCAGGCGGCCGCGGCGCGCGGCCGCGAGCTTGGCGAGCAGTTGGGCAAGGATTGAGGCGGCGATGCTTGCGAACATCCTGCTGCTGATCCTCGATGCCGGCGGCGGCTTCCTGACGCTGATGCTGCTGGCGCGCTTCTTCATGCAATGGCAGCGCGTCTCCTTCCGCAACCAGGTGGGCCATTTCGTCGTCAGCACCACCGACTGGATCGTGCTGCCGCTGCGGCGCTTCGTGCCCGGCCTGTTCGGGCTCGACCTGGCCAGCCTGCTGCCGGCCTGGGTGGTGCAGGTCCTGCTGGTGTTCACCGAACTGGTGCTGAACGGCGCCGTCTTCGGCAGCAATCCGGTCTCGGTCATGCTGGGGCTGTGGGGCATCGGCCTCGTCGAGCTGCTGCGGATGGCGCTCTATCTGGTGTTCGCGGTGGTGCTGATGTCGGCGGTGCTGTCCTGGGTGAGTCCCCACGGGCCGGCGGCGCCGGTGCTGAACGCGCTCGCCGCGCCCTTCCTGAAGCCCTTCCGCAGGCTGATCCCGACCGTCGCCAACGTCGACCTGTCGCCGCTGGTGCTGCTGCTGGTGCTGCAGATCCTGCTGATGGTCATCGGCGGCCTGCGCAACAACTTCGCCTTGCTGCTGTTCGGCAACTGAGATCATGCAGGCTTCCGGTACGGCAGGCTGGCTGCGCGTCGCGTCCGACGGCGGCGTCGTGCTGAGCCTGCACATCCAGCCCGGCGCCAAACAGACCGGCTTTGCCGGCCTGCACGGCGAGGCGATGAAGATCCGCCTTGCCGCGCCGCCGGTGGATGGCAAGGCCAATGCGGCGCTGTGCGCCTTCCTGGCGCAGTTCTGCGGCGTGCCGAAATCGGCTGTCACGCTGGTGAGCGGCGAGACCTCGCGCGCGAAGCGCGTACGCATCGACGCGCCGCAGTCCGCCGTGGTCGACAAGCTGCGCGCGCTGGGCTGATTCAGCCCTCGAACATCACCTGGCCTTCGACCAGGGTGTAGCGCACCTTGCCGGGCAGTTCCATGCCCAGGAAAGGCGTGTTCTTGCCCTGGCTGCGCAGCCCGTCGCGGCTGATGGCGACGTGTGCGGCGGGATCGAACACGCAGACGTCCGCGCGCGCGCCGGCCGACAGATGGCCGGCCTTGGTGATGCCGACGATGCGCGCCGCATCCGAGGTGATGCGCGCGAGGCCGTCGCCCAGCGACAGGCCGGCGCGCCCGGCCCATTTCAGCGTCAGCGGCAGCAGCAGCTCCAGGCCGGTGGCGCCGGGTTCGGATTCGGAAAACGGCGCCTGCTTGCCGTCGTCATCCACCGGGGTGTGGTCGGAGCACAGCGCGTTGATGCGGCCCTCGGCCAGCCCGCGGCACAGCGCCTCGCGGTCGCGCTGGCTGCGCAGCGGTGGCACGAGATGGCAGTTGGCATCGAAATAGCCGATGTCCATGTCGCACAGATGCAGGTGGTTGATCGACACGTCGCAGCTCACTTCGATGCCGTCGGCCCGGGCCTGGTCGATCAGTTCCAGGCCCGCCGCGCTGGACAGGCGGGTGATGTGCAGGTGCGCGCCGGTGATCTTCGCCAGTTGCAGATAGGTGTACAGCGCCACCGTCTCGGCGGCGACCGGAATCCCCGCCAGCCCGAGGCGGGTGGCGACTTCGCCGTCGTGCGCATGGCCGTCGCGCGACAGGAAGGGCGCGATCGGCTGCAGCCAGACGCGGAAGCCGAAGGTCGCCGCATATTGCAGCGCACGCATCAGCACGGTGTTGTCGACCACCGGCACGTTGGCCTGCGAGAAGGCCACGCAGCCGGCCTCGACCAGCTCGGCCATCTCGGACAGGCGCTCGCCCTTCAGGCCGATGGTGAGCGCGCCGACCGGATACACGTGCGCGCGGTTGAGCTTCTTCGCGCGGTAGCACAGCATCTCGACGAGGCCGGGTTCGTCCAGCGCCGGATCGGTGTCGGGCGGGATCGCCAGGCTGGTCACGCCGCCGGCCATCGCCGCATCCATCTCGGATTCCAGCGTCGCGCGGTATTCGAAGCCCGGTTCGCGCAGGCGCGCGGCGAGGTCGATGAAACCGGGCGCGACCACCAGCCCGGAGGCGTCGATGACGCGCTCCGCCTCGAAGCCGTCCGGCGCCGGGCCGAGGGCGACGACCTTGCCGCCGGCCACGTACAGGTCCTGCACGCGGTCGATGCGGTTGGCCGGATCGACGACGCGGCCGTTGGAAATCAGGATCTTCTTCATGCGCCCTTCCTCAGTTGCTGCCCAGCATGCTCATCACCGCCATGCGCACCGCGATGCCGAAGGTCACCTGCGGCAGGATCACCGCCTGCGCGCCGTCGGCGACCGCGGAATCGATCTCCACGCCGCGGTTCATCGGCCCGGGGTGCATCACGATCGCGTCGGGCCTGGCCAGCGCGAGCTTGTCGGCGGTCAGGCCCCAGATCTTGAAATACTCCTGCGGCGTCGGCAGCAGCGCGCCGTGCATGCGCTCGTTCTGCAGGCGCAGCATCATCACCACGTCCACGCCCCTGAGCCCTTCACGCATGTCGTTGAACACGCGCACGCCGAGCTTTTCGACCTCGGTGGGCAGCAGCGTCCTGGGGCCGATCACGCGCACTTCGGGCACGCCCAGCGTGGTCAGCGCTGCGATCTGGCTGCGCGCCACGCGCGAGTGCATGACGTCGCCGACGATCGCGACCGTCAGGTTGGTGAAGTCCTTCTTGAAATGGCGGATGGTGTACATGTCGAGCAGGCCCTGCGTCGGGTGCGCATGGCGCCCGTCGCCGGCATTGACGACGTGGATGTGGTCGCGCCCGGTGGCCTGCAGGTGCTGCGCGATCAGCACCGGCGCGCCGCTGGCGGCGTGGCGCACGACGAACATGTCGGCCTGCATCGCGCACAGGTTGTCGATCGTGTCGAGCAGGCTCTCGCCCTTGGCGGCGGAACTGGTGGTGATGTTGAGATTCACCACGTCGGCCGACAGCCGCTTGGCGGCGATCTCGAAGGTGGTGCGGGTGCGCGTCGAGTTCTCGAAGAACAGGTTGAACACGCTCTTGCCGCGCAGCAGCGGCAGCTTCTTCACCTCGCGCTCGGCCACCTCGGTGAAGGGCGCGGCGGTGTCGAGGATGGTGTCGATGATGTCGCGCGGCAGGCCGTCCAGCGTGAGCAGGTGCTGCAGTTCGCCGTGCTTGTTCAGTTGAGGGTTGCGCATCGGTCAGCCTCGGCTCGTCAACTGCAGGGTCAGCGTGCCGTCGGCGGCGCGCTGCAGTTCCAGGGTCTGCGCCGCCGGCAGCGGCTCGGCCAGCGTGTGGGCGCAGTAGCGCGCGGCGATGGGCAGTTCGCGGCCGCCGCGGTCGACCAGCACCGCCAGGTCGACGCGCGCCGGCCGGCCGAAATCGAACAGTTCGTTGAGTGCCGCCCGCGTCGTGCGGCCGGTGTAGAGCACGTCGTCGACCAGGATCACCGGCGCACCGTCGACGCCGAACGGGATGTCGGTGCGCTGCGGGCGCGCGTGCAGCCCCTTGCTGGCGTAGTCGTCGCGGTAGAAGGACACGTCGATCGCACCCAGCGGCGCGCGGATGCCGAGCAGCGCATGCAGGCGCTCGGCCAGCCACAGGCCGCCGGTATGGATGCCGACCAGCACGGTGCCGGCGGTGACATGGGGGCGGATCTGCTCGGCCAGCTCGCGGCAGAGCGCTTCGGCGTCAGGGGTTTGCATGTCGGTTGCCGTCCAGGAAGGTTTGCAGGATCAGTCGTGCGGCGGCGGCGTCGAGCACCGCCTTGCGCTCGCGCCAGCCGCGCACGCCGGCATCGGCGAGTTCCGCCTCGGCCGCAACCGAGGACAGTCGCTCGTCCACCATGAACACCGGCAACGCGAAGCGGCCGTGCAACTGGTTGGCGAAGCGGCGGCAGCGTGCGGTGAGTTCGTGTTCGCGGCCGTCGAGATGGGAGGGAAGTCCGACCACCAGTGCCACCGGGCGCCATTCGGCGATCAGGCGCGCGATGGCGGCGAAGCGCGCGTCGTTCGATTCCTCGCGCAGCGTGGCCAGCGGCGAGGCGTGGCCGGTTTCGAGTTCGCCGCTGGCCACGCCGATGCGGGCGAGGCCGAAGTCGAAGCCGAAGAGGGTGCCGCGGGCGGGCAGGGGGTCCTTCACGGGCTGCCCGGCGGCAGCCGCCTCAGGCATGCCCGGCGACCTCGCTGAGCCTGGCGAAATCGATGCCCAGCTTTTGCATCGCCGCGGCCAGGCGTTCCTCGGGCGGCAGTTCGAAGATGATCGCCATGTCGGCCTGCACGGTGAGCCAGGCGTTGTCGGCGAGTTCCTGCTCGAGCTGGCCGGCGGCCCAGCCGGCGTAGCCCAGCGTCACCAGCACCTCGCGCGGTTCGCCGCTGGTGCCGATCGCCTGCAGGATGTCGCGGCTGCTGGTGAGGCCGACTTCGTCGTTGACGCGCAGCGTGGAGTGCCATTCGGTCAGCGGCCGGTGCAGCACGAAGCCGCGGTCGGTCTGTACCGGGCCGCCGAAATACACCGGCTGGCCGGCGAAGCCTTCGGCCTCGAGCGGCAGGTCGATGCGCTCGAACAGCGTGGCGAGCGTCATGTCGATCGGCCGGTTGACGATCACGCCCAGCGCGCCCTGTTCGTTGTGTTCGGCGATGTAGGTGAGGGTACGCGCGAAATGGGGATCGGCCATGCTGGGCATGGCGATCAGGAAGTGATGCGTGAAGTTGGCCGTGGGCGTATCCATGCGCGGCATTTTACGCCGTGTCCGCCGCCAGCGGGGTGCCGGGTGCCGGACGGGCACCGCCGCGGCGGCCGGCCGTCGGCCATAATCGGCGCCTTTCCGCGCGCCGCCTTGCACCGATGACCGATCCTCTGCTGCATTCCGCCCTCGTCTGGTTTCGCCGCGACCTGCGCACGCACGACCATACCGCGCTCTATCACGCTCTGCGCGGCGCCCGCCGGGTGTTCTGCGCCTTCGTCTTCGACCGCGAGATCCTCGACGCCCTGCCGGACCGGCGCGACCGCCGCGTCGAGTTCATCCATGCGGCCGTCGCCGAACTCGCCCAGGGGCTCGACGCGCTGGCCCGCACCGCGGGTGGGGCGGGCGGCGGACTGATCGTGCGCCATGGCCGCGCCGACGGGATCATTCCGCAACTTGCGCGCGAACTCGGCGTGGCGCAGGTCTTCGCCAACCGCGACTACGAGCCTGCCGCCATCGCGCGCGACCGCCGCGTCGCTGAGCGCCTGGCCGCCGACGGGGTCGGATTCGCCGACTTCAAGGATCAGGTGATCTTCGAACGCGATGAGGTGCTCACCCAGGCCGGGCAGCCCTTCCGCGTGTTCACGCCGTACCGGAACGCCTGGCTGCGCAAGCTCGACGGCTTCCACCTGCAGTCCTACCCGGTGGAGAAGTACGCCGCGCGCCTGGCCGCGCCGCCGGCCGGCCACGCCCTGCCCGATCTGGCCGCGCTGGGCTTCGAGGCGACCAACCTCTCCGAACTGCGCCTGCCGCCGGGCATGTCCGGCGGCCGCCGACTTTGCGCCGAATTCCGCGCGCGCATCGACCGCTACAGGGAGGCGCGCGATTTTCCTGCGGTGAAGGGGGTTTCCTACCTGTCGCCGCACTTGCGCTTCGGCACGGTGTCGGTACGAGAACTCGCCGCCTTCGCCTGGCACCGCGGCGGTGTCGGGGCCGAGACCTGGCTGTCGGAACTGATCTGGCGCGATTTCTTCCACATGATCCTGTGGCATCACCCGCATGTGGCTGATGCGGCGTTCCGCCCGGAATGCGACCGCATCCGCTGGGACGACGCGCCCGAACTATTCGCCGCCTGGTGCGAGGGGCGCACCGGCTATCCGATTGTCGACGCGGCGATGCGCCAGCTCGAGCAGACCGGCTACATGCACAATCGGTTGCGCATGATCGCCGCGTCCTTCCTGACCAAGGATCTCGGCATCGACTGGCGGCTGGGCGAACGCCATTTCGCCGCGAAGCTGCTCGACTACGACCTGGCGGCGAACAACGGCGGCTGGCAGTGGGCGGCATCGACCGGCTGCGATGCACAGCCCTATTTCCGTATCTTCAACCCGGTGGCGCAGTCGCAGAAGTTCGATGCGCAGGGGCGCTTCATCCGCCGCTACCTGCCCGAACTGGCGCAGGTGCCCGACCGGTTCATCCATGCGCCGTGGACGATGGGCGGCCTCGATCAGCAGGCGGCGCGGGCGCGCATCGGGCAGGACTACCCTGCGCCGGTGGTGGACCACGCCGCTGCGCGCGAGCGCACGCTCGCCCGATTCGCCGCGATCAAGGGCTGAAGCGGCGGCACGGCCTGCGCCGCCAGGCCGGCAGCGGACCGCTCATGCCAATTCGCGTTCAAAGACCTGGAAATGATCCAGTGGAAACCAGCCATGGACCGAATGCGGGCTGGTCATCGAAGCGAGCCGGTGTCAGGCCGGCGCGGCCTGCGGCTGGTATTCGCGCCCGGTGTAGCCGGCCAGCAGTGCCAGCAGTTCCTCTTCCTGGTAGGGCTTGCCGAGGTAGTGGCTGGCGCCCACTTCGGCGGCGTAGCGGCGGTGCTTGTCCGCCAGCCGCGAGGTGATCATGATCACCGGCAGGGCGGACGTGCGCGCATCGGCGCGGATGTTGCGGACCAGGTCGAAGCCGTCCATGCGCGGCATCTCGATGTCCGACAGCACGACGTCGGGCAGCGTCTCGACCAGCTTTTCCAGCGCGTCGACGCCGTCCTTGGCGGTGATGACGCGGTAGCCTTCGCGCTCGAGCAGCCGGCCGGTGATCTTGCGCACGGTCAGCGAGTCGTCGACCACCATCACCGTCGGCACGTGGCCCGGGTGGCCGGCCTTGCCCGGCGCCGCTTCGGGGCCTTCCTCCAGCCCCATGCCGCTGCTGGCGAGCGCGACCGGATTGAGGATCAGCACGATCTCGCCGTCGCCGAGCACGGTGGCGCCCGACATGCCGGGGATGCGGGTGAGCTGCGGCCCGGCGTTCTTGACCACGATCTCCTGGCTGCCGCACAGCGCGTCGACGTGGAGCGCCAGCGTCTGCGCGCCGGCACGCAGCAGCAGCAGCCAGTTGTAGCGCTGTTCCTCGGGTCGGGCGTGCTTGTCGCCGAGCAGGCGCGGGAGGTAGCGGTAGGCGTAGTGCTCGTCCATCCACCCGGTGCCGTGATCGGCCTGCACGCGCTGCAGGGCGTCGGTCTTCAGCTCCATGACCTGCGCCACCATGCTCGACGGAATGGCGTAGGTGCGGCCGGCGGCGCGCACCAGCAGCGCCTGGGTGACGGCCAGCGTCAGCGGCAGGTGGATGCGGAAGGTGGTGCCCTCGCCGCGCCGGCTGGTGACGTCGATGCGGCCGCCGACCGCGGCGGTCTGCGCCTTCACCACGTCCATGCCGACGCCGCGCCCCGACACCGCCGACACCGCCTGTGCGGTGGAGAAGCCGGGCAGGAAGATCATGTTGGTCAGCCGGCGCGCGTCGGCCTGCTCGTGGGGTTCGAGGAGGCCGCCGGCGCGTGCGCGCGCCTCGATGCGCTCGAAGTCGAGGCCGGCGCCGTCGTCGACGAGTTCGATGGCGATCTCGTTGCCTTCCTGGCGCACGCCCAGGCTGATCTGGCCGATCTCGGGCTTGCCCGCGGCGCGGCGCCGGTCCGCCGTCTCGATGCCGTGCGCGACGGCATTGCGCAGCAGATGCTCCAGCGGCGCCGCCATCTGTTCGAGCACGCTGCGGTCGATCTCGATGCGCCCGCCGCGCAGGTCGAGATGGGCGCGCTTGCCCAGTTCCTTCGCGCTTTGCCGCACTACGCGGTAGAGCCGGTCGGCGAGGCTGTCGAAGGGCAGCATGCGCACCCGCATCAGCGCCTGCTGCAGGTCGCGCGACAGGCGGGCCTGGCCGTGCAGCGCCAGGTCGGCGCTGTCGAGGTTGCCCAGCAGGCTCTGCTGCACGGTGGTGACGTCGTTGACGCTCTCGGCCAGCATGCGGGTCAGTTCCTGCAGCCGGGTGTAGCGGTCCATCTCCAGCGGGTCGAAGTCGGCATGGCGGGCATCCGCCTGTGCGATGCGCGACTGCATCTGCATGTCGGCCTGCAGTTCGACCTCGCGCACCTGATTGCGCAGGCGGATGACGTTGTCGGTGAGGTCGAGCAGCGAATTGCGCAGCGTGCGCATTTCGCCCTCGATGCGGGTGCGGGAGATGCCGATCTCGCCGGCCTGGTTGACGAAGCGGTCGACCAGGTCCGCGCGCACGCGCAGCGTCGCGGAGGCGGCGCCTTCGGGTTCCGCCGCGGGCGCCTCGGCGGCGGCCGCGACCAGCGCCGTCGCCTGCTGCGCGGCCGCCGCGGGCGGCGCCACGGCCGGCAGCGGTTCGCCCGCCGCGAGCGCGTCGATCATCAGTTCGGCGGCGTCGATGCCGGCAGCCAGATCGTCGGCCAGCGCCTGGCCGCGCCCGCCGCCCTCTTCGAGGCGGGATTCCAGTTCGTGCAGGTGCTCGCCCAGCGTCATGGCGCCGGCCATGCGCGCGCTGCCCTTGAGCGAGTGCAGCAGGCGCGCGACCACCGGGGCGTGGCCGCCGTCCTCCGGCGCCTGCTCCCAGGCGCGCAGCGTGGCGTGCAGTTCGCCGAGCAGGTCGGCCGCTTCTTCGAGGAAGAGCGTGAGCAACTGGGGGTCGATGTCGTCCTGCGGCGCGCTGCCGGCCACCATCGGCGCCCCGCCCCGTGCCGCCTCGGCCACGGCGGCAGCGGCAGGGAGGGCGGCCGGCGGTTCCCCGCCGGCTTCCGGTAGCACGGTTTCCCCGGCCGCGGGCGGTCCGGCCACACCGGCTTCGGCGGCCGGTGTGCGAACCGGTGGTCCGGCTTCCGGCGCCGTGGCTGCATGGGCGCGGCCGCAGTCGTCCAGCGCCCGCTCCAGCGCCGGCGCGGTTTCGGGCATGCGCTGCTGCAGCACTTCGCCCAGCATGGCCTGCAGCGTGCCGGTGCTCTGCGAGAACAGGGCCAGTTCGTCCGCGGCGGGCGGGCGGGCGGCATGGCGCACGCGTTCCAGCGCATGTTCGAGCGCGCGCCCCAGTGTGTGCAGGGGAGACAGCCGCGCGGTGCCGGAGATGCCCGCGAGCGTGTGCGCGGCACGCAGCGCGGCGTCGGGCGGCAGCAGCGCGGGGTTGGCCGCGAGGCGGGCGAACTCGTCGTGCAGCGTGGCCAGGTGGGCGGCCGCCTCCGAGCGGTACAGCTCGTACAGCGCGCGCGACATCTCGGCATCGCCGATCAGGATCGCGTCCGGTGCCGGCGGCGTTCCGGCCCTGTCGGGCGCTCCATCGGGCTGCGCCGGTTCGCCTTCGGGCCGTGCCGGCGCGATGTCGATCGCGATGCCGACCACGACGGGTGGCACATCGTCGGGGGCTTCGGGGGCGGGCCATGCCTCGTCCCCGGCCTCCGACGGCAGCAGCGCCAGTTCCTCGGGCGTCGGTGCCTCGGCGGCGGCCAGCGGCGGCAGCCCGTCGGCGCCCAGCGCCAGTTCGTGCAGATCGCCGACGGTCGGCGGTTCGAGTTCGAAATCGGGCAGGGCGTCGAGCGGCGGGATGACGGCGGCGGGCTGGTCCGCGGCCGTCAACAGCGGCAGGATCTCGCCGCTCGCGGACAGTTCCAGTCGGGGGAACGCCGGCTCCGGCGCGGCGGGGCGGCCTGCGCCGCTTTCCGCCGGAGCCGCGGCGGCCGGAGCGGGTTCGGCGGGTGGCGTTTCCGCGCTGCGCAGGCGTTCGGCCTCGGCGACGACGGCAGCGGCATCCCGTCCCCGCGGGCCGCCGGCTTCGAGCTGGGCGACCCAGTCGGTGAAGAGCTGGCGTGCTGCGTCGATCAGGTGGTGCAGCGCCGGCGTCGGCGGCCATTCGAGCTGCAGCCAGCGGTTGAGCGTCTGCTCCACGCTCCATGCCGCTTCGCCGACTTCGCGCAGTCCGACCATGCGCCCGCTGCCCTTCAGGGTGTGGAAGCCGCGCCGGATCACCGTCAGGTGCTCGGCATCCTGCGGCTCGCTGCGCGACAGTTCGAGATGCTCGCCGATGGAGGCCAGCACCTCGTAGGCTTCCTCGATGAAGATGCACAGCAGTTCGGCGTCGATCTCCGCGTCGCCGGTCGCGCGTTCGGCGCCGCCCGCCGCGGCCGGCACGGACACCGCGGTGGCTTCCGCCGCGGATGGCGCCAGCGGAGCCGGTGCCGCGGGCGGGGCCGCGCCGTCCGCGCCGGACGGCGGCACGGGGGCCGTTCCGGCGGCGGGGACGGGCGATGCGGCTTCGGCCTCGATGCCGGTCGCAGGTTCGGCCGCTGGTGTCGCGGTGCCTTCCTGCGGCTCCGCGCTGGTCCGGGCCGCGGCGTGTGCCGGCGCGGGGGGCGTTTCGGCCGCCGGGGGAGCGCCCTCGGCGCTAGCGGAGGCGGTGGAGACCGGTCCGAGGAGCGCCTGCAGGTCGGTGCGCTTGTGCGGCAGCGACTCGATGTAGAAGCCCAGCGCCGACAGCTTGTGCGCCAGTTCTTCGAACGCCGCCTGGTCGGGCTGGGCGTCGGGTGCGGCGAAGTGCGCGATGCGCGTGCCGGCCTCGCGCATCAGCTCGATCGCGGTGGTTTCGCCGAGCAGGCTCAGCGCGCCCAGGATCTGCTGCATCGGCCGGTGCAGTTCGCCCAGCGCCGCGCGCTTTTGCGGGTTGCGGAAGTAGTCGTCCAGCGTCTGCTCGACCTGGGCGAGGCTGGACAGCATTTCCTTGGCCAGTTGCGCGAGGGCGTCGCGTTCGTGCGTACGCACCGCGCCTTCCTGCTCCGCGGAGGCCGGCTGCGGCGCGAGGGCTTCGCCGCGGCGCAGTGCGGCGAGGCGCGACAGCGTGGCGTCCACCTGCGCGGCCAGGCCGTCGCCGGTGGCGCCGGGGTCGAGCGCCGCCTCGATCTGCAGCAGGGCGGCGGCGACTTCGAGCGCGATGCTCTCGGAAAACTGCAGCGGATCGTGCCGCAGCCAGCGGGTGAAATCGGCCAGTCCGGCGACCAGGCGGTCCACGGCCGGGCGGGCGAGGCCCGCCGCGGCGCCGGCGAATGCGGCGAGTTCCTCCTCGAAATGCGCCAGCGCGATGGCGGTACCGGCGCAAAAGGCGTCCCACTGTTCGCGCAGCGCGGCCAGCCGGGCGTGGAGCGCCTGCAGCAGCGGGGCGAGGGGAATTTCGCTGATGGTCGCGCCGGCGGGCGGCAGCAGCGCATCGAGCTGCCAGCAGGCGCGGATGCTCTGCTGCTGCGCGGTGGTGGCCGGCGCGGTGGCGACGCGGTGGAGGACTTCGCGCAGCAGGCGTTCGGGCACTGCGCCGTTGCCGCCCATCAGGCGGCGGAACTGGGCGTCGATCTGCGCGCACAACTTCTTGACCGCGGGGTCGGGGACGATGGTGCCGGCGGCCAGCGCATCGAAGAAACCCAGGCCCGCCCACCACAGCGCGCGCGCCGACGGCGTGGGCTGCAGCGCTTCCACGTCGGCGATGGCTTCCCGCATCTGCGCAGCGCCGCCGCCGGCCGCGCCCTTGCGCAGCCAGTCCAGCAGCCCGCGCTCGAAGCGGGCACGGGCGCCGCGCAGCCGCGCCTGCGCCTCGTCGGCGGCGGGCGGCGCGTCGTCGCGGCGGGGCGGGCGCAGGCTGAGGTCGGGGTAGAACAGATCGACCGCGCCCGCCGGCTGGCCGCGCGCCGCGGCGATGGCTTCGTACAGCGGCAGCAGGCGCAGCGGCTGGTCGGGCGCGCCGTGGGCGAGTTCTTCGAGGTAGTTGCCCAGCGCCGCCAGTGCGCGCAGGCCGAGTTCCACGTTGCCCGGGTCGGCCGGCACGTCGCCGCGCGCCATGTCGCCCAGCAGCAGGCCCGCCGACTCGGCGAACTGCGTCAGGCCGTCGAGGCCGATGATGGACAGGGCGCCGCGGACCTGATGCAGGTGGGTCTGGGCGAACTGCACCTGCGCCGCCGGATCGTGCGCGGTGCCGGCCTGCCCGAGCGCCTCCCGCGCGCGGCCGAGCGCGGCGTCGATCTCGCCCTTGACCCAGTTCAGCGGCCCGAGATCCGTTTCGATCGCATGTGTCATGAGTGTTCCCGCTGGTGGCGCTTGGGGGAGGGCGGCCGGTCAGACCTTGAAGCCGGAGACCGAACCCTTCAGCTCGACGGCGAGGTCGGCGAGCTGGCCGATCGACACCGCGGTCTGCTTGGTGCCCAGCGTCGTCTGCTCGGTGATGGTCAGGATGTCGCGCATCGTCGCCGCCACCCGGCTGGCGGTGGCGGCCTGCTGCTGCGTGTCGGACGAGATCTGCTCGATGAGGCGGGCGGTTTCCAGCGACACGTCGCCGATCTCCGCCAGCGCCTGGCCGGCGGCGTCGGTCAGGCGCGCGCCGTCGACCACGTCGCGGGTGGCGTTCTCCATCGCGCCGACGGCGTCCTGGGTGTCGGTCTGGATGGTCTTCACGATCGCGGCGATCTGCTTGGTGGCCTCGGCCGAACGTTCGGCCAGGCGCTGCACCTCCTCGGCGACCACGGTGAAGCCGCGCCCGGCCTCGCCCGCTGAGGCGGCCTGGATGGCGGCGTTGAGCGCCAGCACGTTGGTCTGCTCGGTGATGTCGGAGATCAGCTCGACGATCTCGCCGATCTCCTGGGAGGATTCGCCCAGCCGCTTGATGCGCTTGGCGGTCTCCTGGATCTTGTCGCGGATGTCGTTCATGCCCTCGATGGTGTCCTCCACCGCGCCGGCGCCCTTGTGCGCCGCATCCAGCGAGCGCCGCGCCACCTGTGCGGAGGCCAGCGCCCGTTCGGAAGAGGCGGTCATCGACTCGGCCATGCGCTGCGCGGTGGTGCCGGCCCCTTCGATCTCGTGCGACTGGCGTTCGGTGGCGAGCAGCAGTTCGTTCGAGGTCCGCTGCGCCGATTCGGTGGCGGCGGTCACGCGGTTGGCGGCGTCGTTGATGCGGCGCACCAGCACCGAGAGTTCTTCGACCGTGTAGTTCACCGAATCGGCGATGGCGCCGGTGATGTCCTCGGTCACCGTGGCGCGCACCGTCAAGTCGCCGTCGGCGAGGTCGCCCATCTCGTTCATCAGGCGCAGGATGGCCTGCTGCGTCAGGTTGCGTTCGTTCTCCGCCGCCAGGCGCTGGGCCTCGGTTTCGGCGCGGCGCGAGGCGACGTCGTGGTTGTAGAGGCGCGCCATGCGCACCAGCACCGTCACCGCCAGCAGCGCGCCGAGCAGGGTCGCCAGCGTGATCGCGTCGAAGCCGCGATAGGCTTCGGCGAGGCTGGAGGCCAGTTCCTTGCTGTAGGCGAGCAGCGGCACCGAGTCGCGGAAGATGCGGCTGCCGGCCTGCTTCGCCTGGACCAGCAGGCGGATGTCGCCCAGGATGCCGGCGACGGCCTGGAAGCTGCCCTGGGCCGCATTACCCAGTTCGGCGATGCGGGCGTGCAGTTCGGCGTCGCCGCGCATCTGCGCCAGGCGGTCGAGCTGTTCGCGCAGCGTGTTCGCGTCCTTGCCGAGAGCGACCGCGACGTCGGGGTCGATCGCGTCGGCCACGCGCAGGGCGTTGGCGTTCTTGGCGATGCGCTGGGTCAGCATCACCGTGCTGTTGGCCGCGGCGATGTCGCGCGCATTGGCGTTGCCCTGCAGCGCGAGCGCGGCGACCTGCTCCGAGAGTTCGAGCAGCCGCGCGTTGTCGGCATTGATGGCGTCCGCCGCGGCGTTCAGCGTGACCAGGTTCTTCTGCTGCGCGAGCAACTGCGACGTGTCGTGGTCGGTCTGCCGCCATGCCTCGGACAGCGCGTCGAGCTGCGGGCGCGCGGCGTCGGGGATCTCCGGGACGCGCACCCCGTCGATCTGCCCGCCTTCCTTCAGCGCCTGCAGCAGGCCGGCGAAGCGGCCGCGGCCGGCCTGCAGTTCGGTGAAGGCATCGGCATTGCCCAGCAGCGCCTGCTGCGCCGCCTTCGCGATCTGCTGCGACAGCATCTGCATCTCGGTGGCGGCGGCGACGTGCGAGGTCGCGTCGGCGGAACGCCGCGCCTGGTAGACCGCCAGCGCGGCGGTGACCAGCGCCAGCACGGCGAACAGGATGCCCAGCCTGCGCATCCGCTGCGGGAAGACGCGTGCCGTGCCGGCGTCGCCGCCAGGGGCCGTGCCGGGCGCGGCCGTGTCCAGGATGCGGGTGCTTTCGGCGGCGGAAACGTCGTCGATCGTCTTTTTCTTGCCCAGAGAGAACTTCAAAGCCATGTCGCGTGCTCCGCCGCCGGGGGGCGATGCCTTGCCCTCCCGTGCGCGGCAGGTAGTGAGTCGGAAAGGGGAAAACGGATTCGTGCCGACCGCCGCGTGCCTGCCGCGGGCTTCGCCGCGCTCATTCGAGGCCCGCGTCGAGGAATGCCGGCTGCGCCAGCAGCCGGCCGGCGTCGAGCTGCAGCCAGAGCCGGCCCTGCACGTCGTGCAGCCGCCGCGCTACCCATGGATGCGGATCGGGCGCAGCGTCGGGCTCGAAGTCTTCGTGGCTGCGCAGGCCGGCGATGCGGCTCACCAGCAGCGCGCAGTTGGCGCCGTGGCGCGCGCCCACCAGCAGCAGCCGCGCCGCGCCGCCGGGGGCGGTGGGCGGGTCGTCGTGGAACAGGGCGAAATCGATCACCCCGTACAGCGTGCCCCGCACGTTGGCCAGGCCGACGTACCAGGGCTTGGTGAGGGGAACCGGGGACAGCGGCGGCGACGGCAGGATCTCGCCGGATTCGGCGAGATCGATCAGCCAGTTCATGCTGCCGGCCTGGAAGCCGAGCAGTCCGCGGCGCTCGCCCGTCTTCGCCTCGGCGAGGCGCTTGGCGAGGTTTTCCTGGAACTCGCGCAGGCTGATGCGTCTGGACATCGGCGTTCAGTCCATCGCCTTGATGCGGGCGAGCAGCTCGGCGTGGTCGACCGGCTTCACCAGGTAGTCGTAGGCGCCCTGGCGCATACCCCAGATCTTGTCGGTCTCCAGCCCCTTGCTGGTGCACATGATGATGGGGATCCTGCGCGTGGCGTCGCTGCGCGAGATGGTCCGCGTGGCCTGGTAGCCGTTCATGCCGGGCATGACGACGTCCATCAGGATGAGGTCGGGCTTCTCGGTCCGGCTCTTGGCGATGGCGTCCTCGCCGCTTTCCGCGGTGATGACGTGGTAGCCGTGCCTGGCCAGCACTTCGGTGAGGGCCAGGCGCTCGGTGGGCGAATCGTCCACCACGAGGATTTTGCTGATCGTCATGAGCGTTGCGGTCACTCCGGACTCAGCCGCGCGGCGCGCGCGGCGTGGGTGGCCACCGCGCGCAGCAGGCTGTCCTTGGTGAAGGGTTTGGTGAGGTATTCGTCCGATCCGACCATGCGCCCGCGGGCGCGGTCGAAGAGCCCGTCCTTCGACGACAGCATGATCACCGGCGTGGATGACAGGCGCGAATTCTTCTTGATCAGCGCACAGGTCTGGTAGCCGTCGAGGCGCGGCATCATGATGTCGACGAAGACGACGTCGGGATGATGGTCGGCGATCTTCGCCAGTGCGTCGAAACCATCCTCGGCGAGCAGCACCTGGCAGCCCGCCTGGCCGAGAAAGATCTCGGCGCTGCGGCGGATGGTGTTGCTGTCGTCGATGACCATCACCTTGAGTCCGGCAAGATCCATGCTGTCATTTCCGTGGGCGTGGGGAGCGTCTGGGAGGCGGGAGCGGGCAGCGCCCGCGCCGCGGCCCGGGCTGCGTTCAGATCTCGACGAGTTCGAAGTCTTCCTTGCGCGCTCCGCATTCGGGGCAGGTCCAGTTCGGCGGCACGTCCGCCCAGCGCGTGCCGGGCGCGATGCCTTCGTCGGGCAGGCCCGCGGCTTCGTCATAGATGAAACCGCAGATCAGACACATGTAAGTCTTGTACGACATATCGGCCATGAGGGAGGCAACTTGAGAAGAAAAATGCGTGCGGCGCTAGAATCGCGCAAATCTTAACGCATGGGTGCCGCTGCCCGGCAACGGCACCCGCTTTCCTCCATGGCCATCGCCGTACCCGATACGCCCCCCGTCGTGCTGTGTTTCGCCCCCGGTGACCCGACCGGCGGAGGCGGGCTGGTGTCCGACATCCTGACGCTTTCCAGCATGGGCTGCCATCCGCTCGCGGTGCAGACCGCCGGCATCGTGCGCGACACGCGCAGCGTCGACGAGTCCTGGCCGGCCGACGGCGACCTGCTGGTGGACCAGGCGCGCGCCGTGCTGGAGGACGTGCCGGTGGCGGCGTTCAAGATCGGTTTCTGCGGCAGCGTCGAGAACGTCGCGCGGATCGCCGAAGTGATGGCCGACTACCCCGACGTGCCGCTCGTGCTCGAACCTGCGTTGTACGCCGGCGCGGAGTGGGCGGGGGAGGAGGACTACGTTGCCGCGCTGGCCGACCTGATCGTGCCGCAGACGACCCTGCTGGTGGCCGGGCGCCACGAGCTGTGCCGGCTCACGGGCATCGACGATGCGGCGGACGGCGACGACGGGGACGAAGACGAGTCCGCCGGCACGTCTGACGCGCAGGAGGCGGTGGCGCGCCTCTTCGAGGAAGGGACCGAATACGTGCTGCTGACCGGCGGCGGCGAGCGCGGGCCGCGGGTGGTGAATCGCCTCTACGGCCGCGACGGCCTGATCCGGACCGATGCCTGGGACCGCCTGCCCGGCCGCTACCTCGGCGCCGGCGCCACCCTGGCCGCCGCCGCCGCGGCCGCGCTGGCCCACGGCATGGAGATGCCCGAGGCCGTGCGCGAGGCGCAGGAGTTCGCGCAGCAGACGCTGCGCCACGCCTATCGCCCCGGCATGGGTCGCGCCGTGCCGGACCGCTTCTTCTGGGCGCGCGGCCGCGAGACCGGCGATGCCTGAACGCTGTCCTCCCGAACGCCTGCGCGGCCTGTATGCGGTGACTCCCGACGAGGCCGGCACCGCGCACCTGCTGGCGCTGGCCGGGCGCGTGCTGCAGGGCCGGCCGGCGCTGCTGCAATACCGCAACAAGCCCGCCGGCCCGGCGCTGCGCCGCGAGCAGGCGCAGGCGCTGCTGGCGCTGTGCCGCGCCGCCGGCGTGCCGCTGCTGATCAACGACGACCTGCCGCTCGCCCTGGCGATCGGCGCCGACGGCGTGCACCTGGGCCGCGACGACGGCGATCCCGCGGCGGCGCGCGCGGCGCTCGGCGCCGGCCGCATCCTCGGCGTGACCTGCTACGGCGAGTTCGACCGCGCGCGGCGCGGCGCGCAGGCGGGGGCGGACTACGTGGCCTTCGGCGCGATGTTCGCATCGCCGTCCAAGCCGCAGGCACCGCGTGCGCCCTTCGAACTGTTGACGCGCGCCCGGCGTGAACTGCAGTTGCCGGTGGCGGCGATCGGCGGCATCACGCTCGACGCCGCCGCGCCGGTGATCGCCGCCGGCGCCGACCTGCTGGCGGTGATCAGCGACGTGTTCGCCGCGGCAGACCCGGCGGCGCGCGCCGCGGCCTACCGTCCGCTGTTCGGCCTGCCGGCCTGAGCGGGGCTGCCGCTCTTCCGCCATCCCGTCACCGCCTTGATCCGGGTGGTGGACCCTTGCCGCGGCGCGGCGTCACAATGTGGGCTTTCGCACAGCACCGCCTGCCAGGACGACCATGAACAGCCGCAACGAAGCCCTTTTCCAGCGCGCCCAGCGCACCATCCCCGGCGGCGTCAATTCGCCCGTCCGCGCCTTCCGCTCGGTGGGCGGCACGCCGCGCTTCATCGAGCGCGCCGAAGGCGCGCGCGTGTGGGATGCCGACGGCAAGGTCTACATCGACTACGTGGGGTCCTGGGGGCCGGCGATCACCGGCCATGCGCATCCGGCCATCGTCGAGGCGGTGCGCGAGGCGGCGCTCAAGGGCCTGTCCTTCGGCGCGCCGACCGCGAGCGAGGTCGACATGGCCGAACTCATCTGCGAACTGCTGCCCTCGGTCGACATGGTGCGCCTGGTCAGTTCCGGCACCGAGGCGACGATGAGTGCGATCCGCCTGGCGCGCGGCCACACCGGGCGCGATGCGATCATCAAGTTCGAGGGCTGCTACCACGGCCACGCCGACAGCCTGCTGGTGAAGGCGGGCTCCGGCCTGCTGACCTTCGGCAATCCGTCCTCGGGCGGGGTGCCGGCCGACTTCGCCAAGCACACCATCGTGCTCGACTACAACGACCTCGATCAGGCCGAGGCGGTGTTCAAGGCGCGCGGCGACGAGATCGCCGCGGTGATCGTCGAGCCGGTGGCGGGCAACATGAACCTGGTCAAGCCCAGGGCGGGCTTCCTCGAAGGGCTGCGCCGCCTGTGCACGCAGTACGGCGCGGTGCTGATCTTCGACGAGGTGATGACCGGCTTTCGCGTGGGGCCGCAGGGCGCGCAGGGGCTGTACTGCATCACGCCGGACCTCACCACGCTCGGCAAGGTGATCGGCGGCGGCATGCCGGTGGGCGCCTTCGGCGGCCGGCGCGACATCATGGAAAAGATCGCGCCGCTCGGCCCGGTGTATCAGGCCGGCACGCTGTCGGGCAGCCCGGTGGCGGTGGCGGCGGGCATGGCCTCGCTCAGGCTGACGCGCGAGGCGGGCTTCTACGACGCGCTCGCCGCGCGCGCGGCGCGGCTGGCGGACGGGCTGTCGGCGGCGGCGCGCGAGGCCGGCGTGAGCTTCAGCGCCGATGCGGTCGGCGGCATGTTCGGCGTGTATTTCAGCGCCGGCGTCCCGGCCTCGTTCGCCGACGTGATGGCCTCCGACCGGGAGCGCTTCAACCGCTTCTTCCACGCCATGCTGGAGGCCGGCCACTATTTCGCGCCGTCGGCCTTCGAGGCCGGCTTCGTGTCCGCCGCGCACGGCGAGGCGGAGATCGACGCCACCGTCGCCGCGGCGCGGGCGGTGTTCGCCGCGCTGCGTTAGCAGCCCATCGCGCGGGGCCGTGCCGCAGCGGATGGCACGGCGATTGCTGCGGCTCGGCGTGTTGCCGACCGAGGTCTCGTCGATGGACTTGCGCTGGCGCCTCGCCACCCGCCTCTCCCTGCTGGCCGCCGCGCTGCTGGCCGCCGGCTGCGCGATGGTCGCGCTCGCGCTGACGCGCGACGTGTCCGAGGAAGTGGCGGCGTCGGGCCGGCTGGCCGAACTCCTGCTGGGCATCGGCGAGGCCGGGGGCGGGCAGACCGCGGCGCTCAAGCGCCTGCTGGAGGCCGGCGAACTGCGCCACGTCGCGGTATCGCTGGAGCGTCCCGGTTTGGAGCAGTCGCGCCGTTCCGGAGCAGCCGATCCGCTCGACTGGCTCGCCGCGCGCCTGCCGGGTGGTGCGACGGACGAGCAGCGCATCGCCATCGGCGACGAGGTGCTGGTGATCCGCGCCGACCCGCGCGCCGAGATCCGCGAGGTGCTGCGCGACGGGCTGCGCATGCTCGGCGTGCTGGCGCTGTTCGCCTGCGTCACCGTGTTCGCCACCTGGCGTGCGGCGCACCGCGCACTCGCACCGGTGCGCGAACTGGAGCAGGGGCTGGCGCGGCTCGCGCGCGGCGAAGAGCAGGCGGCCCTGCCGCGCTTCGAGCTGCAGGAATTCGACCGCATCGCCGCCGCCGTCGACCGCCTCGCCGCCAGCCTCGCGGCCGCGCGCGCCGCCGAAACCACGCTCGCGCGCCGGCTCATCGGCGTGCAGGAGGCGGAGCGCCGCGAACTCGCGCGCGAACTGCATGACGAGTTCGGGCAGTCGCTCGCCGCCATCGGCGCCGCCACCGCGTTCATCGAGCGCCATGCCGGGACCGCCGATGCTGCAGGAATCACCGACTGCGCCCGCGATGCGCGCACCGAGGCCGCGCGCATGTCGTCCCATGTGCGCGGCCTGCTGCGCCAACTGCGTCCGCATGGGCTGGGCGGGCTGGGCATGCGCGATGCACTGGCCGAACTGGTGCAGCACTGGCGGGCCCGCGCCGGCGGCATCGCGCTCGACGTCGAACTGCCCGGGCGCCTGCCCCGCCTGGCGCCGGAAGCCGGGCTGGCGCTGTACCGCTGCCTGCAGGAGTCGCTCACCAACGTGCTGCGCCACAGCGGCGCCGGCCGCGCGGCGGTCCGCCTGCAGGCGGTGCCGGGCGGCGTGCGGCTGGTCGTCGGCGACGACGGCTGCGGGCAGGCCGACTCCCTGCGTGCGGGCGGCGGCCTGCTCGGCATGCGCGAGCGCGCCGAGATGGCGGGAGGCCGGCTGAGCCTGGGGCAATCCGCGCTGGGCGGGCTGCAACTGGAGTTGTGGCTGCCCGAAGCGGACGAGGGCGCAAGGGTAGAGGACGAAGTGGACGAGGGAGATCTGCACGATGATCCGCATCCTGTTGCTCGATGACCACGCCGTGGTGCGCACCGGCTACCGCCGCCTGCTCGATGCCGAGTGCGGGTTCGAGGTCGTGGCCGAAGCGGCGACGGCGGACGAGGCGTGCGCCTGCGTGGCGCGCGGCGGTATCGACGTGGCGGTGGCGGATCTCAGCCTGCGCGGCTGCAGCGGCATCGAGGCCATCCGCCGCATGCTCGCGCGCGCGCCGGCGCTCAGGGTACTGGTGCTGTCCATGCACGATCATGCCGGCTACGTGACCCAGGCGATGCGCGCCGGCGCGCTCGGCTACCTGACCAAGAGCAGCGAACCGACCGAACTGTTCGATGCGATCCGCGCGGTCGCAGCGGGGCGGCGGATCTTTTCGGCGGACATCCTGGAAGTGCTCGCGCGCTCCTCGCTCGACGGCGAGCAGGCGCTCGCGCGCCTCACCCCGCGCGAGTTCGAGGTCCTGCGCCTGGCGGTGAGCGGCGATTCGTCGGCCGACATCGCCAACAGCATGCATCTCAGCCCGAAGACGGTGCACAACCACCTGTCCGCCATCCGCAGCAAGCTCGACGCGGACAACGATTTCAAGCTGATCCGCGAGGCAGTGCGCCTCGGCCTGATCGCCTTCCCCACCCACGGGGCCTGAAGGCGCGATGCCGGGAAGAATTCCCGGTTTCGCCGGGGGCGACTCCCGGGTGCCGCACCGCCGCCATCCCTAGAATCGATCGAGGCCCGTCGGCCGCCGTGCGCGGCCGGCGCGGTCACCGAGCCGCGCCGGCCGACGGCGCGGCAAAGCGGCTTCGGCAGGAAAAACCAGGGAGGCAAACATGATGCAAGCACACGCAGGCTGTGAACCCGTGCGCCATATCCGCCGGCCGACGCAGGCGCCGGCGTGCTGCGGCTACTCGACGATCGCCTTCATTGCCGCCCTGGCGGCCGCTGGTGCGGCTCACGCGGCGGAGGAACCCACCCAGCTCGCCCCCACCGTCGTGGTGGGCACCACGCCGCTGCCCGGCATCGATCTGCCCAGGGACCAGGTGCCGGCGAACCTGCAGACCCTGGACGGCCGCCAGGTGCGCGAGGCGGGCGGCGTGTCGCTGGGCGAGGCGATGCAGCGGCGGCTGGGCAGCGTGACGGTCAACGAGATCCAGGGCAACCCCTACCAGGCCGACGTCAATTACCGCGGCTTCACCGTGTCGCCGCTGCTCGGCACGCCGCAGGGGCTGTCGGTGTATGTCGACGGCGTACGGGTGAACGAAGGCTTCGGCGACGTCGTCAACTGGGACCTGATTCCCAGGGCGGCCATCGCCTCGATGGCCGTGGTGCCCGGTTCCAACCCGCTGTACGGCCTCAACACGCTGGGCGGCGCGCTGGCGTTGCGGACCAAGCGCGGCGACACCCATCCCGGCACCGAGATCGAGGCCGAAGCCGGCTCGTTCGATCGCCGCATGCTGAGCCTGCAGCACGGCGGCAGCAAGGATGCGCTGAACTGGTTCGTGTCCGCCGAAGGCATGAAGGAGGACGGCTGGCGCGACCATTCGCCCTCCGAGGTGGCGCAGTTCTTCGGCCGGCTGGGATGGAAGTCCGACCGTACCGATCTGTCGATGAGCGTGATCCACGCCAACACCGACCTGATCGGCAACGGCCTGGTGCCGGAAAGCCTGCGCCGGCGGCGCGACGAGGCGATCTTCACCCACCCCGACCAGACCCGGAACCGCATGAGCATGCTGACGCTGGCCGGCACGCACTGGTTGAGCGACGTGGACCAGTTGTCGGCCTCGGCCTATGTGCGGCGCACGCGCACGCGCACGCTGAACGGCGATGGCAACGACGACTACGAGGACGCGCTGGAAGAGGACCCGGCGTTCGACCTCAGCGGCGTGCTCAACCGCACCGCCACCAACCAGCGCGCGTACGGCGTCGCGCTGCAATGGACGCGCTTTGCCGGCGCGCACCAGTTCGCCGTCGGCGCCTCGCACGACCGCAGCCATGCCGATTTCCGCCAGACCGCGCAGGAAGGGCGGCTGACCGCCAACCGCGGCGTGGAGGTGGACGAGGATGCGGAACTCGAGAACAGCCTGTCCGGCCGCACGCGCACCACGTCGATATACCTGACCGACAGCGTCGCCCTGGGGCCCACGGTGCAACTGACCGGCGCGCTGCGCTACAACCGCACGCGCGTGATCAACCGCGACCGCCTGGAGCCCGGTGAGCCCGACAACCTGGATGGCGACTACACCTACCACAAGCTCAACCCCGCGCTGGGCCTGACCTGGCAGGCAAGCCCGGCGCTCACCGTGTATGGCGGCTACAGCCAGGGCAACCGCGCGCCGACGCCGATCGAGCTGGGCTGCGCCAATCCGGAAAAGCCCTGCACGCTGCCCAACGCGCTCGCCTCTGACCCCTTCCTCGAGCAGGTCGTGGCGCGCACCTTCGAGCTGGGCGTGCGCGGCCGGCTGGCGGGCGGCATGCAGTGGAACGCCAGCGTGTTCCGCACCACCAGCCGCGACGACATCCTGTTCGTCGGCACCTCGACCAGCGCCGGCTACTTCACCAACTTCGGCAAGACGCGGCGCGAGGGCGTCGAACTCGGCATCGGCGGCAACGCGGGGGCGCTGGAGTGGCAGGTCAATTACAACTGGCTGCGCGCCACCTTCCAGTCTTCCGCCTGCATCGTCGCCGAGAACAACAGCACCGCCGAAAGCGACCCGGGCTGTGGCGAAGAACAGATCCGCGTCGGCCGCGGCGACCGCATTCCGGGCCTGCCGGAACACGGGCTGAAGTTGGCGCTGAGCTGGCGCGCGAACGACGACCTGCGCGTGGGCGCCGGCCTGGTCGCGTATTCGGGCCAGTACGTGCGCGGCAACGAGAACAACCGCCACAAGGCCGGCGACGGGTTCCGCGGCCGTGGCGAATTGCCGGGCTACGCGGTGGTGAACCTGAGCGCCGACTATCGGCTGAGCGGCGGCTGGACGCTGTTCGGCCGCGTCGACAACGTCTTCGACCAGCGCTACGCGACTGCGGGCGCGCTGGCCGAAAACCCCTTCACCGGCCCGGGCAACGCCTTCCAGCCCGATACCGACCAGTGGCGCAGCGAGCAGTTCGTCGCGCCGGGCGCGCCGCGCGCCGCGTGGGTGGGGCTGCGCTACGCCTGGGGGCGCTGAGCGGTTCCGGGCCGCACCGCTCCCGCGCGCGGCCCGCTTGTATCAGAGCAGGAACAGCGTGGCCAGGCCGAGGAAGATGAAGAAGCCGCCCGAGTCGGTGAGCGCGGTGATCATCACCGAGCCGCCGATCGCCGGGTCGGCGCCCAGGCTCTGGCGCATCATCGGGATCAGCACGCCCGCGCTGGCCGCGAGCAGCAGGTTGAGCGTCATCGCCGCCGTCATCACCACGCCCAGCGACACGCTGTCGTACAGCACCCACGCCAGCACGCCGAGCAGCCCGCCCCAGACGAGGCCGTTCACCAGCGCCACGCCGAGTTCCTTCTTCAGCAGGCGCTGCATGGCGGACGGTTCCACCTGGCCCATCGCGATCGCGCGCACGATCATGGTGATCGTCTGGTTGCCGGAATTGCCGCCGATGCCGGCGACGATGGGCATCAGCGCCGCGAGCGCGACGAGCTTCTCGATCGAGCCCTCGAACAGGCCGATCACGCGCGAGGCGACGAAGGCGGTGACGAGGTTGACGGCCAGCCACGACCAGCGGTTCTTCACCGAATCCCACACCGAGGCGAAGATGTCTTCCTCTTCGCGCAGGCCGGCCTGGCTCAGGATCTCGGCCTCGGATTCCTCGCGGATGTAGTCCACCACGTCGGCCACGGTCAGGCGGCCGATCAGGCGCTTGCCGTCGCCGATGACGGGCGCCGACACCAGGTCGTAGCGCTCGAACGCCTGCGCCGCCTCGCCGGCGTCGTCTTCCGGCGTGAAGCTGATGACCGGCTCGCTGCGCATCACGTCGGCGACCAGGGTCTCGGGGTCGGTGATCAGCAGCGATTCGAGCGTCAGGATGCCCTTCAGGTGGTCGTCGCGGTCGATCACGAAGAGCTTGTCGGTGTGGTCGGGCAGTTCGTCGAAGCGGCGCAGGTAGCGCAGCACGACCTCGAGCGTGACGTCCTCGCGCACCGTCACCATGTCGAAGTCCATCAGCGCGCCGACCGAATCCTCGGGGTAGGACATCGCCGCGCGCAACTGCTCGCGGCCCTCGCTGTCGAGGGACTGGAAGACGTCCTGGATGACCTCGGGCGGCAGGTCGGGGGCGAGGTCGGCGAGTTCGTCGGCGTCCAGCGTCTCCGCCGCGGCCTTCAGCTCTTCCGGCGCCATCGTCTCGATCAGCGATTCGCGCACCGCATCCGAGACTTCGAGCAGGATCTCGCCGTCGCGCTCGGCCTTCACCAGGTCCCAGACGTACAGGCGTTCCTCGAGCGGCAGCGCCTCGAGGATGTAGGCGATGTCGGCGGGGTGCAGTTCGTCCAGCTTGGCCCGCAGCCCGGCCTCGTGCTGCTTGTGCACGAGGTTTTCGACCAGTTCGTGGCGCGGCATGTCCTGGCGGTGGACGAGGTCCTCCACGACCTTCTGCCGTGCGAGCAGCGCCTGCACTTCACGCAGGTGCTGCTGGACGTCGTCGGCGTGGCGTTCCTCTTCCTGGGTCATCGCGCAGCGGGCTCGGGTGGTCGGGAGAACCGCGATTCTACGGGCTTGGTGCGCCGCACGCGACCCCGGAGGCGGCGCCTTTGGCGCGGGGATGCCGCGTCGCCGCGGCGCGGCCCGGCGCGTCGGGCCGGGCGCGTTTCAGGGCACCTGCGAGTAGGCCATGCGGCGCCGGATGCGCTCCGCGTGCGCCGCCAGCCGCGGGCCGAAGCTGCGCTCGTAGCGCCGCGGATCGGGCAGCATCACCGCCAGCCGGGCCGCCTCGGCCGGGCCCAGGCGGCTGGCCGGAATGCCGTAGTAGCGCCGCGCCGCGGCTTCGGCGCCGAAGACGCCCTGGCCCCACTCCACCACGTTCAGATACACCTCGAGGATGCGGCGCTTGGTCCACAACCGCTCGATCATCACGGTGATCACCGCCTCCTGCGCCTTGCGCAGGTAGCTGCGCGATGGCGACAGGAAAAGGTTCTTCGCCAGTTGCTGGCTGATCGTCGAGCCGCCGGCCACGGCCCGCCCCTTCCGTTCGTTCTTTTCCAGCGCGCGCTCGATGCCTTCCCAGTCGAAGCCCTCGTGGTCGACGAAGCTGTCGTCCTCGGCGGCGACGACGGCGCGTTTCAGGTGGATCGAAATCTGCTCGTAGGGTACCCACTGGTGGCGCAGCCGGGCTTCCGGGTCCCGTGCGCGCAGTTCGTCCAGGCGCAGCCGCATGAAGCTGGTGCTGGCCGGGTCGAAGCGGCTCCACCAGATCACCTGGGTGAGCAGCGCGATCTGCCACACGATCAGCAGCGCGAGCGCGATCGCCAGCGCGCGGCCGATCCAGCGCAGCGCCGTCCTCACGACGGGGCTCCGGCGCGGTCGCGCGGGCCGGCCGGGCTCAATTCGCCCGCACCTCGTCGGCGTTGGTGAAGGTCCAGGTGCGCGTGATCTCGATCATGTCGGTATCGCGCCGGATGTCGGGCGGGAAGGGGGCGTAGGGCGCGGCCATCCTGACGATGCGCACCGCCGCGTCGTCCAGCACCTTGTGCCCCGAACTGCGATGCACGCCGACGCGCTCGACCGAGCCGTCGGCGCGGATGGTGACCGACAGCAGCAGGCTGCCATACATCCTGCCGCGCGCCGCGTCCGGGTAGTTGAGCGTGCCGATGCGCTCGACCTTCTGCCGCCAGTCCTCCACGTACTGCGCAAAGCGGTATTCCCTGGCGCGCGCGCCGATGAACTGGGTGCGCGGGCGCTTGGACAACTCGTCCAGGGAGCGGTCGATCTGGGCTTCCAGGCGGGCGACGGCGGCGGCGCTGTCGAGCAGGTCGAGGCCGCTGACGACCGGCGGCGACGTCGGCTGCTCGGTCTGCTGCGGCCGGCTGGCCACCGACGCGGCGGCCTTGTCGCGCGTCAGGACCTGCTGCTGCGCCTGCGCCTGCTGCGGCTGCCGCCGCTTCTGTTCGACGAGCGCGTCGCCGTCGCGGCGGGCGTTCTGCGGCGGCAGCGGCGATTTCGGACGCGCGTCCTTCTTGTCGCTGGTGCCGCCGCCGGCGAGGTTGGCCTGCGCCAGCACGTCGGCCTTCTGCGGCGGCTTCGCGTGGCGCGCATTCACCAGCACGACTTCCAGGCCGCGATCGCGCGCCGGCTTGCCCTCGGGCGGGCGGAACTGCAGGCTCAGGACCAGGCCGTGCAGCATCAGCGAGATCGCCAGCGCGATGCCCAGCCCGCGGCTGACGAGGCGATGCGCGCCGGCGTGCCGCGCGCCGGCCGGCGGGGAGAGGGCGGGCGCGGCGATGCGCATGGAGGGGTCAGCCCGCGTACTCGGCGTCGGCCGGCGCCTGCGGCTCGGACAGGATCTGCACGAAGCGCGCCGCCACCTCGACGTCGAACAGGTCGGTGTTCTCCACCTGCAGTCTCACCCGGCTGCCGGGCATCTGCAGGGGCATCGACGGTACCTTGAACACCAGCGGAATCTGCTCCAGCCGCACCACGTTCTCGCGCAGCACCGTGGCCTCGACCGGGCCGAGGCCGTGCTGGCGCAGCCAGCGCACGCACCAGTAGCGTTCCATCTGGCGCTGGAACTCGGCGTAGTCGGCGTAGGTGAGTTCGAAGTCGCGCAGCGCGGCCATCAGTTCGGCCGACCTGGGGGCGAAGGCGGGTTCGGTGCCGTGCAGCACCGAGATGATCTGCCACTGATTGACGAGGTCCACATAGCGCCGCAGCGGCGAACTCGACCAAGCGTAGCAGTCCACGCCCAGCCCCTCGTGGGGTGCGGCGACGGTGGTCATGCGCACCTTGCCGCCGCCCTGGGCGCGGTACAGGCCGGGCACGCCGGCCTCGTCGAGCAGCCTGCCCCACGTCATGTTGGCGTGGATCATCAGTTCCGCCACCAGCTTGTCCATCGGCGAGCCGCGCAGGCGCCGGCCGATGCTGACGTGGCCGGGGCCGTCGGCGGTGTGCCGGGTCCAGTCGACGCTGAAGCTGTAGTCGATCCGGTCTTCGTTGGCGGCCGGCTTGCCGCGGCCGGCCTCCAGCACGGTGGCGAGATCCCACAGCACGGTCAGCTCGCGCTTCCATGGGAAGTCCGGGCCGCCCTCGTGCACCGTGCAGTCGTTGAACACCGGCTCGATGTCGTGGTGGCGCAGGTTGGTGACGATGGGCACCATCTCGACGCGGGATTCCTCGCCGACGATGGCCAGCCCGGGCGTGACGTCGAGGTACAGCGACACCGCCGGGCAGTCGCGCCCCTCGGCCAGCGTGAAGGCGTAGACCACCTCGTCGGGCAGCATGGTGATCTTGTTGCCCGGCATGTACACGGTGGACAGCCGGTGGCGCGCGATCGCGTCGAGCGTGGAGCCGCGTCCGAAGCCCAGCGCCGGCGCGGCGATGTGGATGCCGATGCGCCAGCCGCCCTCGGCGCGGGGCGTCACCGAAAAGGCGTCGTCGATCTCGGTGGTCGAGGCGTCGTCGATCGAGAACGCGGCCACCTCCGCGCGCGGCAGGCCGGCGGGCAGCGCCGCCGGCTCGAAGGCGGGGAAGGCCGGCCCCTCGGGAAACTGCTCGAACAGGAAGCGGTTGTAGTGGAAGTCGTAGCTCGAGGCGAGTGCGCCGCACTTCAGCAGCAGCCGCGGCGCCGACAGGCCGCTGTCCACGCAGGCGGCTTCCAGCGCCTTGATCTCGATGCGGTTGCGGTCGGGCCGGTAGAGGGCCTGCGGCAGCAGCGCGGCGAGTTCCGGCGGCATGCGGCCGTTTATCAGTTCGCCGCGCATGTGCTCGACCGCGGCCGCCTGCTGCTTCTTCTTTTCCAGCCCGGCGAGCGCTGCCTGCAGGATGTCGGCCGGGGCCTTGCGAAAGCGCCCCTTGCCCTTGCGGTGGAACCACATCGGCGCCGAATGCAGGCGCAGCAGCACGGTGGCCGCTTCCGTCGCCGACGGCGGATGGCCGTGGTATTCGGCGGCGAATTCGGCAAAGCCGAACTCGTCGTCGCCGCACACTTCCCAGAGGAATTCCAGGTCGAGGTCCTCGGCGCCGGCTTCGGCGCGGGCCAGCAGATCGGCCGGGCCGGGCTCGCGGAAATCCAGCAGCACGTTCGCGCGCTTGAGCTTGACCCGCTTGCCGTGGGTCGTCTCCACCTGCAGCGTGGCATCGTTATCAGCGAGGACCGTTCCGGCCTTGAAGGCCCCGTCCTCTTCGAACAGCACGAACATCGGCATCCGCCAGTGAAAAGCAAGTTCGGTAGTTTACTGGATTCGGCCGGACGCCGAAGTTCCGGTTTCGCGCGCGGCGGGCGATGGCACGAATGCGCGGAATCCGGTCCGGAGCGGGGATGCGTTCCGCTGGCTGTGGAGCCCGACCTCGCTTCGATCGGGACTCGGATGCTCCCGCCCGTTCCGCGAGTCTTCCGAATCCGGTCTGGAGCGGGGATGTGTTCCGCTGGCTGTGGAATCCGACCTCGCTTCGATCGGGACTCGGATGGTCTCCGCCCGCGAGTCTCCCGAATCCGGTCTGGAGCCGGGGGATGCGTTCCGTTGGCTGCGGAACTCGCCCTCGCTGCGCTCGGTGCTCGGACAGTCCTCGCCCACTCCACGCATCCCCCGGCTCCAGACCTGCCGTGTCGCCGGTCTGGATGAAGGGTCTTTCGTCTCGTGCTCAGGCGGAGGATCTCGCCACGCGGAGCATGTCCACCGAGTAGATCGCCAGCGCGGCCCAGATCAGCACGAATCCGACCAGTTGCCCGCTGTCGAACGGCTCGCGGAACACCAGCACGGCAAGCAGGAAGTTCAGGCTCGGGGCGATGAACTGCAGGAAACCGACGGTGGCCAGCGGCAGGCGCTTGGCGCCGACCGCGAACAACGCCAGCGGCACCGCGGTCAGCACGCCGGCCAGCGGCAGCATGGCGTCGACGTAGAGCGAGGAGCCGAAGGCCAGCCTGCCGTCGTGCGTCAGCCAGGCCAGCCAGGCGATGGCGAGCGGGGCGGTGATGACGGTCTCGATGAACAGGCCGCCGATCGCATCGACCGGCGCGCGCTTGCGCAGCAGGCCGTAGAGACCGAAGGTGCCGGCGAGGAAGAGCGGGATCCACGGCGGGCTGCCGAGCTGCCATACGCGCCACGCCACCCCGGCCACGGCCACGCCGAGCGCCGCGCGCTGCAGCGGACGCAGCCGTTCGCCGAGGAACATCCGGCCCAGCAGCACGCTGACCAGCGGATTGATGAAGTAACCCAGGCTGGCCTCGATCAGGCGGCCGGCATCGATCGACCACAGGAAGACCAGCCAGTTGCTGCCGGTGAGCAGCGCGGTGAGCGCCAGCAGGCCGAGCAGGCGCGGCTGCCGGCGGATCGCCCAGATGCCGCGGAATCCGCCGCTGGCCGGCACGAAGGCGAGGAGACCGGCGAGAAAGACCACCGACCACAGCACGCGGTGGGCGACGATCTCGAAGGGCGAAACGCTGCCGATGGCGCGGAAGTACAGCGGCGACAGGCCCCAGACGGCGAAGGCGGTGAGCGCGGCGAGGGCGCCGTGGCGAAGCTGGGTGGTGCCCGGCGCGGGAGTGGACATCGGCAGGGCCTCAGGACGGACGGCGGGCGACCGCGACCAGGGCGCGGGCGGGCATCGCGTGGCCCGCCCCGCCATCGGCGGCGCGATAGGCTTCGAGTTCGGCGCCCACGGCGGCGGGCAGCGCGTCGGCCAGGGTGGCGTGCAGGCGTGCGCCATCGGCGTAGCGTGCTGCGATGCGGTCGAAGCCCGCGCGCTCCAGGGCCTTGAAGCGGCGCGGATCGAAGCCGGCGGCGCTGCTCATGCTGCCGGCGTCAGACCGGCGAAGGCGATCAGTTCGTCGAGGTAGTCTTCCCAGCGCGTGAAGCTGTGATCGCCGCCCTCGAGCACGGTCTGCCGGGCACCGGGGTATTTCGCCACGGCGTGGCGGTAGTCGAGCACCTCGTCGCCGGTCTCGACCAGCAGCCAGTAGCGCTCCGGACGGGTGACGGCGGGCACTTCGAGCGCGCGCAGTTCGTCGATGTGCTGCCCGGTGAAGAGGAAGGATTCGCCCGTGTACATGTTGGTCTGCTCGCCCACGTAGGCGCCCAGCTCCAGCGGCGCGACGACTGCCGGATTGACCAGCGCGGCGCGCAGGCCGTGGCGTTCGGCGAGCCAGGTGGCGTAGTAGCCGCCAAGCGAACTGCCGGCCAGCGTCGTGGCGATGCCCTGCGCCTTGCAGCGCGCAAGCTGTTCCTCGGCGAGCGCGATCGCCGCACGCGGCGACGGCGGCAACTGTTCGCACCAGAAGGCATGGCCCAGGCCGCGTGCTTCCAGGCGGCGCTTCAGTGCCTGCGCCTTGATCGAAGCCGGGGCCGAGCGGAAGCCGTGCAGGTACACGATCACGGCGTGCTCCAGTCGACCAGGCCCAGCTTCCAGGTCGCCAGCACGACGATGCCGAAGACGATGCGGTACCAGGCGAAGGCGACGAAGGTATGGTTGGAGATGAAGCGGATGAAGCCCTTCACCGCCCACATGGCGGCGAAGAACGAGGCGACGAAGCCGACGGCGAACACTGGCAGGTCGGAGGCGTGCAGCAGCGAGCCGTTCTTGTACAGGTCGTAGACGGTGGCCGCGAACATCGTCGGGATGGCGAGGAAGAACGAGAACTCCGCCGCCGTCTTGCGCGACATGCCGAAGATCATGCCGCCGATGATGGTGGCGCCGGAGCGCGAGGTGCCCGGGATCATCGCCAGCGCCTGCGCGAACCCCACCTTCAGCGCGTCGCTCCAGCGCAGATCGTCCACCGACGTGACGCGCGGGTGATAGCTGCGCTTTTCCACGTACAGGATGATCAAGCCGCCGACGATCAGCGCGGTGGCGACGGTGATCGGGTTGAACAGCACGCCCTTGATGACCGAGTGGAACATCAGGCCGAGGACGGCGGCCGGCAGGAAGCCGACGAAGAGCAGGCCGACGAAGCGCTGCGCGCTGCGTTCGCGCGGCAGGTCGACGGCGACCTTGATCAGCCGGTCGCGGTAATCCCAGCACACGGCCAGGATGGCGGCGAGCTGGATGACGATCTTGAATACCTTGCTGGCGTCGTCGTTGTAGCCGAGCAGGTCGCCGAGGATGATGAGGTGGCCGGTCGAGGAGATCGGCAGGAATTCGGTCAGGCCCTCGACGATGCCGAGGATCAGGGCGATCAGGAGCAGGGGGAAATCCATGGGCGGCGCCGTCGTCGTGAAGGGGAGCGGGCGATTATAGCGGTGTGATGGTGCACTGCGGTGACGGGGAGGGCGCGTGCCCGTCGACGCCTCGAGGGCCGGATGAGCCCCGAGCAGGATGTCTTTCAGCCCCTCGCGCGCTCGTTCCGAAAGCGGGCGGCACCGCCGGGGCGGCATTGCATGGGCGTCAGGCGTCGGTTTGCGGCGCGATCCACCATGCCAGCACGCGCTCCGGGTCGGGCGGCAGCAGTTGGGTGTCGGGGCCGGCGAATGCCTGCCAATCGGCGAGGAAGCGCTCCGCGACCGCAGTCAGCAGCGGGATGCCGGCGGCCGCGGCCAGCCCCATTTCGGCGCGCAGCCCGGCGCCGGCGGCTTCCTGCGCGCCGAACTTGTTGACGATGAGGAGTTCGACGCCACGCGCGACCGCGTCCCGGATTGCTACCGCGCCGCGGGCCAGCGCGTCGGGGTCGAGCCGGCAGGCGGTGGCGCCGGGCGCGGCCGCGAGCGACAGGCCGAAGCGCTCGCCGGTCTCGAGATTCTCGAGCTGCATGCCGCAACTGTCATTGTCAGCCGCATGGGTGTGCTGGATCACGCCGCCCAGCCTCGTGCCGTGCGCGGCGAGTGTACGGGCGACGCGCGCCAGCAGGCTCTCCATGTCGTCGTCGGGGCCGTAGACGATGGCGGCGATGGGTGTGGCGGGCATAGCGGGCAGGCAGCGGCGGCGGGCCGCCATTGTCGCACCCGCACCGCAACACAGGGATAATGCGCGCCTCGATCAAACGATGAAGACCGATGCGGGTTGAACACGACAGCAGACGCACGCCCGGCGCGCCCTCCTTCGACGACTGCCTGAGCGCGGACCGTCCGCGCCTGCGCCGCATGGCGCGCGACCTGCGCCGGCCGGCCGGCGAGCGGCAGGAGGCGCGCGCCGCGGAGCGCCGGGCGCGGCTGCAGGCGGAGTTCGATGCCTTGCTCGAGCGTTCGCGCGCCGCGCTCGCCGCGCGCATCGCGGCGTTGCCGAAACCCCGCTTTCCGGCCGAACTGCCGGTCTCGGGCCGGCGCGAGGAGATCGCCGCAGCGCTCGCCGCGCACCAGGTCATCATCGTCTGCGGCGAGACCGGCTCGGGCAAGACCACGCAACTGCCCAAGATCTGCCTGGCGCTGGGCCGCGGCGCGGCGGGCCTGATCGGCCACACCCAGCCGCGCCGGCTGGCGGCTCGCGCCACCGCGAGCCGCATCGCGCAGGAGCTGGACAGCCCGCTCGGCCAGGCGGTGGGCTACAAGATCCGCTTCACCGACAAGCTGAGCGCGTCCAGCCACATCAAGCTGATGACCGACGGCATCCTGCTCGCCGAGACGCAGACCGATCCGCTGCTCGCCGCCTACGACACGATCATCATCGACGAGGCGCACGAGCGCAGCCTCAACATCGACTTCCTGCTCGGCTACCTGCGCACGCTGCTGCCGAAGCGGCCCGACCTGAAGCTGATCGTGACGTCGGCCACGCTCGATGCCGACCGCTTCGCGCGGCACTTCGCCGATGCCGCCGGACGGGCGGCGCCGGTGATCGAAGTGTCCGGCCGGCTCTATCCGATCGAACTGCGCTACCGCCCGGTGGAGGCGGACGAGGACCAGGCCGCGCCGGCGCGTGCCGACGATCGCGCCGCGCAGCGGAAGGACAGGGAGCGCGGCCGCGACCTGCTCGATGCGCTGGTCGATGCGGTCGACGAGGCGCAGCGCTGCGGCCCGGGCGACGTGCTGGTGTTCCTGCCCGGCGAGCGCGAGATCCGCGAGGCCGCCGAGGCGCTGAGAAAGGCCCATCACCTGCCCGGTACCGAGATCCTGCCGCTGTTCGCGCGCCAGTCGGCGCAGGAGCAGGCGCGCGTGTTCGCCTCCTCCGGCGGCCGCCGCGTGGTGCTGTCCACCAACGTCGCCGAGACCTCGCTGACGGTGCCCGGCATCCGCTACGTGGTCGACACCGGCCTGGCGCGGGTCAAGCGCTATTCGCCGCGCAACAAGGTCGAGCAACTGCAGATCGAGAAGGTCGCGCAGTCGGCGGCGCAGCAGCGCGCCGGCCGCTGCGGCCGGGTCATGGACGGCATCTGCTTCCGCCTCTACGGCGAGGACGATTTCGCCCGGCGCCCGGCGCACACCGACCCCGAGATCCTGCGTTCGTCGCTCGCCGGCGTGATCCTGCGCATGAAGTCGCTGAAGCTGGGTGCGGTGGAGGATTTTCCCTTCATCGATCCGCCCGGCTCCCGGCTGATCGGCGACGGCTATGCGCTGCTGACCGAACTCGGCGCCGTCACCGACGACGACGAGCGCACGCTGACGCCGGTCGGCCGCGAACTCGCCACGCTGCCGCTGGACCCCAAGGTCGGCCGCATGATCCTCGCCGCGCGCGATCGCGGCTGCCTGGCCGAGGTAGTGGTGATCGCCGCCGCGCTGTCGGTGCAGGACCCGCGCGAGCGCCCGCAGGACAGCCCGGGGGCGGCCGACCAGGCGCATGCGCGCTTTCGCGGCGGCGAGCAGGACCAGCGCTCGGAATTCCTGTGGTACCTGCATTTGTGGAAGGCGTGGGACGAAGTGCAGCGCCACGAGTCGTCGAGCAAGCAGAAGGCGTGGTGCAAGAAGCACTTCCTTTCCGCCCTGCGCATGCGCGAGTGGCGCGACGTGCATGCGCAACTGCACGTGCTGTGCGCCGAACACGGCTGGAAGGAGAACGCGCAGCCGGCGAACTACGAGGCTATCCACAAGGCGCTGCTGTCCGGTCTGCTCGGCCACGTCGGCTGCAAGGTGGAAGACGCCTCGGGGCCGCAGGCGGGCAGCTATCTCGGCGCGCGCGGCATCAAGTTCTGGCCGCATCCGGGTTCGGCGCTGGCGAAGAAGGCGGGCAAGTGGATCATGGCGGCCGAACTGGTCGAGACCTCGCGCCTGTTCGGCCGCTGCATCGCGCGCATCGAGCCGGAATGGGTGGAGGAAGTCGGCGCGCATCTGCTCAAGCGCTCCGTGTTCGAGCCGCACTGGTCCAAGAGCGCGGGCAGCGTGCGCGCCTGGGAGCGCGGGACGGTGCACGGCCTGGTGCTGTATGCGCGGCGCGGCGTGGCTTACCGCGACGCCGATCCGAAGCTGTGCCGCGAGCTTTTCATCCGCGACGGGCTGGTGGCGGGCGAGATCGCCGAGGGCGCGGCGCGGTCGATGCCCTTCTTCGCCCACAACCAGCGCCTGGTGGCGGAGATCGAGCGCCTCGAGCACAAGTCGCGCAGGCCCGACGTGCTGGTCGACGAGACGCTGATCGAGGCTTTCTACGACAGCAGGCTCCCGGCCGGCGTGCTCGATCTGGCCTCCTTCGAGGCTTGGCGCAAGGAGGCGGAGGCGCGCGAGCCCCGGCTGCTGCATCTGACGCGCGACCAGTTGATGCGCCACGATGCCGAGGGCGTGACCACCGACCGCTTTCCGGCCCGCTTCGAGGTGCTCGGCCAGAAGCTGGCGCTCGCCTACCTGCACAAGCCGGGCGAGGCCGACGACGGCGTCACCGTGACGGTGCCGCTGGCGATGCTGAACCAGGTGTCCGCCAACCGCTGCGAATGGCTGGTGCCGGGCCTGCTGGAAGAGAAGATCACCGCGCTGCTCAAGACGGCGCCGCAGAAGCACCGCCACCGCCTGCAGCCGATGGCCGACAGCGCCGCGGCCTTCATGGCGGCCTTCGAGGCCGGCGAGTTCGACACCGGCGAGCCGCTGCTGAAGGCGCTGCAGCGCTTCGTCGAGGAGCGCGTGCAGCTCAAGCTGCCGCTCGAGAGCTTCCGGCCCGAGAACCTGAAGCCGCACTGCTTCATGAACTTCCGCGTCATCGACGAGCATGGCCGCATGCTCGGCCAGTCGCGCAACCTGGCCGAACTGCGCACGCGTTTTCGCGAACAGGTGGCAGCGCGCTTCAGCGGCGCGAAGATCGGCGGTGCCATGGCCGCGGCGCTGTCGCAGGCAGGCGGCCCGGCAGTCGCGGTGGCCGGCGAGGGGCGGGCGCCAGGGGCGGGGGAGGGGCGGAGCCCGGCGCCGCAGGCGGGCAGGCGGGACGCGCCACCGGCGCCGGAGGGCTTCACCGCCTGGACTTTCGGCCCGCTGCCCGAACTGCTCGAGGTGAAGGTCGCCGGCCGCGACGTGATCGGCTTCCCGGCGCTGCACGATGACGGCGACTGCGTGTCGCTGCGCCCCTACGACACGCCTGAAGAGGCGGCGCGCGTCCATCGCAGGGGGCTGGCGCGCCTGTTCGCGCTGAGCCTGAAGGACCAGGTGCGCGCGATCGAGAAACTGCCGGGGCTGCGCGAACTGGCGCTGCAGTACATGAACTTCGGCACCGAGGCCGAACTCAAGGGGCGGCTGGTCGAGGCGACGCTGACGCGCTGCTGCCTGCTGGAACCTCTGCCTGCCGACGCCGAATCTTTTGCCCGGCGGTGCGCGGAAGCCAAGCCGCGCGTCACGCTGGTGGCGCAGGAGTTCATGCGCCTTGCCGGCCAGCTCGTCACCGAACATGCCGGCCTGCAGAAGCGGCTCGCCGGTCTGAAGACGGTCCCGGAACTGGCTGCCGACATGCAGGCCCAACTCGCCGCCCTGCTGCCCGGGGACTTCCTCACCGCCTTCCCGTGGGAGCGCCTGTCCCACTTCCCGCGCTACCTGAAGGCGGCGGCGGTGCGCCTCGACAAGTTCCGTAACAACCCGGCGCGCGACGCCCAGTTGATGGCCGAGTGGAAGACGCTGGCGCAGGCATGGGAGCGCGAGCATGCCGCCAAGCGCCGTGCGGGCGTCGCCGATCCGTTCCTGGACGATTTCCGCTGGCTGCTCGAGGAACTGCGCGTGGGCCAGTACGCGCAGGAACTGAGGACGCCGATGCCGGTGTCGGCCAAGCGGCTGCAGAAGATCTGGGAAAGCCGGCCGCGCTGAGGCCCGGCCGGCGTCGCGCGGGTCAGCGCAGCGGGATCACCAGCGGCGGGATATCGACGCCGACGACGATGGCGGGCGAACGGCTGTAACCGTAGGAGCGCACCGGCGCGCCGTAATAGTAGTTCTGCACCACCGGCGGCGCGTAATAGTACGGCCGCTCGCGTTCGCGGATCACCACGCGCTCGCGGATCACCGTGCGCCCGTGCTCATGGCCGCGGAAGTGGTGGCGATGGTGGTCGTGCTTGTAGGGGCCCCAGCCACGGCCGCGGCCATCCCAGTCGCCGGCGTGGGCCGCGCTGCCGGCGGCGAGCAGGCCGCCGCACAGCAGCGCGGCGAGCATCGTGCGGACAAGGTTCGTTTTCATGGTCTGCCTCTGTATCGGTTGTTCTCGGATCGGGGCCGTGCCCTGATGAGCCGATCATAGGCGAAGCACTCCGGCCGGGCCTCGCCAGAGTGTAAGCGGGATTTTGTAAGCGCCGGCCGTGCGTCCGCCGCTGTCCGGGTCGTGCCCGCCTCAAGCCTTGGCTTTGATTTTCCAGAAGTTCTTGCTAGAATCCTGCCCCTTCCCTTGCTCCACCGGAATCGCATGCCGGGGGGCTGCTTCAATCAACCGCAAGGAGTTTGCATGCGACATTACGAAATCGTATTCATCGTCCATCCGGACCAGTCGGAACAGGTCCCGGCGATGATCGAGCGCTACAAGACGCTCGTGACCGGCCGCAACGGCCAGATCCACCGCCTGGAGGACTGGGGCCGCCGCCAGATGGCCTACCCGATCCAGAAGGTGCACAAGGCCCACTACGTGCTGATGAACATCGAGTGCGACGGCGAAACGCTGGCCGAACTCGAGCATGCCTTCAAGTTCAACGACGCGGTGCTGCGTCACCTCACCATCAAGATGAAGAAGGCCGTGACCACGCCTTCGCCGATGATGAAGGAAGAGAAGGCGCGTTCGCTCACCACGCCGTCGGACGAAGCCAAGCCGGCTGCCGAAGCCGCTGCCTGATTTGCCTGAACCGGGGTTGAACGAACTGCGCCTCGATGCGCGCGTGGCCGAGGTGCTGCCGCTGCGTCGAACGCCTGCCGGTGTGCCGGTCGCCAACTGCGTACTGGCGCACGAATCGAAGCAGCTCGAAGCGGGGCTTTCCCGCGATGTTTCGGTGGAACTGCAGGCGGTGGCGGTGGGAGACCTCGCCGGCGTGCTCGCAGCGGCCTCGCCGGGAGTCGCGGTGAAGATCACCGGCTTCCTCGCCGCAAAGAGCCTGCGCAGTCGCAGCCCGGTCGTGCACCTGAACACAATCGAATTTCTGGAAGGAAACTGAAATGGCTTTCAAGCCCAAGTCCAAGTTCAAGAAGAAGGATGATCGCGGCGGTCGCGGTCTCTTCAAGCGTCGCAAGTTCTGCCGCTTCACCGCGGAGAAGATCGAGGAAGTCGACTACAAGGACGTCGAGATCCTGAAGGACTTCATCACCGAGAACGCCAAGATCATGCCGGCGCGTATCACCGGCACCAAGGCGGGCTACCAGCGCCAGTTGTCGGTCGCCGTCAAGCGCGCCCGCTTCCTGGCTCTGATGCCCTACACCGACCTGCACCAGTAAGAGAGGATAGACGTCATGCAAATCATTCTTCTCGACAAGGTCGTGAACCTCGGCGGCCTGGGCGACGTGGTCAAGGTCAAGGACGGCTACGCCCGCAACTACCTGATCCCGCAAGGCAAGGCCAAGCGTGCCACGCAGGCCAATCTCGCCGAGTTCGAAGCCCGCCGCGCCGAACTCGAGCGCCAGCAGTCCGACAAGCTTGCCGCCGCCCAGGCGCTCGCCGCCCAGCTCGAAGGGGTCACCGTCGAGGTCAGCCGCAAGGCGGGCATGGACGGCCGCCTGTTCGGCTCCGTCACCAATGCCGACGTTGCCGAGGCGCTCGCCGCGCAGGGCTTCCAGATCGAGCGTTCGGCCATCCGCATGCCGGAAGGCCCGCTGAAGACCGTCGGCGAAGCCCAGCTCGAGGTCGGGCTCCACTCCGACGTGATCGCCACGATCACGGTGTCGGTGGTCGGCGACCAGCAGTAGGCCGCGTCGCTCACGCCAGACGGAAAGGGCTGCCGAGGGCAGCCCTTTTTGCTGTCCGACGGGGCAGCCGTGGCGCGTCTTGCTTAGAATGTTTCCCCCGTGCAACGCCGGCAGTGCCCATGAACACCCAGACCCGCCGCCCTCCCGACTTCGGGGGTGATCCGCAGTTGGCAGCCATCAAGCTTCCGCCTCATTCGCTCGAGGCCGAGCAGTCCCTGATCGGCGGCATCCTGCTCGACAACCAGGCATGGGAAAGGGTGGCGGATCTCGCCAGCGAGGCGGACTTCTATCGCGACGATCATCGGCGCATCTACCGCCACATCGCCAAGCTCATCGATCTGGGCAAACCGGCGGACGTCGTCACGGTCTTCGAGTCGCTCGAGAAGAGCGGTGAGGCCGAGCAGGCGGGAGGGCTCGCCTACCTCGCCGAAATCGCCAACAACACGCCTTCGGCGGCGAACATCCGCCGCTATGCGGAGATCGTTCGCGAGCGCGCGATCCTGCGCAAGCTGGTCGCGGTGGGCGACGAGATCGCGGCGAGCGCACTGAGTCCGTCCGGCAAGGACGCCAAGATGCTGCTCGACGAGGCAGAGGCCAAGGTGTTCGAGATCGCCGAGGCCGGCGCCCGCCATTCGACGGGCTTCGTGTCCATCCAGCCCATCCTGAAGCAGGTCGTCGATCGTGTGCAGGAACTCTACGATCGCGACAATCCGTCCGAAGTGACGGGCGTGCCGACCGGTCTGATCGACCTCGACGACAAGACCTCGGGCCTGCAGCCGTCGGACATGATCATCGTCGCCGGCCGTCCCGCGATGGGCAAGACGACCTTTGCGCTGAATCTGGCCGAGCACATCGCGGTTGATCAGCGCCTGCCGGTGGCGATCTTCTCGATGGAAATGCCGGGCACCCAGTTGGCCACGCGCTTCATCTCGTCGGTCGGGCGCATCGACATGCAGAAGATCCGCAGCGGCCGCCTGACCGACGACGACTGGCAGCGCCTGACGGTCGCCATGGGCAAGCTGTACGATGCGCCGCTCTTCATCGACGAAACGCCCGGTCTCAATCCGATCGACCTGCGTGCCCGGGCGCGGCGGCTCGCCCGCCAGTGCGGCAAGCTGGGCCTCATCGTGATCGACTATCTGCAACTGATGACCGGCACGCGGGAAAGCGACAACCGCGCGTCCGAGCTGTCCGAGATCTCGCGTTCGGTGAAGTCGCTCGCCAAGGAACTGCACGTCCCGATCGTCGCCCTCTCGCAGTTGAACCGCAGCCTGGAACAGCGGCCGAACAAGCGCCCGGTGATGTCCGACCTGCGCGAGTCGGGTGCCATCGAGCAGGACGCGGACATCATCATGTTCATCTACCGCGACGAGGTCTATAACCCTGATTCGCCGGACAAGGGGACGGCGGAACTGATCATCGGCAAGCACCGCAATGGTCCGACCGGTACGGTGCGGCTGACTTTCATCGGTGAAAACACCCGCTTCGAGAATTACGCCGGCGGCGGCAATTTCGGCGGTTCGGATTACTGATCGGGCGCTGGAGGAGCGGAAGCCCTCGCGGGCGATCGGTTTCGGATCGTTTCGTTCCGGCTTGCCCTGGCGAGGCGTTGACGTGCGTTCCCGGATGCTTATACTGCGCGGCTCTTTTGCGTTGGCGCGGTTCCCTGCGTGAGCGTTGGCGCGTTGGCGCGTTGAGGCGGGCGGGGGAAGCGGGAAGCGCGGCGTGGTGGTTTCGGTTTTCTCGGAAACGTCCGTCGCGCTGGGGGTTGACGGGTTGTGTGGAGTTAGCCATAATTTCGTTTCTCTGCTGCAGCGATGCAGCGGTTCTTTAAAAAGTCGAACAACCGATAAGTGTGGGTGCCAGGTCGTTGTGGCGGGCAGCGAGAGCTGCCTGGTTTCGCAATGATTGGGTACTCGCATTACAGTCAGTAATGATTTTGAGTACCTTGTAGGATTGAACTTAAGAGTTTGATCCTGGCTCAGATTGAACGCTGGCGGCATGCTTTACACATGCAAGTCGAACGGCAGCGGGGGCTTCGGCCCGCCGGCGAGTGGCGAACGGGTGAGTAATGCATCGGAACGTGCCCATTCGTGGGGGATAACGTATCGAAAGGTACGCTAATACCGCATACGCCCTGAGGGGGAAAGCGGGGGATCTTCGGACCTCGCGCGATTGGAGCGGCCGATGTCGGATTAGCTTGTTGGTGAGGTAAAGGCTCACCAAGGCGACGATCCGTAGCGGGTCTGAGAGGATGATCCGCCACACTGGGACTGAGACACGGCCCAGACTCCTACGGGAGGCAGCAGTGGGGAATTTTGGACAATGGGGGCAACCCTGATCCAGCCATGCCGCGTGAGTGAAGAAGGCCTTCGGGTTGTAAAGCTCTTTCGGCCGGGAAGAAATCGGACGCTCTAACATAGCGTTCGGATGACGGTACCGGACTAAGAAGCACCGGCTAACTACGTGCCAGCAGCCGCGGTAATACGTAGGGTGCGAGCGTTAATCGGAATTACTGGGCGTAAAGCGTGCGCAGGCGGTCGTGTAAGACAGGTGTGAAATCCCCGGGCTTAACCTGGGAACTGCGCTTGTGACTGCACGGCTGGAGTACGGCAGAGGGGGGTGGAATTCCACGTGTAGCAGTGAAATGCGTAGAGATGTGGAGGAACACCGATGGCGAAGGCAGCCCCCTGGGCCTGTACTGACGCTCATGCACGAAAGCGTGGGGAGCAAACAGGATTAGATACCCTGGTAGTCCACGCCCTAAACGATGTCGACTAGTTGTTCGGTGCAGCAATGCGCTGAGTAACGCAGCTAACGCGTGAAGTCGACCGCCTGGGGAGTACGGCCGCAAGGTTAAAACTCAAAGGAATTGACGGGGACCCGCACAAGCGGTGGATGATGTGGATTAATTCGATGCAACGCGAAAAACCTTACCTACCCTTGACATGCCAGGAACCTTGGTGAGAGCCGAGGGTGCCTTCGGGAGCCTGGACACAGGTGCTGCATGGCTGTCGTCAGCTCGTGTCGTGAGATGTTGGGTTAAGTCCCGCAACGAGCGCAACCCTTGTCACTAGTTGCCATCATTTGGTTGGGCACTCTAGTGAGACTGCCGGTGACAAACCGGAGGAAGGTGGGGATGACGTCAAGTCCTCATGGCCCTTATGGGTAGGGCTTCACACGTCATACAATGGTCGGTACAGAGGGTTGCCAAGCCGCGAGGTGGAGCCAATCCCTTAAAGCCGATCGTAGTCCGGATCGTAGTCTGCAACTCGACTGCGTGAAGTCGGAATCGCTAGTAATCGCAGATCAGCATGCTGCGGTGAATACGTTCCCGGGTCTTGTACACACCGCCCGTCACACCATGGGAGTGGGTTTCACCAGAAGTAGGTAGCTTAACCTTCGGGAGGGCGCTTACCACGGTGAGATTCATGACTGGGGTGAAGTCGTAACAAGGTAGCCGTATCGGAAGGTGCGGCTGGATCACCTCCTTTCAAGAGAAGACGCCACGACCGGCCGTGGCATCCACAGCTTATCGGTTGTTCAGACCAAGAGCCTCGAAGGCGTTTGAGGGTCTGTAGCTCAGTCGGTTAGAGCACCGTCTTGATAAGGCGGGGGTCGTTGGTTCGAATCCAACCAGACCCACCAAACTCAAGCGGTCTGTCGGGAGGGGCTGTAGCTCAGCTGGGAGAGCGGCGGCTTTGCAAGCCGTAGGTCGTCGGTTCGATCCCGACCAGCTCCACCAGCGCTTCGAGAAGCCAGACCTGGCGATGGGTGCCGTCGTCATGTCTGGCTTCTTGGACGATAGCGATATCGGCCGGAAGGTTCGTTCTTTAACAAAGTGGAAGAAGTGCAGTGCGCATCGAGCCGGTGCGCGCTGCAAGTTGTGTGATTGCATCGGTTCGGGCTGCGTGGTCAGCACAGCCCGGACCGCACAAGCGAGTTCGCCTATGGCCGGCTCTTCGAGCGCGTGAGCGCGAGGAGGAGCCAAGGTTATAGGATCAAGCGACGAAGTGCATGTGGTGGATGCCTTGGCGATCACAGGCGATGAAGGACGTGTAAGCCTGCGAAAAGCTTCGGGGAGCTGGCAATAGAGCTTTGATCCGGAGATGTCCGAATGGGGAAACCCACCCCGCAAGGGGTATCCCAGACCGAATCCATAGGTCTGAGGAGGCGAACGCGGCGAACTGAAACATCTAAGTAGCCGCAGGAACAGAAATCAACCGAGATTCCGTAAGTAGTGGCGAGCGAACACGGAAGAGCCTGCACGACAAAACCATCAGCTTAGCAAAACGGTCTGGAAAGTCCGACGATACAGGGTGAGAGTCCCGTATGCGAAAAGCCGGTGGCGGGTCTGAGCGTGCGACAAGTAGGGCGGGACACGTGTAATCCTGTCTGAAGATGGGGGGACCATCCTCCAAGGCTAAATACTCGTGATCGACCGATAGTGAACCAGTACCGTGAGGGAAAGGCGAAAAGAACCCCGGGAGGGGAGTGAAATAGATCCTGAAACCGCATGCATACAAACAGTGGGAGCCTCGAAAGGGGTGACTGCGTACCTTTTGTATAATGGGTCAGCGACTTACGTTCTGTAGCGAGCTTAACCGAGTAGGGGAGGCGTAGCGAAAGCGAGTCTGATAAGGGCGTCGTAGTTGCAGGGCGTAGACCCGAAACCGGATGATCTATCCATGGCCAGGATGAAGGTGCCGTAACAGGTACTGGAGGTCCGAACCCACTAACGTTGAAAAGTTAGGGGATGAGCTGTGGATAGGGGTGAAAGGCTAAACAAATCCGGAAATAGCTGGTTCTCCCCGAAAACTATTTAGGTAGTGCGTCGTACGGACACTTGCGGGGGTAGAGCACTGTAATCGTTGGGGGGGTCATTGCGATCTACCCCGCGATAGCAAACTCCGAATACCGCAAAGTGATATACGGCAGACAGACATCGGGTGCTAACGTCCGGTGTCAAGAGGGAAACAACCCAGACCGCCAGCTAAGGTCCCAAATGCATGGCTAAGTGGCAAACGAGGTGGGAAGGCCCAGACAGCTAGGAGGTTGGCTTAGAAGCAGCCACCCTTTAAAGAAAGCGTAATAGCTCACTAGTCGAGTCGTCCTGCGCGGAAGATGTAACGGGGCTCAAGCCATGAACCGAAGCTGCGGATGTGTCTTTGACACGTGGTAGGGGAGCGTTCCGTAAGCCTGCGAAGGTGTCTCGTAAGGGATGCTGGAGGTATCGGAAGTGCGAATGCTGACATGAGTAGCGATAAAGGGTGTGAAAAGCACCCTCGCCGTAAGCCCAAGGTTTCCTGCGCAACGTTCATCGGCGCAGGGTGAGTCGGCCCCTAAGGCGAGGCAGAAATGCGTAGTCGATGGGAAACAGGTCAATATTCCTGTACCGCTCTATGATGCGATGGGGGGACGGAGAAGGTTAGGTTGGCCGGGTGTTGGACGTCCCGGTTTAAGTGTGTAGGCGTGCCGCGTAGGCAAATCCGCGCGGCTGAGCCAAGGCATGATGACGAGGATCCTCGGATCCGAAGCAACGGATACCCCGCTTCCAGGAAAAGCCTCTAAGCTTCAGTCATAGAGTGACCGTACCGCAAACCGACACAGGTGGGCTGGTAGAGCATACCAAGGCGCTTGAGAGAACTCAGGAGAAGGAACTCGGCAAATTGATACCGTAACTTCGGGAGAAGGTATGCCCCGTTAGCTTGTAGGCGAACAGCCGAAGGGCGAAGGGGCCGCAGAGAATCGGTGGCTGCGACTGTTTATTAAAAACACAGCACTCTGCAAACACGAAAGTGGACGTATAGGGTGTGACGCCTGCCCGGTGCCGGAAGGTTAAGTGATGGGGTGCAAGCTCTTGATCGAAGCCCCGGTAAACGGCGGCCGTAACTATAACGGTCCTAAGGTAGCGAAATTCCTTGTCGGGTAAGTTCCGACCTGCACGAATGGCGTAACGATGGCCACACTGTCTCCTCCTGAGACTCAGCGAAGTTGAAATGTTTGTGAAGATGCAATCTCCCCGCGGCTAGACGGAAAGACCCCATGAACCTTTACTGTAGCTTTGCATTGGACTTTGACGGGACTTGTGTAGGATAGGTGGGAGGCTAGGAAGCCGGAACGCTAGTTCCGGTGGAGCCATCCTTGAAATACCACCCTGGTGTCGTCGAGGTTCTAACCCAGACCCGTGAATCCGGGTCGGGGACCGTGCATGGTGGGCAGTTTGACTGGGGCGGTCTCCTCCCAAAAGGTAACGGAGGAGTACGAAGGTCACCTAGGTACGGTCGGACATCGTACTGATAGTGCAATGGCAAAAGGTGGCTTGACTGCGAGACCCACACGTCGAGCAGGTGCGAAAGCAGGTCATAGTGATCCGGTGGTTCTGTATGGAAGGGCCATCGCTCAACGGATAAAAGGTACTCTGGGGATAACAGGCTGATTCCGCCCAAGAGTTCACATCGACGGCGGAGTTTGGCACCTCGATGTCGGCTCATCACATCCTGGGGCTGTAGCCGGTCCCAAGGGTATGGCTGTTCGCCATTTAAAGTGGTACGTGAGCTGGGTTTAAAACGTCGTGAGACAGTTTGGTCCCTATCTGCCGTGGGCGCTGGAAGTTTGAGAGGGCCTGCTCCTAGTACGAGAGGACCGGAGTGGACGCACCCCTGGTGTACCGGTTGTGACGCCAGTCGCATCGCCGGGTAGCTATGTGCGGAAGAGATAACCGCTGAAAGCATCTAAGCGGGAAACTCGCCTCAAGATGAGACTTCCCCGGGGCCCAGAGCCCCCTGAAGGGTCGTGGAAGACCACCACGTTGATAGGTCGGGTGTGGAAGCGTGGCAACACGTTAAGCTAACCGATACTAATTGCCCGTGCGGCTTGATCCTATAACCTTGGACAACCGCGATACTCGCACACGTGTCACACCAATCACACAACGCTTCTTCGACACTTTGGCTTCGCGCCACACCGCGCAAAGCAACAGTCACAGTCTGACGACCATAGCGTCTTGGAACCACCCCTGCCCATCCCGAACAGGACCGTGAAACAAGACCGCGCCGATGATAGTGAGGTCCGCCCTCGTGAAAGTAGGTCATCGTCAGACTACCCTACGCCCCGCACAACGCCCGATACCTCTACGCAGAGGATCGGGCGTTCGCGCGCCTACGCCACGCAAGCGCGCACGAACCGTACTCGCACCGCAGCGAAAGACGGACCGGAACGCCCGGCGCAGCGAAAGACGGCCAACGCCGCGTGACGGACGCTGTGCCCTTCGGCACAATGATGCGGTTCGACATGCGGCGGAGCGTGG